>NZ_RJVP01000021.1 GCF_003730115.1 Pseudomethylobacillus aquaticus | reverse complement strand
GACAGCATCGACGGCGGTGCGGGTGACGATCAGCTGCTGGGCTACGGCGGCAACGACACCCTGCTGGGTGGTTTGGGCAACGACAGCCTGCAGGGCGGTGACGGTACCGACAGCCTCAGCGGTGGTGACGGCATGGACACGCTGCAAGGCGATAATGGCAACGACACCTTGCTAGGTGGTGCGGGTGCTGACAGCCTGGAAGGTGGCCAAGGTGATGACGTGCTGACCGGTGGTGCAGGCGGTGACCTGCTGGATGGCGGCAGCGGTACCAACCGCTTTGTGATCGGCACAGGCGACAGTGCCTATGTGGCCGGCAGCACACCGGGCAATGACGTGGACCTGATCCGCAGCTTTGGCCAAAGCGCCACCAACACCATCAACTTCGGCGGCATCGAAGGCACGGCGACCAACTACACGGAAACCACCATGGCGGTGGCGGACTACACGGCGGCAGCAGCAGCAGCGAACAGCGCGTTTGGTACCACGGGCGTGCTGTACCACTTTGTAAGCGACGGCAACAACGGCTACCTGTTCTACAACCGTAGCGGCGACACCACGCTGGGCATGGGCGACGACGTGGTGGTGGTGCAAGGCGTGGATGCAGGCAACTTCGGCTTTGCCAATGTGGCCGGTACGCCGGCCAATGTGACCCCGATGTTCCGGGCCGGGTCGCTGGCGGCGAGCTTCAGTGACGCGACGTCGGAAGGGACGGTCAGCTTCATCGTCAACGACCCGGATGTGGGTCAGACCTTGCGCCTGGCGATCAGCTACAGCGATACGGTGACGGTGACGCCACTGACGCCGATGAGCAACTCGGACAGCCAGTTCATGCTTGCCGCCACCGAGCAGGCGTTTGTGAGCACCTATAACGTCATCGCCAGTGACGGGGTGGTGGGCAGTGCCCTGATTGCCCAGTTGGTGCGGGGCACCGAGGACGCGAATAGCCTTGGCAGCACGAGCTTGAGTGCTACCATCCCGCAGATCCTGTATGGCTTTGATGGCGCTGACACCCTGACGACGGGCGGCGG
>NZ_RJVP01000020.1 GCF_003730115.1 Pseudomethylobacillus aquaticus | reverse complement strand
AGTTCCGATTTGATCTGACAGTAGGACCTTGCCAAAGGGTGGGGTTACCCGGTTTGATAGAGGTGCGAATCTTTATCAACCAAGCGCGTAAGCGCAGAGGAGTAACCCCATGAGTAGTGTTCAACAGAACGTCATCAAACACAAGGTAGGCTTGCTGAATCTCGCAGCCGAGCTTGGCAATGTATCCCGCGCCTGCAAGGTAATGGGCTTATCGCGCGATACCTTCTATCGCTATCAATCCGCCATGGAACATGGTGGTATTGAAGCCTTGCTTGACGCCAACCGGCGCAAGCCCAATCCCAAGAACCGAGTCGAGGAAGTCACCGAAGCTGCTGTGGCAGCCTATGCACTTGAGCAACCAGCATTTGGTCAAGTGCGCGTCTCCAACGAACTGCGCAAGCGCGGCATCTTCATTTCCCCGTCTGGTGTTCGCTCCATTTGGCTACGGCACAATCTCGAATCGTTCAAGAAGCGATTGTCGTCCTTGGAGCGCCATGTCGCAGAAACCGGCGAAGTCTTGACTGAAGCGCAGGTACAGGCACTGGAGAAGAAGCAGGAAGACGATGTCGTCCATGGTGAGATCGAGACAGCGCATCCCGGCTATCTCGGTAGCCAGGACACCTTCTACGTCGGCACGCTGAAGGGCGTGGGCCGGATATATCAGCAGACCTTTATCGATACCTATTCAAAGTGGGCCACCGCCAAGCTCTACACCACCAAGACACCGATCACGGCAGCCGATCTGCTTAACGACCGGGTGCTGCCGTTCTTCCAAGAACAAGACATGGGCGTCATCCGCATCCTGACCGACCGTGGCACCGAGTATTGCGGCAAGCCGGAAACGCATGATTACCAGCTCTATCTGGCCTTGAACGACATTGAGCATACCAAGACCAAGATACGTCACCCGCAAACCAATGGCATCTGTGAACGGTTCCACAAAACCATCTTGCAGGAGTTCTACCAGGTCACGTTCCGGCGCAAGATTTACCAGACCGTTGAAGCACTGCAAACCGATCTGGACGACTGGCTGGCAACCTACAACAACAGCCGTACCCATCAGGGCAAGATGGGTTGCGGACGGACCCCGATGCAAACGCTAATTGACGGAAAGGAGGCGTGGCACGATAAAATCACTACATTGAACATCTGAATTTGATCTGACAGTCACTTCCGTCAAATCGGGTGTCTGTCAGATCGGGTCGCGACTACTACA
>NZ_RJVP01000019.1 GCF_003730115.1 Pseudomethylobacillus aquaticus | reverse complement strand
CCTGGGTATTGAGGTTGCCGTTAGCATCCCGCACCCCGATCAGGCGCCCGGCCAGATCGTAGTGGTACGCCGTTTCAGGACGGGTCGCTTCCGACGCCGCCTGCTTGTACCCGTTCGCCAGGGTGATCGATACCTTGGGGTCGCGCTTCAGCACAAGATGGCCCGCCGTGTTGTAGGCAAAGTCCGTCACATTCCCACGGCCGTCAATCTCCTGCACCACCTCGCCAAACGCGTTATAACGCTGACGACGTGTGATAGTCGGCGGGGTTGTGCTTGCGCCAGAGATGGGTACCGGGGTCTGTGCGGATGCCGTTGGGGCAGCAGGGTTAGTCGTGTTGAAGGTGCCGCTTTGCTGATTCAGAATGACGCTACTGCTATTCAGGGCTACATACCGATACTCGTAATGCCCGGCCGGAATCGTAGTCCAGTCAAACGCATACATACCGCCGATCGGGCCACCGGTAACGCCAATGACCTGGGGCAATGACACGGTCGTATACGCACCATTAGACCCCGCAGCACGGTACGACAGCAACACTTGTGATGTGCTTGCCGCTGCGTTATCGGGTACGTAGGGCTGATGGCTGATGTATAGTATTTTAGGGACAGTTGCGCTGCCTGATGAGCTTAAGACCCGTCCTTGAATGATACCGAAAGGCCCCACCGTTCCACTGCTAAGAATGTGCGACCAGGTTTGTTCCAGTAAAACCACTTTTTCTTTGGGGTCCGCATCTGATTTGATGATGCGGATTGTCATACTGATACCTTGATCCGAATTGGCATTTACATACTGCCACTTAATCTCAGCAGCCGGATTGTCGTAGTGCAGCTCACTCGCGAGAATGCCAGACGCAATCTCCCCAGGTCCAAAAATACTCGATATTGCCACACTGAACGACACTTCCACCCGGACACCCCCTGTGCCCAGATAAGCGCTGCTTGGCAGGCTGATCGCAACCTTGACCGTGCTGGGGCTGGTTTGAGCGGCTATCGTCTGGCCTAAAGTTAAATTGCCACTCCAGCTGATGTCTCCGAAGCCGATCCCAATAGAGCCAGCTTTGACTACTGCCCCGATATCGACAGCTGCATTTGCACTTTCCATGGCAGGCTGAATGGTTTGAATGAGCTGCTGTCTGGCGTCATAGACACTGAAGGTGTACTGCGTCTGCTGCGTGACCTCGTTCTGCACATCCAGTGCACGCTGGTTGATCACCTCCGCCAGCGTCATCGTCCGCATGTCCAGCG
>NZ_RJVP01000018.1 GCF_003730115.1 Pseudomethylobacillus aquaticus | reverse complement strand
CCCTCCTGCACCGTGTACTGCGTACCCGTCTTGCCCGGATACACCGGCGAGATCGGGTCGTAACCCTGACTGAAGTCCGCACTGCCAACCGGCCTCCAGTTGGCATGGTTACTCGGCTTCTGGTCCTTCCTCGCACGTAGCGCTTCCAGATACCCCATCCACGACGGGCCGTCATTGCTGACCCCACCCACACGCTTCCCGTCCACGTAGTAATAACGCGCAACCTTGTTCGCCACCGTGCCGGGGTTGTAGTCATCTGTCGTGTAGGTCGGACGCTCGATGGTGCCCGTGAGCTCGTCCCGCAACAGGATCTGCCCCTGGGCATCACTCACATACTGGATGTTCCGGTTACCCACCCGGTCCACGGCCGTCGACGCACGCCCGTTCACATCAAACGTGATGTCCGAGTAGCCCGGCTTCCATAGCCGGTTGTTCTTGCCGATGTCTTTGTTGTACGCCTCTGACTGGATCGCCGTCACCTTGGCATCGTCCCAGTACGCATAGCCGTAATAGGTATCGGTCAAGGTGCCGCCACTTTGATTGCCGTTCGCATCGTTGTTGGTATGCGCAAGCACCCCGCGTCCCGTTGCACTGTAGCTTGCCGTCCCGTCTGGATTCAGATTGGTCTTGTGCACGTAATACTCATACGTGGTGGTGCCGCCCGTGCCTTCTTCTCTTAGCAGCCGGCTGTCCGCATCGTAGGTGGTGGCTTGGGTGTATTTCACCGTCGTGCCGTTGCTCGCATATTCGTGGTAAGCGGTGACCCGACCCAGCGCATCGTTGACCCGGCGGCTACGCAGCACGTTGTTGATCCTGACCTCTTCGAGGTAGCCATCCGCCGTATAGGTGTAGCGCTCCCGGCTGTTGTCCCGGGCATTGCTCACCTCCATGCGATCGCCCACCAGGTTGTAGCTGATGGCGACCCCATCGCCGCCGCTCACCCCCTTGTCGATCACAATGCTGGTATCGGTCGCCGTGGTGGCCCGGCCGCTGGCGGTGAACACTCCGTTGTTCACCGCACCCAGCTGCCCCATGGTGACCGTGAAACGGTCCATGCTGTCGTACTGGTACCAGTACTCCTGTGTACGCTGTGTGCCGTTCACGCCATCGTGGTACACACTCTTCACCATGCGGCGGTTGCCTACCGCATCGTATTCGTAATGCAGGTTCACTTTCGGGTCCAGCACATCCATGATCCGGTTGTGGCTGTCGTACTTGATGGTGGAGGTCTGGTAGTAGTCCATGGCCCCCAAGCTGAGGTCCAGAGGATGCTTGAGGCGGAGGTAACCTTCATAGGTCTTGTTGCCGTTGGCATCGTAGGCATAGTAGGTGTACATGCCGAGTGCCTTGTCGTGGATGGACTGCACATAGCCATTGGCATAGTGGGTATAGGCGATGTGCTGGCCGCTGTTGTTGACCGCGTTCGCGCCAGTGAGGCTGGTCTGGCTGGTCAGCCAGCCCGCATGGTTGTAGGTGTACACGAACTGATGCTCACCCAGGTCCTGATGCCAGGTCACCCGGCCGAACATGTCCAACTGGTCGATCAGGGTATAGCCATCCGCTTGTGTCGTGGTCTTGGTCCAGCCAC
>NZ_RJVP01000017.1 GCF_003730115.1 Pseudomethylobacillus aquaticus | reverse complement strand
TAGGTGTAGTCGGTGCGGCGGCTCGCCTCATCCACCTCCATGCGCTTGTCACCAAAGATATCGAACTTGGCGGTGCGGATACCCCCATCCGCATGGCGTTCCAGGCTGACCATGTCAGCCGATTCAGTACCCGATTCAGGGCGCGCGCCCGTGATCCAGGCTTGGGTATTGAGGTTGCCGTTAGCATCCCGCACCCCGATCAGACGCCCGGCCAGATCGTAGTGGTACGCCGTTTCAGGACGGGTCGCTTCCGACGCCGCCTGCACAAAGCCATTGACCAGCGTGATGTTGACCTTGGGGTCGCGCTTCAGCACCAGATTCCCCGCCGTGTTGTAGGCAAAGTCCGTCACATTCCCACGGCCGTCAATCTCCTGCACCACCTCGCCAAACGCGTTATAACGCTGACGACGCAGGATGGTCAGCGACGAGAGCGCGTCACTGCTGATGATGCCACTTCCAAAGCCAGCCGTGCTGCTGTCACTGGTCGAGAGCACGGTCACCGTACTGCCCAGTTGTACCGTCGCCTGCGTCTGGTTCACAAGCTGGTTCGCGGCATCCAAGGCCTGCAGATCGAACTCGTAATCGTAGCGGTTGGCAAGGTTGGGAATCAGCGCATTGGGGGCCCAGTCAAAGCGTCCGCTGTTGGTGCTGGTCGGCGTGAGCCGGATCGCATCACTGTACGCACCGGTACTGCCCGCAACACGGTAACGCACATCGAGGTATTTGGCATGGATCGGTTGCAAAAAGGTCAGCTTGGGGTAGGCCAGCAACTCGCCCATGTTGACATGGCCTGCCGCATTGCGGCTCAAGGTCCCGGCTGAGGTGCGGATCAGCTTGTTGTTCGCGTCATGTACATCAAACTCAACCTCATACTGCGTGTTGTTGGCAAACACACCCATCGCGGACGTCGGCAGGGAGAAACTGCCCACCCCGAAGCCGCTGCTCGCCGTGCCTGCAACAAAGCTGGAGGCCGGGAGGGTCGTCCATGCTCCGCTGCTACCCTTCACGCGGTAGCGCATCAACACGCTCTTGGCATGGCTGCCCTGATCGATCAGGTGCAAGCCCGCAGAGACCGAGGATTCACCAACCCCGATCACCGACACATAGCCTGCATTCCCGGTCGTGATCAGCGCTTGTGGGGAGGTGGTCGGGGCCGCAGGGTTGGTGGTGTTGAACCTGCCGCTTTGCTGGTTAAGAATGGTACCGAGGTGATTCAGCGCGATATACCGATACTCATAATGCCCAGCCGGAATCGTAGTCCAGTCAAACGCATACATGCCGCCTCTAATTAACGCAGGTGGCACTAATACGGTGGTATAGCCAGCTGTCGAGCCGACGGGGCGATACGATAACAACAACCGGGATGTGCTGTTCGTGCTGTTCCCCGGAACATAAGGTTGGTTCGTAAAATATAAGGCATCATCGATTGCACCTGAGCCACTAGAATTCATTACCTTTGAGGTAACGAAATTCCATTCCCAAGGCGAGCTTGACGGGGGCGGATAAACTGCACCACCTGTCAATGGATTCTCTGGGGTGGCATCCCTCCCTCCAGTTGCGACCAGCAATTCACCTTCATCGGTACGCAGATAAATCTCATAACTAAATTTATAGATATTGTCTTCGTGATCCATCCCCATCGGCACTTTATTCACAATCGTGCCAGCACTGCCGTACTCTGAAGGACCTTTTTGCACATACTCATGACTTCTGTCGACATAGTTATCAATGTCGTACAGGAATTTCACGCGATAGCTGGCATTGCCCGGGAAGGTACTTTCCGGGATATTGATTGTGGTGACGGTAAAGAAATACCAGGCTCCGTACTCGTGTGAGTGTTCGTACACCAATTGCATGTTCCAGGTGATCTCGCCGTAGCTCGCTGTGACCAGCCCGGCATCCAGCACGGCCTCCATATTGATCTCTGCCGTCATGCTTTCCATAGGCGGCTGAATGGTCTGAATGAGCTGCTGTCTGGCGTCATAGACACTGAAGGTGTACTGCGTCTGCTGCGTGACCTCGTTCTGCACATCCAGTGCACGCTGGTTGATCACCTCCGCCAGCGTCATCGTCCGCATGTCCAGCG
>NZ_RJVP01000016.1 GCF_003730115.1 Pseudomethylobacillus aquaticus | reverse complement strand
CACCACCGCTGAGGCTGTCGGTACCGTCACCGCCCTGCAGGCTGTCGTTGCCCAAACCACCCAGCAGGGTGTCGTTGCCGCCGTAGCCCAGCAGCTGATCGTCACCCGCACCGCCGTCGATGCTGTCGCCCGCCGTGTTACCGCCTTCCAGGAAGTTGTTGCCGTCGTTACCAATAATGGTCAGCGCTTCGGTCTGGTTGAACATAAAGATGCTGACATCCGTATTGCCAGTGGCCGCCCGTAGCGTTTCCACACCGGTCAGGTTCTCGTCCTGACCGAAGCCGAAGCCATTGGCACTGACGATGAGCGTATCCGCCCCGTCACCACCAATCACCGTGGCACCGCCGTCGATGTTGCTGAAGGTGTCGTCACCGGTGCCGCCATCCAGCAGGTCGGAACGGCCGGTGCCGGTGATGGTGTCATCGCCCGCACCGCCTTCGATCAGGCTCTGGCTAGTGCTCGTTACCGTCAGCGTGTCGTTGCCTGCACCACCGACCACATACACCGCGTTATTGTTGGTGATGTGCAGGGTGTCATTGCCCGAGGTGCCGAGCGCAATGCGGTTGACGCCCGTGAAGTTCAGGAACTGGTTGGTCTGCCCGGTCACGGCATCCACCACCACAAAGCGCGGCCCGTTGATGCTGAGCAGCACGCCTTCGTCGTCGATGTAGCCGGTGCCGCCTTGCGTGCCGCTGATGCCACGCACGGTGAGCGTGTTGATGTCAGCCGCATCACTGAGCAGGTCGCGCTGCGCGCCGTTGCCGATGCCATTGCCCACGTTGGCGGTGTTGAGCACCACTAAAATGTCCTCAAGGTGCGTGACATTCACCACGTCCAGCGCACTGGCACTGGTCAGGCCGAATTCGGTACCCAGGTTGATCTCGTCACTGCCGTCGGTCAGGAGGTTGTAGCTCACCACCACATCCACACCCGTGTCGTTGCCGCTTCCGCCCAGGCCGCCACCGATGATGGTGTCATTGCCGGTGCCGCCGATGTAACTGTCGTTGCCATCGCCGCCGCTGAGGCTGTCATTACCGCTACCGCCCACCAGGAAGTCACTGCCTTCGGTACCGGTCACGGTGTCGTTGCCGCCACCCGCGTTGATGTAATAGTCGCGGCCGATGGGGCCGGTGGGGGGTGCCGTCAACGGACCAAAGTCGTAGCTGTCGTTGCCGCTGGTGCCCAGCACCACCTTGTTGAAGTTGTTGCCACGCTGGGCGCCACTCACCGCATCGCGCACATCGAAGGTGATGCCGGTATCCGCTTCGAAGGTGATGCCTTCGTCGTCCGTGTAGCCGATGCTGCCGGCAGGTTGGTCGCCAAAGCTCTCGACTTGCAAGGTGACGGTGTTGCGTGCCGACGCCTCTGCGCCCGTCAGGCTGCCATCCAGCGTGGTGCCGGTGCCCGTGCCATTGCCCACATTGGCGCTGGTGAAGGTGACGCGGATCTCGGTCGCCGCCGGTATCGGGAAGCCCAGCTTCACCACGTCGTTCTGCGTGGCCGAGCTGACGGTTTCAACGCCTAAGTTGATCTCGTCACTGCCATCGGTACTGAGGTTATAGGTCGCGGTATCCACACCGGCACCGCCCGACAGCGTGTCGTTGCCCGTGCCGCCGGTCAGGCTGTCGTCGCCGTTGCCACCCGACAGCAGGTCTGCACCGGCATTGCTGGTCAGCGTGTCGTTGCCCTCGCCGCCAAACAGCGAGTCGCTGCCGGAACCCGTCACGGCGACGTCGTCGCCACCAAAGCCATAAAAAGCAATCTTAATGTCTGCCGGTGCCGCCGACACCCCGTTGGTAGCGTCGGACCCTTCCAGCAGCAGACCAACGAAGTTGCTGTTTACGCTGCCGTCATTGACGAAGATAGACGTGGCTGCGATGCGGCCGTCTTGTACCGTCGGCGTGATGCTGAAGCTTTGCTCGGTGCCGGTGGTGGGCGTGCCGTTGATGCCGCCGGTAGGCACTCGGTTGCTGGCCAGGGCAAGCGTCAGCGTGTCCGACTCGGCATCGGTGGCCAGCACCGTCACGCCGGTCTCGGTGGCCTTGAACGAGGTCACCACCGGTGCGTCGTTGGTGGCGGTGATGTTCACATTGAGCGTCTCGGTGTCGCTCAAGGTGCCGTCGCTCACCGTCAGGCTGAAGCTGTCCTGCGCATTCACCTTCAGCGCTTCGATGGCCGCATCGTCCGGCACGTACACGTACTTGCCGTTGCCGCTATTCA
>NZ_RJVP01000015.1 GCF_003730115.1 Pseudomethylobacillus aquaticus | reverse complement strand
TCTGCTTCACCGTCGAAGCCAGTTCTTCCATGCTGGAGGCCGTCTCTTCCAGGCTGGAGGCCTGCTCTTCCGTCCGCTGCGACAGGTCGTTGTTCCCCGCCGCGATCTCGTTCGCCGCCGTGTTGATCTGCTGGGCCGCATCTTTCATCAGCACGATGGGTTCCACGATGAGTTGCAAGGTGTTGTTGATGATGTCCACGATGCGGCGGAAATCGCCTTCATGGCGGCCGGCATCGGCGCGCACCATGACATCACCCGAGGCGGCGGCTTCGGACAGCATCTGCGCATCGGCCGTCAGGCGCTTGAGGTTGCCACGCACCTGCTCGATGGTGTCGTTGATGAAGGCTTTCTTGCCCGGGAAGGTTTCCAGCGGGGCATCGAAATTACCGGCACCGAATTCTGCCACACAGGCCATGGCCTTGCGGTTGAGATCGATGTGGCCTTGCACCATGTCGTTGATGCTCTTCATGAGCACGGCATAATCGCCCTTGAACAGATGGTGATGCAGCTGTTGTTCGATCTCGCCCTTCTCGTGCTCGCTGCTGACCCAGTGGATGGAATCGACCACACCCTTGAGGTTGCCGCGCACCTTTTCGATGGAACGGTTGATACTGGCAAGCTGACCAGGGAAGCTTTCCAGTGGCGTGTCGAACACGCCGTTGCCGAAGCCCTGCACACAGGCCATGATTTTCTGGTTGAGTGCAATATGCATGGCCACCATCTCGTTGACGCCTTGCGCCATGCGCTGGTACTCACCAGCATAGCGGTCGGCTTCGATACGGGTGTCCACTTCGCCGGCCTGATGCTGCGCGGACAATGCCTGCATATCCGCCAGCAGGCTCTTGAT
The DNA here is from genome assembly GCF_003730115.1 of Pseudomethylobacillus aquaticus. Lineage (GTDB taxonomy): Bacteria > Pseudomonadota > Gammaproteobacteria > Burkholderiales > Methylophilaceae > Pseudomethylobacillus > Pseudomethylobacillus aquaticus. Next base: position 1,445 of record NZ_RJVP01000015.1, on the reverse strand, counting down.
GTTGTGACGCAAGCCCTCCACGCCCTCGTTGATGAACGCCAGCTCGCCCGGGAACGTTTCCAGCGGGGCATCGAAATCACCCACTGCAAACTGGCTCAGACATGCTGTCACCTTGTGCAGCAGTGCTTGCTGGCTGTCTGCCATCTGATTGACCTGCATGGCCATGGCACGGTAACTGCCGTGGTACTGGTCACTGGCGATGCGTGCCGCCGTATTGCCCTGGCGGTTCTGGCGCATCACCTCGGTCTGCTCGGCGATCACCGCCTGCAGGGTGCCCTGCATCTTGTGCATGGCCGCCAGCAAGCTGTGCTGATCGCCTGCACGCAAGCTAATCGGTGTATCCAGCTGTCCGGCTGCAATGCGGTTGGCCACCGTCACCGCCGCACTGGGTTCACCGCCCAGCTGGGCCAGCAACTTGCGCAGCAGGTAAAGACCAAACACAATCAGGGTCAACGTCATGACCACACTCACCAGCAAGGAGGTCAGCTTGGCCTCCTCGTAGGCGCGCTCAGCCAGCGCTGCATGTTGCAAGCCAAGCGCGCGGTTATGTTCGCTGAAACGGTGGATGGCATCGTTGGCCTGGTTGGCCGTGGTGGCGATCTCGATATAGCGTTCGCGTGCCAGCTCGAACGCGTTCTGACGCGACGCTTCCAGGATAGCCTCCATCTTGCCGTAGTAAGCCCCTATCCAGCGCGTCACTTCGGCCATCATCACGCGCTCCTGCTCCGAGCTGATGAGCGGGCGGTAGGTGGCCAGATCCTGTGCCAGCTTCTGCTGCAAAGCAGTGATCTCCTGCTCTGCGGCCTGTTTGTCAGCGGCCTCGGTATACAGCATGTGTCGCGAGACACGGATGCGCAGGGTGTTGAAATCCAGCTGCAAGGCGGTCAAGGCCGTGTTGCGTGGCATGCTGCTGACGTTGGCATAGTTGGCGCCTTCGAACACACGCTGGGTCTGGAAGTAGCTGAAACCCGTCATGGCGACAAAGCCCAGGCTCGCCAGGACAATCAGGGCATAGATACGCTTGCTGACCGACATTGTTTTCTCCACCTTGCTGTTTTTATTGATGCGTGATGATTGATGAGGCGGACCGGCCATCGTGCTGCGTGCTTGATGACCGGGCCTGTCTCTAAGCCTGGATTAGGGCCAGGTTTAGAACTCTTCCCACTCGCTGTCATGCGTGCCGGTACGGGCCACTGCCTTCACCGGTTTTGCCGATTGTGGCTTGACCGAGGCAGGCTTGCGGGCCGGGGATCTCATGCTGGCCACCGGGGTGCTGCTCTTGATCCCGGACATGCCGCCTACCTGGCCATCTGCGATACCATCCACCTTGAACACGCTGACCGCCTCCATCAGCTGGTTGGCCTGCTCCACCAGCGATTCCGCCGCCGCGGCCGCCTCTTCCACCAAGGCCGCGTTCTGCTGCGTCACCTCGTCCATCTGCGTCA
>NZ_RJVP01000014.1 GCF_003730115.1 Pseudomethylobacillus aquaticus | reverse complement strand
CCTGGGTATTGAGGTTGCCGTTAGCATCCCGCACCCCGATCAGGCGCCCGGCCAGATCGTAGTGGTACGCCGTTTCAGGACGGGTCGCTTCCGACGCCGCCTGCTTGTACCCGTTCGCCAGGGTGATTGATACCTTGGGGTCGCGCTTCAGCACCAGATTCCCCGCCGTGTTGTACGCAAAGTCCGTCTTGCTGCATTTACTTAATCAGTTATAACAACAGGAACATGCTGACTGATAGCATAGACGAGTAAATCCCGACCTTCTCGCTCATATTGATACACTGATATCCCGATATGAAAATCTGCAGGCCCCGCTCTTAACTGCGCTCCCATTCTTGGCTTCATCATCGAAGCCGCCGAGACAAAAAACTGATTGTGCTGACCAACGGCGTCAAGGAACACTCCCCAACGCTGCTCGAGCGGAACGGTATCAAGCGCCGAGAATCGCGCAAAAATATTATCCCCTTTCGTCAGCGCAGCCCCCTCGAATGGGATAACAAGGTCCTGACTTAATGAGATTTCCTTAGGGACTTTGGGAACAAATGTACGCGCTGGAATAACGTAGCGCACCTCAGATTTATCAGCCGCCCGTTGCCATACGATTTCATAGCTTTCTGAATCAGGAGTACGCTCAAAGTAGCTATAACCAACCTGAAACTGCCCCAGCCACCCCGCTTTTGTCATTGGTTTCCCCTGGAGGCTCACCCCATTGACTTTAAGAGTGTCACCGGGCGGAAGCTGTTGGTAGCCATCCCCATCAAACGTGGCTGTAATTGCAACAGTGGAATTATCAATATGCTTAGAGATAAGAAATTTGGTCGAATAGGTTTTTGTAATATCCAGATAATCGTCCATAGCGAATAGACTCAACGCCGCTCCTGAGCTTATAAGAAAAATAAACACCCGCAAGTAATAAAGCTTCATCAGAATAATTCTCCTTGCTGTCTACCATGAATCATATGCTGAAAACTCCACCAAGGCACACCTGTAATCTGGCCTGCTAATGGCGACTTAGTAGGTAGTTCTATACTGGAGCGTAAATAGTTATACCCAGGCCCTACCTCGTGGTAATTGAATAAATAGCCCATGGCATCGTGGTAGGCGCCGTGATAACCAGCCGATGCCGGAACATAGATTGAACGAGGGTCTAAAGCATTTTCTCCAGGCCCAACCAGCCCCCCAGTGGGGTTTAGCATTGCGCCAAATACTGGATCAATCCCCCAATAATCACCGACAACTTTACCAAACCTAAGCTGCCAGGTACTGCCCATAAAATCAGCTTGTTTAGGCTTCAGCTTTGCTATTGCATCTAGCCGACCATCACTATTATCAATCATAGAATTTACTTTTGCTCTGAGCTCCTTATAAGTCTCATATTCGCGTTGAATTTCATTAATATCTCGATTACGCTCAACTGCAAGTGCTTCCAGATAAGCACTAGTCTTTTCAATAGAGTTTGTTTCTGTTGAATTAATTAGTCCTGCCATGATTTCTGTTAGATGCTGAGTATCTGAACCTGAAAACCGGGAATTGATTAATTTCAAACGGTATGGGGTCCCAAAGACTGAGTCTTTGTTACTTAGTGAGTCAGTATTTTCAACGCTCGGCTGAGCTTTTAGCCACGTAAAATCGAGCTCACTGACTGTTTTTAGAAGCGCGTATTCATCAGCCCTCTCTGCAGAAATTATGTCTCGGAATAAAGCTTCATTATCTGTCGAATGGAACTCCAAGCCATTCTTCACCCGTGCAAAATCGTCTGCATTGAATGCCAGGTTTATGTCGGAAGCGGCCATGGTTTCGGTGGCGGACGTTGCCAGCCTCCACGACGCAGGGGCATCCGCCTCGGTCAGTACCACCTCTGGGCCCTGTGGCTTGCCCTTGGGCGCAATGGCGTAGTCCTCTTCATAGGCCACATCGTTACCTTGTGCGGCACGCTGCTGTTCGATGAGCTTGCTTGACCCCCGGTTCTGGATGAACCCGGTCACCGTGTCCGTGGCCACCTGCTGCCAGTTCACCTTGCCGCCGTTCACCACCAGTTGGGTGAGTGCAAAGCCACCTGCATTCACTGCCGCCAATCCAAGGTCGGCACCTGTCGTCGTCCCGACTTGCGATACTACGCCTAGCGCATTGGTCGTGGTAAGGTTGAGCTTGTCACTCGCGACAGCCCCTGCGGCAGCGCCGATCCCGGATATCGCGACACTGCTCCAGCTAAAGCCCTGCTGGCTGCCCGTCAGGTTGCCAACCCCTTGATGGATGACGTTACCAACGACGGCTCTTGCGGCAACAGCGGCATATTTGCTTCCGGTCGCACTTGCAACACGTGCACTCAAGCCCGTTTTATTCAACGCGCCGTAGGTGACCCCGGCACTGATCGCCGCTGTCGCAAATGACCGGAAATCGAAGCCATTCTGCACCCCCACGATGTTGCCCGTGACTTGTCCGGCCGCATTCGCCAAGGCAGCCGTGCCCACCGTTGCCCAAAAGCCACCTCCCGAAAGAGCAGGGATGAACTGTGGTGCAGCAACCGCCACCACGACCGTTACCACGATGACGATGATCGCCCCCAGCCCACCACAGCCGCCCGGCCCCGGTGGGGCAGGCGCCGCAGGCAAGGTCGGACTGGTGTCCCCCATCGCCTCACCAGGACTGTACGGACGGAACGTCCCGCTGGTGTTGTGCACGTTGGTCACCTTGTTCGGCAGGCTCAACACCGTCCCCGCCACCAACGCCTCACTGCTGCCAA
>NZ_RJVP01000013.1 GCF_003730115.1 Pseudomethylobacillus aquaticus | reverse complement strand
TGCTCGACGGCACTGCCGTGACGGCGGGGCAATCGGTCAGCGTGACCGACATCACCGCCAACAAGCTCAGCTTTGCGCCGGCCCTCAATGCCAACGGCACGGGCTATGCGAGCTTCACCTTCCAGGTGCAGGACAACGGCGGTACGCCGGGCACGGACCTTGATCCGGTCGCCAACACCATCACCTTCGACGTGACCGCTGTGAATGATGCGCCGGTCGCGACCGCCCCCAAGGACGTGCTCTACACCGACACGGTGGATAACGACACCTTTGTTGCGACCAGCAGCACGTTTGAAGCTGTGGACGTGGACAACGCCACCTTGAGCTATGCGGCCAGCCGCAGCGTGGTGACCGACATGGGCACCGTCACCACCAACGCCAGCAGTGGCACGTTCACCATCGGCATGGAGACTTACGACCGCAGCCTGAGCGGTAGCTACGGTACCTTGTACTTGAATAGCGGCAACGGCAAGTACGTGTACGTGCCGGACGATGCGGCCATCGAAGCGCTGAAGGTGAATGCGCAGGACAGCTTCAGCCTGACGGTGAGCGACGGCACCTTGAGCGACACCGAGACGCTGAATGTGAAGATCACCGCCACCAATGACACGCCTACCCTGACCGCGCCGACCGCGATCAGCTACACCGACACGGCGGATAACGACACCTTCACCAACAGCGCAGCCACACTGGTCGCCACCGACCGTGACGATGCCACCTTGAGCTATGCGGCCAGCCGCAGCGTGGTGACCGACATGGGCACCGTCACCACCAATGCCAGCAGTGGCACGTTCACCGTGGGCACGGAGACTTATGACCGCAGCTTGGGCGGCAGCTACGGTACCTTGTACTTGAATAGCGGCAACGGCAAGTACGTGTACGTGCCGGACGATGCGGCCATTGAAGCGCTGAAGGTGAATGCGCAGGACAGCTTCAGCCTCACGGTGAGCGACGGCACCTTGAGCGACACCGAGACGCTGAATGTGAACATCACCGCCACCAACGACGCACCGGTGGTGACCTCGTTCAAGGCCACCGAGACCGGGGTGACGGTGCTGGCCACCGATGCCGAGTCGGATACGCTGACGCTCGCTTTGGCCAGCAACCGAGTGCCTACCGGCGGCATCAACGGCACGCCCACCACCGGCACCGAGCAAAGCTTCAGCATCACGCCGACGGCACAAGCAGATAACGTGGCCACCTTTATCAGCGTCAGCGACGGCAGCCTGAACAGCAACAGCGCGGGTGTACTGTCGGAAGGACTCGAAAGTGCCGACGGTGTGAGTGCCGAAACGGTCAACTTTAACATTGCCTACTATGGCTTTGGTGGCAACGACATCGCCGATACGGGCAGTGGCAACGACTCGCTGTTTGGCGGCGAGGGCAACGACACGCTGACCAGCAACGCCGGTGCGGACCTGCTGTCGGGTGGCAACGGCGACGACAGCCTGACCGGCGGCACGGGCAACGACACGCTGTCGGGCGGTGCGGGTGTGGATACCGCGACCTATAACCTCAGTACCGATGGCAGTGACGAGATCAACTTAGGCGTTGAAACCGTCAGCTCGGCCACGCAGAACGACGTGGTGAAGCTGGGCTTCCCGATACCGGCGCCGACCGAGATCCGCGTCACCTTCACCAGCGCCAATGTGGGCAATGGCACGGGCGTCGGCACCACGGTCGATGGCAGCCTCACCGGGCTGGCCGCATCGGCACGCAACACCGTCACCTTGCAAGTCGAGAGCTTTGGCGACGAACCTGCCGGCAGCATCGGCTACACGGATGATGAAGGCATCACCTTCGAAGCGGATACCGGCATCACCTTCGATGTGCGCGATGCGGTGAGTGGCGCTGAGCGTGGCAACAACTTCAACAAGGTGGTGCTGGGCACCAGCGGCAACGACAGCTACGACTTTGGTCCGTTGACGGCACCCCCCACCGGCCTCATCGGCCGCGACTATTACATCAACGCGGGTGGCGGCGACGACACCGTGATCGGCACCGAAGGCAGTGACTTCCTGGTGGGCGGTAGCGGCAATGACAGCCTGCAAGGCGGCGATGGCAACGACAGCTACATCGGCGGCACCGGCAATGACACCATCATCGGCGGCTTGGGCGGCAATGACACCGGTGTGGACATGGTGGTGGCCTACAACCTCCTGACCGACGGCAGTGACGAGATCAACCTGGGTACCGAATTCGGCCTGACCAGTGCCAGTGCGCTGGATGTGGTGAATGTCACGCACCTTGAGGACATTGTGGTGGTGCTCAACAGCGCCAACGTGGGTAACGGCCTGGGCGCCGGCACGCAGCTGAACGCAGGCCAGGATGCGGGTGAGCGCAACACCGTCACCTTGCGTGGCCTGAGTGGCACGCAAGGCGGCACCGGCTATGTGGACGACGAAGGCGTGCTGCTCAGCATCAGCGGGCCGCGCTTTGTGGTGGCGGATGCTGCGACCGGGCAGGTCAACCAGTTCCTGAGCGGCACCGGTCTCAACCGCATTGCGCTTGGTACCTCGGGCAACGACACCCTGCACATCACCACCAACAGTACGGCGTACGTGATCGGGGGCGATGGCAACGACACACTCACGGTGACGAGCGGCAGCCAGAGCCTGATCGAAGGCGGTGCGGGCGATGACACCATCACCGGCACGGGCCGTTCCGACCTGCTGGATGGCGGCACCGGTGACGACACCTTCAGCAACATCGGCGGCGGTGCCACGGTGCTGGGCGGTGACGGGGCGGATACGCTCATCATCAGCACCACCAGTGGCTTCAGCCTGGCGGACAACCAGTTGATCGGTGTGGAGACGGTACGTGCGGTTACCGGCACTGCCAACGTCAACATCAGCCTGTTCAGCCAGACCGAAGGGATCACCCTCCTCGGCAATGACGGCAACAACCAGTTGATCGGCAGCAACACGGCAGCGGACAGCATCGACGGCGGTGCGGGTGACGATCAGCTGCTGGGCTACGGCGGCAACGACACCCTGCTGGGTGGTTTGGGCAACGACAGCCTGCAGGGCGGTGACGGTACCGACAGCCTCAGCGGTGGTG
>NZ_RJVP01000012.1 GCF_003730115.1 Pseudomethylobacillus aquaticus | reverse complement strand
GCATGGTTGTAGGTGTACACGAACTGATGCTCACCCAGGTCCTGATGCCAGGTCACCCGGCCGAACATGTCCAACTGGTCGATCAGGGTATAGCCATCCGCTTGTGTCGTGGTCTTGGTCCAGCCACGGCCAGTGAGGCCCCCAAGCCCGGTCACGGCGTTGTTGAACTGGTAGTTGTAAACCGTCGAGTAGCCTTGATAGCTTCTGGTCCTGGTGACACGGCCCATACTGTCGTAATAGGTCTTCTCGGTATCCCCCAGGGCATTGGTATGGCTGATGCGCTGCCCGGCCACATCGTAGCTGTAGAGGTCATAGGCACGCGCACAGGCCTGATGCAAGCCGCGACCGGCTGCTAAGGACAGAGAATAAAACTCAGGCTGCTTGAAAGGCGTGTTTGATCATACAGCCCTTCTCTTTGCCTCTGCAATTTTCTGAGCCAGCGCTTTGAATTCTGGTGGCTGGGTGCTCAGAGAATCAGATACCTGCCGAGAGAATCCCAGTACCCCCAACTTGATGCGATCAACATCTTCAGTCTTCATTGCGGACAGCACATCTTCTACGATGGTTGCTAGACGCAAGTAGTCTTCCTTTGCTTGGGGGTCCAGCGTTAGAGCTATCGCAGCGCGATAACCTCCCAGTGCAGTCGAGATTTCATTTATCAAACCAAGTTCCATCAAGGCACCTCCTTAATCACAGCCCTTGGCCCCGCAGCGTTATAGGTCTGCATCCCGCCGCCAGTTAGATTGGGGCCATACCTCAATTGCGGAGCCACAGTTCCTTGAAAGACTGTACTGCCAGGTTGCAGAGTAACCGTTGCTGCGCGGGTTGCTTGATTGTTCGGCAAAGCCAAAGTAGTGACACGTTCCGTGGGAGTTGAAAGCCATTGAGGTGTGGACCAACGGCCATTCAGACCTGCATTCACCCCATCGAAGAATCGGAACTCTATGGTCGGGGATGTCAGCGTATTTACCCTAAAGGTCTCCAAATCAAACGCCTTAATAATTTGGTTGCGCTCTGTAATCGTCAGGTCTGGGCGTGTTTCAGCAAGAATCTTGCGGGCTTGCCAAACATTTGATGCTGCTTCCAATCTGATCGCTGCACTGTTTGCCCCTCTTCCCTTAAGCACATACTCGATGCCCTCAGCGGCGATCTTTCTGGTGCCCAGTACAGGCACGGCCATCAACGCCAGCTCAAGTGTCGTCCCAAGCATGGGATTATTGTACTCCAGTGATGCTATCTCAAAGTTGACACGACCGCCACTGAGTAAGTTGGCCCCCATCCCCACCAGATTCACATTGCCAATAAATTGATTGACCCCCACCTTGAGGTAGTCATTGTTGATCATCGGTGACGATGCCAAGACCTCCCACGGTGATTGATCTGGTCTGGCTTGTAAGCTGGATGAGCCGCCCAGTTCCCTTGCGATGCTATCGCCATCCGGGCGAACTGCCCATCCCATCGTGGTGGTCTCGGTATCAACAAACGCGGGGAGCCCCTGAGCACGGAGTATCTGGCGGGTCTCTGGTGATTCCATATAGTGGCTTAACAGAGTTTGTACCTCGCCTATGGTCGCCCCAGGATTTTGTCGTAGATAAGCTTGACCAAGTCGGACGGCATCAACGTCAAGCCGTTGTTGCGCTGCATCCACATCTTTCAGATTCAGCGCACAACCGAAAAATTCCTATGCAGAAAGGTTAAACATTCCTCAACTCTGCTCTGGATGACATCCAACTCTAGGGGTCCAACGTCTTCGGCAGGTCGCCCCTTAACCATCCACTTGTCTATTGAATTCAAAGACACGGACATTTCATACGGAGCTCCAAGATGCTCAATAGGAATCAACACGTAACGCGTCCCCTCAGAGTAGGTCAACGTATCCCTTCCATACTTCACGACAAATCCATCCGAAGAGGCCACTTCCGCCTCACTGATTTTTTTGAGGGCGCACATTATTTGATCCTTATTGGCTGAACACCATTCTTGATAATCATGGGCACGTTGGGGTTTGCGTAAAGAGCCGGGAGCTCAATCCGAGTAAAGACCCCCCGAGGACTTGCGCCATCGATAAAGACATTAACCGGACCAGAAGCGCCTTGGGCATATCTCTGAGACAGCCTTTCCCAAGGAAGAATTGCCTGCTCGGGAGGCAATCTCTTGAATAGCGCCTGATTATCAAGCCAAGCGCCACCCGGAGTTGACTCCAAAGTAACTCCGCCATTCCGAGAAAAAGCCTCAGCTCGCAATCTGTTCCCCGGTCCTGAATATAGGATTGCTTCACCATGCTCCGTCGAAATGTTTAAGCGCTCAACGTCGCTCATGTAACCACGAAGCGTAATGTCGGAATCAAGATTTCCGGTTCGGCCGAACTTCTCATTGAGATACGCGCGACGTGTGGCAAGGCCCTCTGCACTGTTTGCCGCTCTTCCCTCAAGCACATGCTCGATGCCCTCAGCGGCGATCTTTCTGGTGCCCAGTAAAGGCACGGCCATCAACGCCAGTTCAAGCGTTGTCCCCAGCATGGGATTGTCGTACTCCAGTGATGCTATCTCAAAGTTGACACGACCGCCACTGAGTAAGTTGGCTCCCATCCCCACCAGATTCACATTGCCAATAAACTCATTCACCCCTACCTTGAGGTAGTCATTGTTGATCAGCGGTGACGATGCCAGGACCTCCCACGGCAATGGATCTGGTCTGGCTTGCAGGCTGGAAGAGCCGCCCAACTCCCTTGCCATGCTATCGCCATCCGGGCGAACTGCCCATCCCATCGTGGTGGTCTCGGTATCAACAAACGCGGGGAGCCCCTGAGCACGGAGTGTCTGGCGGGTCTCTGGCGATTCCATATAGTTGCTTAGCAGTGTCTGCACCTCGCCTATGGTCGCTCCAGGATTTTGTCGTAGATAAGCCTGGCCAAGTCGGACGGCATCATAGTCAAGCCGTTGTTGCGCTGCATCCACATCAGGCCTGAACTCCATGCCGCTCACCACCCGTGCGAAGTCGTCTGCATTGAACGCCAGGTTCATGTCGGAAGAAGCCATGGTTTCGGTGGCGGACGTTGCCAGCCTCCACGACGCAGGGGCATCCGCCTCGGTCAGTACCACCCCTGGGCCCTGTGGCTTGCCCTTGGGGGCAATGGCGTAGTCCTCTTCATAGGCCACATCGTTACCTTGTGCGGCACGCTGCTGTTCGATGAGCTTGCTTGACCCCCGGTTCTGGATGAACCCGGTCACCGTGTCCGTCGCCACCTGCTGCCAGTTCACCTTGCCTCCGTTCACCACCAGTTGGGTGAGTGCAAAGCCACCTGCATTCACTGCCGCCAATCCAAGGTCTGCGCCTGTCGTCGTCCCGACTTGCGATACTACGCCCTGCGCATTGGTCGTGGTAAGGTTGAGCTTGTCACTCGCGACAGCCCCTGCGGCAGCGCCGATCCCGGATATCGCCACACTGCTCCAGCTAAAGCCCTGCTGGCTGCCCGTCAGGTTACCAACCCCCTGATGGATGACGTTACCAACGACAGCTCTGGCGGCAACAGCGGCATATTTGCTTCCGGTCGCACTTGAAACACGTGCACTCAAGCCCGTTTTATTCAACGCGCCGTAGGTGACCCCGGCACTGATCGCCGCTGTCGCAAATGACCGGAAATCGAAGCCATTCTGCACCCCCACGATGTTGCCCGTGACTTGTCCTGCCGCATTCGCCAAGGCAGCCGTGCCCACCGTTGCCCAAAAGCCACCTCCCGAAAGAGCTGGGATGAACTGTGGTGCAACCACCGCCACCACGACCGTTACCACGATGACGATGATCGCCCCCAGCCCGCCACAGCCTCCCTTGGGTTTGGGCGGTGCAGGTGCGGTGGGCAGGGTCGGACTGGTGTCCCCGATCGCCTCACCCGGACTGTAGGGACGGAACGTCCCGCTGTTGTTGTGCACGTTGGTGATCTTGTTGGGCAGGCTCAAGACCGTCCCCGCGACCAGCACATCGGTGTCCGTCAGCCCGTTCGCATCCGCAATGTAGAACCACATCGCACTGTCACCCCACACACTGAGCGCGATGCTCTGCAGGGTGTCCCCGCTCCTGACCGTATAACTTCCCGCCACATTGCCCGGGGTGTT
>NZ_RJVP01000011.1 GCF_003730115.1 Pseudomethylobacillus aquaticus | reverse complement strand
GATTGCAGACGGATGACACTCAAGATACAAGTGCTTATACCTTGAATGAAACTTTGTAAATCGCTCTGGTCAGCAATGACTGGAGCCGACGCACCTAAGATTCATTTGAGAATTTAAGCCAAAGCGAAATACCACCTCGTAAGAGGAAAAAGTAATAGTTGGGAATTAAACTGAAGAGTTTGATCCTGGCTCAGATTGAACGCTGGCGGAATGCTTTACACATGCAAGTCGAACGGGCTTAAGGGGCTTGCTCCTTAAGTTAGTGGCGAACGGGTGAGTAATATATCGGAACGTATCCAATAGTGGGGGATAACGAGTCGAAAGATTCGCTAATACCGCATACGCCCTGAGGGGGAAAGTGGGGGACCGCAAGGCCTCACGCTAATGGAGCGGCCGATATCTGATTAGCTAGTTGGTGAGGTAAAGGCTCACCAAGGCGACGATCAGTAGCTGGTCTGAGAGGACGACCAGCCACACTGGAACTGAGACACGGTCCAGACTCCTACGGGAGGCAGCAGTGGGGAATTTTGGACAATGGGCGAAAGCCTGATCCAGCCATTCCGCGTGAGTGAAGAAGGCCTTCGGGTTGTAAAGCTCTTTCGCAAGGGAAGAAAGATTACTTTTTAATAAAGAGTGATTATGACGGTACCTTGATAAGAAGCACCGGCTAACTACGTGCCAGCAGCCGCGGTAATACGTAGGGTGCGAGCGTTAATCGGAATTACTGGGCGTAAAGCGAGCGCAGGCGGTTCTGCAAGTCAGATGTGAAATCCCCGGGCTCAACCTGGGAACTGCGTTTGAAACTACAGAGCTAGAGTATAGGAGAGGGAGGTAGAATTCCACGTGTAGCAGTGAAATGCGTAGAGATGTGGAGGAATACCGATGGCGAAGGCAGCCTCCTGGCCTAATACTGACGCTCATGCTCGAAAGCGTGGGGAGCAAACAGGATTAGATACCCTGGTAGTCCACGCCCTAAACGATGTCTACTAGTTGTTGGTGGAGTAAAATCCATTAGTAACGCAGCTAACGCGTGAAGTAGACCGCCTGGGGAGTACGGTCGCAAGATTAAAACTCAAAGGAATTGACGGGGGCCCGCACAAGCGGTGGATTATGTGGATTAATTCGATGCAACGCGAAAAACCTTACCTGGCCTTGACATGTACGGAACTTTCCAGAGATGGATTGGTGCTCGAAAGAGAGCCGTAACACAGGTGCTGCATGGCTGTCGTCAGCTCGTGTCGTGAGATGTTGGGTTAAGTCCCGCAACGAGCGCAACCCTTGCCAATAATTGCCATCATTTAGTTGGGCACTTTATTGGGACTGCCGGTGACAAACCGGAGGAAGGTGGGGATGACGTCAAGTCCTCATGGCCCTTATGGCCAGGGCTTCACACGTAATACAATGGTCGGTACAGAGGGTTGCCAACCCGCGAGGGGGAGCCAATCCCAGAAAGCCGATCGTAGTCCGGATTGCAGTCTGCAACTCGACTGCATGAAGTCGGAATCGCTAGTAATCGCGGATCAGCATGTCGCGGTGAATACGTTCCCGGGCCTTGTACACACCGCCCGTCACACCATGGGAGTGGGTTTCACCAGAAGTAGGTAGCCTAACCGTAAGGAGGGCGCTTACCACGGTGGGATTCATGACTGGGGTGAAGTCGTAACAAGGTAGCCGTATCGGAAGGTGCGGCTGGATCACCTCCTTTCTAGAGAATCGCGAATGCTGCAAGCATTCACACTTATCAGTTGTTCAAAGAGCGCATCAAGGAATGGCCTGATTCGGGTCTGTAGCTCAGCTGGTTAGAGCACCGTGTTGATAACGCGGGGGTCGTTGGTTCGAGCCCAACCAGACCCACCAGATTGTGTAGTCGATGGGGGATTAGCTCAGCTGGGAGAGCACCTGCTTTGCAAGCAGGGGGTCGTCGGTTCGATCCCGTCATCCTCCACCATGAATTGATGCAGAAGTTAGAAGCAAGTCTTGTTTGGCAAGATTGAAACAGGGTTTGCTTCTGGCTTTTTTAAGCTGGACTGTTCTTTAACAAAATGGAAGAAGTAAAGAGAACACAGGAACTTTGTGATGAGGTTCTGCGTGTTCAAATTGGGTAGTAATTGATTGCAAAATCGAAATGTTTTGACGCGTTAAGTTCTGACTTGATTCTCTGATCAGGTTGGTAATAAGACGGTTAACTCAAGTTCATCTAATTCTGCTTGGGGTTAGGTGGATGTAGTGCTTTAGAAACTTGTAACGGATGTCTCATGCATCATGGAATTTGAGTTTAAAAGGGCTCAGGTTTTAACGTTATAGGATCAAGTGAATAAGTGCATATGGTGGATGCCTTGGCGATTACAGGCGATGAAGGACGTGGTAGCCTGCGTAAAGGTTCGGGGAGCTGGCAAACAAGCTTTGATCCGGACATGTCCGAATGGGGAAACCCACCCGCAAGGGTAACCTATCCTGAATACATAGGGATATGGTGGCGAACTGAGTGAACTGAAACATCTAAGTAGCTCAAGGAAAAGAAATCAACCGAGATTCCGGAAGTAGTGGCGAGCGAAACCGGAAAAGCCTGTTATTTTTAGCACATGCGATAGTAGAACGGAATGGAAAGTCCGGCCATAGCGGGTGATAGCCCCGTATACGAAATCCCGTGTGTGGAACTAGGGTAACGACAAGTAGGGCGGGACACGTGAAATCCTGTCTGAACATGGGGGGACCATCCTCCAAGGCTAAATACTCGTAATCGACCGATAGTGAACCAGTACCGTGAGGGAAAGGCGAAAAGAACCCCGGGAGGGGAGTGAAATAGATCCTGAAACCGTATGCATACAAACAGTGGGAGCGGACTTGTTCCGTGACTGCGTACCTTTTGTATAATGGGTCAGCGACTTACATTCAGTAGCAAGCTTAACCGATAGGGGAGGCGTAGCGAAAGCGAGTCCGAATAGGGCGTTCAGTTGCTGGGTGTAGACCCGAAACCAAGTGATCTATCCATGGCCAGGATGAAGGTGCCGTAACAGGTACTGGAGGTCCGAACCCACTAACGTTGAAAAGTTAGGGGATGAGCTGTGGATAGGGGTGAAAGGCTAAACAAACTTGGAAATAGCTGGTTCTCTCCGAAAACTATTTAGGTAGTGCCTCGTATATCACTCTTGGGGGTAGAGCACTGTTATGGCTAGGGGGTTCATAAGAACTTACCAAACCATTGCAAACTCCGAATACCGAGAAGTGCAATTACGGGAGACAGACCATGGGTGCTAACGTCCGTGGTCAAGAGGGAAACAACCCAGACCGCCAGCTAAGGTCCCTAATGACGTGCTAAGTGGAAAACGAAGTGGGAAGGCATAGACAGCTAGGAGGTTGGCTTAGAAGCAGCCATCCTTTAAAGAAAGCGTAATAGCTCACTAGTCGAGTCGTCCTGCGCGGAAGATGTAACGGGGCTAAGCACGTAACCGAAGCTGCGGATGCATATTTATATGCATGGTAGGAGAGCGTTCTGTAGGCCTGCGAAGGTGTTCTGTGAGGAATGCTGGAGGTATCAGAAGTGCGAATGCTGACATGAGTAGCGATAAAGCGGGTGAAAGGCCCGCTCGCCGAAAGCCCAAGGTTTCCTGCGCAACGTTCATCGGCGCAGGGTGAGTCGGCCCCTAAGGTGAGGCAGAGATGCGTAGCTGATGGGAAACAGGTTAATATTCCTGTACCTCAATGTAATGCGATGTGGGGACGGAGAAGGTTAGGTCAGCCATCTGTTGGAATAGGTGGTTTAAGCGTGTAGGTTGATCTCTTAGGCAAATCCGGGAGGTTAAGACTGAGGCGTGACGACGAGGCACTTCGGTGCTGAAGTGATTGATACCAAGCTTCCAAGAAAAGCCACTAAGCTTCAGTTACATTGGGACCGTACCGCAAACCGACACAGGTGGGCAGGATGAGAATTCTAAGGCGCTTGAGAGAACCCGGGAGAAGGAACTCGGCAAATTAGCACCGTAACTTCGGGAGAAGGTGCGCCCCGGTAGAGTGTAGAGACTTGCTCTCGAAGCTCGATGGGGTTGCAGTGAAAAGGTGGCTGCGACTGTTTAATAAAAACACAGCACTGTGCAAACACGAAAGTGGACGTATACGGTGTGACGCCTGCCCGGTGCCGGAAGGTTAAGTGATGGGGTGCAAGCTCTTGATCGAAGCCCCGGTAAACGGCGGCCGTAACTATAACGGTCCTAAGGTAGCGAAATTCCTTGTCGGGTAAGTTCCGACCCGCACGAATGGCGTAACGATGGCCACACTGTCTCCTCTCGGGACTCAGCGAAGTTGAAATGTTTGTGAAGATGCAATCTACCCGCGGCTAGACGGAAAGACCCCATGAACCTTTACTGTAGCTTTGCATTGGACTTTGACAAGATTTGTGTAGGATAGGTGGGAGGCATTGAAGCGTGGTCGCCAGATCGCGTGGAGCCAACCTTGAAATACCACCCTGATGTTGTTGAGGTTCTAACCTAGGTCCATTATCTGGATCGGGGACCGTGCATGGTGGGCAGTTTGACTGGGGCGGTCTCCTCCCAAAGAGTAACGGAGGAGTGCGAAGGTAACCTAGGTACGGTCGGAAATCGTACTGATAGTGCAATGGCATAAGGTTGCTTGACTGCGAGACGGACAGGTCGAGCAGGTGCGAAAGCAGGTCATAGTGATCCGGTGGTTCTGTATGGAAGGGCCATCGCTCAACGGATAAAAGGTACTCTGGGGATAACAGGCTGATTCCTCCCAAGAGTTCATATCGACGGGGGAGTTTGGCACCTCGATGTCGGCTCATCACATCCTGGGGCTGTAGCCGGTCCCAAGGGTATGGCTGTTCGCCATTTAAAGTGGTACGTGAGCTGGGTTTAAAACGTCGTGAGACAGTTTGGTCCCTATCTGCCGTGGGCGTTGGAAGTTTGAGGGGACCTGCTCCTAGTACGAGAGGACCGGAGTGGACGGATCTCTGGTGGACCGGTTGTCATGCCAATGGCATAGCCGGGTAGCTAAATCCGGAAGAGATAAACGCTGAAAGCATCTAAGCGTGAAACTCGCCTCGAGATGAGACTTCCCGGGGGTTTAACCCCCCTAAAGAGTCGTTCAAGACCAGGACGTTGATAGGTCGGATGTGGAAGCGCAGTAATGCGTTAAGCTGACCGATACTAATTGCTCGTGCGGCTTGATCCTATAACCTTGAAACTTGAGCTAAGCACTGTAAAAAGTGAAACGTGAAATGTAAAAAGTAACGTCAACAGCAAAAGCAAGGTCGCTCTAAAGCGTTGCAATCAAGAATACCGAATCTTTACTTCTTCCAGTTTGTTAAAGCAGTGTGCTAACGCACCCATGCTTTATGCGCTGAGCTCATATGCTCACGCCACCGGTTATGTCTGGCGGCCATAGCGATTTGGACCCACCCCTTCCCATCTCGAACAGGGCCGTGAAACGAATCTGCGCCAATGATAGTGTGCTTCTCGCATGCGAAAGTAGGTCACCGCCAGGCTCTTA
>NZ_RJVP01000010.1 GCF_003730115.1 Pseudomethylobacillus aquaticus | reverse complement strand
ACCTGGAAGGTGAAGCTCGCATAGCCCGTGCCGTTGGCATTGAGGGCCGGCGCAAAGCTGAGCTTGTTGGCGGTGATGTCGGTCACGCTGACCGATTGCCCCGCCGTCACGGCAGTGCCGTCGAGCAGCAGCGTACCGGCCGTGGGCAGCGTGGTGACCTTGACGGCCAGGAAGCTATCCGCCGTCTCGCGCGTGGATTCACTGAAGCCAAAGTCGCTGGTCTTCAGGGTGATGGGCGTGTCTTCATCCGTGGTCAGGGTCTTGTCCGCGCCATTCGGTGCTTCGTTCGCACCGTTGATGGTGATGTTGAGCACTTCGGTGTCGGTGAGACGGCCATCGGTGGCACTGAAGTTGACCGCGATGTTGACCACACCGCTCGCCTTCAGCGCTTCAATGGCGGCATCGTTCTGGGTGATGGTGTAGGCACCCGTCACGGTGTTAAGGCGGATGGTGCCGTAATCGTTGGTGACGGTGTTAAAGCCCGCTTCTGCGGTGGAACCGCCCACGATGCCATACACCACACGGCCACTGTCAACATCGGTAGCGTTCACTTGACCGGTGATGGTGGTGAAGGTGTCGTCCGCACCGGTGTCGGTGATGGTGATGGGGCTGATGGTGGCAATGGTAGGCGCATCGTTGCGGCCGCTGATGGTGATGGTGACCGTTTCTTCCGTGCCGTCCGCACTCTTCACCACAAAGGTGTCGGTGAGGCTGTTGCCAGGCGTGCTGGTGTTGAGGGCCTGTACGCTAGCGTTGGTGTTATCCAGCGTGTAGCTCCACACACCGGCTTCCGTGATGGTGTAGCTGCCGTAGCCGTTGCTGCTTAAGCTCGCCGTGCTCACCGCCTGGAACACGCTCTCGCCGCTATCCACATCGGTGACGCTCAGCGTGCCGGTGGCGGTGGGGGTACCTGCGATGGCGTTGTTGGCACCGCCTGCTTCCACCACCGCGCCGGTGGTGGTGCCGGTGATGACGGCTACGTCATTGGTGCCGGTGATGGTGATGGTGATGTCCTGGCTTACCGTGCCGCCCTGGCCATCATCGGCCGTGACGGTGTAGGTTTCGGTCAGGGTCTTGCCTGCGCCCAGCGCCTGCACGGCACTGTTGGCCACGCTGTAGGTGTAGCGCACGGAACCGGTGGTGCCGTCGGTGCCGGTGTCATCGCTCGCAAGCAGGGTCAGCGTGCTGCTGGCGGTGAGCGTGTTGCTCATGGACGGCGTCACGCTGTAGGTCAGCGTGTCGGTGACGTCCACATCGCTGAAGTCCACCGAGACGGTGGTGCTCAAGGTGTCAGCGGTCGCCATGGGGTCCGTGCTGGCCGGGTCCACCACGAGGCCAGTGTCTTCGGTCAAGGTGCCATTGGTCACGGCAGTGACGGTGGGAGCGTCATTGGTGCCGGTGATGGTCACCGTCACCTCTTCGCTCACCGTGCCACCGTTGTCGTCATCGGCGGTGATGGTGAAGGTCTCGGTCACGGTCTCGCCGGTGGCAAGGTAAGCGGCGGCGCTGTTGGCCACGCTGTAGGTGTAGCGCACGCTGCCCGCATTGCCGGTGGTGCTGCTGTCGTCGCTCTCCAGCACCGTGAGCGTGCCGCCCAGGGTGTTGGTGGTGGCGGCATCGACGCTGTAGCTTAAGAGGTCGGCCGTGTCCACGTCGTTGAAGCTCACCTCCACGGTGGTGGTGATGTTGCCTGGAGCCGGCATGCTGTCCTGTGCGGCAGCGGTGGCCGTGCCATCGGTGGACGCGGTCACGGTCGGCGCGTCGTTGGCACCGGTGATGGTGATGCTGACCTTCTGGCTCACTTCACCGCCCTCGCCGTCATCGGCGATGATGGTGTAGCTTTCGGTCACGGTTTCGCCAGCGGCGAGGTACTGCACCGCGCTGTTGGCGATGCTGTAGGTGTAGCGGACACTGCCCGTGGTGCCATCGGTGCCGGTGTCGTCGCTGTCAAGCAAGGTGAAGCTGCCACTCAGGGTGTTGTCCAGAGCAGGCTTCACGCTGTAGGTCAGCACATCGGTGGTGTCCACATCGCTGAAGTCCACCGAGACGGTGGTGCTCAAGGTGTCAGCCGTGGCGAGCGGGTCCGTGCTGGCCGGATCCACCACCAGGGCGGTGTCTTCGGTCAGGCTGCCATCGGTGAATGCGGCGACCGTGGGCGCATCGTTGGTGCCGGTGAGGGTCAGGGTGAGCGTCGCATCGCTCGAGGCACCCAGCTCATCGGTCACCGTGTAGTCAAAGCTCACCTCCAGGGTTTCGCCGGCGGCCAGGGACTGGTAAGCCGCATTGGCCGCATCAAAGCTGTAGCTGCCGTCGCTGTTGAAGGTGAGCCCTGCGACGGCGTCCTGTTCTTCGGCCGCGCTGTAGGTCAACACCGCATTGGCATCGCGGTCGCTGTCATTGGTTGCGACCGAGCCCATGACCAGGGCAGCATCTTCGGTGGCGGTGTTGCTGTCGTCCACCGCCACAGGCGCGTCGTTCGCGCCGTTGATGGTGATGGTGATGGGGGTGCTGCCCGCGAGGGTGCCGTCGAAGGCAGTGAAGGTCACATCGAAGCTCACGCTGGCTGGCACGCCGTTCAGCGCTTCGATCGCCTCGCTATCAGGCGTGAAGGTGTATTCACCGGTAAAGGTGTTAAGACGCAAGGTGCCGTAATCGCTCTCCACCTTGTTGAAGCCAGGCTCGGTGGTGTCGCTGTCCATGATGCCAAAGCCCACGATCTCGCCATCCACATCGGTGGCATCGAGCGTGCCGCTCACCTCGGCAAAGGTATCCGCCGCCGCGGTGTCGGTGTAGACGATGTCGGCAATGGCGGTGATCACCGGCGCGTCATTGCGGCCGCTGATCTCGATGGTGACCGTGTGTTCAGTGCCGTCAAGGCTGGTCACCACAAAGGTGTCAGTCAAGCTGGTGTTCATGCCATCGATGTTGAGCGCCTGCACATCGGCATGGGTGTTATCCAGCGTGTAGGTCCACACGCCCTCTGCCGTGATGGTGAAGCTGCCGTAGCCGCTCACGCTGGTGGTATCGGTACTCACCACCGTGAAGCTGTTGTCGCTCGTGTCAGGGTCGGTCACCGTCAGGGTGCCGGTCGCGGTCGGGGTGTTGCTGATGGCGTTGTCCACGCCGCCTGCTTCCACCACACTGCCGGTGTCGGTGCCGGTGATGACGGCTTCATCATTGGTGCCGGTGATGGTGACGGTCACCTCTTGGCTAACGGTACCGCCCTGGCCGTCATCGGCGGTGATGGTGAAGGTTTCGGTCGCGGTCTCGCCTTCGGCCAGGTATTGCGCGGCGCTGTTGGCGAGCGTGTAGGTGTAGCTGACCGCCCCGTCGGCATCGGTGCCGCTGTCGTCGCTGGTCAGCAGGGTCAGGGTGCCGCCCAGGGTGTTGCCGCGGGCAGCGGTGTAGCTGTAGGTCAGGAGGTCAGAGAGGTCGGCATCGCTGAAGTCCACCGAGACGGTGGTGCTCAAGGTGTCGGCCGTCGCCATGGGGTCCAGGCTGGCCGGGGCCACCACCAGGGCGGTGTCTTCAGTCAGGCTGCCATTGGTGGAGGCGGTGACGGTCGGCGCGTCGTTGGCACCGGTGATGGTCACGGTGACATCCTGGCTCACTTCGCCGCCATTGCCGTCATCGGCGGTGATGGTGAAGGTCTCGATCACGGTCTCGCCTGCGGCAAGGTAAGCGGCCGCGCTGTTGGCCACGCTGTAGGTGTAGCTGACCGAACCGGCGGTGCCGGTGGTGCCGCTGTCGTCGCTATCCAGCACCGTGAGCGTGCCGCCCAGGGGGTTGCTGGTCGCCGCATCGACGCTGTAGGTCAGCAGATCGCTGGTATCCACATCGTTAAAGCTCACCGACACCGTGGTGCTGATCTCGGCAGGTGCTGCCGGCGGTGCAGGCGGCGCCATCGGATCAACGGGTGCCATCGGGTCTAGCGGTTTCACGGCCACCGTGCCCAGTGCATCGGCCGTACCGTTGGTCGAGGCCGTGACGGTGGGGGCGTCGTTGGTGCCGGTGATGGTCACCACCACGTCCTGTGTCGCGCTCAAGCCCAGGTCGTCGGTCACCGTGACGGTGAAGGTTTCTTCCACCGTCTCGCCCACCGCGAGGTATTGCAGGTTGGTGCTGTTCAGCGTGTAGGTGAAGGCACCGGTGCGGGCATCCACTGCAAAGGCACCGTGCGTGCCGGTAGCGCTGCCTCTGAAGCTGTGCACATCACGGAAGTCTGCATCCGTGAATTCGATTTGACCGGTCGCAGCTGCGGCCTGGTCTTCCACGACGGCCACGTCCTGCTCGCCGTCGGTCACCGGCGCGTCATTCAGGTAGGCAAAGTCGGCCTTGGTCATGTTGACGATGCTGTTGAACTTGAGGCTGATGTCGGTGGTGCCGTTGCCGTCCGCATCGAAGTTCAGGGTGGTGCGACCCAGGTGGTCCACACGCGACACAAAGCTCGCGCCTGCACGCACTGCGAGCGCGGTCAGGTCCACGCTGTCGTGCGCCACATCGAAGTCCGCCAGCGTGTCGGTACCCGTGTCACCCACGCCCCACACATAGCGGTCATTGCCTGCCCCCGACAACAACTGGTCATTGCCCGCGCCGCCTTGCAGCACGTCATCCCCGTCACCGCCGTACAGCGAATCCACGCCGCTGCCGCCTTGCAACACATCGTTGCCCACGTCCCCGCTCAAACGGTCGTTGTTGTCGCCACCTTGCAAAGTGTCGTCGCCCACGCCGCCCGCCAGCGAATCGTTGCCCACCCCACCGGCGATCTGGTCATGACCATCACCGCCCACCAGGTTATCGTGACCGCCACCGCCCACGATGACATCGTCACCTGCCCCTGCGTTGATGATGTCCGCACCCTCGCCGCCGTCCAGGAAATCCGCACCAGAGCCGCCGTTGAGGTTGTCGTCACCCGCACCACCCACCAGGTTATCGTCACCGTTGCCCCCCACCAGACGGTCGTTGCCCGCCTCGCCCACCAGCACGTCATCGCCGTCCGACCCGTTCAGGCTGTCATTGCCCGCACCGCCCAGCAGCAGGTCATTGCCCAGGCCCCCGTTCAGGCTGTCGTTGCCGAGACCCCCGTTCAGCGTGTCATCGCCCGTACCGCCCGTCAGCGTGTCATCCGCACGCCCCCCCATGATCAGATCGTGGCCACCCAAGCCCGATACATCCAGCGACAGGTTCTCTGTCATCAGATTCAGTTCGTCGTCCAGATTGGTGCCCGTTACCGTTCTTACCGTTGCCATGATCGTTCCTTTATGAATACTGTTCTGTGTCGGGACGGGGCGCTCAGCGCCCATTCCGCCTATGAGCGCTGAGCCGCGTCTTCCGTCTTCCATCTCGCGCATGCGCCGCACGCACACGCCTTAAAACCTCACGCCTTGACCCTGATCGTCCTCAACATGAAGGCAGGGCACGGCGTTTTTATACCCGGCGATTACACTCGCCTTCCCCCATTTAGGTAACTACCCGACCGGGTAGGTACCCCGAAGGGAGGTGAAAGGTGAAAGGTGAAAGGTGAAAGGTGAAAGGTGAA
>NZ_RJVP01000009.1 GCF_003730115.1 Pseudomethylobacillus aquaticus | reverse complement strand
TTGGGGTTGGCGGGGAGTTCAGCGAATGTGCTGGGCAGTGGCGGCCAGTTAGGTCTTCCGGTGGTGACGGCGCATGGGGATGCGGCGTATGTGAATGCGCAGACTGGCAATCTTGTTGTGCAGCGTCAGGACGAAATACTGATGGGTCGAGGTCCGGACGTGGGGGTGGTGCGGACGTATAACAGTCAGGGCGGTTTTGATTTCGACAACGACGATCAGTGGCAGCTGTCGCTTTACCGACAGTTGAGTGGGCTGATGGGGACGGTGAATACGGCAGGCAGCACCATCACCCGGACCGGCGCGGATGGGGTGCAACTGGTCTACACCTACGACAGTACCGTTGGCAGCAGCACGTTTGGCCGTTATGTGAACCGTGACGGCAGCGGCAGTGTTGACACGCTGACTTACACCAGCAGTAACAACCGCTGGGCCTGGGTGGATGGCGACAGCCGCATCACCGAGACCTACTTCAGTTCAGGGACGGGGGTGTGGCGGATTGCATCCACGGTCAATCTGGATGGCAACGATCTGGTTTACACCTACGATGTGAACGGGTTGATGACCGAAATTCGCAGTGATGCCAGCGAAAAAACCCAACTGATTTACAACACGGACAAGCAGCTGATGCAGGTCAATGTGGTGGACACGGCCGGTAACACGATCACACGGGTGCGTTACAGCTACGATGCATTAAACCGGTTGACGGCGGTCAGCACGGACCTGACCCCGGCGGATGGCAGTATTGCGGATCGGCAAGCCTATATCACGCAGTACACCTATGATGGCACGAGCAAGCGGATCGCCAGCATTGCCCATGGCGATGGCACGATCGTCAGCTTCAGTTACGACGCCTCAGGTCGCGTTCTAAGGGTCACGGATGGCGCGGGCAAGGTCACTGAGTTTGCCTATGCGGTGGCGACCACCGCCACGACCAGCAGCAGCACGGTCAAGGATGCGCTGGGACAGATCACCACGCTGACATACAACACTGGTGGCAACGGCATCCATCAGCTCGCGCGGCTGCAGGGTCCGGCTGGCAGTGGCCAGGACCTGCAGTACCTTTATAACGCGAATGGCGATGTGACCCAGTCGAGCGACGGTCGTGGCGGCTGGGTCAAGTACACCTACGATGCTGAGGGTAACCAGCTGAGTCAGCAGGACAGTCTGGGCAACACCATCACGCGCACTTACACGGCGCTGAATGCGCTGCTGACAGAAACCGTGTATGCCACACCGGATGCTAACGTGGCCAACAGCACGTTGGCAGCGGGGGCTCCTCAGACGACGACCTATGTGTACAGCGAGGATGGCAAGAACCGGCTGCGGTTCGTGGTGAGTCATGCGGGACGGGTGACGGAATACCGTTATAACAGCGTGGGCCAGCGCATCAGCGCCATTCAGTATACGCATGACCTGTATCCGGTGGGCGGTACGCCAACCGAAACGCCAAGCGAATCCGGGCTTACCACCTGGCTCACGCCATTGATCAAGACCCGCTCGCAGCGTACTGACAGCATTTATGACCTGCGTGGTCAGTTGAGTCGGGTCACTACCTACACCGAGGTGAATACGGCGGCTGGCCTTGAAGGCAACGGCCTCAGCAATGGCACGACGCTGGCGACGCAGTACGTGTATGACCAGCGTGGCAATCTGCTGCAAAAGATCGAAGGCCGTGGTGTGGCGACGACGAATGTTGCGGGGGACTATCAGACCAGCTATGCCTATGACGGCATGAACCGGTTGACCAGCATGACGGACGGCGTTGGCAATGTGACGACCACGGTTTACAACGATGCGACACGCCAGACGGCCACGACGCTCGCGAACGGGTTGGTCACCACGCGGACGTACGATGCGGTTGGCCGGCTGGTTTCTGTTTCCGAGGCGAATGGGGCTACGGTACTGGGGACGACGAGTTACGTGTACGACGCGGTAGGGAATCTACGGCAAGAGACCAACCCCCTTGGTCATAAAACCTTCCATCTCTATGACAACGCGGGCCGCAAGGTAGGTGAGATTGACGCGGAACGTGCGCTGACCGAGTGGGTGTATAACGCGAATGGCCAGGTCATCCGTACCCTCCGCTACCAGACGTTGCTTGACGCCGCGGCGCTGACAGGCAATGCGGCCTTGTTACAACTTGCGACCTTGCGTCCTGCGGTGCATGTGGAAGACCGTGTGAGTTACACGCTCTATGATGGGGCTGGCCGTCTGGCCAAGGAAATCGATGCGGTGGGCGCGGTAACGGTGTATCAGTACGATGGCATGAGCCGGCTGGTCAGGACCACCTGGCATGCCAATGCCTTGAGCGGTATGCAGAGGGCAGCGCTCGCTGCCCTGAGCAGTGAGGTGTCGCCGGGCGACGCCAACACGGTTCCGGTGGTGGACAGTGCCAATGACCGCTTCAGCCGTCAGCTTTACGATGACGATGGCTTGCTGGCGGGCGAGTTGGATGCCAATGGCTATTTGACCGAGTACAGCTACGATGCGGCGGGACGCCAGGTGAGTCAGCTGCGCTATGGGAAGGCCAGCATTGCAAACTACTGGGCAGCGGGCACGTTAGTTCAACTGCGCACCGGGGCATCGACGGCAGATGACCAGCGGACACACGCGCTTTATAACGCGGCGGGTCAGCTGACTGGGGTGGTGGATGCGGCGGGGTATCTGACGGAATACACGTATGACCAGTCGGGCAACCGCACGCAGGCGATTCGCTATGCGACGGCGATCAACTACGTGGTAGGGAATACGGTGGCTGAGAGTCGGCCGGTCACGACGACCGAGGACCGGAGGCTGGTCACGGGTTATGACGCGAACAACCGGGTGGTACAGACGGACAGTCGGCCAGACAACCTCATCACCACCTATGTGTATGACAATGTGGGTCAGCTGGTTGAAACGGTGCGTGCGGTGGGGGCTGCGGAAGCGCGGGCAAACCTGGTGCGTTATGACCTGCAGGGCCGTGTGATGGCGGAGCTGGGTGGAGAGGGGGTGAAGGCCCTGGAGGTGCTGAAGGCGGAGGTGGTCGCGGCATCCGGGCCGGGCACCGAGCCGACCCAAGTTCAGATTGACAGTGTCTGGAACACGTATGGGATGCGTTATGTGTATGACAAAGCGGGGCAACGCATTCAAACGATCCTCCCGAATGGCACGAGTACATCGGGTCTTAAGACCCGTTATTACTATGACCACGACGGCCGTTTGACGCACGTGATCAATGCGCTTAACGAGGTCACGGAATACCGTTACAACGCATTTGACGAACAGGCGGTAGAACGCCGTTACAACATCCGGATAGTGGGTTCCTTTAATGGCGGCAACTCGACGGGTAACACGGCCCTGACGGACGCGATGGCCGCATTAGGCAACGACTACAGCGAGACGCTGATGGCCTATGACCAGGCCGGACAAGCGGTGGCCTTGACGGATGCGCTGGGCAACACCGATACGCTCGCTTACAACGCGTTTGGGGAGCTTGCCAGCAAGACGGTAAAAATAGACGGCAGCAGCTCGGTCACGACTGCCATGACCTATGACCGCCGCGGGCAGGTGAAGACCGTGACAGACGATGCGGTGGCGGGTGGTCTCAATCGCACGGTGGCAAGCAGCTACGACGCCTTCGGGCGTGTGATCAGCGTCACCAATGGCATGGGTCAGGTCACCCAATACAGTTATGACCCACTTGGCCGTCAAGTCACGGTGACGGACCCCAACAATGTGATCACGACCACCACCTACGATGCGTTTAGCCGCGTGGTGACGGAGACCAACGGGCGTGGCCACGTCACCTCTTACAGCTACACCACGTCAACGCGCAAGATGGTGATGACCACGGCCGAAGGCGTCAGCATGGAAACGGTGCGTAACCGTCATGGTGAGGTGGTGAGTGTCAAAGACGGTCGCGGGCAGACGACCAGCTACACCTATAACAATAACGGGCAGCTGACGGCGACATTGCTGCCGATCGGGACGAGTACCGGTACGGCGTATGACACGGCAGGCCGTGTACTGACGACAACCGATGCACGCGGGATCATCACGCAATACACCTACGATGCGGCGAACCGGTTACTGACGCGTGTGGACGACAGTGGCGGCCTGAACCTGACGACGAGCTATCGGTATGACGCACAGGGGCGTGCGGTATGGAGTCGGGACGCGCGCAATATCTGGACACGGACCGATTACGATGCCAAGGGTCAGGTGGTGGCGGTGGTGATGGACCCCAGCCAGGTGCCGGTCAGTAACGGTCAGTTGGTTGATAACGCGAACCCGCTCAATCTCACCACGCGGTACAGCTACGATGCCCGTGGCAAGACACTGACGGTGACGGAAAGCGCGGACACGGCGACGGCACGGACCACGCAGTACGTCTACGATGCGAGTGGTCGGCGTGTACAGGAGGTGGTGGATCCGGGTGCGGGCAAGCTCAATCTCAGCACGGCATACGTGTACGACAAGAACGACCATGTGGTGTTGAAGACCGACGCCAATGGTAACAAGACGGTCTATACCTATGACAAGAACCAGCGTCTGGTCTACACCGTGGACGCGCTGGGGCACGTCACGCAACACACGTATGACGCGATTGGCAATCTGACGGTGGTGCGGCGTTATGCCAGCCTGGTCAGTAACCTGGCGGATCTGCAGGCCAACCCGGTTGGCACGGCGGTCAGTGTGGTTGGCGGGAACAATTCGACGGACCGCTTCACGCGTTATACGTACGATCAGGACAACCGTCTGACGCATACAGTGGATGCGGCGGGGGCGGTAACGGGGCTGGACTATGATGCGAACGGCAACGTGATCAAACGTACCCAGTATGCCAACCGGTTGGGGTCCAGCCAGATGCCAGCGAACGGCGCGATCCCCGCGGTGGTGGTGGATGCGGCGGCAGACCGTATCACGCAGATGACCTATGACGCGGCGAACCGGCTGACCTACCAGATCGATGCTGAGCGCTATGTGACCCGCATGGAGTATGACGCGAACGGCAATGTGGTGAGGCAGACGTACTATGCCAATCAGCGTGCGAGCTTCCCGAGCCCTGGTGCCACACCTACGATCAGTGCGAATGCGGTGAATGACCGGGTCACGCAGCGGGTGTATGACGGTGCGAACCGCCTGGTCTTCAGTGTGGATGCAGAACGTTATGTCACGCAGCGCACCTATGACGGCCTTGGCAACCTGACCCTGAGCAAGCGCTTTGCCAACCGGATGGAAGGCGACTTGACCAGTAGCAGTACGCTGCAGACCGTCACGGTGGCACCGCCGCCTGGCACTGTCCCGCCCCCGGTCTATGTCGTGCTGAATGGTTCCAAAGATCAGCTCACCAAGTACTTCTACGACAAGGCGGGTCGGTTAACGGACAGTGTGGATGCGCAGGGCTACATCACGCGCACCCTGTATGACGCGCTGGGTCAGGTGATTGAGCGCACGGTGGCGGCTGACACGGCTTCGGCCAGTGTGACGCGTTACAGCCATGACCAGGCGGGCCGTGTCCTGGAGGAGACCCGCGCCTATGGCTCGATCAATCCGGATGGCACGAGCAGTGCGAGTACGACGCGCTTTGCTTATGACGCGCTGGGACAGCAGGTCACGATCACGGAAGCTTACGGCACGGCGGATGCGCGCACGGTACACCAGGTGTTTGACCTGACGGGACGCAAGACGGAAGCGATGGATGCGCTGGGGAACCGCACCAGGACGGAGTACAACAGCTTTGGTGACATCGTCAAGGTCATCGATGCCAACGGCAATGCGGGGTTCTTCTATACCGACCTGCTGGGGCGGGTGACCTTGCAGGTGGACCCGGAAGGCGCGGTGACCCGGACCAGTTACAACGCCTTTGGCGAGCAGACAGAGATCCTGCGGCATGTCACCAAGGTGGCCACAGCAAGCGTGAGCACGACCACGGTGCCTGTGGTGACGGGCACGGCGGCCGATCAGCGGCAGACGGTGCGTTACGACCTGCTGGGGCGTCAGAGTGAGATCCAGACCTGGTGGGGCGCGGGGGTGACGGAGTATTACAGCGAGACCTTCAGCTACGATGGGTTTGGCAATGTATTGAGTGTGAACGGGCGCAACAATGCCACCACCACGTACGGCTATGACAAGCTGAACCGCAAGGTCAGTGAAACGCTGCCGGTCACGGTCAGTGTCAAGAAGCCGGACAACAGCATCGAACAACGCCCAGTCATTAACACCTATGCCTATGATGCGCACGGCAACCTGATCAGCAAAACCGAAGCTGATGGCTTGCCGGAAGCGCGCACGACCAGCTACACCTATGACCGGGCGAACCGGCAGCTCACCGAAGCGGTGTTCGTCGGTACCACGTACAACGGCTTGAACAACACTGCCGCCACCAATGTGACGGCGACGCGCAGCCGCAGCTATGACGGACGTCACAACCTGGTGTTGGAGTCTGACGCCAATGGCAACAAGACCTACCACTATTACGATGCACAGGACCGCAAGATCGGCCTGGTGGCGGCGGATGGGAGCTATACCGCCTGGACCTATGATGCGGCTGGCAACCGCTTAACCGAGACCCGTTACGGCAATGGGGTGGGGACCCCGGTGGTGGGCACCTTGCCAACGGTGGTGGCTGACAGCAACATAGACCGCACCACCTACTACAGTTACGACAAGCTGGGCCGTGTCACGAAGAGCGAGGTGCGTAACATTGCCACGGGTGCGTATGGCAGCAGTGGTGGTGGTCAGTATCAGATGAGCACGGGGTCGCTTGCGACGACGACGGTGTATGACGCACTGGGTAATGTGATGCGGGTAGTGGATGCGAACGGCAATACCACGCGGAGCTGGTACAACAAGGCGGGCCAAGCGGTGGCGCGGGTGGATGCCTTGGGGTATGTCACGGTGTGGGAGCGGGATGCGTATGGCAACATCACCAGGGAGACGCAATATGCCAAGCCTGCGTCTGCGGCGACCCCGTCGCTTACCGTCACGCACACGACCACGCTGGAGGCCCTGACGTCGGCGGTGTCGACCCTGGCAGATCCTGATGACCGGGTGACCGAGATGGCCTTTGACCGGCTGAGCCGGGTGTTGAGCGAGCGCCGGCTGAATGTGGTGTCGGGTAGCGTGAACGCGTCGACTGGGGTATTGGCTGCGCAGACCGGGTCGGCGACGACCCGCTATGTGTACGACGGCCTCAATAATGTGACGAAGAAGACCGTGGCGCTGGATGCGACGACGACGGCGGTGACGGATTGGGGGTATGACGGCTTGGGACGACGCACCACCCAGCAGAATCCGGGATACACCGATGATGAGGGGACGTTGGTGCGTCCGCAGACGGACTGGGCGTATGACGGGTTAGGGAACATCACACGTCAAGTGGTGCGAGGCAAGAACAACAACCTGACAGGGACGACCTTGAGTGGTCAGGTGGAGAGCGATGACCGCATCACGGTGTATGCGTACGGTGCCGGTGGCCGCCTGCTGACGGAGACGGATGCGACGGGGGCGACGGTGGAGTACCGCTATGATGCTCAAGGCAATATCAAGCAGCGGACGTTGCTGGGTCTTGTGAATGCGGACAACCAGGCGGTGAACGGGGCGACGACTTTCAGTTACGACACACTGAACCGGCAGGTATGGAGCAAGAACCTGGGGACGGCGGTGGTGAGCGAAGTGCGTTACAACCGCTTCAACGAGGTGACGGGCAAGCGGAGCTATGTGGGGGCGATCCCGGTGGTGAGTGATGCGGCCAACCCGGCGAGCGGCTGGGACGAGTATGCCGCGTACGACCAGGCGGGCCGGGTGTGGAAGAGCAACACGGGGGATGGGATCACCAAGGTGTACGTTTACGACAAGGCGGGCAATGCGACCTTGACGGTGACGGGGACGCTGGACATGCGGACGATGACGCTGGCGGAGGTGATCAACCAGCGTGCACTGGATGTGCAGAACGAGGTCACGCAGCAGACGCAGTACACCTTCAGTGTCTATGACGCCAGACAGCAGCTCATTCA
>NZ_RJVP01000008.1 GCF_003730115.1 Pseudomethylobacillus aquaticus | reverse complement strand
GATGCAAACGCTAATTGACGGAAAGGAGGCGTGGCACGATAAAATCACTACATTGAACATCTGAATTTGATCTGACAGTCACTTCCGTCAAATCGGGTGTCTGTCAGATCGGGTCGCGACTACTACACCTAAGGCGAGTCCGCCCTGGCTGGTCTGTTTCAGGACGGGTTAGCGGCGATAAAAAAGCCGGGTCGCCCCGGCTTTTTTATCAATTTGTGACATGCAGTTCGTCCATGCACTGCAGTTCGTCAACGCACTAGAACGCAGGCTTGACCTCTGCCGCGTTGTAACGCTCCACACCTTCGATGATCTCTTTGCGCGCTTCTTCCAGACCGCCCCAGCCATTGATCTTGACCCACTTACCCTTGTCCAGATCCTTATAGTGTTCGAAAAAGTGCGCGATCATGTTAAGGCGCCATTCGGACACGTCCTGATAGGTTTTCAGGTGTCCGTACAGGCCACACACCTTGGGCACCGGTACAGCCAGCACCTTGGCGTCCAGACCGGCTTCATCTTCCATCAGCATCACGCCCAGCGGGCGGCAACGCACCACCACGCCTGGCAACAGGGGCACTGGGGTGAGCACCAGCACATCGACCGGGTCGCCATCGTCTGACAAGGTGTGCGGAATATAACCGTAGTTGGTGGGATACTGCATGGAAGTACCCATGAAGCGGTCAACAAAAATGGCACCGCTGTCCTTGTCTACTTCATATTTGACGGGATCACCCTGCATGGGGATCTCGATGATGACATTGAAGTCGTCAGGCAGCGAATTACCGGAAGAAACCAGATTGAGAGACATAGGGCGTAGCGTTCCAAAAAGTCAAAGATTATACGTGATTAGGTGAGGGCCTTATAGGTCAAGGTATCCTGGTCATAGTTGAGCATGGCGCCGTTCATGATGTCGAAATACCAGCCGTGCAATTTGATTTTGCCGCTGTCGAGACGCGACTTGATCCACGGGAAGGTGCGCAGGTTATCCAGCGACACGATGATGGCCGCCATTTCACACTGACACAGCTTGTCGGCCGCACTGAGATGGGGGAAATCTGCATTCACACGCTGCTCGGCGCGTCTGGCCATGTTGACCCAGGGGGTGATGAATTCACCCGGCAGACCTTCCGGGATGCCTTCGAACAGAGCCTTGATGCCACCGCATTGACGGTGACCGAGCACCACGATGTGCTCCACGCCTAGCGCGCACACCCCGAACTCCAGCGCGGCACTGACGCCGTGATATCCGCCGCCCTGCTCATAAGGGGGCACCAGGTTGGCTACGTTGCGCACCACGAACAGGTCGCCGGGTTTGCAATCCATGACGATGGCGGGATCGACGCGGGAGTCGGAGCAGGCGATCACCAGCGTGCTGGGTTTCTGCCCCTGACTCAGTTCAGCGAACAGCTGCTGCTCGTCGGCGATGAAATAGTTAGCGTGGAAACGACGGTAACCGTCGATGAGTTTTTCAAATTCTGTCATGTTGTTCTCTTTTTACTTGCTCGCGACAGATGATGATCACCTGTGATGGAATAAGCTTCAGTGCCAGATAAATCAGGCCCGGCACGATCAGCACCTCGTCCAGTTGCCCGATCACCGGGATGAAATCCGGGATCAGATCAAATGGTAATAACACATAGCCTATGGCCAGCCACAACAACAGGCGCGCCAGCCAGGGCGTTTGCGGGTGTTTGAGCACCCGCTGATACACACGCAGCTCGAATTTGAGCTGCTGTGCGATCTGCTTTAGCGCCTGTTTCAGCGGAAGGTTTTCCCGGTCAACCTGAAATAAGCCTCCCGGTATTTGTCGCCGGTCTTGCTGGCCACTTCATCCGGCAAGGCCGGGCCGGGAGGGGTCTTGTTCCAACCGGTGGATTCCAGCCAGTCCCGCACATACTGCTTGTCATAGCTGGGCGGGTTCTTGCCCGGCACGTACTGGTCTGCAGGCCAGAAGCGCGACGAATCCGGCGTCAGCGCTTCGTCGATCAGATACAACTGGCCGGCTTCATCCAGGCCGAATTCGAACTTGGTGTCAGCGATGATGATGCCACGCGTGAGCGCGTAAGCTGCCGCTTCGCTATACAGCTGGATACTCACCTGCGCCACTTTTTCGGCCAGCTCTTTGCCCAGCAGCTCTGCGGCACGGTCCAGCGTGATGTTCTCGTCATGGTCGCCCACGGCCGCCTTGCTGGATGGGGTGAAGAGTGGCTGCGGCAACTTGGCCGCTTCCTGCAGGCCGGCTGGCAAAGGGATGCCACATACCGTGCCGCTGGCCTTGTATTCCTTCCAGCCGGAACCGACCAGATAGCCACGCACGATGGCCTCGATCGGCAAGGGCTTGAGCTTTTTCACCAGCAGGGCGCGTGGTCCGAGCTGGGCTTTTTCAACCGGGTCGCTGACCACGCTCATGGGGTCGGCACCGGTCAAGTGGTTGGGGATGACATGGCCGAGCTTGTCGAACCAGAAATTGGCGATCTGCGTGAGGATGGCGCCCTTGTCCGGGATGGGCGTAGGCAATACCACATCGAACGCAGACAAGCGGTCCGTGGCGATCAGCAACATGGTGTTGGCGTCCACATCGTACAGGTCGCGCACCTTGCCACGGTGCAGCAGGCGCAAACTGGAGATGCTGCTTTGCAATAAAGGCGGGTTCACCGTAAATCCTCGAATTGAGTCAAGCTGGATTATACAACGGTGCAGCCATGTGCCAAAAACCGCGCATGCGCAGCAGCACGGTCATCAGTACACGTCCAGCAGTACACATAGTGCAAACACGTGCATCAGCGCACGCTGGCCATCAGCTCGCCGCTGCGGTAACGCAAGGCCATCGCATCGGTGCTGAGTGGCTGGATGCGCGCTGCCATGCCAGCCGAGCCGAAGGCTTCGTAACGTGCCTGGCAGATAGCCCGCATGGCGCTCACACCCGCCTGCAGGAATTTGCGTGGGTCGATCTCACGCGTGTTGCCCGGGGCCTGCATGAAGCGGCGCACCGCGCCGGTGAAGGCCATGCGCAGGTCGGTGTCGATGTTGACCTTGCGCACGCCATGGCGGATGCCTTCCACGATCTCGTCCACGGGCACGCCCCAGGTCGGCGGCAGGTCGCCACCATGCGCATTGATGATGTCGCGCCATTCCTGCGGCACCGAAGATGAGCCATGCATGACCAGATGCGTGTTCGGAATGCGCGCGTGGATGGCTTTGACGCGGTCTATGGACAAAATCTCGCCGGTAGGCGGGCGTGAGAACTTGTAGGCCCCGTGCGAAGTACCGATGGCGATGGCCAGTGCGTCCACCTGGGTTTGACGCACGAATTCGGCCGCCTCGTCCGGGTCGGTGAGCAACTGGCTGTGATCCAGCTTGCCTTCGGCACCATGACCGTCTTCCTTGCCTGCCAGCCGCGATTCCAGCGAACCCAGCACGCCGATCTCGCCTTCCACCGACACCCCCACCGCATGCGCCACCTCCACCACCCTGGCGGTCACCGCCACGTTGTAGTCGAAATCCGACGGGGTTTTCATGTCTTCGCGCAGCGAACCGTCCATCATCACACTGGTGAAACCGGAGCGGATCGCCTGCATGCAGATGGCCGGGCTGGCGCCATGGTCCTGATGCATGACGATGGGAATGTGCGGGTAGGCTTCCACCGCCGCCGCAACCAGATGGCGCAGGAAGGCTTCGCCCGCATAGTTACGCGCACCCACCGAGCCCTGCATGATGACCGGGCTGTTGCAGGCGTCAGCCGCCTGCAGGATGGCGTGCATCTGCTCCATATTGCTGACGTTGAAGGCTGGCACGCCATAGCCATGCTCGGCAGCGTGGTCCAGCAGTTGCCGCAAGGAGATCAGTGCCATAAGGTACTCCAACTCATCGCGTGCTCCGGCTCATAGCGTGCTCCAGTTCATGGGGTGCGGCCTTCCTGCCAGGCATGCTCACGCACGCGCACGATCTTCATGGTGTTGGTACCGCCCGCACGTCCGATAGGCTCGCCAAAGGTAAGCAGCACCAGATCGCCCTCCTGCACCACGCCGTTACGCAGCAACACCTGTTCCATCTCCAGCAACAGGTCATCGCGGTCCTTGCCAGCCTGATAGATGGGGAACGGATGTACACCACGGTAAAGGGTGAGTTTGCGGCGCGCGGTTTTTTCTGGTGACAGTGCGTAGATCGGCACCGAGGTATCGGCACGCGACAGCAACTGCGCGGCCGTGCCGGACTGTGTCAATGCGGCGATGGCCTTCACCTGCAAATGCTTGGCGGTGTACACGGCCGCCATGGCGATGGCTTCGTCGTTGCGCTGGAATTCAGGGTTGGCCTGATACGGCAAACGTTGTGCGTCGTATTCTTTCTCGGCCTCGATGCAGATCCTGTGCATGGCCGCAACGGTCTCCAGCGGATACTGCCCTACCGCGCTCTCTGCTGACAGCATCACCGCATCCGTGCCATCCAGCACCGCATTGGCCACATCCGACACCTCGGCGCGCGTCGGGATCGGGCTGCTGATCATGGATTCCATCATCTGCGTGGCGGTGATCACCACCTTGTTCTGCGCACGTGCCATGCGGATCATGCGTTTCTGCAGGCCGGGCACGGCGGCCTCGCCGACTTCCACGCCCAGGTCGCCACGCGCCACCATGATCACATCCGAGGCTTCGATGATCTCTTCCAGCGCGTCGATAGCTTCGGCGCGCTCGATCTTGGCCACGATGCTGGCCGTGCCGCCCGCTTTCTCGACCAGCGCACGCGCTTCACGCACATCATTGCCGTCACGCGGGAACGACAAGGCGATGAAATCCGCCTCCAGCGCCACGGCCGTCTTGATGTCGTCTTTATCCTTTTCGGTCAGTGCAGCAGCGGCCAGCCCACCGCCCTTGCGGTTGATGCCTTTGTTGCTGGACAGCACACCACCGTTGTTGACCTTGCAATGCACTTCTGCGCCCTGCACCGACTGCACCGTCATGACGATACGGCCATCATCAAGTAACAGCACGGTGCCAGCCGCCACTTCCTGCGGCAGGGTCTTGTAGTCCAGCCCGACACGCTGCTGGTCACCCAGCTTGCATCGGGCATCCAGAATGAAAGGATCACCCGCGGCCAGCAGGATATTGCCATGCTCGAATTTACCGATGCGTATCTTGGGGCCCTGCAGGTCACACAGCACACCCACCGGGCGGCCAAGTTTAAGGGCGATGCTACGCACCAGCGCCGCACGCTGGATATGGTCTTGCGCGCTGCCATGCGAGAAATTGAGTCGCACCACATCCACACCGGCCATGATCATGCGGGCCAGCATCTCTTCGCTGCTGGAAGCAGGCCCCAGCGTGGCGACGATCTTGGTTTTACGTAAGGTCAATTTTATCCTTCAATACCTTCAAATCAACAGGTCATCCAGCCAGACCGGCATGACGGGATTGCCAGTCATTGCAGCACATATTGGCAACGCATATTCAAGCGGCGACAAAAGCACTTGCGACAACACTAGGGTCTCAATACTAGGGCCTCAACAGTATGGCCTCAATACTGGGCCTCAAACACAAAAGGGCTCTTGCGAGCCCTTTCATCATACAAGGTACTCAGGCTGTTACATCACCCTTGGGCGCGTTGCTCCAGAATCTCCACCGCAGGCAAGGTCTTGCCTTCGAGGAACTCCAGGAACGCACCCCCTGCGGTCGAGATATACGATACCTGATCGTAGATGTCGTACTTCTGGATCGCAGCGATGGTGTCGCCGCCACCTGCCAAGGTAAAGGCCTTGGTGTTGGCAATAGCTTCGGCAATCGTCTTGGTGCCCGCACCGAACTGGTCGAACTCGAACACACCGACCGGGCCGTTCCACACCACTGTCGCAGCGTTCATGATGATGTCTGCCAATTCCTGAGCAGATTTCGGGCCAATGTCGAAGATCATGTCATCTTCAGCCACGGCACCCGCGTCCTTCAGCACGGCAGGCTCGTTGGCATCGAATTTCTTGCCACACACCACGTCCACCGCGATCGGCACGGCTGCACCACGTTGGGACATCTTGCTCATCAGTGCCTGCGCCGTGGGCACCAGATCATTCTCGCACAGCGACTTGCCTACTTCATGGCCTGCCGCCTTGAGGAAAGTATTGGCGATGCCACCGCCCACCACCATCTGGTCCACTTTTTCGGCCAGGCTTTCCAGCACGGTCAGCTTGGTGGACACCTTGGACCCACCAACGATGGCCACCATGGGGCGGGCCGGGTTCAGCAAGGCCTTGGTCAGTGCATCCAGCTCGCCCACCAGCAGGATGCCGGCCGCCGCGATGGGCGCGAACTTGGCCACGCCATGCGTGGACGCTTCAGCACGGTGCGCAGTACCAAAGGCATCCATGACAAAGATATCGCACAGTTTCGCGTATTTTTGTGACGTTTCATCCAGGCTCTTTTTCTCGCCCTTGTTGAAACGGCAATTCTCCAGCAGCACCAGCTCGCCATCGGCGACCTCGAAACCGCCGTCCACCCAGTCCTTGACCAGGCGCACCGGCTTACCCAGCTTGGCCGCGATCACATCCGCGACCGGCTTCAGCGAGTTCTCTTCGGAATACACGCCCTCTTCCGGGCGGCCCAGGTGCGAGGTCACCATGACCTTGGCACCGGCATTCAAGGCAAACTCGATGGTCGGCATGGACGCGGTGATGCGTGCATCGGAGGTGACCTTGCCGTCACTGACCGGCACGTTCAGGTCGGCACGGATGAACACGCGCTTGCCCTTGAGATCCAGGTCGGTCATTTTGATTACAGCCATGATTTCTACTCCCAGTTTTTCTGTTATAGCTTAGGTCATACGCCTCAGCCCATGCCACTCAAATCATGTGACGAGGCGGATGCAGGACAAGGCGCGCAGCGCGCAGCGACCGAGACCTACCTATCAGGCAGGCGAGGAAGCGAGCACTGCGCAACGCCGTCATGCGCCGCCGCAGGCCATGATCAAGAAATATGTTGCACTAAGCGCATGAGATTACAGGTATAGCCATATTCGTTGTCATACCAGGCCACCACCTTCACAAAGGTCGGATCCAGCTGGATACCGGCATCGGCATCGAACACGGATGGGCAAGTCTCGCCACGGAAGTCAGTGGAAACCACCTTGTCGTTGGTGTAACCCAGCACGCCCTTCAGCGGGCCTTCGGAGGCCGCTTTCATGACCGCGCAGATCTGCTCGTAGCTGGTTTCTTTTTCAAGCTCCACGGTCAGATCCACCACCGATACGTCAGAAGTCGGAATGCGGAACGCCATGCCGGTCAGCTTCTTGTTCAGGGACGGGATCACCTTGCCCACGGCCTTGGCAGCACCGGTGGAAGACGGGATGATGTTTTCCAGAATGCCACGGCCGCCGCGCCAATCCTTGTTGGATGGGCCATCCACGGTCTTTTGCGTGGCAGTTGCCGCGTGCACCGTGGTCATCAGGCCACGTTTGATACCGAAGTTGTCATGCAGTACCTTGGCCACTGGCGCCAGGCCGTTGGTAGTGCAGGAAGCCGCCGACACGATGGCCTCGCCCTTGTAGGATTCGTGGTTGACGCCGTACACGAACATGGGCGTGTCATCCTTGGAGGGTGCCGATTGCACCACTTTTTTGGCACCTGCGTCGATGTGCTTCTGGCAGGTTTCTTCGGTCAGGAAAAAGCCGGTACATTCGATCACGATGTCCACACCCGCTTCATTCCATTTCAGATTGGCGGGGTCTTTCTCGGCAGTCAGGCGTATGGTCTTGCCATTCACCACCAGATGGTTGCCCTCTACGGCCACCTCACCCTTGAAGCGGCCATGCACGGAGTCGTGCTTGAGCATGTACGCCAGATAATCCGGTTCCAGCAGGTCGTTGATCGCGACCACTTCGATCTCGGGAAAATCCTTGACCGCTGCACGGAACACCATACGGCCGATACGACCGAACCCATTGATACCTACTTTGATTGCCATCATTTTTCCTTCAATTTGATACGATCAGTTTGCCATGACGCATTAACCACACCCTGCATCAAAACAGGCGCAACAAACAAATAAGGCACCCCGAAAGGTGCCTTATGTTGAGCTACGTCGTCAATACGTCAATTACAGCACGGACTTAACAGTATTCACTACGTTTTCTACCGTGAAACCGAAGTGCTTCAGCAGTACGCCGCCAGGAGCGGATTCACCGAAGGTTTCGATACCCACGACTGCACCTTCCAGACCAACATACTTGCGCCAGAAGTCAGGGTGCGCCGCTTCAACCGCGACACGCTTCACGCCTGGAGTCAGCACGCTGTCTTTGTAAGCCTGGTCTTGACGGTCGAATACGTTAGTGGATGGCATGGAAACCACGCGCACTTTGGTACCAGCCGCGTTCAACTCAGCCGCAGCTTGCACGGCCAGATCCAACTCGGAACCGTTGGCGATGATGATGACATCGGCTTTACCGTCCACGTCAGAGAACACATAACCACCCTTGCGAATCAGGTCAAAGTGTTTGCTGTCGTGTTTGATGCCTGGCACTGCCTGACGGCTCAATACCAAGCTGGTTGGGCCTTCAGTACGCTCTACTGCAGCAACCCACGCAACGGTGGTTTCTGTAGAGTCAGCTGGACGCCATACATCCATACGAGGGATATAGCGCAGACCTGAAGTGTTTTCTACTGGTTGGTGAGTAGGACCGTCTTCACCCTGGCCGATGGAGTCATGGGTCAATACGTAAACGACGCGTTGATGCATCAACGCAGACATACGCATGCCGTTCTTCATGTAGTCAGAGAACATGTGGAAAGTACCGCCGTATGGCAACAAACCACCGTGCAATGCCATACCGTTCATGATCGCCGCCATACCGAACTCACGTACACCGTAAGAGATATAGTTGCCTGGCTCTTTACCACTGACGTGTTTGAACTCTTTAGCCGCTGTCAGGTTAGAACCTGTCAAGTCAGCAGAGCCGCCCAGGAACTCTGGCAAGATTGGAGCCAAGGCTGTAATTGCTTTTTGTGAAGCTTGACGAGTAGCCAGTTTTTCAGCTTTTTCGTTCGTTTCAGCGATGATTGCGTCAGTCAATGCTTTCCAGTTAGCTGGCAGTTCACCGGCCATGCGGCGCTTGAATTCAGCGGCTTCTGCAGGGAATGCAGCAGCGTAAGCAGCGAACTTGGCGTTCCAGGCCGCTTCAGCAGCAGCGCCCTTGGCCTTGGCGTCCCAACCAGCGTAAACGTCGGCAGGGATCACGAATGGCTCATGCGGCCAGCCGATAGCGGCACGCGTGGCGGCAACTTCAGCGTCACCCAGTGCGGAACCGTGGCAGTCATGGCTGCCGGACTTGTTCGGGGAGCCCTTGCCGATGATGGTCTTGCAGCAGATCAGGGATGGCTTGTCGGTGACCTTCTTGGCAGCGTCCACAGCGGCCTGGATCGCAGCGGCATCGTGACCGTCTACAGACTGAACGTGCCAGCCGTAGGATTCGAAACGACCAGCGGTGTCATCGGTGTACCAGCCTTCGATATGGCCGTCGATGGAAATGCCGTTGTCATCCCAGAATGCCACCAGCTTGCCCAGACCCCAGGTACCGGCCAGTGCACAGGCTTCGTGAGAAACGCCTTCCATCATGCAGCCGTCGCCCAGGAACACGTAGGTGTAGTGGTCAACGATGTCGTGGCCTGGCTTGTTGAACTGGTCAGCCAGCAGTTTTTCTGCCATGGCGAAACCGACGCCGTTGGCGATACCCTGGCCCAGAGGACCGGTGGTGGTTTCTACGCCTGGCGCGTAGTGGTATTCAGGGTGACCTGCACACTTGGAATGCAATTGACGGAAGGTCTTGATGTCGTCGATGCTGACGTCATAGCCGGTCAGGTGCAGCAGGGAGTAGATCAGCATGGAACCGTGGCCGTTGGACAGCACGAAACGGTCGCGGTTGGACCAGTTCGGGTTGGTCGGGTTGTGGCTCAGGTTGTGGTTCCATACTACTTCAGCGATTTCGGCCATGCCCATAGGCGCGCCTGGGTGGCCGGAATTGGCCTTCTGCACGGCATCCATCGACAGCGCGCGGATGGCATTGCACAGATCATTACGAGTTGCCATTTGAATCTCCCATTCTCATCAAACCGTGGTTGTAAAAAAGGCCGCCCCCGATGAGATTCGGAGCAGCGATCCTTTGAATTTCCTGGAATTCCCCTGTATGACAGACTTGCCAAGGCGGCTTGTTTACGACGATGTGCTGTCGCCAAGCGGCTTATTATTTTTGTTCACGCTTGATGCACGCACTTAATACTTATTTGCTAATCAGGGTTATACCCGAATTATTGCCCAGAAGCCGATTTTCGGCAACTGCAAGCCTGCGTTGCCCTAGCAAGCAGTAGATCAACCAGCCGCATCTTCCAGCCATTTGATCGAGCATCCGATGGAGGCGATCTGCTCGCGCGGCCCCTGTCCGGTTTCCGCCACCAGCTTCATGGCCTGGAACAGGTCACGCGAACTTGGCGCCGGGTTCAGCTCGCGACGCGCATCATCAAAACGGCCACGGTACTGCAACTCGAAACCAGCATTGAAGCCGAAGAAGTCCGGCGTGCACACCGCGCCATAGGCCTTGGCCACCTCTTGCGTGTCATCGATGAGGTAAGGAAAAGGGAAGCCATACTCACTGGCGATCCGCTTCATGTTGTCGTAGGAATCGTCCGGGTAATTGACCGTATCGTTGGAGGAGATCGCCACGGCATGGATACCAAGCGAGCGCAGCTCGCGGAAATCCGCCACCAGACGCTCGCGTATGGATTTCACATAAGGACAATGGTTGCAGATGAACATCACCACGGTACCGTTGGGGCCTGCCGCATCGGCCAGCGTCCATTGCCTGCCATCGACACCCAGCAAGTTGAAATCCGGGGCTTTCCAGCCAAAATCACAGACGGGAGGGTTGAGGCTTACCATCAGCAGAACTCCTTGATTTAGAATTGAGCTCTATTTTATCACCGACCGTCTGCAGACCCCATGTCACTGCCACGTTTTCATGTCCCGGAAAAACTCGCTCCCGGCAGCCAGCTGCGCCTGCCCGACAATGCCGCCACGCACGCCAGTCGCGCGCTGCGCATGCAGGTTGGCCATGAAGCCATTTTATTCAACGGCGACGGCAACGATTATCTGTGCACACTGACCAGCGTGGGCAAGCACGAGGTGAACGTCAAGATCAGCAGCGTGCTGGTCAATGAGCGTGAATCGCCTTTGCGCATCACCCTGGCGCAGGCCATCTCCACCGGTGACCGCATGGATTTCAGCATACAGAAATCGGTCGAGCTGGGCGTGACAGCGATCCAGCCCATCGCCAGCCAGCGCAGCATGGTCAAGCTTAGCGGCGAACGCGCCGAAAAACGCCGTGAACACTGGCAGAACGTGGTGATCTCCGCCTGCGAACAATCCGGCCGGGCCATCGTGCCCGAGGTCAGCGCACCACTGTCACTGAGTGACTGGCTGGTACGCAATACCGCTCCGCAATTGCGACTGACCCTGTCGCCCGTGGCGGAACAATGCCTGCATCAGCTCGCCAAACCGGAGACCGACATCTGCCTGCTGATCGGTGCCGAGGGCGGGCTCACGCAGGACGAGATCACGCTGGCCAGCCAGCATGGCTTCATTCCGGTACGTCTGGGGCAGCGCATCCTGCGCACGGAAACTGCGCCAATTGCAGCAATATCCGCAATACAAACCCTTTGGGGCGATTTTTCCGCCTGATTTTCAGCAAAAGTATTGCGCTTAACTATTATTTTCCAAATAATATGCGCTATATGCAAATTCAAGGTTTTTCCCCATGTCCATAGGCAACGCCCTGCGCAAACGGCGCAAAGCGCTAGACCTCACCCTGCAGGAACTGGCTGTACGTGTGGACGCCGACAGCGGCAACCTGTCGCGCATCGAACGTGGCACGCAAGGCGTGTCCGAAGCCATGCTGATGCGCTTGTGTGCCGCTCTGGACTGCACACCGGCCTACCTGTATGCGCAGACCGAAAGCGCCAGCGGTCTTTCTGCGTCCGCCAGCCCGCGCCTCAACCTGCTGCAGCCGCAGGAATTCGTGCGCTGGTTCCGCTCCGCAGCGCCTTATATCCACGCCTTCGGTGGCCGCACCTTTGTGATCGCTTTCGGTGGCGAGGTGGTCGATGACGGCCAGTTCGTGGCGCTGTCGCATGACCTCAACCTGCTGGCCAGCCTGGAAGTGCGGCTGGTGCTGGTGCATGGCGTGC
This sequence comes from Pseudomethylobacillus aquaticus, assembly GCF_003730115.1. Lineage (GTDB taxonomy): Bacteria > Pseudomonadota > Gammaproteobacteria > Burkholderiales > Methylophilaceae > Pseudomethylobacillus > Pseudomethylobacillus aquaticus. The sequence goes on along the minus strand of NZ_RJVP01000008.1, from coordinate 102,662 downwards.
GCCCGCAGATCGAGTCACGCCTGAAACGGGCGCACATCGAGACGCGGCTGGTGGACGGCCTGCGCGTCACCGACGACGATGCCATGCAGGCGGTGAAAGAAGCCAACGGCGCGGTGCGTGTGGAGATCGAAGCACTGCTGTCCATGGGGCTCATCAACTCGCCCATGGCGGGCGCGGATATCCGCGTCGCCAGCGGCAACTTCGTCACTGCCAAACCGCTGGGCGTGCGCAACGGCGTGGACCTGCAGCACACCGGCGAAGTCCGCAAAGTGGACGAGATCGGCATCCGCAAGCGCCTGGATGACGGCGAACTGGTGCTGCTGTCGCCACTGGGTTACTCCCCCACAGGCGAGGTGTTCAACCTGACACTGGAAGACGTGGCGGTGAGCGCCGCCATCGCGCTGGACGCGGACAAGCTGATCTTCCTCATGGATGCGCCCGGTGTGCATAACGCACGCGGCGAACTGCTGCGCGAGATGACCGCGCACAAGGCACGCAATCTGTTGCGCAATATCGATGACAAGACCGGCGCCGACCAAACACCGCAGAACTTCAGCGAAGACGAGGGCTATTACCTGCCGGCCGCCGTGCGCGCCTGTGATGGTGGCGTGGCACGCACGCATCTGATCAGCCGCCATGTGGATGGCGCCATCGTGCAGGAACTGTTCACGCACGACGGCATCGGCACCATGATCACCGAAGAGCCACTGGAAACCATGCGGCAGGCCGAGATCGGCGACGTGGGCGGCATCCTGCAACTGATAGAACCCATGGAAGCCGAGGGCATTCTGGTGCGGCGCGGACGCGAGCGGCTGGAGATGGAGATCAGCCACTTTTTCGTGATGGAGCATGATGGCGTCATCATCGCTTGTGCCGCGCTGTACCCGTTCCCGGACGACCGCAAGGCCGAGCTGGCCTGCGTGGCCGTGCATCGCAACTTCCGGCGCGGCGGCCGTGGTGACCGGCTGCTCAAATACAGCGAAGAACAGGCGCGCGAACGCGGCATCCGTGCCTTGTTCGTGCTCACCACACGCACTGAACACTGGTTCCTGGAACGCGGCTTTGTAGAAACCGATGTGAATGAACTGCCCCCGGCCAAACAGCAGCTGTATAACTTCCAGCGCCGCTCCAAGGTGTTCGTGAAAAAGATCTGACCAGCCTGAACAGGCGGGCAGTTCAGGCTGGTTGGGATGGCCCTGGCGCTAGCGCAAGTTGCACGAAAAAGGGGTTAGCCACTGTGCACGCCTTGAAATCCTGCCGCCCGGCCTCATGTTGATATCCGTGATCTGACACAGGCTGGCGTTGCCGGCGCGTGCATATCCTCTCTCTCCTCGTATCGCGGCCTTTGATGTGCACGTTTCCATCAGCACATCTGGGTCGCTCTTTTTTTGCCTGTGGCCATGTCGCTGCATGCCAGTGTCTTGCACACCATGACGCGGCAAGCCACCCACCACTCAGCGAATAAAGTTGATCATCAGAACAGGCCGACCACATGGCCTGCCGCGTCGATATCGATGCGCGTCGCACACGGCACTTTGGGCAGGCCGGGCATGGTCATGATGTCGTCGCATACCATCACGATGAACTCGGCCCCGGCACAGAGCCGCACTTCGCGTATGGTCACGCGGTGGCCACTGGGGGCACCACGCAGCGCAGCATCGGTGGAAAACGAATACTGGGTCTTGGCCACACACACCGGGTAATGCCCATAACCATCCTGCTGCAGCTTGTCGATCTGCTCGCGGATGCGGCGTGCCGCAAAGATATCCGCTGCGCCGTAGATGCGTGTGGCCAGCTTGTGCATCTTTTCCCACAGCGTGTCCGCGTCTTCGTAGGCGAACCTTAGCGGCGTGGGTGCTGCCTCGGTCAGGCGCACCACTTCTTCTGCCAGCGCCGCCGCCCCGGCCCCGCCTTTGGCCCAGTGCTCGGCCAGCACCACACGCACGCCCAGCGCGGCCATCTGCTCGGCCAGCAAGGCCAGTTCGGCGTCCGTGTCCTGAGTAAAGCGGTTGATGGCCACCACGCAAGGCAGGCCGAAGGTCTGCTGCAGGTTGTGCACATGACGTTGCAGATTGGCGATGCCCGCCAGCAAGGCAGGCAGGTTGAGCTGTGCCAGCGCGGTCAGGTCCACTCCACCATGGTATTTGAGCGCGCGCACGGTCGCCACGATGACGGCAGCAGCAGGCCGCAAGCCGGATTTACGGCACTTGATGTCGATGAACTTCTCGGCCCCCAGGTCGGCGCCAAAACCGGCTTCGGTCACCACATAATCGGCCAGCTTGAGCGCCAGCCGCGTGGCGATCACGGAATTGCAGCCGTGTGCGATATTGGCGAAAGGCCCGCCATGGATGAGTGCTGGCGTGTGTTCCAGGGTCTGCACCAGATTGGGTTTGATGGCGTTCTTGAGCAGCACCGCCATGGCACCATGCGCCTGCAGAGCGCTTGCGGTGATGGCCTGCCCGGCAAAGCCGTAACCGATGACGATATGGCCGAGGCGCTGTTTGAGGTCAGCCAGATCGTCACACAGACACAGGATGGCCATCACCTCGGACGCCACTACGATATCGAAGCCATCCTCGCGCGCCTGACCGTTGACCTTGCCACCCAAGCCCACCACGATCTGGCGCAGCGCACGGTCGTTCATGTCCATCACCCGCTTCCAGCTGACCTGACGCGGGTCTATGCCGAGCGCGTTACCGTGATGGATATGGTTGTCTATCATGGCCGACAGCAGGTTGTGCGCCAGCGCGACAGCGGCGAAATCACCGGTGAAATGCAGGTTGATGTCTTCCATGGGCACCACCTGCGCGTAACCGCCGCCCGCCGCGCCGCCCTTCATGCCGAACACCGGCCCCAGCGCAGGCTCACGCAAGCACACCATGGCACGCTTGCCGATATGGTTGAGTGCATCGCCCAGCCCCACCGTGGTGGTGGTCTTACCCTCCCCGGCTGGTGTGGGGCTGATGGCGGTGACCAGGATCAGCCTGCCATCAGCGCGCGCCTGCAATTGCGGGTTGAGTGCGGGCTCGATCTTGGCCTTGTAGTGGCCGTAAGGCTCGACCGAGGCTTCGTTCAACCCCAGCGCCTGCGCGATCTGACTGACCTTGTTCAACTGCGCTTGCTGGGCGATGGCGATGTCGGACGGCATGGTCAGAATTCCCTGAGGGTGTACCGGTATTAGAACACTGGCCGCGAGGACGATTCAAGGTAAAATATTGTCATCAAATACCCTTATCATGGCAGCGCGGCGCGGTGCTTTTTGACGCCCTGCTGATGCTGTATCTTTTTAACTGCTTCATCCTTTTTGACCGCATGACCATAGCCTGGAACTCACCCTTATGCTGAACGAAACCACCGCCGTGCAAAAAGCGCAGACCCTGGCAGAAGCCCTGCCCTACATCAAGCGCTTCTTCGACAAGACCATCGTGATCAAATACGGCGGTAACGCCATGACCGATGAACACCTCAAGCAATGCTTCGCGCAGGACGTGGTGCTGCTCAAGCTGGTGGGCATGAACCCGGTGGTGGTGCATGGCGGCGGCCCGCAGATCAACGACATGCTGGACAAGCTGGGTAAAAAGGGCGTGTTCATCCAGGGCATGCGTGTCACCGATGAAGAGACCATGGACATCGTGGAAATGGTGCTGGGCGGCCACGTCAATAAAGAGATCGTCAACCTGATCAACCGCAACGGCGGCAAGGCGGTGGGCCTTACCGGGCAGGACGGCAACTTCATCCACGCCGAGAAACTGCTCATCGCCGACAAGGACCAGCCGGGTCAGATGATCGATATCGGCAGCGTGGGCGACATCACCGCCATCGACCCCAGCATCATCAACTTTCTGGACAGCGGCGACTTCATCCCGGTGATCGCGCCCATAGGCGTGGGCCCGCAAGGCGAGACTTACAACATCAACGCTGACGTGGTGGCTGGCAAGCTGGCCGAGATCCTCGGTGCAGAAAAGCTCATCCTGCTGACCAACACGCCAGGCGTGCTGGACAAAGCCGGCACCCTGCTCACCGGCCTCACCCCCAAGCAGATCGACGACCTGGTGGCGGACGGCACGCTGTCGGGCGGCATGCTGCCCAAGATCAGCTCGGCACTGGACGCGGCGCGCAGCGGTGTGAAATCCGTGCACATCATCGATGGCCGCGTGGAACACGCGCTGCTGCTGGAAGTGCTAACCGACGAAGGGGTGGGTACGCTGATCAAGGCCAAGTAACCCAGGCCACTCACTCGAGGCCAGGCAACTTTTACACGCCTGTTTGACGCTGCACCTGGCTTCGGCTGTTGCGAACAGGCGGAAAACTCATGGTCAAGGTGATAACGACAGCGCTAGCCCCGCACAGGAACCAGACCGATGACACGCACCTGGATCTTTGATCTGGATGACACACTGCACGACGCATCGGCCCACATCTTCCCGGTGATGAACCAGGCCATGACGCAATACATCATGGACCATCTGGAACTCAACGAGGAAGATGCCCATGCGCTGCGCCGCCATTACTGGCGCATCTACGGCGCCACCATGCGCGGGTTGACCCGGCATCACGGCATCAAGCCCGCGCATTTTCTGCATGTCACGCATCAATTTCCGGATCTGGAACAGATGGTGATCCGCAGTCAGCGCCTGCGGCACTGCATCCAGCGCCTGCCCGGACGTAAGGTAGTATTCACTAACGCGCCCATGCGGTATGCTTTGCGCGTATTGAAGCTGATGGGGATAGACGGCCTGTTCGATCAGGTATGCAGCGTGGAATCGACGCGTTTCCACCCCAAGCCTTCGTTGCGCGGCTTCAGTGCCGTGTTGCGGCGCATCAAGGCCAGGCCGGCCGATTGCGTGATGATGGAAGACAACGCGCAAGCGCTGATGACCGCCAAACGGCTGGGCATGAAAACCGTGCTGATCTCCAGGCGCTTATGTAAACCCAGCTTTGTGGACGCGCGCCTGCGCAGCGTGCTCAAGCTCAACCGAATCAAGCTATAACAAGGAACCCACCATGGCTGGTGAACGCAAACAACAGATCCTCGAGATCCTCGCCAAGATGCTGGAAGCCCCCAAGCACGAGAAGATCACCACGGCCGCACTGGCCGCCAGGCTGGAGGTCAGCGAAGCCGCGCTGTACCGGCATTTCGCCAGCAAGGCGCAGATGTTCGAAGGCCTGATCGAATTCATCGAGCTCAGCCTGTTCGGCCTGCTTAACAAGATCAGCAGCGAGGAAGAAGAAGGCTTGAAGCAGGTAAGGCGCATGCTCACCGTGATGCTGCTGTTCGCGGAAAAGAACCCGGGCATGACACGTGTGCTGATCGGCGACGCGCTGGTGAATGAAGACGACCGCCTGCAGGCGCGCATCAACCAATTGTATGACCGCGTGGAATCCACGCTCAAGCAAAGCCTGCGCATCGCCGAAGCGCAGACCGGCCGCACGTTGGAACCGGAAGCCCAGGCCAACCTGCTACTGTGTTTTGTGATCGGGCGCTGGCAGCAGTTCGCCAAGAGCGGCTTCAAACGTAAACCCATGGAATTCATGCAGCAGCAGCTCAGCATGCTGATCAACGGCTGAAACCTCAGCGTGCAAGCGTGGGCTAGTCAGTAAGCGCTCGCTTAATCGCTGCTACCCGTGCAGCAAACACGGCATCCTTGATCTGCGCCACGTCATCCAGTTGACGCGCGATCTGCCCTGCATCCACAGCCTGCGCGGCCTGTAGCACCGTCAACAGTCTGTCGGCCTGCGGGTAAGCCGCCTGTTCAAAGCCGGTACGGCCACGTGCATCACATACACAGGCTAGCAGCATGGCCTTGAAGCGCTCGGGCTGACGCAGCGCATCGGTGTCCTGCAACAAGCGCATCAGGGTATCGGCGCGCATCTCTTCGGCACGGTGTACCTTGCCATGGAAACGCGCCACGATGTAGGCGAGATCACGGCAGTCATTGGGAACACGCAAGCGCTCACATACGGTTTTGAGCAACTCGGCACTGCGCTCTTCATGGCCGATATGGCGTGGCAGCATATCGGCTGGTGTGGTGCCTTTACCCAGATCATGGGTCAGTGCAGCGAAACGCACAGGCAGGTTGTGCTGCTGGCTGGCGGCATAGTCGACCACCAGCATCACGTGCACGCCGGTATCCACCTCGGGGTGGTATTTTTCGGGCTGCGGCACACCCCATAGGCGGTCCAACTCAGGCAGGATGCGCTGCAAGGCACCGCAGGCCCGCAGCGCCTCGAACATGCGTGAAGGTTTGGCTTCCATCAGGCCTTTGGCGAGCTCCTGCCACACCCGCTCCGGCACCAGCGCATCCACTTCACCCGCCTGCACCATGTCATGCATCAGCTGCATGGTCTCGTCGGCCACGGTGAAATCATGGAAACGCGCCGCAAAACGCGCCGCGCGCAGGATGCGTACCGGGTCTTCACTGAAGGCCGGGCTGACGTGGCGCAGCACGCGCGCCTGCAGGTCACGCTGGCCGTTGAACGGGTCGATGAGCTGGCCATGTTCATCCTCGGCGATGGCATTCACCGTCAGGTCACGGCGGGCCAGGTCCTGCTCCAGCGTGACCTCGGGTGCGGCATGCACCTGAAAGCCTTTGTAGCCCTTGGCGGTCTTGCGCTCGGTGCGCGCCAGGGCATATTCCTGATGGGTGTGCGGGTGCAGGAATACCGGGAAATCCTTGCCTACCGGCCGGTAACCCAATGCCACCATCTGTTCAGGCGTGGCACCCACCACCACGTAGTCGACATCCTTGACCGGCAGGCCAAGCAGGGCGTCGCGGACAGCGCCACCGACGCGGTAGCTCTTCATCGCCCCGCTTTGCTGCGGAACTGCTGGTAGCTGGTCTGCAGGTTCTGATCCGACAGGTAGCCGGGCGCGACCACTTCCAGCGCAGTCGGCTGGAAGTCGAACACGGCAGGGAAAGGCCCGCTGCAGACGCTGTCCACCTGCATGGAAGCCAGGTTGTCACGCGTCATCAGTTTGACCGGCAGCTTTTCCATCGCCCAGGCTTGCAGGTAGGACAGCTTGTCGTTGAGGCCCAGGATGACGCGGCGCTTGTCCAGCACGAACATCACGAACTCGATCAACTGGCGCAGCGTATACACGCGTGGCCCGCCCAGTTCGTAGATCTGGCCATGGGTAGCCACATCGTCCAGACTGAGCAGGAAAGCCTGCGCCACATCTTCCACCCATACCGGCTGAAAGCGTGCATCCGGCTTGGCCAGCACCACGGCAGGCAACAAGCGGACCAGGTTGGCGAACAGGCTTAAAAAGCTGTCGCCGCGCCCGAAGATCACCGAGGGGCGGAAGACGGTGACCTGCAGATCCTGGGCAGCCAGCACCTGCGCCTCGCCAGCCGCTTTGGAACGCAGATAGGCACTGGGCGCGTCTGCACTGACCTGCAGCGCACTCATATGCAACAGACGCGGCACCTGCCGCGAGCGGCACAGGGCGACCAGACGGCTTGGCAATTCGGCATGCAGGGCATCGAAACCGCCGTCTGCCTGATCGTGCAGGACGCCGATCAGATTGATGACGGCATCGGCGCCACGCAGGATAGCGCCCAGCACCACATCATCACGGATGTCGCCCTCGAACACCTGTACATTCGGTAACAGGATCAGGTGCTTGGCACGCTCGCGTCTGCGACTCAGTACACGCACCGCATGCCCGGCAGCACTCAGCCTGTGTACGATGGCGCTGCCGACAAACCCCGAACCTCCCAATACCACCACGTGCTTCATGATCCCAACGACCCTTTGCTAAGTTTTTGCTATGGTTGTGCGCCGCAAGGCGCTGATTATTCTGCTGGTACGCTTTCCACGGCGGGCGCGTCGCCACCAGGTGCCAGCGCCTGATTCCAGCCCGGAATGACCCCCATGCGCTGTTTCAATGTAGGGGTGGCCGCACCCAGACGCTGTGCGTAAAACACCGAGTTTGCCATGACTTTTTTGACATAGTCACGTGTTTCCGTGAACGGGATGTTCTCGGCATAGATAGTGCCATCCAGCGGCTGTTCAGCCAGCCAGCGTTTGGGCCGTCCCGGCCCGGCATTGTAAGCCGCCGTCGCCATCACCGCATACCCGTCCATGCGGTCCATGGTGTAACGCAGATAATGGGTACCGAAGCGCAGATTAGTTTCCAGCTCGTTGATCATGGCAGGCTGAAAACTGTCGAAGCCAAGCCGTTTGGCGATCCATTTGGCTGTCGCCGGCATCACCTGCATCAGGCCGGAGGCACCGGCGCTGGATTTTGCCACTTGCACGAAGCGGCTCTCCTGACGGATGAGGCCGTAGATCCAGGCCACTTCCAGACCGTTCTCGCGTGCGTAGCTTTGCAGCGTCTCGCGATAAGGCGTGGGGTAACGCAGTGCGAAATCATGCGTGAGGCGGGTCTTTTCTGCGGTATTGATGGCCATGTCCAGCCAGCCCTGACGCGCAGCCACTTCGGCCGCCGCGATCAGTTGCTGGTCGCTGAAATCGCGTATCGCCCAGTTCCACTCCTGACGCGCCTCGGTGCGCATATCCAGACGCTGCAAGGCCATGGCGCGCTGTATGCCCGGCAACTGCAGCACCTGACGCACCTCTTGTTCCGGCGCTTTATAGGTGGCTGCCGGGGCACTCATGGTTTCGCCCAGCTCCTCCCTGGCCAGCAAGCCGTAATAGTTATGCTCATGTGACAACTCGACAAAGATGGCGTTGGCTGGGGCGATCTTCTGCTGCTCTTTGAGCGCGCGCGCGCGCCAGTAGCGCCAGCCCAGTTCGTTCTGCTGTGCATTGTCCATGCTGTCTATGGTGCGCTCCAGCAGCAGCCAGTCCTGTACGCGCATGGCGGCCCTGGCTTTCCAGGCCTGCTGTTCGGCATCCAGCGGCGTCTGGCCAGCCTGCTGATACCAGCTCAGCGCCAGGGGGTCGTGTTTGCGCGCGCCGTACATGGCAAGGCGCGCATAGGCATGGCGGGTGTCCGCTGAGTCCAGGGCTGTCAGCCGGTTGAGGCGGGACATGGCCTGCACCGTATCGACGCGCGCCAGACGGTCCAGTGCGAACAAGGCCAGCTCACGGTCGAAACGGTTTTTCAGGTTCAGGGATTTGTCGTCCAGCAGGCGCGAAGGGTTCTGGCTGGCCAGATTGAGACGCTTAAGGTTAGGCGCACCGGCCTGATCCAGCCGCTTCAGCACATGGCTGGCCAGCGCGATATTGTTTTCCTGCAGCGCCAGACGCACGCGTTGCCACAGATCGTCACTACTCAGCACGCCTTCCTGCTGCATGCGCGTGTATACCTGATTGCAGATCGCGGGTTGGTCCTTGGCGCTAAACCACAGGCTGCGTGCCTGCTGCAGCGCCTGCTGCCAACCGGCGCGCCCGGTCTCGGCTGCACCCAGCAAGGTGTAACACTGTATGGCCTGATCCTCGCGCTGGAATCTGGGCAGCTCGTTGAAATAAGTCGGCCAGTCTTCGTATTTGCCTATGGATTTCAACCATTCGCCGCGCAGGCGGTCAGCGAATGGGAAGTCCGCATACTGGTCGAGAAAAGCATGTACCCGGCTGTTATCAAGGTTCTGCAGTTGCAGCAGCGTGAGCCAGTAATCCGCATAGGGAGCCAGCAGGTGGTTCTCCGCCTGCAGTACACGCAACTGCTCGGCCAGCAGGCGGGCATCCTGCTTTTTATAGGCTGCTCTGGCTTGTTCGAACAGGGCATCGTCGGCCCTGGCCTCCTGGCTGGCCGCAGTACCTGCGCTGATCAGCAGCAACCCTATCCACACCCATGCCAACTTCATTGTCCTGCCTCACACTAAGCTGCACTTAAATGACCACCCGCCCTGACCGAGATGACAGACGGCTATTGTTTCAAAACGTTGGTCTGCGCTTTACTGATGCAGCACGACCAATAAAGAATGACTAATACAGAATGATGCGCCCTAAAGCGAACAGCACACCACCGATCAGCAGCAGCACGGCACTGAATTTGACCAGCTGCCAGGAAAAGCGCAGGTAGCGGCGATCACCACTGAGCAGATAGACACCGATACTCACCGTGACGGCGACCAGCGCGATGACCAGAACAAGACGGAATACCAACATGCTCTGTATCCCCTGATGGTCAGGCGTAGTTCAACGCCGGTGCAGACAGGATAGGGTTACGGAACGCGGCTGGAGCTTGAGCCGCATCGTCAAAGCTGATGTATTCCCAGGCCGTCGGGTCGGCCAGCAGGTCACGCAACAACTGATTGTTCATGGCATGCCCGGATTTATAGGCACTGTAGGCACCGATCAGCGGGTGGCCCAACACATACAGATCGCCGATGGCATCCAGCATCTTGTGCTTGGCGAACTCATCGCTGTAGCGCAGACCGTCACCATTCAGCACCCGGTATTCATCCAGCACGATGGCGTTATCCAGACTGCCGCCACGGGCCAGCCCATTGGAGCGCAGGTATTCCACCTCGTGCATGAAACCAAAGGTGCGCGCACGGCTGATCTCTTTGATGTAGTTGTCATCGGCAAAGTCGATGGTGACATGCTTGCCGCTGTGCTCGAACACCGGATGGTTGAAATCGATGACGAAGTCGAGCTTGAAGCCGAAGTGGGGGTCGAAACGCACCCACTTGTCGCCGTCATGCACTTCGATGCTCTTCTTGATGCGGACGAAACGTTTGGCTGCAGGCTGCTCGATGATGCCGGCTGACTGCAGCAGGAATACGAATGGACCGGCACTGCCGTCCACGATGGGCACTTCGGACGCATCCAGGTCGATCTGGGCGTTATCCACGCCCAGACCGGCCAATGCGGACATCAAATGCTCGACCGTGGCCACGCGCGCACCGTTGGCTTCCAGCGCGGAACATAGCCGTGTGTCGTTGACCAGATGAGGCGCCACCCTGAATGCCGGCATGTCGGGCAGATCGACTCGCCGGAACACAATGCCAGTGTCGGCCGCCGCTGGACGCAAGGTCAAGGTTACCTTGTCGCCACTGTGCAGACCCACACCGGTGGTGCTGATCGCCTGTTTCAATGTTCTCTGTTTGAGCACATGCTTCCTCATCTGATGCATGGCCACGGCACTGGCCGTGGCCACTATCTTTTACCTTGCGGCGTTAACTGTCGGGCCTTACTTAACTGGCCATGATCCTTGGACAGGCCTGCTGTTTCTACGTGCGCCAAACATCATTGCTAACCATCACTGACATTCATCGCACGCTTACCAGCACTCCCCGTTCAACAGCGCTGATTGAGGCGGCGCTGTCTGGGCTTGTGTTTACGACCCCGGTCCAAGACCCGATTTCTGCATGACCCTGTCAAAAACACAGCACCCTGTCAAAAATCCCTATCAAAAATCATAGCATAGTTACTTGGTGACCATGCCGCAGTGGGTCGCGGCCTAGTCCGCCTGGCGACGCAGGAAAGCCGGGATGTCGAACTCTTCCACACCGGACATCTTCATCGCTTCCACCGTAGCACGGCGCCCGGAGCTGAACACCAGCGGCACTTCGTCGTCGGTCGCAGCCGCACCCGAATACACAGGCTGGTTGGTAGTACCGTCACGCACCTGGGTCATCACGCGCAGCTCAGGCTTCTGGCTACGACGCGCAACCGCACCGTTCAGGCCGGTGGCCACCATGGTCACACGCAGACCATCGCCCATGGATTCGTCGATGACGTTACCCACGATGACGGTGGCATCTTCTGCCGTGAATGCCTTGATGGTGTTCATCACTTCATGGAACTCACGCATCTTGAACGAGCTGCTGGCGGTGATGTTGACCAGTACGCCACGCGCATTGGCGAGGTTCACGTCTTCCAGCAATGGGCTGGCAACAGCCTGTTCAGCCGCGATACGTGCACGCTCGGAACCATTGGCGATGGCAGAACCCATCATGGCCATGCCCATCTCCGACATCACGGTGCGTACGTCGGCAAAGTCGACGTTGACCAGACCAGGGCAATTGATGATCTCGGCAATGCCGGACACCGCGTTGTGCAGCACATCGTTGGCCGCGCGGAACGCTTCCAGGAAGGGCACATCATCGCCCAGTACCTGCATCAGCTTTTCGTTAGGGATAACGATCAGAGAGTCCACATGCTTGGAAAGTTCTTCCAGGCCTTCTTGTGCCACTTTGGTGCGCTTGCCTTCGAACGCGAATGGCTTGGTCACCACCGCCACGGTCAGGATGCCCATTTCCTTGGCCACTTCCGCGATGATGGGCGCAGCACCGGTACCGGTACCGCCGCCCATGCCTGCCGCGATGAACAGCATGTCGGCGCCGTCGATGATCTCGGCGATGCGGTCACGGTCTTCCATGGCAGCCTGACGGCCGATGTCAGGACGGGCCCCTGCGCCCAGCCCCTTGGTGATGTCGGTGCCGATCTGCAGAATGTGCTTGGCCTGACTCTTCTTCAGTGCCTGCATGTCGGTGTTGGCGCAAATGAACTCAACGCCGCCGACTGACTTCTCGATCATGTGGGCGACGGCATTACCACCGCAACCGCCGACACCGATCACCTTGATCACAGCTTCCTGTGTGTTGTTTTCCATAATTTCAAACATGTGATGCCTCCTTGTTTTCTGCCATTAATCCAGATGCTTTAACAGCATCCCTCTGCCCGATTGACTGCCTACTGCGTTTGCCTTGCCTGTACTGCTCAACTAACAATTACTGCGCGATGACGACTAAATATCTGCTGCTAAAAATTGCCCTGGAACCAGCTCTTCATCCGTTCCAGCACGCGTGCCAGTGAATTCGATTGCAGGTGCCCCTGGATATGCCGCTCCACCTGCTGCTTGCCCATCAGCACCAGGCCGACACCGGTGGCGTAGCGCGGGTTGCTGACCACTTCGGACAGGCCGCCCACATAACGCGGCATGCCCAGACGCACCGGCATGTGGAAGATCTCTTCGCCCAGCTCCACCATGCCGCGCATCATCGAAGAACCGCCGGTGATGACGATGCCGGAGGCGATCATGTCTTCCATGCCGCTGCGGCGCAGCTCGTTGAGTACGAATTCATAGAGCTCGACCACACGCGGCTCGATCACCTCGGCCAGCGTCTGCAATGACAGCTGGCGCGGCTCACGGCCATCCACACCTGGCACTTCCACCACTTCGCGCTGTGCCGCCAGCTGGCGCAAGGCACAGCCGTGCTTGATCTTGATGTCTTCCGCCGCCGGGGTAGGCGTGCGGAACGCCACGGCCACGTCGTTGGTGATCTGGTCACCGGCGATGGGCACCACCGCGGTATGCCGGATGGCCCCCTGCTTGAACACGGCGATATCCGTGGTGCCGCCGCCTATGTCCACCAGGCAAACGCCCAGCTCTTTTTCATCTTCGGTCAGCACCGCCGCACTGGACGCCAGCGGCTGCAGGATCAGGTCGCTGACCTCGATGCCGCAACGCTTGATGCACTTGACGATGTTCTGTGCCGCCGAGACCGCGCCGGTGACGATATGCACCTTCACTTCCAGCTTCATGCCGCTCATGCTGATCGGCTCGCGCACGTCTTCCTGACCGTCGATGATGAATTCCTGGGTGAGGATGTGCAGGATCTGCTGGTCGGACGGCAGCGCGATGGCGCGTGCGGTGTCGATCACGCGGTCCACATCGGCCTGGGTCACTTCGGCATCCTTGATGCGCACCATGCCGTGCGAATTGAGGCTCTTCACGTGGCTGCCTGCGATGCCCGTGAACACGGTGCTGATCTTGCAATCCGCCATCAATTCGGCTTCTTCCAGCGCACGCTGGATGGACTGCATGGTGGAGTCGATATTGACCACCACGCCTTTTTTCAGGCCGCGCGACACGTGCTGGCCCAGACCGATCACCTTGAGCGAGCCATCCAGCTGCAGCTCGGCGACCACGGCCACGATCTTCGATGTGCCGATGTCCAGCCCCACGATCAAATTACTGTCTTCTCTGGTCCTGCTCATACATTCTCCAAGATGCGAACCACGGCCTTACACCGCGTTCGACTGCTGTTTCGACGGCACGGACTTGCGTGCATCGCTGGCCGGCTTGCGCACGGCGAATCCATTGCTGTAACGGAGATCGGCATACTTCAAACGTACGCCGGGCAAGGTGCTCTGATACACCTGGGTAAAGCGTTGCAAACGCTGCACCGTCTCGTCGCGCCCCAGTTCGATCTGCAAACCGTCTTCCGTGATCACTTGCCAGGCCTGACGCGGCGTCAGCGTCACACTGGCGATCTTCATGGCCGCTTTATCCAGCACGGCCTGATATTGCTGATAGCGCGTGGCCAACTGCGGCACGGCACTGCTGGCACCGTAGAACACCGGCAGGTCCTTGCCCGAGGCGGCGTTGAACAACTCGCCATGCGTATTCACCAGCGCCAGGTTGCCCCAGCGCCCCAGTTCGCGATGCTCCTCGACACGCACTTCCAGCTTGTCCGGCCAGCGCCTGCGCACGCTCACATCACGCGCCCAGGGCAGCTTGCGGAAGGCATCTCGCGCGCCGCGCAGATCCATGGTGAAGAAATTGCCGCGCAGATGCCGCTGGGCGATCAGCGCCACCTGCTCACGCGTCACATGCTGCAACTCGCCATCGACCTCGACCAGTCGCAGCGGGAACACCGGCAGCCGCAACACCCATTGCGCTGCGCTGTAGCACAGCATCAGCGCCGCCAGGGCATACAGCACGTTGGCGAGGGGATTGAGGATTTCAGGCCTATCCCACATGGGTGTCTCCGCCATCGCCTGCTGCGCGGGCGAACTGCTGCGTCACGTCCTCGCTCACGGCTCGTCTATCCACTCGATATGCCTTACCGCTCACTGCGGGGTTCCTTGCATTTCACCCTGCTCGCTACGGTGATGGCTGGAGACACTAGCCAGCTCCAGTATCCGCAGCACCAGCGCATCAAAATCGATACCGGCCGCCTTGGCGCCCATGGGCACCAGGCTGTGGTCTGTCATGCCGGGCGAGGTATTCACTTCCAGGAAGTAATGCTGGCCTGCTTCGTCCATGAGGAAATCCACGCGACCCCAACCACGCCCGCCTATGGTGCGGAAGGCCTGCATGGCCTCGGCCTGGATAGCGGCTTCCTGCTCAGCATTCAGGCCGCACGGGCACAGGTACTGCGTGTCGTCACGCAGGTATTTGGCTTCGTAGTCATAGAATTCGTTGGCAGGCACGATGCGGATGATGGGCAGCACCTGATCGCCCAGAATCCCCACCGTGTACTCACCTCCACCCACGAACTGTTCGGCGATCACCAGCGGATCGGCCTCGGCAGCGAGGCGATAGGCGGCGGGCAGCTCACCCGCCTGCTTGACCTTGCTGATGCCGATGCTGGAGCCTTCATTGGCGGGTTTTACGAACAGCGGCAGCCCCAGGCTGCGCTCGATGGCGGCAAAGTCACTGTCGGCCGTAACCAGTTCGAACGCTGGCGTGACCACGCCCGCCGCACGCCACAGCAACTTGGTGCGCCATTTGTCCATGCCCACGCTGGAGGCCATCACGCCGCTGCCAGTGTAGGGGATGCCCATCAGTTCCAGCGCCCCCTGCATGGTGCCGTCTTCACCATAACGGCCATGCAATGCGATGAACACGCGGTCGTAGCCTTGCAGATCGTGCAATGGCCGCTCAGCCGGATCAAAGGCGTGCGCATCCACGCCGCTGCGTTGCAGCGAGGCCAGTACCGCAGCACCACTCTTGAGCGATACCGCACGCTCGCCCGAACGTCCGCCCATCAATACCGCGACTTTTCCAAAATGTTGACTCATCCCGCTTCACCTATCACGCGTACTTCCTGTTGCAAATCCACACTGAATCTCTGTTTCACCGTGTCACGCATCAGCGCGATCAACTGTTCGATATCCGCTGCCGTCGCATCGCCCAGATTGACGATGAAGTTGGCATGTTTTTCCGACACCTGCGCGCCACCTATGGTGTGCCCCTTGAGGCCGCTGGCTTCCACCAGCCGTGCAGCGAAGTCGCCAGGCGGATTGCGGAAGGTGGAACCTGCATTCGGCAGGTTCAATGGCTGTGTGGCCAGCCGTCTGGCCAATAAGGACTTGATCTTCTGCTCGGCCTCACTGGCCTCGCCCACAGGCAAGCTGAACCAGGCCGCCACGAACCAGCCCTGCAGCGGCTGACCATCCGCCATCTCCACATGACGATAGCTGGCCGCAAACGCCTCATACGCCAGCGTATGCAGTGCGCCGCGGTGGTCGATGAGCTGCGCGCGCGCCACGATGGGCCAGGTCTCGCCACCATGGCAGCCCGCATTCATGGCCAATGCACCGCCTACCGTGCCCGGGATCCCCGCCATGAACTCCGCACCATGCCGATGCTGGCGTGCGGTGAAGCGCGCCAGCTTGGCGCAGGTGACACCGGCTTCGGCATACACCATCTCGCCTTCCATGCGCAGCTCGGCCAGCACGTTATGCATGACCACCACCGTGCCACGCACGCCACCGTCCCGCACCAGCAGGTTGGAACCCAGGCCGATGAAATGCACGGGCTCCTGCTCTGGCAGGCGCTGCAGGAAGGCCTGCAGATCTGCCAGGTCCGCCGGGATATACAAACGCTCGGCCGGACCACCCACACGCCAGCTGGTATAGCGCGCCAGCGGTTCGTGGCTGATCAAGGTGCCTTGTGTTGATTGCAGTGCCATCAACTTGCCACCGCCTGTTCGCGGGTCCTGCTGGCAACCTGACCGATGGAACCGGCCCCCATGACGATGACCACATCGCCATCGCGCGCCACGTCCAGGATCGCTGCCGGCAATTCGGCCGGTGTTTCAATGAACAAAGGTTCCACCTTGCCAGCCACGCGCACCGCACGCACCAGCGCCCGGCCATCTGCCGCCACGATGGGGGATTCGCCAGCCGGGTACACCTCGGTCAGCAGCAGGGCATCGGTACCGGACAGCACACGCACAAAATCTTCGAAACAATCGCGGGTGCGGGTGTAGCGGTGCGGCTGAAACGCCATCACCAGCCTGCGCTCCGGGAAGGCCCCACGCGCCGCAGCGATCACCGCCTGCATCTCGACCGGGTGATGGCCGTAGTCATCGATGAGGGTGAAATGGCCACCGTTCCTGGCAGGCACTTCGCCATAGCGCTCGAAACGACGTCCCACACCCTTGAATTCCTTGAGCGCCTTGATGATGGCGGCATCCGGTACGTTGAGCTCACTGGCCACCGCGATCGCAGCCAGCGCATTCAGCACGTAATGGTTGCCGGGCAGATTCAGCGTCACGTCGAACTCCGTGGTCACGCCATTGATGCGCTGCACGGTGAAATGCATGGTGCCGTGGTCGGCGCGCACGTTCTTGGCACGGATGCGGGCGTCCTCGGAGAAGCCATACGGCATCACCGGTTTGGTCACGCTGGGCAGGATGGCACGCACGTTCGGGTCATCGATGCACAACACGGCCATGCCCCAGAACGGCAACTGCTGCAGGAACTCGACAAAAGCGCCTTTGAGCTTCTCGAAATCATGGCCGTAGGTGTCCATGTGGTCGGCGTCGATATTGGTGACCACCGCCATCACCGGCGTCAGGTGCAGGAAGGACGCGTCGGATTCATCGGCCTCGGCCACGATGAACTCACCGGTCCCCAGCCGCGCATTGGTACTGGCCGCTTCCAGACGGCCGCCGATCACAAAGGTCGGGTCCATGCCCGCTTCGGCCAGAATGCTGGCGATCAGGCTGGTGGTGGTGGTCTTGCCATGCGTACCGGCGACGGCGATGCCCTGACGGAAACGCATCAACTCGGCCAGCATGATGGCGCGTGGCACCACCGGGATATTGCGGCCACGTGCCGCCATCACTTCGGGGTTGCTCTCGTTGACAGCCGAGGACACCACCACCACGTCGGCGGCCTGCATGTGCTCGGCGGCGTGCCCCTGGAACACGCGCGCTCCCAATGACTGCAGGCGGCGCGTCACGCTGTTATCGGCCAGATCGGAACCGCTGACCTGAAAGCCCAGGTTGACCAGCACCTCGGCGATGCCACTCATGCCGGAACCGCCGATGCCGACGAAATGCACGTTTTTAACCTTGTGTTTCATGGCAGCGCGATCTCCTCAAGTTGGTCGGCGATGGCGGAGGTGGCATTGGGGCGCCCCAGATGCCGCGCCTGTTGTGCCATCTGCAGCAGATGCGGGCGGCGCAAGGCGCGCAACTGCACAGCCAGCGATTCTGCTGTCAGTGCTTGTTGCGGAAGGTGCAACGCAGCGCCCTGCTCTGCCAACCAGCGCGCGTTGTCCTGTTGATGCGAGGTGGTCGAGACCAGCAAGGGCACCAGCACACTGGCCACACCGGCCACGGTGATCTCGCTGATGGTGATGGCACCGGCGCGGCACACCAGCACGTCCGCCGCCGCATACTCGGCGGCCATGTCCTCGATGAAGCTACGCACGTCTGCCGTAACGCCTGCTGCCGTATAAGCGGCACGCAGTTGCTGGATATGGCGCTCACCAGCCTGATGCACCACCTGTGGACGCTCGGCTTCCGGCATCAGCGCCAGTGCCTGTGGCACCAGTTCGTTCAGCACTTGCGCACCCAGACTGCCGCCCACCACCAGCAAGCGTAGCGCACCCTGTCTGGCGCCATAACGATGCTCGGGGGCGATGATGTCCACGATCTCGGTGCGCACCGGATTACCGGTGACACGCAATTTGTCTGCACCCACTTCTTGCGTGTTCGTTTGGAAGCCGAACAGGACACGCTGGGCCGCCGATAGCAAGGCGCGGTTCGACATCAGCAAACGGGCATCTGCATTCACCAGCGCCAGCGGCAGCTGGCAGGCACGCGCCGCCCAACCGCCGGGCACGGTCACATAGCCCCCCATACCAAGCACCACGGCGGGCTTGAGCTTGCGCATCAAGCGCCAGCTCTGCCAGGTGGCCAGCACCAGCTTGAACACACCGGCCAGACTGTGCTGCCAGCCCTTGCCACGCAGACCGGAGAAATTGAGCCGGGTCATGCGGATACCCTTGGCCGGCACCAGCCGGTTCTCCATGCCATGCGTGGTGCCCAGCCAATGCACCTGCCAGCCGCGCGCCTGCATCTCGGCTGCAACGGCCAGCCCCGGCATGACGTGTCCACCGGTACCGGCTGCCATGATGAGCAGGGTCTTGCTCATGCGAGCACCTCTGGCAGTGGTGACGGCACAGATAAATTCCCGTTATGCCATGCCGATTGTTTGGTTACTTTATTTTGGACGAGCAAAATAAAGTAACGCGCTGTCGGGCGCGCCCCGACCACGACGTGCAGCATCATGCGTGCCGCCTCCGAACGACTGGCAAGAAGGCCTGCATTAGCGTGTCGGCGTCCGCCAGCATTCGCTTTACTCGCAGCTTCGCAGGCTCGGTAGCTCATGCCTGCCGCCCCATTTAGCGAGGAGGTTTTGGCTACGGCCGCTGCGCTTAACCTGCTACGCAGCTTAGCCTGCGCCGAAACCGCCGGCTGCAGGCCCTGTTTGAAACCGCGCGCTATTTGCATTCTGGTCATGCTGGCAGCCCTTTTTGCAGACGACGATTCTCCCAATCAATCCGCAGCAGGATGGCGAGTGCCATGCAATTGGCGAGGATGCCGCTGCCGCCATACGACAGCAGGGGCAAGGTCAGGCCCTTGGTCGGCAGGATGCCCATGTTCACGCCCATGTTGATGATGCTCTGCACGCCCAGCCAGATGGCGATGCCTTGCGCCAGCAGCGCCGAAAAATAACGTTCCAGCTTGATGGATTCCTTGGCGATACCGAACGCACGCGTGACCAGCCAGGCGAACATCGCCACCACGGCCAGTACGCCGATGAAACCGAGTTCTTCTGCCGTGACGGCAAGGATGAAGTCGGTGTGCGCTTCCGGCAGGTACAGCAGCTTTTCGACACTGGCGCCCAGCCCCACGCCGAACCATTCACCGCGCCCGAACGCAATGAGCGCGTGCGATAGCTGATAGCCCTTGCCGTAGGGGTCTGCCCAGGGGTCCATGAAGCCGATGATGCGCTGCAAGCGGTAGGGTGAACTCCAGATCAGCGCAACGAAGCCGACTACCAGCAGGATGAACAGGCCGATGAAGATGCGGATGTTGATGCCGCCCAGCCACAGGATACTCATGGCGATGGCGGTGATGACGGCAAACGCACCGAAATCCGGCTCTGACAGCAGCAGCATGCCCACCAGGAACATCACCAGCAGCATGGGGAAGAAGCCTTTGCTGAAGCTGTCCATCACCGAAGCTTTACGCAAGGTGTAATCCGCCACGTAGATAGTGGCGAACAGCTTCATCAGTTCGGACGGCTGCAGGGTCACCACCACCAGCGAGATCCAGCGGCGACTGCCGTTCACCTCACGACCTATGCCGGGGATCAGCACCAGCACCAGCAACACCAAACCGACCATGAACAGGAAGGGCGCCATGTTCTGCCACCACTGCGTGGGCACCTGGAAGGTCACCGCCGCGACCGCCAGGCTGATCACCAGATACATGGCATGGCGGATAACGAAGTAGCTGGCCTGATGACCAGTGGCTTTGTCCGCTTCGGCCAGCGCGATGGAGGAGGAATACACCATCACCAGCCCCAGGCCCAGCAGCAGCAGGATCACCCACAGCAGACCTTCGTCGTAGCTGGCTGCCACCACCTGATCACGGTTATTGAGGAAGCTCATCATGCCGCCGACTCCTGTCCGGCCGACTTGAGTGCATGCACCGCGTCGGCGAACACTTCGGCACGGTGCAGATAGTTGCGGAACATGTCGAAACTGGCGCAAGCGGGCGACAGCAGCACGGCATCGCCGTGCTGGGCAGCGGCACTGGCGATCTGCACCGCGGATGGAAGGTCGCTGGCTGGCAACAAGGGCACGCCCGTGTCCTGCAGCACCGCAGCGAGGTGTGGCGCATCGCGCCCGATCAGCACCACGGCACGCGCATTGGCGGCCACCGGCGCGCGCAGCGGCGAGAAGTCCTGGCCTTTGCCATCGCCACCGGCGATCAGCACCACCTTGTTGGGGAAGCCGGACAAGGCGGCGCAAGTGGCACCTACATTGGTGCCTTTGGAGTCGTCGTAGAAACTGACACCATTCACTTCGGCCAGCCACTGCACGCGGTGCGGCAGCCCGGCAAAATCACGCAGCGCCTGCAGCAAGGGTGCCCAGGGCAAGCCTAGGCTGCGGCACAGCGCCAGCGCAGCGAGGGCGTTGGCGGCATTGTGCAACCCGGCGATGCGCAGTGCGCTCAATGGCAACAGCGCTTCTTCACCCTGAGCCAGCCAATCGACACCATGGCGCTGGATCAAGCCAAAATCGCTGCTTTGTGTGGGGGCACCCAGACCAAAACATACCACCTGACGACCAGGCAGGGTCATGCCCAGGCTCCAGGCATCGTCACGATTGAGCACCTGCACGCCAAGGCTGTCGGCATCAGCGAACACATGCGCCTTGGCGGCAGCATAATCGGCCATGCCGCTGTAGCGGTCCATGTGGTCTTCACTAAGATTCAGCACCGTCGCGGCATCTGCATTCAAGGAGCGCGTGGTTTCCAGCTGAAAGCTGGACAGCTCCAGCACATAGACGTCGACCTGCGCTTGCTGGTCGTCCAGCACATCCAGCACCGGCAGGCCGATGTTGCCAGCCACCACGGTGTTGAGCCCGGCGGCCTTGCACATCTCGCCCACCAGCGTGGTCACCGTGCTCTTGCCATTGGCACCGGTGATGGCGATCAGCTTGCTGCCCGCAGGGCGGTACTGCGCGAACAGTTCCACATCGCCCACCACCGCGATGCCACGGGCCATGGCGGCCTGCACTTCAGGCTCTGCCAGCGGCACCCCAGGGCTGATCACCACCAGGTCTGCGCCTGCAAACGTGGCTGGCTGCAAAGCACCGACCGACACCGTGATGCCGGGGAACTCGGCCTGCACCTGGGCCAGATTAGGCGGCACCTGGCGTGTATCGGCGACAGACAGGCGCGCGCCCTGGCGTTTCAGCCAGCGCAATGCCGACAGGCCGGTATCACCCAGCCCCAGCACCAGCACCTGTTTGTCTTTAATGCTCAGCTTCATACAATCCGTGAAACATGAAATGTGAAACGTGAAATGTAAAAACCGGATGGTTCTACGTTTCACCTTTCACTTTTCACCTTTCACACGTCCCCTTTGCAGATTTCACGTTTCTCTTGATCTCGACTATCTCAACTTCAAGGTAGAAAGCCCGACCAGCACCAGCATCATGGTGATGATCCAGAAGCGCACCACGACTTGCGTTTCCTTCCAGCCTTTTTGCTCGTAGTGGTGGTGCAGTGGCGCCATCAGGAAGATGCGTTTGCCGGTGCCATAGCGCGCTTTGGTGTATTTGAAGTAACTCACCTGCGCCGCGACCGACAGGGTTTCCACCACGAACACGCCGCCCATCACGAACAGCACGATCTCCTGACGCACGATCACCGCCACCACGCCCAGTGCAGCACCCAGTGCCAGCGCGCCCACGTCGCCCATGAACACCTCGGCCGGGTAGGCGTTGAACCACAAAAAGCCCAGGCCAGCCCCGACCATGGCCGCACAGAACACGGCCAGCTCACCGGCACCCGGCACATACGGCATGCCCAGATATTTGGAGAAGTACAGATGACCCGCCACGTAGGCAAAGATGGCCAATGCGCCGGACACCATCACGGTGGGCATGATGGCCAGGCCGTCCAGGCCATCGGTCAGATTGACCGCGTTGCTGCTGCCAACGATGACGAAGTAAGTAAGCACGATGAAGCTGACCGCGCCCAAGGGCAGGATCAGGTTCTTGAAGAAGGGCACGATGAGCTGCGTCTCGGTAGGCGAGGTGGCGGTGCTGAACAGGTAGATCGCCACCCCCAGCCCGATCAGCGATTGCCAGAAGTACTTGGCCTTGGCCGACAAGCCTTTGGGGTTGCGATGCACCACTTTGCGCCAGTCGTCCACCCAGCCGATGATGCCAAAGCCCAGCGTGGTGACCAGCACCACCCACACGAAGCGGTTGCTGAGGTCCGCCCATAACAGCGTGGCGATGGCGATGGACACCAGGATCAGCGCGCCGCCCATGGTGGGGGTGCCCGCCTTGACCAGATGGGTTTGCGGACCGTCGTCACGCACCGACTGACCAACCTTGTAGTGGGTGAGTTTGCGGATCAACACCGGGCCGACCGCGAACGAGATCAGTAGCCCCGTCAAGGTGGCCATCACCGCGCGCAGCGTGATGTAGTTGAACACATTGAATGCACGGATATCATGCGACAGCCATTGTGCGAGCTCGAGTAACATCAGTGCACCTCCCCTTGTTGCGCCTTGTTATGTTGTGTAGTGAGCGCTTCCACCACGCGCTCCATGCGCATGAAGCGCGAGCCCTTGATCAGCACCGTGGTCTGTTCATCCAGCTCGTTTTGTAGCGCGGCCGTCAGGCTGTCCAGCTGTGCATGGTGCTGCGCGCCCGCACCGAAGCCAGCCACCATGTGCTGACTCAGCTCGCCCAGCGCATGCAGCTGATGGATGCCGGCATCGCGCGCATAGCGGCCGATCTCGGTGTGCAGGCTGGCCGCCGTCTCTCCCAGCTCGCCCATGTCACCCAGCACCAGCACACGCTTGCCAGCCCGGCTGGCCAGCACATCGATAGCCGCTTTCATGGAGGCAGGATTGGCGTTGTAGGTGTCATCGATGAGCTGCGCGCCGTGCAGGCCCGGCTTGTGTTGCAGACGGCCACGCACCCCGGCGAAGGCTTCCAGACCGGCAAGGATCGCTGTCAAGGGCACGCCCACTGCCAGGGCAGCGGCCGTCGCGGCCAAGGCATTACGCACATTGTGCACACCGGGCACGCCTAGCCGGACCGTCAACGAACCTTGTGGCGTGCTGATCTGAATCTGGCTGGAATCAGCATCAAGCTGATAGCGGGCGCTCACATCTGCCTTCCCGTCCAGCCCGAAACTGAGCTGGGCATGCGCGGCCGCCAGTTGTTGCCACAACGGCGCATACACGTCGTCCAGATTGATGATGGCCACACCCTCTGCCGACAGGCCGCCGAAGATCTCGCCCTTGGCCTCGGCGATGGCTTGTACCGACCCCAAGCCGCCCAGATGCGCAGGCGTGGCATTGTTGACCAGCGCCACCGCAGGCCGGGCCAGACGGCTCAGATAATCGATCTCGCCGCGATGGTTCATACCCATCTCGATGACGGCATAGCGGTGCGTGCTGCGCAGACCCAGCAGCGTCAATGGCATGCCGATGTCATTGTTGAGATTGCCACGCGTGGCCAGCACGGCCTCGTCATCACCGCAGACGGCGCGCAGGATGCTGGCCAGCATCTCCTTGACGGTGGTTTTGCCGTTGCTGCCAGTGATGGCCACCAGTGGGATAGTGAATTGCTTACGCCAGTGACTGGCCAGCTTGCCCAGCGCGAGGCGCGTATCGTCCACCAGCAGCAGTGGGGTTTGTCCGGGCACAGCGGCTGCGACCAGCGCAGCTGCAGCACCTTGTGCCAGCGCGGTTTCCACGAAACGATGGCCGTCGAATTTTTCGCCACGCAGGGCGACGAACAGCTGTTGAGGCTGTATGGCGCGGCTGTCCGTACCCACACTGAGGAATGCCACATCCTCGCCGATGAGTTGGCCACCCGTGGCCAGTGCGGCTTCGCTCAGCGACATCATTTCGGGCGACGCCATTCCTGGAGAGATGATGCCGGACAACTTGATGCGATCACCGCTCATGTGCGCTCCCCCAAGGCCAGACGCACCACAGCGGCATCGCTAAATGGATAGCGTACGCCTGCGATCTCCTGATAATCCTCATGCCCCTTGCCTGCCACCAGCACCGTATCGCCAGCCACGGCCATGGCGATGGCGGCATGGATGGCGGCGGCACGCTCCGGCTCGATCACCGCTTCTTTGCCTTGCAGGCCGGGCAGTGCATCGGCAATGATGGCGTCGGGCGCTTCATCACGCGGGTTGTCCGAGGTGAGCACCACACGGTCGGCAAGGCGGCTGGCGACTTCCGCCATCAGGCTGCGTTTGCCACGGTCGCGGTTACCACCGCAGCCGAATACGCAGATCAGCTGACCAGTAGTCTGGATACGCAAGGTGTTCAACACGTTATCCAGCGCATCTGGCGTATGGGCATAATCCACCACCACCAGCGGCTGTGCGCCGCCGCCGTATCGCTGCATGCGGCCAGGCACCGCCTGCACCTGGCCCAGCACCTCGGCCGCCGCATCCAGCTCCACGCCGGACACCAGCAAGGTAGCCAGTACGGCCAGCAGATTGCTGGCATTGAAACGCCCCAGCAGCGCGGCTTGCAGTTGCGCATGCCCATACGGCGTGTCCACATCCAGCAGCATGCCCTGCTCACTCAGTTGCAGCCTGCTGCCACGCACTTCACCCTGTTGCAAGCCATAGCCCAGCACGGCATGTCCAGCCGCACGGAGTTCGCGATACAAACTGGCACCAAAGGCATCATCAACATTGAGCACGCGCTTGGTCAGACCGGGCCAGTCGAACAGCTTGCGCTTGGCGGCGGCATACGCCGCCATGTCGCCGTGATAGTCCAGATGGTCGCGCGTAAGGTTGGTCAGCACCGCGACATCGAAATGCACGCCGTTGACACGGCCTTGATCGAGGCCGTGCGAGGACACCTCCATGGCCACGCCATGCGCGCCGCGCGCCAGATAATCCGCCAGCATGCCGTGCAGCAGGATGGGGTCAGGCGTGGTGTTGATGGCAGCTTCCAGCGCCCCCGGAAAGCCGTTGCCCAGCGTACCGACCACGGCGGTGGGGTGACCGAGTGCGCTCATCGCCTGCGCCAGCCAGTGACTGCACGAGGTTTTGCCGTTGGTCCCGGTGACGCCCACCATATGCAGCTGCGTGGAAGGCTGCTGGTAGAAGGCATCGGCCAACTGGCCAGCCTGCGCGCGCAGATCGCGCACGGCAAAGCCGGGCAGGCCTTTACCCAGCCCGGTATCAGCATCGGCTTCTTCCCACAGCACGGCGCTGGCGCCCTGACGCAGGGCTGCTTCGATATAGCGTCTGCCGTCCACATGCTCCCCCGGGTAGGCCAGGAACAGGCTGCCCGGACGTACCTGACGGCTGTCAGCGGTGATGCCCCGGATGTTCAGGCCGAGTGCACGCAGTCTGTCGAGTGGCGTACTCACACCATCTCCTTCACTTCGACAGCCTGTTCAGGCGGGATCACGATGTTGTTGTTGGGCGCATCCTGTGGAATGCCGAGCAGGCGCAGCGCTGGTGCCATCACACCGCTGAATACCGGCGCCGCCACCGCACCACCGTAATGCTGGCCATTGCTGGGGTCGTCTATCATCACCGCCATAATCAGGCGGGGATTGGAAGCTGGCGCCATCCCGACAAAAGAGGATACATAGCGCTTGCCCTCGTAACCCTCCGCCCCCAGTTTGTGTGCGGTACCGGTCTTGCCAGCCACTCGATAGCCGGCGATCTGCGCCTTGGGCGCGGTGCCTCCGGCCTGCACGGCCATCTCCATCATGCTGAGCACACTGGACGTGGTCCTTGCCGTGAAGATCTGCTGACCCAGCGCTGGCTGCTTGAGCTTGACCAGCGACACCGGCAGCAACTCACCCTGATTGGCGAACACGGTGTACGCACGTGCCAATTGCAACAGGGTCAGGCTGATGCCATAGCCATAGGACATGGTGGCCTGCTCGATCGGGCGCCAGCTCTTGTAGGCGCGCAGCTTGCCACTGGCCTCCCCTGGAAAGCCGATGTTGGTCGGGCGCCCCAGGCCAAGCTGGTTGAACACCCCCCACAGATGCTGCGGCTGCATGGACAGCCCCATCTTGGCGGCGCCCACATTGGAGGATTTCTGGATGACTTCAGCCACCGAAATCAGTCCTTGCGGATGCACGTCACGGATGGTGGCACGCCCCACCTTGAAGAAGCCGGGGGCGGTTTCGATCTGCGTGTCGGCACGGTAAGTGCCCAGGTCCAGCGCGGCGGCGGCCGTGAATGGCTTCAACGTGGAACCTGGCTCGAAGATATCCACCACGGCACGGTTACGTGCACGGCCTTCCAGCTTGACCGGATTGTTGGGGTTGTAGGTGGGCACATTAACCATGGCCAGCACTTCGCCGGTCTTTGCATCCAGCACCACCGCCGCACCGGCCTTGGCCTTGTGCGCCTTGACCGCGGCGAGCAGCTCACGATAAGCCAGATACTGGATCTTGGAATCGATGGACAACACCAGATCGCGCCCGTCCTGCGGCACCTTGACGGCCTCCAGGTCATCGACGATACGGCCTTGCCTGTCCTTGATGACGCGGCGGCTGCCGGCCTTGCCGGACAACCAGTCCTGCTGGGCCAGCTCGAAGCCTTCCTTGCCGTCACCATCCACACCGGTGAAGCCCACCAGATGCGCAGCCACTTCCGCGGCCGGGTAATAACGGCGGTATTCACGCTGCATGAAAATACCCGGGATGCCCAGCCCCATCACCTGATTGGCCAAGGCAGGCGACACACGGCGCTTGAGGTAGGCGAACTCGCGCTGCTGATTGCTGAGCTTTTTCTGGATATCGGCAGATTTGAGGTCCAGCAGGCCCGCCAGTTGTTGCAATTGCCTGGGGGTCATCTGCACATCGGACGGATTAGCCCAGATCGATTCCACCGGGGTGCTGATCGCCAGCGGGCTGCCGTGGCGGTCGGTGATCATGCCGCGGTGTGCAGGCAACACCAGCGGACGGCTGTAACGCGCGTCGCCTTCCTTTTGCAAAAAGACTTTGTGGGTACTTTGCAGATACACACTGCGCCCCAGCAGCACGGCGAACCCCATCAGCACCACCACCAGCAGCACGCGCCTGCGCCAGGCCGGCAGTCTGACCACTTCATGCTGTGCCATGCGCATCATGGCTGCACCCCTGTAGTAGCCGGCACCACCTGGATGCTGTGGTTATCGGGCACGCGCATCTTCAAAGCCTGATTGGCGATCTGCTCGATGCGGGCATGCGTGGCCCAGGTGTTCTGTTCCAGCTGCAACTGACCCCACTCCACCTCGTACTGGCGGGCGGCTTGCTGCTGTTGCTCCAGCTCGAAGTAATGTTTGCGCGCCTGATGCTGACCCGCCACCGTGGCCAGCGATAACATGATCAGTACACCAAACAGCATCAGGTTGAACTGGGTCATCACGCCACCTCCGTGCGCTCGGCGACGCGCATCACCGCACTGCGCGAACGTGGATTGCGGCGCACTTCATCCGCGCCCGGCTTGATGGCACGGCCGATGGCACGCAAACGTGGCTGAGGCAACTCGGCGGCACGCACCGGGAAACGCGACGGCAAGGCATCACGGTCCTGCTCATCACGGATGAAATGCTTGACGGTGCGATCCTCCAGCGAATGGAAGCTGATCACCGCCAGACGCCCGCCAGGCGCCAGACTGGTCAGGCACTGCGGTAGCACTAGCGCAAGTTGGTCAAGTTCCTGATTGATGAAAATCCGTAGAGCTTGAAAGGTACGCGTCGCTGGGTCCTGCCCAGGCTCAGCCTTGCGAACCGCCCCGGCGACGACTTTGGCAAGCTGGCCGGTTGTGGTGACAGCGCCGCCAGCCGTGCGTACCGCAACAAGCGCCCTTGCAATCTGCCGAGCAAACCGTTCTTCACCATAATCTTTGATCACCTGTGTTAATTGCTGTTCGGAAACTTCTGCGAGGAATTCTGCGGCCGTCTGGCCGCGACTTTGGTCCATGCGCATATCCAGCGGCGCATCGAATCGGAAACTGAAGCCGCGCGCGGCTTCGTCTATCTGCGGGGAAGAGATGCCGAGATCAAGCAGGATGCCGTCAGCGGCTGGCCAGCCTTGTGCGGCCAGCACATCGCTGAGCGCCGAGAACGGGCTGTGCACGATTTGAAAACGCGGGTCTGCTATCCCAGCCGCAGCCTCGACAGCCGCCAGGTCGCGGTCCATGGCCAGCAACCGGCCACCTGCAGACAAGCGCTCCAGGATGCGACGGCTATGCCCGCCACGACCAAAGGTGGCGTCTACATAACGACCATCGGGTTTGATTGCCAACGCGTCCACTGCTTCATCCAGTAACACCGTGACATGCTGAGCGCTGCCGCTCACAGCGAGAATCCATCCAGTTCAGCAGGAAGATCCACCGGCTCGTCGCCGATCAGCTTGTCCATATGCTGGCGCAAGGCATCCGGGTTCCACAACTCGAAGTGCGAGCCCTGTCCCACCAGCATCACCTGCTTGTCCAGTGCGGCAAAGTCACGCAGCACCGGCGACACCAACAGACGGCCAGCCGCATCCAGGTTGATGTCTTCGGCATGACCGACCAGCAAACGCTGCAAGGCACTGGATTGACGATCGAAGCTGGACAGCGACATCAGCTTGGCCTGGATAGGCTCCCAGGCAGGCTGCGGATATAACAACAGGCAGCGGTGCGGGTGCGCGGTCAACACCAATTGGCCGGCACTTTGCGTGAACAGCGCATCACGGTGCCTGGCAGGTATGACCAGCCTGCCTTTGGCATCCAGATTCAGTGATGTTGCACCGCGAAACATGCGCTCGTTTTATCCCTTAATGACACTAGCCAAGTTGGGAAGCTGCAGCCGAATCGACATTTCAATTCAACACAATTTCCCACAATTTCCCACTGCTAGCCACTATAGATAAAAAAAATGAGCCCGGCAAGCTCTTTTTGATGATTTTTCCTTTACAGGACAATGACTTAGCGGATTTTGTTAATTAATAATTTGTCGTTAGAAAATAACAAGATAGCCCTGCAAGTGAAAGTGCTTTATGAGAACAAGCAAGGATGTGCTTGATCGTGGTGACCGGGCAGCAACCCGCTGCCAAAAAGATGAATATCAGTAAACCTCATGGAGAAAACCAGCGAGAAAATTGTGAAGAACCCGGAAAACAGAATGAGGAAATATCAGCAAGCATCCGGAGATACCCCGCCAGAAGATGGATATCTGATCAAGAGATAAGCCTGAGAAATATCTGGCGAAGATGATCATAAAGAAAGAAGCTGGCCGGTAAGCCGGGTTCTGTGCCTCGCATCACTGCGAGCGACAGTCATTCCTCTAGGCGCACAATTGCTCATGCACTCAAGCAACCTACCCGCTGGCAGCGCGAGCCACGCCTTATCACCGAAGTGAAATGCCAGCCTATTTGGTCTTGCTCCGGATGGAGGTTACCGCGTTTCACATCCATCGCAGCGAACTGCGATTTACTCGTCTCTGTGGCCCTGTTCCTCGCCTCACGGCGTACGGCCGTTAGCCGTCATCCCGCTCTATGGAGCCCGGACTTTCCTCTCCCCGATCACTCGGGCAGCGACTGTCTGGCCAGCTTCGGGATGGATTTTAACACGAAGCAGGTGCCCAGCCCTGCGCCGCCAGTGCAGCACCTAGCCCATGCAGGCAGGCGGCCACGTTCTGCGGCGTGGCGCTGCCACCCATGAGCCCGATACGTAAAGTCTTACCGGCAAGCACGCCCAGGCCGGCACCGATCTCGATGCCATGCTGCGACAACAGGTCATGGCGTAGACGCGCTTCATCCACGCTATCCGGCACCAGTACGGTATTGAGTTGCGGCAAACGCGCGGCAGACGCCACCAGCAAGTGCAAGCCCAGCCGCTCCAATCCGGCCACCAACTGCTCATGACAGGCCTGATGACGCTGCCAGCTCGCCTGCAAGCCTTCTTCCGCCAGCATGCGCAAGGCCTCATGCAGCCCATACAAGGCATTGATGGGCGCAGTATGGTGATAGGTGCGCTTGACGCCACTGACACCGTCACCCCAATAACTCAGGATGAGGTTAATGTCCATGAACCAGCTCTGCACCGGCTGTTTGCGCTGACGGATGCGCTCGACGGCCGCCGCACTGAATGTCACCGGCGACAGGCCGGGCGTGCAGGACAAGCCCTTCTGGCTGGCCGAGTAGACAGCATCCAGCTGCCAGTCGTCCACATACAAGGGGATAGAACCCAAGGAAGTGACGGTATCGCAGATCACCAGCGCGCCCTGGCGGTGGGCGACTTCCGCCAGCACGCGCGCATCCGACCGTACCCCAGTCGAAGTCTCGGCATGCACGAAAGCCACCACGCGGGTATCGGCATTGGCCCGCAAGGTCAGCTCCAGCTGCTGCGCATCCACCGGCTTGCCCCACTCGGTTTCCAGCAGCACTAGCTCGCCGCCACAGCGGCGTACGATCTCGGCCATACGCGCGCCGAACACGCCATTGCTGCAAACAATCACCTTGTCGCCAGGCTCAATCAGGTTAACGAAACAGGTTTCCATGCCTATCATGCCGGGCGCGGACAAGGCGAAGGTCAGCGCATTGTCGGTCTGGAACGCATAGCGCAACAACGCTTTAAGCTGTTCGAGCATGTCCGAAAAGTCTGGATCCAGATGCCCGATGGTAGGCCGCGCCATGGCGGCCAGCACACGCGGGTGTACATCCGACGGGCCAGGCCCGAGCAGGATGCGGCGCGGCGGCGCAAATGCAGGCAAGGACGGCGCAGGCATCATGCCGCTTGCAATTTCCAGGCGATGGTCTGACCGGCACGCAGCGGCACCAGCGTTTCAGCGCCCAGTGCGATCTCGTCCGGCACGCTCCAGGTTTCGCGCTTCAAGCTCACCTGGCTGGTATTGCGCGGCAAGCCATAAAAATCCGGCCCATGGAAACTGGCGAAGGCTTCCAGCTTGTCCAGCGCGCCTGCCGCCTCGAAGGCTTCCGCATAGAACTCGATCGCCGCATGCGCGGTATACATGCCCGCACACCCACACGCCGCTTCCTTGGCATGCTTGGCGTGTGGCGCGCTGTCCGTGCCCAGGAAGAATTTGGCGCTGCCGGAGGTGGCCGCAGCCAGCAAAGCCAGCCGGTGCTCTTCACGCTTCAACACCGGCAAACAGTAATGATGCGGACGTATACCGCCCGCGAACATGGCATTGCGGTTCATGAGCAGATGGTGGGCGGTGATGGTGGCCGCGACATTGGTGGGCGCGGCGGCGACGAATTCGGCCGCGTCACGCGTCGTGATGTGCTCGAACACCACCTTGAGGCCAGGGTGACGTTGCAGCAAGGGACGCATATGACGGTCTATGAACACCTTTTCGCGGTCGAACACGTCCACATCGGCATCGGTGACCTCGGCATGCACCAGCAGTGGCAGTCCACATTGCTCCATGGCGGCCAGGGCGGGCGCGCACTTTTCCAGACTGGTCACGCCGGAATCGGAATTGGTGGTGGCCCCCGCCGGATAGAGCTTGACGCCATGAACTGCGCCACTGGCCTTGGCCAGCAGGATCTCCTCAGCACGCATGTTATCGGTGAGATACAAGGTCATGAGCGGTTCGAACACCATACCAGCTGGCAGAGCGGCGAGAATACGTTCACGATAAGCTAGCGCCAGTGCCGTGGTGGTCACCGGCGGACGCAGATTGGGCATGACGATGGCACGCGCGAACTGGCGCGCGGTATCCGGCAGCACGGATTGCAAGGCGGCACCGTCCCGCAGGTGCAGGTGCCAGTCATCGGGACGAGTAAAAGTCAGGGTGGTCATGTGGAAGCTTTTAAAGTGAGGGCAAGTTCATACAGCGCATTCTTTTTTGCGCCCGAGAT
Source organism: Pseudomethylobacillus aquaticus (assembly GCF_003730115.1). Classification (GTDB taxonomy): domain Bacteria; phylum Pseudomonadota; class Gammaproteobacteria; order Burkholderiales; family Methylophilaceae; genus Pseudomethylobacillus; species Pseudomethylobacillus aquaticus. The sequence goes on along the minus strand of NZ_RJVP01000008.1, from coordinate 70,111 downwards.
ATCAGCAGCCAATTTCACTGCCTGCTTGAGCGGCAGTTCGGCCAGCAGCAAGTTTAATACACGCCGGGCGTTTTCATCGACTGCCTCTGCCTCGCGCGGTGCCGGTGGCTCCACCAGCAGCACGAATTCACCGCGCTGCTGGTTGCTATCGGCCTTGAGCCAGGCCAGCGCTTCGTCCAGCCGGCAGCGATGTATGGTTTCGAACGTCTTGGTGAGCTCGCGCGCCAGGATCAGGTGCCGCTCATCACCTAGCACCGCCTGCAGATCAGCCACACATTCCAAGATGCGATGTGGCGCTTCGTAGAACACCAGCGTCGCTTCCAGGCCGCGCAAAGCCTCCAGTTGACGGCAGCGCTGCGCATGACTGGCTGGCAAAAACCCATGGAACAGGAAACCGCCACTGGCGATACCCGCTGCCGATAGCGCCGTCACCACTGCGCTGGCGCCCGGGATAGGCACCACACGTACCCCGGCCTGACGCGCCTGCTGCACCACCACAGCACCCGGATCACTGATCGCCGGTGTACCGGCATCACTGACCAGGGCGATCGACTCACCTGCGAGCAGTCGCTGCAGCAGCGATTCAGCCGCCGCCTGTTCGTTATGCTGATGCACGGCCAGCAACTTTTTCTGGATGGCAAAATGCGTCAGCAGGCCTGCGCTATGCCGCGTGTCCTCAGCCGCGATGGCATCCACACTGCGCAACACCTCCAGAGCGCGCAGGCTGATGTCCTGCAGGTTCCCAATCGGAGTGGCCACCACATATAATGTACCGATATGATTCAATTACAGTTATCCCTATTATCAAATATCGGCTTGATTGCCAGCATGGCCTTCAGCCTGCTCCTGCCAGCACACACAGCTGTCGCGGATGAGGCCGCAGAAACTCAATTCTCCCAAGGCATGGCCTGCCTGCGCGTCCACAATAGTGAATGCGCGCAACTGGCGTTGCAACGCATCAACAGCCAGTCCCTCTATGCCGATCTACTGGCGGGCAATATCGCTGCCAGCACTGGCGACACCGACAGTGTCCTGTCGCTGCTACTGCCTTTGCAGAACGATGCGGGCTTGCGCGGAGAAGCCAGAGCTAGCCTGCACCAGAGCCTGGGTATCGCGTATGCGGCCCAGCAACAGCCGCTGAAAGCGCTGGAACAATATACCTTATCTGAAGCCGCATTATCCGAACCTGCCGCGATCGCGGCACAGCAACAACGCACCGGGCGCCTGCTTGCTTCGCTGAGCCGGGAAGATCTCATGCAGATGAGCAGTGACGCCACCGACAAGGTGATGCAGGGCTGGATAGCCCTGGCGCTCACCATCAGCGACATAGAAAGCGGGGACTCGGTCAATACGCGCCTGCAACAGTGGCGTGCGCATCACCGCGAACATCCGGCACAGCCCGAATATGCCTTCGGCATCGTTGCGGTGGCAGAGACCACCGAAACCGCCATCCCCTCGGCGATCGATCTTGAAGGCAGCGCAGCCCATCAAGGAGATGAAGCTGACCAGGAAACGGCTGGCCAGCAGAGCGCCAGCATGGAGAGTGCCGGCCAGCTTAGCGGCCTTGCATTGACCCGGGAGCTGGACCAACGCCATCTTGCCGCGTCGACCGGCCTGGATGGCGACATCGCGCTGCTGCTGCCTTACGAAACCGAAGGCTACACCGCCGTCGCCGATGCCATCGAGCGCGGCTTCATCGCGGCTCACAGCCAGGCCCACGGCCTGGGCAAAGTCAGAACCTATGCCACCAGCGGCGATGTGCTGGAGATCAGGCCTATCTACCAGCAGGCGCTCAAGGAGGGTGCTTCCCTGGTGGTGGGGCCGGTCACGCGCGACGAAGTGGCCGTCTTGCAAGGCGATGCGCATCCTGTCCTGACACTGGGCCTGAACCAGAATGTAGCGGCAGCACCACCGCTTTTCCACAGCTATGGATTATCGATCCATAGCGAGGTCACGCAACTGGTGCGCATGGCGCGCGATGCCGGCATGCAAAGTGCTACCATCATCGCCAGCAACAGCCCGCTTGCACAGCGCATCAGCACAAGCTTCAAGGATCAATGGCTGGCACAGGGCGGTGAAGTGCGCGACACCATCGTCGTGGATACTGACAGCACGACCTCTGCCTTGATCCCGCAAGGCAGTGCGGCTGGTGATCTTTACCTGATCGCGGGCGATGAGCAGCATGCACGTGCCGTGCGTCCATTGATGGACAGGGCCACGCCTACGTTTGCCTTGTCACATAGCTTCAGCGGCATACTGCAGGACCCGCTGGATGCAGAGCTGATCGGCATCCGCTTCGTGGATATCCCCTGGCTGCTCAATCCAAACAACCCGGCCTACCAGCCCTACAAAGCGGCAGCCGCCGAGCTGCCACCGGGCGAGATGCAACGCTGGTTCGCGCTGGGGGTGGACGCCTATCAATTATTGCTGGCACTGCAACAGCCCGAACGAACGCTGCTGTTACAGGGCCTGACCGGGCGCATCACGCGCAATCCGCAAGGCGAGCTGGAGCGCAACCTGGCCACCGGCACTTACACCAGCACGGGCGTCAGCGCAGAAACATTGCCGTGACCAGCACTGGCGCGCAAGCCGAAGCATTGGCAGCTGACTATCTGCAGCATCAGGGGCTGCGTTTGCTGGAACGCAATTTTCGTAGCCGCTATGGCGAGATCGATCTGATCATGCAGGACAGTCAGACACTGGTGTTCGTGGAAGTGCGTTTACGCCGTCATGCTGATTATGGCGGCGCACTGGCCAGCATCACGGCGGACAAACAACGTAAACTACGCATCACGGCAGACTATTACCTGCAAAGCCATGGCAATCAGCCTTGCCGCTTCGATGTGATCTTGATGTCGTCACTGGCAACCGGCGATATCGAATGGATATGCAATGCGTTCTAAGCTGTTGTCGGGATGATCTTGCCTGGCTATCGAATTCTGCTGCCGAACTCTGCTACCGAACTCTGCTACCGAACTCTGCTATGGACTCGCTGTATGGAACTTCACACACCGTTCACGACTCCATGCTAAGGTAACTGCACAAGTTCGATATGATGCAATCTGGCAATTTACGCCTTCAACTCACACCAACATGCCTGCATGGTAAACAATCAGATCCATGTCTATGCATTCGATGAATCTCGTAGCTAAATTCCGACACAACTGAACAGGAGCCCTTATGTCCACAACTTCCAGCACCATGCTTAAAGTCCTCGTATTGGCCACGCTGGCCACCCAACTGAATGCCTGCGTACCCGTGGTGGTAGGCGGGGCCGCCACGGCAGGCTCGGTTGCCATTGACCGCCGCAGCGCAGGCAATGTGGTGGATGACGAAGGCATCGAGCTGAAAGCCAACCATCAGATCAGCCAGGAAGTCGGCGATGCGGTACATGCCAACGTCACCAGCTTCAACCGTAATGTGTTGATCACCGGCGAAGCCTTTGATGAAAAGAGCCGTACCGCGCCAGAAGCCATCGTCAAGAGTTACCCCAACGTACGCCATGTGACCAATGAACTGGTTATCGCCCCCAAGACTTCGCTACAAACACGCAGTGCCGATGCCTATATCACTACCAAGGTAAAAGCCAGTTTCGTGAAAGAGAACCTGTTCAATGCCAATCACGTCAAAGTGGTGACTGAAAATGGTACGGTGTTCCTGATGGGCGTAGTGACGCAGAAAGAAGCGGATGATGCGGTTGAGATCGCCCGCAATATCAGCGGCGTCAACAAGGTCGTCAAGGTGTTCGAGTACGTCGAAGCCGTATCGAAATGATACAATCAACCAACATTAAATGACGCTTTGGATTGTATGACTACCACCGCCAGCAACGAAATCATCATCGAAGGCCTGACCCGCGCAGGCAAGCCGTTCCGCCCCAGCGACTGGGTGGACCGCATGTGCAGCACCTATGCCAGTTTCGGGGCAGATCGCAAGTTGCGCTACTCGCCTTACCTGAAGCCACGCGTGGTGAATGGCGTACGCTGCCTGGCGGTGGATCTGAAATTGCGTGATGTCAATCCGGAAGGTTTTCAACAGCTGATGCACTTTGCTGATGAGAACCAGCTCAATGTACTGGACGCCGAAGGCAACAGCATCCCGGTACCAGCCTGACACAGCCGCCAGGCCCTAGGGCTGGGCTGGCTTTGTATCGATCAGCTGTTCGATGTATTGCCGCGTGACCAGTCCGCGCCTGGTCTTTACCAGGCGGCCTGCCGGGTCATAGAGGTAAGTGGAAGGCAGCACTTCGGCGCTGCCGATCTGCGCGATGACCTCTGGCCTACCCTCTACGATGGGATAGGACATGAGCATGTCGTCCACATAACGGTTGACCTTGGCCATGTCGGAATAGTCCATCACCACCCCGATCAGCATCACATCCTTGCGCTTGTCGTATAAGGCGTTCAGATCCGGGATCTCTTCCAGACAGGGTGGGCACCAGGTGGCCCAGTAGTTCACCAGCACCCATTTACCGCGATAATCACTGAGCTTGTGTTGCTTGCCCTGCGTATCCGTGAGCTTGAATTCAGTGCCGGCGGTCGCCATATGCGCTTGCGACACCAGTTGAAAAGTAAGTAAAACCAATAGAACCATACGGGTAAACAAAGCGTCTATTCCTTTCAAAAATCACCATCAGGGTTGAAACCGGAACATGTCAGCAACCAGCATCATACGAAAACATGCTGCTGGCAACGCTTCACTTCGTAGCCAAATTTCGCTACGATAGCTATACGTTGTATTCCCACTCCCCCACAGAATTCATTTCACATAGAGGTTCACAATGAGCGAACACATCACGCACCTTAGCGATGCGGGCTTTGAACAGGAAGTGTTGCAATCGCAACTGCCGGTTCTGGTAGATTACTGGGCTGAATGGTGCGGCCCCTGCAAGATGATTGCACCTATCCTCGACGAGATCTCCAAAGAGTACGCTGGCCGCCTGAAAGTTGCCAAGCTGAATATCGACGAGAACCAGCAGACGCCTCCCAAGTATGGCATCCGCGGCATCCCCACCCTGATGCTGTTCAAGAATGGCAATGTGGAAGCCACCAAAGTAGGTGCTTTATCCAAGTCCCAACTCACGGCCTTCATTGACAGCAATATCTAAGCACGTTAGTCTGGAGCCTGATTCCCTGGCGCCCGAATCATTCGGGCAACGCAGTTTTGCAGTACCGCTCACCGTACTGCTAGAAATCAGGCTTTAATTTACACTCCCATTCCCCCGCACTTGTTCCTCCCCAGCGAGCTTCCTCTATGCATTTATCTGATCTGAAACACCTACCTGTTACTGAATTGGTCGAAATGGCGATCGCCAACGAGATCGAAAGCGCCAGCCGCATGCGCAAACAGGATCTGATCTTTGCTCTGCTGAAGAACAAGGCGAAGAAGGGTGACAGCATCTTTGGCGATGGCACGCTGGAAGTGTTGCAGGACGGGTTCGGCTTCCTGCGCTCACCAGACAGCTCCTACCTGGCCGGGCCAGATGATATCTATGTGTCACCCTCGCAGATCCGTCGCTTCAACCTGCATACCGGCGACAGCATCCAGGGCGAGATCCGCACCCCCAAGGATGGCGAACGCTATTTCGCGCTGGTCAAAGTCGACAGCGTCAACGGCGAGCCACCCGAGAACACCAAACACAAGATCCTGTTCGAGAACCTGACCCCGCTGTTCCCTACCGTGCCGCTCAAGCTGGAGCGTGACATACGTGGCGAAGAGAACATCACCGGTCGCGTCATCGACATGATCGCCCCCATAGGCAAGGGCCAGCGCGGCCTGCTGGTCGCCAGCCCGAAGAGCGGCAAGACAGTGATGATGCAACATATCGCGCATGCCATCACCTCCAACCACCCGGACGTGGTGCTGATCGTGCTGCTGATCGACGAACGTCCGGAAGAAGTCACGGAAATGACCCGCTCGGTCAAGGGTGAAGTGGTCGCTTCCACCTTCGATGAGCCTGCCACCCGCCATGTACAAGTGGCTGAAATGGTGCTGGAAAAAGCCAAGCGTCTGGTCGAACACAAAAAAGACGTGGTGATCCTGCTGGACTCCATCACCCGTCTGGCACGCGCCTACAATACCGTGGTGCCGGCTTCCGGCAAGGTACTGACCGGCGGCGTGGACGCCAACGCGCTGCAACGCCCCAAGCGCTTCTTCGGTGCGGCACGCAACATCGAAGAAGGCGGCTCACTGACCATCATCGCCACCGCACTGGTCGATACCGGCTCGCGCATGGATGACGTGATCTATGAAGAATTCAAGGGCACTGGCAACATGGAGATCCATCTGGATCGCCGCATGGCCGAGAAACGCCAATACCCCGCCATCAACGTCAATAAGTCCGGCACACGCCGTGAAGAATTGTTGATCGAGAAGGACATCCTGCAAAAGATCTGGGTACTGCGCAAACTGCTGTATCCGATGGACGACCTCGAAGCGATGGAATTCCTGCTGGACAAGCTGAAGGCCACCAAGAACAACGGCGACTTCTTCGACTCCATGCGCCGCGGCTAAGTAAAGCGTTCGAGGTCCGGGACTCAACCGGGTCGCACCTACCGCCTATGGCGGCAGGCACTGCTTTCCCTTTTGAGCCCCCACCCCTCAGCGATGGAATTCCTGCTGGACAAGCTGAAGGCCACCAAGAACAACAGCGACTTCTTCGATTCCATGCGCCGCGGCTAAGTAAGGCGCTCGAGGTCCGGGACTCAACCGGGTCGCACCTACCGCCTATGGCGGCAGGGGCAATTGATCTCGATACCCATAATCAAAGAAGACTAGGTTGATTATTTTTTGATTTTCACTGATAATCTCGCCCTTGGCGAAAAAGCTTATTGAAAGAGACACTCGTATGAAGGCCGATACACATCCGAATTACCCCGAAGTCAGCGTAAGCTGCAGCTGCGGTAACAAGTTCAAGACCCGTTCCACGTCTGGCCGCGACTTCTCTATCGAAGTCTGCTCGCAATGCCATCCGTTCTACACGGGCAAGCAAAAGATCCTCGACACCGCAGGTCGTGTTGAGAAGTTCCGTCAAAAGTACGGCATGTAATCACGCATTGCATGGTAAAAAGGCAGCCTAGGCTGCCTTTTTGTTTTATCGGCCAGGCAATCTAACTCTTGGCCAATCGAACTCTTGGTCGCGCAACATCCCCGATAGTTTTCAACGGCAATATTCGTCTATCATTCCCCTATGGCATTTGAACTGGAACATGACTGGCAAGGCAATCTTGCCACACCCCGCGCGCGCATCGGAGAGAATGCCAAGACCCGCTTGCTGATCCTGCTGTGCACGTTGTGGGTTTGCATCGGCTTGTTCGGCCATCAACCATGGAAGCCGGACGAGTCCCACAGCATCAGCATCGTGAAGGACATGCTCAACGGTGGTTCGCTGATCGCGCCTGTCGCCGTCGGCGAAACCGGTGTACACGAGCCGCCCCTGTTCCACCTCACCGCGGCGGCCAGTGCGGCGCTGCTGTCCCCCCTCCTGCCCATGCACGACGGCGCGCGTGTCGCGACCGGCGTGTGGATGGCATTAACGCTATTGTTGATCGGCATGACCGGGCGCGAACTGTGGGGTACAGGTGGGGGCAGGCTCACCACCTTTGTGTTCATCAGCTCGATCGGACTGGTGATCGCCGCCCACACCTTGATGCCCCAACTGGCCGCTCTCACTGGCAGTGCCATGGGGCTGTATGCGCTGGCATTGAGCCGTAGGCGTCCCTATCGCGCCAGCGTGCTGCTGGGTAGCGCGATCAGCATCAGCTTCTTGAGCACCGGTATACTCTCCGCATTGATTCTGGTCAGCGCGATGCTGAGCATGCCCCTGCTGTTCAAGGCCTGGCGGGGAAAGCCCTACCTCACCGCGATCACGCTGGGCAGCCTGATCGCACTGCCACTCGTGCTGGCATGGCCAGCACTGCTGTTGGCAGACAACCCAGCCTTGATGTATGGCTGGTGGCATCACAGCATCAGCCAGTTCGGCCAACAGCAGCATGCTTATTTTTTAAAAACCCTGGGTTGGTATGCCTGGCCGGCCCTCCCCATCGCCGCATGGGGGCTGTGGCATTTCCGCCGCGAATTACTCACTAACCCGCGCTTTCAGTTGCTGCTCGTGTTCTTCAGCGCCTGTCTGCTTTGGCTGGGCTATGCTGGCGAAGACCGGGGCAGCGACACACTACCGCTATTACTACCATTGGCGTTGCTCGCGGGCGGCAGCATCGAAACCTTGAAGCGCGGCGCCTCAGGCCTGCTCAACTGGTTTGGCTTGATGTTGTTTGGCAGCATGGGCTTGTTGATCTGGTTAGGCTGGTACGCGATGGTGCTTGGTGCCCCCGCAAAACTCCAGGAACGCATGCAGTTCCTGTCTGGCGTGACCACCCCGGAGCTGAGCTGGTGGGGCTTGCTGGCTGGCGGCCTGGCCACGCTGGTCTGGCTGCTGGTCGTGATCAAGGCCAGGCGCTCCAACCGCACGGCAGTCACCGATTGGGCCGTGGGCATGACCATCGTCTGGACACTGCTGATGACACTGTGGCTACCGTGGATCGATTCAGCCAGAAGCTATCAGTCGGTGATGCTGGGCATAGGCCACGCGATCCAGTCCACTCCACGCTGCATCCTGCAAACCAGACTGGGCACGCCACAAAAAGCCTTGCTCGACTACTACACAGATCTGCGCACCGTCAGCAGCGGAGAAGACTGCGATTTCCACTTGATCCAGGACGAGCGTGGCAAAGCCAAGGTCTGGCCAGACAACCGCTGGCAGCTGATCTGGGAAGGAAAACGCGCAGCTGAGCGCCGCGAAAGCTTTCGCCTGTATCAACGCCTGCCTGGCTGAAGCGATCCTGGGCTTGAGGCCGAGCGCCCGGCCGCGCTCAGCGTATCTTGCGACAGACAAATCAGCCCGATGTGCCCAAGCCGCTGGCATACAGGATTGTATACACCCGGTTAAACGCTTAGAATCGAAACTCCAAGGCGCTTCATCAAGCCACCATTATCAGGGCCCTCATGTCAGGCAGTGACCGTCCCACACTCGTCGACCGTTATGGTCGCACCGTAGATTACATCCGGCTTTCGATCACCGATCGCTGCGACTTCCGCTGTGTGTACTGCATGGCAGAGGAGATGACGTTTCTGCCACGCAATGAGGTGCTGAGCCTGGAAGAATGCGCGCGCCTGGTGCGTGTGTTTGTTGCTCTGGGCGTAGGCAAGGTGCGCATCACTGGCGGCGAGCCATTGGTACGAAAAAACGCCTTGTGGCTGTTCAACACCATAGGCAAGCTGGACGGGCTGCGTGAGCTGGTGCTGACCACCAATGGCTCGCAGCTCGAACAGCAGGCTGCCGGGCTGCGTGAAGCGGGGGTCAAGCGCATCAACATCAGCCTGGACAGCCTGGACCCGGAACGCTTCCGCCGCATCACACGCGTGGGTGACCTGGACAAGGTGCTGCGCGGTATCCAGGCTGCCAAACTGGCTGGCTTCCAGAACATCAAACTGAATACCGTGCTGATGCGTGGCATCAATGACGACGAGGCGCTGCCGCTGCTCAAGTTCGCCATAGAAGAAGGCCTGGACATCGCCTACATCGAAGAGATGCCCCTGGGTGCCGTGGATCATGAACGTGATAGCACCTGCGTCAGCAACGCCGACACCCTCAAGCTACTGCAAGCCCACTACCCGCTGGTCGCCAGCACCGAAACCACAGGGGGGCCAGCGCGCTACTGGCGTGTGGCGGGCACGCAGACCAGAATAGGCATGATCTCGCCGCACAGCCATAACTTCTGCGAAGCCTGCAACCGCGTACGCATCACCTGCAAGGGCGAGTTGTTCCTGTGCCTGGGTCAGGACAGCAAAGTGGACCTGATGCCTCTGCTGCGCGAGCACCCGGAAGACGATGCGCCGCTGATCGCCGCCATCGTGGGTTCCATGCAGATCAAACCCAAAGGTCATGATTTCGATCTCAAGCGGGCCACACCCGCCGTGGTGCGCTTCATGTCCGTCACCGGTGGCTGATACGCAATCCATCACCGCACCAGCACCATCCACATGAACACCCCAGCCCACTCCCACCCCATCAGCGGCCTGATCCTGGCTGGCGGATTGGCACGCCGCATGGGCGGCCTGGACAAAGGTCTGGCAGATTACCGGGCACGTCCCATGATCGTCAGCGTACTGGAGCGCCTGCGCCCACAAGTCAGCGAAGTGCTGATCAACGCCAATCGTCATCAAACCCAATATGCGGCATTCGGCCACCCTGTCATCAGCGACCACATCACCGACTTTGCCGGCCCGCTGGCCGGGATAGCCGCCGGCATGCGCGCCAGCCGGCATGCCCTGCTGCTATGCGTACCATGCGATGCGCCGCTGTTAGCTGCAGACCTGGCGCCGCGACTGCTGGCTGCACTACTGGAAACTGACGCAGAGATCGCCGTTGCCAGCAGTGCCGGGCAAACACAACCGGTGTTCTGCCTGTGTCGCACTCAATTGTTGCCGGGACTGCAGCAATTTCTGCAGCAAGGTGGTCGCAAAGTGGATCACTGGCAGAACAGCATCAAGTGCGTACACGTGCGCTTTGACGATGCCTCTGCCTTCTGCAACATCAACACACTGGATGAACTGGAGGCGCTCGCAGCCAGTGACACATACCGGGCCGAAACAGGATCGTCGCCATGAGTGCCCCAGCTCAAGTGCCCCGACTGCTTGGCATATGCGCCTATGGTAGCGGGGCAGGAAAAACCACCCTGCTCACCCAGCTGATCCCCTTGCTGATCGCTGAAGGCTTGCGCGTCTCGGTGATCAAACACGCCCATCATCGTTTCGATATCGATCACCCGGGCAAGGACAGTTACCGCCTGCGCGAAGCCGGCGCAGTGCAGACACTGATAGGCTCCCGGCATCGCTGGGCACTGATGACCGAGCTGTCCCGCATCCCCAGCCTGCAGGCCGAGGAACCCAGCCTGCAAGTGCTGGTGTCGCAGCTGGACGCACGCTATACCGACCTGGTACTGGTAGAAGGCTTCAGGCACGAAGCCTTGGCCAAGATCGAGATCCACCGCCCTGCCCTGAATATGCCGCTACTGTCAGCACAAGATCCAGACATCATCGCCATCGCCAGCGATGGCCAGCTAGATAGCAGCTTGCCTGTGCTGGATCTGAATAACCCGGTCACGGTTGCACGCTTCATTCTGAACTGGATGAATGCAGCAAACGGACTTATGCCGCAAACTTAGTTGAGTCGAGCCCCCCATGTCGAGCAAACCCATCACCGAACTGATTCACAATGCCAGCTGCCTGGATGATTACGACCCGAACTCCATGCCGGTGGCGCAGGCACGCCGTGTCATTCGCGACTACCTTAGCCCGGTCACTGGCATAGAATCCCTGGCACTGCGTGCTGCGCTGGGGCGTGTACTGGCCGCCGATATCCTGTCACCACACAATGTGCCGAACCATGACAATTCGGCCATGGACGGCTATGCATTCAATGCCGACGATCTGCAGGGGGAGTCGGTAACGCGCTTGCACATCACGGGTACCGCCTTTGCCGGAACGCCATACACCGGCAAGCTGGCACCCGGCCAGTGCGTGCGCATCATGACCGGGGCCATGCTGCCGGCAGGTAGCGACACCGTGGTGGTGCAGGAGCGCGTACAGATAGAAGGTGATCACATCGCGTTTCAGCAAAGCCTGAAACGCGGCATGAACACACGCCTCGCCGGGGAAGATCTCAAACAAGGCCAGGTGGTACTCGCTGCCGGTCATCTGCTGCGCCCGGCAGATCTTGGTGTGCTGGCCTCATTAGGGCTGGGGGAAGTGCGCGTCTGGCGCAAATTGCGCGCGGCCTTCTTCTCCACTGGCGACGAGCTGGCCAGCATAGGCCAGCCCCTGGCCAGCGGACAGGTCTACGACAGCAACCGTTACACCCTATATGGCATGCTGATGCGTCTGGGTGTAGAAGTGATCGACATGGGGGTGGTCCCTGATGACCCGGCCTTGCTGGAGCAGACCTTGCTGGATGCCTCGGCCTGTGCCGATGTGATCCTGACCAGCGGCGGCGTGTCGGTAGGCGAAGCAGATCATATCAAGGCACTGCTGGCCAAACTGGGCCAGGTCGTGTTCTGGAAGATCGCGATGAAACCCGGTCGCCCGCTGGCTTATGGCAAAGTAGGTCAAGCACATTACTTCGGTTTGCCCGGCAACCCGGTTGCCGTGATGGTGACCTTTTATCAGTTCGTACGCGAAGCCATGCTGGTGCTGATGGGGCAAGCTGACCCGGCTCCCTTGCCGCTCTTGCAAGCAGTATGCATAGACCCGATACGCAAGCTGAAAGGCCGCACCGAGTTCCAGCGCGGCATCCTATTCACAGACCAGGATGGCAGCTGGAAAGTACGCACCACTGGCGGCCAGGGTTCGGGCATGTTGAGCTCGATGTCGCTAGCCAATTGCTTCATCGTACTCAGTGAAGAAACCGGCGATCTGCCTGCGCTGCAAACTGTGCAGGTACAACTGCTGGAAGGTTTGATCTAAGACCACGGTGAGACCGTCGTGGTGAACAGGACCGCGCGACACATGTGCTGTTGATGCGCGCGCATGTGCTGTCTGTCTTGTTGGCGCGTGTCTTCTGGACATTCACTATAAGGAATCATGATAATCCTGATGTATTTATAGCGCGGAATGTTATACGCTCCGCAGTCAAAAATTAATTGCATCCAGGTCTACCATGTTCACAAGAAAAACACTCCCCTGTGCCGTGCTGTTCGCGTGCGCTTTCTCCAGTTACAGCGTTGCTGAACCAGCCCAGCCAACCGCCGCTGCAGATAAACCGGCACCGGCTAAGACAGCCATCATCCTTGCTCCAGTGGTGGTGACGGCAACGCGACAAGCAACCGACAGCTTTGATCTGCCCGTGGCGATCGATCTGGTCGAACAAGACAAGATCCAGGATGGCCAGGCCAAGATGACCTTGTCTGAAAGCCTGATCCGCGTGCCCGGCATCACCGCCCAGAGCCGCACCCAGATGGCACAGGACCCGCAGATCTCCACACGTGGCTTCGGCGCACGCTCCGCATTCGGGGTACGTGGTGTGCGTGTCTATGTCGACGGCATCCCGTTGACCATGCCGGACGGGCAAGGTCAGCCCGGCATCGTGGACCTGGGCGTAGTCAAAGGCATCGAAGTCATGCGTGGCCCGTTCTCTGCGCTATACGGCAACTCCTCGGGCGGGGTGATCCAGATGCTGACCGAAGATGCACCGCGCTCACCTGAATTGTCCGGCGGCCTGTTATTGGGCAGTTACAACACCCATCAGGAAACGCTGCGCGCGGCGGGTACCGAAGATGGCATGGAATACCTGCTCAATTACTCTCAATACTCATCCGACGGTTACCGCGATCGCAGTGCCAACGAAAAAAAACAGGGCACTGCCAAATTCAGGTTCAACCTCAATGAAGACACCCAGCTGACCACGCTGGTCAACTGGTTCGAGCAGGATGCACAAGATCCACTCGGGCTGACGCGTGCGCAAGCCTTCAGCCAGCCCAAGAGTGTGGTCGATGCGGCCATCAATGCCAGAACCCAGGTCAGCCGCAGCCACGCGCAAGTGGGTTTCAAGCTTGATCATCAAGTGAACGAACACAATGCTGTGGTCATCACCAACTATCTGGGCACTCGCGAGAACGAACAGTTGCTGCCACGCAATGCCCTGGGCACGCTAGGCCGTACCAGCCAGATCTCGCGCGAGTTCTGGGGCATGGATGCACGCTGGGACAACCGTGGCATGCTGCTGGGCCAACCCTACAGCTTCAGCCTGGGCACCACGTACGGCAGGATGGAAGATGACCGCACCGACACCAACACCGCCAGCGGTTCCAACCTGGGGATATTGAACCGTGACGAAAAGAACATCGCGCGCAATTTTGATCAGTACGCACAGGCCAAATGGTCAGTGCGTGACGATGTGGACCTGCATCTGGGGGTGCGCCGCACCAAGATCAGCCTGGACATCGACGACCAGCTGATCAACAACGGCAGTGGCGATAACAGCGGTGGCGTCAGCTACCGCAAGACCACGCCAGTGATCGGTGCCGTCTGGAAACTCAACCCGGCCTTCAATCTGTATGCGAACTACGGCACCGGTTTTGAAACACCGACCTTTATTGAAGTGGCTTTCGCCAACCCCGCCAACACCAGTACGCCGAACCTGCGCCTCAAGCCCAGCGAAAGCCGCAATTTCGAGGTGGGTGCCAAGGCTTTCCTGAGCGACAACACACGCGCCAACCTCAGCCTGTTCAAGATCACCACGGACGATGAGATCGTACTGGACAACAACGTCAATGGCATCGCCACCTATGCCAATGCGAACAAAACCAGTCGCAACGGTGCCGAGTTGTCCATCGAGTCGCAGCTACCGCACAACGTCACGCTGTATGGCGCTTACACCCTGCTCAACGCCAAGTTCGACTCGGATTTCACCACGGCATCCGGCAACACCATCACCGCTGGCAACGTGATCCCGGGCACCTACCATACGCAGATCTATGCTGAAGCCGCGTGGAAACATGTCGCCAGCGGCTTCCGTACCGCCATCGAGGCCCGTCACAACAGCAAAGCCTACGTCAACGACACCAACACGGACAGCGCGCCGTCCTACACCATCTTCAACCTGCGCGCCGGTTTCGAACAGAAGCTGCAGAACTGGCGCTTCAGCCAGTATCTGCGTGTGGAAAACATCTTCGACAAGAACTACATAGGCTCGGTACGCGTCAATGATGGTAACGCCCGTTTCTTTGAACCAGCAGCGGGCACCAACTGGTTGCTAGGCCTGAATGCCACTTACCGTTTCTGATGATGATGCGGTATCGTATCTGGCTTAAGTAACCTAAGTCACAGACCAGTGCGCAGGTCTGGCCTATGCTTGATATTAAGTCTTGTGTAGCGTGTCTCAGCAAGGCTGGCGCTGGGAATCACAGGCGCTGGGAATCACATCCGCAGAGTAATGAACGACCGGCACGCACGACCAAGTGATAGCACGGCGTGTAATGCCCGCCTGGTGACTGGCTGGATACTAAAAATAGCGTATTAAGGAGATGGCAATCGTGGTCAAACATTTACTGTTCGTCAAAATCGCGTTGGCTGGCATGCTGGTCAGCCTGAGCTCTGGAGCGTGGGCTGAAGCCGACCCCAAGTTGTGGCCAGTGGTCAAAGAAGCGTTCTTTGCCCAGCGCCCCATCGAGGATAATGTACCGTTCATTGTGCTGACCGCACCCAAACGGGCAGAAAGCGGTGCTCAAGTACCGTTCTCTATCGCCGTCGACCAGACCCAGGCAGATGCCAACGCCATCAAAAAGATCTACATCATCGTGGATGCCAACCCTATCCAGCTGGCAGCCACTTACCATCTGACCGAGCAACTGGGCAAGTTCAACCTGTCCACGCGCATCCGCCTGGAAACTGATTCCTTTGTACGTGCCATCGGCGAAACGGCAGATGGCAAACTGTATATGTCGGCGATCCCTATCCGCGCTGCAGGCGGCTGTGGTGGCACCATAGATAACGACGAAGCCGCTGTGCGCGCCAGTGCCGGCAAGATCAAGATGAACATAGAAGCGCCAGCCAGCTTCGGCAGCCCAACCGCGGCCACCTTCATCATCAAGCATCCGATGCGCACCGGTCTGCAGCGTGATCTGGTTTCGCAAGGATTCCTGCCTGCGTTCTATATCAAGAAAGCTGATTTCGTCTATAACAAGAAGCCGGTGATGACCGTGGATTTTGGGGTGGGGACCAGTGAAGATCCTTATCTTAAGTTCAATTTCATCCCGGCCACCGCAGGCACACTGGAAGTTCAGGCCGTCGATAATGAAGGCAAGTCCTTCAGCCATCAGACCGAGTTGAAAAGCTAGGGTCAATCAGACAAAAAGGGCGCTGTGAGCGCCCTTTTTCATCTGCGGATATTCAATGTATCGACATGCGCTTCAGCGTATCGTCCCTATTGATGAATCTATGCTTGAGCGCACCCAGGATGTGCAACACGATGAAGGTGATGAACACAACGCCAACAAGCTCGTGCACCTCCACAAAGATCTCGCGCAAACCCTTGTCGTCCAGGCCGCTCAGCAAAGGTAGTCCGAACCATTTGACACCATATTTACTGGCCACCGCCATGATGAGACCGCTGACCGGCATCGCCACCATAAGCAGATACAGCAAGGTGTGCACCTTGTTGGCCAGTGCTTTTTCCCATGCCTTGAGCGTGCCCAGTAGCGCAGGTGGTCGATGCGTCAAACGCCATACTACGCGGATAAGGATCAATGCCAGCAAGGTCACGCCTATGGACTTGTGCAGGTTGAAATAGAAAGTGCGGGGTGAGGCTTCTTCTGCAAGATGCCAGGTATAGAGCCCCAGGTCGAACAGATCGTAGCTCATGGCTTTGGCGCCGTCCTTGGGCAGTTCGCTCATGTACCAGCCCAGCGCGAACATGAACAGCACGCCGAAGGCGATCAGCCAATGCAGTATCACGGCTGTTCGGGTATAGCGTTCAATGGATGCAGTCATTCACGTGTCCTCATATGGCTAAGATTGGATAATAAATTGGCAATAGACTCAGGCATTGCATCTAAGCTCATGCATACGCATGCGACTCTGCGCTGCAGGCTTGGTTCGCTTGACTACATTTTACCGGCAATTGTATGTCGATTTCATCAAAACCACGGCATCGCGCCATGGATACACTAGAATGCCCGACAACCCTGTTCTGCAAGGAGGCGCCATGTCAGCCCTGATCCGATTGCTACTATTATTGCTCGTGTCCACGAACGTGCACGCTGAACTGTTATTCGAACAGGCGGCCCCTGGCGTGTTCGTACACCATGGCGCCCATCAGGACCTGTCTGAAGGCTATGCAGGCGACATCTGCAACATCAGCTTCATCGTCGGCAGCAAGGGCGTGGCGGTCATCGACAGTGGCGGCAGCCTCAAGGTCGGACAACAACTGCACGCCGCCATCCGCAAGGCCACAGCACTCCCGATCCTGTATGTGATCAACACCCATGTCCACCCGGATCATATCTACGGCAACGCGGCGTTCCTCGCTGACCGGGCCACCTTCGTCGGGCACGCCAAGCTGGCTGGCGCGATGGAGCAGCGCAAGGAAGCTTATGCCCGCCTGAATCAGCAGTGGATGGGGGATGCGTTCGCAGGCAGCGAACTGGTCAAGCCTGCACTAGAGGTTGCTGACATGGCAACACTGGATCTGGGCGACCGCCAGCTGCAACTGCAGGCACATCCATTGGCCCACACCAACACCGACCTCACCGTGCAAGACAGTCTCAGCGGCACGTTGTGGACTGGCGACCTGCTGTTCGTGGAGCGTACGCCCTCCATTGATGGCGACATCAAGGGCTGGATAGCGGTCATCGATGGGCTTAAGAAAAGTACCGCCACGCAGATGGTGCCCGGGCATGGTCCGGTGGTAAAAGACTGGCTAAGCGCTTTGGATCGAGAACAAGGCTATCTGAAGCGCTTGCTGGACGATGTGCGTACCAGCATCAAGAATGGCGGCACCATGGAGAAAGCCATGGACACCGCGGCGGCGGATGAGAAAAACAACTGGCAGTTGTTCGACATCGTCAACCGCCGTAATGTGAACATGATCTACCCGGCGCTGGAATGGGAATAGCACCTCGTGTGGTAGCGGCGGCCAGCATGTATAATCCTTGAAAATAACGATGACGTTGCCTGGCAACGTTGCCAGATAAACCAGCCACATCGATTCAATCCTGCCACTTTAGCCGTGATGTCTGCCCATAGTCTGCCAGCTGCGCCGCAACCCAGGCTTGCCTGGATGATTGCTATTTCGCTACTGCTGCACCTGATCCTGGCTACACAGATGCCGAATCTTGACGCGCCTGTGCCAGAAAAGCCCAAGCCACTGACCATCACGCTGCTAGAACCACCACCGCCGCCAGCACCGGAACCTGTGGCTCCACCGCCACCGGAGCCACCACCACCTCCGCCGCCCAAGCCGGTTCCGGTGAAGACACCGTCACCGCCCAAACCTCAAGTCAAGCCGACTGAGATCGCGGAGCCTCCACCCACTAACACACCACCGGCTGAAGCCCCCAGCACGCCGCCTGTACCCGCCATTATTGCGACGGAACCCGTGCCTGATGCACCACCGCCGCCAGTGGTGGTTCCCCCTGCACCACCGCCACCGAAGCCGACCGGGCCAAGCCAGGTCGACCTGGATGCGGCACGCGCTCGCTATGGCAGTCTGCTCGGGTCCGAGCTTGCCAGACACAAGGACTACCCCCACATCGCCAGAGTGCGTAAATGGGTAGGCGTGGTGACGGTGTTCCTGGAACTGGATGACCAGGGCAGAGTGCTCAGCAGCAAGATCATCGAGTCTAGCGGTCACAACGTACTGGATAAACAGGCGCTGGAAATGGTGGCAAAATCCAGCTTCCCGCCCTTACCGGAGGTTCTTAAAGGCAGCAGCTTCGGGGTTAGCATTCCCATCAGCTTCGACCTCAAAGATTGAGGTCTGCCAATATGAAACGCACCCGATCACTCAAGCACCTGCTGCTGATACACGAGCTGGCGTTTATCGGCCTGATCGTGCTGGCAGGCGCTGCGGGGGTGCTTGGCATACGGCTATGGGACGACTCTTCGCAAGAGTCGCAGCGCATTCATGTGCTGGTACAGGAGATCCAGCAAACGCGCGGCGACCTGTACCGGCAGATGAAGGAACTGTTCGATGCTTTCTTCCTGGCTGACTCCACAGCGCAGATCGAGTACGACACTTACACCATCTCCATCCGTCAGCATTTCGAAAAGCTCGATGCACTCGCGGAGGGCGAGGCCGAGCATGCGGCGATCAACAATCTGCGCGCCAGCTATACTGAGTTTCTGGAATTGACCCGCGATATCTTCCGTCAACCCAGTCGACTTAGTGACGAGTCCCTGAACAAGACGCTGAATATCGATCTTGAGTCAGGCATCTTTCAGCGTTATGAGGATGTCGCGGCCGAAGCCGAACGTCTGCTCGCAGCCAAACAGCAGGAGTTGGAACAACGCCTGCAGGACGCCAAGCGCACCTCCATCACCCTGTTCATCATCCCGATTGCGTTTGCCATCCTGCTGCTGCTGTTCTCGCGCATGTTCCTGCTGCGGGCATTGGTGCGTCCTATCGAAGGTATCGTACATGCCACCACCGAGATCAGCGCTGGCCGCCTGGAACACAAAGCGCCTGAAGCGGGCGCAGCCGAACTGGCCACCCTGTCGCGGGCGATCAACCACATGGCCGAAGAACTGGCACATAGCCAGGAAGCCTTGATCCGCAGTGAGAAGCAGGCGGCCATGGGCTTGCTGGTACCCATGCTGGCACACAACATCCGCAACCCGCTGGCCAGCATACGTGCCACGGCACAAGTCGCTGACAGCGTAGAACTGGACCGTGACACGCGCGAATCACTGGAAGGCATCATCAGTAGTGTGGACCGGCTGGAGCGCTGGACTGGCTCACTGCTGGCATATCTGCACCCACTCAAACCGCAACTTAGCCACAGCCATTTGCGTCAGATCGTTGAAGGCGCGCTGGTTCCGCTACAACACCGTGTGCGCGAGAAATCGCTGAAATTAAAACTGCCAAGCTGGCAAAAACAGGATGACAGCCTGTTCACCGACGAGCATTTGCTGGAACAAGCCCTGTATAACCTGTTACAAAACGCCGTGGAGGCTGCGCCCAATCAGAGCGTGCTGGAGATCAATGTCTTGATGTCTGCGGCCACAGTACGCCTGCAGTTGGCAGACCGTGGCCCAGGCATGCCATTCAAACCAGACCCACATGCCATCAGCCCAGGCCCTTCTACCAAGCGCTTTGGTACTGGCCTCGGTATTCCGTTTGCGTTCAAGGTGTGTGAAGCGCTTTCCGGCAGCGTTGAGTTCAGTGAACGCGAAGGTGGTGGCACGCTGATCACGCTGGAACTGCCGCGCCGTCATCATGTCATCTGACCGTACTGCAAATTTGCTGCCCGGCATGTACCAGCTGGCTGTTTATCAGCCATAATGTACTTAATCGGGCGATTCCTTTAACTGCTAGTTAACGTTGATAAGCGAATACTTATAATGTCCGAACCTCAATTGCACGACTTCACGCTGGCCGCCACAAGCGGCAAATCCTTTCAGCTTGCCGCTTATCAAGGCAAGACGCTGGTGATCTACTTTTATCCCAAAGATGCCACGCCCGGCTGTACCACGCAGGCTGTCGCATTCCGCGATGCTTATGCTGAATTCCAGGCATTAGGCGTCGAGATCGTTGGTATCTCACGTGACAGCCTCAAATCACACGAGAACTTCCGCACCAGGTTCGGCCTGCCGTTCGAACTGGCGTCCGACAGTGAAGAGATCGCCTGCGGCTTATTCGATGTGATCAAAATGAAAAGCATGTACGGCAAACAGGTGCGCGGTATTGAACGCAGCACCTTTATCATCGGCCCGGATGGCCAGATTGCCAAAGCCTGGCGCAAGGTGAAAGTAGATGGCCACGCCGGGGATGTACTTGCTAGCTTGCGAGCTCTGTTGAATTCCTAACCCTTGTTCACCTGAAAGCTGGTATTGATGAGTCTACTGCGCACTGCCACCACCAAACTGTTCGTGCTCGACACCAATGTGCTGATGCACGACCCATCCAGTCTATTTCGTTTTGAAGAACATGACGTCTACCTGCCTATGGTGACGCTGGAAGAACTGGACAACCACAAGAAGGGCATGACGGAAGTGGCGCGAAATGCGCGCCAGGCCAGTCGCAATCTGGAGCAGATCGTCGGCGCTTCGCTGGACAAGCTGGAGAACGGCTCTCCGCTGGGCATCAATGGCAACACCTTCGTCACCGGCCGTCTGTTCCTGCAAACGGCCGCTGTGAGCGTGGAACTGCCCATGCTGGCGGGTGGCAAAGCAGATAACCAGATCCTGAGTGTAGTGGCAGACCTGCAGAAGCAATGCCCGCAACGCCAGGTCATTCTGGTCAGCAAAGACATCAATATCCGCATCAAGGCACGCGCGATCGGTGCGCCAGCGGAAGATTACTTCAATGACCAGGTGCTGGAAGATACCGACCTGCTATACACCGGTATACGCGAACTGCCGGAAGATTTCTGGGAAAAGCATAGCAAGGACATCGAATCCTGGCAGGAAGCCGGCCGCATGTATTACCGCGTCACCGGGCCGATCTGCAAGAGCCTATTGATCAACGAATTTGTGTATTACGAATATGACAAGCCTTTCCATGCCATCGTCCGTAATGTGAAGGGCAATATCGCGGTGCTGGAAGTGGTCAAGGACTACATGCAGCCCAAGCACAGCGTGTGGGGCATCACTGCACGCAACCGCGAGCAGAATTTCGCGCTGAATCTATTGATGGACCCGGAAGTGGATTTCGTCACCTTGCTGGGCCAGGCTGGTACAGGTAAGACGCTGCTCACACTGGCATCCGCACTGACGCAGACACTGGATAAAAAGATCTACAGCGAGATCATCATGACACGGGTGACCGTGCCCGTTGGTGAAGATATCGGCTTTCTGCCTGGTACCGAAGAAGAAAAGATGGCGCCATGGATGGGCGCGCTCGAAGACAACCTCGACGTGCTCAACAAGTCAGACGACGATGCTGGTGAATGGGGGCGCGCCGCGACACAGGATCTGATCCGCACACGCATCAAGATCAAGTCGCTTAATTTCATGCGTGGCCGCACTTTCTTGCATAAATTCCTCATCATCGATGAAGCGCAAAACCTCACGCCCAAACAGATGAAGACTCTGATCACACGCGCAGGCCCTGGCACTAAAGTCGTTTGTCTGGGTAACATCGCCCAGATCGATACGCCTTACTTGACGGAAGGCAGCTCTGGCCTCACCTACGTAGTAGACCGCTTCAAGGGCTGGGAGCACAACGGCCATGTGACCTTGATACGTGGCGAACGCTCACGATTAGCGGATTTTGCAGCAGAAGCACTGTAATGTTTCTACTGGCTGTCACACAGGCTAGGTAAGATGAGTTCACTGATGCAGTGCGGCGTTCGGCTCGCAGGCAATAATGGGTTGGAGCGCCGCAAACTGCGATGAATCTAGGTTTTTACACCATACTGTTGGCGCAGTTCCTGTCTGCGCTGGCAGATAACGCGCTGCTATTTGCCGCGATCGCCCTGTTACAAGCCCAGCATGCGCCAGACTGGCATACGCCGCTGTTGTTGCAGTTCTTTGTGATCTCCTACATCGTGTTAGCACCGTTCGTCGGTGCCATTGCAGACGCCTTCCCCAAAGGGCGTGTAATGTTCGTTTCCAACAGCATCAAGTTCGTAGGGGGTATCGCCATGCTGTTAGGCATGCCACCTTTATATGCTTATGGCATCGTCGGCATAGGCGCTGCAGCCTACTCACCTGCCAAGTACGGCATTCTCACCGAGTATCTGCCGCCCCATGCGCTGGTAAAAGCCAATGGCTGGATGGAAGGCTCGACCGTGATGGCGATCATTCTTGGTGCCATCGTAGGCGGCAAGATGGCTGCCGCTAATCCGGAGCAGGCGGTGTTACTGATCACCTTGCTCTACGTGGTAGCCGCCGTATTCAATTACTTTATTCCGCGTCTGCCCATCGACCACAAACCACCCAAGAAGAACCCGCTGTTCATGATCGCCGACTTCTGGCATTCCTGCAAAGTGCTGTGGCGTGATCCGCAAGGGCAGGTTTCGCTGGCGGTGACCACGCTGTTCTGGGGGGCTGGCGCCACCCTGCGCCTGGTCGTGCTTGCCTGGGCGGGGGTAGCGCTGATGTTTGATATCGAGCAAGCGACGCAACTGATCGCGATCGTCGCAGTGGGGATCGCCATCGGCTCTGTGATCGCGGCACGCTGGATCACGCTGGAGCAATCCACGCGCGTACTGCCGGCGGGCATCATCATGGGCATGCTGGTCATCGCCATGGCCGCCATCCATGACTGGCGTGCAGCGGGTGTGCTGCTGTTCGCGGTGGGCGTGCTCAGCGGTTATTTTGTTGTGCCGCTGAACGCCTTGTTACAACACCGCGGGCATTTGCTGATCGGTGCAGGGCATTCCATCGCCGTGCAGAATTTCAATGAGAATCTGGGCATTCTGATCATGATAGGGATCTACACCCTGATGCTCAAGGCAGAGATGCATATCAACTTGATCGTGGTGATATTCGGCTTGTTCGTGATGTTGAGCATGACGGCCATCACACGACTGTATAGACGCAAAGTCTGACGGTGCATTAATAACGTATAAAAAAACCACATGCGTTGAGCATGTGGTTTTTTTTAGCCTGCGATATGCAGGTACTACCCACATATCGCTAGTGCCCGGCTTTAGTGAAGCTTTACTTGCGCTTCCGAACGACGCGTGATGAGACGCGCGATGGTCTGCAAGAACACTTCAAAGAAGCCGTGCAAGGTCATCTGGTGCATCTTGTAGAGCGACTTGTACATAAGGCGTGCAAACATGCCTTCAATGTACATACTGCTGCCCGACAATGCGCCCATCAAGCTACCAACCGTGGAATAACGGCCCATGTTCACCAGGGACCCGTAATCACGGTAGGTATATTCCAGCAAGGGCTTGCCAGCCACGCGGCGCTTTAATGATTTGCATAGCATGGAGGCCTGCTGGTGCGCTGCTTGAGCGCGCGGTGGCACTGTTTCTGCGTGACCTGGCCACGGGCAGGCAGCACAGTCGCCAAAGGCAAAGATGTCATCGTCCAGCGTCGTTTGCAACGTACGTCTCACGACGAGCTGATTGATTCTGTTGGTTTCAAGCCCATCAAGCTCACTGAGGAAATTGGGTGCCTTGATGCCCGCAGCCCACACCACCAACGCGGATGGAATAAAACGACCGCTATGCGTGTGCACACCTTTCTGAGTCACCTCGGTGACGCGCTCCCCGGTGTAAACGTGCACGCGCAGCTTACGCAACTCGTAGTCTACGGCCTGTGAAAGCTTGGGCGGCAAAGCTGGCAACACACGGTCACTGGCTTCGATCAATGAGATCTTGATGTCTTTATCCGGATCAATCTTGTCCAGGCCATAGGCCGCCAGCTCACGTGTTGTATTGTGCAGCTCTGCCGACAGCTCGACGCCCGTGGCCCCTGCTCCCACGATGACCACTTCGAGCTGGCCTGCCTGTACCGGTGCCGCTTGAGTTTGCGCACGCACCAGCGCATTGTGCAAACGGCGATGGAAACGTTCAGCCTGGTCTTGAGTATCCAGTGCGATGGAATGCTCACGCGCCCCCGCGATACCAAAATCATTCGTGGTACTGCCTACAGCGATCACCAGCGTGTCATATTTGAACGTACGACGTGGAATGACTTCTGCGCCATCTTCGTCATAATTCGCCCCGATGTACACTTCACGCTTGGTGCGGTCTATGCCGTCCATATTGCCCAAACGGAAATGGAAATGGTGCCAGTGCGCCTGGGCCAGATACTCCAACTCATGTTTATCCGGGTTCATGCTGCCGGCTGCGATCTCATGCAGCAAAGGCTTCCAAACATGTGTACGGGTGCGGTCGATCAGTGTGATCTCCGCTTTACCTTTGCGACCCAGGCTGTCACCCAGCTTGGTTGCCAGCTCCAGACCGCCTGCACCACCGCCTACGATGACGATCTGGTGCAGATTTTTTTGCTTCATTTGCATCGAATACTTTCTATAAGCACATTCAGTGTGCTGATGTATGACCTGATTAGTTCAACCACGGGGTGTCGCCACCACCTTTATATTGAGTACGCAGGAAAGCAATGATCTTCAGGATGTCATCGGTCGGTACGTACTCCGGACCTGAAACCTGCTGGTGCCAGGCAAACATCCCGCCATTGCTACCACCGGCGATGGTTTCAAACATCCCCTTGTCGGTTGTATGTTTGGCATACTGCCAGCGCGCATCGGTGATCGCGACCGCAACTTGACCATCACCATTTGGACCATGGCACTGAGTGCAGGAGTAATAGCCAAATTTTTTCTTGCCTGCCTTTGCCATTTCCGCATCTGCGGCATATAGCTTGGTGTAGGGATTGATGCAGGTGGCCAAAAATTCTTTTGCTTCCGGCGTATCGGTATCGACCGCCTTGATAGGCAATGGGCTGCCATCCTTGGTGGAGACCAAAGCGCACTGTCCGCTAGAAGAGCCAGCATCCGCCTTCTTTTCGCTACTTGCAGTGCCTGCACTTCCGGATGCATCTTTGTCGCCACATGCCGCCAACATGGTGATCAACAATACTGAAATCAAGGTTCTTGTAGTTTGCATCGCAACTCTCCTGAATAGGTATGACAAGATTTTACCTCAAATCATGCAGACATAAAAAAGCCGGTCACTGCTTGCGCAATGACCGGCTTTTCAAACTTGAACTGATCAGTTCAACCAGGGCTTGTCGCCGCCGCCTTTGTACTGGCTACGCAGGAAAGCAATGATCTTCAGAATATCGTCCGTTGGGACATACTCAGGACCAGAAACTTGCTGATGCCAGGCGAACATGCCGCCATTGCTACCACCAGCGATTGTCTCAAACATACCCTTGTCGGTCGTATGCTTGGCATATTGCCAGCGTGCATCCGTGATCGCTACCGCAACTTGACCATCGCCATTAGGGCCATGACACTGGGTGCAGGAGTAGTAACCAAATTTCTTCTTACCTGCTTTAGCTTTCTCAGGATCAGCAGCATAGACTTTGGTGTACGGATTGACACAGGTTTCCAGGAATTGCTTGGCTTCCGGAGTGTCGGTATCAACTGGTTTGATTGCTAATGGGCTGCCATCTTTAGTCGATACAAAGTTACATGCTGCATTTGCTTGCAAAGGCAGCAAACTTGCCAATGCCAGCAATGATACAAAGAAAGTAGCCTTTACTGCTTTATTGCCTAACATGTCATCTCCTCGTTTTGAAATTCATGCCGCTTCGATTGATGCTATACAAAAACCGACTCGCATCTCGAATAACGAACCATGATTTACTTGGTTGACGCCGCTTCCAAGTAAAAGAGTATTTTATTATTCATTCTTGGGAATTGCATCCCCACGAGCATCTTTTTTCTTGCCTTTTGTTGCTTGTACGACAGGTACATGCGGGATGCCGTACTCATCGAGGATTTTCAGGATGTCAGCTTGACGTCGATCCAGCACGCCTTGAATCTCGGCCAGTCGTTCGGTCTCTTTCTTACGCACACCAACGGAGATGTTATAACCCAACTGACCGGACTTATCGATATCACCGTATTCAGGCGCAGGTACAACCACCATAGGCACCGTGGATTTCTTGGCATAGTAACCAGCGATCGGACCCCACAGGATCGCAATATCGATATCACCATTGGCCAGATCATCAACGATAAAGCTAGGTGGCAGGTTCAGGTCACGCATCAGTCGATATGGACGTGCATTCGCCATTAAATCCTTATCAAACAATGGGCGTGCTACTGGCGCCTTGTCCACCACACCGATGACGCCCTTACGCAAATCCGGGGAATCCCAGTCCGTGATATTGAATCCACTCTCCTTACGCCAGATGAACACATGGCCGGAGCGGTAATAAGGTTTGGAAGTCAACAAAGCATCGTTGCCTGTATTGGTACCGATGATGACATCACAACGGCCAGCATTCAGCGTATTACGCAGGAATCCGAAACGGTCGTACCAGAACTGGTAAGAGAGTTTTTTGCCTAGATCATTGGCGATCAATTCAGCGATCTTGTTTTCAAAGCCTTCGAGCTTTGCATTGGAGAATGGCAGGTTGTCTTGGTCTGCACATACTTTGAATTCTGACGGATCTGGGATGCGGCGCGCTTCGCCACCCCGGCCCGAGTTCAGGTCTACTGCGATTGAAGCATCTTCCTCGGCATGTGCTATCGAAGCCATTGCTGCGAGCACAAGCATTAAGGAAAATTTATGTAGGTTTTTAAGCATTGTTATTTCCTTATCGTCAGTTAGCTTTTTCGATCCCCATATAAAAAGCACCCCGCGTAAGCGGGGTGCTTTTAGGACAAACTAACTAACGGTTAGTTCTGAAAACCAAGTCTCTCGACTAGATTACAGAGCGAACACGTTCAGTGCACCGCCGCCAGGAGCAGCGTTGTACTTGGTCAGTTCCTTGTAACCACCAGCGGCACCCAGAGCATCGGTGTCGTTCTGCAGGCCCAGGTTCATCGCAACGCCAGCCCAACCGCCGATACCGGACAGTACGCCAACGTATTGTTTACCCTTGTGACCGTAGGTGAATGCGTTACCAATCACGCCGGAACCAACTTGATGCTTCCACAGTTCCTTACCGGAGCTAGCGTCAACAGCCTTGAACCAACGGTCCAGGGTACCGTAGAACACCAGGTTGGAAGCGGTCGTCAGAGCACCACCCCAAGCAGAGAACTTCTCTTTGTTGTACCAGACGCTCTTGCCGGACATTGGGTCATAAGCAGCGAAGCCACCCATTACACCGTCAGGACCTGCAAACATGGTCAGGGTAGCACCAACCCATGGTTGACCAGCAACATACTTGGACTCAACTGGCTCGTAGGTCATACAAACGTGGTTGAGTGGGCTGTATACCAGGCCGGTCTTAGGCGAGTAAGCGGCTGGCTGTTGGTCCTTGGTACCCAATGCTGCTGGGCAGATACCCTTGGCATTGTAGTCTTGGTGGGTCGAAGCAGAAGCCAGCTTGTTTGGCACGCCGGTCTTCAGGTCAACATCGGTTGCCCAGTTAACGAAGGAGTGAACCTTTTCAGCTTGAACCAGAGCACCGGTAGCAGCGTTCCAGGTGTAGTGGAAGCCGTTACGGTCATGGTGCCAAGCGTAGGTCTTGCCGCCCTTGTCGAACAGGATGACTTCGTTGATGCCGTCATAGTCCCACTCATCGTGTGGGGTCATTTGCATGCCCCAACGTGCCATACCGGTGTCAACATCACGTGCGAACACAGTCATGGACCACTTGTTGTCGCCAGGACGTACGTCTGGGTTCCATACGGATGGGTTGCCGGTACCGTAGTAAACCAGATTGGACTTAGCGTCATATGGCCACCAGCCCCAAACAGAGCCACCACCATGTTGCCAGCCGTCCTTGACAGCTTGTGGCTTCAGCCAGGTCTTAACGCCCAGGTCTTTTTCGCCAATCTTCAGCTTGTCGTTAGGGATCTTCTTGAAGGAACCGCCTTCTTTGTTACCACCGTTCACGTCTTCATAGACGGACAGAGCGGAGTACTGTGGGGTATCCTTGTTGAAGTCAGCGCCGATCAGAACTTCGCTGTCTGGACCAGTGGAATATGCCTTCCATGCCAGGGAGC
This sequence comes from Pseudomethylobacillus aquaticus, assembly GCF_003730115.1. Lineage (GTDB taxonomy): Bacteria > Pseudomonadota > Gammaproteobacteria > Burkholderiales > Methylophilaceae > Pseudomethylobacillus > Pseudomethylobacillus aquaticus. The sequence goes on along the minus strand of NZ_RJVP01000008.1, from coordinate 41,790 downwards.
CGTCCTTGATGTTGTATGCAGCGATGAAGCAGCGAACACCGAATTCAGCACCGGAGCAACCGGTCAGAACCTTGTCCTTGATGACGTGTGGAGCGTTGGTGTTGGTAGCGCCGACCTTAGGATCGGTGTTTTGCAGATCCCAAACCTTAGCACCGGTCTTCGCATCCAGAGCGACCAAGAAACCGTCATTCTGTTGCAGGAAGATCTTGCCGTCGCCGAAGCCCAGACCACGGTTCACGTTATCGCAGCACAGAACTGCTTGTACGGATGGGTCTTGCTTAGGGAAGTAGGACCAAACGATCTTTTGGTTGTCGTTCAGGTCAAGAGCGTAGACGTTGTTCGGGAAAGCGGTGTGAACATACATCATGTTGCCAACAACGACTGGGGAACCTTCGTGACCACGGTTAACACCGGTAGCGAACGACCAAGCACCCTTCAGGTTCTTGACGTTACCCTTGTTGATTTGGTCCAGTTGGCTGTAGCCCTGGTTGTTGTGCTGGCCACGTGGATGTGCCCAGTTGTTCTTGTCCTTCATTGCAGCTTCTTGGTCAGCAGCAGCGGAAGCAACCATAGGCATTGCCATGGTTACAGCTGCGAGGCCCAGAGCCAACTTGATTTTGCTCATCTCCATTTTCAATCTCCGTAGTGATTAATACTAAGGGTTATATCCAAACCAGACGCAACATTTACACTCTTTTGTTTTGACGGCTGAGAGTTCATCTAAAATAGCTTCTGATTCTCGCTGCACTTTCATGCGCGTGGTGCATATTAGAACAGTCAAAAATGTTTTGCAATACTCTATTTACAATTTGTTTACAATTTCCGATAAAACCACCTGCTTCAAGGCCAAGGATCGCGCGAACCGACCAATAAAAACCGACAACTCATTGATTAATATAAGAACCAGCCTATGTGTAACGACACTTACAATTTGTATCCTCCGCTTGAGCCCTACCACAGCGACTGGCTGAAGGTTGGCAACGGCCACGCCATTTATTTCGAACAATGTGGAAACCCGGAAGGAATCCCGGTGGTTTTCCTGCATGGCGGCCCCGGCAGCGGCTGCAACCCTGGTCAGCGTCGCTTCTTCGATCCGGCCGCCTACCGCATCATCCTGCTGGATCAGCGCGGGTGCGGACGCAGCACGCCTCATGGTGAGACCGAGCACAACAGCACGTATGAGTTGGTGGATGACATTGAACGTTTGCGTGCGCACCTGGGCATTGAGAAATGGCTGGTATTCGGCGGCTCCTGGGGCAGCACGCTGGCACTGGCCTATGCGTTAGCTCATCCAAGCAGGCCATCGGGTCTGATATTGCGTGGCATCTTTCTAAGCCGCCAGCATGAGATCGACTGGTTCTTGGGCGAATCGCGGCAGTTCGTGCCCGAAGCCTGGCAAGCCCTGCTGGACTACCTGCCCACGCCTGAACAGTCCGAGGTACTGGACGCTTATTCCCGTCGCATCTTTTCAGCCGACCCCGCAGTGCATTTTCCCGCAGCGCGCCGCTGGAACGACTATGAAGGCAGCATCATGACCCTGCTACCCGCAGAATCAGCCGGCACTCCGGCGAGTGATGAGGTACAGCTGGCCAGGGCCAGAGTGCAGATCCACTATATCAAGCAGCTGTGTTTTGTAGGCCACCGCAACTTGTTACAAGAGGCATGCACACTGGCCCATATCCCGACCTGCATCGTACAAGGTCGTTATGATCTGGTTTGCCCGCCTCTGACAGCATGGGAATTGCAACAAGCCATGCCACATGCCACGCTGGAGATGATTGCAGACGCTGGCCATTCAGCAATGGAACATGGCACCCGTCATGCACTGATTGCTGCCACCGAACGCTTCAAGCACCTGCTCACCAATGCCTGAGATTTTGCGCACACTGCAGCGCCTCATACACCACCCGACCATCACACGTTCACGTGATGCGTATGCCAGCAAGCGCTACAGCACGCCTTTGTTCATCCTGTTCGAAACACTGAATGCGTTTCGCATGCACAATGGATTCAGCATCTCGGCGTCACTGGCTTTCTATGCCATGTTTGCCATGATCCCGCTGGTGCTGTTGATGTTCTTCATGCTAAGCCACCTGATCGTCTCGTCCGATTATGCCATCATCAAGCTCGCCATCCTGACCAGCAACCTGCTACCGCAGCTCAGCAATCGCATCATGATAGAAGTGTATAACGTCTCCAGTCATCAGGCCGCCTGGGGGCTGTTCGGGATTCTGGCCCTGCTGTGGATCGTAACGCCGCTGGCAGCTGCATTACGCTCGGCGTTCTACACCATGGCTTCGATGGTAGAGGTACCCTCTTTCCTGAAGCGCAAGTTCAAAGATATCCTCGCTGTACTTGGCATCCTGCTGTTATTGTTCGCGTTCACTGCAGCAGGTCTGATGCTGGAGAAGGTGTTGCATTTCCTGCATCCTAACGCGACCTACTTTCGTGCGCTGAACTCAGCCAGCTCATTAGTCCTGACCACGCTGCTGGTGGCGGTGTTCTACCGGCTGTTCTTCCCGGCAGCAGTAGCACTCCAGCATATCCTGTTCAGCGCATTGGTCACCGCTTGCCTGTGGGTCGCCATGCAACCTGCGTTCAGCCTGTTCCTGTCCATCAACCCGTCTTATGGGGCCGTATTCGGCGGCATGAAGACCATCTTCATTTCGATCGCATGGCTTTACTACACTTTCGCTGTGTTTTTACTGGGCACCGAACTGATCGCCACATTGAGAAGAAAAGATGTGCTGCTATTGCGTGGCTTGTTTGCCGGGATACCGAATACGGACCGCCACTATTTGCAGGCCTTGCTGCAACAGTATGGTAAGACCCTCCAAGCCGGTGACTATGTGTTCCGGCGCGGCGACCCGGGTGGCGATCTTTACTACCTGATTTCTGGAGAAGTGTTGCTTGAAAGCGAGAAAAGACGTTTGGTAGTTGCTGGCGACTATTTTGGCGAAATGGCGATGCTGGCAGAGGCGCCGAGACTAAGTGACGCTTATGTGCAATCGCCTCAAGCCGAGCTGATCATCATCAGCGAATCCACCTTCGAAACACTGCTGCTCACCGACCCTCAGCTCGCCATGCTGTTTCTGAAAGGTCTGGCACGCAGACTACGCGAGCAGATCAGTCATCATAACCTGGCTGAAAACGCGCTGACCTGAGCAAATTACTTAGTTGAGTGGCAACGCGAAGTTGACGGTGAACACGTAGTCCTGCGAAGAATCGATGCGCTCATCCCGCCCTGCGATGGCTTTGGATACAGCGAAGTCTATATTAGAGAAACTGCTGTCATCACTGATCAGACGCAAACCCAGGGATGCCGCACCAATGTCATCAACTGGCCTGCCGTTCGACTCATTGTAGGTACGTGCCGATTCCAGCAGGAAGAACGGCTGGATACGACTGAAACTGTAGATCGGCAACTGCAGACCATAGGGCAGCAGCTTGTTAAGCTCCAGCGAAACACCCCAGCCCGAATCCCCTGAGATACGACCGGGACGGAAGGCACGGCCAAACTGCAAACCACCGAATGCGACCCGCTCTGATATGGGGAGAATATCGTCACTATGCTGGACGCGCGTCATCGCCGCCACGCCCCAGCCGTTGGCAAACACATTCTGCTGGGTGAAACTGAACACCGTCTTGGTGAAATCAAGCTTTACCGGACTGTCAAACTGTTGATTGGTTGGTGTCAGCAGTATGGATTTATCTGCCCCCAGGCTATCCAGACCACGTGACAACGCCAGCTGGAAGCGACGCACCTGTCCTAGAGCAGAGGTAGTGTAGTTCAGGCCTGCGGTCACGGCACGTACATCCGTGGTTTGACTGAGTTTGGCGGTACTCGATTGCGACACATCATCAAAGTTGGTCGCCGCAAAGCCGACGGAGCCGACCAGGTTCTTGCCACGCTTGACCATCAATGGATATGAAAGTGTCGTGCTCAGCCGCAAGGAACTCACATCCCGTTCAACGCCAGGCAGGTTATTGCTGTCTTGTGGATTACCGTTGTAATGCGATGCGTCAAAAGCCAGCTGCATGCCATTGCGCCCGATCGGCATGCTATAACCCAGCGCGTAATACTCTTCATCGCGCTCAGACAACAAGGTACTGAAGGTCACATCTTCCGCCAGCGAGGTATTGCCACTGGCACGAGCCGTGATAATGGCACGCGCCGTAGGCTCGAGCGCCTCGATACGTCCACTCAAACCAATGGCTTTGCGACTGACGTCCAGCGTCAACTCGGTTGAACCATCGATTTTCTTTGGCACGGGCAGTGAAGCTTGTACCGTCAAACCGGGAATCTGTGCCAGCAAGCCGGTATAGCGCTCCAGGGTCTTTTTAGTCAGTGGCTTCTCTTCGATCAGCGGGGCCGCGATCTGACGGATCTTGTTCTCGGTCTTGTCCGGGTTGCCAGTAATCACGATAGACGAGATATACCCTTCCACCACCATCACTTGCACATTACCGTCTTTGAAGGTTTGGGCTGGCATGAAACAGAAGGACAGCGGGAAACCACGATCCTGATAAAGCTTGGTGACCTGATTACACGCCTGGATCAGATCGGCGACCTTGATCTTCTTGTTCACAAAGCCGTTGAAATAGGTGCCGACTTCCTCAAAAGGAATTGCGCGCGCACCGTTGATGGCGATCTTTGCCGGGACCAACTCAGTGTCCAGTATCTTTTTGACCTCCGGAGATACTTCTTGAGTGCCTTGAATCTCGACTGACTTTTGCGGCTTGGGAGCGGTATCTGTAGTACTGGGCAGCGAGCTGACTGGATTATCCTCAGCCAGCAAGGAAGTGCTGACGAGCGGAACGATGACCACCCATGGCCAGACTAAAAAAGACTTCAACAGCACAGATCTGCTATGGGGTTTACGCATCGATGACCAAATCAGCACACAAAAAACGGATCCCGGCCGCTTTACAACGCAGCCGGGAATGACACTTGCAAATTACAGTGGCAGCAAGGCGGTAACCGTTGCCAGCGTACCATTGATGGTATCGCTAACGTCTGGCAAATTGACCAGACCCTTTACCGTACCCAGCGTACCGTTAACGGTATCACTCACATCAGGCAACACAACCAGACCAGTTACGGTGGCAACTGTGCCATTGACCAGACCGCCAACATCAGGAACGTTGACCAGACCGGTCACTGTGATCAACAAACCGTCGACCGTGTCCCCAACCAGCGGAGTCAGGTCAGGCAAAGCCACTGGCAGTGCAACTGGCAGCGCAGGCAATGCTGGCAGCAAGCCCGTCACCGTATCCAGCGTGTCATTCACGATACCACCCACGCTAGGCACATTCACCAGACCAGTAACGAAAGCCAGTTCAGCATTCAGCAAACCGCCTACGTCTGGCACAACAACCAAACCCTTGACGGTATTGATGGTACCTTCCAGCGTACCGCCTACATCAGGCACATTCACCAGGCCAGTTACCGTCGTAACCAGACCTTCAACCGTCGCGCCTACATCAGGCAGCGCTGGCAAGCCAGGCACTCCTGGTAAAGCAGGCAAGGCCACTGGAACTGGAACCAGAGCCAATACACCAGTCAAAATGCCACCGACGTCAGGCAGTGCAGGGGCTGGCGCTTCTGCAGCTGCAGCGTTAGCAGCAAAGCTTAATGCAGAACCCAGAACAGCCAGCTGAACCGCACGATTAATTTTATTGATCTTCACAACCATCTCCTCGTCAGTTGAACAAAAATTGTCATATGCAGACCAGTTGGAGTCTACAAGACAGCGTCAGCATCGGCAACCGGTACGCCATCATCGTTTGTGTCAAATGATGTGTATTGATATGTTTACAACAAGTTAATTTCGGGCTTTCCAATCTATTTGGCACAACAACATATAAAAAACCCACCAAAAGGTGGGTTTTTTATTTTTACGTCTTAACTGTTAGCGCTCGTGTTATGGTGCCAAACCGCCGAGCAAACCAGTGACTGGGGCCAGAAGACCGCCGGTGTCAGGCAAACCGCCGCCCAGCAGGCCGGTTACCGGAGCCAGCAAATCACCACCCAGAAGATCCGTCACTGGAGTCAACAGACCACCGGTATCCGGCAAACCACCGCCCAGCAAGTCGGTCACGGGAGCCAGCAAGTCACCACCCAACAAGCCAGTTACAGGTGCCAGCAAGCCACCTGCATCAGGCAAACCACCGCCCAGCAGATCGGTCACGGGAGCCAAGAGGTCACCGCCAAGTAAGCCAGTTACTGGAGCCAGCAGGTCACCACCTAACAGATCACCGCCAAGCAAGCCGGTCACTGGAGCCAGCAAGTTGTCACCATCGACTTCACCATCGGTAAGCGGCAGCAGTCCAGTTGGACCCACGACAGGATCCAGTAGAGCTGTGCCGTCTGGGGAAGTCAGAGGCAACAAACCACCCGTAGCGATAATAGGATCCAGCAAACCATCCACGCCCGGCAAGCCACCACCCAGCAGATCAGTTACTGGAGCCAACAAATCACCACCCAGCAGGCCAGTTACAGGGGCCAGCAGGTCCCCACCGAGTAGATCACCGCCCAACAAGTCAGTCACTGGCGCTAGCAAATCGCCACCCAACAGGTCACCACCTAGCAAGCCACCCAGCAGATCACCGCCGTCCGCGCTACCCGTCGTCAATGGCAGCAAGCCATCTGGACCAACCAGAGGGTCCAGCAGAACTGAATCACCGCCGGCAGGCGTGGTAAGCGGCAACAGACCACCCTGACCGATTACCGGATCAAGCAAGCCACTGGTGATTGGCAGCAAACCGCCCAGCAGATCACCGCCAACCAAGTCACCTACAACAGGCAGACCACCCAGCAGATCACCGCCAACCAAGTCACCTACAACAGGCAGACCACCCAGCAGATCACCACCCAGCAAGTCACCTACAACAGGCAGGCCACCCAGCAGATCGCCGCCTATCAAGTCACCACCCAACAAACCTCCGAGCAGATCACCACCAAGAAGATCGCCACCGAGCAAGTCGGTTACTGGAGCAAGTAAGCCACCACCATCACCACCTGCCAGCGGCAAGATGCCATCTGGGCCAATCAGCGGATCAAGCAATGTCACGTCACCTGCATCACTGGTCAAAGGCAGCAGCCCATCTTCGCCGATAATCGGGTCCAGCAGCGTGTCTGTACCTAAAGTGTCATCCAACAAACCAGTGACTGGAGTCAGGATTGGACCGGTTGCATCGGTCACCACTTCAACCACTTCTTCAAGCACACCTGGACCTGTAGCGCCAGTCGGGCCGGTTGCACCCGTAGGGCCAGTAGCGCCGGTTGGGCCGGTTGCACCCGTAGGACCTGTAGCGCCAGTCGGACCTGTAGCACCGGTTGGACCTGTAGCCCCAGTCGGGCCCGTTGCACCGGTTGGGCCTGTAGCACCCGTACCGCCAGTAGCACCGGTTGGACCTGTAGCACCCGTGCCGCCAGTAGCACCGGTTGGACCTGTAGCACCCGTGCCGCCGGTAGCACCGGTTGGGCCAGTTGCCCCCGTACCGCCAGTAGCCCCGGTTGGGCCCGTACCGCCGGTAGCACCTGGGGTGCCATCAAAACGACGTACCTTATCGCTACCGCATGCCGTCACCAGCAAAGAAACCGTGATCAGCGCAAGCGCAACGACGGCCCTTTTATTGGTGGATTTTGTTTTCTTAATTGCCATGGTTTTTACTCCCGAAAAATTCGTTCATAGTTAATACAGTTCCACCCACTATCTTTTTATCACCATTCAAGTTTGCTTAGCAATAGCCGATATTGTTTTTTATACGCTGAATCTCCGATTGTGGCGCTTGATACAACTGAAGCAAGCGCTGCCAGAGCTGTTTGGCTTTGGTTTTGTCATTTGTATAAAAAAATACCAGTGCGAGCTCATCGGCACGGCGCCATTCATAGCAGTCCTGCTCAACGAACAATCTGTCATCCGTCGTGGCTATTTTGAGCAATGGCTCCAGGAACAGCGCAGCCAGTCTCCAGCGTTGCTTGCTGCGTAAATATGCTAATAACCAGACCATGGATTCCGCACGTTGCGGCCTCAACTCATAAGCACGCAAGTAGGCATTCAATACCAAAGACTCTTCATAGCCCGCCTGTTCCATGAGGCGCGCCACTTGATAACAGGCATACCAGGTTTCTTCATCCCAGCCCGGCAGCTGTGCACGATGCTGGTAACAGCATATGGCCTGCTCCAACTCGCCGCAGTCACGCCAACTCTGCGCAAGATAGAACCAGTAACGTTCGTTCTGGGGCTCATCGCGCAACGCCTGCTCAAACACCTTGGCATCATCGCGAAATTTATTCGGGTTCTTGCTGCGCGCGCCCTGCGTGGTGTAAAGCACCGACAAACCATCCATGACTTGCGGGATACACGGCTCGCCCATATCCGGGTACTCATGCAACACGCCCTTGTAGCACCAGGGTTTGCGTGTCGAGAACAGGCAAGTACGCTGATAACGCAAGGTCTCACCATGCTCGATCAGCACCGAATAAGCATCTGCATGCATCTCGGGCCAGGAGAATCCTTTGCGTACTTGGAACACTTCATCGGCATCGATCACCAGTAGATAATCCGCATGCGGCCGGGCTAGCTGAAGCGCTTCCGTACGGTTATGCCCAAAATTCTTCCAAGGCCTCTCATGTAAAGCCCCTTCCAGGCCCTGCATCGCCTGGCGGATCAGGGCCTGGGTACCGTCCGTCGAGCCCGTATCCACGATGGTCCAGTGACTTATCCATGGACGCACCGAAGCCAGGCAACGCCGGATGACATCGGCTTCATTCTTGACGATCATGCACAGACCGATGCGTACATCGACTGTGCTGATTTCATGTGTTTTTATTTTTGATATCACCATTTGTCTACCGCTTAAAAATAAACCCGCAAAAGCGGGTTTATTTAACGATGATCAACTCAAATCAACAGTCTGGGTATAGTCAGTTGCCCAACAGGCCACCGAGCAGACCACTCAGCAGGTCAGGGCTGGTCGGGCTGGTCGGACTTGCGATCGGAGCCACAGTACCCAGCACGCCAGACACCACATCACCTACCGCCACTGTCACGGGCGTGAGCAACTCACTCACCGGGACCAGAGAAGGCCCCAAGGCCTCGGCTAGCGGTTCCAGCCCTCCCTCCAGAGTCACCACCACAGGCGCGATGGCATCAGAGACAGGAGCCAATAGATCACCAGTTTGTGCCAGCACTGGCGTCAATACGCCACTCAATGGTGCGACCACAGTCGTTACCACATCACCAAGAGGCGCCAGCGAGTCCGTCACCGGCAGCAAGAGATCGACCACGGGGTCCAGTACAGGGTCCAAGGTCAGGCCCAACGGGTCAGTGATCGAATCGAGGGCACCAACCACTGGATCAGCCACGCCGCCAGTTGCGGTTGAAACCGATTCCAACAGACAGTCAAGTGCAGGCGCGCAAGCTTCCGGGGGTGGAGGCGGCGGTGGTTGATTGATCAAACGCCCGCCACCACATGCAACCAGTGTAAAACTGCTGACACCTATTGCCGCATACAGAAAGATTCTGTTTAACGCTTTCGAGGCCATGAAAGTCTCTCCCTTAAATAAATAATCTAGTCACAAAACTTGTAACAGATAGCAGCTATGCAGAGACATGCGCAGCAATATACTGGCGACTCAACCTACTACTGAGGTTAACAACTATCTTAACAAACTCTATATTAAGACAAATTCGGGCAAATCGTGACTTGATTGCATACAACATATCAAAAACAAAGGCCCACTACATGAGCGGGCCTTTGCAATACGACACCCAGCTTGAATCGCAGGGTACTTCTAACGTTTAGAGCGGGTTCAGCAAACCACCCAGCAAACCGGTCACAGGTGCCAGAACACCTGCACTGCTTGCAGTGCCGTCATCGGTCAAAGGCAGCAAGCCGGTTGGACCAACCACAGCATCCAGCAAGCCGGTGTTGTTAGGCGAGGTCACTGGCAGCAGACCATTCTGGCCAATCACAACATCCAGAACGTCACCACCGCCCAGCAGACTGCCGCCGAGCAAGTCACCGCCCAACAAGCCGGTCACAGGGGCAAGCACATCGCCTCCCAACAGGTCGCCGCCTAGCAGGCCAGTCACAGGAGCCAATAGTTCGCCGCCCAACAGACCGGTCACGGGGGCAAGCAGACCGCCGCCCAACAGACCTGTGCCGCTAGACAAACCATCGTCAGTCAAAGGCAACAACCCGGTCGGACCAACCAGCGGATCGAGCAGGCCGGTATTGTCTGGGGAAGTCAGTGGCAACAGTCCGTTTTGACCAACGACAACGTCCAGCACATCACCACCGCCTAACAGACTGCCGCCACCCAACAGGTCGCCGCCAAGCAAGCCACCTACGACAGGCAGACCACCGAGCAAGTCACCACCCAGCAGGTCGCCGCCAAGCAAGCCACCTACGACAGGCAGACCACCGAGCAAGTCACCACCGAGCAAGTCACCACCCAGCAGGTCGCCGCCAAGCAAACCGCCTACGACAGGCAGACCACCGAGCAAGTCACCACCCAGCAGGTCGCCGCCAAGCAAACCGCCTACGACAGGCAGACCACCGAGCAAGTCGCCGCCCAGCAGGCCACCATCACCCAGCAAACCGCCCAACAAGTCGCCGGTAGGTGCGGTAGATACCAATGGGATCAGACCTGCCGGACCAACCAGTGGGTCAAGCAGCGTATTCACGCCACCAGGAGCACTGGTCAGAGGTGCCAGGCCACTAGGGCCGATAACGGGATTCAGTATGGGTTGCAACAAGCCACCAGCGGTATCACTCACCGTAGCCACCAGATCATCGACCACAGGGGTCACGCCATCCAGGACTGGGGCAACGGGCGCCAGCAAACCATCTACCGTACCCACCACAGGACCCAAACCTGCGAGCAAATCGTCAAGGGTGTGGCCCAGATTAGTCGTTACAGGCACGAGCACGCCAACGGTATCCACAACCGGACCAAGCGTGTCAGCCAATGGTCCAAGCGTGTCACTCAAACCGACTACGGTGGGGCCGAGCGCATCGGACACTACCTGAACCACTTCGCCAACTGCGCCCAATGTCGGGGTCAGCACACCACCCAGAGGGGCAGTCAAGTCAGCGATCACATCACCTACGGGCTCCAGAGCATCGGTGACAGGCAACAACACATCGGCGATGGGGTCAACAATGGGGTCCAGCGCCTGGCCCAGCGGATCGGTCACTGGAGACAAGCCATCCAGAACCGGGTCTATGCCGTTACCGGTACCATCGGCGACAGACTCGAGCAGGCAATCCAGCCCGGTAGCACAAGCAGCTGGACCGCCACCGCCACCGCCACCGCCACCGCCACCGCCACCGCCACCGCCACCGCCACCACCGCCGCCACCACTATCACCTCTGAATAAATTACCACCACTACAACCACTGAGTGCCAGCATGCCCAAAATGAGCGCCAAGCCGGCTACATTGGCAGCCTTTTGCTTCGATTTCATGATTAATGCTCCTGATCTGAGTGATTCAAAATGAATCATCTACATAAAGAAATTTTTTACTCGCTGCGCCACATGAAAAGCAACATACATGCCATTTGCAAAAACTGAAATATTCAGCCTTGCAATCAGGTGAAACCGATGCGTAATACATGTGCACGACAGCAATATCGGCAATGCTTGTTAAAACTTTAGACTTAAGGGGAAATTCATTTCGACGAGCTAACACTATCGAATCAACCATCCAAAGAAAAGCCTACTTCAAGGCTATTGAAATTCTAATATACCCTTAAGCTTAAAACCTAAGTAAATCAACGTATGGAAAAATCCTCGATCTGCAAAGACAGATTGGGATTGTAATAAGGATCGTTGCGCAGCCGATCGCCCCATACTTTCTGCATGTAATCCACCTCACGCCGAAAACGCGCCAGCTTGTCCGGCGTGTCCTCGCGCCCTCTGGTCTTGGATTCGTGGTGGTAGAGCTCCGCGTACGGAGTCCACAGATTACGATACCCGGCCGCACCTACGCGCAAACAAAAATCCACATCATTATAGGCGACCTGCAAGGCGGTTTCATTAAATCCTCCCACCTCATTGAACACCTGCTTGCGCACCAGCAGACAAGCGGCCGTCACGGCGGACAGGTTCTGGACCAGCTGCAGCCGGTCGCAATAGCCGTTTTCGCTGCGATGGAAATATTTATGCGAGTGCCCAGCGATGCCGCCTATGCCGAGAATGACACCAGCGTGCTGCAAGGTGTCGTCATCAAAATAGAGCTTTGCGCCCACACAACCGATCTCGGGACGCAGCACCTGACTCACCATCTCGGTCAGCCAGTCCGGGCTGATCACTTCCGTGTCGTTATTGATGAGACCGATAATGTCACCAAACGCATGATTTACGCCAAAATTGGTCAGTGCGGAATAGTTGAACGGGTAAGGGTAGGGCAACACGCGCACGCGCGCATCTTGTTGCTGCAGCTGGGCGAAATAGTCCAGCGTCTGTGCTTGCACACTTTGATTGTCGAGGATCACCAGCTCGAAATGCTGGTAGCGGGTCTTTTCAAGGATGCTATCCACACAGATACGCAGGATATCCAGCATATCGCGCGTCGGAATCAGCAAGCTCACCAGTGGTTCAGGGGCGGGCACCGGGTATTGAATACGGTAAGCGCCTGCCACTGATCCGGGCCCGACCTTCACTCCATGCTGACCCGCCGCAAGGAAATGCGCCGCGAGTGCCTGCTCGCGGCCCGGCGTTCCGACCGACTCGCTGGCAGCGTGATACAGCACATGCGGAATATGGGTCACGGCCTGCGCTGGCAGGGCCGCGAAATGCTGTAACACCCATCCATCCGCCTCGCGGTACTGCGATGCGGCCGCGCGCAAGGCAAACGGGTCCTGCATGCGACACAACACCGCACGGCCAAGATACGGTTGCGACAAGAACAGATCCGGGCTCCAGTCCGGCTTGAAGCGCGGCGCACAACGTGCATTTTTATCATCGAGACGATCTTCATCGCTGTAGATCAACGCAATGCCAGGCTGAGCCGCCTGCGCGAATTGCTGCAGCGCATGAACGGGCAATCGGTCGCCTGCATGCAACCAACCCAGCCAGCAGCTGCCCGTGTGCGGCACCAGGTCCGCCCATGATGCCGGCTGTGCTAAGCAGTGGATGCGCTCATCCTCCTGCGCCTTCACCCACTCCACCAAGGTGGAGGCCTGCTCCGCCACCTCGGCATGAAGCAACAAGGTCCAATGCGGGTAGGTCTGCGCTTGCAAAGCATGCAGCGTGGCCTGCAACTGCGCAGCCGCGGTGTCAGCACGCACCGTCAACACCCAGACGAGGTTTGCCGTTGCAGGCACCGCAGGCCGTTGCAGGCGCTGTATCGTCAGGGCCTCCACGCGGGATATCCAGTCCGCATAGTGGTGCTGCTCGCCTATGCGACCACTCAAGGGGAAGGTCTGGTCATATAACTGGGTCAGCAACTGTCGCACCGGCACACCCTGCTGGCGCGCCAGCTGCCGCACACTGCGGCGCACCTGGGCTATGGGCTGCTGTTGAAACTGGCGTGATTGCTTGCTGAGCCGCAGACACATGCGGTCATAGGCAAAGAACGCCGGGATAGGTGAAAAATGCAGATGCCGGATGGAGAAGCTGGCATCGCCATCGATCGCCACCAGTCGGGCACCACGTGGCCGTTGATGCAAAAAACACAAACGCTTGACCATGCTGCCATTACGGAACGGCAACACCAGGTCAGGCTCAGCCGCATAGCCATCGCCCATGTCCAGGAACAAGGCAGCATCCGCATGGCGACGGTTGGAAAAGATCTGCAGCTCCACCATGTGCCAGCCGACCTTGGCGACGCGCACGATGTGCGGGATGTCAAAGATGGCAGGTCCGCCGTCGGTCTGCCAGCGAAAACCGGCGATGCCGGACGTGGTCAGTTCACGCACAGGCTGCAAATCCCTGACGTTGCCATTCAACCAGTTGAGCTTCTCGTATTCAAGCTGCAGCGCGCGCGGGATGGCACTGGCCTCGTTCACGCTGTCCAACGGACGCTGCCAGCGCAAACGCAAACCGGCTGACGGTGTCGTCTGGGGCAGATGCAGATAGAGCCCGCTACACGCATGGGGGATATATAGCGGCACTCGCTGTGACCCAGCCACCAGCGTCAGTTCGATATGGATATCCGCGTGCCCATGACGCTGGTAATGCAAGGTTGCCAACAGGTCAGCATGGCTATGCATCCAGCACCAGTACCAGCGCCCGCCGCCACGCCACAAGGCGGGCCTGCCAAGCTGGAACACCAGCTTGTCTGTGTCGTGCTGATGGCGATGACGTACTGGCATCAGGGCACGCCAGTAGGCAGGCAGAAAAACGAAACGCAGCCGGTTGATCGCAGTGGCTATCAATGGGTAGGCGACGACGCGACGCCAGCCTTGCTGGGCCAGCCAGACGGCCGTGCGGGAGGACGCGGCCCACCATGAAACCTGTTCATTCGAGGTGGAATGCTTCATGCAGCCTCGCTTGCTACAGGCTCGCTTGCTACAGGCAAAAGTCGACATGGAAGTGTGGCGTGGAGCAGCGGCCAGCAGTAGGAAGACCTAAGAGGAACCATGCCTGAGTACATGAACGCGGTGATGGGGTGATGGCTATTCATACTGATAGCTAAGCATACTACAAGCTGGCTGCGCTGCCGCAATCCGACCTGGTTGCTGGTTCGCCCGCATGCCTGCAGTGCACGCTGGCAAGCCGCCGCATGGCCGGCTCAGTCACCATCATCAGGCGCGTCATCACCTGCTCAGCGCAACAGATGACCGAGGCCGACCAGGCCGAACCCCAGGATCAAGCCACCGCTCAGACGCCGCAGCCAGGCCTGTTGCAGCCAGCCCTTGATGCGTGCTGCGGCCAGCCCCATGCCCAGCAGCGCGGGCAAAGTCCCCAAGCCGAAGGCCAGCATCAGCGCCATGCCTTGCAGCGGGCTGGCGCTGGCCATGGCCACCACCAGCACACTGTAAACCAGCCCGCAAGGCAACCAGCCCCACACGGCACCCACGGCAAAGGCTTGCGGCAGCGAGCGTACCGGCAGGCAGCGCTTGCCCAATGGTTGCAGCCAGCGCCAGACCTGACTGCCCAGACGCTCCAGCCAGGTCAGGCCATGCCAGACACCGGCCAGGTACAAACCCAGCAGTATCAGCATCAGATTGGCCAGCCCGTACAACACCCTCTCGATCGGCAGGATATGCTGGACGAACACCGTGCTGGCGCCCAACAGGCCAGCCAGAAAACCAGCCAGCGCATAGCTGCTGATACGACCAAGATTATAGGACAACAGGAACGGCAGCCTGGGACGCTGGCCAGGCAAGGTCATGCTGACAGCGCCCACGATCCCGCCGCACATGCCGACACAGTGCCCGCCACCCAGCAAGCCCACCAGCAAGGCCGATAACAGAGAAAGTTCAGGCATGATCCAGCGCCTGCAGACGTTCACGCAAGCGCCACAGCAGCAGCAGCCCCGGCAGCGCGATCAGAAACGTCAGGCCAAAGAACGTCACCCAGCCTATGGATTCCACCAGATAGCCGGACACGGGCCCCACATACACGCGCCCTACCGCAGCCAGTGCCGACAACAAGGCGAACTGGCTGGCCGTGAACCGGGGGTTGCACAAGGCCATCAGCAAGGCAACGAAAGCGGCGGTGCCCATGCCGCCGGCCAGGTTCTCGATGCCCACCGCCAGCGCCATGATCCAGTAACTTTTGCCCACTGCGGCAAGCCACATAAACGTCAGATTAGACACCGCCTGCAGAATGCCGAACAGCAGCAAGGAGCGAAACAAGCCCAAGCGTATCATCAAGGTTCCACCCACCACCACGCCCACCAGCGTGGCGATCAAGCCCATGCCCTTATTGATGGCCCCCACTTCCGTCGCCGTGAACTCGACGCCACGGATCAAAAATGCGGTGGTCAGGGAGCCTGCGAAGGCATCACCCAGTTTGTAGAGCACGATCAATAGCAGCAAGGCCCAGGCACCATGGCGCGAGAAGAATTCACGCAAAGGCTCCACCACGGCTTCGGCCAGCGTGCGTGGCGGCGTGATCTGTGTCTCCGGCTCGGGGCCGAACAGGGTGGCGGCGATGGCGCCCAGCATCAGCAGGGCCATCAGCCAATAGGTCTGCTGCCAACCGATGAGGTCAGACAGGATCAGGGCCAGTGCGCCCGACACCAGCATCGCCAGGCGGTAGCCCAGCACCGAGACCGCCGCCCCGATGCCGCGCTCAGCCGGGCGCAAGACATCAGCCCGGTAGGCATCGAACACCACATCCTGCGAGGCGGAACTGAACGCCACCAGTACCGCCAATCCCGCCAGCGCCCAGGGCATGTTGACCGGGTCCATGGCACCCATCGCCGCGATGCCCAGCGCCAGCAGTAATTGGGTCGCCGCGATCCAGCCGCGTCTGCGTCCCAGCAAAGGCGGCACGAAGCGGTCCATCAGCGGCGACCAGAGGAATTTCCAGGTATAAGGCAGACCAACCAGCGTGAAGATACCGATGGTGGCGAGATCCACCCCTGCCACCGTCATCCAGGCCTGCAAGGTGCCACCGGTCAGCGCCAAAGGCAGGCCGGAGGAAAAGCCAAGCAGAAAGATCACCGCCACGCGGCGGCTACGGAAAATTTCCAGATAGGAGGTCATGACGCGTGCAGTCCAGTGAAATCGCGAGCTAACAGCATGATAGCGGATGGCCGCCATTCCCGCCTGCCTGCTGCAAATCGGCAGGCCAAACGCGCATTCTGTAAGCCTGACGCACGTGCGGCGACCAATGGCAACATCAAGGAGATTCCCCATGCGCCCTCTGTCCAGCCTCAACCTGATCGCCCTGAGCCTGCTTGCCCTGCCCTTGATCACACAAAGTGGTCAGGCCTACGCTGAATGCAGCGCCGCTAGCGGCGACCAGCGTGTGCCCTTGGTGGAGCTGTATACCTCCGAAGGCTGCAGCAGTTGCCCGCCCGCCGATAAATGGCTGAACAGCCTGCGCAGCTCCGGCTTCGACCAGAACAAGGTGATCCCGCTAGCCTTCCATGTGGACTATTGGGATTACATAGGCTGGAAGGACCCCTACGCCAGCCCACGCTACTCGGCCCGTCAGCGCCTAGCGGCCGCTCGCGGCGGCGCAGGCTTCGTCTACACACCGCAAATCATGTTGAACGGACGCGACTACCGTGGCTGGAGTCGCGATAGCCAGTTCACGCGTGACGTGAACGGCACGCTGAAGCAAGCCGCACGCGCCAGGCTTGGCATTCGCATCAGCCAGCTGCCTTCCGGCGAACTCGGCCTCAAGACCAGCGCCAGCGTTGCCCCAGGCAACGATGCCAAACAGGCGGAATTGTTCGTCGCCGTGTATGAGAACAGCTTGCGCAGCAGCATCAAGGCGGGCGAGAACGCAGGCCGCGAGCTCACGCATGACCATGTGGTACGCGAGTGGATGGGGCCGTTCAGCCTGGACACGGCAGATAAAACACTGGAAAAACTACTGATCCTGAATGCCGGTTGGCAGCAGCGTGATGCCGGTATCGTGGTCTTCGTGCAGGACCGTGGCAATGGGGACGTGTTGCAAGCGCTGGCCATGCCACTGTGTAAATCATGAGCAGTTTGTGCTCAATGTGTTGGCCTAGATGTCTAGGCCTAGATGTCAGGGTCTGGATATCAAGGAATGCGCAGCTGCTGAAAGGCAGTAATATCCAACACTAGCCAATCCAGCGATCATGGCACTGAACTGTCGCCTGCGTGGCAGACGCTGATCACGTAACCCTGATCACGTATAGAACTCACGCATAAAATTCACCTATAGAACCGACAGATCAAGCCTTGCTCCAGCCAGTTTGCCAGCAAGCGTGCCGCCACCATCACCGTTTCGTTATCGTCGGCCTCGGCATGCGAAGCCACACCATCACAGATCTCGGCGAAGCTGGCACCGCGTTGCAACAGCGTAAATGCACATGCTTCGACCGCGTCCAGGCTGCAAAAATGAGCGTCCAGCTGCTGACGCCAGATCAGGCAAGACTCCGCCTGATCCAGCATCACGGGACTAGGAGGCACCTGCTCCTGATTCAGTGCGTGCCACACGGCGATGGTGTTCCATCGCAAAGGCAGTTGACGCACCGATGGTTGCAACTCAAAACGCAATCCAGCCCAATCCTCAGCAGGCACTGCGGCCAGATCAGCCAATTGCAGCAAGGCGGTGTCGGCTGCATCGAAGGCATGCGCCAGTTGCCACTCAAAATCAGCCAGTTCGGCAGCGACCGGATGCTGTGGCAATGCCGTGCCCAGATAGTCAGCCAGCTCAGCGCCATACCAGCGCAGATTGCGGAACGCTGAAGGATATTGCGCCACATAGCCCTGGGCCAGTTGTTGAAACAGCGTATCCCCCAGCAACTTGAACAAGATGGGATAACTGGTGGCCAGCGCTTCGATGAGCCGCAAGCGGTAAGCGTCGTGATAAATAGCGAGACGGCGCGACGCGCTGATCTTGCCATCGGCCTGTATACGGCGCTCAAAATCCACCGCCAGTGTGCTACCACCGAGATAAGACTGAAAAGCGGATTGCAACTCGGCCAGCTGGCTCATACGCTCATGGCCATCGGCAAACCCAGCTTGCTTGAAAGATCCGCTTGCTGCCATGGGAGTGGATGATTCAAATAGGGCTGCGCGATCTGACGTGCCTTAGCCAGCTCTTCAACCAGCTCGATCAGCGGAGGTATCTGGTCATCGCGCTCTATCATGGTGGCGACCGGCCCCAGATGTGCCAGCGCATGCGCATACAAGTCCCATACCGGATCGATCACCGGCGCATCGTGCGTGTCGATGATGTAGTCGCCGTGATGATGGTGTCCGGCCAGATGGATCTGCTGTACGCGCTCGGCCGGCACGCCAGCGATGAAATCGCGCGGGTCGAACGCATGGTTATAGCTGCTGACATAGATATTGTTCACGTCCAGCAGCAACAGGCAGTCTGCCTGCTCGCAAACCAGCGAGATAAACTCCCACTCGCTCATGCAGGAATCCACATAACTCGCGTAGCTGGAGACGTTCTCCAGCAGGATGCGTCGCCCCAGCAGGTCCTGAACCTGACGTACGCGGCTGGCCACGTGATAGGCCGTTTCTTCGGTGTAAGGCAGTGGCAGCAGGTCATGCATGTTCTGACCGTGGATGCCGGTCCAGCACAGGTGATCGGAGATCCAGGCTGGCTCGATGCGGTCGGCCAGTGTGCGCAGATCACGCAGATAATCGAGATCTAGCGCATCGGTAGAGCCGATGGACAAGGACACGCCGTGCATGACCATGGGATAACGGGCACGCAGGCGATCCAGATAATGCAGCGGCTTGCCGCCCGGGATCATGTAGTTCTCGGAGATGATCTCCAGCCAGTCGATGGCGTGATCATCATCAAGCAAGGCCTGATAATGCGGTGTGCGCAAACCCAGGCCGAAACCCAGGAAATCATCCGTCAAGGGATGCGGTGGCGAAGTGATCATGGCTTGAATATGAAAGATGGGGTACCAGGATCCGGGGGCACAAGGCCGGCCCGGATGCAGGCACCCCGCCAGACTTAGATGATCTTGCCACCCTTGGAGGTGCATTCCGCTGCCGTCATGCTCAGGAAGCCATGGCCTTTACAGGCGTTCTGGCCTTTGCAGGCGTTTTCTGCGGTCTTGCAGTCACTGGTGCCCTTACAGGAATTCAGGCCAGCGCAATGGACTTTGGCAGACGTGCTGGCGGTATTGGTGCCGGTACTGGCACAGCCTGCCAGGATCAGCGCAGCAGCGCCGAGTGCGATCATGGTGCCTTGACGTACCTTGGATTGGGTTTCGGTCGACATGGAATGTCCTCTCTTGATTTGATATGGATGGGATGAACCGGTCGCAGCCTGTGGCCGCCGCTTCATCATCGAAAGAGTCACACCCACACAGGCGCCAACTCACGACTTTCATCAGTCGCAGTCAGCCTCAGGGACTTACAATTATTTTGAGCAAGAGGAGTAAAACAGATGTGACGTTCAGGTCAGCAACACCAGCAGGCTGCCCGCGATCATCACCAGACTGGCCAGCAGCCTTCTGATGACATGTGGCTCGCGGAATATTCGATAACCCAGCAACACCTGCAGCAGCATGCCCATCTGGAACAGAGCCAGCGCATAGGCCACCAGCATCTGCGACAGCAACACCAGCGTGCAGTACTGCATGACGAACACAGTCACGCCCACCACCAGCACCCGTCCCGGATGTTGCTGCAACTCCTGCACACCCTGCTTGAGCGTGCTCTGTCCGAACGCGGCATTGGCCAGCAACAGCATGGGCAAGCCGCTCAGACACCAGAAAATGAGCGTGGTCAGCGCATCGCTGGCCAGCAAGGCCCCCTTCAGGAACAGGGTACCGATAGAAAACAGCAGGATGGAAGCAAAGCGCGCCTGCACGCCTTTGTCGCGCCATAACAACTGCCAGCGTGCCGTCCCCGCCTTGGCGGCAGGCATCAGCAAAAAGCTGCCGCCTACGATGATGGTTACCCCTGCTAGTCCCTGCAGGCTGGGAACCTCATGCAGGAACACCAGCGCCAGCAACATGGAGGCCACCACTTTATAGGCGTTGAGCGGCCCGAAGATGGACAGATCGGTTCTGGACAGTGACAACACCAGCAGCAACCAGCCGCCCACATCGAACAAGGACGCCAGTGCGATGTTCCACCAGAAGGTGAACGCCAGATCTCCCGCTGGCAGCCAGAACACCCAGGGCAAAGCCAGCAGCGCCAGCCCGTAATAAGTACCGACCACGATCAGGTAGGGATGCAAACCAAACCCGGCCAGCTGCTTCTGTATCACGTTGGAGAAGGACGAGAACAGGATGCGTCCACCCACCAGCACTAATTCCACACAGCACTTTCAGTAGCGCCGCTGGCGCCATACAAGCAGTTCATCAAGCGATCACACTGCGTAATCAACGATCAGCGGGGCATGGTCGCTAAAACGCTCCGCTTTGTAGATGCTGGCACTGCGCGCCAGCGCCGCGATGCCCGGCGTGGCGATCTGGTAATCGATACGCCAGCCCACGTTCTTGGCCCAGGCCTGGCCGCGGTTACTCCACCAGGTGTAACAATCGTCGGTGGTCTCCGGATGCAGGCTGCGGTACACATCCACCCAGCCCACACTGTCGAACAACTCGGTCAGCCAGGCCCGTTCTTCAGGCAGAAAGCCGGAGTTCTTCTTGTTGCCTTTCCAGTTCTTCAGGTCGGCTTCCTTGTGTGCGATGTTCCAGTCGCCGCACACGATCACTTCGCGTCCACTGGCTTTCAGCGCCTGCAAGTGCGGCAGAAAACGCGCCATCACGCTGAACTTGAAGGCCTGACGCTCTTCGCCGCTGGAACCGGACGGCAGATACAGCGACACCACACTGAGCGGCCCGACTGGCGTGTCGTTGAACTGCGCTTCCAGATAACGGCCTTCGTTGTCGATATCCGCGATGCCCAAGCCCTGGACCAGCACATCGGGCTGACGCTTTGCGTAGACGCCCACACCGCTGTAGCCCTTCTTCTCGGCATAGTGGAAATAACCCTGATAGCCGTCCGGGTTGTGCATCTGGGCGGTCATGTCGGCCGCCTGTGCCTTGATCTCCTGCATGCAGACGATGTCCGCCTGCTGGCCAGCCAGCCAAGGGTAATAGCCTTTGCTAGTGGCAGAACGGATGCCGTTGAGGTTTAACGATATAATGCGCAAGATCAATTTCTCATTTCATGTCATGAACGATTTCACTCAGGATTTCATCCGTTTCGCCATTCAAAAGCAAGTGCTGCGCTTTGGCGAATTCAAGACCAAGGCAGGCCGCCTGAGTCCGTATTTTTTCAATGCCGGCTTGTTCAATGACGGCGAAAGCCTGATGAAACTGGGTGAGTTCTACGCCGCTGCCATTCTTAAATCCGGTCTGCAGATCGACATGCTGTTCGGCCCGGCGTACAAAGGCATCACGCTGGCGGCCAGCATCAGCATCGCACTGGCCCGCCAGGGTCGCAATCTGCCGTATGCCTACAACCGCAAGGAAGCCAAGGACCACGGCGAAGGCGGCAGCATCGTGGGGGCACCGCTGGCGGGACGTGTGCTGATCGTGGATGACGTGATCTCGGCCGGCACTTCGGTACGTGAATCGGTGGACATCATCCGTGCGGCTGGCGCGACGCCCGCCGGCGTGGCCATCGCCATCGACCGCCAGGAACGTGGCCTGGGTGCTTTGTCAGCAGTGCAGGAAGTGGAACAGACCATCCCGGTCATCAAGATCGCCACTCTGGCGGATTTGATCCGCTACCTGGACGATGCACCAGAACTGGCGGGCTTCAAACCTGCGGTACAAGCCTACCGCGCACAATACGGCGTGGTCTGACCAATACGGCTTGGCCTGAATAGCCCGTCATTCCAGTGCAGGCTGGAATCCAGAGAATCAGAATTATCTAAACCCTACCTGGATCCAGGCCTGCGCCGGGATGACGCGTCTGAAAATCGACACTTGGTTAGCCGTCACACATGCACTGGCTGCCAATAAACAACTGCTGGGGCGGCGCGCTTTGGATCTTCATCCTGGATTTTCCATCCTGGATTTCTAAAACACGGGGCACGTCCGGATAGCGACAGTGACTAGCCCAGCTTCTTCTTCAATATCTCGTTGACCTGCGCCGGATTGGCCTTGCCCTTGGAGGCCTTCATGGCCTGCCCCACCAGCGCGTTGAACGCTTTCTCCTTACCTGCACGGTATTCTTCGACCATGGCAGCGTTGGCGGCCAGCACGCCGTCGATGATGGCTTCGATGGCACCGCTATCGGTCACCTGCTTCAAACCCTTGCTGTCGATGATGCTGTCCGCCTCGCCCTCGCCCGCCCACATCGCTTCGAACACTTCCTTGGCGATCTTGCTGGAGATGGTGTTGTCGGCGATACGCTTCAACAGGCCCGCCAATTGGGCTGGCAATACCGGTGACGCGCTGATGTCGAGATCGGCTTCATTGAGCTTGGCTGCCACGCCACCCATCACCCAGTTGGCGGCCAGCTTGGCTTCGCCACCGAAGGCCGCCAGTGTAGCGGTGAAATAATCGGCGATGGCACGCGCGGCTGTCAGCGCCGATGCGTCATAGGCAGAAAGGCCGAACTCGGCTTCAAAGCGCGCTTTCATGGCTTGCGGCAGTTCCGGCATATCAGCACGCACAGCGTCCTTGTCCGCTTCACTGATCACCAGTGGCAACAGATCCGGGTCCGGGAAATAACGGTAATCGTTGGCTTCTTCCTTGGAGCGCATGGCACGCGTTTCGCCGGTATCCGGATTGAACAGCACCGTGGCTTGCTGGATGGTGCCGCCGTCTTCCAGGGTTTCGATCTGCCAGCGGGTCTCGTATTCAATCGCCTGCTGCATGAACTTGAACGAGTTGAGGTTCTTGATCTCGCGGCGCGTACCCAGCGTGTCGGTTCCCTTGGGGCGCACCGACACGTTGACGTCGCAGCGGAACGAGCCTTCCTGCATATTGCCGTCGCAGATGCCTATCCATTGCACCAGTTCATGCAGTTTCTTGGCATAAGCCACCGCTTCAGCGGCTGAACGCATGTCCGGCTCGGTGACGATCTCCAGCAATGGCGTACCGGCACGGTTGAGGTCGATACCGGACATGCCTTCCACCGCACCATGCACGGATTTGCCAGCATCTTCTTCGAGGTGGGCACGCGTGATGCGGATGACCTTCTCGGTATCGCCAAGCTGGATGGTCAGCGCGCCTTTACCCACCACAGGCAGCTCATACTGGCTGATCTGATAGCCCTTGGGCAGGTCCGGGTAGAAATAATTTTTACGTGCGAACACCGAACGCGGCGCGATCTCGGCATTGACGGCCAGACCGAACTTGATGGCGCAACGCACCGCTTCCTGATTCAGCACCGGCAGCACGCCGGGCAGCGCGATGCTGACTTCACAGGCTTGCGTATTCGGGGCCGCGCCATAGGTGGTCGAAGCGCCCGAGAAGATCTTGGAGTTGGTTTTGAGCTGCGTGTGCGTTTCCAGCCCGATGACGACTTCCCATTCCACCTTAAACACCCTCCGGCATGCGCGTATGCCAATCCGTGACCTGCTGATAGGCATGGCCGATATCCAGCATGCGTGCCTCATCAAAATAATTACCGATCACCTGCAAGCCGACCGGCAGGGCTTTGCCTTCCACCTCGGCAAACCCGGCCGGGATGCTCATGCCGGGCAGGCCGGCCAGGTTGACGGCGATGGTGTACAAATCTTCCAGATACATGGCCACCGGGTCATCCGCCTTTTCTCCGGAGCGGAACGCGGTGCCGGGGGCGGTCGGGCCCATGATCACATCGCACTGCGTGAACGCGGCGGCGAAGTCATCGGCGATCAGGCGGCGGATCTGCTGTGCCTTGAGGTAATAGGCATCGTAGTAACCGGCACTCAATACATAGGTGCCGATGAGGATGCGACGCTTCACTTCCGCACCGAAGCCCTGCGCACGCGACTTGCAGTACATGTCCATCAGGTCGGTGTATTCAGGCGCACGGTAGCCATAACGCACCCCGTCGTAGCGCGACAGGTTGCTGGAGGCTTCTGCGGGCGCCAGCACGTAATACACTGGGATGGACAGACGCGTGTTGGGCAGGCTGATGGCGACGATCTCGGCACCCAGCTTGCGGTATTCATCGATGGCCGCTTGCACCACGCTACTGACTTGCGCATTCAGGCCGTCGGCGAAGAATTCGCGCGGCAGGCCGACCCGCAGGCCTGCCAGCGGCTTGTCGCCGGTCATGGCGGGCAAACCACGCGTGTAGTCTTCCTTGTCGCGCTGCAGACTGGTGGAGTCACGCGCGTCGAAGCCGGTCATGACGTTCATCATCAACGCCATGTCTTCACAGGACTTGGCCATGGGGCCAGCCTGATCCAGTGAGGAGGCAAAGGCGATCATGCCGTAACGCGACACCAGACCATAGGTGGGCTTGAGTCCGGAAAAGCCGCACAAGGAAGCAGGCTGACGGATGGAACCACCGGTGTCGGTACCCGTCGCTGCGGCACACAGGCGCGCAGCCACGGCCGCCGCAGAGCCACCCGAGCTGCCACCCGGCACGCGGCTGCGGTCCCAGGGGTTCTTAACGCCACCAAAATAAGAGGTTTCATTGGAGGAGCCCATCGCAAACTCGTCCATATTGGTCTTGCCCAGGTTGACGGCACCCGCTGCATCGAAGCGCTCGATGACCCCGGCATCGTAAGGGCCGATGAAGCTCTCCAGCATCTTGGAACCGCAGGTGGTCTGCCAGCCCTTGGCGACGAAGATATCCTTCTGCGCGATGGGGATGCCGGTCAGCGGCTCGGCGGTGCCTGCGGCGATGCGCGCATCGGCAGCGGCGGCCTGGGCCAGCGTACGCTCACGGTCCAACGCGATGTAGGCATTGATGTCCGGGTTGTGCTGATCGATGCGATCGAGGAACTCCGTGGTCATTTCCACGCTGGAGATCTGTTTGCTGGCGAGCATCGCCCCCAGCTGTTTCAGGCTGTTGTTGATCATGTTTCGGGACTACTCGATGACTTTAGGGACGAGATACAATCCATCTTCCACTGCCGGGGCAATGGACTGGAACAGCGCGCGCTGATCGGTTTTGGTGACCAGGTCGGGGCGCAGGCGCTGCGTCACATCCTGCGAGTGTGACATGGGCACGATGCCCGTGGTGTCCACTGCCTGCATCGCTTCGATGAGGCCCAGAATGCCCGACAGTTTATGCAAAGTCACTTCCGCCTCGGCATCACTGACTTCGATACGGGCCAGTGTCGCGATACGTTTGATGTCAGAAATACTCAAGGACATTTATCCACCTGAATCTTAATCTTCAATAGGTTTTCAGTTATTATACCTCGATTTCACACGGCTCTAAGGCGCGAAGCGGCGTGCATTCCACAGGGTGGCACGCTGATGATGATTGGGCTGTATTGCTGATTAGCCCGATTTAATCCAAGCCAGTTTGTTTTAGTGCGCAAGCTCTTAGTGCACATGCTCAGGGAACGATCCAAACCATGTTCGGTATTCTAAATAGTTATTTCTCCAACGACCTCGCCATCGACCTCGGCACTGCCAACACCTTGATCTACGTACGCGGCAAGGGCATCGTGCTGGATGAGCCCTCCGTCGTGGCCATCCGCACCGAAGGCGGCCCTGGCGGCAAAAAGACCATCATGGCGGTGGGCCTGGAAGCCAAGCGCATGCTGGGCCGCGCACCGGCCAACATCGCCGCGATCCGCCCCATGAAGGATGGCGTGATCGCCGACTTCACCGTCACCGAGCAGATGCTGAAATACTTCATCCGCCGCATCCACGAATCACGCATGTTCTCGCCCAGCCCCAACATCATCATCTGCGTGCCGGTCGGCTCTACTCAAGTGGAACGCCGCGCCATCCGCGAATCCGCGATCGGTGCCGGTGCGCGTCATGTCTATCTGATCGAAGAGCCGATGGCGGCTGCGATCGGTGCCGGCCTGCCGGTTGCCGAAGCGACCGGTTCGCTGGTGGTCGATATCGGCGGCGGCACCACGGAAGTCGGGGTGATCTCGCTGGGCGGCATCGTCTACGCCAAATCCGAGCGCGTCGGTGGCGACAAGTTCGACCAGGCCATCATCGACTACATCCGCCGCAACTACGGCATGCAGATCTCCGAGCCGACTGCTGAACTGATCAAAAAGAAGATCGGCTCCGCCTTCCCGGGCTCCGAAGTGCTGGAACTGGAAGTCACCGGCCGCAATCTGGCCGAAGGCCTGCCACGCAAATTCACCATTTCCAGCAACGAGATCCTGGAAGCGCTGACCGAGCCCTTGAACGCCATCGTCGGCGCGGTGAAATCCGCACTGGAACAAACACCACCTGAACTGGGTGCCGACATCGCCGAAAAGGGCATGGTGCTGACCGGCGGTGGAGCATTGCTGCGCGACCTGGATCGCCTGCTGGTGGAAGAGACCGGCCTGCCGGTGATCGTGGCGGAAGACCCGCTCACCTGCGTGGCACGTGGTTGCGGACGCGCACTGGAAGAAATGGACAAACTGGGCAATGTATTTGCCAACGAGTGATGCCGCGTCAGTGATTTTGTTCAAGTTTCAGGCCGTTCCATCACGGCCTGATTTTTTATTGCAACCGCCGCTAACGCAACAAGAACTAGCGCAACAACCTCTCACATAAGCCCGGATCAACGCCTGACGAGCCCGCCCAATGGAGCAACCCACCACAGCCTTTTTTGTGCGCGGCCCGCAGCCTTTCACGCGGCTGGTGTTCTTCAGTATCCTGTCACTGGTACTGATGGGCGTTGATGCGCGACTGCATTACCTTACCGAGGTCCGCCAGGGCTTCATGGGCCTGCTGCACCCCCTGCAAGTCGCTGCCAACATGCCGGGCTACTGGTACCGCCAGACCGCGGAATACTGGCAAGGGCATGACGCCATGCTGGCGGATAACCGTCGCCTGCGCATCGTCAATCTTCAGCAAGGCGTCGATCTGCAGCGCCTGCGCAGCATGGAAGAAGAGAACATGCATCTGCGCCAGTTGCTGGGTGCAGTGCAGGAGATCAAACAGCCTGCCCAACTGGCCGAGATCATGAATGTGGACCGCGACCCGTTCACCCAGCGCGTGGTGGTGAACCTGGGCAGCCGCCATGGCATCATGACCGGCCAGGCCGTCGCGGACGGCATGGGCGTCATCGGCCAGGTCACGCGCACCTATCCATTCAGCAGTGAAGTCACGCTGGTCACCGACAAATCGCTGGCCATCCCTATCCAGGTCGAGCGCAGCGGCCTGCGCGCCATCGCGTTCGGGCACGGCCGCGATAACATCATCGACCTGCCCTATCTGCCGACCAATGTGGATATCCAGGAAGGCGACGTGCTGGTCACCTCAGGCATCGACGGCGTCTACCCGCCTGGCCTGGCTGTTGCGAGAGTCACTTCGGTGGAACGTGACAGCGACCTGACCTTCGCGCGCATCGTATGCGAACCAGCTGCTGGCATAGAGCAACATAGACAAGTACTGCTGCTCAAAACGCCGCTGGTCGCTGCAGCGACGCCCATCCCGGACACCCCAGCCGTGAACACCCCGTCCGGCAAGGCGCCGACCCCGACGGCGAAACCCAAGCCCTCCTCGCCTTCCAGCACCACTGCTACACCAGCCTCCAGCACGCCTGCCACCTTGCCAGCGGCCCCAGCCAATGGAGGCACTTGAGCATGTACACCACCAAATCACGCTTCATCTACCTGTCATTGCTGCTGGCATTGTTCATGTCCATGTTGCCCTGGTCTGGCAGCGGCTTGATGCTGAGGCCGGATTTCGTGATGGTGACGCTGATCTTCTGGCTGTGCCGTGCGCCGCATCTTTGTAATATCGGTACGGCCTGGATGGCAGGGCTGCTGATTGACCTTGCCACAGGCGGCCTGTTCGGTGCCAACGCCTTCGCCTACTCACTGACCGCCTTCTTTGCAGTGATCTACCAGCGTCGCCTCACGCTGTTCAATATTCCGCAACTGGCTTTGTTCGTGGGTGCCTTGCTGGCCGTGACCCAGATCACCCAGCTGCTGCTACGGCTGTTCGCGGGCGGCAGCATCCCGGATTGGCACTACTTCCTGCCCAGCCTGACCGGCACATTGTTATGGATCGTCCTGGCCCTGCTGTCCGCTTCGGGCACTGCGCCCACCGGTGCCGCCAGCAACAAACGCAGAAGCTGATCCGCACGGCATGCCCAGCTACCTCGAATTCCGCAACCATCAGCGCGAGCAATACGATTTTCGCTGGCGCCTGCTGGCCGCCAGCATCCTGGTGCTGTGCTGTTTCGGTATCCTGGCCAGCCGTTTCTATTATCTGCAGGTGATGCGTTACGAGCATTATCAGACGCTGGCAGACAACAACCGCATCTCCATCGTCCCTACCGTGCCGAATCGCGGCCTGATCTTTGACCGCAACGGCGTGGTGCTGGCGCACAACTATTTCGTTTATACCCTGGAGATCACGCCAGGCAAGGTGGACGATCTGGAACAGACCATCGCCGATATCAGCGCACTGGTCCCGGTCAGCAAGCTGGACCGCAAACGCTTCAACAAGCTGCGCGCCGAGAATCACAATTTCATCAGCGTGCCTTTACGCAGCCACCTCACTGAGACCGAAGCGGCCAGGTTCGCCGTGCACCGCTACCGCTTCCCCGGCGTCGAGATCCGTGCCCGGTTGTTCCGGCACTACCCGCAAGGCACACTGGGCGCGCACCTGATCGGCTACATAGGCCGCATCAACGACAAAGACATCAAGAACCTGACCGAGGCTGGCGACCTGTCCAACTACAAGGGTTCCGACCATATCGGCAAGGGCGGTATCGAACAATATTACGAACGCGAGCTGCACGGCGTCACTGGCAGCCAGCAGGTAGAGATCGATGCCGACGGGCATGCGGTACGCGTGCTGTCCAGCGTGGCGCCGGTGGCTGGGGAAAACCTCATCCTGTCCATCGACAGCACCATGCAGAAGATAGGCGAAGAGGCGTTTGCCGGACGGCGCGGCGCGCTGGTGGCCATCGACCCCAAGACCGGCGAGATCCTGTCTTACGTGAGTCAGCCCAGCTTCGATCCCAATCTGTTTGTGGATGGCATCGACAGCGAAAACTGGAAAGCGCTCAACGAATCGCTGGACCGGCCATTGGTGAACCGCCCCTTGCACGGCGTGTATCCGCCCGGCTCCACGCTGAAACCCTTTGTGGCGCTGGCCGGCCTGGAGGCAGGCAGACGCGAACCACCCTTCAGCATCAGCGACGCTGGTTACTTCAGCCTGCCCGGCAAGACCCACCGCTATCGCGACTGGAAGCCTGCCGGCCATGGTCAGGTGGACATGCGCAGAGCCATCACTGTGTCCTGCGACACCTTCTTCTATGGCCTGGCGCACGAGATGGGCATAGACCGGCTGACCGACTTCCTGCAGCACTTCGGTTTTGGCCAGAAGACCGGCATCGACATCCAGGGCGAGAATGGTGGCCTGCTGCCCACACCGGCCTGGAAATGGAAACGCTGGAAACAACCCTGGTATCCGGGCGAGACGGTGATCACCGGCATAGGCCAGGGCTACACCTTGGTGACACCCCTGCAACTGGCACACGCTACCGCGATCTTTGCCAACAACGGGGTGGCCATGCGGCCGCACCTGGTCACCAGCATACAGAACAACCGCACCGGCATCTCGCGCCCGGTCAAACCTCAAGTGATGGACCAGATCGCGCTGGCGCCCAAACACATCGACCTGGTCAGAGAAGCCATGGTGGATGTCACGCGCCCCGGTGGCACGGCGGTGATCGTAGGGGCAGGCAGCCCCTATTCCATCGCCGCCAAAACAGGGACGGCACAGGTGATCGGCATCAAGCAAAACGAAAAATACGATGAAAAGAACATCGCCGAGCGGCACCGTGACCATGCGTTGTTCATCGCCTACGCCCCAGCGGAAGATCCCAAGATCGCTGTGGCGGTGATCGTCGAGAACGGCAGTCACGGTGGCTCTACCGCCGGCCCGATCGCACGCAAGGTGATGGATTACTACCTGCTGGGCAAGCTGCCGGATGCGCAGCCAGCCGCAGCTGCAGCACTGCCAGCGCCCGAACCCATAGAAGAGGAGCACAGCGAAGCACATGATTGAGCGCATCTACCTGTCGCTGAGCAAGCATATCGATGGCTTTCTGATGAGCACCATCATCCTGGCGCTGGTGGTCGGCATGGCGGTGCTGTACAGCGCAGGCGGCCACAGCGTGGGCCGGATGCAGGCACAGGCCATCAATATCGTCATCGCGCTGTCCGTATTGTGGGTGACTGCCAACGTGCCGCCACAACACCTGCAAAGGCTGGCACTGCCCATCTATGTGCTAGGCCTGCTGCTGCTTGTTGGCGTTGCCCTGTTCGGCGAGATCAGCAACGGTGCACGGCGCTGGCTGCATCTGGGCGTGGTGCGTATCCAGCCTTCCGAGATCATGAAGATAGGCGTTCCCATGTTGCTGGCCTGGTACTTTGCCCGCCATGAAGCCAGCCCGCGCTTGCAGCATCACTTGATGGGTGCGCTGCTGCTGGCGGTGCCGGTGGTGCTGGTCATGAAACAGCCCGATCTGGGAACTTCCCTGCTCATCGCGGCATCTGGCTTCTATGTGCTGTTCCTGGCTGGCTTGAGCTGGCGTTTCATACTGGGCGTGGGTGCCAGCATCGCGGTCGCAGCGCCGATTTTGTGGACCATGCTGCACGATTACCAGCGACGCCGTATCGAGATCCTGTTCGACCCGTATCAGGATCCGCTAGGCGCCGGTTACCACACCATTCAGGCCACCATTGCGCTAGGCTCGGGGGGGCTGGCCGGCAAAGGCTGGCTGAATGGCACACAGGCGCAGCTGGATTTCATCCCGGAACGCACCACTGACTTCATCTTTGCGGTGTTCGGCGAAGAGTTCGGCATGTTGGGCAACATCCTGCTGTTGCTGCTCTATCTGCTGATCATAGGCCGCGGGCTGTTCATCGCCGCCTACGCACAAAGCACGTTCGGACGCCTGCTGGCAGGCAGCATCACCATGACCTTCTTCACGTACGCCTTTGTGAACATCGGCATGGTCAGCGGCATCCTGCCAGTGGTGGGTGTGCCCTTGCCGCTGATCAGTTACGGCGGCACTTCACTGGTGACACTGATGTTGGGCCTGGGCATCCTGATGAGCATCAAAACCCACAAAAAACTGGTATCCAGCTGATGAAAACCACCTTACTGCTGTTTATATGTGCATTACTAGTGGCCTGTGGCAGTGCCCCCAAAAAGCCCAGCCCGGCGCCTGGCGGCAAAGGCGGCGGCTATTACCTGGATGACGGCCCGGGAGACAACGCACCTGCCAATCTGGACAGCATCCCGGACGCCGTGCCGCGCGCCGAACCGCTGATGGACCGTGCCAACAAACCGTATATGGCACTGGGCAAGCGCTATGTGCCCATGACCAGCCACACGCCCTACAAAGCGGAGGGCATCGCCACCTGGTATGGAAAGCGCTACCACGGCAGCAAGACCGCCAGCGGTGAGGTGTATGACATGTATGCCATGACCGCCGCCCACCCGACCCTACCGCTGCCCAGCTATGCGCGTGTGACCCATGCCAGCAACGGGCGTAGCGTGGTGGTACGCATCAACGACCGCGGGCCTTTCGTAGCGGGCCGCGTGATCGACCTTTCCTATGTGGCCGCGCATCGCATCGGCCTGCTTGGCCCGGGTAGCGCCAAGGTGATCGTCGAGGCGATCGATACCAGCGGCGGCTCGGCAAGCGCTACGGCGTCCGCTACTGCAGCCCCCATGGTGAACAGTTTTTCAGCTGGCGTGTATCTGCAAGTCGGTGCTTTCAATGAAGAAAGCAATGCAGATCGCCTGCGCCAGCAACTGAATCAGCTGCTGGATAACCCCGGCGTGCAAAAAGTGAATATTTCAAGCTGGTATAATAGGAACTTGTATCGTGTACGCTTGGGTCCTTACAGCGACCGTGAACAAGCCGAGCAAGTGCAAGCCAAAATCCGTCAGTCCCTGGGGATAGACGCCATCCTGCTTTATCAGCAATAACGCGAGAAGACTATTTATGCCTTTATTCAAAGCCCTGACCGCCACCGCCCTGCTCCTGATCGCCATGAGCAGCCTGGCAGCCCCTATCCCGCCACAGCCCACACTG
Organism: Pseudomethylobacillus aquaticus; assembly: GCF_003730115.1. GTDB lineage: Bacteria > Pseudomonadota > Gammaproteobacteria > Burkholderiales > Methylophilaceae > Pseudomethylobacillus > Pseudomethylobacillus aquaticus. The sequence continues at coordinate 9,053 of NZ_RJVP01000008.1, read as the reverse complement.
GCGGTCAAATCCTATGTATTGCGTGATTTCAACAGTGACAGCGTGCTGGCTCAACAAGCCGGTGACGAGCGGGTAGAACCGGCTTCGCTGACCAAGATCATGACCGCGTACATGGTATTCAAGGCATTGAAGAACGGCCATCTGCAGTTGACGCAAACCCTGCCGGTCAGCGTCAAGGCCTGGAAGGTGGAAGGCTCCAAGATGTTCATCGAGCCCAACAAGCCGGTCACCGTGGACGAACTGCTGCACGGCACCATCATCCAGTCCGGTAACGACTCTTCCATCGCGCTGGCCGAAGGCATAGGCGGTACTGAAGAAGTGTTCGCCGAACTGATGAACAAGGAAGCCGCCCGTCTGGGCATGAAGAACAGCCATTTCATGAACGCCACCGGCCTGCCCGACCCGCAGCACTACACCACCGCGACTGATCTGGCCATTCTGGCTGCAGCCCTGATCCGTGACTTCCCGGACGATTACAAGCGCTTGTACTCGGTCAAGGAATACACCTATAACAAGATCACCCAACCCAACCGCAACACGCTGCTGTGGCAGGACCCGTACGTAGACGGCATGAAGACCGGTCACACCAAATCGGCAGGTTACTGCCTGATCACCTCGGCCAAGCGCGGCGATACGCGCATGATCTCGGTGGTGCTGGGTGCCGGCTCCTCCACCTCGCGTGCCACTGAAAGCCAGAAGCTGCTGAATTACGGCTTCCAGTTCTACGAATCCACGCTGGTTTACAAGCGCGGTCAGAAGGTCAACAACTTGCGCGTCTGGAAAGGCGCTGAGCCTTCTATCGACGCCACGCTGGCACGTGACCTGTCGGTTACCCTGCCCAAAGGCGATTACGCCCGCGTGAAAGCCAGCATCACCAGCACGCAACCTCTGGTTGCCCCTATCAGTGCCAATCAAGCCATCGGCAAGATCACGCTGACCCTGGACGACAAGGTACTGGTTGAGCGCAACCTGATCGCCAGCAAGGCGGTGCCTGCGGCTGGCATCTTTGGTCGCCTGGTCGATAGCGTCAAACTCTGGTTCGAGTAAACCCTCAACCTTGAGCCAGACCGTCTACCTGAATGGTGAATTCCTGCCCTTGCATCAGGCGCAGGTCTCGGTTCTGGACCGTGGGTTCATCTTCGGCGATGGCGCTTACGAGATCATCCCGGTCTATTCGCGCCATGCATTCCGGCTACAGCAACACCTGCAGCGCTTTGCCGCCAGCCTGACGGCACTGCGGCTCAGCAACCCGTACAGCAATGCGCAATGGGCGGCACTGGTACAGACCCTCATCGCGCGACAGGATGAGGCAGATCAGTCTATCTATCTGCACGTTACACGCGGTGTAGCGCCACGTGACCATGCGTTCCCGGCTGGCGTCAGCCCTACCGTGTTCATGATGAGCAACCCGCTGATCACGCCTTCGGCAGCGCAGATCAGCCAGGGGGTGAGTTGCATCAGCGCAAGCGACATACGCTGGGACCGCTGCGACATCAAAGCCATCGCCCTGCTAGCCAATGTGCTGTTGCGGCAACAGGCTGTCGATGCCGGTGCCGTGGAGACCATCCTGTTCCGTGACGACATCCTCACGGAAGGCGCGGCCAGCAATATCTTTGCAGTACGCAACGGGGTCATCCTCGCACCGCCCAAGGATCAGCACATGCTGCCCGGCATCACCTATGATCTGGTACTGGAGCTGGCCGCCCAGCACAGCGTGCCGGTCGAGATCGGTTATTTTGCTTCCAGCGTCATACGCAGCGCTGATGAGCTGTGGATCACCTCGTCCACCAAGGAGGTGCTGGCCATCGTCACACTCGACGGTCAGCCCATCGCCAACGGCCAGCCCGGTCCGCTGTTCAAACGCATGCTGGGCTGGTATCAAGACTATAAACAACAGGTAATGCGACATGGCTGAACAGGAAACCCTGATTGAATTCCCCTGCGACTTTCCCATCAAGGTCATGGGGGAGACGCATGATGACTTTGCCGCCACCATCGTGGCGCTGATCCGCCAGCAGTTGCCAGAGTTCGATGCCAGCCGCGTGGAGATGCGTGCCAGCTCCGGTGGCCGTTACATCAGCCTGACCTGCACCGTATACGTGACCAGTAAGCCGCAACTGGACGATATCTACCGTACGCTCAGTGCACACCCCATGGTGAAGTTCACGCTCTGAGGCCATGGTCGAATCGACGGGATTGATATGACCATGCTAACGCCGTTGCTGCGGCGACTGGGGCGCAGCGATTATCTCGCCACCTGGCAGGCCATGCAGGCGTTCACGGCGGCACGCGATGCCAGCACTCCTGACGAGCTGTGGCTCACCGAACACCCACCCGTCTACACGCTGGGCCTGAACCGCAAGGACGCACGCCCACCCAGCCGTCAGGACATTCCGCTGCTGGAAGTGGATAGAGGCGGCAAGATCACCTACCATGGTCCGGGCCAAGTGGTGATCTACCTGCTCATCGACCTGCAACGCCGTGGCTTGACGGTGCGCCAGCTGGTGAGCTGTATGGAGCAGGCCGTGATCGCCCTGCTCAGCCAGTACGGCATCAGCGCCCAGGCGCGCAGCGATGCGCCAGGCGTCTATGTACAAGATAGCAAGATCGCCTCGCTGGGGCTGCGCGTCAAACAGCAGCGCTGTTATCATGGCCTGGCGTTGAATGTCGCCATGGATCTCGCCCCATTCGCCGCCATCGATCCATGCGGTTATCGCGGCTTGCAAGTGACCCAGCTCAGCCAACTGGGCGTGCAACAGCCCGTAGATCAGGTCGCAGAACAGTTACTGTCCCTGCTGACCGCCCAATTTGAGCAGTATGCAGACCAGAAAGCCATAAGCACATGACCGAAACGCTCATCACGCCAGCGCAGCGCAAACCTGCGGGCGTCAAGGAAACCAGCGCCGAAAAGACTGCGCGCATCCCGATCAAGATCATTCCGCAGCCCGCCTTGCGCAAGCCGGAATGGATACGCATGAAAGTGCCGGATTCAGCGCGTTTTCAGGAGATCAAACAGATCCTGCGCGACAACAAGCTGCATACCGTCTGCGAAGAAGCCTCCTGCCCCAACATCGGCGAATGCTTCAGCGGCGGCACCGCCACCTTCATGATCCTGGGGGATATCTGCACACGGCGCTGCCCGTTCTGCGATGTATCGCACGGCAAGCCATTGCCACCGGACACGCAGGAGCCCGAGAACCTGGGACGCACCATCGCGCAGATGCGCCTCAACTATGTGGTGATCACCTCGGTAGACCGCGACGACCTGCGCGACGGCGGCGCCCAGCATTTTGTCGACTGCATCACCGCGGTCAGAACGCATAGCCCGGCGATCAAGGTGGAGATCCTGGTACCTGATTTCCGTGGACGGCTGGACCGCGCCATCCAGATCCTCACGCTGGCGCCACCCGATGTCATGAACCACAACCTAGAGACGGTGCCGCGCCTGTACAAGGAAGCGCGCCCGGGTTCGGATTACCAGAACTCGCTGAACCTGCTCAAAGTGTTCGGCGAACAACACCCGCACGTGCCGACCAAATCCGGCCTCATGCTGGGCCTGGGCGAAACCGACGAAGAGATCCTGCAGGTGATGCAGGACCTGCGTAACCACGGCGTCACCATGCTGACGCTGGGGCAGTATCTGCAACCCAGCCCGCACCACCTGCCCGTCAAACGCTTTGTTACGCCGGAACGCTTCCGACAGTTCGAGGCCGAGGCGACGGCAATGGGGTTCACGCATGCCGCATGCGGGCCTATGGTGCGCAGCAGCTATCACGCCGACCAGCAGGCGCATTCGGCCGGGATCAGTGTGTAGAAGTACGCGAATCTTTATTTGATGATGTGGCTACATCAAGACGTGTAACTCAAGTACCCATAAGCTCCGTACCAGACTTTAGAATAAGGTACTTAAATATCTAATCGGCACTCGGCCTTGGAGTAAGGTTTTTAAAATTACACATTGGGGAGTTATCAATCACTTGATTATTCACATCAAGCCACTGTATCTGGAATCCACTTTTAGACACAAACAGCCCTACTGAAATTGCCGTCTCTGGAGCCGATGATCCCCAGGTTAGAACTTCCGTAGGTAACGGCATTCCCATCAATACACCGCCTGTATTTTTAAGAACAGCATATACTGCCCAATCATTTATTGATTGATCAAGTATGGTTACCGTACCAATAACCGTTCCGTTAGTGACCTCCGCAACAAACAAATTTTCAGCAGGGGAGATTTCCCCTTCAGAAATTGTTTGATGACTCATCCATAGCCGGTCCAATGTACTTCCAGTAGTAGAATCACTGTAATGGAGTTTCACGTCATAACTATTAGCACTCGTCATTTTGATCATTCCTATCATTTATTAGCACCGGTTACGATAAAGGATTATTTCCAATGAATTGCTGTGTACTCCAGGCAGTTAGGTTGACAAGCAAGTTGTAGTCTTCCGCCGAATATTGTGTTGTAAATGTTCCGATATTTGGAAAATCACTCGACGGGGTATTGGCATCAGGCGGGACTAAGTCACTCCAGGAGGCTACTGGACTTAAATAGAACCAGTAAATCTCTACGGTGCGTTCACCTTCAACATTAAACAACTCATTGGCCAACGTCGTAAGTGTTTGTTTATAAGCAGCAGGATGCTGCAATACAGGCGCCTTGGGCAAGACATAACGGCCATTTTGACTTACATTACCTCCAGTGGCGGCCTGCCATAGCCCCTGCAGCACCTCAGCAAAATCTTCGCTTGGGAAAATCTGGGCCGTCATTGCTGATTGCTTTTCAAACCATTGCAAATGCTTATCTGGATTTGTTTTCGGCATCAACACATACCCGCTGCCAGGCACATAGCCCTGATACCCAAATAATCTGGATATCTGGTCATCCACCTTGACATTGGTACAGTCGATTATTTGGCCATCACTATCAACGATACCTGCAGTAACTGAGTCGCCATCACATAAGGACAACGCACTGCCTGTGTTCACAAACACCAGAGCAGTGTCAATGTCAGTGTAAGAAAGCAATGAAGCAAGCCCAGTATTCTCAAGTAAGCCGCCATCATAATAATGTGTGACGTATGATTTAGGCGTAACCGAGCTTTCTGGTAAATTGGCTGGCGTCCAATAAGGATACATAGGCACAATCAGTTCGGCCAGTTTCTCTAGAATCTTCATTATTTCATCTAGTAGCTTATTGAGAAGCCACTTCAATATCTTTTGCTCAATTGGCCCGAAACTGATACTCAGAACGATGTCCCGCTCTTTTTTGAAATCGTCCAAACTGACAATTTGAAAAGTCAGAGGAAGACTTGCCATCAGATCTTCATCTGTCATCCTCAGCAAGCGATGCGCAAACTGCTCGTCTGTCAGCTTGGCAATTTCCTCTGCTGTGTGTTTTGATAAACAAGACGATAAAAACCGTGCTGCATCAGCACCTCGCTCAATTAACAAATCAGCGAGTTCATCTGACGCTCGATCACCTATATATTTTGCGATGGCAGCAGCAATAAATGCTGAACTGACGCCTATGCTGTCTTCCAGTCCCCAAGGACTCGCCTGCTTGACATGAATATACTCAGGGACGCTATCGCCTGCGTGTAGGCAAGGGATTGAGTTATACGCAAATGTAGCAATCTGTGCCCCACCCACGGGTAGTCCTGAAGAATTTACAATTCCTGCAGCGGTAAGTGGAACACCCGTAAAGATCGGCGTTGCTTGCGCAAGAACGGCAAATGAGTTTTTCGGATTCTTTGCCTGACTTGACTCAATAGCCTGCATTGCCATGTTGCATACATGGAAAGGCCTGGAACCACGGAAACCATCGTCCACCGCTGGATAGAAAGATGCATCCAACGCGTCTGCGTTTCCACCTATTGTTTGTAACGAATAACTATAGGTGGATATTGGAACGCTATATCGATCTTCTTCAAGCAAGCCGTATGGCTTCAAGAAATGTTGACCTACGATGGTTTGCCACATTCTGGACAGATTATTGAATTTTCCATGCCCGAATGCATCATCCAGCACCAGAAGCACCATTTGGACAGCCAATGACTTGAATGCGAAATTATCATTAGTAATCACTGCCCCGATATTTCCATCAGCTGGCTTTGTCCCTACAATCAATGGCGTCAAAGACTGTGGAGATGCATAAGTTCCAAGAAATTGACTATCTGAAATAGTGGGTTGATCAAGGTATGTGAAGGGGCCCGACAACCAGCTTCCTCCAGAAACAGATGACAAAATACGGACCTGATCCAGAAGTGGTTTGTCATTGTATTGGATGAGGCTCAGTGCTTGTAATTGCCCAACACCCGCTGTCATCGCTCGCGACCCACCGCCACTAATGCAGACTCCGATTGGTACCTTATCGCCTGGATACTCGGTTGAGGCTCCAATTGCATCAAACGCAGCCCTGACCGTATTGGGCTGACTCAGTTTATAAGCGACAAGCAAAGCAGAAGACTGTAGCCTTACTAAAGAAAATATTTCAGGGCTAGCACTGCCGTTCTGATAGACATTAAGAGAGAACCCCATCGGGGTCTCAATTAATTCAAGAACGATCCCATAGTCCGCCGGAGCTGCTCCATAGGGTTGTTCAACATAGAGAGACTTGGTCGTCATTGGGCTTGATTTAGGCCCATACAGCATGTTTGTCTTGGAGTGCCGGAAATAGACTCCCCAATCATTTAAATTTGATGTCCCCTGGTCTGTCTGGTCATCGCTGTAATTAAAATAAACATTGGGTAACTGAATCACCTCTTTGGCCGCAATCGAGCTACCACCGCGTCGCTGGAAGTAATACATCAACGGCAAATTATCTTGTAGCTTGCCAGAACTTGTTGCACCCTGTTGATGGGTTATCCATATCTCAGCTATTTCTTGTGATGTCGAATTTATAAAATAACAAGCAGCAGAGTCTGAAAGTCTTTGTGCTTGGTATGCATCGTCACTACCTGGAGGATTTGACATGTTCTGACCTCTTAGTTGTTACTGGGCAAATTATTCTCGGAATTAGTAACCTCCAAGAACGTGACGGTTAACGATTTATCATCTGAACTACTTTTGAACGTATAAGTGCCTTGGTCATAACTCAATTTCGAAGTTGTCCCGTTAAATTCAATCTGGTAACCAATAAACCTTGGCGACACCGTCAGCGTTACAATTTCCCCTGAAGATCCGGAACTAGAAGGATAGTGATAGTCAAAATCCACGCCAATCTTCGGGTTGTCCTGACTCACCCAGGAGAAGGTACCTTGTGGCCCGCTTTGAAAATTACCTCTCTGATCCATATACACCTGACTGGACTGATAAGTCTGATCACCCGAGCTGTCTATAATTGAGACAGCAGGCAGCAGCATGGAAGGTGGCGTGCAAACCGGAGTTGTACCGTTGTGTTTCCCATCATTTCCAATTTCGACAGAGAAATTGGTGGCTATAAGGTCGAAGCTAGTTTTATTGACACAGATAATATTTAAGTAATGCATACCTTCTCCTATGCGTTCTTATCCAGCGTTACATATCCACTTGCCATAACCCGATGCTGTCTTAAATGGTTAGCCTATTGCTCAGCTTTCCGCGAAGACTTGATCAAGCGGTTCACCAGAACATCCCTAAGCGTTCCTTGATCCGGCATTAAAGACGTGTCAAGAACTGCCTGCAGTACCTTGTCAGCCTGCTCAGCTTGCCCCTCATATTCAAGCAGCTTGGTTTGCGCGTATTGTCCAGAGAACGAATGCGGATCCAGCTTTAATGCCCGGCGAATCGACGATTTCGCCTCCGTCACTTGTCCTTTGTTAAGCTGGATGATAGCTAAAGCGCCATGGCTTTCCGAAAACGTATCATCCATCGCCATGCTCTTTTGCACATACTCTTCTGCTAAAGACCAGTTGCCTTGAGCAATACAGCACCAAATCAGCGCCTGCCATGTACCAAGGTGGTTCGGCATGTATTTCACGGCATGATCAAAGCTACCTTGCGCTTCAGGCAAACGATTCTGCAACATCTCCGCCAGGCCCTTACCCAACCATGCGCGACCATTATTTACTTTACGCTGAATAGCCTGCTCAAAGCAGGAAAGTGCTTGATCATCGTCTTGATCAATAAGGTAGAGCGATCCCTGACTTGCATAGGTATCGGCAGATGGATTTCCGCTCTTCATAGCCACCGCTACATAGTAGGCTGCTGCTTGATAATCCTCATTATCGATATGAAGTGAAGAAAGCATCCCTGCCAGTACGGCATCATCAGGATGCTGTGAAATAACAGCCTGTGCCAGATCAATCGCCTCGGAAACCTTAGCCAGATGATGTAAAGCGGCAACTTTCAAATGCAGCATCTGTGGAATATCTTTGTATTGAGCCTCCGCATCATCCAGCAAAGCAAGTGCCGCCTCGAAATCCCCATCCAAAGCCCGGCAATAAGCCAAATTGTAACGAATCACAGGGGCACCTTGACCTTCCGAAATCAGCGCCTCAAATTCAGACTGTGCAAGCCCCACATGGTGAGTACTCAGGTTGACAAGGCCTCGCAACGCCTTCAATTCAGCATGGGCTGGCGCAATTGTTAAGCCTCGCTCAGCAAGTTCCAATGCTTGATCAAAGAGCCCCAGTTCATACGCCATATTGCCTGACGCTATGATCAGGCTGAGATTGCCCGGATCGACTTCCAAGAATTGAAGATACCGGCTGAGCTGTTCTTTTGTCGCCATCTATGTGCTCTTGTAAAGGTTTCAGAAATAAGTAAGTCGTGACTTATTGAATCGAGTTTATCGTAATTCAAAGCTTTGAAATAAATTTCAGCGGTCCCCTAAACCGCAGGAGATAAGAGGAGACCTATTGAGTTGGTAGGTCATGATGCGTTACGCCATGGCACTTAACGAAGACAAGGGGACGTCATGGTAGGGGTTGTCACTGGAAGCGGGTTGGGGTTGGCGGGGAGTTCAGCGAATGTGCTGGGCAGTGGCGGCCAGTTAGGTCTTCCGGTGGTGACGGCGCATGGGGATGCGGCGTATGTGAATGCGCAGACTGGCAATCTTGTTGTGCAGCGTC
>NZ_RJVP01000007.1 GCF_003730115.1 Pseudomethylobacillus aquaticus | reverse complement strand
CGGTTATGTCTGGCGGCCATAGCGATTTGGACCCACCCCTTCCCATCTCGAACAGGGCCGTGAAACGAATCTGCGCCAATGATAGTGTGCTTCTCGCATGCGAAAGTAGGTCACCGCCAGGCTCTTACATCACCTCGTTAGTTCGAGGCAACAGAAAGCCCTCTTCGGAGGGCTTTTTGTTTTTCTGTCTACCCTAGATCAGGGTTCTAGCACCCTCAATCCTAGCACCCTCAATCTTTGCGTATAGCGATAAAGTATTTACTCATCACTCTCCGTTGTTAAATCCGGAATGTGGTTGAAGGCGATGCGCATGGGCGCGTGCTTCAATGCGTCATGTGCACGCCCCAGATATACGGTATTTTTACCAAAACGACTATTCAGCTCATCCAATACCCCATTGAGTTTTGAACCTTGCACCACTTCACCAAACAAGCTCATGCTGCACTGATCAGGTGTGTTCAGGCTGCTAAATGAAATGCCCACGGCATAAGGCACATGCTTGCGCTTAGGGTATTGTCGCCATAACTGTTCCAGCGTGGCAGTCAATATCAGCGTGTCATCGGTACTGTTCATGCGGGTTTCTGCCACCCAGCTTGAGGCATTCAGAAATTTGACCCGAACGCTGATGCTGGATGTTTGCAAGCCGTAGCTACGCATGCGCATGGCAGCTTTTTGTAACAGACGGTGCAACACGGACAACGCAGATTCAGCATTACGTAACTCCGGTGGCAATACATGTGAATGGCCAAGGCTGCGTCTATCATGGGCTTGATACTCAACGTGTACCCCACGTAACTTGTCATACATGCGCTCACCCTCCACGCTGCCCCAGGCACTGCGTAATTGCTGACGATTGGCAGCGTACAAGTCCGCAACCGACTCAATGCCAAATTCCATCAGTCGCGACTCCATGCGCTTGCCTATGCCATTCAGGTCGCGTAGCTTAAGCGTGAGCAGTCTCTCTGGAATGTCTTCCGCTCTTAGCACGACACAACCATCCGGCTTTTGCATATTGGAAGCGACCTTAGCCAGGAACACGTTAGGCGCGATACCAATGGAGCAACGGATATAAGAGCCTACCTCGCATTCGATCTTCTTCTTGATGGCAGCAGCGAGCTTCAGCGCATTTTCAACTTGACGTTGGCTGCCGGTGAGCATGCACACCATCTCGTCAATCGAGAGCGTGCGTTCCACATGCGTGCATGATTCCACGATCTCCACCAGGCGATGATGGAATTCCACATATAGAGGCGGTCGACCTTCCACCATGATGATGTCAGGACAGAGCTTGCGCGCATCGCTGACCCGCGTACCGGTTTTGACACCAAACGCTTTGGCCTCATAGCTGGCGGCGATGCAGCAGGTGGTCTCTGCCACCACGGGCAATACTGCAATAGGTTTGCCACGCAACTCCGGACGCATTTGCTGCTCTACTGAAGCAAAGTAGGAATTAAAATCTAGATAAAGTGCAGCTAGTTGCATAAGGCGGACCGTGCGTGTGCAGACGTAAGGAAAACCTGAATCTTCATGACTAAATGATAACGAAACCCGAAAACACTATGGAGCATTTCAACATGTCAGAACAGACTGCAATTCTTGCCGGTGGTTGCTTTTGGTGTCTGGAGCCTGTGTTCTCGCAACTGCAAGGCGTCAAGCGCGTGACTTCTGGCTACATTGGCGGACAGACGCTCAATCCGACCTATAAGCAGGTGTGCAATGGCGACACCGGGCATGCCGAGGCGATTCGTATCGATTATGACCCGGAGCAGATCGCGTTTGAGGCGCTGCTGGAAATATTCTTCGTGGCACATGATCCGACCACACCCAACCGCCAGGGGCACGATATCGGCACGCAATACCGCTCTGCCGTTTTTTGCCAGAATGAAACACAGCGGCAAGCGGTGCAAGACATGATAGTCAGGCTGGATCAGCAGCGCTTATGGCCGGCCCCCATCGTGACCCAGATCAACGGAGCAGACACCTTCTATCCCGCTGAGGATTACCACCAGTATTACTACATCAACAATCAGCGCCAGCCTTACTGCATGGCGGTGGCTCGTCCCAAGATCGACAAGGTCCGCGCGAACTATGCCGCACGTATCAAGGACGACATTGGCTATTGAGCCAAGTATTTGGCCAAGTACAGATCATCCCCGACTCAGCCATTGCCGGCGCCAGAAGATCAGTCCCATGAGACTGGCGATGCTTGCCATCAAGGCGAGCGCAAACCAGAAGCCGTCCAGGTCGGCCAGCCAGGGGATATGTTCGAAATTCATACCGAAGATGCCGGAGATCAGCGTGGCTGGCATGAACAGCATGGTCACTACCGTCAGCGCCCGCACTTCCATATTGACCCGGTTGCTGACGCTGGATAGATAGATGTCCATCATGCCACCCAGCAGGTCACGCAAGGCTTCCAGCGATTCGATAAAGTGCACGGTATGGTCATACACATCGCGCAGATACAGCACGGTGGATGGGCTGAACATGGCGCTTTCATTGCGTAACAGGCTATTAATGACTTCGCGCAGCGGCCAGACAGCACGGCGCAGCTCCATGCTGGCGCGTTTGAGCAGGTGGATCTGTGTCAGCAAGGCGGCATTCGGTTTGCGCAACAACAGGTCTTCCAGGTTCTCTGCCGCGTCGTTCATCTGTTCCAGGATGCCAAAATAGCGGTCCACCACCACGTCCAGCAAGGCATAGGCCAGATAGTCAGCCCCTTGTTCCCGGATCGCAGCGTGTTCGGTACGTAGTCGTTCGCGTACCGGGTCGAACGAGCCAGTGGCACGTTCCTGAAACGAGAGTACATAGTGTTTGCCCAGCACCAGACTGATCTGCTCGGAGCCGATCTCCATCTTCTTCGCGTCGTAGTGAAAGCAGCGCGTGACGATGTAAAGATAATCGCCATACTGGTCCACCTTGGCGCGCTGGTCGGTGTTGAGAATGTCCTCCATGACCAGCGGATGCAGATGGAACAACTGGCCGATCTGGCGGATCAACGCCACATCATGCGCGCCATGCACATTCAGCCAGAGCTTCTCACCAGCATCAGGCAGGGCAAGGCTTGCTAATGTCTCAGTGCTAAGTGTGCGCTCACTAAGCTGATCTTTAGCGAACCCGAAGATGCTGACTGCAGGCTGCGCGGTTTTGACTTCACCCACATGCACCAGCGAACCTGGCGCCATGCCGATCTTTTTGGAACGATGTCGGTTGGACTTTTTCATTGGCCGCTCACATCAATCCACATTACCTGTCATGAATGGATCGCTGACCGTCATGAACGCACCGCCAGCAATATGATGCAAGGTACGCATGGCATCATGTGCGTCAAAGTGCCAGCGGCCGTCCGAGAACACCCTGTCATCTGCCCAGGCGGCCACCACCTCGCCCAGATATAGATCGTAGGTATTCTGAATATGCGGCTCCGGGATCACACGGCACTCCAGCCAGGCCACGCAGCCTGCTACCAGCGGCGCAGCAATCTCGCTGGCCGCGAACGTGGAAACACCATAAGCGGCGAATTTATTATCCGGCGTACTGCCCCATAGCTCACGTCCAGAGCTGGAACCCACCTGTAGCACCATATCGACCTGCGCGTGGCAGGGCACGTTGATGGCGAAGCTGCCGGAGGCTTCGATCAATGCACGGGTGTAGGTTTGCTTGTCGATCACAATGGCGATCTTGGGAGGATTGAAATCCAGTGGCATGTTCCAGGCTGCCGCCATGATGTTGCGGCGTTCACCATGCGCTGTGGTGACCAGCACCGTGGGCCCGTGATTGAGTAGCCGATAGGCCTTGTTGAGGGGAACGGATTGTTTCATTGAGGCATGTTGACCAGACGGGTTGGTATTCCGAGAGTTTACGTGCTTTTTTTTAGCTGATGCACTTTCTTCCCGAACCGACCGCTGTAAAAAAGGGATGCCGTGAATTCACTGGCATCCCATGTGCGAGTCATGGCGGAAAGCAGTCGTTATTTCTGCCAGGCGTCGCGCAAGGTCACCGTGCGGTTGAACACCGGCTGCCCAGCCACGCTGTCTTGTTTGTCCGCCACAAAATAACCGTGCCGTTCGAACTGGAAACACTCCTCAGGCTTTGCATCCTTGAGAGAGGCTTCTAGCTGTGCCGTGATGACGTGCAGAGAAGCAGGATTGAGATCGTCCAGATAATTGCTGTCGCCCGCGCCAGGGTGTGCCGTCTTGAACAGGCGGTCGTACAGGCGCACTTCTGCCGTGTAGGCATGCGCAGCCGATACCCAGTGGATATTGCCCTTGACCTTGATGGCGTCCGCTCCGGGCGTGCCCGACTTGGTGTCTGGCAGGTAATCGCAATGCACGATGGTCACCTTGCCATCCGCGTCTGTTTCAAAGCCTGTGCACTTGACCACATAGCCATAGCGCAGACGCACCATGTTGTCTGGAAAAAGACGGAAATAACCTTTGCTGGGGACTTCCATAAAGTCTTCGCGCTCGATCCACAGTTCTTTTGACAGTTTAACCACGCGCTTGCCCAGCTCAGGTTGCTGTGGGTGGTTGGGGGCGTAGCAGTCTTCAGCCTGGTCTGCAGGGTAGTTGTCGATGACCAGCTTGATCGGGTCCAGCACGGCGATGCGGCGCTGCGCGCTTTCGTTGAGCACTTCGCGCATGCAGTCTTCCAGGATGGTGTATTCGATCCAGGAATCGGCCTTGGAGACGCCGATGCGGTCTGCGAACAACTTGAAGCCTTCCGGCGTGTAACCGCGGCGGCGTGCACCCGCCAAGGTAGGCAGGCGTGGGTCATCCCAGCCGGTGACATGCTTATTCTCGACCAGCTCGATCAATTTGCGCTTGGACAGCACCACATAGCTCAGATTAAGGCGCGAGAACTCGTATTGCTTGGGCAGCGGGTGGGCTAATAGACCGCTTTCCGCCAGCCGCTCCAACAGCCAGTCGTAGAACGGGCGCTGATCCTCGAACTCCAGCGTGCAGATGGAATGGGTGATCTGCTCCAGCGCATCTTCGATCGGGTGGGCGAAGGTGTACATAGGGTAGATGCACCAGGTGTCGCCGGTGTTGTGATGCGTGGCACGGCGGATACGGTAGATGGCCGGATCGCGCAGGTTGATATTGGGCGACGCCATGTCGATCCTGGCGCGCAGGATCATGCTGCCATCGGCATGCTTGCCATCGCGCATCTCGCGGAACAGGGCCAGGTTCTCGGCCGGTGTGCGATTGCGGAACGGCGAATCTTTGCCTGGCTCGGTCAAGGTGCCACGGTTGGCGCGCATCTCGTCGGCCGTTTGTTGATCCACATAGGCATGGCCCGCTTCGATCAGCGTTTCCGCTGCGCGGTACATGAAATCAAAGTAATTACTGGCGAAATACAGATGGCTATCGCCAAACCCTTCCCAGCTGTAACCCAGCCATTTGACGGATTCGGTGATGCTGTCTACGTATTCCTGTTCTTCCTTTTCCGGGTTGGTGTCGTCGAAGCGCATGTGACAGACACCACCATACTGCTCGGCCAGGCCGAAGTTCAGGCAGATGGATTTTGCGTGGCCAATATGCAGGTAACCATTCGGCTCAGGCGGGAAACGCGTGCGTATCCTGGCTGGATCAGGCTGCCCGCTGGCCTGCATCGCGGCATCTCCCGGACCTCCGGCCCAGCGGCGTGAGGCGTACACACCTTGTTCGATATCGCGTTCGACGATATTGCGGATGAAATTGGCGGCTGGAGCGATGGCGGGTTTTTCGGCAGACATGACAGTACACATGATTGAGTTGCCGTCATTTTACACCCTGGCAAGCGGGCAGGGTGCGCAGGCGCTGTGCTAATATCGATGCAGCTATTCAACCTTGCCTATGAATCAACTCACTTTCCCCATCCTGCGCTTGCTTGCTGACGGACGTTTTCATTCCGGCGAGGCGATCGCACGCCATTTCGGTGTGACGCGTGCCACGGTCTGGAATGCCTTGCAGGAGGCCGAGGCCTTGGGTGTGGCACTGTATTCGGTGCGCGGACGCGGCTACCGTTTACCCGAAGCCGTCAAGCTGCTGGATCGTGAAGCGATATTGGCGGCGATCGGCGTAACGCCTGTGCGCTTCAATGTAGAGCTGCATGATCGCATCGAGTCTACCAACAGTTACCTGATGCAACGAGCTGCCGCTGGCGCTGCACAGGCCAGTTGCGTGGCGGCCACCTTGCAAACCGGTGGTCGCGGTCGCCGTGGCCGCGTGTGGCAGGCCGGTCTGGGAGCGAGTCTCACCTTCTCGCTGTTATGGCGGTTTCAATCCGGGGCGCAAGCCTTGTCCGGGCTGAGTCTTGCTGTGGGTGTGGCCATGGTGCGCGCACTGCATGCCTACGGAGTCCATGCTGTAAAACTTAAATGGCCGAATGACCTGCTGCTGGAGCAGGACGGTCATTATCACAAGCTGTCCGGCATCCTCATCGAGCTGCAGGGCGATATGGAAGGCCCCAGTGCCGCTGTGATCGGCATCGGCCTTAATCTGCGTTTGCCCGAAGCGCTGCGACGTCAGATCGATCAGCCTGCGGCTGCTTTGCAGGACGTACGCGATGAGGCCATCGACCCCAATGAGCTGCTGGGCCTGCTACTGCGCGAGCTGGGCGAGGTGTTGCTGAGTTTTGAGCAGCATGGGTTCGAACCGCTGCGTGAGCAATGGCAGCGGCAGCACGCCTATCAGGACAAAGCCGTGCGCATGCTGATGCCGGACAGCCGTGAAGTGCACGGCACCGTGCGCGGCGTGGCGCCGGACGGCGTGTTGCTGGTCGAGACGGCCCAAGGTATACAGCGTTTCTCCTCCGGCGAGATCAGTTTGCGGGGAACAGGCTGATGTTGCTCGCCATTGACAGCGGTAATACACGCACCAAGTGGGCCTTGTTCGACCTTGCGGGCACTTTGCAGGCGCATGATGCCGCCCTTAATCTGGCATTCAATGCACCGCCCGCCGCCTGGCAGTTGGCCACCCGTGTCATCGTGTGCAACGTGGCGGGCGCAGCACGTGCCGAGCATCTGGCCCGTTTGTTGCAACCACTGGGTGTGACAGTGCAATGGCTGACCGCCAGTGCATCAGCAGGTGGTGTGCGCAATCGCTATCGCCAGCCTCGCCAGCTTGGGGCAGATCGCTGGGCAGCCTTGGTGGGGGCCTGGCAGCGCTTGCGAGGCAGTTGCGTGGTGGTCAATGCCGGCACTGCGGTCACCATCGATGCCTTGCATCATGATGCGGCGCTGGACCAGGCTGTGTTTCTGGGCGGCTTGATCGTACCTGGTCTGCGTCTGATGCGTCAGTCACTCGCACAAGGCACAGCCGGAGTGGATGCCCCGCTTGGAGCAGTGCTGGATTTCCCGCAGACGACCGCAGATGCGGTCAGCAGTGGCGCGCTGGCGGCTATCGGTGGTGCGGTATTGAACATGCACCATCGCCTGCAACAGCAGGCTGGCAGTGCACCGCATTGCCTGATCAGTGGCGGTGATGGCCCGGCATTGCTGGCATGGTTGCGTGCGCAAGGGATCAACAAGCACATCGAACTGGAGCCACATCTGGTGCTGCACGGTCTGCGCTATTTGGTGGACGGGGCAAGATGAAACAGCGGGTCTCTAGTCTGCGCTCTGGTCTGATCTCAGGTTTGTTCTGGGGCCTAGTCGTCATCAACCTGTTGGTGCTGGCCTACTTTAATGTACCGCAGTCAGAGATGCCTGTACAAACGGAACATCATGAACCTATCCATCCTGACCGCATCAGATTGTTGAGCCCCTCTGAATTCGACGCGTTGCCAGTGAAGTCAGCAGCGCATGAGCCCGTAGCACCCATTGAGCCAGAAGAGGCGACTATCACTTCCTGTTACGAATGGGGTAATTTCACAGTCGCCACGCTCGCTAAGGCACGCGGCTTGCTAGACAGCAAGGTGCCCGCCATAGCGAGCAACGGGATACAACCCCGCTATGTGGAAAAGCCTCACATGACCGCCCGTTACTGGGTCTATATTCCACCATCCCCCTCACTGGCTGAAGCTCAGCGTATCATGGCAGAGTTGGCGTCACGTGGTGTCGGTGACAGCTTTGTGATGCAGGAGGGCGAGTGGCAATATGCCATTTCGCTGGGCCTGTTCAAGGAAGAGCGTCTGGCTGGACGTTTGTTGCAGCAGTTGAAGCAACAAGGTGTAGAGAATGCCAGACAAGGCGTCAAACTACAGCCTTCGGGTCGTAAAGTGCTATTCATGACCGATGTATCCCCCGTGGCAGCTGAGCAACTATATGCTGCAACGGCTGGCTTCAAGGATAGCGAACTCAAGCAGGTACTTTGCCAATAGGAGGCATCATGGGTTTATTCAAAACGATAGTCAGAAAAGTCATTCTCGCCGCTGCCGTGGTGGCAGGCAAGAAACTGGTGGAAAAAGCCTTGGCCAAGACAGACAAGCCAGCGCCGGTTCCAGCTGCCCCGATCAAGTCTGGCAACCCTAACAAACCGGCTGCGCGCAAGCCACGCACCAAAGCCACTACCAATAAACCGGCCGCTGCCAAAACAACAGCAGCCAAGCCTGCCGTTGCAGCGGATGCTGATGCAGCACCCAAGCCACGTACCCGCCGCCCACGTGCCAAAAAACCGGCTGCTGTAAAAACAGAAACCCCGAGCAGCTAGTTTCCTGGCGTCCCGGGGCTTGTGATCAACAAGCGCAATTAGCGCTTTTTGATATACAGGTCGGTGATCGTCCCTTCCTTCATTTCTGCGGCGAAGCAGATCGTTTCCGACAGGGTAGGGTGCGCATGTATGGTCAAACCAAGATCATGTGCATCCGCCCCCATTTCGATGGCCAGCACCGCTTCAGCCAGCAGCTCGCCTGCATTCACGCCGACGATACCTGCACCGATCAGCCTGTGGGTTTCCTTGTCGAAGATCAGCTTGGTGGCACCTTCGGAGCGCGCGATGGACAAGGCACGACCACTGGCTGCCCATGGGAACGAGGCTTTTTCAATGGCGATGCCCTGTGCCTTGGCGTCGGTCTCGCTGACACCAGCCCAAGCCACTTCGGGATCGGTGTAAGCCACCGAGGGTATCGCCATGGCCTGGAACTCGACCTTGTGGCCAGCGATGACTTCTGCAGCCACCTTGGCCTCGTGCGTTGCCTTGTGTGCCAGCATGGGCTGGCCGACGATGTCACCGATAGCGAAGATGTGCGGCACGTTGGTGCGCATCTGCTTGTCTACAGCGATGAAGCCACGCTCATCCACGGCGACGCCGGCATTCTCCGCACCGATGAGCTTGCCGTTGGGGCGGCGGCCGATGGAAACCAGCACGCGATCGTAGACTTGCGTCTCTTTGGGGGCATTCTCCCCTTCAAAGCTCACATGAATGCCATCGTTGGCCGCTTCGATCTTGGCGACCTTGGTTGACAGCATGATGCTTTCAAAGCGCTTTTCCATGCGTTTTTGCAGCGGACGCACCAGATCGCGGTCGCAACCGCTGATCAGGCCATCCATGAATTCAACCACACTCACTTTGCTGCCCAGTGCGTCGTATACCGTGCCCATTTCCAGGCCGATGATGCCGCCGCCGATGACCAGCATGCGTTTCGGGATGTCCGCCAGCGCCAAGGCGCCGGTGGAATCCATGATGCGCTCATCTTCCGGCGCACCCGGGAATTTGGTGGCTTGTGAGCCAGCCGCGATGATGGCGTTGGCGAAGCCAATCGTTGTCACCGTCCCGTCAGCAGCGGTCACGGCGATCTGGTGCGAGCTGGTGAACTTGCCCACGCCTTGCACCACGGTCACGCCGCGTTGCTTGGCCATGGCAGCCAGTCCACCCGTCAGTTTGGCCACCACGTCATTGGCCTTCCAGTTGCGCAGATGCTCCAGATCGATCTGGGGTTTGCCGAAG
Organism: Pseudomethylobacillus aquaticus; assembly: GCF_003730115.1. Lineage (GTDB taxonomy): Bacteria > Pseudomonadota > Gammaproteobacteria > Burkholderiales > Methylophilaceae > Pseudomethylobacillus > Pseudomethylobacillus aquaticus. The sequence continues at coordinate 133,660 of NZ_RJVP01000007.1, read as the reverse complement.
CTCACGCCGTGATGGCTGGTCTCTTCGGCTTCGGTGATGACTTTGGCGGTATGCAGCAGCGCCTTGGAGGGGATGCAGCCTACGTTCAGGCAAACGCCACCTAGCGTGGCGTAGCGCTCGATCAGCACCACCTTCTTGCCTAGGTCGGCGGCGCGGAAGGCAGCCGTGTAGCCGCCAGGGCCGGAACCGAGCACGACGACTTCGGTATCGATGTCGTTGTTACCGGTAGGGGTTGCCGCTACCGGCGCGGCTGTTGCGGGCGCTGGTGCTTCTGAAGACACACTTGGTGCTGGAGCGGTAGCAGCGACAGCAGGTGTTGCTGCTGCACTGACCACTTCTTCTACTAATAGGATCAGCGTGCCTTTGGTGACTTTGTCGCCGACCTTGACCTTGATCTCCTTGACCGTCCCAGCGTGCGAGGAGGGGATGTCCATCGACGCCTTGTCGGATTCCAGGGTGATCAGCGAATCTTCCTTGGCGATGGTGTCGCCTACGCTGACCAGGACTTCGATGACATCGACGCTATCGAAATTGCCGATGTCCGGCACTAACACTTCTACTAAGTTACTCATGTGGGTTCCTGTTACAGCAAGAGACGTCGCACGTCGGAAAGCATCATCCGCAGATGGCTGGTGAAGCGCGCCCCGTCGGCCCCGTCGATCACGCGATGATCGTAGGACAAGGACAGTGGCAGGATCATGCGCGGCTCGAAGCTCTTGGTCTTGGCGTCATACACGGGCTGGAAGCTGGAACGCGACACACCCAGAATGGCCACTTCCGGGCAGTTGATGATGGGCGTGAACATGGTGCCCCCTATACCGCCCAGGCTGGAGATGGTGAAGCAGCCGCCTTGCATCTCTTCCACCTTCAATTTGCGCTCACGTGCCTTGGCAGACAGGTCGGCCAAGTCGCGTGCGATGTCCATCACATCCTTCTGGTTCACATCACGCACCACGGGCACCACCAGGCCATCCGGCGTGTCGCAGGCGAAGCCGATGTTGAAGTAGTTCTTCAGGATCAGTTGATCACCTTCCGGCGATAGCGAAGCGTTGAAGTTGGGGTAGTTGCGCAAGGCATTGACCACGGCCTTCATCAGGAAGGCCAGCAGCGTGAGTTTGACGCCGCGCTTCTCGGCTTCAGCCAGCATGGATTTGCGGAAATCTTCCAGGTCGGTGATGTCGGCTTCATCAAACTGGGTGACATGCGGTGCCGTGACCCAGTTGCGATGCAGGTTGGCGCCGGACAGCTTTTTGATGCGTGACAGTGGCTTGCTGCTGATCTCGCCGAATTGGCTGAAATCGATGACAGGCATGGGCAGGGTGGAAAGCCCAGTGCCACCGGTCGCCAGTGCTTCACTGCGTGGCTTGGCCAGCTCGCCCTTGACGAAGGCTTGTACATCGCTTTGCAGGATGCGGTTCTTGGGGCCGCTGCCGCTGACCAGCGCCAGGTTGACGCCCAGTTCGCGTGCGAACTTGCGTACCGACGGGCTGGCATGCGATTTTTTGTCGCCTGCGGTGACGGCCGTCGCCGCGACCGGGTTCGGGGTCGCCGCCGGCTGGATCACCTTGGGGGGTTCTGCGACAGGTTTGCTCGGTACCGGCACCGGTGCCGCTTCTACCGAGGTGGTCACGGCCGTCACTACCGGAGCCGCAGCGGGCTTGGCTGCTTCCGTGGCAGCCACTTCCATGGTCAGGATCAGGCCGCCCTGCGCGGCTTTATCACCGACCTTGATCTTCACTTCCTTTACGGTGCCCGAGAATGGAGCGGGAATGTCCATGGAAGCCTTGTCGGATTCCAGCGTGATCAGCGAGTCATCCTTGGCGATGGTGTCGCCAGCTTTGACCAGTACCTCGATCACATCCACGCTATCGAAATTGCCGATATCGGGGACGAGTACGTCTTGAATTGCCATGCTGTGTTTTCCTTGAGATCGTCTCGGATTAAACCGTGGTCGGGTTAGGGCGTTGCGTGTTGATCTGGTACTTCTTGATCGCTTCTGCAGCCTTGGCTGCAGGCAGTTTGCCATCATCCGCCAGCGCTTTCAGGGCTGCCAGCACCACGTAGTAACGGTCCACTTCAAAGAAGCTGCGTAGCGCTTCACGCGAGTCGGAGCGGCCATAGCCATCTGTCCCCAGGGCGACGAAGCGCTGCGGGATGAAGTTGCGGATCTGATCTGCAAACGAGCGCATGTAATCGGTGGAGGCGATCACAGGAGCATCGGATTTGCCCAGGCATGCGGTCACATAGCTGATCTTTTGTGGCTGATCCGGATTGAGCAGGTTCCAGCGCTCGATATCCAGACCCTCACGGCGCAGCTCGGTGAAGCTGGTGACGCTGAATACATCGGCGGCCACGCCCCAGTCCTTCTCCAGCAGTTCAGCCGCAGCGATGACTTCACGCAGGATCACGCCACTGCCCAGCAGTTGCACCTTGGGGCCCTTGGCCTTGGAGGCCGAGAACGGATACATGCCTTTGAGGATGCCCTCGGCACTGCCTTCCGGCATGGCCGGGTGACTGTAGTTCTCGTTCATGAGGGTGATGTAGTAGTACACATCTTCCTGGTTCTGCACCATGCGGCGCAGGCCTTCCTGGATGATCACGGCCAGTTCGTAAGCGAAGGTCGGGTCATAGGAGATGCAGTTCGGAATGGTGGCGGACATCAGGTGGCTGTGACCATCCTCGTGCTGCAGGCCTTCGCCGTTAAGCGTGGTACGACCGGCCGTCGCACCGAGCAGGAAGCCACGTGCGCGGCTATCGCCAGCGGCCCAGGCAAAGTCGCCGATACGCTGGAAGCCGAACATCGAATAGTAGATGTAGAACGGGATCATCTGCGTGCCGGTAACGCTGTAAGACGTGGCCGCGGCCAGCCAGCTGGCGAAGGAACCGGCTTCGTTGATGCCTTCTTCCAGGATCTGGCCGTCCTTGGATTCCTTGTAGAACATCACTTGATCGGAATCCATGGGCTCGTACAGCTGGCCAACGGAGGAGTAGATGCCCAATTGACGGAACATGCCTTCCATACCAAAGGTACGCGCTTCGTCCGGGACGATAGGCACCACATATTTGCCGATCTTCTTGTCGCGCACCAGGGTGGACAAGATGCGTACGAACGCCATGGTGGTGGAGATCTCACGCTCACCGGTCGCGCCCAGCATGTTCTCGAAGGCGGATAACTCGGGCACTGTCAGTTCATTGCCCTTGCGACGACGCGACGGCACATGTCCACCCATGGCAGCACTGCGCTCGGCCATGTATTGCATCTCTGGAGAGTCTGCAGCGGGTTTGTAGTAGGACAGGCTTTCCACTTGCTCGTCAGTGAGCGGCAGGTCGAAGCGGTCACGGAATTTCTTCAGTGAGTCGATATCCATGCTCTTCTGCTGGTGGGTGATGTTTTGGCCTTCACCCGCTTCGCCCATGCCATAACCCTTGACGGTCTTGGCCAGGATCACGGTAGGCTGACCCTTGTGCTGGGTGGCTGCCGCATAAGCAGCGTACACCTTGTGCGGATCGTGGCCGCCACGGTTCAGGCGCCAGATGTCCGCATCCGACATGGCCGCCACCATTTCCTTGAGCTCCGGATATTTGCCGAAGAAGTGTTCACGCGTGTAAGCGCCGCCCTTGGCCTTGAAGTTCTGGTATTCGCCGTCCACGCACTCTTCCATGCGCTTCTTGAGCAGGCCGTCCTTGTCCATGGCCAGCAATGGGTCCCAATAGGAACCCCAGATCACTTTCAGCACATTCCAGCCAGAGCCACGGAAGTTGGATTCCAGCTCCTGAATGATCTTGCCGTTGCCACGCACCGGTCCATCCAGACGCTGCAGGTTACAGTTGATCACGAAGATCAGATTGTCGAGCTTTTCACGGGAGGCCAGCGAGATCGCGCCTTGCGATTCCGGCTCGTCCATCTCGCCGTCACCACAGAACACCCACACTTTACGGTCGCTGGTGTCAGCAATGCCGCGATCGTGGATGTACTTAAGGAAACGTGCCTGATAGATACCGGCCAATGGTCCCAGACCCATGGAAACGGTAGGGAACTGCCAGAAATCCGGCATCAACCAGGGGTGCGGATAGCTGGAGATGCCGTTGCCGCCGGTTTCCTGGCGGAAATTGTCCAGTTGCTCTTCACTGATACGGCCTTCCAGGAAGGCGCGCGCATAAACGCCGGGAGAAGAGTGGCCCTGGAAGTAGATACAGTCACCGCCGAAGTTTTCATTCGCCGCGCGGAAAAAGTGGTTGAAACCCACGTCATACAAGGTTGCCGCAGACTGGAAGCTGGCGATGTGACCGCCTACACCCGGCGACTTCTCATTGGCACGCAGCACGGTCATGATGGCGTTCCAGCGGATCAGGGCGCGAATGCGGCGCTCCATGTCCGGATTGCCGGGCAGGCGTTGCTGCAAATGGGTGGGAATCGAATTCACGTACGCCGTGGTGGCGCTGTAAGGCAGGTAAGCGCCAGAGCGTCTGGCTTTGTCGATCAAGGTTTCGAGCAAAAAGTGAGCACGCTCGGGGCCCTCCTGTTCCAGCACCGCATCGATGGCATCAAGCCACTCGTGTGTCTCTTGCGGGTCAGTATCGGGGGTGAATGCCATGTAATATTCTCCGGGGAAAACTGAGGAAATCTCGATAAACCTTTATGGGCTTCGAATCGTCGAAACAAGTATTCGACACAGCGGGTGCAAACAAGCTTGCGTATAATTGGTTCACTGCATTTGCACTGAAATAAAACGCGGTTTTGCTAAGTCGTAATATTGTCTATTTTGCACCATACGGTCAAGTTTTTGCCGTTATGTGAAAAATACTGAATTTGCCGGTAAGTCTTGTATTTATTAGCTTTTAGAGGATTTTGATGGCGATACGAATTGTTCAGTCTGCTACGTTATCTGCAGAAAAACTGACAGACTCAACAGCGCACGCGCTGATTGTGCTGCCAGTGACCATGCCAGAGCATTTTCCCGGACAGTCGCAATTGCAGATCCGTCTTGCGCGCGCGCGCATGCAGTATGCCGAGCTTGCCAAAAACGCACTCACGCTGGAGACCCCTGCTGGTGGTCTGCAGCGCTGGCTGGTGCTGGATCAGGCGTCCACACCATTCCAGCGTCATACCCAGCTGCGCAAGGCGCTGAAACCCTTGCTGGATGAGCATCCGGCAGCATTGACCATCGTGGTGCTGGGCTCAGAGCAGGAGCGTGCAGCGGCAGCGCAGGCGGCAGTTTATGTGGCGGCTGTCAATGCGGCTGAGCTTCCCAGCCGCAAGAGCCAGAGCAAACACAAAGAGACGCCTCCGGTGTTGGAGACGATACATGTGCAGGGCTGGGAGCAGCCAGACGGCTATGCCAGCTTGCTGGCGCAAGCGGCGGGGAATCTGCTTACGCGCTCGCTGACCGTGTTGCCGCCCAATCTGCTTACGCCCACCCTGTACCGCGAACGCATCCGCAGTCTGGCCAGCGAGCATGGCTGGGAGATCACCGAATACGATGTGCCAGCGCTGCGTGCCATGGGGGCAGGTGCGTTCGTTGCAGTAGGGCAAGGTTCAGAGCCTGAAGATGCCGCCATCGTGCATCTGCGATATGTACCTAATCCGATGTCAGATGTGCCGGCCTCGTCCGTGCCCAAAGTGGCGCTGGTGGGCAAAGGCATCTGTTTCGATACCGGTGGTCACAACCTCAAGCCAGCACGCTACATGCTCAATATGCACGAAGACATGAACGGCTCGGCGGTGGTGCTGGGTCTGCTGCAAGCGGCCACCCAGACGGCACTGCCCATGCAGCTGGATGGCTGGCTGGCCATCGCCCAGAACCATATCGGGCCTAAAGCCTATAAACAGAATGATGTGGTGACGGCGCTCAATGGCCGCACCATCGAGATCATGCATACCGATGCGGAAGGGCGCATGGTGCTGGCGGATACATTGACGCTGGCCTCACGTGGCAAGCCGGAGTTCATGATGGATTTCGCCACCTTGACCGGCAGCATGATCACGGCACTGGGCGACCGTTACAGCGGTGTCATCGCTAATCAGCCTGCACTGTTATGCAAAGCGCTGGGCGCCGGTCACAGCAGTGGCGAGCGCGTCAATGCCTTTCCGTTCGACGCGGATTACGACGAGGACCTGGACAGTGAGGTGGCCGACATCAAGCAATGCACGCTGGATGGCGAGGCAGACCACATTCTGGCGGCACGTTTCCTGTCGACTTTTATCGAGGGCGATGTGCCCTGGCTGCATGTGGATCTGTCGGCAGCACGGCGCAAGGGTGGATTGGGCGCCGTCGGTAGCGATGTGACCGGTTTCGGTGTCGGTTTCGGCTTGGCCATGTTGCAAGCTTTACAAGCCCAGCCCACCACAAAAGAATAACAGTAAACAAACAATATCCGCCGGCGCGGAAATGACAGGAGATGGCGTATGGATGCACTGGACTGGCTCAATCAATTCCCGCAACTGACCCAACTGGAACCGGAGGCGCGTGTCATGCTGGCCAAATCTGCGCGCATCGTCGAAGCGCCAGTCGGCACCATAGGCTACAGCGAGGGCATGCCATGTAACGCCTACGTGCTGAGGCTGGCCGGACGTTCGCGTGTCTACAAGCTGTCTTCCGGTGGCCGCGAGATCGTGCTGTACCGGGTGGCGGCAGGCGAGACCTGTGTGCTGACCACCACTTGCCTGCTGGGGCGCAGTGATTACCCGGCTTCTACCGTGGTGGAGGAGCCGATCCGCGATGTGATCGTGCCTGCGCCCGCATTCAACCAACTGATGATAGACTCAGCGGTGTTCCGTCGCTTTGTGATGGAAAACTATGGCGCACTGATCAGTGACCTGATCGTGTTGCTGGACGAGGTGGCCTTTCATAGCCTGGATGCGCGGCTGGCCAAACTGCTGCTGGAGACCAGTGGCCCGCAGCTGACCCGTACCCACCAACAGATCGCCGATGACCTGGGCACCGCGCGTGAAGTGGTCAGTCGTCAGCTCAAGCGTTTCGAACAGAAAGGCTGGGTCAGCCTGGGGCGTGGCCATATCGAGGTCAAACAGGCCGACGCACTGGAAAAACTCGCTGGCAGCAGCGCGCACTGAGTCTGTATGGCGGTTTATCCAGTAAAATTGTGTCATGACCATTTATGCACTCGCCCGACCCCTGTTGTTCCAGCTGGATGCTGAACAAGCCCACGACCTGACCCTGAAAAGCCTGCGTGTCGCAGAAAAAGCCGGTTTGCTCGGTTTGCTGGCCAAGCCGCCGGTCTGTCAGCCACGCAGCGTGATGGGCATTACTTTTCCAAATCCTGTCGGCCTGGCCGCCGGGCTGGACAAGAATGCGGCCTATATCGATGGTCTGGCCGCGCTGGGGTTCGGCTTTATCGAAGTGGGCACCATCACGCCGCGCCCGCAGCCTGGTAACCCCAAGCCGCGCTTGTTCCGCGTTGTAGAGGCGCAGGGCGTGATCAACCGGTTCGGCTTCAATAATCTGGGCGTGGACCAGCTGCTGGCGAACGTGCGTGCGGCCAACTACCGCGGCATCCTGGGCATCAATATCGGCAAGAATTTCGATACGCCCAACGAGCGTGCGGTGGATGACTACCTGCTGTGTCTGCGCAAAGTGTATGCTCAGGCCAGTTATGTCACCGTCAACATCTCTTCACCCAACACCAAGAACCTGCGTGCTTTGCAAGAGAAGGACGCGTTGTCCGCCTTGCTGGCGGCATTGAAACAGGCGCAAACCGATCTCAGCCAGCGTTACGGCCGTTATGTGCCGATCGCGCTCAAGATCGCGCCAGATCTGGAATCAGAGCAGATCAACGAAATCGCTGATCTGCTCATGCAACATCAGTTCGATGGCGTCATCGCCACCAACACCACCCTGTCCCGTGCCAAGGTCGAAGGCATGAGCAATGCCACCGAGACGGGCGGCCTGTCCGGCGCGCCGGTGCGTGAAGCGTCCAACCTGGTGATCCGGCAACTGGCGTCACGTCTGCAGGGCGCGCTACCCATCATTGGCGTGGGTGGCATCCTGACTGGGGAAGATGCCGCCGAGAAGGTCGCAGCGGGCGCCAGCCTGGTGCAGTTGTATAGTGGCCTGGTGTATCGTGGCCCGGCGCTGGTGCGCGAAGCCTGCCGGGCACTGGGCTAAGCCAGGGTTGCTATCGGACTTGCTGTTGCTTGCGAACTGCTGATGCGCCCCGTGCTTTATTCGTATCGACGTTGTCCGTATGCCATGCGGGCACGCATGGCCTTGTATGTCAGCGGGACGCAGGTGGAAGTGCGCGAGATCGCCTTGCGAGACAAACCTGCCGAGTTGCTGGCCGCTTCGCCCAAAGCGACCGTGCCGGTGCTGGTGCTGGAGGACGGCACCGTCATCGATCAGAGCCGCAGCATCATGGCCTGGGCGCTGCGGCAGGCCGACCCGCAAGGCTGGTTAAAAGCGGCGTCGAGTGGTGATCTTCAACGCGCGGATGCCTTGGTGGACGAGAACGACACCGACTTCAAGCGCGCACTGGATGGTTACAAGTATCCGCAACGTCATCCTGGCCCATCCGCACAGGAACAGCGGGCTGCTGGCGAGCAGTTCCTGCACAAGCTGGAGCTGCGTTTGCAGTCACATGCTCAGTTGCTGGGCAACACGGCCAGTTGGGCCGATGTCGCCGTCTTCCCCTTCGTCCGGCAATTTGCCATGGTGGATACCGCATGGTTTTCAGAGGCACCTTATCCACAGTTGCGTGGCTGGCTGACCGGCTGGCTGCAAAGCGCGCTGTTCGAGCACATCATGGTGAAATTGCCCACCTGGCAAGCCGGGCAGCCCGCTTCCTTGCTCATCCCGCCGGCAGATCACTAAGGTAGCGATAGCGCATGCAGGCATAAAAAAGCCGCATCAGGCCTAGGGGCGGGATGCGGCTTTTGTTGCATTGCAATCTGCAGGCTGGAATCCCGTCTGCAGACGGAAGTCAGGCGACGCTGGGCGCTGCGCTTTCTTCCGCTTGCTCGAACACCAGCTTGAGCTGCTGGTTCTCGTCGATGTCGACGATCACAGCACCGCCATTGGCCAGTCGTCCGAACAGTAGCTCGTCTGCCAAACCACGACGTATGGTGTCCTGGATCAGGCGTGCCATCGGGCGGGCACCCATCAGCGGGTCGAAGCCCTTCTTGGCCAGATAGGCTTTCAAGGCATCGGTGAAGCTGGCGTCCACTTTCTTCTCGTGCAGCTGATCTTCCAGCTGGATCAGGAACTTGTCCACCACGCGCATGATGATGTCAGCGCTCAGCGGCGCGAACGACACGATGGCATCCAGACGGTTGCGGAACTCTGGCGTGAACAGGCGCTTGATGTCGGCCAGTTCATCTCCCGCACTGCTGCCCAGCGTGAAGCCTATGCTGGTTTTGGAAATGGCCTCCGCGCCGGCATTGGTGGTCATGATGATGGTCACATTGCGGAAATCCGCCTTGCGGCCGTTGTTGTCGGTCAGCGTACCGTGATCCATCACTTGCAGCAGAATGTTGAAGATATCCGGATGTGCTTTTTCGATCTCATCCAGCAGTAACACGCTGTATGGCTGCTTGGTGATGGCTTCGGTGAGCAGGCCGCCCTGATCGAAGCCCACATAGCCCGGCGGCGCACCGATCAGGCGCGACACGGCATGACGTTCCATGTACTCGGACATGTCGAAGCGGATCAGTTCGATACCCAGCGTGTAAGCCAGTTGGCGCGCGACTTCGGTCTTGCCCACGCCGGTGGGCCCGGAGAACAGGAAGGAGCCGATCGGCTTCTGGGTGTTGCCCAGGCCGCTACGTGCCATCTTGATGGCGGAAGCCAGTGCGTCGATGGCCTTGTCCTGGCCGAATACCACGCTTTTCAGGTCACGATCCAGTGTCTTCAGGGCGTTGCGATCGTCCGACGAGATGTTGCGCGGCGGGATGCGCGCGATCTTGGCGATGATGTCTTCAATCTCTTTGTTGCCGATGACTTTTTTCTGCTTGGATTTGGGCAGGATGCGCTGCGCAGCACCGGCCTCGTCGATGACATCGATGGCCTTGTCCGGCAGGTGTCTGTCATTGATGTATTTGGCCGACAGTTCGGCTGCCGTGCTGAGTGCAGACGTCGTGTATTTCACGCTGTGATGCGCTTCGAAACGTGACTTGAGACCCTTGAGGATCTCCACGGTCTCCGCCACGCTGGGCTCGTTCACGTCGATCTTCTGGAAGCGGCGTGACAGGGCGTGATCTTTCTCGAAGATGCCACGGTATTCCTGGTAAGTGGTCGCGCCTATGCACTTCAGCGAGCCGTTGGACAAGGCAGGCTTGAGCAGATTGGAAGCGTCCAGTGTACCGCCGCTGGCCGCACCGGCCCCGATCAGGGTGTGGATCTCATCGATGAACAGCACGGCGTCTGCCTGCTCGCCCAGCTTTTTCATCACGGCTTTGAGACGTTGCTCGAAATCACCACGGTACTTGGTCCCCGCCAGCAGGGCGCCCATGTCCAGCGAATAGATGGTGGCATTGGCCAGCACGTCGGGCACATTGCCTTCCACGATACGGCGCGCCAGCCCTTCGGCGATTGCGGTCTTGCCTACACCAGCCTCACCGACCAGCAGCGGGTTGTTCTTGCGGCGGCGGCACAGGGTCTGGATCACGCGTTCCAGTTCGTGGTCGCGGCCGATCAGCGGGTCGATCTTGCCAGCCAGCACTTGCTGGTTCAGGTTCTGGGTGAAGTTCTCCAGCGCACCAGCCGGCGTGGCTTCGGTGTCGTTTTCCTGCTCGGTTTCACTGCGCTTGGCATTGCTGCCATCTGCCACCTTGGCGACGCCATGCGAGATGAAGTTGACGATGTCGAGACGGGTGACGCCCTGCTGGTGCAGGAAGAACACCGCGTGCGAGTCTTTTTCGCCATAGATAGCGACCAGCACATTGGCGCCGGTGACTTCCTTCTTGCCGGAGGATTGCACATGCAGGATGGCGCGCTGGATCACACGCTGGAAGCCCAGCGTGGGTTGGGTGTCGACTTCTTCAGTGCCAGCCACCAGCGGGGTATGTTCTTCGATGTAACGCGTCAGTTCGCGACGCAGCTGATCGAGGTTGGCACCGCAGGCACGCAGCACTTCGGCTGCGGTCGGGTTGTCGATCATGGCCAGCAGCAGGTGCTCGACCGTGATCAGTTCATGGCGCTTCTGGCGGGCGTCCATGAAGGCCATATGCAGAGAGACTTCCAGTTCTTGCGCAATCATTCAACTGCCTCGACTTTCTTCAAGCTTCTTCCATCGTACATTGCAGGGGGTGCTGATGCTCACGTGCATGCGTCAGAACCTGATTCGTTTTCGTTTCAGCGATGCCATGTGGATAGACACCGCATACGCCCATGCCCTCGGTATGTACTTTGAGCATGATTTGCGTTGCTTGTTCGCGGCTTTTTCCGAAAAAGCGCTGTATCACCTCGACCACGAACTCCATCGGCGTGTAGTCGTCGTTCAGCAGCATGACGTTGTATAGTGCTGGCGGTTTGGTTTTTGCCAGTTCGGCGAGATTGCTGTCTTGATGTTTGGTGCTTGCCATGTCTGTATTTTGAGCCGAATCGAGAAATTTTCAAGCCTGAATCAGGCATGCGTATGCAGTTTAATTCTGCTGATGTTGACTAGCGCCCGCAGACATCCCGTCAGCAGCAGATACGCCGCTCGCCAGGCTGGGCCTCAGGGGTGGATGCGCACACTTTTGACGATACGGTCTTGCACCTGGATCACTTCAAAGCGATGCTTGGCGATGCGGAAACTGGTGCCGGGTTCGGGGATGTCCTCGAAATGTTCCAGTATCAAACCGTTCAGCGTACGTGGCCCTTCCAGTGGCAATTGCAGATGCAGCTTTTTGTTCAGGTCGCGCAGGCTGCTGCTGCCATCTACCAGCCAGCTGCCGTCTTCTTCCTGATGGTACTTGCTGCTGCGCATCGGTGACTGGGTGGTGAAGTCACCGATTACTTCTTCCAGTATGTCTTCGAGTGTGACCAGGCCTTTCAGTTCGCCATATTCGTCCACCACCAGCGCGATGCGTTGCTGGTGTTCCTGGAATTGCTGGATCTGCGTGTACAAGGCGGTGCCACTGGGGATGAAGTAGGGTGGCGCGAGGATCTCGCGCAACGCCTCCATATCCAGCGTGCCGGCATCACGCATCTGATTCATCACCTTGCGCAGATGCAGGATGCCGATGATGTCTTCATTCGGGCCCTGACGTACCGGCAGGCGGGTGTGGTGGCTGCTGGAGATCTGCTGCAGGATGTCGTCGATGGGGGCGTCGAAATCGATGCTCTCGATCTGCGTGTGCGCGGTCATCACGTCATCCACGCTGGCTTTTTCCAGATCGAACAGATTCAGCAGAATGGTGCGGTGTTTCTTGGGGATGTAGCTGCCGGCGTCGCTGACGATGCTGCGCAGCTCCTCCATGGTGATGGCATGCGAGGTCTCAGCGAAGTTGATCTTGATGCCGAGCAGGCGCAGCAGAGCGTTCACGAACAGGTTGACGAACCAGACCGCCGGGTAAGCCACCTTGAGCAGCGGGTAGAGCACATAGCTGCAGCCGAATGCCAGTTTTTCGGCATAGGCCGCCGCGATGATCTTGGGGGAGATCTCGCTGAACACCAGAATGAAGAAGGTGACGGTGAGGGTGCCCAGCATCACCACCCACTCGCCTTCGCCGAACAGTTCGACCGTGATCAGCGCGACCAGCGTTGCAGAGGCCGCATTGGCAAAGTTGTTGCCTAGCAGGATCACACCCAGCAGCTTGTCGGTTTTGGCCAGCAACACACTGGCCAGGCGCGCGCCGCGATGACCGTTGCTGGCGAGATGACGCAACCGATAGCGGTTGAGCGACATCAGGCTGGTTTCGGCGATGGAAAAAAAGGCGGAGATCAACAGCAGCACGGCGAGAGCACCGAGCTGCCAGCTTAAGGGGATTTCGTCCAAGGCTGACTGACGTGAGTACTAAAGGGCTCCAGTTTCTGCGGAGCGGGGCTAGCTGTCAAGCCGCCCGTGTGCCGGGCGGCTGACGCGGGTTCAGGGCAGTGGGTCTTCCTGAGGTTTTTTCTCTGCACCGGTGATCAGGTTCTCGCGCGATACGCCCAGGTACATGGCCACCGGGCAGGCGACCAGCACCGAGGAATAGATGCCGAACAGGATGCCGATAGTGAGTGCCAGCGAGAAGTTATGCAGCACTTCGCCACCGAACAGCAGCATGGACAACACCATCAGCTGGGTGGAAAAGTGGGTGATGATGGTACGCGACATAGTGCGGGTGATGGCATTGTCGATCACGGTGGTGACCGCAGCCTTGCGCATCTTGCGGAAGTTTTCGCGTACACGGTCGAACACCACCACCGACTCGTTCACCGAGTAACCCAGTACCGCCAGTACCGCCGCCAGCACGGTCAGATTGAACTCCCACTGGAAGAACGCGAAGAAGCCCAGGATGATGACCACGTCATGCATGTTGGCGATGATGGCCGCGACGGCAAAGCGCCATTCGAAGCGCATGGCCAGGTACAGCATGATGCCGACGGCAACCAGCAACAGTGCCAGCGCGCCGTTCTCGAACAACTCTTTACCTACCTGTGGCCCGACGAACTCCACGCGGCTCATGGTCACGCTGCTGTCGGCCTGTTTGAGCGCCGTCAACACCTGCTCGGACAATTGTGCACTGCTCAAGCCTGCTTTGACGGGCAGACGTATCAGCACATCGCGGCTGGAGCCGAAGTTCTGCACAGTGACTTCACCCAGGCCCAGCTGGTCGATGGCGCCGCGGATCTTGCCGATGTCAGCGGCTTGCGGATAGCTCACTTCCATCATGGTGCCGCCCGTGAAGTCCACGCCCAGATGCAGGCCGCGGGTCGCCAGGAACAACACGGCCAGGATGAAGGTGATCAGCGAGATCGCTGTCGTCAGACGCCCGTAGCTCATGAACGGGATGTCTTTTTTGATTCTGAAAAATTCCATGATGTCTGCTCTAGAGGTGGGGGCGGCGATCAGCCGATGGAAAGTTTATTGACCTTGCGGCGGTAGCCGTAGATCAGGTTGACGGCGGCACGCGACACGACCACGGCACTGAACATCGAGGTGAGGATGCCCAGTACGTGTACCACGGCAAAGCCCTTGACCGGGCCAGTGCCGAACATGAACAGGGCCAGGCCTGCGATCATGGTGGTCACGTTGGAGTCCAGAATGGTATCAAAAGCACGGTCGTAACCTGCCTTGATGGCAGCTTGCGGCGTGTTGCCATTCGCCAGTTCTTCGCGGATGCGTTCGTTGATGAGCACGTTGGCGTCGATGGCCATGCCCAGTGTCAGTGCGATCGCGGCGATACCGGGCAGTGTCAGGGTGGCCTGCAGCAGGGACAGCAGGGCGACCAGCAACAGCAGGTTGATGCCCAGCGCCAGCACCGATACCGTACCGAACAGCATGTAATAGGCGATCATGAAGATGGCGATGGCAGCAAAGCCCCACAGCACGGAATGGCGACCACGCTCGATGTTGGCTTCACCCATGCTTGGGCCTACGGTACGCTCTTCGATGATGTCCATAGGCGCAGCCAACGAGCCGGCGCGCAGCAGCAGTGCCACATCGGTGGCTTCGCGGATATTGGCCATGCCGGAGATCTGCACGCGTCCACCGCCGATCTCTTCCTGGATCACCGGCGCGGTGATCACTTCAGCCTGGCCTTTTTCCACGATCAGGATGGCCATGCGCTTGCCTACGTTCTCACGCGTGACCTGCTTGAAGATGCCCGCACCACGGCTGTCCAGCGAGACGTGTACCACGGATTGACCGGATTGCTGATCCAGACCGGGGCCGGCGTCGGTGATGTAGTCACCGGTCAGCACCACGCTCTTTTTGATCAGGATGGGTTCCCCGCTACGCTGTTTGAAGAACTCGGTACCGAACGGAACCTGACCCTTGGCGGCGTTTTCCAGCGTCACCGGGTCGGTTTTTTCCTCATCCACCATGCGGATCTCCAGCGTAGCGGTGCGCCCCAGGATCTCCTTGGCTTTGGCGGTGTCCTGCACGCCAGGCAATTGCACCACGATGCGTTCCAGCCCTTGCTGCTGGATGATGGGTTCGGCTACGCCCAGTTCATTGATACGGTTGTGCAGGGTCTGGATGTTCTGCTTGAGGGCGAATTCCTGGATCTGCTTTTGTGATGCCAGGCTCAGGGAAGCGATCAGGATCTTTTCGTTGCCGCTATCCTGTTCCTTGACGGTCAGGTCAGGGTAATCGCGGTTGATGATCTTTTTTGCCTTGTCCAGTTCTGCACTGTCGCGGAAGCGGATCTGGACAGTTTGGCCTTCACGGTTGATGCCGCTGTAGTTGATGCGCGCTTTGCGCAAGGCACTGCGGAAATCACCAGCATAGCGCTCCGCCGCTTGGGTGAGCGCGGCCTGCATATTCACTTCCAGCAGGAAATGCACACCGCCGCGCAGATCCAGACCCAGGTACATGGGCAGCGCACCCAGTTTGCTGAGCCAGCTGGGCGAGCGTGACACCAGGTTCAGTGCGATCACATAATCGTTGCCTAGCGCTGCTTGCAAGGCGTCCTTGGCTTTGATCTGGGTTTCTGGTGTGTCGAAACGCACCTTCACACCATTGGCATCCAGGAACAGATTGTCGAATTCGATGTTCGCTTGCTTCAGCGTGGATTCCACCTGCCCCATCAGCGCGGCATCCAGGCTGATGTTGTTTTTGGAGGTGCTGACTTGTACGGCAGGCGCTTCACCAAACAGGTTAGGGACGGAGTAGAGCACACCGAGTACCAGTGCGGTCAGCACTAGCAGGTATTTCCAGAGTGGATAGCGATTCATGGCCTGGCTCGTGAAAGGTGAAAGAGAGGCCGCATGCTAGGGGCGTGCGGCCAGAGTTGCATTACAGCGCCTTGATGGTGCCCTTGGGCAGCAGCGTCTGGATGCTAGGTTTTTGTACATGGATGATGGTGTCGGTGGCGATTTCCAGATCGACCACGCTGTCACCCACCTTGACCACTTTGCCCAGGATGCCGCTGCTGGTCACGACTTCGTCGCCCTTTTGCAGGGCCGCGATCATGGCGCGCTGCTCCTTGGCCTGCTTCATCTGTGGACGGATCAGCATGAACCAGAACAGCACGAAGATGATGACCAGAGGAACAAAACTGGTCCAGTCTGCCGCAGGGGCAGCAGCGGTGTTGGCGTAAGCGGTGCTAATCAGCATGGGATACCTTTCTTAAGAAAATCAATGCGGTTCGCGGCAGAGCGCGGCAATCAAAAACAAAAATTCTAGCATACAGTGGGGACGCGACCATGCTTTACAAGCTTAGGCTTCGCCCTTGAGTTGTGCCCGCTGCTGGTGGAAGCGGGCGACGAAGCGGCTCAATTGTTGCTGCTCGATGGCAGAACGCATGCCCGCCATGAGCTCCTGATAGTAATGCAGGTTATGGAGGGTGTTGAGTCTGGCACCCAGGATCTCGCCCAGCTTGTGCAGATGGTGCAGATAGGCGCGGCTGAAGTTGCGGCAGGTATAGCAGCTGCAATCCGGGTCCAGCGGGCCGGTGTCCTGGCGATAGCGGGCATTCTTGAGCTTGATGTCACCAAAGCGCGTGAACAGCCAGCCGTTGCGCGCGTTGCGGGTCGGCATCACACAGTCGAACATGTCCACGCCGCTTTGCACCGCTGCCACCAGGTCTTCCGGCGTGCCTACTCCCATCAGATAGCGTGGTTTGTCGGCAGGCATGCGCGCTGGCGTGTGCGCCAAGATGCGCAGCATATCTTCTTTGGGTTCGCCCACGGACAGGCCGCCGATGGCATAGCCATCAAAGCCGATGTCGGTCAGGCCGCTTAGCGATTCGTCGCGCAAGTCTTCATACATGCCACCCTGAATGATGCCGAACAACGCATTTCGCTGCCCATCATCATGGATTGTTTGCGTGTCTTGCATACCCATTGCTTCGGCAATGGACATGCTGCCGAAGCGCACATGCGCGTCCTTGCTGCGGCGTGCCCAGCGCAGGCTCAAGCGCATGGAGTCTGCGGCTTGTTCATGAGTGGCCGGGTAGGGCGTGCATTCGTCGAAGATCATCACGATGTCGGAGTTCAGCACGCGCTGGATGCGCATGGATTCTTCCGGCGTCAGCATGCAGCTGTCGCCATTGATGGGCGAACGGAACTTGACACCTTGTTCGGATATCTTGCGCAGCTCGCCCAGACTCCATACCTGGAAGCCGCCGGAATCAGTCAGGATAGGACCATCCCAGCCCATGAAGCGGTGCAGGCCACCGTGAGCGGCGATGACATCCAGCCCCGGTCGCAGCCACAGGTGAAAGGTGTTGCCAAGCACGATATGTGCACCGATGTCGCGGATCTCCAGCGGTGACAGCGATTTGACCGAACCGTAGGTGCCGACCGGCATGAAGGCCGGGGTTTGCACGCTACCGTGGACCAGGTCGAGTTGGCCGCGGCGTGCGGCACCGTCCTGCTGATGTAAAGAAAATTGCATGATGCGGGTTCTGAGTTGAAGCCGCGATACTATCACAGCGCTTTGCTATACTAGCCATGGCTGTGGTCGCTGTGTTCCAGCCATGTTGTAATCTGCGCAATTCAAGAGGAATCTTCCACGATGGCCGAAGCCACTCCGCGTCAACGTCGCAAACCTGTTGCAGGGCAGCCCAGCCTGCGCGAGCGCGGCATCTATCTGCTGCCCAACCTGTTCACCACGGCGGCCTTGTTCGCCGGTTTCTATGCCATTGTGCAGGCCATGAACGGGCGCTTCGAGCACGCTGCCGTGGCGATCCTCATCGCCATGGTGCTGGACGGCCTGGATGGCCGTGTGGCGCGGCTCACCAACACCCAAAGCGCCTTCGGTGCCGAATACGACAGCTTGTCTGACATGGTGTCGTTCGGTGTGGCGCCCGCGCTGGTGCTGTATGTGTGGGCACTCAAGCCTATGGGCAAGCTGGGCTGGATCGCGGCCTTTATCTATTGCGCCTGCGCTGCCTTGCGGCTGGCGCGCTTCAATACCAAGCTGGATGACGGTGAAAAGCGCTATTTTCAGGGTTTGCCCAGCCCGGCGGCGGCGGCCTTGCTGGCCAGCCTGGTGTGGGTCTCGTTCGAGAACGATGTCAGCGGCCGTGCTGTGTTCTTTGATCTGATCCAGATGAAATGGCTGGCCTGGGGCATCACCGTGTTTGCTGGCTTGTCCATGGTCAGCGACCTGCGTTATTACAGCGGCAAGGACATCAACTTGCGTAGCAGCGTGCCGTTCATCGCGGTGCTGCTGATCGTGCTGGCCTTCGTGCTGATCTCCTACAGTCCGCCCGAGGTGCTGTTCGCGGTGTCCATCTTCTATGCGGGCTCAGGCTACGTGCTGTGGCTGCAGCGCAAACTGGAAGTCAAGTCCGACCAGACACTATCGCC
This sequence comes from Pseudomethylobacillus aquaticus, assembly GCF_003730115.1. Taxonomy (GTDB): domain Bacteria; phylum Pseudomonadota; class Gammaproteobacteria; order Burkholderiales; family Methylophilaceae; genus Pseudomethylobacillus; species Pseudomethylobacillus aquaticus. Next base: position 115,265 of record NZ_RJVP01000007.1, on the reverse strand, counting down.
CTGATAGAAAAATACAAGGCGGCCTGATATTGCCAATCAGGCCGAAAAACACTATATTCTTAGCACTATGTTGTTCAGCCAAATGACGATTTCCGATTCCAGCCATAGCCATCTCCCGGCTGCGGTGCTGCATGCGCCTCTTGTGCGCTCGGCTCAGCTGCGCTCTTTTTTGCTGCGCTCGGCTCTGCTGCGCTAGCGCGCAGACTATCCTCCCCACTCCCGAGTAGTACCCCAGCGCGTCATGCCTAGCAGACGCAGAGACTGAATTGAACAGACTGACGGAATTTCGCCATGAACCAATTGATCATTTTTGATACCACCCTCCGCGACGGTGAACAAAGCCCCGGTGCGGCCATGACCAAAGAAGAAAAACTCCGCATTGCGCGCCAGCTGGAAAAGCTCGGTGTCAATGTCATCGAGGCCGGTTTTGCTGCGGCCAGCCCTGGCGATTTCGAGGCGATCCACGCCATCGCTTCGGTGATCAAGGAGTCCACCGTATGCTCGCTGGCGCGTGCCAGCGAGAACGATGTGCGCCGTGCTGGCGAGGCCATACGTCCGGCCAAGTCGGGCCGTATCCACACCTTTATCGCGACCAGCAAGATCCACATGGAAAACAAGCTGCGCATGACCGAAGACCAAGTGGTCGAGCGTGCCGTGCAGGCGGTGAAGTGGGCGCTTGAATATACCGAGGATGTCGAGTTCTCCGCCGAGGATGCGGTGCGTTCCGATATGGATTTCCTGACCCGCGTGTTCGACGCTGTGATCCAGGCCGGTGCCAAGACCATCAACGTGCCGGACACGGTGGGTTATTCCATCCCGGCCTTGTGGGGCGAACGCATGGCCCAATTGATTGCACGTGTGCCGAATGCCGACAAGGTGGTGTGGTCCACGCACTGTCATAACGACCTCGGCATGGCCGTGGCCAACTCGCTTGCAGCCGTCATGGGCGGTGCGCGCCAGGTGGAATGCACCATCAATGGTCTGGGTGAGCGCGCGGGCAATGCCAGCCTGGAGGAGATCGTCATGGCCGTGAAGACGCGCCGTGATGTGTTCAACCTCGACACTACCATCGACACCACGCAGATCGTGCCAACCTCGCGTCTGGTATCCACCATCACCGGTTATCCGGTGCAGCCTAACAAAGCTGTCGTTGGTGCTAATGCCTTTGCGCATGAATCCGGCATCCATCAGGACGGCGTGCTGAAGCACCGTGAAACCTACGAGATTATGCGTGCCGAAGACGTGGGCTGGGGCGCCAACAAGCTCACCTTGGGCAAGTTGTCTGGCCGCAACGCCTTCCGCAGCCGTCTCAAGGAATTGGGCATCGAGCTGGATAGTGAGGAAGCCCTCAATGCGGCGTTTGCACGCTTCAAGGATTTGGCTGACAAAAAGTCAGAGATCTTCGATGAAGATCTGCATGCCTTGATGAGCGACGAGTTCATCGATGAAGCGGCTGAATACTACAAACTGGCTTACTTGCAGGTATGTTCGCAGACCGGCGAGGTGCCACATGCCGTGGTCAGTGTTTCGGTCAGCGGCAAAGAGCAGCGTGCCGAAGCCGACGGCGGTGGTCCGGTGGATGCCGCGTTCAAGGCCATCGAGCAGATCGCAGCCAGTGGTGCCGAGTTGTTGCTGTATTCGGTCAACAACATCACCAGTGGCACCGATGCACAGGGTGAGGTAACGGTACGTCTGTCGCGTGGCGGCCGTATCGTCAACGGTCAGGGCGCGGATACCGATATCGTCATTGCCTCTGCCAAGGCTTATTTGAATGGGCTGAACAAGCTGCATTCCAAGGCCGAGCGCGCGCACCCACAGGTGTAGCCGATGTCCTGTGCGTATTGATGGCAAAGCCAGCCAGCGGCTGTTGATCGTCCTGGCGCTGGTAGCGCTGTACTTCATCTGGGGCTCGACCTTTCTGGCGATGCGTATCGCCATCGACAGTTTCCCGCCGTTCATGATGGCCGCACTGCGCTTCGTGATCGCCGGTGCCTTGTTGTTTGCGTACTTGTGCTGGCGCGGTGCGGTAGTGCCAGGCTGGCGCGAGTGGCTGGGCGCCACGGCAGTGGGTGGCTTGTTGCTGGCTGCTGGCAACGGTGCCGTGGCCTATGCGGAGCAGACGGTAAGTACCGGTGTGTCAGCCTTGACTATCGCCACCGTGCCGTTATGGATGGCGCTGTTCTCTGCCTGTTGGGGGCAATCCCCGAACAAGCGTGAATGGTCAGGCATCGCCGTTGGTACGCTGGGGGTGGTGATCCTGACCATGGGGCAAAGCCTGCAGGCCAGCCCGGTGGGTGCCTTGGTGCTGATCCTGGCGGCGGCCAGCTGGGCATTCGGTTCAGTGTGGGGCAAGGTGTTGCCCATGCCCACCGGGGCCATGGCCAGTGCGGCCCAAATGCTGGGTGGCGGACTTGTTCTGGTGCTGGCGAGTCTGGTGGCGGGGGAGTCCTGGCCGCGGCAGATCAGTCAGGCATCCGTTGCTGCGATCATCTACCTGATCATCCTCGGCTCGCTGGTCGCCTACAGCGCGTATCTTTACCTGCTGAAAACAGTGCGTCCGGCATTAGCGACCAGCTATGCGTTCATCAATCCGCTGGTGGCGATGTGGCTGGGAGTATGGCTGGCAGGCGAAAGCATCGATGCGACCGAGTATCTGGCACTGGCCGTGATCGTGGTGGGGGTGTTGCTGGTGCTGCCGATCAAGTGGCCGGGTATCCGTTGATGGCATTCATGGCGTGGTGATAAGCCGCGCGACACTTAAACCTGTTTGGAGTCTTGCTTTGCGTCTCGCTATTTTTGATCTTGATAACACCTTGTTGGCTGGCGATAGTGATTTTCAGTGGGGTCAATTCCTCATTGAAGAAGGCTATCTGGACCGTGAACAGCATCTGGCCAGGAATCTGCAATTCTACGAAGACTACAAGCAGGGCAAGCTGGATATCTACGCTTTTCTGGATTTTCAGCTCAAGCCGCTGAGCGAGATCCCGCGCGCTGAGCTGGAGCAACTGCATGCGCGCTACATGGAACGCAAAGTGCGTCCAATGATGACGGATCTGGCGCAGGCGCTGGTCGACAAGCATAAAGCGCAGGGGGATGAGTTGCTGGTGATCACCGCGACCAACAGCTTTGTGACCACGCCTATCGCTAAAGCGTATGGCATAGATCAGCTGATAGGCACCACGCCGGAACAGATCGACGGTCAGTTCACGGGCGGCGTCACCGGCACGCCCAGCTTCCAGCATGGCAAGATCACGCGTTTGAATGAATGGCTGAGTGCACGTGGCCAGTCACTGGCCGATTATGAAACGGTGTGGTTCTATAGTGACTCTCACAACGATCTGCCACTGATGCAGCTGGTGGCCCAGCCGGTGGCGGTGGATCCGGATGACACGCTGCGCGCTTACGCTGAAGCGCACGGCTGGCCCATCATCAGCCTGCGTCACGCTTGAAGCCTGGGTCAGGGCAGCAGCTCAGGTGCTGGCTGAAGCGCAGGGATTATCTGCCGAGCACGATCTCGAGCACGAATTTGCTGCCCGCGTAGGCCAGTAGCAATATAACGAAGCCGGTCAAGGTCCAGCGGATCGCAATGCGACCGCGCCAGCCGTAACTGGCACGCCCTAGCAGCAAGCCACCAAAGATCAACCAGGAAGCCAGGGTGAAGATGTTCTTGTGATTGAGCTTCATTGGCTGCTGGAACAACGCTTCCGAGAACAAGACGCCACTGAGCAGCGTGAGTGTCAGTAGCAGAAAGCCGATTGCGATCACCCGGAACAGCAGGGTTTCCATCGCCATCAGCGGCGGGAAGTCAGGCAGCTTGATCAGGGTGCTCTTTTGGTGCAAGGAACGTTCCGCGACAGCCATCAGCAAAGCATGCAAGGCGGCAAAAGTGAACAAGCTGTAGGCCAGCAAGGCGATGACCAGATGCGTCATGAATAAAGGCTGGCCTGCATAAGGCAGCAGATGGGTTTCCGGCAGGCAGTACTGGATCAGTACCAGGATCGCCGCCACAGGCAGCACAAAGGCTTGCAGGCTGTTCATGGTGTGGCGTACATCACTGAGCCAGTAGATCAGTACCGTCAACCAGGCCACAGCCGACAAGGCGTTGGCAAAGCCCAGATTGAGGCCGCCATCCAGCAAGGTGTGGTAAAGCAGCCAGCCATGCAACATGAGCGCCAGTGCGATGCCTACGCTGTGCAGGCGGATACGGGCAGCAGTGGGCGCCTGGCGCGCATGGCGCCAGTAGTCGAAGGCGATCAGCAGGTAAAGCGCAATGACCAGCAGATAGGGCGCGATGGATGGCATGGCGGTGGCGTGAACATGGGTTAAAATCGGTCAACACAGCATACTACAACATCTTCAATTAGACACAATGCGGCGACAGCCGCTGATGGGTGAACCAGCATCATGCTAGAAAACTTAAGCGGACGCTTGCAGCAGGTCATCAAGACCTTGCGTGGTCAGGCGCGATTGACCGAAGACAATATCAGTGATGCCATGCGTGAAGTGCGTATGGCCTTGCTGGAGGCGGACGTGGCCTTGCCTGTGGTCAAGGACTTCATCGCACAGGTCAAGGAGCGCGCGCAGGGGCGCGAAGTGTTACAGAGCCTGAGTCCTGGCCAGGCCGTGATTCAGGTGGTACACGAAGAGCTGACCCGCTTGATGGGGGAGCAGAACAGCGAGCTGAATCTGGCTGCCGTGCCGCCCGCCATCGTGCTGATGGCAGGTTTGCAGGGTTCCGGCAAGACCACGACTTCGGCCAAGCTGGCGCGGTTACTCAAAGGCCAGAAGAAGAAAGTGCTGCTGGCCAGTGCCGATGTGTACCGTCCGGCGGCGATCGAGCAGCTGAAAACGCTGGCGGCCAGCCTGGAAGTCGACTGTTTTGATTCAAACGCTACCCAGAAGCCGCTTGATATCGCTGCGGCCACGCTGGATTACGCCAGGCGTCACTACTACGATGTGGTGATCTTCGATACGGCGGGCCGACTGGGCATAGACGAAGCCATGATGGCCGAGATCAGCAAGCTGCACACGCTGCTCAAGCCGATCGAAACCCTGTTCGTGGTGGACGCCATGCAGGGCCAGGATGCCGTCAATACGGCGCGCGCCTTTGGCGAGACCCTGCCCTTGACCGGGGTGGTGCTGACCAAGCTGGATGGTGATGCGCGAGGTGGTGCTGCGCTGTCTGTACGGCATATCACCGGCAAGCCGATCAAGTTCATTGGTGTCAGCGAAAAGGTCGATGGTCTGGAGCCGTTCCACCCGGAACGCATGGCCTCACGCGTGCTGGGCATGGGCGATGTGTTGTCGCTGATAGAGCAGGCGCAGAAGAACGTCGACCTGGACGAAGCAAAGCGCTTTGCGGACAAGGTCAAGTCTGGCAAGAGCTTCGATCTCGACGACTTCAAGGCGCAGATGCAGCAGATGCGCAATATGGGCGGCATGGCTGCATTGATGGACAAGATGCCGGCGCAGGTGGCCGGCATGGCAGGGCAGATGGGGGGTGAGCAGGGGGATAAAGCCATGCGCCGTCTGGAAGGCATCATCAACTCGATGACGCCTTCCGAACGTCGCAAGCCGGAGATCATCAAGGCCACGCGCAAGCGCAGGATCGCGGCTGGCGCTGGCGTTCAGGTGCAGGAAGTCAACCGACTGCTCAACCAGTTCGAAGAAGCGCAGAAGATGATGAAGATGATCTCCAAAGGCGGCATGGCCAAGATGATGCGTGCCATGCAAGGCCGCTTTCCCGGTATGCGCTAGTTGTCGTTGACGCGCAGGGCCCTTTTCAGGATAATTGCGCGCTTTCCATCTGGCCTTTAAGGTCAGCGTGGTGAGGGGTGTTAGCTCAGCTGGTAGAGCAGCGGACTTTTAATCCGTTTGTCGTGGGTTCGATCCCCGCACACCCTACCAAAACATTTAACGGCTTAGGATTCTGTCCTAAGCCGTTTTTGTTTTTGGCGTGGGTGAAGTGTGAGAAAAGCGTACTAGCTTATGCCCGCGCACAATCTGACATAAAAGCCGCCTACACTTGAATAGTGACTGAGCGAACTACCCGCATCCTGTGAAGGTCGGATTACTAGCTGCCAATAGTCGGCGGGATAATCGGGTCACGGGTGAGTTTCATGCGCATGCCTTACTGCGTGTATCGGGATCGCCCAGGTGTTCTGGATGCAGAAAGGTGAGGGATCAGGCTATGTCTGAAAGTATCGAAAATCGTCTTGATGATGCGCATGCATCAAGCCTGGATCATCTTGACAGGCATCACCGCCCTGACGGAGCTTCTGACCGGTTCGCGCTCATGTTCACCAAAGTGCTGCGCTGGTGCGCAGACACCTTCTTTGCCAAACGTTACGGGCATCGCGCCGTTGTGCTGGAAACGGTGGCAGCGGTGCCCGGCATAGTGGGCGGTATGATGGTGCATCTAAGCAGTTTACGCCGCATGGAGGACGATCACGGCTGGATACGCACGCTGCTTGAAGAGGCAGAGAACGAGCGCATGCATCTGATGACCTTCATCGCAATCGCAAAACCGACCACTTTCGAGCGCATCATCGTACTGCTGGTGCAGTGGGGCTTCTTCATTGGTTTCATGTTGCTGTACCTGATCTCTGCGCGTACTGCCCATCGGGTCGTTGGCTACTTTGAAGAAGAAGCGGTACTTAGCTATACGCTGTATCTGCAAGAGATCGATAGCGGTCGCTCAGCCAATGTTGCGGCACCGGCTATCGCCAAACACTACTGGAAGCTGCCGGACGACGCCAGCTTGCGGGATGTCATCCTGATGGTGCGGGCAGATGAAGCGCATCACCGCGATATCAACCACGGCTTGTCTGACCAGTTGGCCGGCAGGCCGGGGGCGCATGAGCAAGCAGCACCTTACCCTGAGCATGCCGATACGATTCGTTTGGATACATGATTCAGCTGCTTGCTGCGTGATTGTGAACTGGAGCCGGTGCGGAATTTCTTTGATCTAAACGCAGTGGATAGCGCTTGAGTGCGTCTGGCGTTTGTTAGCCCATACCCCGTTGTGGGGATGGCGTGATTGTAAAGCTAAGGCCATACTCGGCTGACATGCTAGTAACCTCCACTCGACCCTGCGACATCCCCTGCGCAGGGCTTTTTTTATCCAAAATGTGATTCAGGATCGGATTGTAAACCGCTTAGAAATCATAACGCATGGTGAAGCCAGCTGTGCGCGGCATACCGGCATAGCCCAGATATACCCCACTGCCAAGATTGAACAGCGACGGAAAGTAGCGTTCGTCCAGCGCATTTTTGATCCAGGCAGAGACATCGATCACGCCATGCCGTGTTTTGAACGCAAGGCCCGTGGAAAGATTGAGTAGCCCGTAACTGGGGATGCGGGAGTAGGTCGAGTTGTTGATGTCGCCATACGTTGACGACTGCCAGCTCCAGTAAGCATGCGCATATTGCCTGGTTGTGCCATTCAGATACCATTCCGATTGTGCGCCAAGCTGATAGGAGAAGCGGGGGGCGTTGTTGACGCGGTTGCCTGCAATGCTGCGGAATCCCTTGCCATAGCCACTATCTGGCGTGCCCCCGGGTCCATTGAATGTCTCAAACGGGGTTGGCGCCGTGCCGGAGTCGAAGGTGGCGTCTGTGTAGGCGCCGCTGAGGCTCATGGTCAGGCTGGGCGTCGCTTTTGCTCTAAGGTCGAACTCGACCCCTTTGCTGGTGAGGTCGCCGACATTGGTGAGTAGTCCGACAAAGGTATTCGCTACCTGGGTATTTGTGACCGCCTGATAGTCGCGTACTTTGCTTACAAAAGCGGTGGCGTTGAAACGTATGCGGTCTTGCAGCCAGGCAGTTTTGAAGCCGATCTCGACGTTAGTCGCTTTTTCCGGTTCGATATCCAGCGCGGCATTGCCCAGTACCGAACCCGGGCTGGTGACATTGTTGAGATTATAGCCGCCTGATTTTTCTCCGCTGGAGAGGGTGGCAAAGCTCATCCAGTGCGGGGTATGCCGGTAACTTGCCGTGAGCAGCGTAGACCAGCTGCTATCCGTACGGGATAGTTTGCCGGAATCGTAGAACTGGAACAGCGGACTCACTGGGAAAGCCGGCATCACTTCATTCTGAATCACACGCGCTTCCACATGCTCGGTGGTATGGCGCAGGCCTGCCGTGATATCGAACTGTTCAGTGACATGCGTCACGGATTGCCCGAACAGCGCAAAACTGTTGCGGGTTGAATCGGCCGTGCCGGTCAGCCTGCGATTGTTCGGAAAAGCGCCAGTTAAAGCGAGTGCGCTTGGACCAGACTGAAAGTCATTTCTGCTATCGATGTCCTGAAAATAGTAATACGCGCCGACCTGATATTGATGACGCTGGTTATCCGGAGAGCTGAGGCGTAACTCCTGGGTGAATTGCTGTTCATCTGTAAAGAAGCCGCCATTCACGGCAAACAGATTGGTGGTATCGAGGTCCACCTGCGGGCGGTATTTCCAGTCGCGCCAGGCGCTGATCGACGTCAGTTTGTAGGCGCCCAGCTCCCAGTTGGCTTCCATCGAGATGGCGCTTTGGTCTACGCGGGTGCGCTGTGCTGTGTCCACGTTCACCTCGTAACGTTGCGGATCGAGGATGATGCCAGTCGCACCTAGCAATGCTGCGTGTTGGGGGAGTGTGGTGGCATTGCTGCCTGGCGCGCCTATGGGCAGGTTGCCTGCGGTCTGGCCTATGTTCCATGGCCCATAGCGGTATGGGATGCTGCGCCCCGCACTGGAATCCTCATTGTTATGTTCAAGGATGATGCGGTAACTGGAGTCGGTGTTCGGGACTAGCAGCAGTTGCGCACGTATCCCGGCCCGGTCAGCGCTATTGGTATTGCGGCCATTGAACAGGTTCTTGATCCAGCCGTCCTCCTTGGTTTCATAGGCCGAAACCCGAAACGCAGCGACATCGTTGATGCCTTGAGACAGGCTGGCTTTGAACTGACGAAAGTCACGCTCGCCGAACGATGCTTGTACCGAATGCTCTGGAGTGAAGCTGGGTGCGCGAGTTTGAATGTTCAATACGCCGGCCGTGGTGTTCTTTCCAAACAGGGTGCCTTGGGGCCCGCGCAGCAGTTCGATCTGTTCGATATCCAGCAAGTCGAACATCGCTTGTCCGGGTCTGCCCAGGTAGACATTGTCCAGATACACGCCGACGCTACCTTCCAGCCCGTCATTGGCTGGGTTGTTGCCTATGCCACGTATACCAAAGCTGGTCTGGCGTGGTTGAAAGAACTGCACGCTGAAGTTGGGCAGTAGTTGTGGCAGTTCCTGAGCCTGGTAGATGTTGGATTTGGCTAGCGTCTCGCCGCTGACCACATGCGTGGATACTGGTACATCCTGTTCGGCCTGCGGTATCTTGCGGGCACTGACGCTGATCTTCTCCAGGCAGCTTGTGCTGGTCTCTGATTCGCAAGCGGCAAAACTGACTGATTGCCCTCCAACCAAGGCCAAACCAGCACTTATAAGAATCGCAGTATGCGATCGTAGCAGTCGGCTAGGTTGGCCCATGTGTCGGTTGGTGTCAGTCGCTGTGCATTATTTGATTTTTTTTGTGGATTTATGCTCTTTGGCTGCATGTAACTCTGCCCTCAGGGAGCCAAGTGACAAGGGTTTGTGCAGCAGCTTGAATCCACTGGCACGGATAGTTTGCAACAAATCCGGCGCAGTGTCACCGCTGATCAGCATGATGGGTAAATCCGGGTAAAGTGTGCGCAGCGATTTTGCTGCATTGATGCCAGTGTCTCCGTCACTGAGACGAAAATCAGCCAGCATGATATCTGGCTTCCAGTGCGTGGCGATCTGCAGAGCGGCTAATGACGAAGCCGCACTCATGCATTCGCAGCCCAGGGTTTCAAGCAACAATTCGGTGGCCGTGCGTATGATTTCCTCGTCGTCGACCACCAATACACGCAAATCAAACAGCGTGGTGTCATCTTTTGAATGATGGTTTTCATCACTGCTGGCAGATTGATCAGGTTCGACCGGGATACTGAGCGTGAAACGCGTGCCTTTCTCAGGGATGGATTCCATCTCCAGCTTGATCTGTAGCAGGTCCGCCAGACGTTTCACGATGGACAGGCCTAATCCGAAGCCTTGCGAGCGGTCGCGGTTGGCGTTATCCACCTGATAAAACTCTTGGAAGATCTCCTGCTGGTGTTCCAGTGCGATGCCCCGTCCGGTGTCGCTGATGGCGACGCAGACATGGCGGCCAGAGGGCGCGTCGTAGACGTCGATGCTGATGCTGCCTTCATCCGTGAATTTGATCGCGTTGTGCAGCAGGTTGCGGAAAATGCGATGGATCAATTGCGGGTCGGTGAGGCTTTTGGTGTTGGAACTCAGATTGACGGTGGTTTTCAGCCCTTTGTCTGCGATCGACAGCTCGAATTCTGCATAGATATTGCTCAAGATGGCGCTGATGTTGGTGGCTTGCACGTGGGCTTCTACGATGCCTGCATCCAGCTTGGAGATGTCGAGAAGATCGTTCAATTGTGAAGAGAGCGACATCGAGACTTCGTTGAGTATCTTGACCAGTCGCTGACTTTCTTCACCAAGATGGTGCAGGCCGAGTGTGGCGCTGACCAGCGAGATGGTATGCAGCGGTTGCCTGAGGTCGTGGCTGGCGGCTGCCAGGAAGCGTGTCTTTGATCGGTTGGCGTCCTCGGCTTCTTTCAAGGCCTGCAGTAGCAGGCGCTTTTGCTGCTGATCACGAAACCGGAGTTGATAGCCTTCCTGTATCAGCTGCCAGGAGTTCTTGCTCATTTCGAACAGCATGAAGGTATATAGCAGAATCAGGCCCACCATGGCCAGGCTGATCCACTCTGGATAATTGGCGATCTCGGTAAGTCCCCAGGCCAGGCTCAGGCCAACCAGAATAGGGGTGGCAAACAGCATGAACACGGCCCGCTGCCCCGGCGTGTTGGCGACACTGCCGGAACACAGGCCCAGAAAGATGACGGTGACGATGGAGCGCTCGATCTCGGACAGCGCCGGGAAGAACATCAGGAAAGCGCCAAAGATCAAACCGACCAGCCCGGCCACCAGTTGATAGACGCGCATGGTGGCCAGTATGTTGATGCGAACCTTGAGGCGCGGCAGGTAGATGATGCTGATGCGTAATATCTGGCCTATCAGCGCGAGCGCCAGCCACAGTTTGGCAGGAAGCTGGTCGGCTTGATTGAACGCAATGGCCGTGAGCACGGCGATGGCAGTGAAGCTACCGATCGAAGTGCGCAGATTTTGTTTGGCCGCCAGCTGCAGGAACTCATGGATGATTTCCGCGCGCTGGCGGTTGGTGATGGTTTGCTCTGACACGCCGCACCTAAGTCAGCTGTATCTTGCGCTTTGCCAGCTCGTAAACCACCTGCGTGCGGTTCTGAACGTTGAGAATGCGGTAGATGGCACTTAAGTGCTGTTTGACCGTGTCCTCCGAGATGCTCATCTCTCTTGCGATGAGTTTGTTGGGCAGGCCACGCACCAGTGCATGGATGGCGGTGATCTGCCTGCGCGTCAGATCGGGGAACGCTTCCAGCAGACTTTTATGGTTGTCTACGGTATCGAACGCGTTGTCAGTCGGGTGCAGGAACGCATCTGAGGGTAAAAACACGCCGCCACTCAGGATCAGGCGCATCGCCGAGATCAGCAGTTCAGGGCTGGAGTCTTTATGGATAAAGCCGGAAGCGCCAGCGTCTATGCAGCTGCGTATCAGCTGGCTGTTGCGTTCTGCTGACAAAATGACCACACGGGCGGCTTCTGCAGCTTCACGGACCGCTTGCAAGCCCGCCATGCCTGTCAGGCCGTTGAGGTTCCAGTCCAGCAGTACCAGGTCGAACGGGACCTGATGAATCTGCTGTATGGCCTCTTCAGCACTTGCCACCAGCTGTAACTGGGCCTGGCTATCAAGTTGCTTGAGCAGCAAACCCAGCCCTTCGCGAAACAAGGCATGATCATCAACAACCAGTATCCGCATATTGTCCTCGCACCGTAAATTAGCATGCTCACAATAGTGCAAAACTCCCTGTAGCGTCCAGTGTTGATGCACCCCACCTTCGTGGGGTTGATGTGGTGTCACCCAACGATTACATCAGTCGTTTGTGAGAGGCCTAGGTGCTTGCGACCGAGTCGTTGCTGCGACGTTGCTTGCGCTGTGCGCGCCAGTCGGCGATGCGCTGACGGCGCGCGATGATGGTCAGGATCAGCACCACCCAGGCCAGGCCGGCCACGTGTGCCAAGCCTGCATATACGCTGACCAGCACCAGTTGAGGGAAGGCGTTGCTGAGCACCAGTGGAATGGCGGCGAGTAATAAAACCAGAAAAATCAGTATCATGTGATGACTCCTGCATCAATGCGGAGCGAGTCCGGCACTTGTTTCTATTGAAGCATATATCGGGCCAGCTTTTGTGAAATTGGCATGAAGTTGGATCAGGTGCGGGTTTTGTGGCGTATTGGTGCGGTGTGCGACCAGGATTTTATGCGGCCCGGGCTTGGATAACCTTGTCCCTGCCTGACGATTGCACTATAATGCGCGCCTGCTTGAGGCATGTAGAGGGATAGCTCAGTTGGTTAGAGCGCCTCGTTGACATCGAGGAGGTCGCTGGTTCGAATCCAGTTCTCTCTACCAAACCTGAAGCCGCAGCCGCGAAGGCTGTGCATGATAAAAAGCACGACACACGAAAAAGCCGTTTAGCGGCTTTTGTTGTTTTTGAGCGCCGTAGTTAAGGCTGTATTTAAGAAGCTTCTGTTGTTTGAATCGCAGGGGCGGCCAGTCAGACAGAAAGGGCACCATGCCGGTCATACGCTTGCCAGATGGTTCTGCGCGCAATTTTGATGCAGCCGTAACCGTCGCCGATGTGGCGATGAGCATAGGCGCGGGCCTGGCCAAGGCTGCGCTGGCTGGGAAAGTCACCCTGGACGGTCAGGAGCCCAGGCTGGTGGACACCAGCTACCTGATCAGCCAGGACGCCGATCTGGCTATCATCACCGACAAGAGCCCGGAAGGCGTGGACATCATCCGCCATTCCACGGCGCACTTGCTGGCCTATGCCGTTAAAGCGTTGTTCCCGGATGCGCAAGTCACCATAGGCCCGGTCATCGACAACGGCTTCTACTACGATTTCTCTTACAAGCGTCCTTTCACCCCGGACGATCTGACCGCCATCGAGAACAAGATGGCCGAGCTCGCAAAAAAAGACGAGCCAGTCAGTCGTAAAGTGCTGCCGCGCGATGAAGCCGTGGCCTACTTCAAATCCATTGGTGAGCACTATAAAGCCGAGATCATTGCTTCGATCCCGGCGGGTGAAGACGTTTCATTGTATAGCGAAGGCAGCTTTACCGACTTGTGCCGTGGTCCGCATGTGCCGTCCACCGGCAAGCTGAAAGCATTCAAACTCATGAAGCTGGCCGGCGCTTACTGGCGCGGCGATTCCAATAACGAGATGCTGCAGCGTATCTACGGCACCGCCTGGGCCAAGAAGGACGAGCTGGACGCCTATCTGCACATGCTGGAAGAGGCCGAAAAGCGCGACCACCGCAAGTTGGGCAAGCAGCTGGATTATTTCCACATGCAGGACGAGGCGCCTGGCATGGTGTTCTGGCATCCGCGCGGCTGGACGCTGTGGCAGGAAGTCGAGCAGTACATGCGCCAGATGTTCCGTGATTATGGCTATCAGGAAGTCAAGACGCCCACCATCATGGACCGCAGTCTGTGGGAGAAGTCCGGGCACTGGCAGAACTACCGCGACAATATGTTCACCACTTCATCCGAGAACCGTGACTACGCGGTGAAGCCGATGAACTGCCCAGGCCATATCCAGATCTTCAACAGTGGTCTGCACAGTTACCGTGATCTGCCGCTACGTCTGGCCGAGTTTGGTTCCTGCCACCGCAATGAGCCGTCTGGCGCCTTGCATGGCCTGATGCGCGTGCGTGGTTTCACGCAGGATGATGCGCATATCTTCTGTACCGAAGGCCAGATCGAGTCCGAAGTCGCGGCCTTCATCGATATGCTGTACAAGGCCTATGGCGACTTTGGCTTCAGTGAAGTGCTGGTCAAGTTGTCTACCCGCCCTGAAAAGCGCGTCGGCTCGGATGAAACCTGGGATAAGGCAGAAGCTTCCCTGGAAGCGGCGCTGAACAAGAACAAGCTGGCCTTCGACCTGCAGCCGGGCGAGGGTGCCTTCTACGGCCCCAAGATCGAGTTCACCCTGAAAGACAGCCTGGGACGCCTGTGGCAATGCGGCACCATCCAGCTCGATTTCAACTTGCCTGAGCGTCTGGATGCCGAGTACGTGGCGGAAGACAACACGCGCAAGCGCCCGGTCATGTTGCATCGCGCCATCGTCGGTTCCATGGAGCGCTTCATCGGCATCCTGATCGAGAACCATGCCGGTGCCATGCCTTTATGGCTGGCGCCAGTGCAGGCCATGGTGCTGAATATCAGCGACAATCAGGCCGAGTATGTGCAGAAAGTGGTGGCTGAGCTGCGTCGCCACGGCCTGCGCGTCGAGTCTGACTTGAGGAATGAGAAAATAACCTATAAAATACGCGAACATAGCTTGCAGAAGATGCCTTACTTGCTGGTTGCAGGTGAGCGTGAGATGCAAAGCGGGCAAGTGGCCGTGCGTACCAGAAAAGGTGAAGACCTGGGTTCCATGCCGGTAGAAGCGCTGATAGCGCGTCTGCAGGATGAAATTAAAGCCAAGGTTTAAGCTGATGGTAGCGCGGTCAAATTTTTTGCCCATTGATCAATAACTGGAGAATCTGCGATAGCTCAAGACAAAGAAGTACGAATCAACGGTGACATCACCGCACAACAGATTCGTTTGGTAGGCGTTAATGGCGAACCACTGGGTATCGTCAGTCTAAGTGAGGCTTTTGCCAAGGCCGAAGAAGCCGACATCGATCTGGTTGAGATCGCACCACAAGCCGCACCACCGGTGTGCCGCTTGATGGATTACGGTAAATTCAAATACGCCGAAAGCAAGCGCCAGCACGAAGCCAAGCTTAAGCAAAAACAGGTTCAGGTAAAAGAAGTGAAGTTCCGTCCTGGTACGGACGATGGCGATTACAACGTCAAATTGCGTAATTTGACGCGCTTCCTGCAAGAGGGCGATAAAGCCAAGATCACCCTGCGTTTCCGTGGTCGCGAGATCACCCACCAGGAGCTGGGGCTGGCGCTGTTGAAGCGCGTGGAAGCCGATCTGCAGGAACACGCGGTGGTTGAGCAGTTCCCCAAGATGGAAGGCCGTCAGATGGTGATGGTGCTGGCTCCACACAAAAAGAACAAATAAGTAGTCGATGTATCAGTAGTACCAGCAACAAGTAGAACCAGCAACAAGTAGCATCCTGAGTGATACGGCGAAATGGCATGCCCAGGCACTCTTAACAACTCTCAAGGAGAACAAAATGCCAAAGATGAAGACCAAGAGCAGCGCCAAAAAGCGCTTCAAGTTCTTGGGGAACGGCAAGGTCAAGCGTACCCATTCGCACCTGCGCCACATCCTCACCAAGAAGACCACCAAGCAAAAGCGTAAGCTGCGCGGCACGGCCATCATTTCCGCAACTGACGTCAAGCGCGTACGCGCCATGATGCCGACTCAATAAGGAGATAAGACATGCCTAGAGTCAAACGTGGTGTCATCGCCCGCGCACGTCATAAAAAGGTTCTGAACGCTGCCAAAGGTTACCGCGGCCGTCGCAAGAACGTCTACCGTATCGCCAAAGAAGCGGTGATGAAGGCAGGCCAGTATGCCTACCGTGATCGCCGTCAAAAGAAGCGTCAATTCCGTACCCTGTGGATCGCGCGTATCAACGCCGGTGCACGTGAGTTCGGTCTGACCTACAGCCGTTTCATGAACGGCCTGAAAAAGGCGGCTGTTGAAGTGGATCGTAAGGTTCTGGCTGATCTGGCTGTATTCGACAAGGCGGCATTTGCCAAATTTGTCGAGTTGGCTAAATCCGGTCTCGCTGCTTAAATCCCAGCAATAAAAAAGGAGGCCATGTGCCTCCTTTTTTATTTAAACTCTTTAAAACCTACTAAGTGGCATTAAAGATATGAAGTATTTGAAAATTCGATTCTCTGGAGATATAACTTCTCAAGAATTTCACAGCTACTTTATTCGAGCTTGGGATGCCTTGCCTGGGGAGGCTAGCGCACGCGATGGTGTCGCAAAAGTGTATGTATTAAGTAATGGGTCTCCAACACTAAATTCTAATTACGTTGTAAAGAATGGTGGTTGCGATGCTGCTTCGGACGCTGCTGTTCAAAGCCTGAGGGAGCTTCATCCAAACCTTAATGAGACAATAACCGAACATAAGGTTAGCGATAAAACAACCATCAATGATTTAGATGCTTTTAAGGCTTCAGTGCTTGGAAAGAAATCGGAATTAACAGAATCATTAAAATTACTCAGTAAGTTGGATCCTGAACAAAGAAGAGTCGAAGGTGCTAGGCTTAACTCTAGCAGGCAGGAAATTGAAAAAGATATTAACGACGACAAAGCCAGACAACTAAATGCAGAACTATCTGCAAGATTAAAAACAGAGCCCCTCCTGGATGTGACCTTGCCAGCGCGTGCGCGCGGCGAGGGTGGTTTGCACCCGGTGACGCTGACCTTGCAACGTGTCGAACAATTGTTCCATTCCATCGGCTTTGAAGTCGCCGAAGGTCCCGAGATCGAAACCGATTTCTATAATTTCACCGCGTTGAACATTCCGGATGACCATCCGGCACGTGCCATGCACGACACCTTCTACATCGACGAGCAGCATGTGTTGCGCACCCACACCTCGCCGGTGCAGGTGCACTACATGCAGCAAGCCCTCAAGAACAACAGCGGCCCACCGCTCAAGATCATCGCCCCGGGCCGGGTCTATCGCGTGGATTCCGATGCCACGCATTCCCCCATGTTCCATCAGGTGGAAGGCTTGTGGGTGGACGAGAACATCAGCTTTGCCAACCTGAAAGGCGTGGTGCAGGATTTCCTGCAGCGCTTCTTCGAGCGTGACGATCTGCAGGTACGCTTCCGTCCCTCGTTCTTCCCGTTCACCGAGCCATCGGCCGAGATGGACATGAGCTGGAACGGTGGCTGGCTGGAGATCGGCGGTTGCGGCATGGTGCACCCCGAAGTATTCGGCCATGTCGGTATCGACAGCGAAAAATACCGTGGCTTCGCTTTTGGCCTGGGCGTGGAACGCCTGGCTATGCTGCGTTACGGCGTGAACGACCTGCGCCTGTTCTTCAACAATGATCTGCGCTTTTTGAAGCAATTCAACTAGTCGGACTTTCGAATCAGACTGCCATGCAATTTTCCGAACACTGGTTACGTACCTATGCCAACCCCGCGCTGGACAGCGCCGCCCTGAGTCATCTGCTGACCATGGCGGGCCTGGAAGTGGAAGACACGCAGGCGCTCGCGCCTGATTTCAGCCATGTCGTGGTGGGGCAGATTGTCAGCGCCGACAAGCATCCGGATGCGGATCGCTTGCAGCTGTGCAAGGTAGATACAGGCGCAGCAGCGCCGCTGCAGATCGTGTGCGGTGCCAGCAATGCCCGCGTCGGCATCAAGGTGCCTTGCGCGCTGGTGGGTGCGGCCTTGCCCGGCTTCAATATCAAGCAGGCCAAGGTACGCGGCATCGAATCCTTTGGCATGTTGTGTTCGGCCAAGGAGCTGGGGCTTGCGGAAGAGAGCAGCGGCCTGCTGGAGTTGTCGGCCGATGCGCCTGTTGGTCAGGACATCCGTGACTGGCTGGACCTCAATGACCAGTTGCTGACCTTGAAACTCACGCCTAACCGCAGCGATTGTCTTAGCCTGCTGGGCATCGCCCGCGATGTCGCAGCCCTGACCGGTACAGTGCTGAATCTGCCCGCCATCACGGCGGTGGCCGTGACGAGCGATGCGCAGCGCAAGGTGCTGGTGGACGCGTCGACCGCATGCCCACGTTACACTGGCCGCGTCATCACCGGCGTTGATGCGCGTGCGCAAACCCCGGACTGGATGGTGCGCAGGCTGGAGCGCAGTGGTTTGCGCAGTATCAGTGTCATCGTGGACATCACCAATTATGTGTTGCTGGAGCTGGGTCAGCCGCTGCATGCGTTTGACGCGGCAGGTCTCGATGGTGACATCCGGGTGCGGTTCGCTCAGGCTGGCGAGCGCCTGGACCTGCTCAACCAGCAGAGCGTGAATCTGGACACCGACATGCTGGTGATCGCCGACAGCCAGGGCCCGCTGGCACTGGCTGGCATCATGGGCGGTAACGCCAGTGCGGTCAGCGATGACACACAAAGCATCTTCCTGGAGAGTGCGTATTTCGAGCCAGCCGCCATCGTCGGCAAGGCCAGACGCCTGAATTTCTCCACTGACTCGTCCTACCGTTTCGAGCGTGGTGTGGATTTCGCTAATACGCGTAATGCGCTGGAGCATGCCAGTGCCTTGATTCTGCAGATCTGCGGTGGCCAGGCCGGCCCTGTGACCGAAGTGTTGAACACCCTGCCGGCACGCGCGCCTGTTACCTTGCGTCATGCACGCATGGAGTCGGTGCTGGGCATCACGCTGGTACCTGCTGCCGTTACGCGCATGTTCGCGCAACTGGGTTTTGAGCATGCGGTGCGTGGTGACGACTATCTGGTCACGCCGCCCAGTTATCGTTTCGATATCCGCATCGAGGAAGACCTGATCGAAGAAGTGGCGCGTCTGCATGGCTACGACCAGATCCCGGCTACGCCGCCACAGGCCGCGCTGAACATGTTGCCCGCAGCCGAGTCCAGCTTGCCTGCGGCGGCACTCAAAGCCTGTCTGACTGCCAGTGGCTATCAGGAAATCGTCAGCTACAGCTTTGTGGACCTGAGCTGGGAGCGTGACTTGCTGGGCAATGCGACGCCTGTCGCACTCAAAAACCCCATCGCCAGCAATCTCAGTGTGATGCGCTCCGGCTTGTGGGGCGGGCTGCTGGATACCCTGAGCTACAACCTCAATCGCAAACAGGACCGTGTGCGCCTGTTTGAAGTGGGTGCCGTGTACGCGGCCAAGGATGGCGGCTACGCCGAGCATACGCGCATCTCGGGCCTGGCCTATGGCGATGCCTCGCCAGAGCAATGGGCCGAGCCTGCACGTCTGGTCGATTTTTACGACATCAAAGCGGATGTAGAGCGTTTGACCGGCGGCATGGCGCGTTACGAGCCAGCAAGCCACCCGGCTTTGCACCCTGGGCAGTCGGCGCAAGTGTGGCTGCATGGCCGCATGATAGGTTGGCTGGGCAAGCTGCATCCCAAATGGCAGCAGCAGTATGATCTGCCTAGTAGCCCGCTACTATTCGAACTGGATCTGGGCCCCTTGCAGCAGCGTGCTGTGGCCGCCTATCGCGAGGTGGCCAAGTTCCCGCCGGTGCGCCGTGACCTGGCGGTGCTGGTGGACGAAGTGGTGCCTTTGCAGGCCTTGATGGACACGCTGAAGCAGGCACAAATTTCGCACGTTGTCGACCTGCAATTGTTTGATTTGTATCGAGGTAAAGGCATTCCTGAGGGTAAAAAAAGCCTTGCCTTATCGGTGTTTATGCAAGATACTCAAAAAACGCTGGTGGATGCCGAGGCAGATGCTGCAATGGCAAAACTGCTGGAATTGCTTGCAAGCCAGCACGGTGCAGTGCTCCGATAGATTGCACCGGACAGGGAAACCCATGGACACCCAATCCATGTACCAGAGATACATAAGTTCAAATAATTAAGACTACCAAGTAAACAAACACCTGGTTAAGAGAAATCATGACATTAACAAAAGCGGATCTGGCCGATTTGCTGTTCGAACGCGTTGGCCTGAACAAGCGTGAAGCCAAAGACATGGTGGAAGCTTTTTTCGAGGAAATTCGAGTGGCGCTGGAAGCGGGCGATAGCGTCAAGCTCTCCGGTTTCGGTAATTTCGAACTGCGCCAGAAATCCGAACGCCCCGGTCGTAACCCTAAAACGGGTGAAGAGATCCCCATCACGGCACGTCGTGTCGTCACATTCCATACTAGCCAAAAGCTGAAGAGCAAGGTTGAGGAAGCGTATGCTGGAGCAGACGCCTAAGACCCCGCTGCCTCCTATCCCGGCAAAGCGCTATTTCACCATCGGTGAGGTCGGCGAGCTTTGCGGGGTCAAGCCGCATGTGCTGCGCTACTGGGAGCAGGAGTTCAGCCAGCTCAAGCCAGTCAAACGTCGCGGTAACCGCCGCTATTACCAGCACCATGAGGTGCTGTTGATCCGTCGTATCCGCGAGCTGCTGTATGAACAGGGCTTTACCATCAGTGGCGCACGCAATCGTCTGGATGAGCCTGCGGCCGAGAAAGTCAGCGCCGCCGAAGCTGCAGCACCCGCTGCGGGCAATGGTATCGATGTCGCCGACCTGCGCCGCGAGATCAGCGATATCCTTCAACTACTCACACCGAACTAAGCCTGGCTGCAGGGCCTGCGATTCATGGCTTTACAGCACATCCGGGTTTTCTCCAGCATGGCTTTTCGGCTATAATCACGCTCCTGCCGTAATCTAGGCAGCGGTTCGGGGTGTAGCGCAGCCTGGTAGCGTACTTGCATGGGGTGCAAGTGGTCGGAGGTTCAAATCCTCTCACCCCGACCAATTTCCCTTCTCGTTTTTCTGTACGTCATCCTGCTTTCAGATTGTCATGCTAGTCAGCAAGCACGGCCCTGCTGCTGTTTGCATTTAAGCGCCAGCGCTTCGCCTTCTGCTTTTTGTTCTGCGCTCATTTTGGCGCCCACAAACGCCAGCATGTGCAGGCGTTTCTGCATGCGCCGTGCTGAGGCATCCTGATTCTCGCTGGCCATCTTGAGCCACATGTAGCCACGCGGCAGATCGGCCGGGATGCCTTCCGCATTGGCATACATCACACCCAGATTGTACTGGGCTTCAGCATTGCCTTGCTCGGCGGCCATCACGTACCAGCGTGCTGATTGCGGGTAGTCAGGCTCGATCACATCACCACGGAAATAGATGATGCCCAGATTGAGCTGGGATTTCTCATGGCCCTGTTCTGCGGCCTTTTTGTACCAGGCGATGGCGCCGGTGTAATCCGGTGTGCCTACCATTTCCGGGCGGAAATACAGCACGCCCAGCGTGTATTGGGCTTCTGCATAGCCAGCTTCAGCCGACTTGCGGTACCAGTCCAGTGCCTGTTGCTTGTCTGCCACGACCCCTTCGCCGTTCATGTACATGGTACCCAGGTTGAACTGTGCCTTGGCGTCGCCTTGGGCAGCCAGCGTTTGATAGATGGCCAGGGCATCTGCTATGCGGCCGCTGGCCGCCGCTTCTTTGGCCTCACTCAGCGTTGCAGCCTGCGCGTTGTAGACATTGGTCGAGGCCAGCATGGCAAAAACAAGCGCTATGCCATAACTGTGTAGAGTATGGCGGCGTAAGGACAGTGCAGAAGAGGGCATGATGGTTCCTGGTCGGTTTAGCCACGTGCGGCATAAGCACTATAACCATAGTCATTAGCGCGTGGCTGGATTAAAGTATATAAACGGTTTTCAGGCCTCATTGCCGCTGGATGGGCTAAGCGACATGCTCATCCGCGACAAGTCTAACTCGCCTGGCCGGCTTTATCAGCGTACTTATTTGCGAGACATGCGATGGATAACAAATATGGCTTGGGTAGCAGTAAAGTGGCCCACGAGCATCATGATGCGCAGCTGAAAGCGGAAAATACGTCAGCGGTATTGCGCTGTCGTTTCTGTCAAAGCACCCGGCTGACGCTGAGCCCGACCATGCACGATCATATGTGCGATGACTGTGGTGAATGGCAGGCGGATGTGACCCCCGGCTATGCCACTGGCCGTAGCGCAGACTACTAGCCAGACTCAAGCCGGCGCTTGCGCTGGCAACACCACGCGGCGTGGTAGACACGCACTGCGTGCTCACCCCGTTCACGCTTTTGTGCCCATGCGCTTTCCGTAGTAGACAAGTGCTCAAATCGGCTTTTCCTGTGCTTTGCCCAGCGCTGCTGCGGCTTCGCTATCCAGTGTGTCCAATATGCCTGCGATACGCGTCACTTCATGCTGGTTGCCGCGTGCCAGTGCGATCAAGCCCAGCTGATAGTAAGCCCCTGCATGCAGGCTGTTCAGCGCGATACACTGCTTGAGGTGCTGTTCCGCACTGTTCAGCTTTTGCTGCTGTTGTTGTGCCAGGCCCAGGTAGTAATGCGCCTCGGCGTTGGTCCGTTCCTGCTGCTGCCATTGCTGGGCCAGTTGCTCCAGCGCCGCCCATTGTTCCGTCATCAACGGCGTCACCACGCGCATGAACATAGGCCACTCTGCCTCGGGCTTGGCCCAGAACGGCGGCTGGTCGGCGGCCGTCAGCGTGCTATCCGGTGCATCGAGCAGCTGTTTCACCCAGGCCACTGGCAAGCTGTAGAAATAGCTACTGCGCCCCGGGCTTTTGAACGTGGTCAGTCCGATCAGCTTGCCTTCATCATTCAGCAAAGCGCCACCGCTGGAGCCTATCCTGAAGCCGGCCGAAGTGCGGATGATCACGCTGTCATCCATGGGATAAAGCGCCTTGATGCTGCCGAACGAGGGTTGTGGCTTGCGGGCGTTGTTAGGGAAGCCCACCGCGATCACTTCCTGCTCGTAACGCAGCTCCTCGCTATCGCCAAGCGGAATGGCTGCCAGCGGCAGGTCGTCGAATTTGAGGATGCACAGGTCGCGTTTCCAGTCAGCCTTGACGGCGACAGGGGCGAAGCTCTTGCCGAATTTGGAGATGGAGACACCGCGCGCACCGGCGATCACATGGCAGCTGGTGGCGACGTGATTGGGGCTGACCACTGCGCCTGAGCCTATGCCCTGGTCGCCAAGCCGCGTCTCCGTGCGCACCTTGACTACCGAGCTGCTAAGGTGGGTCAGTTCTTCGTTCGAAAGCCCGGCATGGGCCAGACCAGACGTCAGCAAGCTCAGGCTGCCTAGCAAACCTGCCCATGCCAGCGCGTATGTTCTTAACATGTGTGTCTCCCCGAAATCATCCTCGACCAAGCTGTTGTTGTTTAATGATGGATGCGTGACTCAGCTGGTATTGAGCGCGCAGCAAGCGCTGTGCAACCGCGATCACAGCAGTAAACCATGATGCGAGTAGGAGAGTGGCGGCACGAATAAAGTTCGTGCACAAACTGAATGCCGCAGGTCTGCTTGTGCGGCTGTCGTCCGGCGGGTCAGTCGGGCTGGTCTTCGCCCATGTGTTCAGCTTGCGCACCGGCCTGAGCAGCACTGGTCGAGGCTTTGTACAAGCTCAGTACTTGCGCACGCTGTGTGGCATGGTCGACCACCGGGGCCGGGTAATCCTGATCGAGACGCAGATTGAGGGCCTGCAAACGCAAGGGCGGGATCAGCCAGGGGGCGTGGATCTCCTTGTCGTTGCAGGCAGCCAGTTCTGGCACATACTTGCGGATGAACTTGCCCTGGGCGTCGAATTTTTCTGATTGGGTGATCGGGTTGAAGATGCGGAACCAGGGTTGTGCGTCACAACCTGTGGAGGCCGCCCACTGCCAGCCGCCATTATTCGCGCTGAAGTCGAAATCGATGAGTTTGTCGGCAAAATATTGCTCGCCCCAGCGCCAGTCGATGAGCAGGTCCTTGACCAGGAAGCTGGCGGCCACCATGCGCAGGCGGTTGTGCATCCAGCCGGTCTGGTTCAGCTGGCGCATGGCCGCATCGACCAGTGGATAGCCGGTGCGCCCCTCGCACCAGGCACGGAACAGCCCGGCATCGTTGGGAAAGGCCAGTGCGTCGAACTCCGGCTTGAAGGCACGGCCGGTCGCCACGGCGGGGCGGTGATGCAGGATCTGAAAGTAAAAATCGCGCCAGATCAGCTCGTTGAGCCAGCCCTCCGCACCTTTACCGCCCAGTTGCCAGGCGCTGCGCGCCAGGTGTCGGATGGAGACCGTGCCGAAGCGTAGATGCACAGAGAGATAAGACGGCCCCTTCACCGCAGGGAAGTCGCGTGCCTCTTTGTAATAGGCAATACGTTCCAGGAAATCCTCGAACAGTTGCTGCCCACCTGCCATGCCGGTAGGCAGTTTGAGCTGTGCGAGGTTGGTACGTACAAAGCCCAGACTTTCCAGGCTGGGCATCGCACTGGCTGCGCAGACGGCCAGATGCGCGCGGTAGCGTTCCACCGGGTAAGGATTGAGGTAAAAGTCGTTGAGCTTTTTGAGGCAGGCGTTCTTGTAAGGCGTGAACACGGTGTAAGGCTTGCCCAGTTGCGTGAGCACTTCATCACGTTCAAAGATCACCTGGTCCTTGAAGCTGTGCATGGCGATGCCGTTCGCCTGCAGTGCACTTTCCACCACACGGTCACGTGCGATAGCGCTGGGCTCGTAGTCGTGATTGCAGTACACGGCCTCCACCTGCAAACGTTCTGCCAGCAGTGGGATGGCGCTAGCCGCCTTGTCATGCAGCACCATGAGGTCGCTGCCGCTGGCTTGTAGCGCCGATTTCAGTGCATTCACGCTTTCCCAGATGAACTCCACACGCCGGTCTGCCGGGTCAGGCAGCAAGTCCAGGATGGCACGGTCGAACACGAACACAGCGTATACCTGCTGTGAGTGCTTGAGGGCGTGGTACAGCGCAGCATGGTCGAAATCGCGCAAATCGCGGCGGAACCAGACCAGGGATCGTTGATACGTCATCGAGGTGTTGTTCATGATGGGCGTCGCTGTGGCGTACAGCGGCTTATTCGCGATGGTAGGGATGATGGTTGATGACTGACCAGGCACGATAAAGTTGCTCGGTCAGCAACACGCGTACCATGCCGTGCGGCAAGGTCAGCCTGGACAGGCTCCATAACCAGTTGGCTTGCTGTTTGAGGCTGGCATGCAGACCATCTGCGCCGCCCACCACCAGCGCGACATCGCGGCCGCCACTCAGCCAGCCACTGAAGCGCTCGGCCAGTTGCAGCGTTGTGACTTCCTGGCCGCGCTCATCCAGCGCCACCAGCAGGTCGCGGCCTACGGCTTCCATGATGCGCTTGGCCTCGGCTTCCTGTACCACTTCGCTGTTCTTGCCCGCAGCGCGTTTATCCGGCTTGATCTCGACGATCTCCACACTGGCTTCGCGTGGCATGCGTTTGAGGTATTCCTGGCAGGCCGTTTCAACCCAGTCGGGCATTTTATGGCCGACCGAGATGATCCTGAGTTTCATGGTGCGGAGTTAGGCGATGGCCTGAGGTGGTGGGTTGCGGCGGCTTTCGGTCGCGCCCCACAGCTGTTCCAGATTGTAATAGGCACGCGCACTGGGGATCATGACATGCACGACGATATCGCCCAGGTCGACCAGCACCCATTCGCCGTCTTTTTCACCTTCGGTGCCACGCAGCGGGATGCCGTTGTCACGCATCTTTTCACGCACATTATCGGCGATGGCTTTTGCCTGGCGTGTGGAATTGGCGCTGGCGACGATCATGTAGCTGGTCATGGAGGTCAGCTTGCGCACGTCCATGGTGGTGATGTCGAATGCCTTGATGTCTTCCAGCGCGTCGATGACGGCCAGCTTGAGTTGTTCGAGGTCCAGCATCAGGCTGCCTGCACCGGAATGGCCTGGCGTTGATCCTTGATGCGGTTGAGGTTGTCCACGTAAATCAGTTGAGGGTTGAATTTTTCAAGTTCCAGTTCGGAGTAGGTGGCAAAGCTGGCAATGATCAGCAGATCGCCGGGGCTCACCTTGCGTGCGGCAGCGCCATTGACCGAAATGATGCCGGAATTGCGCTGTGCACGAATGGCGTAGGTGGTGAAACGCTCACCATTGTTGATGTTGTAGATGTCGATCTGCTGGTATTCGCGGATGTCCGCGGCTTCCAGCAAGGCTTCGTCGATGGCGCAGGAGCCTTCATAGTCCAACTCCGAATGCGTGGTGCGCACGCGGTGCAACTTGGATTTGAGCATTGTTCTCTGCATGAGCGTCGTGTCGTTTTAACAGTAAGGTCGTGATTATAAAGTAAACCGGCGTCTGAATAAATCAGCGCTTATCAATGAGCGGCTCAGGCCAGCTCGAATTCGATATTGTCGATGAGGCGCGTGCTGCCCAGTTTGCCTGCCGCCAGCACCACCAGCGCACGATCTTCAGCGCTGATTACCCCCAGGTCCTGCTGTCTGCGCACTTCCACATAGTCCATCTGCCAGCCTTGTGTGGACAGTGACTGCAGCGCCGCCTGCTGTGCCAGAGCCACATCCTGTTCACCAGCATGCACAGACCGTACCAGTTGCTGTAGCGCCGCGTACAGTTGCCGGGCGGCCTCCAGTTGTGCCGCACTCAGGTAGCCGTTGCGCGAGCTCATGGCCAGGCCGGTCGCCGTGCGCACGGTATCCACGCCGACGATCTGGATAGGCAGGTTGAACTGCTGCACCAGTTGGCGGATGACCAGCAGTTGTTGGTAATCCTTTTTGCCGAACACGGCCACATCCGGCTGCACCAGATTGAACAGCTTGAGCACCACAGTCGCCACGCCGCTGAAATGGCCGGGCCGACTTGCGCCACACAGGATGTCCGCGACCGGGCCGGGCTGTAGGGTCATGGTTTGCGGGCTTGGGTACATCTCGCTATCCAGCGGTGCGAACACCACGCTTGCTCCGGCCTCCCGCAGCTTCTGGCAATCCTGCTCCAAGGTACGCGGGTAGCGTGCCAGGTCTTCATTGACGCCGAATTGCAGCGGATTGACGTAGATGCTCACCACCACGCAGTCCGCGTATTCACGCGCGGTTTCCACCAGTTTCAGATGCCCGTCATGCAGGTTGCCCATGGTGGGTACCAGCGCAATGGATTCCGCAGTTTCGAGTACTTGCCAAAGCGCGGCGATGGTGTGGACGATATGCATGGTGCTTGCCTGCAGGGGCGGGATTAGAAGCAGTGCTCGGCAGCCGGGAAGCTGCCATCCTTGACGGCCGCCACATAACGGCTCAGTGCCGTCTGTATGCTGTCACTGCCGTGCATGAAGTTGCGCACGAAGCGCGGTGCTTTGTAGTCCGGTTTGCCGTTGCTGTACGCGCCCAGCATGTCGTGCAGCACCAGTACCTGGCCGCTGCAATCCGGCCCGGCGCCTATGCCTATGGTGGCAAGCCCGGTCTGTTGTGTGAGTGTGGCAGCCAGTGCGGACGGCACCATTTCCAGCACCAGCATGCTGGCACCGGCGTCGCTGAGGCCTTGTGCATCGTCCAGCAGTTGCTGTGCCTGTTCCGCCTGTTTGCCTTGCACGCGATAGCCGCCCAGCTGATGCACGGATTGCGGCGTGAGGCCCAGATGGCCACAAACCGGGATGCCGCGTTCGACCAGGAAACGCACCGTTTCGACCATGGCGCTGCCGCCTTCGAGCTTGACCATGTGCGCACCAGCCGCCATCAGACGTGCGGCATTGCGCATGGCTTGCTCCGGGCTTTGCTGATAGCTGCCGAACGGCATGTCCGCGATGATCCAGCAGCCTGCGGCGGCAGGTGCCACGCAGCGCGTGTGATACAGCATGTCATGCAGCGTGACGGCGAGCGTGCTGTTTGCGCCTTGCAGCACCATGCCCAGTGAGTCACCGACCAGCAGCACGTCCACGCCAGCCTGAGCGCACAGGCGCGCGAAACTGGCGTCATAGCAGGTCAGTGTGGCGATCTTCTCGCCACGGCTCACCATCTGTTGCAGGGAATGTAATGTGGTCATTGCAGATTGGGATTGAAAAATTCGCGGCGGCCGCGCATCTGCATGATACGTTCAATCAGCAGCGTCAGCGAAGCTTCTTCGGTGGCGATGTTGAGTTTGTCATTGTTGACGATGAGCAGCGGCGCGGCGTCATATTGGTGAAAGAACTCGCTGTAGACGTCCGACAGCTTGTGCAGATAGTCACGCGAGATGTTCTGTTCGTAGCTGATATTGCGTTGTTGCACGCGCTCTTGCAGCGCATCTAGCGGGGTTTGCAGGTAGATCACCAGATCCGGCGCCGGTGCTTGCACTTGCAAGTGCTGGAAGATCTGCCGATACAACTGGAATTCCTGATTATCCAGCGTGATGCGCGCGAACAGCGGGTCTTTTTCCAGGAAGAAGTCGGCGACCGTAGCGGCCCCGAACAAGTCGCGCTGGGCCAGTTCACGCAGCTGGTTGGCGCGCTGGAACAGAAAGAACAGCTGGGTCTGCAGTGCATAGCGCCCCGGCTCCTGATAGAAGCGGGTCAGGAAAGGGTTGGCTTCGGCCTGTTCCACCAATAGCTGCGCGTTATAACGGTCGGCCAGTTTGCGGGCGAGCGTGGTCTTGCCGCTGCCGATCGGGCCTTCCACGACGATATACGGGAATCTTTCCATCAATTGCATAAATTCAACTTTCTGCCTGCAGGCGTTGCACGCCTTGATCGGCACAGGCCGCTGCCAGTGCGCTGGCCGTGCCATGTTGGCCTACACGGCGCTGTGGGGCGATCTCGGCCAGAGGCAGCATCACAAAACCGCGTTCATGCATGCGTGGATGCGGCAACGTTAATGTGGCTGTATCCAGCACCAGCTCGTCGTACAGCAGCAAATCCAGATCCAGTACACGCGGGGCATTGGCGAACGGACGTTCACGACCATGTTTTGCCTCGATGCCCAATAGCGCTGCCAGCAGATCCTGCGCTGCGAGCCCGGTATCCAGTTCGGCGACCGCATTGATGAAATCCGGGAATTCCGGATGCGGCTGATTGGCGACGCCCAGCGCAGCGGTGCGGTACAGGGAGGACGCTTTTACCAGACGTGTTTGCGGCAGGGCTGCCAGTTCATCCAGGGCACGCTGCACCTGATCATCCGGGTGATGCAGGTTGCTGCCCAGTGCAACGAAGGCTTGGCTCATGCGCCTGCGCTGGCGGCTGGTTTTCTGCGCCTGCGCCGTGGGCGTTTACGTGGTTCGGTGTCTGGCTGCAACATGGCCTGACGCGCCTCGCCATTGGCTTCAGCGAAGTCCGTCCACCATTCCCCCAGCTCTTCTGGCAACTCGCCCGAGGCGCAACGCAGTAACAGAAAGTCATACCCGGCGCGGTAACGCGGGTGTTCGATGAGGCTGAACGGACGCTTGCCCGCACGCTGTTCGAAGCGTGGCTGCAAGCCCCAGATCTCCTTCATGGTGCTGCTGAAACGTTTGTGGATGGCGAGCTTTTCTGCCTGCTGGTCGCAAACATCGGTCATGGCCAGATGCAGTGCCGGGATGCTGCGTTCACCCAGGTTCTCGTACTTTTGCCAGGCAGCCAGCACTTCGTGCCAGAGCAGGGTGGCGAACAGGAAGGCCGGCGATACCGGCTTGTCTGCCAGCACGCGTTCATCGGTGTTCTGCAGCGCCAGCGTGACGAAGCGCGCGCCCATCGGCTGTTCCAGTACCACGTCCAGCAGGGGCAGCAAGCCATGGTGCAGGCCGTGCTGACGCAGCGCATGCGCACTTTCCAGTGCATGCCCGGACAAGAACAGCTTCAGCATCTCATCGAACAGGCGCGATTCCGGCACATCTTTCAAGGCATCGGCCAGCTCGGGGATGGGCGCTTCGGTGTCGGTGTCCAGCTTGAGGCCCAACTTGGCGGAGAGGCGCACAGCGCGCAGCATGCGCACCGGATCTTCGCGGTAGCGCGTGACCGGGTCACCTATCATGCGCAGCACCCCGGCGCGGATGTCAGCAACACCGTGATGGAAGTCGATGATCTCTTCATTGGCCGGGTTGTAATACAGCGCATTGGCCGTGAAATCGCGGCGCACCGCATCTTCTTCATGGCTGCCGAACACGTTGTCACGCAGGATACGACCGCTATCGGCGATCTTGGCATCGCCGTCATCACCGAGGTGGCTGCCGCGGAAGGTGGACACTTCCACTGTTTCGTCCCCGAACATCACATGTACCAGGCGGAAGCGGCGGCCGATGATGCGCGAACGCCGGAACACGCGATGCACCTGCTCCGGCGTGGCATTGGTGGCCACATCGAAATCCTTGGGGCGTTGCTTAAGCAGCAGGTCGCGCACGGCACCGCCGACCACATAGGCTTCAAAGCCGGCTTTTTGCAGGCCTTCGATGGTTTTTAAGGCGGCGGGACTGAGCAGCTGACGCTGGATCTGATGCTGTTTGAACGGGATGCGCAGTACGGCGCTGTCATTACTCGCTTTGCGGCTGGTCGGTGCGGGCTTGCGGAAAACGCGTTGCAGCAGTTTTTTGATCATCAAGGGTCGGTTCTGAAGGCCGGTTTCTAGTCATTGAATTATAGCGCAAACCGGTTGGTATCAAGAGGCAATGGAATTCTAACCATATCCAACAATTATCTTGGGACGAAAAAGCGCTTGGGCTGTATCTTCAATTGCAACATACCAAGCGCTAGACAATGGGTAATCGACGGAAATCCCGCGAACGGGTGATGTGCACTAAAGGCTAATATCCCCAGAATGTATTGGTATCAGTCATTGGTGGTGGTAATTCAAATGCTGAATTAGCTGGCTCACTCTATGAGCCAGAAATGGCTTAAGGTGCTTAACAATAATGACCGTATCAAAAGCTAGTGATGATTGGGGGAAAGGCTTTGAAGATCATTCATTCTGATTCGTTAATACAACTTTGTATGGCTTATTGGGGAAAAGCAGACGATAAATACCCCGGTAATCCAAAATGGCACCCGTTGCCTTATCACTGCCTGGATGTGGCAGCTGTTGCTGCAATATGGATGGATAAAAGCCCCGCTTTACAGCAGAATTTTTCGGCTGCTTACGGTGAAAGTTGGTCGCAAAAGTTGCGTGCCTGGATATTGTTTTTTGTCGCATTGCACGATCTTGGCAAGGCCGACCTCCGATTTCAGCTCAAGGCAATCGCAGTAGCGGTTGTAGCTTGGCGCGACATTATTAAGGGAGTCGATCACGAGATATCGCAACAGGAAATCAGCACATTTGACCATGGTCACGCAGGGATGGCGTGGGCAGCGCGTGAGTACAAAGCCTGGCTGGCAACGACCGATGCCGATCATTCCGTTTGGTCGCACTGGGGAAGCTGGCTAGCAGCTGTGACCGGGCACCATGGTGACTTTCCCAAGCCCTATTTTGAGGGTCTGGCCGACATCGAAGCCGACGAAGCGCTGATCGACCGCGACCGCATCGCCCGGCACGGCCTTGTCACCGCACTTGAAGCCCTGTTTCTCCAGCCAGTTGGCTTGACCCTGCAAGACCTTCCGCCGGTTTGTTCGCTCCCCGCTCGCGCCCTGTTGGCTGGCTTTTGCGCGAGCTGCGACTGGCTGGGATCGAATATCGATGAATTCGATTACCGTACTCCTGACGTGGCGCTGGAAGATTACCTGCGCGAACGGCTGGCACAGATCGAATCGAGGCGGATGCTGAGCCGCTACGGCTTGCTCGCATCCGTGCATGACTATGCCGGATTGATGGCCTTGCTCGCTAACGACGAAGCCCCGCGTGGTGTGCAGACGCAGATTGATATCCTGCCCTCTGTACCTGGCCTGACGCTCATCGAAGCGCCCACCGGCAGCGGTAAGACGGAGGCCGCGCTAGCGTATGCTTGGCGATTGCTTGCGGCGGGCGTGGCCGACAGTATTGTCTTCGCCCTGCCGACGCAAGCTACCGCCAATGCCATGTTCGACCGCGTGGAAGCTTTCGCTGCGAAGCTCTACGGACAAGCCAACGTCGTGCTTGCGCATGGCAAGCGCGACTTCAATACAGGGTTCCAGCAGCTTGTTGAACGCGGCCAGCGCCGCACTCGGCAAGGTGACATCGAAGCCAGTGTCCAATGTGCCGCCTGGCTCGCCAGCAGCCGCAAGCGGGTTTTCCTTGGGCAAGTCGGCGTCTGCACCGTCGATCAGGTTCTGCTTTCGGTATTGCCGGTGCGGCACAAATTCGTGCGTGGCTTCGGCCTTAACAAATCGGTACTTATTGTCGACGAAGTGCACGCCTATGACGCTTACATGTATGGTTTGCTTGGTGAGGTGCTCAAAAATCAGCAGGCCTGTGGCGGCAGTGCCGTGCTGCTTTCTGCCACGCTCACCACCTTGCTCCGTGACAAGCTGCTGGCTGCATGGAGTTCGCATGCGGTTCACGAAGCTGATACACCTTATCCCGCGCTCTGGCACGCTACCGGTGGCGCTACCGTGCCGCTGACCGTGGCATATGAACACCGACCACCGCGCCGCGAAGTCGACAAGGAATGTCTCCGGCTGGCCGCAGCCTATCCGGATGAAGGCTTGCAAGCTCGCATCGTTGCTGCAGCTAAGGTTGGGGCGCTCGTCGCCGTCGTCGTCAATTTGGTCGATGACGCTCAGCGGCTGGCGCGTGCATTGCGCGAACGCGTACGCGAATGTCCCGAAGTCGAAGTTGATCTGTTTCATGCTCGCTACCGCTTCACTGACCGTCAGGATAAGGAAGTCGCTGCTCTCACTCACTACGGCCGCCAGGCCTCGCGCACGGCAGGTCGGATTCTGGTCGCCACGCAAGTCGTCGAGCAAAGTCTCGATCTCGATTTCGACTGGCTGATTACCCAGATATGCCCGGTCGATTTGCTATTCCAGCGCCTCGGTCGGTTGCACCGTCATCAACGCGAACACCGCCCGCCAGGTTTCGAAACACCACGCTGCACTGTGTTGACCGTGGAGCGCGATGATTACGGCGTGTTCGAACTGATCTATGGCAATGCGCGCGTACTGTGGCGCACGGATGAGCTGCTGAGCGGACAGGGCTCACTGGTGTTTCCCGAGGCCTACCGTGACTATCTCGAACAGGTTTATCAGCATGACGACTGGCCCAATGAGCCCGAAAGAATCGCTTGCGATTTCACCAAGTTCAGCTCGGAACAACTACGTCGTGAAAAGGATGCACTGCAGCTGACCAGTATGACGGTTGCGAGTTTCCGCGACGAAGATGGGCGCATCACCAGCCTCACCCGCGACGGCGAAATGAGCCTTGCCGTGCTGCTGCTGACTGCAGATGGATGCCTGGTTGACGGGCGACGCATCAACGCTATTTCAGAGCACGAGCTGGCTGAAGCGCTCAACTTGGATACTGTTCCTGCACCAGCCAGTTGGACCAAGTTGCTCCACCACTGCAGCATGGAAACAGAAGGCCCGTTTGCCGGTGTGCGACAGCTTGTCGTATCAGAAACCGCACCGGGCGTCTGGCAGACCCTGGACAAGCGCTTTGCCTATTCACAGGATTTCGGTCTCGAAAAAATTCAGGCAGGGAAGCCCCCGCCTGAATAACCCCCTACTAGCGTAGGGAACAATTTGCCGTATAACGCAATAACACACTGGCATGCGGTTCATCCCACAAACTACTTAACCAACGCGGGAACAAGTTGGCCAACACTAAAAGCTGCTGACAAAGCAGAGTTTAATTAAAAATACAGTTGAAAACACTAGCATGCTTTCACAAATTATTTACATGATATACCCACCACTCTATGATGAGTCATCGCTTGAGCCTGATGGGATGCGGCATGGTCGATTTTTTGAATGCGTTGATGGATTTGATTAAAACAATCAACGAGATGGTGTCTGCTGGCATAGCCGTAGTGGCTGTCTTGGCGGTCTGCATGGTGGCAATTGTCGCCATCTGGGTATTGGGAGGAAAGCCTTGAATTTGCTTGGAGATAACGAAGCATGGATCCCTGTGCGTGCCAATGATGGTGCAGGCGCATTCCGGCTACTGACCTACCGCGATCTGCTCTGCGAGCCTGGCCAGCATTGGCAGATTAGCTTGCCGCGCGACGATCTGGAGCTGGCCTGTCTGCAATTGCTGGTGTGCATGACGCAGGTGATTTTTCTGCCGGACGATGACGCGGTCTTCCGTAGTCGCCTCGCAGCGCCATTGCCGCAAGCTGATTTCGATGCGGGCATTGCGCCTTTTCTCGATTGGTTCGACCTCGATCACCCCACCCAGCCTTTCATGCAAACGCGCGGCGTCAAGGCTGCGGAAATCACACCTATCCAGAAAATGCTGATCGGTTTGCCAGAAGGCAACAACCACGCATTTTTCAACGAGGCGGGCGAAGTCGGCCATCTCGGCGGGTCGGTCGCGGCGATTGCCTTGTTCAATCAGGCGAGTAACTGCCCCAGCTTTGGCGGCGGTTTCAAAGGCAGCCTGCGCGGTGGCGCACCGATCACCACGCTGGTGTTCGACCGCGATTTACGTCGCATGGTCTGGCGCAATGTGCTGACACGCCCGCGCGTGGAAAAACGGCAGATCGACGTATCCGGCCCGGCACAGGATCGCCCGACCTGGGTTGCTCCTGTCATCGAGAAATCGACGGTTCACTGGAACCAGATTGGCCTGATGCGAGGCTTGTTCTGGCAGCCTGCGCACGTCGAGTTGGTTAAGGCTGCACAATCCCGTGCCTGTGACGTGCTGGGCGGTGAAGCCGCGGCAGGCTACAGTGGATTTCTCAAGGAGAAATTCAACTTTACGGTCGAAGGTGTGTGGCCGCATCCGCATGGCGCGATGAGCATGACGCTGAAAAAGGGCGCGCTGGAACAACGCTTCGCCAGTTTCACCACAACTGCGCCGCCTTGGACGCTGTTGAGCGAGTTCGTCATCCCGCGCGGGGTGAACGACAAGGACGCTAAAGAGGGCTCTTCGCCCGCTAGCCCAGTCAGCCAGTTTGACGAGACAAGCATCGACGAAAGGCTTAACCTCCTCGTCGGGGGCTACCGCACAAATCAGGCTGCAGTGCTTGAACGCCGTCACGAATTGATTGGGCTCGCGCCAGGCTGGGGCAAAGAACAGCGGCTGTCCCAGCTCGTCAATATCGGCAAGGACGCCAAAAAAGCCCTGCGCGGCAAGCTCTATTTCGCCGTGCAGGGAAACAAGGACAAGGGCTTGAAAGGCCTGGGGGCAGCTGTGCATGAAACCGCCGAGAAGCTGTTCTACGCGCGCACAGAAAGCCTTATCCACCAGACCTTTTCTAGCGACGCGACGTTCACGGAATGGGGCGAAGCACGCCGCCGCTACGCGCAGCAGATTGCCGAGCACTGCCGCGCCATTTTTGAAGAGCTGACTGATCCCTACACCCTGAAACCTGAGCTAATCCCAGTGGTTGCCTGGTCGCGCCGCGCGCTCAACATCGATCTGAAAAAACTGACGGAGGAAACTGCATGAGTGCCGAACTGCCGGATTTTGTCGCGCTACGGGCGCGCTTTGATAGCGAGGCGTTTTCGAACGGCACGCGTGCCGAGTTGCGCCGTTTGCCGGATATGGAATCCGTCGCGTTGTGTCCCGCCCTGTATCGCCTGTTCCCCGGCCAGAAGCCGGACGACCGACACCTGCGGCTCGCGTTTCTGTTGCCGTGTTGTAAGCACGACGCCAAGGCCAAGCCGCTGGGCGCGCAATTCGCCAAGGCCAAAGTGAGCGAGGCGCGTGTGCTGCAGGTCGCGCGGGCGCAGTCGCCGCTGGATCTGATTCAACTGCGCCGTTTGCTGACGCATATAGAGCCTGCCGTGAACTGGACGGAGTTCGGAAAAACACTCTGGTTCTGGAACCCACTAAGCAAGCGCCAGCTCGTCGAAGAATATTACCTCGCCCAATTTACCCCCGCCAAAGGAGATCAATAATGGCTACTAAAAATTTCATCAATTTCCACGTCTTGATTTCTCATAGCCCTTCGTGCCTGAACCGTGATGACATGAACATGCAGAAGACGGCGGTGTTCGGCGGCGTCAACCGGGTGCGGGTGTCCAGTCAGTCACTCAAGCGTGCCATGCGCACAAGCGACTATTACGAATCGTATCTAGGCGAGCCTTCGGTTCGCACACGTGACCTGACCCGGCTACAGGCTCGCTTCACCGATGCGCTGAGAGACCGTTATGACGCGGCGCGTGTGACGCAGGCGCTGGAGTGGATGTCTGGCAAGGAGGGAATTGCCGAGGGAGTTGGTGGCGACGCAGTTGCTCCATGGACTCTTGAAGAGGTCGCGTATTTCTGCGAACTGCTAGGTGAGGAAGGTCAGGATTTGAAGAAGTTGGAAAAACAGATCGAGAAGGACGCCAAGCCCTTCCGCTCAGCGATTGCTCAGGCGGTGGACATTGCCCTCTCTGGTCGTATGGCGACCAGTGGGTTGATGAGTAATCTACCAGTCGATGGTGCTATGGCCATCGCCCACGCCATCACCACCCACGCGGTCGAGCCGCAGGACGTCGACTGGTTCACTGCTGTGGACGATCTGACGACTGAAGCGGGCGAAACAGGTGCTGGCCACCTTGATACCCAGCAGTTTTCTTCTGGTGTGTTTTACCGTTACGCCAGCCTAAACCTAAAACAATTGCAGTTGAACCTGGGCCTGATCGCCAACATGAAGAGCGATGAAACCTCCGAGTCGCGCACGCAGGCGTTAAGCATCGCCCGTCATGTACTGCACCTGCTGGCGACTGTCGTACCGTCGGCCAAGCAGCAATCGTTCGCCGCGCATAACCTCGCAGACTTTGCCGTGGCGAGCTTTGCCGATCAGCCGATTTCGTTCGCTAACGCGTTTGAAGAGCCGATCAAGCGCGACCGCAGCGGCGGTTTTCTCAAGCCTTCAATCACCGCGTTGGCGGACTATTGGTCACGTATCAATGAGGCATATGGGTTAGACGAACATGTGCGAGCATTCTCTCTACAAGCAGGAGGCGGGATCGAAGGGAAAACCGTTGCTAAGCTTGCCGATCTGGAAAACTGGATTGTCAAAGACGGGCAGGCTTAACACCATGCCGCGCTTTTTGATCTTGCGGCTGGATGGCCCAATGCAAGCCTGGGGCACACACACCTTTGAGGACCTCCGACCTTCCAACCTCTACCCCACGCGCAGTGGCCTGTTAGGTTTGCTTGCGGCGTGCCTTGGTATCGAGCGCAGCGACCACGCTGAGCAGGCGGCGCTAGCAGCCAGCGTGGAATTCAGTGTGCGCGTCGATATCGCTGTCGACCGCCCTGAACACAACCGGCGCATTAAAAAACCGGGGGTGAAACTGCCGGATTTTCACACTGTGATGGACGCGCGCAAAGTTGACGGTAAGGTGAACAAATTCCCGGTGGTGTCACGTCGCGAATATCTATTCGATGCTGCTTTCACCGTTGCTGTCGGTGCGAGGCCCAACGCGACAGTGACGCTGGAGGTCGTCGCTGACGCATTGCGCCGCCCGCTGTATACCCCTACTTTGGGTCGACGTGCCTGCCCGCCTGCTCGGCCTCTACTCGATAGCGAAATCGAAGCGGCAGACGGCGTGTTAGCACTGCGGACAAGCAGCGCTAAAGATGCATTGATTTATAGCGACAGTGTGGAGTCTGGGCAAGCCTTACGTCTGCGTGACGTACCTTTACACAGCAACAAGCGTCAGTTTGGCACACGGCTTGTCTATCTTCATAGGGGAGTGCTATGTTCATAAGCCGTGTAGAAATTCCTTGGGAGGCTGCGCGCAACCCCTACGAGATCCACCGGCAAGTCTGGCGCTTATTCCCCGGTGAAGAGCGCGAAACTCGTAGCAATGGTGAAGAGGCTCGGCAAGGGTTCCTGTTCCGTATAGAAGACCAAAGCACAGGTCGCCCGGCCCGACTGCTCGTGCAGTCACGCCAAGCTCCAGTTCGAGACGACGGTTTGCAATTGCTCGCCAGTCGTGAAATCCAGCCTGCCCCAACTGCAGGGCAGCGATTGGCATTTGTGCTTACGGCTAATCCAGTAAAAACCATTACAGACACCTATCGTGATACTAAGCCTGGCAAACAATCAGAAAAATGCCGTGTCCCTCTTATCAAGGAAGACGCTCAACGTGACTGGCTGGTACGTAAATTAGGCACTATAGCCATGCTGGAAAGTGTAAACATCCTGCCACACCCACCGCTATATTTTCGCAAAGGTAAGCATATTGGCAAGCTGGTGACATGTACTTTTGAAGGCGTGATCAGGGTAGACAATCCAAAGGGGCTGACACGATTGCTGGAAAATGGGATTGGCACTGCAAAAGCTTTTGGCTGTGGTCTTTTCCTAGTACGTCGCATCGAATAATGTCATTAGCCTTTGATAGCTAATGACATGAAAGCGATCACTGTCAACAGAATTAGATAGGTGGAAAATGGCTGATCTATTACCACCGCTCAAGCCTATTCCAATCAAGGACAGGCTTTCTATCTTGTTTATTGAAAAGGGCCACCTTGATGTGCTGGATGGCGCGTTTGTTGTGGTCGATAAAACTGGTGTGCGGACACATATTCCAGTGGGCGGTGTTGTCTGCCTGATGTTGGAGCCTGGCACGCGAGTTTCTCACGCAGCGGCGGCTTTGGCTGCGCGAGTTGGTACTTTGCTGGTATGGGTGGGGGAGGCCGGCGTGCGTTTGTACTCATCTGGGCAACCGGGCGGTGCCAGAGCGGATCGATTACTCTACCAAGCCATGCTCGCCCTAGACGAAAAATTGCGTCTCAAGGTTGTGCGTAAGATGTATGCCATGCGTTTTGGAGAAGAGCCTCCTGCAAGACGCAGCGTTGAGCAGTTGCGTGGCATTGAAGGGGCTCGCGTGCGCGAAACTTATAAGCTGATAGCCAAAAAATATGGTGTGGAATGGAAAGCACGTAATTACGATACCAGCGATTGGGATAAGGCAGACATCCCTAATCGCTGCCTGAGCGCAGCCACTGCTTGCCTTTATGGAGTGACCGAGGCTGCAGTGCTGGCAGCAGGGTATGCTCCAGCAATCGGCTTTATTCACACCGGTAAACCGTTGTCTTTTGTTTACGATGTGGCGGATGTCTACAAGTTTGAGACTGTAGTGCCGGTAGCATTCAGAATTGCAGCCAGAAAGCCCATCAATCCAGAACAGCAGGTCCGCATCGCCTGCCGAGACATTTTCCGCGAAAGCAGATTGTTGGAGCGAATTATTCCAGGCATTGAAGAAATGCTGGCTGCCGGAGAAGTTGTTCCGCCTGTGCCGCCGGAAGAGTCCGTACCTCCGGCTATTCCTAATCCAGAAAGCTTGGGTGATGCTGGTCATCGTGCTTGAAAATGCTCCACCCAGATTAAGGGGGCGAATGGCCATCTGGCTGCTGGAAATTCGGGCCGGTGTTTATGTAGGGAACTACTCGGCCAAGGTTAGGGAACATATTTGGAACCAAGTTGAAAATGGCTTGGAAGATGGAAACGCCGTTATGGCTTGGAGAAGTAATAACGAAGCCGGTTTTGATTTTGTTACGCTTGGAAAAAACAGACGAATTCCGGTGGAATTGGATGGTGCAAAATTAGTTTCTTTTCTTCCTGTGGAGGGAGATAACGATCTTTAAAAATTCGGTAGAATTTTTAAGTGCTGAATTTTATTAATAATTCAGTGAGATAGAAGAAGTGTGTTCCCCGCAGACGCGGGGATGAACCGTCGGTTTTCTCGCGGGCGCGGGTGCAGGCGATGTGTTCCCCGCAGACGCGGGGATGAACCGGCGGACTGTATGACGTGATGGTCCAGGGGCCGGTGTTCCCCGCAGACGCGGGGATGAACCGCTAATATTCGGCGCGATGGCGCTGTCATCCTAGTGTTCCCCGCAGACGCGGGGATGAACCGGCTTCATGCCGTTGTTTTTAGGCGCAGCCAGGGTGTTCCCCGCAGACGCGGGGATGAACCGCCGCCCTGGAGGCGAACCACCACTGGCACGGCGTGTTCCCCGCAGACGCGGGGATGAACCGGTCTTGTTCTCGCGGTGGACGATCTGCCCGCCGTGTTCCCCGCAGACGCGGGGATGAACCGCCGGTGGTGCTGGCGCGCCGGGCGCAGTCCTGGTGTTCCCCGCAGACGCGGGGATGAACCGTGGTGGCAGGGCTTCACCGGCTGGACGACAGAGTGTTCCCCGCAGACGCGGGGATGAACCGACGCGCACCGCCGCCTACATCGTGGACAAGTAGTGTTCCCCGCAGACGCGGGGATGAACCGCTAACGCCCCGCACCTTCGCGCTGCCAATGACGTGTTCCCCGCAGACGCGGGGATGAACCGGCCTTCAGCGATGCCGGTTACCGCGCGATGGCGTGTTCCCCGCAGACGCGGGGATGAACCGATTGATTCTGGCATCACTGGCACGTCGTCGATGTGTTCCCCGCAGACGCGGGGATGAACCGATTGAGCAGATGGACGCTGATATTGAGGCGGCGTGTTCCCCGCAGACGCGGGGATGAACCGCCGCGAGCTTTATCAGGTTGTCACCCGCCATCGTGTTCCCCGCAGACGCGGGGATGAACCGTCCGTTACTAGCACAGGGGATTTATACAAAGAGTGTTCCCCGCAGACGCGGGGATGAACCGCAGTCCACGTTGCCCGACTTCTTGGAAGCCATGTGTTCCCCGCAGACGCGGGGATGAACCGTGGTCGCCGTAGATGGCTTCCAAGAAGTCGGGGTGTTCCCCGCAGACGCGGGGATGAACCGCCTAGAGGAAGTTGAGAAACGTTGCTCGTTTTGTGTTCCCCGCAGACGCGGGGATGAACCGCGCGATCTGGCAGAGTCTGATGCTGCTGCTGAGTGTTCCCCGCAGACGCGGGGATGAACCGGATTTTCTGGAGGAAGTATGAAATACAAACAAGTGTTCCCCGCAGACGCGGGGATGAACCGCCTAAATTGTCCGACTTTCTAGGGAGACTGGTGTGTTCCCCGCAGACGCGGGGATGAACCGAAAATACCGCTAGTCCACCACGTCCGCGAGCTGTGTTCCCCGCAGACGCGGGGATGAACCGCGATATGAGGCGTCCGCAAGCGCATCGCGCTGGTGTTCCCCGCAGACGCGGGGATGAACCGCCCTTGTCATTGTAGAGGCTCAAAACAAGGCTGTGTTCCCCGCAGACGCGGGGATGAACCGTGCCACGAGTACGAGCCCGGCACAGATCCAGAGTGTTCCCCGCAGACGCGGGGATGAACCGCTGTCGCAGGAAGATCGCGAGCGCATTGAGCGGTGTTCCCCGCAGACGCGGGGATGAACCGAGAATCGGCATTGATGACATTGCCCACAGCAAGTGTTCCCCGCAGACGCGGGGATGAACCGGCAGGACTAAACCTGCTGATGGCGGCAAACGTGTGTTCCCCGCAGACGCGGGGATGAACCGGCACTGGGCGCGGGTTCGAAATGGTCGGGACGGTGTTCCCCGCAGACGCGGGGATGAACCGCCTCACGCTGAGCGCGACTTCTTCGCCTGGGTGTGTTCCCCGCAGACGCGGGGATGAACCGATTGAGCTACGCGCAGGCTATGAGCAATCAGCGTGTTCCCCGCAGACGCGGGGATGAACCGAGACCGAACAAAAATCAGCTGGCGATCACCCGGTGTTCCCCGCAGACGCGGGGATGAACCGCCTGGCGACCGGATGATTATAGACTCTGACGTGTGTTCCCCGCAGACGCGGGGATGAACCGGATGGGTTAATGAAACGACAAATAGGGCGATTGTGTTCCCCGCAGACGCGGGGATGAACCGTCCATGCACCAGCCTGGTACTGTGCCATTCCAGTGTTCCCCGCAGACGCGGGGATGAACCGGCGGTGTGAAATGAATCGCACCGTCATCAATCGTGTTCCCCGCAGACGCGGGGATGAACCGAAAACGGATTTCCGCCTGGCGCGCTGGTAGTGGTGTTCCCCGCAGACGCGGGGATGAACCGCCAGCGCTAGTGGCGACGCTGCCGATTGCCGAGTGTTCCCCGCAGACGCGGGGATGAACCGGATGGTCTAACCAAACCGCAAATAGGGCGATTGTGTTCCCCGCAGACGCGGGGATGAACCGTTCCAGTCAGTCATCCAATCCTCACAATCATTGTGTTCCCCGCAGACGCGGGGATGAACCGCCGATAATGGCCGCCAGCAATTCTGCCATTTGGTGTTCCCCGCAGACGCGGGGATGAACCGGCCGCCGGTCAGCGAAGAGTCGCGGAAGAAACGTGTTCCCCGCAGACGCGGGGATGAACCGCAATCCTATGATTGACACGGGTACTATGCGCAGTGTTCCCCGCAGACGCGGGGATGAACCGCGCCCTTGTATTCCGCGTGCTCTTTTACAGTAGTGTTCCCCGCAGACGCGGGGATGAACCGATAATCCGATTCCCGGACTAGGGTCAATTCACGTGTTCCCCGCAGACGCGGGGATGAACCGGCA
This sequence comes from Pseudomethylobacillus aquaticus, assembly GCF_003730115.1. Taxonomy (GTDB): domain Bacteria; phylum Pseudomonadota; class Gammaproteobacteria; order Burkholderiales; family Methylophilaceae; genus Pseudomethylobacillus; species Pseudomethylobacillus aquaticus. The sequence goes on along the minus strand of NZ_RJVP01000007.1, from coordinate 73,194 downwards.
CTGCCAGAGTTCCCGTACCTCATCGGCGCGTGTTCCCCGCAGACGCGGGGATGAACCGTGAATATTGAAATCATCCGCTAGGGCAGTGCAGTGTTCCCCGCAGACGCGGGGATGAACCGCTTTTTTTCTGCTCGATAGGATTGCCATCTGGGTGTTCCCCGCAGACGCGGGGATGAACCGCAGCACCATACGATCAGGTATTCATTGCAGAGGTGTTCCCCGCAGACGCGGGGATGAACCGCGCTACACACGGCTGACGATCACTCCGAGCGCGTGTTCCCCGCAGACGCGGGGATGAACCGGCTTTAACGATGCTGATCATCGGCCACCCCCTGTGTTCCCCGCAGACGCGGGGATGAACCGCCCGCCCAGGTTTTCTGGTGCGGGCTTTTTTAGTGTTCCCCGCAGACGCGGGGATGAACCGGGAGTCAAGCCTTTTCCATAAATTCCATGTGTAGTGTTCCCCGCAGACGCGGGGATGAACCGTAAAAGGTGGGGCTCTGTCGCCGCCAGCGCCCGTGTTCCCCGCAGACGCGGGGATGAACCGCATATGTGCCCGTTGCAGCTTGACGTGATTGAGTGTTCCCCGCAGACGCGGGGATGAACCGGCGGGTGCGTGATGCTGATGGCCGTGTTTATGAGTGTTCCCCGCAGACGCGGGGATGAACCGGTGCAATAACTTCAGACTTTTTGGCAATTGAAGTGTTCCCCGCAGACGCGGGGATGAACCGAAGAAACCGGCCAACCACCAGAACAGATCCGCGTGTTCCCCGCAGACGCGGGGATGAACCGCCGTGGAAAAAAGAGATATCGAAATCTGACAGGTGTTCCCCGCAGACGCGGGGATGAACCGGACACCATATCACTATCATCATTAGCGAGGTTGTGTTCCCCGCAGACGCGGGGATGAACCGGTTGTCGTTACCTTTATCTTGTTAACTGTCATGTGTTCCCCGCAGACGCGGGGATGAACCAGGACCTGGCTATTTTTGCTGTCGAGCAAGTGAGTGTTCCCCGCAGACGCGGGGATGAACCGGTCTACACCGACTTAACCGAACTCGAAGTGACGTGTTCCCCGCAGACGCGGGGATGAACCGGTGTTCCACCGCAAAATACGTCCGGTGCCTCAGTGTTCCCCGCAGACGCGGGGATGAACCGATCTAAAAACCAATGCGCGGCAGGTGCTCAAAGTGTTCCCCGCAGACGCGGGGATGAACCGCCTGGCAGCCACTCTTGCAGGTACTGGATGGGGTGTTCCCCGCAGACGCGGGGATGAACCGATGACAAGGCGGCGATTGAGAGCCGCATCAAGGTGTTCCCCGCAGACGCGGGGATGAACCGCCTAGTATCGACCCGGCCAATGATGGCCTGCTGTGTTCCCCGCAGACGCGGGGATGAACCGGGTGAGATTCAACGAGCACTTCCAAAACACATGTGTTCCCCGCAGACGCGGGGATGAACCGACAACGGGGCTGTGATTGACACCAGCTTCTCTGTGTTCCCCGCAGACGCGGGGATGAACCGGCCGCTGCCAACCGACAAATCTTGGATGGGCTGTGTTCCCCGCAGACGCGGGGATGAACCGGCGGGGAAACCCGCTTTTTTGTCGAATGGTTGGTGTTCCCCGCAGACGCGGGGATGAACCGGTGTCGGCATATCCAGCAGCGGCTGCGTTACAGTGTTCCCCGCAGACGCGGGGATGAACCGACTGGCTGAGCCTCACGGAAGAAACGTTAAACGTGTTCCCCGCAGACGCGGGGATGAACCGGCGATAACGCTAAATTGGGTGGGGCTGTCAGAGTGTTCCCCGCAGACGCGGGGATGAACCGTCAGCATCATGAGCCAGGAGTACCACAACGCAGTGTTCCCCGCAGACGCGGGGATGAACCGAACGCAACCAGGAACGCAATCAGAACCTTGATGTGTTCCCCGCAGACGCGGGGATGAACCGTGCTTGTATCAAGATCCAGTCCGCCAACGTACGTGTTCCCCGCAGACGCGGGGATGAACCGACGAAGACCGGCACGCGCGCATCGACATCGAGGTGTTCCCCGCAGACGCGGGGATAAACCGGCGAGTTCTACGACATGACCCAGCGCGCCAAGGTGTTCCCCGCAGACGCGGGGATGAACCGGTCAGGGTATTAGTGATGTAGACGTTGCCATTGTGTTCCCCGCAGACGCGGGGATGAACCGGCTAACGCGATTCTGGCCAAGTACAAGGGCGAGTGTTCCCCGCAGACGCGGGGATGAACCGCCTACTCGTTTGAAAACGCAATGTTTGGTGGGGTGTTCTCCGCAGACGCGGGGATGAACCGCAGCCTCATCAAGGGCCATAACAGCGCAAGGAGTGTTCCCCGCAGACGCGGGGATGAACCGTACGCCCTGCGCCCGATACTCAACGCGCTGCAGTGTTCCCCGCAGACGCGGGGATGAACCCCACCATCCGCCCGATTGACCAGGCACGTGACCGTGTTCCCCGCAGACGCGGGGATGAACCACGTGGTTTATTCTTGGCAATCAGGCTTAACCTAGACGGCAGCCTGCTTTGGAATGTAGTGCCAATGAGTGAACTACGGAATTTGAATGGGAAACGTATGGGTGGGTTGTTGTGGCAGAAGGGGCTGGGACTCTAAATGACGCTCTGGTTTCACAGACTCCAGTACCGAGCATTATGTTCCAGGCAACATGCAAGGTACGCCCCTTCCGTCAACGATTAGAATAGCACAAATGATCCAAATCACCATTGAAGACCACGCGGTTATGCGTGCCCTGGCAGTACTCTAGGATAAGGCAGGCGATTTGTCGCCTGTTATGTCCGAAATCTCTGAGTTGTTGTTGGAATCAGCTGAAGATGCATTTGATCAGCAGCAATCTCCATTTGGCCTGCCGTGGAAGCCTCTCCAGAATCCTTCAGAACGTCGCGGGGGGGGGGGCTCAGTGCTAAAATCTTGCAGGATACTGGGCTGCTGGCTGCGAGCCTCAATGCCAGCCACGGATCTGACTTTGCTGAGCTGAGTGCCGGTAGGGTTTATGCTGCAATACACCAATTTGGCGGGCAGACCAAGGCGCATGTGATTTTGCCGAAAAACAAAAAAGCATTGGCCTTTGGAGGTCGAGTAGTGGCAAAGGTTAATCACCCTGGCAGCAGTATGCCTGCCCGGCCATTCATGCCTGTTAATTCCCAAGGTGATCTAGCCCCCTATGTCGAGCAATCCATCCTGAGTGTGCTTAACAAATACTTCATGGATACCTAGCTGCCACAGACGTTTTAAAAGTGTTCAAGCGCCCTAATGTAGCCAATTTTCATTAGCGTTGAATTTAACGCGTGTTCCCTGCAGACGCGGGGATGAACCGATCACGCTCTGACTGCATCAGCATCGTGCCGTGTGTTCCCCGTAGACGCGGGGACGAACCGCCACCCTTGGCGATCCTGACTTCATCGCAGGCCTGTTCCCCGCAGACGCGGGGATGAACCGATGGTCAGGCCGACTGCAAACAGCAGTGCAAATTGTTCCCCGCAGACGCGGGGATGAACCGCCATTAGCAGCAGGTGAGTTGCTATATTGGGGGGAATTAGCAGGTTCTCACCCTTGGCCGTCCAGGATGGTGTGGGGGTCACTAACGCTGGCCATAGGCTCCAATGTGTTCAGACGCTATTCTAAAATTGATCAGAAATCGAAAGCATGGCAAAAACACAGATTGATTACGCAGTGATTCTTGAGGCAGTGCTAATCTCGTCACGAGATGCTGCGCTCGAGGCGCAGGCTTCAGGCGCTAGCGTTGCCACTATGATGGCCTACTACGATGTACTCTCGGTTGCTCAGCAAACTGCTGAAATCATGGGCCTGACATTGGCAGATATCGGCCTGGCTGACTTTAATGTCGAATCGTTGGTTCCTACTGTAAAAGGTGGCTGATGACGCGATGATTTCTGTGCCACTTGATGGCAGCGTGATGTTGTATTACTGGAAAGACGATTCACCCAGGCTCGCGCTTAAGACAGTTGCGCTCTTTTTGTTGTGTGTCAAATGCTGTGTGTCAATTATGGAACAGGCCATGAAAACGGATGATGTTAAAAATTCAGAGCTGATTTCGAGCTTCTTGCAGAATTTGAAGCAAGATCCCTCTACAGCACCAAGGATGCTGACTCAGGTCGAGCTGCACGCTCTTCGGCTATACAAGGCCGAAATCCATAAGCAGGTTAGGGAGCTCATGCGGGCGGCGAAGCTTGCAGAGCCCTCAGCCAAAGAACTGCCTGCTCAGGGAGGTCTCCCGCCAGATGACCCAGTTTCAAAACTGAATCAAGACTAAAGCGCAACAGCCAGCCATTACTGGATAGCACGATGATGATCAATGATCGCGCTGGTGTAACACCTTCGACCGGGCTGATGGTTGATGCGCTAAACCGACTCCAGTAAAGAAAATGCCAGCCAGATAGCCTGAACCGTAAAGCCTGCAATCAAAACGTACATCAAGAAAACGTTAAGGGTCAGGCAGAACATAGCCGTGATCAAGGCATTGAATTTAAGAAGATATCCCATGGGCTTAGCATGATGGATTGCGGTATCGGAATCAAGATGTTGGTGGCGCCCGGTAGAGCATCAGGGCATATCAACTATACACACTGGCTATGACTGCACTCTTGTCAGGGCTCCACGCAGGCCCTGCCGCACGGATGGCGTGAATAATGGCTGTCTTGCTTAGCTGCGTTGATTGGCTTTTGAAGGGCCTGGATAAAGTTTCTGCCCCTTGAGCTGGCGATGGATGGTGAAGGCGGTAGCCCAGTTCTTGTATGCCATCCAGCATCGGGCGGCAAATGATTGCCATCCAAGCCGGATGATTCTAAGCTGACCGGGTGGGCGGCTTTTTCCAAAAGGAACGGTTGCGTACAATTGCTGAAATTGTTCGCATTATGGGGTTCGAATCCCACACCGCCCACACCGCCCACACCTCTATTGCTGCGTTGATTTGCTGCCTGACTTGTTTGGCATGCCGGTATTAGGGCATTTTTACGTGCAATCAGCGCAGCCTCAACGCGTTCAGTACCACGATCAGCGAGCTGATGGACATGCCGATAGCGGCCATCCAGGGCGATAGCAGGCCGACAGCGGCAAACGGTAGCGCCACAGCGTTGTAAGCCAGTGCCCAGGCGAAGTTCTGGCGGATGACCTGGATACCGAAGCGGCTGGTGGCGATGGCCTGGGCGATCTCGCGCAGGTCTTCGGTCAGCAGTACCACATCTCCGCTGGCACGTGCCAGTTGTGTGCCGCTGCCCATGGCGATGGAGACCTGCGCTCCGGCCAGTACGGGCGCATCGTTGATGCCGTCGCCGACCATGGCCACCACGGCACCCTGTTGTTGCAACTGGTGCAGTGCTGCCAGTTTCTCCGCCGGGGAAAGGCTGGCCTGCCAGTCGCTGATGCTCAGTGTGGCTGCGAAGTCACGCACGGTTTCGGTGTTGTCGCCGCTGAGGATAGCGAGTTGCAAGCCACGCTGCTGCAGGCTGGTGACCAGTGCCTGGGCGTGTGGACGTACCTGATCGGCCAACACGAACATGGCGAGTGTCTGTTGTTCGTCACTGAGCCACACCAGCGTGCCGACCGGGTTGGGGCTTGCTGCATGCAGCCTGGTGTTGCGTAGTTTGGCATTGCCCAACCGATAGCGTCTTCCATGGATGGTGCCGGTCACACCTTGGCCCGGGATGTTGCTGGCGTCTTCCACGGGCAACAGGGCTCGGCTATTGGCCGCGAGGAAGCTGCGCGCGAGCGGATGTTCCGAGTTGTGCTCCAGGCTGGCGGCCAGTTGCAGACAGGTGGCCGCATCCAGCGGGCCGAGTGGCTCGGTCTGCAACAGCACCGGGCGCCCCTGCGTCAGGGTGCCGGTCTTGTCGAACACCACGTGCGTGATGCGCGCCAGTGTTTCCAGCGCATGGCCACGCGTCAGCAGTACGCCGCGCTGGATAAGATGCGAACCGGCAGCGGCAAACGCCGCCGGGGCCGCCAGCGACAGTGCGCACGGGCAACTCACCACCAGCACGGTCAGCACGATCTCCAGGCAGCGTGCTGGTTCGAGCACATACCAGACTGCCCCGATGAGCACGACCAGCGCCAGCAACACATAGGTGAACCAGGCCGCGACCTGGTCAGCCAGTTGCGCCAGACGTGGCTTTTCGGCTTGCGCTCTGTCCAGCAGGCGGCTGATGCCCGCCAGCACGGTGTCTTCGCCCGTCGCCGTCACTTGTACCTGCAGCGGGCTTTCGTAGTTGATGCTGCCGGCCAGTACGTGGCTGCCTGTGCTTTTAGGTACTGGCTGACTTTCGCCTGTGAGCAGGGACTCGTCCGCGCTGCTCTCGCCCTGTATCACCACACCATCGGTGGCGATAGTCTCGCCCGGTTTGATCAGTAACACATCGCCGCAAGCGAGGTCTGCCACTGCCGTCAGCTGATTGCCTTCAGGCGCGATGCGCGTCACCACGGCGGGTACCAGGCGCAGCAGGTTCTCGGCTGCTTCCACGGATTTTTCACGCGCATTGCGTTCCAGATAGCGTGTGCACAGCAGGAAGAAGATCAGCATGGTCAGCGTGTCGTAATAGACCTCACCGCTGCCGGCCAGCGTGGCCCAGATGCTGCCGATAAAGCCGGTGATCAGGCCCAGTGAGATGGGCACGTCCATGCCTATGCTGTGATTACGCAGGCCGCGCCAGGCGGCGCGGTAGAACGGCAGTGCCGCGTAACTCATGGCCGGGATGCTCAGCACCAGGCTGAACCAGCGCAGTATTTGCGCGGTGGCGTGGTCCAGGCCCTGCGTGGGCCCAGCATACAGCGCCACGGCGATCATCATCACTTGTCCGGCGCACAGGCCGGCCACGGCGAGGCGGCGGAAATCGGCCTTGCGTTGCTGCTGGCGCAGCGCATCCTGTTGTGCGGCGCTGAACGGGTGGGCGTGGTAACCGAGCTTTTCGATCTCGGCCAGGATGTGGCTGAGTTTGATCACGCCTTCGTCCCAGCGCACACGTGCGCGCTGCGAGCCGTAGTTGATGGCCACATCGACCACGCCGTCCAGTTGCTGCAGATGACGTTCGTTCAGCCAGATGCAGGCGGCGCAGGTGATGCCTTCCAGGATCAGCGAAGCTTGCCGCAGTTCGCCTGCTTCCTGGCGCACAAAGCTGCGCTGTACTTGTGGATGGTCGTATAGCGCAAGTTTTGCCAGTGCTTCCGGCAACAGCGTTTCTGCCGTTCTGGGCAGTTCGGTGCGGTAGCGGTAGTAATCTTCGAGGCCGTTATCGACAATCGCGGTAGCGACTGCTGCGCAGCCCGGACAGCACATGGCGCGTGCCTGGCCCAGTACCTGGGTGTAACGGATGCCGCTAGTGGGGAGGGGCAGGCCGCAGTGGTAGCAGCCGTCGGGGTTCAGCTCGGCCATCGAGGCAGCCGCTATTCTTCAAGGAACAGCTGTTGGCTGCTACGGTAACTGCCGTCCGCATGGTTGATCTGCAGAATCAGCACCCAGCGTCCGGCATCCGGTAACCGCAAGCGGGTCTGGTACACCCCGGGGCTGGCTTCATCAAGGGCCAGTGTCTGGTCATCGCGGCTATTGGCCATGCGCCACAGTTCGATACGCGCTTCGGCCTGGCTGATCGGCTTGCCATTGCGGTCGCTGAGCTGCAGCGTGACCGGGCTGGCTTGCCTGCTCCTGAGTTGCTGCAGGCCTTGCAACTCGGCCTGCCAGCCCAGTTCCTGCTGCTGGATGACCTGTTGCAGATGCGGCTCGTAACTCTTGTTCTTGTCATGTGGCACCACGCCGGGGAAGGCGGTGTAGACCTTTTGCGTATCGCGTGGTGGCAACAGCAGGTCGGCGATGATACCGGGCAAGCCGTGGCTGGCGATGGACAACAGCACGGCATTCAGTACCACCAGCCCCATGAAGAAGGCGATGATCAGGCGCGGTGCCCAGTGCATCTTCTGCTTGTGGCGCTGCATGCCGCCAAACACGAACAGCAGGCCCGCATTGGCGAGATAGACCGCGAAATGGATGGCCAGCACGTCGCCGCCGGGCCAATGCTGGCTGCTATAGGCAAGGTAAAGTCCGAACGGTAGCAAGCCGCTCAGTACCGCTGCCCAGAAGCCGGACAAGCCCAGGCGACGGCTGCTGAAGAACAGCAGGGCAGCCAGCAGCAGGCCGCCGAACAGGGTTTCAGTCATGGATAACATCAGCATGGGCTCAGCGTTGGCTATTGAAGTTGGCAGGAACGACAACGGGCGCGGTGTCAGGGTTGCTGGAGGTCACCACGAACTCGAATTTTTCGGTCTGTTGCGCGATGGTGCGTTCCAGATCGACCTTGGCATTCATGATCAGGCTCTTGCCGGCGCGCACGCGTACTTCTTTGAGGCTGCCCAGGTCCAGCGAGCTGGCCGGGATGCCGCGCACACTCAGCTGATAACGCGCATCCAGCTCGGTCTTGTTGACGATGTGCACCTGATAGCGGTTACGGTAGCTGCCGTCCGACAGCATGATGAACAAGGGCTGGCGCACCTGCTGCACGCTGACGTCGGTGTCGTTGCGGGTGCCGATGTTATACAGCAGGATGCCGGCCGCGATCAGCAGCGCCGTGGCATAACCGATCACCTTCACGCGCTTCCATTCCAGTCTGGCTGGTTTGGGCTGGTCGCTGGACAGGTTCTTCTCTGAATCGTAACGGATCAGGCCGCGCGGATAACCTACCGAATCCATGATGTTGTTGCAGGCGTCTATGCACAGGCCGCAGGATATGCACTGATATTGCAGGCCGTCGCGGATGTCGATGCCGGTCGGACACACTTGCACGCAGAAGCCGCAGTCTATGCAGTCGCCATGGCCCTTTTCCTGACGTTCATCGCGCGTCTTCAGGCCGATGATGGGCAGGGTGCGGCCTTTGAGGCCTTCGCCACGCTTGCTGTCATAGCTCACGGCCAGGGTATCCGCTTCGTACATCACGCCCTGGAAGCGCGCATACGGACAGGCCAGCGTGCATACATGCTCGCGGATCACGCCAGCAGCAAAGTAGGTGGTGAGCGTGAGCACCCCTACGGTGATGTAAGCGGCCTCGACGGCGTGGCCGGTGAACAGCGCGATGACGAAATCCGGCGCATAGCTGAAGTAGGCGGCGAAGGTGACGGCGGTCCACAGCGACACCAGGATCATCAAGGCATGCGAGCCGCCGATCTTGAGGATCTTTTCTGCCCCCAGTGGCTGTTTCATCAGGCGTAAACGTGCCGGGCGCTCCCCCTGGATCATGCGTTCGATGAAGATGAACAGGTCGGACCACAGGGTCTGGAAGCAGAAATAACCACACCAGGCGCGTCCGATCAGGCCGGTGGTGAAGAACAGCAGTGCGGCGGCGATGAACAGCAGCATGGCCAGCCAGAAAATATCCTGCGGGTAGACGATCAGGTCAAAGATGAAGAAGCGGCGCGATTCCAGATCGAACATCACCGCCTGGTCCGCAGCACTGTTGCGCTGCCAGGGCATCCAGGGCAGCAGGAAGTAGATGGAATAGGCGACCACCATGACGGCGGTCTTGAAATTACGGAACTTGCCCTTGACCGAGCGCGTGACGATCGGGATCTGCTTGTGCAGCAGCGAGGAGGGTTTGGCGGCGCCTGTTTGCGGCATGATGCGTTATCAGCAACAGAACATCAGGTCAGCACAATGCGTCATGCGACGCACTGTGCTGGAGTAGGGGGCGCAGGTCACTGCTTACTTGCCGCCACCCAGGCTGTCGTGCACGTAGACGGTGAGCAGCTTGATCTGAGCCGGGCTCAGGCGACCACTCCATGCCGGCATCACGCCGCGATTCAGGCCGCCAGTGATCACGCGCTTCACTTCTGCCAGCTTGGCTGCGTCGGTCTTGCTGCCAGGGATGTCTGCCCACAGCCAGATCTTGTCGGTCAGGTTGGCCGAGCCCATCTGGATCTTGCCTTGTGCGTTCTCGCCATGGCAGTAGTAACAGGCCGCCGTTTCGCTACGGAACAATGCAGCGCCTGCCTTGCTGGCTTCGGCATCATGCGGTTCGCCGGACATCTCCAGGACATAGTTGGCGAGCTGGGTGATCTGCTCGTCCTGCAGCACTTCCTTGAACGGTGGCATGTAGCCGTTACGCCCTGCCACGATGGTCTCTTCGATGTTCTGATAAGTACCACCATATTGCCAGTGGTCGTCGGCCAGGTTGGGCGAGAAGCCGATCTTGCCTTGCGCACCCTGCTGGTGACAGGGAGCGCAGTTGTCGGTGAACATGGTCTTGCCTACCGAGTTGACGAACTGCATCAGCTCGGCATCTTTCTGCACGTCTTCAAACGGCATGGCGGCGACCTTGTCGAACCACTTCTTTTGCGCTTCCTGCAGCTCGTTCATTTCCACCATGAACTTGGAACGCATGTTCCAGTGGGTGGTTTTTTCAACCTGCTCACCATTGGGCTGGGTAGCGGTATAGGTGATGCTGTTCAGGCCAGGCACCCCCTTGGTGTAGTTGTCACCGATAGGCCAGGCCGGGTAGAACAGCCAGTACACGATGGTGAACACGAAGGTGATGTAAAAGCCCCAGATCCACCAGCGCGGCAAGGGGTTATCCAGCTCCTGCAGGTCGTTGTCCCAGACGTGACCAGTGGTGTTGGTGGTGTTGGTGTTGTTATCCTGACTCATGACTGCTTTTCCTTGACGTGCTCATCATCCAGCAACGGAATCTGCTTGTAGCTTTCCAGCTTGCTACCGCGTTGCTTGCTGCCGTATACATAAAACAGGATGCCGCAAAACACCGTGAAAAAGATCACCAGTGCCAGCGGCTTGGTGTTCTCGAACTGGGTGAACCACAGCAACCATTCCATCGAACTGATCCTTAGCGATACTTGACGAATTCGTCGTCAGCGTACTTCTTGAAATCGACCATGGTGCCCAGCACCTGCAAGTAAGACACCAGTGCATCCATCTCGGTGACCTGGTCGGCCTTGCCGTCGTAGTTGTTCAACTGTTCCTGGCCGATCAGGTTCTTTTCAGCATCCGGGATGTGCAGCTGCTTGGCCACATCTGCGCCGAACTCGGTCACATTGCGCTCGTATTCAGCCTGGCTGTTGGAGTAGGGCACGCCCGTGGTGCGCAGGGCCAGCATGCGTTTCTGGATATCGGAATAGTCCAGCGCGTTCTTGATCAGCCAGGGGTAGTTAGGCATCACCGATTGCGGCACCAGCGAACGCGGTGCGATCAGATGCTGGGTTTGCCACTCGTTGGAGTATTTGTTGCCTACACGTGCCAGGTCAGGACCGGTGCGCTTGGAGCCCCACTGGAACGGATGGTCATACTTGGATTCAGCTGCCAGCGAATAGTGACCGTAACGCAAGGCTTCATCACGGAACGGACGTATCATTTGCGAGTGGCACAAGTAGCAGCCTTCGCGTATATAGATGTCGCGCCCACGCAGTTCCAGCGGGGTGTAAGGCCGCACGCCCTCCACTTTCTCCACCGTCTCCTTGATAAAGAACAGCGGGACGATCTCCACCATGCCGCCGGCACTGATGGCAAGCATGGTCAGGATGGCGAGTATGCCAAGGTTACGTTCAATCTTGTCGTGCTTCATACGTGCTCCGTGTTTCTGTTTCGTCTGTTACTCAGGCAGTGTCTTAACTCAAGCCGCGGCAGGCGCCAGTTCGGCTTGCGTTTCGGTACTGCCTTGACGGATGGTTCTGTAAACGTTGTAGCACATCAGAATCATGCCGGCGAGGAAGAACGCACCGCCAACAGCACGCATGATGTAGAACGGATGCGCTGCTGCCACTGATTCCACGAAGGCATATTGCAGGTTGCCGTAATCATCGAAAGCGCGCCACATCAGGCCTTGCATGATGCCGGAGATCCACATCGCGGTGATGTACAGCAGCACGCCTATGGTGGCCAGCCAGAAGTGCACATTGATCAGGCGCAGGCTGAACATCTGGGTGTTCCACAAGCGTGGTACCAGGTGGTACAGCGAGCCGAAGGTGATCATCGCCACCCAGCCCAGAGCACCGGAATGCACGTGACCGATGGTCCAGTCCGTGTAGTGTGACAGGGCATTCACATCCTTGAGCGACATCATCGGGCCTTCAAAGGTGGACATGCCGTAGAACGACAGCGCCACGATCAGGAAGCGCATGATGGGGTCGGTGCGCAGCTTGTCCCAGGCACCGGACAGCGTCAGGATGCCGTTGATCATGCCGCCCCAGGAAGGCAGCAGCAACATGATGGAGAAGGTGGCGGCCAGCGTGGAAGTCCAGTCCGGGATCGCAGTCCAGTGCAGGTGGTGCGAACCCGCCCACATGTACAGGAAGATGATGGCCCAGAAGTGGATGATGGACAGGCGGTAGGAGTACACCGGACGGCCTGCCTGCTTGGGAACGAAGTAGTACATCATGCCCAGGAAGGCGGCGGTCAGGAAAAAGCCGACGGCGTTGTGGCCATACCACCACTGCGTCATGGCATCCTGTGCGCCGGAGAACAGGCTGTAGGATTTCATGGAGAACAGTTCGACTGGCACGGACAGGTTGTTGAACACGTGCAACAGTGCGGTGGCGAGGATGAAAGCGAGGTAGAACCAGTTGGCGACGTAGATGTGCGGCTGTTTGCGCTTCATCAGGGTGCCAACGAAGATGATGAGGTAGGTGACCCACACCACCAGGATCAGCAGGTCGATCGGCCATTCCATTTCCGCATATTCACGGCCCTGGCTATAGCCCATCATGTTGCCGAGTGCGGCACAGACGATGACCGTCTGCCAGCCCCAGAAGGTGAAACTGGCCATGCCGTCGCTCAGCAGGCGTGCCTGACAGGTGCGTTGTACAACGTAGTAAGAGGTTGCGAACAGGGCACTACCGCCAAAACCGAAGATCACCGCACCGGTGTGTACCGGACGCAGACGGCCAAAGGTGATGTAAGGGTTGTCAAAGTTCAGGAACGGAAACGCCAGTTCGGAGGCGATGTAAACACCGACAAACATGCCGATCGCACCCCAGACCAAGGTCATGATGGTGAATTTCCGCACAATGTCGTAATTGTACTGTTCGTTGATTGGTGCGCTGGTCGCGGCGGTGGCCATTACTACGTCCCCTAAATCTAAATTGCGTATGCGAAAAACCAAAAATTATAAGTGCTTACCACTAGGCAGAACAAGCAAAAAAATCTTATATAAATTGCGCTACATCAATAAAAGTTGTTGTAAATCATGCGCGATCAGCTCGGGTTTTTGACCATATTTCAGATAAACCCGGACTTTCCCTGATTTATCAAACGCATAGATGCCAGCGCTGTGGTCGATGTTGTAGTGCTCGCTGCCCGGTTCTGCCTGCTTCGCATAAAAGATCTTGAAATTGGCCGCTGTGGCGGCGATCTCTTCCGGCGTCCCGGTCAAGCCAATGAAATTGGGGTTGAATGAAGGCACGAACTGTGCCAAAACTTCCGGCGTGTCGCGCTCCGGGTCCACGGTGACGAACAGCACCTGCACCTGCTCGCCATCCTTGCCCATCAATTTCAGTGCGGCCGCCAGGTCAGCCATGGTGGTGGGGCAGATCTCCGGGCAATGCGTGAAACCGAAGAACAGCGCAACGGCCTTGCCTTTGAAGTCCTCCAGGGTGCGCGGCTTGCCGGTATGGTCGGTCAGCGCCAGCGTGTTGGCGAACTCGGCGCCGGTGATATCCGTGCCATTCAGCTCGGCCGGCGCAGGCTTGCCAGCGTCGCAGGACGATAACAAGACGCTCAGCACCAGGACAAGCAAGGCATTCAGAGTTCTATTCATGGTGTCCGGCTCCATACTGAAAACATAGACCCAAATGTTATCACGCCCCTAGCATCAAATTTTATGCAGTTCGGTGCTATGCAATTGAGTGCTTGTCAGGCTTGGTGGCATGCCAAAAAAATACATCGATAACGCGCAATATGACCCTGATTGCCTTGCTATCGTTCTGTCACAAATGCAGGTTGAAGCCGCGCATGCCACATTTTCGCCCCGCCAGCGCACAAGCAGAGTGCAGCGTGGCCGGCAGCGCTTGTTCAGACAGCAGTGCCGCGATGATGGCAGCATTGAAGGTGTCGCCCGCACCCAGTGTGTCGATGACCTGGCCGGGTGCTTGCGCAGAGGCATGATGCAGTTGTTCGCCTTGCATCGCATAAGCGCCCTCGCTTCCCGCTGCGACGATGACACCCGCCTGCGGAGCCAGCTTGCGCATCTGGCATAAAAAGTTGGCCAGTGGCCCAGTGCTGTGTTGCTCGGCGAAGCCGCGTGAGCACAGCAGCCAGTCTGGCAGTGTGTAAAGTTGCTCGATGCCCGGGCGTGGTTTTTCCAGTTCCAGTGAAATGGGCAAGGCGGGCCGACGGCGCCTGAGTGTGTGCATCATCGTGCTGAGCGCCTGGACATTGCGGCCTTCAAAGTGTGCCCAGTCCAACTCGTCCAGCGCGACACGGTCCAGTGCATCGGCGGCCAGTTCGGGCAGGTCGCGGTAATGCACAATGCTGCGCGCCTGGTGGCTAAGATAGATGCTGGAGGTGGGCGGCTTGCCCGGCAGTCGCGGACTGTGCTGGAAATCGATGCCATAGCGTATGAAATCTTCAGTGATCACCGCACTTTCCGGGGCATCGGCCAGTGTGCCGACGAAATGACACTGGTGCCCCAGTTGGCTCAACACCACGGCGCTGTTGGCGGCATTGCCGCCGCGCACGGTGCGTAATTGCTGGGCGCGCATCTCTTCGTCGGCACCGGGCGCATGGTCCAGCGTGAACACCAGATCCAGCGTGGCCGTGCCAACCAGCAAAATATTCGCCATCATCGATTCCTTTTTCTGTTCAAGCCAGTAGGCGCTCGTTTACAATTAAAGCTTTTCGGCGTTGAGCTGACAAGCCAGTCTCTGGTCGGGCCGCTGCGGGCCTGTAAAATCGCTGAGTATCTACAGCACAGAACGGCAAGCCACGCACAACAGCGCTGACAAGCTCATATATAACAGGGCCGACAGGCCCGCATTCAGGCAAAAGGAAACAAGAAGATGGCTGTGGCCAAATCAATGGCAGACCGTGATGGCGTAATCTGGTACGACGGCAAGATGGTGCCCTGGCGTGATGCCACCACGCATGTGCTCACGCATACCCTGCACTATGGCATGGGTGTGTTCGAAGGCGTGCGTGCCTACAAGACCGACAAGGGTACGGCGATCTTCCGTCTCAAGGAGCATACCGACCGCCTGTTCCGTTCCGCGCACATCCTCGGCATGAAGCTGCCCTACGACAAGGCCACCATCGCCGAAGCGCAGCGCGCGGCGGTGCGCGAGAACAATCTGGAATCTGCCTACCTGCGCCCGATGGCGTTCTACGGTGCGGAAGCCATGGGCATCGCTGCCAAGACCCTGTCCACGCACGTCATCGTCGCAGCCTGGAGCTGGGGCGCTTACATGGGTGACGAAGCGCTGGAGCGCGGCATCCGCGTCAAGACCTCGTCGTTCTCGCGTCACCACGTCAACATCACCATGTGCAAAGCCAAGGCCAACGGCAACTACATGAACTCCATCCTCGCGCATCAGGAAGCGGCGCAGGACGGTTACGATGAAGCCCTGCTGCTGGACGTGGATGGTTTTGTCGCGGAAGGCTCAGGCGAGAACGTGTTCATCGTGCGCAACGGCAAGCTGTACACGCCGGACCTGACCTCGGCGCTGGAAGGCATCACGCGCGACACCATCGTGCAACTGGCGGGCGAACTTGGCCTGACCGTGATCGAGAAGCGCATCACGCGTGACGAAGTCTATTCTGCCGACGAAGCCTTCTTCACCGGTACGGCTGCTGAAGTCACGCCTATCCGCGAGCTGGATAACCGTGCCATCGGCGCAGGCAAGCGCGGCCCGGTCACTGAAAAACTGCAGTCACTGTACTTTGATGTGGTCAAGGGTCGTTCACCAGCACACGAGCACTGGCTAACGCTGGTATAAATCTGGGCGCTCATGCCTGCCATGGCGGGCATGAGCGAGTGAGCAATCTGGAGAAGTTAGCGATGTCTGACGTTAAAGAATTCGAAGTGTCGGCAAAAGACCTGCCACTGCACTGCCCTACCAAAGAGGTCGCTCTGTGGGCCTCGCATCCACGTGTGTTCCTTGACCTGGCAGCTACCGGACATGCTGCTTGCCCCTACTGCGGCACGCGTTACAAGCTCAAGGCTGGCGAAGTCATCGGTCACCATTAGTTTTGGGTCATCGCTGGTTTTAAAAGGCGACTTTTGAGGAGCGGTCATCCAGCTGGCCAGCCAGGATGGACTCGCTTTAATCGTCTGTCGAATCAACCCCTAGCTTGTTGTGCACCGCAAGCGGGTCAGGCCTGGTCGCTGACCTTATTACCACGACTTAGGACATCTCCAATTACCCGAGTTGTCGTTCCCGCGCAGGCGGGAACCCAGGCCATCAAGCCAAACCGCGATATGCATGCCGTGCTTCGCTGAACTCCCGTCGGAATCACATGGCGAGCTAAGGCGTCGGACATCCACCCTGAATTTACGACGGTTAATACCAGGTTTTGGGTAATCTTTGTTTAACTTTCTGGTTTTTCAACAAACATCTAGCGGTTGATGTGTGTATACGCTTCCGGCAATGTCAGCACGATGGCAGGTGCCGACCATAAGCGTGCGATCAGTGCCGAGGTTTCGGCGAAGCTGGCCACCGTGCCACGGTTCAGCCAGAAGTGATTGTTACCTGCCAGGCTGGACGGGTTGAGCAGTGCATGCTCGGCAAGCTTGCGTTGCAGCTGACGTGCCACCGCGGCACCGGTATCGATGATGGCGATGTCCGGGCTGCCTAGAGACTCGATCAGCGGACGCACGAAGGGATAATGGGTGCAACCCAGTACCAGCGTATCCGCTCCGGCATTCAGCAGCGGGCGCATATAGCGTTCCAGCAAGGCGCGTGTTTCTGCCGTATCCAGCTCGCCGCGCTCTATGCATTCCACCAGGCCATTGCAAGCCTGCGTCACCACTTCCACTTCCTGGCCATAGCTTTCCAGCAGCGCTGCGAATTGGGCGCTTTGCAAGGTGCCCGTGGTGGCCAGCACACCGACCACTCCGCTGCGCGAGGCGGCGACAGCCGGTTTCACGGCAGGCTCCATGCCGATGATGGGCAGCTCGAAATGCGCACGCAAGCTGCTGATGGCCGCTGCCGTTGCGGTGTTGCAGGCCACCACCAGTGCCTTGGCGCCTTGCTCCAGCAGAAAGCGGCTCAGCGCGAACGCGCGTTGCTGGATGGCGTCAGCGGATTTGTTGCCATAAGGTGCCTGGTCGCAATCCGCCACAAAGATCAGATCTTCGTGCGGCAGCAGGCTGCGGATGTGTTGCAGTACGCTGAGCCCCCCCAGGCCGGAGTCGAATACTCCGATGGGGGCGGTGGAATGGACAGTGTCGGTCACGGTGGGCAGTTCTCCTGTTGCGCCGAGTGTAGCGAACTGCATCCGGCTTGTCATGGTCCGAGAGCGTCATGGTCCGAACAGCGCATGGTCCGAACAGCGCATGGTCCGAACAGCGCATGGTCGTGGTGACGCTTGCGTTACAATCTGCACGCGACTGGATGGCTTGCCCAGGCAAGGCCGTCGCTGATACCACAATAGATAAATTACAGACTTTTTATCGCAACTTCATCGCGCCTGAGTTCTCAGGTGCCAACACTATAGGGAAGCAGCATGGGCAACAGACTCAGCAAGATCTACACACGCACCGGTGACGATGGCACTACCGGTCTGGGCGATGGCAGCCGCATCGATAAAGATAGCCTGCGTGTTGAAGCCATGGGCGATGTGGACGAGCTGAACGCCATCATCGGCATGCTGCTCACCGAAACCTTGCGTGAAGATGTGGTGGCTGCGCTCACACGGGTGCAGCACGACCTGTTCGATCTGGGCGGGGAGATCTGCATCCCCGGCCATGCCATGGTCAAGGCGGAGCGTGTCACCCAGCTGGAGCAGTTGCTGGATGCCCTGAACGAGCCACTGGAGCCGCTCAAGGAGTTCATCCTGCCCGGCGGCAGCCGTGGCGCGGCCGTTTGCCATCTGGCCCGCACGGTGTGCCGTCGCGCCGAGCGCCAGTTGATCCGTCTCAGCCGCGAATCCGAGGTGACGGCAGTGTCCTTGCAGTACCTGAATCGTCTTTCCGATCTGTTGTTTGTGCTGGCGCGTGCCTTGAACCGCGATGCTGGTCAGGGGGATGTGCTATGGAAGAATCAGGGTTGAGGCCCACGCCAGCTTGCTTGTTATACGCCTTTGCCATAGGCGTTTGCAATGACAGGCTAGCCTGATCGTCAGCCAGCAACTGGCGTTAGACGCGTTGCATTTTTAGTGCTTTATCAAGCAGGCGCCGCAAGGCGCCTTTTGTTTGCCTGCTGCTTTTATATTCATTTTGGTTATTTTTATATCAACACAAATTATTTTTAATTGTTTAACTGGATTGCTAAAGTGCGCAGCGTTCACTTTATGAATTGTTGAAGAAAGGTCACACCATGGCAAACCCCGCAGCAGCATCCGCAAGCGCGCCATACGCAGGTGCACTGAGCGCCGAAGTCGCACAAGAGATCCTGCGCGCGGTCGAGCAGCTGCGTCTGCACTCAGGTTATGGCTCGGTGGAGATCACTGTCCACGATGGTCGTGTGACGCAGATCGAACGGCGCGAAAAAGTGCGCTTTCCACAAGACCAGCAATTCAAAAAGACGACAGCCGTTTCCCAAAGCCCGCTGCCTACAAGCTGACATCAGCGCAGTGGCGACTCAATTAAAGATCGATATCGATGCACTGACCGGACGGCCGGAAGCTTCACTACTCAGGGGTTAATGATGAATTTGAAAAAGAACTATCTACATAGTGTGGTGATCGCCAGCCTGGTCGGCAGCGCGGCGCTGCTTTCTTCCGGCGCGGCATTGGCCAATGATTCGGACGAGCTGGAAAAGCTGCGTGCGCTGGTGCAAGAGCTGGATCAGAAGATCCGTGTGCTGGACCGCAAGGCTGAACTCTCGGAAGAAAAAGCCGAAGCAGACCGTAAAGCCGCACCGGTGATCAAGGCCGGCAGTAGTGGCTTCAGTGTGGAATCCGCAGACAAGAAGAACTCCATCAAGCTGCGCGGCCTGCTGCAGGCTGATTCGCGCAACTACTTCAGCGACGACAATCCTGACATCAACAACGAATACACCTTGCGCCGCGTGCGTCCGCGTCTGCAGGGCACCTTCTTCAACATTTTTGATTTTGACATCAACACCGATTTCGCCCCGGCAGCCGCAGTCGTGCAAGATGCGTTCATCAATGCGCGTATCCAGCCCTGGTTCCAGGTACAAGCCGGTAAATTCAAGGTGCCGGTCAGCCTGGAGCGCATCCAGAGCGGCGGTGACCTGCGCTTTGTCGAGCGCTCTTATGTGTCGGATTCCATCGCCCCTAACCGCGATGTGGGTCTGCAGATCCACGGCAATGTGCTGAATGAGAAGCTCAACTATGCCGTCGGTGTGTTCGACGGTCAGTTCGATGGCCAGAGCAACGGCAGCAACCGTGACAACGTCGCCAACGCAGACGGCAAAGAGATCGCCGTACGTGTGTTCGCCACGCCGTTCAAGGGAGAAGACAGCGTGCTGGAAGGACTGGGTTTCGGTTTGTCTGCCACCCGTGCCAATGGCAGCGACCAGGCAGTGGGTGACAGCTACCGCACACCGGGTCAGCGCAACATCTTTGCTTACAACGGCGCCACGCTGACCGACGGCGACAAGACGCGCTTCTCGCCGCAGGCCTACTACTACAACGGCCCGTTCGGCCTGATCACCGAATACATCAAGAGCGACACCGATGTGGTGCGCGGTGCCAACAGCGACAAGATCAGCAACGATGCCTGGCAGATCGCCGCGTCGTGGGTGCTGACCGGTGAAAACAACAGTTTCCGTGGCATCACCCCCAAGCGTGATTTCGACCTGAACGCAGGCACTTGGGGTGCATGGGAGCTGGCAGTGCGTTACCACCAGCTGAATGTGGATGACAAAGTGTTCGAAGGCCCGGCCGCGACGCGCTATGCCAGCGCCACCTCCACCACGGAAAAAGCTTCTTCATGGGGCTTGGGCGTGAACTGGTACCTCAACAAGAACCTCAAGGTGCAAACCACCTACGAGCAGACCAGCTTTGACAGTGGCGTTGCTGGCGTACAAGACCTGGAAGACGAAAAGGTGCTGTTCACACGTTTGCAGGTCGCATTCTAGTTTTGCTTGATTCTGGACATTAAAGAGAAAGAAAAAGGAACATCATGAAATCACCGATTTTGACATTCACCGGTCTGCTGGCAGCGCTGCTGCTGTCGGCCAGCGTGCACGCGGCAGAAGTCACGCTGCTCAACGTCTCCTACGACCCGACCCGCGAGCTGTATCAGGATTACAACGCGGCCTTCTCCAAATACTGGCAGGCCAAGACCGGCGACAAGGTCACCATCAAGCAGTCGCATGGCGGGGCGGGCAAGCAGGCCCGTGCCGTGATCGACGGCCTGGAAGCCGACGTGGTGACGCTGGCGCTGGCTTATGACATCGACGCCATCCATGAAAAAGCACGTCTGATCCCCAAGGATTGGCAGAAACGTCTGGGCAACAACAGCTCGCCCTACACCTCCACCATCGTGCTGCTGGTGCGCAAGGGCAATCCCAAAGGCATCAAGGACTGGGATGATCTGGCCAGGCCTGGCGTTTCCGTGATCACGCCTAATCCCAAAACCTCGGGCGGTGCACGCTGGAATTACCTGGCGGCCTGGGCCTATGCCCTGAAGAAGTACGGCAGCGAAGACAAGGCCAAGGAGTTCGTCGCCCGGATCTACAAGAACGTGCCGGTGCTGGACTCTGGTGCGCGTGGTTCCACCACCACCTTCGTGGAACGGGGTATCGGTGATGTGGCCATCTCCTGGGAGAACGAAGCCTTCCTGGCACTGAAGGAACTGGGCCCCGAGAAGTTCGAGATCGTGGTGCCTTCCTTGTCCATCCTGGCTGAACCGCCGGTGACCATCGTCGACAAGGTGGTGGACAAGCGCAAGACCCGTGTGGTGGCGCAAGCCTATCTGGACTATCTGTATTCTGAAGAAGGTCAGGACATCGCGGGCAAACACTACTACCGGCCTACGCTGGCATCCGCTGCCGCCAAGTACGAGAAGCAGTTCCCCAAGCTCAACCTGATCACCATCGATGAGGTGTTCGGCGGCTGGCAAAAAGCGCAGAAGACCCACTTCAGTGACGGTGGCGTGTTCGATCAGATCTACGGTAAGTAAGGGTTTATCAGGTAACAAGGTGTGATGGCATGGGCGGGGGAGGTCCCCGCCTGTGCATCCACCCAATCAACCGAGGAGAGCAGCATGAGCAGCGCACTTGTGATCGGCGGCGATCAGATCGGCAGCATACGCCAGGTGTTGCAACAGCAGGGCATCCAGCACGTACATCACTGGACCGGCCGCAAAGTGGGCGACGCCAAGCGCGTCATCCCGCACGACACCGAACTGGTGGTGATGGTCACCGACTGGCTCAGTCATAACTTCATGCACAAGATCAAGCAGGATGTCAGCAAGCGCAAGCTGCGCGTCGTGTATACCCGCAACGGCAGTGCCCGCCTGCGTACCCAGTTACAGGCCTCAGGTGAAGTGGCCATGGAGGTAGCCTGTCGCTGCCTGATGCATATACGCAGCCTCTTTGGTTCAGGGTCACGACCCTGACCTTTTTAATCTGGACAGGAGTTTCACATGGCAATCCATGCAATCAATGTACGTAATCAGTTCCGTGGCCGTATCAAAGAGATCATCGTCGGGCCCGTCGTCTCGGAAGTGGACGTGGAAACCGCGCTGGGCACGGTAACGTCCGTGATCACCACGCGCTCCATCAACGAACTGGGGCTGCAGGTGGGCACCGAGGTGTTGGCCCTGGTCAAATCCACTGAAGTTTCGATCGCCAAGATAGGCTGACAGATCGTTTAACAAGGTCCGTAGCCGCCCAGCCTGCCACACCTTAGGCCACGTTCAGTTGGCCAGCCTGTCCAGAATGGGACAATCTGGCCGCTGATCGCCCTGGCAGCCATCCACCAGCCGTTGTAATTCCGCCTGCATCGCCTCCAGTTCGGCGACCTTCTGTTTCAGCATCCTCACATGTGCACTGACCATCGCTTTCACTTCACTACTCGGGCGCTGCTGGTTATGCCATAGCTCCAGCAGCTTGCCGATCTGTACCGTGGAAAACCCCAGGTCACGCGCCTGGCGGATAAAGCGCAGCAGGTGCAAGTCACTTTGATTGTATAAACGGTAACCGGAAAAGGTGCGGGCCGGCTTGGGCATCAGACCGATCTGCTCGTAATGGCGGATCATCTTGGCCGAGATGCCGCTGGCTTGCGCTGCCTCACCTATGTTCATCAATCTGGCACCTATCGGTCTGGTATTCGTCGCATCAGCACTCATGAGGCCTCCCGTATTGGGCTGGCGGCTTTCCAGCGCCGCAGCGTCAGCGTATTGAGTACCACGCTCACCGAACTGAGCGCCATCGCCGTACCCGCCACCATGGGGCTCAACAGCCCGAATGCCGCCAGCGGGATCCCCGCCAGGTTGTAGATGAAAGCCCAGAACAGGTTCTGCTTGATCTTGCGGTAGGTGCGCCGCGACAGGTCGATGGCGTCTGCCACCAGTGCCGGGTCAGCACGCATCAGCGTGATGTCGGCGGTGTGCATGGCCACATCGGTGCCACTGGACATGGCAAAGCTCACATCCGCCACCGCCAGTGCTGGTGCATCATTGATACCATCACCCACCATGGCCACGATGCGGCCATCCTGCTTGAGTGCCGTGATCGCCTCAGCCTTGGTTTCCGGCGACTGTTCTGCCAGTACCTGGCTGATGCCCGTCTGGTTTGCTACCTGGGCGGCACTGCTGGCGTTGTCGCCAGTGAGCAATACGCTGTGTATGCCCAGGCTGTGCAGATGTGCGATCGCCTGCTGCACGCCCGGCTTCAGCGCATCGCCAAACACCAGCAGGCCGAGCAGGCGCGGCGGGTTGGTGGTGCCTACCCAGGCCAAGGAGTGGCCCGCCTGCGCATCCGCTGCCGTTTGTAATGCCGCCATCGGGATGTTCAGCGCGCGCATCCAGCGTGCGTTACCGACATGGATGCGCAAGCCATCCACCGTACCCACGCTGCCCAGCCCGGCCAGGTCGTGCATGTCCTGCGCACTTGCCGCCTGCACTTGCTGCCCCGCAGCATGCTCGCGCACGGCGCGTGCCAGTGGATGCAGGCTGCCGTGCTCCACGGCCAGCACCTGTTGCAGCAACTGGCGCTCATCACCGTCCACGGCGATGATGTGCAGCAGGCTGGGTTTGCCGACGGTGAGTGTGCCGGTCTTGTCGAACACCACACGCTGGATGCGGTGCGCCAGTTCCAGCGCATTGGCGTCCTTGATGAGGATGCCGTGACGCGCGGCCAGGCCGGTCCCCACCATGATGGCGGTGGGGGTGGCCAGCCCCAGTGCACACGGGCAGGCGATCACCAGCACCGCCACGGCACTCAGAATGGCCTGCTCCCAGTCACCGGTCAGCACCACCCAGCCTGGCAGCGTGAGCAGCGCGATGACCAGCACGGCTGGTACGAACACCGCGCTCACCTGGTCCACCAGGCGCTGGATCCCGGGTTTGGCGATCTGGGCCTGCTCTACCAGCCGGATGATGCGCGACAGCGTGGTGTCGCTGCCGACTGCCAGCGTACGCACCAGCAGCCGTCCATCGAGGTTGATGGCACCCCCTGTCACGCGTTGCCCGGCCTGCTTGCTGACGGGTGTACTCTCGCCAGTGATCAGCGCTTCGTCCACATGGCTGTGGCCATCCGTGATCTCGCCATCCACCGGGATACGCTCGCCCGGCTTCACGATCACGATGTCCTGCAGTTGCACGGCGTTGAGTGGCAGCTCGACTTCCAGGTCATCACGCCACAGTCGTACCGTATCGGGCCGCAGTGCCTGCAGGGCGCGGATGGCTGCTGTGGTCTGGCGTTTGGCGCGGCTTTCCAGCCATTTACCCAGCAACACCAGGCTGATCACAGCGCTCGATGCCTCGAAATAGAGATGTTCGCTGCCTTGCCACCACAGGTATAAAGAAAGCGCATAGGCCGCGCTGGTGCCGATGGCGACCAGCAGGTCCATATTGCCAGCGCCATGGCGCACGGCATTCCAGCCCGCGCGGTAGAAACGTGCGCCCAGCCAGAATTGCACTGGCGTTGCCAGCAGCCACTGCCAGTGCCCGGCCAGCATCCAGTGCATGCCGAACGCATTCAGCAGCATGGGCACCAGCAAGGGCAGGGTAAGTAGCGCGGCCAGCAGCACCTTGCTGCCAGGCTGGCTGCCGGATGTGGCGGGGAGTGGCGTGTCCTCCTTGAGCAGTGTCGCGTCATAACCTGCATCGCTCACCGCCTGCAGCACGCTTGCGGCGCTATGCGTGCCTGCTTGCAGCGTCACATGTGCGCGTTCGGTAGCGAGGTTCACACTGGCGCTGGCTACGCCCGGCGCCTGCTGCAAGGCTTGTTCTACGCGTGCCACGCAACTCGCACAGCTCATGCCGCTGATGGCGAGTTCCAGATTGGTCTGGCTGGGTTTCATGGTTGGGTTCCTGAGGTCGTCATGCTGAAGGCGCTCATGCTCAAGTTTCCCATTATGGCAAGGTCAAGCGCTGATTTGCAGTATGCCATGCTTGACCTTGCCATGATGGTAAGCTCCAGGCTAATACATTCAAGAATGTAACTAGGCTATGAAAGGAAATCACCATGACCACCTATAAAGTCGAAAAGATCAGCTGCATGGGCTGTGTGAACGCCATCACGCGCGTACTGCAGCAGGGCGATGCTACTGCCAGGGTCGATGCAGACCTGACCAGCAAGCTGATTCACGTGGAGGCCAGCCTCAGTGTGGAAGAAGTGCAGCAACGTCTGGAACGTGCGGGTTACCCTGCTGTGTTGCAAGCGTGACCGGGACTAAACCAGAAGTTATAAAGATATAGATTCATATTCTTTTGTATGAGGCGTTCGCTTTGCTACATTGAGGCTTGATGCGCTGTGTGCTGCTCTGCCCAGATACAGGCATACAGCCACAGCCAATGACGCATGTCGCCTTGCCAAGCACAAGGCCTTCAACCGGAGAATCCCAGCATGACCGATCAGGCAAGCCCTTATCCCATCCCACGTATCAACGAGCTGGCGCCAGATTTTGAAGCCAGCTCCACGCACGGCCCGCTCAAGTTGTCCGACTACCGTGGCAAATGGGTGGTGCTGTTCGCCCACCCGGCTGATTTCACGCCCGTGTGCACCACCGAATTCATCGGTTTCGCCAGGCATGCAGATGCGTTCAGTGCGCGTAACGTGCAACTGATCGGCGTTTCCGAAGACAGCAATTCCAGCCATCTGGCCTGGATCGCCAACATCAAGCAGCACTTTGGCGTGCGCATCCCGTTTCCGGTCATTGATGACCGTGCCGGTCATGTGGCCGCCAGGTATGGCCTGATCCACCCCGGTGAATCACAGACCGCCACTGTGCGCGCCGTGTTCGTCATCGACGACAAGGGCCTGATCCGTGCGTTTGTCTATTACCCGCTGACCACAGGCCGTTCCATAGAAGAGATCCTGCGTCTGGTGATCGCCCTGCAGACCACCGACCAGCACAAGGTGGCCACACCGGAAGGCTGGCAACCCGGCGACAAGGTCATCGTCCCGGCACCGGCTACCCAGGCCGCGGCGGAAGCACGCAGCAGCGAAGGCTATGAAACCGTGGATTGGTACTTCAGCAAGAAAGCGCTACCGCTCGGCTGAGAGGCTGCATCGTCTGAATCTCCGGTGCCTGAATCACCGTAGATTCGTTGGGTCGTCATTCCGGCGCAGGCCGGAATCCAGGTAATTGAGCTTTTCGTGATGCCGGGACAGGGATGCCATGGTGCAGCTGCGCTGCACCTCGCTAGATCGCCGCAATGACATTATCCATACGCGGCTAATGCCTTGTCATGCCCTGATAGGCCTGAATACAAAAACGCCGTCCATCTCTACGAGACAGACGGCGTTTTCATGAGGACAAGCCGGTGTTGAAGTGATTAGGGTCTTGCCGCTGCCAGCCTGCGTAGCGCCTGATACAGCACATCGATCTCGGCGTAGGTGTTGTAGAACGCCAGTGATGGACGCACCGTGGTTTCCTGACCAAAGCGGCGCAGGATGGGCTGCGCGCAGTGGTGACCGGAACGCACCGCGATGCCTTCGTTGTTGAGGGCAGCACCGACTTCTTCGCTCTGGTAGCCCAGCAGGTTGAAGGACAGCACGCTGGCCTTTTCCTTGGCAGTGCCATACAGCGTGAGGCCGGGCACCTGGGTCAGCAGATGCGTCGCGTATACCAGCAGTTCATGCTCGTAACGTGCGATGTTGTGGATGCCCACACGCTCAACGTACTTCAGCGCCGCACCCAGTCCCACTGCATCGGCGATATTGCCCGTGCCAGCTTCGAATTTGGCGGGCGCTTGATGATAGACCGTCTTGTCGAAGGTGACGTCCTGGATCATGTTGCCACCGCCTTGCCAGGCCGGCATGTCGTCCAGCACGTCTTTCTTGCCGTACAGCGCGCCTATGCCGGTGGGACCGAAGATCTTGTGGCCGGAGAACACGAAGAAATCCGCATCCAGTGCCTGCAGATCCACCTGCATGTGCGACACCGACTGCGCGCCGTCCAGTAGCACACGTGCGCCAGCACGATGCGCCATCTGTATCATCTCGGCCGCTGGCGTCACGGTGCCCAGCGCATTGGAGACCTGCGTGAACGACACCAGTTTGACCTTGCTGGTGAGCAGCTTCTGGTATTCATCCAGCCGGATCTGACCACTGTCATCCACCGGGATCACCTTGAGGCTGGCGCCGGTTTCCTGGCACAGCTGTTGCCAGGGCACGATGTTGGCGTGGTGCTCCAGATGGCTGATGACGATCTCGTCGCCCTGGCCCAGGTGTTTCTTGCCCCAGGTCTTGGCCACCAGGTTGATGGCTTCCGTGGTGCCGCGCACGAACACGATGTTGTCAACCGACGGTGCGTTCAGAAAGCGGCGTACCGTTTCGCGCGCGTCCTCGTAAGCATCCGTGGCACGCGCCGCCAGGGTATGCGCAGCGCGGTGGATGTTGGAGTTCTCATGCGCGTAGAAGTAGGCGATGCGGTCGATGACCACCTGCGGCTTGTGCGTGGTGGCTGCGTTATCGAACCAGATCAGTGGCTTGCCGTTGATCTGCTCCTGCAGGATAGGGAAGTCACGGCGCACCTGATGCACGTCGAAGGCCGGGTGGGCGGCATTGTCCGCCGCTGGTGCAGCGCTCGGGCTCAGGAAATAGTAACCGTGATTGCCGGGATTCGCCGCTGGGGTCGTCGGTGCCGCTGGCAACAGAGATTGCAGTTCCGCTTGCTGCGGCACGTTGCCGTAATGCAGCAAGGCATCGATATTGCCGATGTCCAGCCCCAGACCGTTAGCTTGCAGCCAATCCGGTTGTGCTGGCACGGGTGGCAAGTTCGATCCCGCTGACGGTGGCACCTTGGCGCTCAAGCCTGGTGCGTCATGCACTGCCAGCGGTACCGATGACAAAGTCGGGGTGTGCTGTGTACTGGCTAGCGGCGTGACGGCATGCGGATGCGTGAGCTGACTGGGGTCGGTGGCATCGCTATGCGAAGCCGTGGACGGAATGCCCCCGCCTTGTGCCAGTGGAGAACCAGCCGGAAAGCCTTCCGCATATAACTGGTTCAGCAAGCCGGACAAGGTGCCGATATCGAGTTGCCCTGATGCGCTGGCTGCACGACCGGCTTCCAGACCGGTCGCCATGCGCGGATGTTCGCCAGGCAGCGCGCCCAGCAAAGCTTCCGGCGTGAACGCAGACAAGTCAGCGAACTGGCTGGATGCACCACCCGGTAGTTGGCCAGAGAACTGACCAAGTTCCAGATTACTTGTAGTCATAGTAGTGACCTACGTTCACATTCTCCAGTACGGCGATCGCGTCGTCAGTCAGGATGGCCAGCGAGCAATACAGCGAAACCAGATAGGAAGCGATCGCTTTGTGGTTGATGCCCATGAAGCGCACCGACAGCCCCATGGTCTGCTGGCCCGGCAGGTTGGGCTGATACAGGCCCACCACGCCTTGACGACTTTCACCCACGCGCAGCAGCAGGATGCTGCTCTTGCCGTCCACGATCTGCACCTTGTCGCTGGGGATCAGCGGCAGGCCACGCCAGGTCAGGAACTGTGAACCGAACAGGGATACGGTAGGCGGAGGTACACCGCGACGCGTGCACTCGCGGCCAAAGGCTGCGATGGTGCGCGGGTGAGCCAGGAAGAAGGCTGGCTCCTTCCATACCTTGGTCAGCAGCTCGTCCAGATCGTCCGGCGTGGGCTGGCCGGTGCGCGACTGGATGCGCTGGCTGGCGGCCACGTTGTTGAGCAGGCCGTATTCCTTGTTGTTGATCAGCTCGCTTTCCTGACGCTCCTTGACCGTTTCTATGGTCAGGCGCAGTTGTTCCTTGATCTGGTTATGCGGGCTGCTGTACAGATCCGAGACGCGCGTATGCACATCCACCACGGTATTGACCGCATTCAGTACATATTCGCGGCCCCATTCTTCGTAATCCACAAAGGTGGCGGGTAATTCGCGCTCGTCCTTGTTGGAGCAATCCACCACGATCGCGTTGGGGTCTTTGGCTTTGTTGACACGGTAGATACCGGCTTCGACAGGCACCCAGTTGAGCAGATGTACCAGCCAGCGCGGGCTGATGGTGCTGAGCATGGGGACGGTCTTGGTCGCATTGGCAAGGGTACGGGCGGCGACATCGCCCAGTGCGGTCTGGTGTTGATCCAGTTCGGCCATGGCATTCTCCTGTGAGGGTTAGTTGAGTTGCAAATGGGGTGGGGTGCCGTCCTGACGCGTCGCAAGACCAGCGGAATCTGCCGGTGCGCCTGCCATTCTGGCCTGATTGATATTGCTGCCTGGTGGCACGCTGTAGGTCAGCCAGACATTACCGCCGACGACAGAGCCATGGCCTATGGTGATGCGGCCCAGAATGGTGGCACCGGCATAGATCACCACATCGTCTTCTACCAGCGGATGGCGTGCGTGCCCTTTGGTCAGCTTGCCCTTGTCATCCGTAGGGAAACGTTTGGCACCCAGTGTCACCGCCTGGTAGATGCGCACATTGCGGCCGATGATGCTGGTCTCGCCTATCACCACACCAGTACCGTGGTCGATGAAAAAGCGCTCCCCTATGGTGGCGCCTGGATGGATGTCGATGCCGGTGGCAGAATGCGCGATCTCGGCGATCATGCGGGCGATCAGCGGCACACCTTGCTTGTGCAGCGCATGAGCCAGACGGTGATGGATGATGGCGTGGATGCCTGGGTAGCACACCAGCACTTCGTCTATGCTGCGCGCCGCCGGGTCACCATCGAAAGCGGCCTGGATATCGGTGTCGAGCAGCTTGCGTATCTGCGGTAACTGATGCGCGAATTCACGCAGGATATGCTGCGCTTCTTCCTGCAACACCGAGTCGCTACCTTGCAGGTCGGCCACGAAACACAGTTCCAGCTTGATCTGTGCGAGCAGGCTGCGCAGGGCCACGTCCAGACTATGGCCGACAAAATAATCGATGCCCTCCGGGTTCAGGTCAGGCAGGCCAAGCCGGTTGGGGAACAAGGCTGCCCCCAGGCCTTCCACCACCTCGGTCAGCGCCTTGCGCGATGGCAGTTTGGGCGGCTTGTCACGACGCTGACGGCTGTCCAGCGCACTCAGGCGCGCCTCACGCAGTGCCGTGACGATGTCGGCGATCTGCAACTGGATGGTCGATGATGGTAGGGTTTGCGTCATGTTCTCAGGCGATAAAAAACAAAAAAGCCAGTGGTCTCTCGACACACTGGCTTCCGGTTGTCCGGTCAGCTCACGCTAAACGTATTGCATATGTGGGCCTGCCTGGGCAGCGCCGTTGGTATGAATATAGCCTAGATTGCGCTATTCAAGATAGACGTTAACAAAAAAATCTTGCTGCGCCGCTGTTTCTCGTTAAACGCGAAACACAGGCCAATTGAACAGATGGCCCAGTTTGCTGGCCTTGGTTTCCAGATATTTGCGGTTGTTGGCATTCGCCGGGATACGCAGCGGCACGATGGCGTTAACGCTGACACCATGCCGTTGCAGCGAGGAGTTCTTGTCCGGGTTGTTGCTCATCAGACGGATGCTGCACACCTTGAGGCACTTGAGCATCTCGGCCGCGATCGCAAACGAACGCTGATCCACGGGCAGGCCCAGCGCCAGGTTGGCCTCCACGGTGTCCAGGCCATGGTCCTGCAGTGCATAAGCGCGGATCTTGTTGGAAAGCCCGATGCCACGCCCTTCATGCCCGCGCAGATAGATCAGCACGCCCGTGCCTTCGGTCTGGATACGTTGCTGCGCCAGATGCAGCTGCTCACCGCAATCGCAACGCTGCGAACCGAAGATATCGCCGGTCATGCACTCGGAATGCACACGCGTCAGCACATCCTGGCCGTGCGTGATGTCGCCTTTCACCAGTGCCACGTGTTCCAAGCCGGTCTCCAGCTCCTGGTAGACGTGGATAGCGAACTCACCCACGGCCGTAGGCAGTGCCGATGTGGCGACTTTTGCGATGCAGCCTGCGCGCTGGTAGGCGGCTTCTACTAGCGCCGCTTGTTCCTGCTCAACGTAGCGCATTGATAGCGCCCATCTTGATCAGTTTGGCTCGCACGATGTTGCGGCTGATACCCAACAACTTGGCGGTCTGTACCTGATTGTTGTGGCAAAACTGGTAGGCAGCACGGATGATGGTGTCCTCCAGATGTTCGTACAGCGCTGGGGTCCCCGATTCAAATAGCTGCTGCAGCGCCTGGCTCAGCAGGTTACCTTCTGTATACGGACCGCTGCCATTGTCGTCACGCTGACGATGCAGCTGGATGGAAGAAAGTTGCAGATCTTCGCTGCGCACCGTGTTCTGTTTGCATATCAGTAGCGCATGATGGATCACATTCTCCAACTCGCGGATGTTGCCCGGCCATGAATGCTCGAGTAGCTTTTTGCGCGCCGATTCATCCAAGCGTACCTCGCTATAGCCTAGCCTGCGACGATATTCCGCCACGAAATATTCAGCCAGCGGCAGAATATCGCCGGGACGGTTACGCAGCGTAGGCAGTTCCAGATGTGCGACCCGCAGGCGATAGAACAGGTCCTCGCGGAAATGGCCTGCCAGCACGGCTTCTTCCAGGCGTACATTGGTGGCGGCCACCAGACGCACGTCGATAGGCGTAGCTTTGCGTGCACCCAGGCGCACCACTTCACGTTCCTGCAGCACACGCAACAGCTTCACCTGGATGCTCAGGGGCAGGTCACCGATCTCATCGAGGAACAGCGTGCCGCCATTGGCAGCTTCGAACCAGCCCGCTTTCGCGGTGAACGCACCGGTGAACGCGCCTTTTTCGTGGCCAAACAGTTCACTTTCGACCAGAGATTCCGAGAACGCGCCGCAATTGACGGCCACGAACGGGCGGTTCTTGCGCTGACTCAGCTCGTGTACGTGGCGCGCGATCAACTCCTTGCCGGTGCCGGTCTCACCGATGATCAGCACATTGGCATCGCTAGGCGCGATCATCTTGATGCGTGCCAGCAAGGCCACGGATTTCGGGTCTTTGAACACCTGCGCCGTGGCGCGAATGGAGGTGGTCAGCGCTTGCGAGTTGGGTAGCGTGAGCAGGCCTGGTTGTTTTTGTGTAGACACGGTTGAGTCTTTTTGTGAATCCTTCAGCGTATCTTCCAGGGCATATTCAAACATGCGGTGATTGATCGTATTCATGAATAAAAAGTCGGCTCGGGGAAGCGTTTGTTCAACGCCCACTCGCCTAGCTCCTTGATTTTATAATCCAACGGGTCATGCAGGGTGTGTGTGCGCAGATTGCGCCAGTGCCTGTCCAGTCTCAGCCCGGCATGGGTCGCGCGTGATCCGGTCACTTCAAACATCCTGCTCGTAATATCCAGCCCGGTGCGCGTCGCTTGCACCTTGGCTGCGCTGATACAGAGGGCGACTTCCCCGCGAGTCACTTCGCTCAGTTTGGCTTCTTGAGCCCAGGCTTCATCCAGACGCTGTGCTGCCCGGTCTGCCAGTGCGCGCGTACTTTCCAAGCCTACCCAGAAATCACCGTAGTGACTCAATACGTACGGGTCTTCACTCACACGTGCCACTTTGGAGGTTTGCCAGGGGCGCATTTCGCCCAGGGAATACTGGCGAGCATCCGCAAAAGCACCCTCGGCGATGCCCAGATAGATATTGGTCAGGATCAGCTGTGCCACCAGCGGACGCAAGCAAGAGAACGGAGTGCTGAGCGGGCCCGGGTCCAGCAGCAGCTCGCTGTCTTCCACGCGTACTTTTTCGAAGTGCACGCTGCCGCTGTCGGTTTGACGCTGGCCGATGTTGTCCCAATCCTGGATCACGGTGATACCGCTGCGCGCGGTCGGAACCGCAGCGATGAGTAACTGACCATCCGCTTGACGCAGGCCGGAGGCGATCAGCATCTCCGAATCGATGGCACCGGAGCAAAAGCTCTTGCGTCCCGAGAACTCCACCCAACCGTTGAAGGCTTTGACGGTGGTGCGCTCATCCAAAGGGTTCAATGCATTGCCCCAGAACCATTGATGTTGGGCGGTCAGCGTGAACCAGCGTTCCCACTGCGCTGGCTGCGAGAACAGCCGTACCGTGGCCAGCATCAGATGTTGAAAGCCGAACACATGCGCAATCGAACTGTCTGCCTTGGCGATCTCGCGGACCACCTGCATGGTGTCCACCCAGTTCGCACCGAGGCCGCCATAGGCTTGCGGGATCACCAGTGACAGCAGGCCGCTGGCGCGCAGGGCATCACGTTCCTGTTTTGGCGTACCACCGGCAAAGTCGCGTTCTACGGCTGTCAGGGCAAAGTCGCTCGCCAGTGTTTGTGCGATCTGGAGCGGGGAGGCGACCGGGGTTGCTTGTGTAGCAGCATGCGTTTCCAGCTCTTCAGGCAATATGTTTATATTCAAAAGTTATATCTCTATGTATTTTATATACGAAATATATAGCATGGATTGTGCCAGAAGGCGGTCACGTTGTCGCGCTGTTGTCTATGCAGCAGCAAAAAAGCAATTCAAAGCGGATTAAACCAAGCTTTAACAATGACTTGGATTGCGTGTCATGTACGCTAGTCCATACCCGGGAGCGCAGGGTCTGTCCTGCCCTGGCGTAGCTTGAAGCATGCATTGACTGAGTGCATGGTGCTGATGCAGCAATGTTGCTGCGCATACAGCACATGCCTGTGATCGCTGCTGCCTGAGCAGCAGGCCAGATTCTGACTGTTTGTTAAAGGTATGAACTGAATAGAAAATTTTGTATGGCATGGACCTTGCCACTGCTTAGTCCGACGACACGCAGAAAGGAAGTCGATGCAAGTTTTCTGGTTCTTGCCCACACATGGCGATCATCGCTATCTGGGCAGCGCACAGGGCGCACGTCCTGCTACCTATTCTTATCTAAAACAGATCGCCCAGGCCGCTGATCAGCTTGGTTTTGGCGGTGTATTGGTCCCGTCTGGTCGCTCATGCGAAGACCCCTGGGTGCTGAGTGCCGCGCTGATCGCGGAAACACGCAAGCTCAAATTTTTGGTGGCGGTGCGTCCCGGCTTTACTTCGCCCACCGTGTCCGCACGCATGGCCTCGACCTTTGACCGTATTTCCAATGGCCGGCTGCTGGTTAACGTGGTGGCAGGTGGTGACCCGGCCGAGCAGCAGGCAGACGGCAGTTTTCTGGAACACGATGCGCGCTATGCCGAGAGCCGTGAGTTCCTGGCCATATGGAAAGCCGTGCTGGCTGGTGAGACGCTGGATTTTGAAGGTGACTACCTGCGTGTCAAAGGTGCCAGTCTGCCTACCGGCACTTTGCAACAACCGCATCCACCGCTGTTCATAGGCGGTTCGTCAGAAGCCGCGATCCAGCTGACCGCTGAGCATATCGACGTTTATCTGACCTGGGGTGAGCCCCCGGCGGCAGTCGCAGAAAAGATCGAACGCGTGCGTGCTGCGGCTGCAGCACAAGGTCGCACTGTGCGTTTCGGTATCCGCCTGCATGTCATCGTGCGTGAAACCAGCGCGCAAGCCTGGCAGGCGGCCGATGCGCTCATCTCGCAACTCACCGATGACACCATCGCGGCGGCGCAGGCTGCGGTTGCGCGCTTTGATTCGGTGGGGCAGCAGAAGATGACAGCATTGCACGGTGGTCGCCGTGACAAGCTGGAAGTCTCGCCTAACCTGTGGGCGGGTGTAGGCCTGGTGCGTGGCGGTGCTGGTACGGCGCTGGTGGGCGATCCGCAGGAAGTCGCAGCACGCGTGCTCGAATATCAGGCGCTGGGTATAGACCACTTCATCTTTTCCGGTTACCCGCATCTGGAAGAAGCCTACCGAGTTGCCGAGTTGCTGTTCCCCTTGTTGCCGCTGGAACGTTTAGCTGACACGGAAACCAGCATCAGCACCAATCTGACCGGCCCGTTCGGTGCAGCGCCCGTCGCCGCACCGCGCCATGTCGCTGCTTCCTGAAAGGATCCCATGTCACTTGTACGATCATTGATCGCAGCCACGCTACCTGCACATGCGTTCTCCGGCACGCCGCTGCAGATCGCCGAGCAATTGGCGGCCCTGCTTGCCAGCACCGCCGTGGAGCGTGACCAGCGTGGCGGTACTCCGTATGAGCAGCGCCAAGCCATCCGCGATAGCGGCCTGCTCAAGCTGCTGATTCCGCCCGCGCTGGGTGGCCTGGGTGGTAGCTGGGCTGAGCTTTATCAGATCATCCGCATCCTGGCTCGCGCTGATAGCTCGCTGGCACAGGTGTTCGCTTTCCAGTTCCTGATGCTGGCCTCCATTCGTTTATATGGCAGTGACGCACAGTGGAAAGCGCTGTGGCGCGAAACCGCGCAGGACAATCTGTGGTGGGGCAATGCGCTCAACCCGCTGGATAACCGCACTGTCGCTACGCCTACGGTCTCAGGCTACCGCTTCAGCGGCCAGAAGAGCTTTTGCAGCGGCGGCCGTGATTCAGACCGTTTGATCGTGTCTGCCATCGAGGAAGGCACCGGCCGTTTCTTGGTAGCAGCCGTGCCCACGACGCGTGCTGGTATCACGCTGAAAGATGATTGGGACAACATCGGCCAGCGCCAGACCGATAGCGGCAGCGCCGACTTCCAGTCATTGGAGGTCGCCGAGCATGAGCTGCTGATGCTGCCTGGCCCATTCAGCTCGCCGTTCTCTGGTCTGCGTTCGCTGGTCGCCCAGTTGATTTTCACCAATATCTACCTGGGCCTCACCGAAGGCGCGTTGGCTGAGGCGGTGATTTATACGCGCAGCAGCACGCGGGTCTGGTCCGGTTCGCTGGCCAGCGAAGTGCAGCAGGACCCGTACATCCTGCTGCATTACGGTGAGTTCTTCGCCAGCCTGGAGGCCTCGCGCGTGCTGGCGGACCGTGCCGCTGATCTGCTGGATGCTGCCTGGCAGCAGCAGCTGGCCTTGACCGACGCACAGCGTGGTGAACTGGCGATTGCCGTGTTCGCGGCCAAGGCCAACATCACGCGTGCCGGGTTGGACATCACCTCGCGCATGTTCGAGGTGGCCGGTGCGCGTGCCACCACGGCGCGGCTACGCTTGGACCGCTACTGGCGCAATCTGCGTGTGTACACCCTGCACGACCCGATCGATTTCAAGCTCAAGGACCTGGGCGACTGGCTGCTGAACGGCCAGTACCCGAAGCCCAGCTTCTATTCCTGATTCCATGAACCCCCTGATAGAGTGAACTGAACCGACCATGCCCCAAGCCATTATCGACATGCGTAGCCGCCCGGCTTATCTGCATGATTTCTTCGGTGCCACGCCCGACACCGCAGCCTACCAAACCGCACGCTGGTTGAATCGCCGCGTCGGCTCACACGACGACCGTCATTTTGAGCGCTCCTATACCGTGGCTGGTTACCTGGCCGAAATCGAGCAGGCCAGTGTCAGCAAGGCCGTGGTGGTGGGCCGCGAAACACCAGGTCTGACCATAGACAATGACGCCATCGCGGCGCTGGTGCGCGAGAGCGACAAGCTGGTCGGCCTGGGGTCGGTGGATATCCAGTTGCGCGGCGAGAAAGACACCGTGGCCGAGATCAACCGGGCCATCAACCAGCTGGGCTTTCGTGCCATCAACATCGAGCCCGGCTTTGCCACGCCAGCGCTACAGGTGGACGACCCGTTGCTGTATCCGGTGTATGAGGAGTGCCTGTATCACGATGTGCCGGTATGCCTGATGAGTGGCCCTACCACGCCGGATCTGGACTATGCCCATCCCAATGCGCTGGGCCGACTGGCGCGCCGTTATCCGCAACTCAAGATCATCAGCTTCCACGGCTATTACCCGTATGTGAACGAGGCGGTGGGCGTGGCATTCCGTTATGACAACGTGTACCTGGTGCCGGATATGTACATCTTCCAGCCCGGTGCGCAGCTGTATGTAGAGGCGGCCAACAGCTTTCTGGGCGAGCAGTTGCTGTTCGGCTCGTCTTATCCGTTTCGTGCCATGCGGCAGTCGGTGGACGATTTTTCCGCGCTGGGTTTCAAGGATGCCGTGCTGGACAAGGTGTTCTACCAGAACGCTGCCCGACTTTTGAAGATCAGCGTCTGAGATGACGCAGGCCAGCTCTTGGACGATGGATTAAACCATGTGGATTAAATAATGCGGGTTAAAACAATGGATCACACAATGAAACACACCCTATCAACGCAGGGCCGTTCCGCACAGGCTGCCGCCGATGAACCACGTTTCGACTCGGTCAGTCGTGCGGTCAATGCCATCGCACGTGGCGAGTTCGTGGTGGTGGTGGACGATACCGACCGTGAGAACGAGGGGGACCTGATCATCGCTGCAGATCGCATCACTGCTGATCAGATGGCTTTTCTGGTGCGCTATAGCAGTGGCGTAGTGTGTGTGGGCATGGAAGGCGAGCGGCTGGATCAGCTGGAGTTGCCGTTGATGGTCACGCGCAATAGCGACCCGTTCCGCACTGCGTTCACGGTGAGCGTGGATTACAAACATGGCACCAGTACCGGCATTTCGGCAGCAGATCGTGCTGCCACCTTGCGTGCGCTGGCCAACCCGACTACGCAGCCGGATGATCTGCTGCGGCCTGGCCATATCTTCCCGCTGCGTGCGCGGCAGGGTGGGGTACTGGAGCGTCCCGGGCACACTGAAGCGGCGCTGGATCTGGCCCGTTTGGCGGGGCGTGCACCGGCTGGTGTGTTGTGCGAGATCGTCAATGAAGATGGCAGCATGGCACGCAGACCCGACCTGTTCCGCTTTGCACGCGAACACGGCCTGCTCATCATCACCATTGCCGACCTGATCATTTACCGGGAACAGTTATTGCTGGCGCAGTGGTCAAGTAAGGTGCCGCGTTGGCAGGCCCGGCCATTGCAGATCCAGCCCTTGGCAGCAGGGCAATTGGCTGCCAAGCCAGTCAGTCAGCGACTGGATGCTGCCGTCACCTACCTTGGGTGAGTTTGCCAGCTAATACAAATACCCCAATAAAAATCTCCAGGCTAAATAAAATCGACGGTTGAACCGCCCGTTTTATTGATCAAGTATTGTCTCAGTAGCCGTTGGCCCGGATCTATTTTGCCTCTTTGATATCGGGCAGCAACATGGTCACCACGCCGATCAGCGGCATGAACGCGCAGAGCTGATACACCAGCTGCAAGCCGTGACTGTCCACCAGCATGCCCAGCAAGGCCGCCGAGATGCCGGCAGTGCCGAACGCCAGCCCGAAGAACAGCCCGGAGATGGTGGCCACCTTGCCCGGCACCAGTTCCTGCGCATACACCAGAATGGCCGAGAACGCCGAGGACAACACCAGCCCGATGATCACCGACAGTACGCCGGTCCAGAACAGACTGGCATAAGGCAGCAGCAGCGTGAATGGGGCCACGCCCAGGATGGACCACCAGATCACGCGCTTGCGACCGATGCGGTCGCCCACCGGGCCCCCCAGCAGCGTACCGGCGGCCACTGCGAACAGGAACACGAACAGGTACAGCTGTGCGCTGTGTGTGCTGAGCTGGAATTTTTCGATCAGGTAGAAGGTGTAGTAGTTGCTGAGGCTGGCCATGTACACGAACTTGGAGAAGATCAGCACGAACAGCACCCCCAGCGACACCAGCACGGTGCGCCGTGGCAAGCCATGATCCACGATCTGGCGTGCCCGCGCTGGCAGGCTGGCCATGTGGGCATGTGCCCAGCGGCCTGCCAGGGTCAGCAGCACGGCACCGATTAGTGCGGCCAGCGACAGCCAGGCCACGCTGGCCAAGCCACGCGGCAGGATCAGTAAAGCCGCCAGCAAGGGGCCGACCGCGCTGCCCATATTGCCGCCCACCTGGAAGATGGACTGCGCCAGGCCGGGTTGTTGCCCGGCCGCCAGACGCGCCACGCGTGACGATTCCGGATGGAACACTGAAGACCCCATGCCGATCAGCATGGCGGCCACCAGTACCGCATGGAAATGCGTGGCCGTGGCCAGCACTAGCAGGCCGGACAAGGTCAGCAGCATGCTCATCGGCAGCGTGTAAGGCCGGGACTTACGGTCGGCATACATCCCGATCAGCGGTTGCAGCACGGAACCGGTCAGCTGGAACGCCAGAGTGATCAGGCCGATCTGCGTGAAACTCAAGCTTAAGTGCAGCTTAAGGATAGGGTAGATCGCCAGCAGCACCGACTGCATCATGTCGTTCAAAAAGTGCGAAACGCTGATCGCCGCGATCACGGGGTAATGCGTTTTGGATGGGCGGGTCGCCCCGGCAGTGATGGTCGCCATAAACAGAACCTGTGGTTTTAAGCAGTATACAAATCGAGTCCAGCAGTATAATTTGTCTCAATCAATATGGTATTGACAATAAATATCGAGAAAATGACAAATCAACTCATAGACCACACGCGTGATTATGGGATGCCGCTGGACGACTACCAGACCCTGCCGCATGCCGTGACCGCCAAGGCTTCGGATTTTGTCGGTTTGCATGCACCGCGTCATTGCCATCCGCGTGCGCAGCTCATCTACGCAGGCAGCGGCGTCATGCGCATCGAAACCGATGTGGGCTGCTGGGTGATCCCGCCCCTACGCGCAGTGTGGGTGCCGCCCGGCATCACGCATAGCGTGAACGCGCTGGGAAAAGTGGAAATGCGCACGCTGTATATCCGTGCCGATATCGCCGCGCGCTTCGGCGCGCAATGCAGCCTGGTCGAAGTCGGCCCGCTGCTGCGTCAGTTGATCCTGTCTTTATGCGAACTGCCAACCAACTACGACGAAGCGGGCCGTGGCGGACTCATCGCCCAGCTGGCGCTGCAGGAGATCCGCTTTCTGGGTACCCCGGCCTTGCACCTGCCGCTACCGGCCAGCGAAAAACTCATGCGCGTCTGTCAGCAGATGATCCAGCAGCCGGAAACGCCCGTGACCATCGAAACGCTGGCTGACCAACTGGCCATGAGCGCACGCACCCTGGCGCGCCACTTCGAAAAAGAGACCGGCCTGAGTTTCCGGCAATGGCGCCAGCAGGCGCGTCTGATCGAAGCGCTGGCACGTCTGGCGTCACAACAGCCTGTCGCACAAGTGGCCGACGCGCTCGGTTATGCCAGTGCCAGTGCCTTCACGGCCATGTTCAGGCGGACGCTGGGCGTGGAACCTAGCCGGTATTTTGTGAGCTGAGACAGGCCAGCCTGAAAAGGCTGGAAAGCAGCAAGGCCGCTATTTTTTGACCACGATGGTAGCGGCAAGGAAGTCACCCAGCCGCTGATGCGAGCCAAAGAAAATGAATATCCAGTCCAGCATGCCTAGAGGAAAGGTGATGTTTCTGAGCAATGCCTGCAACAAAGAGCACGGTGCCATCGTGCTCTTGCTGACCACCTGGATATTCAAGAGCTTTTTACCCAGACTCTGCCCGTCTGGTAAGGCGTCAGACAGCAGGAAATACAGCACGCCAGCAGTGAGGCCGCTGTAGATCGCGGTCTCTCCAAGGGTAAGCGGGTCAAGCAGATAATAAACGATGAAGCCGAGCAAGTAGGCGATAAGCCCATCAATGAACTGGGCCTGGAATCGTTTGCCCGGATGGGCAAGCGGTTTGCTGTAAGCTGGTTCCATATCGTTCAATCCATGCTCCAGTCTGTTTGTGTCATGGCCTCAGCCGTGATGATTCAGCTTGTGCCAGCCAAAATCAAGGATGACGTTTGCTAGAGGGACATCCGCGAGGTGGCTAAGCCTCGGCTTCCACCAGCATGCCCAGCAACAGCAGCGTTTCCTGCCAGCCCAGATAACAGGATTCGGCCGGGATCACATCCGGGATGCCGTCCTGTGTAATGTGCAGTTCCGTGCCGCAACTGACGGATTTCAACACGATGGTGACGGTGATGAGGCCGGGCAGCTTGGGGTCGTCGAACTGGTCGGTATAACGCAGGCGCTGGTTCGGGATCAGTTCCAGATATTCACCGCCGAAGGCATGACGATGGCCGCTGCTGAAATGGGTGAACGAGATGCGAAAGCTGCCGCCTACCTGGGCGTCCAGATGATGCACGTTGGCGGTATAACCGTTCGGGGCCATCCATTTGGCCAGTGCGTCCGGGTCCAGCAGGGCGCGGTAGATGCGCTCGGCGGGTGCGCGCAAAACACGGTGCAGGCTAATCGTATGTGGCATGTCGATCTCTCCTTGTGGTGGCGAATCGGAGCTGCTTCATCATCATGGTCTGTATTCAGACAGGACTTGCTACGGGATCCCTTTGCGTTTCAGCATCTGCTTGCCTATGCGCTCGGTCAGGAAGCCGTAGCCGAACCAGAGGGACAGGTAACCGGTGCCAAGAACGATCAGCAGGCCAACGGTCCATAATCCGACGGGCAGCTTGGGAATGGTTTCGGCCAGGCCGAGCTTTAAATCTTCGATGCCGAAGCTGATGGCAAGGTAAGTCAGAAAACCAGCGATGATCAGCGCCGGGATCAGTACCGTCACCGCAAACGACCCTCTCAGCAAGTAGCGACGTTCCTCACGCGTGGGCAGACGTGCCTTGTTCTGGACGAACAGCAGGCCGGTGATGAACGCTGCCAGCAGCATTTGTGCTGCCCCCAGGCTGCCCGGTGGGTCCGCCTCGATGAGCGTGAACACAGCAAAGCTCAGCAGGATAATGATCAGAAAAACGAGGGTGAACAGCGCGATATAAGGTTTCATGCAGTTGTTTAGTATGGTTGTCGATACATGGACAAAATAAACCAATCTTTGCAGTTTGTCTTTGCCGCCAGCACTGATCTTTGCCAGCAGCGGTCCCAACGCAGGCTGAGTAAAGCGTGATCACCTCCAGCGGTCAGACAAGGTGCGGCCAGCCTCCCCATGTGTCTGATCTGCAAAATTAAGGGCTGATCTCTGGCTCAAGATCAGCCCTTGTTTATCTCACGCCGTTTGGTGGATAACTGTATATTGCAAGCCTTGCTGGCAGTTAGATCCACGGATGACGCGGTGGATTGATGCCATTGAGGGCGTAATTACCCACGGCATAGTACTTCCAGCGTACCGGGTCATGCAGCGTGTGCGTGCGGGCATTGCGCCAGTGCCGGTCCAGGTTGAACTCCCCCAGTGTGGAGCGCGTACCAGCCAGCTCGAACAGCTTGCTGCCAGCCAGCAGCGCGGTTTCGGTACTCAATACCTTGGCTTCA
This sequence comes from Pseudomethylobacillus aquaticus, assembly GCF_003730115.1. GTDB lineage: Bacteria > Pseudomonadota > Gammaproteobacteria > Burkholderiales > Methylophilaceae > Pseudomethylobacillus > Pseudomethylobacillus aquaticus. Next base: position 31,380 of record NZ_RJVP01000007.1, on the reverse strand, counting down.
GCAACGGCGATTGAAGCGGCGGCAACGGTGTCTTCATTCGGTTCGACCTGCGCCTTGTCGATGAACTTGCCGGCGCGTGCCAGCAGCGCTTCAGTGGCATGCTGGCGGATCTGCAGGTCGCCGATGTCGCGCAGGCTGAGTGGGTCCTCGTAGCCGTGCTCGAGATCGGTGTCTATCCATGGGCGTGTGTGATTGCGCACGAAGTGCAGCGTATCTTTCAGCGCGGCGCGCGCGATGCCAGTGTCCACGGCTGCCTGGATGATCTGTGCTACCGGGCCCATCGCGGTCGGGTTGTCGAACGCCAGGTGGTGTGGCAGTACGTATTCGGATGGCACGAAGATCTTGTCCAGCAAGGTAGTGCCGCTGGCCGTGGTGCGTTGGCCGAAGCTGGACCAGTCATCGATGATGGTCAGGCCGGGCGCGTCTTTTTGCACGAAGGCGACCACGGTGTTGTCACGCTCGTCCTTGGCAACGACGGGCACCCAGTCCGCCAGCAGCGCTCCAGAGGAATAAAACTTCTTGCCGGAGAGGGTGTAGCCACCCTGGGTCGGCGTCAACCGTGTCTGCACGTCGGCCACACTGCGTGTGCCGATCTCGGAGAAGGCATTGCCGAAACGTACACCTTTCAACACCAGGTCAAAAAAGAAGCGCTTCTGGAACTCGCTGCCGTCCAGACGGATGCCTTCCACCATATAAAGATGGTTCTGCGGTACCTGACCGATGCTGGGGTCGGCTTCCGAGATGATGCTGATGACTTCGGCCAGCGTGGCGTTGGACACGAACGCGCCACCATATTCCTTGGGTACGGTAATACCCCACAGCCCGCTTTGCGAGAACAGGTCCAGCTCGGCGCGTGGCAGGCGACGCTCGCGGTCGCGTTGTGCTGCTTCCTTGGCTAGCTCAGCGGCGACACGGTGCGCAATCTCAATGGCTTCTGCGTCCGACTTGATGATGTGTGCGGCCGGGCGTGGCAGCTCGGCTTCTGGTGCTGCCTGCAAGGCAGAGGATGACGATGACATAGAGGTGCTCCTGATCAATATGAATGCGTGGCCGTGCACATGCACGACACCTGCATAGCCTTACGCATGCTCTGTGCCATTATTCAACCCATTGTATTTATTGAAAATAAATCATCCCCATCGTGAGTAGCGCTGTTACAGCAACAGGAATTGCTGATTACGTGCTGTTCAATCAGCAGGCCGGTTGGGCATTGGCCTCCATTCGCCGTGCTTGTGACGGGCTGCTATGGCAGCGGGCGGCCTTTATCTTTGTTTTCGGCAGCCTCCAGCGGCCCTGTTTTCTATACAGCAGCATCTGACTGCTTCCTTGGCAGCAGCACATCAGCAGATGCTGCAGCAGCGCCATGCCATCAGCAGCACAATAAATTCATAAGATATTGATAATAAAAAATAAAAATAGGTGGCACGCTTGCTGCTATTCATTAACTGTTTTCGTTCGGGCGATGACCGGACGAGCAATGCCTGACTACGCAGGCCCAACAGACAGGAGTGAATATGAGCAAAAAACTGAACGTCGTCGCCGTCTCCGGCAGCACCAGCCGCCCGTCGCGCACATTGAGTTTGGTCGAGGAGATCGCGCAGCGTCTGGGCAAGCATCTGCCCATCGAGCTGACGCTGATCGAGCTGGGTGAGCTGGGCCCGGATCTCGGGGCCTCGCTGACCCATGACAGCATCAAGCCATCCGTGCACAAGGCCATCAACGCGATCGAAAACACCGATTTTCTGATCTTCGCCACGCCGGTGTACCGCGGTTCCTATACCGGCCTGCTCAAGCACCTGTTCGATCTGGTGCATTACGAAAGCCTCATCGACGTGCCGGTGTTGCTGGCGGCGACCGGTGGTAGCCATCGACATTCGCTGGTGATCGAGCATCAGTTGCGTCCGTTGTTCAGCTTCTTCCAGTCCGTGACGCTGCCGGTTGGCGTGTATGCCACAGAAAGTGATTTCACCCAGTACAAGGTCAGTAACGAGCTACTGGACCAGCGCATCAATCTCGCTGTGGAACGCGCACTGCCGCTGCTGAAACACCGTGACCTGCAACCGGCTGCTGCTGCCATCAGCGCCTGATATCCACACATCAAGGAATCCATACCATGAGTCAAGACAACATCAAATTCGCCTACTGGGTGCCCAACGTCAGCGGCGGCCTGGTGGTCAGCAATATCGAGCAGCGCACCAGCTGGGATTTTGAATACAACAAGAAGCTGGCGCAGATTGCCGAGAAAAGTGGTTTCGACTACGCCTTGAGCCAGATCCGCTTCACCGCTGGCTACGGCGCTGAGTTCCAGCACGAATCCGTGTCGTTCTCGCACGGCTTGCTGGCCGCGACCACCAAGTTGAAGGTCATCGCTGCCATTCTGCCCGGCCCATGGGATCCGGCACTGGCGGCCAAGCAGATCGCCACCATCGACCATCTGACCGGTGGCGGCCGTGTGGCTGTCAACGTGGTGTCCGGCTGGTTCAAGGGCGAGTTCCTGGCCATCGGCCAGACCTGGCTGGAACACGACGAACGCTATCGCCGCTCCGAAGAGTTCATCCGTGCGCTCAAGGGTATCTGGAGCCAGGACAGCTATACCGCCAGCGGTGATTTCTACCGCTTTCATCACTATTCATTGAGGCCAAAGCCGCTCAAGCAACCGGAAGTGTTCCAGGGTGGCAGCTCACGTGCCGCACGTGACATGGCTTCGCGCGTGTCCGACTGGTACTTCACCAACGGCAACACCGTGGAAGGCATCAAGGCGCAGGTGGATGACATCCGTGCCAAGGCCGCAGCCAACAACCACAGCGTGAAAGTCGGTGTGAATGCCTTTGTGATCGCACGTGAAACCGAGGAAGAAGCCCGTGCCGTGCTGGCCGAGATCATCGCCCAGGCCAACCCGGAAGCAGTCAACGCTTTTGGCCACGAAGTGAAGCAGGCCGGCAAGGCTAGTCCGGAAGGCGAGGGTAACTGGGCCAAATCCACCTTTGAAGATCTGGTGCAGTACAACGATGGCTTCAAGACCAACCTGATCGGTACGCCGCGCCAGATCGCCGAACGCATCATTGCGCTCAAGGCGGTCGGTGTGGATCTGATCCTGACCGGTTTCCTGCACTTCCAGGAAGAGGTGGCTTACTTCGGTGAGCATGTGCTGCCGCTGGTACGTGAACTGGAAGCCGATCAGGTCGCATTGGCGGCCTGATCAGCAAGCGTGGCGAAATCACGATGACCATCGATACCCTGCCACACTGGTTGCGTTATCAGGCTACCCATCGCCCGCTGGCGGTGGCCGTGCGTCACAAGCAGCTGGGCATCTGGCGCGAACAGCGCTGGAATCCGCTGTTATCGGATGTACTGCGGCTGGTGCGTGGCCTGAAAACGCATGGTTTCCAGCCTGGCGACATCCTGTTCCTGCTGAGCTACCCGCGTCCAGAAGCCTTGCTGCTCTCGGTGGCAGCGCAATGGCTGGGTGGTGTCGCAGCGCCACTGGATCCGGACACTGATGCGGGCCAGCAAGCGCAATTGCTGCAGGCCTTGCAGCCCAGATTTGTGTTTGCCGAAGGTCAGGCGCAGGTGGATCAATTGCTGGTGCTGGGCTTGCAGCCGCACTGGCTGGGTTATGCCGATGCGCGTGGCCTGGCGGCTTATCGCCAGCCTGGCCTGCAGCATTATGATCATTTGATCAGCCTGTATCATGACCATAACGAGCCTTTAGTATTAGCGCAGTCGCATGATGATGCCTTTGTGTTCTTCCGGCTGGATGCACAAGGCCATGTGGAAGTGCAAACGCTGACGCATCAGTTGATGCTCAGTGAAGGCCGGCAGTTGATCCATCACGAAAAACTCACGGCAAATGAAGAGGCGCTGGCGGCGCGTGGTTTTGCGGCCAGCGGCCATGTGCGTTATTTGCTGGCACCCTGGTTGTTGGCGGGCTTCCGGCTTAATTTTCCGGAAAACACCGCCACGCGTGACACCGACCGGCGCGAGTTGGGGCCTACGCTGGTGCTTGGCACGCAAGCCACCTATCAGCGCCTGCAGAGTCTGGTCAGCAGCCGTTTGCCGTTACCCGGCACGCTGCGTCGCTACCTGGTCGACTGGTCGCTGGCGACGGCGGACGACGCTTTCGTGCTGCGCCGCCTGCTGGCTGAACTGCTGATCCGTGGGCCATTGCGTGATGTGATCGGCTTTACACGCACTCGCTTGCCCTTGCTGGCCGGTGAGCCTTTGTCCGGTGACACGTTCCGCTTCTTTGCTTCGCTTGGCATTACGGTACGCGCCTGGCCCGATCTGGGGGAATGGATCGCCGCCAGTGTGTCTGCCAGTTCGCCACGGATCGTGCTTGTGCCTGGTAGCAAGCCATCCGGCATCACGCTTTCCGCAGGAGTCGCTGCATGAGCACCATCTCCACGAGTCGCCGCATGAATGCGACGCCATTGCTGCAACTGGAGCATATCTCATTGTCGTTCAAGGGCGTGAAAGCCATCACCGACATCAGTTTTTCCGTGAACGAAGGCGAGATCTGCGCACTGATCGGCCCGAACGGTGCCGGTAAAAGCTCACTGCTGAACGTGATCAATGGCGTCTACCAGCCCGACCAGGGCACCATCTGCTACGCTGGCGCCAGCCGACATCGCATGCGCCCGCACGACGCAGCGGTGCAGGGCATTGCGCGCACCTTTCAGAACATTGCTTTGTTCAAGGGCATGAGTGTGCTGGACAACGTGCTCACCGGACGCAACCTGCATCAGCGCAGTAGCTGGGTCGAGCAGGCTTTCAATGTGGGGCGTGCGCCCGACGAGGCTACCGAGCAGCGCCGCAAGGCGGAGCAGGTGATCGAGTTTCTGCGCATCCAGCCATGGCGGCATCAGCTGGTTGGCAATCTTCCGTATGGTTTGCAAAAACGTGTGGAGCTGGCGCGTGCGCTGGCCGCTGAGCCGCGTCTGTTGCTGCTGGACGAGCCCATGGCGGGCATGAATCGGCAGGAAAAGGACGACATGAGTCGATTCATCCTCGATACCCAACGCGAATTCGGTACCACCATCGTGCTGATCGAGCATGACATCGGCGTGGTGATGAACCTGTCGCAGCATGTGGTCGTGCTGGATTACGGCAAGAAGATAGGCGATGGCACGCCGGAGCAGGTGCGCGTCAATCCGGACGTGATCGCGGCTTATCTGGGCACTACACACTAAATAGCAGGACATGAGAAAGCAGGCTGGAACAGAGATGAGTTTCTTCTTTGAAGTGTTGCTGGGTGGCTTGCTGGCCGGCGTGATGTATTCGCTGATCGCCATCGGTTTTGTGCTGATCTACAAGGCTTCCGGCGTGTTCAATTTCGCGCAGGGTTCCATGGTGCTGTTCGCCGCACTGACCTTCGTCAGCCTGCTGGAGCGCAGTGTGCCGTTCTGGGGCGCGTTCGTTTTCACGCTGCTGATCATGTTGGTGCTGGCCTGGGCTATCGAGCGTTTTGTGCTGCGGCAACTGGTCAACCGGCCGCCCATCACGCTGTTCATGGCCACGCTGGGTTTGAGTTACATCATCGAAGGTTTGGCGCAGGCGGTGTGGGGCGCGCAGGTGCATGGGCTGGATCTGGGTGTCAGCGACGAGCCGTTCGAGCTGGGTGGCATGCTGCTGTCGCAGTTCGACCTGTTCGCGGCCGCCGTTGCCGGCACGCTGGTGGTGTTGCTGAGCCTGCTGTTCAACAAGACACGTACCGGTATCGCATTGCGAGCCGTGGCGGATGACCAACTTGCCGCATTGGCAGTAGGCATACGCTTGCACAGACTGTGGCTGATCGTATGGGCCGTGGCCGGTGTGGTCGGCCTGGTGGCGGGTCTGCTGTGGGGTGCGCGGCTGGGTGTGCAGTTCTCGCTGTCGTTGATCGTCCTCAAGGCCTTGCCAGTGCTGATCATCGGTGGCTTTACCTCGATAGGCGGTGCCATCGTCGGCGGCCTCATCATCGGCGCCTCGGAGAAGCTGGCTGAGGTGTTCATCGGCCCCATCATCGGCGGCGGTATCGAAAACTGGTTCCCTTATGTGCTGGCCATGTTGTTCCTGCTGGTGCGTCCAGCCGGATTGTTTGGCGAGCGGGCGATTGAGCGGGTCTAGTGAATGCGCTTGATGACCGAGCCCGGTCAGAGCGCGGCCGTGAGCAAGCTTAAGCGTGCCTCGCTGAGTATTGCGTTGAATAAAGCATGACGTTGAATAAAACAGATCATGAATCAAAAGAGTGAGCGTATCTGATGTTGTATCGTGAATCCGGACAGTTCGTCACTAGCTACCGTGCTGACCAGCGCGTGTTCCGCCTCTGGCAGGAGCGCTGGGGCCTTGCCTTGCTGCTGGCGGTCGCCTTTGTGATGGTGCCGTTCATTGCCAATGACTACTGGTTCAGCGCCATCCTGATCCCGTTCCTGGTGCTATCGCTGGCTGGGCTGGGGCTGAATCTGCTGACCGGTTACGCTGGTCAGTTGTCACTGGGCTCGGCCGCGTTCATGGCTGTGGGTGCCTTTGCCGCTTACAACTTCCATCTGCGCATCGAGGGCATGCCCTTCCTGTTGAGCTTTGTGTTCGGCGGGCTGGCCGCAGCGGGTGTCGGCGTGATCTTTGGCTTGCCCAGCCTGCGCATCAAGGGCTTCTATCTACTGGTATCCACGCTGGCGGCGCAGTTCTTTGTGCAATGGGTGTTGACCAATTTTTCCTGGTTCTCCAACAACAGCAGTTCGGGCGTGATCACTGCGCCACAATTGATCATTGCCGGACATGATTTCAGCACACCGCTGGGCCGTTATCTGCTTACGCTCGGCATTGTGGCGGCGTTGACCGTACTTGCCCTCAGCATCGTACGCAGTGCGCTGGGCCGTAACTGGATGGCCGTGCGCGATATGGACACGGCCGCAGCGGTGATCGGCATCTCCATTGCACGAACCAAACTAGTGGCGTTCGCGGTGAGTTCTTTCTTTCTGGGCATTGCCGGTTCGCTGTGGGCGTTCACTTATCTGGGCACGGTGGAACCCCATGGTTTCGACCTGACGCGCTCGTTCCAGATCCTGTTCATCATCATCATCGGCGGCTTGGGCAGTGTGCTGGGTAATTTTCTGGGCGCGGCGTTCATCGTGCTGCTGCCTATCCTGCTGTCGAATATTTCCAACAACCTGCTGGCAGGCGCGATTGATCCAGGCCAGTTGGAGAATATCCAGAAGATCATTTTTGGCGCGCTGATCATTTTTTTCCTGATCAAGGAGCCGGATGGCCTGGCCAGAATCTGGCAATCGCTGAAACGTCGTGCGCGTGTGTGGCCGCTGCGGTTTTAGTCGTGTTAGCGCCCAAAACTGCGAATGATGAGACCACCTTGAGAAGGAGTCCCCGGATGTGTGATTAAGCTTGTTTGTTGGTCTAAGCCGCTGATTTTGCGCGGAAAACCGTCTTTTATATAACTAATTGTTTTATTGAAGTAAATTTATCAACGTAATGGAGTATTAAAATGCATGCAATTCTGAAAAAGAGCACGCAGTTACTGGCCGTGGCCAGCCTGGGTGTGATGCTGTTCTCGGCGAATGCCAGCGCAGCCAACGAGCAGTATTTCCCGCTGCAAAGCTATCGCATCGGGCCGTATGCCGCAGGCGGCACCGGCTTCTTCGGTGGCTTCATCGACTATCTGCAATATGTGAACGCCAAGGAAGGGGGCGTCAACGGCGTCAAATTCACCTGGAGTGAGTGCGAGACCGAATACGTGGTGGAGAAGGGCGTGGAGTGCTATGAGCGTCTGAAAAAAGGCCTTAACGGCGCACCGGCGGCCGCGACCAACCCACTGTCAGTGGGCATCGCCTACGCTACGCTGGAGCGTTCCACCGCTGACAAGCTGCCACTGATTACCATCAACCACGGTCGTACCGACTCTACCGATGGTAGTGTGTTTCCGTATGCGTTCCCGCTGCAACTCAACCCGTACAGTGAAGTGTCCGCCATCATCAACTACATCGCGGAAAAGTCTGGCGGTCTGGACAAGCTCAAGGGCAAGAAGATCGTCACGCTGTACCACGGCTCGCCATACGGCAAGGAAACCAGCCCCATTCTGGAACTGCTGGCCAAGAAGTATGGTTTTGAGCTGACCCTGCTGGAGGTGCCGCACCCTGGCAACGAACAGCAATCACAATGGCTGAACATCCGTCGCGCCAAACCGGATTGGGTCATCCTGCGTGGCTGGGGCGTGATGAACCCGGTGGCCTTGAAGACGGCACAAAAGACTGGCTTCCCGACCGATCGTATCATCGGCAACATCTGGAGCAACTCTGAAGAAGACGCAGCGCCAGCCGGTGCTGCAGCCAAGGGCTTCATCTCAATCACTACGCACCCGTCCGGCACCAATTTCCCGGTGCTGCAGGACATCGACAAGTTCGTGGTCAAGGCTGGCAAGGGCAACCTGCAGGATGCCAAGCGTTTCGGTACTGTGTATTACAACCTGGGGGTGGTGAACGGTATCCTTAACGTGGAAGCCGTGCGTGTGGCACAAGCCAAGTTCGGCAAGCGTCCGCTGACGGGTGAAGAAGTGCGTTGGGGCTTCGAGAACATCCGTCTCGACGATAAACGTCTGAAGGAACTGGGCGCACTGGGCCTGGTGCAGCCGCTCAAGCTGTCTTGCGCCGACCATGAAGGCGGTGGCGCGGTGCGCTTCCAGCAGTGGGATGGCAGCAAGTGGAATGTAATCTCCGATTGGGTACAGGCAGATCGCAAACTGCTGCGTCCTATCATCGAAGAATCCGCACGCCAGTACGCCAAGGAAAAGGGCATCACGCCGCGTGATTGCGGCAAGGAAGGCTAAGTACTGACATGGCCATGTCAGGGCACAGCTGGGCACGCGTTTGTAGCGAAGCAAACAGCAATGTTGTCTACCTGGCCAATCGAGTGATCAGGCCTCTTGCGGGGGCCCATCAGGCCGCACCGGGCGTCATGCCCGGCGTGTCGCCTGACGGTACGCTCTGTCCCCTGTGCGGACCGTATCGTCAGTTGATACCGGCACACGCCAGTAGCAAAACGTAAGTACAACAAGCAAAGAGCAAGACCATGAAAGCCATTGTGAACGCTATAGTGAAAGCTACCGTATGAGCACGGAACTGAGCAACGTCCCTATCCTGCAATTACAGTCCATCGAAGTGGTGTACGAAAAAGTGATCCTCGCCGTCAAGGATGTGTCTTTGTCCGTGGCCGCCAACAGCATTGTTGCCTTGCTGGGTGCCAACGGTGCCGGTAAGAGTACTACGCTCAAAGCCATCTCCGGCCTTGCCGCCGCACAGCGCGGGGAAGTGGTGCGTGGTCGTGTGCTATATCAGGGAGATGACATCACGCAGGCCAATCCGGCAGCGCTCGTGCAGGGCGGCCTGGTACAAGTACTGGAAGGCCGCCATTGCTTCGCCCACCTTGGGGTGGAAGAGAACCTGATCACCGGTGCACTGATCAAACGCCCCACTGCCAGTGTTCTGAAACAACAACTGGAACGTATCTACCATTATTTCCCGCGACTCAAAAAACTGCGCAAGAACCTGGCGGGCTACGCCTCGGGCGGCGAACAGCAGATGGTCGCCATCGGTCGTGCGCTGATGGCAGAGCCCAAACTGGTACTTCTGGACGAACCCTCAATGGGCCTCGCCCCGCTGGTGGTGGAAGAGATCTTCGACATCATTGGCAACCTCAACCAGCAGCAAGGCGTGAGCTTTTTACTGGCCGAGCAGAATGCCAGCATCGCGCTGAAATATGCGCATCACGGCTACGTGATCGAGAATGGACGCGTCGCTGCACACGGCACAACGCAAGAACTCAAGGCACGCAGTGATTTGCAGGCCTTGTATCTCGGCATCTGAGATTTGATACCAGTGGTTACGGCGATCTCGTACATACTAATTGAATAGCAGCATACGCATCAGCAGTATTAACGCGGCTGCCAAACAGCCAGATTGTTGAATCTTGATCACAAAAGCCATAAATTAAGAACGGGCAGCCAGGCTGCCCGTTCTTGCTGTTACAAACCACGATCAGGTGAACTAAACCTGTGCCAATGCCTGTTCCAGATCTGCGATCAGGTCATCCACATGCTCTATGCCTACTGAAAGTCTTACCAGATCTTCACTCACGCCAGCTTTGGCCAGCTCTTCCGGATTCAGTTGACGGTGCGTGGTGGTGGCCGGGTGGCATGCCAGGCTCTTGGCATCGCCGATGTTCACCAGGCGTGTGAACAGTTGCAATGCGTCGATGAAACGTGTGCCGCCTTCTTTACCGTGTTCAACGCCGAATGACAGGATGCCGGAGGCGCGGCCGCTGAGGTATTTGTCCACCAGTGCGCGATCCGGGTGGTCTGCCAGGCCGGCGTAGTTGACCCATTTCACCCTGGGGTGTTGCTTGAGGTATTGCGCAATGCGCAGTGCATTGTCACTGTGGCGTTCGATGCGTAGTGGCAGGGTTTCCAGGCCTTGCAGGATCAGGAAGCTGTTGAACGGACTGATGGCAGCGCCGGTGTTGCGTAGCGGTACAACGCGGGCACGCGCGATATAAGCTGCCGGTCCGAGCACCTCCACATAGTTCACACCGTGGTAGCTGGGGTCTGGCGTGTTTAGGCTGGGGAAGCGTTCCTTGTGCTCGCCCCATGGGAATTTACCACTGTCGATGATCACGCCGCCGATGGAGTTGCCGTGCCCGCCTATGTATTTGGTCAGCGAGTGCACGACGATGTCCACGCCATGCTCGAACGGGCGCGCCAGGATAGGGGTCGCGACGGTGCTGTCCACGATGACAGGTACGCCATGCTTGTGGGCGATGCGGCTGATGGCTTCCAGGTCGACCACATTGCCGAGCGGGTTGCCGATGGTTTCGGCGAACACCAGTTTGGTTTTGTCATCAATGAGTTTTTCCAACGCATCCGGGTCGCGGTAATCGAAGAAGCGGACTTCGATGCCTTGCTTGGGCAGGGTGTGTGCGAAGAAGTTATAGGTGCCGCCGTACAGCGTGGAGACCGAGACGATGTTATCGCCTGCTTCGGCGATGGTCTGGATGGCGTAAGTGATGGCGGCCATGCCGGAGGCCAGCGCCAGCGCGCCGATGCCACCTTCCAGCTGTGCCAGACGTTCTTCCAGCACTGCGGTGGTGGGGTTCATGATGCGTGTGTAGATGTTGCCTTGTACCTTGAGGTCGAACAGGTCGGCACCATGCTGGGTGTTGTCGAACGCGTATGAGCTGGTCTGGTAGATGGGCACGGCCACCGCCTTGGTGGTCGGGTCCGGGTTATAGCCCGCGTGGATGGCCAGGGTTTCAGGTTTCATGCACTTCCTCCTTCTGGGAAATTTTTGTGCGTTTACTATAAACCCGGCATCAGGCCGGGTTTATGCCGTTTAGTCAGTTGCTTATAACCAGGGGTGACGTGGCGGATTGGTGTTGTTGAGGTAGTAATTGCCGATGGCGTGGAATTTCCAGCGCACCGGGTCGTGCAAGGTGTGCGTGCGGGCATTGCGCCAATGGCGGTCAAGGTTGAACTCTTCCAGCGTGGAGCGTGTACCACCCAGTTCGAACAGCTTGTTACTGGCCAGCAGCGCAACCTCGGTGGTGAGGACCTTGGCTTCGGCGACGGCGATTGAGGCGGCCGCCACGCTTTCTTCGCTGGGCTCCAGTGCGGCGGCATCCAGACGATAGGCTGCGCGTTCCAGCAAGGCTTCGGCGGCATGCAAACGCAGTTCCAGGTCGCCCACCTGCTGAATGGTGTACGGGTCGTCGCTGGCACGCTGGATGTTCTGCGCATCGATCCATGGACGAGCCGAGCTGCGCACATAGTCCAGCGTGGCGTTGATGCTGCCGACGGCGATGCCGGCATCCACTGCGGCCTGGATGAACTGCGAGCTGGGGCCACCGATGGTGGGGCGCGCAAACGCCCGGTAGATAGGTACTACATGCGCTGCTGGCACGCGTACATTGTCGATCACCACGGTGCCACTGGCGGTGGTGCGCTGACCAAAGCTGGACCAGTCATTCACTACCGTCAGGCCAGCAGTGCCTTGCTCGGCCAGTGCCAGGTGGGGCAAGCCTTCTTCCGTCACTGCGACGATAGGAATCCAGTGCGCCAGAAGTGCGCCAGTGGCAAAGAACTTGGTGCCATTCACCACGTAATCGGCGTTGTCGGGTTTGATGAGGGTGGCGAACTCAGCCACAGTGCGGCTGCCTTTTTCTGAAAAGGCATTGCCGAAGCGCGCGCCGCGCAGTACCAGGTCAAAGAAGAAGCGTTTTTGATCTTCGTTGGCATCCAGGATCAAGTGCTCGATGATGACCAGATGGTTCTGCGGCAACTGGCCCAGCGATGGATCAACAGCGGAGATGATCTTGATGACTTCGCCCAGCGTGCGGTAGGAAACGCCTGCACCGCCATATTGCTTGGGCACGGTGATGGCCCACAAGCCGCTTTGCGAGAAGGCGTCCAGCTCGGCGATCGGCAGGCGACGTTCACGGTCGCGTTGTGCAGCTTCCTTGGCGAATTCGGCTGCCAGTTTGTGGGCGATTTCGATGGCCTCGACATCGGATTTGATGCGATAGGCGATGGTGGTCAGTACTGGTTTTTCCAGTGTGGTGGGTGTGCTCACGAATTTACTCCTTAATTTAGATAACAAAGACATGGCTGGCCGCCTTAGAAGCGGTAGCCGACGTTGATGCTGTACACCGTCGGGTTGACATCGACATCGCCCACGTCATTACCATTGATGCGCACCTTGGTGTTGATGCGCGCATAGCGCACGTCCGCACCGATGGTCCAATGGTTGTCGATGGCATAATCAAGGCCAGCCTGCAGGGCTGGGCCCCATGAATCGTCCAGCTTGAGCTTGTCGCCACTGTCGAGTTTTTCGTCGACAAAGGCGGTGTAGTTGAGGCCTACGCCAACAAACGGGCGTAGCGTGGCTTCGGGGCGGAAGTGATATTGCAGACTCAGAATAGGTGGCAGGTGCTTGGTTTCACCGGCACGGCTGCCATTGACATTGATCTGATGTTTGAACGCCAGGCCGCCTAGCAGATCGATGGCCCAATTAGGCGTGATGAAATAAGCCAGATTGACGGTGGGGCCGGTACGATTGTCGATGGTGATATCAGCTGCATGGCCGATGATGCTGCCATTATCGGATTTCGGCACGATCAGTGATGCGCCAGCGCGTACTTGCCAAGGGCTCAGTGTGGTCTCGGCCCAGGCACTGAGGCTGCTGAGGGACAACAAGGCGCCAGTCAGCACTACGGAAAGTTGGAACGGTATTGGTAATGCTTTCAAAATAAATCTCCTGGTATCAAATGAATAAGTGAATAACTCTCCGTGCCGTGCTGCTGTCAGGTTTTGCACATGCTTTGATCTTTTACAGTTATTACTTTTGCAGCAATCGGGCCAACTTATAACTTATTGAATTTATATGGATTATGTTTTTATGCGATGTGGGTGATCCAGCAGGCTGCTGCAAACGTGCTGTAAATGGCGTGGTGATTGGTGTCAACTAAAGTGGCTGGCGAATAACTGGCGTACAAATCAAAAGGCGAATAAAAACGCCTGTGACGCCAGGGGTAGCGGCGACACAGGCGCATGGCGAAGATCGCCAAAGATGTCAGGCTGCAGTAGCCTGAATAACGGAAGTGACTTAGAAGAAGTGCGCGACGTGGAACAGCACTTTCACGCCGTTGATATCAGCTAAGCCTTGGTCTTGCGACTGCTTGAAGTAGAAGGTGTCGATACGCACATTGCTGCCGTTGATCAGGTAGCTGGCACCCAGGTCATAACGCTTGGTATTGATGTTGGTGGTTTCGTTATCGAAGTCCTGGTACACCACCTTGGGCTGGATCTTGCCGATGCCGACCTTTTGCGGGAAGGTATAGCTGCCCAGCACGAAATAGCCCTTGCCTTGAGGCGCAGTGATGTCAGCGGTGTCGTCATTGTTATAGTCGTAATACGAGGCTTCCGCGCCTACTACTCCCCCACCTGCCACCGCTTTTTCCAGACGGCCATCCAGGTTCCAGTAGCGGTAGTCACCGGGGTTCACAAGCGTGCCTGCGCCGTCTTTCTGGAAGCGGTAGGAACCACCGACCGAGAGGATGGACTTGGCCCCATCATAGCTGGCCAGGTTGTAAAAGCCGGGTTCTGCATCCCAGAAGTTGTATTGCAGGCGCCCGGCATAGGACAGGTTGTCCGACTGATTGGAGCCGCCTTCGCGTCCCTTGAATGCGCCCACCTGATACTTCAGCTTTTGATCGGCAGTGGCGCCCCATAGCGTGGCGCCATCATCACGGCCACCAAAGCGGTTCGGTGCCTGTTCCACTAATGGAAAGTCGAAGGTCGGTGGGTAGGCTGGTGCAGAAGCGGAGGCGCGGCTGGCGGGTGGCAGGAAGCGGCCCAGCCACACATTTACATAGTGATTGAGCTCCAGGCCTACATGGCCGTCGAGGATCTCCACTTTGTTGTCAGCGGAGTTACGTGCCACGTTCAACTCGAACGATACGTATTCATGCACCTTGCCGTTGGTGTAAAGACGCGCCTCTTCCAGCTCAAAGTCCTTGGAGCGACTTTTGCCATTAGGTGCGCCATCTTCGATCGAACTGAAGCTGGCACGAAAGGCGGTGCCGATATTGATGAACTGGTTCTCATCACGCTGGAATGTAGCAGCCTGGCTGGGCAGACTGGTTGTCCACAAGGCCGCCATAACGGCAAGCGTGGTCCAGCGTGGCTGTAAGGATAGATTTTTCATTGCTTTCACCCTGAGTAATTAATGACGTCTATGTGCTGATGTTGTTGTGGCATTGCGGGATGTAAGGCCCGACACGCTCCTGAGAGCAGCACTGGTTTACTGATGGCAGGATGTGTGCCATCTTTTTATATATAAATAAATCAATGACTTGAGAATTTTTTGAAGATTTATATGCTGATTGGGAAGCAGCCTGCTAAATAGCTGCCTGTGATGCAGCAGAAGGCTTGGGCCATGAGGCCTTGTTGCTTTTAAAGGAGTGACGTTCGACTGGAAGGTCGGGTCAGGCAGCGTGCCAATGCCTATCTGGTTGCTGATGATCTGCTGTGTTTATAGTTTTTATTGTTATATTTATATTTAATTATATTCTTTTACATTGTTTTAACGGCTGATTACAGTGCGCTCATTCCATAGATAAACCGATGAGAGCCTCATGTTCAAGAAGTTAGCCATTGCCGCGTTGCTATTTGCAGGCAGCGCCCACGCCGACCAATCCCTGCTGAATGTTTCCTATGACGTGACGCGCGAGTTCTACAAGGATTTCAATCAGGCTTTCATCAAGGATTGGCAGCAAAAGACCGGCAACAAGGTCACCATCAACCAGTCGCATGGCGGTTCCAGCAAGCAGGCACGCTCTGTGGTGGACGGTCTGGAGGCCGACATCATCAGCATGAATCAGGCGACCGACATCGATATCCTGTATGAGCGTGCCAGGCTGATCCCCAAGGACTGGCAGAAGCGCCTGCCGTATGGCAGCGCACCAACGGCATCCACCACCGTATTCCTGGTGCGCAAGGACAACCCCAAGCGCATCCGCGACTGGGACGATCTGATCAAGCCCGGTGTTGCCATCGTGATCCCCAACCCCAAGACCTCAGGCAATGGCCGCTACAGCTATCTGGCGGCATGGGGTTATGTGGTGAAGAAGGGCGGTGATGAGGCCAAGGCCAAAGAGTTTGTCGCCAGGCTGTTCAAGAACGTGCCCGTACTGGACGTCGGCGGCCGTGGCGCGACCACCACCTTCGTGCAGCGCGGCATTGGCGATGTGCTGCTGACGTTCGAGAACGAAGTGGCGCTGATCAAGAAAGAGTTCGGCGCTGATCAGTTCGACGTGGTCTACCCATCGGTGAGTGTGCTGGCCGAGAACCCGATCGCGCTGGTGGACAAGGTGGTCGACAAGCGCAAGACGCGTGCGCTGGCACAGGCGTATCTGGATTACCACTACAGCGAAGCCGGGCAGGAGCTGGCCGTCAAGCATGCACTACGCCCACGCGTAGAAGCGATTGCGGCCAAACATCAGGCGGATTTCCGGGCGCTGGACCTGTTCACCATCGACGAAGTGTTCGGCGGCTGGACCAAAGCCCAGAAGACCCATTTCGCCGATGGCGGCCTGTTCGACCAGATCTATCTTAAGTAACTGTTGAAGCAAAAAAGGATCATCAACATGACTCAGACCTTGAGCCACCTGGAAGCACTGCGCGCCCAGCTGCGTGAGGCCCTGTTCCTGGACCTGGACGACTACGGCCTGGAAGAGCC
This sequence comes from Pseudomethylobacillus aquaticus, assembly GCF_003730115.1. Lineage (GTDB taxonomy): Bacteria > Pseudomonadota > Gammaproteobacteria > Burkholderiales > Methylophilaceae > Pseudomethylobacillus > Pseudomethylobacillus aquaticus. Next base: position 15,106 of record NZ_RJVP01000007.1, on the reverse strand, counting down.
GGAAGGCGGGCTGTTCACCAGCCGCTTCCTGGGCATCGAGCTGAACAGCGCGTTCCAGGCCATCTACGATAGCGCCGCAGGCGAGCTATTCGGTCATGAAGCACTGCTGCGCCCTTCATTGGGCCGCGAGCAGACCATCAGCCCGGAATTTGCCTTCAGCTATGCCGAGCAGGCGGGCCGCCTGGTCAAGTTCGATCGCATCGCCCGCACCCTGCATGTGCTGAATTTCCGTCAGATCCACGCCGAGAACGGTCTGCTGTTCCTCAACGTGCACCCCAGCCTGCTACTGAGCGTGAATGCACATGGCCGCGTGTTCGAGCGCATCCTGCATACCAATTCGGTGCCCACCAAGCGCGTGGTGATCGAGATCCGTGAACATGTGATCGAGCAGGACAAGCAGTTGCAGGACGCGGTGCAGAATTACCGCGAACGCGGCTACCACATCGCCATCGACGGGTTTGGTGCCAAGCGCTCCAACCTGGACCGCTTGTGGAAACTGTCACCTGAGTTCGTCAAACTCGACCATAGCCTGATCCAGGAGGCAGAGCAGCATGCGGGCCTGCGCAAAGGGCTGGTGAATCTGGTGAGTCTGGTGCGTGACCTGGGCGCGCAGCCCGTGATCACCGGCATTGAAACCCAAACGCAGCTGGAGATCGCCATCCAATCCGGCGCCACGCTGCTGCAAGGCTATCTACTGGGCAAGCCGTCGATTGCCCGCGAGCTGCAAACCCCCCAGGTTTTCAGGCCCACCATACGCGTGGCGGCTTAAGTCCGTAGTCCCTGCTTTACTGCAATACCGTTGTTTGGCTTTACCTGCTCTTTAGCTCTATGCAATTCAACTCTCCTCCTCAAGCTGGCCGCGCAGTGCGTGGTCAGCTATTTTTTATACCTGAAAAAGTAGCAGAGTTATTCATATTGAGTCAGTCTGACTTTTCTTGCTTAGCTTACTCGAGTCGAGTTCTTTCCCTGTAAATAGCCCGCCAGAAAATCCAATAATTGCGAAAAGAATATTTGCAACAACTTGGCTATCTAGCTTGCCTGCTGCGAATAAAAGCGAGGATACAACTAAAACTAAAAGCAATAAAAACGAGCTAGTTGCAAACCTACCAAACCCTTTAGTTTTTGTAACAAAAAATCCAACTAATGCAACAATACTCACTACGAAAATTGAAAGCAGAAGTAAATTAGTAATTTCCATTTGTTCTCTTCAATTAGCTAAATAGCATCGGTATTTATGGTGAGGTTCTAAGTAAATTTTTGATTTATATCAGTCTTTAATGGCAATGTTAGATTTATTCAAACTTAATTGCCTCTGCAGTACAAGTGACACTTTCCCAGCAGTTGTAAGTTGTTGTTGTTCCACGTGGGTGGTCGCACTGTAAGTTTGCAATCCCATCGGCTCCCAGTTGTTGTGCCCAATAGCGAGCCTGAAATACTGCATCACTTTTCGTTGCTGCATGGTCCCATGCTTTATTTTTGCAAGAAATACCTTCAACGATATTCATAACCTTAAACTTGCGGCCGATGAGTTGAGTTTGGTTGTAAATCTCTACTTTATTTACTTCTCTCCGCTGATCGGGTGGCATGCCTTCCATTTTTACTACCGGTACATTTGCACCACATCCTGCTAGTAACATTATTGCCAACCAAAAAGTGATTTTATCTTTGATGTGTATGTAGATATCCTTAACAAACCAAATATTTAAGATCAGTTTCCCCACCTGGTGTTGTATACGCATTGTTCATTTTCGATACCCGATCCGGCGTGATACGCTGCACTATTGCGCCCAACAATGATTGAAAGCTACTTCGCGGGCGTGCCCAAGACAGGGGTCTCTTGAGCAAGCTTACACTCCAGCACGCCTTTCTTGCCTTCTTCTTCGCTCACTTGCTTGAGCCCTGCTCCACCTACGAAAGCACCAAGCTTGATGTATTGCTGCACAAAATAATGCATGCCCTGCTGCGCTTCAATAGCAACTTTGTTGTCGCTGAACTCCGACTCGGTGGCGATCTCGTGCGTGCCCGGATCCAGTTCCTTGTAGAAGTAGGTATTAGGTGCCGATTCGCCGATCACCGTGCCGTCAATGGTGATGGTTTTTTTCAGCGCAGCGCCGAACGACGAGTTTCTGTAGATGTATAAACCGGCTTTTCCTTCGGTTGGCGCAGAGAATTCTTTCCTTGTTTTATCCAGATCCCCCGAAGCCATCGGCACACTGGCACAGCCGGAAAGGTACAGTGAGGCCACGACGGCGATGCAACTCAGAATTTTCTTGAACATGACGGTTTTGTCTTTCTAATTATTTGGTTAAAGATGAACGTGCAGTGCTGCAAGCGTTGTACAGCGCAATAACCAACGGGCATTGCGCCGTATGCGTCTTGTTCTTTTGCGACACCCGATCCGGCGCAATACGCTGCGCTATTGCGCCCTACAAGCTATTGCGCCCTGCAACAACCGGCAGCCATGTCGATCAAGGCGAAGTTACAACCTAAGTGCTGGCGCTTGCGCTGGCAATTCCCCCAAAGGTATTAGCCAGCAGCTAATCCGAGATCAGCAGCTGGTTGTGGTCTGTTTTCAAGTAGAAGGTGCCGCTCTGGTCGATCTGGATCTCGCGGATGCGGTAGCCTTGCAGCACAGGCTCGGCGTAGACCAGCGCGCTGCCTTCTTTCTTGATGCGCAGCAGGGTGGTGTTGGCCATGCCGGCCACGAACAGGTCGTTATCCCAGTAGTCATTGCGGCCGGTGGAGGGGTATTTGGCGACTGGGCCCACGCCTATGGAGGGCAGAAAGGTCATGGCGGGTTTTTCGTAGCCTTCGTGGCTGTTGAATTTGTTGCCGTAGTAGCCACCCATGCCGTCGCGCTCGTAGATGGTGCCGTAGCTGACGATAGGCCAGCCATAGTTCTTGCCGCGTTTGATCAGGTTGATCTCGTCGCCACCACGCGGGCCGTGTTCGGCTAGCCACAGTTCGTTGCTCTCCCGGTCAAAATACAGGCCGCCCGAGGGCGAACGGAAGCCCACAGCGTGGACTTCAGCGTTGAGTTGCTGCAGATTGATGCGGATGACTTTGCCCACCGAGGTGGTCTTGTCCTGCACGCGTTCCGGCTTGGAGAAATCGCCGATGCTGAGGTAGAGCGTGTTGTCGTTCTCGCCCAGCACCAGTTTGCCGCCGACCTGGTGACCGAGGATGGGTTCCTTGATGGCGGGGCGGCTCAGGTAGATCTCGCGCTGGAACACCACATCACTATTGATCAGGTCCACTTCGTATTCGGTCACGGCCAGGCGCACGCCGTTCTGGTTGTCGTCCCAGGTGGTGTAGGCCACGTAGAGCGATTTGCCTACCAGCAGACTGTCCTTCACGCCAGACAGGTCTTTGCAGTACACCACCTTTTTGCTGCTGCTTTCGTCGGGCGAGCTTTCGTTGCCCGGAATGAACTTGGTGAGCGGAGCGCCGGGTTTGATCAGGGTGAGCTCGCCATTGAGGCGGGTGAAGTACACCTCGCCGCATTTGCTGATGAACAGGAACACGTTCTTGTCCAGGCGCTCGAACGGGCCGCTGGGGTATTGGTCATCGAACGGGATGCGGTATTCCTTCAAGTTTTGCGAACCATATACCGAGGCGATCTTGGGTGGCTCCACCACGGGTTCTTCCACGGCCTGAGGGCTGGGGTTGAAATCCGGTGCGTAGATGGGCAGCGGGTTGGCCGTGTCGGCTGCTTGTTCACTGGCTGGCTTTTGAGTGACGGGCCTGCTGGTGTCGGCGGGTGTTTGCTGGGCGTTGTCGGCAGTGTGGCCGGCCATGCTGGCGGTGATCATCATGATGGCAATAGCAGTTATTTGTAGCCAATTGCTTAGTGCATGCTGCATCTATCTACATCTCCAATGGCGTGTTTTTTACGCATCAGCCTCGACTATAACGCAGGCTTTGCTGCCAATGCCATGCTGAATTTGCCGTAATTCAGCCTTCAATGCGGTCGGCACTGCCTGCTTAATAACTTATTCGTATAAAAATATAAAAAATCAGTCTTTTTGAAAATTAAGACGCTCTGCTACATTACGAGCCGTTTTGACGCACCCATAAAAGGCAGTTCAATGGCAACAACCATACGCAAACACAGGAATGTTCTGCCCGGTTTCCGGCTTTCGCTGGGCTACACCATCCTTTACTTAAGCCTGATCGTGCTGATCCCGCTGGCGGCCACCTTTCTCAAGACGGCGGAGCTGAGTTTTGCCGAATTCTGGGCGGTGGTGACCGCGCCACGCGTGGTGGCTTCTTATAAGCTGACCTTTGGCGCCTCCCTGCTGGGCGCGCTGATCAACGCGGTATTCGGCCTGCTCACCGCCTGGGTGCTGGTGCGCTACACCTTTCCGGGCAAGAAGATCGTCGATGCGCTGGTGGACTTGCCGTTCGCCCTGCCCACGGCGGTGGCCGGTATCGCGCTGACCGCTGTTTACGCAGGCAATGGCTGGATAGGCAGCCTGCTGGAGCCCAACGGCATCAAGGTGGCCTTTACCCCGCTGGGCGTGGTGGTGGCACTGACCTTCATCGGCCTGCCTTTCGTGGTGCGTACCGTGCAGCCGGTGCTGCAAGACCTGGAAGCCGAGACCGAAGAGGCCGCCGCCAGCCTGGGTGCCAACCGCTGGCAGACTTTCCGCAAGATCATCCTGCCTGCCGTCTGGCCGGCCCTGTTGACCGGGTTTGCGCTGGCGTTTGCGCGCGCTGTGGGTGAATACGGCTCGGTGATCTTCATTGCCGGCAACATGCCCATGGTGTCCGAGATCACGCCGCTCATCATCATCACCAAGCTCGAACAATATGACTACACCGGCGCGACTGCGGTGGCCGTGGTCATGCTGGTCATTTCCTTCCTGCTGTTGCTGGCCATCAATGGCCTGCAATGGTGGAGCAGTCACCGTCATCAAGCCTCAAGGTAAGCCGCCATGTCTGGAGTAACGAATATTTCGCAATACAGCCGCTACAACGCCAGGGTGGCACGTAGCCGCGCCACCTCGGAACCGGCGTGGATACGCTGGGCCCTGATCGCCGTGTCACTGGCTTTTCTTACCCTGTTCCTGTTCGTGCCGCTGGCTGCCGTGTTCACCGAGGCGTTCCGCAAGGGCTACGAGGTCTACCTCAATGCGCTGATCGAGCCGGATGCGCTGTCGGCCATCAAGCTCACCTTGATCGCGGCGGGCATCGCGCTGCCGCTCAACCTGGTGTTCGGGGTGTCGGCGGCCTGGGCCATCGCCAAGTTCGAGTTCAGAGGCAAGAGCGTGCTGATCACGCTGATCGACCTGCCGTTCGCAGTGTCGCCGGTGATCGCTGGTTTGATCTATGTGCTGATCTTCGGGTTGCAGGGCTGGTTCGGCGAGTGGATGTCCGCGCATGATTTCAAGGTGATCTTTGCCATCCCCGGCATCGTGCTGGCCACCATCTTTGTGACCTTCCCGTTCATCGCCCGAGAGCTGATCCCGCTGATGCAGGCCCAGGGCAAGGACGAAGAAGAAGCTGGTCTGGTGCTGGGTGCCAGCGGCTGGCAGGTGTTCTGGAAGGTGACGCTGCCCAATATCAAGTGGGGTCTGCTGTACGGCATCATCCTGACCAACGCTCGGGCCATGGGCGAGTTCGGCGCGGTGTCGGTGGTGTCCGGCCATATCCGTGGCCTGACCAACACCATGCCGCTGCATGTGGAGATCCTCTACAACGAATACAACTACGCGGCAGCGTTCGCCGTGGCTTCCCTGCTGGCGCTGCTGGCACTGGTGACATTGGCATTGAAGAGCTTCATCGAATGGCAGACCGCGCGTCAGGCCAGCGATAACGAAAAACTGGCTGAGGAATAATCATGAGTATTGCAATCAAGAATGTAGTCAAGAATTTTGGCAGCTTCAGCGCGCTGAACGATGTCAGTGTGGATGTGCCCAGCGGCGAACTGGTCGCCTTGTTGGGGCCATCCGGTTGCGGCAAGACCACGCTGCTGCGCATCATCGCGGGCCTGGAAACCCCGGACACCGGCAATATCCTGTTCAACGGCACGGATACCACAGACCGTGATGTGCGCGAGCGCCAGGTCGGTTTCGTGTTCCAGCACTATGCGCTGTTCCGGCACATGACCGTGTTCGAGAACGTGGCCTTCGGCCTGCGTGTGCGGCCGCGCAGCACGCGCCCCACCGATGCCGAGATCCACCGTCGCGTACATGAATTGCTGGAGCTGGTGCAGCTGGACTGGCTGGCAGACCGCTACCCACCGCAATTGTCTGGTGGTCAGCGTCAGCGTATCGCCCTGGCCCGCGCGCTCGCGGTCGAGCCTAAAGTGCTGCTGCTGGACGAGCCGTTCGGTGCGCTGGACGCCAAGGTGCGCAAGGACCTGCGCCGCTGGCTGCGTCGTCTGCATGATGAACTGCACATCACCAGTGTGTTCGTGACGCACGACCAGGAAGAAGCGCTGGAAGTGGCGGACCGCATCGTGGTGATGAACCACGGCAAGGTGGAGCAGATCGGCACGCCGCAGGAGGTGTATGACAAGCCAGCGTCCCCGTTCGTATACCAGTTCCTGGGCAATGTGAACCTGTTCCACAGCCGCGTGAATGCCGGTCGTGCCAGCATCGCCGACATCGAGCTGCAGATCGACAGCCACCATGACACCCAGGACAGCGCCGCCTTTGCGTATGTGCGTCCGCATGACATCGACATCCAGAAAGAGCGCGGTAGTCAGCCTGCGTTCGAGGCCACGGTGACCTATGTGCACGCCATCGGCCCGCTGGTACGCCTGGAGCTGCAACGCGCGGACAACACCGAGCTGATCGAGGCCGAACTGACACGGGAACGTTTCCGCGAGCTGGACATTACCGAAGGCGCCCGTGTGTTCATACAGCCGCGCAATGTGCGTGTGTTTCTGGACCAGAAGAGCGCCTGATCCACAAGTGAGCATGATCGACAGCAACTGAGCTTGAGGCGCGTGCTATCACGGCGAGCGCCTTAAGCCTCAGCAAGCCCACCCGACCACAGGAGGCTAGTGCAAACGCACTGGCCTTTTTTGTTTTTTAGACTGAACAGGAGTATTGAAACATGCATCCATTTAAACGTCTTTCGCTGCAAGGTCTGACGCTGGCTACGCTGTTGGCCGCGGGGCAGGCACACGCCACCAATGGCTATTTTGCGCATGGCTACGGCATCAAGGCGCTGGGTATCGGTGGTGTCGGTATCGCCCTGCCGCAGGATGCGCTGGCGGCTGCTACCAACCCGGCTGGCATGGCGCTGGTGGGTGACCGCATCGACCTCGGCCTTACCTGGTTCAACCCGGACCGTGATGTGACGCTGCGCAATACGGCAGGCGGTAGCGGCGCGCTGGATGGCCGTTATGACGGCAACGACACCGAGCATTTCTTCATCCCGGAGTTTGGCTATAACCGTGTCGTCAGTGACCAGGTGACGCTGGGTGTGAGCGTGTATGGCAATGGCGGCATGAACACCGACTACAAAAATGGCATCCCGTATTTCAACGGCACGGGCAGCCGCACCGGCATCGACTACGCGCAGCTTATCGTGGCCCCTACCGCGACATGGCGTCTCAACGAGCGCAACGTGATCGGCCTGTCGCTGAACCTCGCTTATCAGCGTTTTGAAGCGCGTGGCTTGCAGAACTTCGACAATCCATTTTTCAGTGCCTCGCCGGGCAAGGTCACCGATAACGGTCACGATAATTCCTATGGCGCTGGCCTGCGCCTGGGCTGGATCGGCCAGGTCAACGATGCGGTGACACTGGGGGCCACCTATCAAACCAAGACCTACATGAGCAAGTTCGACAAGTACCGTGGCCTGTTCGCGGAGGGCGGCGATATCGACATCCCGGCTAACTACGGTGTCGGTATCGCCATCAAGACCACGCCCAGGCTGACCATTGCGGCGGACGTGCAGCGCATCTTGTATTCGGATGTGGATGCCATCGGTAATCTGTCCTTGAGCAATCTGTTTGCAGGCAATGCCGTGGGCTCGGCGAACGGGCCAGGGTTCGGCTGGCAAGATGTGACGGTGTTCAAGCTGGGCGCGCAGTATGCCTACAGCGATAGCCTGACCCTGCGTGCCGGGTATGACCACAGCTCGCAACCCATCCGCCGCAGCGAGACACTGTTCAATATCCTGGCGCCGGGCGTGGTGCAGGATCATGTCACGCTGGGTGCCACCTGGACGTTGCAAAACAAGGCAGAGTTGTCGTTCTTCTTCGCGCATGCCTTCAGCGAACGTGTGTCTGGCAGTGGCTCCATCCCGGCTGCCCCGTTCGGTGGCGGTGAGGCGGATCTGCGCATGAACCAGAACGCGCTGGGCATCGCCTACGGCTGGAAACTCTAGTCCGGACCCGCCAGGTCATCGGCCAGCAAACTGGCTGCTTTGCATTCTGCAACAGCACTCCGTAATTCGACGTAGTTTGTGGGCAGGTGGCTAGTCAATGAGTGCCAGGCAATGCTATGTTAAAGGCGTCAGACAACGACTCCCTTACACAACATGGCAAATGGTCTAGCATCCAAGCAGCGACCGCCGGAAGTGCTGGTCGCATTGTTCGCCGAGGCGGGCATCACCCTGAACGGGGATGCCCCCTGGGATATCCAGGTCAGTGATGACAAGGTGTATCGACAGATCCTGTCGCGTGGCTCGCTGGGCTTCGGGCAGGCCTATATGCAGGGGCAATGGCAGTCCGCTGCGCTGGACGAGACCATGCTGCGCCTGTTGCAAGCAGGCGTGGACAACAAGCTGGGTGGCTGGGCCAGGCTGCGCTTGTTATGGGCGGTGATCCGCCACCGCGCGTTCAATCTGCAGTCGCAGCAGCGCGCGTTCCAGGTGGCAGAGGCGCACTACGACATTGGCAATGATGTGTTCGAGGCCATGCTGGACCCCACCATGAGTTACTCCTGCGGCTACTGGCAGCATGCCCATCAACTTGCCGAGGCCCAGACCCACAAGCTGGACATGATCTGCCGCAAGCTGCAGTTGCAGCCGGGTGAACGGCTGCTGGAGATCGGCTGCGGCTGGGGTGGTCTGGCGGCCCATGCCGCGCGGCATTACGGCGCCGAAGTGCTGGGCGTGACCGTGTCAGTGGAACAGCAGAAACTGGCGCAGCAGCGCTGTGCCGGGCTGCCAGTGCGCATCGAGCTGATGGATTACCGGCAGCTGGCCGGCAAGTTCGACAAGCTCGTGTCGGTGGGCATGTTCGAGCATGTAGGCCAGAAGAACTACCCGGTGTATTTCGACACCGCCTCGCGCCTGCTCAAGACGGACGGCCTGTTCCTGCTGCACACCATAGGCAATTACCGCACTTCCTACCGTACCGATCCGTGGATAGAGCAGTACATCTTCCCTAACGGTAAAGTGCCTTCGGCGCGCCAGCTGGCCCATGTGCTGGAGAATCGCTTCATCATCGAGGACTGGCACAACTTCGGCCAGGATTACGACAAGACCCTGATGGCCTGGTGGGAGAATTTCGACCGCGCCTGGCCCGGCCTGCAACACCGCTACGACATGGTGTTCTACCGCATGTGGAAGTATTACCTGATGTGCTGCGCGGCTTACTTCCGCTCACGCCAGGGGCAGTTGTGGCAGTTGGTGCTGAGCAAGCGCGAGCGCAGCCAGATGTACCGTTCCATGCGCCCTGGTTGAGCGCTGCAAGCCGATTGCTGCCCTGCGCCGCGTGTATGATGGCGCTATCGTGATTCCTTCTGATTCCGTATGAGAGCTGCCTGGCTAGACGCGCTGTTCATCCTGGTGTTGCTGGCCTTGGTGACCTGGCTCGCCCATGCGCAGTTTGCCGTGCTGGGCATGGCCACCAGCCTGATGTTGTACCTTGCGGTGATGCTGCTGGCCGCCTGCCGTTTGCCGTTGTGGCCTGCGCTGGGCATGGCGGTCATCGCCAGCATCACCATCAATTACTTTCTGATAGACCCGCGCTATACCTTTGCGGTTGCCGACCTGGCCTCCTGGGCAGCACTGGCGGGGTTTTTATTACTGGCGCTGGTGGTCACCTCGCTGGTGCGGCGCTTGCGTCAGCAGACACAGCAGGCCGAAGCGGCACGCGCACAAGCCGAACTGGCTCGCCAGCTGGCTGACCACCTGGCCTTGTGCGATGACGCCCAGGCCATGTTGCGCAGCAGCACGGCGCTGCTGCGCTTGCATACCGGTTTGCCCATGCAGATGCTGCGTTTGCAGCTGGACGGTACGCTGAGTTCGTTGGAACCAACAGGTGAGCCCATCACGGTCAATCCGGCGGCAGTGCGCTGGGTGATGCAGAACGGCAAAGCCTTGGGGCCGGGCACCGCCAACTGGCCGGAAGCGGAAAGCAGTTTGCTGCCCTTGCTGCAATTGCCCAGTGAGGCGCCCGTGTTATGGTTGCCGCCATCCACTGCAGCCAGTGACTGGCTGCCGCAGTTACGCAGCCTGCTGGGCCAGATCGGCCTGGCTTACCAGCGGCTCAACACTCAAGCCGAGGCACGTGCCCTGGAGCGCAAAGCCGAGCGCGAGGCGCTGCATAACACCTTGCTATCCTCCCTTTCGCATGACATGCGCACGCCGCTCACGGCCATCCTGGGCGCCAGCAGCACTTTGCTGTATCAGGCCGACGCGCTGGATGCCGCCGCGCAGCAGCGTCTGCTGCAGGCTATCCGTAGCGAAGCGCTATATCTGGATGACGCCACCGACAACATCCTCGGGCTGGTGCGGCTGGGTCAGGCTGATAGGTCGATCACGCTGGACTGGCAATCGGCAGAGGAGATCGTGGCCGATGTGCTGGCACGTTACCGTCAGCGTGTCACGACTGTGGAATTGCAGGCCGAAGTGGGCAGCGAACTGCTGATCCGTGCCGATGCGCGCCTGCTGACACAGGCACTGGCCAACCTGATCGACAACGCACTGGTGCAACATCAGGGTAGCGCGCCGTTGCTGATACAAGCGTATAGGCTGGATGGCCGCGTGCGACTGGCGGTGGCGGACCGTGGTCCAGGCTTCCCGGCGGGGTTCAGCGTGAACAGCATCGAGCGATTCGCCCAGCCTTTGCAGCCCGGACGTGTGCGACAAGGGCGCGGGTTTGGCCTGGGGCTGGCCATCGTGCAGGCCATTGCCGGGCTGCATCAGGCCGAGCTCTGCATCACAGCCCGTGACGGTGGCGGCAGCGTGGTCAGCCTGGTGTTTCCGCCGCAAACGGTGCCAGCATGATGAACCCCTCTCCTGTCTCTGTACACAGCCTGCTGGTGGTGGAAGACGATGCGCAGATCCGTGATTTTCTGCAGTTGTCCTTGCGTGCTGCAGGCTATGTGCCGCTGCTGGCACGCACGCTCGCTGAGGCGCTGCAGCTGTGGCAGGACAAGCAGCCTGCCATGCTGATCCTGGACTTGGGCCTGCCGGATGGCGATGGCCTGAGCTTGATCCAGACGCTGCGTGCACGCTCCGACCGGCCCATCCTGGTGCTCAGTGCGCGCCAGTCCGAGCAGGATAAAGTGCAGTGCCTGAACCAGGGTGCGGACGATTATCTGGCCAAGCCCTTCGGTGTGGACGAACTGCTGGCGCGTATCCGTGTGGCCTTGCGGCGCATGGAGCGCATGCAGCTGCGCGACCAGCGTTATCTGGTCGAGGCGCTGCAGATCGATCTGGCCGATGGCCTGGTGCGCCTGCACGGCGAGACGCTGCACTTGAGCCCGCTGGAATACAAACTGCTCATGCAGTTGGCGCAGCATGCCGGTCGCGTGATGACACACCGGCAATTGCTGCAGGCGGTGTGGGGTGCGGAATATGTGGATGACACCCATTACCTGCGTATCCACATGGGGCGCTTGCGCGCCAAGATCGAGCGTGACCCGGCTGCGCCGCGTTATCTGATCACCGAGTTGGGCATAGGCTACCGGCTGGCGGCCAGCTAGGCCGGGATTGCCCTGCTTTTCGGAACGGCTTTTTCAGAACGGCATGCTATAGCCCACAGCCTTGAAAACAGCGCCTGAATTTAGCCTGTAAACAGCGCGCGTTTATGCGCTTGATATACCGGCCATGCGTCAATAGGCACTCCTGAAACCCGGAGGCCATCATGCCACACACCTCAGATGCTGCCATCAAACGCAGCACCACCGCAGCGCTAACACTGGGCGCCATCGGTGTCGTTTACGGCGACATCGGCACCAGCCCGCTGTATACCATCAAAGAGATCTTTGCCACGCACACTGGCGTGGCGCTTACTCAGGCCAACATCCTGGGCGCCATTTCATCCGTGTTCTGGGCGCTGATGCTGGTGGTCACCCTCAAATATGTGCTGCTGGTGCTGCGCGCAGACAATAAAGGCGAAGGCGGCATCATGGCACTGCTGGCGCTGGCCTTGTCCTCGGTCAACGCCGCGTCACCCACACGTAAATGGCTGATGCTGATCGGCGTGTTCGGTGCGGCGCTGTTCTACGGGGACAGCATCCTCACACCGGCCATCTCGGTATTGTCGGCGGTGGAAGGCCTGCAGATCGCCGCGCCTGCCCTGGCCGACTATGTGTTGCCGATCTCGGTGACCATCCTGATCGCCTTGTTTGCCTTGCAGCGCTACGGCACCAGCGTGGTAGGTGGCGCGTTCGGGCCTATCATCATCGTCTGGTTCACGGTGCTGGGTGCGATAGGCATTTGGCATATAAGTCAGACCCCCGGTATCCTGGCGGCGCTTAACCCCATGTATGCGTTCCAGTTCCTGACGGATCGCGGCCCCGGCGTGTTTTTGGCGGTGGGTGCCATCGTGCTGGCCATCACTGGTGCCGAGGCGCTGTATGCCGACATGGGCCACTTCGGTCGTCCTGCCATCCGCATCGCCTGGACTGGTTTGGTGTTGCCTGGCCTGGCGCTGAATTATCTGGGGCAGGGCGCGTTGCTGCTGCGCAAGCCGGAGGCGGTCAGCAACCCGTTCTATCTTTCCTTCCCGGAGCCTTTGCTGATCCCGGCGGTGATCCTGGCCACGCTGGCCACCATCATCGCGTCACAAGCAGTGATCTCCGGCGCGTATTCGGTGACGCGTCAGGCCATGCAGCTGGGTTTCCTGCCGCGCATGCGCATCGTGCAGACCTCGGCCGCCGAGTCCGGCCAGATCTACATGCCCGCCATCAACTGGCTGCTGTTGCTGGGCGTGATCATCGTGACCGTCAACTTTGGTAGCTCTTCGGCGCTGGCCACGGCCTACGGCATCGCGGTCACCGGCACCATGCTCATCACCACCTTGCTGACCTTTTTTGTGATCCGTCATGGCTGGCGCTATCCGCTGTGGCTGGCGGCAAGCGCGACCGGCTTCTTCATGTTGCTGGACGGCATGCTGCTGGCCTCCACCTCGGTGAAATTCCTGCAGGGCGGCTGGTTCCCGGTAGCGCTCAGCCTGGTGCTGCTGCTCATCATGTGGACCTGGAAACAGGGCCGCCAGATGCTGCTGCAACGCATCAAGCAAGATGACCCAAAACTGGAAGATTTCATCGCGCACCTGGGGCGTAGCGGCGTGCGGCGCGTGGAGCGCACCGCCGTGTTCCTGGTATCCGACCCCAGCAGCGCGCCACAAGCGCTGATGCACAACCTCAAACACAACCAGGTGCTGCATCAAACCAACCTGCTGGTGACAGTGCTGTTTGACGATGTACCGCAAGTGCCTGCACGCGAACGCGCGCAGGTCAGCGCGCTGGCGCAAGGCTTCTGGCAGATCACGCTGCGTTACGGCTTTATGGACAGGCCGGATATCCCGCAGGCGCTGGGTGCGCTGCAACTGTCTGGCGTGGAGATCGACCTGTTCGCAACCTCCTACTTCATCAGCCGCGAAGTGGTGGTGCCGATCGCGGATGGGCAGATGGCCAAGTGGCGTGAGAACCTGTTTGCGCTGATGTCACGTAACGCCAGCAGCGTGGTGGAGTATTTCAATATCCCGCTCAATAGCGTGATCGAGCTGGGGTCCAGGGTGCATATCTAGCCTTGTGGGGCAGGCTCGTTATAGCCGTGTGTTGAATAAAACTGCGGCGTATCCGAAGTAGATATCCTCTGAAAATTTGCTTGTATGCAATAAAGCTTGATACCACATAAGTGGTATCAGGCTTTATTTTCATTATAGAAGTATTGTTTTTTTTACTATTGAGGAATAGAAAACAAGAGGTGGTGGGTAATCTATTTTTGCAATGTATATGATCACCCTCTGAATAAATTACATCAGGGAGAACACACATGAAAATGACAATTATTTGCCTGTTGTGCATCGCGCTTTGCGCGTGTGGGACTTTGCAGAACAGTATGCGTAATCAGTTTTACAAAGGTTATTCGGTTGGTAAGCTGGATACGAACGTAAGCGATTATTATAAAGTGTGTAAGACGGGGACCCCTGAGGTTGACTGCAAAACGGAAGCTGTGAACAAGGCGATGATGCAATCGATCCATCTTTGTACCGAGCATGTCAGCAGTATCTATGGTAACGAAGCAGCCTTTAATATCTCTACCGGCACTTTGGCTGCACTCACTTCGGGCTGGGCTGCAATAAGTACAGGTGGCCAGGCATCTACCCTGTCTGCTATTTCAGCATTCACTAGTTCAGGAAAGTCACTTGTCAATGAGACCGTATACAAAAATATGATTACAACGGCGATTGCGACCAAGATAAGCGAGGTGCGTGCGACAAAAGGTAGCGCGCTACGTCAAACTTTGACTACAGGACAGTCCTCATTAAGCCAACTTGATTATGACCTGCTTGATTTTCACCAGAGCTGTTCGTTCATGACGGGCTTAGAGCTTGCGCTCAAGGAAGGAACCGAGACTTCACCCGTTAGCAAACTGATGCAACTGGAGCAACGAAAACTTCAGTTGCAAAACTTGCTAGGCGTTCGTGAATCCATGGATGTGAATAAGAAAGACCAAAAACTGCAAGATTCATTAACGAATGATCTGACGCAACTCGATGAGCAGATCAAAGTATTAAGAGCTGTAGTCAAGTAAGCTTTGCTGCTTAATTGTAGTAGTTCCGATTTGATCTGACAGTAGGACCTTGCCAAAGGGTGGGGTTACCCGGTTTGATAGAGGTGCGAATCTTTATCAACCAAGCGCGTAAGCGCAGAGGAGTAACCCCATGAGTAGTGTTCAACAG
>NZ_RJVP01000006.1 GCF_003730115.1 Pseudomethylobacillus aquaticus | reverse complement strand
CCCTGATTGCCCAGTTGGTGCGGGGCACCGAGGACGCGAATAGCCTTGGCAGCACGAGCTTGAGTGCTACCATCCCGCAGATCCTGTATGGCTTTGATGGCGCTGACACCCTGACGACGGGCGGCGGCAACGACTTGCTGTTCGGTGGTGATAACAACGACACCCTAAGTGGCGGGGCGGGTAATGACGTGCTCAGCGGTGGGAATGGTGCCGACGTGCTGACCGGTGGTGCTGGTGCAGATACCCTGAGTGGTGGCATAGGCACCGACACGTTCCGCTACGTGGGTATGGATAGTCTCTACACCAACGATACAGGCCCAGGCCCCAATGCCGATACCATCACTGACTTTGCTACGAGTGACTTCATCAGCTTCGGCTCGGTGGCGGGGACAGCGAACAACTACTTTGAAGACGATGCTACTTCTCCCGGTGGTGAATTCATAGAATTTGATTTTGACGACTATGCTTTTGTTGCGAATGATGTTTTCTCTCAATTTAACCAAGTTCGTTACTACTTCATTAGTGATGACGACACGGATGTTGGGTATCTGTTCTTCGATGCCAATGACAACAACAGGCTAGACACCAACGGCACTGACTTGGTGGTGGAATTGACAGGGGTGACGTTCAGGGAATTCGATTTTAACAACATCATCGCTGACCCATTTGCCGTGTCTTAACGCTGGCGTCATGTGGTCCAGGGTAAGTTGATGGGTGTGTCTGATTGGGGAGATTATTTTGCATAATTATGAAACGGATAAACACGGGCGTGTTGGTAATATCACCATGCACCGTGGTGACAGGTTGAAAAATGCAAATGGCAGATTCGAGTTGTTGTTTGATGAGTTTGGCGATGTCATCGTATATGACGTGCTGAATATGAAGCCAATCTTCTCAACAGGCACATTTGGAACCAAAGCATCCAAGCTGATCTTTAAAAGCTCCATCATCCTGCTGCAAACTAGTAGCGACAAGACGGTATGGCGGGGGTTTCATCAGCTCTTTGATGGGATTCATTACTATGACGATGGCATCGATGGCGACGAGATTTACTTTGATGATATTGGAACATTGAAAATCGTTTCAAAATTCAGGGATAAGCCTATATGGTCTAGCGCTAAGCCTAAGGAATTCCACACACTGTATGAAAACGATGAGATGGGTGTGTACAGTAAACTGAATTCCCCGTCAGGAAAAATCAGTTTGACGGTATCTCAGGTAGGCATCTCAATTCACAATGACTCGATCCCTGCTGAGATCAGGACGCGTAAAGTTGATACAAGCAGTAACAACACGCTGTTATTGAAATTTGTTGATGGGAAACTAAAAGTAGGCTTGGTGGAGAACAAGCAGTTTCGCACTTTGCATCAAAGCAACAATACAGTGCCTGGCGCCTATGTAGAGGTTTCAGAGTACGGTTTTGTGCTGATTTTTGACCAGAACAGAAACGTGGTTTGGTCATCAGATAAAAATTTCATTCAGCACCCGGATCATGTTGCTAACAAGGCTGACGACGATCTTTTTCCTAGCGAGTTTTTTAAACTAGGTGGCCGCGACAGAATTCTTTCCAGCAATGGGTACTACGAATTAGTCAATTTTGAAACTATCTTTTCTAAGGGCGAATTCCAGCGGCGGGATGGATACATTCTACGGCGAGCGGAAGATGGCACTGTTCTTTATCGGTTTCCAAAGCCCATACATCCAGTCTCTCTAGCAGATACACTTGTTGTTCAAAACGTTGTCGTCAAGGCAGCACTTGAAGAAGAAAATGAATCAACTGACTTTCCTGGTCCCAAGGAAAACTGGAGTAATCAATTTTTAATATTGCAGGACTCAGGAATGTTGATCGTCAATCGCGCTGCACCCTACGCTCGCGATTTTGTGCTTGTCAAGCCTAGACACTCCATTTCAGATGGGGAAAAGTTGGCGATAGGGGAAGCCCTTTATTCTCCGAACGGCGAGTATTGTTTTGAATATAAAAATTACGAATGGATCCTTTACAGGACCAAAGATGGCCTTGTTTTGTTTTCAACCAATATTAGGGGGAACCGTAATTTAGATAACGACAAAATGCTTGTACAGGATTTCTGTGCCTTTGTGGCAGAGGGGATTTTCAGTATTGGCATTCAAGGGGGTTTGAGTATATTTAGCTCTGGCAAAATTTATAGGTCCAGTAGCAAGCCAGGTGGTGATCCTGACGAGGTTCAACCAGACCGGCTGGAAGTGATCAATGACGGTACATTGGCACTTGTCTATGACCAGAAAGTCGTTTGGAAAACGCCATGTTCAAGGCGCGGTAAATATGACTTTGCATTAGAGCTTAAAGGCGCTTACCTAATCTCACCCAACAAGCAGTTCTTATTAAGGTCTGAAGCCTACGCACTGTCTTTGGTGGATACCATCTCCAAGCGTGTTTTGTACAACACCGGTTTGAGTTTACCGGGTAACCATAGTCCATATCTAATGTCGACAAGTTCGGGATACAGCCTGATACGCGATAAAGACATTTTTTGGTCGACCACTGGAACAATGGAAAAAAAGCCAACAATGTCTGATGCTGATAAATGGTCAGAGGATTCCATCGCCGTTACCGATGCGGGTTATATCGAAATATATGAGGCGGGCCGTCGTATCTGGCAATCAGTCAGTAATACGCTGTATGCAGGGCAGACGCTGTCTAATTCAAATTACCTCCTTTCATCCAATCACATGTTCTCGTTTTATGTATGTAAAGACGATCACAAGGCAAAAATTGGAAATCACGCGGGTTACTCGAATCGTGAAGTGCAACTAGCTCAAAACAATCAATCAAGCTTGACTGGGACCAAGTTTTCATTCAGCAATGGAAATCTTCAATTCATTGGTAATGACGAGAGAAGTGTCTGGGTAAGCGGAACCTGTGACGGTCAGTCTTTGCATTTGTCTGATGATGGCCAGCTCAGCATCTTGAACGAGGATGGTCACGTTGTTTGGACCACGCAAAGGATAGTTTGCCTGGCGTGGGGCTCCTTGGTCTGGGACCCAGGCTCCCTTCCGACTACAGGACGCTGGTATTCTGATGGCCCTATGGTTCCTGTTGAATTTGCAAGGCAGTCAATGGACGGAAGAGTCACACTGGTGCTCAAGCATGATGCACGGCCTGTTCCGGCGCTATGGGGGTTAATGACTTCCAGGGATCTAAGTCAGGCGATTAGAGATATTGCGCTGAGGGAGAAAATTCCAACGCATAAAATCTCTGAAACCGTCGGTGTTTGGATCAAAGGCCAACCATCTCCATCGGCCATTCCTCATTTGGCAATCTGGGCTAACTCCAAAGGTATTGATAGCGTTATCTGGACCAATCTCCCTGGCAAGTTCGTGCTGAAAAATGAGCTTGAAAGTGGAGCCAGCAAGAAAAAAGGTAATTCAACGACGATTGACAGGCCGACCAAGGAACAGGTTGTTGACTATTTGATGGCTTTGAAAGAATCAAAATTGTCAGCAGATAAGAAAAAACGCCATTTGGCAGAACGTTATATCAGAAGAACACCAAGACAAGTACGGACTGAGTATCGGGATTTTATTGAAGCTCAGCTGGACTGGGGATACGACCCCAATTTCGATTAGCCTGGTGGGAGTATCCACTTGCGGTGCGCCGTATGGGTGGGCAGCGTATGCGGCGGACTGCCAAAGGCGAGTCCGCCCTACTGTTAGGTTGTAGTGCTTTGCCGTCGTTCCCGCGCAGGCGGGAACCCAGGCAAGGTGCGTTATGCGCGAGTTTCAAGCAACAGGCGTAGTAAAAGTGTGGCGCTATAAGCGGCTGGTACGGCGCGATAAGTGGCGAATATGGCGGTTTGTTTTGCAGAACTGGATTCCCGCCTGCGCGGGAATGACGGGTCTGGGTGTTTGAGGTGGTCTAAGCCTATGTGAGCCTATGTGAGCCTATGTGAGCCTGCCTGAGAAGTCAGAGGTAGGGCGCAATAGCAAAGGGCATTGCGCCGTATCAGGTTTGTTCAGATTGAGGCTGAACGCGGCGCAATACGCTTTGCTATTGCGCCCTACTTTTAGATTGTTAGGGCGTACCTGCTTGCCGTGCCCCTTATGGGGCTGTTGCGCTTTGCGGATAAGCCTCTGATGCCGTGCTTGCAGACGGATAAAATTGCCTGTTGTTTGTGCAGGTTTGTGTGGTGGAAAGCATGTTGATGTTGGTGAAGCCCGCTATCTTGATAAACGCAGTGCAAAATAGCGGATAAACCATAATAATGCTCGCCATGCGTACCATTCGAGATTCCCACCTTAAGCCTTTGTGGTCAGCGTTGTTGAAGCGCTACCGGCATATCCTTGCTTATGGCTTGCTGACCAACTTTCTGATCCTGGCACCGTCCTGGTACATGCTGGAAGTGTATGAGCGCGTGGTGTTCAGTCAAAACAGTCTGACCTTGCTGATGCTCACGCTGATGGTGCTGTTCCTGTTTGCGGTGATGGAGGGGCTGGAGCATTTCCGCGTTGCCATGCTGCAACAGGCGGCGGCCACATGGGCCACGCAATTGCAGGCGCAGGTGTTCCGTGCTGCTTTTCTGGCGCGCCTGCAATCGGCTGATTTCCCCAGTGCGCAGGTGTTTGGTGATTTCCGCTCCTTGCGCGAGGGGCTGGCGTCCACGGCCATCATCAGCATCATGGATGCGCCTTTCATTTTCATCTTTCTGGGTCTGGTGTTCATGATCCACCCCGCGCTGGGCGTGCTGACGCTGGCGGCCTTGCTGATCCAGTTGCTGATCTCCGCCTTGAATCAATACCGTATCCAGAGCCGCATGCAGGAGGCCAACCGCCAGGCGATGGATGCCCAGCGTTACTTTGCCCAACTCACCCGTCAGGCTGATGCCATCCACGCCATGGGCATGCAGGCTGGCCTGTTCGAACGCTGGAACAAGCGCCAGCAGGGCTTTCTGCAGCAGCAGGCCGATGCGTCCATGATCGCGGGCCGCAGTGCGGCGGGCTCCAAGCTGGTGCAGCTGATGCTGACCTCACTGGTGCTGGGGCTGGGCTGTTATCTGGTGATCCACAACAGCCTGCCGTATGGCCCGGCCGGCATGATCGTGGCCTCCATCCTGGCTGCCCGCGTGCTGGCCCCATTCAGCCAACTGGTGGGGCAGTGGCGCACGCTGTCGCAAAGCATCGATGCCTACAAGCGGCTGGAAAAACTGTTTGCCGATACGCCGGGTGTGCGGGCCAAGCTGGCGCTGCCTGCACCCAGCGGCGAAATGCGTGTGGATCAGCTGAGCTACGTGCCACCGGCCGGCCCCGGTGAAGCGCCACGCGCGCAGCGCGAGCCTTTCCTGCGCCAGATCAGCCTCAACCTTGCGACCGGGCAGTTGCTGCTGGTAGCGGGACCGTCCGGCGCAGGTAAATCGACCTTGCTGCGCCTGATGGCAGGCTTGCTGGCCCCCAGCAGCGGCAAGGTACGTCTGGATGGGGTGGACGCGTACAGCTGGGACAAGGCGGCACTGGGCCCGTATCTGGGTTATCTGCCGCAGGAAGTGGCCTTGCTGGAAGGCAGCGTGGCGGACAATATCCGCCGCTTTGGGGTGGAAGATGCCGCCGCCATGGACGAGGTGGTGCAGTTGCTGCAACTGCACACGCTGATCGCGGGCCTGCCGCAAGGCCTGGAGACGCAGATCGGGCCGGAAGGCGATTTTCTGTCTGGCGGTCAGCGCCAGCTTATCGGGTTGGCACGCGCCATGTATGGCAAGCCCCGTATCGTGTTGCTGGATGAACCCAATGCCCACCTGGACGAGCTGGGTGAACGGGCGCTGTATCAGGCCATACAGCATTGCAAGCAGCGCGGCTGCACCTTTGTGGTGATCAGCCATCTGCAGCAGGTCAAGCAGGTGGCCGACCTGATGCTGATTTTAGTGCATGGGCAGATGATGCGGCTGGGCAAGCCGGATGAAGTGCTGGCTTCCCTGCAACCCAAGAACGAGACTGGTAATGGCGTGGCGAGTCATAGCGTGGCCGCCAACGGCATGACTGCAGGAGCTCAGCGATGAAGCGCCCTTTATACGCGGCATTTCAGCAGTTCAAGCCGATCTTGGGCGGGGTGTTCGTGCTCAGCCTGATTACCAATCTGCTGATGCTGACGCCGACGCTGTACATGCTGCAACTGTATGACCGTGTGCTGATCAGCCTGAATACGCTGACGCTCACGGCGATCACCCTGATCACCGTGCTGTTGTTTATGGTGATTGCCGTGTGTGAATGGTTACGCTCGCAGACGCTGATCAGGGCTGGTGTCAAATTCGACCAGCAACTGGGCAAGCAGGTGTTTGATCTGGGGCTGCAGCACAGCCTGGCGGGCTCGCGGGACAGGGCGGTAGAAGCCATGCAGGACCTGACCATGATCCGGCAGTTCTGCACCGGCAACGGTGTGTTCGCCCTGTTTGACCTGCCATGGACGGTACTTTACCTGCTGGTGTTGTTCATCCTGCACCCCATGCTGGGCTGGCTGGCCTTGTTGTTCTGCGCTGTCCAGTTTTGCCTGGGGGTGTGGAACCAGTTCAGTACGGCTGCTGCGCTGCAGGACAGTCAGCACGTGCAGCAGGGCAACCAGCGCTTTCTGGACCAGAAGATCCGCCATCTTGAGACCCTGCATGTGATGGGCATGATGCCCAGCCTTTACCGTCACTGGGAACGGCTGCAGCAAGGCTGGCAAACCGTGGATCTGGGTGCCCAGCGCCTGCAAAGCCGCAATCAGCACATCAGCAAGTTCTCGCGTTACAGCATGCAATCCCTGACCCTGGGTGCGGCGGCCTGGCTGGTCATAGGCGGCGAGCTTTCCGTGGGCGGCATGATCGCTGCCAATGTCCTGGTGGCGCGCGCGCTGCAGCCCTTTGATGCACTGGTCAATACCTGGAAACAGTGTGTGCAAGCCTACGAGGCTGGCGGGCGTCTGAATCAGCTGCTCAAGCTCGCTGTGCCGGAGCTTGCCAGCCTGCAGCCCGAACAGTTGCATGGCAGGTTGTCCTTGCAACTCAAGACGCTGAGCCTGCCGGGCAAGGAAGCGCCTGTGCTGCAGGATATAGACCTGAACATCGAGCCCGGGCAGATCGTCACCCTGATGGGGCCGTCGGGTTCAGGCAAGACCACCTTGCTGCGCTGTCTGGCGGGCTTGTGCACCGACAAGACCATGCGCTACGAGCTGGATGGCATGCCGTTCAGTGTGCTGGACGCGCAAAGCCGTACCCGCTACGTGGGTTATCTACCGCAGCGCATCGACCTGGTGGAAGGCAGTATCGCTGACAATATTGCGCGCTTTGGCGAGCTGGATTCTGCGCGCATCATCGCGGCTGCACAAAGTGTGGGACTGCATGAGACCCTGCTGAAACTGCCGCAGGGCTATGACACCCCGCTGAGTGCAGGGAATACGCCCTTGTCTGGCGGCCAGCGGCAACTGGTGGGCCTGGCGCGCGCCCTGTATGCCATGCCACGCATCGTGCTGCTGGACGAGCCCAATGCGCATCTGGATGATGAAGGCGAAACGCAATTGCTGAACAGCCTGCAGAAGCTCAAGCAGAGCGGTGCGACCATCGTGGTGGTGTCGCATCGCACGCGCATGCTGCAGGTCACTGACCGTTTGCTGATCCTGAATGCTGGCCGTATCCGGCATGACGGGGCGCGTGATCAGGTGCTGGCGGCCTTGCGCCCACCCAAGCCGCAGCCGCCTGCCAGCCCGGCCGTTACCTTATCGCCACAATCGATCGCTTAAGAAAGTTGCAAGCCCATGAAGCCATTACATCCCGCTGCTGATCCTGATCCGTTCCTGGAGCCTGCATCACCGCCAGCAGACTCTGCCACCTCTGGCAAGCTGCGCCAGCGTGGTGTCTGGATCATGCTGGTCGGCCTGGCCGGTTTTGTGGTGTGGGCGGCGCTGGCTCCGCTGGATGAGGGCGTGCCTACCGATGGCGTGGTGAATGTGGAAGGCAGTCACAAGGTGGTGCAGCATCACACCGGCGGCATCGTGCGCGAATTGCGTGTCCACGAGGGCCAGCAGGTCAAGGCGGGCGAGGTGCTGGTAGTGCTGGATGATACCAATGCGCGCGCGCGCGCCGAAGAGATACGCCAGCAGTACCTGGGCTTGCGCGCACAGGAAAGCCGTCTGCGTGCCGAAAAGCTGGGCAGCGCCAGCATCGTGTTCCATGCCGATGTGCTGGCCGCCAAGGACGATGCCAGTGTGCGTCAGCAGATGCAGAATGAAACCCAGCTGCTGCTGGCACGGCAGCAGGCCCTGCAGGCTGATATCGCCAGTCTGCAGGAGGCCATCGCCGGTCAGGAAGCGCTGATCAGTGGTTATGAGGGCTTGCTGGCCAGCTATAACGCGCAGCGCACTTTGCTGAATGAACAGCTGAACCAGTTGCGTACCCTGGTGGCAGAAGGCTATGCACCGCGCAACCAGCAGATCGAGCTGGAACAGCGTGCAGCACAACTGGAAGGCCAGATCGCAGAAACCATCGCCAACCGCTTGCGTAGCCAGAAAAGCATCCTCGAGACGCAGCAGCGCATCCAGTCCAGGCGTCAGCAGGAACGCAAGGAGATCGACGGCGAGCTGTCACAGGCTGGTTTGGCGATCCAGACCGCGATAGAACGCTACAAGCCGCTCAAGGAAGATCTGCGTCGCGTGGAGATCCTGGCCACCAGCAGTGGTCAGGTGGTGGGCTTGCAGGTGCATACCGTGGGCGCGGTCATTCAACCCGGACAGAAGATCCTGGACATCGTACCCACCGGTGCAGCGCTGATCCTGGATGCGCGCATCCCGCCGCACCTTATCGACAAGATCCACGTCGGTCAGGCCGCCGATGTCCGCTTCTCCACCTTTGCCAATACCCCGCAACTGTTGCTGGAAGGCAGCATCAAAACCGTGTCCAGTGACCTGTTCACCGAGCCAGCCAGCTCAACCGGCCAGGCACCGGCCAGTTACTATCTGGCACGCGTGGCGATCACCGAAAAAGGCATGCAGCAGCTGGGGCAGCGCGTGTTGCAGCCTGGCATGCCGGTACAGATCGTGATCCGCTCGGGTGAGCGTAGCCTGCTGACCTATTTGCTGCATCCGCTCACCAAGCGCATCGCCGCCGCCATGAAGGAGGAATAAGTGTTTAAGCTCTCGCTGCTTCGTAGCGCTGTGTTGCACAGTCTGTCCCTGAGCTTGGCGCTGTCGCCCGGCTACGCCATGGCGGCCGAGTCACTGCCCAGCCTGTATGAAAAGGCCGTGCAGTATGACGCGCAATACCGTGCGGCTGTCGCAGAAACTGCAGCGGACAGGGAAGAGATCAACAAGGCTGCGGCACCGTTCCGGCCCAGGGTGCAATTTACCAGCAACTACGGCCGCGGCCTCACCGACCGGACCGCCGACACCCCTACCGGGGACGTGAACAGCACGCTGAATTACACCCTGCAGAATCACGCGCTGAGCATACGGCAATCCCTGTTCAACGCCGAGGCACGCGCGGCCTATCGCAGTACCGAAGCCTCCATCCGCAGCAGCGAGTCGCAGCTCAACAAAGAGCAGGTCAGCCTGATGACGCGCGTGGCCAATGCCTATTTCGAGTTCCTGTTCGCACAGCAGCGCATCAAGGTTACCGAAGAGAAGATACGTGCGGTCAGCGCACAGCGCGATCAGGCGCAGCGCCGCTACGACCTGGGTGAAGGCACCATCACCGAGATCAGCGAGGCCGATACCAACCTGGAGCTGGCCGAGGTGGAGCTGGAAGATGCGCTCAATACCTTCAGCCTGCATCAGCAGACCCTGATACGTCTGACCGGCGAACCCGTCGAGCGCGTGGCGCCGCTCAATCTGGACGTGTTGCCCACCAGCATGCCGGATGGCATGCAGCTGGCTGACTGGATCAGCCAGGCCGAGACCAATAACCCGGACATCATCACCGGACGCCATGCGCTGGATGTGGCGCGCGAAGAAGTGAGCCGCAAGCAGGCCGGGCATTACCCTACACTGGACCTGGTCGGCGTGCGTTCCATCAGCGAGAACGACAACAACAACACGCTGGGGCTGCGCTTCGATTCCACCACGCTGGCACTGCAGCTCAGCGTGCCCTTGTACGGCGGCGGGCTGACCAGTGCCAATGTGCGTCAGGCCGAGAGCCGCGTGATCGCCGCGCAGGCGCAGCTGGACCAGCGCATGCTGGAAACGCGCAATCAAGTTCAGCGTTACTACAACACCATCCAGACCACGCTGCGCAGCATTCGCGCCTACACCCAGGCGGTGGCCAGCAGTGAAGTCGCGCTCGAAGGCACGCAGCATGGGTTTCTTGCCGGTTTGCGCTCGAATATCGACGTGCTGAATGCGCAGCAAAAAGTGTTCATGAACCGCTTGCAGCTGACCAAATCGCAGTATCTGCTGGTCAACGACCTGATCAACCTGCGGGTCACGGCGGGTGAGCTGCAGGCCAGCAACGTGTCCTCGCTGCAGCGTTATTTCATGCAGACCACCGAACCGACGACCGCCAGTCCGGCGGTTCCAGGCGCTTATCGCGGGCTGGCCGTGCCGCCCGCCGAGTCTGGTGTGGCCGTCGATGTGGATGAGAAGGCACTGTCGTGGCTGCTGCCGCCATCGGTCGGCAAGGCGGCTGCAAAACCAGTCCAACTGCCGCAAGCCTTGCCTGTTGCAGCCCCACCGGCGGTATCGGTGCAGCCGGTCAATATGGAGCCGGTCAAGCCTGAACCACTTACAGTGCCGCAAGCCGCAGAGGTAGGGCAGCCTGAACTGGCACCAGTAGCAGCCCCGCAGGCAGCAGAAGCCCCGCAGCCGGTCGCAGCAGAACGGCCTCAAGCATTGGAAGTGCCAGCGGCAGGCTTCTTGGAGCCGGTGCCTGCTGCGATGGTCGAAGAAGCACAGGCAGTTTCTGTTGAAGGGCCGCAAACGGTATCCGTCGAGCCGGTCAAGGCAGAATCGCTAGTGTTGCCGCAAGCCGTAAACGCAGAACAGCCTGAACTGGCAGCAGCCGATGCGCCTCAAGCGGCAGAAGTACCGCAGCTTGTGGAAGCCCTGAAGGCAACAGAAGCGCAGCAAGCCGTCGTATCGGAACCGGTTACCGCAGCGCCGATCACAGCATCACCTGCGCTGCCTGGTGAAGCGTCGCAGGCGGTATCTAGCGAAGCGCCGCAGGCAACACAAGCGCCGCAGGCAGTAGAAGCGCTGCGAGCAATAGAAGCGCCGTTGCAAGCAGATGCGCCGCAGGCTGTCCCGGTAGAAGGGTCACAAGAAGCAGAGGCCCCGAAAGCGGCACCGTTGGAGTCTGTGCCAGTTTTGCCGGTGGCCGTATTGCAAGCGCCACCTGTAGAGCAAGCGGAGGCAGTATCTATCGAAGTGCCGCAGGTAATTGAATCGTTGCAGATAGTACAGGCGCCGCAGGCAGTAGTAGCAGCGCCGCAAGTCGCCGCACTGGAGCAGGTGCAGGTTTCCCCAGCCAAACCGGCGCTGCCGGCCCGGCAGGTGAAGGTCAGGCTGAATACGCCAAGCCATCACAGCTGGAATGCCAGTCACCTGGCATGGTGAGCCGGTCGGCGGCTAGCCCTGTAATTGCTTGAGCTATAACTGCTTGAGTTCACAGTGCTTAACCTGGCGGCGGGCTGGCCCGGCGGCCCTTTCCCCTAGCTGAGCTGTCTGCCTGGCAAGCCTGCCAGGACGGTTTCCAGCCCGTGCACCATCCCGGACGCATCAAACATGGCGCGTGTCTCAGCGTTTTGCAGTCGCGTCCTGGCCTCATCCAGTGCAGTGCTGTTTGCCGGCAGCGCTACCGCCTTTGCTGCATAGTCCTGCATGGCAGTGCAGATGAAGTCTGCCAACCCCGCTGTTTGCAACAAGCTCGCTGCCACCCGGCTAGCGAAGGTGTGGCCCATGCAGGTCAACACCGGCAGCCCGACAAACAGCGCATCGCTGGCCGTGGTGTGAGCGTTGTAGGGCAGCGTGTCCAGGAACAGGTCGGCACATTGCATGCGCGCCAGGTGCTGGTCTATGGGCGCGCGTGGTGCAAAGATCAGTCGTTCGGCACTGATGCCATGACCGGCTGCTGCTTTCAGCAGATTGGCCTTGGCCCAGCGGTTGCATTCCAGCAGCCATAACACGCCGTGCGGGACCTGTTTGAGGATGTCCATCCACACGGCGAACATCGTCGGCGTGATCTTGAAGGTCTGGTTGAAGCAGCAGTATACAAAGGCCTGTTCAGGCAGGCCGCACTTGGCACGCGTGGGTTTGGGCGCAAGCGGGCGCTGGCTGTTGGGCTGATAGCAGGGCAGGGTGAGCAGTTGTTCTGCATACTCTGCCGCCGCGCTGGCGGGCGTGATGACCGCGTCCGTAATCAGGTAATCGAACAGCGGGCGCCCGGCATGCGCGCCCATGGTGCCGGGGTAGCCCAGCCAGTTGATCTGCACCGGGGCCGGACGCAGCGCGGCGATGCCGCTGCGGCTGGTTTGCGTGTAGCCGGTGAGGTCGATGAGGATGTCGATATTGTCGTCGCGGATGCGCTGTGCACTGGCACGCAAGCTCAGTGGCCGGATGTCCACGAACTGGTCAAAGGCCAGTTTTAGGCGCTCACGCTCCGCGCTATGGTCGTCCGGCCCGTACGAGTAGGCCAACACTTCGAAGTGGCTGCGGTCGTGTTGCTCGATGAGGTCGGTGATCAGGAAGGCCAGCGGGTGCAGACGAAAGTCCGCTGACAGATAGCCCAGCCGGATGCGTTTGTCTGCGCGGGCGTCAGCCTCCACCTGGCTGCGGCTCGCGATCAGCGGCGCTTCATTGAGCAAAGCGCCATAGCGGTTGGCCAGCCAGTTGTCTGCGCAGCGGCGCTGTTCAGCCGCCGTCGTGCCGGGCATGGCCAGAAAAGCGAAGGGCGAGATCTGGGCCGTGGGTTCTGTGCTGACCCAATCGCGGATCAGCGTAATGTCTGCCTCCAGACCGCTCCAGTCGCACAGGTGCTGTTTCTGGTGCGCCAGGTGCACGCGCGCATGAAACAAGCTTGGGTTGAGCCTGAGTGCGGTTTCATAGCAGGCCACCGCCTGATCCAGCTGACCCAGTTCGCGCAGCACATTGCCGAGGTTGTTGTGTACGTCCGCATCGTCTGGCAGGCCTTTGAGGGCACGCTGGTAGCTCAAGGCGGCTTCTGCGGGTTTGCCCAGCTCACGCTGCGCATTACCCAGGTTGTAATGGGCGACGGCCTGGCCAGGCATGACCTGAACCGCCTCGGCGTAGCAGGCTTCCGCTTGGTCGTAGCGGCCCGCCTGGTGACATTGACTGCCCAGCGCCATCAACGCAGTGCACAGGGCGCTGCGCGTGTCACTATCCTGCGGCTGACGGCGTAGCAAGCGCCGGTACAGCCCGGCGGCCTCTTCAAAGCGTTGCAGATGCAGATAGACGTTGGCCAGGCTGTCCTGATAGTCGCGATTGTTGGGTGCGCTGCGTAATGCGCGCGCTATCAGCGTGGCGGCTTCCGTATTACGCTCACTCTGGTGGCAGAGGATGCCCAGCAGGTGCAGCGCATCGGCATCATCTGGCTGGCTCTGCAGCACCAGCCGGTAGCAGCGTTCAGCCTCGGCCAGGCGGCCTTGCTGATGATGGTGCAAGCCTGTCTGCAGTGAGGCCAAGTGGCTTAGCCTTCGTGCTGATGCGGCGTGTAGCGGGCGCCTATGTGCGCTTCATGGCGCTGCTCGGCTAACTCGACCTGACGCTGGCGCTCGGCGAACGCCAGTTTCTGCTCAGGTGTGGTCTGGTCGTGGCAATGGGCGCAGCTGACGCCCAGCACATAATGGGGGGATTGCCTGTCTTCAGGCCCTAGCGGGAAACGGCAGGCACGGCACAGCTGATAGTCGCCCTGCTGCAAACCATGGCCCACCGACACGCGCTCGTCGAACACAAAGCATTCGCCTTGCCACAGGCTTTGTTCTGCGGGCACGGTCTCCAGGTAGTTGAGGATGCCGCCCTGCAGGTGATACACCTCCTCAAAGCCCTGACTGCGCAGGTAGGCGGTGGATTTCTCGCAGCGGATGCCGCCGGTGCAGAACATGGCCACCTTGGGTTTCTGCTTCAGTTCCGTGTGCTCTTTGACCCAGGCGGGCAGCTCGGTGAAGCTTTTGGTTTCCGGGTTGATGGCGCCCTGGAAGGTGCCGATGGCGACTTCGTAATCGTTACGCGTATCCACCAGGATCACGTCCGGGTCGCTGATCAGCGCGTTCCAGTCTTCGGGTTTGACATAGGTACCGGCCATTTCGCTGGGTTTCACTTCCGGTACGCCCAGCTTGACGATCTCCTGCTTGAGTCGCACTTTCATGCGGTAGAACGGCATCTGTTCCGCCCAGGACTCCTTATGCTCCAGATCGGCCAGGCGGCCTTGCCAGCTGGCATCTTCGCGCAGATAACGCAGCACGGTGTGAATGTGCTCGGGCAGACCGGCGATGGTGCCATTGATGCCTTCTTCCGCCAGCAGCAGCGTGCCCTTGATCTGGTTCGCTACGCAGATGGCCAGCAGCGGGGCTTGCTGATCGCGGTAATCCGGCAGACTGACGAATTTATACAGGGCGGCAGTGAGGTACTTCGACATGGCAGATAGTGACGTCATCAGACTAAAACAGGATTTTCTCACATCTTGCCGCGAATAAAAAAACCGGCCATCAGGCCGGTTTTTCAGCACGCTGATTTGCGCACGTTAGCAACGGATCACTGTGCAGCAGGCTGTGGTTCTGCCACGTAGATCTCCACACGGCGGTTCTTGGCACGGTTGGCTGGCGTGTCGTTGGCGGCGACCGGTTCACGCGAACCACGGCCATCGATGCTGACGCGCGCGGTGGCGACGCCACGGCTACTCAGGTAGTCACGCACGCTGGCGGCGCGGTTCACGGACAGCGGGTTGTTGATGGCATCGTTGCCCGAGCTGTCGGTATGGCCGATGACGGTGACGGTGGCAGCCGGGTTGCTGTTCAGGCCGTTGGCGAAATTGTCCAGGATGGGACGGAAGTTGGATTTGATGTCAGCGCGACCGGAGTCGAACGAGATGTCGCTGGGGATATCCAGTTTGAGCTGGTTATCTGCCGTTTGCGACACTTGCACGCCGGTACCGGCGGTGGCTTCTTCCATCTGGCGCTTCTGCTCCTGCATGCGCTTGGACCAGATGTTGCCACCCACGCCACCCGCTACGCCACCGACGGCCGCGCCTATGGCGGCCCCTTTGGAACCGCCGGCAACTGCGCCGACCACCGCACCGGCGACAGCACCGATACCGGCACCCTTGGCGGTGCCCTTTTGTGTTTCAGTCATATTGGCACAACCGCTGATGGTGAAAGCAACAGCAGCGGCAATGACGGTAAGTTGAGTGCGCATCATGTAATTCTCCTTAAGTGTAACAACCCCGTTCGATTAAAGACTCCGCCTGTCGCCTGATCCTCGTGTTGCTTGTTATTTCCGGCGTACTGGACGCGGGAGGGGGCGATGGGCGTGAGCTGTTTCTGCACAGGCCGCGAGGCCCATGCTGTAAATCTTGCTAGCGTAAATCCAACTACTTGTCTGACGACTTCAGATCCCGTTCCCAGGCATTGCCATACACCTTGCCATTACGTGACAGGATGAACATCTGGTACATGCTGGTCACCCACATGAAGGTGGAGGCCACACTGTAGCCTACGCCGCCTATGAT
This sequence comes from Pseudomethylobacillus aquaticus, assembly GCF_003730115.1. Lineage (GTDB taxonomy): Bacteria > Pseudomonadota > Gammaproteobacteria > Burkholderiales > Methylophilaceae > Pseudomethylobacillus > Pseudomethylobacillus aquaticus. The sequence goes on along the minus strand of NZ_RJVP01000006.1, from coordinate 138,074 downwards.
GGTCAGCCAGGCAAAGCCCGGATACAGCTTGGTCAGCCACCAGGACAGTACGTCCAGGATCAGGAACGCGAACGGCATGGCGATGGCCAGCGTCTTCAGCCACAGCGGCACATTGACAGCAAAGCTGAAAATGAACGCCATGAAGAAAAAGATGAAGGCGATGCCGAACAAATGGATATGCGACACACGGGTCAGGTTCTGCAAACTGGCGCCTTCGTTGATGGCCGCCACTTTTTTGACATCTTCATAGTTGTTGAAATTGGGGATGCCCGGGATGTTGCCATGGCACATCACACAGTGCTGCGCGAACACGCCCTTGAAGTGCGGTTCCCACTGGTCTTCCGGTGCGCCTTCACGTGCCCATTTGATGATCTCCAGCTTTACTTCCGCCGGTGCCTTGTCCTTCATCGAACCATTCAGCTTGCTCTCGATGGTGGTGTCATTGCGGTTGCCGTAATAGCTGTAGACGATGTCGTCCTTGGACAAGCCCAGTTTGCCATCGGCCATGCCGTGCGTGAGCATGATCTGCAGGCCGGCCATGCACAGGCCGACCCCGATCACCAGCAGATAGCCTGCGAACAGGGCTTTGAGCGGTGTGGGCAGGTTGGGCAGGTTCAGCCAGGTCATATTGGACGGGGTGATGTTCATGGGTTTTCTCGGTTCCTCAAACGTGATGGCAAGTGTCAGCGGCCTGCGATGGGCACGCAATCCACAGCGCGACTGACCAGGCGTGACACTCGATACCGCTATTTTAGTCCAGGATGCGAATAACAGGTGACAGCATCATGAATTCAGCGGTGCTGACGGTATGCCTAACGCTGCTAGCTGAGACCGGATTCCCCGGCGTTGGTGCCTGGGCAATTATCGGCTGGGCTCGTTTTGGCGGATATTGCTTTTGTTCATATTGCTGCTGTTGATATTGCCTGCGTTCACATCGTCAAACTCGGCAGGCGTGTTGGTGCGCGTCCATAGGCGTCGCTGTATGCCGGTCACGCGGCCTGCGTGCATGCGGTAAGTGCAATGTGCCCAGCGTACCCGGCGCACCTGCAGGCTCCCCAGGATGGCCAGCAGATGCAGGCTGTGCAGCAAGGGCAGTAACAGCGGCGCCAGCATGAACAGGGCGGCTGTCCGCGGCTTTTGTAAGGCATCTGCAATGCCCGCCTTGCGTGCCCAGCCTGTCCTGGCCTGGTTGACCAGCAGGCCCAGTAGCAGGAACAGCAGCAGCGCCAGCTGGCCCATGCCTGAGCGCGTGGCCAGCCAGAACAGGCACAGTGTCGTCAGCAGATTGAGGGCGGTGGTCAGCAGCGCGGCTAGCCAGAGTTGCGGTCTATATAGCCGTAGCATCTGGTATTGACGGCGCATGAAGCCCATCAGGCTGAAAACATCATGATGAAACGGGGTGTGCACCAGCACCGCGCTGCGGAACAACAGCCTGAGGCCATGCTCGCGTGCATAAGTGGCAATCGCCAGATCATCCGACAGTGCCTGACGCAGGCGGCCAGGCAAGTCCAGTTGCGCGATGAGCTCACGCCGCATGGCCAGCGAGCCGCCCCAGGCCAGCCAGTAACGCTTGAGTTTGGGCATGCTGGCGATGGCGCGGTCTATCCAGCTGCCAGCCAGGCTGGCCGGATGATGGTCAGTGGGTACCGGCCAGCGATAGCCGGTGACCAGGTCGGCAGCATCGTTCTGCAAAGGGCGCAGCAGATGCCCCAGCCAGTCGGGGCTGGGCAGGATGTCCGCATCGGCAAGCACCACATACGGCGTGTGGTCATGCTGCAGGCTTGCCAGCGCGACCGCCAGATTGTGTGATTTCTGGCTGCACCGTTCGGCTTCACCGGCAACCAGTAAGTGGATGGATAAGGGGCTGCGCTCAATAAGTGCTTGCAGGCGCGCATAGGCCGGGTCATGGACGGACTCCACCACGAACAGGATGCGTTGTGGGACGCAGCGCTGCGCCTGCAAGGCGGCATGCAGTGGCAACAGATTGGGCAGCGTGCCGCTAGCGGGGATGATGAGCAGTGCCGAGGCCTGGACGGGTTCGGACAAGGCCGGCGTGCGGCGACGCAAGATGCGCGCGCTCCACAGGCAGAACAGCTGGCTGGCGATGGCGATGCACGCGCCTGCCCAGGCCAGCTTGTCTGCTAGCAGCCAGTCAGGCAGGTTCATGGCGTGCCCTGCATCGTTTCCTGCGTTTTTTCCTGAAACCGTGCTTGCAGCGACAAGGGCCCGGCGATGATGGCAAAGAAGTCGTAGCGGCCGGGCTTGGGCGTGGCCAGCAGGTATTGGGTATGCAGACGTCCCAGATCCTGCTTCAACAAGGCGTAGTCGGCCTCGTCGAACAGGGTATGGAAGCGTGGTGAAGTGAGCACTGGTTTCACCGCTACGCCGGGTGGACGTTGCCGGCCACTGGCCAGCAGCGGATCCACCAGCGAGAAGCACACGCGGTCCAGCGGGGCACCCACATCCACCCAGTCGAGTTTGGGATGCAGGGCCAGATACTCGACTTCAGACTGGAACCAGCCACAGTTGGGTTCCACTGCCAGCAAGGGGGCCATGCTGCCCAGCGTGGCAAAACTCAGTTGCGGGAGATGCGCGAACGCCTGCGGCTGTTGCCTCAAGGCACGCGCCAGACTGGAGATGGCCACCGTGGTGCCTACGCTGTGGCCGATGATGAGCAGTTCGTCCTCATCGGTGTCTGCTGCAGCGGCGATGATGGATTCGGCCAGTTGATCGATGCGCTGTTCCAGCACATCGGCTTTGCCCAGAAACTGCTGCTGGTAGACAAAATTGAGCTGCCCGCGCCACAGCACGCTGCTGTATTTCTCCATCTGTTTGAGCGCGCTGGTCAGCCCCGCACAGCCCAAGGCGGCGCCTGCCCATAACCAGTGCCAGGAGGCATCTGTCCAGGCGATGACCATCGCGGCTAGCACCAGGCCAGCCAGCACCAGCCCGAACAACACAGACAGCATGGCCAGCATGGGTTGCAGCATGGTCAGCACATACCAGCGCCGCACTTCCGCCACACGCCGCAGATAGCCGGTAGCGGCGAACCACCACACCACCTTGATATTGAGCGCCAGACACGCCCAGCCTGCTTTGGGCCACAGTTGCCGTGCCACGTCGTCCCAACGCAGAAAATCAAAGCGGGTTTCGGTACGTATGGGTTCTGCGTGAGCTGCAGTTTCGCCGCTCACCGTCCAGGTTGATACCAGCGGAGAGTGGTTCCTGCGCGCACCGAACTGGTAGCGGCTGCCGGTGACGGCAGCCGCTTTGGCGGATTCCGATTGCAACAGGGCGTGGTAATGACGTGGTCCACGCGGGTCGAAGCCACTGATGAACAGCACGCGCCTGCGCCGGATGGGGGTCGCTGGCAATGGCGCGGTTGCTCGCAGATCCGTGGTTTCTTTTTTTGTCGCAGCGTCTGTAGTCACAGCAATTGTTTTCACAGCGTTTGTTGTCACAGCGTCCCGGCTTGCAAGTGTGGATGTTATGGCGGCAGCAGCACCAGGATCTCCCCGGTGCCCTGATTGGCGATGTCACCAGCGTAACGCCGCACCCGGTTCTGATCCAGCTGCGCATAGCGGCTGGGCAGGCCACGCAATGATTTGAACATCAGATTCAGGAAGGGCAGGGTGTGCGTGCCACAGTCTGCCAGGGTGGCATGCAGCAGCGGGGTCTGCGTCAGCAGCAGCGTGCCACGGCGCATGCCATAGCCGGTATAACGACCGACCTTGCCCAATACCCCCAGCGTGCCTGCCAGCATGCGCGACGCGCAGTAATCACCGGCATCGCCCTCGATGAGCATCAGGCCGCGCCGCATCTGGTCGCCAGCACGGTCGCCCACGTTGCCGGTGACCAGTACGGTGCCGCCGCGCATGCCCTTGCGTTCGCCGACCAGGCCTGCACCCAGATAGTCGCCGCTATTGCCGTGTATATGCAGCATACCGGCAGACATGGCACACGCTGCGAAATGACCGGCATTGCCATGCAGTTCCAGTGTGCCGCCGCGCAGTTCCAGCCCGAGATAGTCACCCGCGTCGCCATGCACCGTGATGCGGCCGCTGCGCATGCCCTGGCCGATACGGTCCAGATGCGCACTGCTGTTGAGGAACACGATATGGTCGTCATTGCTATCTTCGCTGTCATCGTCACCGCCATCGTCACCCATGCGGCTGATGTCGAACAGCTCGTCCACGCGCAACTGGCGCTTGCCACTCCACAAGGGCAGGGCAGCGATCTCGGCAGCGGTCTTGCCGTTTAGCTGCTCAGGGGTGAGCGGGCTGCAATCCACGCGCTGCACCGGACTGATCTTGAGCGTGAAGGTCAATGCGCTCATGCGGCACCTCCCGCGCTCATGATCTCGCGCAGCTTGAAATGATATGGCCCGAGTTTGCCGCCATAATTGCCAGCCGAGATGCCGTGTATGCCGGCAGCGCGGCCCAGCTCGCACACCGCCTGTATGCCCACGCGCATGGCACGGTTGATGTCCTCGGCCGTGAGCCCGTCGATGACGATCTCCATCACCGATTCGATCTCGGGCGACAGCTCGGTGCGGGTGATGCCTTTGAGCGTGGGGCAGAAGGCGTCATTGGTGGAGGCGATCATGCTCTTGTACTTGGCGCCGACCTTGGAGCCGGAGCGCACCACGCCACCCGGGAACGGCATGATCACGTTGGGCAGTTGTTTCATGGCGCTGATGGCAGCTTCGCAGGCGGCCAGCGCTTGCGGCTGCGATTCGGCCAGGATGAGGAAATTGCCGCCGCCCACGGCACGCACCATGCCGGTGGTCTCTTCGGTCATGAATTCGCCATCCATCACCGGCACGCGCCAGTAACGCTTGCCACCGAACTGTTTGGAGATCTGGAAGCCATCGCCGAAAAAGCGCAGGTTCTTGCCCAGATTGATGCGTGTGATCTCCGGGTAACCGCTGTCGATGCCGGAAAAAGCCGCCGTGGTCGGGCAAGTCAGCACACATTGCCCCATGCGCGTCTCCAGCTGTTTCATCAGCACGGCGCTGCCCATGGCGAACAGCAGCACGGCCACGCCGGGGCGGCCGTCCGGGGTTTCCTCAGGTGACAGCAGGCGTTCGATGCCGGCTTCCACGCCACAGGCGATCACCGAGGTGGCAAAGCCGGTCATGGCAGTGGCCGCGTGCATGGCCCAGGTGTGGTTCTGTGCAGTGATCAGCACACGCGTGGCGCGCATGCCGAAGGCTTCGGCGAAGGTGTCGTCTATGCTGACCCCGTTGATGATCATGTGCGAACCTCGACCGCGCGGCTGCGTGCGTGCTGTGCCAAACTCATCGTGTTTTCTCCCTGCGCCCCAGGCAGGGCTGTACCTGCACGCGCCCACGGCCACCTTCGGCGATCTCGTCGTCGCTGACTTTCACGTGGTCCAGTTTCATGGTGTGGTAACGGTCGAAATGCCCACGCAGATCCTGCTCCACGCTGCGGTCGAACTCCGGACGCACGGTGTGCGTGCTGCCCCAGGTGACCTGCACCACCTGGCCATTGCGCACCACCAGTGTGCCGTCCTTGAACACGTAATCGGGTTTGCTGAACATCTTTTCGCGGTCTGCGTCCTCGGTGTAGACGGTGATGTCCGCGGCAGCGCCCACGCCCAGGTGGCCACGGTCATGCAGGCCCACCAGTTTTGCCGCACCGGCGCGCGTCATGATGGCGATCTCGTACAGCGAATATTCGCGGTTGATACCGGCCAGCGTGCTCATGGCCTGTGCATCCAGATTGAGCTTGGTGAACATGTCGTTACGGAAGCTCTTGTCCATGAGCAGGCGGATCAGGTGCGGGTAACTGGTGAACGGGGCGCCATTCGGATGATCGGTGGTCAGGAAGATGCGCCAGGGGTCGTCCACCAGCAGGAAGATCTCCAGGCCTATGGCCCATTGCAGCGCGTTGACGAAGTTCTGGTCCCTGTATTTGAAAGGCACCACGCCACAACCGGCATCGCACTCGATGTCCATGATCACCGATTTGTTGGGGTTGGCCAGACCGGCATTGGCGTGCTGACGCATGCTGTCGCCGGAAGCGGTCACGGTTTGCCCGAACAGGATCTGGCCTACATCGGCGGAGATATGCTGGTGCTGGTTGATGGCTTCGGCGATGGCCGCCGCACCCGAGGAGAACTTGCGGTCGCCCTCGGTTCCATAGCTGTGGAACTGGATATGCGTGAGGTGCAGCGGGTAGCCTTCTGAAGCGCCCATGGTCTTCAGCGTGGTGTCCAGGTTGCCGGGCACACCCAGGTTGTTGGCGTGCACATGCAACGGGTGCGCGATGCCCAGCTCATGCACGGCGCGTGACAGCGATTTCAATACGTCACGCGGGCTCACCTGGTAATAGGCGTGCTGCGCGTCCAGATCCAGCGCGCGCTGGTTGAATTTGAACGCGCTGATGCCGCCCGGGTTGACCACCTTGATGCCGATGGCCTGGCTGGCATGCAGGGTCCAGGCCACATAATCGTTGATGGCGTTCTGGTCTTTTTTTGCGGTCAGCATGCGCAGGAAATAGTCATCACTGCCCAGCATGGCGTAGCCGCCCTTGTCGATGATGGGCGTATCGCCCATCTCCAGATGCGCCTGACGGGCATTGACGGGCAGGATGGCGGGCTCGAACCCGGCGGTATAGCCCATCTCGGCATAGCGGTAGCCGGTGGTCAGCGTGGAAGGGGCGACATGACCGCAACCGGCACGGCACAACTCGGAATGCGCGACCGGGTCGGCACGGTGATCTTCGGGCAGCATCATGCGCGCGATGTTGACCTTGCCGCCGCCGATGTGGGTGTGCATGTCGATGGCGCCTGCCATGACCACTTTGCCGCGCAAGTCGTATTCCTTGCTGATCTTTTCATCGTCACCTGGGCGTGCGATGAGGCGGCCATCGCGGATATAGAGGTCCATGACCTGCCCGTCGATGCCGTGCGCCGGGTCATACACACGGCCGCCAGTGAGCTTAGTCAGCATGGGCATCGCCTTTCTGAGAGGCGTGCAGTGCCGCTTCCATATCAAGGATCACGCTGCTCAAGCTGGGCAGCGGGCTGGGCCGCAATGGCTTGAGTGGCAAGGACACCACGCTGTCGCAGCGGAAGGCCGTGCCGCTATGGTCCACGCCTGGCGTACCGATGGGGATATACACAGCCGGTTCCTGTTCGAATTGCATGGCCGCGTGGCCCAGTACGATGGTCGGCGTATCGCTGGGTGGTGGCCGCCGCGACGGGTCCAGGCTGCTGATCCACAGCACGGCGTCAGCGTGAGCGGCTTGCTGCGCACTGCTGTGCTGCCAGGGGTCGTAGTCCGGGTGCTGGCGTGCATAGCTGTTGGGCAGCGGGTAGCCCGTGGTCCACACGCTGGTCTGGTTGACGCTGCTGTCGCCATTGCTGCCGCCCGCCGGCAGGCCGGCTGAGCGCGTGGTCTGGTTGAGCTGGCTGACGATGCCGGTGATGTTGGCGATGCTGAGCTCTGCGTGCGCATAATCCAGGCTGGCAGCCGACCAGGCTAATACGCTATAGCGTGCTTCGCGCAGGTGCTGTGCCAGCTGCTGCAGATCCTGCATGGCGATACCTGCGACCTGGTCTACGGGGAGTGACCTGCCAGTGACCAGAGCGCGCAAGGCGGCGACCAGTTCGGGGATCTGTTCCATATCGCAAGGCAGCACCTGGGCTGGTCGGCCGTCAGGCGAACTGGCAAAGCCGAGGTCATCGTGGCGTCCACCCAAAAATACGATGTCACGCTCGGCGGGGGCCTGGTCGAACAAGGTGGCCTCCACCCACACGCAACGCTCGAAGAAGCGCGGCAGTGCGCTGACGATGTCGGTGCCGATGGCGACGATGAGGTCGGCGCGGTTGCGCACTTCGGTCAGCGTGGTGACCTGCCAGCCTGACTGTTGCACCACCAGCGTGTTGCGCAACATGGCGGCGCTGTTCATATGGTCCAGCGTGGCGCCGATGTGGTCAGCCAGCCGCAGCACGGCACGCATACCTTGCACGTCGGTGCCCAGCCCGGCGATGAGCGGCTGTTTTGCCTGTTGCAACAAGGCGGTCGCGGCCTGGATGGCACTGGCATGATCGACCTCCTTGCCATGCACACGCGCTGATGGCTTGGCGGGCGGGTGCTGCAGCAGCGCTGCACTGCGACTGCAGCCATGCTCGACCACGCTCAGTGTGTTGCTGTTCAGGGCGCGTGCCACCACCAGGTCATCGCACAGCATGCCGCAAGCGGTGCAGGTCACGTCCTTGATGCGCACACTGTCCAGTAAGGAAGAACCCACGAAATTCACCATGCGCTGTTTACCGTGCCATTTGCCATGCTATTTGCCATGCAGTGATCACATCCCTGATCGATGTTGTCGTTCGTTTGAACTTGTTATTGGTTTGTGCCGGTCCTGCTTTGCTCCTGTCCTGCTTTTTCGGGGCATGCACTGAGGCTGTCTGCGGGCAGGTCCAGCCCGCGATTGAATCCGTCATTATTATAGACAATAACGGCAACACAGCACGTGTGCTGTAGCCGGGCGTGTGCTTGCGCCCTGAGCGATCGCCGACGGGCGATCACTGCCAGATCATCACTGCTTGCTGATCACATTGCCATCCACCCTGACGCGGTCGCCTTCGATCAGCCCCGGGTCGGCCTCCAGGGTGATCTTGCGTTGCGAGCCATCCTGCATCTGGATGTTGACCAGCCAGGCGGCCTGTTTGCGCAAGGCTTTCTCACCGTAGTGACCGCCGACACCACCGGCCACGGCACCTGCCACGGTGGCGATCTTCTTGCCGCTGCCACCGCCGATCTGGTTACCCAGCAAGCCGCCAGCGACTGCGCCCAACACGGCGCCCAGACCGGAAGCCTTGCCGTCTTCGCTCATCATGATGGATTGCACCATGCCGCAATTGCTGCAGGATACCTGCAGGCATTCATCCGGGATCCAGCCGCCGCCGGTGTTGGTGGCCGGCGGGCAGCTGTAGGCGGCCTGGCTGACCGGGGTCACGGACATGAGCAGCAGGGCGAGCAGGCGTTGCATGGGTTTCATGGCGGTCTCCTTGAGTTGGCTTTATGTATGAGCATGCGCTACAAAATAAGGGGGCAAAAGTAATCGACGCTGTATCAAACCATCTTGATCAAATCACCTTGCGCCGTGACGGTTCGTCTTGACGGTGCAGGCTGCACAAGGGCGTGCGCATGACGTGTTCGAAACATATGCCGTCATGCAGCAGACTACGCTGCTGCATGCGCAGAGTAAAGCCGGACAGGGGTGGGGGCGGGCTGGCGCTACGCGTAGGAAAAGGCCATGGTCTCGGCTACAATGTTTGCAATGTCACCTCATGCATAAGCTGTGGCCGGAAGCCGTGTTGAAGCTGCGCTTTTCTGGCTAGCCTTGTTTCTGGCGGGCCGTGTTGTCCGGCGCATGGGCTGGCAGCCGAACGGACTTAAACCATATCGACGCAAATCACAAGAGTGCCATCACCCGCATGTCCGGCCTAGATCTTCCTCCCACCGCCCAGCCGCACGCCATACAGGTGACCACCACCGGGCGCCTGCATCTGGGCTTCTTCGACCTCAATGGCGGGCTGGGCCGACGTTTCGGCAGCATAGGCTTGTCGCTGGATCAGCCCCTGACGGCGTTCACGCTGCGCCATGCGGACGCATTCTCTGCCAGCGGCCCAGGCAGCGCGCGTGCGCTCAAGCTGGTGCAGCAACTTGCCCTTGCCTGGCAGTTGCCGGGTGGTGCGGCTGTGCACATGCAGCACTGCCTGCCTGAACATAGCGGTCTGGGTTCAGGCACGCAGCTGGCACTGGCGCTGGGCAGCGCACTGGGGCAGTTGCATGGCCGTGTCATCACGCCGCTGGCGATCGCCGAAGCCAGTGGCCGTGGGCGTCGCTCCGGCATCGGCATCGGCACCTTTGTGCAAGGTGGCGTGATCGTGGATGGTGGCCGTAACGAACACACCCGGGTGCCGCCTGTCATTGCGCGCATGGCGTTTCCGGATGACTGGCGTGTGCTGCTGATCCTCGATCAGACGGCTTCCGGCATCCATGGCAGCGCTGAGCTGGAGGCCTTCCGTCGGTTGCCCGAGTTCCCGGCTGCGCTGGCGGCCGAGTTGTGCCGTTATGTATTGATGCAGGCCCTGCCTGCGCTGGCAGAACATGATCTGGCCGGCTTTGGCAGCGCCATCCAGGCCCTGCAGCAGCACACGGGCGATCATTTTGCCGCTGCACAGGGCGGCCGTTATGCCAGTGCGCGTGTCGCTGCCGTGCTAGACCAACTGCAGCAGCAAGGCGTGCACTGCTTCGGACAAAGCTCCTGGGGACCGACCGGTTTCGCCATCTTTGCCAGTCAGGCAGAGGCCGAAGCCGCGCGTTTGCAGCTCGGTCAGTCTGCAGTCGATCTGGCCGGGCTGGAGTTCCTTGTTTGCCGTGGACGTAATCAGGGCGCAGAGCTGCGTGCCTTGTATACGGCTTGAAACCCTACAGTATCGAAAGCCATATCATGCAAAAAACCGCCATCCTGCATCTGATCACCGCGGCCAGGAATGCCAGCCCCTTCGACGTCAACATGGCCTTCGATGCGGGCTTTGACAACATCATGCCGTATACACAAGTGGCGCTCAGTGACGTGGCTGCACTGACCCAGGACGCGATATTCTCGCGCAGCCCCAGCGGGCTTAAACGCGAGGGCATCTTCATCGGTGGTCGTGATATCGACCTTGCCATGGACATGCTGAATGCGGCAGCCAAGGCGATGTTCCCGCCGTTCCAGATCTCGCTGTTCGCCGACCCGTCCGGCGCCTTCACCACGGCAGCTGCCATGGTAGCCAAAGTGGAGCAGCATCTGCGCAAACAGCATGGCGCGGGTCTGGCCGGGTGCAGAGTCAGTGTGCTGGGCGCGACCGGCCCGGTGGGCGGCTGTGCAGCCATCATCGCGGCACATGCGGGTGCCGAGGTGTCGCTGGTGGCGCATGCGGCGCTGGCCGATGTGCAAAACAAGGCCGCTGCCTACCAGCAGCGCTATGCGGTGAACCTGCACTGTGTGGACGGCAGTAGCGATGCGGCCAAGACGGCCATGCTGCAACACAGCGACGTGCTGCTGTGCTGTGCCGCGGCTGGCATACAGGTGGTGTCCGTCGCGCAGATGGCGGCGTCAGCCGGTCTGAAACTGGTGGCTGACGTGAATGCCGTGCCACCTACCGGTGCGGAAGGCGTGGACGTGATGGCGGACGGTGTGCCGGTGGCCGGTACCCAGGTGCTGGGCATAGGAGCGCTGGCCATAGGCAATCTCAAATACGCCACCCAGCATCAGTTGCTGAAGCAGATGCTGAGTGCGGAAACGCCGCAGCGTCTGGATTTCCTGTCTGCGTTCGAGACAGCACGCGCCATTCTGGCGGACTAAGCCCCAACCCCTATTGGCCATGCAAGCCCGCCCGCATGTGCTGATCGCGGCCATTTCGGCCCGTGCCCTGACGCAACTGGCCGTCGTGGCGGGTTATCGCGTCACGGTCATCGATGCCTATGCCGATGAGGACACCTGTGCGCTGGTGGAGCAGGTGCTGACCGTTAGCTGCGACGAACGTGGTTTTGAGGCAGCTGCTTTTGCAGCGGCGCTCACGCAACTGGATACCTCCAGCATGACCGGCATGGTGTATGGCAGTGGCTTTGAAGCCAGGCCAGAAGTGCTGGAACTGGCTCAGGCATTCTTAGCCGTGCTGGGCAATGGCGCCGATGTGGTGCGTCGCTGCAAACAGCCGCAACATTTCTTCCCTCTGTTGCAAACACTGGATCTGCCTTATCCGGCGACGCGTTTGCCGGAGGCTGGTCAGGAGGGCTGGTCTACCATCAAGCCCGCTGCTGGCGATGCCTGGTTGTACAAGCGTGGCGGCGGCTGTGGCGGCCTGCATGTGCAGCCGGCCGATAAGGTGTCGAGCATGGCAGATGATGCTTATCTGCAGCGCAAGCTAGCGGGCAGGACACTGTCGCTGCTGTTCGTAGCCGATGGCCATGACATGCAGCCGGTGGGGGTGCATGCGCAATGGTGGTCGCCCGGCACACATGCGCCTTACCGTTATGGTGGCGCGGTCAGTCTCAACCAGGAACGGCCTGCCTGCTATCCGGCCTTGTTGCAAGCGGCTCAAACGCTGACGCGTGCATTGGGTTTGCGTGGCCTGAACGGCATCGATGTGATCGAGCATGGCCCGCTAGCGGCTGAGTTGGAGACGGGGTCCGGTGCGTTCCCTCAACGCCAGGCTGAGGCAGGCTTCCATCTGCTGGAACTGAACCCGCGCCCGACCGCGACAGTGACGTTGTATCCCGCGCAGCCAGGTCAGTCTGATCTGTTCAGCTTGCACATGGCGGCCTGTCAGGGTGTGCTGCTGACAGCGCCGTCATGCAGCGCGGTACATGCACACGCTGTTGTTTATGCCGTGCATGCCGTTACAATCCCTGCGGGGTTGCACTGGCCGCCCTGGGTCAGTGATATCCCGTCGGCGGGTAGTTGCATCGCTACGGATAGCCCGCTGTGCAGTGTCCATGCCAGCGCTGACGATGCGGCCGCCGCCCACGCGCTGGTGCAGCAGCAGCTTGCCGAGATGCAGGCATGGCTGCATCTCGGCTTGAGTGTTGCAAACGATAACAATAACGATACGGAACATGACTAGAGAGGAGCCCCACATGAATGCCGCCAACCCGCCTGAGGGTGCATCACCCAGCGTCAACGCGCTGACTGCACCCTTGTTGAACCGCCTGCTGGCCGAAGCCCACAGTTTGCGGCTGGGGGTGAGCCGCCTGCCTTCCGGCGCGACGCTGATCGATGCGGGTATCCAGCATGCGGGTGGCCTGGAGGCCGGGCGCCTGATCGCCGAGATCTGCATGGGCGGCTTGGGACATGTCAGCCTGCAGGCCGGTGGCCCGTTCAGTCACTGGCCCTGGCAGCTGGCGGTACACAGCCGTAACCCGGTACTGGCTTGTCTGGGCAGCCAATATGCAGGCTGGAGCCTGGCGCATGAGAAATTCTTTGCGCTCGGTTCCGGCCCGGCGCGGGCTTTGGCTGGCCGTGAAGCGCTGTTCAAGGAGCTGGATTACCATGATAGTGCCGATGCGGCCTGTCTGGTGCTGGAGAGCGATAAAGCCCCGCCGCCCGAAGTGGTGGCCAAGGTGGCACGCGACACGGGAGTCGCGGCCGACAAGCTCACCTTCATACTCACGCCCACACGCAGTCTGGCCGGTACGGTGCAGATCGTGGCGCGGGTGCTGGAAGTCGCCATGCACAAGCTGCATGCGCTGCATTTTCCCCTGGCTGATGTGGTGGACGGCATGGCCAGCGCGCCCGTGCCGCCGCCATCGCCGGATTTTCTGACCGGCATGGGCCGCACCAATGACGCCATCCTGTTTGGTGGCCATGCCCATCTGTTCGTGAACGGCAGCGACGCTGACGCGCAAGCCTTGGCGCAGGCCTTGCCCAGCAGCGCATCGCGTGACTACGGCCGCCCGTTTGCCGAGGTGTTCAAGGCGGTGAACATGGATTTCTACCAGATCGACCCCATGCTGTTCAGCCCGGCTGCGGTGACCGTCACCGCCATGCAGTCCGGCAACAGCTATTTCGCTGGCCGGCTGGACGCGACCTTGCTGGATCAATCCTTCGGTTATTCCGCCCGTTGACACGCCGCATCGCCATCTTCACCGACGAGCCGGGCTGGCACGGGCAGCAGTTGCAGCAGGCATTCGCCAGCCGTAGTGTGCAGGCGCTGTTCGTGTCACTGCAACAGTGTGCGTTCGCGCTGCACCAGCAGCAGCCTGAACCAATGCCATGGGTACAGATCCCGGGATTTGAACAGTCGCTGCCAGACGGTGTGTTCGTGCGTGGCGTCAGCGGTGGCAGTCTGCAGCAGGTGATCATGCGCCTTGATGTGCTGCATGCGCTGAAGCTGCTCGGCGTGCCGGTCTACAATGACGGGCGTGCCATCGAGCGCACAGTGGACAAAGCCATGACCAGCCTGCTGTTGCAGCTGCATGCGCTGCCCAGCCCGCCGACCTGGGTGTGTGAATCACGCTGGCAGGCGGCTGAGTTACTCAAGGCAGAACACGCCGCCGGCCATGCGCTGGTGCTCAAGCCCTTGTTCGGCTCGCAGGGCAAGGGCGTGCAACGCCTGTTGCCAGGCAGTGCCTTGCCGGTGCCCATGCTGCCTGAAGTGGATGGCCTGTATTACCTGCAGCGCTATATCGATAGCGGAGCAGGGCGCTGGCACGATTACCGCGTGTTCGTGATCGGTCAGCGTGTGCTGGCCTGCATGCGCCGTCATGGGCAGGACTGGGTCAACAATGTGGCAGTGGGCGGCCGCTGTGAGCTGGTGGAAGGCGATGTTGAACTGGAAGCGCTGGCGCTGGCCGCTGCGCGCGCAGTGGATATCGCCTACTGTGGCGTGGACATCATCCGCGACCTGCACGGCCAATGTCATGTGCTGGAAGTGAATAGCATCCCGGCCTGGCGCGGCCTGCAATCCGTGGCCAGGCAGGACATCGCGCTGGCCCTGGTCGACGATTTTGTTGCGCAGCTGGCATGACGGGGATGGACCGCGATCCCGTGGATGACAGCGCACTGGCGCTAGGGCTGGCTGCGGCGTTCAAATACGCATGTCTGGCCGAACTGGAGGCATTGAAGCCCGGTAATGTGCATATCTTTGCCGATGGACACGGCATGACGGTGCAGCATTTTTTGCGCAGTGCCGACGTGGCCGCCCCGGCTATCTGCACGCCTGCTGCCAGTGTGGGCCAGCGCATCCTGCTGGCCACGCAAGCTACCATCAACGAGGTGGGCTGCAACACCAATCTGGGCATCCTGTTGCTGGCCGCCCCCATGCTGCAGGCGGCGCAACAGGCGGGTGGTCAGTTCGGCATGGCGCAGTTGCAAGCGGTGTTGCAGGGGCTGACCGTGGCGGATGCGCAGGCGGCGTATGCCGCCATCCGCCTTGCCAATCCGGCTGGACTGGGGCAGAGCGGGCAACACGATGTGCATCAGGACGTGCAGGTGAGCTTGCTGGTGGCGATGCAGGAAGCGGCCGTGCGTGACCGTATCGCCTGGCAGTATGCACATGCTTATGCGGACATTGTCGCCGCGCTGGATTATTACCGGCAGTGCCAGCAGCGCTGGCAGCGGCCGGCCTGGGCGGTCAGTGCGGTATATCTGCGTTTTCTGGCGACCCTGGCAGATAGCCATGTAGCACGCAAATATGGTGCGGACCGGGCCGAGCAACTGCGTGCGGAAGCGCTGCCCCACTGGCAAGCGCTGGAACACAGCGACAACCCGAAAACCCTGCAAGGCCCATTATTGGCTTTCGACCGCGCGCTGAAGCTGCGGCAACTCAATCCCGGAACCAGTGCAGACCTCACGGTGGCAACCTTGCTACTTGGTCGTTTGACTGGCTAGAACACCGCTGGTGGACGTTGCCGCACATGCAGCAGGCGCGGGGCGCTTAATGATTTTTGTGGTTTGGTCTGGCTCACCCAATGCTGCATATTGGACACCACGATCACCTCGGCCACTTTGGCAGCACAGAAGATGGTCACCAGCAGCATCACTGTCATCATTATGATGCGCTTCCAGTGCACAGCTGAGGGTCTGCTTTGGCGTCTGGCAGCAGCGGCTGTGCCTGGCGTGAGTGTGGTGCTGTTTGAAGCGATGTCGGCTGGTTTGCCGTCGGCAGGCTGTAGTCGGGTATGCAGTGCACGCGCTCGTTTGTGCAGCAGGCGCGCGCTGAGGCTGGTGGGCGGGAGCGTTGTCGTTCTCATGATGTTGGCTTTCATCAGGCCTGGTGCGGCCATGCGGAGCAGTGTTTGCAGTGCCGGATACGCGGCGCATGTGGATGGGAACACTATAACGATCAGCAAGCCGGGCTGATGCAAGGATCAGAGGGCGCTTTGTGCTTTAGTCCCGGCTTTAAAGCGCAGCATGCACAGGCCGCTTTTGTCTGTGTGGTGATCAGGAAACAATCAGCAAAAATGAAAAAATGAGTTCAAACTGTCACATTGTCGTAGTAATATCCCACTTCTAACGATTTTCATTATGTAGGTGCGCTCGCATCTGCACCCCAAAACAGTAGTGAAAAAAATTTCGGCATTCATTTAGCGCATCTCTAGGAGGAGCAATATGGCAAATTTGTTGGATCAATTGAAAGGCATGACCACCATCGTCGCGGATACTGGCGACGTTGAGGCGATCAAGAGCGTAAAGCCTGTGGACGCGACTACCAACCCGTCCCTGCTGCTGAAGGCAAGCACCATCCCTCAATACGCCCCGCTGATCGATGAAGCCATCGCTTATGCCAAGGCTCAAGGCGGCAGCAAGGAAGTTCAGATCGAGAACGCGGCTGACAAACTGGCTGTGCTGATCGGTATCGAGATCTCCAAGGTTGTGCCAGGCCGTATCTCCACCGAAGTGGACGCACGTCTGTCCTTCAACATCGACAAGATGGTGGCCAAGGGCCGCAAGCTGATCAAGCTGTACGAAGAAGCCGGTGTAGGCAAAGACCGTGTGCTGATCAAGCTGGCATCCACCTGGGAAGGCATCAAGGCCGGCGAGCAACTGGAAAAAGAAGGCATCCAGTGCAACCTGACCCTGCTGTTCGGTTTCGGTCAGGCACGTGCCTGTGCTGAAGCTGGCGTATTCCTGATCTCCCCATTCGTTGGCCGTATCCTGGACTGGTACAAGGCCAAGAACCCAGGTACCGAATACACCCAGGAAACCGATCCTGGCGTGGTTTCTGTACGCAAGATCTACGCATTCTACAAAGAGCACGGCTTCAAGACCGTGGTCATGGGCGCTTCCTTCCGCAACACCGGTGAACTGATCGCGCTGGCTGGTTGCGACCGCCTCACCGTATCGCCTAACCTGCTGCAAGACCTGGCGGCGACCGAAGGCACGCTGGTGCGTGTACTGAACGACGAAGGTGCGAAGTCTGCGCCTCCAGCCAAGCTGACCGAAGAAGAATTCCGCTTCCAGCTCAACGAAGATGCCATGGCAACCGAGAAATTGTCCGAAGGCATCCGTGGTTTCGTGGCTGACCAAATCAAGTTGGAAAAAGCTCTGGCAGAAAAGCTTTAATTCTGCCGTTCGGATGTCGCGTCAGTGATTGACGTTGACATCCGGCCGTCTCGGCCTATACCATCTAGGCCGGATTTTTAGTAAACCCGTTCTAACCTGTAACTCTAAAATTGGAGAAAGCATAATGGCATTAACTCAAATGGCACTGGATTCCTTGGATTTCGACGCAACTGTTGCGCTGGCTGAAAAAGTTGCTCCACACGTGGACATCCTGGAAATCGGTACCCCATGCATCAAGCATAACGGTATCAAGCTGCTGGAAACCCTGCGTGCTAAGTTCCCAAACAACCAAATCCTGGTTGACCTGAAGACCATGGACGCTGGTTTCTACGAAGCTGAGCCATTCTACAAGGCCGGTGCTGACATCTGTACCGTTCTGGGTACCGCTGACCTGGGCACCATCAAGGGTGTGATCGATGTTGCCAACAAGTACGGCAAAGCTGCTCAAGTTGACCTGATCAACGTAGCTGACAAAGCCACCCGCACTCAAGAAGCGGTCAAGCTGGGCGCGCACATCATCGGCGTGCACACCGGTCTGGACCAACAAGCCGCTGGCGGCACCCCATTCACCGACCTGGCACTGATCGCCAGCCTGAACACCGGCGTGAAGATCTCGGTTGCTGGCGGCGTTAAGGCTGGTACCACCGCTCAAGTTCGTGACGCTGGTGCTTCCATCATCGTGGCTGGTGCTGCTATCTACGGTGCTGCTGACCCAGCTGCTGCTGCTGCTGAAATCACCGCAATCGCTCACGCTTAATTGCGAATTAAATTCCAGGGATTTAACCCGTTCAGGAATTTAGTGCAGTGATGAAAAAATCCCGACCCAGCGATGCGTCGGGATTTTTTTTGAATCAGCCTCTTCTTTGCTTCATTCGTTCTAAAGGACAACACTATGGACCATCAAAAATTTATTCTGGATAAGCTGGCAGGCATCCTGGACGTCACTGACAAGAGCAAGACCACCGAGCTGCTGGCGCTGGTTGAAGCGGCTGGCCGTACCTTCATCGGCGGTGCAGGCCGTTCCCTGCTGGTGTCGCGTTTCTTCGCGATGCGTCTGGTGCACGCTGGCTACAACGTCAGCATGATAGGCGAAGTCGTCACGCCGGCCATCAAGGCAGGTGACCTGCTGATCCTGGTCTCTGGCTCCGGTGGTACCGAAACCCTGCTGCCATTCGTCAAGAAGGCCAAGTCTGTCGGTGCCAAGCTGGTGGTGATCTCCATGAAGAAGTCCTCGGCAATGGCCGACGTGGCTGACCTGGTGATTCAGGTCGGTCAGGACGACAGCTTCCCGCTGACCAAGGGCATGCCCATGGGTTCGCAGTTCGAACTGTCCACCCTGATCTTCCTGGAAGGTGCCATTTCCGAGCTGATCCACGCCAAGGGTCTGACCGAAGAAGGTATGCGCGCGATCCACGCCAACCTGGAGTAATACCGCTATTCCCTTGCTTGCAAGGGGCATGGGCGATGTAAGGAGTGTGCCTGCCGGTGCACTCCTTTTTTATTTTTCGAGCCAGTTGTTTTTGATGGAACGCAAGCGTTTGATTGAACCTGATGGACTTTATTTCTTGTTCCACTGTCTCAAGTTATACCAGCCAGTGCCGTTCACTACAGAGTATTCCATGCTGCTGTAGCGTGACGGAGACCTGGCGGGGAAGTTGCTGAACCAGTGCTGCTGCAACCCTGCGGCCTGGGTCGACAAAGTGCTCCGGTCTTCATCACCAGCAGAAGCCGGGTAACCGTAGTGGCAGCCTGTGTCGTGATCCGTCCGGGCGGCCTTAACAGCAATGTAGAGGAGAGCATCATGGGCATCGTAGAAAGAATAGGCGAATTCATTTCCCCGGGCAGTGAAGAAGACGTCGCTGTCATGCAGGTCAGCAAGAAACCGGTGATCGACCGGGTGCTGGTCGGCGAGGCGTTGGTGATCGAGGATATGGACCTCAAAAACGTGGCGCACATCGACCTCATCATCGGGCCGCGTGGCAGTGCAGCAGAAGATGCCTTCTGCCGTACCCTGACCGACCAGAAAGAAGGCGTGAACGGCCTGCTGGCCATCGTGGCGCCCAATATGATGGTCAAGCCGGCCACGGTCATGTTCAACAAAGTCACCATCAAGGATGGTCGTCAGGCTGTGCAGATGTTCGGGCCGGCACAGCGTGGCATTGCCATGGCCATCATGGACAGTGTGGCAGAAGGCGTGATCCCCCAGGACGAAGCGGACGATGTGTTCATCTGTGTGGGCGTGTTCATCGACCATAAAGCGGATGACGACCGCAAGATCCAGGAATGGAACTACCGGGCCACGCGTCAGGCGCTGCGCAGTGCCGTGTTGCGTGAACCCAAGGTCGCCGATCTGCTCAAGCATTACAAGGGCTCGGCGCATCCGTTCCAGGCCAAGTGACACGCGCTGACCGGCTAGTCTGGCCGACGGTCTGTATTTAGCAACTGCTGCAGTGCCTGGGTGCTGAGGCTGCCATCATGCAGGGCGCTGGCGACCAGCGCCCCGGCAAGCCCCTGTGCCTGCAGGCGCTGCAAATCATGCAGGTTGCGCACCCCGCCAGCCGCATACAGTTGCTGCTGTGGGGCTTGCTTTTGCAGTTGATCCAACAGCGCCAAGTCCGGCCCGGCGCTACTGCCCACACGCGCCAGCGTCATGGCGATCAGCTGTTGCGGCCAGTGCGCTGGCTGCTGCAGTTCAGGTGGCCCGCAGAAACGGGTTGCCGATATCGCATCGGCAAGCTCATCAGCACTCTTATCAGGAACCTCATCAGCTACAAAGTCCAGCGACAGCACAGCCTGTTGCGGCAGGCTGGTTTGCAAGGCTTGCCAGCTTTTTAGGCTTTCCAGATTCTCACTGCCTGCCACACAACGCACACCCGCCAGCTGCCAGGCCTGCCAGTCACTGGCACAGCGTATGCCCGCATCCACCCATAATTCAAGCGCAGGAAACTGCGCCCGGATCGTCTCCACCAGCGCACGCTGATGGCCGCGTTGCTGGATCGCATCCAGATCGGCGATGTAGAGGCGGGGGAATGGATATAATCGCAACAGGTGATCGATGATCTGCAGTGCATCGCTACCAGTGCAGAGCTCGGACCGCATGGCCTGATAGCGCTGCCGTTGTCCACGGCGTGCATGCACCACCTCGCCATCGCGCAAGTCGATGACCGGGATCACTTCAAATTGACGCCGGACGCTAGCCATTGAAACTCTTTGTATGTGAATTCATCAGTGCCGGCGGATTATACCGCGCGGTATTGCCAGCCACGCTGCGCGCCGAGGGCGAGCGCATGCGTGATGCGCTCTTGCACGACTTGCTGGCGCTGCATGACGAAGCTGATTGCAGGTCCGGGCATGGCCGTTTGCAACTGTTCACCACCTTGGACCCACGTTGCACAGTGCCCACCATCCCGTTCGACACCATCCCGCCGGATGCCGATGTCTGGCAATGCTGGCAGCAGGCTATCGCCGCTGCGGATGCAGTGTGGCTGATCGCCCCGGAGTCGGATGGCAGCCTGTTGCGCCTGACGGAACTGGTTGAACAGCAGGGCAAGCGCCTGCTGGGCTGCCCGGCGGCAGGGGTGCGCCTGGCAACCAGCAAGCGACAAACCTGGCAGCGTCTGCAACAAGCCGGTATCGCGGCGATCCCTACCTTGACCTGGGCGCAGTTCGAGCCTGGACGGTATACGGCCGTGGTGGCCAAGCCCGACGATGGTGCTGGCTGCGAGGACAGCGCCTGTTTCGATGACCACAGGCAGCTCACGCGCTGGATGCAGGGGCGCGAGCACAGCCATGTGCTGCAACCTTATCAGCCTGGACTAGCGGCCAGCATGAGCTTGCTGTGTCGTGCCGGGCGCGCCTGGCTGTTAAGCTGCAACTGGCAAAAGATCAGCCTGCATAGCGATGTGGCGGCTTATCGCCGATTTCATTATCGCGGCAGTGTGGTCAATGGCGCGGCTGCTCATTGGGATGTGTTCGACGCTCTGGCTCAGCGTATCGCACAGGCCATGCCGGAACTTGGTGGCTACATAGGCGTCGATGTCATCGTGGCTGACGACGACGTGTGGGTGGTGGAGATCAATCCGCGCCTCACCACCTCGTATGCCGGTCTGCATCAGGCCATGGGGTGCAATCCCGCCGGGCTGCTGCTGGACTTCACTTATAATGATGACTTCCTCTTTCCCGACATCAAGCGCCATCCCGTGGACATCTCCCTGTATGACTGACCGTTTGCCTATCCTGGCCTGGGATGTGGGCGGTGCGCATCTGAAGGCCGTCTTGCTGAATGAGGCAGGCGAGGTGCAGGCGGTGGTGCAACTGCCTTGCCCCTTGTGGCGTGGTATACAGCAGCTGCAAAGTGCCCGTGCTGGCGTGTTGAATCAGCTGCAGTTGCAGGACCATGATGTGCAGCATGCCGTGACCATGACCGGCGAACTGGCGGATGCCTTTGCTGACCGCGCTAGCGGGGTTGCGGCCATCGTGACCGAGATGCAGCGCGGCGGTCAGGTGTGCTTCTACGCCGGCGAGCAATGGCTGCAGGCCGGGCAGGCGGTGGCTCAGCCCCTGCAGCTGGCCTCGGCCAACTGGAACGCGAGCGCCACCTGGCTGGCGGCGCAAGTGGACCAGGCATTGCTGGTGGATATCGGCAGCACGACCAGTGACCTGATACCGCTGGCGGGTGGGCGGGTGGTTTGCCGTGGACATGACGATGCCAGCCGCCTGCAGTGCAGCGAGCTGGTCTACAGCGGTGTGGTGCGCACGCCTTTGATGGCCTTGGCCCAGCGCGTGCCATTCGCCGGAGAATGGACCACGCTCGCGGCCGAGCATTTTGCCACCAGTGCCGATATCTACCGTTTGCTGGGCCAGTTGGCCGCTGAGGACGATCAGGCCGACACGGCGGATGGGCGCAGCAAAAGTGTGGCACATAGCCGTCAGCGTCTGGCACGCATGCTGGGTCAGGACGATGCCGATGCCAGCCCGGCGGCCTGGCTGCAGCTGGCGCAAGCCTTGCGGCAGGCGCAGCTGGATCAGCTGATACAAGCCGCGCTGCGTGTGCTTTCACGCCTGGAGGTTGCGCCGGAGGCGCCGCTGATCAGCGCAGGGGTGGGCCGCTTTCTGGTACCTGCGCTTGCAGCTGCACTGGGGCGGCCTTGTCATGACGCAGCAGAATATATCGTGGCGCAGGCGGGTGATCCGGCGCTACGCCTGGCGGCCAGCAAGGCCTTGCCTGCCTATGCCGTGGCGCAGCTCTATTTTTCACAGGCCGGCCAAACGCGGCTGGGCAGCACAGCAGACGGTGGGAGCCAGCCATGAGCCTGCATCGTCACGCCTTACCCTATTGCCAGGATGCGGCCCGGCAGTTCGCAGCCATCGCAGCCCAACCCTGGGCCATCTATCTGGATAGTGGTCAGCCTGGCAGTCAGTATGGCCATTACGATATCCTGGTGGCAGAGCCTTTCCTGACGCTGGTGACGGATGGCACTGCAACCACGCTAACCGACCGCAACGGCCAGCGCATCTCCAGTGACGACCCGTTCACCCTGCTGCGTGATGCGCTTGCGCCATACGCCCAGCCTGCACAGGCACTGCCGTTCACAGGCGGCGCCATCGGTTATTTCAGCTACGATCTGGCGCGGCGTATGGAACAACTGCCAGAACTGGCCGTGGATGGGGAACACATCCCGCAGATGATGGTGGGCGTTTACGACTGGGCGCTGGTGGTGGATCACCGGCTCAAGCAGTGCTGGCTGGTCTCGCATCAGCTCCATCCCGCTACAGCGCAGCGCTGGCCAGCTTTGTGTGCCATGTTCGAAGCGGCCGCTGCCCAGCCAGCACCGCCGCCAGCACCGTTCCAGCTCACCACGCCGGTGCAGTCCAACCTGGATGCAGCTGCCTATGCAGTGGCTTTCGAACGTATCCAGCGTTACATCCATGACGGTGATTGTTATCAGGTCAATCTGGCGCAGCGTTTCAGTGCGCAGGCGCAAGGTGATCCCTGGGCGGCCTATCTGCATCTACGTCAGATCAGCCCGGCGCCGTTCATGGCGTATATGCACCTGCCGGGCTTACAGGTGTTGTCTGCGTCTCCCGAGCGTTTCCTGCAGGTGCGCGGCCGCCATGTGGAGACACGCCCCATCAAGGGTACCCGCCCACGCGCTGCCGACCATTTGCAGGACCAGCGCAACGCCGACGAGCTGTCGGCCAGCCTCAAGGACCGTGCCGAGAACGTCATGATCGTGGATCTGCTGCGTAACGACATCGGCAAGACCTGCGCGCTGGGCTCGGTGCGCGCCGAGCGTCTGTTCGCGCTGGAAAGCTTTGCCAATGTGCATCATCTGGTCAGCACGGTGACCGGTACCTTGTCCGAGGGGATGACGGCACTGGAGCTGTTACGTGGCTGTTTTCCGGGCGGCTCCATTACCGGGGCGCCCAAGCTGCGCTCCATGGAGATCATCGAAGAACTGGAGCCGCACCGGCGCGGCCTGTACTGCGGGGCCATCGCTTACATCGGCTTCGATGGCAATATGGACAGCAATATCGCCATCCGCACTGCCGTGTATTCGCATGGCGAGATACGCTTCTGGGCGGGCGGCGGCATCGTCGCCGACTCCGAGATGCAGCGTGAATACAGCGAAACCTGGGATAAAGCGGCGGCCATGTTGCAATTGATGCGTCATTTCAGCCCTGATCCCGATATGCCCGGTAAAGATCACCTGCAGGCTGCTTATCCCGTCGGCCAGGACGCTAGCCCATGTGGGTGATCAAGCTGGGCGGCAGCTTGCTCGCAAGCGCTGAGGGCAGGCAGGCTTTGCGTGCCTGGTTGGCGCTGATCGTGGAGCAGGCCGATGGTCAGGTGATCATCGTGCCAGGTGGCGGCCTGTTCGCTGATGCCGTGCGCACTGCCCAGCAACAGAGTGGCTGTGACGATGTCACGGCGCATCGCCTGGCCTTGCTGGCCATGGACCAGTACGGCATGTTGCTGGCTGGCCTGGCACCGGGGCTGGTGACGGCACAGAGTGAGTTGGAGATCGCTGAACGCAGTTGGCAGCACCGGCCCATGGTGTGGCTGCCCAGCCGCATGTTGCTGGCAGACCGGCACATCGCCGCCAGCTGGGATGTCACCTCGGACAGTCTGGCGGCCTGGCTGGCCGCCAAGCTCGGCGCCAGCCATTTGTTACTGGTGAAATCGGTGCGTCCTGCAGGCGCACGCATGTGCGTCGAGGCGCTGGTCAGCAGCGGGCTGGTGGATGCCAGCTTTGCCGACTATATCCAGCAACCGGCTTCTGCGTCTTTCTTTTCCACCTGGCTGCTGGGGCCGCAGGATCATCTGCTGTTCAGTAGCGGGTTCGTCGCAGCGCATCTGCAACAGGGTGCACTAGCAGTCGAAGCATCCACCAACGTACCGGAGGCGATATGAGTGAACGTGTTTACAGTGAGCAGGAAGTCAACCAGTACCTGGCCGCCAGTCTGCCGCACTGGGCGCTGGAGAACGGCTGGATACGCCGCAAGTACAAGACCAGTGGCTGGAAAGCCACCTTGATGGTGGTGAACACGGTGGGGCATCTGGCCGAAGCGGCCTGGCATCACCCGGACCTCACCGTCAGTTACGCCTTTGTCATCGTCAAGCTATGCACGCACAGCGCCAAAGGCATCACCGACAAGGATTTCGAGCTGGCGGCCAAGATCGAGACCGTGATCCAGTGGCAGCCGGGAACTGAGGGTGGGGCGCTGGAAGGCACGCCGAACGAGGATGCGCGCTTCAAATACATCAAGTACGACTGAAACCGGCTTGAATGCCGGGCTGGTGTCGTGGCATCTGGCTGACTCGGTGCTTGTTTGAGCGGGTGTCTGGCTGTGCAGATGCCTAACCGAGCAGATGTGCCTAGCTGAGTAATAGCGCTGCGATGACGTCGCGGCCTTCGGCCATGAGGATGTTGTAGGTGCGGCAGGCCGCTGGTGTGGCCATGCATTCCACGCTGATACCGGCGGCAGTGAGACTCTGCGTCAGTTTGGGGTGGATGAAGCGGTGCTGTGCGCCTGTGCCCAGCAATACCAGTTCCGGCTTGAGTGCCGCGATACGTTCAAAGTCGGCTGCGCTGAGGCTGTTGAAGTCCCTGGTCTGCCAGTCTTCATGCACTTGCACGGGCTGTACCAGCAGGCTGTGCGTAAACCGGATGCGGTTGACTTCGATCCAGTCAGCGCCATAGCCGGTGATGAGTTGCTGGCCTGCGGCCTGAGTCAGATGTAGTTTCATTGCGATAGGCCGGCAGACCGGCATTCATTGCTTGAGAGGGCGATGAAATGTAAGATAACACACTTTTTTGCAGGCTTACGCTGCCGCGATCGTGACCATGGAACCCATACGCAAATCCTCCAAACTCAGTAACGTGTGCTACGACATTCGTGGTCCGGTACTGGCGCGCGCGCGACAGATGGAGGAAGAAGGCCAGCGCATCATCAAGCTGAACATCGGCAACCCGGCGCCGTTCGGTTTTGCTGCGCCCGAGGAGATCCTGCAGGACGTGATCCGCAATATGGATCAGGCCTCCGGCTATACCGATTCCAAAGGGTTGTTCGCCGCGCGCAAAGCCATCATGCACTACACGCAGCAGAAGAACATCGCTGATGTGACCATCGATGACATCATCATCGGCAACGGCGTGTCCGAGCTGATCGTGATGGCCATGCAGGCGCTGCTCAACAATGGCGACCAGATCCTGGTGCCCATGCCTGATTATCCGCTGTGGACCGCCGCCGTGACCCTGGCGGGTGGCACGCCGCGTCACTATGTGTGTGACGAGCAGTCCGGCTGGCTGCCTGACCTCAAGGACATCGAAGCCAAGATCACCGCCAATACACGCGGCATCGTCATCATCAACCCGAACAACCCGACCGGCGCGCTGTATCCGCGCGAGACGCTGGAAGGCATCATCGAGATCGCCCGTCACCACAAGCTGGTGGTGTTCGCTGACGAGATCTATGACAAGGTGCTGTACGACGGCAACACCCATACCTCCATCGCCTCGCTGGCCGATGACGTGCTGTTCGTGACCTTCAATGGCTTGTCCAAGAACTACCGCACCTGCGGCTACCGTGCGGGCTGGCTGGTGGTGTCGGGCGAGAAGAAACACGCCACTGACTACATCGAAGGCCTCAACATGC
The DNA here is from genome assembly GCF_003730115.1 of Pseudomethylobacillus aquaticus. Taxonomy (GTDB): domain Bacteria; phylum Pseudomonadota; class Gammaproteobacteria; order Burkholderiales; family Methylophilaceae; genus Pseudomethylobacillus; species Pseudomethylobacillus aquaticus. Next base: position 111,825 of record NZ_RJVP01000006.1, on the reverse strand, counting down.
TGGCCTCGATGCGTTTGTGCGCCAACGTGCCGGGGCAGTTGGCCATCCAGACCGCGCTGGGTGGCTATCAAAGCATCAACGATCTGGTGGCACCTTCTGGCCGTCTGTGCAAGCAACGTGACCTGGCTTACAAGCTGCTCACCGAGATCCCGGGTGTGAGCTGTACCAAACCGGCCGCAGCGATGTACCTGTTCCCCAAGCTGGACCCTGCCATCTATCCTATCCGGGACGATCAGCAATTTATCCTGGATCTGTTGCTGGAGGAGAAGGTGTTGCTGGTGCAGGGCACGGGCTTCAACTGGAAGACGCCGGATCATTTCCGTGTGGTGTTCCTGCCCAATGTGGATGACCTCACCGAGGCCATAGGCCGTATCGCCAGATTCCTCGAAAACTATCGAAAACGACATGGAGCAAAGGCGTGAAACGTGAATAATGCTGTGAAAGGTGAAACATGAAAAGTGAAACGTAGACCCGCACATCTGGGTTTTACATTTCACTTTTCATGTTTCACTTTTCACGGATTTTCTTCACATTTCACGTTTCACAGCATTTATGAAGCAAATCAATGTAGGCCTGTTAGGCATAGGCACCGTCGGTGGTGGCACATTCAATGTGCTGATGCGCAATCAGCAGGAGATCGCGGGTCGTGCCGGCCACCCCATCGTCATCACCAGGGTGGCGGACCGCAATCTGGAGCTGGCGCGTCAGGTGACAGCAGGTCAGGTGACATTGACGGACGATGCGTTCAGCGTGGTCAACGACCCGGACATCGACGTGGTGGTGGAGTTGATCGGTGGCTACGGCATCGCCAAGGAGCTGGTGCTGACGGCGATCCGTAACGGCAAGCATGTGGTCACCGCCAACAAGGCGCTGATCGCCCTGCATGGCAACGAGATCTTCGCTGCGGCACGCGAGCAGGGTGTGATCGTGGCATTCGAAGCCGCTGTTGCAGGCGGCATCCCCATCATCAAGGCCTTGCGTGAAGGCCTGGCGGCCAACCGTATCGAGTGGATCGCGGGCATCATCAACGGCACCACCAACTTCATCCTGACCGAGATGCGCGAAAAAGGCCTGGCTTTTGCCGATGTGCTGGGTGAGGCCCAGCGGCTGGGTTATGCGGAAGCTGACCCGACCTTCGACGTGGAAGGCATCGATGCGGCGCACAAACTGATGATCCTGGCGGCCATCGGCTTTGGCATGCCGATGAAATTCGATCAGGCCTACACCGAAGGCATCACCAGGCTGGAAAGCAAGGACATCCGTTATGCCGAGGAGCTGGGCTATCGCGTCAAGCTGCTGGGCATCACCAAACGCTGCGAAGCCGGTGTGGAACTGCGCGTGCACCCCACCCTGATCCCGGAGAAGCGTCTGGTCGCCAACGTCAACGGTGCCATGAACGCCGTGCTGGTCAAGGGTGACGCCGTCGGCCCCACCCTGTATTACGGTGCCGGTGCCGGTGCCGAACCTACCGCCAGCGCCGTCATCGCCGACCTCGTGGATGTGGCGCGCATGATGACGACCGAGGTGGCAGCGCGTGTGCCTTACCTCGGCTTCCAGTCCGGCCAGATCGTGGATTTGGCTGTCCTGTCCATCAGCGAGATCAGCAGCGCCTACTACCTGCGTCTGCGCGTCTCCGACAAGCCGGGCGTGCTGGCCGAAGTGACGCGCATCCTGGGGGATCGTGCCATCTCCATCGATGCCATGATGCAGAAAGAGCCGGCCGAGGGCGAAGATCAGGCAGACATCGTCATCCTGACCCACACCACGGTCGAAAAGAACATGGACATGGCGATTGCGGCCATCGAAGCCTTGTCTGCCATCGAGGGCAAGGTGACACGTATCCGCATGGAAGAACTGGGTCGCTAAGCGCTACGTTCTCATCCGGCTGGTCGTTTGCAAACCCCTAAGTCGTGCGGATGACCCGTTTGGGGCATGGAGGATAAACCTCAGGCGTCATTCCGGCGCAAGCCGGAATCCATCACCATGACGGCATGAAACAACCATGCGTCTATATACTCGCAAGCAAGTTGAATGGCACACTCTACGTTGGTGTGACTTCGGATCTGATGCGGCGCATATGGGCACACAAACACGATTTAATTGACGGTTTCAGCAAGAAATATGCAGTACACGATCTGGTATGGTATGAGCAGCACCAAGAAATGCGGACTGCCATCCAGCGTGAGAAGCACATCAAGTCCTGGAAGCGTGCCTGGAAAATCGAGCTTATCGAGCAGCTCAATCCAGCATGGTCCGACCTATATAACGACCTGCTATGAATGGATTCCAGCTTGCGCTGGAATGACGGCTTAAAGTATGAAATATATCAGCACACGTGGTAATTCACCGGCACTGAGTTTCACCGAGATCCTGCTCGGCGGCCTGGCCCCGGATGGCGGCTTGTATCTGCCTGAGCACTATCCGCAGTTCAGCGATGCTGATCTGAACGCCATGCGCGCCATGTCCTACGCTGACCTGGCGTACACCATCCTGTCGCGCCTGATCGACGATATCCCGGCTGGCGACCTGCGTGCCATCGTCGACAAGACCTACACCGCCGAGGTATATCGTCATGTACGTGCCGGTCAGAACGCCGACGACATCACGCCTGTGCTCAAGCTGGAGGAGGATTTCTACCTGCTGTCGCTCTCCAATGGCCCTACGCTGGCATTCAAGGACATGGCGATGCAGTTGCTCGGCAACCTGTTCGAATACGTGCTGGCCAAAAAAGGCCAGACCACCAATATCCTTGGTGCCACCTCGGGCGACACCGGTTCGGCGGCGGAATATGCCATGCGCGGCAAGCAGGGTATCCGGGTGTTCATGTTGTCACCACATCAGAAGATGAGCCGTTTCCAGACCGCGCAGATGTTCTCGCTGCAGGATGCCAATATCCACAACATCGCCGTCAAAGGCGTGTTCGATGACGCACAGGACATGGTCAAGGCGGTCTCCAATGACCATCATTTCAAGGCCAGACACAAGATCGGTGCCGTCAATTCGATCAACTGGGCGCGCGTCGCCGCGCAGATCGTCTATTACTTCAAGGGCTATTTCGCAGTCACGCATGACAACCGCCAGCAGGTCAGTTTTGCCGTGCCCTCCGGTAACTTCGGTAATGTGTGCGCCGGTCATGTGGCCCGCATGATGGGGCTGCCCGTCGCCAAGCTGGTGGTGGCCACCAACGAGAACGATGTGCTGGATGAATTCTTCCGCACCGGCGTGTACCGCCCGCGTGGCTCTGCCAACACCTACCATACCTCCAGTCCGTCCATGGACATCAGCAAGGCTTCCAACTTCGAGCGCTTCGTGTTCGACCTGCTGGACCGTGACGGCGCCAAGCTGCGTAGTCTATGGGCCAGTGTGGATGCTGGTGGCGCCTTCGATCTCAATCAGGACGGTCATTTTGCCAAGGTACCGGCGTTTGGCTTCGTGTCCGGCTCCAGCAATCACGCGCAGCGCATGACCACCATCCGTCAGGTGCATGCAGATTATGGCGTCACCATCGACACGCATACCGCAGACGGAGTGAAGGTCGCACAGCAATACCGCGAACCCGGTGTGCCCATGGTGGTGCTGGAAACAGCGCTGGCGGCCAAGTTCGAGGACGCCATCGTGGAAGCATTGGGCAGCGCGCCTGAGCGTCCGGCCGATCTGGTCGGGCTGGAGTCACTGCCACAACGCTTCGTGGTGATGGAGCCGGATGTGGATGGCATCAAGCAATTCATCAGCGAGCATATTTAAACTAGCTATTTAAACTTTAGACGGCATCGCTAAACGGGATAATCAACACCATGCAAACCTATCTCGATCTGGTGCGCCATGTGCTGGCGCATGGCCATAAGAAGGAAGACCGTACCGGCACGGGTACCCTGTCGGTGTTCGGCTACCAGATGCGCTATGACCTGGCGCAGGGTTTTCCGCTGCTCACCACCAAGAAAGTGCACCTCAAATCCATCATCCATGAGCTGTTGTGGTTCCTGCAAGGCAGCACCAACATCGCTTACCTGAAGCAGCATGGCGTGCGTATCTGGGATGAGTGGGCGGACGAGCAGGGCAATCTGGGCCCGGTGTATGGCTATCAATGGCGCAACTGGCCCAAGCCAGACGGCACGCACATCGACCAGATCAGCCAGGTGGTGCAGCAGATCAAGCGCAACCCGGATTCACGGCGCCTCATCGTATCGGCCTGGAACGTGGCCGATGTGGATCAGATGAAGCTACCGCCTTGTCATGCCTTCTTCCAGTTCTACGTGGCGGATGGCAAGTTATCCTGCCAGCTCTACCAGCGTAGCGCGGATATCTTCCTGGGCGTGCCATTCAACATCGCCTCCTACGCCTTGCTGACCATGATGATCGCGCAGGTGTGCGGCCTCAAGCTGGGTGATTTTGTGCACACGCTGGGCGATGCCCACATCTACCTGAATCACCTGGAGCAGGTCAACGAGCAACTGACACGCACCCCCCGCGCATTGCCGGTCATGCACATCAACCCCGCAGTCACCAGCATCTTCGATTTCAAGTTCGAGGATTTCACGCTGGAACAGTACGACCCATACCCCGCCATCAAGGGCGCTGTCGCCGTTTGATACTTTTGGGGTGTGGTGGTTGTAATTAACCATATTTGTTGCTGACAGCCAGGGCTCATTCGGCCGTCACTTCGTCTGCATGTCCATACAGGCTTGATTTTTAATCGATAACGGCTGAATCCGTCTGTTTGGTACGCAGCTTGCTAGCCACATAGGCAGAAGACCCGATCGTCTCCCATGCTATCAACGTTCTCCCCAGATCAAGGCGGCTCCAGCTGCCTTTCTGATAGCCAGGAAACCATCGGGTTTTCACTTATGGTTGTTTATAACCACCATTTTGGTTTTTAACAGCCACTTCATGCGACGGCTAGCCCGGTCCTCAGTTTCCCAGCAAGCTTAATTCACTGATTAACATAGTGAAAAAATCCCCCATTCGGGTAGTAACCACCTAGCACGACTTTTGCAGTTGTCAGGCCCTAACTCAGAGGTTAATAAAAATGACGGGGATTGGGCGGAGTATTCTTGGATTATCACGTGTTGGACTGGTCGTACTGGTGTTGATGTTGATCGGCGTTCCTGCCACCGCCATGTCGGCAGGAACGGACGGCGGCCGTATCGAGATCACGCGCGGTCACAACAAGCTGCTGGAGATCGAAGAGGGTATTGCCACGGTCGCGATAGGCAGTCCCGGTATCGCTACTTCCCTGGTGGTACGTCCCAACACCCTGATGCTGAACGGAGTGGGGGTAGGCACAACCTCGCTCACTTTGTTTACTACCAGCGGCAAGGTGCGTCATTACATGCTCACCGTGGGCCCGGATCTGGTTTCCCTGCGCATGCATCTGCAGCGCCTGGACCCGCGCATCACCGTGGCGACAGACCCTAACGGGGACGCCATCGTGCTGGGCGGCACAGCACGTTCAGTGGAGTTGGTCGATCTCGCCGTGGAGGCGGCCACCAAGTTCGTTGGTTCGATCACGATTGCCACCAGCAAAACCAGCAATACGCCCCAACCGATTGCCGGTGCTGGTACGGCAGCTTCGCCTACGCCTACGCCAGTGGTAACAGAAACCGTGGCATCACCGGCTGAGCTAAAAGTGGTGAATCTGATCCTGGTGCAAGACAGCCTGCTTAGCATGGACCAGCGCCTGGAGCGCCTGCTGAAAGAGATCGATACCCGTATCGAAGTGGAGAAGCTGAACAGTGCCTTTTTGTTGAAAGGCAAGGTGAGGAATCCCAGCGCGCTGGCGCGCGCGATTGCCGTGGCGGACCGCTTTGTGAATGGCGGTGCTGACCCCGATGTTTCGGTCATCACTGACAAAGGCGGCGTGCTGACGGGTAATACCGATGAGGTGCAACGTCAGGCACTGGGCCCCGCCAATCTCTTGAATAACCGTGCGCAGGGCGGAAATGCGCCGGGCTCTGCCCCGGTGGTTCGTGATAACTCCGAGCCACGTACCTTCGGTCGCGGTGGTGCTGGTGGACAAGGTGCCAATGGCGGCCAGCAAGGCTTTCGTCAGCCATTCAATCTGTCGTTGCCGCTGATGCAGGAGAACGGCAACATCGCGCGTAACATCGGCCGTGGTGATGTCGTCACCGCGGCAAACGGCAAGGTGGTCAGTCTGCTGAAAGTGGACGCACTGGCGCGCGTGGAAGTGCAGATGCGCATCGTGACGGTGGACAGGGGCAAGACCCGTGACCTGGGCATAGACTGGAGTCTCAATGGCGGACGCGTCCAGCTCAATACCGGTGCAGCTGCGGCCAACAACGAAGTGATCCAGTCCTTGGCAGCCAGCTCAGCCACAGGCTCCATCAGTTCCTTGTCGATCACCTCCTTCCTGCGTGCTGCAGAAGACCTGGGCGCGGCAGAGACCTTGTATGAGCCGCTGGTGTCTGCGGTCAGTGGCGAAACGGCCAGCTTCCTGCTGGGTGGGACGGTGCCACTCTATACCGAAGAGTTCGAGGCCGTTGGTGGTGTGATCGGTGGTATCGGTACCCGTACCCGCACGCTGGAATATGCCGAATTCGGCCTGCGTTATTTTGTGCGCCCCACCGTGCTGGAAGACGGGCGCATCTCCACTGTGCTGGATCAATCCATCTCTGCGCCGGATTACAACATCGCAGGCGGTACCTTCAGGGACAGTCTGGGTAACCCCATCCCGGCATTCACGCGCCGCGCAGTCAGCACGCTGACCGAATCCAAAGATGGCGAGACCTGGGCCATTGCCGGGCTGGTGGATCAGCGCGATGTACGTAACCTGTCCAAGGTACCGTTCCTGTCCACCATCCCCATCATCGGCCGTCTGTTTCAGCGTCAGGTGGATGACAGGTCACGTTCTGAACTGTTCATCATGGTCACGGCGCGCACGGTGCAATCCAACGAGGTGCAGGATGAAGCGGTGCCGGTCATCGCGCCTGAGCTTAAGCCCGTGGAGATACTGCCGATACGGCGTGATGCGTTCGACATCAACGAGGACGAGACCGAGCCCAGAGATGAGCCGGGTGATGAATACAGCGATGAGCCCAGGCAAGAGCCCAGAGTAGCGCCAGCCCCAGCGGCGATCCCGCGTATACAAGCTCCGCCTGAGTATCCGCGCTCACCTGCACGGCCCGTGCCGGTAACGCCAGTACCTGCAAACCCCAGGCCCATCGAGCTGAATGCCATCGAACCCCGGCCAGAGCCAGACAGGCCATTCAAACAGATCGCCCCTGACAATCTGGCCATGCTGCTGGCAGCGGCATCCACACAGGATTCCAGCCGACCGATGATGAAGACAACACCAAATTCAAGGCTGAAAGGCAAGTATTATGGCCATCCGTAAAAAACTGGTGTTGTTGATCGTCGCGGTATCGGTCCCCGTGTTCTTCCTGGCTACCTTCATGCAGAACTGGGGTGCCAGTGTGGCCGAAAAGAATCTGCAGGATGCCTCTACACAAGTGCGTATCGTCAAAAAACAATATGCCAGCGCGCAAGCCCATTGCCCCGCCATCATCAGGAAACTGCAGACCGGTCTGCCGGAATTGCAGCAGAAGAAATCCACGCCCAGTGTGATGCGTTCTTACTGGCTGATGGCCGATTGCCAAACGGCGATGCGTCGCCACAGCGATGCCGCCAACAGCTATGCGCAGCTGGTCATGCTGGAGCCACAGGCGGCTCGTTGGCACGGGCAGCGGGCCGAGTCCTTGCTGAATGCCGGCCGTCTCAGCGAAGCGGCTCGTGCCAGCCGTTTGTCAGTGCAGCTCAAGCCGGATGATTTCCGCTGGCGCCTGCAGGAAGCCCGCATCCTCAGCAAAATCGGTCGCTTTGACGCTGCTGTACATGCTTATGAAGTGGCGCTGAAGCTGGCCCCGCTGGAGCAGGTCAATGGTGTGGCAGATGAGTTCAATCAGCTGCAAAAAATGCTCGGTAATGCGGAGTACGATCTGCATGCACAGCAGTACGGCAGGATCTGATCATGCGCATCCTGATCATCAGTTCACAAAGTGATTTCCGTCAGCAGATGCAGGCGGCCTGTCTACGCTACACCAAAACGCTGGTCAGTCTGCGTACTGCAGAGTCTGTCGGGCAGGGGCTGGAGCTTGCGCATCAGTTCGAAGCGCAGGTGGTCTATATCGACCTCACCCGCAATATCGAGGCGGGTATCCTGGCCATCCAGCAGCTGAGTGGCGTGCCCAACCGCATGGTGGTGGTCAGCATAGACAAGCTGACCACCGAGTTCGTCACCCGCACCATCCGTGCTGGCGCGCGCGAAGTGCTGGTGCAGCCGGTCCAGGACGAGGATGTGCACCAGATCCTGGACAAGTTCGCCGCCATCAACAGCAATACGGTGGACGTGCAGCCGGCCAGAAACGGCAAGGTGGTGATCTGCTTCTCCAGCAAAGGCGGGGTAGGCAAGACCACCATGGCCTGCAACCTCGCGGTGATGCTGCAACAGCGTTTCGGCGGCAACCGCGTGGCACTCATCGATGCCAACACGCAAGCCCCCAACATCGCCCCCATGCTGGACTTGCGACCTACACGCTGGTTGCGCGATGCGGTGATGGAGTACCGCCGTCTCGATAACGAGATGCTGAATGAGTTGATGACAGTACACGAGGCTTCCGGCCTGCATGTGCTGGCACACAGTACCGATAATCCGCTGGGGCTGGATTTCTCCGAGGATCAGCTTTCCAAGATCCTGCTGGTGTCCAAAGGCAGTTATGACTGGACCGTGGTGGACACCTTCCCGCTGCTGTCCACGCTCAATCTTTCCATGATGGATCTGTCTGACCAGATCCTGCTGGTCACCGAGCCGGTGGTGCCCTCCTTGCGCAGCGCGCGCTACAACCTGGAGATGCTGCAAAAAGCCGGCTACGGCAAAGACCGTATCAAGGTCATCCTCAATCGCTTCAGTAATTTCCGGGGCAATGTATCACCGGAACTGGTGGCCGAGACACTGAACTGGCCGGTGAGCCATGTGGTGCCGTATGACGTGCATTCCACCATTGCGGCCAATAGCGGCCAGGCGCTGGTGAATATGTTCCCGGACAGCAATGTCACCTCTGCCGTGAGCCGCATGGTCGATGGTGTGACCGGCGTGCCTACGCCGCCCCCGCCACCAGAGGGCGTCGTCGAGAAGGCCTTGCGCCAATTCCGTAACTGGCTGGATCTTTGATGCAGGAAGATAACCCGGATTTCCGCTCCAGCCTGCGTTCGCAGGAGACGGCGCACCGCAATCTGCTGACCGAGCGCGTCATCGCGCTGAACCAATCCCTGGCGGTGGGCTCCGGCCTGGCCGCCAACCAGCAGGAAACGCAGCAATCTTCCGCCTCCACTTACGCGCAGATCCGCCACCGGCTGCATCGTGGCCTGCTGGAACTGCTGAACCCGCAGGCCGTGGGGGCGGCTTCCCTGCAGCAGATCCAGGCCGCAGTGGAAGAATATGTACTCAAAGCGCTGGAAGAAGAATCGCTGCCGCTTTCCCGGCCTGAGCGTAACCGTCTGGTGGAAGACCTCATGTACGAGGTGCTGGGGCTGGGGCCATTGTCACCGCTCATGACCGACGCCACGGTATCGGACATCCTGGTCAACGGCCCGCATCAGGTCTATGTGGAACGGCACGGTTTGCTGGAACCCACCGAGATCCACTTTCACGACAACGACCACTTGATGCTGACCATAGAACGCATCCTGTCGCGCGTGGGGCGGCGTGTGGACGAATCCTCGCCCATGGCCGATGCGCGTCTGGCGGATGGCAGCCGTGTGAACGTGATCATCCCGCCCCTGGCCGTCAAAGGCCCGACCATGTCGATCCGGCGCTTCATGCGCAACATCCTGGACATGCGCGAGCTGGTCGGCAGCGGGGCCATGACCGCCGAAGCGGCCGAGTTCCTCAAAGCCGCCGTATACGGGCAACTGAACATCATCATCTCGGGCGGTACCGGCTCGGGCAAGACTACCATGCTCAACTGCCTGTCGCAGCATGTGGGCGAGGGCGAGCGCGTGGTCACCATTGAAGATACGGCCGAACTGCAGCTTAACCACAAGCATCTGGTGCAGCTGGAAGCGCGGCCTTCCAATACCGAGGGGCGTGGTGCGGTCTCCATCCGTGATCTGGTGCGCAACAGCCTGCGTATGCGCCCGGACCGCATCATCGTCGGTGAAGTGCGCGGCGCCGAGGCCCTGGACATGCTGCAGGCCATGAATACCGGCCATGACGGCTCGTTGGCGACCTTGCACTCCAACAGCCCGCGTGACACCTTGTCGCGGCTGGAGACCATGATGCTGATGGCCGAGCTGGATCTGCCGCAACGCGTGCTGCGCGAGCAGATCGGTTCTGCGGTGCAGCTGATCGTGCATGTGAACCGCTACTCTACGGGTGAGCGCAAGGTGTCGCACATCTCCGAGATCGTGGGTACCGATAACGGCGTGATCCTGATGCAGGATATCTTCACCACGCGCCGTGAAGGCGAGCGCATGATGATGCGCGCCTGCGGCATCATCCCCAACGCATCCAATCTGCTCGCCGAGCGTGGCATCGAGCTGGATTCCACGCTGTTCAAGACCTGACCATGCTGCTGATCTTCTTTGCAGTGCTGGGCCTGCTGGCGAGCTATCTGATCTATGACTATCTGGTCACGGCGCGTACTGACGCACTGCGTGACCGATTGCTGGCCGGGCAGGAACTGGGGCCGGATGACAGCGGCAGCCTGTGGTCAGATGCGGCCGATCTGCTGCACCTGGCTGAAGTACGCGAGATGCTGTATCGCAGTTATCTGCTGCGACAGATCGATATCCGTCTCAAGCGTGCTGACCTGCCATTGTCATTGCCTGGTTATGTGGGCTTGTTGTTACTGTTCACCCTGCTCGCCTCTGTGGTGGCCTGGTTCTACATGGCCCAGCTATGGATGATCGCCCTGGCGGCCGTGCTGACTCCCTTGCTGGGCTGGTTGATCCTGATGCAGCTGGCTGCCCGCCGCCAGAAACGCCATGACGACCAGTTGCCCGCCATGATCTCCAGCTTCATCACCACATTGCGTTCTGGCGGCACCCCCATGACAGCGCTGCAATCCGTGGCCAAACACGGCCGCGACCCGATCGCCGGTTCCATGTTGTCGGTGGCGGATGCCTTGCAACTGGGTCGCCCGCCCAATCAGGCCTGGCAGGAGTGGGCAGAATACTGGGACACACGCGCCACACGTTTGCTGGCGCGCGGGGTGCGCATCAAATGGGAGGCAGGCGGCCAGATGACCAGCATGCTGCAACATATCCTGGACACGCTGGAGTTCCGCAAGCGCATGGAGTTGCGCGTCAGTGCATTGACGGCACAAGCCAAACTATCCGCCTGGGTACTGTCAGCCTTGCCGATATTGCTGGCGTTGTTGGGGTATCACTTCCGTCCGGATCTGATGGAGGCCATGGTCAACGACAGTTTTGGTCAGAAGCTGCTGTTTGCTGCTGCCGGGCTGAATGTGGTCGGCTTCTTCTGGCTGCGTCGTATTGCCAAGTTGCGCTAAACCATGATGATCCTGCTTGCGCTGACCCTTGTTCTGCTCGCCATGGTCTACATAGGCTTGCAATCCTATCGTCAGCTGGCTGCACGCAGCCGGCAACGTGAACGCATCCTGTTTGGCTTTAGCGTGCCTGAGCAGGAGGAAGAGGCTGACCTGTCCGCTGGTGATTACGGCCTGGAGGGGTCGGCGCGGTTTTATTTTCATCTGCGTAAATTCATTGCCACCACGCAGGGGCGTGTCAGCTTGCTGTTGCTAGGTGGCCTTCTGGGAGCCACCGCCAGTGTGCTCCTAGGCAAGCAGGACAGCATGGCCACCTATGCAGTGCTTTCCGGCGGTGTGCTGCTGCTTTTGTGTATGTTCTGGTTGCTCAAATACCAGAAGAATCACGACAGCATGGTGAAGGAGGAGCTGCCCAATCTGCTGGAGACGGTGGCCGCCATCATGGAAAGCGGCGTGGCCTTCGAGTCTGCACTGAATTTTGTGCTGCAGGAATCAGACCCGCGTCATCCACTTTATTTCGAACTCAACATCATGAACGAGGCCATGCTGCGTGGTCGCCGCCGCAACGAAGCCTTGCGCTTGTGGGCGGGGCGCAGCCGCGTCGAAGCAGTTGGCGATGTCGCTTCCGGCATGATACAGGCCGACCAGACCGGTGCCTCTTTGGGGGCGGTGATGCGTCACCATGCGCAGGCATTGCTACGCGAGAACGAAGCCGAAACTCAGCGCAAAGCAGAACGCCTGCCCATCCGCATGCTGCTCCCTATGGCCAGCATGATCCTGCCTGCGGTGTTCATCCTTGCCGCTGGCCCCAGCATCATCCGGGTTTTCCAGATCATCGACGAGATTATTTCCTGACCCATGCCTCTTCTGCAGCAGATACAGCATCAAGCCAGCGGACGCCTGCTGGTGGCACGTTTGAGACGTGCGGATAATTTCTTCACGCGCCTCGCCGGCTTGTTGGGGCGCAAACCCTTGCAGCCAGGCGATGGGCTGCTCATCACGCCATGCCAGCAGGTGCATACCCATTTCATGGGCTATGCCATCGACGTGGTGTTTCTGGACGCCAGCTTGCAGGTGCTTGCGATTGATCGCGCGATGCGGCCCTGGCGTATCAGTGCCTATGTTCGCAAGGCCGCCCATGTGCTGGAGTTACCTGCACACGCGGCCAGTGAGGTGCAGATCGGTGACCAGCTGGTGCTGGCAGGAGGCAAGGCATGATACGTCTGGAACAGCTCACCATACGCTTCGGCCAGTTCAATGCGGTCGATGGGCTCAGTCTCGCGGTCGAGGCGGGCGAGTTATTCGGTTTTCTTGGCCCGAACGGGGCAGGCAAGACCACCACCATACGTGCGCTTACCGGGGCACTCAAACCCAGCGCTGGTAGCGTCAGCATCAACGGACATGCCTTGCCCTGGCAACTGGACACCGTCAAACCCATCATGGGCTATGTGCCGGATACCGAGAACCATTTTGATGATTTTACCGGCCGCGAAAACCTGCAACTGTATGCGCGCCTGTATGGGGTGGACAGTGCCAGCGTGGAAGACTGGCTGGCTCGTTTGCAGCTTAGCGAAGCGGGCGATCTCAAAGTGCGCAACTATTCCAAGGGCATGAAAAAAAAGCTGCTGATCGCGCGCGAACTGCTGCACAGCCCCAGGCTGGTGTTCTTCGATGAGCCCACCGCCAATCTGGACGCGCATTCCATCCAGCTGGTGCGCAGCTTGCTGCGCGAGCTGGCAGCGTCGGGCACCACGGTGTTCCTAACCACGCATGATATGGACGAGGTGGAGCAGATCTGTGACCGCGTGGCCATCATCGCCAAAGGACGCCTGCTCGAATGCGACACGCCCACTGCCTTCATCACACGGCATGCCGAGCGCTATTGCGATGTGCAATATGACAGGGACGGTAAATCCATGCGCGAAACCTTGCATCTGGATGTGCCCGAAGATAAAGCCAGGCTGTCCCGTATCGTCACGGAAGAGCACTGTGTCCGTGTGCATTCACGCGAATTCCGCTTCGAGGATGTGTTCCGTAAACTGACTGGACAGGCTTACACATGATGAAACGCTTGAACCGGCTATGGGTGCTTTACAGCAAGGAATGGTTGCGGCTGCGCCGTAATCCGGCAGCGCTGATGGCGGTGGGGCTGTTGATCCTGATGGCCTTGCTGGTCAGTATCGAGAGCAAAGCCAGTGCCCAGGCCAAGCGCGCGTCGCAAGGCCCGTGCCTGGTGGTATACCCGGCTGAAGATGACTTCATACGCCACCTCAAAGCCAATCAGCATCCGCGTCTGCCAGTGCGCTTCCAGGCCTTGCCCAGGGCATTCGAGCCGGGCGTGCGCATGGACTATCCAGCCAGGGTCAGTTGTGTGGCCGAGATCGGTATGCGCAACACGGACAGCGCCGCTGACACTGACAGCGCGCGCGCAGAGCGCCGTGTGCTGTTCCGCTACGCCGGTACCGATCTCAAGCAGATCAACGGCCTGTCGCGCTGGGTGCTGGCCGGGCTGGCCGCCTACCACAGTGGCGACAACATACAGCAGGGCTTGCGCCCACTGCCTGCAAAAGCCGCCGCCACCGCGTCGTCCACCTTCGACCTGGGCAGCAGCAAGTCCAAAGCGGTGGTCGGCGCCATGCTCATGTTCTCCACACAGTTCTTTGTGTGCTGCGCCTTGTTCATCTCGCTGACGGCACACGAGCGCGAGCGTGGCATCACCCAGGCACTGGCCATGACCACGGCGGGTCCGGGCGAGCAATGGCTGGCCAAATTCCTGTTCCACCTTACCTTGTCCTTGCTGGCCAGCGCCGCGATCTTGCAGATCCTGATGCCTGTCATGCTGCAAGCCGCGTTGAGCTGGTTGCTTATCGTATGCAGCAGCATAGGCTTGATCTCCATCGCCACGCTATTGACCAGCCTGAGCCGCAGCCAGACCTCTGCCAGTTTGATGGGCTTCTGTTATCTGATGCTGGTGGGGGTCGTGTTCGCACTGGCACAGAATTTCCCGGCCTTTGATGTGCTGCGTGGTTTCATGTTCGAGTTCCACAGCATCAGCCTGCAGACCCTGCTGCTCGACAGGCCTGACAAGGATTTTGTCGTTAAAGGGCTGATACACACCGCCAATCTGATGATCATGCCGCTGCTGCTGATGGGCCTCGCCATCTGGGTATGGAAACGACGCGGCTGGCGTCAGCCATGATCTGGCGATGCGTGCTGGCGGCCTTGCTGCTGTGCAGCAGCAGTGCGCTGTCGGCAGCGCAAGAGGCCCGACCCTGTCGCATCACTGGCTATAGCTACGAGATTCTGTGCGGTGAGCTGCTGGTGCCTGCCGACCCGCAACAGCCACAACTCGGCACCATCAAAGTGGCCTGGCGCAAGATCGCGGCACGGGCACGCTACCCCAGGCCAGACCCATTGATATGGATACCGGATGGTATTGGTGGCGATGCTTCCGAATACGCTCCCGGCCTGAGTGCCACACTCACCCGTGTGCTCAATACCCGTGACCTGATCTGGCTGGACACACGCGGTAGCGGCGCCTCCACCCCTTTGCAGTGCGCACCGCCTGGCCCGGCCTCCATCAGCAAACGACTGGAACGGTTCAGTGATGCGCGCACGCTGGCCGCCTGCCAGCAAGCCATCCTCGCCGCGGGTGGCCTCGCTGTGTACACCCCGCAACGCATGGCCGCCGATCACGAACAGTTGCGGCAACAACTGGGCCTCAAGCAGGTGAACGTGCTGGCAGAAGGCACAGGCGTAGAGGTGGCGAAAGCCTGGCTGCGTATACAGCCCAACGCCATCAACAAGATGGTATGGGAAAGCCCTTTGCCTGCTGACGATCCACTGGCATTCCAGGCCAGCTACAGTGCCGATGCCCTGGCCCAGTTGCTGATCCGCTGTGAGCAGAACCTGCGCTGCATGGCCGCCTACCCAAATCTGAACAGCAGGCTGGAACAGCTACTGCGCCAGTTGCCAGTGAGCTTGACACTGCCACACCCGCAGACTGGCCATCTGGACAACTTTATTCTGGATGAGCGCATGTTGGCCAGCCTGCTGACCTCCATACTGCGCAGCACCAGCTTGAGTTCTGCACTGCCTGCCGCGCTGGAACAGGCGGCCAATGGGCACTGGCTGGCGCTGCTTGGTTTGTCGTCTTCGCTCTGGTCGCGCGATGACACGCGTTTCAATCACGGCCTGTGGCTGGCACGCCAATGCCAGTGGCTGACACAACGTCAGGGTGCGCCCAGTTCCGTATGGGGGCAGTGGTTCCATCAGCATAAGGTCTCCAGCCTGCAAACCTACTGCGCGGACTTGCCGCCTTTGCCCAGCAGTGACCTCGCTGCCGTTGATCTTGATGATATCCCCACGCTGGTGCTGGCTGCCCGCTACAGTGACGCTACGCTCGCCGATCGCGCCATGCGGCATGTGATCAAGGTGCCAGGCGTGGCACAACATGTGTTGTCCCATGGCTGCGCGCGTGATGTGATCTACCGTTTTATGGCGGCAGATGGCATGCCGGAAAAAGGCAGTCTGGAGGCGGAATGCCTGTTGCGCATCAAAGCACCGGCACCAGGGCAGGTGTCCGCGCCGCTGCAAGCGCTGCCTGCTGCTCAGGAGGTCGGGCCATGAGTCATGCCGCTATGCTGGTCGGCAATTCAAGCAATGGCCCAGCCGATAGCCCAGGCGGCAGCCCGGCCAGCATCGATGTGCAGCATGTGCATAAAGGCTATGGGCGTGGCGCAAGGCGGGTGCAGGCCTTGTCTGATGTGAGTTTTCAGGCCATGCCCGGGCAGATCACGGCGCTGCTTGGGCCGAATGGGGCAGGCAAGACCACGTTACTGCGCCTGCTGGCAGGGCTGCAGCTGCCGGATGCCGGTCAGCTCAGTCTGGCCGGTTTGCCAGTGCAGCAGGCGCGCCACCTGCTCGGTTTTTACAGCGAAGGCTGCGGCCTGTATCCGCGCCTGACCGCACGCGAGAACATGCGCTATTTTGGCCGCCTGCATGGCATGACGGACACGCAGATCGCAGCGCGTATCCAGCAGTTGAGCGAACCGCTGGACCTGTTGCGCCTGCTGGACCGCCCCATAGGCCCGTGCAGTCTGGGTGAACGCATGCGCGTAGCCTTGGCACGCGCACTAATCCATGACCCCGCCATCATCATCCTGGATGAGCCCACCAATGGCCTGGACCTGGCTTCGGTCAGGCGACTGCGCCGTTATCTGCGCTATCTGGTGAGCGGTGAAGGCGGCAACAAGTGCCTGCTGTTTTCCAGCCATGTGATGCATGAAGTGGCCAAGCTGGCCGATGAGGTGGTGCTGATCGCCCAGGGGCGTGTGGCGGATAGCGGCAGCGTGCCGGAGTTGTGTGCACGCGCCCATGCGCCTGATCTGGAAGAGGCTTTCGTGACACTGACAGGACAACCGGGCTGATGCAAGGTATCCGTACCGTGTGTGCCAAAGAGCTGCTCGACACCCTGCGAGACTGGCGCTCCTTGTTGCTGGTGATCCTGGTGACCGTGCTCTCCGGCCCGCTGCTGCTGATCATGATCACCAACAGCCTGGCCAGTTTCGAGGCGCGTGCCGAGCGCCGTATCGTGCTGGTGCAAGGCATAGACCATGCGCCCTCGCTCGCGGACTACCTGACACGTGAAACGGTGACGCTGGAGGAGGCACCAGCCGATTTCCGCGCACAACTGGCCTCAGGCAAGCTGGCCGACCCGGTGCTGCTCGTGCCACCGGGCTTCGAGGTGGCCTGGCAGCAGGATCAGCCGCTGACGCTGGAGCTGGTCAGTCATTCCGGCAATGGGCGCGCCAATGCCGGCGTCAGCCGCCTGAAGCGCTGGCTGCGTGGCTATGCCAGTGAGCGCGCGCAACTCAAGCTGCTGTTGCGCGGCGTGCATGCAGGCAGCTATGACACGCTCAAGATCGAAGAGATCGATCTGGCCAGTGCGCGTGCCGATGTGTCACGCGTGTTCGGTATGCTGCCGTTCTTTCTGATCCTGGCGGCGCTGTATGGCCTGTGGTCAGCCGCCATCGACGCCACTGCTGGCGAGCGTGAGCGCGGCACATTGGCACCGGTGCGGGTCACACCGGTCAGCACGCTGCAGCTGGTGCTGGGCAAATGGTTTGCGATCGTGCTGGTAGGGGCGCTGGTGAGTGGTTTGGCCGTGTTCAGCTTTTTGCCCGCACAGGCCATGATGCACAGCGAAACGCTGCGCGCCATGCTGGCCTTTGGTCAACGTGAAGCCTGGCGATGCTATGCCGCTGTTGTGCCGCTGGTACTGCTGTATGGGGCCGTGCTGATGTGGATAGGCATGGTGTCGCGCAGCGTACGTCAAGCGCAACTGGGCGCCACCGGCGTGGTGCTGCTGTCTTCGGTATTGCCGCTGATGGTGCAATTCGACGCGGCAGGACAGGCGGGCTGGCATGCCTGGCTGCCGGTCGTGTCACAGAACCAGATGATACTGGCCGTGCTGGCGGGCACTCCGGTCAGCCTGATGCAAGGACTGCAAGCCAGCGCTGCCTGCATCGCATTGTCAGCGCTGATGCTTTACTGCACTGCCCGGCGCATGCAGCACACGCTGGATTAGAAAACCAGCCGAGTTGATCGGACTGCTGGATGCTTCCGGCATTGATAGCCATCGCCGATCACCACCTGCAACATCACTTCGATAACGGCTACTCGCAATGAACCAGTCCCGGCATGACATCGCCGGGGCTGGTTTCTTTAGGCTTGGGGAGTTTCGGTTTTAGCGGCTGTAGACTTCGGGATGCATGAAGGCGCTTTGTGCCTGTGCTTCGGTGCCGTAGATCATCATGACAGTGTTGGGGTCAGCCTTGGCTCTAGGCATGCGCGTGGTAGGTTCCAGCGGCTTACTTTCGGTCAGGCGCATTTCATCGTTGAAGGGGCGAAATACATAGCGCATATTGGCGCCAGTGGCTGCCGCCAAGGTGGTGACATGAGCGTCCTGAGGCAGCATCTGCAACACGATGAACTCGGTATCCAGCGCGGTGTTCCGGTTGCGGCCCCGGCGCTGATTGGGGATGGGGATCGCCATCACCTCGGCATTCTCGGCAACCAGGGTGGCGCTGGTGGCATCTGCAGCCAGCCCGCGACCAGCACCTGCAGCTTGCATGGCACGCTGCCGTTCAGCACGGCCTGCGCCGGGTTGCGTGCCAGCTACACTAGGCGGTAGTGCAGGTGGCAGATTGGCTGCATTGCCTGCACCGGTCGGGCGACCGATAGAAAGCAGATCGATGCGATCGCCTACTTTCAGCGAGAAAATGGAGCCAGGGAACATCGCCGCACTTAGCACCACCACACGGTAGCCGGTTTTTGCCAGGCCGGAATAGGTACCCGGCGCACCAGAAACTGCCACATCGGATTCACGCAGATAATCACCCGCAGGGATGGAACGTGTCACATAACGGCCTATGTACTGGTCTGGCGCGATCAGGGCATCGCTGGGCACCCGCTCTGGCGGCACGAAGGAGATACGGATCAGATTGCTGGAAATGCGGCCACCAATGGCGATGTCACGCGTGACCTTGGGGATGGCGATGTAGCCAGCCGGGCGCTGCGCCTGTACTGGCGCGGGCTTTTTCTGCATGCCCATGAAGGCATAAGCGCCACCTCCCATCAGCAGTAGCATAATGAGGACCAGGATCAGTTGCTGGCGCTTTTTCTGACGGATGCGTGCGGTGTTCTGTTGTGCCATGGTTTAGTTGCAAGCGCTTATCTGGTTGGTGGATAGGTCAACTTCGTGGCAGCCACGGAAGTCGCGGAAAGGTTTGATCGTGGGCAGGCCGGTGTCACCTACCGGGCCAAGCTCGCTGCCCGCAGCGCCGACCAGGTTGTTGGAGCCACTTTTCCCCATGCGACCGGGGTTGTAGTAATACGGGATCAGCGATTCATCGTTCATCTCTGCTGCACCGAAGGGAACAAAGGAGTCGAACACATAGCGGTAGCGGGTGTGGATGCGCAGGCTGAACAGGGGGCCAACCAGACAACTTTCCGTCATCACCAAATCACTGGTAAAGCCTTCATTGTTACATTCGATCTGGAACGTTGGTCTGAAGGTAGCAGCCAGTTCAGGCGTGGTGTCACCACCAAAAAAATAGTAACCCGTGATTGGCCGGTCTGCATCGTTATAACTGTCGGGGCAGCCTTCTGAATCAGCATCATCTGACAAGCACAGCTTACCAGGTGGCTTTAACAGCAGCATGCCATTTGAACATGCCTGATCCAATGCGTAGTCGTTACCTTCCAAACATACTTTGACGTATTGCGAATACATGGCCTGATTCAGTTTAGGCAGGCCGGGCACATTTAAATCTGGATTATCGCGATCATAATAGCCACCCACCAAGATGCTGATTCTACTCAAGCCATCACGTGCATCATCTACGCCCATGCAACTTTCAATATCAATTGGGAGCGGATTGAACAGATAAATCAGTGTGCTCTCGCCTTCAATGTAGCGTTCAAGATAGCGGTTCGGGTCTACAAACCGATTGCCTAGCCCATCATCGTAATCATCGCCGACGCATTGAGGTGAGCTGATCAGATTACTGGTTGCCGGGTCATGATCCGCTAGTTCGATAGGGTTGGCAGCAAGTAGCAGAGCCGCTTTTTTGGTCTTGAGTAATTCTACTTTCAGGTTATAGATGTTGCTGGGTAGCAGTGGCAGCAGGTCTTCGTGCAATCCGTTCAACAGATCGTCAATAATCTCAACAGTTAACGGACCGAGTTCCGCTTCCAGCACAGTGAGATAGCGTTCCAGTTCATCATTCGTACCATTACCGTCCAGATCTTGAGGTGTGTCATCTTCTAGTTGGTCAAGTGAGCCGCCGCTCCTGTCGATATCCTCGATCTTTTGATTGAGTTTGCTTAAGGAGCCACCAAAGACATTCAGTAGACCAACGTATTCGACTGCTCCCGCTTTCGCAC
This sequence comes from Pseudomethylobacillus aquaticus, assembly GCF_003730115.1. Taxonomy (GTDB): domain Bacteria; phylum Pseudomonadota; class Gammaproteobacteria; order Burkholderiales; family Methylophilaceae; genus Pseudomethylobacillus; species Pseudomethylobacillus aquaticus. Next base: position 91,354 of record NZ_RJVP01000006.1, on the reverse strand, counting down.
CTTCCGAGGTCTTGTAGGAATTGAACCCCGCCGAAGTGAGTTCAGCTGCGCCAAACATGAACAGAAACGCCACCACCAGCAGAATGGCGTATTCCACCATGGCCTGGCCATGCTGAGACCTGCGCTTGCAATGGTTGATATGAGCCGTGATCATGGGTGTGGTTTCAGGCCGCTGCGGATTTTGCCGCGCGTTGCACCACGGTCAGCATCTGTTCGCGGGTATCGCGCCAGGTGTCACTGTGTTCACACTGGGCGTATTCATTGAAGTAGGGGCCACCCGAGGTGAAGTGCACCAGCGCGGCATCCGGGTCTGGCGGGGTGTAGCCCACCAGATGGTTCCAGCGTTGCGGCAGGGCACCGATCTCGGCGTCGTCTGCCAGCCACTTGAACTGGTGCAGTTCCAGGCCGCTGGCCGTGTTGACGTAATCCGGGGTGAGTTGCTTGCAGCGCGCGTTGTTGAACAGCATCACGCTGGACCAGTTCTTCTTCTGGTATCTGGTTTGGACTGCGCCCAGGAACTTGGTGTCTTCACGCGGTTTGTGGTCGTGTTGCACACATTGCACCGCATAGCGCTCATCACGCATCGCCCACAGTTGCGCGATGTCATCCTGCATCAGCATGTCGCAGTCCATGAAGATGCTCCAGCCTTCATAAGCGGACAGGTAAGGCACCAGAAAGCGCGAGAACGAGAATTCGGTGGATTGCAGCGGGTTCAACTCGCGTCGGTAGATGCCTTTCAACTGCGACAGCATCACCGGTGCGATGCACACGGGCTCGCTGGCACGCTGATGGATGCTGTGGGACAGCACCGCAAAGGCGGCGGTTTCGCGCGGGTCAAAGCCGATGAAGACACGGATCATGCTGGTTCTGCTCAAGATAAGCTAACAGGCATTTGGTGCAATAAATATGCCGTGGCATTAAAGCATTGCAAGCGCTTGTTTTGCATGGCGATATGTCGCGACACAAGCGCTAATGGCAAAACGGATGGTTGTAGTGAACCGGATATCTGGTTATTTATAGCCACCGCTGCCATCTTTGTGCCTAATGTTGCGCATGGATTAACCCGTTTGGGTTGTTTTTAACAGCCAATGTTGTGCCAGCGACGTTGAGGCTGACCGCGTCGATCACGCGTTCCAGTTCGGCGTGCATGCCCACCCACATCGGCAGGCGTACCAGACGTTCCGAGAGTTGTTCGGTATACGTCAGCTGGCCATGACAGCGCGCATATTGTTTGCCTGCTGGCGCATTGTGTAGCGGCACGTAATGGAACACCGGGTGGATATGCAAGGCCTTGAGCTGATCGATCAGCTGTGTACGCTGCTCCAGCGAGTTGAGCAGCAGGTAATACATGTGCCCATTTTGCTTGCAGTGAGCAGGAATGATGGGACGGCGCAGCAGGCCAGCCTGTTCCAGTGGCGACAAGGCGTAGTGGTAATGCTGCCACTGTTCCATGCGTGTCTTGGTGATGGCTTCGGCGTTCTCCAGTTGCGCCCATAAAAAAGCGGCGATGAGTTCGCCCGGCAGGTAGGAGGAGCCGATATCCACCCAGCTGTATTTATCCACTTCGCCACGGAAGAACTGGCTGCGATTGGTGCCTTTTTCGCGGATGATCTCGGCGCGCTCGATAAAACGGCGGTCGTTGATCAACAGTGCGCCGCCTTCGCCGGAGATCACGTTCTTGGTCTCGTGAAAGGAATAGGTGCCCATGTGGCCTATGCTGCCCAGTGGCCTGCCTTTGTAGCTGGCCATCACGCCTTGCGCGGCGTCCTCGATCACCAGCAGCCCGTGACGGTTGGCGATGTCCATGATGGTGTCCATCTCGCAGCCCACGCCAGCGTAATGCACAGGCACGATGGCGCGGGTCCTGGGCGTGATGGCGGCTTCGATCAGGCGCTCGTCGATGTTGAGCGTATCCGGGCGTATGTCCACAAACACCGGCACACCGCCACGCAGCACGAAGGCATTGGCGGTGGAGACAAAGGTGTATGAGGGCATGATGACTTCGTCACCCGGCTGGATGTCGGCCAGGATGGCGGCCATTTCCAGTGCGGCGGTACAGGAGTGGGTCAGCAAGGCTTTCTTGCTGCCCGTGCGTGCTTCCAGCCATTGGTGGCAGCGCTTGGTGTAAGGCCCATCCCCCGCCAGCATGCCGTTGAAGTGTGCTTCGGCGATATAGAACAGCTCTTTGCCTGTCATGTACGGTTTGTTGAACGGGATCTTCATCGCTGGCACTCCATCATCCAGTGGGTATAGGGGATCCAGCGCCGGTGTTTGAGTTCACCGCGCTGTTGGCGGAACACGCTATTGGCGATGGATTGATAAGCAGCCGATGTGCGTACGTTCTGGCCGCGGTCACGGCGGATCAGATAGCGCGCCACGGGATGCTGGCCATGGGCATAGCAAGGGTCTATGGTGATCAGGCGGCCACCAGGCTTGAGTGCCGTGTAGGCGAGCTGCATCAGCTGGTGTGCTTGTGCATCGTCCAGGTGATGTAGCACACCAAACGCCAGCACCAGGTCGAACTGCTCGATATCAGCCAGCGTCGCCTGTTCTACCATGGCGCAAGAGAACCGGCCCTGCGCAGGGTAGCGACGACGCGCTTCGGCGATATAAGGCGGGCTGGGGTCAAAGCCGTGGTAGTCGATATCGGGCAGGAAATCGAGGATGCGTGCGGTACCGCAGCCTATGTCCAGCATGCGATGGCCAGCGGCAGGGCGCAGATACCGTGTGACCAGGTCACGGCGTATGCTGCGCGCGCCCATCAGGTCCTGAAAGGCGTCATACAGGCGCGGGTGGCTGAGCAGGCGACGAAATCCGGTGGTGATCTGCATGAGAGTTGTACGCTAGTTTGGTGGAGTGATACGGGTGATCCGGCAATCCATCACCGGTTGCAAAGTAGCCGGGATGAACGCAGCCAGCCTATGCAGCTGCAAAAAGTGTAGCCCACGCAGCAGGGCGACCAGCCAGGTGGAACGTCGTGCAGAGAATTGCGCGTCACTGGCAGCGCGTGCCAGCATGCGTACGAGCAGCGAACGCTGGAAACGCACCCGCAGCGCTGGGTCGCGTCGCACGGTGCGCCTGACTTGCGTGACCGTGATCCAGTTCAGCGAGCGCCACAGACCGGCCGGGTCGTCCAGCGCTGGATGGGTGCTGATACGCCGCGAGAACAGCCGTTCGGTCCAAGCCTTGCAGAACAGGGTGGGGATGTTGAAATGGGGCTCATAGGGGAACAGATAGTTAGGGCAGGTGAAGTGGTAGCTGGCTCCAGGCTTCAAGCTGCCTGTCACGCGCTCGATCACACGCTCCACCGCACTGACATGCTCCATCACATTGATGGAGAAACAGAGATCGAAGCCTAGGCGACTATCCAACTGTTCTGCTTCTATCTCCAGCAACACCGGGCAGCAAGCCTGTGCCTTGCTGTATTCCAGCACCCTGCCACGCAGCCGTGCAAAATGGCCGAAGCCATGGCCCGTGGGTTCCAGTGCCGTGACGGCATAACCCTCCCTTACCAGCTGAGTGCTGAGCAGCAGGGCGCCTGCACCCACTTCAAGTATGGCGCTGCCGACACGCAGCGCACGCAGATCCTCCTCAATGAAGTGGCGTCCGAAACGCGCTTCCGCCGCATACAGATCAAACATCGCCAGCAGGGCAGGCTCGCTAGACAGGATATGTAGCCGCAGCGCTGCCAGCCAGTGGGCTATGTCGTTCACAGCCTTGCTCCCGGCACGGTTGTCTGCACTGTTTTTGGCAAGCTGCCGCGCCCTAGCTTCTATCGCCGGTGCGCTCATTGCTGCTGACTCATGATGACGATGCCCACCAGGATCAAGCCAGCTGCCAGCAGTTTGGCCAGGTTCAACTGTTCACCCAGGATAAGCACGCTGCCGGCCATGACCAGCAGAAAAGCGCTGCCTATATAGACAGGGAAACCGACTGACAGCGGGATGCGTGTCACGACCACCAGCCAGAGCAGGGCACTGAACAGTGCCGCTGCATAAGCGGAGACGATGAACGGGTCGGAAAAATAACCCAGCAGCCGTTCTGGCCAATCCTGGCCGGTCGATGGCATCACGATCTGGCTTGAGCGCCATTTCACCATCAGCTGGCTATAGGCCACCAACAGGGCAACCGGCAGGATGTAGAGCAGTAATCGCATCTTATGTGCTCAAGCGGTGGTAGATATCAACGGCGTCATCGAACTGGAAACCCAGCGAGCGGTACAGGTTGACCACAGCAAGATTGCTGGCCGAGACCGAGCTGCTGATCTCATGTGCCCCGTCGGCAAACAGCTGCTCACAGCACAGGCTCCACCAGTATTTGGCACGCCCACGCCCACGCTGCTGCTCAGCCAGCGCATGCAGTACCAGTTGTGTGTCTTGAACGGCAATGAAGCCCGCCAGCTGCTGTTGCCAGTAAAGGCCGTAGACGTTTCCTGCTGTGTGCAGCTGCTTTAACCAGTTGTCGTAGCGCAGGTCAGCCGCAGCGCGATCGATATGGAAGTCGCGATGGAACCTGCCGTGCGTGAACGCGCCATGGCAGATGTCCAGCACCTCATCCAGCGGTGGCGCGAGCGCGATGTGTGCGTCCGCATGCTGTGCGCTGCGCAGCTGTTGCGGCTTGCAACGTGGTGTGAGCAGCGTGTCGCAGTAATAAAAGCCATAGTCATACAACCAGTGCTTGTCACACAGCGGATCCACCTTGATGGAGTACAGGCCGGGCGTGGTCACGGCTTCAGCCAGCGCTGCCTCGCTGTATTCGAGCAGCTCGCCGCATGGCATGCCGAATGCCAGCGTATCCCAGGGAGTGGGCTTAATCCTGCTGGTCATCGCTGAAGGTGGCCTGGTGGATGATGTAGAGCGGACGGTCTTTCATCTGGTCAAAGGCTTTGCCCAGATAGATGCCCAGCATGCCGAGGATGCCGATGATGATGCCACCCAGAAAGTAGATGGACACGATCAGACTGCTCCAGCCTTCTACGGTTGTGCCATGCCAGTAGGCATGCGCGAAGATGGTCATGCCGTAGATGAAAGCAAAGGCGGACATCAGAAAGCCGAAGCGGATGGCAAGACGCAGCGGTTTGTCGGAAAAGGCGATGATGGTTTCGGAGGCCAGTTTCCATAATTTCAGGAAGGTGTAGCTGGACTTACCCTCGAAACGCTCGCTGTGCTCCACTTCTATGCTGGCAGTAGGGAAGCCCATCCATTGCACCAGGCCGCCGAAAAAGCGCAGCTGCTCGCGCATGCGCCGGAAGTTGCGGACCACTTTGCGTGACATGATGCGGAAATTGCCATGGCTACCGTCATAGTCCATGTCGGCGAGGTAGCTGAACACGCGGTAGAACAGCATCGACGTGCTGCGTTTCAGGAACGGGTCCTGGCGCAGGCCGCGCTTGGCCAGCACGATGTCATAGCCTTGCTGCGCTTTGGCATACAGACGCGGGATCTCTTCCGGCCTGTCCTGCAAGTCACAATCCATCACCACCACCCAGTCGCCACGACAATAGTCCAGACCTGCCGTGATGCCATAATGCTGCCCAAAATTGCGACTGAACTGCAGGCCGCGTACCCGTGCATCGGCCGCCGCCAGGCGCTGTATGCCCTGCCAGGAACGGTCGCCACCGCAATCCTCCACCAGGATCAGCTCGAAATCCGTGGAAATGGTCTCCAGGGCTGCACGCAAGCGGCGATACAGTTCATCCAGACAGGACTCAGCGCGGTAGACCGGGATCACCACCGAGATCAATGGGCTGCCGTTTCCGGTCTTGGGAAGGTGTTCACTCGGGTTTGGCATCAAAGCTCCTGCAACACAATTGGCCGGTTTCAGCCGTGCTGGCGCATGAGGCCACCCAGCCTTGCATGTTCATATCCGCCAGCACGCTGCTAATCGGCAGACCGGATTTTCTGCTTTGAAAGCCCAGGTACTCCAGCGGATATAGATGTGGCACATGCTTGAGACGCTCATAAGCAATGGCATCGACCAGCAAGCGGCCCTGCGTCAGGTCCAGGCCGCAGCGCTTGTTGATGGTGGGTAGCTGCGGTTTTTGTAGTAACGCCAGCTTGGCACCGTAGCTTGTGTCCGTGCTCTTAAAGGCGGGCACTATGTTGCTGTAATTGAACAAGGTGGAAGCCAGATAGACCGGTAATGTCAGCGCCAGCATCAGATAGGCGGGCGTGGATGCCGTTTGCTGGCGACGTGTGAAATACCAGGTGAGCCCCGCGGTGATCAGCAGATGGATGAAAAAACAACGGTAGAAATGCTGGCCGGTGTTGATGAGCCACAAGCCCAGCGCTGGCGTTATCAGTAGCAGTACCACGACAGCGTTGCAGCGCTTGAATGAGGGGCTGGCAGTCTTGCTCACCAGTTGGCGCACACTGAATACGCTGACCATCACCCCCATCAGCAAGGTCATGAGCACGGTGAGCAGGATGGCTGCGTTCAATATCAATACCGGCTTGCTGACGGTGATGGGCGGCAGGTAATCGACGGCATGCTGTTTCTTGTAAACGAACTGACCAAGATAATGGCTGGTTTTATCCAGCAGCCGGGTGCTGAAGATAACTGCTGGTAGCGCTGTCAATGGATGCTGGTAGCTGGCTAGCTCCTGCGCAAGCGCTGCGTTGTTATCACAAGCCAGCTCGGCCTGTTTGTATTGAACGCCAGTAGCGCTGATTGCCAGCAAGCTCAGGCCTGCTGTGATTAGCCAGAGACGGTGCGGGCGCAACAGCCGATACAGTGCATACAGATTCAGTGGCAGGAACAGCACGCCCTGCAAATGTGAGTACAGGGATAACAGGAACGACAACAGGATCAGCGCAGCAAGGCATGAGCGGACTAGCCATATACAGGAGCCTTGTTCTGCAACACTGACGCGCAGGGCGATCAGGCAGATGGCGATGTTCAGCAAATGCAGATATTCAGGACGGGTCAGCAGCATGGACGATCCAGCCAGGCCGACCAGGCTGCCTAGCAGTAGAAAGCTGGCTGGCCGTATGCACAGCCCGGAGACCGATACGAAAAACAGCAATACAAGGGCAAACACCGCTGCGCGAGCGGTCATCGGGTCAGCCTGCAGATACCACCATGAGCTTAGCCAGGCTGGTAGATGAAACAGGGGCGGAATGTGGGTATGCCAAGCTTCGCATAATGAGAACAGGCCCATGTGCAGCGGGCCGTCCTGAATGAAACGTGCGTTCAAGATGCGGTAGACGAACTCGTCCTGGTAGTAATCCATAGGCCACCAGGCAAGCAGGGCTGTCGTCAGCAGTGTCAGTAACAGCAATAGTTTCCAGCCTGTCGCCTCAAACAGGCCGATCTTGCTTTGACATGGAGGCCGCAACATGGCGTGTGCGTCAGTAACGGAACTGGCTGAAGTTCTCCAGCCACCAATACGAGGTTTCTATGTCGTTATGCCAGAACTTGGCTGCTTTCGCTTTGCAAGCCTCAAACGTGGCAGCACTTTCCATGATCTCGGCGAACAGCGCCCTGGTTTGATCCGAGTGGTAGCTGTCCACAATGAGATGCTTGCGATAAACAAAACTGGCACCGATCAAGGCCAGCCACAGGGCTTGCTTGTCACTTGCACGTGCATGGCGGGCGATGCCTTGCAGAATGGAAAGATGCAGGATGCCCTTCTTGATGTTCTTGTTATCACGGTCTGGTTGCAGCGATTTAAGTGCCTTGTGCACGCCATAGCGGAAATACTGATAGTCATCCGGGTCTGGCATGTGGTCTATCCAGTGCTGGTCGGTGACCACGGCAGATTTGCCTGCTAGCTTGGGCGGATAATCCACATTCAGCTGCTCGTCGCTACCCAGCCAGCGTGTCGAGGAAGCGAACATCTGGATGCCGGGGATGTTGATCTGACTGGGGCAGTCGTAGACCCAGGCAAACAGGTGGGCCAGCGTGTGCTTCTGGCAGAATTCCAGCATCTCGGCAAAGCTGTGCTGGGTGTCGAACAGCATGTCGGCATCCAGCTTTAGGAAATAATCACATTCGGCTGCATGCTGCATGAAGCTGGCATACAGCGTGTCGTGCGCCAGCTTGTTCGGCAGGTGCTCGATGACGAAATGCTGATGATTTTCAAACGTTTGCGCGGCCAGCATGGCCAGGCAAGCGGCATACTCATGCTCCCCTGAATACAGGATGCCCACCAGTACACGCGGCTGGTCAGCGTGCTTGAACTGGAGCTTCAGCGCAGGTGCTGTGATCGCGGCGCTGCTGGTACTGGCGCTGCTACTAGCGCCGGTCTGGCTGGAATGGGGCCGTTGGGTGGTGGGCGCTTGTTGCACCTGCAATAGCGCCTGCTCCCACTGCTCAAGCAACTGGTTTGACACCAGTTTGCCGGGTTCAGCTGGCAGGTCAGCGGTGATGCACACCGGGCTGCTCGTTACTGCGCTAAAGCTGGCTTGAAGTGCCGGGCTTGCTACGGTGACCAGATCGGCCAGTATGGCCAGCTGCTTTTGCAAGGGGCCGCGCTGCGGATGCTGAAGAAAGTCGTTACAGAAATCCGTCACCAGCCATGCGCCGCGCTGCTTGGCGTCTTGTGCCAGCTTGAGCGCGTGTTCACCAAACACCTTGGAGACCACGACGACATCGCCTGCCATGGGCGTGGACGAACCCCAGCCGCCCATGGCCTGGGATAATTCCTCGTTGACGACCTCGCTGGACCAGCCACGCTGCTGAAGTGCCGTCAATGGCGCGATCACGCGTTGCTGGGTGCTGCTGAGTGCAGATCGCATCACACCCTCTAGCTGCGTGATGGCACCAGCAGTGATCCAGATGATACGTTTGTTTTTAATGCTGCCTGCCTGTGCGGTGCTGCCTGGCAAACGGCTAGCCAAGTTGCTGGCGAAGCTGCTAGCCCGGTGCGCAGCACCTGCTGGCCAGGCTTGCTGCAACTCGCTTTGCAAGGCCGCGAGTGCGCTGCTCCAAGTGCATGTGTTGGCGGCCACCTGGTGTTTGCCGGCTTCCCGGTAGACTTTATCGTTGGGGAACCAGGGTGAACTGGCGCCTTCATGGCCCCAGCGCCAGTCGCCCGGGAACTGAACCAGTACGCGTGAAGGCCTGCCCGTGCCGGCACGCAGATGCATATTGGTGCTGGAAACGCCAACATGCTCATCCAGCAGCGTGAGCAGGGCCAGCAGTTCTTCCAGGTCGTCCGTGAGTGCTGCGGCATCGCACAGCCTGGCGCCCAGATGCTGCTCGAACTGACGTAGTTCAGTGATGGTGCAATTGCGCTGCAGCGCGACCCAGGTGGCCTGCACAGGCTGCAGTGCAGCGGCGAGCGCCTCGACCGGGATATGTTTGGACAGCTTGCCATGCAGCAGGCTGACATCGCTGGCATTCAGGCCGGCACGCCAGGTGACGCCGATATAAGGGCCAGGACCTTGCTGCTGCAACCAGTGCTGCCATTTTTCCAGCAGCGCTGCTTGGGCTTGCAAAGGCAGAGGCGGTGCGATGGCAGGTGCCTCCAGTTGCTCGACGGCAAGCGGCAGGTCGTTGACGATAAAGCTCAAATCGTAATCTTCGCGCGGCGGGCAGGACTCGTCATCCGCGAACACCTCATGCAGATAAGCATGGCGCTTGAGCATGGGTGCCAGCTTCTTGCCTGACCAGTAATCCACCTTGTAGCCCGCTGCAGTCAGCCAGGGCAGGTAGCGTAAATAGGTCAGTTCATCCCCCAGCCCCATATCGCGTTTGATCAGCAGGCGCGCCGTTTGGCCAGCCTGCAGGCGCGGCGAGCACCAGTCATTGAGCATATCCTGGCGTTGCGGAGACTTTCTGGCACTCAGGTCACGGAAGCCCAGGCGCGCATCACCGAGCTTGAGCCTGGCCATGCCGCAATATTCCTGCGTGCTGAGTTGCCCGGGGGCCAAGCGCAGGCTGTGCTCGAAATCATGAATGGCTTCTGGCAGGCGGTTCAGTTGCTGGAACAGGCCGGCACGGCTGCGATAGACGTTTGCCGCGTGCTGCAGTGCTGGCTGAGCGAGTGCTTGCGCGGCCATCTGCTCGGCCTGCTCGAACTGTTCAGTGGCGATCAATGCCCGCAACAGGTCGGCGACGATGCGGCCGTCTTGAGGTGCCAGACTGGCGGCGCGCGCCAGCACCTTGCTGGCGATGTCCGGTTTCATGTCGCGCATGGCAGCCCAGCCCAGCAAGTGCAAGGCTGCAGGGTGGTCGGGCTGCTGTTGCAGGATGCGCTGCGCCGTCTGGATGGCTTCGCTGATCTTGTGCTGGGCTATGGCTTGCCAGCCTGCTCTGATTTCACTTGCTGTGAGTTCAGCTGCCCTGAGTTCGCTTGCATTGAGATCGCTTGCCTTGAGATCGCTTGCATTGAGATCGCTTGCCTTGAGATCGCTTGCGCTGCGATCAGAACTGAAGTCACTTTGTGCATGGCTGCTTTCGGCTAACACAGCGGCAGTTTCTGTGACTTCAGGCCTGGGCTGTACGGCGCGAGGCTGTCCTGGTCGCGGTAAGGCGTTACTCAAGCTGGAAAGTGCAGCAGCCCAACTCAAGTCTGCGCTCTGACGATGGATGCGCATATTGGGGTACCAGGGGCTGCTGTCGCCTTGTGCCAGCCAGCGCCAATCCTGCACCGGGTAATTGATCAGTATCTGCGCAGACAAGCCCAGTCCAGCGCGCAGGTGCACATTGGTGTTGGGCACGGCAACATACTCGTCCACCAGGCTAAGCAGGGCCAGCATGTCTTCCAGCTTGTCATTGAAGCTGGAAAGATCGGCAAGTTGGCCACCTAGCGCGGTGCGCAGGCCCTCGAACTCGCTGGCATCAGGAACGCGCTGCACGCTGATGAAGGTGGCTTTGACACTGGCGAGTTGTGCCCCTAGTGTTTGAGGGGCTATATGCTTGTCGAACATGCGCTGACCAGCGCGTATCTTGCTGCCACGCGGGCCTGCTCGCCAGGTGACCGCAACATAAGGGGCAGGCCCCAGCGCTGCGAGTTGCGCTCGTATCCTGGCGATTCGCTTGGGGTCCGCTTTGAGCATGAGCGGGGCCTGTACTTCGTCCGCACCAAGCTGGATGGCGGCGAGTGGCAAGTCCCCCATCTTTAACCAGAAACCGTTGTGAGGGATGGCGAGTTCGTCTTTGACACTGGCAAACTCGGCAAGCTGACGCAGCAATGGTTTGGTTTTTTTGTCACACTGGATATGCAGTTTCCAGCCTTGCAGGGACAGGGCGCTTGCATGGCGCAAGTAGAACAGGGTGTCGCCCGGACCTTGCTCATTTTTAAGCCATAGCTCCCCTGACACGCCGGGACGCAAAGCCGGGCTGCGGCTGCCTGAGAGATGGTTTTCGGAGCGGCCGGTCTGGTGTTCAAACCCGATGCGCCACTTTTGTTGTATCAATTCACAAAAAGCCAGGCTGCCTAACCAGGCTGCCGGGTTGCGGCTCAGTGCAATAGCGGCGTTGGCTGCCTGCTCTCCGGCTTGGAACTGGCCTAGCGCGATATGGATGGCAGCAAGCAGGCCCTGATTCGCACTCGAGATTCCGTAACGCTGGATAGCGTCCTGCAATGGGGTCAGTGCCGCAGATGGGTGACCGGCAGCCAGCAGGGCTTGGGCGATATCACGCAGACGCTTTTCGGTGACCTCGATGTCCAGCGCTTTTTGTAACAGGGGAAGGGCAAGGTCGTAACGGCCATCCCGGTAGGCAAGCAGGCCGAGCAAGTGGGCCACTTCGGCAGAGTCAGGTGCGATGGTGGAGGCTTGTTTTGCATGGGGCATCGCAGCGTCGGTGTTGCCTTGATCGAACTGTAGCCATGCACTATCCAGTGATTCGCGTAGTAGTTGATCGACCTGACCCATGTCAGCACTTTCAGGCATCAACGCCGAACAAGCGGCCTAGGTGCAAGTTCAGCTGCCACACACAGACCATGATCGCGCCCGCTGCCAGCGCGACGCCATACGGCATGGCGATGGCACCTTCCGAGCGTAGATCCCAGCCCATGTCCTTCCCACCTGACAGCCAGACCGTGCGTGCCATGAATTTCATGTTGTAGAACATGTGCTTGAGTCCACCTATGCGCCATGCCAGCGCAAGTGCCCAGATGCCGCCTACGATGGCACCGTTGAGCAAAGCGAGAATCACGCCTTTAGGGCCTAGTAACAGGCCGTAGACCATCATCAGTTTGACATCGCCAGCCCCGACTTGCCGGTACTGGTAAGGTAAATACAGAAATGCACCGCCCAGCACCATGCCCAGCAATGCAAACAGGAAACCTTTAAAGACGCTAGCGATGGGTAACAAAAACGCCATGGCGATGAAGATCGCCAGAAAATACAGGATGCCCCATTTGAGCAGTCGGTTTGGAATGCGGCGCGTGCGTATGTCGTGCCAGGCAGCAAACAGGGATAAAACGATCGCGCCAACCAACAGCGCAACGATGAAATGCTCGGAAGAAAGTGCCAAGATAGTGGTCTTGATTCTCGTTATAAAAGCGATGCCACCATGTAGGTGGCATCGCATCAGCAAAGGCTAGCGTTAGCTTACCTTTAAGCTACCCGGTTGATTATGGCTCAACTTGATTCAGGATAGCGTCGGAACCAGCCAGGGTGTCACCCATGTCTTGTTGCAGCATTTCGTCATTGTCGAATACCAGGCCGGTAGCGGTGTCGCTCAGGGAAACCAGGCCATCTTCAACGAAACGAACCAGGTTGTCGGTACCAACTTCATCAGCTTCGCCACCTGGCAAGTGGTTGGCCATCCAGGCGTACAGGTCAGCAGTACGATCACCCAAAGAAACTACAGCGATGTAGGAAACTGCAGCGATGGCACCCAGGGTGACACCGTATTCAACCATGGATTGGCCTTCTTCGTCCTGGATGAAGCTCTTTACGTTTGCAATCATTTCAAACTCCTAAATTAATTTTTATAACCCCAGTTGAAACGACTGATCTGGCGGGGTAAGTATCCGGATCGGCCGTGCATTAAAAACGCCTGAAACAGCAGCTTGTGGCTGCTTGTGTTGCGGGGGGGATCAAGCGCTCCCGACACACGACCGGCCTAGGCTCCGGTACTCACCCCATGTGTGCAGACCAACTATTGCAAGCGCTATGCCAGTGACTTAGTTTTCTGCCGTTATGATTTATAACGTAATGAAAACAATGGATAAATTATTTTATGGTTGATGAATCGTGGATAAGCCTGACGAAGTTGAGGAGTATTGGCGGTGGTTGTAGAGCAACGGGTTGGTGGTTGTATACACGCACACGGGTGTTAATGAAATGTCGAATCGTGTAAATAAAATGTAAATGGCTACACAAAAGTAGGGTGTTTTGTCATGAGAGTGTTAAAGAATTGTTAACTGCCTATGATTGTATCGAAAATGCCATCACCAATTGGCTGTATACAGCCAATTCATCAATAAAATTAGTAACTTAGTGCTTGATAATTGAGGCTGTCGTTTATAATAGCAACAGGTATGCCTAGTACCGCCTCTTTATCCCGATTGAAAGGAACACCATGAATAACAAACTGATCCTCGCGCTGAGCGTGACCTCTGCGCTGGCGCTTTCTGCGTGCAGTAACGGCACTTCTGACACGGCTACCGACAAGCACGCTGGTAAGTTCGAAACTTGCATGCAGGCTGCGTTGGCCGAGCGTCCAGGCAATGTGCTGACTGTGGAAGCGGAGATCGAGAACGGCAAGCCGATCTACGAGTTCGATATCGCAGCTGCGGATGGCAAGGAATGGGAAGTGGAATGCGATGCAGCTTCTGGCAAGGTGGTTGAGCTGGAAGAAGAAGTGGCCATCGATGACCCACGTTTCGTCGAAAAGGCCAAGGTTTCCCTGGATGATGCCAAGGCAGCCGCACTGGCTGTGCATGCTGGCGAGATCATCGAGACCGAATATGCCATCGAGGCTGACGGCGGCGCTTCCTACGAGTTCGACATCAAGCTGGCTGATGGCAGCGAGATGGAAGTCGAGATCGATGCTGAAACCGGCAAGCTGGAAGAAGAACCTGAACTTGAGGTTTATCAGATCGGCGAAGAGAAGTAATCTGCAGTTTGATCGCTGCTGGCGACATCTTGTCGTTGGCAAGCTAAAGCATAAAAGGACCTGGTGACAGGTCCTTTTTTATTTTGGCTTCACTAGACCTGAGATTAATTGCTGTTGGTTTGGCTTGAATGTGCATTGTTGCCGTGCAAAAAAGCTTGTCTATGGCTAGTCAGCGCGTCGTCAGTCTTGAATCTTGATTTTTTGGTAGCGAACATGGTTGTCAGTAACCATATCGGTTGTTAGTAGCCACCACTTGTATTGCTTGATGTGAGTGTTGTTCAAATAATTAACGCTCTATAAAGCGTTGTATCAAGATAATTCATGAAAATAATATTTGTGGAATATAACTTGCAAGCTACCCATTCGCAGATTGGTGGGTAGTGGTTCCATTCGTATAACTCTCCCCAGGTTGATCGCCAGCGAATTGACTGGTGGTAATGGAGCGTATGCTCGCCAAGCTGCGCCCCTGACGGGTGTGTTGGTGTTTGCAGTTACTGCAGACACCAAGGCACCTATCCATAGAGCTTGAGGAGTCGCCATCGTGTCAAGAAATTCATTCATCCGCGCAGCGCTTGCTGCTTCATTCATGCCTGCCATGGCGATGCCTACGCTGGCATTCGGGGAAGAGGAGTCCAAAAAGAAAGCCGCCACGGACAAGCAGAAGATCGCACCGGTCACCGTGACCGGGATACTTCCTGACAATCTGGAAGCCGTGCCTGGTTCATTCAATGTCATCGACGAAAAAGCCCTGGAAGAACGTCGTCCGTTTTCCATTCAGGAGGCATTGAATAGCACCCCCGGCATCCATATCGTGGGTGAGAACAGCTTTGGTCTGGGCGTGAATATCGGCTTGCGTGGCCTGGACCCACGCCGCACATCACGCACCTTGCTGCTCGAAGATGGCATGCCGCTGTTCCTGGCACCCTATGCTGACCCCTCTGCGCATTACACCACGCCTATCGACCGCATCCAGCGTATCGAAGTGGTCAAGGGTTCCGGGCAAGTACTGTATGGCCCGCAAACCGTGGGTGGCATGATCAATTTTGTGACCAAACCGGTGCCGCGTGATGGCTTTGCCGGCAACGTCACTGCCACCGTGGGCAATAATGATTTCCAGGGCTTCCATGCCAATGCCGGTTTTGGTGGCGAGTGGGGCGGCGTCATGGTGGATGCTTTGCAAAAAAAGGGCGATGGTATCCGCAAGAACCACGACTTTGATATTCGTGAGCTGACGGTCAAAGGTCAGTTCAATCTGACCGAACGGCAGACCCTGATCGCCAAGGTGGGCTACTACGAAGAAGATTCACACATCTCTGAAACCGGTCTGGGCTCGGTGGAATATGCGGAAGACAAATTCCAGGCACCTTCCGGCAATAACGACAAGTTTGAATACGACCGTAAATCGCTGCAACTGCAGCATATCTTTCAGATGAACGACAATATCAAGCTGAGTACGCAGGCTTACTATGTGGATTCTTTCCGTACTTCATTCCGCCAGATCAACGACCCAGGCACGCTGGGTGGACGTTCAGCGCTGGAGCGTTGCCCCGGCGGCAACGGGGTGGTACCGGCGACCGAAGCCAATGCCGAACTGTGCGGCGGCCGTCATCGCCCGCGCAGCTATGATTACTTCGGTTTCGAGCCCCGTCTTGATATCAAGCACAGCACATTTGGTATCGAGAGTGATGCGGTGATCGGCTTCCGTTACCACGAAGAGCAAAGCCGTCGTCGTCAGTTCCGTGGCGGGACCGCCGCATTCCAGGACCTGTCCTTCGCCCAGGCCAACTCGCTTGCACGTGAAGACATTGCAATTGATGTGGTCGCCAAGTCCTACTATGCTCAAAACACCTTCTATCTGGGTAACTGGTCGCTGACGCCAGGGATACGCGTCGAGGATGTGCGCTTCAAGACCGATGTGGCGCGCGCCGATGGTGAAGTGCAGAACAACCCCGGTTCCAACTCCACTAACAACCAGACCAAAGTGCTGCCCGGTTTTGGCGTGGCGTGGAATGGCATTGCCAATACCACCATCTTCAGTGGGGTACACAAGGGCTTTGCACCGCCACGTCCGGATCGTGATCTGGAAGCAAGCGGTCCCAATTCGGTGGTGTTATCCAATACCAAACCTGAAGAAAGCACCAACTGGGAATTGGGCATGCGTTCACGCTACTTCACCGGTGTGAGCGTGGAAAGCACCCTGTTCTACACTGATTTTGACCAGATCGTGGTGGGTGATGGTGGCGGCCGCTTCATCAATGGCGGCAAGTCGGTGCAGTCTGGTATCGAGTTCGCCGGGCGTGTCGATTTCGGCAAGATCTACAACACCCCGCACAACGTCTATGTGCAAGGCTCGTACACCAATCTGTTCGAGGCCAAGTTCAAGAAAGACACGGCAGACACCACCGCAGGTAACCGCCTGCCTTACGCGCCGCGTGACATTGCCTCCATCAACGTTGGCTATCAGCATCCTGTAGGCCTGGACGCGCGCATAGGCGTGGATTACGTCAGCAAGCAGTTCGTCGATGCGGATAACACCCGTACCGAGAGCCTGGATGGGCAGGAAGGCACTATCCCTTCTTACACGCTGCTGAATGCATCGGTGAATTTCCGGCCTGTGGGGTCCAAGGTCAGCTATTTCCTGAGTGGCTACAACCTGGCCGACAAGGAATATCTGGCCAGCCGCGTAGATGGCATGGCGGTTGGTCGCGCACGTCAGGTATTTGGCGGGGTACGCTTCGATTTCTAGTCTTTAATTGCATCCAGACATATTGCAATATGTCCGTTTTTTTAAACAAAAAGCCTGCGCCGATGTGCAGGCTTTTTGCTAATCCAGTTTGGCTATAGAGGATTAAACAACAGCAAAATCAGCAGCTGTCAGTGAAGCATCTACACCGACGATGGCAATAGCGACCGCATCTGTGCCCCCAGCCCCATCGGCATCATATAGAACGCTGCCTGAGGCCTGGTCGAACAAGATACGCTGTTCTGAAGTAGTCGCACTGGAGCCAAATCCGAATGCACTTTCATCCAGCGTGCCGGCTTCGTTACTGGTCAGGCCGGTGAACACCAGGGTGTCGATACTGATCATGTCCTCGCCAGCAGTGAAATCCTCGAACTCGTCCACACCAGACAGGCTGTTAAGAACAAAAATATCGGCACCGTTGCCTCCGTCCAGCTCATCGGAGCCTGCACCGCCAATCAGGACATCGTTGCCATTGCCGCCGGAGAGTTCATCATCTGCAACACCACCAATGATCTGATTGTCCAGCTGATTGCCAGTACCGGAGAATTTATTGCTGCCAGTGTATTCCAGGTTCTCGACATTGTTATCCAGGGTGTATTTTTTGATGCTAGTGAGCACTGTGTCGATTCCGCTGTTGCCTGCCTCGCTGACACGGTCCGGCTTGTTACTGACGATATACACGTCATTTCCATCGCCACCCCGCATGTCATCTCCGCCTAGGCCACCATCTAGTAGGTCATCACCTAGACCACCCAGCAGAAGGTCCTTGCCATTGCCGCCTTGCAACTCATCGTTACCGTCGCCACCGTCAAGCTCGTCCTTACCGTTGTCGCCTGCCAGCAGATCGTCGCCCAATCCGCCGAGAAGTACGTCTTTGCCGTTGCCGCCATTGACCACATCGTTACCGTCACCGCCATCCAGGGTGTCATTGCCGTTATTGCCGTTGATGGCATCATTGCCAAGGCCACCAAATAGGATCTCGCCACTGTTGCCGCCGTTCAATTGATCATCTGCGTCAGTACCGCTAATGGTCTCTACAGGTTTACCTTTTTTCATCTGTGACATGATGACTCCTCTGTGAAATGAACAAACACTTGGTTATAAAAAAAAGGCGGGCCTTCCGGGGTTGGAATAAGGCCCGCCAGGGGGGAGGAACTCAGGAGATGCCTCGAAACTGGTTTGGCTATAAGCCCCTTTAACAGGGCCGCTTATGCACTGGTGATCTTTCCGCTCTGCAGCTTGACGGCATCGCCGACGGATAACCCAGCTGCAGAATACTGGGTGACGGTGCGTTGGCTGCCGTCCTGCATGCGCAGGTCGATCTGATAGACCGTGGTGGAATTCATTTTCTTTTCAATGGTGTGGCCTGCATACGCGCCACCACCCAGACCCAGCACGGTCATGATCTTTTTGCCGCTACCGCCGCCGATCTGGTTGCCGATGACACCACCGGCAACGCCGCCTGCGATGGCACCCAGGCCACTGCCATCACCTTCTTGCTGCACGGTGCGGATCGCGGTGATGGTGCCGCAGCTAGGGCAGACATCAGCGGCGGGCTGACTTTCGGCGACAGGCACGGCAGCGCTGTTGCGCGTATCGTGGGTATTTTCCATATTCTGGTCAGCGTTCTCATTTAGTGCCTGTTCCGCGCTGTCTGAATGCGCGAACGGGATCAGGCCAGAGATCGCTGCGCTACCCAGCAGACTGAAGATGGTGAGCGCAACGGCGGCTACCAGCACCATGGGGTGGGTTTTACGTAAGCTGTTCATGCTCATGATGAAGACTCCTGGTCTTTCTAGCGGTAATGACGATGATGGTGGTCATGGTGATGGTGCTTATGTGGCTTGCCATGACCGCGCCAGCCCGGATGACGATAGCCCGGATGACGATAGCGTGGCGCTTCGTAGTAGTAATAATGGCTGCTGCGGTACACAGGACCATAGCCAGGCCCGTAATGGATGCGGCTAGGGCCGGTGATGGCCACGCCAGTGGCAGCACCGATGGCACCACCGATGATGGCGCCATCACGACCACCTACGGCAGAGCCGATGGCAGCACCAGCACCACCGCCGATGGCGCCACCGACCACTGCATCACCACCGTAGTAGCGATCGTGGGCGGCGGCCTGCACACTCATTCCCATCCACAATGCAGCCAGTGCCATGCTGCAGATCGATTTGAGAGGCAGCATGATGATTAACCCTTCACGACCAGTGCGTTCTTGACCGAGGTCACACCGGCGACACTGGCGGCGATCTCACCAGCACGTTTGGCCTGGTCACCGCTCTTGACGAAACCACTCAGGATCACCTGACCCTTGAAGGTCTCCACGCTGATGTTCAGACCTTGCATGCCATTGGCGCGCAGCAGTTCGGTCTTGACCTTGGCGGTCACCGTGCTGTCATCCAGATAGAGTTCGACGCGTTTTTGCTGTACGGCACTCTTGTAGGTGGTGTATTCCTCGGCGATCAGCACGCCATCCTTGTTGCTATCAGCCTGGTCGAATTGACCAAGCAGATCCTTGTCCTTGGCAGACTCTTGACGGGAGAGCTTTTCGTTTTGATCACTATCCAGCTTGTTGAACTCGCTGATCAGTGGGGCCTGGTTCATATCGTCTTCGGTACCTACGGCGTGAGCCTGCAGGCTGCTGAACGAAAAGGCCAGCAAGGCGGCAGCGCCAACCATGCGGTAGTTGAAAGGCTTTTTGCTGGTATTCAGTTGCGTAGCATTGAACGTTTGCATGTGTTTCTCCTTGGTGAGTATTGCACTAGGAGTATTGCAAGCGCTGTGCCAACTTAAATTTATTTAATTAAATCAATAATTTAGAATAATAATTGAGTTTTTGGTACTGACAATACTGTCGCTGATTGACGACAGTATTTGGGAGGTGATATTTAAGCTACTGATTTTAATGATTAAATATTGTCGCTGTGCGGCGACACTGGGCTGGAAGGCAGGCCAGGCTTCACTCAGGCAGCTCGTCCTGCTTGAATAAAGCCGGGTTCAGCGCATGGCGCTGCAGCAGTTTGTAGAACTCGGTGCGGTTACGCTGTGCCAGGCGCGCGGCCTGACTGACATTGCCAGCTGTGGCTTTCAGCAGCTTGACCAGGTAATCACGTTCGAAATGTTTGCGCGCCGTTTCAAACGGCATGATGGCGCCTATGTCCTCGCGCAAGGCCTTCTGGACCAGCGTGGCGGGCAAGACGGCGGTGGTGGACAGTACCACGGTCTGTTCCACGATGTTCTGTAGCTGGCGCACATTGCCGGGCCAGGGCGCAGCCAGCAGCAGTTCCATGGCTTCCGGCGCGAATGCCTGCACCTTCTTGCCGTATTTTTCGCTCAGGCCCTGCAGGAAGGTGCTGGCCAGCAGCGGGATGTCTTCGCGGCGCTCCGCCAGCGCTGGCAGGCCCAGGCCCACCACGTTGAGGCGATAGTAGAGATCCTCGCGGAAATTGCCCTGTTTCATCTCGGCAGTGAGGTTGCGGTGCGTGGCCGAGATGACGCGTACGTTGATGGGGATGCTGTCGCGGGCGCCTACCGGCCGTATCATGCGGTCCTGCAGGGCGCGCAGCAGTTTCACCTGCAGGGGCAGAGGCATGTCGCCGATCTCGTCCAGGAACAGCGTGCCGCCATCGGCATTCAGGAACAGGCCGTCGTGGTCACGCAGCGCGCCGGTGAACGCGCCTTTGCTGTGACCGAACAGTTCGGATTCAAGCAAGGCCTCTGGAATGGCGCCGCAATTGATGGCCACAAACGGTTGCAGGTGACGTGTACTGGCCTGGTGGATGGCGCGGGCCAACAGTTCTTTGCCGGTGCCGCTCTCGCCCTGGATCAGCACGCTGGCATCCGACATGGCCACCAGCTGCGCTTGCGCCAGCAGGTTCTCCATCATCGGGCTGCGGGTGATGATGGCACTGCGCCAGGCGGTATCGCCCGTCATGGTGCTGTTGGGTGTTGAGGAGGTGCGCAGCGCCAGTTCGACCTGCTCCAGCAGCACTTTGCTCTCGAACGGTTTGGTCAGAAAGCCGAACACGCCGCGCTGGGTGGCATCGACCGCTTCCGGGATGGAGCCATGCGCAGTGAGTATGATCACCGGCAGCGCAGGGTCGTCCTGATGGATGGCGTCGAACAAGGCCATGCCGTCCATGCCCGGCATGCGCAAGTCACTGATGACCAGCGCAGGGCGCGTGATGGCCAGTTGCGTCAGCGCGGCTTCGCCACTGTCTGCGGTATCCACGATATAGCCTGCGGCGCGCAGGCGGATCGCCAGCAATTTGAGGATGTCCGGGTCGTCATCTATCGCCAGGATGCGTTTTGCAGTCAGATTGCCGCTGGTCATGTTGGTTTACCCGTTACTTGCTGCGGTCGCGTTTGATCATGGTGTTGTCGATCTCGCGCAGTTCATTGAGTTTTTGTTGCAGGCCATCCGCACGCGTGAGCAGACGCTCGCGCTCGGCCAGATGGTCGCGCAGCAGGCTGAGCAAGGTGCGAGGTGCGATATGCAGATTGCGCCCCAGCAGTTCGTTGATCATGGGCGCGGCTTTGGCCGGGTCGCGCAGCGCACTGTTGGGCATGCCGTAGATCAGGGCGATCTTGATGCTGCTGCGGATGTCACCCTTGTGGGTTTGCAGTTCAGCCAGCTCACGCTTTTGTGCTTCGGCGCCTTGACGGCCCACGTTGTCTGCATAAGCCAGCCAGTAGCGGTCCACATTGTCACGGAATAAGGCTTCGGTGATGCCATCAGCACGATGGCCGCCATTCGGCATGGAGGCGCAGGCGCTGACCAGCATGGACAACAGGCAGATGCAGGCGAATCGAATCAAGACAGGCTCGCTTTCAAAGGGAGTGTGATTTGGAAATGGGCGCCGTGTGCGCTATCCAGCAAACCGATGCTACCACCATGCGCAGTGACGTATTCCTTGGCGATGGAAAGCCCGAGACCTGTGCCGCTGATGATGGTTTGTTCCGGGCCTTTGCCACGATAAAAGGGATCGAACAGGTGTGGCCGGTCCGCTTCCGTGACGCCGGGGCCGCTATCGATCACATCAATGCACATCTGCTCATCTTGCTGCTGTATGCGTACTTCGACGGTGCCCTCTGCTGGGGTGAATTTGATCGCATTCGACAGCAGGTTGTCGAGTGCGCTGCGTAATTGTTCGGCGTCGCCTTCCAGCACATGCGCTGCGCTGGCAGCAGGGTGCTGTACCGTGATGTGTTTGTGCTGCAGGGTGAGGGCGTAGTCCGGCAGGATGTCTGCGACCAGTTGCGCCAGATTCACCGGGCTGAACTGCATCTGCGGTTTGTGGAACTGCACGGCGGTGAAGCGCAGCAGGCTCTCTATCATGCGCTGCAGGCGCAGGCTGTTGTCACGCAGTATCTCGGCGATCTCGCGTTGTTGCGGGGTCAGGCTGCCCGCGACTTCTTCACTGAGCAGCTCGCTACCTTCACGGATCGCGGTGAGCGGCGTCTTCAGCTCGTGCGAGACATGACGCAGAAAACGCTGCTTCTGCGCTTCCAGCGACTGCAGTTGTTCGCGTAACCAGTCCAGACGCTCACCCAGAGTGCGCAGATCGCCCGGCCCGTCGATACTGATGGGCTGATGGTATTGCCCCTCGCCCAGGCGGCGTATTGCCGCGTCCATGCGGCGTATCGGCTGGGCGACCAGAAAGGTGATGGTCAATGCCACCAGGATGGCGACCGGCAACAAGGTCAGGCTCTGCCATAACATCATGCGCTGGGTCTCGGCCGCCGTTTCTGCCAGCCTGGCTGCCGCGCGGTCGGTGAGCAGGCTGTTACCCTGCAGTATGCGTTGTGCATGATCGGCCATGCTGACAAAGTCGGCGATGATGGCCGGGTCCGGCTCCCCCTCCTGGTGAGGCACACGGATGCGCTGCTGCATCGTGCTTTCCAGCTTGCGCAGCGCCGCGAGTGTGGTGCGTTGCTGTTGATCCAGCGGTAGCGCTTCCAGCTCCTGCCCGGCCGCGAGGAATTTATCGCGGGATTCCTGATAATGATCGAGCAGGCTACGGTCATGCAGCACGAAATATTGCCGTGCGCTGCGTTCCATCTGGTTGAGTTGCTCCACCAGCAGGCGGCTGGCGCGTGTGGCTTGCACCGCCTGTGCCACGGTGTTGCGGCTTTGCTCGGCAAGGCGATCCAGGTACAGGCTGGCGTTGGCGAATGCCAGCAGCAAGGGCAGCATGGCCAGTGCAAAGCCCAGCAACAGCAGGCGTAGAAATGAGCGTGGGTAATGTATCTTCAAACTAGAGCACCCTGATGAGGTGGGTATTCACAAGTATAATCAGGCGTATGTCCAAACGCTCTCTTATTGTCGCCATGGCGCGAAATCGTGTGATCGGGGTGGAAAACCGTCTGCCCTGGCACCTTCCTGAAGATCTCAAGCGCTTCCGGGCGCTGACCACGGGCCATCATATCATTATGGGTCGCAAAACCTACGAGTCGCTGAACCGGCTGCTGCCGGACCGCATCACGGTGATCGTGACGCGTAATCCGGATTACCAGGTGCCGGGTGCGCTGGTGGTGGGCTCGCTGGCAGAGGCACTGGCGGTCAGTGCCGCCGATGCCGAGGCCTTCGTGATCGGCGGTGCGCAGCTCTATGCAGAAGCGCTGGAAAACGTGGATCGTATCTATCTGACCGAGCTGGAAGCCGACTATGCGGGTGATACCTTCCTGCCCGAATTCGATGCTGACTGCTGGCAGGAAACGCAGCGCGAAGCACATGTCAGTGCGCAGGGCATCCGGTTCAGCTATGTGACGCTGGAGCGGCGTTAAGCACGCCTTCTAGCCTGGTTCTCGATATAAAAAAACGCAGCGTTTTGGCGCTGCGTTTTTCTTCGAGGACTAGAGGGCGGATTTACTGAGCCACGCAGTCCACAAAATAACAGGACTTGCCATCTATCACCTGTTTCACCAGGCCGTGCACATCGGTTTCGAAGCCGGGGAACTGCTCGTTGAATGAGCGCGCGAATTTCAGATAGTCGACGATGATGCGATTAAAACGCTCACCCGGGATCAGCAGCGGGATGCCTGGCGGGTAGGGCGTCAGCAGCACGGCGGTGATGCGGCCTTCCAGTTCCTCGATCTGTACGCGGTCGATCTTGCGGTGCGCCATGCGTGCGAACGCATCGGTAGGCTTCATCGCCGGGATCATGTCCGACAGGTACATCTCGGTGGTCAGGCGTGCCACGTCATTGGCCTTATAGACCTGATGGATCTGCGTACACAGGTCCTTGAGGCCCATACGCTCATAGCGGGTATGCTTGGCGACGAATTCCGGCAGCACTTTCCAGAGCGGCTGGTTCTTGTCGTAGTCATCCTTGAACTGCTGCAAGGCGGCCACCATGGTGTTCCAGCGGCCCTTGGTGATGCCGATGGTGAACATGATGAAGAAGGAATACAGGCCGGTCTTCTCGACGATGACGCCGTGCTCGGCCAGGTATTTGGTGACGATGGCGGCCGGAATGCCGCAGTCGTCCGAGAAATCACCGCCTACATCCAGGCCGGGCGTAATGATGGTGGCCTTGATCGGGTCCAGCATATTGAAGCCGGGCGCCAGATTGCCGAAACCATGCCAGCGTTCGCCAGCCTTCAGCATCCAGGCTTCGCGCTCTTCGATGCCTTCTTCGGACAGGTCGTCCGGACCCCACACCTTGAACCACCAGTCAGTGCCCCATTCCTCGTCCACCTTGCGCATGGCGCGGCGGAAATCCAGCGCTTCCATCAGTGACTCTTCCACCAATGCGGTACCGCCCGGCGCTTCCATCATGGCCGCGGCCACATCGCACGAAGCGATGATGGAGTATTGCGGGCTGGTGGAGGTGTGCATCAGATAAGCTTCGTTGAACACGTCGCGGTCCAGCTGGATGTCCTGTGCGTCCTGCACCAGGATCTGCGAGGCCTGGCTCAGGCCAGCCAGCAGTTTGTGCGTGGATTGCGTGGAGAACACCATGGATTCCTTGCAGCGCGGACGGTCAGCACCGATGGCATGGTAGTCGCCGTAGAAGTCGTGGAAGGTAGCGTGCGGCAGCCAGGCTTCATCGAAATGCAGGGTGTCGATCTTGCCATCCAGCATCTCCTTGATCTCTTCCACGTTGTACAGCACGCCATCGTAGGTGGATTGGGTGATGGTCAGCACGCGCGGCTTGGCGTTCTTGTCTTCCGCGAACGGGTTGCGGGCGATCTTTTTCTGGATGTTCTCCCAGGCGAACTCCTCTTTTGGAATAGGCCCGATGATGCCGAAGTGGTTGCGGGTCGGCATCAGGAATACCGGCACGGCGCCGGTCATGATGATGGAGTGCAGTACCGACTTGTGGCAGTTGCGGTCCACCACCACGATATCACCAGGCGCGACGGTGGAGTTCCACACGATCTTGTTCGAGGTGGAGGTGCCATTGGTGACAAAGAACAAATGATCGCAATTGAAGATGCGTGCGGCATTGCGCTCGGAAGCGGCGACCGGGCCGGTATGGTCCAGCAACTGACCCAGCTCGTCCACGGCATTACACACGTCGGCACGCAGCATATTCTCGCCGAAGAACTGGTGGAACATCTGCCCGACTGGCGATTTCAGAAAGGCCACGCCGCCTGAATGGCCGGGGCAGTGCCAGGAATAGGAGCCATCCGCCGCATAATGGGTCAGTGCCTTGAAGAACGGCGGCGGCAGACTGTCCAGATAGGTCTTGGCTTCACGGATGATGTAGCGCGCCACGAATTCCGGCGTGTCTTCATGCATGTGGATGAAACCGTTCAGCTCGCGCAGGATCTCGTTGGGGATATGGCGTGAAGTACGCGTCTCGCCGTGCAGGAAGATCGGGATCTCCTCGTTGCGGTAGCGGATCTCGTCCACGAACTTGCGCAGATTCTCCAGCGCTTCCGGTTTTTCCTCGACGATCTCTTCATCGTCGATGGACAGGATGAAGGCTGAGGCGCGGCTTTGCTGTTGCGCGAAGGAAGTCAGGTCGCCATAGCTGGTGACGCCCAGCACTTCATAACCCTCGACTTCGAGCGCCTTGGCCAGCACGCGTATGCCCAGACCGGACGAGTTCTCGGAACGGAAATCTTCGTCGATGATGACGACAGGGAAACGGAATTTCATCGTGGCTTCCTAAGTGACCTGCTTGCAGCCGCCTGAACATGGCGAGCTGGTTGACTGAAAGGGCCGAAATATAGCATGTTTTGATGACCGGACCGTGATTTGACACAACCCGGTCACAAAGTCGGGGATGCGACGTGCAGTGTGGTCTGCAAGCGCTTCATCCAGCTCAGATTTTTGGCAGCGTGACACCCACTTGACCCTGATATTTACCACCACGATCCTTGTAGGAAGTCTCGCATATATCATCGGCATCGGCTTCGAAGAACAGCACTTGCGCGCAGCCTTCGTTAGCGTAGATCTTGGCAGGTAGCGGGGTGGTGTTGCTGAACTCCAGCGTCACATAGCCTTCCCATTCCGGTTCGAACGGGGTGACATTGACGATGATGCCGCAACGCGCGTAGGTGGATTTGCCTAGACACACGGTCAGCACATTGCGAGGGATGCGGAAATATTCCACCGTACGCGCCAGTGCGAAGGAGTTGGGCGGGATGATGCAGTAATCCGCATTCACTTCCACGAAGGAATTCGGATCGAAATTCTTGGGGTCCACGATGGTGCTGTTGAGGTTGGTGAACAGCTTGAATTCGCTGGAACAACGGATATCGTAGCCGTAGCTGGAGGTGCCATACGACACCAGGCGTTCACCCGCCGCATTGACTTTGACCTGACCTGGCTCGAACGGCGAAATCATGTCGTACTCTTCGGCCATGCGGCGTATCCATTTGTCGGATTTGATGCTCATCGTATTCCCTCGCTAATAACGGTGTGTCGCGTCGGCGTTATCCTACATAAAAAACAGCCGCGTTCCTAACTGAAACGCGGCTGCATGGGCTTGCTGATACAGATTTAGTGTGCGTCGCCGCCCAGTTCTATGCTGTAGCGCCAGAACTGGTCTTCGTGTTCGAAGATCACCTTGGACGCTTCTGGGTCACGGCTACCAGCCGGGTACTGATGTACCGGCTGGCGATCCTTGGCCCAGGCTTCGATGACCGGGTCGACCAGACGCCATTGCGCTTCCACTTCACTGATGTGCAGGTACAGCGAGTTATCGCCTTCCATCAGGTTCAGCAGCAGCGCTTCATACGCGTCGATGGATTCATCGCCATCCTGACGGTTGGCCGCATCCAGTTGTATGGTGCGTGTGTTGATATCCAGACCCGGGATCTTGGACTGGATCTCCATCTTGATGCACTCGCGTGGCTGTATGCCCAGCATCAGCCAGTTTTGATCCTGACCGTCGCCGATCTGCAGTGGCGACTTCTTGAAGCGGATGGAGATGCGCGTATCGGCCTCATGCAGGCGCTTGGCGGTGCGGATGTAGAACGGCACGCCTTCCCAGCGAGGATTGTCGATGAACAGCTTCAGTGCGGCATAGGTTTCCACCACGCTGCTGCTGTCGCCCAGCTCTTCCAGATAGCCAGGCACCTGCTCGCCGTTGACTTCACCGGCCGCATATTGGGCGCGGAACGCATGCTTGTCCAGTTGGTCGACCGGGATGGCGCGAATGGCTTCCAGCACCTTGATCTTCTCGGCACGGATGCCTTCCGGCGTCAGCGCGGCAGGCATCTCCATGGCGGTCAGTGCCAGGGTTTGCAGGATGTGGCTCTGTATCATGTCGCGCAGTGCGCCGGTGGCATCGTAGAACTGGGTGCGGTCGCCCACACCCAGCATCTCGGTGTTGGTGATCTGCACATGATCGATGTAATCCTTGTTCCAGATCGGTTCCAGCAGGGTGTTGGCGAAACGTTGCAGCATGATGTTCTGCAGCGCCGACTTGCCCAGATAGTGGTCGATACGGTAGATCTGGCTTTCCTTCAGGTGCTTGGTGATGGACGCCTGCAGCGCCTTGGCGGAAGGCAGGTCGGTACCGAACGGCTTCTCGATCACCACACGACGCCAGTAGTTCTCTTCATTCAACAGGTCGACCGCCGCCAGCTGGTCAACCACAGGCGCGAAATCGGACGGACGTACCGACAGGAAATAAGCCAGATTCTGTGGGAACACCTTGTCGTTGGACAGGGTTTCCTTCATGCGCTGGAAGGCATTTGGATCGGTAGGCGGGTTGGCGTGGTAGAAGTTGCGCTCGATGAAGCGCTCAAACACTTGCTGGTCGTAGCCCTTTTTGAACTTGGCATCCAGCATGCCTTTGATGTCTGCCAGCCAGGCTTCACGGGAGACTTCACCGCGACCCACAGACAGGATCTTCATCTCGGCCGGCAGACGGCCTGCGGCATCCAGACGGAACAGCCCTGGCATCAGTTTGACGCGGGAAAGGTTACCGCTGGCACCAAAAAGGACCAGTGTGCACGGGTCGATTTGTTTTGTCATGACTAAACTTTCAATCAGAAATCAGAAATCAGAAACCTAGAGATCAGAAATGCAGTCGGGAGATGTTGCCATCTCCCGAGGTGCTTGGTGATTACTTGTCGCCAACCGATTTGACGAAGTGGCCACCGAAGCCATTACGCATCATGGACAACAGCTTGTAGCTGTAGCCACTTGCATCCTGGCTTCTGAAGCGGGCTTGCAGTGCCAGGGTCAGCACTGGAGCGGCTACACCTTGTTCAACCGATTCCATTACGGTCCAGCGGCCTTCGCCGGAGTCTGCAACGTAAGGCGCAACAGCGGCCAGTTCCTGGTCGTCCTTCAGTGCGTCAGCGGTCAGATCCAGCAACCAGCTGCGGACGACGGAACCATGACGCCACAGTTCGGTGATCTGGGCCAGGTCGAGGTTGAATTCTTCCTTGCCCTTGATCAGGTCCAGGCCTTCAGCCATCGCCTGCATCATGCCGTATTCGATACCGTTGTGTATCATCTTGGTGAAGTGGCCTGAACCGATCGGGCCTACATGCGCCCAGCCGTTCTCCTTGGAAGGAGCCAGCGCGATCAGCACAGGGGTCAGCGTCTTTGCAACGTCGTCATTGGCACCTACCATCAGGCAGTAGCCGTTCTGCAGGCCCCAGATACCACCGGAGGTACCACAGTCCATGAAGCCCAGGCCTTGTTCAGCCAGCCATGCGCCACGGCGCTGGCTGTCCTTGTAATTCGAGTTACCACCATCAATGATGATGTCGCCCTTGTTCAGCAGCGGAACCAGCGCCTTGATCTGGTTTTCGGTCGGCTCGCCGCTAGGCAGCATCATCCACACGATCTTCTGGCCGTCGCCCAGTTTGGCAACAGCGTCTTCTACGGATTTGGATGGGATCATGCCGCTTTCTTGCGCGATCTGATTCACGGTGTCCTGGTTGAAGTCAAAGCCGACGACTTCAATGCCACCCTTTTGCAGACGGCGTGCCATGTTGCCGCCCATTTTGCCCAAACCCAGCATTGCTAATTTCATTTGTGTTTTCCTTGATGAGGATGATGTGTCATCATCTCTGGTTGAGATTTAAGAAAATTCATATGCGCTTTTTTGAGCTGCATAAGTATTAAATTATACCGCAAAATAGGTGACGTTTTTTATGCAAAATCAGCTTCAAGCCATCATCGTCAGTAAACAAACCAGCCGCTGGCACCGCTTTGACAGTCAACAGGCCATCAATGAAGCGGCGGTACAGCGTATCCTCGCTGCCGCGCAGGAAGCGATTTCCGCACGTGGCCGCTTCAGCATCGTGCTGGCGGGTGGTGGTACGCCCAAATCCGTTTATGGGTTGTTACGCAATGCGCAAGCCGATTGGAGCAAGTGGCATGTGTATCACAATGACGACCGCTGCCTGCCAGTGGATCATGTTGACCGCAACAGCCTGATGGCGCGTGAGGTTTGGCTCAATCATGTGGCCATCCCCGCAAATCAGGTGCATGACATCCCGGCAGAGCTTGGTCCTGTCGAAGGCGCCAAGGCGTATGCCGCGACCGTAGCCGGTATCGACACCTTTGATCTGGTGCTGCTGGGTCTGGGTGAAGATGGCCATACTGCCAGCCTGTTCCCCGGCCATGTCTGGGACGATAGCCTGGATGCTTTTCCAGTATTCAACGCACCCAAGCCGCCCTCTGAGCGCATCTCGCTGAGTGCACGCCGCTTGAGCGACACGCGTGAAGTCATGTTCCTGGTGACGGGTGCAGGCAAGCAGGAAGCGGTCGATAACTGGCGTAACGGGGTCGCGATCCCGGCGACAGTGATCGCGCCTGCAACGGGTGTGGATGTTTATACCTTCGGCGTCGAGCTGAAATAAGCTGTGTCATCTGCCCAGAAAAAGGCCCGCGCAAGCGGGCTTTTTTCTGTCCGCCATGGCGTTTCTGCCCGCCAGGCAGGCTTGTCGTTCGTCATTCCCGCGAAGGCGGGAATCCAGGTCGTGATGGCTAGGTCGCGATGGTAAGGGGTGCGGTAAAAAACGCCGGTCTCACCCGGCAGACGGGTTACTTTCCTTTGCTCGCCCAAAGAAAAATAACCAAAGCCTAACCACCCCAAACCACCTAAAGCGTCGTCAAACAGTAACCATACTTTTTAAGTATTCTGGATCACGATATTCGGGAATTTGCTGGTGTGGTCCAGGCTCAGGTTGGCGATCTTGATCGCGGTCTTGCGGGCGATCTCCTTATAAGTGCTGGCGATCGCGCTGTCCGGCTCTGCCACTACGGTCGGCGTGCCACTGTCAGCCTGTTCGCGGATACGGATGTCCAGCGGTAAGGAGCCCAGCAGTTCCACGTTGTAGTCGGCGCACATGTGCGCCGCACCGCCTGCGCCGAAGATGTGTTCTTCATGGCCGCAATTGGAGCAGATGTGCGTGCTCATGTTCTCCACGATGCCGAGGATAGGGATGCCGACCTTTTCGAACATCTTCAATCCCTTGCGGGCATCAAGCAGGGCGATGTCCTGCGGGGTGGTCACGATGACTGCGCCCGTGACCGGGACTTTCTGGGCTAGCGTGAGCTGAATGTCGCCGGTGCCAGGTGGCAGGTCGATGACCAGATAATCCAGCTCTTTCCAGCGCGTGTCGCGCAGCAGTTGTTCCAGCGCGCCGGTGACCATCGGGCCGCGCCACACCATGGGCGTGTCGGTATCGACCAGAAAGCCGATGGACATGGCCTGCAGACCATGCCCCATCATGGGTTCTATGCTTTTGCCATCTTCGCTGTCAGGACGGCCGGAGATGCCCAGCATCTGCGGTTGCGAGGGGCCGTAGATATCCGCATCCAGGATGCCGACACGCGCGCCTTCGGCCGCCAGTGCCAGTGCCAGATTCACCGAAGTGGTGGATTTGCCTACGCCGCCCTTGCCGGAGGCCACGGCGATCACGTTCTTGACACCGTTCAACAGGCCCACGCCGCGCTGTACGCTGTGTGCAACGATGCGGCTGCCGATATTGACGGTGACGCCGGTCACGTCAGGCAGGCTGCGCAGTTCGGCTGCCACTAGCGCTTGCACGGATGCCATCACCGAATTGGCCGGATAGCCGAGCACGATGTCCACGGACACGTGACCGTCCTTGATCTGGATGTTCTTGGCCGATTTGCTGCTGACGAAATCACGTCCGGTGTTGGGGTCGATGAGCGCTTTGAGCGCGTTTTGGATCTGCGATTCGCTGATGGCCATGCTGTGTTCCTGACTGGGGATGTTGCGGTGAATGGGGCAAAATACGATTTTAGCGCATGTGACCTGCTGCTGCATGAGCGGTTCCAAACCAGCGCTGCGCGCAAGATAGCCATCAACAAGCGGGCTGCATTTGCTAAAATGTGTGCTTTCCCTTGAAAAATAAGCCTTCAGGCATCATGACCCGCAAACTCCTTGTTACCTCCGCCTTGCCTTATGCCAATGGCAGCATCCACCTTGGTCACCTGGTCGAGTATATCCAGACCGATATCTGGGTGCGCTTCCAGAAGATGCAGGGCCACAGCGTGCATTATGTGTGTGCTGACGATACGCACGGCACGCCCATCATGCTGCGCGCCGAGAAGGAAGGCATCACCCCGGAGGCCCTGATCGCCAAGGTGCATGCCGAGCACAGCGCCGATTTTGCCGAATTCCTGGTTGAGTTCGATAACTATCACTCGACCAACGCGCCAGAGAACAAACAGCTGTCGCAGCACATCTACCGCGCATTGCGCAGCAATGGCAAGATCGCCACCAAGACCATCGAGCAGTTCTACGACCCGGTCAAGCAGATGTTCCTGCCTGACCGCTTCATCAAGGGCGAGTGCCCCAAGTGCCACGCCAAAGACCAGTACGGTGATTCCTGTGAAGTGTGCGGTGCCACCTACAACCCGACCGAGCTGATCAATCCGTTCTCTGCGGTGTCGGGCGCCACGCCGGTACGCAAGGAGACCGAGCATTACTTCTTCAAGCTGTCCGAGTGCGAAGACTTCCTCAAGCGCTGGACGCGCTCTGGCACCTTGCAGGCGGAAGCCGCCAACAAGATGGGTGAATGGTTCGCTTCCGGTTTGTCGGATTGGGACATCTCGCGTGATGCGCCATACTTCGGTTTCGAGATCCCGGATGCGCCCGGCAAGTATTTCTATGTGTGGCTGGACGCGCCTATCGGCTACATGGCCAGCTTCAAGAACCTGTGTGACAAGCGTCAGCAATCAGCTGACGGCGATCAACAGGCGGGGCTGGATTTCGATGAGTATTGGAAGCAGGATTCCACCACCGAGCTGTATCACTTCATCGGCAAAGACATACTGTATTTTCATGCGCTGTTCTGGCCGGCTACGCTGGAGTATTCCGGCCACCGCAAGCCCACACAGGTATTCGCGCACGGTTTTCTGACCGTGAATGGCGAGAAGATGTCCAAATCGCGCGGTACTTTCATCACGGCACGCAGCTATCTGGAGCATGTGAAGAACCCGGAATACCTGCGCTATTACTACGCCGCCAAATTGAACGGCAGCATGGAAGACATCGACCTCAATCTTGAGGACTTCGTTGCGCGCGTGAACTCCGACCTGGTCGGCAAATACATCAACATCGCCAGTCGTTGTGCCGGTTTCATCAGCAAGCGTTTTGATGGCAAGCTCGCTGCAGCAAGCGACAACGCTGTGATCGCCGACCTGCGTGCGGCGGCCGCCAGCGTCGCGGACAGTTATGTGAACCGTGACTTTGGTCGTGCCCTGCGCGAGATCATGGCGCTGGCCGATAAAGCCAATGGCTATGTAGCCGAACATGCGCCCTGGGAAATGGCCAAGCAGCCTGGCCGCGAAGCCGAGCTGCATCGCGTCTGCTCGGACGCGCTGGAGATGTTCCGCTTACTGACGATCTACCTGAAACCGGTGCTGCCCAAGCTGGCTGTTTCCATCGAGCAGTTCCTGAATATTGCGCCTTTGAGCTGGGCCGATGTGGCAGCTGGCTTGCCAGCTGACCATGGCATTCAGACCTATCAGCATTTGATCACCCGTATCGACCCTAAACAGATTGAAGCCATGACCGAAGCCAATAAAGAGAATCTGCAACCGCAAAACGCATCTGCACAAGTGGCCGCGCCTGTTGCTGCAACGCCCGCCACTGACGAGCACCATATCTCCATCGACGATTTTGCCAAGGTGGATCTGCGTATCGCGCGTATCGTCGCTGCCAATCACGTGGAAGGGGCTGAAAAACTGCTGCAGCTGACGCTGGACATAGGCGAGGCAAACACGCGCAATGTGTTTGCAGGTATCAAATCCGCTTATGACCCGGCAACGTTGCAGGGCAGGCTGACCGTCATGGTGGCCAATCTGGCGCCGCGCAAGATGAAGTTCGGGCTCTCTGAAGGCATGGTGCTGGCCGCCAGTGATGAGCGTGGTGGCCCCTTCATTCTGTCCCCGGACAGCGGCGCGCAGCCTGGCATGCGCGTCAAGTAAACAGGATTGTTCACGGCTGGGATAACGATCAGCTGTGAGTATCAAACAACAATAAGAAAGCCCCGAATGGGGCTTTCCTAGTTTGTTCGCTGGTAATTTTGTTCGTTGGTAACGCCCTGGCGACAGCTGGATGTGAGGTCCTATTTCTTCACTTCTTTGACGATCTTTTCAGGTTTGGCAGCCACGGCTTTGCTGGCGCCCACGGTCAGTTCCTTTCTGACCTTTTCCATGGTGACGCTGCCGAAGCCCGGCACCTTGTCCAGATCGTCCACTGATTTGAACGCGCCATTCTTGCTGCGGTAATCCACGATGGCAGCAGCTTTGCTGGGGCCGATGCCGTTGACGCTTTCCAGCTCGCTGCTGCTGGCGCTATTGAGATCGACGGCCGCATGGGCCATCAGGCTGAACAAGAAAGTGAACAGCACAAGCACGGTACGCTGATACATGATAAACCTCCGTAATCTGGATGAATAGGTGTGCGGGTAAGGGCACAGCGCCATCATAAGCAGAGCGCTTGTGCTTAAATATCAGCCACCTGGATGGTTTTGGAGGGCCTGCATCAGTGCTGACAACTCGGCTGCATTGTTGCCATCCCCATGGTGGGGCAGTGTCATCTCATGCATGCGCGGTATGCAAACTCCATTAGAATGTGGCTATTCATACCAAGCGGCTAGCTAGAAAGAGTAGCCACTGGTATCGCAGTCAGGTAGATCGAATAACTTATGGAGGAGATGAACATGGTACCCGAGCAAACCTTGAGTCTGGCAGGCAAAGCGGCATTGATCACCGGAGGTGCAGTCGGCATAGGCCGTGCAACTGCCTTGTCCATGGGGCGTGCCGGTGCTTTCATCGGCATTCACTACTATTCCAGTCAGGCGGCTGCACAAGCGTTGCAGGCAGAATTGCAGGCGCTGGACATTCAATGCGTGCTGTTGCCGGGTGACCTGACCGATGAAGCGCAGGCGAAGCGCGTGGTGACCGACATGGTGGCAGCGGCGGGGCGCCTGGATATCCTGGTCAATAACAGCGGCGGACTGGTTAAGCGCGAGAAGATCGAGGACTGTTCGGTGGAAACCTGGCGCAAGTCGCTGGACCTCAACTCCACCAGTGCGTTTCTGGTGACCAAACATGCCATCCCGCACCTGCGCGCGACAGGCAGCGGGCGTATCGTCAATCTGCTGTCGCTGTCGGTACAGACCGGTGGCGCCAACGGTGCAGGTGCCTATGCGGCTGGCAAGGGGGCACTGATGGTGTTCACGCATACCCTGGCCAAGGAGCTGGCGCCGTTGGTACGTACCAACTCGGTGATGCCGGGCACGGTGGAAACACAGCACCACGAGATCCATTCCACGCCGGAGATGCTGGAAGCCTACCGCAAGCAAACACCGCTGGGCCGTAACACCTTTGCGGAAGAAGTGGCGAGTTCCGTGCATTTCCTGGCCAGCGACATGGCCTCGCACATCAATGGCGCGCTGATCGACATCAGCGGTGGCCGATTCCTGCGCTGATGCATTGTCCTTAAGACGTTTGCCTGCCTTTATCCCATAAAAAACGGGGTGCCAACTGGCACCCCGTTTTAGATCGCACTTCACTAATTCCAGATTGCGTTTTAGATAGAGCTTCGCTAACCAGTGACACCAGCACGTATGACCATTCAGGCCGCGCTCATTGAAGTGCACGCCTGCAGTCAGAAGCGGGTGTTAAGTTCCTCACGCAGTAGCGCCATGGTTTCGTCACTGAGCCGCTGGCCGTTTTTTCCGGTGATCAGGAAGGTGTCTTCCGCCCGATTGCCCAGCGTATTCACTTTGGCGGTCAGCAAGTGCACATCGTGTTGCAGGAACAGGTGGGCGATCTGCGACAGCAGGCCTGGCCGGTCGCCCACCACGATATCCAGCGTATGGTTGGCGCTGCTGTCATCGCCACGGATGTCGATGCTGGAGTTGATCGGCATGTGTTTGACCTGCCGGCTCAGACGTCCCTGTAGTGGGCCCTCCACCGGCGTGGTGGCCTGCAGGCGCTGTGTCAGCTCGTATTCGATGTAGTTGAGCAGGTCGCGGTAACGTACGTTCTTGTCGTTCGGGTTCAAGACCAGGAAGCTGTCCAGTGCATAGCCGTGACGCGTGGTGTGTACCTTGGCTTCCAGGATGCTGTAACCGATGCGTTCGAAGAAGCCGCAGATGCGTGCGAACAGGTCGTCGCGGTCCAGCGTGTAGATCATGGTCTGGATGCCATCACCACCCGGACTGAGCCGCGCACGCACGATAGGCTCGCTGCTCTTCAGGTGTGCCAGCAGCAAACGGCTGTGCCAGGCGATCTCAGTGCTGTCATGACGCAGAAAATAGCTTTTGCCCAGTTGTTCCCATAGTGGCTGATAGGCGACAGGCATGACCCCGTAATGACTGAGGATGGACTGCGCTTTTTGCTGACGGGCCGTGACTTCGGCGTCCAGGGACTGCTGGCTGCCACGCAGCAGACGCTGCGCTGCGACGAACAATTGTTCCAGTAACTTGGCTTTCCAGGCGTTCCAGACCTTGGGGCTGGTGCCGCGTATGTCGGCCACGGTGAGCAGGTAGAGCGCGACCAGACGGCGCTCGCTGCCCATGCGACGGGCAAAGCCTTCCACGACCGCCGGGTCGGACAAATCCGACTTCTGTGCCACGCTGGACATCACCAGATGCATGTCGACCAGCCAGGCCACCAGTTCGCTATCATCGCGCGACAGTCCGTGCAGACGGCAGAAACGGCGTGCATCGACGGCACCCAGGGTGGAGTGATCGCCACCGCGTCCCTTGGCGATGTCATGGAACAGGGCGCCCAGGTAAAGCAGATGTGGCGCATCGAACTGGCTGAACAGCTGGCTGCACAAGGGGAATTCGTGCGCGAATTCGGGCATCACGTAGCGGCGCAGGTTGCACAGCACATTGAGGATGTGTTCATCCACGGTGTAGACATGGAACAGGTCGTGCTGCATCTGACCGATGATGCGCCCGAAAGCCGGGATATAGCGCCCGAGGATGCCGTAGCGGTTCATCAATGTCAGCGCATGGGTCACACCGCTGCGTTGCTGCAGGATCTTCAGGAACAGGGCTTTATGCTCGGCCTGCTGACGGAACTCGCGGTTCACCAGGTTCTTCACGCGGTGCAGCGTGCGCAGCAGGCTGGCACTGAAGCCAGTCACGCCGGGATGTTGCAGCAATAAAAAGCATTCCAGGATGGCAGCGGGGCGGCGCTGCAACAGGCTATCCGAACGCAATTCCAGCAGGCCGTTGTGCGACTGGAACTGGTCGTTGATGACCAGCATTTCATGCTGTTTTGGATTGAGACGCTCATGCAGCAGCTGCAGCAGGATCTCGTTGATGAGGATCACGAACTTGGCACTGCGGTAGAACTGATACATCAGTTGTTCGCTGGCACGTCGCCGTTTGCTGGTGACATGACCCAGCGCGCGCGCCATGTCATTCTGGAAGTCGAACACCAATCTGTCTTCGCGGCGATGGGCCAGATAATGCAGGCGTATGCGCAGCATTTGCAGATAGCGTTCATGGCGGCGGATCAGACTGCCTTCCTGTTTGCTGATCAGGCCATGCTCTACCAGCGCGCCCCAGCTTGCGCCCAGGTGCTGGCTGCGCGCGATCCACAGGATGGTTTGCAGGTCGCGCAAACCGCCCGGACTTTCTTTGATGTTAGGCTCAAGGTTGTAAGCGGTGTCGTTGAAGCGGGCATGGCGCTGTTGCTGTTCCAGCATCTTGGCAGCGAAGAACGGTTGCGGGTCTGCTTGAGTGGCAGCACAGAATTGCCGATAGCGGCCAGCTTTGCCACATAGCAGGCGCGCCTCCAGCATATTGGTCTGCACGGTGGGGTCTTTGCGCGCTTCTTCCACGCATTCGCTAAGGCTGCGTACGCTGTGCCCCACCGCCAGGCCCACGTCCCACAACAGCCCGATGAGGTTTTCCAGCGCCAGATTGACGCGCTCATCGGCATCATCCGGTAGCAGGATCAGCAGGTCGACATCGGAATACGGGAACAGCTCGCCGCGGCCATAACCGCCCACGGCGATCAGACACAAGTCGGCTTGCATGCCGGATCGCTGCCAGATGTCGCGCAGCAGTTGATCGACCAGCTTGCAGTGCTGGCGTAGCAAACTGGTCGTGCTGCCCGATTGCTCGAACGCAGCGCGCAAGGCCGCCTGGCCAGCTTGCAGGCGCGCGCGCCAGGCCTTGGCTGTCAGCATCTGCGTATCGCGTGCTTGCTCGCACTGCGCGGACATGCGGGTGCCAGACATACGGAGACTTAGCTTGCCTGGATGATGGACGGGATGGCAGGTGAGCCAGCGGATACGGTCAACACTTCGTAGCCGTCTTCTGTGACCAGCACCGTGTGCTCCCATTGCGCAGACAGGCTGTGATCCTTGGTGACGATGGTCCAGCCGTCGTTGAGCTGTTTGATGTCACGACGTCCGGCGTTGATCATGGGCTCGATAGTGAAGATCATGCCGGCCTGTAGCTTGAGCCCGGTGCCGGGGCGGCCGTAATGCAGCACTTGCGGATCTTCATGGAATTTCTTGCCTATGCCATGACCGCAGAACTCGCGCACGACGCTGAAGCCGCTCTTCTCGGCATACACCTGGATGGCATGGCCGATGTCGCCCAGTGTGGCGCCTGGCTTGACCTTGGCGATACCCAGCCACATGCATTCATAGGTGATCTCGCACAAGCGCTTGGCCTGGATGGACGGTTCGCCGACGAAGAACATACGGCTGGTGTCGCCGTGGTAGCCATCCTTGATCACGGTGATGTCGAGATTGACGATGTCACCCTGCTTCAACACCTTTTCGCCGGGCACGCCATGGCAGATCTGATGGTTCACCGAAGCGCAGATGGACTTGGGGTAGGGCGTATGGCCTGGCGGTGCGTAATTGAGCGGTGCCGGGATGGTCTTCTGCACATTGACGATATAGTCATGGCAGAGCTGGTCAAGTTTCTCGGTGGTCACGCCCGGTTGCACATAGGGCGTGATGTAATCCAGTACTTCAGAGGCGAGTCGGCCGGCGACGCGCATTTTTTCGATATCGGTTTGATTTTTGATGGAGATTGCCATAGTGATCAGCAGCATGGCCGGACAGGAAGCGGCGCCGAAACGGGTATGCCGATGACCTGCCGCGACCGAGGTTTTCCTTGAGTCCAGACAGGCGCTTATGGTAGCATACGCCGCCGCTCAAAAAGGGCGGTAATTCGCACGCATCCCCGCTCAAGGGTGTCTGGTTCGCCAGATGTTGTTGGGGATGCGGAAGTCATAACCCGAGACTGGAGATTAATATGTCCGTAACCATGCGTCAAATGCTGGAAGCCGGTGTGCATTTCGGCCACCAAACCCGTTACTGGAACCCGAAAATGGCCCCCTACATTTTCGGCGACCGCAACAAGATTCATATCGTCAACCTGGAAAAGACCCTGCCACTGTTTGAGGATGCCCTTAAGTATGTGCGCCAGTTGGCCTCCAACAAGGGCCGTATCCTGTTCGTTGGCACCAAGCGCCAAGCCCGTGACATCGTCAAGGAAGAAGCCAGCCGTGCCGGTTGTGCTTACGTTAACCATCGTTGGCTCGGCGGCATGCTGACCAACTTCAAGACGGTCAAGCAATCCATCAAGCGTCTGAATGACTACGAAGTCATGATGCAAGACGGCACCCTGGAAAAGTTCGGCAAAAAAGAAGCCCTGGGCTACAAGCGCGAAGTTGAGAAGCTGCAGCGCTCCATCGGCGGCATCAAGGAAATGGGCGGCCTGCCTGACGCCATCTTCATCATTGACGTGGGCCACGAAAGCGGCGCAGTGAATGAAGCTGCCAAGCTGGGTATCCCGGTCATCGGCGTTGTCGATACCAATAACTCCCCGGACGGCATCACCTACGTCGTTCCTGGCAACGATGACTCCAGCCGTGCCATCCGTCTGTATGCCCGTGGTATCGCTGATGCGGTACTGGAAGGCCGTAGCAGCGTGCTGGCTGACATCATCAAATCTTCTACCGAAGAAGAGTTCGTTGAAGTCGAAGAGCTTGCAGCAGAGTAAGCATCTGCCTGAAAAAGGGGCGTGAGCCCCTTTTTTATTGCCCGTTTTATTACATGTGTTACCGGTCGCGGTGAGCAAATTGCGGTGACCGGCATTCAACAGATCAGATTAAGGAGTGAAAAATGGCTGAAATTACCGCATCCATGGTGAAAGAGTTGCGTGAGCGTACCGATGCACCCATGATGGACTGCAAGAAGGCGCTGACCGAAGCTGAAGGCGACATGACGCGTGCAGAAGAGATCCTGCGTGTGCGTTTCGGCAACAAGGCCAGCAAGGCTGCAGGCCGTGTCGCTGCTGAAGGCAGCGTAGGCATCAGCATCAGCGCAGACGGCAAGACCGGTGCCATGGTGGAAGTCAACTCTGAAACCGACTTCTGTGCCAAGAACGAAGAGTTCCTGGCATTCGCACGCGATCTGGCCACCGTGATCGCAGAAAAGCAACCTGCGGATATCGCCGCCGCCGCTGCGCTGCCACTGCGTGACAGCACCGTTGAAGACGTGCGTGCACAACTGGTAGGCAAGATCGGCGAGAATATCACGCCACGCCGTTTCGTTGCGCTGCAAGCGCAAGGCAAGCTGGCCAGCTATGTACACGGCGGCAAGATCGGTGTGCTGGTTGACTTGGTGGGTGGCGATGACGCGCTGGCCAAGGACGTCGCGATGCACATCGCGGCCGCCAAGCCCAAGTCGCTGGATGCCAGCGGTGTCGATCAGGCCCTGATCGAAGCCGAGCGCCGCGTCGCCATCGAGAAGGCCAAGGAAGCCGGCAAGCCGGAAGCGATGCTGGAAAAGATCGCCGACGGCACCGTGCAGAAGTTCCTGAAGGAAGTGACCCTGCTGAGCCAGCCTTTCGTCAAGGACGACAAGGTCACCATCGAGCAGCTGCTGAAGTCCAATGGCGCCAGCGTGGCTTCGTTCACCATGTACGTGGTGGGTGAGGGCATCGAAAAAGTGGTGACCGACTTTGCTGCCGAAGTGGCTGCTGCTGCCAAGGTGTAAGCTGGTTTCAATACCCGCCATGCAATAACAGCGGCTTTATCTTTGAA
This sequence comes from Pseudomethylobacillus aquaticus, assembly GCF_003730115.1. GTDB lineage: Bacteria > Pseudomonadota > Gammaproteobacteria > Burkholderiales > Methylophilaceae > Pseudomethylobacillus > Pseudomethylobacillus aquaticus. The sequence goes on along the minus strand of NZ_RJVP01000006.1, from coordinate 50,594 downwards.
AGTAAAACGCCTGAATCGGGCTTTGTTGCCTCGATTTTCCGGCTTGGACTTTTCAGGCTGAAGCCCGCTGCAACAAAGTGATGAAAAACGTGGATTGCCGTTTATAATGGCATCCACGTTTTTTTACGACGAATCGCACAGGAATTTCATGACCGTGACTGCATCAATACCGGCCTACAAACGTATCCTGCTCAAGCTCTCCGGCGAAGCCCTGATGGGGGATGACAGTTACGGCATCAACCGTGCCACCATCACCCGTATCGTGGCTGAAATCAAGGAAGTCGTCGATCTGGGCGTGCAGGTCGGTGTAGTCATCGGCGGCGGCAATATCTTCCGCGGTGTCGCGCCCGCAGCAGAAGGCATGGACAGGGCCACGGCCGATTACATGGGCATGCTGGCCACGGTGATGAACGCGCTGGCACTGCAGGATGCCATGCGTCATATCGGGCTCAAGGCGCGAGTGCAGTCCGCACTCAATATCGAGCAGGTGGCCGAACCTTACATCCGTGGCAAGGCGATCCGCTATCTGGAAGAAGGCCGTGTGGTGATCTTCGGTGCTGGTACCGGCAACCCGTTCTTCACCACGGATACGGCGGCAGCTTTGCGTGGCATGGAGATCAACGCCGAGATCGTGCTCAAGGCCACCAAAGTGGACGGCGTGTACACCGATGACCCGAAGACCAATCCCGAGGCGATGCGCTACGCCACGTTGACTTTCGACGAAGCCATCATCAAGAACCTCAAAGTGATGGATGCCACTGCGCTCACGTTGTGCCGTGACCAGAAGCTGCCCATTTCCGTATTCAGTATTTTCAAGCAAGGTGCGCTGCGGCGTGTGGTGATGGGTGAGGATGAAGGCACCCGCGTCACCCCCTGAGTCACCTGCCAAGCAAGGAGAAATCAATGATCAATGACATCAAGAAGAACGCCGAACTGCGCATGCAGAAATCGCTGGAAGCGCTCAAGAACGATCTGGCCAAGATCCGTACCGGCCGCGCCCATGCCGGCCTGCTGGACCACGTGATGGTGGAATATTACGGGTCCATGGTGGCCGTCAACCAGGTGGCCAATGTCAATCTGGGCGATGCGCGTACCATCAATGTGCAGCCGTATGAAAAGAACATGATGGGCAAGGTCGAGAAAGCCATCCGCGATAGCGATCTGGGCCTGAACCCGGCCACCAATGGTGACATCATCCGCGTGCCCATGCCCATGCTGACCGAAGAGCGCCGCCGTGAATTGACCAAAGTGGTCAAGACCGAAGGCGAAGCCGCCAAAGTGGCCATCCGCAATCAGCGTCGTGATGCCAACGATGCCTTGAAGAAACTGGTCAAGGATAAAGAGGCCAGCGAAGACGACGAGCGCCGTGCACAGGATGACGTGCAGAAGCTGACCGATCGTTACGTGGCTGAGGTTGACAAGATGTTGCAAGTCAAAGAAACGGAACTGATGGCGGTATAAGCCGCCTTCCAGCATTCGTCTCTCCTTTTCCGGAGCCCTGATTGGCGATATTTTCCAGCTCCACCCAGACAGTCCCCACTACTGCCACCACGCCCAGACACATTGCCATCATCATGGATGGCAATGGCCGCTGGGCCAAAAAGCGTTTGCTGCCACGCATCGCCGGGCACAAGCGCGGCATGGACGCGGTGCGCGATATCGTCAAGCATGCTGCCACGCGCGGTGTTGGTTACCTGACCTTGTTCGCCTTCAGTAGCGAGAACTGGCGACGGCCTGCCGATGAGGTGAGCTTTCTGCTCGGTTTGTTCGTGGAGGCACTTAAATACGAAGTCAGCAAGCTGCATGACAATGGCATACGCCTGATCATGATCGGTGACCGTTCCCGTTTCGATGCGGCGCTGCGCGAGCAGATCATGGCGGCCGAAGCGTTGACGGCAGCCAACACCGGCCTGACGCTGACCATCGCCGTCAACTACGGTGGTCGCTGGGATGTGGTGCAGGCCATGCAGCGCTTGCTGGCCGAACAGGGCACCCAGCCCGCTGATCTGGATGAGCAGACACTGGCCTCCTATCTTTCCATGGCCTACGCGCCGGAACCGGATCTTTTCATCCGTACTGGCGGCGAACAACGCATCAGCAACTTCCTGTTGTGGCAGCTGGCTTATACTGAGCTTTATTTTACTGATACGCTCTGGCCCGATTTCAATGCCGCAGCGCTGGATCTGGCGATCACCTCCTACCAGCAGCGCGAACGCCGCTTTGGTCGAACCAGCGATCAACTTACCTCTGAGGTTCCTTCCTAGATTATGTTCAAAGCACGTGTATTAACCTCACTCCTGTTAGTGCCGGTGTTTGTTTTGACCTTGTTCATGCTGCCTTATCAATACTGGGCTGCGCTGATGCTGGGCATCGCCAGCATCGCGGCCTATGAATGGGGTGGCATGACCGGCATGGGTAAGCTGGCTCGCCATGTGTACTGGTTGCTGACGCTGGTGACTGGTCTGTTGTTGGTGTTTGCGGCTGACTGGCATCTGGTGGATGTGAACTGGCTGGTGCAGATGCAGCAGTGGATGACGTTCTGGGGGATTTTGGTGGGCAGTCTGTTCTGGTTGCTGATCGCCCCGGCCTGGCTGGCGACCCGTCACCATTTCCGTCATCCTTTGTTCATGGCCCTGATCGGCTGGCTGGTGCTGCTGCCGATGTGGCTTGCCATGTTGAGTCTGCATACGGTCAGCCCCTGGCTGGTGTTCGGTCTGCTGTTGACCGTATGGATCGCTGACAGCGCGGCCTATTTTGTGGGCAAACGTTTCGGCAAACGCAAACTGGCACCCAGGATCAGTCCGGGAAAAACCTGGGAAGGCGTGCTTGGCGCATGGCTTGCAGTGACGATCTATGCTTCCCTGCTGTGTTATCTGGTGCCGTTCGACTGGTGGCTGGTGCCCATGCTGTGGGGCGTGACCGTATTGAGTATCATCGGCGACCTGTTGGAATCCCTGATCAAACGTCAGGCGGAACTCAAGGACAGTGGTGGTTTGTTGCCCGGACATGGCGGGGTGCTGGACCGTATCGATGGCCTGACCTCCAGCCTGCCGCTGGCGGCGTTGTTCATCTATTTCCCGCTGTACATGTCCGTGCTGGATACCTATGTCTGATCATCTGTCTGGCGCTGTGTCGAAGGCTACGCCACGCGTGCAGCAGGTCACCATTTTGGGCGCGACCGGAACCATAGGCCAGCAGACACTGGACGTGATCGCACGCCACCCAGACCGGTTCAGCGTCTATGCGCTGAGTGCCCATGCGCGTGTAGATGCCTTGTTTGAACAATGTGTGCGTTTTCAGCCACGTTATGCGGTGATGCTGGATGCAGATGCCGCCGAGCGCTTGCAGCAGAAGTTGCAGGTCGCCGGACAAGCGACGCAGGTGCTGCAGGGCATGGCCGCCATGGAGCAGATCGCCTCGGACCCGCAAGTAGATGCCGTGATGGCCGCCATCGTCGGGGCCGCGGGTCTGCGCCCTGCGCTTGCTGCCGCCCGCAGCGGCAAGCGCATCCTGCTGGCCAATAAAGAAACACTGGTGATGGCAGGCCATCTGTTCATGCAGGCAGTGGAGCAGGGCGGTGCGACCTTGCTGCCTATCGACAGCGAGCACAATGCGGTGTTCCAGGTCATGCCAGCCTCACACCGTGGCGATCTTGCCGCTGCAGGCATACGCCGCATCCTGCTGACGGCTTCAGGTGGGCCGTTCCGCAAGCTGGATCGGCATGCCTTGCAAACCGTGACAACGGCGCAAGCCTTGCACCATCCCAACTGGGTGATGGGCCCCAAGATCACCATCGATTCAGCCACGCTCATGAATAAAGGTCTGGAAGTGATCGAGGCGCACTGGCTGTTCGCAGCGACCCCGGACCAGATCGACGTGGTGGTGCATCCGCAGAGCGTGATCCATTCCATGGTGGAATACATAGACGGTTCGGTGCTGGCGCAACTGGGTAATCCGGACATGCGAACGCCGATCGCCTATGCGCTGGGGTATCCGCAGCGGCTGGAGAGCGGTGTCGCGGCGCTGGACCTGTTCAAGATCGGTCATTTTGATTTTGAAGCGCCCGATTTGCAGCGCTTCCCTTGTCTGCGGCTGGCCTATGAAGCACTGCGTGCTGGCGGTAGCGCTTCGACGGTGCTGAACGCGGCCAATGAGGTGGCCGTGGCCGCCTACCTGGCCCACGACATCGGCTTCATGGATATTCCGCGTCTCATCGAGCAGGTGCTTGCGCAAACGGCACTGATACAGGCGGACACTCTGGCTGACCTGGAAGCGGTGGATGCCCAGGCGCGTCACGATGCCCATGCCTGGATGGCGCGTCAGAACTTGAAAAGGTGCGTCTCATGATCACCTTGCTGGCTTTCGTGGTGACGCTGGGCATACTCATCACCGTGCATGAGTATGGGCACTTTCAGGTGGCGCGCTGGTGTGGCGTCAAGGTGCTGCGTTTCTCCATCGGTTTTGGTAAGCCCTTGTGGCGTCGCCGATTCGGTCCGGACCAGACCGAATTCGTGTTGGCCGCGATCCCGCTGGGCGGGTATGTGAAGATGCTGGGGGAGCGCGAGACCGAGGACGATCCTGCCATGACCGCAGCAGAGGAAGCGCGTGCCTTCCACCGCCAGTCGGTGTGGAAGCGCATCGCCATCGTGTCGGCAGGCCCGGCAGCCAATCTGCTGCTGGCGGTCCTGATCTACTGGTTGCTGTTCATGCATGGCGTGACGGGTGTCAAGCCTCTGATCGAACAGCCCTTGCCGGATACGCCCGCCGCACTGGCGGGGATCAAGCAGGGGGAGCTGGTCCTGGCTGTGGATGCCGAGCCGGTACAAACCTGGCAGGACGTGCGCTGGATGCTGTTGCAGAAAGCGCTCAAGCATACGCAAGTGACCCTTGAAACCCGTGATGACAGCGGGCAGCGCTATCAGCGTCATGTGACCTTGTCCGGTATTTCCGAGCAGGATATTGAAGGCGATCTGCTGCACTCACTGGGTTTGCAGCCTTTACGGCCCATCGTGCCTGCGCGTGTGGGCATGGTGGTCGATGGTGGTGCCGCGCAGCAGGCGGATTTGCGTCCTGGTGATCTCATCACGCAAGTGAATAAGGTCAATATCTATAGCTGGCAGGAACTGGTCGAGCGCGTGCAGAGCAGTCCGGGACGTGCCCTGAGCCTGGATCTGCTGCGTGATGGCCGCAGTATGCAAGTGCAGGTCTTGCCGGAGGTAGTGCAGCAGCAGGGCCGTGCTACCGGCCGCATCGGTGCGGCGAATGCAGCCGATGGCAGCGAGCAGCAGTACCTGGTTGAAACCCGCTACGCCCCATTCCCTGCGTTGATGAGTGCGCTGGTTAAAACCTGGGAAACGGCGCTGTTCAGTTTGAAAATGCTGGGCAGCATGCTGACCGGGGATGTGTCCTGGAAGGGCATCAGCGGACCGATCACCATTGCCGATTATGCCGGTCAAAGCGCGCAGATCGGTTGGAAGTCGTTCATCGGTTTCCTGGCCCTGGTCAGTATCAGCCTGGGTGTGCTCAACCTGCTGCCCGTGCCTGTACTGGATGGTGGGCATTTGTTGTATTATACCGTTGAGATTGTGAAGGGTAGTCCTGTGTCCGAAGCAGTGATGGCGACCGGACAGCGTTTGGGCATATTGCTGCTGGGCTCGCTTATGGTGCTTGCCTTCTACAATGACATTAATAGATTGGTAACAGGCTAAACTGAATATGAATCTGGCTAAGATGCTGCGGCAACTGATGTGGGTGCTGGTAGCGGTATATGCAGGGAATGCAGTAGCGATCGAGCCTTTTGTAGTGAAAGACATCCGTGTCGAGGGGCTGCAACGTACTGAAGCGGGTACCGTATTCAGTGCGCTACCGGTGCGTGTCGGTGACAGCATGAACGAAGATAAGGCTGCTCAGGCCATCAAGTCCCTGTATGCCACTGGCTTTTTCAAGGATGTGCGTCTCGAAGTTGATCAGAACGTTCTGGTCGTTACCGTGCAAGAGCGTGCTGCCATTGCCCAGATCACCTTTTCCGGGAATAAATCCTTCCCCAGCGACAAGATGAAAGAAGGCCTCAAGCAGACGGGTCTGTCTGAAGGGCTGATCTTCGATCGCGCCTTGCTGGACAAGGCCGAGCAGGAGATCAAACGTCAATACCTGTCGCAGGGTAAATACGCCGCGACCGTGAAGACGGTCATCAGCCCACTGGAACGTAACCGTGTTGGCGTGCGCTTCGATATCGAGGAAGGTGCGGTTTCCAAGATCCGCTCCATCAACATCGTCGGTAGTCGCGCGTTCAAGAACGAAGTCTTGCTGGAACAGTTCAAGCTCACCACACCGGACTGGATGAGCTGGTGGAGCAAGAACGATCAATATTCCAAACAGAAGCTCACCGCCGATCTTGAATCGTTGCGTTCTTTCTATATGAATCAGGGGTATCTTGAGTTCAACGTGGATTCGACGCAGGTCTCGATCACACCAGATAAGCGTGATATCTATATCACGGTGAACATCACTGAAGGTGAAAAGTACAAAGTCACCGATGTGAAACTGGCTGGTGAGATGTTGTTGCCAGAAGAAGATCTGCGCAAGTTGATCTCGGTCAAGCCGGGTGAGCTGTTCAATCGCCAGAAGATCACCGAATCGAGCAAAGCGATTAGCGATCGCCTCGGCAATGAAGGTTATGCGTTCTCCAATGTGAATGCTGTGCCGGACGTGAACAAGCAAGAGCACACGGCGGCGTTCACCTTCTTTGTGGACCCAGGTCGCCGTGTCTATGTGCGTCGTATCAATCTGACGGGTAACACGCGTACCCGCGATGAGGTGTTGCGCCGTGAAGTGCGTCAATTCGAATCTGGTTGGTATGCGGCAGACAAGATCGAACGCTCCAAGCAACGCCTGGACCGCCTGCAGTTCTTCAGTGAAGTCAATGTCGAGACCCCCGCTGTGGCAGGTACCACGGATCAGGTCGATCTGAATATCAGCGTCAAGGAGAGGTCCACGGGTAGCGTGCTGTTCGGTGCTGGTCTGTCCAGCGCTGAAGGTGTGGTGCTGGGGGTGACCGTCAACCAGACCAACTTCCTGGGAACAGGTAACCGGGTGACCGCGCAGTTGAATACCGGCCGCATCAACACCGTGTATTCCTTGTCCTACACCGATCCTTACTTCACTCCGGATGGCATCAGTCGCGGCTTTGATATCTACCGCCGTGATGTGGATACTTCAACGCTTAATACCGGTAACTACAAGACCTCCTCATATGGTGGTGGCGTGCGTTTCGGTGTACCTTTGAATGAGCGCGATTCCATCACCATGGGCTTGGCGATCGATTACACGCAGGTTGAGTTGAATGCAGACAGTCTGGGGCGTTACGTTGATTTCTGCGGCGGCAATAGCGCGGCAGGGATCGGCAGTTCGGGTTGCGATAATATCTCTTTACCAGCCACCCTGACCTTGACGCGTGACACGCGCGACAACATCCTGTTCCCTAACAAGGGTACTTTGCAACGCCTGACTGGTGAAGTGACGGTGCCGGGTCTGGATCTGGAATACTACAAGCTTGAATACAAGCATTCCTGGTACAAGGATATAAGCCGGAACGTGACCCTGCTGCTTAACGGTGAAGCAGGTTATGCTGATTCGTATGGCGATGGCCCTTATCCGTTCTTCAAGAACTTCTACGTCGGCGGTGTGAATACTGTACGTGGCTATGACACCAGTGCCATTGGCCCGCGCATTACGGAAACCAGCACTAGCGGCCGACAATCCAGTTTTGCTCTGGGTGGTACCACCAAACTGGTCGGTAACGTTGAACTGTTCTTCCCGATCCCGGGTGTCAAGGATGCCAAGCAGCTGCGTATGAGTACTTTTGTGGATGCGGGTACCGTCTATGGTCAGGGTGATCCTGTCTCCTTGGGCGAGTTGCGCTATTCTGCTGGTATCGGCGTGGCCTGGTTCTCGCCTTTCGGACCGATCAAGCTGGTCGCTGCCAAGGCACTGAACGCGCGTGAAGATGACAGAACCCAGATCTTGCAATTCCAGTTTGGTACACAGTTCTGATACTGCCCATTCCATATGAACCAAACCCTATCGCAATTAGGAGAAATCAATTGAATACGTTGTTGAAATGCTTGTTGGCAGTCGCGCTGGTCGCTTCGACGGTCCCCGCAACCGCGAACGAAATCAAAGTCGGCTATGTGCAGGTCGACAAGATCTTGCAGGACGCGCCACAGACCGCAGAAAGCGGCAAGAAGCTGGAGAAGGAGTTCGCGCCACGTACCCAGGAACTGGATCGCATGCAAAAGCAGATCCGCGATTCCGAAGCTGCGCTCACCAAGGATAGTCTGACCATTTCTGATACAGATCGCCGTAACAAGGAACGCGATATTTCCAATCTCAAGATCGAGTTCCAGCGTAAACAACGCGAACTGCGTGAAGACGTCAATCTGCGCAAGAACGAAGAGCTGGGCTCTCTGCAAGACAAGATCAACAAGGCGGTGACGGCTGTTTCCGAAGCTGAGGGCTATGATCTGGTGATCTATAGTGGCGTGGCGTTTGCCAGCAAAAAAGTGGATATCACCGACAAGGTGCTCAAGTCACTGGGTAAAAAGTAAGGCTTGGGTATCCGTAACAGGCAGCAGGCCGTGCACTACACGCTGCGTGATATCGTTGATGAGCTTGGCGGCCAGTTGCTTGGTGACGAGACTATCGTTATCACACGCGTGGCCTCCTTATCACAGGCTGTCGCTGGACAGATCGGCTTTCTGACGGATCGCAAATACCTCACCCAGCTACGTGAGACCGCAGCCAGTGCGGTGATCCTGTCACCGGTGAACCAAGAATTGACTGATCTGCCACGGATTGTCACAGACAATCCGTATGCTTATTTCGCAAAACTCTCTGCGCTCCTCAATCCGGTGTTCATCCCTGCGCCTGGCGTGGCGACGACTGCTAGCGTGGATAGCAGTGCGGTTGTGCCAGACAGCTGCAGTCTCGCCCCCGGCTGTGTGATCGAAGCAGGTGTGGTGCTTGGTGAGCGCGTTTCTATCGGCCCTAACAGTGTGGTCGGGCGTAATACACGCATCGGTAACGACAGCACCTTAGCGGCGAACGTGACGGTCTATCATGACTGCACGATAGGTGAACATTGCAATCTGTTCTCTGGCGCGGTGGTCGGTGCCGATGGGTTTGGCTACGCGCCAGAGCATGGTCAATGGACCAAGATCCCGCAGGTGGGGCGTGTGCTGATCGCCGACCATGTAGATATCGGGGCGAATACCACCATCGATCGTGGTGCGCTGGATGACACCATCATCGAGCAGGGCGTCAAGATCGATAATCTGGTACAGATCGGTCACAACTGCCGCATAGGGGCTCATACGGTCATTGCCGGTTGTGTCGGGATCGCAGGCAGCGCGGTGATCGGCCAACACTGCCGTATCGGTGGTGCCGCCATGGTGCTCGGCCATTTGCAAGTGGCTGACCATGTGACCATCTCGCCTGGCACCATGATCACGCGCTCATTGCTGCAGGCGGATACCTATACGGCGTTGATGCCGTTCCAGGCACATCGCCAGTGGCTGAAAACGGCAGCGAATATCCGGCATCTGGGTGACCTGGATGCCGAAGTCAGACAATTAAAACATGAGCTTGCGGCGCTGAAACTGGCGCTCGGGCCAACAACTGATCAGCATTAAGGAACTGTCATGAGCGAGCAAGCCGTCACCAGTATGGATATCCACGAGATCCTCGATCATCTGCCGCACCGCTACCCGTTCATGCTGGTAGACCGTGTGGTGTCGCTCGAAGTCGGTAAAGAGATCGTTGCGATCAAGAATGTCAGCATGAATGAGCCATTCTTTCCTGGCCATTTCCCTTACCATCCGGTGATGCCTGGGGTGTTGATCGTGGAAGCGATGGCGCAGGCCGCTGCCATCCTGTCGTTCAAGACCATGAATACCAAGCCCAGTGATGATTCTGTCTATTATTTCGCTGGTATCGACAGTGCACGCTTCAAGAAGCCGGTTTCGCCTGGTGATCAACTGGTGCTTAAGGTCAAGATCGACCGCATCCTGCGCGGCATCTGGAAATACTCCGGCCAGGCCCTGGTCGACGATGTCGTCGTGGCCGAAGCTGAAATGATGTGTATCCTCAAGGCAATCGAATAGTCTGGTCATATGAGCAAGTTACACCCTACTGCCATCATCGATCCTCGCGCAGAGCTGGACAGCAGCGTTGAAGTCGGTCCTTACAGCATCATAGGCGCTGATGTGCAGATCGATGCAGGCACGCGTGTCGGCAGTCACGTCAATATCAGCGGCCCGACCCGTATCGGCAAGAATAACCAGATCTTCCAGTTTTCATCGCTGGGTGCTGCACCGCAGGACAAAAAATTCCGCGATGAGCCCACGCGCCTCGAGATTGGTGACAACAACACCATACGCGAGTTTTGTACCTTCAACCGCGGTACGGTGCAGGATAAAGGCGTGACCAGCATAGGCAGCGATAACTGGATCATGGCTTACGTACATATCGCGCATGATTGCCAGGTCGGCAATCACACCATCCTGGCCAATAACTCCTCGCTGGCCGGTCATGTGGATATACACGACCATGCCATCCTGGGTGGTTTCACACTGATCCATCAGTTCTGCAAGGTTGGTTCCCATGTCATCACCGCGGTTGGCTCGGTGGTGTTCAAGGACATCCCGCCCTATGTGACAGCGGCTGGCTATGATGCCAAGCCGCATGGCATCAACAGTGAAGGTCTGAAGCGTCGTGGTTTTACGCCCGACGCAATCATGGAGATCAAGCGCGCCTACAAGACCCTGTACCGCAAGGGGTTGACGCTGGATGAAGCCAGGCAGCAACTAGGCTTGCAGCAGCAAACCGTTGCCGAGATCGGGCTGCTGCTCGATTTTCTCGCCATTTCCAGCCGTGGCATTGTCCGCTAATGCCCACGATAGGGATTGTGGCCGGAGAAGCTTCCGGTGATCTGCTAGGCAGCCACCTGATCCGTGCGCTCAAGGCGCAGCGGCCAGACCTCAGATTCGTCGGTATTGCCGGCCCCAAGATGCAAAGCGAGGGCGCGCAATCGCTGTTCCCCATGGAGCGTTTGGCAGTACGCGGTCTGTTCGAAGTATTGCGGCATTTGCCTGGGCTGTTACGACTGCGCAAACAACTGCTGCGGCACTTTCTGGATAACCCACCCGATCTGTTCATCGGCATCGATGCGCCGGATTTCAATTTCACGCTGGAGCGTAAACTCAAGCGCAAAGGCATACGCACCATCCATTACGTGAGCCCTTCGATCTGGGCCTGGCGCAAAGGTCGTCTGGGCAAGATCAAGCGTGCTGTCTCACACATGCTGGCACTGTTTCCGTTCGAGCCTGCGCTGTATGAAAAGGTCGGCATCCCGGTGAGTTATGTTGGCCATCCGCTGGCCGATATCATTCCTCTCGCGTCACAGTATCAAACTTCACGTGAGCAATTGCGCATCCGTGATGGCCTCGCGGTGATCGCCATGCTGCCAGGCAGTCGCCAGAGCGAGGTGGAGCAGCTTGGTGACCTGTACGTGAAAACTGCCAAGAAGATCCTGCAGGATCAGCCCAATGTGCAATTCCTGGTGCCGCTGATCACACGCGAGACACGCGACATCTTCCAGCAGGTCATCTACGCCAACCAGGCCGAGCATCTGCCTATCAAGGTGATGTTCGGACATGCGCATCTGGCCATGGCGGCAGCAGATGCCGTGATCGTGGCGGCTGGCACTGCCACGCTGGAAGCAGCACTCCTCAAGCGGCCCATGGTGATCACCTACCGCATGCCGCGTCTGAGCTGGATCTTCCTCAAGCGCATGAACTATCTGCCTTATGTGGGCCTGCCCAATATCCTGGCAGGCAAGTTCGTGGTGCCCGAGCTGCTGCAATATGAAGCGACACCCGAGCGCATCGCCGAGACCGCGCTCAAGCTCATCAGTGACCGCGAGCTGGTCAAGGACATCGAGCAGCAATTCACCGTGTTGCATCAGCAATTGCGTCAGGATACTGCGAGCAAAGCGGCGGCTGCCGTGCTGCAATATCTATGATGCTGTGCGGTGTGGATGAGGCCGGTCGCGGCCCACTGGCTGGCGCGGTGTTCGCTGCCGCAGTCGTGCTGGACCCGGCACGTCCCATCGCCGGCCTGGCCGATTCCAAGACACTTTCCGCTAGTCAACGCGAGTTTCTTGCCAGCGAAATCAAACAGCACGCGCTGGCTTGGTCCATTGCCAGCGCCAGCGTGGAAGAAATCGACCAGCTGAATATCCTGTGGGCCAGCATGCTGGCCATGCAACGTGCCGTCGAAACACTCAAGGACAGAGCCGGATCGATGTGCATCCCCGAGTTGGTACAAGTGGATGGTAATCGTTGTCCTAAACTGAGCTTGCCATGCGAGGCTATCGTCAAGGGGGACAGCAAGGTGATGGCGATTGCGGCGGCATCCATCCTCGCCAAAACCGCGCGCGATGCCGATATGCTGAGCATGCATGCGCAATATCCGCAATACAACTTTGCCCGCCACAAGGGTTATCCCACCCCCGAGCATCTGGCTAATCTGGCTAAGCACGGGGTTTCAGCGGTGCATAGACGCAGCTACGCGCCAGTCAAACAATACCTGCTGTAAGCACTCTCGTACTCATTGCCCGCACTCATCGCCGTTCGTTAACCGCTTGTTGATCGGCCGATCTTACTGCTTATGCTCGCCACAGCTCAGTGTCATTCAAGCCAGCAATAGAAATACGGTAGGCTGTTTGTGCAGCTCAGGCAACGGGCTGTTTTTCCAAGCGCTGATGGACCGGCTGAGGATGATTTGTTCAGGCAGGGTCAGATTGCAGGCAATACAAAGTGAGGTTGACGCCTGACAATGGGCGACCAGGTCTTCGAGCAGATGCTGGTTACGGTAAGGCGTTTCGATGAAGATCTGTGTTTCGCGTTGTTGTCGGGAGGTTTTCTCGATCTCCTGAATACGCTTGATGCGTTGTGTCTTGTCGATGGGCAGATAGCCCAGGAAAGTGAAGCGCTGACCATTGAAACCTGAGCCCATCAAGGCCAGCAGAATGGAAGAGGGGCCTACCAGCGGCAGCACCTGGATCTGGCGTTGATGGGCTAATGCCACCAGTCGCGCGCCCGGGTCGGCAATACCAGGGCAGCCAGCCTCGGACATGATGGCCACATTTTTGCCAGCCAGCAGGGGTGCCAGCAAGCCTGGCAGCTCCTGATCGGTGGTGTGCTCGTTCAATAACAGCATGCTCAATTCGCGCACTGGCTTTTCCGTTTTAATGGCAGACAGAAAACGCCGTGCGGTCTTCTCGTTCTCGACCACAAACGTATCCAGTGTTTGCGCAAGGCGGATCACCTCGGCTGATAATACCGCCTCCGGTCTGTCATCACCCAGCGTGACTGGTAACAGATAAAGGCGACCAGGCGTCACCTTTGCATTTGCTGGAAAAATCGCAGGTTTGTTCAATAGCTGACCTGCACGCGGTAATTCAGTGTAGTGCTGCCTTCCGCTGGAATGTCGATCTTCCACTGCAGCAGCTGGCTGTCGATCTTTTGTGAAGCATGACTTTGCTGGAGGATCTTCCAGGTGCCAGGGATAGGCTCTTGTACCGTCACGCTGACTTTTTCCTTCTTGGCATTACGCAGTACGATCTCGTAGCTGGATTCGGAAGCGCTCACGCCTTTGGCGGGATTAGGCAGCTTTTTGTAATCGGTCTGCTTTTTGTCGGCCGTGATATCGAACGCTTCACCCAGTTTCAAACGGATCACTTCATTCTTCGCGGTATGCTCGATCTGGTCTTCACCGACAAACTGCGCGTGACCGGTGCTGTCCTTTTTGTAGACGCGCAATATGCCTTGAGGTAGCGGCATGCCCAGGCCCGCATTCTCCTTGTTGGCAAATTCCACATAAATGGCAGGTTTCAGCTTTTCACCCAACACGCCCTGGCTGGACTGGTAGTAATAGTCCGCACCACGTAACACCAGTTCCTTGCTGGCCGGGATGCCGGTGCCTGACAGCAGCGCGACCTGCTTGCTCTGGTTATTGGCGATGGTGGTGCGGCGCTCCAGTGTATACAAGTGGTAGTCCAGCAAGGATTCTTCCACCATGGGCGCTGATGCGGCCATGTCCATCATCTCCCCGCGCATGGCTTTGACCATCACCGGCCGTGTCGGCTGCACCCGATTCAGATTGCCAGCCACCAGTTGCAGTTTTGCATGCTGATACGCGGTGCCACTGGTGTTGCTCAGCGTGACCCAGCCTGACAGATCCAGCTTGTCTTCAGCGGCATTGAGTTCGGCCACATAGTCGGCTTTCCAGTCCAGGCCGCTAGTCAGATAGCTCAGCTCCAGAGGCAGTTCCCCAGCACGTTTGCTATCCAGTTGTACGGTCAGCGTAGGACGGTCGCGCAGATTGGCTGGCACGTCGTCGTAGACGATGCGGCCCGGAATGCCGGTCTCGATGCGGTTGGCGATCTTCAGTACCACGCCCTGATTCGCAGACAGTACTTCCGCGCGTTCTATGGTTTCAGCGCCAGTCGTTGGGTGCGTCTTGATGATGCCTACACTGCGACCTACGTATTTCTCCAACAGTTTTTCCGGGGTCAGCAGGTCGAAGTCGAAGTTCTGCTCCAGCACGGCCAGACTGCCAGCTGCGCTCAGGTTGCGCAGCAATGCGGTTTCCGGGCGGATCTGGGCGCTCACATCGCGCAGGTCCAGCTGGTTGCGGCCATTGGCCAGGGTGATGCGGCGCTGATCCTTGATCAGGGCCAGGTTGCCGTTGTAGATGGTGACGGCGATATCCTGCTGGTCTTGCAGTGTGCTGCGTATGGCTTGTGGCTCTGCCTGTGCAGGCCGCGTGGAGAGTGTCAGGCTGGAAATCACCAGCGCTGACAGCAGGGTGGGAACAGAGACGTGGAAAAGGGTTTTTTGCATGTAAGCTCCTGAGCCTGTGGATCGCTAAAGTCAGACAACGGCTGCTTCTAGATTACGTTGACGCCTTCATGTTGCAGCATGTCGATCAGCCGTATCAGCGGCAGACCGATCAGGGCATTGGGGTCTTCGCCCTGCATGGACGCGATCAGCGCGATGCCCAGGCCTTCCGATTTGGCACTGCCTGCACACTGGTAGGGTTGCTCCTTGAGCAGATACTGTTCGATCTGCGCGTCGCTAAGCATACGGAAGTGTACATAGTAAGGGACCACCGCAGTCTGCATCTGACCGGTTGCCGCATTGTACAAGCACATGGCGCTATGGAACACGACCTCGCGCCCGCGCATGCAGCGCAACTGCTTGACCGCATTGTCGTGCGTGTAGGGCTTGCCTAGCTGCTGATGGTCCAGCATCGCCACCTGATCGCAGCCTATGACCAGGGCGTCGTGATGGATTTCAGCGATCTTGCGTGCCTTGGCTTGCGCCAGGCGCAATGCGGTATGTTCCGGGCGCTCGTGGGGGAGCGGGGTTTCGTCGATCTCTGGCGCGATGGCCTCGAACGGAAGCTGCAGACGTTCCAGCAGTTCGCGTCTATAGATGGAGGAGGAAGCAAGGATCAAACGCATGATGGGAGTATAACCGCCATTAAAAAGCCGACAGCGTATGCTGTCGGCTATTGTGTGCCAGGCCTGGATCAGCCAGGCTGGATTTCCAGCAACGATTCGTCTGGTGTGACGGTGTCGCCTTTTTTCACATGGACTGCGACCACGATGCCGGATTTTGGCGCCTGGATCTCGTTTTCCATCTTCATGGCCTCGATCACCAGCACTGCATCGCCTGCGGTGACCTTGTCACCTGCTTTGACTTTGACTTCGACGATGGTGCCAGGCATGGCGGTGGTCACGCAGCCTTCATGGCTGGGACGGGGGCGGCCGCTGCTGGTGTTGGCACTGGACGACTTCTTCTTGTCGCCACCTTTGCCACCACCAGACACTTCGATCTCACTCAAGGTCTCGACGATGACTTCTTCGGCTACACCATCGACAGAGACATAAAATGGACGCTGTTCTTCGCCACGATGACCGCTGCCGGTCAGCTTGATGTGGAAAGTCTCACCATGCAATGTGACCTTGAATTCGTTTGGAGCATAGCGAGGTGCGCTGCTGGCGGTAGTCTTTTCCTTGGGTAGCAGCGCTTCTGGCTTCAAGCTGCCTGCATTGCGTTCCAGCAGGAAGGTCTTGGCCAGGTCCGGGAACATGGCATAAGTCAGCACATCTTCTTCCGTTTTTGCGAGCTTTTCAGACTCGGCGCGCAACTTATCCATCTCATGATCGATGAGGTCAGCCGGACGGCAGTTGATGGTTTCAGCGTTGCCGACAGCCAGGCTCTTCACGTCCGTGTTGATGGTGCCAGGTGCCTTGCCATATTGGCCCAGCAGATAGTTCTTGACTTCATTGGTGACCGACTTGTAGCGTGCGCCCGTCATCACGTTGAGTACGGCCTGGGTGCCCACGATCTGTGAAGTCGGGGTGACCAGCGGAGGGAAGCCGAGGTCTTCGCGCACACGCGGAATCTCCGCCAGCACTTCGTCCATGCGGTCCAGCGCGCCTTGCTCCTTGAGCTGGTTGGACAGGTTGGAGATCATGCCGCCCGGTACCTGGTTGACCAGCACGCGGGTGTCCACGCCAGTGAAATCACTCTCGAACTGCCAGTATTTCTTGCGCACTTCGCGGAAGTAGGCGGTGATCTCCTGCAGCGCCGACAAGCTCAGACCGGTATCGTATTCGGTGCCAGCCAGCGCAGCCACGATACTCTCGGTCGAGGCATGGCTGGCGCCTTCACCGAACGAGGAGTTACTGGTGTCGATGATGGATGCACCAGCTTCCACGCCCTTGAGCAGACACATGGCGGCCAGACCGGAAGTGGCATGACTGTGCAGATGGATAGGCAGTTTGATGGCAGCGCTCAAGGCACTCACCAGTTCACCAGTGGTGTAAGGGGTCAGCAGGCCAGCCATGTCCTTGATGGCCAGGGTGTCGCAGCCCATCGCTTCCAGTTCTTTGGCCAGGCTGACGAAATGCGGGATGTCATGTACCGGACTAGTGGTGTAGCTGATGGTGCCTTCGGCATGCTTGCCAGATTTTTTGACGGCTTCGATGGATACACGCAGATTGCGCAGATCGTTCATGGCATCAAAGATGCGAAACACATCGACGCCGTTGTCGGCGGATTTTTGTACAAAAGCGCTTACCACGTCATCTGCATAATGGCGGTAGCCCAGCAGGTTCTGGCCGCGCAGCAGCATCTGGATGCGGGTGTTGGGCAAGGCCTTGCGCAGTTTCTTCAGGCGCTCCCACGGATCTTCCTTGAGATAGCGCACGCAGGCGTCAAAGGTGGCACCGCCCCAGGCTTCCAGCGACCAGAAACCGATCGCATCGAGTTGTGCACAGATAGGCAGCATGTCCTCGGTACGCAGGCGCGTAGCAATCAGGGACTGATGTCCGTCTCTTAGAACCAATTCAGTTACATGTACTTTAGCCATATTTTTAACTTACCGCGTTGATTATAGTTAAGCTTAGATGCCTTCGTGTGCCGCGATGGCGGCCGAGATGGCAGCTGCAAAGATCTCCGGGGGGGTCTCCACAGCGTAATTGACCAATTCCGGATGGGCCTCAACGAAGCTGGTGTTGAAGTTGGCAGCCCGGAAGTCCGGATGCTTGAGGATCTCCTGATAATAGGGGATCGTGGTCTTCACACCGTAGACCACCATGTCGCTCAGGGAGCGGCGGCCACGTTCGATCACACCTTCCCAGTTAAGCGCCCAGACCGTGAGCTTGGCGCACATGGAGTCGTAGTAGGGCGGAATCACATAGCCGCTGTACATGGCGGCATCCATGCGCACACCCGGACCACCGGGCGCGTAGTAGCGGGTGATCTTGCCGAAGCTGGGCAGGAAGTCGTTCTTGGGGTCTTCCGCGTTGATGCGGAACTCCATGGCGAAGCCGCGGAAATGCACGTCCGCTTGCTTGTATTGCAACTTTTCACCGTTGGCGATGCGGATCTGCTCCTGCACGATGTCGATACCGGTGATGGTTTCTGTCACGGTATGTTCCACCTGCAGGCGAGTGTTCATTTCCATGAAGTAGAAATTGTTGTCCTTGTCGAGCAGGAACTCGACCGTGCCGGCATTCTCGTAGTTGACGGCCTTGCCGGCTTTCACGGCGAGCTTGCCTATGTATTCGCGCTGCGCCTGACTGAGTTGCGGCGAGGGCGCGATCTCGATCAGCTTCTGATTACGGCGCTGGATGGAACAGTCGCGCTCGAACAGATGGATCACGTTGCCGTGGCTGTCTGCCATGACCTGGACTTCGATATGGCGCGGGTTGACCACGCATTTTTCCAGGAACACTTCCGGCTTGCCGAATGCCTTGCTGGCTTCGGAGATCACACGGTCATAGTTGCTGAGCAGTTCTTTCTCGTCATTGCAACGCCGTATGCCGCGACCACCACCACCATTGGTGGCTTTCAGCATGACGGGGTAGCCGATCTTCTTGGCTAGCGCGCGTGCTTCCTCCAGATTGGCGAGGTTGCCATCACTGCCGGGTACGCAGGGGATGCCAGCCTTGATCATGGCGTTACGTGCCTGGATCTTGTCGCCCATCTGGCGGATCACACTGGCTTTGGGGCCGATGAACTTGATGCCGCGGCGTGCGCAGATCTCGGCCAGCTCCGGATTCTCCGAAAGAAAGCCATAGCCTGGATGCAGGGCGTCGCAGCCCGACGCAACGGCGAGGTTGACGATGTTATGCGCATTAAGATAGCCAATAACGGGATCAGAGCCTACGTTGTAAGCCTCGTCAGCTTTCTTGACATGCAAGGCATGCCGATCAGCATCGGAATAGATAGCAACTGACTTGATGCCCATCTCTGAGCAGGCGCGAACAATACGAACGGCGATTTCGCCGCGATTGGCAATAAGGATTTTTTTGATCACAAACTTACCTGAAATTTTGACACCAGTACCCCCAGATAATATCATGCGCGCCTTATGACTGCATCAGCCAATATAACTGCCACAATTAACAGCCTTGAATTTGCACGAAAAAGGCTGGAAATTCATGATACAATCGCGGTCTTTCGTTTGACGCGGTTGGGCGATCTGCTGGCCTCTCAAGAAGGCGAGCTGAGCTATACGCTGAGCGGTTTCCTTGATGAGCAAAGCAAGCCCGGTCTGCGCCTGGCAGTCTCTGGCGAGCTTGTGCTGAGTTGCCAGCGTTGCCTGGGTCCGTATGCTTGCGCGGTGGATGCTGTTTCACAGTTCGAGCTTGTGGCAAGGGAAGAAGATATCCCTCTGCCGGAAGACGAGGACGATGAGCGCGATTTCATGGTGGCTTCTGCCAATATGAGCGTGCAAGATTTGATAGAAGATGAGCTGTTGCTGGCTCTGCCACTGGCCCCCAGGCACGACGACGGGCAATGTGGCGAAGATGGCAGCGCTATCGAGAAGATTCTCAGGGAGTCGAATTCCCCCAGTCCTTTTGCGCTACTGGAACAATTAAAGCGTAGGGGCTAATGCAGCAAGCTGTATTAGCGTATTTTTAAGGAGTTAATGATGGCCGTTCAACAAAACAAGAAGTCACCTTCCAAGCGTGGCATGCACCGTTCGCACGATTTTCTGACCAACCCGCCGCTGGCTGTCGAGCCAACCACGGGCGAGACCCACTTGCGTCACCACGTCAGCCCAAGCGGCTACTACCGTGGCCGCAAAGTGATGCCAGCCAAGGGCGAATAAGTTTTTCGTATTAGCAAAGCGCCGGTCCGTCTCGGGTCGGCGCTTTCGTTTATTCTGTCGTTTATCCAGTCAACTGTGAGGCTGTTCCAGCTATGAGCATGGATATCACCGTCGCCATCGATGCCATGGGCGGCGACCACGGTCCCCACGTTACCGTGCCCGCTGCGCTGGATGCGCTCAAGCGCGATGACAATATCAACATCGTACTGGTTGGTCTCACGGAGGCGATCGAAGCCGAGTTGAAGGCTCACAAGGCCAAGGTCGGCCCGCGTCTGCGCATCCATCATGCCAGCGAAGTGGTGACCATGGATGAGTCGCCGCAGAGCGCCATGAAGAACAAAAAAGATTCTTCCATGCGCGTGGCGATCAACCTGGTCAAGAGCGGCGAAGCCAATGCCTGTGTCAGTGCCGGTAATACCGGTGCGCTGATGGCCACGGCGCGTTTTGTGCTCAAGACCTTGCCTGGCATTGACAGGCCTGCCATCGCGGCTACCTTGCCTACCCAGCATGGCGTGGTTTACATGCTGGATCTCGGTGCTAACGCAGACTGTACTCCCGAACACTTGCTGCAGTTCGCCATCATGGGCGCCATGCTGGTGTCCTGTGTCGAACACAAGGAGCGTCCTAGCGTCGGCCTGCTCAATATCGGCTCCGAAGACATCAAAGGCAATGAAGTGGTGAAGCAGGCTGGCGAGTTGCTGCGCGCCAGTCATCTCAATTTCTACGGCAATGTCGAGGGTAACGACATCTACAAAGGCACCACCGACCTCATCGTTTGTGATGGCTTTGTCGGCAACGTGGCGCTCAAAACCTCGGAAGGCCTGGCCCAGATGATGAGCCGCTTCCTGACCCAGGAATTCAAACGTAACTGGTTCACCAAGCTGATGGCGCTGTGCGCGATGCCGGTACTCAAGGCGTTCAAGCGCCGTGTAGACCCGCGCCGTTACAATGGCGCCAGCTTCCTGGGCTTGCGTGGTATCGTGGTCAAGAGCCATGGCGGCGCCGACCGTATCGCTTTTGACAATGCCATTCAGTCCGCCGTGGCCGAATCACGCAGCGGCGTATTGCGTCGTATCACCGAGCAACTCGAAATCGAACATATCAAGCCACCGTCCGCCAGCTTCGATCTGGATGGCACGACGGTGACTCAGGAAGCCCCTGCATGACCTATTCCCGTATCGCTGGCACTGGCAGTTATCTGCCAGAGAAGATCCTGACCAATGCCGATCTGGAGCGCATGGTCGATACCACCGACGAGTGGATCGTAGCGCGCACCGGCATCCGCCAGCGTCATATCATCGCCGAAGGCGAATTGACCAGTGACATGGCCTTGCAGGCTGCTCGCCGTGCTTTGCAGGCTGCGGGCATGGAGGCGCAGCAGATCGACCTGATCATCGTCGCGACCACCACCCCGGACCGCATCTTCCCAAGCACCGCCTGCAGTGTGCAAGACAAATTGGGTATCTCCAGTTGCCCCGCCTTTGACATCCAGGCGGTGTGCAGCGGCTTTGTTTATGCGGTTGCCACTGCAGACAAATTCATCAAGACCGGTGCGGCCAAATGCGCGCTGGTGATTGGTGCTGACTGCATGTCGCGCCTGACCGACTGGACCGACCGCAGTAACTGCATCTTGTGGGGGGATGGTGCCGGGGCTGTGATCCTGACCCCCAGTGAAGAGCCGGGCATCCTTTCCACCCATCTGCATGCGGACGGCAGCTATGCCAACCTGCTGCATGTGCCAGCAGGTCTCGCACAACCAGACGCCATCTCCACCATCGAGATGCAAGGCAATTCGGTGTTCAAGATCGCGGTGAACACGCTGGATGCCATTGTGGATGAGACGCTGGCCGCCAATGGCCTGGAGAAATCCGATATCGACTGGCTGGTGCCACATCAGGCCAATATCCGCATCCTGCAATCCACAGCCAAAAAGCTGGGTATGAGCATGGACCGGGTGATCGTCACCGTGGATCGCCATGGCAATACCTCGGCAGCTTCCATCCCGCTGGCGCTGGATGCCGGCGTGCGTGATGGTCGCATCCAGCGTGGCGAGATGCTGCTGATGGAAGCCTTCGGCGGCGGCTTCACCTGGGGTTCGGTGCTAGCTAAATATTGATCCGCAAGAGCCCGCAAGGCATTGATTTGCAAGCAAGGTTGAGGCTCCAGCTAGTGTTCTGGGGTGGTCGTTGTTCGATGAGTGGCTAGTCTGCTCAGCATAGCGAGTAAGGAATACGTGATGAGTTTTGCTTTCTTTTTCCCCGGTCAGGGTTCCCAGTCAGTCGGCATGATGCAAGGGTTCGATGGACAGTCGCTGGTGCGTGATACCTTCACCGAGGCGTCCGACCTGCTGGGCCAGGATTTCTGGCACATGGTCACCGCCCCCAACGAGGCGCTGAATCAAACGACCAATACGCAACCGCTGATGCTGACAGCTGCTGTCGCTATCTGGCGCGTCTGGCAAGCCGAGGGCGGTGCTTTGCCCGCTTTGATGGCAGGCCATAGCCTGGGCGAGTACAGTGCACTGGTGGCCTCGGGTGCGCTCAGCTTCGCGGCGGCCTTGCCGCTGGTGCGTTTCCGCGCCGACGTGATGCAAGGTGCTGTGGCAGAAGGCGTGGGCGCCATGGCGGCCATCCTGGGGTTGGAGGACGAGGTGGTGCGCGCCGTCTGTGCCGAAGCGGCGCAAGGGCAGGTGCTGGAAGCTGTCAACCTCAATTCTCCCGGGCAGGTGGTCATTGCCGGCCACAAAGCAGCCGTTGAACGTGGCATGGAGCTGGCCAAGGCCAAGGGTGCCAAACGTGCCTTGCCGCTGCCGGTCAGCGTGCCATCGCATTGTGCGCTGATGCAGCCAGCGGCCGATGAGCTGCGTGCTTACCTCAAGGATGTGCCGTTGCAAGCCGGCGCGGTGCCTGTGCTGCATAACGCGGATGTGCAGGCTTACAGTGACGCAGACGCGATCAAGGATGCCCTGGTGCGCCAGTTGCACAGCCCGGTGCGCTGGGTGGAGACGGTGCAAGCGGTGCATGCCGCTGGCATCCCTTTGAGTGCGGAATGCGGTCCTGGCAAAGTGCTGGCGGGGCTCACCAAGCGTATCGTCGCTGACTTGCCCTGCCATGCGCTGATCAGCCAGCAAGCGCTGGCCGAAGCAATCAGCCAACTCAAATAGCGTAGTCTGGAATAAAAATCGAGGGAGTGAGCATGTTGCAAAATCAAGTTGCGCTGATTACTGGTGCGAGTCGTGGCATAGGTGCCGCGATTGCTCAGGCGCTGGGCAAGCAGGGGGCGATCGTGATCGGTACCGCTACAACCACAACGGGTGCCGAACACATCACCGCTGCACTGCAGCAGGCGGGGATACAGGGCGCTGGCATGGCGCTGGACGTGAACGACGCTGCCCAGGTTGAAGCCTTGCTGAAGAGCATCGCCACGCAATATGGTGATGTCAGCATTCTGGTCAACAACGCCGGTATCACGCGTGACACCTTGCTGATGCGCATGAAGGACGATGACTGGGATGCGGTGCTGTCCACCAACCTGAAGTCAGTGTTCCGTATGTCGCAAGCCGTGCTGCGGCCGATGATGAAGGCGCGCACTGGCCGCATCATCAATATCTCTTCCGTGGTTGGCCATATGGGCAACGCCGGGCAAACCAATTATGCTGCCGCCAAGGCAGGCATGGCCGGGTTCACCAAGTCGCTGGCGGCCGAAGTCGGTAGCCGTGGCATCACCGTGAATTGCGTCGCGCCCGGTTTCATCGACACCGACATGACGCGTGATCTGCCAGAAGAACACCGCGCCGCTTTGCTGCAGCGTATCCCGCTGGGCAAACTGGGTCAGGTTGACGATATTGCAGCGGCCGTGACTTTCCTGGCTTCGCCACAGGCTGGATACATCAGCGGCGAAACCTTGCATGTCAACGGCGGCATGTACATGGCATAAGGCCAGCCGCTCAGGCTCAACCGTTACGCCAAGCTGGGCGCACAAACTATCGTGCGCTGGTTTTTTGAATTCCTCAGGACTTTTGCTAGAATGCCTGAGTTTAGTAGTAACAACCATTGAAAGGGGTAGAGATGTCCGACATCGAACAACGTGTTAAGAAAATCGTCGCTGAACAACTGGGCGCGAACGAAGCAGACGTAAAGAATTCATCTTCTTTCGTTGATGACCTGGGTGCCGATTCGCTGGACACCGTTGAGCTGGTCATGGCACTCGAAGAAGAATTCGATTGCGAGATTCCTGATGAAGAAGCAGAGAAGATCACCAACGTACAACAGGCTATCGACTACGTCAGTGGCCACCTGAAGTAATTTCCTTCCTCCCGTTATCAGTCCAACGCTGGCGCTAGCCAGCGTTTAGTTTGGAGCTGCCCTGTCATGTCTAATCAGGCCAGGCCACACTCGGCCCGTCGCCGGGTCGTCGTCACAGGTCTGGGCGTTGTCTCACCGGTCGGTATCGGTGTGGACAGCGCTTGGGCTAATCTGATCGCCGGCAATTCCGGTATCAGTCGCATTACCAAGTTCGATCCCAGTCACTTCGCTTCGCAGATCGCAGGTGAAGTTAAAGGGTTTGATGTCACCCAATTCCTGCCTGCCAAGGATGCACGCCGTATGGATACCTTCATCCAGTACGGTATGGTGGCGGCGATCGAAGCTGTCAAGGATTCCGGCATCGTGGCCACCGAAGAGAATGCCGAACGTATCGGTGTTGCCATCGGTTCCGGCATCGGTGGTCTGGGCATGATCGAAGACACCCAAAAGACCTATGATGAAGGCGGCCCGCGCAAGATCTCGCCGTTCTTTATTCCAGGCACCATCATCAACATGATCTCCGGCAATCTGTCCATCATGTTCGGTTTCAAGGGCCCGAATGTGGCCATTGTCACCGCGTGTACCACCGGTACGCATTGCATCGGTGACGCCGCACGCATGATCGAATACGGCGATGCCGACGTCATGGTGGCGGGTGGTGCCGAAGCGGCGATCACCCAGCTCAGTGTGGGCGGCTTTGCCTCCGCACGCGCACTGTCTGGTCGCAATGATGATCCGGCCACCGCCAGTCGTCCATGGGACAAGGACAGAGACGGCTTTGTCATCGGTGAAGGTGCTGGTGTCATGGTGCTGGAAGAATACGAATCAGCCAAAAAGCGCGGCGCCAAGATCTATGCCGAGCTGACCGGTTACGGCATGAGTGCGGATGCCTACCACATGACCGCGCCCAATATGGATGGTCCGCGCCGCTCCATGCGCAATGCCTTGCAGAACGCAGGCGTGAATGCGGATCAGGTGCAGTTCATCAATGCCCACGGTACGTCCACGCCATTGGGTGATGCCAATGAAACCAATGCCATCAAGGCGGCCTTCGGTGAGCATGCCTACAAGCTGGTGATCAATTCGACCAAGTCCATGACCGGCCATTTACTCGGCGGTGCAGGCGGCCTGGAATCGGTGTTCACCGTGCTGTCCATCCATCATCAGCTTTCACCACCGACCATCAACCTCTTCAATCAGGATCCGGAATGTGATCTGGATTTCTGTGCCAATACCGCACGGGATATGAAGATCGATGTGGCGCTGAAGAACAACTTCGGCTTTGGCGGCACCAACGGCAGTCTGGTTTTCCAGAAAATTTAGTAAACGATATCAGTCACTTATGCGCTAGCGGCGGGCTTGTTTTGCACAGCTCGCCGTTACATGACAGTAATACGTACGGATTAGTGCTTGAATCTGCATGCTTATTTGTAAGTGATTGATATCGCTGCTGTTAATCATTGGTTAAAATTTAATCAGCTGATTAGATAGCCCGTATTGGCGGGTGTTTGCTGGCGATTCCCGCCGTTCATCCACAAAATTATCCACAGCTTTTGTGGAATCTTCCTGCATGACTTAACGTAGGACTTGCTTTAGCATTTCAGCTCATGAATCAGCTAGATATGCCTACCATCCAGATTCCGTCATTTCTCGTCAACGGTAACGCCGAGGCGCTGGGCATCTCCGCGCTTGACCGTGGCCTGGCCTATGGCGATGGCGTGTTCCGTACCTTTCCGGTGCGCCATTCGCAGCCAGTCAACTGGGACCTGCACTATGCCAGGCTGGCCGCCGACAGCGCCGTGCTGGGCATCGCCTGTCCGCCTGCGGCACAATTACTCAACGATATTCAGCAGCTATTCGATAACGCGGCTTCCGCTGTGTGCAAGATCATTCTCACGCGAGGTGTAGGCCTGCGTGGTTACCGTCCACCGGACGATGTGCTGGTGACACGTATCGTCATCCGTTCTGTCATGCCCGACTATCCTCCTGAGAACGTGCAGCACGGGGTACGTTTGCATCTGTGTCAGCTGCGCTTGTCCGAGCAGCCTGCACTGGCCGGGATCAAGCATCTGAACCGCCTGGAGAACGTGCTGGCGCGTATGGAATGGCAGGATGCGGCGCTGGCCGAAGGCTTGCTGCTGGATGCGCATGACACTGCGATAGAATGTACCTCCAGCAATCTGTTCGCCCGTTTTGGTGATGTGGTGTGCACCCCGGACCTGAGCCGCTGTGGCGTAGCGGGCGTGACCCGGTCGCGTATCCTGTCGCGCTTGCCTGAACTTGGCTATCAGGCGGAAGTCGCACCCTTGCCGCTGCAACGCTTGCTGCAAGCCGACGAGGTCATCATCTGCAACAGCCTGTACCTAGCCTGGCAGGTGGTCGAGGTTGCTGGAACACACTGGCAAGCACAGCCACTGGCCGCACAATTGCGCCTATCACTGCAGGAGTAGCATGCGTTTCATTCGATATCTGATCAGTATCTGCCTGTTGATGCCACTGCTGCTGGCAGGCTGGATGCTGTACTTCACCATGACCCCTCTGCAACTGCCTGCTGCGCAGACCGAGGTCGATCTCAAGGCAGGCAGCAGTCTGCGCGCTGTTTCCCGGCAACTGGTGCAACAAGGTGTGTTGTCCGAACCCTGGAGTTTCATCGCGCTGGTGCGTCTCAGCGGCAAGGCCGGTGACATCAAGGCTGGCAATTATGTGATCGCGGATGGCACCACGCCTTATGCCTTGTTCGAGATGCTCACCAATGGCGATACCACCATGGCCAGCGTCACCTTCATCGAAGGCTGGACGTTCGATCAGATGCGCACCGCGATGACACGCAACGAGGCCATCAAACATGTCAGCATGGGCTATACCGAAGCGCAGATCCTCACCGAGATCGGCGGAACAGGGCAGGAGGCAGAAGGCTTGTTCTTTCCCGATACCTATTATTTCAGCCGGGGCATGACCGATATCGATATCCTCAAGCGTGCTTACCATGCCATGCAGACCCGACTGGCCCAGGCCTGGGAAAAGCGCGCACCCGGTCTTCCTTACGCTACACCTTACGAAGCGCTGATCATGGCGTCCATCGTCGAAAAAGAGACCGGACGCGGTGACGAACGCCCCATGATCGCCGGTGTATTCGTGAACCGCCTGCGCATCGGCATGCGCTTGCAGACCGACCCGACGGTGATCTATGGCATGGGCGAGCGCTTTGACGGCAATCTGCGCCGTCAGGACCTGCTCACCGATACGCCATACAACACCTATACGCGTGCCAATCTGCCGCCCACGCCCATCGCCATGCCAGGCCTGGCATCGATTGAAGCTGCCTTGCATCCGGCACAGACCAAAGCCCTCTATTTCGTCGGCAAGGGGGATGGCAGCCATGCCTTCTCGTCCAGCCTGGCCGAGCATAACCGTGCCGTGGCACGCTATCAGTTGCGGAAGCGTCCCTGATGCGCGGCAGATTCATCACGCTGGAAGGCATGGACGGGGCAGGCAAGAGCACCCACATTCCCGCTATCGAAGCCTGGTTGAAAACACAAGGACACCGCGTGCTGCTGACGCGTGAGCCCGGTGGTACAGCGTTGGGTGAACGTCTGCGCGAACTGCTGTTACACGACAGCATGACCGCCGAGACCGAGGCCTTGCTGATGTTCGCTGCGCGCAGCGAACATCTGGCGCAACGCATCCTGCCGGCCCTGCAAGCCGGTGACTATGTGGTGTCAGACCGCTTCACCGATGCCAGTTTTGCCTATCAGAGTGGCGGGCGCGGTCTGGCCAGCGACAGGCTGCGGCAGCTGGAGCGGTGGGTGCAGGGCGATCTGCAACCTGATCTGACCTTGCTGTTCGATGTGCCGGTCGAGGTCAGTGTGCAGCGCCTGGCCAGTGCGCGCAGCCCGGACAAGTTCGAGCGTGAAAGTGCGGCGTTCTTCAGCCGCATCCGTAACGCTTACCTGCTGCGCGCTGCCGCTTTCCCGCAGCGTTTTAGTGTCATCGATGCCAATCGACCCTTGCCCGAAGTCTGGAATTCAGTCGAGCAGGCCCTGTTGACGCTGGAAGATGCCGCATGAGTGTAGCCAGCCTGTTGCCCTGGCATCACGCACTATGGCAACGCCTGCAATCCGGTCAGGCACGCCAGGCGCATGCCTGGCTGTTGCGTGGCCGCAGTGGCATAGGCAAGGTGGATTTTGCGCTGCACTGGAGCCGCGCCTGGCTATGCGAAACGCCCACAACGGATAGCATGGCATGTGGCCGATGCAGCAGCTGCAACTGGTTCGAACAAGGCAATCATCCGGATTTTCGACTACTCACGCTCACTCAGGAAGACGAGGCTGAAGGCAGCACTACCCGTAAAAAAGCCACGCAGATCAGCATCGCGCAGGTGCGTGCACTGGGCAGTTTTTTCGAGCTTTCCAGCCACCGTGCCCAGCGTAACCGTCTGGTCGTGATCCATCCGGCCGAAGCGCTCAACAACAGTGCGGCCAATGCCTTGCTCAAGATGCTGGAAGAGCCGCCAGCCGACATGCGCTTCATTCTGGTCAGCCACCAGTCGCATCTGTTGCTACCCACCGTGATCAGCCGCTGCCGTATCGTGGACATGCCCATGCCCACGCGCGAGCAAGCCACACACTGGCTGCAGTCGCGCGGTATGCAGGATGCAGAACAGCTGCTGGACCTGGCTGGTGGCGCACCTCTGCAACTGACTGCAGGGCAGATGCCGGAAGCCAAGCAGACGGCGCAGATCACGCAGATGCTGGCGCAGGGCGAGCGCTTGAACCCGTACACACTGGCCACCAGCTGCGTGGCGCTGGGTATGGAAACCGCCATCGACATGCTGCAGAAGTGGGTGCATGACCTGCTTAGCGTCCGGCTGGCCGGAGAAGTGCGCTACTACCGCCATGAACAGCTGGCCGCATTGGCGGCGCGTGCCGATCTGGCCGCCTTGCTGGGCCTGGAACAGCGCCTGCGTCAGGCACGCCGTCTGGCCAGCCATCCCTTGAACGCCACGCTGCAGTTCGAGGCCTTGTTGTTGCACTACATGCAGTTGTTCACACTCAAGACGGCCTGATACCCAGACGGCCGATACTAGGAATGCGCTATGCTGGTTGATTCACATTGCCACCTTGATTTTCCCGAGCTCGCTGCCAAATTGCCGGAGCTGCGGCAAGCCATGCGCGACAATCAGGTCGGGCATGCCTTGTGCATCTCGGTCACGCTGGAGAAATTCCCCAATGTGCTGGCAGTGGCTGCTGCGCATGACAATTTCTTTGCCACCGTGGGTGTGCACCCGGATTACGAGGACGAGCCTGCGTTCGGTGTGGACGACCTGTTGCGCCTTGGCGACCATCCCAAAGTGGTGGGCATAGGCGAGACCGGCCTGGATTATTTCCGGCTGACCGGCGATCTGGAATGGCAACGCGAGCGCTTCCGCACCCATATCCGTGCTGCGGTGGCCTGTGGCAAGCCGCTCATCATCCATACCCGTAACGCGGCTGAGGACACCCTGCGCATCATGCGCGAGGAGGGCGCTGAACGCGTGGGCGGTGTGATGCACTGCTTCACTGAAAGCCTGGAGGTGGCCGAACAGGCCATCGCACTGGGTTTTTATATCTCCTTCTCCGGCATCGTCACCTTCAAGAATGCGCAATCGCTGAAAGAAGTGGCCGCGGCCGTGCCGCTGGAACGTATTCTGGTGGAGACCGATTCGCCTTACCTCGCGCCCATCCCGTTCCGTGGCAAGACCAACCAGCCTGCCTATGTGCGGCACGTGGCCGAAGAAGTGGCGCGTTTGCGCGGAATCCCGTTCGAGACGCTGGCGGCCGCCAGCACGGATAATTTCTTCCGTCTATTCAAGCAGGCGGTACGATGCAACTGACCATGCTGGGGGTAGGTTCCAGTGCCGGAACGCCGGTGGTAGGCTGCGACTGTGCGACCTGCTGTTCCACCGACCCGCGTAATAAGCGCACGCGCAGCTCGGCCTGCATCACGCTGGACAGTGGCCATGTGCTGCTCATCGACACCGGCCCGGACATGCGCCAGCAGGCCCTGCGCGAGCAGTTGCGCCGCGTGGATGCCGTGCTGTACACGCACACGCATGCTGATCATCTGCATGGCATCGACGACCTGCGCGCTTTTTGTCAGCTGCAACGTCAACAGATCCCGCTGTACGGCCGTTATGACGCCATGGAGCATATCGCCAGCCGCTTTGGTTATACGCTACGCGAGCCGCGTGATTTCTGGGATCTGCCCATTCTGAGCATTAACCCGGTCAGCGCGCCATTCAGCCTGTTCGGTTGTGAGGTGACGCCTATCCCGGTCAAGCATGGCTATATCGACATCCATGGCTACCGCATCGGTAATCTGGCTTATCTCACCGATGTGTCGGAGATCCCGGACGAGTCCATGGCCTTGCTGGAAGGTGTGGACGTGTTGCTGCTGGATTGTTTGCGCCACAAACCGCATCCCACCCACATCAACGTGGAACAAAGCCTGGCCTATGCCAGTCTCATCAACGCTCGTGTAACCTATTTGTTTCACATGACGCATGAGCTGGAGTTCGAAGCCTTGAGCGCTATGTTACCGCCGGGAGTGCATGTGGCGTATGACGGTTTACAGCTGCAGTTTGAATGAGCGCGGGTGATGCACGGGTTTATGCAATCACCGGATTAGTGCGATAATCCCCAATTGATCACGCAATCTTTATCAGGAATGTTGTCATGCAAATGAATCATCGTATCCATTTCAGCCTCGCTTTGTTGATGGCTTTTGTATTGAGCGCACCAGTCGCAATGGCAGAAACAGCGGTCAAGGCAGACGTCAAAGCGGCTACCAGCAGCAAAACCAGCGCAGCCGCCAAGGCCAAGACCTATACGGAAGATGAGTTCCTCAATGCCTTCAGCGGCAAGTCCCGCAAGTTCATCACCGACAAGTTGGGGGCACCTGCCAAGAAAGACCTGGCCGTGAAGCCAGCTAATGCCGACCGCATGGTGATGGGCATGGGCAAGACCGATGACAAAACCAAGCGTGTCAACATCGAGATGTGGTACTACAACAATGTGGTTCGCTATGATGCCAAGCGTACCTATAAATTTGCAGAGCTGACTTTTGTGAACGACCGCTGCATGAACATCGGGTTCTTCAACAATAACTGATCGCTGAATATAGTGACTTGAGTACTGTGTGATTTGCTGGTGCTGACTTGGGCCAGCCTATCCTCCCCATAAAAAACGCCGGCATTGCCGGCGTTTTTTATGGGTGCATTTTCTGTGTTCCATTGGTTACATGCAAAAGTGGCTATTCTTCTGCTTCCAGTTCGTGCTGGCCACGACGCACGCGCACTGCTTGTGCCAGCGTTTCCAGCAACACCAGGCTATGCTCCCATCCCAGGCAGGCATCGGTGATGGACAAGCCGTATGCCAGGGCCTGACCGGCCACCTGATCCTGACGCCCGGCATTGAGGTGCGATTCCACCATCACACCGATGATGCGGTCATCACCCGCCACCAGTTGAGCTGCGATGCTTTTGGCGACTTCCAGCTGCATCTCATGCTGACGCGAGCTGTTGGAGTGTGAACAATCGATCATCACCTTGGGGGCCACGCCGGATTGCGCCAGCACATCGCAGGCCTGCTGCACGCTGGCCGCATCGTAGTTGGGCTTTTTGCCGCCACGCAGGATCACATGGCAGTCTTCATTGCCGGTGGTGGAGACGATCGCCGAATGGCCTTCCTTGGTCACCGACAGGAAATGATGCGGGCTGGCCGCGGCCTTTATCGCATCCACGGCGATCTTCACATTACCGTCCGTGCCGTTCTTGAAGCCGACCGGGCAGGACAAGCCGGACGCCAGCTCACGATGCACTTGCGATTCTGTGGTGCGTGCGCCTATGGCACCCCAGCTCACCAGGTCCGCCGTGTATTGCGGCGTGATGGTGTCCAGGAACTCGCCTGCCGCCGGCATGCCGAGCTGGTTCACCTCGCGCAGGAAGCGGCGCGCCAGTTCCAGGCCTTCGTTGATGCGGAAGCTGCCATCCAGATACGGGTCATTGATCAGGCCTTTCCAGCCCACTGTGGTGCGCGGCTTCTCGAAGTAGACGCGCATCACGATCAGCAGCTCCTGGCTGTATTTTTCACGCTGCGCCAGCAGGCGATGTGCATACTCGATGCCGGCGGCATAGTCATGGATGGAGCAGGGGCCGATGATGACCAGCAGGCGGTCGTCCATGCTGTGCAGGATGCGATGGATGGCATGGCGTGTGGCCACGATGTTGTCCGTGGTGGCGCTGTCCACCGGCAACAACTCCAGCAGTTCGCAAGGCGAGCGTAGTTCCTTGATCTGCTTAATGCGGACATCATCGGTGGCGGTTTTGTGTATGGCGTTCATGTGCTTGCGCTTCATGTCCGGCGCGCGTGGCGCACCGAAACTTTGCATAAAACCAACATTATAAAAGCTAAACTGGCATAAAGCCCCTGTGCCGGGCAAAAAAGACCTGTCCCGCCATGTGCTTGTGACCCTTGCTCAAGGCCATGCAGCGTCTGTAGGGCGCTGGAAATGCCGTGTTAAAATCAGCGCCTGCTTATGACCACCACCACCACGCCACGTCAGCTGCTCTCCCAGCTTGAAGCCCAATTGCCGCACTGCATGCTGGCAGACCGCTTTCCTTTGCGCCGCCGTTTGCAGCAGGCGCGTGCCCAGCTGGAGCAGGGCAAACCGCTCGATAAAGTGCTGGCTGACATCGCCAGCAAGGTGCGCGCTTCCAGCACCCGCCTTGCCACGCGCCTGCAACAGCTGCCGGTACCCGACTACCCGCCCGAACTGCCGGTCAGTGCTAAAAAAGACGACATCGCCGCCGCCATCCAGAAACACCAGGTGGTCATCGTGTGTGGCGAGACCGGGTCGGGCAAGACCACGCAGCTGCCCAAGATCTGCCTGGCGCTGGGGCGCGGCGTCAGCGGCCTGATCGGCCATACCCAGCCACGGCGTATCGCCGCACGTTCCGTTGCTGCGCGTATCGCGCAGGAGCTGCGTTCGCCATTGGGTGAAGCGGTGGGCTACAAGGTGCGTTTCAATGACAAGCTGTCGGAATCCAGCTACGTCAAGTTGATGACAGACGGCATCCTGCTCGCCGAAACGCAGGGCGACCGCTTCCTGAATGCCTACGACACCATCATCATCGACGAGGCGCATGAACGCAGCCTCAACATCGATTTTCTGCTCGGTTACCTGAAACAGCTGCTGCCCAGGCGGCCTGACCTGAAAGTCATCGTCACCTCCGCCACCATCGACGCGGACCGCTTCTCGCGGCATTTCGATGGCGCACCTGTGATCGAAGTGTCGGGGCGTACCTACCCGGTGGAGATCCGCTACCGCCCACTCGGCAAACCCGGCTTCATCGCCAAGGAAGTGGAGCCGGACGACAGCGACGAGGATCTGGAATTCCTGGGCCAGGACCTGATGGGTATCAAGCGCAAGCCGCGCATCGAGTCGCGCTGGCTGCAGGAGGACGAGGAAGAAGAGGCCATCGAGGAAGCCATCCTTGATGCCGCCGACGACCTGCTGCGGCTAGGCGATGGCGATATTCTGGTGTTCCTGCCGGGCGAGCGCGAGATCCGCGACACCGCCGATCATCTGCGCAAATACCAGGGCCGCTCCGCCAAGCTGCGCCATATCGAAGTGCTGCCGCTGTTCGCACGCCTGTCCATCGAGGACCAGCAGAAGATCTTCCGGCCTTCCGGCACCACGCGCATCGTGCTGGCCACCAATGTGGCGGAAACCTCGCTCACCGTGCCCGGCATCAAATACGTCATCGATGCCGGTCTGGCGCGCGTCAACCGTTACAGCACGCGTGCCAAGGTGGAGCAGCTGCAGATCGAGAAGATCTCGCAAGCCGCCGCACGCCAGCGTGCTGGCCGTTGTGGCCGTGTTTCCAACGGCATCTGCGTGCGGCTGTATTCCGAGGAGGATTTCAACGCCCGTCCGGCCTTCACCGACCCCGAGATCCTGCGTTCTTCGCTGGCTTCGGTCATCCTGCGCATGGCCGCGCTCAAGCTGGGCGATGTCAGCGAATTCCCGTTCCTGGAAGCGCCCAGTTCGCGCCTGATCAACGCCGGTTACCAGTTGTTGCAGGAGCTGGGCGCCGTTGATGCACAGCGCCAGTTGACCGAGGTGGGCAGCCAGATGGCACGCTTGCCGCTTGATCCGCGCGTGGCGCGCATGATGATGGCCGCCAAAAAAGAGAACTGTCTGCAGGAGATACTCATCATCGCGGCTGCACTGGCGATCCAGGACCCGCGTGAACGCCCCATGGACAAGCGCGAGGCGGCCGATCAGGCGCATGCCAGGTTCGCGCATGAAACGTCGGATTTCATGAGCTTCCTCAAGTTGTGGGCCTTTTATGACGAGGCGCTCAAGACCAAAAAATCCAACAAGGAACTGCTGGGCAAGTGCCATCAGAACTTCCTGTCCTTCCTGCGCATGAAGGAATGGCGCGAACTGTATTTCCAGTTGCTGGAGATCGCTGAGGAGCTGGAGATCAAGCCGAATGCACAGGAGGCTGCGTATGAACAGATCCACCGTGCCTTGCTGTCCGGCCTGTTAGGCAATATCGGTTTCAAGGACGGCGACGCCGATAGCTATCAGGGCGCGCGCGGCATACGCTTCAGCATCGCCCCCGGTTCCGCGCTCAGAAAAGCCAGGCCCAAGTGGGTGATGGCGGCCGAGCTGATGGAAACCAGCAAGCTGTACGCACGCTGCGTGGCCAAGATCGAACCGGACTGGATAGAGCCACTCGCACGTGGTCTCACCGACAGCCATTACAGCGACCCGCGCTGGGAGCGCAAGCCTGCGCAAGTGGTCGCCTGGGAGCGCGTCAGCCTGTACGGCCTGACCATCGTGCCCAAGCGCCGCGTGCATTACGGCAGTATCGATGCGGTGGAATCGCGCGAGATCTTCATCCGCGAAGCGCTGGCCAACCGGGAGTTCGATACGCGTGCCGCCTTCTTTGCTGCCAATCAGCGTTTGATCACCGAGATCGAAGAGCTGGAACACAAGGCGCGGCGTCAGGATGTGCTGGTGGACGAGCATGTGCTGTACTCGTTCTACGACAGCCGCGTGCCTGCCGGCATTGTCAACGGCGCTGGTTTTGAGAAATGGCGTGACGAGGCCGAGAAAGCCAACCCCAGGCTGCTGTATCTGACGCGTGATGACCTGATGCGCCACGGCGCGGCGGGCGTCACCGAAGCGCAATTCCCGGATACCTTCCTGCTGGACGGCGTCAGTGTGCCGCTCAAATACCGTTTCGAGCCCGGCCATGTGCTGGATGGCGTCACCGCCACCATCCCGCTGGCCTTGCTGAACCAGTTGGATGCCACCGCCGCCGAATGGCTGGTGCCCGGCATGCTGCGCGAGAAAGTCACCCACCTCATCAAGGCGCTGCCCAAGACCCTGCGCCGCGTGTGCGTGCCGGTGCCAGAGTTCGTGACCGGTTTTCTGGCGGAAATCGACAAAAATGCTTCTTCGTCATTCCGGCGTAGGCCGGAATCCAGGCCTGTCAGCCAGGAAGAGACTGAACTGGATTCCGGCCTACGCCGGAATGACGGGCAGGACGTCAAGCCCTTATTGCCTGCATTGGCAGCCTACATCCAGCAGCGCACCAGCCTGAAACTGTCGGTGGACGAATGGAAAGACGCCATCCCCGACCATCTGCGCATGAACTTCCGCATCGTCGATGAAAAAGGCCGCGAGCTGGGCATGGGCCGCGACTGGAGCCTGCTCACCCAGCAACTCGGCCAGGCCGCGCAGCTCACCTTCCGCAGTGCGTCACCCGGCATCGAGAAGACCGGCCTCAAACAATGGGATTTCGGTGACCTGCCCAAGACCCTGAGTTTTACGCGCAACGGCCGCCAGCTCACCGGCTACCCTGCCATCGAAGACAACACCGACAGTGTGGCCATCAAGCTGTTCGAGACCGAAGCCGCCGCTACGCAGGCTCACCGCGCCGGCGTGCGCCGCCTGATGCGCTTTGAACTCAAAGAACAGATGAAGCAGCTGGAAAAAGGCCTGCCAGGCTTCAACCAGTATGCCTTGCTGCTGCGCAACCTGCTCAGCCCGGACGCGCTGCGTGACGACATGCTCACCGCCATCGCCGACCGCGCCTTCATCGGTGAGGACGACCTGCCGCGCAGCAACGCTGAATTCATGGCACTGAAGGCCAGAGCCCGCACCCGCCTGCCTGCGGTGGTGGAAGGGGCGGGGCGGCTGGTGATCGCCATCGCAGCGGAATACCAGCCGCTGACACAAAAACTCAATACCCTGCCGCCCGCCATGGCACGCATCAAACGCGAAGCAGACGAACAGTTCCAGCGTCTGCTGCCCAAGACCTTCTTCCGCGACACGCCCTGGGAGCGCCTGCAACACCTGCCGCGTTACCTCAAGGCACTGCGTCTACGGCTGGAGAAATACCCAAGTGCGGTGGAACGCGATACGCGCAGCGGCCAGAGTGTGCAGCTGATCTGGCAGCGCTGGCAGGACAAAGTCAGTGCCTTGCGTAAAGCCGGTTCGGAGGTGAGCGCGGCGCTGGAAGATTACCGCTGGCAGATCGAGGAACTGCGCGTCTCCCTGTTCGCTCAGGAGCTTAAGACCCCGTTCCCGGTTTCCATCAAGCGTTTGGACAAGCTCTGGCAAGACCTGAATTAAGTGATGGCTCCCGCATGCAACCCAAACTAAGTATTAGCGAAGATGAAAGTTACACTGAGTAGCGACTTCTATTGAATGATGCTTGCATCCATGCGCAATCATCGTGAGGCACCGAAAGGAGAGTGCCTGGGAAGTTGTCAGCAAACAAGAAGAAGGGCAATGTCCATGCTTGACCGTTTGCTAGACCATAGAATATGGTGTTTCGGGATTTAGGTCTTAAGCGTAGTAAGCAAATGCACCAAGCGGTACATATCGGTATAGGGTTCGACCTCGTCATGGGCATTGGTCAGACGCGACAGGTGCTCGGCCCGCTGAGAGGCATCAGCCAAGTTTTGGCACGTTTGTGCATAGTGCCCTGCCTGCCCTTTGTCGTAGTTCGTCAGATACTGGCGCAAGCGTTGATACACTTCGGTGCGATGCAATGGGGCTTGCACATCCTCAAAATGGAGCAATAGCCATAGCTCGAAACATGGAACGGATGCGACGGCTTCAAATTTCACTGCCTGCTTCAAATCATTGCGCAACCTACCGTTCAGCGCAGCAGCTTTAGACAAGGCGTTATGGTAGGTCTGATGATCGTCACGGTCGAATACGACATACACTTGCTCAAAGGCGCGGGGCTGGATGTTCTTTTCTTCATCGCCGTTCACAAACAGGTGTTCGGCAAATTCCACGATTCTGATCGGGGAGGTGCCATATTGGCTATGTTGCACCTGCACATTGGCGGTTTGCAGCCGATATTGGGAGCGTATTTCTCCCAGATATAACGGCTCGGTCTTGCTGCCTTCGGTGACAATAAGAATCCGGTCGTAGCTTGCACGTCGACCTGCCTTACGGGCAAGTTGCGCGGCCTGACGAGCTTTGGGCTGGTTATCTTTCCCCATACATCCTGCCCATCAGCCTGCCGCCTGAGTGGGCGGCACGGGTTCATCGAAGAATGGCACAGCGCCGTAACGTCCTATCAAATACCCCTTTTCCCAAGCCTCGGTTTCACGCGGGCTGAAATCAGAGAGCGGAAAGAGGCGCGTGGCTTGATCCCGGTCTTTTTCGGTGAACCAGATTTGGTCGCGCCGGAACAGGGTGCGATCAAGCAACGAGGTGTCATGCGTGCTGAAAAGCAATTGCGCGCCCAGCGGATTAAGTTCTGGCATGTGGAACATGCGCACCAACCGGCGAACCAGCAATGGGTGCAAGCTACGATCCAGTTCATCCACAATCAGTAAACGGCCATTCTTGAGCACATCCAGCACAGGTGCTATCAACGCGTACAAGCGCTGCGTCCCTTCTGACTCTTCGTGCAATTCAAAGGTGGCGGAGCCGTGTTCGGTATGATGGACAAACTGTGGCATGAGAATTTCACGCTCTTCGCGAGAGAAATTTGCCCCATCCGGGCCGAACAAGATTTGCTGCTGGAAGCCAGGTCGTGACACGCTCACTACATCGCTGATGCTGATATCCGCCGATGCGAGAAATTCGCGCACAGCCTTCTTGCCCAGTTCTGTCTGAAGCAACTGGGTGGTTAAATCGGGCAGCGGCGATAAACCGGCGCCGAAATAATCAGGCTGTTCTACCAACCAGCGGAAAATCGGCCCAAGCAGTTCGCTGTTGAGCTGCGCTGCGGTGGAAAGAAACAAGGCATTGGGGCGCGTTGCTTCCTGCCAAAGCTTGCGGGGGCCAGTCAGGTGGGTAATGCTGAATTCATAATCCGAGCTTTGCGTTTCCTCATTAAAGCTGCGCCGAAACCACTGTTGCGGCTTGGGGGCACGGTACACCAGCAGCCATTCATCTACAATCCTTTCAGGTGTGAGAGTAAAACCGTATTGGTGCCTCACCCCGTCCAGCAGGAAAGTAATTTCAAATTCGGATGGTTGCTTGGCGTATTCCATGTCCAGCCGAAACGGTTGAACATTGAACGTTTGCCCAGGCTGCATAATAGTTGCAGATTCAGCCACAACGGCACGCATATAAAACAGCG
The DNA here is from genome assembly GCF_003730115.1 of Pseudomethylobacillus aquaticus. Taxonomy (GTDB): domain Bacteria; phylum Pseudomonadota; class Gammaproteobacteria; order Burkholderiales; family Methylophilaceae; genus Pseudomethylobacillus; species Pseudomethylobacillus aquaticus. Next base: position 11,873 of record NZ_RJVP01000006.1, on the reverse strand, counting down.
CCTGAAGCAACGTTGATTTGCCGCTGGCATTGGGGCCATAGACCACGGCACTACGCAATACGTTGGGCAGACTCGATATGCCGGTTGTAGCCAGATGAGTTTCAGCCAGCTTTTTGTCTTTGGAGGCAACGAAGCTAAGGACGACCTCATCCCGAATGGAGCGGTAGTTTCGAACCCTGAATTCGAGCAGCATGATGGCCTCGTGTATTAAAATATACGTTTATTATGATTATTATTTACATAAAGTAAACTTATTTTTATGCATTGATGCAGCATCTAACCTTCAATAGAATGCATCAGTTGACGGATAGCGGAGCCATAGTAGTTGGCTGAATAATGAGGTGGTGGAACTTACCGCGAGGGGCTGCTACGCTAATCGCGCCTTATCTCTATACACAGCGACCCATCACGCTTCGCTTTTATACAAGCAAGCAAACCAATAGGCGGTCCATGCCTTGCGCGGCATCGAATTGGGGTAGCATGCCATTTAGTGGGCCAACGCAAAGAACACGTATGACCATCACCAAGTACACCGCACTCACGATCACGCTATTGCTGTCATTGGGTTTGACAGCACAGCCATCTGCCCAGACACGCCCGGATTACGGTCCGGACATCAACGTCGAACTGGCCAGAAAGATCGCCACGGCTGCTGTGGCTGCCTGCAAGGCCAACAACTGGAAGGTAGCGGTTGCCATCGTCAACACGCACGGGTCGTTGGTGTACTACGAGCGTATGGATAACACGCAATCGGCCAGTGCGCGCGTGGCGGTGGATAAAGCCAGCGCGGCGGCGATGTACTGTCGTAGTACCCGTGAATTCGCCGAGGCGGTGGCCGGTGGCAACCCAGCCATGATGTCCTTGCCCGGTGTGATCGCCTTGCCTGGGGGCTTGCCGGTGTTGAGCGGTGGCAAGATCATCGGTGGCATAGGCGTGAGTGGTGTCACAGCCGATCAGGATGAGCAATGCGCCCGGGCTGGCCTGGCTGCGATGTGAGTTTGCTGCAAGCGGCTTGCCAACACTGATCTGCTTCGAGCTTTGTTATTTGTTATTTTTGCGTGCGCTCCCGTTTTCCTCTCGTTTTCTCTCTCGTTTCTTATTTAGTTTCTTATTGATCTTGAGCCCGGTCTTCCGGGTTTTTTATCGTTTGTAGTCGCGCGATTTACGCTTCCTTTCCTGGTAACAACCTCAGCTTGTCATAAAAAAGTGTTGCGGTATGTTCGATAATGTGCGATTGTGTTCGTAAATCAATCAAACGAACATCGTTGCCCGATGTTGAATCAGGCAAACAGTGCGGCAAAACGCTTCAGAAACGCAGTGCTTGAAAAAAGTACAGCTTCAGAAAGCAGAGTAGAGCGCAGCAGCATAAGGAGAAGGTGATGGCAGACCATTTGGCAGACCACAGGCTGGAACTGATCATGAGCGTGCTGAAAGCACGCGGTGAGTGCAGAACCACGCAGTTGGCCCAGCAGTTCGATCTTTCCGAGATGACCTTGCGGCGTGACCTGCACACGCTGGAAAAACGCGGCCTGCTCAAGCGCGTGCATGGCGGCGCGGTGTTGCTGAACAGTGATGTCAATTACTCCCTGCGCCTGCAGCAGGACCAGATCAAGAAGCAGGCCATCGGCCTCGCGGCCACGCGTTTTCTTAAGAGCGGCCAGACCATCTACATAGACGCGGGCACCACCACGCTGGAACTGGCCCGTGCCATCCGTCAGGGCCTGCCCCAGGTCACCGATCTGCAGATCATCACCCACGGCATCACCATCGCGACCGAACTGGCTGGCCAGACGCCTTACCACCTGCAGCTGATCGGTGGCGATGTCTACCAGAACGCGTTGAGCACAGTGGGCCCGCTGGCACTGGCGCAGATCGCCGAACTGAATATCGATCATTTCTTCATGGCCGCCGTCGGGGTCGATCAGGCCATGGGCTGGAGCAATTCCAACCATGTGGAAGCCGTGATCAAGCGCGCCGTCATCGAGCGCAGTAAATCGTCCTGCGCGCTTGCCGACAGCTCCAAGTGGAATCAACCCTCCTATGCGCCCATCGTGCCGTTCGATGCCATGTCCACCTGGGTGGTCAATCCCGGTTTACCAGACGACGCCCTGGCAGCGGCTCAGGCCGCACAGATCGAACTGGTGATCGCCTGACACAGGGGCGCTGAAACACCTGAACAACACAGCATGAAGCGGGCGCAGACCTGCAGACAACGGTGCTGAAGATGCACCGCAACAGCAAGATGAGGAGAGCATCATGATTCAGTTGGGCAAGCAGAGCATCAAACTGGCAGCCGGCACCGCAGACAAAGCCGCCGCCATCCGCACCGTGGGGCAGTTGCTGGTGGACAACGGCAACATGCAGGCCGCTTATATCGACAGCATGCAGCAGCGCGAACAGGTGGCTAACACCTACCTGGGTAACGGCATCGCCATTCCGCACGGCTTGCCCAAGGACCGCGACTTGATCGCCAGAACCGGTATCGCCGTCGCGCAATTCCCGCAAGGCGTGCAGTGGAACCAGGGCGAGACGGTGTATCTGCTGGTAGGCATCGCCGCCAAATCTGACGAACATATCGAGCTGCTGACCAACCTCACCCATGTGCTGGACGATGCCGCTGCCATTCAGCGGCTGGCGCAAACCCGGGATGCCCAGGACATCATCGACTGCCTGACACGCGGGCGCGACGCGGTGCCTGCGGCGTGTAGCGCGCCACATGAAGATGATTTTGCCTGTTATGAAGAGGTCATCCTGCCCGGCAAGGCTGGCATGCATGCCAGACCGGCGACAGCGTTCGTGGACATCGCCAAACAGTTCCATGCCGAGGTACGCGTGCGCTGCGGCGATAAACTTGCCAATGGCAAGAGCACGCTGGCTTTGCTGAAGCTGGGCGCGACCCACCAGGCCGTGCTGCGCATCATGGCGCAAGGTGACGATGCCGCGCTGGCTGTGAAGAAACTGGCGCAAGCGGTGCGTGATGGTCTGGAACAGGAAGAAGAGCACGAACAAGCGCCCGCGCACTGCCTGCCCAGCCTCCATCTTGCAGGCAACGCCATCGTGGGCATTGCTGGCGCGGCAGGCCTCGCCATCGCGCCTTTGCATCATTTCCGTCATGAAAAGCTGGTGGTCGCCGTGACCGCCAATGATGCTGAACACGAAACCACCAGCCTGCAGCAGGCCATCGCCCACGCCCGCGTGCAACTGCAGCAACTGCATGACGATGTGCTGGCACGCAGCGGTGCCGCGCGGGCGGCGATCTTTCTGGCGCATCAGGAATTCCTGTCCGACCCGGACCTGCTGCAAGGCGCACAGGCCAGCATCAGCGCGGGCCACAGTGCTGGCTGGGCCTGGCGTCACAGTGTGGAGCAGCGTGTGGCGGAGATCGCCAGCCTGGACGATGCACGCCTCAAGGAACGGGCGGCCGACCTGCAGGACGTGGGGAATCGCGTGTTGCGTCTGCTGGCCGGCGTGCTGGAACAGGAGCTGCAACAGCCAGCACATCCCGTGATCTTGGTGGCGGAAGACCTGTCACCTTCGGACACAGCCAAGCTGGACCCGAGCCGGGTGCTGGGCATCTGCACCGCTGCTGGTGGCCCCACCTCACACACTGCCATCATTGCACGTTCGCTGGATATTCCGGCCGTGGTCAGTGTCGGCCCGGCAGTGCTGGGCCTGGCAGAAGGCACCTTGTGCATCCTGGATGGTGATGGTGGCAAACTCTACGTCAACCCGGATGAGGCAGATCTTGCCATGGCCAGACTGGCGCAGCAGGACCACGCCGCACGGCGTTCTGCCGAAGCGCTGGCGTGTTACCAGCCTGCCATCCTGCGTGATGGTCATCGTGTGGAAGTGGTGGCCAATATCGGCAACGCGGTTGAAGCGGCGCAGGCGGTGGACGCTGGTGCCGAAGGCATCGGTCTGCTGCGCACCGAATTCCTGTTCCTGCAGCGCGCCACGCCACCTGACGAAGACGAGCAGTTCGACGCCTATCACACCATGACGCGTGCGCTGAACGGCTTGCCGCTCATCATCCGCACCCTGGATATCGGTGGCGACAAAGAGGTGCCTTATCTGTCGCTGCCTGCGGAGCAGAACCCGTTTCTCGGTATGCGCGGTATCCGCCTCTGTCTGGAACGGCCCGACCTGTTCCGCCCGCAACTGCGTGCCATCTACCGCGCCGCTGCCACCGGCCCGGTGCGCATCATGTTCCCCATGATCGCCACGCTGGATGAGTTGCTGGTGGCCAAGGCCATGGCCGAGGAGGTGCGTCAGGAGCTGAATGCGCCCAAGGTGGAGATCGGCATCATGATCGAAGTGCCCTCGGCGGTGCTGATGGCACCCGAACTGGCGCGGCATGTGGATTTCTTCTCCATCGGCACCAACGACCTCACCCAGTATGTGCTGGCCATGGACCGCCTGCACCCCAGCCTGGCGCGGCAGGCCGACGCGCTACACCCGGCGGTGCTGCGCATGATAGACCTCACCGTGAAGGCCGCCCGTGCCAACGGCATCTGGGTGGGTGTGTGCGGTGGTATTGCGGGTGACCCCAAAGGCGCAGCCATCCTCACCGGTATCGGCGTGGCCGAGCTCAGTGTGAGTATCCCCAGTGTGGCGGCCATCAAGGCCAAGCTGCGTCTGCACACGCTGGCGGAATGCCGGGCACTGGCCGGTGCCGCCCTGCAAGCCGCGACCACGGCTGAAGTGCGTGCGCTGAGCATGCCGGCCTCCCTGGCGGTGGCTAGAACCGGGCCGCGCGTTGATCGCGCTATTTGATCACGGCGCCTGATCACGGCATCACCTTGAACAAGGACCTCACCATGAATACCAGCATTAACCCCAGCATTAACCATAGCAGCCAGATCGTCACCCTGACCCTCAACCCGGCCATCGACCAGAGCCTGATGGTGCCCGGCTTCCGGGTCGGTGAAGTCAACCGCGTGGCACGCGAACAGTCGGACCCGGGCGGCAAAGGCGTCAATGTGTCCTGTTTTCTGGCCGACCTTGGCTACACCAGTGCGGCCAGCGGTTTCATCGGCATAGACAACAGCCAGATCTTCGAGCAGTTGTTCGCAGAAAAAGCCATCGCGGATGATTTTGTGCGCCTGCCCGGCAAGACGCGCGTGAACATCAAGATCATCGACGCCGAGCGTCATCGCATCACCGACGTGAATTTCCCCGGCCCCATCGCCACCTCGCGTGACCTGCAGCTGTTGAACCACAAACTTAAATCGCTGCTGTTCGATCACGACTGGTTCGTGTTGTCCGGCAGCTTGCCCGAGGGCGTGCCCGGTGATTACTACGCCGACCTGATCCAGTGCCTGAAGCAGGCGGGCAAGAAGGTGATGCTGGACACCAGCGGCACGGCGCTGCGTGAAGGCCTGGCTGCCAAACCGGATGTGATCAAACCCAACATCAACGAGCTGGAACAACTGCTGGGCACCACGCTGCAAACGCCAGAGATGGTGCTGGCGGCAGCCCATGCGCTGATCCAGGACGGCATCGAAGAGGTGGTGGTGTCCATGGGCAAGCAGGGCGCCATCTTCGCCAACCGTGATGGCCACGTCTGGGCAGTGCCGCCAGCCGTGGCGGTGAAGAGCACGGTAGGCGCTGGCGATGCCATGGTGGCGGGCTATATCGCAGCGCGTATCCAGCAGCTGGATCTGGAACAGCGTGCCAGGCTGGCCACCGCCACCGCCATGGGCGCGCTCACCGCGCTGGGCCCACGCCTGCCCGCAGCGGATGTCATCCAAACCTACACACAACAAGTCAGCATCAAGACCGTAGATTAAGCGGCAAGCTGAAACGAGGAGAACAACATGGCAACAATCATCGCAGTGACGGCATGCCCCACCGGCGTTGCCCACACTTACATGGCCGCCGAGGCCCTGAAAAAAACCGCTACCATGCTGGGGCATAGCATCAGTATTGAAACGCAGGGTGCTATTGGAGCTGCTGGCGGCGGCGCTCACCCGGCGCTGACTGCGGACAGCATCGCCGCAGCTCAGCTCATCATCGTGGCATCCGACATCCATCTGGACATGAGCCGCTTCGCAGGCAAGATGATCTATGCCACCAGCACCAGCGAGGCCATCCGTCACCCTGCGCAGGTCATCGAAGCAGCGCTGGCCTTGATCGGCATCACCTCGTCCCCAGGCAGCAGCGCAGCAGCTCCGGCAACTGCGCAAGCAGCGGTTACTGCCAAGCCACAACGCCAGCGCATCGTGGCCATCACCGCTTGCCCCACCGGCATCGCACATACCTTCATGGCTGCCGAGGCCTTGAAGAAGTGGGCCGCGGCGCATGACTGTGACATTCGCGTGGAAACGCAAGGCTCGGTAGGCGCCAAGCACCTGCTCACCGAGGCTGAGATCGCTGCCGCCGATGTGGTGGTGATCGGGGCCGATACCCATGTGGATACGAGCCGATTTGCCGGCAAGCGTGTCTACAAGACCTCGGTAGGGCGTGCCCTCAAAGAGACGGACCAGGTCATGCAAGCGGCATTCGCCCTGCCTGTCGCCAGTGCCCAGCCCGACCTGACCAATGCTGCCATGCAGAAGACACCCAATCAGAAAAGCACGGCGGGGGGCGCCTATCAACACCTGCTGACCGGTGTGTCCTACATGTTGCCGCTGGTGGTGGCAGGTGGCCTGATCATTGCACTGTCCTTTGTGTTCGGTATCGAAGCGTTCAAGCAACCCGACACATTGGCCGCGGCCTTGATGAGCATAGGCGGTGGTGCCGCTTTCGCCTTGATGATTCCGGTACTGGCAGGCTTTATCGCCTTCTCCATCGCAGATCGGCCTGGTCTGGCACCCGGCCTCATCGGCGGCATGCTGGCCAGTCAGCTGCAGGCCGGTTTTCTGGGTGGCCTCATCGCAGGTTTTCTGGCCGGTTATGTGGCGCTGGGCTTGCGTCAGTATGTGCGGCTACCAGCCAATTTCGAAGGCCTGAAACCCGTGCTGGTGATCCCGCTGCTGGCGACACTGATCGTAGGTTTGATCATGGTGTATGTGGTCGGCACGCCGGCCAAGGCCATCATGGATGCGCTGACGCAGTTCCTGCAAAGCATGGGTAGCACCAATGCGCTGCTGTTGGGCCTGTTGCTGGGCGGCATGATGGCCATCGACATGGGCGGCCCCATCAACAAAGCGGCCTACACCTTTGGCGTTGGGCTGCTGGCCAGCCACGCCTACCTGCCCATGGCAGCGGTGATGGCCGCCGGCATGATCCCGCCGCTAGGTCTGGGAGTGGCCACCATGATCAGCAAACGCCGTTTCACAGCGGATGAACGGGTGGCTGGCAAGGCCGCCGCCGTGCTGGGACTGTGTTTCATCACCGAAGGCGCGATCCCGTTCGCAGCCAAAGACCCATTACGGGTGATCCCGCCCTGCGTGGCCGGTGCCGCTGTGACCGGAGCCTTGTCCATGTACTTCGGCTGCGAGTTGCGAGCGCCGCACGGGGGCCTGTTCGTGCTGGCTATCCCCAATGCGGTCAACTTCTTGCTGCCCTACCTGGGGGCGATCGTCGCTGGCACTGTGGTCACCACCAGCCTGTTGATGTTCACCAAACAACCGCTGCATAGCGCCTAGCCGAGGTCATCATGAAACATATTGTTCAGTGGCTGCTGGCAGCCACGCTGGGAGCGGCTTGCCAAAATCTGGCCGCAGTGGAGCTGTACGGTTATATCCGCGCACTGGGTGGTACGACGGATTCCCGCTCGGCAGCCTGCTATAAACTGGCGGGTGCGGCCACCAAATACCGCATGGGTAACGAGTGTGAGGTCTATGGTGAATTTCGTGTCGGCCAGCAGCTCAACGCGTTCGACGACGGTTCGGAGCTGAAGGCCTATGTCATGGTGAGCAACTTCAAGCCCATGACCGACGATGCTTTGCTGCAGGATGGACGCAGTGATTCGCGCTTTGCGCAGGCTTACGTCACCTGGGACAAGCTGCCCGCACTGAACGGTGGCAGTCTGTGGGCCGGTCGCCGCTATTACAAACGTGAAGATATCCATGTCACCGACTTTTTTTACTGGAACCCGCAAGGCCTGGGCGCTGGCGTGGAAGATGTGGTGATCGACGGGCCGGGAGGTGCGCCTCTCAAGTTCAGCTACGCGCTGTTCCGTGACGACAACAAGAATCAGGACGACAAGGCCACCCGGCACGATATCCAGTTACGCGGCTTCAAGGTCAACCCGAACGGCCAGCTGGAACTGGGCTTGAGCCTGATCCCGTCCAACCACAATCCGGCAGGTGGCGACTCCGGCTGGGGCGTGACGGTGCAACACAGACAACAGAACATCGCCGGTGATGGCTGGAACAAACTGGCTGTGCAATATGGCGTGGGGCCGGGCATAGGCCTGGGGAATACCGGCCCGCTGGAGAGCGGCACCGATGTGCAGCGTTTGCGCATCGTGGAAGGTATCTATGCGCAAATGACCCCCCGGCTGGGTGGTATGCTGACCGCAGTGTATCAGCGTGACACGGCCGATGCTGGCGACCAGACCTGGACTTCGCTGGGTGGTCGCGTCACTTACGGCATCACGCGCCAGTTCAAATTGCAGGCCGAACTGGGGCAGGACTGGGTCAACCCGTCCACGGGCGAGACGCGCAGCCTGACCAAGCTGACCGTGGCGCCCACCTGGGCCATGGCCAGCAATTTCTGGGCACGTCCGGAGCTGCGCTTCTTTTGTACCTATGCCAAATGGAACCAGGCGGCCGCCGATGCGGCAGTGGGTTCTGGCGATGCAGCTGTGGCATCGCTGGCCAGCAACGGGGTGTTTGGTAACGACAAGCATGGCGTGACCATAGGCTTGCAATTCGAGGGCTGGTGGTGAACACCGGCACACACCCATATCACCAGGCGGCAACTGTCATTCCGGGAAAGGGCAACACCATGAACAAGACCACACTCGCTGAATTTCTCACCCATGCTGAGCTGGCCGAACCAGCACTGCGCGGCATGATCACCGACATCGCGCAGGCTTGCAAAGCCATCGCCGTACAGGTCAACAAGGGGTCCTTGCTGGGCACCATGGGCAGTCTGGAGGCGCAGAATGTACAAGGCGAAACACAAAAGCAGCTGGATGTGATCAGCAACGACCTGTTCCTGCAGATGAACCAGCAGGGCGGCCACTATGCCGGCATGGCCTCGGAAGAGATGGATGAGCCGTATCTGATCCCTGAGCGTTACCGTCAGCATGGACGTTACCTGCTGCTGTTCGACCCGCTGGATGGTTCCTCCAACGTCAACCTCAACCTGTCGGTGGGCACCATCTTTTCCATCTTGCGTTGCCCGCATGGCATCAGCGAGCCGCTGGTGATGGATTTTCTGCAGCCGGGCAGTGCCCAGGTGTGCGCGGGGTATGCCTTGTATGGCAGCTCCACCATGCTGGTGCTGACCATTGGGCAGGGCGTGCACGGCTTTACGCTGGATCAGGACAGCGGTGATTTCGTGCTTACGCATGCCACTATGCAGATCGCTGCCAGCAGTAATGAATTCGCCATCAACATGGCCCGCCAGCGCTGGTGGGATGCCCCGGTGCAGCGCTACATCGCAGACTGCCAGGCTGGCAGCGAAGGCCCGCTAGGCAAGGATTACAACATGCGCTGGGTGGCCTCCATGGTGGCCGAGGTGCATCGTATCCTGATCCGTGGCGGGGTGTTCATGTACCCGGTGGATGCAAGGACGCGCGAGGCAGGTGGGCGTTTGCGGCTGATGTATGAAGCCAACCCCATGGCCTGGCTGGTAGAGCAGGCGGGTGGCCTGGCGAGCGATGGCCAGCAGCGCATCCTCGATATCACCCCGCAGGGTTTGCATCAGCGTGTTGCGGTCTACCTGGGCTCGCGTGAGGAAATACAGCGCATGGCGACCTATTTCAAGGCCTGAGACGGGTGTTGAGGAGGCCTGCAACTGAACCTGGTTCTGGCTGTAGCACTCGACTTGCAGCGGCCCGCCATGCAAATGCTGCATGCCTTGCATAGCCGGTACGCAAAGCATAATCGGCAAAAAAGCATAGCCGACCCGCAAAATAAAACCGGGGCCTGTACAGGCCCCGGTATTTATCTACAGCTACCCGAAGTCAACCGGGCTTGCTTGCTAATTACTGAGCAGCGGCAGGAGCGTCAGGAACATAGCGCTCTTCTGGGGTTGGCTCATAACCACCAGGGCCAGCAGGTGCTGCTTCTGGCGCTGGTGCTGGTTCAGCGGCTGGTGCTTCAGCCGGTGCTTCCGCAGCCGGTGCTTCCTCAGCAGCTGGCGCAGCTTCTTCGGTTTTGGAGCAAGCTACCAGGGCTGCCAGAGCAGCAATGGCTAACAAGGTCTTGATAGAAGAATTCATAAGTTATGTCCTGTTTGAGTTAAGAGATTAGGTTGCGTGCGAAGCAACCATAACATCCGATTATAAGCATGTATGTGACAATTTTCAAAAAATCCCACACAAACACAGGAATATTTCATATTTGCATCAATTGTTTGCGTATCAATGCTTCGTCAAGACCCCTGCCGATCAGCACGATGCGCGTCATCGGCTCGACTTCGCTCCAACCCTCCAGCAGGGTGGGCTGATACAACGTGGCATGCACCGCATGCACGGCGAGCGGCGCAGAGGCATCTTCCACATGCAATATCCCTTTCAGGCGCAGCAACTGCTCGCCGAACTGATCACACAAGCGTTGCAGCACGGGCTGCAATGTTTCCCAGCGCAGGTGGGTAGGCAGTGTCACGGTAAAGCTGCGGATATCGTCGTCATGCAAGGCGGTTGGCAGCATGCCGCGTGGCTTGGCTGGCGCACGTAACCAGCGTTGCGGCTTGGCCTGCCGTGTCTCCGGGTCGAACAAGCCTACGTTGATCAGCGCTTGCGGGTCGATGTGCCCATGCGTGATGCGGTGTTGTGTGGCGCCCGGGTTGAGTGCGGTGAGGGCCTCGCTGAGCGCCAGCAGCTGTTGCGGCGTGGCCAGATCCACCTTGCTGATCAACAGCACATCCGCCACTGCTGCCTGCTTGCGTGCTTCGGCATGCTGTTCCAGATGCTGCAAGCCATACACACTGTCCACCGTGACCACCACCGCATCCAGCCGGTAAGTGTTGCCAATGACGGGCTCGTTGAGCAGGTTGGCCATGATGGGGCCGGGGTCAGCCAGGCCGGTGGTCTCGATCACCAGACGCTGAAACTGCGGAATGGCCTGCAAAGCGCGCTTGAAGAACAGGTCGCGCAGCGTATCCGCCATCTCGTTGCTCAGCGTGCAGCACAAACAGCCGGATTCCAGTAGCACCATGTTGTCGGCGATATGCTGGTTTTCCACCGTGCGCGCAAGGATGTGGTCCAGGCCTGCTTCGCCCAGTTCGTTGATCACCACCGCGGTGTCATGCATGTCCGGATGCTGTAGCAATTTGTTGAGCAGCGTGGTTTTTCCACTGCCAAGAAAGCCGGTGAGCAGCGTGACGGGAATACGTTTATCCATAAGCAATATCAATCAGTATGAGTTTTTAAGTTTAATCGACTTGATTCTTTTGAATTCGATTTGCTTCCGTAATTTCAACTTTGAGCACCATTCTATTTGACCTTATCACCCACAATAATCCAGATGTATTCATCAAGTAACACGTTTGTACTACTAAACTGGTCTTCAAATATCACGATCTCTTAAGTTATATACGCCGTTGGCTGCAGTAAAACTAGACGAACGCCATGGCACTGAGCGGATGTGAAGGAGTGGTTATGGTAGCGATCGTCACGGGGAGTGGTTTGGGGTTGGCGGGGAGTTCAGCGAATGTGCTGGGCAGTGGCGGCCAGTTAGGTCTTCCGGTGGTGACGGCGCATGGGGATGCGGCGTATGTGAATGCGCAGACTGGCAATCTTGTTGTGCAGCGTC
>NZ_RJVP01000005.1 GCF_003730115.1 Pseudomethylobacillus aquaticus | reverse complement strand
GGATGCGGGATGTGGGATGCGGGTTCCGCTGTGCTCCCGTCTGAATGACGGTATCGACATCTTGCCGGGACGTGCATATCACGGGTGATGGGCCTTGCCTGGGTTCCCGCCTGCGCGGGAACGACGGCCATTCGAATTGAATGACTAGGACGGAAGAAGATTAAAGGCGGCATGACACTGCCGCCCATACGGGAACGACGGCTATTCGGACTGGATAGGGATGCTGGCTTTGCCGCGCCATTGTGCCGGGCCGGTGCTGTGCACGGACACGCCCTGACTGTCCACGGCCACGGTCACCGGCATGTCCTGCACGTCGAACTCGTAGATGGCTTCCATGCCGAGGTCGGCGAATGCCAGCACTTGGGCCGATTTGATGGCTTTGGAAACCAGGTAGGCGGCACCACCCACCGCGATCAGATACACCGATTGGTGACTGCGTATGCTGTCTATGGTGGCTTGGCCGCGTTCTGCCTTGCCTATCATGCCCAGCAGGCCGGTGCTGTCCAGCATGAGGTCGGTGAACTTGTCCATGCGCGTGGCGGTGGTGGGTCCGGCCGGGCCGACCGCCTCGTCACGCACCGGATCGACGGGGCCGACGTAGTAGATGAAGCGGTTGGTGAAATCCACCGGCAGCGCTTCGCCGCGCGCCAGTATCTCGGCCATGCGCTTATGTGCGGCGTCGCGCCCGGTAAGCAGCTTGCCATTCAGCAGCAGGGTCTCGCCGGGTTGCCAGCTTGCGACGTCTGCCTTTGTGACCATGTTGAGGTCCACACGGCGCGCCTGCGGGCTGGGTGACCAGGTGACATCCGGCCAACTGGCCAGCGAGGGCGGCGTCAGCACCGCCGGACCACTACCATCCAGCGTGAAGTGCACATGGCGCGTAGCGGCACAGTTGGGGATCATGGCCACCGGCAGCGAAGCCGCATGCGTGGGGTAATCGAGGATCTTCACGTCCAGCACGGTGCTCAGGCCGCCCAGGCCCTGTGCGCCTATGCCCAGCGCGTTCACTTTGTCATAGAGCTGCAGACGCAGTTCCTCGATGCGGCTTTGCGGGCCACGCGCCTGCAGTTCATGCATGTCGATCGGCGCCATCAGCGACTCTTTGGCCATGACCATGGCTTTTTCTGCCGAACCGCCTATGCCTATGCCCAGCATGCCGGGCGGGCACCAGCCTGCCCCCATGGTCGGCACGGTTTTCACCACCCAGTCCACGATGCTGTCGCTGGGATTCAGCATCACGAATTTGGCTTTGTTCTCGGAGCCGCCGCCCTTGGCGGCGATGCTGATCTCGACCTCGGCACCCGGCACCAGCGACACATGCACCACCGCTGGCGTATTGTCGCGCGTGTTGCCGCGCTTGCCTGCCGGGTCACTCACCATGGAGGCGCGCAGGGTGTTGTCCGGATGCAGATAAGCGATGCGCACACCCTCGTTGACCATGTCTTCCACACCACGGTCGGTGTCCCAGCGCACCTGCATGCCTACCTTGACGAAGGCCACCACGATGCCGGTGTCCTGGCAGATGGGGCGCTTGCCCTCGGCACACATGCGCGAGTTGGTGAGGATCTGCGCGATGGCATCCCTGGCGGCAGGGGACTGCTCACGCGCATACGCCGCACCCAGCGCCTGAATGTAATCGGCAGGATGGTAATAAGAGATGAACTGCAGCGCGTCGGCGATGCTGTGGATGAAGTCTTGTTCTTTAATTATGGTCATTGGGTGCCAGATTTCCCTGATCGTCATTCCGGGCTATCTTATTTAGGACTAGCCCTGGAATCCACTTCCATCATGCAAGCTGCAGGTTTTACGCGTCAGTGGATTCCAGCTTACGCTGGAATGACAAGGTCGGAATGACGTGCCTGCATCAGCTTGCGCTCGATTTTGCCGTGGCGATGCCAGGGTTCACATCGCGACGCAGGATTTTACCATTCTTGGTACGTGGAAAATCCCGAGCCAGATAGATCGCCTTGGGAGCCTTGTAAGCGGCCAGATGCTGTTTGCCGAAGGCCAGCAACTGATCCGGCGTGACGTCCTGCCCCGCATGCGGGATCACATAGGCCACCACCAACACCTTGTCCTTTTCGATCTCTTCGCCGATGGCGGCGCAGTCGGCCACCGCCGGGTGCGATTTCAGTACGCGTTCGATCTCGTAGGGCGACACGCGATAACCGAAACTCTTGATGATGTCGTCCTTGCGGCCCAGGAACCAGATATAGCCATCCGCGTCGTAACGCGCATAGTCGCCCGTGAAGAACCAGCCATCATGGCGCAGTTTGGCGGTCTCTTCGGGCAGGTTCCAGTATTCCAGGAACAGGCCGGGGTCGCTGTCCGGCACGCAGATCATGCCCTCCTCGCCTGCTGCCACCGGCTGCAAGGTGTCCGGATTGAGCAACTGGATGGCATGGCCGGGCTGCGGAAAGCCCGCCGAGCCGGGGCGTATGGGGCGTGACTTGGTCTGACACAGGTAATACGAAAACTCGGACATGCCCACCGCTTCATAGATATCCGTGGCAAACCTGGCATGCCATTGCTCGAACACCTCGTCGGACAGGTGTTCGCCTGCGCTCATGCAGTGCCGCAGACTGGGCACATCCACGCGGGTCAGCGCGGTCTTCTGCAGGATCTGCCTGTAGATGGTGGGCACGCCGATGAAGATGGTGGCATTGTGCTTGGCGATCAGCCGTGGCCAGGTGGTGGCGTCGTTCTTGCCTTCGTGCACGATCACGGTCTTGCCCAGGAACAGCGGATCCATCAGGCCGGAGCCCAGCACATAGGTCCAGTTGAATTTGCCCGAGTGCATGATGCGGTCGCCATCCGCTGCAAAATCGAACCAGTACCGCGAGGCCGGCGTGCGGCCTATCATGGCGCGGTGCGCATGCAGTACGCCTTTGGGGTAACCGGTGGTGCCCGAGGTGTAGACCAGATAGGCCGGATCATCGGCACGCGTCTCTGCAGCCCCGGACCACACCGTGATCGCCGCCAGCGCCGCATCCAGATCATGCACTTGTACGCCCACGCCCGCCTGCACCTCGCCCGGCCCGGACAACAACACATGCTGCAACTGCGGCAGATCACCTAACTGGTCATGCAGCCTGGCCCACATCGGCTTGTCGGTGACCAGCACCGCTGCGCCTGAATCGCGCGCCAGATACAGCACCTCTTCCACCGTCAGCAAGGTCGAGGTCGGCACCGCGATGGCGCCGCGCTTCATGGCACCCAGAAAGGCGGTCGGATAATCCAGACAGTTAGGCAGGCGGATCAACACCCGCTCGCCAGTGCCTACCTGCAACTCGCGCAACAACTGCGCGAACTGACTGGTGCGGGCGGCAAGACCGGCAAAACTGATCTCGGAACAGCCCAGCACATCATCTTCCACGATCATGGCGATGCGCTGCTCAGTCGGGGTACCGAGGTGGGCATCGGTACAGGCCACGCCGATATTGAAGTACTCCGGCACTTGCCAGGCCCAGGGCTCAAATGGCTTCAGATCTGGTTTGGTAACTTGCATAGTGGCATTCATGACACACCCTCCGGACTGACTTTGTTATCACTTTTATTGGCGACGCTATTGGTAGTGCATCCTAAAACCGTAGCGAGCGGCTTGAGTGCAAGGCGTACGGAGCGCAAGACGCGAGACAACGTAGTTGCGGTGCAGGCTAACCCGCCTTGGCAGGTTAAGCGCAGCGGCCGTAACCACAGTACATGCCAGTACGGCAAGCAAGCGCAACAAAGTACACGCCCAGTCATCATCAACATCACAGAATGACGCCGTATGGCCAGTTCTGTCTGATCACTTGTGCCGGCAACCTCTGCAACACGGTGATGGCGAACTCGGTGTCTTCCTCGCCCAGCGCACGCAAGGCATGCGCGCGTAGCAGGGTCTGCAACGCCTTGCCGAACATGGGCGGGTCCAGCATCTCGCCTTCGAACTTGATGGCGCCGCCCAGCAGTGCATCGGCCTCGATAGCGGCTTTCAGCACATTCACTTTCTGGCGCACCTCGGTAGGCGAAGGCGTATACGCCACCTTGCACAAGTGGATGTGACCAGGATGGATGACCTGCTTGCCGGTGAGGCCCATGGCCGCTTCCTGGCAGGCATGCTTGTAGACGATGCGCGATTCCTTCTCGCCATGCAGGTCCAGCCAGCGCCGCACGTCGTGTGGCTCCAGGAACTTCTCCGGCATGCTGCTGGAACCGATCAGGGTTTCCACGCCACCGATCACGCCCTTACCGGCGATACGCGCCTCGAACATGATCTGGTTAAGGAAATAGAACAGCTCTTCCACCCAGTTTTCCGGTGTGATGCTGATGCCCATGGCTTTGGAGAAGTCGTGGATGCCGAACACCACGTGCTTGACGGTGGCGTACTGCATCAGATCTGGCGCGATCTTGAGCGACTTGGGATGCTCGATGATGGGCTGGATGGTGATCTTGCTGTTCACATCCACCAGCGTGTTGGACAGATCACGCACCTCGGCCGCGCCGTAGGACTCGCCTGCCTTGGACAGCATGATGACGTCGATGTAATCGGCCATGTCGCGCACCAGCGCCATGTCCAGCTCGTATTCATCGGTGCGGAACGGATTGACGCGCAGTGCCACCGTGACGTTACGGTTCTTCTCGCGCAGCAGCGGCAGCTCCTGACGCAACAGCGTGCGGCTCATCTCCTTCATGCGGCAACCGTCTTCCAGATCGAAGATCAGCGTATGCGCATGTGTGTGGTGCGCATGCTTTTTCATGCGCTGCGCGGCAGTGGGCAGGTCTTCGTAGATGCCAAGCGAAGGCGCGTATTTCACTGGCGGGTAATACAGCTGTATGCCCGGCCAGTTATCGCCCAGCAGGCTGGCATTGAACACGCGGCAATATTCGCCCTGCTGGAAATTGTCCGCCGCTGCACTGGCAATGTTATTCATGGACTACACTCCTCTGGTCATGCTTATTCTTTATGCGCTGCTATGCGCTGATGCAATGATGGTTATGCGCTCACGCTGTTCAGCCCTGGTGCGGAGTGCGCAGATGGTGTTCACGCATCATCAGCAATACGGTCTGCTGTTGCATCTCGCTGGACTGCTTGTGGTCGGTGACCAGATCCAGCAGGTCGTTGTCCGGCAGCTCCAGCAGTTCCAGCAAAGCCTTGGCCAGCACATCGTCCAGATCGTCGTAACGCGCTTCGATGAACTGGCGCAGCACGATGTCCAGCTCCAGCAAGCCACGACGGCAACGCCATAGCACCTGATTGCGTGTCGGCCTCAAGGGACTCTCTTGATGCTGATCTGTTTGCCTGCCAGCGCCGTGCCGGATGCGGGCGCCTTGAAGCCACCGGACTTCAGCCCTTTCATCTTCAGCTCCTTGATCTTGCTGATGGCCTTGGCCGGGCTCAGACCCTTGGGGCACACGTCCACGCAATTCATGATGTTGTGGCATTTGTACAGGCGGAACGGGTCTTCCAGATTATCCAGCCGCTGTTCCAGCACCTGATCGCGGCTGTCGGCCATGAAGCGGTAGGCCTGCAGCAGGCCGGCCGGACCGACGAATTTGTCCGGGTTCCACCAGAACGACGGGCACGAAGTCGTGCAGGCACCGCACAGGATGCACTCGTACAAGCCGTCCAGTTTGGCGCGCTGCTCTGGCGACTGCAGACGCTCGGTCTCGGGCACCGGGTCGTGATTGACCAGATACGGCTTCACCGAGTTGTAGTTCTCGAAGAACTGCGTCATGTCCACCACCAGATCACGCACCACGGGCAGGCCGGGCATGGGGCGCACCACCACCGGCTCGCTCAGGGACGACAGCTTGGTCACGCAGGCCAGGCCGTTCTTGCCGTTGATGTTCATGGCATCGGAACCGCACACGCCTTCACGGCAGGATTTACGCATGCTCAGCGTGTCGTCCATGGTTTTGATGCGCAACAAGGCATCCAGCAGCATGCGGTCCTCGGGCTGCAAAGCCACCTCGTAGTCCTGCATATAGGGCTCAAGATCCACATCCGGGTTGAAGCGATAGATGGAAAAACGCATGCTCAGAATCCTTTAAAAAAACCAGCTGTCATTGCGGGCCTACCCGAAAAACAAGCCATTTGTGGCGAAGTTTTGAGCAAGCGCTGCGCAGCAGACATCCAACCATCGTTTCGCACTGCGCAGCACTGGATACCGGCTTTCGCCGGTATGACGAGCTTGTTATTTGATTGGTAAATCATCAATAAACCCGTGTTTTAAGTGGGAAAGGTTCCACCGTCAGCGGCTGCATGCGCACGGCGCGGAAATCCAGCCTCGCTTCCGTGCTGTGATACAGGGAATGCTTGAGCCAGTTGGCGTCATCGCGCTGGGGGTGGTCTTCACGGCAGTGCGCACCGCGACTCTCTTTGCGCGCCTCGGCAGCCACCATGGTGGCCACTGCCACTTCGATCAGGTTGTCCAGCTCCAGGGCTTCAATGCGCGCGGTGTTGAACACCTGGCTCTTGTCCTTGATCCCGGTACGGGCGATGCGCTGTTGCAGTTCATGTATCTTGCTGACACCCGCTTCCAGCAGATCCGGGAAGCGGAATACGCCACAGTGGGTCTGCATGGCACGGCGCATCTCGGCACCCACTTCGGTGACATTCTCACCCTCTTTTTGCTGATCCAGCCTGGCCAGACGCGCCAGCGTCTGCTCACCTGCATCTCGAGGCAAAGGCCGGTGATTGGGATGCTGACGCACGTGGTTCAGCATGTGCTCACCCGCCGCGCGGCCGAACACCATCAGATCGAGCAGCGAATTCGAACCCAACCGGTTGGCACCATGCACCGACACGCAGGCACATTCCCCTACGGCGTAGAAACCTTGTACGACATCACCGGCAGCGTTCTTGACCACCTGGCCATCCAGATTGGTGGGGATGCCGCCCATCATGTAATGCGCGGTGGGCACTACCGGGATAGGGTCTTTCACCGGGTCCACATCAGCGAAATTCCTGGCGATCTCGCGTATGCCCGGCAGCTTGTGCTTGATGAGCTCTTCACCCAGATGATCCAGCTTGAGCAGCAGACAGTCCTTTTCCGGGCCCACGCCACGCCCTTGCTTGATCTCGGTGGCCATGGCGCGCGACACCACGTCGCGGCTGGCCAGATCCTTGGCACCAGGCGCATAGCGCTCCATGAAGCGCTCGCCTTCACTATTGAGCAGATAGCCGCCCTCACCGCGCACGCCTTCGGTGATCAGCACACCGGCTCCGGCCACCCCGGTGGGGTGGAACTGCCAGAACTCCATGTCTTGCAGCGGGATGCCGGCACGTGCCGCCATACCCAGGCCATCGCCGGTGTTGATGAAAGCATTGGTGCTGGCCTGGAAGATACGTCCGGCACCGCCGGTGGCGAACAGCGTGGTCTTGGCCTGCAGGATACTGACTTCGCCGGTCTCCATCTGCATGGCAGTGATGCCATGCACGCTGCCTTCGCTGTCGCGGATCAGGTCCAGCGCCAGCCATTCCACAAAGAACCTGGTATTGCAGCGCAGATTGCGCTGATACAAGGTATGCAGCATGGCATGACCGGTACGGTCGGCTGAGGCACAGGTGCGCGAGATGGGGGAAGCGCCGAAATTCTGCGTCATGCCGCCGAACGGTCGCTGGTAGATCTTGCCGCTGTCCATACGGTCGAATGGCATGCCGAAATGCTCCAGCTCGTAGATGGCGGCAGGCGCGTTGCGGCACATGAACTCGATGGCATCCTGGTCACCCAGATAATCCGACCCCTTGATGGTGTCGTACATATGCCACAGCCAGTTATCTTCACTGACATTGCCCAGCGAGGCCGCGATGCCGCCCTGCGCCGCCACAGTATGCGAACGGGTAGGGAACACCTTGGAGATGACCGCGACATTCAGGCCTGCCTCGGACAACTGCAAGGCAGCGCGCAAACCGGCACCACCGCCACCCACGATCAGGGCATCGAACGATTGACTGATGAGACTCATACCGCTACCGCTTCCATAAAACTAGAGCTTCCATAAGACTAGAGTTTCCACAAGATAAGCACCGACCATACGGCGTACCACACCAGCGCCAGCAATGTGGCGAGCTTCAGTGCTTTACGCAGCGCCAGCGGCTTGATGTAGTCGTTGAGAATATCCAGCACGCCCTGCCAGGCATGCACGAACAGGCTGAGCAGCGTGAGCAGCGTGCCGAAACGCCAGGTGTTGTTGTCGGTGATGGCGACCCACTCGCTATACCCGTCCGGCTGTCTGATCATCAGCAGCGAGATCATGCCTAGCGTGTAGATGGCCATGATGGCGGCAGTGAAACGCTGCAACAGCCACTCATACGAGCCGTGATGCTTGGCCCCGGCGACAGCGCGTGGTGGCAGGTTCACCATAGCCAGATCCCCGTCAGCAAGGTCAGCAGCAGGCCAGCCACCAGCACCAGCTTGCTGCTGCGGCGCGCCTGACGGATCTCCAGACCGAAACGCATATCCAGCGTCAGATGGCGTATGCCTGCCAGAAAGTGATGGATGAAGGCCCAGATCAGCACCAGCAAGGGCAGCTTGATCCAAGCGCTATCCATCATATTGACCAGCCCGGCATAGCCGCCCGCCTCCGTGGATTGCTGCAGCGCCCACAACAGCACCGGCAGCAGCAGAAAGATCAGGGCACCCGAAGCGCGGTGCAGGATGGACACCAGCGCAGGCACCGGCAAACGGATGCTAGCCAGATTGAGGTTCTTGGGTCGTTGGTCGTAAGGCATGGCGATCCCCGTACTCATGCCTGCGCTACTGCGGCACGCGCCACCGCGCCAGCCACATGCTCAAGCAGGCGTGGGTCGAACGGTTTGGGGATGATGTACTCCTTGCCGAACTCCAGCGCATCCAGCTTGTAGGCATCCAGCACCTCCTGCGGAACCGGCAGGCGTGCCAGCTCAGCCAGCGCGCGCGATGCGGCGATCTGCATGGCGATGCTGATCTGCCTGGCACGCGCATCCAGTGCGCCACGGAACAGGAATGGAAAACCGAGTACGTTGTTCACCTGGTTGGGAAAATCGGAACGGCCTGTGGCCATGATCAGGTCGTCGCGTACCGCATGGGCCTGCACCGGCAGGATCTCCGGGTCCGGGTTGGCCAGCGCGAACACGATGGGCTTGGCAGCCATGAGTTTGAGCAGGTCCGGCGCCAGCGCGTTGGCTGCCGACACACCGATGAACACATCCGCACCCGGCATGACATCCTCCAGCGTACGTGCATCGGTATCCCGCGCCAGGTCACGGTTCATGTCATGCAGATCGTCGCGCTGGCCATACAGCACACCGCTGCGATCCACCATGGTGATGTGCTGTGCGCCCATCACCTTGAGTAGGCGAGCACAGGCGCAACCGGCCGCCCCCGCCCCCAAAAATACGATATTGACCTGATTGAGCTGCTTGCCCTGCAACTCCAGTGCATTGAGCAGGCCGGCCGCAACGATGACGGCGGTACCGTGCTGGTCGTCGTGGAACACCGGGATATCCAGGCGCTCACGCAATTCCTTCTCGATGCGGAAGCAATGGGGTGCGGCGATGTCTTCCAAGTTGATACCGCCAAAGGTGGGCGCGATGTTGACCACGGTTTCGATGAAGGCCTCCACACTGGGAGCATTGATCTCGATATCGAACACATCGATACCGGCAAAGCGCTTGAACAGCACGGCCTTGCCTTCCATGACCGGCTTGCTGGCCAATGCGCCCATGTCACCCAGCCCCAATACTGCCGTGCCGTCGGTGATCACGGCCACCAGATTGCCCTTGTTGGTGTAACGGTAGGCGTTGGCCGGGTCGCGGTGGATCTCGCGCACCGGCTCGGCCACGCCAGGCGTGTAGGCCAGCGAAAGATCACTCTGTGTCGTGCATGGCTTGGACGATTCCACCGACAGTTTGCCGGGGCGCGGAAACGCGTGGTAATCAAGGGCACGTTGCTTTAGATCGCTCATTCGGTTGTTCCAGTGTCAGTGATGGCGCTTGCTTAGTTGTTAATGCTTGCCTGCCAGCAGGTGCGACCTGCTTCACAAGCTGCGGGCGTGTGGGTCTATTCAAGCTCGTTCATGTAATGGTGGGTATCGGTGATGCACAAGCCCAGTCGCCATTCCATGGGCACGTCACCATAGGTGTAGGACACGCGCTCGATGCTCAGCAAAGGCGAATGCAGCGGTATGCCGAGCAGACGCGACACCTCTTCATCCGCAGCCACCGCTTTCAGACGCTCTTCCGCACGTATCATGCGGATCTTGAATTCGGTTTCGTACATGCTGTACATGGAGCCGTTCTTTTCCTGGATCTTGGTGGCGGTGATGCCTTTGAATGGCCCGGCCGGGATGATGATGTGATCCAGGATCATGGGGCGACCCGAGAAGGTCAGCAGACGCTTGGCTTCGATGACCGAGGTGCCCGCCTTGAGATCCAGCATGCGGGCGATGTCGCCTTGTGCCTTGGTCTTGGAAAAATCCACCATCTGGTTCTCCAGCAACTCTTTCTGGCCGTCCGCCGCCGTCAGGCGCAAAAAACGCAACTTGATGCCTTCTTCATTATGGGTAGCGACAAATGTGCCTTTACCCTGACGACGAATCAGGATATTTTCTGCAGCAAGCTCGTCGATGGCCTTGCGCACGGTGCCCTGGCTGACCTTGAAGCGCGCAGCCAGCTCATGCTCGCTGGGGATGGCCTCGCCCGGATGCCATTCTCCTGCGATCAGGCTCTGGGTGAGCAAGACCTTGATCTGCTCATAGAGTGGCCGAAAGCTGGGCGAGGTATGCTGTTTGGTCGGGGTCATGGTGTACTCTTCTTTTGTTCTCAAGTTGCAACTCTGCTAGCTGCACGTTTTCTTTCTTCAAGTTTTCCGGCTGCAAGTCTTATATAAGATATAAGATATGTTGACAGCGCCTAATGTCGCAGATACAGTCCCACCACGTCAAGCACTTTTATGCATCGATGACGATTTTTTTATCCGAGGACGGCCAGATTGGCTGACAGCGCCCGCATGCAACGAACCATGCTGAAATCCAAGCTGCACCGCGTGACGGTGACCCATGCCGAACTGGGCTATGAAGGCTCCTGCGCTATTGATGAACAGCTGCTGCAAGCGGCCGATATCCACGAATACCAGCAGATCGCTATTTATAATGTGAACAATGGCGAGCGATTCACTACCTATGCGATACGCGCCGAGCCCGGCTCTGGCATAATTTCTGTCAATGGCGCTGCAGCGCGTAAGGCCGCGCCGGGTGACATCCTTATCATCGCCAGCTATGCCACCTATCCGGAGGCGGAGCTGACCACGTTTCAGCCCACGCTGGTGTACGTCGATGCAACCAACAGGATCCAACGCCGCGCGCAGGCCATCCCGATACAGCTTGCGAAATCGGCCTGAACAGGCCGGTCTACATGCGCACAGAACGCAGCCTAGATAATAAAGAACGCAGATTTGATAAATAGTGGAGGAAGTGACATGAGTGCCGAATCATTGGAAAACCGTATCTTCGAGCCCAGCGCCGAAGTGAAGGCGAAAGCAGCCGTCCCCAGCATGGAGGCCTACCATGCGCTATGCAAACAGGCAGAGACGGATTACACGGGCTTCTGGGGTGGGCTGGCCAATGAACTGCTGGATTGGCACAAGCCATTCACGCAGGTACTGGACGAATCCAATGCGCCGTTCTACCGCTGGTTCGGCGATGGCGAGCTGAATGTGTCTTACAACTGCCTGGATCGCCATCTGGAGACCAGGGGCAACAAGACCGCCATCATCTTCGAAGCCGATGACGGCAGCTCCAGCGCCGTGACTTACCGCGAGCTGTATCACCGCGTGTGCAAGTTCGCCAATGGCCTGAAGAGCCTGAATCTGAATACCGGCGACCGTGTGGTGATCTACATGCCCATGGGGGTGGAAGCCGTAGTCGCCATGCAAGCCTGTGCCCGCCTTGGCCTGATCCACTCCGTGGTGTTCGGTGGTTTTTCAGCCAAGAGCCTGATCGAACGCATCCACGATGCCAGCGCGCGCGTCATCATCACTTGTGACGGCCAGTTCCGTGGTGGCAAGGAGATGCCGCTCAAACCCGCTGTGGATGAAGCCCTGCAGGACGCCGACTGTGCCTGCGTGGAAAAAGTCGTGGTGTTCAAGCGCACCGGCGGCGCCGTCAACTGGAACCCGGCCCGCGAGATCTGGTGGCATGACCTGATCGCCGAACTGTCGGACGAATGTGCCCCCGTATTCGTCAATGCCGAACATCCGCTGTTCCTGCTTTACACCTCTGGCTCCACCGGCAAACCCAAAGGCGTACAGCATTCATCAGGCGGGTATCTGCTGCATGCCCTCAACACCATGCGCTGGACCTTCGATATCAAGGACAGCGATGTGTTCTGGTGTACCGCCGATGTGGGCTGGATCACCGGCCACAGCTATGTGGCCTATGGCCCGCTGGCGGCAGGCTGCACCCAGGTGGTGTTCGAAGGCGTACCCACCTACCCGGATGCCTCGCGCTTCTGGAAAGTCATCGAAAAACACAAGGTCAGCATCTTCTACACCGCGCCTACCGCGATCCGCTCGCTGATCAAGCTGGGTGCGGACCTGCCCAAACAGCACGACCTGTCCAGCCTGCGTCTGCTGGGCTCGGTGGGCGAACCGATCAACCCGGCCGCCTGGCTGTGGTACTACGAAACAGTAGGCGGCTCGCGCTGCCCTATCGTGGACACCTTCTGGCAGACCGAGACCGGCGGCCACGTGATCACCCCGCTGCCTGTCACGCCGCTGGTGGCCGGCTCCTGTACGCTGCCCTTCCCTGGCCTGCAGATGGCGGTAGTCGATGAAGCGGGTAAGGACGTGGAATGGGGTACTGGTGGCTTTCTGGTCATCAAAAAACCCTGGCCGTCGATGATACGCACCATCTGGAACGACCCGGAGCGCTACAAAAAATCCTACTTCCCGGAAGACCTGGGCGGTCAGCTTTATCTGGCAGGCGATGGCGCCATCCGTGACAAGCACACCGGCTACTTCACCATCATGGGCCGCATCGACGATGTATTGAATGTGTCCGGCCACCGCATGGGCACCATGGAGATCGAATCGGCGCTGGTCGGCAACCCACTGGTGGCAGAAGCTGCTGTCGTCGGCAAGCCGCACGACATCAAGGGCGAAGCCATCGTCGCCTATGTGGTGCTGAAGGGCACGCGTCCTAGCGGCGAAGAGGCCAAGAAGATCGTCGCACAACTGCGTGACTGGGTAGGCAAGGAGATCGGCCCCATCGCCAAGCCCGACGACATCCGCTTTGGCGACAACCTGCCCAAGACCCGCTCTGGCAAGATCATGCGCCGCCTGCTGCGCACCCTGGCCAAGGGCGAAGAGATCACGGCCGATATCTCGACATTGGAAAACCCGGCGATCCTGGATCAATTCAAACAGGTGCACTAACGGCAGCGCTAATAATCAACACCACTGTGAGTCAAGAGACGGGTTTCAGTGCAGACTCATCTGCGCCAGCAGGTGATGTCGAAACTAAAACCCGGCGATCCTGGATCAGTTCAAACAGGTGCACTAGCGTTTAAGTCAGGACTGATTCGCTACTAGTAGAATCCAGCCTTCCTACACAGCCGGTTCGTTCGCCATGACGACCGGCTTTTTATTTGCAGCGTCGTTTGCTTTTACAAAGCGCAGGCCGCCTGCACGACCGAACCTCAACGGCGTATCGAGATCAGCAAGGCCTGGTTATCCGGGCGGCTTACCCAGTAGATACACAGCATGAACAACACCTGGAACAGCAGACGGAAGCTGAGCAGCCACTCCGGGAATTGCGGGAACAGCTCCGGGTGTTGCCACATGTGGATATTGGCCAGCGAAACAGCCATGGTGAGCGCGATCAGGCAGTTCCCTGCCAGCTTGCGCGTGCTGGCCAGCAGCAGGCCAAAGGCACCCAGCAACTCGAACACGCCGCTGATATGGATCACCGCCAAAGGGGCAGGCACATAGGGCGGCATGATCTTCATCATGGCAGCGTCAAAGACAAAGTGCGCGATGCCACCGAGCAGGAACCATAGGAATACAAAGCCGGTGGCAAATGATTTCATGTAGCGCCTTGTCGATTACTCTGAACTAGCAAGCCCTGCTTCGAATACTGGCCCGCTTGAATCTAGCGATCAGAGTCCAGTTTCAGGCAGCTTAACACTCTGTGCCGCACGGCCTGCGCCACGGCAGCATCTTCGACCAGCACGCGGCTGCGGGCCGGGATCATGGCATCCAGCCTGCTTTGCCAGGCGGGCATGGAGGACGCGAAGCAACGTTCCAGCAGTTGCAGCATGGCGTCGACCGCCGTGGAGGCGCCGGGCGATGCGCCCAGCAGTGCCGCCAGGCTGCCGTCATTGGAGGTAACCAGTTCGGTACCAAATTCCAGCTTGCCGCCTTTGTTGTCGCAGTGCTTGATGATCTGCACGCGCTGTCCGGCTTTCATGAGGGTCCAGTCTGCTGCATCGGCCTGCGGGTAGAACTGGCGCAGGGTGGCCACCCTGGTCTTCTGGCGCTGGAACACTTCCGAGACCAGGTAGCGTGTCAGGTCCATATTGTCCTTGCCGGCTACCACCATCTGTTTGAGATTGCTGCGCTTGACCGAGCCTGGCAGGTCCAGCATGGAGCCCTGCTTGAGGAAACGCGTGGTGAAGCCCGCATAGGGGCCGAACAGCAAAGCAGGTTCGCCATTGATGATGCGCGTATCCAGATGCGGCACCGACATGGGTGGCGCGCCCACAGCGGCTTTGCCATACACCTTGGCCTGATGCTGACGCACAACGGCCGGGTTGGTGCACACCAGCCACTGCCCGCTGACCGGGAAGCCGCCATAACCGCGGCTTTCCGGGATGGCCGATTTCTGCAGCAAGGGCAAGGCTCCGCCGCCCGCACCCAGGAATACGAAGCGACTGTTCACCACACGCTGCGTCTTTTTACTTTTGCTGATGCCACGCGGCTGCAGCGTGACCTGCCAACCGCTATTGTTGCGCGTGAGCTTGCTCACTACCTGGCCGGTACGCAGCTCGAAACCGGCTTGCGTTTGCAGCGCGGCCACCATCTGGCGCGTCAATGAGCCGAAATCCACATCGCTACCATACGGAATCCGCGTCGCCGCCACCGCTTGTGCAGGATCGCGCCCCTGCATCACCAGCGGCATCCACTGCCGGATCACGTCCGGGTCTTCGCTGTATTGCATGTCCTTGAACAGATGGTGCTGGCTGAGCACGGCGTGACGCTGGCGCAGGAAGGCGACATCGGCCTCCCCCCAAACAAAACTGTCATGCGGCGTGGCATTGATGAAGGTCTCGGGCGACTCCAGCCAGCCCTGTTCTACCAGCGCAGACCAGAATTGCAGCGAAACTTCGAATGCGGCATTGATATTGAGGGCACGCTGGATCTGGATACGGCCATCGGCGGCCTGCGGGGTGTAGTTCAACTCACAGTAGCCGGCATGGCCGGTACCGGCATTGTTCCAGCCGTCGGTACTTTCATGGGCAACCGCGTCCAGGCGCTCTACCATCAGCACCTTGAGTGTGGGGTCCAGTTGCATCAGCATGGTGCCCAGCGTGGCACTCATGATGCCGCCACCTACCAGCAGGATGTCCACATTGGTCTGTGTCATGTAGTTTTCAGACATGCGATGTATGAGATGAATCCATCAGAACGTTGCGCAAACAGCAGTTAACAATCAACACCAGGCGGCATGATATGCAAGCCCATCGTCTGTGTAAAATGATTTGCCGGTTTATCACTGCACAAATGAAGGCTATTTCGGGCACCGCCTGCGGCCAGCAACGCGTGCGGCCGCTTCCACCGTCATCATGCAAACCTCGATTTTACGGCCTGGTTTGCATATTCAAGCTTATAACATAGCCTCATTCCATGGTCTATTGTTTTATATCTTATATAAGACATAAGATATTGATTGACACTCGTGAACAGCAGCCGATAGAATCGGTTTGCATAAAGATCGGTATTGCCAAACGATAGACACCCTATCAGCATGTGAATATGGCAACCTCATGGTGCCTGCCTATACAACACCGCTGACAATACAAGGCCATCTGGATGAATAACTACGCACGACCACGACGCTCCATGCTGTATGTACCGGGCTGCAACCTGCGCTACTTGAACAAGGCGCGCTCGCTGCGCGTGGATTCGGTCATACTCGATCTGGGCGACCCCATCCTGGTGGAAGCCAAGGTGCAGTCGCGCCTCAACGTGGTCGAGGCCGTCAAGCAAGGCGGCTATGGCCCACGCGAAGTGGTGGTGCGCGTCAACGACTTCGACTCCCCCTGGGGTCAGGACGACATCAAGGCGGTAGCCAATATAGGCGCGGATGCCATCCTGTTCCCCAATGTGGAAACGCGTGAAGATGTGCTGAATGCCATCGATGCACTGAATGCGGCGGGCAACACCACCACGCCCATCATGGTGATGATAGAAAGCCCGCTGGCCGTGCTGAACGCCAAGGAGATCGCCAGCGCCTCGGACCGCATCGCCTGCATGGTGATCGCCACCTCGGACCTGATGTCGCAACTGCGTGCGCGCAAGACCCATGAGCGCATCGCGCTGGTCACCAGCCTGTCGCTGGTGATCCTGGCGGCACGCGCTTACGGCCGCGCCGTGGTGGATGGCATCACCAATGACCTCAACGACATGCAGACCTTTGAATATTCCTGCCGTCTGGGCCGCGACCTCGGTTTTGATGGCAAGACGCTGGTACATCCCTCACAACTGGATTATAGCAACGACGCCTACACGCCGCGCCCGACCGAGATCAAGCATGCCCAGACCATCATCGAAGCGCTTGCCCAGGCCAATGCGGCCGGGCGTGGCACCGTGGTGGTGGATGGCAAGCTGGTCGAACACCACCATGTGGCTGCAGCCCAGCAACTGCTGGAACTGAGCGCCACCATCACCACCCTGGAGGAAGGCTATGACTAAGCCCACGCCACGTCCGGCCGGCAATTTCTTCGAGGATTTCCGGCTGGGGCAGCATATCGAGCATGCCACGCCGCGCACCATCACGGATGGTGAGTGTGCGCTGTATATCGCGCTCACCGGCGCACGCCAGCCTGTGCATTGTGCAACGCCGGTAGCGCAGGACCTGGGCTACCCGAGCAAGCCCGTAGACGACCTGCTGGCCTTCCACATCGCCTTTGCCAAGACCGTGCCGGATATCTCCGTCAATGCAGTCGCCAACCTGGGTTATGCGGATGTGCGTTTCCTGCGCCCGGTGTATGTGGGTGACACGCTCAGCACCGCCTCCACCGTGATCGGCCTCAAGCAGAACTCCAATGGCAAATCCGGTGTGGTGTATGTGCGCTCGGAAAGCCGCAATCAGCATAGCGAAGTGGTGCTGAGCTGGGTGCGCTGGGTGATGGTGCACAAGCACGATCTGCAGGCGCCTGCTCCCGAAACCGTGATCCCCACACTGCCCGAAGTGGTGATCCGTGCCAATCTTGCCGTGCCGCGCTTCCTGCGCGCAGCGCAACTAGATGCACAGGTCACCGGCAGTGCTCGCCTGTGGAACGATTATGTGATTGGCGAGCGCATCGCCCATCCGGCGGGCATGACCGTGGAGGAGGCTGACCACACGCTGGCCACCAAGCTTTACCAGAACAATGCGCGTCTGCATTTCGACGCGCTGATGATGCAGGACTCCCCGTTCAAGCGCCGCCTGATGTATGGCGGCCATGTGATCTCGGTATGCCGTGCACTGAGTTACGACGGCCTGGAAAACGTGATCTCCATCGCCGCCATCAATGGCGGCACGCACAGCAACCCGAGCTTTGGTGGCGACACCTTCTACGCCGTCACCGAGGTACTGGAAAAATGGGAACTGCCCGGCCATCACGACCTGGGCGCCCTGCGCCTGCGCCTGATCGGCCTGCGCAACCTGCCTGCCGATCAGTTCGACAGCCTGCATATTGAGCAGGACGGCAAGTCCGGCTACCACCCGCAGGTCGTGCTCGACCTCGATTACACCGTTTTGATGCCAAGAAGATAGGAACCCAGATGGCCACCCATCCACAAGATGCCCTGTTCGTCGGTGAACAACCGTTCCCCGTGATTCCGTCCTGCGAGCATTTCGCCGGCAGCGAAAAGCTCATTCTGAAAGCCCTGCAGCTGCAGGACAGCCTGGGGCCCATCTTCGATATCACCTGTGACTGTGAAGACGGTGCAGCCGCTGGCCAGGAGCGCGAACATGCCGAAATGATCGTGCGCGTGCTCACTTCGGATGCCAACAAGCACCACATGGCCGGGGCGCGCATCCACGATCACACGCACCCGGCCTGGAAGCAGGACATCGACATCCTGGTGGGCGGTGCTGGCGCACAACTGGCTTACCTGACCATCCCCAAATGTACACGTGCCGCCCAGGCCGCTGAAATGATCGCCTACATCCAGAAGGTGGCGGCCCAGCACGGCATCAAGCGCCAGATCCCGGTACATGTGCTGGTGGAAACGCACGGTGCACTGCATCAAGTGCACGAGATCGCCGCCCTGCCCTGGCTGCAGGTCCTGGACTTTGGTCTGATGGATTTCGTCAGTGGCCACCACGGCGCCATTCCGGCTGCAGCCATGCGCAGTCCGGGCCAGTTCGAACACCGTCTGCTGGCGCGCGCCAAGGCCGAAGTGGTGGCCGCCGCACTGGCGCACGGTGTGGTGCCTGCACACAACGTGACGCTGGACCTCAAGAACGTGGAGACCACCTTCAGTGACGCCAGCCGTGCCCGTAATGAATTCGGCTTCCTGCGCATGTGGAGCATCTACCCGACCCAGATCCAGGCCATCGTCGACGCCATGAAGCCCGATTACAGCGAGGTGGAAGACGCCGCCAACATTCTGCTGGCCGCACAAGCGGTGGAATGGGGCCCGATCCAGTACGCAGGCGAGCTGCACGATCGCGCCACCTACCGCTATTTCTGGGAAGTGCTGCAAAAAGCCCGGCTGACCAAGGTTGATATCCCGGCCAACGCAGTCGCAGCTTTCTTTAGTTAAGGACCCGTCATGACCCAACTCCATTCCGCAGGTGCGCGCTTCCGGGCTGCACTGGCGGCCGAAAAGCCGCTGCAGATCATAGGCACCATCAACGCCTACCATGCGCGCCTCGCTACGCAGAGCGGCTTCAAAGCCATCTACCTGTCCGGTGGTGGCGTCGCCGCCGGCTCGCTGGGGCTGCCTGACCTGGGTATCTCCACGCTGGAAGACGTGCTCATCGACGTGCGCCGCATCACCGACAATGTCGATACGCCGCTGCTGGTCGATATCGATACCGGTTTTGGCGGCGCGTTCAACATCGCACGCAGTATCAAGGCGGTGATCAAGGCGGGCGCTGCGGCGGTGCATATCGAAGACCAGGTGCAAGCCAAGCGCTGCGGCCATCGACCCAACAAGGCCATCGTCACGCAGGCCGAGATGGTGGATCGCATCAAAGCGGCCGTGGACGCCAGGACAGACCCGGATTTCGTCATCATGGCACGCACCGACGCATTGGCCGTGGAAGGTCTGCAATCGGCCATCGACCGCGCCTCTGCCTGTGTGGAAGCCGGTGCCGACATGATCTTCCCGGAAGCCATCACCAGTCTGCAGATGTACAAGCAGTTCGCCCAGGCGGTGAAGGTGCCCATCCTGGCCAACATCACCGAGTTCGGCGCCACGCCGCTGTTCACCGTGGATGAGCTGGCCAGCGTGGACGTGAGCATGGTGCTGTACCCGCTGTCAGCGTTCCGCGCCATGAACCAGGCCGCGCTACAGGTGTACCGCAACGTGCGCAGGGACGGCACGCAGAAGAATGTGGTGGAGCTGATGCAGACACGTGCCGATCTGTACAAGTACCTGGACTACCACGCTTTCGAAGAAAAGCTGGACCAGCTGTTCGCACAACAGGACAACATCTGATGACTGCAACAGCTGACAACCGAATGAGGAGACGCACATGAACACCGTGTCCAATGCAGGGATAGAACCCAGGAAAAAGAAAGGCGTCGCGCTGGCTGGCGTGGCTGCAGGTACCACGGCCATCTGTACCGTGGGCCATACCGGCAATGACCTTCACTACCGTGGTTATGACATCCTGGAGCTGGCCAACCATGCCACCTTCGAGGAAGTGGCTTACTTGCTGATGCATGGCGAACTGCCTACCCAGCAGCAACTGACGGCCTACCACGCCCGATTAAAGACCCTGCGTGGCCTGCCCGATGCTCTCAAGACCGTGCTGGAGCAGATTCCGGCCAGCGCCCACCCCATGGACGTGATGCGCACCGGCTGCTCCATGCTGGGCACGCTGCAACCGGAAGCGGCAGACCGCAACATCCAGGCGGCACGTGACCTGGGCGACCGCTTGATCGCCTGCTTCGGCTCCATCCTGGTGTACTGGTACCAGTACAGCCACCATGGCAAGCGCATCGATGTGGAAACCGACGATGACTCCATCGCTGCGCACTTTCTGCACATGCTGCATGGCAAGAAGCCGTCCGGGCTGCACATCCGCGCCATGAACACCTCGCTGGTACTGTATGCCGAGCATGAGTTCAACGCTTCCACCTTCACCGCGCGCGTGGTGGCCGGCACCTTGTCGGATATGTATTCCTGCATCACCGGTGCCATCGGGGCCCTGCGCGGCCCCAAGCATGGCGGCGCCAACGAAGCCGCCATGGAGATCATCGAACGCTATACCACGCCAGATGAAGCAGAAGCGGACATCGTGCGCCGCATCGCCAGCAAGGAGATCATCATCGGCTTCGGTCACCCGGTGTACACCATCGCCGACCCACGCAACGTGGCCATCAAGGAAGTCTCGCGTGCCCTGTGTCAGGACGCCGGCGACATGACCCTGTTCGACATCTCGGACCGACTGGAGACGGTGATGTGGCGCGAGAAAAAGATGTTCCCCAACCTGGATTGGTACAGCGCCTCCAGCTACCACATGATGGGCATTCCCACCGGCATGTTCACACCCATCTTCGTAATCAGCCGCACCACCGGCTGGGTGGCGCACGTGATCGAGCAGCGCATCGACAACAAGATCATCCGCCCCAACGCCGAATACACCGGGCCGGAAGAGCGTGCTTATGTGCCGATCGCACAACGAGACCAGCGCCAACCTAAATAACTAGCCTCTGTTTTAGGGACCCGCCTGCTTTACTGCCATTTGGCAGGCGGGATTTTTTACGCCAAAACTTAAAAACTGCTTATTTTTCAGCTCATCAACTTTTAGATCATTTTCAAGGAATTCGCCATGTCCGCGCACATCTCCAACGTCCGTCCGGAACCCGATCAGGTACTGGTCGATATCGCCAACTACGTGCATGACTACGTCATCAACAGTTCCGAGGCCTACGACACCGCTCGCAATTGCCTGATGGACACGCTGGGCTGTGGGTTGGAAGCGCTGGAATACCCGGCCTGCACCAAGCTGCTCGGCCCCATCGTGCCCGGCACTACCGTCCCGAACGGCAGCAAGGTACCGGGCACCTCTTATCAACTGGACCCGGTGCTGGGCGCGTTCAATATCGGCGCGATGATACGCTGGCTGGATTTCAACGATACCTGGCTGGCGGCCGAATGGGGCCATCCTTCTGACAATCTGGGCGGCATCCTGGCCACTGCTGACTGGCTGTCGCGCACGCGCGTCGCCGAAGGCAAAGCCCCCTTGACCATGCGCGACGTGCTCACTGCCATGATCAAGGCGCACGAGATCCAGGGCGTGCTGGCGCTGGAGAACAGCTTCAACCGCGTCGGGCTGGATCATGTGGTGCTGGTCAAGATCGCCTCCACAGCGGTCGTGGCCGGCATGCTGGGCGCCAGCAAATCGCAAATCATCGACGCGGTGTCCAACGCCTGGGTGGATGGGCAAAGCCTGCGCACCTACCGCCACAGCCCCAACACCGGCTCACGCAAATCCTGGGCGGCCGGGGATGCCACCAGCCGTGCCGTGCGCCTGGCACTGATGGTCATGAAAGGCGAGATGGGCTACCCCTCCGCGCTCACCGCCAAGACCTGGGGCTTCTATGACGTGCTGTTCAAGGGCAAGCCATTCACGTTCCAGCGCCCGTATGGGTCGTATGTGATGGAGCATGTGCTGTTCAAGATCTCCTTCCCGGCCGAATTCCACGCGCAGACTGCGGTGGAATGCGCCATGCAGCTCTACCCCAAGGTGAACAGCCGCATCGACAGCCTGGACAAGATCGCGCAGATCGACAGGATCGTGCTGACCACACATGAATCCGCGATCCGCATCATCGACAAGACCGGCCCGCTCAACAACCCGGCCGACCGTGACCATTGCATCCAGTACATGACCGCCATCGGCCTGCTCAAGGGCTCGCTGACCGCCGCCGACTACGAGGACGCTGTCGCTGCCGATCCGCGTGTGGATGCACTGCGCGCCAAGATGGTATGTGTGGAAAAAGCCGAATACAGCCGCGATTACCACGACCCGGAAAAGCGCTCCATCGCCAACGCCGTGCAGATCTTCTTCAAGGATGGCAGCAGCTCGGACAACATCGCGGTGGAATACCCGATCGGGCACCGCCGCCGCCGTGGTGAAGGCATCCCCGAGCTGGTCAAGAAATTCCAGGTCAATCTGGCACGCCGTTTTGACGCGGCACAACAAGCCCGCATCCTGGCTTTGTGTAGCAACCAGCAACAGCTGGAGAGCACGCCGGTGCATCAGTTCGTGGATCTGTTTGTGACGGCCTGATCTCGCTTATCGCTACAGGCGTGTCCATAAAAAGGGCTGCACTAACCAACTGGAAACTAACCAACTGGAAATAGTGCAGCCCTTATTGTTTGCGCAGTGCGGATATCGAGGTTTTAACGCGGGTCGCATGCACTGGGCCAGCCCCACTTCAACACTGTATGCTCTCGATCAAGGCGATCTGGCGCGGCAGGCATACCGTGCGCAGATCGTAATGCGCCTGGGCAAATTTCCGCGCAGCCTGGCCCATATGCTGGCGCCGCGCCGGATCAGCCAGCAAAGCCGCGACATTGGCGGCCAGCGCCGCACTATCAAAGAAATCCACCAGTACGCCATTGTCGTCTTGCCGCAGGACTTCGCGTAGCGGTGCAGTGTCACTTGCCACGATGCTGCACCCCGCGCTCATGGCCTCCAGCAGACTCCAGCTCAGCACGAACGGGTAGGTGAGGTACACATGTACCGATGAAAGCTGCAGCAGCGCGATGAAATCGTCATACGGCAACTTGCCCAGAAAATGGATCCTGGACAGCGCTTGTTGGTCCAGCTGCGGCCTGATCTCGTTAAAGAAAATATCACGCCAGCGCTGACCTTCGGGAGGCTTGGCACCGTAACCGGTCTCGTCCCCGCCCACGATCAGCACGCGCGCCTGTGGACGCGCCTTGAGCAGTGCAGGCAAGGCGCGCATGAACACGTGGTAACCGCGATAGGGTTCCAGATTGCGGTTCACAAAGGTCACCACTTCGCTTTGCGCGTTGAGGTGGATCATCTCGTCACGGACAGAACTGCGTATCGACATGCTGACCGCCGCATTGGGCACGATCTTTTGGGTGTCGATGCCGTCATGGATCACGCTGATCTTGTGGCGGAATTGCGGCGGATGCGAATCGGCCTGCCAATGGGTAGGCGAGATGGCCAGATCCGCCTGCGTTAGATTCAGATCGTTATTGATGTTCTTGATCATCATGCGCGCATCGAGTGTGCGGTCTTCCAGCGAGAATTCCGGGTCGAAATTCACATCGCTTCCCTGAGCGCGGTAATAGAACTCGCTATACACCATCAGTTTTGCGTGGGGCCACACCTGCTTGAGGAACAGGCTTTCGCCCCAGCCCGGATGCGCGATGATGAGGTCGGGGGCATAGCCCTGATCTTTCATGGCATAGGCCGCCTTGCTGCACGCCTCGGCACGGATCAGCTTGGTCTCGAGATCGACCAGCCAGGGGTGGATCTCTGGCGAACTGCCCCGCTCCGGCTGATAGCGCAAGATGGCCACCCCCTGCCATAACGAGGTGCCGATGTCGCGCATGGTGAGGGCGTGTACCTGGTGGCCACGCGCAGCGAGCGCGGGTGCCAGATGCTTGAACTGGCCAGGGAAATTCTGATGTATGAATAAAATACGCATGTGCCCTTTCTGACCATCCAGCCTCAACGAACTGGCACCTCGTCAACGCCACAGACAGACTTTTCTGCCCCTATCAAAACCAGACCCCGCTAAAATCAGGCTACAGACTACGCAACTGCTCCAGCGCCTGTTCCAGCCTGGAAACCGCATAGACCTGCATGCCGCTGATGGCCTGCTTGGGCGCATTGCCCTTGGGCACGATGGCATGCGTGAAACCCAGCTTGGCGGCTTCTTTCAAACGCTCCTGTCCGCGCTGTACCGGACGCACTTCACCAGCCAGGCCGACTTCGCCAAACACCACCAGCTTGTTGGGGATAGGTTTGTTCTTGAGGGACGAAACGATAGCGAGCAGCACGGCCAGATCGACCGCTGGCTCGCCGATACGCACACCGCCCACGGCATTGACGAACACGTCCTGATCGAAACAGGCCACACCGGCGTGGCGATGCAACACCGCCAGCAACATGGCCAGGCGGTTCTGCTCCAGGCCTACGCACAGCCGCTTGGGGTTGGGTGCATGCGCTTCATCGACCAGTGCCTGCACTTCCACCAGCAAAGGACGTGTACCCTCCTGCGTCACGGTGATGCAGGAACCGGCCACCTGCTCTGCATGATGCGAGAGGAATAGCGCCGACGGATTGCTGACTTCGCGCAAGCCCTTTTCGGTCATGGCGAACACGCCCAGCTCGTTGACGGCGCCAAAGCGGTTCTTGAACGCGCGCACCAGACGGAAGCTGGAATTCGGGTCGCCCTCGAAATACAGCACGGTATCAACGATGTGCTCCAGGACGCGTGGCCCGGCCAGTGCACCTTCTTTAGTGACGTGACCGACCAGAATAACGGTGATACCGAGCTGTTTGGCGAGGCGTGTAAGCTGCGCCGAGCATTCACGCACTTGCGCCACCGAGCCCGGTGCGGATTGCAGCGCTTCGGAATACATGGTCTGGATAGAGTCGATGACCGCCACGTCCGGCTGGTGCGTTTGCAGCGTGGCGAGGATCTTTTCCAGCTGGATCTCGGCCAGCAGCTGGATCGGGCTGGCATCCAGCCCCAGGCGACGCGCACGCATGGCGATCTGCTGGGCAGATTCCTCGCCGCTGACATAGATGGCAGACTGGCGATCGCCGATATGGCACAGCGTCTGCAGCAGCAAGGTGGATTTACCTATGCCCGGATCACCCCCGATCAGCACCACGCCGCCAGGCACCAGGCCGCCGCCCAGCACACGGTCGAATTCGGCGATGCCAGTCGGCTGACGCGGCGTTTCTGCTGCTTCCACTTCCGCCAGCTTCTGCAGGCCCGCCGTCTGTGACAGCGCGGCATAACGGTTCTGGCCGGTGAAGACCGGCTCGGCGATGGTTTCCACCAGCGTGTTCCAGGCTGCGCAGCCGGGGCACTGGCCCTGCCACTTGGGGGCCTGGGCGCCACATTCGGTACAGCTGTACACGGTTTTGGCTTTGGCCATCACCCCACCACCTTGACGTGCACACGTGGCGCCAGCGCGCACAATAATTCGTATCCAACCGTGCCGCTGGCCTCGGCCACGGCATCCACCGGCACCTGCGCGCCCCACAGCTCGACCGGGCTGCCGATATCGGCTTGCGGAATATCGGTAATATCCGCGAACAGCATGTCCATCGAAACACGCCCCACGGTGCGTGTCAGCGTGCCAGAGACGGCGATGGGCGTGCCATTCGGGGCATGGCGCGGATAACCATCGGCATAGCCGCAAGCCACGATGCCGATATGCGTTGTGCGTGTAGCGGTGAAACGCTGACCATAGCCCACACTGTCACCGGGCTGCAGCGTCTGTACGGCGATGAGCTCGCTGTGCAGCTGCATCACCGCCTGCAAGTCCAAACTGGCGGCAGGCGTGCCCGTGACCGGGCTGGCGCCGTAGAGCATGATGCCGGGGCGCACCCAGTCTGCATGGGTATGCGGATAACGTAGCAAAGCGGCCGAATTGGCCAGCGAACGGGCATGCGTCAGCTGGCTGGTGTGTTGCTGGAATAGCGTCCAGGCCGGCTCCACGCCCTGGTCATCGTCTGCGGTAGCGAAGTGGGTCATCAGCGTGATGCCGCCGACTGTGGGGCAAGCCTGCAGCCGCGCCACTGCATCGGCATAGCGGGCCGGGGTGAACCCCAGCCGGTTCATGCCGGTGTTCATTTTAATGAACACCGACACCGGCGCAGGCAGACTGGCCTGTTCCAGCATCTGCAGCTGCTGCTCGTTGTGCACCACCACACTGATGTGCTGGCTGGCGGCTTGCTGCAACTCGTCGGCAATGAACACGCCTTCCAGCAGTAACAGCGTCTGGCTGTAACCAGCGGCGCGCAACATCAAGGCTTCGTTAAGGCCAAGCACGGCGAACCCGTCGGCAGCCGCCAGGCCGCGTGCCACATTGAGCAAGCCATGGCCATAGCCATTGGCTTTGACCACCGCCATGATGCGCGACTGCGGCGCGGCACGTCGGGCAACGGCGAGGTTGTGACGCAAAGCGTCGAGATGGATGCTACAGACGAGCGGGCGCATGGTCCGCCTTAATAACTGTCATGCATATTGGAGTTGCCAGCAAAATTCTCGAAGCGCGTGTGTTCGCCCAGGAAGGTCAGGCGTACGCGGCCGATCGGACCGTTACGCTGCTTGGCGATGATGATCTCGGCC
The DNA here is from genome assembly GCF_003730115.1 of Pseudomethylobacillus aquaticus. GTDB lineage: Bacteria > Pseudomonadota > Gammaproteobacteria > Burkholderiales > Methylophilaceae > Pseudomethylobacillus > Pseudomethylobacillus aquaticus. The sequence continues at coordinate 193,907 of NZ_RJVP01000005.1, read as the reverse complement.
GTGCCTTTGTCCTGCGAATCGGCGTTGTAGACTTCGTCGCGGTAGATGAACAGGATCAAGTCGGCATCCTGCTCGATGGCGCCGGATTCGCGCAGATCCGACATCACCGGGCGTTTGTCCGGGCGCTGCTCCACGCTACGATTCAGCTGTGACAAAGCCACTACCGGCACATCCAGCTCCTTGGCCAGCGATTTCAGCGAGCGCGAGATCTCGGAGATCTCGGTGGCGCGGTTCTCGCCCTGTCGGCCGGAAGGCGCCGACATCAGCTGCAGGTAATCGACCACGATAAGCCCCAGCTTGCCGCACTGGCGGTGCAAACGGCGCGCACGCGCACGCACGTCGAAAGAGCTCAGGCCTGCACCTTCGTCGATGAAAATGGGCGCATCGTTGAGCTTGCCCAGCGCGGTGGTCAGCCGCACCCAATCCTCGTCCTCGAGGTTGCCGTTACGCATGCGATGCTGATCGAGACGGCCCACCGAGCCTATCATCCGGGTGGCGAGCTGGGTCGCGCCCATTTCCATGGAGAACACCGCCACCGGCAGCTTGGTATCCAGCGCGATGTTCTCGGCGATGTTGAGCGAGAACGCGGTTTTACCCATGGACGGACGCCCCGCCACGATGATGAGGTCGCCGGGCTGGAAGCCGGAGGTACGTTCATCCAGATCAGTGAAACCGGTTGGCACACCGGTGACATCGCCCTGGTTCTCGCGCTGATACAGATAGTCGATGCGGTCTGCCACCTGCGGTAACAGCACCTTGATATCCACAAAGCCTTCGCTACTGCGCTTGCCACCTTCGGCGATCTGGAAGATCTTGGCTTCGGCTTCATCCAGCAACTGCTGCGCATCGCGCCCCTGCGGACGGTAGGCACTCTCGGCGATGCTGGAGCCGACTTCCACCAGCTTGCGCATGACCGCGCGCTCACGCACGATCTCGGCATAACGGCGGATGTTGGCAGCGGTGGGCGTGTTCTGCGCCAGCGCACCCAGATAAGCGATGCCGCCCACACTGGAAAGCTCGGCACTGTTCTCCAGCGACTCGGCCACCGTGACGATATCGGCGGGCCGGTTCAGCTCGATGAGCTTGCTGATGTGCGTGTAGATCAGGCGGTGATCGTGACGGTAGAAATCCGCAGAACCCAGGATATCCGCGATGCGGTCCAGCGCCTCGTTCTCGAGCAGCAGGCCGCCCAGCACGGATTGTTCAGCCTCTACCGAATGGGGCGGGAGTTTTAGTTGGTCCAGGGTATCGTCAGCCATGCGGCATTATAGCAATGCTGGCTGGCGATAAGGCCGGCAAAAAGTACAGGCGTCAATAAACAAAACGCCCTGATTGCTCAGGGCGTTTTTTCTACTGACATCTCAACACGTCAATTGCGGCGTGCTTCCGATAAGTGCCTTGCTCATCTCATCGGCTTGAGATGACAAGCCGCCTGATCAGACAAAGTCCGACACTGCGATCTCAGCGGCTGTGTTGATGCCAACCAGGGTAATGATGCTGTCCGGGCTATTGATATCACCATTCTGGTCATGATCGACATACACCCAGGCATTACCAGAGCCAGCGGCATTGAATGCCACAAACACATCCATGGTCTCATTGGACTCATCGGCTGCCGCCAGGAAGGCATCAAAGTCAGCGAATGCACTGCCATCGACGATCTGCACACCGAACTCAACCTCGGTATCGATCGTGTCCACTGCGGTTGTAAAGTCGAAAATGGTGTCAGAAAGTGCGAGGGTTTGCCCGGTGGAAAACTCGGCATCCACAAACACATCACTACCACCGCCGCCGATGAAGCTGTCATTACCGAACCCACCGAACAGGCTGTCGTTGCCAGCACCGCCCACCAGGAAGTCGTTGCCGTCGCCACCCACCAGGCTGTCGTTACCAGCACCTGCATTGATGTAGTAGTTGACCGTCTCACCGGTTTCGTCAAACACGTCATTGCCATTGGTACCCAGTGTCGCCACCTTGAACTGGTCACCACGCGCAACGCCCGAGACCAGGTCACGCACATCCAGCGTGGTGCCTGCGCCCGCTACAAAACTGATGCCTTCGTCGTCCGCACGGCCTACGTTACCGGTCAGATTGCCCAAGCCATCCTCAGCCTGCAGACGTACCGCCAGACTGCCGTCCTGATTCGCAAGCACACCTGCATCATTCGCGTTGCCATTACCCACTTCCGCACTCGTGAAGCTCACCCGGATCTGACTCGCACCCGTGGACGACACGTTGACGATGTCATCGCCCGCACCCAGGTTCATCCGGTCCACGCCGTCCGTTGCCAGGTTGTAAGCGGCCACCACATCGTTGCCGTTACGGCCAAGAACCAGGTCGTTGCCACCGCCACCAATGAAGCTGTCGTTGCCATTGCCGCCATTCAGCGTGTCATTACCTGCACCGCCCACCAGGAAGTCGTTGCCGTCGCCACCCACCAGGCTGTCGTTACCAGCACCTGCATTGATGTAGTAGTTGACCGTCTCACCGGTTTCGTCAAACACGTCATTGCCATTGGTACCCAGCGTCGCCACCTTGAACTGGTCACCACGCGCAACGCCCGAGACCAGGTCACGCACATCCAGCGTGGTGCCTGCGCCCGCTACAAAACTGATGCCTTCGTCATCCGCACGGCCTACGTTGCCGGTCAGGTTGCCCAGCGCATCCTCCGCCTGCAAGCGTACTGCAAAGCCACCGTCCTGATTGGCAAGGCTGTTGCCATCATTGGCTTTGGCGTTACCCACTTCGGCACTGGTGAATGTGACGCGCACCTGGCTGGCACCCGTGGACGACACATTGACGATGTCGTCGCCAGACCCCAGATTGATGCGGTCAGCGCCATCTGACGCCAGGTTGTAGGCTACCACCGTGTCGTTACCTACACCGCCCAGAACCAGGTCATTGCCACCGCCACCAATAAAGCTGTCGTTACCGATACCACCGTTCAGACTGTCATTGCCAGCACCACCCACCAGGAAGTCGTTGCCACTGCCACCGGTCAGGCTGTCATTACCGGCACCTGCATTGATGTAGTAATTGACGGTTTCGCCGGTTTCGTTGAACACGTCATTGGCATTGCTGCCCAGCGTGGCTACCTTGAACTGATCGCCACGCGCAGCCCCGTTGGTAAGATCACGCACATCCAGCGTGGTGCCTGCGCCCGCCACAAAGCTGATGCCTTCGTCGTCCGCACGACCCACATTGCCGGTCAGATTGCCCAGCGCATCCTCAGCCTGCAGACGTACCGCCAGACCACCATCCTGGTTGGCAAGCACACCCGCATCGTTCGCGTTACCGTTGCCTACCTCGGCGCTGGTGAAGGTCACACGGATCTGGCTCGCGCCTGTGGCTGAAACATTCAGGGTATCGTCATCAGCACCCAGATCGATCTGATCCACACCATCTGTAGCCAGGTTGTAAGCCGCCACCACATCATGGCCTGCACCACCATTGATGAGGTCATCACCACCGCCGCCGATGAAGCTGTCATTACCGAACCCACCGAACAGGCTGTCGTTGCCAGCACCGCCCACCAGGAAGTCGTTGCCGTCGCCACCCACCAGGCTGTCGTTACCAGCACCTGCATTGATGTAGTAGTTGACCGTCTCACCGGTTTCGTCAAACACGTCATTGCCATTGGTACCCAGCGTCGCCACCTTGAACTGGTCACCACGCGCAACGCCCGAGACCAGGTCACGCACATCCAGCGTGGTGCCTGCGCCCGCTACAAAACTGATGCCTTCGTCATCCGCACGGCCTACGTTGCCGGTCAGGTTGCCCAGCGCATCCTCAGCCTGCAGACGTACCGCCAGACTGCCGTCCTGATTCGCAAGCACACCTGCATCATTCGCGTTGCCATTACCCACTTCCGCACTCGTGAAGCTCACCCGGATCTGACTCGCACCCGTGGACGACACGTTGACGATGTCATCGCCCGCACCCAGGTTCATCCGGTCCACGCCGTCCGTTGCCAGGTTGTAAGCGGCCACCACATCGTTGCCGTTACGGCCAAGAACCAGATCATTGCCACCGCCACCAATGAAGCTGTCGTTGCCATTGCCGCCATTCAGCGTGTCATTACCTGCACCGCCCACCAGGAAGTCGTTGCCATTACCACCCACCAGGCTGTCGTTACCAGCACCTGCATTGATGTAGTAGTTGACCGTCTCGCCGGTTTCGTCAAACACGTCATTGCCATTGGTGCCCAGTGTCGCCACCTTGAACTGGTCACCTCGCGCAACGCCCGAGACCAGGTCACGTACATCCAGCGTGGTGCCCGCACCCGCCACAAAACTGATGCCTTCGTCGTCCGCACGGCCTACGTTACCGGTCAGGTTGCCCAGCGCATCCTCCGCCTGCAAACGCACCGCCAGGCCACCGTCCTGATTAGCGAGATTACCCGCGTCGTTCACATTACCGTTACCCACCTCGGCACTGGTGAAGCTCACCCGGATCTGACTCGAACCTGTAGCAGAAATGTTGAACACATCATCGCCAGCGCCACCGATAAAGCTGTCTGTGCCACCAGTGGCCAGGTCATAACTTTCCACCACATCGTGACCACCACCGCCAACAGCAAGATCGTCACCCGCACCACCGCGGAACACATCATCGCCAGCACCGCCATTTGCATAGACATTGCCAGCGAACTCCAGGGGAACGGTGTTGAACATGTCGGTGCCCTGGGTGCCAAGCACCACCAGATTGAAGCGATCGCCGCGTTGTGTGCCCGAAATATCGCGCACATCAAAAGTGGTGCCTTCCGGTGCGGCGAATGCGATACCTTCATCGTCAGCACGGCCGATATTGCCGGTCAGGTCACCCATGGCGTCTTCAGCCTGGATACGCACGGCCAGACCACCATCCTGGCCAGCGACCAGACCACTTTCTGTTGCGCTGCCGTTACCGACTTCAGTGCTGGTGAAGCTGAGGCGTATCTGGCTAGCGCCAGTAGAAGAAACATTCACAAGGTCCAGGTCTGCCCCCAGATCGATCTGATCCGATCCGTCTGTGGCCAGGTTGTAGGCCTCCACCATGTCGTTGCCGTTACCTCCGTTGATGGTGTCGTCTCCTTCGCCACCGTTCAGAACATCATTACCGTCCCCACCAGATAGCTCATCATTGCCTGCACCACCAATGATCACGTCATCACCTGGTGTGCCTGGAAGCACATCATCCATTTCTGTACCAATAATCGGGTCTGCCATCACAATCCTCCAAACAGTTATTTAAAATAAATGCTGCTAGTACCGGACCTACTTTGAAAACACGACTTGCTTCGTTAAAACTTGAGTTACTGACGTTTCCATCTGTCGTCATCAGATAATTTATTCAATAAATATTACTTAACGAATATAAAACAACGCAAACAATTTGTTGGCATCAGTAATTGAATATTCAATGCCGGCATGGCACAGCCATGCACAGCAGATTTTTAGAGTTACGTTTAGATGTACGCGTCCCGTGACGTTTCGGATGCATGAGCGATAAAAAAACGGAAATGCACTCCGCAGCCGCTTGGCTGCTGGTAACAGAGAGAAAGAAGCGACTCAGTGCCGAGTCATGGGTGGGGTTAAGGCAATAAAAAAGCCCCATCTTGCGATGGGGCTTTTGCAGGCTTGCTGCATCCGTCAGAAGCGGATCACAAGCAGATTACTGCTCGCCGAGTACCGAGACGGTGATCTCAACGACAACGTCATGGTGCAGAGCAACGCTGACAACGTGGTCACCCACGGTCTTCAGCGGGCCTTCTGGCAGACGTACTTCCGACTTGGCCACTTCAAAGCCTTGTGCGGTCAGGCCTTCGGCGATGTCGCCGTTGGTCACGGAACCGAACAGACGGCCATCAACGCCAGCCTTTTGCGATACTTGCAGCAGGAAACCAGCCAGCTTTTCGCCACGGGCTTGTGCAGCCACCAGTTGCTCGGCTTGCAGCTTTTCCAGCTCGGCACGGCGTGCAGCGAACTCAGCCTTGTTGGCTTCGGTGGCGCGCTTGGCCTTGCCTTGAGGGATCAGGAAGTTACGGCCGTAGCCATCCTTGACCTTGACCACGTCACCGAGGTTACCCAGGTTAACCACTTTTTCCAGAAGAATAATTTGCATGTCAGGCTCCTCTTAGTGCTTGTCGGTGTAAGGCAGCAGTGCCAGGAAACGCGCACGCTTGACCGCGGAGGTCAGTTGACGCTGATAACGGGCCTTGGTACCGGTGATGCGAGCTGGAATGATCTTGCCGTTCTCGGTGATGAAGTCCTTGAGCAGGTCTACATCCTTGTAATCCACTTCCTTGATGCCCTCTGCCGAGAAACGGCAGTAGCGGCGACGCTTGAACATATCTCTTGCCATGATTGAATCCTTAAATAATCTCTAATGTATCGATGTGTAAAACCAGCTGTGTGCTTTTCATGCTGCGTTTGGCGAGGAATCCTGTGGCCTTGATCGCGGTACCGTTGGTCAGTGTGGTCGATTGCTCGGCCAGTTTGCCCATGATCACCGCATTCACTGCACAGTTGACCCGTCGTGCCATGCCGGCTTCGGTTTGCTCGGACTGGTGTTCTATCACCAGCTCCAGCACCGGGATGCCGGCCGGGGTGTAACGCAGCACTGCCAGCCCGGCGATCATGCCGGATATGGCCAGCCTGTTCATTGAGCAAGCGCCGGTTAGGCGGCAGCCACCTCGGCAGCTGGCGCAGCGTCCTTGGTCAGCACGGACTTGGACTTCTCTTCCTTCATCATCGGGGAAGGTGCGGTCACAGCGTCCTTGGTGGCGATGGTCAGATGACGCAGCACGGCATCGTTGAACTTGAACGCGTGTTCCAGCTCATCCAGCACGAACTGGTTGCACTCGATGTTCATCAGCACGTAGTGTGCCTTGTGGATCTTCTGGATCGGGTAAGCCAGTTGGCGGCGACCCCAGTCTTCCAGACGGTGGATTGCACCTTCGTTGGAAGTGACCAGCGTGCGATAGCGCTCGATCATGGCGGGCACTTGCTCGCTCTGGTCCGGATGGACGATAAATACGATCTCGTAATGGCGCATGTAATCTCCTTATGGTTAGTAGCTGCCTGTCATGCGTTAACAGTGCAGCAAGGTGGAAAGCGCGCGATTATAGGCGGAATGCGGGGGTGAATCAAGGAATAATCCACAATGCCGACAGAATTAATGTGAGGAATCAATCATTTCTATGCCGGCATTTAGGGCAGGCGCAAGCTTGGAAGGCAATGAGCGGAGGGCGGCCAGACATGCCGCCTGACCGCGTTTCATCAGCGTCATTCGGACTTGTTGATCCAGCTCTGCAGCAAGCCTATACCCAGACAGGCCAGCGCCGGGATCAGGGTCACCACAAACAACAAGCCCAGGCCGACCGGGTCCAGGTTCTGCCACAAGCCCAGCCAGGATGCGAGCAATACCAGCAGCAAGGGCCCCCAACCGAACAGTAGCAACAATAGCCCGGCCTTGATCCAGCGATTGAAGCCACAGCGCGCCAGAAGACGCTCACTCGATCTTCGATGACTTACCGACCGGCGATGCATAGTTTCTTTCTTGTCGTCACGCCCTTCGTGACCACACGGCCGTCCGCACCGCTAGCGCCGGGTGCAATCTTCGGTGCCGGTGTTACCCCCCTTGTAAGCCGGCTGATAATAGAACTTATGGAACGTCAGGCGCCCCCGAGCATCCGTGCTCATGGTCGCCACTCCGGTGCCCACATCCTGTGTGGCAGGATCGCTCAGGCCAAAATGCATGGCCACCTGAGCGCCGTGAGCCGCTGCATGCCCCAGGTAGACGCCGTATTCGGGTACTTCCAGCTTGAAATCATAACTGGCGTAGTCGCCATGGCTATGTTCAGGCTGCAAGCGCATGGTGACCACACCCGCATATTGGCCCTCATGTCCGTCCTGACCCATGCAATCGTACACGCCGCTGTAGTCCTGGCCGGTGAAAGTGGCTGCTGCCTGCAAGGATGTCGCAAACAGCGCCAATACCGTTATCACTGACGGGCATACCAGCCCCTTGACCTTGTTCTGTTTCGTGCTGCTCATTGTGTATCCACTGCCTTTCTTGATGGTTACCGCCTGACTTAACTGGCGTCAGCTCTCGCCAGCCAGAGATTAAGAATACGCCTTGCTTGCAGCCCCACTTCCGAAGCCGTCAAGCCCAGCGGGCCTATCCCGGAAGCCACCAGACCATCTGCGGCCGCACCATGCAGATGCACTGCTGTCAGCACCGACTGCTGCGGCTGCAGGCCCTGTACCAGCAAAGCGGCGATGATGCCTGCCAAGACATCTCCCATACCGGCACTGGCCAAACCGGGATTGCCGCTACGGTTGATCCACCAGTGCCCAGCCGGTGTAGCGATCACGCTGCCACAGCCTTTGAGCACCGTAATGGCCGCATACTGCTGCGCCAGGCGGATGGCGCTACCGATCCGGTCCTGCTGCACCTCGGCTACGCTGCAAGCCAGCAACCGCGCGGCTTCTCCCGGATGTGGGGTGATGATGGTGGCTGCACTCCGCGCGCATGACTGCTCGGCACAGGTGGGGGTGCATGCCATCAGATTCAGCGCGTCCGCATCCAGCACCAGTGGTGCCGGCAGTCTCAAGGCCGCTTCCAGCAGGTACAAGGCAAGATCACCCTGCCCCAGGCCCGGCCCCAGCACCACACAATCTGCGGCATCTACCTCAGTTAACGGCAGCGGATCGCGCAACATGAGCTCTGGGTACAAATAATCCAATCCATATGCCTGTGCATCGAGCAAACCTGCATAGACACGTCCTGCGCCGCACAGCAGTGCCGCCCGCGCTGCCAGCAAAGCGGCTCCCATCATGCCGCCGGCCCCTCCGATCACCGCCACACGGCCATGATTGCCTTTATTGGAGTTAAGCCGCCGCTTCAAGGCGTGCAGCTCACCTGGTGCGTCCAGCAAGTGACCGTACCCGGCCACGCCCGCATCCCCGGCCACCAAATCGGCAACATCCGGCCCCGGCACATCCAGCCTAGCCAACTGCACCCGCCCGGCATGATCCGGGCCATCATGGGTATACAAGCCTGGCTTGTGAGCAAGGAAGGTCAAGGTGTAGCGCGCCTGGATCGCCACCCCCAGCACAGCGCCGGTGTCAGCGCACAAGCCGCTCGGCACATCAAGCGCCAGCACTGGCACACCCAGCGCGTTGACCTGCTGCACCAGCGCGGCAGCCCCGCCTTGCAGTGGCCGCGCCAGGCCTATGCCAAACAAACCGTCCAGTACCAGTGCGTAGCCTGGTGTGTCACCCAGCACAGGGAGCGCTGTATGCAGCTCGCCTCCACTCGCCTGCCAATCCCGGCAGGCCTGCGCTGCCTGATCGGGCAGACGCTGGGGGTCACCGAACATCACGACGTTCAGTACATAGTCATGATGCAACAAGCTGGCAGCCACCAGTGCATCGCCACCATTGTTGCCGGGCCCGGCCAGCACCAGCAGACGCGACCCCGGCAGGGCGATCTGGCGCACATAGGCCGCGATGGCAGCACCGGCACGCTGCATCAGTGGCAACGCAGCATGCGCCAGTTCGAGCGCATGGATCTGAGACCTCAAGAGGAGCGGCGTCATGGCTTCAATCCGCCGTCAGCGCCTCGGGCATGAAGCGCGCGCGCAGGCTTTCCAGATTCAGGCTAAGCAGGATGTCGGCCAGGCGCTGCTGCGCATCGCCACGCGGCTTGCCGGTACGGCGCGCGATGATCAGTTCGTTCTTCATGGAATGCTCCCAACCCACCAGCTCGGTCACGGTGAGCTGATAGCCATGCGCTTCCAGCTGCAGGCAGCGCAGCACATTGGTGATCTGGCTGCCGAATTCGCGGGTATGGATGGGGTGACGCCACAACTCGGACAACGGCGTCAGGCCGAACGACGCATTCTTGTGACGGCGTAACACTTCCGCCACCTCGGCCTGACAGCACGGCACCAGCACCATGAACTGCGCCTTGCGGGCCAGACCAAAGCGGATGGCATCATCCGTTGCGGTATTGCATGCGTGCAGCGCGGTGACCATGTCCACGCGTGCCGGGATCTGTGGCGCATGCATGGATTGCTCCACACTCAAGTGCTCGAACGCCATGCGCTCAAAGCCCAGCTCAGCGGCCAGTTCACGCGATTTCTGCACCAGCTCGGCACGCGTCTCGATGCCGATCACCTGCCCGGCGGGCTGCTGTTTCAGGAACAGGTCATACAGGATGAAACCAAGATAGGACTTGCCGGCGCCATGATCCACGAGGCTCAGGTCACTTTGTTTATCCATGACCTCCTGCATCAGGGGTTCGATGAACTGGTACAGGTGATACACCTGTTTGAGCTTGCGGCGCGTGTCCTGATTGAGTTTTCCGTCACGCGTGAGGATATGCAGCGCCTTCAGCAAGGCGATGGATTGTTGTGGCTTGATTTCGGGGATTAAGGTCATGGCATAAGTTTAACCGAGGGGCTGACGGCATTGAATGTTAAAATCCCGTTTCGTGGCAAGCACCTGCTAACCGCCCGCGTGATTGTCTGCTGAAAATGTCTGCTGAAGACCAGCGCGCCTGCCCAACAGCAAGCGCCGTTTCAAAATCGAAAAAGACGCGAAGGCGTGCCGCAGACAGTACATCTTGGTACGGCAAGGCACGCCGACATTTTTTTATTTTCAAACGGAGCAGTAATGGCGATTCAATGGTACCCGGGCCACATGACCTCCGCGCGCAAAAAAGCCGCGGAAACCATGGAATTCATCGATGTGGTCATCGAAGTGCTGGATGCGCGTCTGCCCGAAGCCAGCCACAATCCCATGATCGAGCAGCTGCGCCTGTTCCGGCAGCGCCCCAACCTCAAGATCCTCAACAAGGCCGACCTGGCCGACCCGGCCGCCACGCAGGCCTGGCTCAATCACTTCAACCGCCAGCCCGGCGTTAAAGCCGTGGCCTTGTCCTGCAAGAAGCCAGGCGACGCCAACAAGATCCCTAGCCTTTGTCGCGCACTGGCACCACACCGCGGCAGTTCGCTGAAGCCCTTGCGAATGATGATCATGGGCATCCCCAACGTGGGTAAATCCACGCTGATGAACGCACTGCTGAACCGCCGTATCGCTAAAGTGGGCGACGAGCCGGCGGTGACCAAATCGCAGCAGCGTTTCGAGCTGGACGACACCATGAGCATCACCGACACCCCGGGCATGATGTGGCCCAAGATCGAATACGACAGTGACGGCTTCATGCTGGCCGCCAGTCACGCTATCGGTCGCAATGCCGTCATTGACGAGGACGTGGCGATCTTTCTGGGCAATGTGTTGCTGGAACGCTATCCGGCATTGTTGAATGCGCGTTACAAGACCGATGTCAGCGGCATGGATGGCGTGGATCTGGTGGAGCACGTGGCCAAACGTCGCGGCTACCGCCTCAAGGGTGGCGAGGCGGACATGGAAAAAGCCGCGATGGCACTGCTGACCGACTACCGCAGTGGTGCACTGGGACGGGTCAGCCTGGAGACACCCGACAGCCGCGCGCTCATGCAGCAACGGGTAGCCGAGCAGCGCAAACATCAGCCGGACAGCGCGACTGAAGCATCAGACCAGGATGCAGAGACTGATTCTCCCAGCCTGAAATCTGCCGCACCGGATTAAGCTTACAAAATAATGAACTACTGGTTCTGTCACACAGATTCTGGTCTTGCAGAATCCAGGCTTACAGAATCCGGCGCCTAACCCAAGCGTAAGTAGTCTGGCGCCGTCAGTCAGCCCCGAAAAGGTCACGCGTGTAGACCTTGTCCGTCACATCAGCCAGATCCGGCGTGTGGCGATTGGCCACGATGATATCCGCCTCACGCTTGAACGCCTCCAGATCATTCACCACGCGCGAGCGGAAGAACTCGGCCTCTTTGAGCACCGGCTCGTACACGATCACTTCGATACCTTTGGCCTTGATGCGCTTCATGATGCCCTGGATGCTGCTGGTGCGGAAATTATCCGAACCCGCCTTCATGATCAAACGGTGTATCCCCACCACGCGCGGCTGCCTGCGTATCACCTCGTCCGCGATGAAATCCTTGCGCGTGGTATTGGCATCCACGATGGCGCGTATCAGGTTCTGCGGCACTTGCCGGTAGTTGGCGAGCAGCTGCTTGGTATCCTTGGGCAGGCAATAGCCGCCATAGCCAAACGACGGGTTGTTGTAATGCTGGCCGACACGCGGGTCCAGACAAACGCCGTCGATGATCTGACGACTGTTCAATCCATGCGCGGCCGCATAAGTATCCAGCTCGTTGAAGTAGGCCACCCGCATGGCCAGGTAGGTGTTGGCAAACAGCTTGATCGCTTCCGCCTCATCACTGTCGGTAAGCAGCACCGGGATATCCTGCTTGATGGCCCCTTGCTGCATCAGTGCAGCGAACTGACGGGCACGTTCGGAGCGCTCGCCCACCACGATACGCGACGGGTACAAGTTGTCGGTGAGCGCCTTGCCTTCGCGCAGGAACTCGGGCGAGAAGATGATGTTATCGCTATTGAACTGCAGCCGGATACTGGCTGTGTAGCCCACCGGAATCGTGGATTTGATCACGATCAGACAAGCCGGATTGATGGCCAGCACATCCTTGATGACCGCTTCCACCGAGCCGGTGTTGAAGAAATTGCTTTGTATATCGTAGTCGGTGGGCGTGGCCACGATGACCAGTTCTGCGTCACGGTAAGCCAGCGTTTTATCCAGCGTGGCGCCCAGATTGAGATCCGTCTGCAGATAGTGGCTGATCTCGGGATCCGAAATGGGCGACTCCCTGCGATTGACCATGTCGACCCGGGCAGGCTCCACATCCAGCATGGTCACCGCGTGATGCTGTGCCAGCAAGATCGCATTCGATAAGCCTACGTAGCCGATACCAACCACACTGATGTTCATGTTGCACTTTGCTGATGTGTCATTGTGGTGACAAATCATAGTGATACAACATGAATAAGCAGTGATACTAATACGTCATTAACAAGTCACTTTTATATCGATTTAATGACGATGCCTAGCCGGGCATGCAGGTGCGCGGCCAAACAGCAATTGCAAGATTCAGCAGCCGCGGCGCAGGCCCGCCGTATGCACCGGGCTGTCCCAGTGCTGTTTGATCTCGTCATCCAGCAGGCATAGCGTGATGGAAGCACCGGCCATATCCAGCGCGGTGGTGTAATTGCCCACCAGCGAACGGCTCACGATCAGACCCTGTGCCTTCAACAGCTTTTCCGCACTGTGGTACAAGAGATACAGCTCCATCAGCGGCGTGGCGGCAAAGCCGTTCACCATCAACAACACTTCGGCACCCGCCGCTGGCTTGAGGTCATGCAGGATGGCTGCTACCAGATCGGCCACGATGGCATCGGCCGGACGCATGGCTTCACGCCGGCGACCTGGCTCGCCGTGGATGCCCACGCCCATCTCCAGTTCGTTGTCGCCGATATCGAAGGTGGCACGCCCGGCCGCTGGCACGGTACAGCTGGTCAGCGCCACGCCCATGGAGCCGGTGCGCTGGTTGACCTTGTCGCCCAGCGCCTTGCATGCCGCGAGGTCGGCACCGGTTTCCGCCAGGCTGCCCACCACCTTCTCGACGATGACGGTGCCCGCCACACCACGGCGGCCGCTGGTCCAGGTGGAGTTCTCCACGGCCACGTCGTCACTGGTCAGCACCGTGGCATTGGGCACGGACAGCATCTCGGCTGCCATCTCGAAGTTCATCACGTCACCGGCGTAGTTCTTGACGATGAACAGCACGCCTTTGCCTGCATCCACGGCTTCGGCCGCGGCCAGCATCTGGTCCGGGCTGGGCGAGGTGAACACATGGCCGGGACAGGCCGCGTCCAGCATGCCATAACCGACAAAACCGGCGTGTAGCGGTTCGTGACCGGAGCCACCACCGGAGATCAGCGCCACCTTGTTGCTGGCTTTGTTGGCGCGCACCACAAAGTGCGGGTCCAGATGCAGTTGCACGATGTCCTGATGCGCCATGGCAAAGCCGGACAGGCTTTCGACCAGGACATCATTGACCTTGTTGATGAATTTTTTCATGCTGTCTCCCCTGCTAGGTTTGCTGTGCGGTTTGAATCTGGTGTATGGAAACGAGACGAAACGCTGACTATGTCTGCAGAGCCAGGTCACACACGGCGCTGACCATCACCTGGCTGCTCTTGGCACCGGCGTCGATATGGCCGATGGCACGGTCGCCCAGAAAAGCGGCACGGCCTTTGGTGGCGACAAGGTCACGCGTACTCAGCATGCCCTGCTCGGCCACCTGTTTCAGTTCCTTAAAAATCAGCCTGGGTTCAGCACCAGCCGCCGTCAGCTCGGTGAAGCAGCGCGACACCGGGATCAATACGTCCAGCATGGTCTTTTCGCCCAGATCGGCTTTGCCACGTGCGCGGATCGCCTCCACACCAGCAGCAAAGGCGGCCGCCACATCGGCCAGGCTGCTGTTGTGTTCCTTGATAGCCTTGCCCATACCCATGAAAAAGCTGGCAACCAGCGGGCCAGATGCGCCGCCTATGGTGGACAGCAGCTTCATGGCCAGCTTTTGCAATGCCGCATCGGGCGATAGTGCCGCCAGTTCGCCACGCATGGCGACGGCCACCTGACTGCCGCGCGAAATATTGATGTAATGATCGCCATCACCAATGGCGCGGTCCAGTGATTCGATCTCGGCTTCATGGGCGGCCAGCGCCTGGTCGACTGCCATGATGGCGTTCAGGATGTCGTCGGTATTCATACCTGTCTCTTGCTCCTTGTTACTTTTATAGCTACACATCGAATTTCGCCGCCTGACCACAGTAGCGGCCCTGACTATCGATCAGATTCCAGACCGTCGCATTACGGATGGTGAAGCAGCTGCCATCGCTGGCGATACGCACACCACAATAGTCGTCGATATACCCGTTTGTTTGCACACGTTCCAGCAGCATGGCACGTTCTTCCCTCAGCATCGCTTCGGCAGACAAGCGAGAGGGTAATGCGGTGATCTGCTGCCAGTCCATGCCAAACAGTTGCTGGGCGCGCAGATTGGCATAGTTGAAGATGGGGTCGTCCTGCGTGTCATGCGATACTACGGCGAATGGCGCCTGCATCAGGGTTGACACCAGTTGGCCGGGCTCGGCCAGCAACAGGTCCTGACCGGTCCAGTGCCGGTAACTCTGGCACAGCAGCAGGCTGTGCTGCTGCAGGAAAACGTCATCGTTGACACGGGTGTACTTGTCGTTGGCCATGGCCGATTATATGCCGATAGCGACAATGGCAGTGACTACTGACCTGCTCAGCCTATACACTGTTTGCTGTTCATTTAG
Source organism: Pseudomethylobacillus aquaticus (assembly GCF_003730115.1). Classification (GTDB taxonomy): domain Bacteria; phylum Pseudomonadota; class Gammaproteobacteria; order Burkholderiales; family Methylophilaceae; genus Pseudomethylobacillus; species Pseudomethylobacillus aquaticus. The sequence continues at coordinate 178,605 of NZ_RJVP01000005.1, read as the reverse complement.
TTAACCGCACATGCTGTCGAAACTCAACGCCCCGCAACGGGAAGCTGCAAAATACCTGGATGGCCCACTGTTGGTACTGGCAGGCGCAGGCAGTGGCAAGACCCGCGTCATCACTCACAAGATCGTGTATCTGATCGAGCAATGCGGCTACAGCCCGCGTGAGATCGCCGCCATCACCTTCACCAACAAGGCGGCACGCGAGATGCAGGAACGTGTGGCGCAACTGATGGAAGGCAAATCCACCAAAGGCCTGACCATCGCCACTTTCCACTCGCTGGGCTTGCAGATGTTGCGCGCAGAAGCCGCACTACTGGGCTACAAACCACAATTCTCCATCCTGGACAGTGCTGACAGCTTCAAGATCCTGTCCGATGTGCTGGCCACCACGGACAAGCAGTTGCTGCGCAAGACGCAGTGGCAGATCTCCAGCTGGAAGAACGCGTTCATGTCGCCGGATCAGGCCAAAGCCAGCGCGGACGACGAACTGAAAGTCGCTGCCGCCAAGGTGTACCAGCTGTATCAGCAAACCCTGAAAGCCTACCAGGCGGTGGATTTTGATGACCTGATCAAGCTGCCCGTGGAGCTGTTCGAGCAGCACCCGCAAGCGCTGGAAAAATGGCAGCGCAAACTTAAATACCTGCTCATCGATGAATATCAGGACACCAATAGTTGTCAGTATCGGCTGGTCAAGCTGCTGACCGGCATCGAAGGCCGCTTCACGGCGGTGGGCGACGATGACCAGGCCATCTACGGCTGGCGCGGCGCGGATGTGGAGAACCTGCGCCAGCTCACCGAGGACTTCAGCCGCCTCAAGGTCATCAAGCTGGAGCAGAACTACCGCTCCACGGTGCGCATCCTGCGCGCGGCCAACCAGGTCATCGCCAACAACCCCAAACTGTTCGACAAAAAACTGTGGAGCGACCTGGGCACCGGCGAGCAGTTGCAGGTGAGTGCCGCGCGTGACGAGGATCACGAAGCGGAATCCGTGGTCATGAAGTTGATGGCGCACAAATTCGAGCACCGCACGCGCCATGCCGATTACGCCATCCTGTACCGTGGCAATCATCAGGCGCGCATCATCGAGCAACAGCTGCGCAACAACAAGATCCCGTACACCATCTCCGGCGGCCAGTCCTTCTTTGATAAGGCCGAGATCAAGGACATCGTCAGTTATCTGCGCCTGATCGCCAACGAAGACGACGACCCGGCGTTCATCCGCGCCGCCACCACACCCAAGAAAGGCATAGGCAACACCACACTGGAGCGCCTGGGCACCTATGCCAGCGCACATCATCTGTCCTTGTTTGCCGCCGCGTTCGAGGGCGAGTTCCAGCGCGAGCTGGGCAACAAGCAGCTGGATGACCTGCTCACCTTCTGTCAGTACATCCAGCGCCTGCAGGAGCGCGCCGTGCGCGACCCGGCCGGTGAAGTGCTGGACGACCTGCTGAATGGCATCCAGTACGAAGCCTTTCTGTATGACAGCGAGGAATCGCGCAGCGCCGAGACCAAATGGAACAACCTGCAGGAATTCATAGGCTGGCTCAAAAAGAAAAGCGAGCCGGAGAGCGAAGGCGGTGACGATGGCCGCAATCTGCTGGAACTGACGCAGATGGTGTCGCTGATGAGCATGCTGGAAGGCCGCGAGAACGGTGAGCCGGATGCCGTCAAACTGTCCACGCTGCATGCCGCCAAGGGCCTGGAATATGGCCACGTGTTCCTGATCGGCTGCGAGGAAGGCATCCTGCCGCACCGCGAGAGCATCGACACCGACCGTGTCGAGGAAGAGCGTCGCCTGATGTATGTGGGTATCACGCGTGCGCAGAAATCACTGCACATCTCCTGGTGCCGCAAGCGCAAACGCGCCGGTGAGACCGAGGCCTGCGAACCCAGCCGTTTCATCGCCGAACTGCCAGCCGATGACGTGCGGCACTTTGGCAGCCCCAGTGCCGACCCGGTGGCCAGCAAGGAACATGGCCGCGAACGCATGGCGCAGATCCGCGCCATGCTGGGGAAATGAACCCCTCAGCCCATGAAACTACTGACTGATTTAGGCATGCCTGCAAAGCACTTCGCTGCGACACTGCTCCAGCGCGCCTTGCATATCCACACAAGCACTGGAACTGGGTACTGATGGGTAGCTGGATGTTGGCCTTGGCGGCTGGTGCCTTCTGCATAGGCATGACCGAGTTTCTGCCCATGGGCCTGCTGCCGGATATCGCGCATAGCCTTCATGCCTCCATCCCCGCCACCGGCAACCTGGTGACGGTGTATGCACTGGGCGTGGTGATAGGCGGCCCGCTGGTGGTAGCCCTCACCATCCGCTTGCCACGCAAGGCCACCCTGCTGGGCTTGATGGGGGTGTTCGTGCTGGGAAACGCGTTGTGCGCACTGGCGCCTGATTATGGCATGCTGGCGGCGGCACGCGTGTTCACCGCACTCAGTCATGGCTCATTCTTTGGCATCGGGGCGGTGGTGGCGCTGCATCTCGCGCCCCCCGGTCAAAGCTCGCGCGCGCTGGCCCTGATGTTCACCGGCCTGACGCTGGCCAATGTGCTGGGCGTGCCACTGGGCACCCTGCTGGGCCAGCTGACTGACTGGCGCATGCCGTTCTGGACCGTTTCTGCATGCGGCGTGCTGGCACTGCTGGCGGTATGGCGCTTCATCCCGGACCTGAGCCACATGCCCAAGCCTGACCTGCGTGCCGAACTTCGCGCGGTCACCCGCCCTGCGGTGTTGCTGGCCATGGCCATCACGGTGATCGGCTTTGGCGGCGTGTTCACCGTGTTCACTTACATCACCCCTATCCTGCAAGACCAGTCCGGTCTGACGCCACATGCAGTGAGTGCCATGCTGGTGGCACTGGGCATCGCTGCGACCATAGGCCTCAACATCGGCGGCAAACTGGCGGACTGGAAACTGATGCCCACCATCGCCTTGTCGCTGATCGGCATGGCAGTGATGAGCGCGCTGTTCTCCTGGACCATGTCGGCCACCTGGCCAGCCCTGGTCACCGTTTTCATCTGGGCGGTAGCCAGCTTTGCCGTGGGGCCAGGCTTGCAGACCAATGCCATGCAGCGCGCCGGGGATTCGCCGCTGATGGCCTCTACCGTCAATCAGAGTGCGTTCAACCTGGGCAATGCTGGCGGCGCTTTTCTGGGGGGTGCGGTGATCCACTTTGAACTCGGGCTGCCTGCCGTGGCGCTGGCTGGCACCGCAGTGGCGCTATGCGGTCTGGCATTGACGCTGCATAGCATGCGGGGTGGCTAGGCAGCCGGACGTCGCTGGCTAAAGTCCGTGGTGATAGGCTGACTCAAACTCGCGCATTGGATCAAGCAGCCAGATACTAGTCCAGCGCCATCTGTTGCTGTACCTGTGCGATCTGATGTTGCAATTGGTCGGCCAGCTCAGACAGCAAGCCGCCCGCCTGTCTGGCTGTCAGCAACGCGCCCTCGACCTCCGCCATTTGCTCGGACAGCCACCCCAAGCCGAAGGTACCACCTGCCCCAGCCAGACTGTGGGCTTCACGTATCGCATCTAGCAGCTGCACCTGATCGTGCACCGCCTGCTGCAGCAACCGCTGCAGGGTCTGCAGGCGTGTCGGCAATTGCGCACGAAAGTGCAATGACAGCTCCTGCAGTTTCACCGCCAAAAGTGCCGATAGATCGTCCGCAGGCGCAGCTCGCTGGCGCAGCCCTGACCAGATCAGCCCGATCTGATCGGGGAGGGTAGCCGGGTCGAAGGGCTTGGCTATCACGCCAGCGGCGCCCAGTTGCTGATAACGCTGGTGGTCCTGCTGCTGTGTCTTGGTGGTCATGAAGATGACCGGCGTGCTGGCAAACATCGCCTGCTCGCGCAGCTGCAACAAAGTGCCAGGCCCGTCCAGGCCTGGTAGCATCACATCGAACAGGAATAGCTGCGGCTCGAAGGCAGCCGCCTGCTGCAGGGCCTGTTGCCCATGTTCGCAGGCCAGCACAGAGAAACCACCCAGCTGGGTCAGCGCCAGGCTGGCAATGGTACGGATATCGGCATCGTCTTCCAGCAGCAGGATGCGCTGCAATTTGCTTATGTCGCTGGTGGCTGTGCTCATGTGGCTGTGCTCATGTGGCTGTGCTCATGTGGCAGGGGTAGGCCAGTAAGCTAGCTGAGTGGGCTGACAAGCAGGCTAGGACTGGTGTGCAGTCCAGATGCGCTCAACGGTGGCCGACAGTGCCATCGGGTCGAACGGCTTGGTGATCACATCCAGTGCGCCCAGCGATTTGTAATAAGCGATCTCGCTTTGTTGTGCCTTGGCCGTCATGAAGATCACCGGCAGATCGGCACAGGCAGGCAGTTTGCGCAGCTCGCTCAGTGTGGTCGGGCCATCCTGACCCGGCATCATCACATCCATGAGCACGAGCTGCGGCATGGACAAGGGCAGCTTTTGCAGCGCTTCTTCCCCGGAAGCATACAGACTCACCTCGTAGCCGCCCACCATCTGCAGGGCCATTTGCGCCACGGTACGGATATCCGCTTCATCTTCCACATAGGCGATATGTTTCAATGCTTGCATCATCGTTTTCCTTTCATTCCATTGTGCTGGATAGCGCCTGATGGCGATCGACCCAGCACCTGCATTTTCAAGCTGGTCGGCCTATTGACGACCGGTCCTGGCCAGGCCCAGGATGGTGTCCAGCAGTTGCTGGTCGCTGGTGCGTGACTTGACCAGGCTGGCACTGACCGCGTCCGGATCGTCCACCTCGTTGGCAGAGAACACCACCACTGGCGTGGTGATTCCATGGCTGGCGAGATAAGGCAACAGATCCAGGCCGGAGCCATCCGGCAAGCCCTGATCCAGAATGATCACGTCAAAGCTGCCACTGGCACAGCACTGGTAAGCCTCTGCCAGCGTGGCGGCGGCTTTCAGCTCGCATTTACCTGCCAGCATGGCGCCGACCACGGTACGGATATCGGCATCGTCTTCCACATGCAACACGCGCAGGGGGCCGCTGGCATCCTGACGCGCCACCCCTATGCTACGCAGCAGTCTGGCCTGATCGATGGGCTTCTCCAGCCAGTCGACCACCATGCCCTGCTCCGCCTCCTGGCTGGTTCTGAACAAACTGGCACGCGCCTCTGCCGCCTTGGCAGATACCACCACCACGCGCAATGCACGCGTCTTTTCGTACTGCTGCAATTCGTGCAGCAGACTGAGGCCGTCCTTACCCGGCAGGGCGATGTCCAGCGTCAGCGCGCTGTAATTGCCCTCCAGCAACATGCGCAATGCCGTATCCGCATCATGGGCCACATCCACATTGAAATCGGCCTGACGCAAAATCATCTGCAGCAGGCTGGCGATATCCGGGTCATCCTCACACACCAGTAGTCGCGCCGTGTCACTCAAGACCGGCTGCTGCACAGGCAGCTCCAGTTGTCTTAGCAAAGGCAGGCTGAAATGCATGGTGGTGCCTTTGCCCTCCACGCTGTCAAAACCCATGCTGCCGCCCATCTGCTCCACGATGGCTTTGCAGATACTCAAGCCCAGGCCAGTGCCGCCCTTGGCGCGCGTGTCGGAGCTATCCGCCTGCGAGAATTTCTGGAAGATCTTGTCGCGGAAATTGGCCGGGATGCCAGCGCCCCGGTCCATGACCTTGACCACCACATCCTGACCTTGCACGCTGGCTTCGATCTCCACTTGCTGGCCAGGCGGCGAGAACTTGGCGGCATTGGAAAGCAGGTTGGCCATCAGCTGCATGAACCGGTCTGCATCCACGCGGAGTTCACAGGCAGGCACGGGCGGACGGATACTAAGTGTCACACCGAACTGCTCGGCATAATGACGGTTGGCCTGTACCGCCTGCTCCAACAACCTGGACAGGGTTTGTACGCTGAGGTCGAAGCGCATGTGGCCGGATTCGATCTTCTCGATGTCCAGGATGTCGTTGATGAGGCGCACCAGACGTTCGCTGTTGCTGGTGGCGATCTCCACCAGGCTGCGCATGGACGCCGGGATATCTGCCGTCATGGTGCCGCTGACCAGGCCCAGTGCCCCACGGATCGCCGTGAGCGGCGTGCGCAGTTCATGGCTGACGGTGGAAACGAACTCGTTCTTCATCTTTTCCACACGCTTGCGTTCGGTCACATCGCGCATCAAAGCGATCAGATACAAGGTGTCGTTGACGCGCATCTGGCTGATGGACAGCTCCAGCGGGAAGCGCACGCCATTGCGGCGCAAGCCCTCCATCTCGTAATCCACCGTGCCCAGTGCGCAGGCTTCGGCGTCCGCCTCGAATGCCAGGAAATCCTGCATGGCCAGCACTTCCTGATCGGGCGGGAACAGCATCAACAGATTGTGCTCCCGTATGTCTTGCTCGCGGTGCCCGAAGATACGTTCCGCTGCACGGTTGAAACTGCCGATGCGGCCTTCGGTGTTGAGGATGACGATGGCGTCCGACACATTGTCGACGATGGCGGAAGCACGCGCTTCAGCGGCGGCCAGATCCGCCTGTATCTGCGTCTGTGCGGTCAGGGTGTCCTGCAGCTGCTGATTGGCCTGCTGCAACTCACGTGCCGAACGCAGCTGCGTGCGCAAAAACACCAGGATCAGCATCGCCAGGCTGAGCATGCCCAGCAATAGCAGCAGATTGGTGACATGCTGGGTGCGGCGGTTATTGTTCTGGCGCACGGTCAGCAAGGCCTGCTCGCTTTCACTGACATAGCCGATCAGCTGGCCGATGTCACGGTGATGCCGCTCTGCGATCCCGGCCAGCTGAAACGCCAGCTCCGGTTTGTTGGCACCGGCGCGTGCCTGTTCACAGGCACGCTGCGCTGGGAACACATACTCCAGCTGCCAGTCACGCATGCGCTTCTCGATGTTGAGCACATTGCTATGCTGTACTGGATTATCCGCCGTAAGTTGCTTGAGCAGAGCCAGTTGGGTGTCCAGGCGCTTCTCCCAGCCCGGCTTTTCGGTCAGGCGCCCGTCGCCAGTGGCCACGCACAGGCTCAGGCCACGGTCCGAGAGCATCAGGCTTTCCAGCTCCGCGACATGGGTCAGGACTTCGTAGGTATGTTCGCTCCAGCTTTGCGATTCGAGTAATCGCATGTAGCTCCAGATGGCAAAGCCGATCAGTAATACCAGCCCCGTGACGATCACCAGTAGCGAGGTGGTGGACTTGCTGAGTTGCTGTTTCAATGGCACGGCAGCATCCTTTTATTCGTTTCAGGTATGATGTTATCAGGCTATTTTATGCATGATGAATCATTTTCCGGTAACGCCAAACTGCAGAATAACCTCGTAGTTCATCGAATTGAGCGGCTCGAATTCAGGTTAATGTGTCGATGCCGAATGCCGGCAATCAATTTTCAAGCATAGTGTTAATCGGCATCAGCTTCAAAGTATGGTTAATTTTTAGAGTGCTGTTATTCAAGCCAGGCGCATCATCCCATGCCCAGCCAGACGCACCGCACCTGATTTTAGTTGCTAATTTTTAGTTCGTAGGATGCTATATGGCAGACAATCTACCCACTGCCCTGGTGATCGAAGATGACCCTTCGATCGCCATGCTGCTGCAATTTTTGCTGCAGCGGGCGGGTTATGACACTCAAGTACTGGAAGACGGCCGTGCCGCAACTGCACTGATCACCCCGGAAGCACCGCCTCATCTGGTGATCCTGGACATCATGCTGCCCTATGTGGATGGCATCGAGCTACTGCGCCAGATGCGTGAACAAGCCAGCTGGAAAGACACCATCATCATCATGCTCACCACCAAGTCCCACGAAAGCGACATCGTGCGGGCACTGGAGCTGGGGGCCAATGATTATGTAGTCAAACCCTTCCAGCCGAATGAAGTACTGGCCAGAATCCGACGTCATGTCAAAACGGCCTGAGCGGCAGACAAGCCGCCTGCGTGACGCGCTTGCCATGGTTTGCCTGCTGGCCAGCCTGGCAGCACATGCAGCCGCGCTGGAAACTGCGCAGCAAAAGATGCAGACGCAAGATTACGCAGCCGCCGAGCAGTTGCTGCGCGAGGTATTGAACAGTGAACCGGACAACGTCGAAGCCCGCGCCCTGCTGGCGCGCAGCCTGCTGCGTCAGCAACGTTATGCCGAGGCCGCAGAGGCGTATCAATGGCTGCTGACACGTTATCCGCAGGACTCTGACGTCGCCCTCGGGCTGGCGCAAAGCCATCTCTGGGGTGGCGAACCACAAGCCGCCCTGGATGTGGTGACGCCCGCGCGCGAACACAACCCCGCCTATGCCGATCTGTGGCGGCTGAATATCCAGGCCTTGATGAGCCTGCAAGTACCGCAACGCGATCAGGCACTCAGCCTGCAGACCGAGGCAGCCCAACTGTTCCCGCAGGCCAGCTGGGACCTGGTACCGCCAGCGATGCCCGCTAGCAGCGAACCGGGCATCGTGCTCACCAACATAGAACGCACGCTGGACCCGCGCCACGACCAGCAGGTGGAGCTCAGCCTGTTCCAGGACTTCCTGTCCCGAGGCAACCGCAACTGGCAAGGCGTGCAACTGGACCTGATCCATCGCATTGGTCCGCGCCAAGTGGTGTATGGTGCGCTGCGGCGCAGCGAGCGTTTCGACGAAACGGACCATGAGCTGATGGCCGGGGCTTACCTGCCGCTCAATCAACGGCTGACCTTGAACGTGGAAGGGATGTATAGCCCGGCCCACAAGGTGGTCGCCAGGAACAGCCTGCTGGCCAGCCTGCAATATGCACTCGATGACGGCTGGGTGCTGCACGCAGGCGTGCGCCATGCCGAATATAACGCCTCCAGCGCCACGTTATTGCCCTTGGGCGTGGAACGTTATGTGGGCAACTGGCGCTTCGCTTACAGCCCCACGCCCATTTTCACCGAAGGGCGCACCCTGTATAACCACCGCATACAAGTATCACGCTATTACCATGACAACAGCTTCATCACGGCAAGCTATAGCCGCGGTGAGGAGTCGGATCAGTTCCTGTCCACTTTCCTGATCAGCGATGTTTACAGCTTCGGCCTCAATGGCCGCCACTGGCTCAATCAGGACTGGGCGGTGAGCTGGCAGCTCAATCAGACCCAGCAGGGTGACTCATATCAGCGTAACGGGATAGGTATTGGCCTACGCCGCGCATTTTGATTGGCTGATGCAGCTGGACCCACTGGTACAGGGCGTGTTCTGGCTGGGGGTGGGCGCACTCGCGCTCACGCTGGTGGCCATGGTCTGCCTGATCCTGCAGCGCATGGTCTCACTGCATCGTGAACGCAACACACGCCAGTTCCTGGCCGAATGGCGGCCGCTGATCAGTCGTGCGCTGGCGGGTGACGACAAGCTGGTGCTGCCTAAACTGCCTGCAGTCTACCTGCTGGATTTTTTGCAACTGTGGCTGCATTATCAGGAATCCCTGCGTGGTGAATCACACCAGCTGCTTAACCAGATCTTCGCGCAACAAGCGCTGCGCCGCAGGCTGCACCGTCTGCTCAAGCACGGTAATCTGCGCCAGCGCCTGTTGGCCGCCACCACGGTCGGGCACTTGCAGGACGGGGAGATGTGGGAGGTGCTGGTCCGCTTGATGCACAAGCATTCCCCCATCGCCATCGTGGCGGCTCGCAGTCTGGTGCAGATCGACGCCCAGCGTGCAGCGCCGCTGGTGATCCCGCAGATCCTTGCGCATCGCGACTGGTCGCAAGCGCGCCTGTCCAATCTGTTATCGAATGAAGGCAGTGCGCTGGTGCCACCCTTGCTGGAAGCCATAGGCCTGGCTGCCTGGCAAAAACTGCCCCATCTGGGACGCTTGATGCGCTTGCTGGAACCGATAGGCTTCCACCCGGACAAGCAGTTCCTGGCGCCCATCCTGATCGGCAATGAAGATCCGGGCACCCTGCTTTCGGCGCTGCGCCTGTTCCGCAGTCCGCAAGACATCCATCTGGTGCACCTGCACCTGCAACATCCAGACTGGCATGTACGCGCTGAAGTGGCCAGCACACTGGGCAGACTGGGTTCGGCTGACGATCTGCCCCATCTGGAGCAGTTGTTGCAAGCCCGGGAATGGGGCGTACGTCGTCAGGCCGCACGCGCACTGGTGGCTGCGCCGTTCATTCAACCCGGCACACTGGACGCCCTGATACAGCAGCACCGGGGTGAACACGCAGCGGCCGCTCTGCAACAAGCCATCGCCGATCTGGAGTTCAAATGAACTGGCAAGCCTGGGTGGAGATCAGCCAGTGGCTGATCCTGCTTTATTTCATCAGCATGAACTGCGGCTACTTGCTGCTGAATCTGCTCTCCTTGCGCAGCATGCGCGAATACATCAGCAGTGGCGTGTTGCACACGCTGCCCCAACCCCACTCCGGACTGGAACCCGCTGTGAGTATTTTGGTGCCAGCCTATAACGAGCAAGCCACCATCGCCGGTTCGCTGTTGTCCATGCTGCAACTCAGCTACCCCAACTTCGAGATCGTGGTCATCAACGATGGCTCCAGGGATGACACGCTGGAGGTGCTGAAACGCGAATTCGCGCTGGCAGTATATCCGGAAGATTATGACGACCGCATCGCCACCAAGCCGGTACGCGGTATCTACCGTTCCATGCGTTACCCCAACCTGCGTGTCATCGACAAAGAAAATGGCGGCAAGGCCGATTCACTCAATGCCGGTATCAACGCCGCACGCCATCCGCTGTTCTGTGGCGTGGACGCGGACACGGTGCTGCAGCGCGACAGCATGCAGCGCATCGTGCAGCCGTTTCTGGATGACAACCGCGTGGTTGCCACGGGGGGCACGGTACGCATCGCCAATGGCTGCGAGGTGAGCGGCGGTTATCTCACCAAGATCGGTCTGCCACGCAATCTGCTGGCCCTGTTCCAGGTGGTGGAATACCTGCGTGCATTCCTGTTCGGGCGCCTGGGCTGGAGCAGCATCCAGGGCTTGTTGATCATTTCCGGCGCATTCGGCGTGTTCAAGCGCGACGTGGTGCAAGAGATCGGCGGCTATCGCACCGACACGGTAGGCGAGGACATGGAACTGGTGGTACGCATGCACCGCCTGCTGCGTGAGCAGGGCCGCGCCTACCGTATCGTGTTCTTGCCAGACCCGGTGTGCTGGACCGAAGCGCCGGAAGACCTGCGTACGCTGCGCAATCAGCGCATCCGTTGGCAGCGCGGCTTGTCCGAGAGCCTGTCCAGCAACTTCGGATTGATGCTCAGCCGCAAGGGCGGCGTGCCAGGCTGGGTCACCTTCCCGTTCATGATGATCTTCGAATGGCTGGGCCCGCTGCTGGAAGTGCTGGGTTATCTGCTGATGGTGCTGTTTTTCATCTTCGATATGATCTCCTGGCAGATGTTCGCCATCTTCATGTTCGCCACGTTCAGCTTCGGCGTGCTGCTGTCGCTGTCCGGTCTGTTGCTGGAAGAGATCTCGTTCAGCCTGTACAAGAAACCCCAGCATCTGCTGTGGCTGATCTTTGCTGTCATCGTGGAGAACTTCGGCTATCGCCAGCTCAACTCGATCTGGCGTTTGCGCGGCCTGTTCCGCTGGGCGATAGGCACCAAACACCAGTGGGGTGACATGAAGCGCAAAGCAAGCTGGCAACAAAGCTGAGTTAACGGCAGTCAGGCGGGCGGCGATGCTTTAAAATGCCGCCATGCCTCATATCACACTCGACAACGCTTCTCTGGCCTATGGCCACCATCCACTTCTGGACCACGCCAGTTTCCAGCTCGACCCGGGCGAACGCGTCGGCCTGATCGGCCGTAATGGCGCCGGTAAATCCAGCCTGCTCAAAGTCATGGCGGGCGACAGCAAGCTAGACGATGGCAGACTGTGGGTGGCACCCGGCCTGCGCGTGGTGTACGTGCCACAAGAACCACAGCTGGACGCTGAGCACACCATCTTCGAAGCGGTCTCGGAAGGCCTTGGTAATCTGCAGCAACTGCTGGTGGATTACCACCATGTCACCCAGCAGATGGCTGACCCGGCAGCAGATATCGACAGCCTGCTGGAGCAGATGCAACACCTGCAGCACGAGCTGGATGCCGTCAATGGCTGGCAGTCGCAGAGCCGCATCGAAACCGTGCTCAGTCGCCTGGGCCTGTCTGCCGACCAGTCGGTAGGCGCACTTTCCGGCGGCTGGCGCAAACGCGTCGCACTGGCACGCGCCTTGGTGGCAGAGCCGGAAGTGCTGCTGCTGGACGAACCCACCAACCACCTGGACCTGGCCGCCATCGAATGGCTGGAAGAACTGCTGCTGGGCTTCAGCGGCAGTGTGCTGTTCATCACCCATGACCGCCGCTTCTTGGACCGCCTGGCCACGCGCATCGTGGAACTGGACCGTGGCAATCTCACCGATTTCGTCGGCAGCTACAGCCAATATCTGGTCAAAAAGGAAGAACTGCTGGCGGTGGAAGCCACCCATGCGGCCAAATTCGACAAGGTGCTGGCGCAGGAAGAAGCCTGGATACGCCAGGGCATCAAAGCGCGCCGCACGCGTAACGAAGGCCGCGTACGCCAGCTTGAAAGACTGCGCCTGGAACGCGCTGCACGCCGCGAGCGTCAGGGCAAGGTGCAACTCGCGCTGGACAGCGGCGAACGCTCCGGCAAACTGGTGGCCGTGCTGGAAGGCGTCAACAAGGCCTACGGCGAGCGCACACTGATCAGCAACTTCAGCACGCGCATCCTGCGTGGCGACCGCATCGGTCTGCTCGGCCCCAACGGTGCAGGCAAGACCACGCTGCTCAAACTGATCCTGGGCGAACTGGAAGCAGACAGCGGCGACATCCAGCGCGGCACCAACCTCAACATCGCTTATTTCGATCAGATGCGCGAGCAACTGGATGAAGAAGCCACGCTGGCCGACACCATCAGCCCGGGCTCGGAATTCGTGCAGATCGGCAACGAGCGCAAGCACGTCATCAGCTATCTGGAAGACTTCCTGTTCCCGCCACAACGCTCACGCTCGCCGGTGAAATCGCTGTCTGGTGGCGAGCGCAACCGGCTGCTGCTGGCGCGCCTGTTCGCCCGCCCCGCGAACGTACTGGTGCTGGATGAACCCACCAACGACCTCGATATCGACACGCTGGAACTGCTGGAAAGCCTGCTGCAAGAATTCGATGGCACGCTGTTCCTGGTCAGCCATGACCGCGCCTTCCTGGAGAATACCGTCACCCAGATTATTGCCTTCGAAGGCAATGGCAAGCTGGACGAATTCGGCGGTGGTTATGACGACTGGCTGCGCTTCACGCGTCAGCGCAGCGCCGATGCGGCCAGCAACCTCAAATCCGAACGCAAGACCAACACCGCAACGCCTGTCCCCGCCCCAGCAGCGGCCAAGCCTGCCAAACTCAGCTTCAAACAACAAAAAGAGCTGGACAGCCTGCCAGCCCAGATCGATGACCTGGAGCAACAACTCGCCAGTATGCAACTCCAACTGGCTGACCCCAAACTGTACAAGGACGCACCGGGCACCGCGGCCAGCCTGCAAGTCAAGATCAACCAGACAGAACTGGCCATCCAGACGGCCATGCAACGCTGGGAAGAATTAGCCAGTCTGGCGGATTGATCCGATCAAGCAGATTTCATCTAGACTCTCATGGGGGTCATGCCACACTCAAAAGTGTATGGCACTTAACTGACCCGCGTAGGGCGCAATAACCAAGGGGCATTGCGCCGGACACTTCAGCCTCGATACACTTTCCTGCATGGACTACAGGCGCGTATGGCATGCAGGCGGTGCCTATTTCTTCACCGTTAATTTATTGCAACGGCGAGAGAATGATTTATTGCTTCGCCATGTCGATTCGCTACGTCTAGTAGTGTTATCTGTACAGCAGCGCCATCCTTTCACCATCCATGGCTGGGTCGTCTTGCCCGACCATCTGCATGCCCTGATTGAATTGCCAGCTAACGATGCCGATTACGCTACCCGGTGGCGATTGATCAAGTCGGAATTTTCCAAGAGTATTCCTGATCGGGAATACCGATCTGCCACCAGACGCAAGCGCGGGGAGCGCGGCGTTTGGCAAAGACGCTATTGGGAGCATTGCATTCGGGATGAGGCCGATTACCGGGCCCACATGGACTACATGCACATCAACCCGGTCAAACATGGCTTGGTGAGCATGGTAAAAGACTGGCCCCATTCGACATTCCACCGACTGGTAAAGCAAGGGATCTACACTGTTGACTGGGCAGGTGGAAACGAGGATCTCTTGAGCTATTCAGATTGATGCTCGATACGGCGCAATGCCCGTTGGTTATTGCGCCCTACGCGAGCTCAGCAAACGAACTGCGCAAAACGGTTTCTGCACGACGCGCTCGTGGGCCAAACAAACATCCAACCAAGGAGCAAGTTGCAGTGCGATACAGTCCTGAAGTTCTTGCTTATTTCCGCGCCACTGGTGCAGGTTGGCAGACTCGCATGGACGATGCTTTGCGGGAATACGTATCTCAGCACAAGACCACTTAGCGCCACCAGAAATAAATCAAGTCAGACGTCGCCTTGGAATCACTTAATTAAGCGCATGCCTCGGCCGGCCGGCCGACACCTGCCATCACTGGTCAAATGCAACACATCACAGGTACCATAAGCCTGACTCATTAATCTGCCAAGCGCAGCGCACCTCACATGCCAAAACAAGAAGAATTAGTCCCCCATATCAGCCTGTGGCAGGCCGTACGTTACTGGTTCAAGCTAGGTTGCATCAGTTTTGGCGGGCCGGCCGGCCAGATCGCCATCATGCATGAAGACCTGGTGGAGAAAAGACGCTGGATCTCGGAGCGCCGTTTTCTGCATGCTCTCAACTACTGCATGCTGCTGCCAGGGCCGGAGGCGCAGCAACTGGCCACCTATATCGGCTGGCTGATGCACCGCACCTGGGGTGGCTTGATCGCGGGGGGGCTGTTCGTGCTGCCATCCCTGCTGTTGCTGATGCTATTAAGCTGGGTCTACCTGCGTTTTGGCGAAGTGCCCGCCGTAGCTGCTGTACTGTATGGCATCAAACCGGCCGTGGTGGGCATCGTGGCGTTCGCGGCCTGGCGCATCGGGCGCAGGGTACTCAATAACATGCTGTTATGCGCCATCAGTCTGATGGCGTTTCTGGCGTTGACCGTGTTCCACCTCCCCTTCCCTTATGTGATCCTGTGCGCAGCCATCATCGGGGTGATCGGCGGCAAGTTTGCACCACACTATTTCCGTGCGACCAGCCCTGGTCATGCACCTAGTGGGGCTGAGCAGCATGCACCGGCCTTGATAGCCGATGACACGCCACCACCGCCACATGCGCGCTTTCAACTGCGCAAACTGCTGCTGGCCCTAGTCTGCGGCCTGCTCACCTGGCTAGCGGCCATGGCCGTGTTGCGCTGGAGCGGCCAGCCGGTGCTGCTGGACATGGCCAGCTTTTTCAGCAAGGCTGCCTTGCTGACCTTTGGCGGGGCGTATGCCGTGCTGCCTTATCTGTATCAGGGGGCGGTACAGAGTTTTGCCTGGCTGAGCCCTGCGCAGATGATGGACGGGCTGGCGCTGGGTGAGACCACGCCTGGCCCGCTGATCATGGTGGTGGCCTTCGTCGGTTTTGTCGGCGGCTGGGGTCAGGCGCTGTTCGGTGCGGACCAGTTGTTATGGGCAGGCATCGCGGCGGCGTGTGTGGTGACCTTTTTCACCTTTCTGCCCTCCTTCATTTTCATCTTCGCAGGTGGTCCCTTGGTGGAGTCAACGCGTGGCAACCTGCGCTTCACCGCGCCATTGACCGCGATCACTGCTGCCGTGGTGGGGGTGATCCTGAACCTGGCGGTGTTCTTCGCCATGCACATCACCTGGCCACAGGGCATGTCGTCAACACCCGACTGGTTCGCACTTTTTGCCAGCGTACTGGCACTGGTCCTGCTGATCCGTTTCAAGCTGGGCGTGCTGATGCTGATCGCGCTGTTCGCCTTACTGGGCCTTGCTTACCGGCTGATGACGTAGCCACTGTACAGCCTCAAAAATTGGCATATACTGGAGTCACAACAACACTAAATTTATAGGGGGAGCTTAGAAGTGAATCCTGTTACATTGTTCAAGTTGTTTTTCACCCCGTCCCGCGGTTGGCGCGCTTTGCTGGACAGCAAACCCAGCGTGCACCGGCTGTATCTCCTGCATGTCATCCCGTTCTCGCTTATCCCACCGCTCATGATCTATCTGGCGGGTAATAATCACAGCGAACTGCTGTTCAAGTTGCTGCCCGGCAACAAGCTGCTATTGGTGGCGCTGGCCATCTTCATCGTGCAACTGGTTGCAGTGCCGGTGATGGCCTCCATCATTCGACAATTGGCCGAGATCGCCGAGATCCACCCGCCGTTCAAAGATGCATTCACGCTGGCCGCCGTGGCGCCTACGCCCTTGTGGATGGCACCGGTGTTCCTGCTGATCCCGGATTTCTCGGTGAATATCGCCGTGACTTCGCTGGCGATGATGGCAGCGGCCGGCTTCATTTATTACGGCATCCCGGAAGTGTTCAACCTGCGTGAGCAGGGCCATGCCTTGCTGCTGTTCGGTGGCATCCTCATGGCTGGCATCATAGGCTGGGCCTTCCTGATGATCT
Organism: Pseudomethylobacillus aquaticus; assembly: GCF_003730115.1. Taxonomy (GTDB): domain Bacteria; phylum Pseudomonadota; class Gammaproteobacteria; order Burkholderiales; family Methylophilaceae; genus Pseudomethylobacillus; species Pseudomethylobacillus aquaticus. The sequence goes on along the minus strand of NZ_RJVP01000005.1, from coordinate 162,051 downwards.
GTTCACTGCTGGTATGGAGCAGCGTACAAAGCCTGGACTTCGCACCTGCCCTGAGCTGAGCGTCCGCTGCAGTCACCCTGTAAGCTGGTGGTGCCCCACGCCACCAGCTTTACTATTTGATGCGCATGAACAAACTGGACACTATGCAGTCCTAGCAAGGTAGCAATACTGTTACATTAGAGCCCTTGTCGTTAGGATCACGCATGAAATCATTATTCAATCCCATGGCCTGGATCGGCGTCGTCAGCTGTCTGATGCTACCTGCCGTCAGCCACGCCGCTTGCAGCGGCCTCTACAACCATCAGTTCACTACCTTGCAGGGCGACAAGGTCAACCTGTGCGAACACCAGCATCAAGCGATCCTGGTGGTAAACACCGCCAGCAAATGCGGCTTTACCCCGCAATTCGAGAAGCTGGAAAGCATGTACAGCAAATACAAGGACAAAGGCTTGCTGGTAGTGGGTTTCCCCTCCAACGATTTCCGTCAGGAACCTGCCAGTAACAAGGAGATCGGGGATTTCTGCAAGCTCACCTACGCTGTCAAATTCCCGATGATGGAAAAGACCTCTGTGGTCGGCCCACAAGCCAACCCGCTTTACCAACAGCTAACCAACATGACGCAGCAACCACCGATGTGGAATTTCTACAAATACCTGATCCTGCCAGGCGGCAAGCAGGTGTATGTCTACAGCAGCGATGTGGAGCCAGAATCCCATGAGGTGATGCGCAGGCTGAAACCGCATCTCAAGTGATCCGCAATAGAATCAGGACTATCCATTAAACCAGCGAGTTCAGACACACACACGCTGCTTAGTTGAATAAACCAAGGGCATGCTCCGGCCGGACCATGCACTTTGCCATTGCATCAAGGCGAATGCACTTAATCGGGGAAATTGGAGCGCGGCTCGATCAGGCGCTGGTACAACTGCAACATGCGTAAGGCCTGCGCCCGCGAAGTCCAGTGTTTGCTGGCATAGTGGTGTGCCGCCTGACCCAGCGCAGCACGTTCTTCATGATCTTGCAGCAGCTGATGCACCCGTCCGGCGAACTGCTGCACATCCGCTTCGGCGATGTGGGCGCCCTGCCCCTCGACCAGGATGGAACGCGTGCCCAGCTCCGCGATCGCCACCACGGGCACGGCTTGCGCCATCGCCTCCAGCAGCACCAAACCCTGCGTTTCCGAGCGCGAAGCGAACACAAAGATATCCGCTGCGTGGTAGCAGCTGTTGAGTTCTTTTTCCCTATCCAGATAGCCGATGAACATCACATTAGCCTGCAAACCCAGTTGCTCGTTCAGGGCGTGCAGACTGGCTTCTGCCGGGCCTTCTCCCGCGATCACCAGCAATACTTCGGGCTGCTGCTTGCGCAGCACATCCACCATGTGCAACAGGAAATCGATGCTTTTCTCGAACGCCACGCGCCCCACATACAGCAGCAACGGCCGCTCCGCAGGGATGCCATGCTGCTCACGGAAGCGTGCACCATCCCCTTCTACAAAACTGTGGGCCTGCAAGCCGGTAGGCACCACTTCTGCCAGCGTCTTCACGCCATAAGCACGTAACACATCCAGCATGGGCTGCGATGGTGCGATGATGGCATCCACCGCATTGCACTGCCTGCGTGACACGAAACGCGCAAAACTGCGTGAAAAACCACTGGGTAGCCAGGGCAGATAATGGTGCAGATAATCTTCGAAGAAGGTGTGGTAGGTCTCAACCACTGGCACATCCAGCAGATGCGCCAGCTTGAGGCCCAGATAATGCGCGACGAACGGGGTGTGGATATGGATCAGGTCATAGTTGGCACGACGCAGCTCGATCAGCCGGTCCAGCGCCTGCCCGTAACGCATCAGCTTGTCTTCGGGGTCGAAGTAGATGCCGCGCGCCGGGATACGCTTGATCCAGTGTTCATCGGCTGTGGTGATGCCGTAATCCGGGGCGATCAGATCGACATGATGCCCCAGCGCCTGGAACTCATGCACAAAGGTGCGGATGGATGTGGAGACACCATTGATGCGTGGAAAATAAACATCGGAGATGAAGAGGATTTTCACACGTGGCTCGCTTTGACGACTGGGTTCAGATTCATGCGCAGCATGCTAACCCGAGTTTATGACAATCACATGAATGCCATCAAAATGTCACGCAAGCCAACCAAAACACTGCAAACTGCCGTGCAGGGGCGCGGCATCTTGCGCCTGTCTTTATACTGATACCGGCTCGTGCTTGCACGCGCTTATATCACTCGCACTTATACCAATAGCAAAGCCCACACCACCGCCAGATTCACCAGGCTGACCAGCACCGCGGCACTGCCGATGTCCTTGGCACGCTTGGCGAGCAGGTGATTCTCCAGCGAAATGCGGTCCACTGTGGCTTCGATGGATGAATTGAGCAATTCCACCATCATCACCAGCAATACTGCGGCGATCATGATGGCACGCTCGATGCCGGTATCGCCCAGGTAGAAGGCCAGCGGAATGAGCACGATGGCCATGCGCACTTCCTGACGGAAGGCGTCTTCGTTCTTGTAGGCTGCGCTCAGCCCGGCCAGCGAATAACCGAACGCGTTGATCAATCGGCGCAGGCCGGTCTTGCCTTTGTATGGACTTTCCATGGAGGTTCCTGAATCGCGGTATATGGTTTGCGTCGCAGTATAGCAAACACCGGCACAGCGGCTTCGCTGTCACAATAAAATCATGAAAGCGCCACAATCACGTCATGCCGGGCACGCATTGTGGCCAGCATGGCCAATCCAGATTGCAGCGCTGTCCAGGGAACACACCTCGCATGAGCAAACGGCGCAGTGACCGACGCCTGCTCACCGCGACCGTGTGGCTGATGCCGCTGGTGACATTCAGCCAGGATGCCAACGCCTGGGGACTGGTCACCCATGTCTATTTTGCACAATCGCTGTTGTGGGCGATGCCTTTGCTGGACCCGCGCCTGCAACGCGCCATCCGCCGCTTTCCCGAACTGGTGATGGCGGGCTCCTGCTTGCCGGACCTGGCCATCGTGTCGCGTGATTTTCGTGGCACGCATGCCTGGGACCAAGCTTACCGACTGCTGACACAGGCAGAAGATGATGCCGAGACCGCGATCGCCATCGGTTATGCCAGCCACTTGTACGTGGATGTGGTTGCACACAATCACTTTGTCCCTGCACATGAGGCCATGTGGCAGCAAAACAGCATCGTCACGCACATTGCCGCCGAATGGGCCATGGATGCCCATCTGGGCCCGCTGCTGGATATCACCCCTGGCCAATTACTCAAACGCCACAAACACAGCCTGACTCCCAGCATCACACGCTTGTTCGGTTGCTCTGTGTTACGTGCCGAACTGGCACTAGGCCGGCTGAGCTTCTGGGATAGCGTGCTGCGCCGCTTGCGCATCCCTGGCCTGATCTATCAGGGTACGCGCTTGCTGAACCGGCAGGTGGTTGAACATTTCACCTACTACATCGCCAAGACACAGACGGCGCTGTTCGAGATCGGCAGCGTGCTCACTGGCAAGCGTCCGCACTGGGAAGCCGAACTCAAGCACTTGTCAGAAGAAGAACTTGCACGCTGGCGCGCCGCTTGCCTGCAACACCTGCGTGCACAGCATCCGGTGCCCATCCATTACTTTGACAAAGCCTTGCAGCAGACCATCCTGGGCAACCTGCCGGGCTAGTCTGCAGCGCGGCTAGCCTTAGTCACACCCCGAGAGCCTTCAGCAAGCACCCGACAGTGGTCTGAGCTGGTCTCCTGGTCTCATGGCATTCATCTCGCCAAACATTTATCGAAGCATTTATCCAATCATGGCGTAAAAAAACCAGCCATCTGGCTGGTCTGTGGGTGTAAAGCTTATGGTGCAAGTATCAAGCGTCACTAGTCGCCAGCCTTTGGCCAGCTTGGATAAACGATATTAGGCGAGCAACAGCAGCGTGGCTGTGGCGATCAGGCCACCCAGTGTCGCGCCAGCCAGCACATCACTCGGGTAGTGCAATCCAAGCACTACGCGCGACATGCCGACCAGGATGGTGAACGGCAACAGCACAGGCGCCAGAGCCGGGAAGTAAGCCAGTGCCACGGTGCAAAAGCCCACGGCGTGCAAGGTGTGGCCAGACGGGAAGCTGAAGCGGTCCAGCGGGCGGCCGGTCAGCCAGATGTCCTGATGGACTTCATAAGGCCGGGGACGCAAGGTCTTGCCCTTCAGCCATTTATACAACAAAGTCCCCGCGATGCCGACCAGCGCCATGTGCAGCGCGGCGGTAGCGCCTTGTTGACCCTGCGTCAGGATCAGCAGGCACATCAGCGTGTACCAGAACACACCGTCACCCAGACGGCTGATGAGACGGAACAACCAGCGCACCCACAGATACTGGCTGGCGTGGTTGACGCGTATGCACAAGGAGCTGTCCAGCGCGTGCATGCGATGCAGGTACAAGCGGATCCTATACGTCACTGGGCACCTCCAACAGCTTCATCATGGCTTTTTTCATGTGCGCAGAATGGCATGCACGCATGAATAGCAGATGAATACTGGGTGTCATTTTTGTGACACCCACCTGGTGGCAAGGCTCGAACCAGAGAACTCAAGCCAGAGAACTCAAGCCAGATAGCTCAAGCGAGTGCGCTCAGGCCAGTGAGCTGACCACCTGTGCGATCTGTTCGGCCAGTTGCTGTACCAGCACGCCATCCTGGCCTTCCACCATGACACGGATCTTGGGCTCGGTACCGGAAGCACGCAGCAGCACCCGCCCCTGACCATTCAGCCTGGCCTCGGCTTGCTGTACTGCCTGTTGCAAGGCGGGCGTGGTCAGGTCCAGGCGCTGCTGTACCTTGACGTTGATGAGCACTTGCGGATACAGGACCAGTTGCGCACCCAGCGCGGCCAGGCTCATGTTCTGGCTCAGCATGGCATGCAGCACTTGCAAAGCGGCGATGATGCCATCACCACTGCTATGCTTGTCCAGACACAGAATGTGGCCGGAATTCTCGCCGCCCAGTTGCCAATCCTGTTCAGCCAGCAACTCCAGTACATAGCGGTCACCGACCTTGGCCCGCGCGAACGGAATACCTGCCGCAGCCAGCGCATGCTCCAGCGCTAGGTTGGTCATCAGCGTGCCGACCACCCCACCTTGCAGGCGCCCGCGTTGCTGACGGTGCATGGCGATGATGTACAGCAACTGGTCACCATCCAGCAAGCGGCCATGCGCATCCGCCATCATCACACGGTCACCGTCACCGTCGAAGGCGATACCCAGATCAGCGCCATGCTCGATCACGGCCGCGCACAGCCCTTCGGGATGCGTGGAGCCACAGTTGAGGTTGATGTTGAGGCCGTCAGGGTGATTGCCGATGGCGACCACTTCGGCGCCCAGTTCATGGAACACCGGCGTCGCCACATGGTAGGTCGCGCCATTGGCACAATCCAGCACGATCTTCATGCCACGCAGGTCGAGCGCGTTGGGGAAGGCACTCTTGCAGAATTCGATGTAGCGGCCAGGCGCATCGTTGATACGACGTGCCTTGCCCAGCCGTGCTGGCGAGATCACTTCCAGCGGCTTGTCCATTTCGGCTTCGATGGCCAACTCGACCTCGTCCGGCAGCTTGGTACCTTCCGCAGAGAAGAACTTGATGCCGTTATCCTCAAAGGGATTGTGCGAGGCGGTGATGACGATGCCGATCTGCGCGCGCAGTGCACGCGTCAGATAAGCCACCGCCGGGGTAGGCATGGGGCCGGTGAGCAGCACGTCCACACCGGCCGCAGACAAGCCCGCTTCCAGCGCAGCCTCCAGCATGTAGCCGGACAGGCGCGTGTCCTTGCCGATGATGACCGTGGCACGCTTGGCCGGGTCACTGCTGGCCAGCACCCGCCCTGCGGCATAACCAAGGCGCATGACAAAATCCGGCGTGATCGGAAACTGCCCCACACGCCCACGCACACCATCCGTCCCAAAATACTTTCTACTCATACAGCAAGGCTCCTGTTCATTGATTGGGTGGCTAGTCCAGCTCGCCCTGCACGGCCGCGACCACCTTCAGCGCGTCGCAGGTGGCTTTCACGTCATGTACCCGCAGAATGCTGGCGCCTTTCATGGCAGCGATCACGGCGGCGGCCAGGCTGGCATGCAGGCGCGCATCGACATCGTTGCCAGTGATCTGCCCCAATACCGACTTGCGTGACAAACCGATCAACAAGGGCTGTCCCAGCGCTCCCAGCTGCGGCAGGCGCTGCAGCAAGGTGAGGTTATGCAGGCTGCGCTTGCCGAACCCGAAACCCGGATCGAGCACGATGCGCGCCGCCGGGATGCCGGCTGCCATGGCGGCAGCTTTGCGAGCCTGCAGGAAGGTGGCGACCTCGGTCAGCACATCGCTGTAATGCGGTTCCTGCTGCATGGTGGCTGGCGTGCCCTGCATGTGCATGAGGCAAACGCCAGCCGTGCTGGCGGCCACGATCTCCAGCGCGCCTGGCTCCTGCAAGGCACGCACGTCGTTGACCAGATCAGCCCCGGCTGCGATGGCGGCCTGCATCACGGCAGGCTTGTAGGTATCGATGGAGATAGGGACGCTGACGCGTTGCGCCAGTGCCGTGATCACCGGGATCACGCGCGACAACTCCTCTTCCAGCGCGACCGGCGTAGCACCGGGACGGGTGGATTCCCCACCGATATCGAGGATATCCGCGCCCTCTTCCACCAGCTGTAGCGCATGCGCTACAGCCAGTTCGGTGGCCGCATAGCGACCACCATCCGAAAAGGAATCCGGCGTGACATTGACGATGCCCATGACCAGCGGCCTGGACAAGGCCAACACGTGTTTACCACAATGAAATTGCATGCTGCGATTATCCAATAAAAAAGCCACCCCTGCTTGCAGGCGTGGCTTGATGTGTCGCGTTCGAATCAGGTCTTGGCAGCGGCTTGTGGTGCAGTCTCACCGGCAGGCGCATTGCCTTTGCCACCCTTGTCGCCCGACGGCTTGATGACCACAGGTGGTGGCTTGGGCGCGCGTGGCGGCTTGCCATCCATGATGTCGTTGATCTGGTCTGCATCGATGGTTTCCCATTCCATCAGCGCCACGACCATGGCTTCCACCTTGTCACGGTTGTCTTCCAGCAACTTGCGGGCAACACCGTACTGCTCATCCAGGATGCGGCGCACTTCGGCATCCACCTTCTGCTGGGTGGCCTCCGAGATGGTGCGCGAACTCATGCTGCCGAACATGGAATCCTGCTCGTTGCCTGCATAGACCATGGTGCCCAGTGCATCGGACATGCCGTAACGGGTGACCATGTCACGTGCCAGCTTGGTGGCACGCTCAAAGTCGTTGGAAGCACCGGTGGACATCTGATGCATGAAGATCTCTTCGGCGATACGGCCACCGAACAGGATGGAGATCTCTTCCAGCATCTTGTCCTTGTAATTGCTGATGCGGTCGAACTCCGGCAACTGCCAGGTCAGGCCCAGTGCCCAGCCACGCGGCATGATGGTGACCTTGTGCACCGGGTCGGCCTTGGGCAGCAGCTTGGCGACCACGGCATGACCAGATTCGTGATAGGCGGTATTGCGGCGTTCTTCCTCACGCATCACCATGGAGCGGCGTTCCGGCCCCATGAAGATCTTGTCCTTGGCGTCTTCAAAGTCCTGCATGTCCACGCTGCGCTTGTTGCGGTTGGCCGCGATCAGTGCCGCTTCATTGACCAGATTAGCGAGATCTGCACCCGAGAAACCGGGGGTGCCGCGTGCCAATATATCGGCCTTGACGTCCATGTCGATAGGCACCTTGCGCATGTGTACCAGCAGGATCTGTTCGCGACCACGGATGTCCGGCAGACCGACCATGACCTGACGGTCGAAGCGGCCAGGACGTAGCAGCGCCTTGTCCAGCACATCGGCACGGTTGGTCGCTGCGATGACGATCACACCGGAGTTGGCTTCGAAACCATCCAGCTCGACCAGCAACTGGTTCAGCGTCTGTTCACGTTCGTCATTGCCACCGCCAGTACCGGCGCCACGATGACGACCGACCGCATCGATCTCGTCGATGAAGATGATGCACGGCGCACTTTTCTTGGCCTGCTCGAACATGTCGCGCACACGTGCCGCGCCCACACCGACGAACATCTCGACGAAATCAGAACCGGAAATGGTGAAGAACGGCACCTTGGCTTCACCTGCGATGGCCTTGGCCAGCAGGGTCTTGCCGGTACCTGGAGGGCCAACCATCAGCACACCACGCGGGATGCGTGCACCCAGCTTCTGGAACTTGCCCGGATCGCGCAGGAACTCCACCAGCTCGGAGACTTGTTCTTTGGATTCATCACAGCCTGCCACGTCGGCAAAGGTCACCTGATTGGCGCTTTCATCCAGCTGACGCGCACGGCTCTTGCCGAACGAGAACGCGCCGCCCTTTCCGCCGCCCTGCATCTGACGCATGAAAAATATCCATACGCCGATCAGTAGCAACATGGGGAACCAGGACACCAGGATATTCATGAGCAGCGAAGGCTGCTCTTCTGGTTTGGCTTCTACGGTGACATTATTCTTGAGCAGGTCGGACACCAGCCATGGGTCGGTGGGCGCGTAGGTGCTGAAGGTCTTGCCATCGCTGGAAACACCCTGGATGACATGGCCGTCGATGGTGACTTTGGCGATGCGGCCTTCTTTCACCTGCTCCATGAACTGCGAGTACACCAACTGGCTGCTGGCGGGTTGCTTGGTGGCGATCTGGTTGAAGACCGTCATCAGCACCAGTGCGACCACCAACCAGATGGCAATGTTTTTGAGCATATTGTTCAAGGCTATCGTCCCTATCCGAAGCTGAGCGCTTCTAAACGTGATACACGCATTCTATACCGATTCATTTGCAGTCGCTGTATCGTCCGGCGCGACGCGTTGCCAGCCCAGCAGGTAGGTTTCCGTACTGCGGTCACGCGAGGCTTTGGGCTTGCGCGTGTGCACCTTACTGAAGCCTGCCCGCATCTGGCTCATGATGTCTTCAAAGCCAGTACCAGCAAAAACTTTGACCAGGAAATGACCGCCCGGTTTCAACCATTTGAGACTGAAATCGAGGGCCAGCTCGATCAGGTGGGCTGCCCTGGCCTGATCCATCACGCTGATACCGGAGATATTGGGGGCCATATCGGCAATTACAAGGTCTACCTGACGACCTGCCAGCGCTTTTTCAAGCTGTGACAGCACAGCGTCTTCACGGAAATCGCCCTGAATGAACTCCACGCCTGGAATGCCCTGCATATCGAGGATGTCCAGCGCGATGACCTTGCCCTGACCGTTAAGGCGCTGTACCGCCACCTGCGACCAGCTGCCCGGCGCCGAGCCCAGATCCACGATCACCATGCCGGGGCGGATCAGGCGATCCCGGTCGTCGATCTCCAGTAGTTTATAAGCGGCGCGCGCGCGATAGCCATCACGCTGGGCACGTTTGACGTATTCGTCGTTGACATGTTCCTGCATCCAGGCCTTGCTGGTACGGGTTCTTTTCATGGACTAGTTGTGTTCCCTGCTGGCGTGGATGTGATACACTGCGAACCTTTTTGAATCAACCACATGCAATCATTGAACTCCAAACAAACCAGCTTCCTGCGCGGCCTTGGCCATAAACTCCATCCTGTTGTGATGATAGGCCAGCACGGCCTGACCGAAGCGGTCATCAAGGAAATCGACCATAGTCTGAAAGCGCATGAACTGATCAAGGTTCAAGTGGCTGGCGATGATCGTGAAGCGCGTATCGCCATGCTGACACAGATCTGCAGCGAGACCGGTGCCACTGCCATCCATCATATCGGCAAGCAGCTGGTCATCTACCGTCGCGGCGAAACGCCCAAGATCGTACTTCCCTGATATTCAAAACCTGCCATTCCAAACCTGACAGCGCAAGCCTGGCATCAAATCAGGCTTCATGGTGTTGTCTCTGCAGGCCTGGCGATTACGGCCTCGCGATTACGGTTTAGCGACTGCGTAACACCAGCCACAAGCCCAGCAGGCTTTGCAGCAGGTAGGCGATGCTGGCCACGCCGTGCCAGGTACGGAAACGGTCTGCGAACACGCTGTGCATGACATCCGCTGGCCAGGCTTGCGCCTTGAGGCCGGCAATGATGGGCTGCACACCAAAGTGCCCGATCAGCACCAGCGCCAGCATCAACACCACGATCCAGAACGTCGCTGTGCGCATCACGCGCAAACCATGTCCCAGCAGGCCATGCAATATCAGATAAGCAGCGCTGACCATGCCGACATAGGACATCAAGGTGAACATGCGTCCGGCCAGGCTGCCAGCCAGCGGTTTGTCATCCAGGCTCATGAACAGCGACGGTGCAGCCAGATAGCCGATCGCCCATAGCCCACCCACCCACAGGGTGATGACGATGAGTGCCAGCTTGTCCGACCAATGTGTGGTCATGATCAGATGTACTGTACGTCCAGCACTTCATAGGAACGCAGGCCGCCGGGGGCCATCACCTCGGCTACATCCCCTGCGGATTTACCGATCAGGGCACGCGCGATCGGCGAACTCACCGAGATCTTGCCGCCCTTGATATCAGCTTCGTCTTCACCGACGATCTGATAGGTGACCACATCACCATTACTCATGTCTTCCATCTCGACCGTGGCGCCAAACACGCAGCGCCCGTCTGCGTCCAGCGTAGCCGGGTCGATGACCATGGCGTTGGACAGCTTGGACTCGATCTCGGCGATGCGGCCTTCGATGAAGCTTTGACGCTCCTTGGCCGATTCGTATTCGGCATTCTCGGACAGATCGCCCTGGGCACGCGCCTCGGAGATCGCCTGGATCACGCTGGGGCGCTCTACACTACGCAGGCGCAACAACTCCACACGGAGCATCTCGATACCGTTAACGGTGACTGGAATCTTGTTCATCTATTGGTTGTTTCCATAAAACACGCCTGTCTATGGGCATGTATTGTTTGCATTGACAGCTCGGCCATCCCCATTGGGGCCGGTGGTCTCAACGCCACTTGAAAAAAGCAAAAACCACACCGGCACGGCGTGGTTTTGCCGAACAATACTACGACTAAGCTGGCTGTTTAGGCAAGCGCTGATGCAAGCTTTGCAGGGATTGCACTTCCAGCTCGCTGATATGCGACATGCCCATACACGCCGCCTTGGCACCGGCCAGCGTGGTGTAATAGGTCACCTTCTGCTGCAGCGCACTGCGACGGATGGAGTAGGAATCCGCAACCGCACGCTTGTCTTCGGTGACATTGACAATGAAACTGATCTCGCCGTTCTTGATCATGTCGACGATGTGCGGGCGACCTTCAGCCACCTTGTTCACGGGCATCACCTTGAGGCCAGCTGCCGCCAGCGCCGAAGCCGAACCTCGCGTCGCGACCAGCTCGAAACCAAGGTCGGCCAGCGCCTGGGCGATCTCCACCACACGCTCGCGGTCTTCCTTGCGCACACTGATGAAGGCACGGCCACCGCTAGGCAGCTTGTCGCCGGAACCCAGCTGCGATTTCACGAAGGCTTCGGCAAAAGTACGACCTACCCCCATGACTTCACCGGTGGATTTCATTTCCGGCCCGAGGATGGTGTCCACGCCCGGGAACTTGATGAACGGGAACACCGCTTCCTTGACGGAATAATACGGTGGCACGATCTCGTGCGTGACGCCCTGGTCCTTGAGCTTGAAGCCGGTCATGCAACGCGCGGCCACCTTGGCCAGCTGCAAACCACAGGCTTTGGACACGAATGGTACGGTACGCGAGGCACGCGGGTTCACTTCCAGTACGTAGACGGTTTCACCCTGGATGGCGAACTGCACGTTCATGAGGCCCACTACACCCAGCGCTTTGGCCATCTGCACGGTCTGCTTGCGCAGTTCGTCCTGCAGTTCGGCGGACAGGCTGTAAGGTGGCAGTGAGCAGGCGGAGTCGCCAGAGTGTACGCCGGCCTGTTCCACGTGCTCCATGATGCCGCCGATGATGACGTCGTCGCCATCGCTCAGTGCATCCACGTCCACTTCCAGTGCATCATTGAGGAAACGGTCCAGCAGCACCGGTGATTCGTTGGAGACCTTGACCGCTTCGCGCATATAACGCTCCAGCTGGGCCTGCTCCTGCACGATCTCCATGGCACGGCCACCCAGCACATAGGATGGACGGACCACCAGAGGGTAGCCGATCTCCTGAGCCAGACGCAGTGCTTCCTGTTCGGTACGTGCGGTACGGTTAGGTGGTTGCTTCAGACCGAGCTCGTGCAGCATCTGCTGGAAACGCTCGCGGTCTTCAGCGCGGTCGATAGCGTCCGGCGTGGTGCCGATGATGGGCACACCGGCTTTTTCCAGATCGCGCGCCAGCTTGAGTGGCGTCTGGCCACCGTATTGGACGATCACGCCGACTGGTTTTTCCAGTGCCACGATCTCCAGCACATCTTCCAGCGTGACGGGCTCGAAGTACAGACGATCCGACGTGTCGTAATCGGTGGATACGGTTTCCGGGTTGCAGTTGACCATGATGGTCTCAAAACCATCTTCGCGCATGGCGAATGCCGCATGCACACAGCAATAGTCGAATTCGATGCCCTGACCGATACGGTTGGGGCCGCCACCCAGCACCATGATCTTCTTGCGCTTGCTAGGCTGGGCTTCGCACTCTTCTTCATAGGTCGAGTACATATAGGCAGTATTGGTGGCGAACTCGGCCGCACAGGTATCCACACGCTTGTACACCGGGCGCACCTTAAGTGCCTGACGGTAGGCGCGCACCGCATGCTGATCGGTATCCAGCAGCCTGGCCAGGCGACGGTCGGAGAAACCACGACGCTTGAGCTGGAACAGGCAGTCACGGTCCATATCGGCCAGATGACGCCCCTTCAGGGCTTGTTCGCGCAGGATGATGTCTTCGATCTGCACCAGGAACCAGGGGTCGATCCTGGAGTGGGTATGCACCTGTGCCACCGACATACCGGCACGGAAAGCATCGCCCACATACCAGATACGCTCAGGGCCGGGCTCACCCAGCTCTTTGGTGATCTGGTCCATATCGGTGGTCTTTTCATCCAGACCGTCCACGCCGACTTCCAGGCCACGCAGGGCCTTCTGGAAAGATTCCTGGAAGGTGCGGCCTATGGCCATCACTTCCCCCACCGACTTCATTTGCGTGGTCAGGCGGGAATCGGCCTGCGGGAATTTCTCGAACGCGAAACGCGGGATCTTGGTGACCACGTAATCGATGGACGGCTCGAACGATGCCGGGGTCTGGCCGCCGGTGATCTCGTTGCGCAGCTCATCCAGCGTATAGCCCACCGCCAGCTTGGCCGCCACCTTGGCGATCGGGAAGCCGGTCGCCTTGGAGGCCAGTGCGGAAGAACGCGACACGCGCGGGTTCATCTCGATGACGATCATGCGGCCGTCGTCCGGATTGATGGCGAACTGTACGTTGGAACCGCCGGTATCCACCCCGATCTCGCGCAGTACCGCCAGCGAGGCGTTACGCATGATCTGGTATTCCTTGTCGGTCAGCGTCTGCGCTGGCGCGACCGTGATGGAGTCGCCAGTATGCACGCCCATCGGGTCCAGGTTCTCGATAGAACAGATGATGATGCAGTTGTCCTGGCGGTCACGCACCACTTCCATTTCGTATTCTTTCCAGCCCAGCAGCGATTCTTCGATCAGCAGTTCGCTGGTAGGCGAGGCTTCCAGGCCGCGCTCGCAGATGGTCAGGAATTCTTCACGGTTATAGGCGATGCCGCCGCCACTGCCACCCATGGTGAACGAGGGGCGGATGATGGCCGGATAACCGATGCTGGCTTGCACCTGCAGCGCCTCTTCCAGGCTGTGCGCGATGGCGGAACGGGCAGAACCCAGACCGATCTTGGTCATGGCCTGCTTGAACTTTTCACGGTCTTCCGCTTTGTCGATGGCTTCCTTGGAAGCACCGATCAGCTCGACATTGTATTTTTCCAGCACGCCGTGTTTGGCCAGATCCAGCGCACAATTCAGCGCGGTCTGCCCCCCCATGGTCGGCAGCAGCGCATCGGGACGCTCGATGGCGATGATCTTTTCCACGATCTGCCAGGTGACCGGCTCGATATAGGTGGCATCCGCCATCTCCGGGTCGGTCATGATGGTGGCCGGATTGGAGTTGACCAGAATGACGCGGTAACCTTCCTCACGCAGCGCCTTGCAGGCCTGTGCGCCGGAATAGTCGAATTCACAGGCCTGGCCGATGACGATGGGGCCGGCGCCTATGATCAGAATGCTTTTGATATCTGTACGTTTTGCCATGAATACCGTGAAAAGTGAAATGTGAAAAGTGAAATGTGAAAATCGAAAACCCTTCGGATCTACGTTTCACGTTTTACGTTTCGCGTTTCACTGATTCATCCTTTTCTCCATTAATTCAATAAAGCGATCGAACAAATAACTCATTTCGTGCGGGCCCGGGCTCGCTTCCGGGTGCCCCTGGAAGCTGAATGCAGGCTTGTCGGTGCGTGCGATGCCTTGCAGGCTACCGTCGAACAGGGATACATGGGTCACACGCAGATTAGCCGGCAGGGTCGCCGCGTCCACAGCAAAGCCATGGTTCTGGCTGGTGATATAGACCTGCTTGCTATCCACGTCCTGCACCGGGTGGTTGGCGCCGTGGTGACCGAACTTCATCTTCACCGTTTTGGCACCACTGGCCAGGCCCAACAACTGGTGACCCAGACAGATGCCGAAGGTGGGGATGCCGGTTTCGACCAGTGTACGGATGGCCGTGATCGCGTAGTCACAGGGCTCCGGATCGCCGGGGCCGTTGGACAGGAACACGCCATCCGGATTCAGCGCCAGCACTTGCTCGGCAGTGGACTGTGCAGGCAGCACGGTGACCTTGCAGCCACGCTGGGTCAGCATGCGCAGGATATTGCGCTTGACGCCGTAATCGAAGGCCACCACATGATGTTGCGGATCGACAGGTTTGCTGTAGCCAGTGGCCAGATCCCACTCGCCTTCCTCGAACACATAAGGCTGGGTACAGCTCACCACCTTGGCCAAGTCCATACCGGCCAAACCCGGGAAGCCACGGGCCAGCTCTAAGGCTTTGGCTTCATCGACCTCACCGGCCATCAGGCAGCCGCCCTGGGCGCCCTTCTCGCGCAGGATACGCGTGAGTTTGCGGGTATCAATGTCGGCGATGCCGACGATGTGATGCTGACTCAGATACTCAGACAGGGATTGCTCGCTGCGCCAGTTGCTTTCGATGAGTGGCAGGTCGCGGATGATGAGGCCGGCGGCATAGATCTCGTCCGCCTCCACATCTTCACTGTTCACCCCGGTGTTGCCGATGTGCGGATAAGTCAGCGTGACGATCTGGCGCGTATAAGAGGGATCCGTGAGGATTTCCTGGTAGCCGGTCATCGCCGTGTTGAACACGACTTCGCCGACGGTGTGGCCAGGAGCGCCGATAGAAATGCCCTTGAACACTGTCCCGTCTGCGAGAACCAAGATAGCAGGCTGCATGGCTGGCAGGCTTTGCGGCAATTCGTAACTCCTTGTAGCGATTTAATTATGTGCACTCCGGAGGGCGGATGTGCAAAGCGGGAGGAGTGTGCACTCTTCCCGCTTGGTAATACTCAATATTATAGCGCATCGGCCCGCCTGCTTCAACGGCGGCTTGATGCACATACCCAACTACGCCAGCCAGGTCGGCGCTATTAATAACTCAGGCAAATCAGAATTCAGGCAAACCGGCTCAGATCAACAGCCAGCCTCAAGCCGCCGCACGCAGCCCCAGTACGTCCTGCATGTCATAGACGCCCGATTGATGCTGCGCCAGGAATTTGGCGGCGCGCAAAGCGCCCAGTGCGAACGTGGCGCGACTGGAGGCTTTGTGTGTGAGCTCGACACGCTCCCCCACACCTGCGAACAATACCGTGTGATCACCCACCACATCGCCACCACGCACGGTAGCAAATCCGATGGTGTTGGCGTCACGCTCACCGGTCACACCTTCGCGACCATACACGGCACAGCTGGCAAGATCGCGACCAAGCGCGGAGGCCGCCGCTTCTCCCAGACGCAAGGCGGTACCGGAGGGCGCATCTACCTTGTGTCTATGATGGGCTTCGATGATCTCGACGTCATAACCGTCCGCCAGCACGCGCGCTGCGGATTGCACCAGACTGATCAGCAAGGTGACGCCTACACTCATATTCGGCGCAAACACTACCGGGATGGCACGGGCAGCCGCATGAATAGCCTGTTTTTGCTCCGCCGTAAAACCGGTGGTGCCTATCACCATGCCCACACCAGCAGCACGACAAGCTTCAAGGTATTGCAAGCTGGCTTCGGGACGCGTGAAATCCACCAGCACATCAGCCCCTTCCAGAGCAGCAGCAATATCGTGCGTGACCAGCACGCCAGTGCGGCGCCCGAATTGATCACCAGCATCACGACCGATCTGCTGGCTATCCGCACGGTCCAACGCGGCATGCAGGGTCAGCGCCGGATCGGCAAACACCGACTCAAGCAAGGCATGGCCCATACGTCCGCTACTACCTGCAATCACAACCTTCAACATGCTTCTACATCCCTGAATCTGGTGGCCATCAGCGGCCAGTATTTACGATCTCTGCTTTACGATGCCTGCTACGACCTGAAGCCTGAAACAGTCGCCTGGTTCACAGGCTGATATATCGACCTGCGTGGAAAATCAGAAACCGATCTTTTCCAGCATGCGCTCAAAATAGCCCGGTTCGCCTTCAGGCGGCAGCTCTTGCTGAGCGGCAGGTTTACTCTCCGTTGCTGCCGGTTGGGCTGCAGCGGGGCTGGCTTCTTTTGCGGCTGGCGCCGTTGCTGCAGGCCTTACTGGCGCAGGCTGCGCTGCAGGAGGTTCATTCACCGGCGCTGGAGTAGCCTCAACCGCTGGAGAGTCTGCTGGCGTGGCAGGAGCAGTGACGGAAGATGCTGGCGGCGTAGCTGGCTCTGTTGCCTCGGGCGCAGCAGTGCCAGGCGCATCAGCAGCAGGGGCCGACTTTTCAGACGGATTCACCAGTTCAGCCGGCGCAGCTTGCGGTGCTTGCACTTCAGGTTTATCGCTCTTCCAGAACTTTAGCTTCTCCGACAAGGACTTTTCCTGCTCTTCAGGCAGGGCAGATTTTTCGGGGGCATTGGTGGCACCGGCCTCAGGCACAGCGGAGGGGACCACATCGCCACGAATACGGCGCAAGCCGTCATCATCAAACTCCATGATGACGAGACGCTGCTCGACCACTTTACCGTCCTTGCGGAACTGGTAAAAATAATCCCAGCGGTTGCTGTGGAAGCTGTCCTGGATCAGCGGCGTGCCCATGATGAAGCGCACCTGTGACTTGGTCATGCCAGGCTTGAGCTGCAGCAGCATCTTGGAAGTGATCACATTGCCCTGTTGAACATCCAGCTTGTAAGGCTTGATCGCTTTGGGTAGTGAAAAGTCGCAGCCAACGCATAGCAGCGCGAGCAGTAGTAGGATTTGGCGCATCGTCATGACTTAGGCAACAAATGGCGTTAATATACCATGACTGATTTGCCAGACTGTGTTGGCCAAACCGAATAGAGTATAAAAGACCATGCGAGATCCCCACGACCTCAAGAATGCCGGCCTCAAAGCCACCCTGCCCCGCCTCAAGGTGTTAAGCCTGTTTGAAACCAGCAAACAACGCCACATGTCGGCAGAAGATGTCTACAAGATCCTGTTGAATACTGGTGAAGATGTCGGCCTGGCGACGGTATACCGCGTGCTGACCCAGTTCGAGCAGGCTGGCTTGCTGGTGCGTCACCATTTCGAGAGCGGCAAAGCCGTGTTCGAGCTCAACGAAGGCCATCATCATGACCACATCGTCTGCCTGCAATGCGGACGGGTAGAGGAGTTCTGTGACGACGAGATCGAAAAGCGTCAGAAACTGGTGGCAGATGAGCGTGGCTTCAAGATCCACGAACACTCACTGTACATCTACGCGGATTGCACCAAGAAGCCCTGCCCGCATAAAAGCTGAGCCGCTGGCCAACACTGGGGCGGCAGCCCGGCCGATTCTGCGCTGAGCCGTTTTAGCTGACCCGTCTTAACAGTCAGCCTGTTCACAAGGCGATCAAGCCTCGCGATAGCCCAGCATCTCTCTGGCATGTTGACGGGTGGTAGCGGTGATCTCCACCCCACCCAGCATACGGGCAATTTCTTCCACACGCTCTTCCGGCTCCAGTCGGGCAATATGACTCAAGGTCGCTTCCCCGTGCAACTGCTTGCTGACCCGGAAATGCTGTGCACCCTGTGCGGCGACTTGCGGCAGGTGAGTGATGACCAGCACCTGGCGCTTGTTACCCAACTGCGTCAGCAGTTGGCCGACCACTTCCGCCACGCCGCCGCCTATGCCGACATCCACTTCATCAAAGATCATGGTAGGAACGTCGCCCTGCTGCGCAGTCACCACACGAATGGCCAGACTGATGCGTGACAACTCACCACCGGAGGCCACTTTGGACAAGGCACGCGGCTCAGCACCAGCATGCCCGGCCACCAGGAACTCCATCTGCTCCAAACCGGTTGCTGCCGCTGCCTGCGACGTCAGTGCCACATCGAAACGGCCACCGGACAAGGCCAGCCGCTGGATCTCGGCGCTGATATGGGCAGCGAGTTTTTCCGCCGCCTGCTTGCGTCCAGCACTGAGCTGTAGGGCAGATTGCTCATAGGCTTGCCAGGCGGCAGCTTCCAGACGCGCCAGTTGGCCATCGTCCACCGCCAGCTCCAGTTCGGCGATGCGTGCCTGCCATTGCTGTAATTGCTCGGCCAGCTGCTCTGGCCTGACACGGTAGCGCCGCGCCGCCTGATGCAGCTCGGCGATGCGGGCTTCCAGCTCCGCAAGGCGCTGCGGATCCAGCTCGCTGCGCTGCAGGTAGCGGTTCAGGAAACGGTCTGCCTCCTGCAGCTGGATGGCCGCCTGATCCAGCACGTCCAGCACTTCCTGCAGATTCGGGTCGAACGCCACCAACGCCTGCAACACGTGCTGCGCCGCAGCCAACTGATCCAGTGCATTGATGTCGGCATCCGCGATCAGCGCACGGCACTGCTGCGCACCACTCAGCAAGCTGGCCCCATGGGAAAGACGGGCATGCTCTTGTTGTTCCTGCTCCCAGCTTTCGGCATCCGGAGCCAACTGCTTCAATTCACGCGCCTGGTCACGCAGCGTTGCCAGCTCATCGGCATAGGCTGCTGCATGTTGCTCGGCTTCAACACGCCGCCTGTGCAGCGCATGCCAGGCCTGATAATGCGCCGCCACTTGCGCAGCGAGATCGGCATGACCGGCGAACTGATCCAGTATCTGGCGCTGTGTGGCCGGCTTCAGCAAGGAGTGGTGCGCATGCTGGCTGTAGATGTCCACCAGAAAATCACCGGCCTCACGCAACTGCTGCACGGTCACGGCCATGCCGTTGATGAAGGCGCGCGACTTTCCATCGGCATACACTACGCGGCGCATCAACAGTTCGTCAGCCTCGCCGTTGAGGGCGTTGTCGAGCAGCCATTGCTGCAAATCGGGCAGCGCCTGCACATCGAACTGCGCCGCCACTTCGGCACGCTCACAACCATGCCGCGCCACGCCGGCTTCGGCACGCGCGCCCAGCGCCAGGGACAATGCGTCGATGAGGATAGATTTCCCCGCACCGGTCTCACCAGTCAGCACACTGAAACCGGCATCGAATTCGAGTTGCAGGCGATCAACGATCACGAAATCACGGATGGTGAGGCTTTGCAGCATGGCGCTCTAGCCCCAGCCCAGCTTGTCGCGCAGCATGCCGTAGTGGCTATGGCCTTGCGGATGCAGCAGGCATACCGAGCACGGGGCACGCTGTACCAGCACCTGATCGCCAGGCTGCAGTGAAACTTGATGCTGCCCGTCGAAATGCACGCGCGCATCCTGCGACTGGATCACGGTGACCACCACTTTGCTGTTGCCATGGATGGCGATGGGGCGGTTACTTAGCGTGTGTGGACAGATCGGCACCAGCGCGATGGCATCCAGGGTCGGATGCAGGATGGGTCCGCCAGCCGACAGCGAATAGGCCGTCGTGCCGGTGGGCGTAGCAAGGATGAGGCCGTCCGAACGCTGCCTGTGCACGAACTGGCCGTCGATATTGACTTCCAGCTCGATCAGACGGGCCAGGCCATCCTTGTTGATGACCACATCATTGAGCGCCTGACCTTCACTGACCAGCTGCCCCTGCCGCATGATGGCCGCCACCAGCAGCATGCGCTGCTCGGTACTGAATTCGCCTGCCAGAATGCGCGCCATGGCATCCAGCATGGTGTCCGAACTGACATCGGTGAGAAAGCCGAAACGGCCCCGGTTGACCCCCACCAATGGGATCTTGTGCTGTGCCAAGGCGCGCGCCACGGTCAGCATGGTGCCATCACCGCCCAGCACCACGGCCAGATCAGCTGTCAGCCCGATCTGGTCCATGGCAACGGTGGGATAAGCGGTGATGTCCGACTGCACTGCAGTCTTGTCCTCGACCAGCACAAGGACGCCGCGCTGCAGCAGAAAATCGGCGAGCGCGAGTATGTGAGCGCGCATCTCCGGGTTCATGTATTTGCCGATCAGAGCGACCGTTTGAAACGCGTTTTGCATGGCGGCTATTTAATCATAGAAGCCGGGCCGGGCAAAGATAAGGCGGCACCGAATAACGCGGCGGTAAACGGCAGGATGGGTTGCCTCAGTGGCTGGATATCCAGTGATACCGGATATATTGCTTGCCGGGAGACTGGGGCTGCCGGATAATTTTCGCCATGGTGCCATACAGGGTGATCTAGTGTGGCCGCCTGAGGCAGAACACTTGCTATAGTGATGGCAGGCCTCATATTGCTTAATAGCGTCACTGCAACACATACGGATGTGTCGATACAATAAGAACTGTTACTTTCTGAACATGACTCCCTGAACACAGATGCTGGATAAACGCGCTCAGATACTGCTCAAGACCCTGGTTGAACATTACATCAGTGATGGCCAACCGGTAGGTTCGCGCACGCTTTCCAAGTGTTCCGGACTGGACCTGAGCCCTGCCACCATACGCAATGTGATGTCGGATCTGGAAGAACTGGGCTTCATCATCAGCCCGCACACCTCGGCCGGCCGCATCCCCACACAGCGCGGTTACCGCTTTTTTGTCGACACCCTGCTCACGGTGCAACCCTTGCACCAGCAGCAGATCGAGCGCCTGGAGTTCGAGCTCTCCTCGCCCGACCCGCAAGAACTGATCACCAATGCCGCTGGCATGCTGTCCAACCTCACCCAGTTCGCCGGCATCGTGATGGTACCCAAGCGCAAGACCGTCTCGTTCCGTCATCTGGAGTTCCTGCCGCTCTCCGAAAAACGCATCCTGGTCATCATCGTCACTTCGGATGGCAATGTGCAGAACCGCATCATCATCACCGAAAAGAGCTACAGCGCCAGCGAGCTCACCCAGGCCAGCAACTATTTCAACCAGCACTATGCCGGCAACACCTTCGAACAGGTCAAGCAGCGCCTGCATGACGAGCTCAAGCAGATGCAGGCCGACATGACACGGCTGATGGGCGCCGCCATGGAAGCCAGCAGCAAGGCGCTGGACGATGACAAGGATGCCGTGGTGATCGCCGGTGAGCGCAATCTGCTGCAGGTGGACGAGCTGTCCACCAATGTCGGTTCGCTGCGCAAACTGTTCGAGGTGTTCGAGCGCCGCACCAGCCTGATGCAGCTGCTGGACAACAGCCAGCGTGCCGAAGGCATCCAGATCTTCATCGGTGGCGAATCCGGCTATCTTCCACTGGACGAATGCAGCATGGTCACCGCCACCTACGAGACCAACGGCCAGACTGTGGGCACACTGGGCGTGATCGGCCCGACCCGCATGGCGTATGAACGTGTGATCCCCATCGTGGACATGACGGCAAAACTATTGTCCAACGCCTTGTCCAAGAACTGACTTCCACCCTTTCAGAGCATCCATCATGGGCTACTACGCCAAAGAACCCGCTTACCATCACGGTCAGCTGCCACGTGTCGGCATCCTGTTACTCAATCTGGGCACGCCGGATGCGCCTACAGCAGCGGCGCTGCGCCCGTATCTGAAACAATTCCTCAGTGATCGCCGCGTGGTGGAGATACCGCGTGCCATCTGGTGGTTCATCCTGAACGGCATCATCCTGCCGCTGCGTCCACGCAAATCAGCCGAAAAGTATGCACAGGTATGGACAGAGCAAGGCTCACCACTGCTGGTCTACGCCACCCGGCAGACCGAGCAGTTGAGCAAGCTGCTGGCAAGTAAAGTCAGCACCCCGGTATCAGTGGCGCTGGGCATGAGCTACGGCAGTCCCTCGGTGGCAAGTGCACTGGACAAGCTGCGCGCGGAAGGCTGTGACCGCATCCTGGTGATGCCCTTGTACCCCCAATACGCCGCCAGCAGCACCGCTTCTGCACTGGATGCAGTGTGGCGACTGTTATTGAGGACGCGTAACGTACCGGCCATACGCTCGCTACGCCATTACCATGACCATCCAGCCTATATCACTGCACTGGCGGACAGTGTGCGTGAATACTGGTCCACGCACGGCCGGCCAGACAAACTGGTGATGAGCTTCCATGGCGTACCCCGCCGCTCGCTGGATCTGGGTGACCCTTACCATTGCGAATGCCACAAGACCGGGCGCTTGCTGGCGGAAGCACTGGGCCTGGAAAAAGACCAGTACATGGTGTGCTTCCAGTCACGTTTCGGCAAAGCCGAATGGCTGAAACCTTATCTTGCCGCCACGCTGGAATCCCTGGGCAAGCAAAAACTCGCACGTGTGGACGTGATCTGCCCGGGTTTTTCCAGCGACTGCCTGGAAACCCTGGAAGAGATCGCCATGGAAGGCAAAGCGACCTTCCTGCAAAACGGTGGGGGCAGTTTCCATTACATCCCTGCCCTGAATGTGGGTACTGGTTGGATGGAAGCGCTGAGCCAGATCGTGCTGGGCGAGTTGCAAGGTTGGGTCAGCGCTGACGCCGACCCTGAAACGGCATACCACGAGGCCCAGCTCAGCCGCCTGCGTGCGAAGGCGCTGGGAGCCAGCGACTAGGCCCCGTTCAGGGGCAGCGCAAACATAGCGCGATGAGCGCAGCACATGTAGGCATTTGTTATACTCTTATTTTGATTAGACACAGGGACGCTCAATGATCGTCATCACCGGCGGCGCCGGCATGATAGGCAGCATGATCGCCTGGCATCTCAACACCGTTCTGAACCGCGACGATCTGGTGATCGTCGACCGCATGGACCATCCGGACCAGTGGCAGAACCTGGTCCATCGCCAATACGCGCAGTATCTGGACAAGGACGAGTTGTTCGCGCGCCTGCACAATGCCAGCGGCGTGGAAGCGGTTATCCACATGGGTGCCATCAGCGCCACCACCGAGCGCGATTTCAACAAGCTGGTGCAGAGCAACATCCGCTATAGCCAGCAACTGTGGGACTGGTGTGCCGAGCACGGCGTGCCGCTGCTATATGCCAGCTCCGCGGCCACTTATGGCGGCGGCGAGCAGGGCTACAGTGACGCACATGACGCCGTTGCCACCTTGCGCCCGCTCAATGGCTATGGCTATTCCAAGCAGTTCTTCGACCAGTGGGCGCTGCGCCAGCAGGCCCAGGGCCGCCCTTGCCCGCCACGCTGGTATGGGTTCAAGTTCTTCAATGTGTACGGCCCGAACGAATACCACAAACTACGCATGGCCAGCGTCGCACTGCACACCTTCAACCAGTTCCGCGAACACGGCACCATGCAGCTGTTCCGCAGCCATCTGGAAGGGTATGAGGATGGCATGCAGCTACGCGACTTCGTTTACGTGAAGGATGCAGCAGCCGTGGTATGTCATTTCCTGCAACAGGCTGCTCCATCCGGGCTGTACAACATCGGTACCGGCAAGGCACGCGCGTTCCGCGACCTGGCCACAGCAGTGATGCACAGCATGAACCGCGAGCCCTCGATCACTTACATCGACATGCCTACCGACCTGCATGGTAAATACCAGTATTTCACCGAAGCCGACATGCGCAAGCTGCGTGCGGCGGGCTACACACAAGCCTTCCATAGCCTGGAAGACGGGGTACGTGACTATGTACAACATTATTTGATGCAGCCCGACCCTTACTGCTGAGGCGCTAGAAATACAAAGCAAGAGCACAACAAAGTAAGCACAAAACACGGCAAGAGCGAAACGAGGCAAGATTGAAAGACTACATTGGATTCCTGCGCGAAGAACTGGCTGCGCATCAGGCTCTGTTCACCCAACTGGAAGCACTGCTACCGCAGATCAGTGAGGTCGGGCAGGCGCTGCGCGACTGTCTGGCGCGCGGCGGCAAGATCCTGCTGATGGGCAACGGCGGCAGTGCGGCGGACAGCCAGCACATCGCCGCCGAGATCGTGGGCCGGTACAAGAAAGAACGCCGCGGCCTGCCCGCCATCGCGCTGACCACGGACACCTCCATCATCACTTCGGTGGGCAACGACTATGGCTACGAATTCATCTTCTCGCGCCAGGTTGAAGCGCTGTGTTCACCGCTGGACGCAGTGATCGGCATCACCACCTCGGGTAACAGCATCAATGTGGTACGCGCCATCGAAGTAGCCAAAGAGATCGGCGCCACCACCATAGGCCTGACTGGCGGCACAGGCGGAAAACTGGCGGCATTGTGCGATTACAACCTGGTGATGCCGTCCAACGTGACAGCACGCATCCAGGAAGCGCACATCTTCATCGGCCACAGCGTGTGCGACATTCTGGAGGCAGACTGAACGATGCAGCATGGCCTGATTGATACGGTACGCCATGGCTTCGGCCAGGGTGATCAATGGATACTGGTGATCGGCGACCTGATGCTGGACCGTTACCTGATCGGTGAGGTGGAGCGTATCTCGCCGGAGGCCCCGGTGCCGGTGGTGTTGCTGAAAAGCGAACAACACCGCGCCGGTGGCGCTGCCAATGTGGCGGCCAATATCGCGGGCTTGGGCCTACGCACCCGCATCGCAGGTTGCATAGGCCAGGATAAGGATGGTGACACGCTGCTCAGCATGCTGGCGAACATGCAAGTCGATGCCAGTGGCGTGCTGCGCTCCGGCAAACGCCCCACCACCACCAAGACCCGTATCCTGGGTGGCCATCAGCAGATGGTCAGGCTGGATCAGGAAAGCCGCAGCCCCTTCGATGCCGAAGAACAAGCAGATCTGCTCGCGCTGGTGAGCGCACAGGTGGCACAAAACCCCGCGCTGGTCATCCTGTCCGACTATGCCAAAGGCGTGCTCGGCGCGGAGCTGTGCCAATCCGTGATCCAGCAATGCCGCGCCGCAAGCATTCCGGTGCTGGTGGACCCCAAAGGTCACGATTACAGCAAATATCAGGGCGCAACCGCGCTCACCCCGAACAAGCTCGAAACCGCACAAGCCTGCCGCGTGGATATCACCAACAACGCGGCACTGATGCAGGCCGCCGCCATCCTGCGCAAGACGCTGGGACTGGCATTTTTTGCCGTGACGCGCGGCGAGGAAGGCATCTCGGTGATCGACGAAGCCAACATCCTGCATATTCCGGCCGCAGCCAAAAAGGTGTTCGATGTATCCGGCGCTGGCGACACCGTGATCGCCACGCTGGCCGCCGGGCTGGTCCACCACTTGCCGCACCAGATGGCACTGCAACTGGCCAATATCGCGGCTGGCATCGTGGTCGGTAAAGTCGGCACCGTGCCCATCAGCCGTGAAGAACTGCTGCATGAACTGGTACAACAAAGCTCGGTGGAGCAGGCCGACAAAGTGTGCAGCCTGGACACCCTGCTCACCCGTGTGAGCGCCTGGCGCAGCAATGGTCAGAAGATCGTGTTCACCAACGGTTGCTTCGACCTGCTGCACGCGGGCCATGTCACTTATCTGGAAGCGGCGCGCAAGACCGGCGACCGGCTGATCCTCGGCCTCAACACCGACCGCTCGGTGAGCGCACTGAAAGGCCCGACGCGGCCTGTCATCCATGAACAGGACCGTGCCCGTGTGCTGGCAGCACTGGCGGCTGTGGATGCGGTGATCCTGTTCGATGAAGACACACCACTGGCTCTCATCAACGCTGTGCAGCCAGATGTGATCGTCAAGGGCAGCGACTACCGCGAAGACCAGGTGGTGGGCGGCAAGGAGGTCAAATCCTGGGGTGGTCAGATCGCGCTGATCCCCATCGTGCCAGGCCGCAGCACCAGCGGGATCCTGGAAAAAATTGGCGGCTAAGATCCTGATCTTCGGTCCCTCCTGGGTGGGGGACATGGTACTGGCCCACAGCCTGTTCAGGGCGATCAAACAGTCACAGCCGGACGCGGTGATCGATGTCGCGGCGCCCTCCTGGACACTGCCATTACTGGAGCGCATGCCGGAAGTCAGGCGTGGCATCGCCCTGCCGTTCCGGCATGGTGAACTTGCGTTGCGCGCCCGCATCGCGATGGGCCGCCGATTGCGCGATGAAGGCTATACGCAAACCATACTGCTCACCAATTCGTTCAAATCCGCCATCCTGCCGTTCGCCACCCGCATCCCGCAGCGTACCGGCTTTGTAGGTGAACTGCGCTACGGTCTGCTCAACGACCTGCGCCGCCTGGACAAGCAGCGGCTGCCGCGTACCGTGGATCGCTTCCTGGCCTTGGCGCGCCCGGCCAATGACAGATCGGTACCGACACCACCGCAACCACGTCTGATCGCCGATCAGGTCAATGCACAGGCTGCGTTGCAAGGCCTGGGGCATGCGCTCCCGCAACAACCTGTATTGGGTTTGTGCCCGGGGGCAGAGTACGGTGAGGCGAAACGCTGGCCAATCGCCTACTATGCTGAAGTGGCAAATGCTGCGCTGGCGGCTGGCTGGCAAGTCTGGCTGTTCGGTTCCGAGAAAGACATGCCGGTCACTGCCGAGATCAATCAGCGCGCTGACGGTCTTTGTCTGGACCTGGGTGGACGTACCAAGCTGGGCGACGCCATCGACCTGATGTCGCTGACCAGTGCCGTGGTCAGCAATGACTCCGGCCTGATGCATGTGGCGGCAGCGCTGGACAAGAAAGTCATCGCCATCTATGGCTCGTCCGACCCTGCCCACACCCCGCCCATGAATGCGCAAGCAGTGATCGTCTATCTTGGGCTAGGTTGTAGCCCCTGCTTCAAACGTAAATGTCCTTTAGGGCACCTGGATTGCTTGACCAAAATCAAACCATCACAAATCATTGCCGCTATTCCACTGGACAATGATCGCCATGAATAAACTAAAAAAACTAATCCATAGTTTCTGGTGCTGGCTGCTGAACAAGCCAAAACCAACCAAAAGCTACTCTTCACGTCACAGATTTAAAAAAACGTATCCTGATTACGAAATTGGCAGAGGCAGCTACGGCCTTCCCAAAGTGCACGACTGGAAAGAAGGCACTACCCTCAGGATTGGCGCTTACTGCTCAATCGCAGGGAATGTCGATATTTTTCTGGGTGGCAATCATCGAATGGACTGGGTCAGCACCTTCCCTTTCCCCAAGTATTTTCCAGAAATGAAGCACTTGATCAGCAAATTCGGGAAAGTAAAAGGGGATGTCACTATTGGTAATGACGTCTGGTTAGGCAGGAGCTGCATGATACTTTCAGGCGTGAAAGTGAATGATGGGGCAGTCGTGGCTGCTGGTGCAGTAGTGACCAGGGATGTTCCAGCATACGCTGTGGTAGCCGGAAATCCTGCAAGAGTAGTTCGCTATCGGTTTGATGATAAAACCATCGCCCGTCTGCTAGCAACGACATGGTGGCAATGGCCGGAAGAAGAATTAAGGAATATCGGCCATTTGCTTTGCAACGATGATATCCAGCTATTTCTCGACTACGCAGAATCCAGAATCAAGCCTGAGGCTTAAGCGCGACCAACTCCCAAAGTAGATGTGCTGGACGTGCTTTGAACAAGGTTCGATTCAAGCTGGATAAGCGTGTTTTCATGTCCACGCTTGCAGACTGTGCATATTTTATATGCACCCACTCCACTCGTGAGGCCTTAAACTTCCCCTTGAATCCATAGTTTTCCGCATAAAGCTTTTCTTCACAAAAATATAAATGCGTCTTTGCCGTGATGATATTCACGTGAGTTGGATCCTGAAATGCTTCAGGACTGGGGTAGGCCGGGGTCACTGCATAAAAAATACCGCCCGGCTTTAACACGCGCCAAACTTCATCCATCAGCTCGATGAACGGAAATCTGGTTTTGCCATCGGCAGTGGGCAATATACGGGGAATATGTTCAATAAAGTCGAATGCAGAAAGCGAATCAAAAGAATCCGATGCGAATGGTATCGGCTCCACGCTGAGGTTGGCGATACGGATATCCGAATTGCTTGCGCCAGGAGCTTTATAGATATCCACACCAAAAAGCTGGGAACAATTGTAAGGGTTGCGCGGCTTAGCACCACAACCAAGGTCCAGATGCTGCCTGTCATTCATAATAAGCTCGTTCAATTAAGTTATTAAATCCATCGATTTGATCACATCCAGCTCGGCGCGCACTTTAGCATCAGCATGAGTGTTCTGATGCTGTTTAATGAATATCGAAGTAAATCGTCTGCATAACAAAGTATAACGACAAACAAAGCGTCGATAGGCGGCGATACGCTTCACATCACGGGCATCATAATGCTTGGTAAAAAACGTGAAGTAGCCGGTTTTCTTGCGCTTCCACTTTTCGTAATCACTAGCCCCCGCCTCACTCGCACCGCTCCAGTGGCTCACGCTCACATCAGCATAGTGCGCCACTGTGTAACCAGCCTGACGCACTCTTAGGCAGATGTCCGCATCTTCACCGTAAAGGAAATAATCCTCATCAAACCCTGCAATCGCCTGATAGACGTGCTTGGGAAACAACATGAACGCGCCCAGTATCCAGGCATACTGGCCTGGAAGTCCATCCAGATGCTGGCTGTATTTTGTACGGTGTTGCTGCGGATAACGCAATTTAGGTTTGATGACACGGTTTTTGCGTGGCTCGAGCACCGCAGGCCCAGCCACACCAATGCCCTGATCACCGTCCAGATACCCGGCCATCTTGCTCAAGACATCACTGGCGTCGATCTTGATGTCCGGATTGATGCACAAAATATATTGGCCAACTGCCAGGCTGGCACCAATATTATTGGCACGACCAAATCCATAATTTTGCGTATTTTTGATCACGGTCACACGCTCACCGAATGTACTGGAGATATTGTCCAGCCCGGCATCTTGACTATCATTGTCCAGCACGATGATCTGCAGCTCCACCCCCTGCTGCGCAAGAAGTGACGGTATGCATTCCATCACATGGGCACTGGTTTTGTAATTCACGATAATCACTGTGATTAGTGGCATGGCTTCATATTCCGCATACAGTAAGCAAAATCAACAGGGTGATTGTTGGTCGCTGGTTCAGCAAGCCGAGGGTGAAATCGACATTACTCACTTTACTGAATAAACGTCTTTAACGCAGGGGCAACGCAAATGCCGTGCAGCTGGCAATACTCCTGCCAGCCGGGAACGTCGGTCCAGTCAGTCAGGAACACGAAATCCAGCCCGGCGCGTGTGGAGGACTGGTGATCATAGCGGCTGTCACCGAAAAAGATGGCCGGTGTCTGCAGTGCACCCGACGCGATCTCGCGCGCGAGGATGGTGTCTTTGTTATCCGGGCTACCGTAGATACCGGCATCAAAATAATCTGCCAGTCCACGCCTATGCATCACACCGCGCACTTCTTCCTGGTCGCCGCCCGAGATCATCATCCAGCGCGTATCTGGTAGCAGGGTTCTTAGCTGTTCCAGACCGGGAGCCACCGCACACGCCAGCAGGCTATGCTCCAACTCGGCGGCGAACAGGCCCAGCAGGCGCTGCATCTCCGTTTCCGTGATCGTCTTGTGCAATATCGTGCGCAGAAAATACTCGAATTTAGGGTAGCGCGAGATACCACCCAAGGCAATATGGTGGTCGACCAAGGCTTGCGCCTGTACAGGCGTGGCGCCATAGGCCATGGCCGTGTCGTAATAGGCCTGGATCTTGACTTGATTGGAATCGAGCACCACACCGTCACAATCGAACACCAGCGTGCGGTACTTGGCTAAGGCCTTGAGATCAGGTGCCATCATGTCCTGGTACATTTTATGAAAATGAAACGGCGGTGGCAGTTTTCACTGCCACCGCCGCTGGCGTCATACTAAAGCTTAAGCCGCTTTGATGGCGCTGGCTTCGCGTGCCAGCTTGGTGATGTGTGCCCAGTTCTTGGCAGCAACAGCATCGGCTGGGGTCAGCCAGGTACCTCCACATACCACCACGTTAGGCAGTGCCAGGAATTGGGGAGCAGACTCTGGGGTCACGCCACCGGTAGGGCAGAATTTCACGTCGCCGAACGGACCTGAAAACCCCTTGAGCAGGTTGATGCCACCGACAGCAACTGCTGGGAACAGCTTGAGGAAGAAGTAGTCGTCGGCATTGGCTTGCATGATCTCGCTACCGGTAGAAACGCCGGGCAACAAGGGCAGGCCCATGGCACGCGCGGCTTTACCCAGCTCGCTGGTGTAGCCTGGGCTGACCGCGAATTGGCAACCCGCGTCCTTGGACGCTTGCGCATCGGCGATATTGCGCACCGTACCAGAACCCAGGATCGCATCCGGCACAGATTTGGCGATGGCTTCCATGGCTTGCAGTGCGCAGGAAGAACGCAGGGTCACTTCCAGCACACGGATACCACCTTCAAGCAGGGCTTCTGCCATGGGAACGGCATCTTCCACCTTGTTGATGACGATGACTGGAATGACAGGACCGTGCTTGGCCAGATCTAATGTGTTCATGCTTTTCTCTCTAAAGTTTTGTCGAACGGGATGAATCGGATTGTCATCGCTATTGGCGTAGCGCATCTCATCGCTTGGGCATCAGGCGATTTAACAACCAAACATCGCCATGCGTACCAGCACTGGCACACATGGCGACGAAGATGGTTGATTCTGAAGCAGTTACAGCCAGGTGACCGCGCCTTCTTCTGCAGAACGCACATTGCCACGCATGCCACCGAACAGTTCACGACCGATGCCATGACCATTGTTGTTGCGCTCGGCTTCCGTCATGGTCTGCAGGCTGCGTGCATTCCACTGATCCTGATCGACCAGCGCGTTCAGGGTGCCGACGATGGCATTGAGGCGGATGATATCGCCAGTGCGGATCTTGCTGATCGGCCCGCTGGCCAGCGCTTCGGGGCTGACATGGATGGCGGCCGGCACCTTGCCGGATGCACCGCTCATACGACCATCGGTCACGATGGCCACCTTGAAACCCTTGCCCTGTAATACCGACAACGGTGGCGTCAGTTTATGCAATTCCGGCATGCCGTTGGCGCGCGGGCCCTGGAACCTGACCACGGCGACAAAATCCTTCTCCAGTTCGCCGCGCTCGAACGCAGCCAGTAACTCTTCCTGCGCGTGGAACACGATGGCCGGTGCTTCAATGATCATGCGGTCTTCAGGCACCGAGGACGTCTTGATCACGGCACGGCCCAGATTACCGGTCAGCAGACGCAGGCCACCGGAAGCGCTGAACGGTTTGCGTGGCGAGCGCACGATAGTCTCGTCCGGGCTTTCTTCCGGCAGGTCGATCCAGGTCAGTTCATTGTCGAACATCACCGGTTTCTTGCAGAAATCACGCAGCCCACCGATCACCACGGAAGACACATCAGCGTGCATATAACCGCCTTCGATCAACTCACGGATCACAAAACTTGGGCCGCCGGCATTCTGGAACTCGTTCACGTCTGCCGTGCCGTTAGGGTAGACGCGTGCCAGCAGCGGCGTGTCCTGGGACAGCTTGGAGAAATCGGACCAGTCGATGATGATGCCAGCCGCACGGGCCACCGCCACCCAATGGATACAGTGGTTGGTACTGCCACCGGTGGCCAGCAAGGCCACGATAGCATTGACGATCACGCGCTCATCGACCAACTGGCCGATGGGGGTGAAGCGACGTCCCTGGATATTGGACAGCACTGTGCGTACGGATTCACGTGTCAATGCTTCACGCATGCCATCATGCGGATGCACGAAAGCGGCGCCCGGCACGTGCAAGCCCATGGCTTCCAACAACATCTGGTTGCTGTTGGCAGTGCCGTAGAAGGTACAGGTACCTGCGCCATGGTAAGCAGCAGATTCTGACGCCAGCAATTCATCACGGTCACACAGACCTTGAGCGAACTTCTCGCGCACCTTGGATTTGGTGGTGTTGTCTATGCCGGTACTCATTGGGCCGGCTGGAACGAATACACAAGGCAGATGACCGAAGTTAAGCGCGCCTATCAGCAAGCCCGGAACGATCTTGTCACATACGCCCAACAGCAAGGCGGCGTCGAACACATCGTGAGACAGCGCGACT
The DNA here is from genome assembly GCF_003730115.1 of Pseudomethylobacillus aquaticus. Lineage (GTDB taxonomy): Bacteria > Pseudomonadota > Gammaproteobacteria > Burkholderiales > Methylophilaceae > Pseudomethylobacillus > Pseudomethylobacillus aquaticus. Next base: position 129,631 of record NZ_RJVP01000005.1, on the reverse strand, counting down.
GCCGTACTCATGGCAATGACATCGCGCGAAAACAGGCTGAGTTCCATGCCGGGTTCACCCTGGGTGATGCCATCACACATGGCAGGCACGCCACCGGCCACCTGCACGGTAGCACCATGCTTTCTGGCTTCGTCGCGGATGATAGCCGGATAGACCTCATATGGCTGATGGGCCGACAACATGTCGTTGTAAGCCGTCACGATGCCGATATGCGGCGCCTTTTCGGCAATGATGCGGAATTTGTCATTCTCGGGCATCGCTGCGAAAGCATGTGCCACATTGGCACAGCCCATGCGGTCCGAACCACGCGCACGTTTCAGTGTTTCTTCAATGCGCTGCAGGTATGCTTTGCGGGTGGGGGCACTACGCTCACGAATGCGCTCAGTGACTTCATTCAGGATCTGTCTCATAGTCATAGCGCTATCAAAATTAACTCTTCCCGATTATGCAGAAAGCCACCCCTATCGTCAAACCAGATGCAGGCTTGCAAGGCTCAACCCTTATGCACGGAGCGCATGCAGCAGGTTTCTAGACACAAGGAAACAGGAATAATGGATTGACTTTTCGATGCTAAATCAAACGGCCAGCCCAGCTGATACATCAAACCTTTTGTACCAGCACATCTTCCATGATCAGGTATTCCAGATCACAGCCAAAAAACATATCGAGCGCATCCTTGGGGCTGCAGATCATGGGTTCGCCACGACGGTTGAGTGAGGTGTTCAGCACCACCGGCACATTGCGGCGCTGTTCCAGCGCCTCGATCAGCGCGTAATAGCGTGGATTGGTAGCGCGGGTCACCACTTGCGCGCGCGCCGTGCCATCCTCATGCACCACTTCCGGGATACGCGACTTCCAATGCTCCGCCACATCAAAGGTGAAGGTCATGTAAGGCGCTGGATGGGCCGTCTGCAGGATATCCTCAGCCGCCCGGTCCAGCATGGAAGGACAAAATGGACGCCAGCGCTCGCGGTACTTGATCTGCGCATTGATGCGGTCCGCCACGCCCGGGTGACTGGGGTCACCCAGGATACTGCGACAGCCCAGCGCACGCGGGCCGAACTCCATGCGCCCCTGGAACCAGGCCAGCGGATGACCATTCGCCAGCAGTTCGGCACCCGTCGCTGCTGCGTCGGCTACACGCTTGAACACCGGCTTGGACGGGTGCGCAGCACAGGCCGCCAGGCATTCTTCGGTGGTGAAGGACGGGCCCAGGTAAGCATGCGGCATCGCCTCCAGCGGCTCACCACGTTCGGCAGCGACGAAGCTGGCAGCGCCCAGTGAGGTGCCGGCATCTCCGGAAGCAGGCTGCACGAACAGCTCTTTCACGCCCGGCATGGCGATGATGCGCTGATTCAATTTCACATTCAGCGCGACACCACCCGCCATGGCGATGCGGCCAGTCTCGCGGATGATATCGCCGACATAATAATCAATCATTTGCAAAGCGATATCTTCCAGCAATTGCTGCACCGAAGCCGCGTAGTGGATGTACGGGTCGTCGATCTCGTCGCCCTGACGTTTGGGCCCCAGCCAGTCCACCAGTGCAGGCGTGAAATAATGGCCTCTGCCATTTTCCTTGTAGCGGCGCAGACCGATCACATTGACCAGCTTGGTGTTGACGCGCAGCTCACCGTCCTTGAATTGCACCAGACGGGAAAGGTCGTATTTGTTCGCATCGCCATACGGGGCCATGCCCATCACCTTGAACTCGCCGTCCAGCATCTCGAAACCCAGATATTCGGTGATGGCGCCATACATGCCCCCCAGCGAATCCGGATCGTAGAACTCCTTGATCTTGTGGATCTTGCCATGCTCGCCATAGCCGAAGAAGGTGGTCGCGTATTCCCCCTTGCCGTCTATGCCGACGATGGCGGTCTTTTCCTTGAAACCGCTCAGGTGATACGCACTGCTGGCATGCGCCAGATGGTGTTCCACCGGCACATACTCGGCCTTGCTGAGTCCCAGCTCCGCCATCAAGGTCAATGCCTTGTCTCGGTTACGTCGAAAACGGCGGTTGCCATTGAAGATGGCATCGATGACACGGTCCGGCGCATACCAGTGGCGCTTGGCATAGTGCCAGCGCGCAGCGCTTGTGAGTGGGATCTCGCCATACGGAAACGCCACCACATCGACCTGCTCAGGGCGTACACCTGCCTCGCGCAGACAATACCTGGCAGCTTCGTACGGAAACAGGTTCTTGGCATGCTTGTCACGGATGAAACGCTCTTCTTCCGCTGCTGCCACAATCTTGCCGTTGACGATGATCGCTGCGGACGCATCGTGCCCGAGCGCCCCAGATAAACCGAGAATAATCATATGTTTTTCACGTCTTTTTCAATGTGGATACCGGCCGCTCGCAACAGTGCCGGATCTTTATAAGTCATCACAAATGCCTGTTCAATCGCCACTCTGACCACATCTCCCGGCGACCAGTTGCGCAGAAAACGCCGCAAATCCCGCACATGACCGCGCAAAAAACGCCGCTCACCCAGCCAGCCCGGCGCGTATTGACGCATGCTGTCGAGGTCGATCAGCACAGGCTGGTCATCAGCGATCTTGATATTGCTGGCCTTGCAGTCACCATGCACGATCATCAGCAGATACAACTGATAAAACAGGCGCGCAATACGCAATGCGCTGGCATCACGTCGCGCCTGTTCCATCGGTGCTGCAAAATACCCGGCAACATCCGGCGCAGGCAGATACTCGGCCAGAAAATAAGCTTCGCGCCGTATGCATCCCATGCGCCGCTCCAATAATGCTACTGGTGATGGCGTAGCCACACCCAGCAATTGCAAGCGGAAGGCATTCGACCAGGAGGCCGCAGCACGCGTCTTGCGCAAGGCACGGTTCAGGCCGTGCCAGAAAGTCTTGATATTGTAGCGCTTGACGACTATGTTCCGCTCGCCAAGCTGGATCAAACTGACCGTGCACGTGTTTCCAGATTTAAGTCGCACGTGCTCAGCACCCATGCACAGGTCCGGCGCCTGCAACACAGAGCGCAGTGCTGGGGTATCACGTTCACTGCTGATGGCCAGGAACTGGCTGGATGAAACCTGCACGTTCACATCACTGCACTGACGTAGCACTTTGCGCTGCGCGTAGCCCTGCGCAAGATGATAACGCTGTGCCGCCATCATGCGCTTGAACCTGCCCAGCGCCGGGCTGTGCTCCCAGCCACGCAAGCGCGCGTACTGATCCAGCAAGCCCGGCAACACTGGCCATACGTCCAGCACATCCAGCTTGCCCAGCAGCATGGCCAGATTCTGCAATGCTGCCCTGCGTGTGTACCAGCTGGGTAAACCGCGGATCCCATCCCCATCCAGCGTGTAGATGGTGTCGCCCTGCAGCATAAAATTCTTCAGGTAGAGGTCGGTCTGCTGCAGCCCGGCCTGATGATGTAGCGCCACCTCGCGCACCAGCGCGAATGCCAGCCTGCTGCGCTGTGCGCTATCCATGCTGTTCCAGGCTTGATCAGCATTCATGGCGCCGCTCACTGCTGCATACAGCAACACGTGCGCTGCAGAGTCCGGCAATGCGGCGGCATACAGCAAGGCAGGCGTCATGACCCCTGCATCCGCCAACGCTTGCGCTCCACGACGGTCACGCTCGGCATAGCGGGCCGCATCGCGGCCTATGAACAACTTGGCATACACCGGCCTTGACTGCCAGACAGCACGCACCACGACACGCCTATGCTTTACCACCCTGACGACTGCCTCTACATGCAGATCGTCCGCGGCATTGAGCATGATGACGAAACGCCGCTCAGACGGCCTTTCGATGGCATACAGGTCGCTGGCCTGCAATGTAGGCACTGTTGCAGGCAGCATCAGCTTGCCTGTGTCAGCGTTCGGGGAAACGCTGTCATCAGCTCGATCGCTGCCGCACTCGCTTCTGCGGGTGTGATATCCGTCATGGATGGCTTCTTGAGCAAGCGATGCTGTGGCCTTAACGGATAAGGGCCGGTCAGTACCTCATTGGTTGGCCCGAACAAAGCAACGATAGGCACTGCACTGGCAGCGGCGATGTGCAACACACCGCAGTCATGCGCGATGAACAGGCTCAAGCTTTTCATCAAGGCAGTGAGTTGCGGCACCGTGGTCTTGCCGGCCAGATTGATGCTGCCCGGCACAAGGCGGCAGAATTGCCTGGCCAGATATGCTTCGTTCGCGGTGCCCGTCAACACGATGCGTATCCTGGGGTTGGCCGCGATCAATTGCTTGCCCAATTCCACATAGGACTGGATAGGCCACATCTTTTTATCGTTGGCGCGGCTACGGTAAAAGAATTTCCATCCATGCAGCAGCGTACGCCCGCAGCCCAGATGAATGTTCACCAGCAGACTGTCGGCGGCGAGGCTGGCCGGATCCAGCGCCAACTTCCCCACAAAGGGCTTGCCGGAAACAACATAACGCCTATCGCTTTCCAGCACTTCGACTCCTGCAAGGCCAGCAACGAACTGCAACAATTGTTCAGCATGATGCAGGTTCTCCGACAATGGCCCCACCGTCAGCATGGTGGCTTTTGCGCCCTTCATTTTCTTGAGCGCGTTGACATTCAAGGCAAGGATGCTGTCATAGCCCGGCGCCAGCTTGTCCAGTGCCCTGGCATGTTTGACCACATGCACCTGACCCACGTCCGGATTATTCTCGAACACTTCAGCACTGAGCTTGCTGAGTGCTGCCACATCGATCCTGTTGTGCGGGAATCGGCGCCTGAGCAGGCTGATGGCGGGCGTGCAAAACACATTATTGCCTGTACTACTCGAGGTCAGCACAAGAATGCGTGCGCCGTCCTGTAAGCGCTGTTGATTATCCTGGTTCATACCAACACCTTTTGTTTCTTGATTGAACGTGCTGCGATCAGCCTGCCTATCAGTTTTTGCCAGCCAGTCAGGCGCGCAACGGCAAAGTATTGCTTTAGAAAATACAGCCTGCTGGTACGGCTCCAGACCGCTGTACGGTAATTCAAGGTCGTCAGGTCAAAGTAGGTGCTCGCCAGCGGCAACCAGCTTTTACGCGCCTTCTCCAGATCGATCAGTGCAAGCTTGAACTGCCCGGACTGCAATTTTACAAACACATGCTTGGCATACAGGGCACGGTGCTGCACTCCGGCGGCATGCATCTCTTTTATGATGTTTGCCGCCGCCGCGATGAACGCTCTTTTCTGTGTCAGCGACATTCCCAAAAAGTCCGCTGACTGCGTGAACACATCCATGGGGACATAGCCCTCCAGCGACAGCGTGACCATCACAGCGCGCTGCTGCCCTGAACGCGACTGCGTACAGAACAAGATGGGCTCCAGCGTGGGAACGCCGTGGCGCTGCAAATGCTGGATGATGGAAAACTCGCGCAGCAAGGTGGGTTCGCCGCGCCATGGGTGAGCCAGGCTTTTGCGCACATGGTTTTCCTGACGCTTGAGATAGACATGCACTGTGCTGCCACCGGCCGCTTGCAAACCAAGCCGGCCTACGCCACTGAAGCCGCCACGATCCAGGTTGGGCGGTTCTACCCAGGCCACATTCCTCGCCCAGGCCAGATCAAAGCGATCCAGTGCATTGCTGGACAATAAGGCGCGGTAGTCATCCGCAATAAATTCCGTGTTCTGCACCGCATGACTCACGATGTATATTTTTGCTGGAACTTGATATACAGGCGTCGCGCTCTGGATTCAACCTTGGCCAGCAATGCCCGCTGTGCTACCAGAACATCTCCGAGCGGCTGCCCATAATAGGCTTTCAGGAATCGCAAAACATCGCGCCGGGTCAGGCCAATATCCATGGCCGAAAAATGCAGGGCCGCGATATCTTTCATACGATCTGTATAAGAAATGCGACGGCGCATGCCGACCCGGTGCAGGTCGATCAGATAAAGATGCAGATCACCCTGCGCCAGCCTGGGCAGATCCAGGCAGAAATGGCAGATATACAAGTCACGGTGGTTCATGCCGTTTGCATGCAGCAACTGCGTCAGGCGCGCCACCTCGAGGATCAAGCTGCGCTTGAAGGCTGGCTCTGGCGGCTGGGTCTTCCAGTCTGCACACAGCGTCTCCAGCGAAACGATATCGCCCAAGTCCTCGGTCATCACGAATGACTGCCGTTGTGCCGGGTTGCAGCCACGACTCGCAAACGCGACCGGCGGCGTCGTGGGGATGCCGATTTTGTTGAAGCGGTGGATCGCCCGCCATTCGGGCATGGCGCTGACGATAGGCAGGCGCAGCGTCAGCAGGTTCTTGAATATCTCGCGCCATCCCACACCAAAATGCAGCTTGACGAAGTAAGGTCGTCCATCCAGATGGAAGCGTAAAGTACGGCGACCCGGCATCTCGCGGAACACTTCGCCGCTGAGCGCCATGATCTGGGTGAATGCCTGGTCATCGCCAAAATGCCTGGCAAGGGGCAGCGGTATCTGCTCATTCACGCACCCGGTGCCCTGGCGATGCTTTGCCGCGTGCCTATCGCGCATAGTGTTCCAATAAATCTGCTTCCAGCGTGGCTGAATGCTGTGCGGCGATAGTCGCGGTATAGCGCATGCCAGCCGCAGAGCACGCAGCCAGCACATTCCTGTCCAGCAACTCGGCCAATTGCTGCTGACAGTGCACCTGATCATAGGGTTCAGGTAGCACGCGCCCGGCCTCTGCATCCGCCACATGCTGAGCATAGCCACACGCTGCAGTGACCATCACCGGCAAGCCCACGGTGAGCGCTTCGATGATCACGATGCCAGCCAGCTCGGAGCGCGCAAGATGCATCAACACATCCGCGCCCTGCATCAGCTGAGCCACATCATGGCGGCCTGCCGTGATGATCACACGATCCGCCACGCCCAGCTCACGCGCCAGTTTCGTCATGGGCTCCGCCCTGTCCTCGCCTACGGCCAGTAGCCAGGTGTTATCAAGCAAGCGCTGTGGCAACGCGGCCAGTGCCCGTATGCTGCGATCCAGCCCCTTGCGCACGAAAGCAGAGCCCACCATCAACAGTACATTTGCCTGCTCGGGCAAACCGAATTCCTGACGCAGCGCATGACGCTGTCTAGCGCGATCAAAGACCGCAAAGTCAGGAATGGAAGGGGGCAGGATGTGGAAGCGCTCGGCAGGCGTCTGATACCAGCGCTGGAAGGTGTGCAAGTCTCGCGAGGACAACAACAGGACATGACAGCGGCCCTCTGCTCCGAATACCGCACGTTCGGTACCAGCAAAAAAACGATAACGCCCGCTGAAGCGATACCACCAGCCGCGGTCATGATGCGCGCGCTCGAGGAAACAGGGGTCTGCGGCGTAATAGACATCCAGGCCGGGCATGCGATTGAAACCCACGATCAAGTCTGGAGCGTCGCGCTGTATCGAGGCGGCCATGCCGTCGATCAGGGATTGATGACGCTGATGATTGAGGATGCCACGTGCCTTCAGCAGCTCCACCCGGATATTGTCCGGCGGCGCGTCACCACGCCAGCTGCCCGTGTAGATGGTGACTTGATGGCCTTTACTGACACAATCTTTGGCAATGCGCAGCATATCGCGCTGCACGCCGCCGTAAGGAAAGTATTTGAAGATCAGGAAAGCGAATCGCAAGGCGTAGCAGCCGGCTGAGAGTAAATGAGGCATTGTATGCGAAAATATTGGCCATGCTGAACATCCTGCTCGTCAAAACCTCCTCCATGGGAGACCTGATCCACAATATGCCGGTGATCGCGGATATCCGCGCCCACCATCCGGATGCCGTGATCGACTGGGTCACCGAAGACAGTTTCGCCGAGATCGCCGCCCTCAACCCACGCATCGACCAGCGCATCATCGTGTCCATGCGGCGCTGGAAAAAGCAGCTGTTCAGCACAGCGACCTGGCGGGCGTTCTTTGCATTTCGTCAGCGTTTACGTCAGCGACCTTACGATGCCATCCTGGACACACAGGGCCTGCTCAAGAGCGCGCTGATCTGTCACTGGGCGCACGGGCCGTCGCATGGTGCAGACCGCCACACCGCCAGAGAAGCCATCGCCGGCCGTGTCTACGACCATGCGCATGACATCCCCAAGGATTTGCATGCCGTAACACGCAATCGCCTGGTGGCGGCCAAGGCGCTCGGCTACAGCCTGGATACCCTGCCCTTGCGTTATGAGCTGAAGGTGCCCGACACCGCCCTGCCCTTCGCCATCAGCAAGCACATTGTCCCCGTGTTCCACGGCACGGCGCGTGCAGCCAAGTTGTGGCCGGTGGAACACTGGATCGCACTGGGCGTCACCATGCAGCAGCACGGCTTGCAGATCCTGCTGCCCTGGGGAAGCGAGGTGGAGCGTTTGCGCGCGGTAAAGATCGCCGAGGCGGTGCCTGCCGCCATTGTTCCGCCGCGCATGCGCTTGAGCCAGTTGGCGGCACTGATCCAGCAAGCCCCGCTGACCATAGGCCTGGATACAGGCCTGATGCATCTTGCCGTGGCACTCGATATCCCCACGCTGGCCATTTTCTGCGACACCCATATCTGGCAGGCAGGCGCTTTGCCAGCCGCGTCCGGCAAGGCGGTCACCATCGGTGGCAAAGGCATCACGCCCTCACCTGATGAAGCCTGGCAAGCCTTGCAATCACTCTGTGAAATGCCCGATCGCGCCCGGTCACAAGCACATCATCCATCCGACAGGAGCAGCGCATGAGTGCTGAAAACAAAGGCGTGCTGACGCCGGCACTGCTATGGGCCGGGCTGCGTTATGTGTTGCGCGGTGGCCTGGCAAAACCTGGCGGGCATCTGCCATCAACGGGGCACACGGTTCCGGCCGATTTCGCTGGCGTGGGTGTGGCCACCGCTGACGATACGGCCGTGGATGAGGTGGTGATGCAGGCGTTGCAGCACATGGGCTTACGCCAGGCCAGGATAGACCTTAGCTATGGGGATCTCGAAGGGCCACCCAACCGCCTGCTGGAACGCTTGCTGGCCGCCGATATCGGCGTGATGCTGCATCTGGTGCAACCGTACTCTGCTGCCCGCCGCATGGCCGAGGCCAGCGTGCAGCAGGAATGGCATAATTTCGTGGCCAACGTGCTGCAACGCTACGGGCAACGCATCCGTTGTATCGAGATCGGCTCCACCATCAACCGTAGACGCTGGGCAGGCTACGATTCCAAAGGCTTCTTCATTGCCTGGGACATCGCCTACCGGCTGATACGCGCGCACGGCGTCACCCTAGCCGGTCCCAATGTGACCGACTTCGAGCCGCTCTATAACATCGCCGTGCTGGGTAAGCTGGCGCAACTGGGCCAATTACCCGACATCCACACCAACAATCTGTTCAGTGAACGCGTGACCGAGCCGGAGCGCTATGATCACCGTATTCTGGGGTTTCAATGGGCACGTAGACTCAAAGTCAATCTGGTGAAAAAAGCCAGGCTATTGCAGGACATCGGCCTGCATTTCGGGGTATCCAGATTAAGCTCGCCCGCCGCGTTCTGGACCCTGCCACGTATCGAACGCCTGCTGCCGGACGGCGAAGAGAAACAGGCCGACTATCTGGCACGCCACATGCTGCTATGTGCCGCTTCCGGGGTGCTGGAACAGGCATTCTGGGGGCCGTTGATCTGCCAGCGTGAAGGCTTGATCGATGACGGCAGTGACGGTTACCCCGCACTGGAGCGCATCACGCACTATGCCAGCGTGGCCGGCACCCAGTTCCGCGCACGCCCGGCATTGCTGGCCATGCGTACCTTCAATACATTGATCCCGGGCTCGCGTTATGAAGGCGCCATGCACACCACGCGTGGCCTGGAACTGCATGCCTTCAGGTCGGCCGAACAGTATGTGCACGCGGTCTGGACCAGCAATGGCAAAGCCATCGCCTTGGCTAGCGTATACCCAGCTAGCGCCCTGTCACAGGCGCGCTGCCTGGATAGAGATGGCGAGTTGCTGGCTGCATTGCCTGCACTGGTCAGCGAAGCGCCTATCTATTTGTGCTGGCCTGCCGATACAAACAATCAGGCCGTAAGCAAATTACCGTCATCGCCGTTCTTCAGCATCCACCGTCACATGCGCGGCCGATATTATCATCTGTTCGAGGCCGATGGCTGGCGCGGCATGTTCGTAGCATCCAGCGCAGCGGCGGCTGGCATCCTGCAAGAAGTGCTGCACCCGGCGCGTTTGCCAGCACCGACCAAAGCCACCACGCTGCGCAATGCACGCAATGTGATCTGGGCTATAGAGAACCCGCTGATCGGCAAAGTGGTCGCCAAACAGCCCATCAAGATCGCGCTGCAGAAGCACCTGGTGGACCGCTTCAAGCCATCCAAAGCCAGACGCAGCTGGGACGCCGCTGCCGAACTGATGCGCCGCGGCATTCCCACTGCCGAGCCGATCGCCTATTTCGAACGCATCAACGACCGCTCGCTGAAAGAAAATTACTATATCTGCGACTTCTTCCCGGCGGATTTTTCTGCACGCGAACTGCTATCCGCATTTGCAGCCGGGGCAGCAGAATTCGAAGGGATCTCGCAGGAAGCGGCGTATCAGCAACTGAGTCAGTTCCTGCTCATGCTGCATGGGCGTGGCGTGTTCTTCCGCGACCTGTCCGGTGGCAACATCCTGATTCGCAAACAAGCGGATGGCACGCTGGCGTTCAGCCTGATCGACATCAACCGTGCGCATTTCTTCAACAAGTCCACGGTACTGTCCAAGCGTATCGCCGACCTCACGCGCATCTGCAACAAGCTGCACTGGGAAGGCCGCGAGCAACTGGTGGGCCGCTATCTCGCCGCCCTTGGCAGGCCCTTCAGCCTGCGTTTCAAACTGCCGTTCTATCTGTATGACAGCAAAGTCTGGCTCAAGCGCCACCTGGGCCGCAAAGCCATCACGCGCCTGTTCCGCAAAAAACGCCCCGCCCACTAAGCTGGAACAAGGCCTGCAACACGCACATTTCACTAAAAATTGTGCGTGCTGCAGGCTTGAATTCTTTTCACCCGCCTCCATACAGTGCTATGGATGACAAACTATTCAGGGAATGCCATGCAACAAGATCAACATAACGAGATTCACGACAACGAGCACAGCGGTGCGGCTGGCTCGCTTGATGAGCGCTTCGCCGAGCTGGAAGCCCAGATCGCCGAACAGCAAGCGGCGGTGCTGTACGCCAAGGCCGAAGGCGAGAACATCCGCCGCCGTGCCGCAGAAGACATCGACAAGGCACGCAAATACGCGCTGGAGAAATTCTCCAGCGAACTGCTGGCCGTGAAAGACAGCCTGGATGCCGCATTGACGGTGGAAACCGCCGATATCGCCAGCTACAGGAACGGCGTAGAACTCACCGTGAAACAATTGAGCAGCGTGTTCGAAAAATTCAGTATCGCCGAGATCAATCCGCTAGGCGAGAAATTCGACCCGAACAAGCATCAGGCCATCAGCATGCTGGAATCCGATGCTGAACCCAACACCGTGATCACCGTGCTGCAAAAAGGCTACACGCTGAATGAGCGCATCCTGCGCCCGGCACTGGTGATGGTGGCAAAAGCCAAGGCCTGAGCCGCCAGCGACACCCCTTGAAATCGTTGCTGCAATCCCCATGTTGGCAACATCAGTATTTATTCTAAGAATGTGTAGAGGAAACAGACATCATGTCAAAAATCATCGGTATTGACCTGGGCACCACCAACTCCTGCGTAGCCGTCATGGAAGGCGGCAAGCCACGCGTGATCGAGAACGCCGAAGGCGCTCGCACCACCCCTTCCATCATCGCCTATCAGGAAGATGGCGAGATCCTGACCGGCGCACCCGCCAAGCGTCAGGCGGTGACCAACCCCAAGAACACGCTGTACGCAGTAAAGCGCCTGATCGGCCGTCGCTTTGAAGAAAAAGAAGTGCAGAAAGACATCGGTCTGATGCCCTACACCATCGCCAAGGCTGACAACGGCGACGCCTGGGTAGAAGTGCGCGGTCAGAAGATGGCGCCACCGCAGATCTCCGCCGAAGTGCTGCGCAAGATGAAGAAGACCGCCGAGGACTACCTGGGCGAAGAAGTCACCGAAGCCGTGATCACGGTACCGGCTTACTTCAATGACAGCCAGCGTCAGGCCACCAAGGACGCCGGCCGTATCGCTGGTCTGGAAGTGAAGCGCATCATCAATGAACCCACTGCCGCGGCACTGGCGTTCGGTATGGACAAGCAGGAAGGTGATCGCAAGATCGCCGTCTATGACCTGGGCGGTGGTACGTTTGATATCTCCATCATCGAGATCTCCGAGATCGACGGCGAACACCAGTTCGAAGTGCTGTCCACCAACGGTGACACCTTCCTGGGTGGCGAAGACTTCGACAACCGCCTGATCGACTTCCTGGCGGACGAATTCAAGAAGGACAACGGCGGCCTGGATCTGCGCAACGACTTGCTGGCCAAGCAGCGCCTCAAGGAAGCGGCCGAAAAAGCCAAGATCGAGCTGTCCTCCAGCACGCAAACCGATGTCAACCTGCCCTACATCACGGCTGACGCTACCGGCCCCAAGCACCTGGTGGTGAAGATCACCCGCGCCAAGTTCGAGTCGCTGGTGGAAGACCTGATCGCACGTACCATCAAGCCATGCGAAATGGCGCTCAAGGATGCAGGCGTCAAGCTGTCCGACATTCAGGACGTGATCCTGGTCGGTGGTCAGACCCGCATGCCCAAGGTGCAGGAAAAGGTGCAGGAATTCTTCGGCAAGGAACCACGCAAGGACGTGAACCCGGACGAAGCCGTGGCCGTTGGTGCTGCGATCCAGGGTGGCGTGCTCAAGGGTGATGTCAAGGACGTGTTGCTGCTGGACGTCAGCCCGCTGTCGCTGGGCATCGAGACCCTGGGCGGCGTGATGACCAAGCTCATCAAGAAGAACACCACCATCCCGACCAAGGCGTCGCAAGTGTTCTCCACCGCCGAAGACAACCAGAATGCCGTGACCATCCAGGTGCTGCAGGGCGAGCGCGAGATGGCCGCAGGTAACAAGAGCCTGGGCCAGTTCAACCTGTCTGACATCCCGCCGGCACCACGTGGCATGCCACAGATCGAAGTCACCTTTGACATCGACGCCAACGGCATCCTGCACGTATCGGCCAAGGACAAGGCCACTGGCAAGGAAAACAAGATCACCATCAAGGCCAACTCCGGTTTGTCTGAAGATGAGATCAAGCGCATGGAAGAAGATGCTGCCAAGTACGCAGACGAAGACAAGAAGCTGCGCGAACTGGTCGATGCCCGCAATGCGGCCGATGGCATGATCCACAGCGTCAAGAAATCGCTGGGCGAACATGGCGACAAGCTGAGTGCTGACGAAAAGGCCAACATCGAAGCCGCCATCAAGGACGTGGAAGATGTACTGAAGTCCGACGACAAGGACGCCATCGAAGCCAAGACCAACGCGCTGATGGACGCCTCACAAAAGCTGGGCGAGAAGGTCTACGCCGAGCAGCAAGCGCAACAAGGCGCTGGCGATGAAGCGCAACCGCAAGCCGAGAAGACCGTCGACGCGGAAGTGGTCGATGCCGAGTTCGAAGAAGTGAAGGATGCGAAGAAATAATGTGTAAAAAGTGAAAGGTGAAATGTGAAACGCGGGCACAAGGAGCTTCGAGTCTGGCAGGCTGCGATGCAGCTTGTAGAAGACGTGTACCGTTTCACATCCACCCTTCCAAAAGACGAACAGTTCGGTTTAACTTCACAGCTTAGACGTGCGGCGATCTCGGTACCTTCGAACATTGCAGAGGGTGCCGCCCGCAACGGGGCTAAAGAGTTGATCCATTTTTTGGGCATCGCCTCCGGCTCGCTGGCCGAGATCGACACCCAGATAGAACTGGCTGTCAGGTTGGCTTATGCCACACCAGATGAGGCCTTGAAAACCAGACTGGACGAGGTATCTGCACTGAACATGGCGCTCATAAAATCACTCAAGCAGAAGCTTGAGTGATTTTTACATTTCACTTTTCACGTTTCACATTTCACGACAAACAATATGGCAACCAAAAAAGACTTTTACGAAGTACTCGGCGTCAACCGCGATGCCTCCGACGAGGAGATCAAGAAGGCGTATCGCAAACTGGCGATGAAGTACCACCCGGATCGCAACCCGGACAACCCGAAAGCCGAGGAAAGCTTCAAGGAAGCCAAGGAAGCTTACGAGATCCTGTCCGACGAAGAGAAGCGTGGCGCTTATGACCAATACGGTCATGCCGGGGTAGACCCCAGCATGGGCGGTGGCGGAGGCGGTGGTGCCGGTTTCGGCAACTTCTCTGATGCGTTTGGCGATATCTTCGGTGATATCTTTGGTGGCGGAGGCGGTGGCGGACGTCGCTCCAACGTCTATCGCGGTGCCGACCTGCGCTACAACATGGAGATCTCGCTGGAAGACGCTGCACGCGGCACCGAAACCAAGATCCGCATCCCGGTCATGTCGGAATGCGAGACCTGCCACGGTTCAGGCGCGCGTCCCGGTACCCAGCCAGTGACTTGCACCACGTGTAACGGGCATGGCCAGGTGCGCATGCAGCAAGGCTTCTTCTCGGTGCAGCAGACCTGCCCCAAGTGTCATGGCAGCGGCAAGATGGTGAAAGAACCCTGCCCCACCTGCCATGGCGGCGGCCGCGTCAAACAGCACAAGACCCTGTCGGTGAAGATCCCGGCTGGCGTGGACGAAGGCGATCGTATCCGCCTGTCCGGTGAAGGCGAAGCCGGTGTCAACGGCGGCCCCACCGGCGATCTGTATGTGGTGGTACACCTCAAACCACACGAGATCTTCAAGCGTGACGGGGCCAATCTGCACTGCGAGATGCCGATCAGCTTCACCACCGCAGCACTGGGCGGCGAGATCGAGATCCCCACACTGGATGGTCACGCCAAGATGAAGATCCCGGCCGAAACACAAACCGGCGCGGTGTTCCGTTTGCGTGGCAAGGGCATCAAGCCGCTGCGCAGCAACGAGCTTGGCGACCTGATGTGCCATGTGGTGGTGGAAACGCCGGTACGGCTCACCGAGCGTCAGAAAGAACTGCTGCGCGAGATGGAAGAGATCAACCAGACCGACTCGGCTAAACACAGCCCACGCGAGAAGTCCTGGATGACCAAGGTGAAAGACTTGTTCAACTGAGTTCGCCGCCACCAAGCGCAAGCTTGAAACGCGCATGATCCCTTAACAAAAAACCTGCTTGCGCAGGTTTTTTGTTTTATCGGCCAGGCTAAGTAATGAACGCTCAAGTAAACCATAGCCGGGTTGGAACGTTATAGGTCAATGTTCACGTTCAGGTGTCCCACATCATGAAAATCAAACGCTTCATGTCACTCGCTGGCTTGGCGACCTTGGCCTTGATCAGCTTTACCGGCTGCACCATACAACCAGCACGTGTCAGTTATGGCGGGCCTCCAGGCGTGGTCTATGTCGAACCTGCCTATCAGCCTCCCATCGTCACCTTCGGCTATAGCTACAGGCCCTATTACAGCCCGTACTACAGCCCTCATTACCGTTCTTACAGCCGTCCTTACTACCGGGATAACTGGCATCCGCATAGTCGTGGCTGGGATCGCCACCATCGCGGGGGCGGTCATCACCACCATGGTCGCGGTCAGGGCCGCGGTTGGCGTTAACTGCCAGCAACAGTCAATCTCTTATACCAAGGCCTGCTGACGCAGGCCTTGATGTTTAACGCTGCCTGTTTCACACCTCATCCAGTGCCGGAACATAGCGTCGGCGATGATTTCAGGCGTGATTGCCTCCATGCTCCCATGCGGAGACTGATGCCAGCCAGCCAGCTCACCCCATGGCCGGTAACGTGCAGGTTGCCCAAGACCGAAAATGGTAAATGTAGGGGTGCCGACCGCACTGGCCAGATGCCCCAGGCCGGAATCGTTACCTACGAACAGCAGCGCATGTTCCAGCATCGCTGTCGATTGCAGAATATCCAGTTGGCCGCATACATCCAGCACAGGCAAGCGGCATTGCTGCCTGAACTGATCGGCATGACAACGCTCCTGTTGGCTACCCAACAACATCACGGCATCAACATGCATTTCCAGCTTGTATACCAACGCGAGGTAAGCGCTCACCGGCCAGATCTTGTGTGAGGAATTGGCACCCAGCCCGATAGCCAGCAGTCGCTGCCCCTGAAAAGGGGCTGTCAACAAGCGCGCGTGTTGACGATGTCGCATGGTCAGCCAGACTTGCGGATGCGGGATGTCGTTAATGCCCAAAGGCTGTAGTGCCGCAAAATGCTTCTCCACACTGTGCATGCCCAGGCTAGCCTGATTGGATAGTTTGCCCAGCCTGACCTTGGCGCGAATCGCGTAAAGCAATCCATCGGTGCGCAGATCCACGGCCAGATCATAAGGTACCCGCCTCAATTGCCGCAGCAACGTCAGCAATCCACGCCAACCAGTTTGTTTGTTCTTCAGCAACACCCTGCCCAAAAAAGGGCAATGCTGATAAACCTGATGCGAGCGCGCATCACCCACGATGTCGATGAGGGCATCTGGGTACCTGATGTGCAAAGCCTGCAAAACCGGTGTCGTCAGCACCACATCGCCGATATTGGACAGCGTGATCAGCAGAATGCGCTGCACCGTTGCGGGCAGTGCTGGCGGGCTTAAAAATAGCTGATAAGACATGGGCATTCAGGCTTCAAGTTGACAATGAGAGCGTAGCGCATGCCCGCTGCGACGACAGGCACGCTTATCTGCCCGAGACCCAACATCACACATGAGACTGGCATGCGGTTATGCAGAAGGCGGCACAGCTACTAACCTGCTGAACCATAGGGTAGCGGTGCTGGTATGGCTGGGAGTGGGATGGGTATTAGCGATGGCGCGATATGTTGATAAAGCTGCTGCGCCGTATAGGCATGCAAGTCCGTCAGCTGCAGCACCTGAAACTGGCCACGCGCCAGCTCAGCACGTTGCGCAGAAGTAGCCGGGCCAAACAGGGCGAGCCCGGGACGCCTCAATCCGGAAGCCAGATGACTGGGGCCGGTGTCATTGCCGATCACATAACTGGCCTGATGCAGCACGCCGGCCAGCTCAAACCAGTTCAGGCCATGCATCACCACACCCGGCATCGCGTCAGCCAGATCAAGCTCGTCCGGGCCCAGCACTGTCACTACGCTGCAGCCTTGCTGTATCAGCAGGGACGCCAGCTGCGCATAATAGGGCCAGCGCTTTTGCGGGTGACGCGCCGATGCACCCGGAATCAACGCGATATAAGGCGCACTCAGCCCGGCAGCATGCAAGCGTTGGGCGACATCCGTCACCATCCAGCTCAAGTCCGGACTGCGTGCATGCGGCACTGGCACCCTGGCTAGTGTCAGCAGATCCACCAACCCCTGCAGACCGCTGCTCGGTGCCTGACCTTGCGTTCTGGCAACCCAGGGCACATCCGTCAGTAAATATTGACGATACAGCCGGGTACGCTGCGAGCTCTGCAAATCAAAAACGCCGGTGAACTGGCACTGCCGTAACTGCCTGCGTAGAGAAAATTGCCTTGGTAACTGCCACAAAGGCGCGCGTGCATCCAGCAACACCGCATCCACATGCGGGCAGCGTGCCATCAGCCCGGCAAAGCCCGGCGTGGTAAGCAAGGTAATGTGCGCTTGCGGATAATGCGCACGCAGATCGCGCAATACGCCATCAGCCTGTAGCAGATCACCCAGCGCGCCATGCTTGATGACCAGCAGTCGCTGATGGTCAGAATGCATACAATAAGTCCATCAAGGTTGCAGCAGCCTCTGATACACCGCGATAGTGGCCTTTGTCATGCTCTCCAGCGTCATGTGCTGCTGTGCATAAGCATGTGCACCCTGCATCTGCTGCTGCCAAACATCGGGCCGTGCCAGCCAATGCTGCAAACGCGCGCGCAGTGCTGCAGCATCGTTTATCGGGACGATCAACGCTGCAGGCAACACCTCGTTGGCAACCGGCACATCCGTCGACAGCACCCTGGCCCCACACAATAACGCCTCGTTTAGCACATACGAGAACCCTTCGCGCCGCGAGGCAATCACCACAGCGTCGACCGCCGCAAGAATGGCCGTGACATCGGATCGCTGACCTAGCAACTGGCAGTATGTCGGTGACTGTAAAACCCGGATACGCTGCAACAGTGAGCGGCGCAAGGCCCCCTCCCCTGCGATAAGCAGACATACAGGCAAACCATCAATCGCTTGCAGCAGTACATCAAAGCCCTTGGCTTCGACCAGACGCCCAACGGATATAATCACTGGCATACCCTCGGGCACACCGAATTGCTCATGCAGGTTCAGCACGGCTGGCAAAGGCTGCGCGATGCCGTTATACACCACGCTGCAACGCTCCGCAGTGAACGCAGAGGCGACCTGTTTGCTGACTGCGATCAGGTGTGTCATGCCTCGATACGGTTTAAGGTTACGTTTGACACTGTGCACGGTGGCAAGTGTCGGTGCGCCTATCCAGCGCTGCACGCTAGCGAGCAATGCTGCTGCCTTGCTGGCATGCGCATGCACAATATCGCAGCGCGCTTTTCGAAGCAGTAATAACACCTTGAACATCAGCCAGGGATTGAAACGGCTAAGGTGCGCAGGAATGGCCATCCGCTGCATGGGAGGCACATCCAAGTGGTCTGGCACTGTCGCGAGGAATGCTGCAGGCCCGATCAGCACCACTTCATGACCTGCAGCGGCAAGGGCAAGGGATAGCTCGCGCACATGTTTTTCCATCCCGCCAACCCCTGGGCTGGCCATCAACTGGCAGATTCTCATGCGGAAGCGCTAGGTGATACCTTCTGTGCTGATCCGCGCCTGACTACTGGACCAGGCCTGGATGCCGAGCCAGCAACACTGGTGCCGGCCAGTTCCAGATAGATGGCTAACGTATTTTCAAGCATCTTCAGCAAGGAGTAAGGATGCTGCTGTGGCACAGTCGGCGGCTGCTTAAGCCATTCCAGCAGCAAGGCATGTGCTGTGGCGATATTGCCCACAGGCAGCAGGCCTTCAGGCAGGATGGCAGCCAACTGCTCACCCACACCGCCATGTGCATAGCCCATCACAGGAACCCCCAGGCTGAGCGCTTCCAGTGTGGTACGTCCGAACGCTTCGGGTTCTGTAGACAGCGAGAACACACAATCCGATATCGCCATGATCTCGCGTACGTCCGCCCTGTGCCCGGTAAAGGTAATGCGGTCTGCCACACCCAGCTCTTTGGCTCTGGCGCGCAGCTCTTGCATAAAACGTGATTTATCCTGCTTCGCTTCGCCCACGATCAGGCCGTGTATCTCTGGCACCTCGGGCTGCAGCCTGGCGATCAGCTCGATAAAATCCAGCTGCCCCTTCCAGCGCGTCACACGGGCAGGTAGCGTGATCAGACGTTGCTGGCGCGTTTGAGGAAACGCCTCGTACCAGGCCTCCCTCCATACTGCATCCGGCTGATAACCATAACGATGCATGTCAGGATCAACCCCACGATAATTCAGGCGCAGGCGTTCTGGCTGCACCGGATAGTGTTGCAACACATAGTCGCGGATCATGCTGGAGATCACGATCACGCGCTCGCCCTTGGTCATCACGGCACTGTAGGCATTGACTGAATACGGGCCATGGACAGTGGTGACCAGATGCGGCCGTTGCGCCGGGTCCATGCCGCTCCATGCCAGATAGGCGATCCAGCCAGGAAAACGTGAGCGCACATGCAGGATATCGACCTGCTGTTCGATCAGATAGTGGCGCAAGCGCTGCACCAGCACCAAGGTGCGAACCGATTTTTTGCCTATCGGCCAGCACAGATGTTCGCTTCCCTGCTGCTCCAGCAAAGGCACCATGCGCCCACCTGCCGAGATCACAATGGAACGGTGCCCCTGTTCCACCAGATAGCGCGCCACCTCCAGCGTACCGCGCTCCACCCCACCTGATTCAAGCGCAGGCAGCACCTGCACAACTGTCAACCTGGCAAACGTCATGTCATCCCTAGCTGGCCTGCAACACGATTTGCGGCTGCAGCGTAACGCGGGGAGCCATCCAGTGATGCAGGATATGACTGGCACAACGATCTGCCTCGATGAAGCCTGGCACCGGGTGCAGCACACGCTTGTACTGCTGATGTACATCAAAACGCGTGACCTGGCCATGGCGTATCAGACCGGCCACACCACGCGACACGCGACTTTCCTGCTTCAAAGGCAAGTTCAGCAAACCAACAGAAACTCTTGCTGTGAGTGCTTCGTACACCATGGAGACCGAATCCTCGGACACCCAGGCCGTTGAGGCTAGCGCCAGCTGCTCGGCTACCCAGCCAGGCGCAGTCTGATGAAACGGCACCACGCTCAGGTTGGGCATCACCAAGCCGTTCAGGGCAACCAGCATATGATCTGGCGTTCTGCGCGAGGTGGTCAGCGTGTAGTGTATATCTGGATTGTGTGCCAGCAACTGAGTGATCTGCATCAGCATGCCAGGAGTGTCCCAGTCACAATGCCGTGACGGGCCGCCCAGCATGATCAGGGCACGATCCTGCTGGTGAATGCCGTCGGCCTGCAGCGGATTCAGCACCCCACGGGTTTCGATAAAATCGCCATGCCCTCGATACTGGTCATGCTGGGGGATCAGGCACAAATCAAACCAGGCAACAGGCAGACTGGGCTGCATCAGCACGACAGCCCTGCCACCGTAGGCACGCCTGGCAGCAAGCAGATGCCAATGTGTGCCGTGACCAGCTCCCACGATCAAATCAGGCGCAGGGTGCCCAGTGCCTGGGGACCAGGTCGATGTGGCCAAGCTCAGCATGGGCTCTACACCACCGCAGATAGCGATATCAATGGCTATACAGTGTTGTTTGCGTTTTAGGGCTTTTACCAGGCCCAGTGACTGGTTCTCGTGGCCTGGTTTACCATCCAGCAAACGCCAGACGATCATGGAATTCGTGTTTGAGGCTTGCATCCTCGCCATCCTTTAGCAACAACGCTGGGGGAGTCTTTATCAAGCAATACATTGACCGAGCCCCTCAGCTACGGTTGCCAGCTTAATAAATGCTTATTGCGGCGATGATGCAGAAAAATGAAACAGCGATGACAAGCATCCGTTCAAAACAAGACATGCAATAACAAAGCCCGCTTGCGCAGGCTTTGTTATTGCCGCTATCGGCCACTGCGCAAAGCGCGGGCGGGAGCGCAAGGCTTATGCCGGGTAGCTGATGGTGCCCTTCTGGATGAACTCGATCTTGTAACCATCCGGGTCTTCGACAAAGGCGATGACGATGGTGCCATGTTTCATCGGGCCAGCTTCGCGCACCACCTTGCCACCGGCCTGCCTCACCTGCTCACAGGCCGCGTAAGCGTCGTCCACTTCCAGCGCGATATGGCCGTAAGCGTTGCCCAATTCATACTTGTCGGTATCCCAGTTGTGGGTGAGCTCCAGTGCGCTGTGCTCGTTCTCGCTGCCATAGCCCACAAAGGCGAGCGAAAAACGGCCATCCGGGTAGTCTTGCTGCCGCAGCAGACGCATACCCAGCACGCGCTGGTAGAAATCGATGGAACGTTGCAGGTTACCCACGCGTAACATGGTATGCAGTATGCGCATTGCGTCTCTCCTCAAGTGCTTTTATTTGATTGAAATCTTCAGGTACTTCTGGTATAGCTGATCATGGGTCTCGCGTATATCCGGGTGCAAGGGGATGCAGTCGATCGGACACACTTCCTGGCATTGCGGTTTATCGAAATGCCCCACACATTCGGTACACAGATTGGGATCGATCTCGTAGATTTCGGCACCCTGATAGATGGCGCCGTTCGGGCATTCTGGCTCGCACACATCGCAATTGATGCATTCATCGGTGATCATCAGCGCCATCTCAACGCCCTGCTGCGAGCTTTTGTACGATGTGTTGCTGCACCAATGGCGAGACGAACTTGGTGATGTCACCACCCAGACGGGCGATCTCGCGCACCAGCGTGGCGGAGATGAACATGTATTGTTCGGATGGCGTCAGGAACACGGTTTCCACTTCCGGGAACAGTTGGCGGTTCATGCCGGCCAACTGGAACTCATACTCGAAATCCGAGGCGGCGCGCAGACCACGCACCACCAGCGTCGCCTGCTGCTCACGCACGAACTGCATCAGCAAGCCGGAAAAGCCCACTACACGCACGTTGGGGCAATCCTTTAGCACGGCGGAGGCCAGTTCCACGCGCTCTGCTATGCTGAACAAGGGGTGCTTGCCCGGGTTGGCCGCCACCGCCACCACCACTTCGGCGAACAAGCGTGAGGCGCGCCGCACCAGGTCTTCATGACCACGCGTCATCGGGTCAAAGGTACCGGGGTAAACGACTCGGAGGGCTTGTTGTTCAGTCTGCATGTGCGGATTTTAACAGGTGATAGCACACATTGCCTGCCTTGCCCTGTTTGATCACCTGCCAATCCGCGCAGGAGTTGAGCACATATTCGGCTTCCACATATAGATAGCCTCCCGCCGACAGGTGCGCTGGCAGCACCGGCAGCATGCGCGGCAACCAGTTCTGCTGATACGGCGGGTCGAGGAAGATGATGTCGAACTGACGCTGGTCGCGTGCCAGGAACTGTGCGGCGTCCTGCTGTTGCAGTTCGGCACCCGTAGCTTGCAAACGCTGTTTGTTGTCCTGCAGGTGGCGCATGGCGAGCGGCATCTTTTCCACCATCACCGCCTCGGCCGCACCGCGTGACAGCGCTTCAAAGCCCATCACGCCGGTGCCGCAGAACAGATCCAGACAGCGCAAGCCATGCAGATCCTGCCCCAGCCAGTTGAACAGCGTCTGCCTCACCCGGTCCGGGGTCGGACGCAGACCAGGCAGATCCGGAAAAGTCAGCAGCCGACTACGCCACAGCCCGCCGCCGATGCGGACCGTGTTACTGCTCTGCGCCAACGATCACCGTGACCATGCGGTCTGGGTCTACACGACGCTTGAACGCGTCCTGGATCTGCGCCGCCGTCACAGCGGCCACTTTTTTGTTGAAATCATCAAGGTAGGTCAATGGCAATTTGTAGAAACCGATCACGGACAGATATTCCAGTATCTTGGCATTGCTGTCCAGCCGCAACGGGAAACCGCCGATGATGTTCTGCTTGGCGGCTTTCAACTCTTTTTCGCTGACACCTTTGCTGATGAAGTTGCCCAGCGTGCTGCGCACCAGCTGCAGGGCCTCGTTGGCTTGCGCCTGCTTGGTCTGCAGTCCCAACTGGAATGGGCCCAGCTCGGACAGAGGCAGGAAGTAGCTGTAGACACTGTAGACCAGGCCGCGCTTCTCGCGCACTTCTTCGGTCAGGCGTGACACAAAGCCGCCACCGCCCAGGATGTAATTGCCCACATACAGCGGGAAATAGTCCGGATCTATGCGCTTAACGCCAGGGTAACCGAGCAGGATATGCGCCTGACTGGCCGGATGCGGGATACGCTGCTCCACGGCTTGCTGCGGGTAAGTAACGGCTGGTAAAGCAGGCACAGGTTCAGCGCTTGGCAGCCCTGCCGACAGGCGTTCAGCCAATTGCTCCGCCTGGGCACGGGTAAGATCGCCAATCAGCGCGATCACTGCGCCCTGGGCAGCGTAATAGCGCTGATAGAAGGCACGCAGATCAGCCGCCTGGATCTGTGGCACGGTGGTCAGCTCGCCGCTCTCGTCATTGGCATAAGGATGTTTACCATAAAGCGCTTGCATGAAGGCACGGTTGGCCATGCTTTCGGGCTGCGTGGCCGCTTCCTTGAGGCCTGCCAGGATACGCGCCTTCTCGCGCGTCAACACGGCTTCCGGGAAGTCCGGCTTGTGCAGGATGGCGCTGTAGACCGCCAACGCCTGCTCACGCTCACGTTCGCTGCTCAGTGTGCGCAGCTTGAAGCCGGCACGGTCTGCATCCAGATCGCCACTCATCTCGGCACCGATATCGGCGAGACGCGTGGAGATCTGTTCATCGCTGAGCCCACCAGCGCCCAGCGTCATCATGTAGCGGGTGATGCCTGCCACACCGGCTTTATCCTGGCTGTCACGGGCACTACCAGCGGCGAACGTGACGCTCATGTCCAGCATGGGCAGGTCGTGGTTCTCCACGAAATAGACTTGTGCGCCCTGGCTGGTCTGCCATTGCTGGATATTCACGGCTGCCTGCGTGCTCAGGCTGAAGCCTAGGCTAAAACTCAGGATGGCCAGTACCGGCACGGCACGGCATAGGGTTTGGTATAACTTAGTGATCACTTGGCTTCCCCTTGGGTTTTGCATTCGGGTCTATGGGTTGCGGGTCCAGCGTGGCGATGGTGAGGTTATCCGGAGTCAGGTACTTTTTGGCAACGGCCTGCACCTGCTCGGCGGTCACGGCAGACAGCTTGGCAGGGTAACCAGGCAGGATGCGCCAGGAGAAGCCAGCCGTCTCCAGGGTGCCTATGGTCATGGCTTGGGCGAATACGGAATCTCGCTGATACACGTCGCTGGCGATCACCTGCGCTTTGACGCGCTGCAATTCTTCCGGCGTGATGCCAGAAATCTTGATCTGCTCCACCTGCTCAAGTAAGGCGGCTTCCAGCTCGTTCACACTCTTGCCTTCACTTGGCGTGCCATCAAGTTCGAACACCGCCTCACGTCCACGCCGTATCATGTTGTAACCGGCGCTCGCTTCCACGGCCAGTTGACGCTCGCGCACCAGCTGCTGATTCAAGCGTGCCGAGGCATTGCCGTCCAGCACGCCGGAAAGGATCTGCAGCGCATACGGCTCCCAGTCCTTGTCCGCGTCCTGCAGTGCGGGCACATGGTAGCCCATGCGGATATAAGGCAGTTTGGCTGGTGCTTTCACCACCACACGCTTGAGGCCAAGCTGGGGCGGTTCGGTCTGTGGCTTGCGGGCTGGCAGTGGTCGTGCCTTGATCGGGCCGAAATGCTGCTGGGCCAGTTTCAATACATCCGCAGCCTTCACATCACCTGCCACCACCAGCGTGGCATTGTTGGGGGCATACCAGGTGCGGTACCACTCGCGCGCATCTTCAGCGGTCATGTTCTCCAGATCGTTCATCCAGCCTACGATGGGGCGACCATACGGGTGTGCCGTGAACATGGCACGGTTGAATTGTTCGTTGATCAGCCCTTGTGGCTTGTCGTCCGTACGCCAGCGCCGCTCTTCCATCACCACCTTCACCTCTTTGGCGAACTCTTCATCGGTCAGCTTGAGGTTGACCATGCGATCCGCTTCCATCTTGATGGACAAAGGCAGCTGGGATTTCTCCAGTTGCTGGTAGTAGCCGGTGTAATCGGTGCCGGTGAACGCATTCTCGCGACCACCTGCCGCTGCGATGATGCGCGAGAACTGGCCGGGCTTGATGGTCTTGGTGCCTTTGAACATCATGTGTTCAAGCACGTGGGCGACCCCGGTCTTGCCGTTCACCTCGTCCATACTACCCGCACGGTACCAGACCTGAGACACCACCACGGGCGAGCGGTGGTCTTCCTTGACGATGATGCGCATGCCGTTGCTGAGCTTGAACTCATGCACATTGGCCAGCGCAATCGTCGGCACACACAGCAACAACAGCATTAAACTGCGAATTGACACGGCTTTATTCTCCTCGAAAGTGCGGTGAGCTTACTGCACGGGTGGCAGAACGGGGTGGCAGATTATAGCGGCCCGTGTTTATTGCACCAATCTGACCCGGCTCGACTGGCTAAGTTTCGTGGCGCCGCCACGGCAACACGACTAAAATAATACTATCCGTCAGCCCCCACGGTCGGCACAACGGAGTACCCTGTTCCAGCTGAGCCTACGCTCGACTGGCAAGCCTAAGCGGGTGCACGGGTTCAGCGCCATGCCAACACGTCAGAGTACAAGTCGTCAGACTATAAGACCGCGCAGTACAAGACCGGGCAGTACTTGAATAGCCACATCAGACAGCCATGATAGAGAGTAATGTTTAATCTGTTCAAAAAATCCACGCCTGCAGAGGCCCCCAAACAACCGACTGCAGCGCCAGGCGATAGCGGCCATGCACAAATACATCAAACGCCTGATCCAGTGGCGATCACGCCGCCTGCTGAAGCCGAGCATATTGCCAGCCTGAGCTGGGCCGCGCGATTGAAGCAGGGCTTGTCGCGCACGCGTGACCAGCTGGGCAGCCAGTTCGCCAGCCTGTTCAACGGCGGCAAGATCGACGAAGCGGTGTATGAAGAACTGGAGACCATCTTGTTAACCGCAGATGTAGGCGTAGCCGCTACGCAAAGCCTGCTTGAACAAGTGCGCGCGCGCGTCAAACGTCAGAGCTTGAGCGACACTCACCAACTACGCGAAGCGCTAAAGCAATCCCTGCTGGAGCTGCTGCTCACGCTGGAACAGCCGCTGCACACCACACACAAACCTTTTGTCATCATGCTGGCTGGCGTGAATGGCGCTGGCAAGACCACCACCATAGGCAAGCTGGCGCGGCAATTCCAGGCCGAAGGGAAATCCGTCCTGATCGCGGCTGGTGACACCTTCCGGGCTGCCGCACGTGAGCAACTGCAAGCCTGGGGCGAGCGCAATCAGGTACAGGTCATTTCGCAGCAAAGTGGTGATGCGGCAGCAGTGATGTTCGATGCAGTGAATGCGGCGCAGGCGCGTGGCATCGATATCGTACTGGCCGACACGGCCGGACGATTGCCCACCCAGCTCAACCTCATGGAGGAGATCCGCAAGGTGCAGCGCGTGATCAACAAGGCCTTGCCGGGGGCGCCGCATGAAGTGCTGCTGGTGCTGGATGCCAACACCGGCCAGAATGCAGTCACTCAGGTAAAAGCGTTCGACGATGCGCTGGGTGTGACAGGGCTGGTATTGAGCAAGCTGGATGGCAGCGCCAAGGGTGGCGTGATCGCGGCCATCGCCCAGGCACGGCCTATCCCCATCCGTTATATCGGTGTAGGCGAGAACATCGATGACCTGCGCCCGTTCAAGGCTGCAGAGTTCGTCGATGCCTTGTTTGCCTGAGCGCACCCTGGCGGCGACTGTCGTGCAGCAGCGTTGGGCTCAGCCAGCGCCGGCTTGGGTGATCGTTTTTTTATGTCAGCGTTTTCGAGAAGGACCGCGACGCATGATCCGCTTTGATCAGGTACGTAAACGTTATCCCGGCAGTGACGAGATCCTGCGCGGCGTTTCATTTGAGATCGCCGAAGGCGAACTGGTGCTGCTCACCGGCCAATCCGGTGCCGGCAAGAGCACCCTGCTGAAACTGATGGCCGCCATCGAGCGGCCCACCTCGGGCACGGTGCTCATCGGCAACCAGAACATCAGCAAACTGCGTCCGGCCGTCATCCCCTATCTGCGACGCAAATTCGGCCTGGTGTTCCAGGACCACAAACTGCTTTATGACCGCAACTGCTTTGAGAATGTGGCGCTGCCGCTGTACATCAACGGCGTGACCGGTAGCGATGCAGCAAAACGCATCCGTGCGGCGCTGGACAAAGTGGGTTTGCTGAACAAGGAAAAAGCCATGCCGATCACGCTATCCGGCGGTGAACAGCAACGACTGGCCATCGCCCGTGCCGTGGTGAGCCGCCCTTCCATCCTGATCGCCGACGAACCGACCGGCAATCTGGACGAAAGCTATGCGGGCGAGATCATGGCCTTGTTCAATGCGTTCCAGCAGGTGGGCGTCACCGTCATCGTGGCCACCCATGACGTGAACACCATCAGCCAGTCACCGCATCGTGCCCTGCATTTGTCGCAAGGCCTGCTCGAAGTGCAGATCACGGAGTTCGCATGATGAAACACCGTCTAAATCAGCACTTACAAGCGATCCGTCTGGTGCTGGCGCGCATGCGCCGCAGCCTGTCCTCCACGCTGATGATCTGCAGCGTGATCGGCGTGGCCTTGTGCCTGCCTGCCATGCTGTATGTGGCGGTGGACAATGTCAGCCGTGCCACCGAGTTGTTGCAGGGCGACGCGCAGATCAGCCTGTTCCTGAAGCAGGACATCGCAAAATCCGCCGTGACCGCACTGGGCGAACAACTGCGCCGCCACCCCGCTGTGAGCGAAGTACGTTTTGTAGACCGCGACACCGCCTGGCGTGAGTTCCGCAGCGGCCTCGCCACTGACCATCCGGCCAGCAGCCTGGAACAGAACCCGCTGCCGGATGCCTATTTCGTCAAGTTGAAGCAGACCGACCCGGAGAGTGTCAGCACGTTGCAACAAGAGATGCAGGCTTGGGACGGTGTGGAGTTGGCGCAGGCCGATGCCAGCTGGATCAAACGCCTGTACGCGCTGCTGCAACTGGGCAAACAGGCGGTGCTGGCGCTGGCGATCTTACTGGCATTCGCCCTGACGGTGATCATCGCCAACACCATACGTCTGCAGATCATGACGCAGCGTGAAGAGATCGAAGTCAGCAAGCTGATAGGCGCCACCGACCAATTCATCCGCAGGCCGTTCCTGTATGCCGGCATGCTCTACGGCGGCGGCGGCGGGCTGGCGGCCTTGCTGTTACTGTATGCAGGGATCGTATCGTTCAATCGCTCAGTGGCGGAACTGGCACTACTGTACGGCAGCGATTTTCATCTGCACACGCAATGGGCGGATCTATCGCTGGTGCTGGTCGGTACGGCGGTGATCATAGGCTGGCTGGCATCGTATTTCGCCGTGGGTAGGTCGTTGGCGAAGTTGCAACAGGCGGGATAACAGTAAAACCAGGGCTAGCAGCACTGGCGGAGAGGGCGGGATTCGAACCCGCGACAGAGTTGCCCCTGTGCCACCTTTCCAGGGTGGTGACTTAAACCGCTCATCCACCTCTCCGCGACAAGGCGCGCATTATAGCGCAAGTATCGGCCTAGTCCAAATAATGACGAGAGCTTGTTTTTTGCCAAGCGCATTTCTGAGGATTTGGCGCGCTGCCGATTTTGAACTCGCCCGGCTTTCGGTTACCATTACGCAAGGCGGGCCTCCCCGCATTGTGAAGTAGCCAACCTGGTCAGGTGCGGAAGCAAGCAGCCACAACTATGTAGCAAGTGCCGGGGGTTAGGCTCGCCCCCTTTCCTGTTGTTATCCGTGATGGCCGTGCTTGGACGGGGTTCAGGTTTTCCGCTAGAGTGACAGGCTGCATCTCCGGGGTCCAATCGCATATGAGTTATCAGGTTCTCGCCAGAAAGTGGCGACCAAAATCGTTTGATGCATTGGTGGGCCAGGAACATGTGGTTCGCGCGCTGCACAACGCCCTCGAACAGCAACGCCTGCATCACGCGTATTTATTCACGGGGACCCGCGGTGTGGGCAAGACCACGCTGTCGCGCATCCTCGCCAAATCCCTCAATTGCGAAACCGGCATCACTGCCACGCCGTGCGGCAAATGCAGCGCCTGTGTAGGCATCGACCAGGGCAGCTTCATCGACTATGTGGAGATGGATGCCGCTTCCAATCGCGGCATCGACGACATGACCGCGTTGCTGGAAAAAGCCATCTATGCGCCTACGCAAGGGCGCTTCAAGGTCTATATGCTGGATGAAGTCCACCAGCTGACCGGCCACGCTTTCAACGCCATGCTGAAGACGCTGGAAGAACCACCGGCGCACGTCAAATTCATCCTGGCCACCACAGACCCGCAAAAAGTCCCGGTCACTGTATTATCGCGCTGCCTGCAGTTCAATCTTCGCCAACTGTCCGCCAGTGTCATCGCCGAACACATGCAGACCGTACTGGCTGCAGAACAGATCCCGGCCGAGCTGGCTGCGCTGCAACTGCTGGCGCGTGCTGCGGCTGGCAGCATGCGCGACGCACTCTCCCTGCTGGACCAGGCCATCGCCTATGGCGGCGACAAAGTCAGCGAAGCCGAAGTACGGCAAATGCTGGGGGCTATCGACCAGCGTTATCTGTTTGCGCTGTTACAAGCCCTGCTGCGCAGTGATGGAAGCTCGCTGCTGCAACAGGTGCGCGAGATGGAACAGCGCAGCATCAGCTTCTCCACCGCCCTGTCCGATCTGGCCAACCTGCTTTATCAGATCGCACTGGCGCAGACCGTGCCGGGTGCCGCCGATACCGCATCACCTGACCACGCGCTGCTGCAGGACATGGCGGCGCAAATAAATGCGGAACAGGTGCAACTGTTTTACCAGATCGCCATTCTGGGCAAACGCGATCTGGGCCTGGCACCCGACGAAGCAGCAGGCTTCAGCATGTGCATGCTGCGCATGCTGGCATTCATGCCTGGCGAGAAGGCGGGCGACAAGCGCAGCCCCGCCCCGAGCCGTGACCCCGCACCTGCAGGCAGATCGACGGAGGTTACGCAGACGCTAAGCCGTCAGACCTCGGCTCATGCAAGCGATATAGCTGCTGAAATCAGCCCAGCGCCCAGCAAGGCGGTTGAATCCAGCCCCCGCCTGGTCAGGCAGGCAGAAAGTGCACCCCGCCATGAACAGCATGACAGTTCGCAAGCCGATGGGCCCAGCAGCCCTGCCGCGGACCCGACTACCGCCGTGGCCGCGCCAGATGAAGCCATGGACCTGGTCACTGCAGCCATCGCCTTCGATGGCAACTGGCGTGGCCTGGTCGATCAGCTCAAACTCGGTCTGGCTCGTGCGCTGGCGCAACATTGTGAATTGTCGCGCTATGACGGCAACGCCATGTACCTGAACGTGCCGCAAGCGCATAGTCATTTGCTCAACCAGAATTATCAGCAGAAGCTCAGCCAGGCCATCTCCCAGCATTTCGATCGACCGATCAAACTGCATTTCTCTTCCGGCGGTGGCGACAACACCCCTGCTGCGCTAATGGGCCAGGAACGTGCGCGTTTGCAGTCGGAGGCCGAACACGCCATACGTCAGGATGATTTCGTGCAGGCGCTGGTCAATGACTTCGGCGCGCAGATCATTCCATCCAGCATTCGTCCTATTCAATAATCAAGTTCAACAAAGACGTTCAAGGAGCATCGTATGATGAAAGGTGGCATGGGCAACCTGATGAAACAGGCCCAGCAAATGCAGGAAAATATCAAACGCGCCGAGGCCGAACTGGCCAATATCGACGTGGAAGGCCAGGCCGCCAATGGCATGGTGAAGGTCAGCATGAGCTGCAAACACCAGGTCAAGCGTGTCAGCATAGACGACAGCGTCATGGATGACCGCGAGATGCTGGAAGACTTGATCGTGACCGCACTGAACGACGCGGCTCGCAAGGCCGAAGCCACTACGCAGCAGCGCATGAGCGGCCTGATGCCAGCCGGCATGAAGTTGCCATTCTGATGTCGCCACATGCGTAACCCGCCTGCACTGGAACAACTGGTCGACGCATTGCGCTGCCTGCCCGGTGTGGGGCCAAAATCAGCGCTACGCATGGCCTATCATCTGCTGCAACACGACAGGCCGGGCAGTGCCAGACTGGCGCAAGCGCTGGACAACGCCTTGCAAGTGGTCAGTCATTGCAGCCTGTGCAATAACTTCAGCGAACAACCGGTATGCCCGATGTGCGCCTCGCCACAACGCGACCAGACGCAGTTGTGCGTAGTGGAGATGCCCACGGATTTCATGTTGCTGGAACAGACACAAGCCTTCAAGGGGCGCTATTTTGTGCTGATGGGGCGACTGTCGCCACTGGATGGTATCGGGCCGCGTGATATCCATCTCGACAAGCTGATCAAGCGCGCGCAGGATGGCCTGGTGGAAGAAGTGATCCTAGCGACCAACTACACGGTAGAAGGCGAAGCCACCGCCCACTACGTCAGTGGCTTGTTACGCGCACGGGGTCTGCGCGTCAGCCGCATCGCCCGTGGCCTGCCCATGGGTGGGGAGATCGAGCATGTCGACAGTGGCACGCTGGCACAAGCCATGATGGAACGCCGTAATGTGGGCTGACACAGGCTTGCTGTTGTAACTTTTCCGCGATTGGCACGTTGAAAGATGGACGATGACAACACTTACAAGTCTCGACAAGCAGAGGAGAGCACCATGCAAACCAACGATACTCAATACCAGAACAGCAAGTACCGGATGCGTTATTCCCTGATCAGCAGCCTGTTGGCTGTCAGCCTGTTCACGGCGCATGCCTGGGCAGAAAAACCGGACCATGCCGGCAACCCCAACAAGGGTGGCAAGCAAAGCCAGCAAGATAACAAGCAAAGCCAGCAAGATAAGCAGTATGGCCGCGATGACGGGCGTCAACCGGCGGGCGGACGTCAAGGTGGAGGTGACCACAAGGATGGCGGCAATGTGGATGTGAGGGTGAATGCCTACTTTGGCGACAGCCAGCGCTCCGTGATACGGGACTATTACAGCAGCAGCTATCGCGGCGGTCATTGCCCGCCTGGCCTGGCCAAGAAACGCAACGGCTGCATGCCACCAGGCCAAGCCAAGAAATGGCGTGTGGGCCACGCGTTACCGCGTGATCTGGTGTACTACGATCTGCCGCCAAGGGTGATCATCGACCTGGGTGCACCACCGGTCGGCTACAAATATGTGCGGGTTGCCGCTGATATCCTGCTGATCGCAATCGGGACTGGCATGGTCATCGATGCGATCCAGGACTTGAGCAGCCTGTAGACAGGGAACGCCGTGAGCGGCTGACTGAACTGGTTTCAGCCTGCCGTTCTGAACAAGCCATTTCAAGCGGCCAGTGTGCATACACTGGCCGTTTTTACATACAGATCAAGCAGTAGAGGCAGATGCCGGAAGCAGCGATAGCAAGTCTAATGGCGTTTCGATCTGTGTGTCTGCGGCCCACGCCTCCGGGCTGTCAGTGCTAGCGATATAGCCATAAGCAGCCAGCACGGTACGCATCCCGGCCGCTTTCCCGGCCTGGATATCACGCTCGGCATCACCGACATAGATGGCGTCGCTGGCGGCGACACCCACCTGGCGACACGCCATATAAAGCGTCTCCGGATCAGGTTTGGCACGCACGGCATCATCGGCACATACCAGGCAGGCCGCGCGATGATCAAGTTGCAGCGCCTGCATGAGCGGTGCCGCAAAACGGCGTGGCTTGTTGGTCACCACACCCCAGGGAAGACCGCGCTGCTGCAAGGCCGTCAACACCTGATCCATACCTTCGAACAAGCTTGAGCTCTCGGCGAACACCTGGTCATACAAGGCGAGGTATTCTTCACGCATCGCTTCAAAACGCTCATCGCCAGGCTGCAAGCCGAAGCCAACCCCCAGCAAGCCACGCGAACCATGCGAGGCAAAGGGCCGTATGGCGGCCATCTCCAGTGCAGGCAGCGCATGCCGCTGACGCTGTATATTGAGCGCCAGCCCGAGGTCAGGCGCTGTATCGACCAAGGTACCGTCGAGATCAAACAACACCAGTTTTACCGTACCGCCACCCATAGGCTTGATGCGCATCAACGGGTCGTGTGAACGATGTAGTTGACGCTGACATCCTGGTCCAGCCAGTAGCGCTTGCTCAACACGTTATAACGCATGCCAGTCAGCGCACGTGTGGTCAGGCCACCCTGACGTGCCCAGGCAGACAACTCGGAAGGCTTGATAAACTTGGCGTAATCATGCGTGCCGCGTGGCAGCAAATTCAGGACGTATTCCGCGCCTAGCACCGCATAAAGGTAGGCTTTGGGATTGCGGTTGATGGTGGAGAAGAACACATGGCCACCTGGTTTGACCAGCTTGGCACAAGCCGCGATGATGGCAGCCGGATCAGGCACGTGCTCCAGCATCTCCATGCAGGTGACCACATCGAATTGCCCCGGCAACTCTTCTGCCAACTGTTCGACAGAGATCAGGCGGTACTCCACCTGCACGCCAGATTCCAGTTTATGCAACT
Organism: Pseudomethylobacillus aquaticus; assembly: GCF_003730115.1. GTDB lineage: Bacteria > Pseudomonadota > Gammaproteobacteria > Burkholderiales > Methylophilaceae > Pseudomethylobacillus > Pseudomethylobacillus aquaticus. Next base: position 95,963 of record NZ_RJVP01000005.1, on the reverse strand, counting down.
GAGCGACCTTGAGGGCTTTTTCACCCAGATCGATGCCCGTCACATCGGCTCCGCGCAAGCTCATGGATTCAGACAAAATGCCACCACCACAGCCTACATCCAGCACGCGTTTGCCTGCCAGGCCAGCATGCTGGTCTATGTAATCGAGGCGCAGCGGATTGATCTCGTGCAGTGGCTTGAATTCACTGTTTTTGTCCCACCAGCGGTGTGCCAAGGCCGAGAATTTTTCCAGTTCGGCCGGATCAGCGTTCAGTTCTGGGATTGTTTGAGTTTTTTGTACCATTTGCTACTGATTTCCCTGAGTTCCATCGCTTCGATATTGGCATACAAGCCGTCTTGTTGCGGTAATTTTTGATAGCGCAGATCGCCGGATACCCAGACGTGACTGACATGCTCGCGTCCCAGCACGTACACAACATGCGATAGAACATCGTAACAAGGCAAAGTTTCTATATCGCCCATGCGTAAGGCGGTAAGGTCGGCAAACTTGCCCACTTCGATGGAACCTATCCTATCGTCGAGTCCCAATGCGCGTGCGGCGTTGATGGTGGCCATGCTGAGTGCTTGGCAGGCAGGGACGGCGGTCGCATCACCTGCGACTCCTTTTGCCAACAGCGCCGCCAGGCGCATCTCGGCGAGCATATCCAGGCGGTTGTTACTGGCAGCGCCATCCGTGCCGATGCCGATATTCAGTCCGGCGGCCTGCATGGCCGCCACAGGTGACATCCCGCTCGCCAGCTTGAGATTGGACGCCGGACAGTGCGCAATGTGGCCACCATGAGCCCGCAGCAGATCCATATCGTCCTGCGTCATGTGCACGCAGTGTGCAGCGATCAGGCCTGGACTCAACACGCCCAGATCCACCATACGCTGCATGGGACGTCGCCCGTGTAGCTGCAGGCTTTGGGTGATCTCGTCTTGCGTTTCATGCAGATGGGTATGGATACCCAAGCCCAGTTGCTCGGCATACATCACCACATGCTCAAAGCTGGCGTCACTGAGTGTATAAGGCGCGTGCGGCGCCAGACTGGCTGTGACCAGCGGATTACCGCGCCAGCCATCACGGGCAGCAAGACCCTGATGTAGATAATCCTCGGCATCCACCGCATACGATGTGGGGAAATCCATCACCACCAGCCCCAGGTTGGCACGCATGCCAGCCTGAGCCACCGCTTGTTCTGCGGCAGCAGGATGGAAATACATATCATTGAAGCAGGTGACGCCGGCGCGCAGCATCTCCGCACATGCCAGCAAGGTACCATCGCGTACGAATTCATGACTTACCCAGCGCTGCTCGGCAGGCCAGATATGTTGTTGCAACCAAGGCATCAAAGGCAAGTCATCGGCCAGGCCACGCATCAGCGTCATGGCGGCATGGGTATGCAGATTGATCAGGCCGGGGATCAATACACTGTCGTCCAGCACAGTGCGTTGCAAGGGCTGATATTGCTGGCGTGCCAGTGCAGTGGGCAGCAGATCAATGATGCGTCCCGCCTGTACCACCACGCTATGGTGTTCCAGCACGACGTTTTTTGGCTCGACTGGCACAAGCCAGCGTACCTCGATTATCAGGTCACAGGGTTTATTCATCATCATTCAGACATAAAAAAGCCCCGCATGGCGGGGCTTTTTTATTAGCCAGTGCTTAGTTCTGACGTTGAACTTCGATTTCAACGACGACACGGCGGTTAGGTTGCAGGCATTCGATGGCTTTCTTGCCACGTACACCCACGCAATCAGCGACAGGCTCGGACTCACCCTTGCCAACTGCATGCAGGCGGCTTGCCTCTACACCTTGGCTGACCAGGTAGCTCTTCACGCTAGCAGCGCGACGCTCGGACAGCTTCTGGTTGTAGTTTGCATCGCCGATACGGTCAGTGTGACCAGTGATCAGCAGCAGCTCAACTTCAGGATGTGCCTTCATCTTGCCGACGACATCATTATCCAGAATGGCTTTGCCTTCTGGCTTCAGCACAGCCTTGTCGAAAGCGAACAGCACTTCAGATGCCAAGGTCACTTTTTCGAACGCTGGCTCAGCAGGGCCAACTGGTTCTGGCTCTGGCGCCATGACGGGTTCTGGCTCTGGAGTTGGTTCCGGAGCAGCTGCAACCGGGATAGGCTCAGGTGCTGGGGCAGGTGGAGGTGCGCCGAACTTGAAGATTACGCCCAGATTGAAGTAATCGTTACCGATGGTTTCGGTATCGCCATTCGCTTCAGCACGGCTGCGTACATGACGGTACTCAGCTTGCATACCCAGCTTCTCGGTGAACAGGTACTGGAAACCCAGACCCAGGCTGCCAGCTGCAGAAGTCTTGCTGTCATTAACATTACCGATTGGAGTACCGGTGTAATCAACCTTGTTGCGGGCCAGGCCCACACCAGCCAGCAGGAACGGACGGAATTTTTCGCGGCTGAACATATACAGTGCGTCGACACCGAACAGGGTCTGCTTGTAATCACCACCGGCGATGACTTGGCTGCTCTCGTCAGCTTCAGCGTAGCTACCACCTACCTGAATGTCCCAGTGCGGGCTGATTTCCTTGGCAATACGCAGGAAACCGGATGGCTTGCCGTCTTGTGCCAGCAAATCCTTGTCAGTGTTCATAACGCCGATACCTGGCAGCAGGTACCAGGAGCCTTGGTAGGCATCTTCAGCAACAGCTGCGGAAGCGGAGATTGCCAAAGCACTGGCAAGCGCGACTTGAATCAGTCTGTTTTTCATGTTTTTAATACTCCTTTGAGTCATTAATAATTTCTACAGCGATTGCTTCTGTACTTTCAGCCTTGAATATACGCAATCAAGATGACAGTTGCAACCTCAGTTCCGGCTTATACAGCGCCGTTACTGGATTCGGGACCGAATGTTGCTTTACTGCAACAGCGCCAGCAAACCCTCAATACGCTCCACATCCAGGCTTGAGATACGGTCCTGGCCGCGGCTGGCCGCACCGCGCACTCCAATATAATCAGGGGCTAACGGCAAGAGTTCCAGCACCTGCTGATGCCTTAACTCTCCTGCCAGGCCGATCATCAGATCATACTGCCTGCCAAGCGCAACAAAGTGCTGAATCTCTTCCATTTGCAGGTGCTGCAACAAACCTGAGCGATTCTTAACCGCCGTATCCAGCATCACGCCTTTGAATCCAGCCTGCGCGATCGCAACGATCTGATTTAAGTCTGGTTGCTGGTCCGCCATCAGCACAGCAACCATACTCACACCTTGTTGTGCCAATCCAGACAATGCTTGGATACAAGCAAGAGGCTTGCCATCCTTAAAGATGCCCACCTTGACCATGTCCACCCCGGTCCCGGCCATCGCAAGCGCAGACGGAACTATCCGATCAGGCGTCATCGGTACATCGCCTATGGTGGCACTGGTCAGCTTACGACCGGCCACCAGACGCAGCAAAGCCTGTACTTGTGCGGCAGGCAAGGCACCAAGTGCACCAAGCGCCGGATCCTTGAAATCGATGATGCCAACTTGCGTCTGCAAAGCAAGCAAGGTTTCCTCGGCATTGCGTACACTCAACAACAAGCTGGTCATGCTGTACCCACTGGTTCATTTTGGTGCAGATGGCTGTTAACAGCCGCCATCAACCAGCCCCAGGCCTCCAGCTCCTTAGCGCCAGCGGTCTTGTCGATCGCAATCTGCAGATACGCCAGTTCATTGATGATCTTGTCTTGCGGCAACAAATGTAAACGACTGACCAGCACCGCCAGCTCGATCACCGCCGCTTGCGCACGATTAAACCCACAGAACGGCGCATGCATGGCGGCATGGACAACACGGAATATCAGCACAGGCCGTGTCGCATCTTCCTGCACATCTTCCAGCACCAGTTCGCGATGTGCCAATGCCGCTTGCAATACATAGCCCGAGACCTGCTCGGCCGGACGCACCGGCCAATCGCGACGCCCGGTCAACGCACCGGCAAAGATACGTACATCATCAGTGAGGTTCATGACCGCATGGCCGGTACGCAGCAGATTATCCAGGCTAGTGGACGGCCGGAATGGCGAGATCAGCACACGTCCATCCTGCTCGCGGACACCAAACGGCGCGATATGCGGCTTGCCAACAGCGTCCACACTGGTGATGATGGTCTCGTAGATCACCCCTTCTCCTTGTTGCGGGCTCGCTGCTCTTGCAAGGAAGCATCCCGATGCGCCACCTTGCCAGCGGCATCCAGCGCTTCCGCACTGCATCCCCAACTCAGCGGCTCATCCTGGCTGTAGCGCTTTTTGAGTTGCCAGGCGATCTGCGCGCGTGCCAGTTCCACACCAAGGTAGAACGCATGGGAGGCGTCATCCGCCACACCCAGATACGGATATAGCTCGAACGGGTCGGTCGCCACATGTTCGCCATCGCGGTTGTAGATATGGATGCCATCGCCACTGACCTGGATGCGGAAGCTGGGGTCCTTGATGGCAGTCGCCAGCTCGGCGATCTCCTCCGCGGTATAGGGGAACGGGCGACGGTCATGCAAAGCCAGCAAGGCGTCGCTGTAGCCACGTGGCAGGCGGCCATCTTCGCGCGCAGCATACATGATGCGGCGCGCCTGATCCGCTTCAGAAACGGCCTGACTGGCATGCGCACTGACCGCCGTAGTAAGTACTGCATTGAGTTTAAGTTCGGTGATGACGCCGAACAGCATGGCGTTGATGCCTGTGGTATCGGCATCGGTCAGTTCGGTGAGGTTACCCACGCCCATCATCACGGTAATGTCCGGGTAACGTTTGCGTAGCTTGTGGTAACGCACGATGGATTCAGCAAAACCAAACGGGATCGGGTCCAGGATAGGGTCTGCGATGAACGGCAAGCCTTTGTTCTGCATGGCCTCGATGGCACGATACAAGGATGGCAGGCTGCGTGGACGCGCCGGGATCAGCACGGGCACCGAGGGCACCTCATCTGCGATCCATAGCGTCTTTTCATTCAGACTCAGCAGAAAATCAGCACCATGCTTGCCTGCCAGCAGCAGATCGCTGCTGTCCAGCGAATCGACGCTGACCCGGTAGCCTGCGGCCTTGAGACTCTGGATGGCCTCTGCCAGATGCGGGAATGGCACGCCGGGCAGACAGCCCAGATCGATCACGTCAGCACCCTGCTGTTGATAATGGCGGGCGCGAGCGAGTATCTGTTCGATATTGAGCTGAGGAGCTTCGACGATCTCGGCAAAGATCATCACATCCTGCCCGGAGAGGTCAGGTGCCTTGCCACCACGGCCAAAGTATTGCGGCAGGTCTTTCAGATCGACAGGCCCACGCTCGACGGGAATACCGTACTTCTGCTCCAGCAGACTGAGATCGCCCTGACACAAGCCGGGCAATATCATGCGCTGGGCATCTCCTGTGCTGGGCAAGCGTCTGGCGATCAACTGCGGCGTCATCAAGGCAGCCACCGAAACGCCGATCTGATGGATACGGTATTGCCAGGGCTGACTGGGTTGCAACTGCTGCAGCACACGATGCAGGCTCTTTTCGGCCAGCTTCCCGGTCAGGAACAGGAGTTGTTCAGACATGCCAGTCGCGCCTGGATGGCCGCCTGCAATTGCTGCATGTCGGCCGCCACGGTGGTCTCTTCGAAAGTGTGCAGTTTTTGCATGTTATCCAGGTCGATACGGCGCGGATAGACCTTGACCATGTTGTTGCGCGGCGCTTCCGACTCCAGCTCAGGCGCCGTGTCACAGGCAAACACGATGCTGGGCACGCGTGTCTTGCCAGCTTGCGCATAGAGGTTGGTGACCAGATTGTCGGAGATGCCGGCCACCATCTTGGCAACCGTATTGGAAGTGGCTGGCGCGATCACCAGGGTGTGATAGCGGCCCTGGTAGAACAATTCCACTGGCACACTGCTGGCGGTCTTGTCCTGGAACACGCGGCCAGCCTGATGCTGGTAACCATATTGCTGCAGGATCTCCGCTGCTGCCCGACTCAGGAACAAGTCCAGATCGGGCAGTGTGGCGATCAGATCGAGCGACTCACGCAAATAATGGCCGGAACCGGTGATGGCCCAGGCAAGTCGCTGTGGCACCGGGGCCGACGTCATTTGACTCAATCCGCGAAAGGGTGATGCAGCACGATGGTCTCATCGCGCTCCGGCCCCGTGGAAACGATGTGTACCGGCACTTCGCACAGCACTTCCAGGCGTCTCAGATAGGCACGTGCATTGGCTGGCAGTTCTTCCCATTTGCTGATACCAAAGGTGCTTTCGCTCCAGCCAGGCATGGTTTCATAGATGGGCACGCAGCGTGCCACGTCATCCGCCCCCACTGGTAGCATGTCGACCAACTGACCGTCCAGCTCGTAGCCAGTGCAGATATCCAGCTCGGCGATGCCGTCCAGCACATCCAGTTTGGTGATGCACAGGCCGGTCAGCCCGTTGATGCGTGCAGAACGACGCAGTGCTGCCGCATCGAACCAGCCGCAACGACGCTTGCGCCTGGTCACGGTGCCGATCTCGCGGCCTTTGGTGGACATCTGATAACCCGGGCAATCTTCAGTCTCGATATCCAGTTCACTCGGGAACGGCCCGCCGCCCACACGTGTGGTGTAGGCTTTGGTGATGCCCAGCACATAATGCAGCATGCCTGGCCCTACACCAGAGCCCGCCGAAGCCTGACCGGATACGCAGTTGGAAGAGGTCACATAAGGATAGGTGCCGTGATCCACATCCAGCAAAGTCCCCTGAGCCCCCTCGAACAGCAGGCGGTCGCCGGCCTTGTTGGCTTCGTACAGGGCAGCGGAGATATCCGCCACCATAGGGCGTATCGCTTCAGCTTGCTGCATGGACAGTTTGAGCTGTGCTTCGTAATCGGCAGGTTCCGCGTTCAGATAATTGACCAGCACGAAGTTGTGATAATCGAACACTTCCTTGAGCTTCTCGGCAAACCGCTCCGGAAAGAACAGGTCGTAAACACGCAGTGCACGGCGTGCCACTTTATCTTCATAGGTCGGGCCTATGCCCTTGCCCGTGGTACCGATCTTCTTGTCTATACCACGCGCTGCTTCACGCGCTTTGTCCAGCTTGACGTGGCAATCCAGGATCAGCGGACAGCCAGGGCTGACCTTGAGGCGGCTGCGCACTTCGATGCCTTCTTTTTCCAGGCCAGCGATCTCTTCCAGCAGGTGACCCGCGTCCAGCACCACGCCATTGCCGATGTAACAGCGTATGCCTTCGCGCACGATGCCGGATGGCACCAGGTTCAGCTTGTATTCACGCTGGTCATCGCCCTGGCCGATGACCAGCGTGTGCCCCGCGTTATGACCACCCTGAAAACGCACCACACCCTGAGCGTGATCGGTGAGCCAGTCCACGATCTTGCCCTTGCCTTCATCGCCCCATTGGGTGCCAATGACCACTACATTTTTACTCATTATCGACTCTGGATTTCGTATTGATTGATTGGTATTGATTAGAGGATCGCAGCTGCGTTGCCAGCCGCTGCGATCTGTACCACCTGCCAGCCTTGCTCGCCCAGCACCAGTTCGCGGTCACAATCTAGCTCAGCCCGGTGTTCCGCATGACCAGGCAATTCCTGGATCACGATCTCACCGGCCGCGCGCAGCTGGTCTATCTTCATCAGCAAAGCAGCATCACTGCCCTGAGGCGCGACGATGCCACGTGCCAGCACAGCGGGTGGCAGTGCGGTCACCAGACCACGCATGTCCAGACTGAAGCCTGTGGCTGGGCGTGCACGACCGAATGCCAGACCAACTTCGTCATAACGCCCGCCCAAGGCCAGCGGGCCTGCATAGCCTTGCGCATAGGCGGCAAATACGGTGCCGCTGTGGTAATGGTAACCACGCAACTCTGCCAGATCAAAGCTCACCTGCACGCCCAGGCTAGCAATCTGCTCACCGATCTGACGCAGGTCCTGCAAAGCCTGGCTGATCTCTGCAGTAGCAGGCAAACGGCGTGCCGCTGCATCCAGCACGCTGATGTCACCATTCAGCTCGGTCAGGCTGCACAAAGCCTCGCGCGTGTCCGCATCCAGATCCACAGCCAGTGCACGCAACGCCGATTGATCCTTGCTTTGCAGCACATCATACAACTGCTGCTCAAGCGCATCAGAAACGCGGCCTTGGCCGATCAGGCTACCAAAGATGCCAACGTGACTGAAATCGATGTGCAGATCCTGAACGCCCGCCGCCTGCAAAGCCTTGACCAACAGGCGCTGGATCTCGATATCGCTTTCCACGCCAGCATGCCCATACAATTCAGCGCCCACCTGCAGCGGTTCGCGCGTCTGTGCCAAGCCATCCGGCTGGGTGCGTGCCACACTGCCAGCGTAGCAGAGGCGGGTCACGCCCTGTGCGTTCAGCATGTGCGCATCAATACGGGCTGTTTGCGGGGTGATGTCGGCGCGTACGCCCATCAAGCGTCCGGTCAGCTGATCCACGACTTTGAAGGTGGCCAGATCGAGATCGTGACCAGTGCCGGTCATCAGCGATTCCACATATTCCATCAAAGGCGGGATCACCAGCTGATAGCCATGACTACGGAACAGATCCAGCAAGCGACGACGCAGTTGCTCGATGCGTGCGGCCTCGGCGGGCAGCACGTCTTCTATGTATTCGGGAAGTAACCAGTTACGCATCATAGTAGGAGTAATTCAATTAGCCACAGCAAGCAGCAACAGTCCGAACACGATGGACAGTATGCCGACGAAACGCAGCTGACCATTGTTCATGGTCAGCATGCGCTCAAAGGTCTGGCGCCACGTTTGTGGCGCCAACAGCGGCATCAGGCCTTCCAGCACCAGCATCAAGCCCAGCGCCATCAGCAAGGTCGTCATCATCGTGTCAGCACGGATGACGGGTTATTTTTTGCTACCGCCAGGATCACGCATGTACTTGAAGAACTCCGAATTAGGTTCCAGCACCATGACGTCGGTCTTTTCACGGAAGCTGTTACGGTAGGCTTCCATGCTCCGGTAGAACGCGTAGAACTCCGGGTTCTTGCCGTAGGCACGGGCGTAGATCTCGGACGCCTTGGCATCGCCTTCACCCTTGACGCGTTGCGCTTCGCGGAACGCTTCAGCCAGGATCACCTCACGTTGACGGTCTGCATCAGCACGGATCTTTTCAGCCGCACCCGCGCCTTGTGAACGCAGCTCATTGGCCACGCGCTTGCGCTCGGCTTCCATACGCTGGTACACCGACTCGCTGACTTCTTGTGGCAAGTCGACACGCTTGAGGCGCACATCCAGCACTTCGATACCGATCTGACGCGAATCACGGTCGGCACGCACGCGCAGGATCTCCATGATCTTGCTACGCTCGCCAGACACCACATCATTGATGGTGCGTTTACCGAACTCGGCACGCAAGCCGTCGTTCACGGTCTGCGCCAGACGACGTTCTGCCTGCAGCTCGTCACCTTTAACCGAAACATAGTATTTGAGCGGGTCGATGATGCGCCACTTGACGAAGGAATCCACCAACACGTTCTTTTTCTCGCTGGTGATGAAGCGGTCCGGGTCAGCAGAGTTCAGGGTCAGGATGCGCTTGTCGAAATAGCGTACGTTATCTACCAATGGCATCTTGAAGTACAGGCCTGGCGTCTTCTTGACTGACACGATCTCACCAAGACGGAACACCAGCGCGTATTCACGCTGATCCACCGTGAAGGCGGACAGGCTGAGCAGCAGCAATGCTGCCAGCAAGCCGAGTAACAGGGTCGCAATATTTCTCATAGGATGTTCGCTTTCAATAGCAGTGATAGACAGTAGCGTGCATCAGCGCGATTCGCGCTCGCGGCTGCTGAACCCATCACGTAAACGTTGTGCCGCCTGCTCTGGCGTCACGGTCGCTGGAGCGACGGTCGCCGGGCTGGCCGGGTTGCTATTGCTACCGGAGATCAGCTTGTCCAGTGGCAGATACAGCAGGCTGTTGCCACCCTTCTGATCCACGACCACTTTACTGACGCTGGACATCACTTGTTCCTGTGCGTCCAGATACAGACGCTGGCGCGTGACTTCCGGTGCGCGCAGATACTGGGTCAGCACCTGATCGAAACGGGAGGCATTACCTGTCGCTTCGCTCTCGACGCGCTGCTTGTAACCTGAGGCTTCTTCCAGCAGACGCGAAGCGGCACCGCGCGCCTTGGGCAGAATGTCATTGGCGTAGGCCTGGCCTTCGTTCTTCTGACGTTCCAGGTCCTGTCCGGCCTTCACCGCGTCATCGAACGCGGCCTGCACCTGCTCTGGCGGCTGTGCATTCTGCATGGTGACGCTGACGATGTTGATGCCGGTCTTGTAGCGATCCAGGATCTGCTGCATCAGTTGACGCGCGTCGGTCGCCACGGCTTCACGGCCCTCGTACAGCACGAAGTCCATCTTGCTCTTGCCGACGATCTCGCGGATCGCGGTTTCGGCGATGCCACGTACCGAGTCTTCGGTTGAGCGGTTGTTGAACAACAGCTCTTCCACGCTCTTGAGGTTGTATTGCACCGCGAACTGCAAGTCGATGATGTTCTCGTCATCGGTCAGCATCAACGATTCACGCAGCTCACGGTTACGCCCGGTACCACTCTCGGAGCGATAGCCCACCTCGACGGTGCGCACCTGTTCCATATTGACCACATTGACGCTCTCCACCGGGTAGGGCAGATGCCAGCGCGGACCGGGTTGCGTGGTTTCGACATGCTCACCGAAGCGCAACACCACGCCACGCGAGCCTTGATCCACGATATAGAAACCGGTGGCCATCCAGATCAGGGCGATCAAACCGATCAAAGGCAATACTGGGAACGCATTCGTTTGCGGACCGTTATCCTGCCCACCGCCAGATCTGCCGAACATACCGTTCAGCTTGCGGCTGAACTGACGCATGACTTCGTCCAGATCGGGTGGGCCGCTGTTGTTGCGATTACCCCAGCCGGGATCATTAGCCATCTATAGCTCCATTAACTTCAGTTTATTGAATCAGGCGACGTCCGGGCTCACTGCCCCGTCCTGCCATTGATCGACCACGTGTTCGCTCGACAGTTTCTGCATCATGCTTTGCTGGTATTCCACCAGCACCTGCTGCAACAGCTCCAGCCCGGCACCGGTTTTGGCAGAAATCAATATCTTGCAGATTCTACCATATTCATCACGCTCTAATTCCGGCGCCATGCCTGCCCGGTCTATCTGGTTCATGACCAGCACCTGGGGCACTTCACTGGCACCGATCTCTTCCAGCACCAGATTCACCTGCTGCATCTGGGCATCCCGGTTGCCACCCGCGATATCCACCACATGTAGCAGCAGATCGGCCTGTGCCGTCTCTTCCAGCGTCGCGGCGAATGCCTCGACCAGCGCGTGTGGCAGATGTTTGATAAAGCCGACCGTGTCGGACAACACCACCGGCCCGCAGTCCGGAATGTAGAGCTTGCGCGAGGTGGTATCCAGCGTGGCAAACAGCTGATCGGCGGCATACACGCCAGACTGGGTAAGCCGGTTGAACAGTGTGGATTTGCCAGCATTGGTGTACCCCACCAGCGATACTGACATCACTTGTGAACGCCGACGCGCGCGACGCTGCATGCCGCGCTGCTGGGACAGCTTGGCGAGCTTCTCGCGCAACTGCTTGACGCGGATGCGCAGCATGCGCCTGTCCAGCTCCAGCTGCGTCTCACCCGGACCACCGCGCACACCGATACCGCCCTTCTGCCGCTCAAGGTGGGTCCAGCCGCGCACCAGACGCGTGGACATATGGTCCAGTTGCGCCAGCTCTACCTGCAACTTGCCTTCATGGCTTTGTGCACGCTGCGCGAAGATATCCAGGATAAGACCGGTACGGTCGATGACACGGCACTGCAGCAAACGCTCCAGATTACGCTGTTGCGAAGGACTGAGGTCGTGGTTGAACACAGCCAGTTTGGCTCCTGTGTCCAGCATCGCAGCCGCCACTTCTTCAGCCTTGCCGCTACCGATGAAGTATTTGGCATCCGGTTTGCTGCGTCTGCCTTCCAGCGTGACCTTGATGCTGAGCCCGGCACTGATCGCCAGTTGTTTCAGCTCCTGCAGACTGTCCTGATAGTCCGCATCACCAAAATCCAGACTCACCAGTGCGGCGGCTTCACCGCCACTGGGGCGGTCAAACATCAGGATACCGATCAAACATGAGTGGAACCGGTCATCAACCGGGATAGAACGCGCTTATTGCTCAGTCGCATTCGGCAAAGAGACGCTGCGGGCGGGCACGATGGTCGAGATAGCGTGCTTGTACACCATCTGGGTGACGGTGTTCTTGAGGAGGATCACGTACTGGTCAAATGAATCGACCTGGCCTTGCAACTTGATGCCGTTGACCAGATAGATCGAAACAGGCACATGTTCCTTGCGCAGGGTATTCAGGAATGGGTCTTGTAACATCTGCCCCTTGACGTTCATGGTGGAGGCTCCTTCTGGAGTTATCGTTATTAAGGTTTTCGCTCAACCGTTTACAGGCATCGCGTACATTTCATTGCATTACTTATCGCTGATTCTTGCTTGAGACACTCGCTTGTGACTATAGCAGGCCTGATTCGTTCTGTAATTCAATCCGTCCTGCACATCGCCCGCCTCACATGTGCTGACTAGGCGTTGTGCGCTGCATATCTTCGTATATCCACTAGCAAGCGTGATGCCAACCTCAGCCAGCCAGTGGCAAGTGCATGCGCTGCAGCGTGGTTTCGCGCCCCAGCAGGCACATCACCGCATCGATACTGGGCGATTGCGCACTGCCGGTCAGCAGCACGCGCAGCGGCATGGCCAGTTTGGGGAATTTGACTTCGGCGGCCTTCACCACCTGATCCAGCGCGGCATGGATGGCTTCCACCGTCCACTCTGCCTGCTGCAGAGCATCACTCAAAGACTGCAGCAAGGGCAATACATCGGCAGTGACATGCTTGGCATACGCCGCTTCATCGATCGGTGGCATGCGGTAAAAATATGCTACGCTGGCCGCCAGTTCATTGAGCTTATTGGCGCGCTCACGGTACAAGGCCAGCACCGCAGGCAGTGCAGGTTCTGCTGCGACGCTCACCCCTTGTGCAGACAAGCGCTGTGCCACATCGGCAGACAGCCGCTCCAGATCGGCCAGTTTGATGTAATGTGCATTCAGCCAGTTGAGCTTTTCGGTGTTGAACTGTGCCGCCGAGGGAGTGATGTGATCCAGATCGAACCACTGGCAGAACTGCGCCATGTCAAAGATCTCGTCATCCCCGTGTGACCAGCCCAGGCGTGCCAGATAATTGAGCACCGCTTCGGGCAGATAGCCATCGTCATGGTATTGGGTCACGCTGACCGCGCCATGGCGCTTGGACAGCTTCTGCCCATCGTCACCCAGGATCATGGACAAATGCGCATACTGCGGCACGGTCGCACCCAAGGCCTGTAGCAGGTTGATCTGGCGTGGCGTGTTGTTGACATGATCGTCACCACGGATCACCTGGGTGATGCCCATGTCCCAGTCATCCACCACCACACAGAAATTATAAGTAGGCGTGCCATCGGCACGCGCAATGATGAGGTCGTCCAACTCGCTGTTGGCGATGCTGATGCTGCCTTTGACCAGGTCGTTCCATTCCACCACCCCGGCTTGCGGATTACGGAAACGGATCACCGGCTCTACGCCTGCAGGCACTTCCGGCAACAACTTGCCGGGTTCCGGGCGCCAGCGCCCATCGTAACGCGGCTTCAGGCCGCTGGCCATCTGCTGCTCACGCAAGGCATCCAGCTCTTCACGGCTGCAGTAGCAACGATATGCTTTGCCCTCGGTCAGCATCTGGCCTATCACCTCGCGGTAACGGTCCATGCGCTGCATCTGGTAGAACGGGCCTTCATCCCAGCTCAAGCCCAGCCAGTTCATGCCATCCAGGATGGCTTGCACAGCCTCCGGCGTGGAGCGCGCGACATCGGTATCCTCGATGCGCAGGATGAACTGACCGGCATGTTTGCGGGCATAAGCCCAGGAGAACAGCGCAGTTCTAGCCCCACCGATATGCAGGAAACCAGTGGGACTAGGGGCGAAACGAGTACGTACGGTCATTATGTAGGCGGCACCAAAAGGGAGCGTGATTCTATCACGGCTGCGGCTGCCAGCCTCCGCCCAGCGCCTTGAACAACTCGACTGTGGCTACCAGTCGTGTCTGACGTGCCTGCGTATACGCGAGGGTGGCATCGTTATGGACACGCTGTGCATCCAGCACTTCCAGATAAGCCGAATAACCTGCTTTGTAACGCTGTTCGGCGATCTGCAAAGCCTTGCCCGCCGCATCGGCACTCATCTTCAAGGCCGCTTCTCGTTCACCCGTCTGACGGGTGGTGACCAGTGCATCGTTGACTTCACGGAAGGCATTGTTCAACGCCTGCTCATAGGTGACCAGCATCTGTTTCTGACGTGCTGCGGCCTGATCGACACGTGCATCCAGACGGCCGGCATTGAAGATGGGCAAGCTGAAGCTCAAGCCGGTGCTCCAGACACGTGCTGCCGATTTCAGCACATCGCCCAGCTCAATGCTTTCGCCACCGAAGCTGGCCGTCAGGGAAACGCTGGGATACAGCGCCGCCTTGGCAACGCCGATGTTGGCATTGGCGGCCACCAGATTCTGCTCGGCCTGGCGCACATCCGGGCGCGCTTCCAGCAAACTGGAAGGCAAACCGGCAGGTGGCACGGGCGGCACGGGCAAGCTGTCCAGATCTGCGTCCGCCAGCTGCAGATCCAGTATGCCGGTCAGTACCGCCAACTGGTTCTGAATGGTGCTGCGCAGACGGGATTGTTCGGCGATCTGCGCACGCAGATTGGAAACCGCCACCTGCGCCTGATGCACATCCAGCGCCGACGCCACGCCACCATCCTGACGGCGCTGCGTCAGACCCAGGCTGTCTTCACGGCTGCGCAAGCTGTCTTGTGACACCTTGATCTGCGTATCCAGGCTGCGCAATTGCAGGTAGTTGCTGGCCACCATGCTCGCCAGCGAGATGCGCAGGGTGTCACGTGCATAACGCGTCGACAGGGCTTGCGCCTTGGCAGCTTCCTTGCCACGGCGCAGCTTGCCCCAGAAATCCAGTTCAAAGCTGGTGCCGGCACTGATCACGTAGTTTTCACGCGGATTACTGCTGAACACCGGGAACGCACCCGCCTCGGTGACCCGCGAACGGGTACCGCCGCCCGTCAGATTCACCGCCGGGAACAGCGCAGCGCCGACTTCACGCATGGCCGCATCGGCCTCTTCAACGCGCGCCAGGGCGATACGGATATCGGTGTTACGCGCCAGCGCCTGTTCCACCAACTGGTTCAATTGCGGGTCCTGATACAGCGTCCACCAGGTAGGTGACAGCACGGCACCATCGGAGGCCTGCTGCGGCGCCGTGTAGTTGGCAGGCAGCTCACTGGCTGGACGCTGGTAATCAGGGCCCACCATGGCGCAGCTGGCCAGCAGCGCCAGGCTGATCAGAAGTGTGCTTTTTTTAATGATAAATCCCGGGCTCATGCGGATTCCTTATGCTCGGATGCGGAAGGATGTCCTGCCTGGCGCGTCGACAGCCAGGTGAAGAACATCGGAATAAAGATGGTCGCGACGAAAGTCGCCATTAACATGCCACCGAATACACCTGTGCCCATGGAACGACGTGCAGCGGAACCGGCACCGGTGGCGATCACCAGCGGCACGATACCCAGCACGAACGCCATCGAGGTCATGACGATAGGACGGAAGCGCAAGCGTGCCGCCTCAACGGCCGCTTCCAGCAAGGGCATGCCCTCTTCCAGTTTCTGGCTGGCGAATTCCACGATCAGGATGGCGTTCTTTGCCGCCAAGCCGACCAGCGTGATCAGACCGATCTGGAAGTAGATATCGTTGGGCATCCCGCGGAACAACAACGCCAGCAGCGCACCTGCCAGTGCGAACGGCACCGCCATGATCACCGCCAGTGGCAGCGCCCAGGTCTCGAACTGAGCCGCCAGGATCAGGAACACCATGATGATGGCGAAAGCAAAGGCGAACACCGCGGCCGAGCCGGTACGTTTCTCCTGATAGGCCTGACCTGTCCAGGCGATCTGGTAGCCTTCAGGCAGGTTCTGCTCGGCGATACGCTCCACCATCTGGATGGTCTGTCCCGAACTCACGCCGGGTGCACCGCTGGCCAACACCTTGGCAGACAGCAGGCCGTTGTAACGTTCCAGCTGCTCGGCGCCGACGATGTTGTTGATCTTGCTCAGTGCGGACATCGGGATCATGCTGCCGTTATTGGCGCGTACATACACGCGGCCCAGGTCCTCCGGCTTCATGCGGTATTCCGGCTCTGCCTGCAATTGCACACGGTAGGTACGACCGGAGCGATTGAAGTCGTTCACATACAGCGAACCCATGGTGCTCTGCAAGGTGGCGTAGATGCTGGCGATGGGCACGCCCAGCGACAAGGCCTTGGCTTCGTCCACTTCCACGAACAGCTGTGGCACGGTAGGACGGAAGAAGGTATTGATGCCGGTGAGCTGGGGCTCCTGCTGCAAGGCCTGCACAAAATTGTTCACGACAGACGACAAGCGCATCGGGTCGGAACTGCCTTTACTTTGCACATACACTTCCACACCGCCCGCCTGACCCAGACCACGGATCGCTGGCGGGTTGAAGGCAAAGGCCAGACCGTCCTGCTGCATCATGCCGAAACCGACCAGCTTGTTGACGATGTCATCGGCGGTTTCCTTGCGCTCACCCCAGTCTTTCATACGCACGAACATGGTCGCGGCACTGGTCTTGTTGCCACCACCGATCAGGTCCAGGCCGTTGATGACGAACTGCATCACCACGGACGATTCCTTGGCGATCTCGGAGCGCACGGCTTCTGTCGTTTTGGTGGTGCGGTTCAGGGTCGCGCCATCCGGCAGCACAAAGGCGGTGATCACATAGCCCTGATCTTCCGCAGGCACGAAGCTGCCTGGCACTTTCACCAGCAACCAGCTTGCCAGCGCGATGATGCCCACGAACACCACGCCGCCTATGATGCGGTGATGCAAGGTCAGGTTCACCGTATCGGTATAGAACCTGGTCAGGCGTGTGAAACCACGGTTGAAAGCAGCGAAGAAACGCGTCTCCTTGTGCACCGGCTTCAGAATGATGGCGCACAGTGCAGGCGTCAGCGTCAGCGCCACGATGCCGGAGATCACCACCGCCACCGCCACAGTCACCGCGAACTGGCGATACAACTCACCGGCGATACCGCCCATGAACGCCACCGGCACGAACACCGCGCACAGCACCAGCACAATGGCCACCACAGCGCCCGACACTTGCTGCATGGACTTGATCGCCGCATGCATAGGCGACAGTTTTTCTTCCTTCATCAGGCGCTCGATGTTTTCAAGCACCACGATGGCATCATCGACCACGATACCGATGGACAGCACCATGGCGAACAGCGTCAGCGTGTTGATGGAGAAGCCGAACAACCACAGACCGGCAAAGGTACCGATCAGCGAGATCGGCACCGCGATCATCGGGATCAGCGTCGCGCGCCAGCTTTGCAGGAACAGGAACACCACCAGCACCACCAGCAGCATGGCCTCACCCAAGGTCTTGACCACCTCTTCGATGGACGATTTCACGAAATCGCTGGTGTCGTAGGGGATCTGATATTCCATGCCCTCCGGGAAATCCTGTTTGAGCTCTTCCATCTTCTTCTTGATGGCGGTCGCGGTATCCAGCGCATTGGCGCCACTTTGCAGGAAGATACCGATGGCGACGCCAGGCTTGCCGTTCAGGGTGGTACGGATGTTGTAGCTTTGCGAACCCAGTTCGATACGAGCTACATCTCCAAGGCGCAGTACGCCACGCGGCCCTTCGGCACGCAGGATGATGTTACCGAACTCTTCCGGGTCCAGCAGGCGGCCCTTGGCGGTCACGGTGTAGACGATCTGCTGGTCGGCAGGTGCCGGGTCCTGGCCGATCTTGCCGGCAGCGTATTGCGCATTCTGCGACTGGATGGCCGCGGCGATATCCGAAGTGGTCACGCCCAGTTGCGCCATGCGGTCCGGCTTCAGCCAGATACGCATGGAGTAGTCCTGCGCACCGAAGATGGAGGCATCCCCCACCCCCTTGATGCGCTTGAGTTCATCCAGCACATTCAAGGTGCCGTAATTGCTCAAAAACAGCGGATCGAACTTGCCGCTAGGCGAGGTCAGCATGGGCACCATCAAGATGTCGTTGGAGCGCTTCTGCACGATGAGGCCGGTACGGCGCACCTCATCGGGCAGGCGCGGCAAGGCGATGTTGACGCGGTTGCTGACGTTGAAGGTGGCCTGATTGACATCAGTGCCGATCTCGAAAGTGGCGGTGATGGTCAGTGTGCCGCTGGAGTCCGCGCTGGAATTGAAGTACAGCAAGCCTTCCACACCGCTCAACTGCTCCTCGATAGGCGCAGCGACGGTCTTGGACAGGGTATCGGCGCTGGCGCCAGGATAGGTTGCCGTCACCAGTACGGTAGGCGGCGCGATTTCAGGATACTGTGCGATCGGCAGCTTGAGTGCCGCCGCGAGACCGGCCAGCACGATGATGATGGACAGTACCGAAGCAAAGATCGGTCGTGTAATAAAGAATCTGGTCATAACGGCCCCGTATTAATGTTGTGCCGCGGGCTGGTCGCCTGCTGGCTGAGCGGCAGGCGGTGGCATCTTGCTGACATCCATGACCTTGGCACCAGGACGGATCTTGATCAGATTGTCGACGATCACCTGCTCGCCTTCCTTGAGGCCATCCAAGATCGCCCAGTCCTTGCCTACCCAATCCCCCACGACCACAGGACGTGGCGTCGCTTCACCCGCCTCGTTGACAACGTAGACGAACTTGCCCTGATCGCCAGTCTGCACGGCCACTTGCGGCACCAGGAACACGCCATCACGCTGCCCCGTGGTCACACGGGCACGCACGAACTGGCCTGGCAGCAGCTTTTGATCGGTATTGTCGAAAGTGGCACGCAGCTGCTGCGTACCCAGCACAGGGTCGATCTGGCTTGCCGCGAAGTTGAGCTTGCCGGTCTGCGCATAGGCGCTGCCGTCCGGCAGGGTCAGCGTGACTTCGCGTACATTGTTGTTATTGAGGCGGCCGCCCAGCTTGGCCAACTCATTGTCAGAGAAGCTGAATCGCACCCAGATCGGTGAGATTTGCACCACGGTGGTCAGCAAGCTGGTATTGGCCGCGATGAGCGCACCTTCCGAGAACTGGAAGCGACCGGATACCCCGCCTACAGGTGCCGTCACCAGCGTGTAAGAAAGATTCAGCTCTGCTTCGCGCACACTGGCCTGCATCTGTTGCAGCGTGGCTTTAGCCAGCGCATGGTCAGAAGAGGCATTGTCGTATTCACGCTGGCTCACCGCCTGCGTTTCCAGCAAACCCTTCAAGCGTGCCTCTTCACGTGTGGTTTGGTCCACACGCGCTTGCTGGGCCGCCAGCTGGGCACGGGCTTGTGCCAATGCGATGCGATAGGGCTCCGGGTCGATCTGGAACAGCGCCTGACCCGCCTTCACCGTAGCCCCCTCTTCGTACAGGCGTTTCAGCAGGATGCCACCTACACGTGCGCGGATCTCCACTTCTTTGGCGCCTTCGGTTTGTGCCACCACTTCAGCGCTGATGGGCATGCTGCTTGCTGCCACCGTCAGCATGGTGACCGGCATGGCACCGGGACCATGCGCCTGCGCAGCCGCATCGTCTCCTTTGCCACAAGCCTGCAATAGCAAAGCCAGCATGAGCAGCCCCAGCAGACCCGAATGCAACAAGGGCTGACGAACGGCGTTGCGCAATGGCGCAGATAAGATTGATGCCATGTAAAACTCCCTGAACTGATAATAGGTTTGGGCACAAAATGGTTGATTACTTGCCCGGATTCGAGTAAATTATATACAAACAAGAATGTATGTAAATAGCCCGAACGGTTATTTTTGGTGACAGGAGTGAAATAAAGCATGGTACGCAAGACCAAAGAAGACGCAGAACTGACACGCCTGCGTATCATCGATGCGGCACGCGAAGTATTCCTTGCGCGCGGCGTAAGTCGCAGCACCATGGAGCACATCGCCACTCAGGCTGGTGTCACGCGCGGGGCTGTCTACTGGCACTTCGAAAACAAGACCGAGCTGTTCCAGGCCATGCGCGAACAGGTGTTCCTGCCGCTTATAGACCGCATGGACGACACCTTGCTGGTGGAAGGCTCAGCCGATCCGCTGACGCGCATCGAGCACTTTCTTTCGGGCACCATACAGGTGCTGGATGAATGTATTACGACACGCCAGACCTACGAGATCATGATGATCAAGTGTGAATACGTGGACGAGTTCGCCGAGGTTTTACAGAAGCTTTTATCGAATTGTTCGGGCATCGTCGAGAACATCACCCTGGTGTATGAGCGTGCTGCCGCCAAGGGCTTGTTACGTGACGGGCTCACGCCGGCGGAATACTCCATGGACACCCACATGTTCTTCACCGGACTATTGCATATGTGGGTGAAAGAAACCGATGGCAGCCCTATCCGCCAGCAAGCCAGACAACTGATCAAGTCTCACATGGCACTGCGCAGAAAATAATAGAAAACCAAATAGTAGAAAAATGACCAGCCCAGGCCAGCCCCCAAGCCTAGCCCGGCTGGCAGATTTGCCTGTGCATGCCTAAAGCCGCTATGATGCGCACATCGTGCAGGCAAGGAGGCGATATGCAGATAAACGCGGGCGAAATCTACGGCAAACAAACCGCCAGCCGCTTTGTGATGTACAGCGTACTGAAAGTCCATAAGTCTGTTGTGACCCTGCAAAACATCGATAACCCGCTCAGCCTGTTCGAAACCACCTCGGAAAAACTCAGCCGTGCCGGCTATCAGCTGATCAGCCAGACCCCGTACATCAACACCGAGCCGACCACACCGAAACGCCGCAAGGCGCAGCGCAAACCCAGCCGTTGCCCTTATACCCTGGATTTTCTTGAAGACAGAGCCGATGCAGAGCGGCCAGCACCTTTGGTGCCCGATCTGTTCGGCGACCTGCAAGCAACTCAGCCGGCCTGAAACGACGACACAGGCTAGCCCGCCATTGCCTGCTGCATGACCAGCAAGCCTGTATACCCGGTGACTGACACTGCCATGTGGGAACAGCCTTGGCCAGGTGCTTTATAACCAGGGTTGTTTATAAAAAATCAGGCGCTGATCAGCGCCAGCCACTATCCACCTAGAAATCATCATCCGGTGGGCCGCCCCACAGGTCATGGCCATCAGCAGAGGTGATCTGCACATCGACCAGGTCACCTGGCTGCAGCTCCGCGCCATCGGCCAGATGCACCACACCGTCGATCTCGGGCGCGTCCGCCATGGTGCGGCCGATCGCCATATCGCCATCCACCTCGTCGATGAGCACGGTCTGTATGGTGCCCACCTTGGCCTGCAGCTTGGCGGCACTGATGGCTTCCTGCACTGCCATGAAGCGCGCCAGACGTTCCTGTTTCAGTGATTCCGGCACCGGGTCGGCCAGCGCATTGGCAGCCGCGCCATCCACCGCCGAATATGTAAAGCAACCGACGCGATCCAGCTGCGCCTCCTGCATGAACTCCAGCAGCTGCTCGAAATCGTCGTCGGTCTCGCCGGGGAAACCGACAATAAAGGTACTGCGGATGGTGATGTCCGGACACACATCGCGCCAACCCTTGATGCGCGCCAGATTGTTCTCGGAACTGGCCGGACGCTTCATGGCCTTGAGGATGCGCGGGCTGGCATGCTGGAACGGCACATCCAGATACGGCAGGATCAGCCCATCCGCCATCAAGGGGATGATCTCGTCTACATGCGGGTACGGGTAGACATAATGCATGCGCACCCACACGCCCAGCTCACCCAGCGCGGACGCCAGCTCGGTCATGCGCGTGCGCACCGGGCGACCATTCCAGAAACCGGTACGGTATTTGACGTCCACGCCGTAAGCCGAGGTGTCCTGCGAGATCACCAGGATCTCGGAGACGCCGGAGCGCACCAGGCTTTCAGCCTCGTTCATGACATCGCCGATAGGCCGGCTGACCAGGTCGCCGCGCATGGACGGAATGATGCAGAAGCTGCAGCGGTGATTACAGCCCTCGGAAATCTTGAGATAGGCATAATGCTTGGGCGTCAGACGCACGCCGTGCGGCGGCACCAGGTCGGTATACGGGTCGTGCGGCTTGGGCAGATGGTCATGTACATGGCCCATCACTTCGTCCAGCGCATGCGGGCCGGTCACCGCCAGCACGGAAGGGTGTGCGGTCTGCACCACGCCCTCCTTGGCGCCCAGACAGCCGGTGACGATGACCTTGCCATTTTTATTGAGCGCCTCGCCGATGGCATCGAGCGATTCCGCCACCGCACTGTCTATGAATCCGCAAGTGTTGACCACCACCAGATCGGATTCTTCATAACTGGCGGAGATCTCGTAGCCTTCCGCGCGTAGCTGGGTCAGAATGCGTTCCGCATCGGAACCCGCCTTGGGGCAACCCAGAGAAACGAAGCCCACTTTGGGATTAGCGGGTATCTTGGCGTTGGCTGATTTTTTAACGGTGTCTATGCTCATAATCTCGAGAACTCTATGTATATCGTTGCGATAGCCTGGCTGTACATCACCCTGCTCATGGCCGCCACCGAAGCCTCCGTAGTGGCCGGTGTGCTGACCTTTGTGTTCTACGGCCTACTGCCCTGCGCCCTGTTCCTGTGGGTGGTGGGCACGCCACATCGCAGGCGCCAGCAGATCAAACAGGCCTTACTCCAGCAGCAGCTTGACCAGCAGAATGGAACTGACGCCAAGCCCGATCAGTAATACCTGCTGCAAGGTGGCTTTGAGTTCCGTACGCTTGTGCAGTCCGGGTATCAGGTCCGCGACCGCCACGTAGATCATGCTGGCGGCGGCCAGACCCAGTATGGTGGGGATCCAGGCTTCAACGGTCTGCAAAGCGAAGTAGGCGATCAAGCCGCCCAGCAAGGTTGCCAGACTGGACAGCAGGTTGAACAGCAAGGCTTTCTTCTTGCTGTAGCCGGAATGCAGCAGAATGAGGAAATCGCCGACTTCCTGCGGGATCTCATGCGCGATGATGGCCAGCGCCGTCACCATGCCCAGCTTCACATCCAGCATGAACGCGGCCGCGATCAGGATACCATCGACAAAATTGTGGAAGGTGTCGCCTATCATGATCATCATGCCGCTGCGGCCATGGTCATGTGCATGGTCAGCGCCGTGCGCATGCGCGTGGCTGTGCCCATGGTGCTCATCCGGCGCATGCACTTCGCAGTGATCGCCGTGACAATGGCGCCATAACACCAGCTTTTCCAGCACAAAGAACACCAGTATGCCCACCAGCACGGTCGCCGCCATGTTCTCCACGCTGCTGGCCGCCTCAAAGGCGTGCGGCAGTATCTCCAGGAACACCGCACCCAGCAATGCACCGATGGCATAGCTGATCAGCGTCGGGATCCAGGAAACGCGGGCATTCAATGCAAAGAACGCGGCACAGGCCACGCTCAGCAGTCCACCTGCGAGGCAGGTCAGGATAATGGAAGATAAAGTCGTCATGGGGCGAGATTATACGGGATGCAGAAGCCGACCGTCCGCATATCAGTCCAGCCAGATCAGGCTGGCCATGCGGCCGGTGACCACATCACGGCGATAGGAAAAAAAACGCTCCGGTTCGCTGTAGGTGCAAAACGACTGGGTGATACCGCCACCACTGACCTGGCTGATGCCGAGTCGCTCCAGACGCAATCGCGCCAGTTGATACAGATCACCCAGCCACTTTGGCGTGTCGGTGTCAGGCGCGGACCCTGGTGCAACGACAAAGGCGGTGGCGGCTTCTGCTTGATGCGCGATGAAGATGTCGCGCACCTCACTGCCCACTTCAAAGGCTTGTGGGCCGATGGCGGGACCTAACCAGGCCATCAGCGTGTCGGTCGGCACCGCCATACGGGCGACTGCCGCCTCGACGGCCCCGTCGGCCAGCCCTTTCCAGCCCGCATGCACGGCTGCCACCACCGTGCCGGCCCGGTCGCATAACAGCACAGGCAGGCAATCTGCCGTGGTGATGGCACACACGGCGTGCCGCTGTGTGCTGACCACCGCATCCGCCACCGGTGCGCAAGGTGCGGCAGCGGCATCGATGA
Source organism: Pseudomethylobacillus aquaticus (assembly GCF_003730115.1). Taxonomy (GTDB): domain Bacteria; phylum Pseudomonadota; class Gammaproteobacteria; order Burkholderiales; family Methylophilaceae; genus Pseudomethylobacillus; species Pseudomethylobacillus aquaticus. The sequence continues at coordinate 71,844 of NZ_RJVP01000005.1, read as the reverse complement.
CATCCACCCCATGCACCTGCTTGATCCACACCGGCTCACTGGGCAGCCACTGTGCCAGACGCTGACGGTTGCAGGCGAGTGCCAGCGGGTCATCTGACACGAACTCACCCAGATTCAAACTCGCATACGGCCCCAGGCTTACGCCACCCTGGCGCGTGGTCTGCAATGCCTTGACATTGGCTGGCGCAGGCCAGTCAGGCAGGATGCACTGGGGCTGGCGGTTCATCATCGTCATCTTCCAATTCAGTATCGTCCGCCAGCTCAAGGTCATCCTCGAGTATATCCTCGTCGTCCAGCTCCTCATCGTCTTCACCCCAGCCATCCAGCTCCGGGTCATAGACATAGGCTTCCTCAGCCACTTCCGGTGCCTGGCGCATCGCTTCCAGCAGGTCTTTCATGTCTTGTGCCAGGTCGATTTGCCATTCCATGGCTTCACCTGTATGCGGGTGTATCAAGCCCAGGCGGATGGCATGCAAGGCCTGCCGCTCGAATCCGCTCACCGCCGTGCGCAATTCAGGTGTCATGGCGCGCAACGGCAGGATGCCACGGATGCCGTACACCCCGTCCCCCACCAGCGGCGCCTGCAAATGCTGCATGTGCACCCGGATCTGATGGGTACGGCCAGTCTGCAGCAGGCAGCGCATATAGGTATGCACCGCAAAGCGCTCCAGCACCTCATACTGGGTGACGGCTGGTTTGCCCTGACGATTCACTGCCATCTTGGTACGCGCATGTGGATGACGGCCTATGGGCTGATCCACCTTGCCGTTACGCCATACCTGGCCCCAGACGATGGCACGGTATTCCCGCTTGACCGTGCGCGCCTGTAGCTGGCGCACCAGACTGGTCTGTGCCGCCAGCGTTTTGGCCACCACCAGCAGGCCGCTGGTATCTTTATCCAGGCGGTGCACGATGCCGGCACGCGGCAACTGACCGAGCGCTGGCGCATGATGCAGCAAGCCGTTCAGCAAGGTGCCCTGCCAGTTGCCTGCAGCAGGATGCACTACCAGACCCGCCGGTTTGTTGATCACCAGGATATGGTCATCTTCATGGACGATATCGAGCGGGATATCCTCCGCGACAAAGGCCTGCTGCTGGGGCACAGGCTGCAGCATGATCTCCAGCTTTTCGCCGCCCCAGACCTTGAGTTTGGAGGTGACAGGCTGCTGTGCCATGGTGATCTGGCCGTCCTTGATCCAGGCTTGCAAACGCGAGCGTGAATGTTCAGGTAACATGCGCTGCAGCGCCTGATCCAGGCGTAAACCGCCGCACTCAGGTGGAACGGTCAGTGTGATAGGTGTGGCAGAAGTCATCAGTTATAATCTGTGCAAGAGGACGGCTCGAATCGTCGAGCGTCCGTTTGTGGAGCCTTTGTAATGAAACATAGTGTAGCCTTATTCGCGCTGCTCTGGCTGACCGGCTGCGCCATTTTCGGCGACCCGGCACCTCTGGATGTCACCAAGGGCTGGAACGTACAGCGTATCTACAGCGAAGCACAAGCGGCGATGAGCGCCAGCGATTACGAAAAAGCCATCAGCTATTTCCGCATTCTGGAATCGCGTTATCCGCACGGTCGTTTCGCCACCCAGTCACAGCTGGAAGTGATCTACGCTTACCACAAGAAGAATGAACCTCCTGCGACCATCGCAGCGGCAGACCGCTTCATCAAGCTGCACCCCAACCACCCCAACGTGGACTATGCCTACTACATGCGCGGCCTGGCCACATTCAACGAGCGTGGCGTGGTCGAGCGACTGACCAAGCAATCCATCAGTGATCGCGATCCAAAATCCCTGCGCGATTCGTTCTTCGCATTAAAGGAAGTCGTGACGCGCTACCCGGAAAGCCGCTATGCCAAGGATGCCACCCTGCGCATGGCTTATCTGGTCAACACGCTGGCAGCGCACGAGCTGCACGTGGCGCGCTACTACATGAAGCGCAAAGCCTATGTCGCCGCATTGAACCGCGCCAAATATACGCTGGAAACCTATCCTAATTCCAACTCGACCGAAGAAGCGCTGACCATCATGATCAGCGCCTACGATCTGCTGGGGATACAGGACCTCAAGGAAGACGCGCTGCGTGTGCTAAAAACCAATTACCCGGACAGCCGTATGCTGACCAATGCCGCACCAACCGACCAGCGCGTGTGGTGGAAATTCTGGGAAAGTATCTACAATTAAGCGCTGCGCTCAAGCTGCCCGATTGAAAGCTGTACGATCGAACAAGCGCTGGCCCGAGCGCATTCTGGCCAGCGTCCACTTACAGCGCTAGCCCTCTTGTGCGCTGTATCTTCTGTTCAATGTTACTCGCCCCCATCACTGCCAGCTCATAAGCACAAAGCTTAAGCACAAAACATCAACCTTGTATGGCTTGAGCCGCACGCGCTTGCTGCAGAGTGTGTCGCACTGTATCTCAAGCGCCACAGGATACCCTGCATGAGGTCCGCGCTAGCGGCTACTTTCTGGTGCTGCGCTTTTACTTCTTGCTAGCGCGCTTGCGCGGCACTGCTGCCGGACGCTTGACAGCCTCGCCACGCGCTTCACGTGCACGTGCATTGAGCTCTGCCCGCTGCTCGGTCTTGCGTCTGCGCATGCTCACGATACCTTCCCCGCGCTTGCGGGCATCCGGATCTTCCGCAAACGGATTTTCACCCTGCTTGAACTGCACACGCAAAGGCGTGCCGGTCAGCTTGAACACCTTGCGGAACACGCCTTCCAGGAAGCGTACATAACTGTCCTTGATGCCGTCCACATGATTGCCATGCACCACGACGATAGGCGGGTTACTACCGCCCTGATGCGCATAACGCAGCTTGGGACGGATGCCGCGACTGACGGCAGGCTGATGTTGGGCGATCGCATCGATGAGCACGCGGGTCAGCTGCGGAGTGGGCAGCTTGGCCATCGCCGCCTTGTAGGCCATGTCCACGGACTGGAACAGCTCGGTCAGACCCTTGTTACGCAGGGCCGAGATGTAGTGGAACTTGGCAAAATCCAGGAACTGCAGCTTGCGGTCGATCTCGCGCTTGATCCATTCGCGCTCGTCATCCTTGAGGCCATCCCATTTATTGATGGCCACCACCAGCGCACGGCCGGCATCCAGGATATACGCCGCGACGTGTGCGTCCTGCTCGGTGATGCCTTCCTGCGCATCCACCACCAGGATCGCCACATTGGCTTCTTCGATCGCCTGCATGGTCTTCACCACCGAGAATTTCTCGATGGCTTCAAACACCTTGCCGCGCTTGCGCACGCCAGCCGTGTCGATCAGGGTGTAATGCTTGCCACCACGTTCCAGGGCGATCTCGATGGAGTCACGCGTGGTACCGGGCTGGTCGAACGCGATCACGCGCTCTTCGCCCAGCAAGGCATTGACCAGCGTGGATTTACCCACATTGGGGCGGCCGACGATAGCCACTTTGGGTGGCCGGTCATCCTGCACCTCGGCCACTTCAACCTCTTCAGGCGGGGCAGATTCCAGTGCCAGCTCGACCAGATCACGCACGCCTTCACCGTGCGCAGACGAGATCGATAGCGGGTCACCCAGCGCCAGCTCATGGAATTCGGCAGACACGATGGCGCGCTGCATGCCTTCGGTCTTGTTGACCGCCAGCAACACCGGGCGCTGGCTCTTGCGCAGACGCTCAGCGATCACGCCGTCCTGTGGCGTCATGCCATCACGGCCATCCACCAGGAAGATGATTACATCGGCTTCATCGATGGCAAGTAGCGTCTGGCGCGCCATTTCCTTGAGGATGCCGCTTTCTGCAGTGGGTTCGAAACCGCCGGTGTCCACCACCAGATAAGGCCGGCTTGCGCCCAAGCCGCGACCATAGTGGCGGTCACGCGTGAGGCCGGGCAGATCCGCCACCAGCGCGTCGCGGGTGCGGGTCATGCGATTGAATAAAGTAGACTTGCCGACATTGGGTCGGCCTACCAGTACGATGGTGGGCAACATGCCAGTTCGGCCTATAGATGAAGTAAGGTTATTAAAGAATGCTTATTGAAGGTCGACAGCGTAAAGGCCGCCACCTCGTGTTTGCAGCAACACGGACTGATCACCCAGGCGTGACATTTGCGGCATGACAGGCTTGTCGCCAGCGCGTACTCTGGCCACGAAACTACCATCTTCATAATCGAGGAAATGCACATAACCCTCGATATCGCCGACCGCAATCGCCTTGTCCATGAACAAAGGTGCACTAAGCTGACGGTTCTGCAAACTGCCCTGGCGCCAGAAGGTCTTGCCGCTAAAGTAATCCAGCGAATAGACCGAGCCCGTTGCATGTGACAGATAGACGCGACTGTCTTCGGCATCGATACCGGTATAACTGGAGATGTCACGACTCCACACCACACGGCCCGCCGCACGGTCCACGCCTGCGATCTTGCCCTGATAGGCAGCGGCATACACCAGACCGGCTTCCACCACAGGCAGGCTGGTGATGTCGGCGATACGCTCGATCTCGGTGGCGCCCTTGGGCAAGGCCACTGACACCTCCCACACCACGGAACCATCTTCCAGACGCAATGCGATCAGCTTGCCACCCGCGAACCCGGCAAACACAGCGCCCTGATCTATGGTCACGCCCGCACTGCTACGCAGACTCAAGGTAGGCGTGGCGCGCTCGTATACCCATTTGCGCGTACCATCCGCGACGTTGATACCGTAGATGCGGCTGTCGCCCGTGCGTACCACAATGATGCCTTCTGCTTCGCGTGGCGCACTGAGCACCTGACTGCTAAGCTTGGATTTCCATAATAACTTGCCCGATTGGTCATAGGCCATCAGATAGCCGCCAGCGGTACCGACCAGCACCAGATTCGGAGCGATGCCTATGCCGCCGCTTAGTGGTTCGCCTGCGCTCACACGCCATACTTGTTTACCGCTTGCGGCCTCCAGCCGCACCACATCACCAGCGGCACTGGCGGCATACACGGCGTCACCAGTCACCACTGGCGAGAAATCGTATTCCATGGTGTCGCCCAGCTTGTAACTCCAGCGCACCTTGGCAGTCATCCTGGGTTTGAACTCGGTCAGTGGCACTGGCGGCTCGGCCAGCTTGCGACCGAACATGCTTTCAGACAGATTATCCTTGAGGCCAGACAGTGAACTGCAGGCCGTCAGCGAAAAAACAACCAGGCCCGCTAACAAGCAAGTGGATGGCTTCAGTAGATGCTTGGATTTCAGACGGTTGAACAACAATTGATTCCCCTATCACTCGGCGATGTTGAGGCAACGCTTTTGAGTTACTCGGCATTTTCGATCAAGCCGCGATGGTGACCGATGGCGCATGAGGTCCGCATCACCAGCAGCACATGCCACTGGCTTGCATCGCTTGCCTTAGCTGCCCAGTGCTTCCAGCTTCTGCAAAGTGAAGCGATGGTAACGGTTCTGCGGGTCCAGCTCATTCAGCGCCTGCTGATACGCTTTCTTGGCCTCTTCTTTGTTACCTTGCGCTACCAGCACGTCACCGCGCAAGTCAGCGAACAAACCATCAAAACCTGCCGCATGCTCTTCAGCCAGCGTCTTCAATGCTTCATCGTATGCTTTTTCTTCCAGTTGCAAGCCAGCCAGCTGCAGCAGGCCCAAGGCACGTACCGCATCTTCGGTGCCATTCTCGCTCGCCCATTGCAACTGGGACTTGGCCGTCTTCACGTCTTTTGCCAGATAGTTGGTCTTGGCAGCCAGCAACGCTGCACGCCCTGCGTATGGCGTGGAGGCATAGCCATCGATCAACTGCGCCGCCTGTGCCTGGATGTTCTTGGTGTCGCTGGCCTCCAGCTTGGTCAACGCGGCATACAGCTCGGAAGCCTTGGCTGTTTGTTGACGCTGATAGATGTTCCAGCCTTCGTAGGCGATGAAGGCCACCGCGACTGCGATGACTGCGCTGATCACTTTGCTGCCGTTCGCTTTCCACCAGGTCTTGAATGCGTCCAGCTGTTCCTGCTCTTCTAAATCGTAGGCCATAGTTATCCAGAATTACGCGGCCACCGCACGGCGGCCAGGGATTGAGTTCAATAAATTTTGGGTGTAAGCCTGTTGCGGAGCCGCATAAATCGCTTCCACCGCACCCTGCTCCACCACCTTGCCTTGGTGCATCACCACCACTTCATCCGCGATATGCCGAACCACGCGCAGATCGTGGCTGATGAACACATAGCTCAGCGCCATTTCCTGCTGGAGGTCCTTCAATAACAGAAGGATCTGGGCCTGTATGGACACATCCAGTGCCGACACCGGCTCGTCGCATACCACCACCTTGGGTTGCAGCACCAGCGCGCGGGCGATGCCGATACGCTGGCGTTGCCCACCCGAGAACTGGTGCGGATATTTCTGCATGTCGGCTTCCTGCAGGCCGACGCGCTTCAACATCTGCAGCACACGCTCGCGGCGCTCATCGGCATTGCCCATGCCGTGAATCAACAGCCCTTCGGCGACGATCTCGCCGATCTTCATGCGTGGATTCAAGGAAGCGAACGGATCCTGGAACACCATCTGCAGATTGCGACGCTCCTGTCGCAGCGCCGCAGAGGACAATGTCGCCAGATTACGGCCTTCGAACAGCACTTCGCCGCTGTCCAAGGGCAGCAATTGTAACAGACAACGTGCCAGCGTCGACTTGCCGCTACCGGATTCGCCCACAACCGCCAGTGTGCTACCGGCTGACAAGCTGATACTGACTTCATCAAGGGCACGGAAGCTGTGACTGCCAAGGCCGAATTTCCCGCTGCGCTGGGTGTAGGTTTTGACCAGCTTACGTGCCGTGAGTATGGGGCTGGTCATCATGCAGGCTCGCTCATGCTGTGTTGGAGATTGGCCGCTGTGGTGGCTGGCTGTTGCTCCAGCCAGGCATAATCGATAGGTAGCAGGGGTTTCTTGCCATCGGCATCCGGCACGCAGGCCAGCAAGGCTTTGGTATAAGGGTGCTGCGGCCGGTTGAGTACCTGATCCACGCTGCCGTATTCCACCACCTCGCCGCGGAACATGACCACCACATCGTCCGCGATATCGGCCACCACACCGAAATCATGGGTGATGAACAGCATGCCCATGTTCATGCGGGTCTTCAATTCATCCAGCAGCCGCAGGATCTGCGCCTGCACGGTCACATCAAGGGCTGTGGTAGGTTCGTCGGCGATCAACATGGCCGGTTCACAGGCGATGCTCATGGCGATCATCACGCGCTGACGCTGGCCGCCGGACAACTCATCCGGGTAGCTGTTAGCACGTTCAGGCGGAATGCCGACCTGTTGCAGCAGGCCGGCGATGCGTGCCTGCAATGCGCGGCCACGCAGGCCCAGGTGTACGCTGAGCGGCTCGCCGATCTGATGGCCTATGGTCAACACCGGGTTCAGTGAGGTCATCGGCTCCTGAAAGATCATGCCTATGCTGCGGCCACGGATGCGGCGCATGGCTTCTGCATCCAGCGTGGTCAGTCCCTGACCCTGAAAACGGATACTGCCCCGCGTGCGCTGCAATTGCCTGGAGAGCAAGCCCATCACCGCCAGGGCAGTCAGGCTTTTGCCACTGCCGGATTCGCCCACCACGCAGGTGGTCTTGCCTGGCTGCAAAGTGAAGGAAACATCGCTGACCAAACAGCGCCCGGGCGCCGCACGCGGCACCACCGTCAATCCATCCACTTGTAGCAGCGGGGTCATGTCTTGAGTTGCTCCTTGTTTAATTGCGCCATGTTTAATTGCGCTATGTTTAATTGCGCTATGCATTCGTTAACACTACAGCTACGTTGTTGCCCGGCTTCACGCAAGGGCTTGAGACTGACTTGCCCGACCCTGACCTCATCTTCAGCGATGATTACCGCATAACGTGCGCCGCTACGATCCGCTTTTTTCATTTGCGATTTAAAACTGCCGCCACCGGCATGCATGGCCACTGACAAGCCAGCTTCACGCAATTGCTCGGCCACGTTCAATGCCAGCCGCTCGGCTTCCGCACCCACGTTGATCAGGTACACATCCGGCGCGTCGGAGGCTGTCACGCCATATTCCTGCATCAGCAGAAAAATACGTTCCATGCCCATGGCAAAACCACATGCCGGTGTCGGCTGGCCGCCAAGGCGTTCGACCAGCGTGTCATAACGCCCACCACCTGCGATGGTGCCCTGACTCCCCAGGCGCGTGGTCACCCACTCGAACACGGTGCGGTTGTAATAATCCAGACCACGCACCAGACGTGGATTGTGCACGAAGGCAACGCCTGCCTCCTGCAACATGCGGCATAGACCGTCGTAATGCACGCGGGTTTCCGCACCCAGTTGATCCATGAGTTTGGGTGCCGCTTCTATCATGGCCTGCATGCGCGGATTCTTGCTGTCCAGGATGCGCAAGGGGTTGCTGTGCAGGCGCCGCCTGGCATCCTCGTCCAGCAACCCGGCATGCTGCTCAAAATAGGCGATCAGGGTCTTGCGGTATTCGGCGCGCTCGCTGGCATCGCCTATGGTGTTGATCTGCAGCTCCACATCGGTCAAGCCCAGCGCACGCCACAAGCGTGCCAGCATGATGATCTGCTCGGCTTCGACATCGGGGCCGGTATAGCCGAACGCTTCGGCACCGATCTGGTGGAACTGGCGCTGCCTGCCTTTTTGTACATTCTCGTGACGGAACATGGGGCCCATGTACCACAGACGCTGCGGGCCATTGTAGGTGAGGCTGTGCTCGACCACGGCGCGTACGCAACCAGCCGTGCCTTCCGGGCGCAGCGTGAGACGATCGCCATTCAGCTCGTCCACCCAGGAATACATCTCTTTTTCGACGATGTCGGTATGCTCACCCACGCTGCGCACGAACAGATCGGTGGATTCCACCGCCGGCATGCGGATATTGCGATAGCCATATTGGCCCAGCACCTGACGGGCTGTATCTTCCAGCTTGAGCCAGAGCGGGGTGTGCTCGGGCAGGATGTCGTAAAACCCTTTGATGCTCTGGAACTGCGTGTTTTTATTGTTTTCAGCCATAGATTCTGGAAAAAGAGTTAGATCGCCTTGAGCGGGATCACACGCGGGGGTGCTGAAGTCTGGCCTGCCGCCATCAGATCGACTGGCAACAAGGCACGCAACTTACCGCCTTCGGCATAGTGTTGCTGCACATAGTCTTCGACGATGTGCTGGAATTCGGCGGCGATATTGTCGCCCTTGAGAGTGACAGTCTTTTCACCGTCCACGAACACGGGCGCGACCGGCACTTCACCGGTGCCAGGCAAACTGATGCCGATATTGGCCAGCTTGGATTCGCCCGGCCCATTCACCACGCAACCCATCACCGCCACGCTCATGGACTCCACGCCTGGATATTGCTTGCGCCACACTGGCATCTGCTCACGCAGATAACGCTGGATCTGTTGCGCCAATTCCTGGAAATAAGTGGAGGTGGTGCGCCCGCAACCGGGGCAAGCCGTCACCAGTGGCGTGAACGAGCGTATGCCCATGGTCTGCAGGATCTCCTGCGCCACGATGACTTCCTTGGTGCGCGATTCGTTCGGTTCCGGCGTCAGCGACACGCGGATGGTGTCGCCTATGCCTTCCTGCAGCAGTACCGACAGCGCCGCTGTGGAGGCGACGATGCCCTTGGAACCCATGCCGGCCTCGGTGAGGCCAAGGTGCAGCGCGTAATCGCAGCGCTGACCAAGCTCACGGTAGACCTTGATCAAGTCCTGCACATCGCTGACCTTGCAGGAGATGATGATCTTGTCAGCCGACAAGCCCAGCTGCTCGGCCTGTTGTGCGCTTTCCAGCGCAGACTGGATCAGCGCTTCACGCATCAGCGCGTCGGCAGATAGCGGCTCCGCCAGCTGCGCGTTCTCGTCCATCATGCGCGCCATCTTGGCCTGGTCCAGACTGCCCCAGTTGACGCCGATGCGCACCGGCTTATCGTAGCGCACGGCGGTCTCTATCATGGCGGCGAACTGTTCATCGCGCTTGCTGCCCTTGCCTACATTGCCTGGATTGATGCGGTATTTGGCGAGCGCCTGGGCACAGTCTGGGTACTGATTCAGCAGCTTGTGGCCGTTGTAATGAAAATCGCCGACCAGCGGCACGTTGCAACCCAGTGCATCGAGCTGACGGCGGATGTTGCCGACCTGAGCAGCAGCCTCGGGCGAGTTGACGGTGATGCGCACTACTTCCGAGCCCGCCTGCCACAACTCGAACACCTGTCGCACGGTGGCGTCGGCATCGGCGGTATCGGTATTGGTCATGGATTGCACCACCACCGAGGCATCGCCCCCCACTGCCACATGGCCGATCATGACGCGCCGACAAGGGCGGCGCGCGAGACGGGATACTTGACTCACGGCGCCCCCAGCGTCAATCGGGCAACATTCAAGCTGGTATGGGGCGCCAGATCCACCGGCTTGCCATTGAACGTCAGGCTGGTACCGGAAGCATTACCGATAACAATGCTGAACGGTGGCTTGCCTTCCACAAAATCGGTTTTACCTGCCGCCTTGCTTTTGTTGAATATTTCCTTGCCGTCGGCATCACGCACGCCGACCCAGCTATTTTCGGAAAAGCTGAATTCGACTCTGGCAGTTGCGCCGGTCGCCGTGGTGGACGTGGACGTGGTGGTGGCAGGTGCCGGGGTGACGACTGCAGGCTCGGCTGGCGTGGCTTCAGTCACGGTGGACGGCTCAGTCGCTGGAGCGGCCTCGACACTAGATGGCTCCGCTGCGGGGGCGGCATTCGTTACTTCTGGAACCACAGCGGATAGCTCGCCACCAGGTGGCAATTCCGATGCAGGAGCGGGTGGTAATGGCACGGACTCTGGAGCGGGTGCCTCTGGCGTCAAATCCACAGCCAGCGGCCTGTTCAAGCTATGCCAGACACCGGCGATAGCCAGCAACACCACGATCACCACGGCGTACACCAGCCAGGAGCGACGGCGCGGGCTTTGCATGGGGATGTTCTCGGACAGCAGCGTCAGGGGTCGCAGCGTCGCGGCCGGGGCAAGTTGACGGTGGATCTCGATCAGCGGCTCGGCATCGATCTGCAACAAGCGTGCATAGTTACGGATGAAACCACGCGTGATCATGGGGTCAGGCAAGGCCGAGAACTCCTCAGATTCCAGAGCACGCACCTGCTGCACGCTCAGTCGCAAGCGGGCCGACACGTCTTCAACCTTGAGCTGCATGGCCTCACGCGCTGCAATCAAGGTCTCGCCAAGTCGCGGGGTGCTGGATGCGCCGGACACAGCGCCTTCTGGGGGAATCACGGATTGGTCTGTCTGCATCTTAATCCTGGGTGCTTTAAGAGTTCTGTCTGTTCCTGGCTGTTTTACAGGCCGGGACAATCGGCCTGCACACTCTGTATCTAGCCTTGTATATCGAGTATATCGAGCCGAACCTTACTTGAGATCAGTCAAGCTGCGCGATCGGTATCGTCCCGGCAGGCAACGCATCCATGGACTGCGCAGCGCGCAATGCCGTGCGCTTGGTCTTGTCCTGCACCATGCCCGCCAACTGGCCACAGGCGGCATCGATGTCATCGCCGCGCGTCTTGCGCGTGGTGACGATATGGCCAGCTTGCATCAGCAGATCGCGGAAGCGGCGAATATTGTCCGGTCTGGACGTATTGTAGCCGCTATCCGGGAAGGGGTTGAATGGAATCAGGTTGAATTTGCAGGGCACATCGCGCACCAGCGCGATCAGTTCGCGCGCATGCTCGGCACTGTCATTGACACCGTCCAGCATCACATATTCAAAGGTCACAAAATCGCGTGGCGCTTTGACCAGATAACGCTGGCAGGCCGCCATCAGTGCCTTGAGCGGGTATTTCTTGTTGATGGGCACGATCACATCGCGCAGCGCATCGTTAGGCGCATGCAGCGAAACAGCCAGCGCCACCGGACAGTCTTCCTTGAGCCTGTCCATGGCGGGCACCATGCCGCTGGTGGACAAGGTCACACGGCGGCGACTCAAGCCATACGCCGAGTCGTCCAGCATGATCTGCATGGCGGTGACCACGTTGTCGTAATTGGCGAGCGGCTCGCCCATGCCCATCATCACCACATTGCTGATGATGCGTTCGCCAGGCGGCAGCATGTCGTAACCATAGTCCTGACGCAGCGAGGCATTGGCCACCCACAACTGGCCGATGATCTCGGAGACACGCAGATTACGGTTGAATCCCTGGCGGCCAGTGGAGCAGAAGGTACACTCCAGGGCACAGCCTACTTGCGAGGACACGCACAGCGTGCCACGGTCCGATTCCGGGATAAACACGGTCTCGACCGCATTGCCGGTACCCGTGGCGATCAGCCATTTGCGGGTGCCGTCATCAGACACCTGCTCCAACTGCACCTCGGGCGGGGTGATGTCCGCCTCCAGTGCCAGCTTCTGGCGCAGGGCCTTGGCGATATCCGTCATCTGCTCGAAATCCTGCACGCCAAAATGATGCATCCAGCGCATCAGTTGCTTGGCGCGAAACGGCTTCTCACCGCGCTCCTGAAAGAAGGCGGCGAGCTGCGGCTGACTGAAATCGAGCAGATTGATCAAAACGCGACAGCCTTGTATTACTTGCCGAAGAAGTAAGCGATTTCGATGGCTGCGTTTTCAGCAGAATCGGAACCGTGTACCGCATTGGCGTCGATGCTTTCTGCGAAGTCAGCACGGATGGTGCCTGGTGCTGCATCCTTGGGATTGGTCGCGCCCATCAGTTCACGGTTCTTCAGCACTGCGTTCTCGCCTTCCAGCGCCTGGATCATCACCGGGCCGGAGATCATGAACTCAACCAGCGCCTTGAAGAAAGGACGCTCTTTGTGCACGGCGTAGAAGCCTTCTGCTTCAGCCTGGCTCAGTTGGGCCATTTTTGCAGCCACGATCTTCAGGCCGTTGGACTCGAAGCGGGTATAAATCTGGCCAATCACGTTCTTGGCAACTGCGTCAGGTTTGATGATGGAAAGGGTACGTTCTACAGCCATGATGACTCCAAAAGTTAACACATTGAAAAGACCGATAAAATAACATTTAAGCGGCCCGAAATAAACCTCAATACAGCGTCAGACGCTGCGGGATCAGCCCAGATTACGCTGGCGACGTGCCTCGTAGAGACAAATACCACTGGCCACCGAGACATTCAGACTCTCGACCGAGCCGAACATGGGAATGCCCACCAGCGCATCACAATTCTCGGCGGTCAGCCGGCGCAAGCCAGTGCCTTCCGCCCCTAGCACCAGCGCCAGCGGACCCGTCAGCTTGGTGCTGAACAGGTCGGACGGCGCATCGGCGGCCGTGCCGATCACGAACACGCCCGCCTCTTGCAGCTCGCGCAAGGTACGCGCCAGATTGGTCACCGCAATGAAGGGCACGGTCTCGGCAGCGCCACAGGCCACTTTGCGCACGGTGGCATTCAGACCCACTGCTCTATCCTTGGGGGCGATCACGGCATGCACGCCCATGGCATCGGCCACGCGCAGGCAGGCGCCCAGGTTGTGCGGATCTTCCACGCCATCCAGCACCAGGAAGAACGGCGGCTCATCGAGACCGGATTCCAGGATGTCATGGATGTCCATATAGGGGATGGGGGTATCCACCACGCGGGCGATCACGCCCTGATGGCGGCCATTGGGACCGGCCATGCCGTCGAGGCGGCTACGTTCCACCTGCATCAGACGCACACCGGCACTCTCGGCCATGTTGAGCAGGTCTTTCATGCGGGCATCGACGCGATCCCGATCGATCAGGATCTCCTGGATGCTGGCGGCGTGTTGCCTGAGACGGCTTAAAACGGCATGGAAGCCGAACAGGATACGGGATTCACTCATTTGCTTTTCTTGACCTTGGCAGTGCTGGATTTTTTAGGTTTACTGGCAACCCGGGGCTGACCAGCGGCTTGCTTGCTGCCTGGCTTGACCACGGATTTTCCTGGCCCGCGACTTCTGCGTGGGGCTGGCGCGCGGCCAGCAGGCGGCTTGGCTGCTCCAGCGCGATCAGCCCGGGCCGTCGCCTCATGCGCTGACTTCACTGACGCTGACTTCACGGACAGGGTACGCTGGGCTGGTGACGGCGATTCAGCGCCAGATGGTTCAACCGCCGTGGCTTTATCGACCAGAACGAAGTCTATTTTACTGGTTTCCAGATCAACCCGGCTGACTTTCACGCGCAGACGGTCGCCGAGACGGTAACGCACTCCGGTACGCTCACCCGCCATCTCATGGCGCGCCTTGTCGTAATTGAAGTAATCGTTGCCCAGTTCGGTGACATGCAGCAGGCCTTCGACATACACCCCGTCCAGCGCGATGAACAAACCAAAACTGGTCACACCCGCCACGGTGCCGTCGAACACTTCGCCTATCTTGTCCTGCATGTAATAGCACTTGAGCCAGGCCTGCACATCCCGCGTGGCATCATCGGCACGACGTTCGGTCATGGAACAGTGTTTGCCCAGCTCATGCCAGTTACCGGCACGGTACTGCGCACCTTCCAGCACTGCCTTGATGGCTCTATGCACCAGCAGATCCGGGTAACGGCGGATCGGCGAGGTGAAGTGGGTGTAGGACTCGTAAGCCAGGCCGAAGTGACCGATATTGTCCGGGCTGTACACCGCCTGCTGCATGGAACGCAGCAACACGGTTTGCAACAACTGCTCGTCTGGACGGCCCTTGATGCGCGCCAGCAACTTGCCATAATCCTTGGCATGCGGGGTATCCCCACCGCCTACACCAAAGCCGAACTCACCCATGAAAGTGCGCAGTGCTTCCAGCTTTTCAGGCGTGGGGCCTTCGTGGATACGGTACAGCACCGGGTGCTCGTTGGTTTTGAGATAGTCCGATGCACACACGTTGGCGGCCAGCATGCACTCTTCGATCAAACGATGCGCTTCGTTACGCTTGACCGGGTCGATACGCGCGATCTTGCCGTTGTCATCGAACACCATCATGGTCTCGCCGCTTTCAAACTCGATGGCACCACGCTGCTCGCGCGCCTTGAGCATGATCTGGTACAGGCGGTACAGATGCCCCACATGCGGCACCAGCCAGGCATATTGTTTAGCCAGCTCACCGTCCGGGTGGCTGATGATGTCGAACACCTGGGTGTAGGTCATACGCGCTTTGGAGCGCATCACCGATGGGTAGAACTGGTAACGCTTGACCGCACCCAGCGCGTCGATCTGCATATCGCACACCATGCACAAGCGCTCTACATCCGGGTTCAGCGAACACAGGCCGTTGGATAGTGCCTCTGGCAACATCGGGATCACACGGCGCGGGAAATACACCGAGTTGCCGCGTTCATAAGCATCCTTGTCCAGCGCATCGCCCGGCTTCACATAGAAGCTCACATCCGCGATCGCCACCACCAGACGCCAACCCTTGCCTTGTGGCTCGGCGTAGACCGCATCGTCAAAGTCACGCGCGGTTTCGCCGTCTATGGTGACCAGCGGCAGCTCGCGCAGGTCGATACGGCCTTTCCAGTCTTTGGCCTGCACCAGCTTGGGGTAGTTTTCAGCCTGCTGCACGGCTGCATGGCTGAACTCATAGGGCAGCTGATGCTTGCGCAGCGCGATCTCGATCTCCATGCCGGAATCGGCATAGTTACCCAGGATCTCGACGACCTTGCCCATGGGTTTGGCAGAGGACGAAGGCTGATCGGTCAACTCCACCATCACCACCTGACCGTCCTTGGCGTTCATGTCCAGATGATACGGGATCAGGATGTCCTGATTCACGCGCTTGTCTTCTGCCGCCACGATGGTCACGCCATGCGCACGGATCACCCGGCCCACCAGCTTGTTGGTATTGCGTTCCAGCACCTCGACGATGCGCCCTTCCGGACGGCCACGACGGTCCAGCCCGGCTGGACGCACCATGACACGGTCGCCGTGCAGCACCTGCGACATCTCGCGTGGTGATAAAAAGATGTCATCGCCGCCCTGGTCCGGGATCAGAAAACCAAAGCCCTCAGCATGGCCATGCACCCGGCCGGCGATCAGGTGGATCTTCTCTGCGATGCACAAAGCGCCCTTGCGATTACGGATGATCTGGCCTTCACGCTCCATGGCGTTGAGGCGGCGATGAAAGATCTCGCGCTCCTCTTCCGCGATGTGCAATAACTCGTACAGCACCTCGACCATGACAGGAACGCCTTGTTCTGCCATGGTTTCCATAATGAACTCGCGGCTGGGTAGTGGGTTGGCGTAGTTCTCTGCTTCACGCTGTGCGTGTGGATCTGCGTTGCGTTGTTTTTTTCTCGTTGACAAAGTGTGTCTTTCCTATAGAATGCGCGTTCTTTGATTGACCCATCGCCCAGATGGCGGAATTGGTAGACGCGCTAGTTTCAGGTACTAGTATCGAAAGATGTGGAGGTTCGAGTCCTCTTCTGGGCACCAAGTAATTGGTGATAAATTGTTGTAACAGATAGCCGCAGCCGGTTCGCCGATGCGGCTTTTCTTTTTCTTCAGCTTGGCGTTTAACCTGGTCGTTTTGTTCAACAGTGGCGATGATAGTGATGGGTAAAGCACAACGTATTGTCCCACAGTTGCAGCCAAAGCTGAAAACCTCGCTGAGCGACACTTGAGTATGCCATCATGAACACACCCATCCAGTTCCAACTGCAATCCGATTACATCGAATTATGCAACCTGCTCAAGCTGACCGGCTGCGCTGATAGTGGTGGCAGCGGCAAAGCGCTGGTCGCTCAAGGCCTGGTCAAGGTGGATGGCGCAGTGGAACTGCGCAAAACCGCCAAGATCCGTGCCGGACAACAAGTAACGTATGCCGCGACCTGCATTCTGGTGATCAGCGCCTGAAGGCTGGCGGCGATCTCGCCCCAGTATTCAAAGTAGAAGCAGGGTCGCAAGGCGTCTAGCAAGCCTCTATCCAGGGCGCATATCCCCCGCATTGGGGTGTCGCATGGATAAAAGTAGACAAGCCCAAATGGCTCGGTTAAAGTATTTTCGATGAATAGCGCGTAAAGTGTATTGATAGCGCAATTTATAGTTGGCTCAATTTTTTACCAGATGGATATCACGTATGCGCATCAATGCTTCCGGTTTAGTCGCCACCCTGGTCATGGCGCTCGTATTGAGTGGTTGCGCCAGTCAAGCCAACAAGGATCCGCTGGAAGGATTCAATCGCGGCGTATACAAATTCAATGACACCGCTGACAAGGCGGTGATCAAGCCGATCGCTGGCGCCTACAAGGCGGTCTTGCCCAGCCCGATTCGCACCGGCGTCAACAACTTCTTTAGCAACCTAGGGACTGTCGTGACGGCAGTCAACAACCTGCTGCAATTCAAGTTCGATCGCGCCATGGATGACCTGGGTCGAGTGGTGATCAATAGCACGGTAGGCGTGCTGGGGCTGATCGATGTCGCTTCCATGGACGGCATCCCCAAGCACAGTGAAGATTTCGGCCAGACGCTGGGCCACTGGGGCGTAGGCAGCGGCGCTTACATCGTGCTGCCATTCATAGGCCCAAGCACACTGCGTGACACGGCAGGTTTCGCGGTCGACACCGCCCTGTTTGACCCGATCGGCTACGTGGACCATGTCGCAACACGTAACCAGGCACGTGTCGTTAAATTCATCGACCTGCGCGCCCAATATCTGCCTGCCAGCGATTTGCTGGATGATGCTGCGCTGGACCCTTATGCGTTCATGCGTGATGCTTATCTGCAGCGCCGTCAGAATCAGATCAACGATGGCGTTGCCGGAGCGCGTGATGACGATGACGAATATGGCGAAGATCTGCCAGCTGAAAAAGCAAAAGAGCCTGCTCCAGCAGCCAGTTCACCAGCTTCCAGTTCACCAGCCGCGAGCTCAGAAGCACCCTCCTCTGCAGCAGCCAACGAGACCAGCCCTAGCGCTGTAGAAGCCACTGAACATGCAGCAACAGCAAGGGTACCAGCCGAAGAACAGGCTGTGATCGTTGAAGAGCCCAAAGCCGAAACCACGGCTGAACAAACGACCAGCAATCAAAAGACCAGCCAAGAGACGAGTAAACAAGAGACAACCGCAACAGAAATGACGGTTGCCACAGCAAGCAGCAACTAAGCCAAACAGCTATATCAAGCAGCACCAGGCCCAGCCCGGTAGCAGCCAGCAGCAAACGAAAAAGCCCCATGCATGGGGCTTTTTCATCTCTATCATTCAGGTCCAGCGCATTCAGGCCATGGCATGGCGAGCAATCTGCGCGGCGCGACCCGATTGCCGCGACCCGACTGCCGCGACCTCAATCCCCCGCCACCGTCATGCGCTCGATGAGGATGGAGCCCACCTGCTTGGAGCCTTGCGTCAATACATCATTACCGATCGCGACGATCTGCAACAACATGTCGCGCATATTACCGGCGATGGTGATCTCCTCGACCGGGTAAGCGATCACCCCGTTCTCTACCCAGAAACCGGCAGCGCCACGCGAATAGTCGCCGGTGACCATGTTCAGGCCATGTCCAAGCAACTCTGTCACCAGCAAGCCAGTGCCCATGGCAGCGAGCAGGCCCGTCATATCCAGATCACCATGTGACACGATCAGATTGTGATTCCCGCCTGCGTTGCCGGTGGTCTGCATGCCCAGCTTGCGAGCAGAATAACTCGACAATACGTAGCCTTGCAGCACACCGCCATCCAGCAAAGTACGCGCTGTCGTTGCAACGCCTTCATTATCGAAGGGCGCGCTGGCCAGACCGCGTGGCAGATGCGGCTGTTCCGTGATGGTGAGCAGCGGCGATGCCACGGTCTTGCCCAGGCTATCCAGCAGGAAGGAGGACTGACGATACAGATTGCCCCCTGATACCGCCGAGATCAGGCTGGAGATCAACCCGGACGCCAATGGCGCCTCGAACAACACCGGCACCTGCGCTGTTTTCACGCGACGCGGGTTGAGCCTGCGCACCGTACGTTCACCGGCTACGCGCCCCACATGATAGGCGGCTTGCAGATCCTGCGCGCAGCGTGCCGTGCTGTACCAATAGTCGCGCTGCATGCTGTCTTCATGCTCGGCGATCACTGAACAACTGAGGCTATGACGCGAGCTGGGGTAGCCCGCACAGAAACCATGCGTGTTGGCATACACGAACATGCCTTCGTAGGTGGAGACCGTAGCACCCTCGGAATTATTGATGCGCGTATCCACCGCCAGTGCGGCCGCTTCGGTGCGCTGCGCCAGTTCCAGCGCCTCATCCACCGTCAAGGTCCAGGGGTGATGCAGATCCAATGACGGGATGTCACTCGCCATCAGAGCAGGGTCGGCCAGACCACAATAATCATCGCTGGCGGTATAGCGTGCGATGTTGCAGGCCGCGTTCACGGTGTCCTGCAGGGCCTGTGAGGAAAGATCCGAGCTGCTGGCATGGCCACGCTTCTGGCCGAAATAGACGGTGATCGAGACGCCCTTGTCACGGTTGTATTCTATGGTCTCGGTCGCGCCCATGCGTACCGATACGTTCTGACCGGTGCCCAGGCTCACTTCCGCCTCGGCGGCACTGGCGCCCGCCGCCCGGGTCATCGCCAGCACCTCGGTGCTCATTTGCTGCAATTGTTCCAGGGAATAACTAAATTGCGGCTCGCTCACGAAAAGGCTCTCAGAAAAAAGCTGTTATCATATCCCACTATGAAAGCCAGTGAGACAACCATGGGTGAGGATGACGCCGACAACGCGCCCTTGAGCAAAACCAAACGCAAAGCAGCCATGGATGAGCTGCAACACATCGGCGAAACCCTGATCACCCTTTCCAAAGACCAGCTGACCAAGCTGGAGTTGCCGGAAAAGCTGCTGCAAGCGGTCACCGATGCCAAAAAAATCACCGCCAATGGCGCCATCCGACGCCAGCGTCAGTACATAGGCAGCCTGATGCGCGAGATCGACGTGGCCCCTATCGTGGATCAGTTGCAACGCTGGCAGGGCAAGCACACCGCCGAGAATGCGCACTTCCACCAACTGGAGCGGTTGCGCCAGCAACTACTGAGCGAGCCTGACGCTTTGTCTGAATTCATCGCCCGCTACCCACAGGTGGACAGTCAGCAGATACGCACGCTGATACGCAACAGCCAGCGCGAACTCAGTGCGAATAAGCCCCCCAAAAGTAGCCGTGAACTGTTCCGTGTGATCCGTGAAGTGGTGGAAACGCATCAGGCTGGCACTTCTGAGGCCGAAACCAGTTCAGCCCCAGGCCCGGACTAGCCAGCAGACCAGTCAGTAAGCGACCAGCCACTAATCAGCCAGTCTGTAGAAAACAAAATGACGCCAGTAAAGGCGTCATTTTCGTTTGGTGTCCGCGATATGCGATCGCTGATGTGTTTTGTGAGGGCTGAGGCGCTAATGATTCAACCGTATCACCGTCTTCTTCTCCGGCGCGCGTTCACCTGCATCTGGCGCGCGCGCATGCGCGCTCCCTTGCGTGCTCTGTTGCACTTTGCCGTCTGCTGCTGTCACGCCCGCAACTTCGTCTGCGGCTGGCGTGCGCATGCGCTTGGGTGGCAACAGGAACTGGCGCGGGTTCTGCCACAGCCGGATAGCCAGCGTACGCAGCAACAAGCGCCAGTGCGAAAAACTCACCTTGCGTGATTTCATCGCCACATAAAGTGCAAGCGTAAAGCTCACCGTCAGGTTCACCGCACCGATCAGCAGGATGCCCAGCATGGACAGCCACAGCACTTGCAGTGGCAGCACAAAGTCAGTGCCCACTAACGAGAAGCCAAAGAACGCCGACGAGAACGTGATGTGGCGGATGTCGATCGGCAAGCCCAGCAACACACCGATGCCGGCCATGCCACCCAGCAGGCAGCCGAAATAGAAGTTACCGGCCAGCGCACCCAGATTGTTCTCCACATAGCTGGCCAGCCTGTCCAGACGCGGACGGCCCAGCAAGCTCCGCAACCAGTTGAGGGCACGCAGGCGCTGCGGGATCTTGTCGTAGATGGCCAGGTTATCGTGGTAACCCGCGATCAAGCCGGACAAGAACAGACAAACGCCAGCCACGCCCGCATAGATCAGTGCCCCACTGTGCACAGGGTCGATATCGGCCAGTAGTCGGCCCGCCTTCTCGGTGGAAACGAAATGCTCGCCGGTGACCAGATACACCAGCGCACCGATCGCGATCGCCGTGGGGATGGCGATCACCACATTGCCAAAGATGGCGGCGATCTGACTACGCATGGTCTGCGCGATGATATTCACCAGCTTGTCCATGTTACGCGAACGGCTTTCACTGTTATCGATGCTGGCTGCGATCGCCGCCGCCGTCATGGCCGGCTGTTTGGTCGCCACAGTGAAATGCAGCATGTGGATCAGCACGAATCCCAGCCCGTAGTTCAGGCTGAACAGGATCGCCTCGGTCAATGGAGCATGATGCTGGCCAGCCGTGATGAGCTTGATCATGGCCATCACCCCCACGATCAGGCCCGCCCCCATGGCAGAGCGCATCAGCGAAAAGTATTCACTGCGCGTCTCAGTGATGTAGTGCTCACCGGTGCGGCTGGCATTCTCGGTCACGCGCAGCGCCAGCAGCTCCATGTTCTCGCGCCAGTGCAGGCGGATGGCATTCTTGTGGCACTCACCATGCACCAGCAGTTTGAACAGTTGCACATAGCGTGCCGGCTGTCCGGCATCGCCTTTCCCCGCGATCAACCCCAGCAGCGCCTGCAGGCGCACCAGCTGCTGGGTCAAACGCTGCAGCAAAAAGGTCAGCCGGATGCTGGTGCCGGTCTGCGAGCTGTTACGGCGGATACGGGCGATGACGCTGCGACACTGGTCCAGCATGACTTCGATATGACGGAACTGCTCCACATCCTGTGTGGTGCTTGCAAAGCTGGCCAGCAATTCCTGATTCTGCATGACGAAGGGCGAACGGTGGTTCTCCAGCTCTGGATGGTTGCGGATCAGCTCGGGTTCCAAGCCTGCCGCCGCGATACGGTAGGACAACACCTGTGCGGCTTCCACCAGGCTTTCATTGCAGGACTGCACCGCAATAGCGGGCGCCTGGGCAAAATCCAGCGCCTCCAGCAACTGCAACCACACGCCATCCGTCACTGCGCTGACCCACACGTCGTCGTCACGGCGCGTGAAGATCAGGCTGAACAGATCCTTGAGATAGCCCGGGTCGATAGCGGCGGGCAGGATCTTGTCGCCCATGCGGCGCGCCAGCTCGGTAAAGAAGCCACTGCTGGGCTGCACACCGGAATCGACCAGCAGCGACAGTGGCTTACGCTCACCCAGCAACTGCAGGATGGCCGTGCGCAGCAAGGCGGCTTTTTCAGCATCGGCATTCAGCACATGACACAGCGCCTGCAATGCATGCACCGCGTGGTCGGTCTGGGAGAGTCGGGGCGGACGGATCTCGGCGACCAGTTCGGCCAGCAAACCGGCCGGATCCCCGCCTTGTTGTTGATATTGACTGAGGATGGATTCGATCATCATAAGAGGGTGAATGGCAGCGATGCGTAATGAACTTGACTACAGTCTAACGCAAGTCAGGCGCAAATCTGAGGCAAAAAAATGGCCGTCAAGCGGCCATTTTCCGGTTCAGGTAGTCCAGCGTGACATGGACAGCCCTTATGGGCGCGTATTGACCTTGAGGGTGGATTGCATGACCTGGCCTTCACGCAACCAGTACACCGGCACTGCCTGGCCTGCATAGCGTTTGGCGGCCTCACTCAAGGCTTCCACCTTGACGATGGCCGAATCCCCGATGGCAGTGACCACATCGCCTTGACGCATACCTGCCTGCTCTGCAGGCGAGCCCTCCACCACGGCGATCACGCTCAAGCCCTGATCCTGACTGGCTTTGGCATTGACATGGATGCCGATCAGCGGCGGTGCCAGCTTGACCCAGTAGGAAGCCCCGTACTGATAGATGGGCGTATCCTCCTTCAGATCAAGCGCTTCGCCTGCCTTGCTTTGCGCACGCAACTGATCGAGCTGCACACTGGTCGGTGTCTTGGTCAGCACACTGCCGTACACCAGTACCAGATCTGCCTTGATCTTTTTGGCCTGCTCCAGTGCCAGCTCCGGACTGGTTTCAGTGGCATTGAAGGCCGCCTCCCCGATCAGGTCATAGCCTTTGACCAGCATCTTCTGGGCATCGACATCCTTCTGGGTGCCACGGAACAGCTTGGGCCCGGCTGGATCGGGCTGCAGCGGCAAGCCTGCCTGTGAACGGTCGACATAATGCTTGGTATACGGATTATCCGCCGCCCAGGCTTGCAAGCTAAGTCCTACCAACATCAACGAACACACTAAACGGCGCATGAATATCCTCTCCTGGGGTGGTCGGCCTGATACCGACACGATGGTATGATAAATGGTTGAAGGCTTCAGTTGCTGCATTTCGCCGCAACAGTACTCAATCGAGCAACAGACTCACAGCGTAGACCTCCAATATGAGCAAACAATTCATTCGCATCGGCATCGTTTCCATCAGCGACCGTGCCTCCAGCGGTGTCTATGAAGATCTGGGCATCCCCAGCCTGCGCAACTGGCTGGACCAGGCCCTGCTGACGCCCTGGCAATCCGTCGCACGCGTCATCCCGGACGAACAGCCGGAAATCGAAGCCACCTTGCGCGACCTGGTCGATCATGAAGGCTGCGACCTGGTGCTCACCACCGGCGGCACCGGCCCGGCACTGCGCGATGTGACGCCGGAAGCTACACTGGCCGTCGCCGACAAGGAGATGCCGGGCTTTGGCGAGCAGATGCGGCAGATCAGCCTGAATTTCGTGCCCACGGCCATCCTGTCGCGCCAGGTGGCGGTGATCCGCAAGCAAAGCCTCATCATCAACCTGCCAGGACAACCCAAGGCCATCGCGCAGACGCTGGAAGGCCTCAAGGATGAGGCCGGCAACACGCTGGTGCATGGCATCTTCGCCGCCGTACCTTACTGTCTGGATCTGATAGGTGCGCCGTATATCGAAACCCGCGAACACATCGTCAACGCCTTCCGCCCCAAATCCGCCGTCAAGCCCGCCAGCTGAAAGCCAGATCCCCCAGACCATGACCACCTCCCCCGAATTCGACCTGATCACCCGCCATTTCAGGCGTGCCACCCGCCACACCACACTGGGGATAGGTGATGATGCCGCCCTGCTCGACATCACACCGGGCATGCAGCTGGCGGTTTCGGCGGACATGCTGGTCGCTGGCACGCACTTCTTCCCTGACGCCGACCCGCGCCTGCTGGGCTGGAAGAGTCTGGCGGTGAACCTGTCCGACATGGCTGCCATGGGCGCACTGCCCAAATGGGCCACTCTGGCCATCGCATTGCCCGCAGCCGACCAGGCCTGGCTGAGCGCATTCAGTGCAGGCCTGTTTGCCTGCGCGAACCGCTATCAGGTAGACCTGATCGGCGGCGACACCACGCGCGGCCCGCTAGCCATCAGCGTGCAGATCATGGGCGAAGTCGCCCCGGGCAAGGCCTTGAAGCGCAGCGGTGCCAAGGTCGGTGACGATATCTGGGTGTCCGGCACGCTGGGCAACGCCGCACTGGCGCTGGCCGCACTGCAACAGCGCTATGCGCTGAGCGCAGAGGAGCTGGAAAGCTGCATCAGTGCGCTGCATCAGCCTACCCCGCGCGTGGAACTGGGGCTGCTCATCAACATGATGGCGCATAGCGCCATCGATATCTCTGACGGTCTGCTGGCGGACCTGGGGCATATCTTGAAAGCCTCAGGCACAGGTGCCGAGATCCATCTGGGACGCCTGCCCATCTCACGCCTGATGCATCAGCGCATGACAGACCCTGCCGTGCAGCAGATGGTGCTGGCCGGCGGTGATGACTATGAGCTGTGTTTCACCGCACCCACACGTAATCACGGCGAGATCGCCAAGCTGGCAGGCCTGCTTGGCTTGCCGGTCAGCTGCATAGGCCAGGTCACGGCGACGCCTGGCCTGATGGTGCGCGACCTCGATCAAATCATCATGCAGCTCAGCCAGCATGGCTACGACCATTTCAACCAGGCCAGCCCGGCTTAGGGACGACCCGCCTCATGGAACATAACAACATGCCAGCCAACAGCGTACCGCCTGACCTGCGATTTCTGCTGCGGCACCCGGCTCATTTCATCGCATTGGGCTTCGGTAGCGGCCTGTCACGGCTTGCACCGGGCACGGTAGGCACGCTGGTCGCCATCCCGCTGTTCCTGCTGCTCATGCAGTTGCCGGAGTGGCAACACTACGTGCTGATCGCACTGGCCTTCGTGCTCGGCGTGTGGGCCTGCGCCCGCACCGGCCAGGCACTGGGCGTAGCGGACCACGGCGGCATGGTGTGGGACGAGATCGTGGCCTTCCTGCTGGTGCTGGAATTCACGCCACATCAGGCCTGGTGGTGGCTGATCGCCTTCACGCTGTTCCGTTTGTTCGACGTGTGGAAGCCCTTCCCTATCCGCCAGTGTGATGCACGCCTCAAGGGCGGTTTCGGCGTGATGTTCGACGACATGCTGGCAGCGGTTTACAGCATCCTGAGCCTGATGGGTTTGCAATGGCTGACGCTGAACTTCTAGACTTGAGCACCGCGCTGGGGCTGGCCTTGCAGCGTCGCGGCTGGCAGCTTGCGCTGGCCGAATCCTGCACTGGCGGCCTGGTCGCGGCGGCCATCACCGACATCGCTGGCAGCTCCGCTTGGTTCGACCGCGGCTTTGTCACCTACAGCAACCTCGCCAAGCAGCAGATGCTGGGCGTCAACACCGCGACACTGGTGCAGCATGGCGCTGTCAGCGCCGAGACCGCGCTGGAGATGGCCAGCGGCGCGCTCGTGAACAGCACGGCACAGATCAGCGCGGCCATCACCGGCATCGCCGGGCCGGGCGGCGGCAGCGAACATAAGCCGGTGGGCATGGTCTGCTTTGCCTGGGCTAGCCGTGATGGGCATCTGGAAAGCCAGACCATGCAGTTCGCAGGCGATCGTGCTGCGGTGCGCCTGCAGTCGGCAAAAACAGCATTGGCAGGCTTGTTGCGCCTGTCCTTAGCGCTTGATTTATGAAATAATTGGCGGTTTATTTCGCCACCCGCAAGCATCAATCAGACAGGGAAAGATACATGGACGATAACAAGAGCAAGGCACTGGCGGCGGCACTTTCGCAGATCGAAAAACAGTTCGGCAAAGGCTCCATCATGCGCATGGGCGACACCGACATCGCCGATGACATCCAGCCGGTTTCCACCGGCTCGCTGGGCCTGGACATCGCACTGGGCATAGGCGGCCTGCCACGTGGTCGTATCATCGAGATCTACGGTCCGGAATCGTCCGGCAAAACCACGCTGACCCTGTCCGTGATCGCACAGATGCAAAAGCTGGGCGGCGTGGCGGCGTTCATCGATGCGGAACATGCACTGGACCCGCAATATGCACAAAAGCTGGGTGTCGATGTTTCCGAACTGCTGATCTCGCAACCGGACACCGGCGAACAGGCACTGGAGATCGCCGACATGCTGGTGCGCTCCGGCTCGGTGGATATCGTCGTCGTTGACTCCGTCGCCGCGCTGACCCCCAAGGCCGAGATCGAAGGCGAGATGGGCGATTCACACATGGGCCTGCAGGCTCGCCTGATGTCGCAAGCGCTGCGCAAGCTGACCGGCAACATCAAACGCACCAACACCATGGTCATCTTCATCAACCAGATCCGCATGAAGATCGGCGTGATGTTCGGCAACCCCGAGACCACCACCGGCGGTAACGCACTGAAGTTCTACGCTTCGGTACGTCTGGACATCCGTCGCACCGGCGCCATCAAGAAGGGCGACGAAGTGATCGGCTCCGAGACGCGCGTGAAGATCGTCAAGAACAAGGTCGCGCCACCGTTCAAACAAGCCGAATTCGACATCCTGTACGGCGAAGGCATCTCGCGTGAAGGCGAGATCATCGAAATGGGTGCCAACCTCAAGCTGATCGAAAAAGCCGGTGCCTGGTACAGCTACAAGGGCGAGAAGATCGGCCAGGGCAAGGACAATGCGCGCGAATATCTGCGCGAACATCCGGAGATGGCCGACGAGATCGACGCCAAGATCCGCGCCAATTCGGTCGCGCATCTGGATCGCCTGGTCAAGACCGTAGGCCCGGATGAGGAAGTCGACGAGTAAACCGCCGCGTAGCCTGCGCGAACGTGCGCTGGGCTATCTGGCACGACGTGAACATTCGGCGCGTGAGCTGCAACAGAAGCTCAGCGCCTTTGTCACAGAACAGGACGACCTGCCTGCATTGCTGAAAGATTTCGAGCAGCGCGGCTGGTTGTCAGATGCGCGCTACACCGAGCAATTGGTGCATGCGCGCAAATCACGTTATGGCAGCCAGCGTGTGGCGCAGGAACTGCGTGAACATGGTGTGGCCGATACGCTGATCAACGAGGCGGTGGCCTCTTTGAAGCAGGATGAGCTGGCGTATGCCTGTGCCATCTGCCGCAAAAAGTATGCAGCCGCGCCAGCCAGCCGCGAAGAGTGGGCCAAACAGGCGCGCTTTCTGCAAAGCCGTGGTTTTGGGGTGGAGGTGATCCGGCAGGCCCTCAAACAGCTGGCGCTGGAACAGAACAAAGACGCGGTCCGGGACGATGAGTAAACCCGGATCAACACCAATGACATTGGATGCAAGCCAAGGTTTAAGTATGCAAAGCAAGCCCAGCAGTAAACAGATCCGCCAGGCCTTCCTGGATTTCTTCGCCTCCAAAGGCCATCAGGTGGTGGCATCCAGCTCGCTGGTGCCCGCAGGCGACCCCACACTGCTGTTCACCAATGCCGGCATGAACCAGTTCAAGGACGTGTTCCTGGGCTTTGACAAGCGCGCTTACACCCGCGCCGCCAGCAGCCAGAAGTGCGTACGCGCCGGTGGCAAGCATAACGATCTGGAAAACGTGGGCTACACTGCACGTCACCACACCTTTTTCGAGATGCTGGGCAATTTCAGCTTTGGTGACTACTTCAAGCAGGACGCCATCCGCTACGCCTGGGAACTGCTGACCGAGGTGTTCAAGCTGCCCAAGGACAAACTCACCGTCACCGTCTACGCCGAAGACGACGAAGCCTACGACATCTGGCACAAGGAGATCGGCGTGCCTGCCGAGCGCATCATCCGCATCGGCGACAACAAAGGCGCGCGTTACGCTTCTGACAATTTCTGGATGATGGGCGACACCGGCCCCTGTGGCCCCTGTACCGAGATCTTCTATGACCACGGCGCGCACATCCCGGGCGGCCCGCCAGGCAGTCCGGATGAAGACGGCGACCGTTTTATCGAAATCTGGAACAATGTGTTCATGCAGTTCAACCGCGACGAAGCGGGTGTCATGCACAAGCTGCCCAAGCCCTCGGTGGATACCGGCATGGGGCTGGAGCGTATCGCCGCCGTGCTGCAGGGCGTGCACGCCAATTACGAGATCGACCTGTTCCAGACCCTGATCGCCGCTGCAGCCAGAGTCACAAAGCGAGAAGATCTGTTACCCGGCACAGATTTGGCGATGGATGCGCGAAGCCAAGGAGCCAGCAACGCGACATACCATGAAGGTAGGCAAGGCGCTGGCGAGGACGGCGACAAAGCAGACGCGACAAAGATGTACCTGGGGAACTCACTGAAAGTGCTGGCCGACCATATCCGTGCCTGTAGCTTCCTGATCGCCGATGGCGTCATCCCCGGCAATGAAGGCCGTGGCTATGTGCTGCGCCGCATCATCCGCCGTGCCATCCGCCATGGTTACAAGCTGGGGGCCCGCGCGGCCTTCTTCCACAAGATGGTGCCTGACCTGGTGGCCGAGATGGGCGAAGCCTACCCAGAACTGACCCAGGGCCAGCAACGCGTGACCGATATCCTGCGTCAGGAAGAAGAACGCTTCTTTGAGACCATAGAGAACGGCATGGCCATACTGGAAACCGAACTGGCCGGGATGGCCAAGTCCGGCAATGCGACCTTCAACGGCGACACCGCTTTCAAGCTGCACGACACTTATGGTTTTCCACTCGACCTGACCGCCGACATCTGCCGCGAACGTGGCGTCACTGTTGATACTGCAGGCTTCGACGCCGCCATGGCACGTCAGAAAGAACAAGCCCGCGCTGCTGGCAAATTCAAGATGGCCGCAAACCTGGAATACGATGGCCAAGCTACCACCTTCCACGGCTACGACACGCTGGATGCCACTGGCACCGTGCTGGCGCTGTACAAGGATGGCGCTGCCGTACACAGCCTGAGCGAAGGCGAGCTGGGTGTGGTGGTGCTGGACAACACGCCGTTCTACGCCGAATCCGGTGGTCAGGTCGGTGACCGTGGCGAGCTCAAGGCCGCAGACGGCATCTTTGCTGTGGAAGACACGCAAAAGATCCAGGCCAGCGTGTTCGGCCACCATGGCGTGCTCAAAACCGGCACGCTGAAAGTGGGCGACCGTGTGCAGGCACGCGTGGACCTCATCGCACGCAGCCGCACCATGCGCAACCACTCCGCCACCCACCTGATGCACAAGGCCTTGCGCGAAGTGCTGGGTGAGCATGTGCAGCAAAAAGGCTCGCTGGTGGACAGCGAAAAGACCCGCTTCGACTTTGTACACAACGCCCCCATGACGGACGCGCAGATCCATGAGGTGGAACAGCGCGTCAACGCCGAGATCCTCGCTAACGCCGCCACACAAGCGCGGGTGATGGACATCGAATCCGCACAAAAAACTGGCGCCATGATGCTGTTCGGCGAGAAGTACGGCGACGAAGTGCGCGTGCTGGATATCGGTAGCTCGCGCGAACTGTGCGGCGGCACGCACGTGGCACGTACTGGCGATATCGGCTTGTTCAAGCTGTATGCAGAATCCGGCGTTGCCGCCGGGGTGCGCCGTGTGGAAGCCACCACGGGTGACACCGCACTGGCCCTGATCGCCAGCACGGAACAGCAACTGGAGCGCATCGCCGATGCCGTAAAAGCACCCAAAGCAGAAGCCGCCGAGCGCGTTAGCGCGCTGCTGGAATCACTGCGCACTGCCGAGAAAGAACTGGAACGCCTCAAATCCAAACTGGCTGCCAGCCAGGGCGATGATCTGGTCAGTCAGGCGGTAGAGGTGGCAGGCATCAAACTGCTGGCCGCCAAGCTGGACGGCGTGGACGCCAAGGGCCTGCGCGAAGTGGCAGACAAGCTCAAGGACAAGCTGGGCTCCTGCGCCTTGCTGCTGGCGGTCACCGAAGCCGACAAGGTCAGTCTGGTCGCCGCGGTGAGCAAAGACCTGACCGGCAAGCTGAAAGCGGGCGACCTGGTCAACTTTGTCGCCACGCAAGTCGGCGGCAAGGGCGGTGGCCGTCCCGACATGGCCATGGCCGGTGGCACGGACGCCAGCAAACTGCCGCAAGCGCTGGCAGGTGTCGCTGCCTGGGTACAACAACAACTTGCATAAGCGCTATTTATTAACCGCGATTCCATCACAAGCGACGCATCACCACTCATCAAGCAGCATCTATTGTAAGTAACCAACACTATGGCCCTCATCGTACAGAAATACGGCGGCACCTCGGTCGCCAACCCAGAACGCATCAAGAACCTGGCCAGCCGGGTGGCACGCTACAAGGCACTCGGCCATCAGGTGGTGGTGGTGGTCTCGGCCATGTCCGGCGAAACCAACCGCCTGATCGCCCTGGCCAAAGAGATCATGCCGGACCCGGACCCACGCGAACTGGACGTGATGGTCTCCACCGGCGAGCAAGTCACCATCGGCCTCACCGCCATGGCACTGATGGACCTGGGCGTCAAAGCCAGGAGCTATACCGGCGCGCAGGTGCGCATCGTCACCGATAGCGCGTTCACCAAGGCACGTATCCTCAAGATCGACGACGAGCGTATCCGCGCCGACCTCGATGCCGGCAATGTGGTCGTGGTAGCCGGTTTCCAGGGCGTGGATGAGCACGGCAACATCACCACGCTGGGCCGAGGGGGTTCGGACACCACAGGCGTGGCGCTGGCCGCAGCACTCAAGGCCGACGAATGCCAGATCTACACCGATGTGGATGGCGTTTACACCACCGACCCGCGCGTGGTGCCGGAAGCGCGTCGCCTGAAATCCATCACCTTTGAAGAGATGCTGGAACTGGCCAGCCAGGGCTCCAAGGTGCTGCAGATCCGCTCGGTCGAGTTCGCTGGCAAATACCAGGTCAAGCTGCGCGTGCTGTCCAGCTTCGAGGAAGAAGGCGACGGCACGCTGATTACATTTGAGGAAGAAGACAACATGGAACAACCCATCATCTCCGGCATCGCCTTCAACCGCGACGAAGCCAAAGTCACCGTGCTCGGCGTGCCTGACCGTCCGGGCATCGCCTATCAGATCCTGGGGCCGATCGCCGATGCCAACATCGATGTGGACATCATCATCCAGAACACCGGCGCGGATGGCACCACCGATTTCACCTTCACCGTGCACAAGAACGAGCTCAACAAGGCACTGGGCTTGCTGCGTGACAAACAGAAGGACATAGGCGCGCGCGAGATCGCCGGTGACGAGAAGATCGCCAAGGTGTCCATCGTTGGCGTAGGCATGCGCTCGCACGTGGGTGTGGCCAGCCTGATGTTCAAGACCCTGGCGGAAGAAGGCATCAATATCCAGATGATCTCCACCAGCGAGATCAAGATCGCCGTGGTCATCGACGAGAAATACATGGAACTGGCAGTACGCGTGCTGCACAAGGCATTCGGGCTGGATAAGGCCTGATTATCGTTTGATTTTTCGGGCGTATTCGCGTATCGTACGCCCCCTGAACATGCTTCTGCTGTTCAGCGTTGTGCAAGCAACAAGTCGCAATCAGCGTAGTAAACGGAGAGCTGGCCGAGTGGTCGAAGGCACTTCCCTGCTAAGGAAGCATACGGGCTTAAATCTGTATCGAGGGTTCGAATCCCTCGCTCTCCGCCAAATAAAAAAAACGCCGCATTGCGGCGTTTTTTATTTGGGTCTTGCACCTTGATGTGTCTCTGCCCTCAAAAATATAAAATCCCACACCATTCAAGACATCACGATTAGTCGACGCCAATAGCCTTGTAAGCAGCGTCTACTGGATCAGAATAAAAACTAATTTGAAATTTCGCAAACAACTCACTTGGTACGGTAGGTATATCCACCGCACTTGACATAGGCAGAAGAATTCTTTTTGCCCCAGCATCAAAAGCTATTTGCAAAGTCTCAGCAAGGCTTCTAGTTTGAGTGATCGTTCCACCAAGGCTCATGTCTCCAGTGACCACCATCTGGCTCTGCAAAGGCTTAGCCAAAGCAACTGAACAAAGTGCGATAAACGTGGACAGAATCGTTGCATCTGGCGAACCTTGGTTTTGAAGGTCTACAATCTGCAAATGAAAATCCGCTTCTGAGACTTTTATCGATCCACTCACCCTGTTCGCATTTGCTTTAAAGTAATCAAATGCAATCTTTGCTGACTCTTTAGATCCATTTCCAGATACCGAGAACTTACCACCACCTGGTATCGTTTGGATCTCGAAACGATAAGCCCCCGGAATACTGTTTTCACCAACGCTAAGCTAAAAACAGCTATTGACCATTGTGCAAAGTGGTAAAAAAGCACGTACTAAATAATTCCAATCATTTTCTTAACGTAGCGTTTATCGCTACAATATTAAAACGTTTGAAAATAAATGTGACAGCATCAGGAATAGTATGCAAGGCTCAGCAAAACAATTTATAGAAAAACAATTGGGGATAGGCATCGTCTCGTTTTCTATGGATGCGCTGACCAAAGCCACGGGCTTATCCGAAATTGCCGCCAAAAACCAATTATTACGCCTTGGTGAGCTTGTGGTCAGAGTCACGCCGCGCCAGTCATATTTTTTAATCGTTACGCCTGAACATCGCATGATGGGCGCGCCACCTGTGGATTTATGGCTGGATGATTACTTTACCTGGCTAGGCCGCCCTTATTATGTCGCGCTACAGTCTGCGGCCGCGATGCATGGCGCAAGCCCGCAAGCCGTTCAAGAAACACAAGTGATAACAGATGCACCCATACGCAACATTCGTTTTTCCAGGGTTCGGCTAAGCTTTTTCACAAAGTCTCACATTGCCAAATCACTCACACAACAAGTCCCCAATGCCGCCGCACCGCTCAAGGTTAGCACGCCAGAAACCACCGCACTGGATTTAGTCAGATACGCGGGTAGCCTTGGTGGCATAGAGCGCGCAGCAGAAACCATCCAACCCATGTTGCCATTAATGCGCGTCGGTGAGTTGCGCAAAACACTAGCGGCTGAAAACGAGCTTGCCTCAGCACAGCGCTTGGGTTTTATTTTTAAGCATGCGGGGGCAGACAAACTAGCAAAAGCCGTGGCCGATTGGTTACCCAAAACCAAAAAAAATGTGCCATTGGCACTGGGCATCACAGCAGAGCGCGATATGCCAGTTGAAACCACGTTTAACGTCATCATCAACGCCATGCGGGTGATCTAATGCTGCAACTCACCAAACGCGACATTCTCGAACACCAGCAAGCCGTGCCTTGGCCTAATCTGCGCCAAGTGGAGCAAGACCTGTTGCTCTGCCAAACCATGATCCTATTGTTCAATGATGCGTTTCTACAAGAACAAATCGCCATGCGCGGTGGCACGCTGTTACACAAAGTACACCTTGCCCCAGCCTCACGTTACAGTGAAGATATTGACCTCGTGATTGTGGGCGATCGCCCAGACGACCACATCAGCAAAGCCATTCGCCGTGTGCTGGCAACCACGCTAGGCAAGCCCACATTTTCTGCATGGCAAGACATCAAGCTAGCCATCAGAAACGCCGTCAAGCCATCCAAAGTCTTGCGCAAAATCTACCACATTTCATCCATTGCCGACCCTGGCGGCAAACCGCTTGAAATTGTGCTAGAGGTTAACGCCACTGAGCGCACCCCATACCAACCCATCGCACAACTACCCTTTGCACTGCAACTGCGCAACCAAACACAACAAACCACAGTGCGAGGCTTTGATATTCACGAAATGCTAGGCACCAAAATGCGTGCATTATTCCAGCGCACCCGTGGGCGCGACTTATTTGACCTCTATTGGGCGCTCACACAATCACCCGTGCCAGTAAGCCCAACTAAGATTATTGACGCGTTTCAACATTACATGCGGCAAGAGCAATCGCAAACAGGGCGTGCAGACTTTATCGAGGCCATGCAACACAAATTGGCCGACAAAGGCTTTTTAACCGACATGAACCCGCTATTACGCACAGCGCTGAGTTATGACCCCAAAACCGCAGGCGAATATGTCACCGAGCATTTGCTTATGTTGATACCAGAATAAATTTAAAGCAGTTTAAAGTTAGGAACAACAATGAACAAAAACAACCTCAAAAGCTACGCTCCGCAAGCCCGTAAAGACTTTATCGCCGCCGTCAAAGCACGTGCCAATTTGTTGGGTTTGTCCTGCGAAACAAGATAGCCGAAAGCGAATCCCGCAATGATTGCCAACCCTATTGAAACAATATCCATACCCTGCCACCAACCCCACTAAAATTAATTTGTATGTTTTTAAGCGTTTTTTTTACAGGCGCTTTTGATAAGAACGTCGGTCCAAGTTCCCATCCCGCATTCAGCCACAGCCCGAAGGCAGGGCTGGGCGGGATTTAACTTGCACATCAGTGTCTAGTAATCATTATGAGTTTGCACCTCCCCCAATTGGGGTATTTACCTTTTTAAATACTGTAAATTTACAAAGTATTTGGCGTTCAATTATTTTATGTCTCAGTTTTGATTGG
Organism: Pseudomethylobacillus aquaticus; assembly: GCF_003730115.1. Lineage (GTDB taxonomy): Bacteria > Pseudomonadota > Gammaproteobacteria > Burkholderiales > Methylophilaceae > Pseudomethylobacillus > Pseudomethylobacillus aquaticus. The sequence goes on along the minus strand of NZ_RJVP01000005.1, from coordinate 37,198 downwards.
ATGTTCGCTCAATCTCTCCACAACCATGTTGCTAACAAAAATCCTGCGGCTGCAAAACGCTGAGTTCCTGCTGCGTAAAGTCTGCTTGCTTCATGAGCCTGAACGACTGGCTTTCAACGATGCTTTCAAACATGTTGCGAACAAACCGACCGTTACCAAACTGATCGCCCTGATTCTTGATTTCTTGCGCAAACCGCTGCTCCAGTAGCCGCTCGATTTGATCCTGGGATTCAATCTCGTAATGATGCTGCTTCATCAGTTTAAGTAGCATCTCGCAAAGCTCTCTGGCCGTGTAGTTGGGGAAATGCATACGTTTGCTGAAGCGTGATTTAAGGCCGGGATTGGAACGGACAAACCGGTCCATTTCTTCGCCGTAGCCCGCCACGATCACAACCAGGTCATCGCGATGGTCTTCCATCATTTTCACCAGGGTATCGATCGCTTCCGTTCCGTAATCATCAGAATCTTGTTCGGTTAAGGAATAGGCCTCGTCGATAAACAAAACTCCACCCAGTGCTGATTCAACCACTTCTCTGGTTTTGATTGCCGTTTGCCCCAGGTACATCGCCACCAGGCCACTTCGGTCGGTCTCGACCAACTTGTTCTCCCGACAGATACCCAGCTTGTGATAAACACTGGCCAATACGCGGGCAACGGTTGTTTTCCCGGTGCCGGGGTTACCGGCAAACACGATATGCCGATTGGGGGAAAGCAATCCATTCAGCCCAACCTTGGAACGCTTTTGCTGAATACTGAATAACGCCGCCTGCCGGTAGATGAGCTCCTTAAAAGCCCCCATCCCGACAAAGCCGCTGAACTGCTGGTCGATGAATTTGAATATTGAGTGCATAGGTTTGCTTTTGCTGTCTGGCTGGTGGCCTTGATCTGTCGGCTGTTGCAGGCTGGGGGGTTCTAATGCCGGGCTTTCCTGCTCGCATGCGTCTTCAAGGCCATCGATTCGGTTCTGTAAAGGTAGCTCATGCCCTGCCAATAGCCAGTGTGGTTTGGTACGACCATATAACAGCAAGCCATCGGGGTCCTCGTTTGTATGGGTATTGGGAAGCTCATCAATGGTCAAGGTAAGATCCATCCTCATGTCTGCGTCCAGCCGATCATCAAAGGAGTACATCGCGTTTCAAGCCCAAGTAAGTGGTCTGAGTCACAGCATAATTACCTTGCTAGCTCATAGAATGAGCCCGCAAGGATAAAAGCATGCAAACAAGAAAATAGGACACAAGTCCATTACAGGCTCTCTCTGTGAGCCCCACAGGCCTCAAGCTTCTCACTTTCAAAACTGAGGAGTGTCCATGGACGGTCTGGTAGAAGCGTTTGAACGTGTTGTGGTCATCCTGGCCTGGTTTGTGTTTGCTTACGGCTATGTTCGCCATCTGCGTGCAGGATTAAAAAATGAAAAGGTCATCTTCAGTGACAAACTGGATTTGCTAACGGCGATGAGCACGCTGGTCTTGTGGATATCGATTAGAGCCATTTTCGCATTTGCGCCTTATGACGATCACGCCGATACCATTTTCTATCAGTGGATGCTGCTGCCCATCTTGTGTCTGGCTTTTGCACATCAACTGGGTCAGGAAATACTGACTTGTTTTCATCACGCCGCTACGCCAGCAGAGGCGTTGTTAACGATGTTTTATCGCTACGCTTTTCTGGTCTCGGCATTCTTTGTCATCTTGTTTATTTTCAGGACAGACGACGATGGCCGAATCTCAAACCTGGACATGTTGCTCAAGCTTGGGTGGGTTGGTGCCCTTGCTTATTTTGTCAGCCGGTTAGCAAACGCAAAACGCGTTTACGGTGAAGCTAATTACCAACCAGCGCCCAGACTTTTAAGCTGGCTGCAGGAAAGGCTACACAGTGCGCGATGACATCTTTTGCCAGCCTGGCAAGGATGTCGGCCTAGAAGTTGATGTGCTTAGCCTTGTCAGGCTTGCATCAGCACAACTTGCTGCATCAACGCCGTTCATTGATTTCAAACTTTTTCAACCGATTAACTGAGGAACCCCCTATGTCCGTCGACAACATAAGCCGCATTCTTTTTGAATGTGACCCCATGAACATCAACTGTGTCACGAATACTGATGAATATGACCCGGAAGCCAGGGACATCATGAAGCTCAAGCCAGACATCCACTCAATTGAGGCGCTGCAGGCCGGCGTGGTCGATGTTTTTCAGTATTGGTTCGGGAAAGATCTTGAGATTACGGATGTCCAGTACGAGGAGATCGCCACCAAGATCTGGGAAGAATGGAACCCCGAAAACCAGGGGTGATATACAAGCCGCTATTTTTGGCTTTGTAATGTCGTGCCGCAATCAAACATCAGTGCCTGCTCGGGCCAGCGCATCGCGCCCAGCCTGCAGGCACTTTGTGCGGGCACTGCCAAGCGGCGCTTCCTTTCTTTGTAGCGTGCGCCGACAGAATAATCGAGACAGAACGTGGCCCCCTTCCCCATCCATGCAAATGGCAAGGCTTGGATGGCACCCGGCATGACCACGGCATGGGCACTGCCCTGAAATGACCGCCAGTAATGGCCGAACAAAACAGGTACTGGATGTTGATAGGTCTCCCACCAGGCTACCCGATGCGTAAAACGCCAGGCGCCATTGGTGAAATGCGCTTGCTCAGCTTCGCGCTCGACCCCGGAAGTGAGCACCCGAACCGGGTTACCGTTTTGTTTTAATACTTGGTAGCGAGGCAAGGCCTTGATTCCTTGCGGGACGAGCGCCACGTTCTCCATCTGGATGTTAGCCAACTCCATCTGCTTGCCTGCCAGCAGGTCCTCCTGGCTAGCCTGCAGCACCGTCTGTTGATCAAACCAGTGGTAGGCCTCCAGCACCGGCATTGCCGCCATCTGCCTAAGCTGCAAAATGCTACTGTCTTCCCAGGCCGCATGAACCAGACGCAGATCGCTGCGCTCCAGTGCCAGTGGCAATGCGGACAAAAACTCAAGTATCTCGGCTTTATCCTGGGCGCTTGCACGCACGCATTCACCATAGATCAGCGTGTCGGAGTGGTAACGTGTTTCAAACCACCATCCTGAGCCAACTTTAGGTGCCTGGTTAAGCAGATTCAACTCGTGGTTGCCCAGCAGGCATTGCGCCTTTCCACTATCGACCAGTTTGCGCACCAGGCGCATCACGGAAACACTATCCGGCCCGCGATCGCAGAGGTCACCAAGAAACACCAACCGTCTACCGTCATGGTGATCGCCCTCCAGCGAATAACCCAAGTGTTCCAGCAGATTCATCAAAGCCTGATACTCGCCATGCACATCGCCAACGATATCCAGTGCGCCATCAAAAAGTGTATCGATCAACTTCATATCAAATCCTGTCTGAGCAGATGAGCCGGAATGGCTCACCGTAAAATGCAAGCGCACTGACCCAGTCACTTGCAATTGTTGCTTGCTGCCGATTATGTCATTGTGGAGGCTCGCTGCATGACCCTGGAGCTATACGCATGAACGAGCGCATTTATCAGATCGACGACCTACTTAACTCCCACAAGGTCATCAGTTTTAATGAACTGATGACACGCCTTGAAGTCTCCCGCGCCACGTTGAAGCGCGACCTGGCCTTCATGAAGGACCGCCTGAATGCGCCCATCGTATTTAACCGCGAACTGGGAGGTTACCAGTTTGATCGCTCCCAGAAGCTGGTAGGCCAGCAATACGAGCTGCCTGGCTTATGGTTCAAGGCGGAAGAAATACATGCGCTGCTCACCATGCAGCATCTGCTGAGTCACCTCGATAGTGGCGGTCTGCTGGGGCCGCACATCAAACCCTTGTTGGCGAGGCTGACCGGGATTCTGGGCACAGGCAACAATGCCGTCGAGGAGGTGCAGCGCAGGATCAAGTTTGAAAACGTGGGGTTCAGAGAATTCCATCTGGACCATTTTCAATCCATCGGGTCTGCCTTGTTGCGCAGAAAGCGCTTGTTCATTCGCTATCATGCGCGCGGCAAGGACGACCTGACTGAACGCGAAGTCTCCCCGCAGCGGCTGGTGTACTACCGCAACAACTGGTATCTGGACGCATGGTGTCACTTGCGCAACGACATCCGTAACTTCTCGCTCGATGCCATACGCAATGCCGAAATACTGGAAACCGCGTCTGCCGATGTCAGCGATGCACAACTCAATGAAGTGCTAGGCACTGGCTACGGCATTTTCACTGGCCGTGCCATTCAATGGGCCACGCTGATTTTTTCAAAGGAACGTGCACGCTGGGTTTCGGCTGAACGCTGGCATGCCAAGCAGCAATCAAAGGTGCTGGAAGATGGCCGCTATGAACTGCGTGTCCCCTTTAACGATAGCCGTGAGCTTGTGCTGGACATCCTCAGACATGGTGCCCAGGTGGAAGTGATTGCACCAGCCTCGTTACGGGAAACGATCAAAAACGAAGTCGCCCTGCTGGCCAGGCTTTATCAGTAACCGCGCAACAGCCACTCGGGAGAACAGACGATCCTATTTTTACAGGGAACTTCTTTTATAGGGAACTGCGAGGCTCGCTTAATGAGCCTGTACTTGGGCATACTGCTGTTTTGAATGACTCAAGCGAACATGATGTTGAATATTGGTGCATGGAAACGCGTCACTCCAGCGTTGCATAAACACAGCCTGTCCGCCGTATTGGGATTGAGGCTTGCCATGAATGTCAGCGTAAGTCAGGCAGAAGAGGCACGCTTGGTCGCATCCAAAGGATTGCATTTTAACCGTCGTCACGACGACCGAGCTCAAAATAAAAGTGGCTGGTAGCAAGCCCACACCCCTTGCAGGAGATATTTTGTCATCACTCCCTATTGAACCTGGCTTCATGGTGGTCCATGGAAACAAGCCTGAATCACTGCGCCAACTGCTGATCAGCTGGTACCAGCAGTACCCGCTAGCACCTCTGGAGAATGAAATCATTCTGGTGCAGAGCAATGGCATCGCACAGTGGTTAAAACTCTCATTGGCCAGCTCCGCAAGTACGGACGGGCTTGGCGGCATAGGGGTTGCCGCTGCGATCGATGCCAAGCTGCCGTCCAGTTTTGTCTGGCAGATCTACCGCGCTGTACTGGGGGAAGCCGCTGTCCCGGAAGAATCCGCATTTGATAAACGCCTGATGGTGTGGCGTCTGATGCGCCTGATCCCGACATTGACGCACTTGCCAGAATTCGCCCCACTGGCGAGGTTTCTCGCTCACGACGACGAGTTGATCAAACGTTATCAGCTTGCTGAAAAGATCGCAGATCTGTTCGATCAATATCAGGTATACCGTGCCGACTGGATGCATGCCTGGGCAACAGGCCGTGACGTGCTACTGAATACCCAATTGATGGAAACGCCCTTGCAGGCAGAGCAACGCTGGCAAGCCATCTTGTGGCGGCAATTGCTGGCTGACATGGGCGAGCTCCAGACCACCAGCCGTGCTGCGCTACATGTACGCTGCACAGAGGCTCTGTCCAGCCTCAGCTCGCGTCCAGCCAAACTGCCACGCCGTATCACGGTGTTTGGCTTGTCCTCGCTGCCCAAACAAACCTTGGAGATTCTGGTGGCCTTGTCACGCCATGCGCAAATCTTCCTGTGCGTGCAGAACCCATGCGAGCATTACTGGGCCGATGTGATCTCGGCTAGGGATTATTCACGTCAGCATGCGGGCCGCCATGCGCGGAAACACACCGTGGCCCCGTTGCAAGCGGCCGATTCGATGCACATTGCCAGCCATCCGCTGCTGGCGGCCTGGGGGAAGCTGGGGCGTGACTACGTTGCCTTGCTGGATGAACTCGATCAGCCGCAACAGTACCGCGACCTGTTCCTGCAATCGGGTCACAAGATCGACCTGTTCGAGTCGCATGGCACGTCCTGCCTGCTCAACCAGCTGCAAGAAGATATCCGTCAGCTCCGTAACATCACGGAAACGCGCGAGCACTGGGCAGCGCTGGACGCGAGCGCGGACACATCCATCCGCTTTCATATCGCGCACAGTCCACAACGGGAAGTGGAAATCCTGCATGACCAACTACTGGATGCGCTCAACCACGATGAGACACTCAGGCCGCGCGACATGATTGTGATGGTGCCGGATATTCAACGCTACGCTCCACATATTCAAGCCGTGTTCGGACAACTTGATATCAGCGACGATCGCTATATCCCGTTTTCCATCAGCGATCTTGGCAACGGGCAGCTCGCCCCGGTGTTCCGCGCGCTCAATTACCTGCTGAATCTGCAGGAAAGCCGGCTCACCGCGGCCGATGTGCTTGATCTGCTTGATGTCCCTGCCGTGCGGACCCGTTTCGGTATCACCGAGGACGGCCTGGCTATCCTGGAACGCTGGATAGATCAATCCCGTATACGCTGGGGCCTGAACAGCAAACACAGGCAGTACTTTTTCAATGGCGAATTGGCACAGAACAGCTGGTCCCATGGGCTCAAACGGATGCTGCTGGGCTATGCCGTGGGGGCGGACCCAACCGACCGCGAGGACCGGTCCTGGCACGACATCGAACCTCAGGGTGAAGTGGCCGGTCTGGACGCTGCCCTGGTCGGCCCCTTGTTCATGCTGATCGAAACGCTGGAACACTGGCTAGTCGAGCTGGCACAACCCACCACCGCAGAAGCCTGGCAGGAACGTGGGCAGCGCTTGATTCACGACTTTTTCCAGAGCAGTTCAAGCACGGACACCGCCCACCTTCTGGAACTGCAAACCAGCTTGAACCGGTTAACGCAAAGCTGCAAGACCGCGGGCATGCAGGAAACGCTGTCGCTGGCAGTGGTCAAGACACACTGGCTGGCACAACTGGATCAACCCTCGCTGTCACAACGCTTCATGGCGGGCAGGTTGACGTTTGCCACCTTGATGCCCATGCGCGCTGTGCCGTTCAGAATGGTCTGTATCCTCGGCATGAACGATGGCGACTACCCACGCAGCCGTCCACCACTGGATTTTGATTTGATGGCGACTGATCCGCGCGTAGGCGATCGATCACGCCGCGAAGACGACCGCTATATGTTTCTGGAGGCATTGCTTTCAGCGCGGGATAGGCTGTACATCAGCTGGGTGGGCTTCAATGTGAACGACAATAGCGAGATTCCGCCATCGGTTCTGGTCAGTCAGTTGCGCGATCATCTTGATAACGGCTGGCGCCGTCTGGACGATGCGAAGATGAAGGTCAGCCAGGCACTGACCACCGCTCATCCGCTGCACCCGTTCAGCCTTGCTTACTTCTCCGGCTCCGGGCCCTTGTTCAGCTACGCGAAAGAATGGCTGCACCCATTGAATTCCACTGAATCCGGGCCGCCACTGACTCCCCTGCGACCGGAAGCAGCGATCTCACTGCATGCCTTGGCACGCTTTCTGAGCAACCCCAGTCAATATTTTTACGAGCAGCGTTTAGGCGTTTACTTAAATCGGCAGGACGACCCGGACGAAGATCACGAACCGTTCACCTTAGATGCGCTGACACGCTGGGGCTTTCTCAACACCTTGATTGCAACGCGCCTTGATGCACGGGCGATGCAGGCAAATGAAGCCGACGCTATGGCAAGCTCATTGCAACGTCTGGAACGCAGCGGCGATCTTCCATTTGGCACCGCTTCAAGCTTGATCAAGCAGGAATTAACTGCACTGGTGGATGCCTTGTTCGAGCGTTACGACCAGCAATTGCAGGCCTGGCCCACCAAAACTGAGGATGTCGTGATTGATCAAGTGTTCCTGCTAGAGCACATGTCAGTGCGTGTTGAGGACCGCGTGTCCTCGCTCTACCATCATGCAGATGCGCGTTGCCGCATCAGCATCTCCGCCAGCAAACTCGCTGATCAAGCCCGAAAGCAAGCGCGTTGTCATGCACTGGTTCGCGACTGGCTGTTGCACCTTGCCGGGCATTTGGATGGAACGCCCATCACCACGATGATCGTAGGTCAGGACGTGACTATCCAGCTTGCCGCGCTCGATGTTGCAACAGCGCGCCAGTACTTTCATACCCTGCTAGATGCCTGGCAAAAGGGGTCCGCCAAGCCACTGCCGCTCGCGATCAAAACTGGCTTCAAGTGGCTGGAATCCGGTGGGCAGGTCATACGGGATCAGCCGGACCCAAGCCAAATCGACGCGGCGATCAGAGGCAGAAAGATCTATGAGCCGGGCTTCGATAGTCCGGGCGAAGTGGGGCTATCGCCCTACCTGAAACTTGCCTACCCGGACTTTGAAGCATTATGGTCGAAGGGTGATTTTTCTCTGCTATGCGATGAGCTTCTGCAACCTCTACTGCAATCCGCCAGTGTGATCGCCACCACCAATAACAAGCCGAGCTGACCATGACCCCCATTCTTGACCCGCTCACCCTGCCGCTCACCGGCAGCCATCTGATCGAGGCTAGCGCCGGTACAGGCAAAACCTACACGATTGCACTGCTTTATCTCCGGCTCATTCTGGGACATCGTGACCAGTATGCGTTTTCTGGTGGTGCGCTCACGCCGCCTCAAATCCTGGTGGTCACATTCACGGAAGCAGCAACCAAAGAGTTGCGTGATCGTATTCGGGCACGCCTGTCGGAAGCTGCACGTCATTTTCGCGATCAGGTAACCGGTGATCCCGACCCGGTTCTGAATCAGATCCGCAATGAATACGCGGCGCCCGAATGGCCAGCGTGTGCGCATGCGCTGGAGATTGCCGCCGAGTGGATGGACGAAGCCGCCGTTTCGACCATCCATGCCTGGTGCAACCGCATGTTGCGCGAGCATGCCTTTGACAGCCTCAGCCTGTTCAACCAGAACCTGGTGACCAATCAAGGTGATCTTCTTAAAGAGGTCGTGCAGGATTACTGGCGAGAGTTTTACTACCCACTCTCGACAGAGCACTACGTGATGGCGTCCAAACACTGGGCAAGTCCGCAGGAGCTGCTCAAGATCGTCCGCAACTTGATCGGCTTTGTGGACCAATTGCCGGAGGTGGGCGAGTTCAGCACCTATATCCACCAATTCAACAAGGAAAAACAGGCGCAACTCGCCATCATGAAACAAGGCTGGGATGTGTGGCCTGATGAACTCCAGTCGCTGTTTGAGCAGGCTCGACTATCCAAACAGTGCAAAGCGAATCTGATCCAGGAACGCTGGTACTCAGCCTGGCTGCACAGTTTGAAAGCGTGGGCAAGCTCAACTAGCGATCACCTGGAACTTAACGCTAGCGCCTGGCACAGACTGACGCCGCAAGGCATACGTGAAGCATGGATAGGCGAGCCACCTGACCATCCGGCATTTACCGCCTTCGCTGCGCTCAAGGCAGCGCAAGACGCCCTTCCCGACCCGACACCGGGCTTGCTGAGTCATGCTGCCAAATGGATAAGCCTGCGGTTTCAGCAGATCCAGGGGCGTCGCTCGGAACTGGGATTTGACGATCTCATCGCACGTCTTGATGAGGCCTTACATGGCCCCAATGCGGAACGACTGGCCAAGCTGGTGCGCAGTCAGTTCCCGGTGGCATTGATTGACGAATTTCAAGACACCGACCCCATGCAGTTCCGGATCTTTGACCGCATTTATCAAACAGCACAGCAACGACGGGATTGCGCACTGGTGCTCATCGGGGATCCCAAGCAAGCGATCTATGCCTTCAGAGGCGCCGACATTTACACTTATCTGACCGCGCGCAGTGCAGTTGGAACGCATTTGTATACCTTAGGGACAAATTACCGCTCCACGCAGGCCATGGTCAGCGCCAGCAATCAACTGTTCTCCCTGGCAGAAAGTTTGCCATCGTCAAAAGGGACGTTTTTATTTCGTACTCCAGAACAGAATCCGGTTCCCTTCCAGGCTGTGCAGGCACACGGCCGCAAGGATACGTTTGAGGTAGAGGGCCAACCACCCAAGGCACTCCAGCTGTTGTACTGCCCGACAAGCACGAAAGCCTATTCTAAAGAGGCCTACCAGATCGAAATCGCGCAACTGTGTGCAGCACAGATTGTGCACTGGCTACAACTGGGGCAGGCCGGCAGGGCGGGGTTCCGCGTATCCAGCGGCGATCTCATCGCGCTAACGCCTGCCGACATCACGGTATTGGTGAACGACAGGCATGAAGCTGGTCAGGTGCGAAGCGCGTTACAGCGCCTGGGCGTCAGATCCGTCTACCTGTCAGATCGGGATTCGGTTTTTGATAGCCCGGCCGCAGCGGAAATCCTGTCATGGTTAGAGGCATGTGCGCATCCGGAGAACACCAGGCTGATACGCAGTGCGCTGGCCTCTCCTAGCCTGCATCTGAGCTATCAGGTACTGGATGCGCTGAACACTAATGAGCAGTTACTTGAAGAGCGCATCCTGCAATTCAAGCATTACCATTCGGTTTGGCAGCAATCGGGTGTGTTGCCCATGCTGCGGCGCTTGATGAACGATTTTGAATGCAGCGCCTACCTGTTGGAACAACGCCATGATGCAGAACATGGCAGCGAGCGCACCCTCACCGACCTGCTTCACATCGCGGAGTTGTTGCAGCAAGCCAGCGTGCATCTGGAAGGGGAACGGGCCTTGATACGGTATCTGACCGAGCAGTGCGCAGCGCCTGACGGCAGTAATGAGGAACAGCGCCTGCGCCTGGAAAGCGATGCGCACCTGTTGAAAGTGATCACCATACACAAGTCCAAAGGGCTGGAATTTCCATTGGTGTTTGCGCCCTACTTGTCTTTGTGCAAGCCGGTAAAAATCGACAACAAATCCTACCGGCTGGTGAAATGGCATAACGACGCAGGCGAGTTGCAGGTCAGTATGCAACTGGATGAGGAAATACAGGCGCGTGCCGAAGTAGATCGGCTAGGTGAAGACATTCGCAAAACCTATGTGGCGATGACACGTGCACAACACTTCACTTGGGTTGCGTTAGGTGATGTGTCGAAATGTCATCCGAACGCACTTGATCATCTGGTTGGCGCACAAATAAGCGGCGACAACGTCAGCTATGCGGATTCAATCACCCGGTTAGCGAGCAACGCCCCCGATATTGGCGTGTACACGCATGACCCTGCGACCGATCAGACCAGCAGCATGGCGGCGTACAGATCAAACGACGCCATCCCCGATGTTACCGGGGCACGTGTTGTACAACGACGAATTAATGAGCAATGGTGGATCAGCAGTTACTCCAGTTTGCGCTACGCAGAATCCAAACCAGATGCCATGTCACCCGTCAACGACACGCCTCAACTGGATAATTTGCTTGAAATGGCAAGCGAAGCGACCACCTCGCCCAGCATGGCCCCTGCGACAAGCAGTGCCTTTCACCGCTTCCCAAAAGGCGCCGAGGCGGGAACCTTTCTTCACAGTCTGCTGGAGTGGGCTGCCCATGTTGGCTTTTCAACCGCAACCAGCGATGCCACTGGACTGCAAGCAGCCATTGAGCGGCACAGCCCGGTGCTGCACTGGCTGAGCTGGCGGGATACGCTGCAACGCTGGATTCATGCCATTCTGCTTACCCCATTGCCTTGCTCGACTAAGGGTATAAGCAGCGTACGACTGTGTGATTTGCAAGTCTATCAGGCGGAAATGGAGTTCTGGTTCGAAGTCAACTCGGTGGACTTGCCTGAACTGGATCGCCTGGTCATGCAGTACAGCTTGCCGCATCGCCCCAGAGCAGCCCTCGAATCCCGACAGATCAATGGCATGTTGAAAGGATTTATCGATCTGGTGTTTGAGCATGAAGGGCGCTATTACGTTGCCGACTATAAATCCAACTGGCTGGGGGTGGATGAACAGGCCTACAGCGAATCGGCACTTGGCGATGCCATACTCGCGCATCGCTATGAGTTGCAATACGTGATCTACCTTTTCGCGCTGCATCGCCATCTGAAAGCGCGTCTCAAAGATTATGACTATGACCAGCACATAGGAGGGGCAGTGTACCTATTTCTGAGGGGGGTGGCCTCTAGTAGTCATGGCGTGCATTTCGAGCGCCCTCCGCTTGCCCTGATGCATGCAATGGATACGCTTTTCTGCAAGGAGGAACAGCATGCAGCAAGCTGAAATGATGAATGAACTGCAGGCTGAACTCCGCTATCACCTCAATGTGATGCAGAAACCCAGCGCGATGCTGAGTATGCTGAGCACAGCGGTTGAGGCTGGTGGATTTCGTGATGTGGACTATGCCCTAGCCAAATTCATCCATAACGAAGCGCAGGATGCGGACCCTGCTCTGCTGTTCTCGGCCGCATTGGTCAGCTATCAGTTGGGTCGAGGGCACGTCTGCCTTGATCTTGAAGCATGTTTTGACGATCCGGATAGTATCTTCCCGGTCAATGCCAGTCTACTCGTGGATGACCCCCAATACGGTTGCGTGACTCTGCAGCAATGTATGACGCAGATAGGTTATGCCGCGTGGATCCAGCGTCTCGCCCATGCGGAGATAGTGGGAAGCGGCACTGGCAATACGCCACTGGTACTCGTAGGGCCGCGTTTGTATCTCAGGCGCTACTGGCAACATGAGCGCAATATCGAGTCGATGATTCAGCAGCGGATGGCGAAAACTGCGTCCATAGCAGCAACGCTTACTCGGCATCAAGCCCTGTTCCAAGCCACACTCACGTCATTGTTTACTGCGCATCAAGGCCCTGAATCAGACTGGCAAAAACTGGCTTGTGCGATTTCAGCGCGCAGTGCGTTCAGCGTCATCACTGGCGGGCCTGGCACAGGAAAAACCACTACGGTGGTGCGTCTTATTGCGCTTTTACAAACGCTGGCGCTTGCTGACAACAAGGCCACTCCACTCACCATCCGGCTCGCGGCCCCCACCGGAAAAGCAGCCGCACGCCTTCAATCGGCGATTGCATCCGCTATCTCCAGCTTGCCGGTTGAAGTGCGGACCAGGGTCGAAGCGCATCTGGACAGCGAAGTGAGTACCCTGCATCGCCTTTTGGGGCCGCAGCGTGACTCCAGACAGTTTCGCTACAACGCGCGCAATCCGATGCCTGTAGACCTGCTCATCATTGATGAAGCGTCCATGGTTGACCTCGACATGATGGCATCGGTACTGTCTGCGTTGCCTGAGCATGCGCGATTGATACTGATAGGCGACAAGGATCAACTAGCCTCTGTCGAGGCTGGTTCCATTCTCGGTGAACTTTGCCTACGCGCAGAACAGGGAAACTATCTGCCGAGTACCATAGACTGGATACAGCAGATGACCGGCGAGATCATCCCTAGCGACCTGCAAAATACGGCAGGTGATGCCCTTTCCCAGCACGTTGTCATGTTGCGCAAGAGTCACCGCTTTAGTGACGCGAGTGGCATAGGCCAACTGGCGCGTGCGGTCAATCTGGGTGACATCGCGGCAATGCGCGCCGTCTGGCACGGAGCGTACAAAGACATCCACTACCTGCATTTTCCTACTGACAATCTTCAAACACTTACGCAACAACTTGCCGGCAAACCGACGAACCAGGTGATAGGCTCAGGCTATGCGGCTCATTTCAGCCGGATGTCCTCAAGCCAACCCACTCTGGACGAGGATCTCGATACCTTTGACCAATGGGCACGCAGTTTACTGACCGAATATAGCCAATTCCAGGTGCTATGTGCACTCAGAAACGGCGATGCTGGTGTGGAAGGGCTGAACCTGAAGATTGAAGCCGCACTGGCAGGACAAGGTCTGATACCAACTAACCAGCCCTGGTATTCTGGCAGACCAGTACTCGTGACCCAGAACAATTACAGTCTGGGCTTGATGAACGGCGATATCGGTTTGACCTTGCATTATCCGCTCAACGCTGCAGGCGGCCGCGCGTGGGGTTTGCGGGTGGCTTTCATCGGCAAGGATGACGCTGTGCACTGGGTTTCACCCAGCCGTCTTAATCACATCCAAACCGTGTATGCCATGACCGTGCACAAGTCTCAGGGGTCTGAGTTTGAACATGCCTTGCTGGTACTGCCCCCCAAAATGAATCCTGTACTCACGCGTGAGTTACTCTACACCGGGATCACGCGGGCCAAAGCCCGCTTCACCCTGGTCACCCTGGACAACCAGACCGTCCCTGAAGAAGCAGCGGCCCGAAGAGTGAAGCGAGCCAGTGGACTATCATTCTGATGGAATATGCATGGCAGCACATGGGCATGACGAGATGCGTTGTGAGTTGGCTAGCATGCGTTTGATGACACCTGACAATCAAGCAGCAAACTCAAGGAATTACAAGCATGTCACGCGCAGATAGTCGCCCGTCTTTGACCATTGGTATTGCATCGCGAGCCTTGTTTGACCTGACAGAAAGTCATCAGGTCTATGAACAGGAGGGGCTCGAGGCTTACTCAAACTATCAGATCACCCACGAAGATGTGCCTTTGCAACCCGGCGTTGCGTTCAACCTGACCAAAAAGCTCCTGTCGCTTAATGATAGTGCTACGACACAGCACCATGTCGAGGTGGTGCTGTTATCCAGAAACAGCGCTGACACTGGCCTCAGAGCATTTAATTCCATACGCCATCATCAGTTGAATATCACCCGCGCCGTGTTTACGGGAGGGGAGCCAGCGTTTCGGTATGTGCCTGCACTAGGGGTGCATCTTTTTTTATCAGCGGACCCAGACGACGTGAGAAATGTTCTGGATGCTGGTTATGCAGCGGCGACCATACTTCCATCCACGCTGCGAAATCGCGATTCGACTGGTTTACGTATCGCGTTTGATGGTGATGCCGTACTTTTTTCGGATGAGTCGGAAAGAATCTACAAGGAAAAAGGGTTGGAAGCTTTTTCCAGCAACGAAATGCAGGCTGCTAACCAGCCTCTGCCAGGCGGGCCTTTCAAACATTTTCTTGAATTATTGCATACCATTCAATCGCAATATCCGGCAGATGCTTCACCAATCAGAACAGCACTGGTGACGGCACGCGGTGCTCCCGCACATGAGCGAGTCATTCGGACTTTACGGCACTGGGGGATCAGAATCGATGAGGCGTTGTTTCTCGCCGGAATGAACAAGGGACCCTTCCTGGAGGCATTTGGCGCGGATATCTTTTTCGATGATCAACGCAAACATTGCGACTCGGCCCGCCTACATGTTGCCACTGGCCATGTGCCACATGGCATAACAAACCAGGACTAGCAGCTTGCTAGCACGCGCTCGTTTTTTCATTAAACGTGGCTGGCATAACGCCACAAGCCGGATTAGCATCCCCTTCTGTGAGGTAGTAGCTGGCTGCTGAGTGATATCCGATTGGAAATAAATCAAGAATTACAGCTTATTCAGCATGTTGGAAGAAATTGTCAGCTTAAATCTGTACCCAGGGTTCGAATCCCTCGCTCTCCGCCAAATAAAAAAACGCCGCATTGCGGCGTTTTTTACGTCTGTGTGTCTCTGCGCTTTGATCTTGACCCACTAAGATCTTGCCCCTTAGTCTGGCACTTTGCTTACCCAACTGTAGCTAGGCTTGCTGTTTCCGTCTTCAAGCAGGCTGACGCGTATCTTTCTGTTAGTCCAATATTCCGGGATCTGAAACTCGCCGTTGATCCTTTGGGACTTTTTGAAATCCACAACGAACGGCCTGGGCTCATCAAACGGCACGGTCACCACTTTATCCACCTCGACGCCCACCAGCGTCACCTTCAGCACCCCCTTGATGGCTTTGTCCTGATTGGAGTCTTTGGCGAGCAGGATAGAGAACGCATATTCACCAGACTCAGCCGCCCGGTTCACCGCAAAGCTTTTCAAAACAACCGGACTGGCATCCTGCACAGCCGCTTCAGGCTTGGCTACCGCGCTGGAAACAGAACTGGCCGGGCTTGCAACCAAAGCTGCCTCCCTGGCATCCGCTTTCATTCTTGCCAGTTCTGTTTTCTTGCCAGCCAGGTTTTTATAGAACACCAGATCATTGTGCAGATTGATGCGGTCCGCATGCAGCTTGTCCAGTTGGCTATGTAGCTGGGAGATCTCCACCTGCTGCACGTCCAGCTTTTTTTGCAGATTGATCGCATCAGACAAGTATTGATCTGCGTGATCTCGGGATTGATCCACCCTGAGCTCCATCGCCGCGATCGAAACGCTGCGATATTGCATGGCTGCGATGAAGTAACCGCCAATAAAAAACACCGTTAATGCCGCTGCACGCCAGACCAGCATGTTCCTGCTGTAGGTGTTAACCGCCACATGTGGAAAACTCATTCTGAGCAGGGCTCTGCGCGTCAGCTTCGCGCCGCCTGTGTAGCGATGTGACCAACGCGATCTGGTAAAGATCGTGCGGTTGAAATCGGACTTTATTCCATTCCATGAATTGAATTTAGCCAGCAAGCCGGACAAACCGTAGCGCTTCAAAAGCATGCTTGGATACGGCCTGCCTAAACTACTTAATTTTTTCAACAACATAAAACCAGTGCCTGACTAATGAATTCACATTAAACATAAGATCAACACCCATAGCCTACAAATGCCTACACATGGGTATAAAGTTGATAAATAAACAATACAACTAAATGATTATTAAATATTTATTAGATTTCCAACCTCAGTGATGACAGATCAGAATTACTTTTACGCAAAGACCGAACCCTATTTTTTCAGGATTCCTGTAAAAAAATATTGCGGATTATAATCAACACATTTACCTTAACGCACCAGACTTGTATGTGCAAACTACAAGATAAAGATGGTTGTTAACTATTACGGGGAAATTATGAAGTCGCAAATTTTGATATCGCTCATGTTGAGTGGTGTACTCGCCTTGAACGCCTGCAGCATGAAATCCAGGCCCGATTCCGCCGCCATGGAAACCCAGCCTGCTACTCCAGCGCAAGCCGCAGCAACTGAATCCGTTGCAGATGCTGCAATGACAGAGCCCATGACGAGCAACGACGAGCCGGAGAGTGCTGAAACCCATCAAATCGTAGACCTTGGTACTGCCCAGGAGACCAGCAAAGAGATCACCACCAGCATGATCATGGAACCCGCGTTTGCAGTCGTTCGCAGAACGATTCCTTTTGCTGCCTCCAAAACCACACTAGGTCCGGCAGGCAAGCAAGTCTGGAACGAGATATTGCCTCTTGCCATCGAAGCCAAATCCGTACATGTACGGGGCAGAACGGATGTTTCGGGTAAAAAAGACGCCAACAAAGACATTGCACAACAACGTGCAGTCCACGTGCGCAGCTTGTTGATCGCAGCTGGCGTGCCTGGCAGCAATATCAAGACCAGCTACTGCACAAGCTGTTTTATCGCCGACAACAAAACAGCAGCAGGTCGCAAGCTCAACCGCCGTGTGGATGTGGATCTGGAGCTTTTTGAAAGCAGGGTCAACGATTTGTCCAGCGACGACTATAAGCCGGTACTGACACTGACCAAACAGGTGGGGACAGAACTCATGATAGTAGCGATGCAGTAGCAACCGTTTGCGCAAGCAGTTAAAGATTGGGAGTGACTTGAGCGGATCACTCCCAATCTTCTTTTTTTGTAGCAGTGGCTGCTAAAAACCAGCAGAGAACTGAAGACTTTAGATATGTCCTTGCTCGTGATCAGGCAATGAGCAGCGGCTGGGGTGGTAATAGCGCATCAGTGACCGCTACTGCGGCGGCTCATCAATGCACTTAAGGAGGTCGCTCGGGTCCGTGTTAAGCGACTCGGCTATTTCGCATACGATACGCAAGGAAACATTGCCTATGCTGTTTTCTATGCGACTGATATAGGTTCGATCGATATGGGAGTTGAATGCCAGCTCTTCCTGAGACAAGCCAAGCGCCACCCGGCGACGCTTTACGTTAGCCGCCAGACAGTTCCGCAGCTGTTCAAACAAGTATGACATAGCGGCTGATTATGCTCGATACATCCCAGACTAGCCCACCGATTATATTCTACATCAAAAAATATAAATAATTGATTTTAATAAAAAAGCATGCTTCAGTTAGTTTGAAGTTCCACAAATGCAACCATCTGCACAAGTGTCGCCCTGCAATTTAGCTGGCAATCCTAATTCATCACTTCTACAATCGATTGTGCGGTCTGGGAGGAAATCTTTTCCGTCACCTATCTCACCTGAAAACAAGCCCATGAATAAAAATCACAAGCTACTCGGTACCGTGTCATTTTCCATGCTCGCGCTGTGGTGTTTGTTTGCTCTGATCACAGCGCAGGCATTTGCCGACAATGTCGAAATGAGCGCTGACACGGCCAGCCAGCAAGCAGCACAACTCGTTGCAGTAAACGAAGAAGCCAGCTCGACCAGTTTCGATGCCGGTCAGGTGGACACCCCAGAGGTGTCTGCGCAGACACCTGCTCAGACAGCCGCCGTCAGTGAAGAGCACTTGCCATCCGACATCGTGACCTCTGGCACCTTGCCTTCCGAGACCGGCAACGATCAGGATGCCAATCATCAGGATGTCAGCGCTGACATCGTCGCCTTGATCGATAGCACAGAACTCCCTGTCATCAGTTTCATGCAGGATGATGCGCCAGTGCTGGCAGGCCCGCTGACCGGGCCGAATGGATTGCTGGGCTTGGGCTCCGTGTACGGGGCCAACATTCAGGAGATCATGGGCATAGACGGCGCTCGCAACAGCCTGATCCCGGATGCCACCCTGATAGACCTGCTGACCAGCAGCATGCCGCCCACCATGCCGTTCACGACCAGCCGCGCCGATAGTATCAGCTCCGTACTGCAGCCTGTGCAAACCCCTGCCGCCGCTCAGCCCGGCATGGTTGCCGTGACTACAGCACCCGTGCCCGTCAGCACATTGCCTGCGCCCATGCCCACCCCGGATAGCACGGTACCAGTCGCCCCTGCGGCTCCCGCAGCCCCCTCTCCAGTTGATACACCCCCTGACACGATGGTCAGTCCTTGAAATGCTGACTCAGCAGCATTGATCCGACACAGGGCCCGCAGTCGCACGATGTCTTGGTGGCCTTGCTGAAGGCTTCCTGCAGAGCTGCTTGCAAGCGCAATGCACTGCGCTGAACTGCATGCTGGCATTTATCACCTCAATTTGTCACCCAAACCTGCGCCTCATTCTGACGGGAGCGTAGCGAGCCACACAGATCACATCCCCGTTTGGTCTGGTTGCCTGGATTCCGGCCTGCGCCGGAATGACGGCTCGGGGATATCCCGTTTGCTACAACCCTGAACGGCCAGCGCAGAGCGGACTCGCCTTAGGCAGTCCGCCGAATCAAGCCGCTGTCGCATCAGTGGATAAAGTGCGGCGTACCGCAAGCGGGTACGCCCTACGTCTACTACGCGGGAACGACGGCGGTACCGTTTTCACTTTTCACTTTTCACTTTTCACTTTTCACTTTTCACTTTTCACTTTTCACTTTTCACTTTTCACTTTTCACTTTTCACTTTTCACTTTTCACTTTTCACTTTTCACTTTTCACTTTTCACCCTTCACCACTAGCCGCCGCCAGCCGCCGCGAAGGTAGGTAGCAGCACTTTGTAGATCTGGATGAAGGCCGGCCCCAGGATCACCAGCAGCAAGGTGGGGAAGATGAAGAAGATCAGCGGGAACAGCAGCTTGAGGGCGATCTTGGCAGCGGCTTCCTCGGCGCGGAAGCGTCGCTTGGCACGCAGGCTTTCGGAGTGCACACGCAGCGACTCCCCCATGCTGGTACCGAAGCGTTCGGATTGGATCAGCATCGCCACCAGTGTGTCCACATCCTCCACGCCGGTACGCTGAGCCAGGTTGCGCAAGGCGGTTTCCTTGGGGAAGCCGGCACGCATCTCGATCAGCACCATTTGCAGTTCCTGACTCAGGATCACGCTCTTGATCTGGATCTCCCCCGCCACCTTGGTCAGCGCATTGTCCAGACTCAAGCCCGCCTCCACACATACGGTGAGCAGGTCCAGCGCATCCGGGAAGTTCTCGAAGATCTCCAGTTTGCGGGCTTCCACACTGCGGCTCAGGACGATGTTGGGGATGTAGTAGCCCACCGCCGCCAACACCAGCAGCACGCTGAGCATATCGTCACGTGACATGTCTTCCACATGGCCCGCCACCAGCAGGAACAGCAAGGGCAGGCCAAGCGCCAGCGCGGTCTTGACGCCGAAATACACACGCGGTGCGGACGGACTGCGCCAGCCGGCATGGATGAAACTGCGCCGCAGCACAGACTTCTCCCAGTCCTGCTCGGGCAGCGACAGTTTGGCGAACGGTTCGGCCACGCGTGCCACACGTTCCACCCATTGCGCCGAACTGCTGGCTTCCACGGCTTGCTGCGGCTGACTGAGACTGGCCACACGCTGGGTGACCCGGTTGGGATTCAGAAGCTTGAACACCAGCAGCGCCAGGCCAGTGACCACGATGAATACCACGCCCAGAAAAAGTAGCTGTTGTGTCGTCATGGCCGTCTTGTCATGGTTGAATTCTCACGTGTATGGGTTCCAGCTCACACACGGATGCGGATGATCTTGCGCATCCACACCGCACCCAGCAGCATCAGGCCGATGGCGCCGCTCAGCAGCATGCGGCCGGTGGAGTCGGTGATCAGTGCAGAGATGTATTTGGGATTGATAATGCTGATCATGGTGCCTACGCCTATGGGCAACAGCCCCAGCACCCAGGCCGACATCTTGCCTTCGGCCGACAGCACGCGCACCTGCGACAGCAGCTTGAGCCGGTCGCGGATGATCTTGCTGATGCTGGCCAGGATCTCGGCCAGGTTGCCACCGGATTCACGCTGGATCAGCACGGCGATCACAAAGAAGCGCAGGTCGGTGACCGGCACCCGCTCGGCCAGATGCTGCAAGGCGTCGTTCATGGAGATGCCGTAATTGATCTCGTCGAAGGTCATGCGGAACTCTCCGGCGATGGGCTCCGACATCTCGGCACCCACCATGCTGAGCGCACTGGGGAAGGCATGTCCGGCACGCAGGGAACGCCCGATCAGGTCAGCCGCTTCCGGCAATTGCACTTCGAACTTGACCAGACGCTTCTCACGCGCTTTTGCTACATACATCAGGGGCAAACAGGCAGTGAGCAGGCCGCACAGCAAACAGAGCAGCAAAGGCAGGCCCATCAGCCAGCTCAGCGCCACGAAGAACAGCGCCACGCCGGCACTGGTGGCGAGCAAGCGCGTGAAACTCCAGCCCAGCCCGGATTGCGCCAGCACCTGTTCCAGCTTTTGTGCACTGGGGATCAAGGCCAGCACGCGCGCACTGAAGCCCGTCTCCTGCTCGAAGCGCCGCTTGAGGATAGACACCGCCGCGTCCAGGGTCTGGTCTTCGCCGGACAGCAGGCGCAGCCGCTGCTGCATGCGTTTGGCCTCGCTGCTGTGATTGGATCGCCACCAGATATAGGCCGCTTCCACCAGCAATACAAAGGTGGCGAACACCAGGATGACGGCGGCATAGAACAAGGTATCCATGCCTTAGCCTCCTTGCCGCTTGTGCACGGTCAACATGTGAGCGCCCTCACTCATAGATACGGGTCGGGTCGAACAAGGCGTCGGGCACGGCCGCGCCATAGATGCGCAGCCGCTCGGCGAACTGGGGACGGATCCCGCTGGCACCGAAATGGCCGATCACCTTGCCATCCGGCCCCACACCCTTCTGCTTGTAGCCGAAGATCTCCTGCATGGTAATCATGTCCCCTTCCATGCCGGTCACTTCCGAGATGCTCATGATCTTACGGCTGCCGTCCAACAGCCGCGAGGCCTGGATGATGACGGTGACCGCAGAGGCGATCTGCTGGCGCGTGGCTTTGGGGGTCAGGTTGGCATCCGACATGCCCACCATGTTCTCCAGCCTGGCCAGCGCGTCGCGCGGAGTATTGGCGTGGATAGTGGCGAACGAGCCTTCATGGCCGGTGTTCATAGCCTGCAGCATGTCCAGCGCTTCCGGGCCGCGCACTTCGCCCAGGATGATGCGGTCCGGCCGCATGCGCAGCGCATTGCGTACCAGTGCACGCTGCGTCACCTCCCCCTTGCCTTCGATATTGGAAGGCCGCGTCTCCAGTCGCCCGATATGCGGCTGGCGCAGTTGCAGTTCGGCCGCGTCCTCGATGGTGACGATGCGCTCTTCCTCGGGGATATAGCCGGACAACACGTTGAGCAAGGTGGTCTTGCCACTGCCGGTACCACCGGAGATGATGGCGTTGATCTTGGCTTTGGAGATGGATTGCACCAGCTGCGCCATCGGTGGCGACAGGGTCTTCTTGTCCAGCAGGTCGTTGATGGTCAACGGCACCACGGCAAAACGGCGGATAGACAACAGCGGGCCATCCACAGCCAGTGGCGGGATGATGGCATTCACACGCGAGCCGTCCGGCAGACGCGCATCCACCATGGGGCTGGATTCGTCCACACGCCGCCCCACGCGTGACACCATCTTCTCGATGATCTTGAGCAGGTGGGCGTCGTCGTGGAACATCACGTCGGTCATCTCCAGCCGTCCACGCCGTTCCACGTACACCTGCTTGTAGGTGTTGACCAGGATATCCGACACGGTAGGGTCGTTGAGCAGCGGCTCCAGCGGACCATAGCCCAGCATCTCGTACTGGATATCCTGCACCAGCTTGCGCCGCTCGGTCTGGTTGATGAGCATGTTCTGCTCGTCGATCAGGCGCTCCACCAGGCCGCTCAGCTCGGTCTTGAACTGCGCCTCGGACAACTTCTGCATGCGTTCCAGATCGATGCGGTCCAGCACATCCTGATGGATGTCCTTTTTGAGTTGCTGGTAATGGCTGCCACTCAATGCCGGATCGGCACGTAGCACTTGCGGCTCACTGCCATTCAAACGCTCTCTTAACTGCATGCGGGGCTCCTCACTTGCTGTCCTGCTTGTTACGCGATCCGGTTCTGGCCAGCATGCGCGCCAGCAAGCCGGTCTTTTCGGGCACGGCGCTGCCGCTGATGTCCTGCGCCAACTGGCGCAAGGCCTTGGCGATGGTGCTCTGCGGCGCGCTTTTCTCGACTGGCAAGCCCTGGTCGATGGCATCGCTGACCACCGCCGCACCGTCCGGCAGTATCTGCACCGCGCGAGCGCCCAGCGTCTGCTCGGCCAGTTCCAGTCCAAGTTTGCCGTTCTTGCTGTAACGGTTGATCAGCAACTGCACTTTTTTGGGGGTGTAATCCAGCGAGCGGAACAGGGTCAGCAAACGCTGACCGTCATGCAGTGCTGGCAGACTGAGCTGCAGCACCGGGAACACCTGATCGGCCATGTCCAGCGCGCGCAGGCTGACGGCATCGATATCGCGGCCGGTGTCCAGCAGCACATAGTCATAATGCTGGCAGGCCAGTTGCACTATCCTGCCCACCTGATCCGGGGTGATATCAGCCGCCGCACTCACGTCATGGCAGGCGGCCAGGATGCCCAGGCTGGGTGCCACGTCCACCAGGCTGGATTGCAAAAAACCGGCATCCATGCGCTCGATCTGCGCGCACACATCGGCCAGCGTCACCGTAGGCTGGCGGTCCGACACATACAGCACCGCATCGCCGAACGGGCGGTTGAGGTCGATCAGCAATACCTTATGGCCGCTGGCCGCCAGCAGCCAGGCCAGGTTGGTGGTGATAAAAGTGGTGCCACTGCCCCCTTTGGCGGCGATGAAAGACAATACCTTGCCATGATGGCTGACCTTGACGCCGTATTTGGTGGCGCTTCGATCCAGCGCTGCCGTCAATGCTGCCGTGTCCAGCGGGAACGACAGGATCTCGCGCACCCCGGCGCGCATCGCCTGCAGCAGAAAGCCGGGGGACTCATCCATGGCCAGCAGCATCAGGTCGGCACGCGGGAATTGCAGGCCCAGAGCCTGCAAGGCCTGCATCTCGGTCTGCGAGACGGCACCGGCGAAATCCACAATGAGGATATCGGCCGGATCGCGCTCCATGACGGGGATGGCTTCCGCCATACCGCCCTGCACACGCGTGACCTGCACGGGTGGGCTGCGCAGCGCACATTGAGCGGCAAGCGCATCCAGCACCATGGTGGAGGTGGAAACGATGAGGGCTTTCATGTTGCCACCCCCTTTAGCTTGCGGAGTGCAGTCGACTTCATTAATAAGCGCTTCATGTTCATCAGCTCGGCACGAAACCCAGACTTTCCACCGGCAGGCGGAAGCTGGATAGCGGCACGTCGATATTCATCACGCTGAACAATCCCAGCATGGGTTGATATTGCAAAGGCGTGCAAGCCAGGCCCTCGCACAGGCTGGCCTCCACGAAGACGATACATTCACTGACGCGCAGCGCATCCTGGCAGGCAGACACGTTATCGGTGGGGCTGAGCGGCATGGGGCTGGCCAGGTCGCCAGCCGCGTTCAGGTAGCGCAGCTGCAAGTTCTCGCTATTGATCACCACCGCCCCCGGCAGGCTGTCGCTGCCGAACAGGGCCTGCTGCTTCACGGCCAGCAAGGCCGCGCCATCACTGAAATCGGTCACCGCAGCCAGACGTGCCGCATGCCGCGTGATCTCCTGTGCGCTGTTCCATACATACATCACGCGGCCGAACTCCATCCCGCCGAACAGCAGCACAAAGAACAGCACGGCGACAATGGCGAATTCCACGGCGGTAGCGCCTTGATGCAGGCGCCGATATGGATAACATGGGTGGACAGTGGTCATCATCAGCTCGGCATGTAACGCATGGTGGTGGAAGGGGAGAGTTGGATGACGCCCATGCGCGCTGCCGTCTCGCCCATGAACGGCATCAAGCCACCCACCTCGATGCTGTAGCCATTGATCTGCACGCGGACATTCTCGGGCCGGATACCATCCGCACAGCCCACGCTGCTGAAACTGCTGTTCAGGCAGCTGACCTCCACATCTTCACTGCTGAGACTACCGCTGACATTGGCGGCCAGCGCGATATCCACCGCCAGCTGCCTGGCTTCGGCCACCGAGACACTGTAAAGCGTGGCCCTGGGTGCCAGCGACATGTGCCGCGCCGCAGCGCGGGTGGCTTTGCTCAAGGCATCGGCGTACCAGAACACGCGTCCGAACTCGATCATGCCGGTCACCATCAGCATCATGACCATGCTGACGATCGCCAGCTCGATCACTGCGGCGCCGCGCTGCCTTGATTGACTGGCAAGTCTGGCAAGGTGAGTAGTGGTGTTAATAGCTGATCGGGGCATCGTCATGGATTCACCTGTACAGCTTGATCTGGTCCAGCGGCACCGGCTCGATCAGGCCCGCGAACTCGACATGCAGTTGCTTGGGGTTGCCGGACAAGTTGGCCGGTGTCTGCATAAAAAAACGGCCTATGCCCAGCACCGGCAATTCACGACAGGAACCGCTGCCCCCTGCCGCCACATGGCAGTTGACGATCACCAGGTTGAGCACGCGGCGATTGGCCAGGCCAGGCCCGTTGGTCGGAGGTGACTGGAAATTATTGCCACTGGTCTCGGTATAAGGTGAACCTTGCGTGCCTAGCGAGCCACCGGGGTAGTTAAGCTCGGGCAAAGCCCCCAGCGGGTACAAGGTGGCCCACTCCAGTGGGGTGAAGTTGCTGCCAGCGGTGGCATTAGGGGTGCTGCCTACCGCCCGCACCGCGCGGCTGTACGACCACAGCGCGCCATAATGATGCTTGCTGCTGATGCTGACGCTGCCATCGACGATATTGACCGATTGCTGGTTGGGTGTGGTCGGGTCCAGTGGATCCATCCAGAACGGTGGACGGCTCACGCCCAAGCCCAGGCCTACGCTGTAATCGCGGATATTGCTGTCCGGGGGAGCTTGCGAGGGAATGCACACCGCATTATTGCCACTGCCATAGATGTTGAAACGGGAATTCAGCGCACGCTCGATCGGCCCGGCGGAATAGCCGGTGTTGCCATACACCTTGGTGACGTTGGGCACGATCTCGGTCACCACCGCAGACGAGCCCGTACACACGAAGGGCGCCGTGTTATTGGCGCTGGAGTTACTGGAATTGCAGGCCGCAGGCGGCGCATCCACCGGGTTGATCAGATAGGGGTCGGAAGGCAAGCCCGCCAGATTACCCAGCGTGAAGATGTTGTACGACATACCGCGACGGTAGCCATATTGCTCCAGTTCACCACTGGGCAGCACCTTGCCCTTGTTGAGCTGATCCAGCGCGCACACCCCGATGGGCGTCACGTCATTAACAAAGCGCCCCGCCACAGCCAGACCATAGGTTTGCAGTGCACTGGTGCCAGGCAGTCCAGCTACCGCTGGCAGGCGCGCAAAGAAGGTATTGATGTCACCGGAAGGAATGCTCACCCGCAGAAAGGTCTTGCCACGTGCCAGCGCATTGCTGGTGACGGCGCTGATGGGCACCATGCAGCTGTCGGACGGACAGTTGCCAACGCGGATATCGCTGCTGCTCAGGCTGACCGGCTCCGAGAAGAACACCTCATTCTGCGCAGCGATGGCAATCGCTGTGCTGACCGCGCTGTTCACGCCTGCCAGTGTCTGGTTCAGCTCGCGTGCCCCCGCCAGGGCGGCGGCATCGGCAGCATTCTGCAGTTCGCTGCGCACCACATAAGCCCGTCCCAGATCAATGGCCAGCGCCATGAAGCCGAACAGCAGGAACACGGTCAGACCGAACATGATGGCGACCGCACCCGCCTGCCGGGGTAGAAGTGTCGTCAGCTGCTGCCTGGGAATGTCTAGCCTGTACATCCGGGATACCATCAAGACATCTAGTTGCCGCTACGGCCAGCTTCACTACTGGCACTGCCAGCGCTGCCTGATGGTTGCGCAAAGGATTTCTGATATTGCTCGATGGCGGTATTGGCGGCCTTACCGTCCAGACCCCGCTGAGGATAGGCCGGCTGATAACCCGCCGGATAAAGCACCTGCCGCTGTTTGGCGGCCTGCACACTGTCACCGAACTGCGCATCGAAATGTGGGGTGGACGTGGCGGCACAGCCGCTCACCATCATGCTGACCAACACGATGCCGACCTGTTTCATGATGCTTCTCCTGTGCTACCGGGTGGATTAACGCGCGGACTGGCGGGCAAACTGGCAGGCGGGCTGGTGCTGTCGTCCGCGCTTTCCGGTTCAACGGTGTGGGAAGGCGGCGGGCTGCCAGGCGGCGCAGCCGCGGGCGATACTGGCGCAGCCGCGGGCGATACTGGCGTATCCACTACAGGCGCTGTGGCCGGCACAGACTGCCCTGCCGCAGGAACGGCCGTCGATGTTTGGCCCGGCACAGGCTGGCTGCTCACTGGCTGGCTACTCAAGGGCGAGCGCGCGCCCTCGATCTTGCCGTTCAGGAACAGCTCGGCCCGTCCTGGCGCATTGACGCCTCCGGTAGGCAGGGCGATCTCTTCACGCGTGGCTTCCACCAGACGCGGGGTGATCACGAACAGCAACTCGGTCTTGTCTTCCTGGAAACTGGTGCTGCGGAACAGCGCCCCCAGGATGGGGATCTCGCCCAGAATAGGCAGCGCGCGGATGTTGGTGGTGGTGTTATTGCGGATCAGGCCGCCGATGGCAAAGCTTTGTCCGTCATACAACTGCACGGTGGTGGAGGCGCGCCGTGTGGTGATCAGGGGCAGGATGGATGTGGCGTTGAGGCCAGCCGCCGTGATGCCTATGCCTTCGCGCGACAATTCGGAGACTTCCGGTGACACCTTGATGTTGATGCGGCCGTCCGACAGCACGGTGGGAATGAATTTGAGGCCGACACCGAACTCTTTTTCTTCCAGCGTGATGGTGGTGGTGCCGTTGTTGTTGTTCTGACCCACCGGGATGAAGAAGCGCCCGCCCGCCAGAAAACTGCCCTCCTGCCCGCTGATGGCCAGCAGGTTGGGCTCGGCCAGCACCTTGACCAGGCCATCGCGTTTCTCTGCTTCGATGATGACGCGCCGGTCCGGGCCGCGACTGGCCCCGATCGCGCCACCCAGCAAGCCGGACGTGAACTTGGACAGCAAGGCATAGGCCACTGCGCCACTGTTATTGGAAATGGCCAGGTCCACGCCCAGCCGGTCCAGCAGGCTCTTGGAGACCTCGGCGATCTTCACTTCCAGCATCACCTGCTGGGGGGCCGCCACATTGAGCAGATTGATGACACGCGTGCCTCGCACGATGGGCTGACGCTGGTTGAGCATGGGGTTGTTCTTGTCGCTGCTGGCCGGGTCTGCCACATTGGGGTCGCGCGACTCGTCATAGCCGCTGCTCACGGCGCGCACCTGACGGCGCACAAACGCTTCGGCCAGATCGACGATGCGGCTGGCGGTGATGGAATCCTGCACGGTACCGCTCAGCACCAGCGTGTCGGCGGCGGCGCTGACCTGCACGCCAGTCTCATTGGGGAAGATGCTGGCCAGCGACTGCTGCAAGCCTTTGGCATCCATGCCGACCGCCACTTCGATGTTCAGACATTGCTGGTTGGCCAGCTGCAGCAGCATGTTGGTGCTGCCCACATCGGTAGCCAGCAGGTAGACGGTATCCGGTGCCAGCAGCCGTGCTTCAAGCACCTGCGGATTGCCCAGCGTGCGTCCGACGATGGCGTGACCGCCCGGCACTTGATACACATGCGAATTGCCATGTGCCAGCGCCAGTTTTTCGGTGGGCCGCATCTGGCCGGCGCAGCTTTGCCAGTCATCCGCACCCGCCCAGGCAGGCATGGCCAGCACCATCCATATCAGTGTGCATGCGCTCAGTAGACATGCGTTCAGCCGTCTTGCGTTCGCTAGACTTGCGTTTGCTAGACTTGCGTTTGCTAGACTTGCGTTTGCTAGGCTTGCGTTCGGCAAACAAGCACGCTGAAGCATGTGGCGACGACCGCCGTTCAGGGGGACGACGGTCATTTAGAAGCACTCCCGTGAGCTGCGCATGCCAGTCACCACAGTGACACAGCGGGGCGATGCAGGCGGCTCGACCACGGCTGGCGTGACCGGTTTAGGTTTCGCTACGCGCACAGCCGGTTTGCTGACCACCACGGCAGGAGGCAGGGCCGCAGGCGCAGGGTGCTTGTCCTGCAGCAGCGTCAGTTTGGTGATGCCGCCGGTATCTGCCTGATCCGGATCGACCTGATTGCGCAGCACCAGCGACAAGGTGCCCACGCTGCGTGCCAGGTCCAGCCGTTCGGCTTGTTGCGGGGTGACTTCCAGCGTGACCGCGTTCACCACGCGCGGCTTGGTCTCGTCGCGGCCGACTTCCTGTGCGATAGCCAGTACCAGGATACGTTCCAGCACGATCTTGGAGATATCCTTGCCCGGGTTGCCGTTCTCGTCGGTCTGGGTGTTGACGATGATATCGACGAAATTGCCAGGCAGCGCAAACCCGGCCACGCCGATCACGTCATTGACGCGCACGGTGATGGCACGTTTGCCTTCGGCGATCACGGCAGACAGGCCGCCCTGCGTGCCCTGCGGTGCCAGCTTGGCCTCAAGCACGGGCTCGCCACGCAGCAGACTGGTCTTGAGCACACGCCCTTCCAGCATCTTGATATCGGACACCGCGCCATCGGGACGGCTGCTGATCGGCCACTCCACCATGCGCACCATTTCAACCGTGACGCGCTGTCCAAGATTGATATCCTGAGCGGCGACCGCGATCTGATTAACGTCACTGGCGCGCTCGGTCAGCCAGCGCGAAGCCAGGTAAACGGCGGCAAGGCCAGCCACGATGGCAAACAACAAGAATAATAATGCGCGTGTATCTTTCATCGTTTCCCCCATCCCGGCATCCGTTCCGGCACACGCTTGGACCGGTCATGTTTTATCGGCAATTGGATAGGATGCTAAAGGATGCGCACGCACAACGAAGCGTGGAACAAACGGGGTTTTCCGGCTTACATCGCCGCGCCTGCAGTCTGCATGCGCTGTTTGAAACTCAACGTTTAACGCTGGGCACAGAAAAGAAAGCAAAGAAAGCGAAGAAAGAAGGGATACGAACCAGACAAAAGCGCCATGGCAAAAGTGCCATGGCAAAATCACCATGGATACCAGGCCAGCGTCGCGCTGCATCACATGCGTCGACCCGGTGTGGAGAAATAGGTGTCCCAGGCCTGACGTAGCCTGTCTGGCTGCATCAGCGGGTCCAGCGCGTAATAACGGGAATAATCCACCAGCTGCCCCAGCAGGTCATTCGGGTAACAGGCCATCAAGGGGCGCGCAGACGGACGGTGCAGGTTGTCCACCAGGTAGCGGAAGCCCGCTTCATCGAACGGCACCTGACGGCGCTGGCAGACCTGTTGCACCAAAACGCGGTAGTCCGCCTCGGCCATCTCGCCTACGTAGATCTTGTAGCCCAGCCTGCGCAGAAAAGCTTCATCCGCAAGCGCTTCAGGGGCGAGATTGGTGGAGAACACCAGCGTCACGTCGAAAGGCACGGTGAATTTGTAGCCGGTGTGCAGGGCCAGGTGGTCATACTGGCGGTCCATGGGCACGATCCAGCGGTTCATGAGCTGCTCGGGCGGCGATTGCTGCCGCCCCAGGTCGTCCACGATGAAGATGCCGTTATTGGCCTTGAAATGCGGAGGCGCCTGATAGAAACCGGAGCGGGCGTCATAGCGCAAATCCAGCATCTCGATCGAGAGCTCGCCCCCGGTCAGCACCAGCGGGCGGCGGCACAGCAGCCAGCGCTCGTCATCGCGTCGGCGTTCTATGCTGCTGCCCGCTTCAGCCGGGGCCACCGGGAGATGCAGCAAGGGGTCGAACACCTGGATGATCTCGCCATCCACCACGATGGCATGCGGGATGGCGACCAGGCCAGGCATCAGCCTGTCCAGCTTTTCGGCGATATAGGTCTTGCCGCTACCCGGCGGGCCGTAGATGAACAGGGGTTTGCCGGAATTCATGGCCGCACCTACACAATCCATCACCTCCGGGTTCAGGGTGATGCCAGCGTAGGCATGGCGGATATCCTGCTGTGTGACGCGGTTGTTGCGCACCGACTGGCGCTGTACCTGCTGGCGATAATCGTCCAGCGTGACGGGCGCGGCGCCTGTATAACGGCAGCGTGACATGTACTCTTCGGCGCGTTGTTTGCCACCGTCCGTGAGCTGGTAGATCACTTCGGCGTCGTTGACGCCGCGCTTGACCACTTCCAGCATGCGGTCTATGACCATCTCGTCCAGCAACTGGCTGACGATGGGCGCAGGCAGTTTGATCTTGCTGACGATCTGGGTCAGCTGGGTCTTGCCTTGATGGTAGACGATCTTGGCGATGATCTCGCTGATCAGGATAGGGTCCAGCCCGGTCTCCTCCAGCTTTCTGGGGGCCACCGGCAAACGGTCTACAGGCGGGGCAACATCATCCATGCTGGGGATCACTTCGCTTTGATGGCATGCGCCGCATGATGCACAGGGCGATGTTAAACCGCTGGTACGACCAGTGCGTGGTTGACGGCGATCAGGGTGCCCAGCGCGATGGCCACGCCGTAGGGCAGTTTCTTGAGGCGCTGTTTCTTTTGAGGCTCCAGCGTGTAGATCGCCGTACCCAGACGTTCATCCAGACGCTGCGCCAGCGCCGAGCTGACGATCAGGCGGCCAGTCAGCATCACAGCGGCGATCACGCCCCCCACGATGAAGGTACTGATGACGATATCCGGCATCAGCATCGGCCCGGTGAACGCGCCCACCATGGTCATCAGCTTGAGATCCCCGGCGCCCATGGCACGGAACAGATAGAACGGCAGCAACACCAGCAGGCCGGTCAGCATGCCCCACAGCACCTGTTGCCAGCTCATCCCGGTATCCATGAACAGATGCAAAGTGATGGCACACAGCAGGCCCTGTACCAGCAGGGCGTTCGGGATGCGGTAACGCCACAGGTCACTGACAGCAGCCACCAGCACAAAACCCAGCAGGAAGAGGTAGACCGTTTGCATCGCTGACTATCCAGTGCGTTGATAAACATCAATCAAGTGAGGTATGGCTTGGCCTCGCCATACCTCACCAG
Organism: Pseudomethylobacillus aquaticus; assembly: GCF_003730115.1. Taxonomy (GTDB): domain Bacteria; phylum Pseudomonadota; class Gammaproteobacteria; order Burkholderiales; family Methylophilaceae; genus Pseudomethylobacillus; species Pseudomethylobacillus aquaticus. The sequence goes on along the minus strand of NZ_RJVP01000005.1, from coordinate 5,440 downwards.
ACTGCGGTGAGTATCCGAAAAAGGAATTTGCAGGGATAACGTAACGCGTGTGTACGCCATCCCTGCAAATGAAGCTGATTAAGCGCCGCCGCCCAGGGAGGTCAGCACGGTCTGGAACACGCCATCCAGCGTGGTACCAACGCTACCAACGGTACCCACGATGATCACGGCGATCAGTGCTGCGATCAGACCGTATTCAATGGCGGTAACGCCTTCTTCATCAGCCAGGAAACGCTTTACTGCAAAAAAGAACTTATTCATGATAACCCCTTAAATTTAAGTTAAAAAAACACACCCACTACACAAGAAAAAAGCACCGAACCAGACTGCCATACCACCACTGCATTTACTGCACATCACCGATCTGTGACCTTGCTGAATGGGCGTCTGCTCATTCATTATTCTGCACAAACCGAAAATCCAAAGCCGGAACAGAAGCATAAAACCCGGCTAATTCCTGCGTTTGACTGCGTCACCCGGTCGGCTCTCAAACCCCGACTGACCCTGATCAAAAGCCTAGCTGTTCTAGCAAATCGTCCACTTGCGCCTGGCCCTGTACCACATCCGGGCTGGCGGTCGGGTCGATCTGCGGACCGTTCATCAAGCGCGTACTTGCCGCATCGGCATTCGCAATAACGCCGCTGCTAATGACGCCACTGGCAGTAACGCTATTGGCAATAACACTATTGGCAACATTCATGCCAACTGCATGCGATGGCTTGTAATCCAGTAATAACTGCAGCAATTGCTGTTCCATGTTGTGGGCGATCTCGGTCACGCGCTTGATCACCTGGCCCGTCAAATCCTGAAAATCCTGCGCCATCATGATGTCCATCAGCAATTGGCGCGTCTCTTCAGCCTGTTGCTGGGTGGCCAACAGATAGGCCTGGGTGTCACGCGCCAGCGCGTCGTATTCACGCTTGAACCCTGGGGCATCTAACAATAATTGCCACTTCGAGTGTAAATTTTGGGCACCTTTGGTGATGTCATCCTGCATGGGCATGGCCACATCGGTCGCATTCAGCACACGTTGTGCCGCCTGTTCGGTCATGCGCGCCACATATTCCAGACGGTCGCGTGCATCCGGGATCTCCTGCGCCGCTTTCTCCAGCAGCCCGTCTATGCCCAGGCCGCGCAAACTGTCATGCAGATTGCGGGTGAGCTGGCCGATGCGGTTAAGCATCTCTTCCTGACTCTCCATGCCATGCATGGGACGGTGCGCGTCCTGCGTGTTCGCACTGAGGGCTTGTTCCATGCTCAGGCTCCGGCTTTTTCCATTTTTTCGAAGATCTTGCTCAACTTTTCGTCCAGGGTGGCCGCCGTGAACGGCTTGACCACATACCCACTGGCACCCGCCTGCGCGGCGGCGATGATGTTCTCTTTCTTGGCTTCGGCCGTGACCATCAGCACCGGCAAGGAAGACAATGCGCTATCGGCGCGGATCTGCTGCAACATGGTCAGGCCGTCCATGTTCGGCATGTTCCAGTCCGACACCACAAAATCGAAATTGCCGTTACGTAGCTTGGAAAGCGCCATCACGCCATCCTCCGCCTCGTCCACATTGGTATAGCCCAACTCTTTGAGCAGATTGCGTACGATGCGGCGCATGGTGGAAAAATCATCCACCACAAGAAATTTGGTATCGGGACTTGCCATATTCAGAACTCCATCCATGCAGCACGCGAAGTGCGTCTTCATCCGTATTATCGGCAGCCTGCCTGCAAACTTAAGTGTGAAGCTCAGACTGAAAAGCACGGCAGTTCAGCGCTTTGGATGAATGTGTGTGCAAGGTATCAACTTGCTTGCCTGGGTTCCCGCCTACGCGGGAACGACGACATCAGGTGGTGTTGACTTACCTCCCCTGCTGCCAAGCCGAGCAACGCAGACCCGTCTGGGGTCTTCGGCGAGCACTGTCTGAAGTCCGCAGGCGCTCACGTCTTGTGTGAGCGACCAGGCCGCGCAGCCGCCAGACGGGCCGAGTCGCGCAGGGTAGCCGCAGGCCTTGGCAGGGGGTGCCCTTCTCTTTGGCTACTTTCTCTTGGGCAAACAAGAGAAAGTAGCTCGCCTGCCGGGCGAGACCGGCTCACACAGTTAGTTTCGGCGGACTGCTGAAGCGAGTCCGCCCTACCTGCTTCGCCGTCGTTCCCGCGCAGGCGGGAACCCAGGCAAGGCCAATCACCTGTGATATGCACTTCCCGGCAAGATATAAATACCGTCATTCAAACGGGAGCATAGCTAGCCTCGTAATCGACATCCCGGTTTAGCATAATTACCTGGGTTCCCGCCTGCGCGGGAACGACGGCACAAGTCACTATACGGTCGGCATTGTCCAAGCATATCCAGAAAGAGGTACACCATACGGCGCAATGCGCTGCGCTTATTGACGCCCTACCCTGTTGACGCTCTAGCTCGTCACCTTAATTACACCTGTCGGGGCGCATGCCCCACCGCGGTAGGGCGCACCCGCCTGCGGTGCGCCGTAAGCCGCTAAACCCGTACTGCGCGATCGGTTTGATAGGCCGCCACATGCTCCAGCACAGCCGCCGCCAGGTCCTGCAAGGGCAGTACCGCATGCACGCCGCCAACGCTGACCGCTTCCTTGGGCATGCCATAGACCACGCAGCTGGCTTCGTCCTGGGCAAAGTTCCAGGCCCCCGCCTGCCGCATGCGCAGCATGCCCTGGGCGCCGTCCTTGCCCATGCCGGTGAGGATCACGCCGATGGCGTTCTTGCCCGCTTGTGCAGCGGCAGAGTCGAACAACACATCCACCGATGGCCGGTGGCGGTTGACCGGCGGCGCATCTGACAAGCGCGTGATGTAGTTGGCGCCGCTGCGTGCCAGTTGCAGGTGCGCATGGCCGGGGGCGATGAAGGCATGGCCGGGCAATACGCGCTCTTCGCCCTCGGCTTCACTCACGGCGATAGCACACAGGCTGTTGAGCCGGTTGGCGAACGATTTGGTGAAGCCGGACGGCATGTGCTGGGCGATGAGGATGCCCGGACAATCCGACGGCATGCGGATCAGGAATTCGCGGATGGCTTCGGTGCCGCCAGTGGAGGCTCCCACGATGATGAGCTTCTCCGAGCTCAACAAGGGGTCGCGCAAAGCAGGCAGGCTGCCACCCGGGCTGACCCGACGCGGGCCTATGCGCGCGCGCGCTGCAGTGCGGATCTTGTCGGTGATCTGCTGGGTGTATTCCTGCAGGCCCTCGGCGATGGAGATGCGTGGCTTGGTGACGAAATCGATGGCCCCCAGCTCCAGCGCACGCAAGGTGATCTCCGAGCCACGCTCGGTCAGCGAGGACACCATCACCACCGGCATGGGCCGCAGGCGCATCAGCCGTTCCAGGAAATCCAGCCCGTCCATCTTGGGCATTTCCACATCCAGCGTGAGCACGTCCGGGTTGTGCTGTTTGATCAGTTCGCGCGCCACCAGCGGGTCAGGGGCGGTAGCCACCACCTGCATGTCGGTCTGGCTGTTGATGATCTCGCTCATCAGGCTGCGAATCAGCGCTGAATCATCCACCACCAGCACGCGTATCTTGCTTTTGCTCGCGGTTCTGCGCGCCGTTTCAATTGGATAGTCTGCATCGGCCATGATGGCCCCCCTCGCTGCGTGACATGTTCATCAGCTGCTCCCTGAACTGCCGGTTCAGAACAACTCGACCTCGCCGGCAACCTCGTTGCTGCGCAGACTGCTGGCATAGCTTTGTTCGCGTTTCACCAGGGTGTGGTTGTTGAGTTGGCGCAGTTTTTTCACCAGCACCTTGCCGGTGTGTGGAAAGAAATACACCTTGCGCGGATAGACGTCGTTGAGGTCCTCGCCCACCACACGGATCTTCTCTGCCGCCAGGAATTTGCGTACAAAGGTCGCGTTACGCTCGCCTACATTGAGCGCCGTGAACGAGCGCAGCACATTGCCGCCACCGAAGATCTTGGCTTCCAGCTGTTCGCGTCTGGCGCCCATCTTGAGTAGCTGGTTGATGAGGATCTCCATGGCATAGGTGCCGTAGCGCATGGACTCGGATACCGGGTTGTCGGCATCGCCCTTGCCTTCCGGCAGCATGAAATGGTTCATACCGCCTATACCGCTGACGCGGTCGCGGATGCAGGCCGATACGCAGGAGCCGAGCACCGTGACGATGAGCATGTCCTGGTTGGTGCAATAGAATTCACCCGGCAGGATCTTGGCGGCATCCTTGTCAAAGGTGCGGTCGTAATAGAAATTACTGGCCAGTTGTTCAGCGATGGCGGGGTTCATCTGGCGACTCCAGTATGCGCACCGGCGGCAAGGCGCGGCGGCCGTGGCGTATGCAGTTCATTGCCGGGCTGGGCACGCAGCTCATACACGGTCTTGCCTTGCAGGCGGAACGCATTGCTGGCGTACATGAAGTTCTCGGAATGTCCGGCGAACAGCAGGGCATCGGGTTTCATGAGCCCCGGAAAGCGGTTGAGGATCTGCGACTGCGTGGGTTTATCGAAGTAGATCATCACATTACGACAGAAAATGGCATCGAAACGGCTACGTATCCCCCACTGCTCTGCCAGCAGGTTGAGCGGACGAAAGCTGATCAGCTGACGCAACTCTTCGCGCACGCGCACCAGGCCCTCCTGGCTGCCTTTACCACGCAGGAAATAGGTCTTCTTGCGTTGTTCGGACAGGTTTTCGATGCGCTCGTCGCTGTACACGCCCTGGCTGGCAGTAGCCAGCACATTGGTGTCGATATCGGTGGCCAGGATGCGTACCGGCGGCTTCAGGGTACCGAAGGCCTCGCACGCCGCAATGGCCATGGAATAGGGTTCCTCACCGGTGGAGGCCGCCGAGCACCACAGCTCGATGGGCGCCTGCACGCTGCGCAGATGCTGCATCAGGATGGGGAAATGATGCGCTTCGCGGAAGAAGGAAGTGAGGTTGGTGGTCAGTGCATTGGTGAACGCCTGCCAGTCAGCGGGCGTGCCGTGGCGTTCCAGATGGTCCAGGTAGACACTGAACGAGTCGAAGTCGCCTGCCCGCAGCTGGCGGGCAATGCGGCTGTACACCATGTCGGTCTTGGCGTCGGACAGCGAGATGCCGGCATGCTGATAGATCAGCTTGCAGATCTTGCGGAAATCCTGCTCGGTGAAACTGAATTCGCGTTCACGTATGTGTAAGGCCTTGCTCATCGTCGCTTTCCTGGTCTAGCGCACTTTCACGCCGGGGTTTGATCGGGGCCTGCATGCCCTGTGTACGCGCTACGCCAGCCTGATGATGGCCTAGGCCGCGCGCCGCGACAGTTGGGTGGCGTTCTGGCTGCCCGCCATGCCGCTGACTTTGCCATCCACCTTGAACACGCTGACCGCCTCCATCAGCTGGTTGGCCTGCTCCACCAGCGATTCCGCCGCCGCGGCCGCCTCTTCCACCAAGGCCGCGTTCTGCTGCGTCACCTCGTCCATCTGCGTCA
>NZ_RJVP01000004.1 GCF_003730115.1 Pseudomethylobacillus aquaticus | reverse complement strand
AGGTCAATGCCATACAGACCGAGGCCTACAACCAATCGATCGGCAAGAACCACACCAAATGGAAGCCCGGCTACAGCGACATCAACTTTGATGTCAACGGGCACATCAAGAACGCGATCGACCGGGTAGGCAACCGTACCATCCAGTATGTGAGCGATGCACAGGGCATGATCCTGCTGCGGGACGAGATCACCGGCACGATCACCCCACCCAACTATCGCCACCACCCTGCCAACTACAACCCCGGCACGGCCGCCAACAAGGTGGCCCGCTACTACTACGTGGACGGTCAGCGTGTGGGGGACATCAGCAACACCGGGGACAGCCGGGTGGACTACCTGCAGTCCTTGAAGGACCGCAAGGACAAGAAGAGCGGCAACTACGCGGACTGGACACCGATCGCGAGTGCGGATGTTGACCAGAGTTACGAGCCGATCGGGGCGAACACCCCGGGCAATGTGGCGGGGAGTTATACGGTCAGGAGCGGGGACACCCTGCAGAGCATCGCGCTCAGTGTGTGGGGGGACAGTGCGATGTGGTTCTACATTGCGGATGCGAACGGGCTGACCAACACGGATGCGTTGGTCGCGGGGACGGTCTTGACCCTGCCCAACAAGATCACCAACGTGCACAACAACAGCGGGACGTTCCGTCCCTACAGTCCGGGTGAGGCGATCGGGGACACCAGTCCGACCCTGCCCACCGCACCTGCACCGCCCAAACCCAAGGGCGGGTGTGGGGGACTGGGGGCGATCATCGTGGCGGTGGTGACCGTGGCGGTCACCGTTGTTGCTTGGCAATTGGGGCCGATGACGGCCGCCGCACTTGGCAACTTGGCAAGGCATTAAGTGGCTTCAAGTACACCGAGATTGCAGCACGTGCTGCCATTGGTAATACAGTCCATCAGGCTGTTGGCAACCTGACGGGCAGTCAGCAGGGCTTTAGCTGGACGAGTGTCGCGGTCAGCAGCCTCGCGGCGGCTGGCGGAGCGGCGTTCTCGGACAAGATGGGCTGGTCAGGAGAAAACATAAGTACCTTTGCCGAGAAGCATCCTGTACTCGCGGATTCCTTAAGCATAGGCTCTGGTGCAATCATCTCAGCGGCAACCCGCCTGACCATTCAGGGAGGTAAGCTCGACTGGGTGACCGTGGCGGCGGATACCCTCAGTGGCTTCGTGGGCGCACGGCTACAGGCAAATCCGATATCTAACCGCTCATCTGGATTCGTATTTGATGGTAAGTCACAAAAAACCGGGATTCAGCTGCGCCCCGAAGACTTACCAACAGACTTCCGTAACTCCGTGGCGAGCAGCGATCTTGATGATGCAGAATATCTGCGTGTTATAGACGACATGAATGCAGGTCATTCCATCAGTGATGAAGATCGCTATTTTGCGGCTGGGCACCGTATGCGGCTGGCGGGAGCGACTGAAGCAGAGATCACTAGCGTAAGAAAAGAAATGCTGGATCGCGGCCTTTTCCCAGCCATGTACGATCCTGATAGTGCACTCGATACTGGTATGAACTTCGGTATCTTCAGCAAAGCGCAGCAGCTGGCTACTTTCAGAGAGACTGACATAACGGGGGATGTCCTTAAACTACAACCAGTGGATGTAAACTTCAGCGCCTTCAGGCATTCACCGGTACTCGGCAGTGATGCTCTGGATATTGGTTCGATGAGGCTGGGTAAATTCGGCATGGATATCAGCCAGCGGATTGAACAACAGCCATCCTTGGGATATGCATTACTGGCAATTGACTTTGTGGCTGGGCCAGTCGCGTTTGGGGCTCGTGCACTGCTGGCTGAAACCCCACTGGGAGATGCTGTTGCCAATGTACAGGAAGCTGTATTTGCAAAGGCCACAGGTGCCTTTGAACAGGCAGGTTATGATCCTTCGGAAGCAGTCGAAGGTGCCAGTGGTATCTTCCTTGCACTGGGCATCACGACGCTAGGCGCACCTAAAGCACTCAATGGCCTCGGTCAGGTGGTTGATAAACTCAAGAACTTACGGAACAATGGGGCAAACAGTGCAGGCGGGGTAACTGCTAGCACCGCAACGACAGCCCGAATCACCGGACAACTGGTTCAAGACATTGCTGAACGTGCGGATGTTTGGGGGGCACGACAAGGCTTAGGGAATGGTCCGGTTGCAGGCACTCTCAAGCATGGCTATGCCGATGCACTTCTAACGCGTTATCAACGCATGTACGGCGACTTGGGATTGACAACTGAGGTACGTTATACGAACGGCAGACTGTGGCAATCTGGCGATCCACTGAAGGGGTCTGTTCGTCTGGACGTAGTTGAAGGCCCGCTTTCAAACCCGACTGCAATCTACGATTACAAGTTCGGAGGTGCTCAATTGTCTCCAAGCCGGATTACTCAAATCCGTAGCATTGCGGGGGGCAACAGCAACGTACCAATTTTTCCAGTCAGGCCATAATTGTGAGTATCAAACCGTTAACAAAAAATCAGTTTAGTGAGGTTGTTGCTTGCTATGGAAAAGCCTTTGCTGGCTGGGATGTTGTCGCGGGCGAGAGGCTAATTAGGTCAAGCGGCCCCTTGTTGCAGCAGATAGGTTTCGAGGCATTGCGTTCTGGAGCCTATCGGCCATCCGTAGCTGTGCGAGTTTTAATCGCACCAGGGGTTGTTCTATTGCCGCAATTCTTGGACATCCGTCATCGTGAAATTTTTGCTAGAGAGCACGCATCAAAGTGGGAGCGCGTTGTTGAAGCTATTGAGCAGCAAATTTACCCGTCCGTGCGTGCCCCCTTGGACGTGAGAGAAGTGATTGAGCTCAGCACAAAATTGACTTCTGGTAGCGCAAACGACATGTGCGGGCTTGCTGCGCTCAATGCTTACATTGGTAATCGTGAAGAGGCCTTGGCTTGGTGTCGTCAGCTAGATGACAAGATGCGGGCTTCTAACCGCCAACTGGAGAAATGGGAAGCGGCATATCTGCGCTACACGAAGGATTTGGCGGCAGCGATCAATGCAGGAGAAGTGGACGCCTACTTGCAGCGACAAAAGGTGGCGTAGCCCGCGTAGGGCGCAATAACCAGCGGGCATTGCGCCGAATATCTGGTACGCCATATCCATCCGTCGCAGGCGTACAACCCGGCGGTCAAGAACAACAACCGTGCCTAGTGTCCCGGCTACAGCGACATCAACTTTGATGTGAACGGGCACATCAAGAACGCGATCGACCGGGTAGGCAACCGCACCATCCAGTATGTGAGAGATGCACAGAGCATGATCCTGCTGCGGGACGAGATCACCGGCACCATCACCCCACCCAACTATCGCCATCACCCTGCCAACATGGAAATAAATGGGGTCAGTCTGATCTTACCCACGTTTGGTGGACACCTTAATAAGGGGTTGATTGATTTATATAGTAGTGGCGGCCTGATCTGCACCTACTTTTTTTCTCCGATCCGCATCAGCTCATCCACCAATCCAGCCTCACCTTCCATCGCAGCTCCAACTTCGTCCACCAGCGATGAGAAACTTGGGTCGTTCCTGAGCTCTTCACCAAACTGCCAGGTCAGTACGTTCTCCACAAACAGTCTGACGACTTTGTGCTTTTTGCGCACATCGTCTTGATCGATCGCGCTGATCAGGCCGACGATTCTTTGCTTGAGCGCTTCAGGTGTCGGCTTCTGTGCCGGTGCCCGCTGGGCTTGCGTATGGGTGGATTTATCAGCACCTGAAACCTGGCCTTTGGCCGTGGTTTCTGTCACCGCTTTTCTGCGGATGAGTTCGGCGATGCTGTCGAGTGAGGAAAGCGGGTCCATGGAATGGCACTGAATCAGTTGGGCTTGTCTGTATTATTGTACGCGGATAGCCAGACGTGGCCAGACTCACTCGCGGTCACGTCTGCACTGTTTGCTACAGCGGTTTCCACTGCTTCCGGCAGGCCAGCCATCACGTTTTCCATATCGCGCGTGAGTTCCGGGCTGAAGTCATTGGCGGCGATGCCTTGATCAAGCAAGCGGCGGGCTTCGCCGTATTGCTCTGCTGCCAGGTGTTCTAGCCCGGTTTTGAATAAATAAAGCGCATGCCGTTCAGGCAGCACATCAAGCTTGGCCCAGCTGGCCTTGGCTTCAGTCACTTTACCCATGGTCATTTGCAGCAGCCCCAGCTGAAAACTTGCGGTATGCAGCTCGGGGGCAAGCTCGATGGCGCGGGCCATTTCTGATTCGGCTTTGTCGTACAGGCCGATCTGGGCGAATTCCGCACCCAACACATAGGCCAGCTTGCCGTCTTCAGGGAAACGGCTGACGCCTTCTTTCAGGTAGGAAATGGCTGCGCCATGTTCACCGCGTCGGGTGGCCTCGATGGCGAGGTGCAGCAGCTCATCCTGGGTGAGTATGTTGTGGGTTTGATTCATGGTGTTCTCCATCGGCTAGGTGTTCGATACAACTACTGAGTTAATGGGGTAAAGCGCTGCATGTCTGGGAGATTGCCTGCCAAAAGGTTAATAATCCGTTCGCAATAGCTTAAGTTCGTCATAGTGCTCGTACAATCGCCGTAAGGCGCGGTGGTGAATCTGCGATACCCGTCCTTTGGATATCTGCATCCGCTCGGCGATGTGGTCAAAACGTACTTGCTGAAAATAGTGGTAACGAATGACCTTTTCTTCCGCCTCCGGCAATGTGGTGACCAGCCGATCTACCACACGGATCAAGTCACGCAGCTCATGGCTGCGGTATACATTGTGCTCCTGCACTTCCTGGCCTGATTGGTACATGCCGGAATCGTCCAACATGTAACCGATGGCGGTACCAAGCGCGATATCCACCAAGCGCATGAAAGGGTTAGGGTCCGTATTGGCCTCGGCAACCGACAGCAGCAATTGTTGCATGCGCTCTTTGCGCAACCTGGCACGTGCCGAGATCTGCTCCTGCCGCTCACAATACTTCTCCACCCCGGTGAGGATCGCACCTTTGATGCGGTGCGCTGCAAATGTCTCGAAGCTGGCACCATGCATAGGGTCATATCGATCGATCGACTCCATCAAACCCACCAGCGCATGTTGCCTGAATTCATCAAATTCGATGTGATCCACTTGCCGGTTGGCATACAGTTTGGCAGCCAGCATGTTGGCAAAGCTACTGTATTGCTGGATGAGTGTTTCCCTAGCCTGACCGGAGCGCTCACGCAGAAACGCTTCCCAGATGGCAGAGGCTTGGAATGCGGTTTCCACAGTGGCCAAGCCCTGCTAGGAAAAGCTGCCCATGAGTGATTTGACTACCAAGTTCCAGCCATCGATCAGGATGAACATCAGCACCTTAAGTGGCAATGAAATGGTGATTGGCGGCACCATCATCATGCCCAAGGAGGTTAATACACTGGCCACAATCAGATCAACCAGCAAAAATGGCAAGAACACCATGAAGCCGATCTGGAAGGCCGAGCGTAATTCACTCAGCATAAACGCGGGGATCAGCTGTGTGATGCTGATGTCATCTACGGTGGTTGGCTTCTCGTCACCGGACAATTCCACCATCAAGGCCAAATCCGACTCCCGGGTTTGTCTCACCATAAAGTCGCGCATGGGCTTCACGCCCTGCTCAATCGCAACGCCCAGCGTCACCTTGTTCTGCTGAAATGGCAACCAGGCTTGCTGGTTAACCTCTTTCCAGACTGGCTGCATGGAAAAAAGGGTAAGGAACAGCGCGATACTCAGCAGAGCGGCATTCGGTGGCGTGTCCTGCATGCCTATGCCGTGTCGCAACATGGAAAGGACCACGATGATGCGCAAAAACGAGGTGGTCGCGATGAGTAATGTGGGAATCAGGCTGAGTGCTGTCAGCAACACCAGAATACGGATCGCTGAGGCAAGGTCACTTGATTTGGAATTGCTGAGTACATTTAGATCAGTTAGCCCGGCCAGTGCGTTGGCATCTGCAGGTGCTGCGATGGCAATAGAGCTGCAAACCAATAAAGCGCTCAACAATAGAAGCTGAATCGTTCTTGTCAGCGATGATGACGTCATGAACCTAAACATCAATCGCTCTCTGGACTGGCTTTGTGGCCTTTGCATCGGAAAGGCGTACAAGGCGGTCCCCGCTTTGCCCGATCAGCAGCACCTCGCCGTCAAACGTCACTACATACAGTGTGGCTTTGGCGTTGAGCCGGACTTTTTCGACTACTTGTACGCGTTGACCATGGCGTGCAGGGATCAGGGTGCTGAATTTCGGATTCTTCTTGATCAACACATAAAGAACACCAGCTACCCCCAGTAGCAGCAGCATGACGATGCTGACACGCGTGCCGTGACTTTCAAATGGCGTTGGCGCTTGCTTGAATGGAATCTGACTTTGCCCTGTCGGGCTGGCTATCTGTTCGGCAATGCTGGCATGGTTTGTTAACAGCCCCCATGCCAATAGCAAAGGTAGCAATATCCGGCTTAAGCTCATTTGGCAGCAGGCGTAGCCAGAATGTCTTGAATGGCAATGCCGAAGCGATCACCGACCACGACCAGATTACCTGAAGCAATCGGTTTGCCATCCAGTCGTACGATCAGCGGCGCATGATGCGACTCCTGTAGCGCAACAACCGAGCCTTTGTCCAGAGAGAACAGCTCTTCTACCGAGATTTCTGCTGAACCGACCAGCACCTCAACCGACACCTTGAGCCCGGAAATAATGGAAAAATTCCCATTCAGCAGCTTGGTACCATTGGTGTTGACTGGCGTAAGTTCAGACAAGGCCACTTCTTTTGCGACACGTGTTTCCGGCTTTACCGGAATGGATGATTCGTTTTGCTTCATGATGCCCTTTACTCAATAAATTGAACTGCTTTTTGATTGCCGCGAACGCCAAGATGCACTTTGGCAACGATGCGCTTGTCCTGGGTGCGTGCGGTAAGTGGCTCATGCATGGCCGTGCCTAATTGAATGACATCACCCACCTCCAACTCTGCAAGCTGTTGCAGGGAGATTTCAACGCTGCCGACCATAACTTCCAGTCTGGTGGTGAGGTGGCCCAGCGACTTGTCTCGAGGTATCAAGGAAGCTGGCGCATGAGCCACGGGGGCCTTAAACCCGGTGCTGTTGATGATGCGCTCAACCAATGCCCCACCAAACACAATCTGCTGTGATGGCAATCCACCACCCAGCGTTAACTTGAGCATGCCGCTGCCAGGACCGCGTCTGATGTCACCAGCAAGACGGCTACTCTCTGATAGATTTATCTGGGAAGCAACATCCAGCGCAGAGATGCGACCGAAGAAATCCTGAATGCATTCCTGCATCAATGCCTGCATGAGCGGCGTTGGCTTGGGGTATTGCCCCAACGCCACCCCGAATATCAATGAGAGTAGACGATGAACGCTTGGATTGGAATAGTCCCAGGCCGCCCAGGACTCTGGTGCGGTACCGAACAGTTTCCAGCTGGCCTGCTCCTGGACTGTGAAGTCTTCTATGTTGTCTAGGGAAAGCGTGAATTCAGGGGGCGACTTTATCCAGTGCGCCCCCCAGGCCGCGACCAAGCCTCGCAAAGTGCTTTCCAGCGTTGAGCGCTCGGACTCACCGATCAGGCGGTATGGCAGCACACTCATTATCGACGGCCTCGAATCTCACCCAATTGCTGAATCATCTCATTAGCCGCAGAAATGACTTGCGAAGAAGCCTGATAACCGCGTTGCACGATGATCAGCTCACTAAACTCCTGAGCCAGATCCACATTGGATAGCTCGATGCCGCTGACTTGCAACTTGCCCAAAGCACGCTCACCTGGCGTACCCAGGAAACGCTCAGACTGACCAAACACGGAATAACGGTTACCGCCCTGTGCTTGCAGGGCGTTTTGATCACTGAAATATGCCAGTGCCAGCTGGTCACTTTTATCCGTCTGACCATTGGAATAAGTGAGCACCAGATTACCATCGGTATCGAGTGCGGTTCTGGACAAAAACCCGGCTGCATAGCCATTTTGAGACTGAACTTTCAGCGACGAAGCACTGCTCGAGAAGAAGTTACTGGCTGAGACATCCAGCGTAAGTTGGGTGGCACTTGCGCCTTCACCAGGGGCATAACTGAAGATATGTTTATTGAAGGCCGGATTGGAGAGCCCGCTGCCATCGTAGCGAAACTCCCCGGCGGTTAGCTCAGTGGTCCCCTCAAGCAGCTTGAATGTCCACTGCCCAGGCACCGTTGCACTATTGTTAGTGAGGCGCAATGTGAGTTGATGTTCTTTGCCTAGCGAGTCATACACCACAATGTTATTCACATCGAATGTGGTCGAGCTGTTGGAAAGTGAATCGGTAAACACGATTTCGGTGGTGGCTTTAGGTGGGTTGCTGCGCTTCCCCGAGATATTGATTTCTGTCAAAGCACCGTTACGAATCCCATAAACACGGGCACCATCGTCGCGTGTAGTGAGAATGCCGTTGCTATCAAATTCGAACTGACCAGCACGGGTATAAAAGGTTTTACCGTCTTTATTGACCACAAAAAACCCGTTGCCATTGACCGCTGCATCCAGATCATTGCCGGTCTGGCGGAAATCGCCTTGAGCGAAACTGGTGGAGCTATTACCGGCCCGGACACCGCCACCCTGAGAAAAGGGCAAACCCTGTTGATTGGAGCCAGCAAACTGGTACTGATAAAACAGATCCAAGAAAGCTAGGTCGCTGCCCTTATAGCCGGTGGTATTCAGGTTGGCGACATTGTTACTAATGTTGGAAAGGCCTTTTGAGTAGCTGGTCAGCCCACTCATACCGATATAAAGAGATTCGAGCATAGCGACTCCTATCGCACCACGGAGACTTGAGAAAGGCGGATGCCCGTCAGCAATTCACCATCGGCAGTTCGTATGGTCAGATTAGGCTGGCCTTCTGAGAAGGCCAGCGATGTTACCGTGCCCACAGCAGGCAGCGAGGTCGTCTGGACTTCAACTGTTTTACCAATCAAGCCGATCGATTGAGTCGTCGCCTGAATGGTCAGCAAGGTGTCGATTCGCTCATTGATCTGTGAGGTTTGTGCCAAAGAGGAGAATTGCGCCATCTGGGCAAGGAACTCCTGATTGTCGAGTGGCTTTAACGGATCCTGGAATTGCAGCTGTGCCAACAGAATGCGCAAGAACTCTTCCTGCCCCAATGCAGATTGCTGTACGACAGTATTCTGCAGTTGTGATGATGCTCCACCAATAAAATCAACGGCCATCATGACTCCTTAAACTTGTGTGTTGCGGTTGATTCAGCAGATATCTCTGCTGGCCATTAATGACCACCCTGACCAGGCTGGCTCCAAGACTACCCATGGTTTGATTCAAATCTTTCAGAAAGGCCCGGATCCTGGTTTCGCTATCCAGATCCGGGTCACGCACCCATACTTCCACGCCCTGGCTGGAATTAAGTGCCAGCATGTTTTTCAGTGACCACTCGGCTGTAGGTTTCAGCAGATTGAACCAGTAACGCATGCTGATATCACCTATGGCTGCATCCGCCAGCTTAACCGGGACTTGAGAAAGCGCAGGTACAGCAAGAGATTGATCCAGCAGCTTCGTAGTGGAATGCTCCAGTGATGGATGCGCTGCCACTTTTTCCAAACCAGCGCTGGCGTGTATTGTTGGCGGCGAATTCACCTGGACACTCGCCTCTGATAAACCAGATTGACTGACCTTCTGCGTGGGAAGATTGGCCTGAGACTCAGGCAAGTGATTTTGCGCCCGTTGTTCCAAACCTGGGACTATCTTGGTTTTGCTGAGTGCCTCACTCAAACCGGTCTTTTCCAGCGAATATAACCAGGCCTGTTTATCGGATCTCCCTTGCGTTGCCTGACTACCACCCTGCGTGGGAGTAAAAGTAAGCGCTTGTTCAACGTGAGTCATGGTCAGGCCTTCGTTACAAATCGGATGGTATATTCATCATCGGCAGCTGCATATGCACGACGGTCATCAATCACCTGCTTTTGCGCTAATTCACGCTCTGCAAGTAATTCCAGTGAGCGCATCTCGGTGTACTTGGTATTGAGTCCTTGCAGTGCGTAATTCTTTTGAACTTGCACCCCCTCAAGGGATTCTTCTGCCTGTTCAGACTGAGTAGTCAGGTGTGCGAGGAAACGCCGACGTTCTATCATCTCCACTGCCGTCAGAAAAAGCCCGGCGGATTCATGGTCACGAATCTGGTGGGTATATCTATCTTGAACGTCCCGAGCCGCCCGCACGCGCTCTGCTGCGACGGTGGTTAACTGATCAAGACGCGCCATATCCTGACGCAAAGCATCTAGCTCGTGTTTTTTCATCTCCAGTAGTCGAGTGATTTTCTTAGTGCGCATGGTCGCTCACCTGTTATCCAACATATTTCGCCAACAGCTCGGTGAGCTTCTGAAACAACTGTGCACGCGGTTTGATGTCGTCCTGAGACTGAATCAGGAAACTCTCCAACGCAGCATACAAGGCGATCGCATGGTCCACTTCCGGATTCGAACCTGCCCGATAAGCACCAATCTCTATCATGTCTTTATGGCGTTCACGCACGCTAAGCAAGCGCAGTATTTTTGTGATCAGCTGCTGCTGGTCTTTTGACCACAAGTCGGATGCCAATCGACTAATACTTGCCAAGGTATTAATCGCCGGATAGTGGCCATGATTAGCCAGATCTCGGGAAAGTACGATGTGCCCATCCAGAATGGCACGCATATGATCCGAGACTGGCTCATGCATGTCATCGCCCTCTACCAGCACGGTATAGATGCCGGTAATGGAGCCGCGACCCTCAAAGTTACCAGCACGCTCCAGCAGTTTTGGCAATGCGCCAAATGCCGATGGCGTATAACCACGTGCGGTGGCGGGCTCGCCCACCGCAAGCCCGATCTCGCGGTGGGCCATGGCAAAGCGAGTGACTGAATCCATGATCAGCAACACTTCCTTTTGCTTGGCGCAGAAATACTCTGCTATCGCCGTCGCTGTATGCGCTGCCAATTCTCGCACCAGCGCAGGCTGGTCCGAGGTAGCCACCACGATCACTGACCGGGACAGCGTGTCCGCTTGCAAGGCCTTGTCTATAAAATCTCGTACTTCACGTCCGCGCTCACCAATCAATGCAATGACATTGATATCCGCTTTTGTATGCCGGGCAATCATGCCAAGTAGCGTGGTCTTCCCCACACCACTGCCGGCGAAGATCCCGATACGCTGCCCCTTGCCCAAGGGCAGGAACGTATCAATCACACGTACGCCGGTCTCAAGCACCTCGGTGATTCTTTTGCGGTTGAGCGGGTTATGACAACCACCGCGCAAAGGCACTTGATCCGTGGCCTCTAGAGGCCGTCCATCCAACGGCTTCCCAAATGGATCAATCACTCGCCCTAGATACTGATTGCACACCTTGATGGTGGCTGCGCTACCCAGCGCGACAACTTCGCTATCCAGCCCGAGGCCTTTGGTTTCGCCATAAGGCATCAGCAAGGTGGTCTTGTCGCGGAAACCGACGATCTCTGCCATGCAGTCCGCCGTTCTGTGTTTGCCATTTTGTATGGTGCACAGATCGCCAACCAGGCCTCTTACACCAGAAGCCTCTACAACCAGACTGGAGATCTTGGTGACCCGACCCGCAGAACGATAAAGGCTCTTGCGCTGCAAATGCGCCACGGCCCTGGGCCAATCAACGTTATGTCGACTTAGCATGGAGCATTGCCTCTTTGAGATTCTGCGCAAACATCTGCAACTGCGTTTCTATCCGCGCGTCAATCAGGCCATCCTTCAATTTCACCACACAGCCACCCAGAGCGATTTGATCATCCACGACAATTGGCAGGCCAGAAAATACGCCGGCCCCCGTATGGTTGTTTCCACTCTCTTTATGCTGGTTGATATAAGCCCAATCTCGAGGCGAAATGCGCACTTCAATAAACTCTTCCTTCTGCAAGCCACTGAGGACTTCTGCGATGATCGCAGTGCATGCCTCCGGACTCAGCATCTGCTTGCCGAGCACCTTGCATACTGTCTCGAACACGAGTGAGCCGATGATGTTCTCTGCATCGAAAACTGTCTGATCAATAATCCCTGTCGCGTTCACGACCAGTTGCTTGAGCGCTACGGTTGCCGCCTGATGCTGTTTGCGGCCTTCCAGTTCGCCTTTTGTATATCCGCGTTCGAAACCGGTTCTCTCTGCTTCCTGCTCAAGTTCTTTTATGTGCTGAGTATTTTCCTCAGACATGAACACCTTGCCCACTGTTGAAGGGGATAGTGAAAGTGCTGCCTCGATAGGCTGTACGTCAACCTGAGCCACACTGTCTGGCAAGCTGCCCGCTGGCTTGCGATCAAGCTCGTGAGCACGTGATTTCCCTGCATGCTGGCCAATGCTCCCGGCACTCGCAAAAGGGGAGCTTAGCGAGACGGTATCGACAACGGACAGAGACTTGATTATCTCCCCCATCGAAACACCTTTTTAATGAGGTCAGGCAATAACGGTGTAGTAGAAGATTGCTTAGTCATGCCCGAGCTTGGTGGCGAATCAGGCAGCTGCGCAGCGACCACCGCCAGCAATACTGCCTGAGCGGCGACAGTAAGTGTCAGTGCGCCATCAAGATCACCGGTCATGAACTTGCGGCTATGCAGATCACTAGTACCAGCAGACCAGGGCCATGCAGCCAATGATTTCAGGCTTGCCAGAAAAGCAGGCGGTTCATCTTCAAACAGGAAATCGATCTGTGCAGCAGTGGCACGATGAATCACAAGGGCTGGCCCATCGGCTTTGTCCATGTCCGCCGCATCATAAGATGACGATGGTGAAGCAAGAATCGCTGGAATGTCCTGTGCTGCAATCTGCAAACCAAGGGCTTCGAGTTCTTCCAGCATCGGCTTGAAATAGGCTTGCGTCGCGACGGAGAGCTGCGACAGAACCCACGCCCTGTCATCGGCATGCAAAGCATGCAATTGCAGCGCGAACTTGTGCTCCTGGCCCAGATGTTCCATAAATTCAGAGACTTTTTGCATCTCTAGCCCACTGTGATATTTCTGCCAGAAGCTTAGCGCGCTGCTGTTCATCAATCTTTGTTGATCTGGGCTTTTTCCTGCACAGCAGATAAAGCATGATCAATAAAAACGCACCCAAGACCATCAGCATGGTGCGCATATCTAGCGTGCCTACAAAGCGGCTGGTGGAAGGCTCAGCGCCCACCAGTTCAGGCATCTCTTCTGGATCAGAACCGGATGAAACCAGCTCTTGATCTTGCTGATCAGTGTTTTCGTCATTGTGCGGCTGTGGCATGTCCAGACTATAAACAACCAGCCCATCACCTCTGGCTGGATTGATGCCCACCGCCATGGAAATCATTTCTTTAATTTTTTGCAGCTTGGCCTGATTGGCCGTGTCAGGAACGAGCACCCCAACGCTAAGTCGCAGGATATTGCCTGGGGACGACAGCACCTGCTCGATTCTGCGACCATTCTGGAACTCGACTTCCGTTGAGGAAGAGCTTGGCGCCGGATTACTCACAGCTTCGGCAGTGTCGTTCACGACATTCTCAGATGAGGCCCAATTTTCCTCAGTCTGAATATTCTCTCGACGACGTACTACCGCTCCGACTTCCTGGCCTTTTGTATTCGGCAAAGGCACTACATCCTCTTTGGTGACTTTGATCTGGTCGTAATTGAGTGAAACATCAACACTCACTATCGCCTTGCCTGGGCCAACCGCGCGATCCACGATGCTGACGATCTTGCGGGCCATGTAATCTTCCAGCTGCTTCTTTACATCCAGACGCTCATGCAATGCCGCATCCGCCTCGCGCATCATGGGTTGTCTGGTGACTGCAACGCCACGATGATCAACCACCGTCACTTCCGATGGGAGGATTTCAGGAACGGAGGCAGCCACCAAGCGCTGTATGCCGGAGATCTGCTCTGTAGAAAGGATGCGGTTGTCTTTCAACAAGATGCTCACCGAAGCCTTAGGTTTGGCCGTGCTTTTCTTGAACAAACCAGATTCCGGCAACACCAGATGCACGCGCGCAGATTTAACCTCGTCGAACGCCATGATGGTGCGTGACAGCTCACCCTGCAGTGCACGCTGATAATTTACTTTTTGGGAGAACTCCGTCATGCCAAATTCAGCATTGTTGAAAATCTCAAAACCGATCGCACCGTTGAGATTCAATCCTTTGCCCATGAGGCTCAGGCGCGTTTTGTAGACGGCATCTCGCTCCACAAGTATGGTCATGCCATCATTTGCAAGCTTATAAGGCACCTTGAGCCGGTCCAGCTCTGCCACCATGGCAGCCGCATCTTGCGGATTCAAATCGGAGAATAGCGTTTGATAATCCTCTTGCAGTAGCCAGTAAGTACCTACGGCGAAGGCGAGCACAACCAGCAGCAAACCAAGCACCAGGCCGGACCGCTTAAGTGAGGACATCTGTCCCCATTGCTTATTCATTTCTTCAAACAACGTAGACTCCTGGACCGGCTATATTTGCATGCGAAGAACTTCTTGATAGCCTTCGAGTAGTTTGTTGCGGACTTGTGTGAGCAATTGGAAGGACAGTTTTGCATCCTCAAGGGCCAGCATCACATGGTGAATATTGCTGGCCTTGCCAGCGGCCAGATCCTGTAAGGAAGAGGCCGCCACTGTCATTTTCTGGTTAACGGTATTTGCCTCAGCTAATAACTGATCCGCGAAGCCAATCTGTTGCGCTGGCGCCAAAGACAAGGCCTCTTTTGAAACGATTGCATCCAGATTCTCGATACGCATCACTTACACCCCACCGATCTCAAGTGCTTTCATTGCCATGGCCTTTGCCGCATTCATGGCGACCACATTGGCTTCGTACGACCTCACGGCTGTCATCATATTGACCATTTCCGCGACTGTATCGATGCCCGGATAGGCAACATATCCCTTCTCGTTAGCATCAGGATGGCCAGGTTCCTGCACAAAACGTGGCAATACCGTGCTTTGTTGTATGCGCACATCCGGCACACTCATCATGGAGCGTTCGATAGCAGAATAGGCTGGCGAGAATTTCTGCGTGCTGACACCGAATGCTTTTAAGGGTTTGAACGGCCCTCCATAGGCTGCACGTGTGGTGTGAACATTGGCTAAATTGATAGCGGCAACGTCCAGCCGTGCACGCTCCACATCCATCCCGGCCAAACTAATGGCAGACACATAACTAAAATCCATCACCTTCTCCCATCACTGGTGGCCAGCGCAATCGTACTCATATATTGATTAATGCCTTTAATCAGAGACTGATATTGCAGGACATTCTGGTTCAGCAGCACGGTATTGATATCCAGACGATTCTGACCACCCAATGACTGGATCGGCGACTCATGTGTAATGCGTGGCTGAAAGCCAGCAATAGTCACCTGCGATGAGGCCTTGCCCTGAGCGTGCGCAATCAGATCTGTAATCTGGTCTTCAAAACTGACTTTAACCGGACGATAACCAGCAGAATTCACATTGGCGATATTGCTGGCGATTGCTGATTGCCGTACGGACAAGCCATCCAGTGCCAATTCAACCGCCATCGCTGTCAGCCCCCCAAGTGCCAAGCTCATACTTCCCCCTTTAAGCTCAATTGAATCATTGCAGGACAAGCTCCGCATGCAAGGCGCCTGCAGCCTTGATGCCTTGCAGAATTGCAATAATGTCTCTGGTATTAACTTTGATTTTGTTCAATGCGATGACCAGATCAGCGACATTGCTGGTATCAGACAAGGTCACGATACCGCCTTGTGGTTCATCTACCCTGATCTGGGTGTTGGGTACTACCTGAGTTCTGATGTTGGGACCTGCCCTGCCTATAATTTGCGGCTGAGAAACAAAGAAATTCGTTTGCACCGAAACTTTCAAATCGCCATGGGCGACAGTGACTTTTGAAATCTTCACATCTCCTCCAGCGATGATCGTACCGGTACGTTCATTAATGACTACTCTGGCACGTGTGTCAGGTTGTACCTCAATGGTTTCCAGACTCGCCAGAAACGTCGCTGGGGCAGTGCGCTGGTCAGCTGGAATCTGTATGCGTACGGCACTCGAGTCACGTACCTGTGCTAATGGAGAATTGAATTTTGTATTAATCGCATCGGCTATACGCTGCACAGTTGTGTAGTTCGGGTCTGCTAAAACGAAATCCAGCGAACTATCTGCGCGAACCGGTGTAGAGAAGATATCTTGCTCTGCTTGAGCGCCTCCAGGAATCACGCCCCCCGTGGGGTGATTCTTTTGTGCGACATTCCCGTTCTGATCAAACTTGTAACCGCCTACTGAGACCGAACCCTGCGCCAAAGCATAGACTTTGCCATCCGGCCCCTTGAGGGGAGCCAGAATCAGGGTGCCACCAACCAGGCTGCGTGCATCGCCCAAGGAGGTTACCACCACATCCACGCGATCCCCCTGATGTGTCATCGGGGGCAATACCGCCATTAAACTGACAATCGCTACGTTGCGACTATTGATCTGGTCCAGCCCGACCGAAACATCAAAATTGGAGAGGAAGTTGGCAATCGACTGCCTTGTGGCACGACTTCTCGGTGAGTCGCCAGTGCCAGCCAGGCCAGTGACGATGCCAAACCCGATCAAATGGTTTTCCCGCCAGCCCTCCAGCTTACCGAGATCCTTGAGCTTGATGTCCGTTGCTACGGCAGCATGCAGATTGCCTGTGAGCAGTAGCAAACATATCCAGATAAGTACATTAATTCGCATGATTACAACAATCCCAGCATCGACACCAGGCGGGATAACCAGCCTTTGCGCTGACTTTCTGCCAGTATGCCATCACCGATATAGGTGATTTTTGCATCCGCGATGCGACTCGAAGCAACCGTATTCTGTTCATCGATGTCACGCGGCCTCACGCGGCCCTCCAGATTGATCGCCTGTTTTTCACCATTAATCTCTATCATCTGCTCACCTTTGACCTGAAGGTCGCCAGTTGCCGTAACAGATTGTACTGAGACAGATATCTGAGCGAGCAACTTGCCGGTTCGTGCAATTCTCCCACCGCCATCAAAACCTTCCTCCAGGCCAAGCGCATAGCTTTTCTGACTGTTCGGCGACAGAAAACGGATGCCGGTATCATTGCTTTTGTCGGTGTTGGTGCCTGACGTCGCGGTAGCACTCGAATTTTCCAGTACCAGCACCGTTAAAATATCACCCACCTGATAAGCACGCCGATCAGAGGTAAGCGCTCTGTAACGATCTGCCTTGTAAAGATTTTCTGCATAACCGAATTGGGGGAGCAAGATCACCAGAATCAACATCGTTAATTTATATATGGGCATGTCAGTCTCAAGCCAGAACCAAGATTAAGGGCAGCACATTCGCGGCGTATTTTCATGGCTATTGATTACTTTTATCTACGCAAATTATTGCTGATAGACAACATTTCGTCGGAAGCCTGGATGATCTTCGCGTTCAGCTCGTAAGCCCTTTGTGCCAGAACCAGATTAACCATCTCTTCAGCCAGTTTCACATTCGAAGATTCCAGATAGCCCTGAGAAAGCAGCCCCAGCCCATCTTCGCCAGGGCGGCCATTTTGCACCTGACCGGCTTTTTCAGTCGCGATAAACAAATTCTCTCCCAAGGCTTGCAAGCCTTCCAGATTAGGGAGTGAGGACAACTCAATTTGCCCCAGTTCCACCAGCTTGTTCTCGCTACTGGATCTGCCCAGCACCTTGCCCTGACTATCAATCACCAGTTCGAGAATGTCAGCGGGAATCTGGACTTGCTGCTTCAGTTCGTAGCCATGATTAGTACCCAGCAGGCCATCTTGCGTGACTTTCAAGGCGCCATGTCGGGTATATGCCGAACTGCCATCGGGCAGTAACACTTCAAACAATCCATTGCCACGTATCGCAACATCGTATGGTGACTCTGTTGCCTTGATATCGCCTTGCGTAAAGGATTTGCTGTTTGACGAAACCAGCGTGCCCATGCCGATTGCAATAGGTGTTGATGCGGGCGAGGTATAACCAAGGTTTGATGGCTGATGTATGGCCTGATAAAAAGTGTCCTCAAACGAGACCCGGTTTTTCTTGAATCCGGTGGTATTTACGTTGGCCAGATTGTTTGCAATCACATCAACATTAAGTTGTTGTGCCTGCATGCCGGTTGCACCTATGTAGATGGAATCAATCATCAATCATCCTTTTGCATATCGTGACTAGAATTGCCCCAGATTTCTCAGTGACTTGTCATTCAGCTCATCGTAAGCCTGCAGTATCCGGTGACTCATTTCAAAATGCCGGAAGGTTTCGAGCATACGTACCATCTCTTGTGCAGAGTCAACATTGGAACTCTCCAACTGCCCCTGAGCCACGCGCGCACGCTGATTAATTTGAGGAGTGGCGTTGTCTGTAGCGACCACCATGCCAGTACCTATACTGGCCAGGGCGTTAGTGGAATCGAAGCTCACGAGCTTGATTTGTCCAAGCTCTTTGCCTTGATCATAGATTTTCCCGGCACGATCAATGACAGGCGTAGGTGTTGTCAGAAAAATCTCGCCGGAGACTCCCATGATTGGAAATCCAGCCTGTGTGACCAAACGTCCGCCCTCATCAAGCCTGAAGTTACCCTGCCGAGTATAAGCCGTACCATTATCAGACTGTATTTCAAAGAAGCCATCCCCCAAAAGTGCCAGATCAAGGGCACCGGCAGTCTGCTTTAACGCGCCTGGGCGGAAGTCCAAGGCAGATCTCAGCCCTGCAGGTAATATCGTATTACCACTGTGAGCATTCAATGCAGCAGGCTCGACACCCATTTGCCCAGCAGCGACCAGATATTCACGCTTGAACCCTGTCGTCAGAATATTGACTGCATTGTTAGCTGCCACATTCATACGCTGCATGTCATGCTGAATTGCTAATGTCGTTAAACTGATGGGATCAATCATGCAAATTTCCTTTGAGTTTTGCTTCCACCGCATAAACATGCACCAGCAGGATGGCCACCAGCTCGTACAGATCGGCGGAGATTTCTGATTCCGTGGGCAGACTGAACAAACGGTCTACCAACTTCCCATCCTTGATCAATTTGTGCGGCTGGCTTTCATTGTGAAACTCCTGCACTACCTTGTCCGCAAAAAGACCTGATGCTTTTAGGATCACCGAAGGCAATTTTGCCTGTTCTTTTTTGTATGCCAAGCCCACAATTTTCTTAATGGTCATTTAAAGTAGCCGGTACAGGCTGTCCTGTGTCAACACATGCTCGACGATAGCCGATGCAGGACGTGACAGTTTGGATATCAACTCATAATCAGCATGCTCGAGATGCCAGCCAGCGTCATGCATCTCACTCGCCAAGGCTTCACCATGCTGCTCCAGCTCGCCAGCCATCATGGCCGATGTGGCTTGAAATTTAAGCGTGGCTTGCTGATTTACCACATTGGCATCCACTTGCACCTCGCCCAGTTCTGTGTGCAAACAAAAGCGCAGGTGTCGGCATTTCATACCGTTTTGTCGCTCGGCTTCCGAGGCATCATCGAACAAGGCAAGATCAAACTCACGGATATGTCCATCGATCATGATGGGAAGTGTATGCAGCCTATGTTGAACAGAGGCACCGGTTTGTACATTCATCAAAAGCGAGATCAGGTCATTGTCCCCACCATCTTCGCCGTCCTCAAACTGCTGAGACATATTTGTCTCCGGGGCAACCTGATCCATCAATGGCAAATTGCCAGCGCTGGCACGTAGTAGTTTGGCTTGATTCATTTGCAGCTGGAACTGCTGCTCAAGATGCTCGGCAAGGACCTTGATAATGCCGGTATAAAGCGCATTCGCATTGACCTCAGTATCGCTGGAAATAGGCGCAGCATTGTCAGGCAGGTATTCGACTAACGTAAACCTGCCACCGCCAGGCATCTGTGAATCCAGCAAGCGTTTGTAAACCGCCTGGATCAGTTCGGCAGTTAAGGGAACACCTAACTTGGCAAGATAAAGACCAGCCCTGATCGCAAGCAGAGGTTCAGATAATCCTTGCATAGAGTTATGCACCAGTTGAAATTGCGTATCAGTCAGTGCAATCCTCCAACGCAGCATCTCGTTTTTGAGTAGCGAGGATGGCTGTGAGGACGCCACTTCTGGAGCAGGTGTACTGCGCTCTGCCGGCTTCGCTAAAAGATGATGTGTCATACGAATGGAAACGGTACGTTCCGAAACACCAATCACCTTGCCTTCGATCAAGTCCCCTACCGTCAGCGGAATGGCAGAGTCTACGACACGCTCCTGTCCAGCCAGCGTAATCGCATATTGATGCTCACTGTGCTGACGCATGATTCTGCCTTTGAGAATCTGTCCCGCTGTCAGCGATTGCAACCATTGATCTTTTTCCAGCGCATGAATGGTCTGCGTCAGCGCAGTTGATTGCTGACTTGCAATTCCGGCCAGAATCGCAGAGGTTTTCAAACCTTGACTACTCCGAACGACTGCAGTCGAAGCGTGTTCGGCACTTCGCTCATTGACACAATCGCCAGATGAGGCAACACGCGCTCAGTAATGCTGCGTAGATGACGACGCAACTCCGGGGCGCATAGCAATACTGGAGAGAAATTATTCTTCATCATGGTTTCAACCTGTCCAGCCAATTTGCTGATGACTTGCTCGGCAAATCTGGGATCCAGCACCAAGCGGGTACTGTCATCAGAGGCCTGAATAGCCTCGGCAATTTTCTGCTCAATAACCGGATCCAGGGTCAGTACAGACAACTCTGTGCGATTCCCGATCAGAGCTTGACAAATGGCGGGGCCGAGACGGTTTCGTACCACTTCGGTCAGCACATCAGCCTGCTTTGATTGGCGTCCTGCATCTGCAAGCACCTCGAGAATGGCTTCCAGATTACGGATGGATACCTTTTCTCTTAACAGATTTTGTAACACCTTCTGGATTTCGACTAGAGATAGCACACCAGGAATTAACTCTTCAACCAGACTGGCATTTTTCGCGCGCGCGCGGTCAAGCAAGATGGTCGTTTCAGAACGGGTCAGCAAATTCGCCGCATTACGTCGTAACAGCTCGGTGAGATGTGTCACAAATACCGTTAGCGGATCGACCAAGGTAAACCCCTTGCTACGCGCAGTTGCCCGTTGCTG
Organism: Pseudomethylobacillus aquaticus; assembly: GCF_003730115.1. Taxonomy (GTDB): domain Bacteria; phylum Pseudomonadota; class Gammaproteobacteria; order Burkholderiales; family Methylophilaceae; genus Pseudomethylobacillus; species Pseudomethylobacillus aquaticus. The sequence goes on along the minus strand of NZ_RJVP01000004.1, from coordinate 227,608 downwards.
CTCGGATATCCAAACAGCAGGCAAGCCATAAGTCGGATCTTTTGTTTCTGTGCCCTCTAGCTGACCGGAAGTGCCTGAAGGATGGATGGCAAGAATATGTTCAGGGACAAGACTGGCGTCACCAGACACGACCCCAAAAATAGCAACCTGATAAGACAAAGTTGGCAACTTCTTATCGTCACGAATCTTGACCTTGGGCATGATAAACCCAGCTTCAAGCGCATATTGTTTGCGGAATGCGCCTATGCGCTCAACTAACGTCGAATCGTCCGTATTCACCAATCCTATCAAGCCCTGGCCAACCCTGACTTCAATTGGATCTACCGTAAGCAGGTTCTCTAGATCATCACTGGCGTCCGATGCCGCTTCGCTATCAGCACTGGCGCTGACTTTCTTTGCACTGCGTACAAATAAAGCAAGCACGCCAAGTGCGATCACAATTGCAATCAATGGCAGCAGTGGCATTCCAGGCAATAAACCGACCCCCAGCAGCGCGATCATCACCAGGCCAAGCACTCTTGGATAAGCTGATATCTGGGTTGCGATCTCATTGCTGAGTCGACTGTCGGTACCAGAGCGCGTCACGATTATGCCGGTACCCACGGCAATCACCAGTGCTGGCACCTGCGTGACAATGCCATCTCCAATAGTGAGCAGGGTAAAGGTCTGGGCGGCCTCTTGCCAGCTCATACCCATTTGCATCACCCCAACCGCAAGCCCGCCAAAAATATTGATCAACAGGATCACAATACCGGCAATAGCGTCACCTTTAACGAACTTGCTGGCGCCATCCATTGCGCCGTAAAAGTTAGCTTCCTTCTCGATATTCTTACGTCTGCGCTGAGCTTCAGCCTGATCGATAAACCCCATGTTCAAATCAGCATCAATGCTCATTTGCTGACCGGGCATGCTATCCAGAGTAAATCTGGCGGCAACTTCTGCAACACGCTGTGCGCCATTGGTGACCACTACGTATTGCACGACGACCAGAATCAGAAACACCACCAGACCAATCACGTAATTGCTCTGCACCACATGCGAACCGATCGCGCCGATCACTTTGCCCGCATCGCCATCGCTCAGAATCAGGCGAGTAGCGGCAATATTCAGCGACAAACGAAACAAGGTGGCGATCAGCAACATGGGTGGAAATGTAGAGAAATCCACTGGCTTTTCTACATAGAACGTCAGCAGCAAAATAACCAGTGCGAAGCTGAGATTCAGCAGCAGTAGGAAATCCAGCAGCTTGGAAGGGATAGGCGTAAACAAAATGAGCAAAATGCCCAACATACCAACCACCAGAAACAGATCGGAATTATTTCCGAATACCTTGCGCCAGTAGCCCATCTAGCTTGACCTCCGTGCTGGCAACGGCATATTTCTTAACGAATAGGCCCAAAACAGGATTTTTGCTACCACTGAATAATGCTCCACGGGAACAGCTTGTTCGATTGCGACCTGGTGAAACAATTGGCGTGCCAGCACCTTGTTCTCGACGATAGGGACATGATGTTTGCGCGCCATATAACGCATCCTAGCAGCCAGAAAACCTGCGCCTTTGGCTATTACCAGCGGCGCATCCACTGTATCCCTGTCATATTTAACGGCGATTGCAATGTGCGTAGGGTTGGTAATTAACACATCCGCCTCCTTCACCCGGCCCATGCTGCGTGCACGCTTCACTGCTTCGCGCTGCAACTCGCGCAAACGTGCACGGATACGTGGGTCGCCCTCGCGACGCTTGTGCTCATCGGTAATATCGCGACGGCTCATACGTAGCTGCTTGGCATAATCCCATTTGCTGAATACCAGATCGATCAGGGCAATAAACACCAATGCGAGTAACAATTTAAATAGCAGTGCAATAATGACCGGTATCAGGAGAGAACCGATAGAAGCGCTGTGTACTTGTGAGCTGATAATAAATTTGGGAAGTGCCGCGGCAACAACACTGTAAAGCACCCAACCCAACAGGATAAATTTCAAGATGGTTTTGATGGATTCGATCAGGAAGCGCACAGAGAATAAGCGTTTGAATCCAGTAATCGGGTTGATTCTTGCGAGATCCGGCTTTAACGGGAAGAACGTAAAGATCGGTCCAACTTGCATGAAATTGGCAAGCGCTCCGAAGGCCATCAATAGCAGAAACAAAGGCGCCAACATCAACAATGCCTCTGCAAGCAAAGCTGCGAGATGGCCAGCCAACTCACCTGTTCCAAACGTAGCGTGATGGCTATTCGATAAAATCTGATGCGCGAGCATCAGCTCACCTTCGACGATCTTATCGCCCCAGATATACAATACGATCAGGGCTGTGGCCAGCACCATCCATGAGTTCACATCCAGGCTTTTGGGAACGGAGCCCTTCTTGCGTGCCTCTTCCAACTTGTGTGGTGTGGCTGCTTCATTACGATTCTGATCCTGTTCTGCCATTTATGTCACTGCCTTGCCCCATGTAGTAAAGATGGAATCAAACAGCATGTGGATGATGCCGCCAGAGAATGGAACCACAATGGCCAGTATGATCAGCCCCACAATCACCTTCAAGCCAAGAGACAAAATGAATACATTCATCTGCGGCATCGTGCGTGACATGAATGCCATACCGATATCAATCAACAACAAGCACAGTACTACTGGAGCAACGATGGCAAACCCTAGCGAAAAGCAGGCACCGAAATAAGCAATGAAAACACCGATATCAAGATTGGCAATCCCGGCTCCTAGCGGCAACTTCATAAATGACAGCTGCAACACTTGCAACATCGCCAGATGCCCATCAATCAAAAAAAACATCAACACGGCTAACATCGACAGGATGCTACCCACCAAAGGCATATTGTTGCGTGTCGCGATATCAACCAAGCCAGCCAAACCAAATCCGATCTGGAAATCCAGCAAGCGCCCACCAAAATGAAACGCTGCGAAGCCTGCAAAGAGTACGGATGCCATAGCCGCTCCGATGATGAGTTCAGCGACTGCTGCAGATACCAACCAGGCCAGATCAACCGTTCCCAACTCCGGCCAATACACCGTGTTGGCAAAAGCAAGTGAAATTCCCAGCACAAGCAATACCCTCGCCATGTTCGGAACGGGGATGCCGGCAAAGATCGGCGTCGCGATAAACAAAGTGCTGAGGCGTATCGAGATGAGCAATACAGCTAACGCCCAATTGAATAGTGCGGCGGCCACTAGAAATACCCCGGGATACCTGCGATAACCGAAGCCGAGTAATTTACCAACAGCTTCAGCATCCACGGCCCGAATATTTGCAGAACCAACACCACCGTTACGATCTTGGGGATAAACGAAAGCGACATTTCCTGAATTTGCGTCACCACCTGAAAGATGCTGACCAATATGCCCACTACCATGACCACAAACAGTAGTGGTGCCATGATCAACAGCCCAACCCAGAACATGTGCGAGACCAGCTGTAATGCCGCGTCGCTAGTCATGCATAACCCCTTTATCAAACCAAACCTAAAATAGGTGGCCCAGTGATTATTGTTTACATTTTCCCGGCAAAAAATACCACTTCTGTACTACATCGCCCCCTAGTCGTACGCATTACGTTTCAACAGCGCTTTACTGCGTTATCTGTGTAGCAGTTAAAAGTCACTAATCCAAAGTAATGAAGCAGTGCTGACTCCAACATTATTTTTCAGATCGCCTGAGAGACAAGGTTAACTTTTCAGTAAGATGGTGCATTAAAAGAGAGTAAACAACTATTATATGCATTCATATTGCTTGCTATAAGGCTTCTATCGGCTTGATTACTATATATTTTGTCAGAAAGTGATTTCCCTTCGTTTAAATACTGATCCGTATTTAACAAAAAGCCCTCGAAATGATTCGAGGGCTTTTCTATTCCATCTGATTCAGATTCAGCCAAACAAGGCTGGAATCAATGTTCAGTTTAGCTGAACAGCTTCTTCAGCCAACCGAACACACCACCACCCGTGGTGCCATGAGCGATTGCGGTGATTTCAGCAGCGGATGCAGCTGGGTCAGCAGCACCGTAGATAGCAGCGCCAGCAACGATGATGGTCGCGCCAGCGTCACGTACTTGAGCAGTGGTTGCAGCCTTCACACCACCAGCAACCGAGATCTTCACGCCGGTGTTCAGGCTGGCGATCAGTGCCAGGTCGGTGAATGGGGTGCCGCCAGCGGCTTGTTGGTCCAGACCGGTGTGCACGCCAATGATGTGTGCGCCCAGCTTGACCGCTTCTTGAGTGCGGGTGGCTTTGTCGGTCACGTTGATCAGGTCAACTTGCGCTTCTTTGCCATACTTGTTGGCAACATCGATCACACCCTTGATGGTGCCCAGGTCAGCGGTACCCAGAACGGTACAAATGTCAGCACCAGCTTTGTAGAATGGCTCGGCTTCGTAGAAACCAGCGTCCATGGTCTTCAGGTCAACCAGGATCTTGTTATTTGGGAATTTGGCACGTAGTGTCTTCAGCAGATCAATACCGTTGTGCTTGATGCATGGGGTACCGATTTCCAGAATGTCGACATGAGGCGCAACTTTTGCCGCCAGAGCGACCGTTGCGTCAAAGTCCAATGAGTCCAATGCCATTTGGGTTAATGCCATGATGCTTCCTCCACAGGTTTACGAAAATAGTGTTCTATCGCAGACTTTTTCAGTCATGCGACACTATATCTTGTTATGACAGTGGCTTGCAATATGCCGCCATCATTCAACAAATGTGAGGGAATTAAGGCCTAGCTAGTAACTAACTCGCGTAAGGCATGCACCAGCGCATTACATTCGGCATCCGTACCGATGGTAATGCGTAAAAACGCCGAGATACGGGCGGGGTTTTTGAAATGTCGCACGATGATGCTGCGTTCACGCAACTGTTGCGCCAGCGCGGCCCCATCATGTGACGGATGACGTACAAAAATAAAATTGGCCGCAGAAGGCAAGGCTTCGAAGCCCAGCGCCTGCAGATCGCTGACCAGTTGCTCGCGCGTGGTGATCACCCGCTGACGGGTCTGCTGGAACCAGGCCTCGTCCTGCATGGCGGCGATGGCACCTGCCTGGGCGAAGCGGTCCAGCGGATAGGAATTGAAGCTGTCTTTGACCCTTACCAGCGCTTCGATCAGGTCAGCATGGCCGACCGCGTAGCCGACGCGCAAGCCCGCCAGTGAGCGCGATTTGGACAGGGTGTGCGTCACCAGCAACTGAGGATAGCGGTTGACCAGCTGCACGGCCGATTCGCAACCGAAATCCACATACGCTTCATCGATCACCACCACGGAATCCGGGTTGGCCTGCAACAGCCGCTCGATCTCGGTGAGCGGCAAGGCGCAGCTGGTGGGCGCATTCGGGTTAGGGAAGATGATGCCGCCATTGGGGCGCAGATAGTCATCGACACTGATCTGGAAGTCTTCGGTGAGTGCTATGGTTTGGTACTCGATACCATACAGGCCGCAGTAAACCGGGTAAAAGCTGTAGGTGATGTCCGGGAACAGCAGCGGCTCATCGTGTTTGAGCAAGGCATGGAACACGTGCGCCAGCACTTCATCCGAGCCGTTGCCCACGAACACCTGCGCTGTTATCAGGCCATGATAATCGGCAATGGCGGTCTTCAGCGCATCCGAATTCGGGTCTGGATACAGGCGCAGGCTATAGGCGGCCTGAGCACGCATGGCCTCCAGCACCGCATCACTGGGCGGGTATGGGTTTTCGTTGGTGTTGAGCTTGATCAGCTTGCTTAGCTTGGGCTGTTCCCCTGGCACATAAGGGGTCAGGCTGTGCACCACATCACTCCAGTAGCGACTCACGACGCCTCCTCAGGCTTGGTCTTGAGACGGTACTCTGCGGAGCGCGCGTGCGCGTGCAGACCTTCACCGTAGGCCAGCGTGGCCGCCACTTTGCCCAGCGTCTGGGCGCCTTCGGACGACACCATGATCAGACTGGAGCGCTTCTGGAAGTCATAGACACCCAGTGGTGACGAAAAACGCGCGGTACGCGAGGTGGGCAACACGTGGTTAGGGCCAGCACAGTAATCGCCCAGTGCCTCGCAGGTGTCGCGCCCCATGAAGATGGCGCCAGCATGGCGGATCTTCTGGCTGTAGGGCAGCGGGTCTGCCATCGACAGCTCCAAGTGTTCGGGCGCGATGTAATTGGCGATGTCGGCCGCTTCGTCCAGGTCCTTGACCTGGATCAGCGCGCCACGGTTTTCGATGGAGGTGCGAATAATGTCCTTGCGCGGCATCTCTTCCACCTGACGTGCCATGCTGGCTGCGACCTGGTCGAGGAACTCGGCATTGGGTGACAGCAGGATGGATTGTGCCAGCTCGTCATGCTCCGCCTGTGAGAACAGGTCCATGGCGACCCAATCCGGGTTGCTTAAGCCATCGGAGATCACCAGGATCTCGGATGGCCCCGCCACCATGTCGATACCGACCACACCGAACACACGGCGCTTGGCGGCAGCCACATAGGCGTTACCAGGGCCGACGATCTTGTCGACCTGTGGCACGGTTTGCGTGCCATAGGCCAGCGCGCCCACGGCTTGCGCGCCGCCTATGCAGAACACGCGGTCCACCCCACAGATCGCGGCGGCGGCCAGCACCAGGGCATTTTTCTCGCCAGCCGGCGTGGGCACCACCATGATCAGCTCTTTGACACCGGCCACCTTGGCTGGGATGGCGTTCATGAGCACCGAGGAAGGATAGGCGGCTTTTCCGCCCGGCACGTACAGGCCCACGCGGTCCAGCGCCGTGACCTGCTGACCCAGCAAGGTGCCATCGGCTTCGGTGTAGCTCCACGACGACATCAATTGTTTCTCGTGGTAGCTGCGCACACGTTCGGCAGCGGATTGCAGCGCTTCACGCTGTGCAGCTGGCAGGCTGTCCAGTGCTGCCTGCAGCTCCGCGTGGCCCAGCTCCAGCGCGTCCATGCTGGCTGCTGCCAGGCGATCGAAGCGCTGGGTATAGTCCAGCACTGCGGCATCGCCGCGCTGTTTCACATCACGCAGAATGTCCGCCACCACCTGGTCGATGCGGTCATCCTGCGCGGTCTCAAAAGCCAACAGCGCTTTCAGCGCTGCATCGAAGTTGGCATCGGCCGTTGATAATCGTTTGACGTTCATGTTTCTACTTTCTGTTTCACCCTGCATTAACTGCGCGCGCAAAGGCATCCATGATGCTTTGCAGACGTTCGCGCTTGAGCTTGAACGCGGCTTGATTGACCACCAGCCGGGAACTGATGGCACTGATTTCTTCTACTGCCTGCAGATGATTGGCACGCAAGGTGCCACCGGTACTGACCAGATCGACGATGGCGTCTGCCAGCCCGACCAGCGGCCCCAGCTCCATGGAACCGTACAGCTTGATCAGGTCTACGTGCATGCCCTTGGCGGCAAAGTGCTCACGCGCCGTCTTCACATACTTGGTCACCACTTTGAGGCGTGCACCACGGCGGATCGAGCCCTGATAATCAAAGCCTTCGCGCACTGCCACCATCATCTTGCAACGTGCGATATTGAGGTCCAGCGGCTGATACAGCCCTGCTCCGCCATGCTCATCCAGCACGTCCTTGCCGGCAATGCCGATATCGGCCGCGCCATGCTGCACATAGGTAGGCACGTCAGTGGCACGCACGATGATGAGCCGCACATCATCACAGTTGGTCGGCAGGATCAGCTTGCGGGAAGACTCCGGATTCTCCAGCGCCACAATGCCAGCCGCCGCCAGCAATGGCGTGGTCTCTTCAAAAATACGGCCTTTCGACAGGGCGATGGTGATCATGGTTGCACTCGTTGTTTACGTTTTGTCTGCTTTTTGTTGCGTGCAGCACTTAGTGGATACGTTTGATTCTGGCGCCCAGCGCCGTCAATTTCTCTTCCAGCCGTTCATAGCCACGGTCCAGATGGTAGATGCGCTCGATGGTGGTCTCGCCACGCGCCACCAGCGCGGCCAGCACCAGACAGGCGGAAGCGCGCAGATCGGTCGCCATCACGGTGGCGCCATCCAGACAGTGTACGCCACGCACGATGGCGGTATGACCTTCCACTTCGATATGCGCGCCCAGGCGCTGCAGCTCCTGCACATGCATGAAGCGGTTCTCGAAAATGGTCTCGGTGACGCTGGCAACACCCTTGGCCACGGTATTCAGCGCCATGAACTGCGCCTGCATATCGGTTGGGAATGCCGGATGCGGTGCAGTACGCAAATTGACCGACTGCATGGCACCGTTACTTTTCACAGTGATGCTGTCAGCAGCATGCGTCACCTGCGCACCCGCATCGCGCAACTTCTCGATGACGGCTTCCAGCAGATCGGCACGCGCATTACGCAAAGTGACTTCACCACCGGCCATGGCGGCGGCCACCATGTAGGTGCCCGCTTCGATACGGTCACATACGATGGCATGCGCTGCGCCATGCAAAGCATCCACACCATGGATGGTGATCACATCGGTGCCCGCCCCTTCGATGCGCGCGCCCATCTTGATCAGGCACTCGGCCAGATCGACCACTTCAGGCTCGCGTGCGGCATTTTCCAGCACCGTGGTGCCATCTGCCAGTGCCGCTGCCATCATGAGGTTCTCGGTACCGGTCACGGTGACCATCTCCATGAGGATGCGCGCGCCACGCAGGCGCTTGCCCGGCAAATGCTGGCAATGTGCCTCGATATAGCCGTGGGCGATATGGATATCAGCGCCCATGGCTTGCAAACCCTTGATATGCAGATCGACCGGGCGCGAGCCGATGGCGCAGCCACCAGGCAATGAAACCCGCGCCTTGCCGAAGCGGGCCAATAACGGCCCCAGCACCAGAATGGAGGCGCGCATGGTTTTCACCATGTCATACGGCGCTTCCTGATGCGCGATATGCTGCGCATGCAAGGTGGCGTGGTGCGTATCGCTACGCTCCACCTGCACGCCCATGTGCGACAACAGCTTGAGCATGGTGGCCACATCATGCAGATGCGGCACTTCGCTGAGTTGCAGGGGCGCCTCGGTCAGCAAGGCCGCACACAGGATGGGCAATGCGGCATTCTTGGCGCCGGAGATGCGCACTTCGCCGTTCAGCGGTTGACCGCCTTCGATCTGCAGTTTATCCAAGATTCAGTTCCGGGCTCAGGCGACCGGGTTTTCCAACATTTGCTGCAGCTCACCGGATTCATACAGGCTGCGCATGATGTCCGCGCCACCGACGAATTCGCCGTGGATATAAAGCTGCGGAATGGTAGGCCAGTTGGCGTATTGCTTGATGCCTTCGCGGATGGCCGGGTCCTGCAGCACGTCGATGGCGGTCAGGTTCTGCACGCCACAGGCCTGCAGGATCTGCACTGCCAGGCTGGAGAAGCCGCACTGCGGAAACTTGGGGCTGCCCTTCATGTACAACACCACCGGGTTAGCGGTCACCTGGTTCTTGATCAATTGTTGCGTATCCATCTTTGGTCCTCTCGATAATTGCGTTGATTCTTGATTGTTATGCCGAACGCACATCCAGCTTGCCCCAGGCTTCCGGGGTGAAGGTGCGCATCGACAGTGCGTGGATCTCCTGACGCATGCGGTCGCCCAGCGCCTTGTAGACCAGCTGATGCTGCTGCACCATGTTCTTGCCGACAAACGCCGGGCTGACGATGACGGCCTCGAAATGGGTACCATCATCGCCCAGCACCTGCACGTGGTCGCAGGCCAAGCCTTGTAAAATGTAATCGCGTACGTCGCTCGCACTCAGCATGTCAGCTCCTTAATTTGTAGCCGGATTTGAGCAATCTCAAGGTCAGCCATGATAGGACGAAAAAGCTCGCCGAAACAATGGCCAGACTCAGCCAGGGCGAAACATCACCACTGCCGATGAAGCCATAACGGAAGCCGTCTATCATGTAGAAGAACGGGTTGAGATGCGTCACCTGCTGCCAGAAGGTCGGCAGGGAATGGATGGAATAGAACACGCCGGACAGAAAGGACAGCGGCATGATCACAAAATTCTGGAATGCCGCGATCTGGTCGAACTTCTCGGCCCAGATACTGGCGATGATGCCGAATGCCCCCAACAGACCGCTGCCCAGCAAGGCGAACACCAGCACCCAGCCCGGATAGACCAGCGGCAGGTCCACGAACAGGATAGCGACCAGGTAGATCACGGACCCGACGACCAGCCCGCGCAGTATAGCCGCTGCCAGGAAGGCCAGGAAGAATTGCAGGTAGGTGATAGGCGTCAGCAGCACGAACACCAGATTGCCCATCACCTTGGACTGGATCAGGCTGGATGAACTGTTGGCGAACGCGTTCTGCAGCAGGGACATCATGATCAGCCCCGGGATCATGAACGCGGTATAGCTCACGCCGTGCACCTGCACACGCCCTTCCAGGACGTGCGAGAACACCAGCAGATACAGCAAGGCCGTCATCACCGGCGCGGCCACAGTCTGGAAACTCACGCGCCAGAAGCGCAGCAACTCCTTGCGGAACAGCGTCCAGGCACCGAACCAGGGATGTACTTGCGGACTCATACGCGGCCCACCAGATCGACGAACACGTCTTCCAGATCCGACTCGATCAGCTGCAGATCCTGCAGGCTGACGCCGGCCTGGCGCAATTCAAGCAACACCGTATCGATCTGCGTGACTTCGCTGAGATTCAGCACCACATACTCCCCTTCCTGCTGGCGCAGCAAAGGCTGCAGAGCCAGCGGCAGACTGCCGTTCAGCTTCAACCTGAGTTTTTTGCCCGGGAAGCGGTTGAGCAGATTCGCGGTGCTGTCCAGTGCGATGATCTCGCCCTGCTTGAGCATGGCCACGCGCGAGCACAAGGTCTCGGCCTCTTCCAGGTAATGCGTAGTCAGAATGATGGTATGGCCTTCACGGTTCAGGCGCTGGATGAACGCCCACATGGTCTGGCGCAATTCCACATCCACACCGGCGGTGGGTTCATCCAGCACAATCACTGGCGGCTTGTGCGCCAGCGCCTGCGCGATCAGCGCACGGCGTTTCATGCCGCCGGACAGGCGACGCATATTGGTGTGGGCTTTATCAGTGAGGCCGAGCGCCTCGATCACCTCGTCCACCCACACGTCATTACTGCGACCCAGACCAAAGTAACCAGCCTGGAAACGCAACATCTCGCGCACATTGAAAAAGGGGTCGAACACCAGTTCTTGCGGCACCACACCCAGACTACGACGCGCCTGCTGGTAGTCACGCTGCACGTCGAAACCCATCACCGACAGATGGCCACTGGTCGGCTGTTGCAAGCCAGCGAGCAGGCTGATCAGTGTGGATTTACCAGCACCATTCGGCCCCAGCAGGGCAAAGAACTCGCCCTGGGCTATGGTCAGATCGACACCTTTCAATGCATGCAATGTACCAAAATGCTTGTGTACTTGTTCGATCTTGATCGCCGGGGTCATAGGGGTAACATGGGGCGAATGCCCCCATCTTCAATGGCCAGCGACGGCTGGGCCGGTGGGGATCAGATCAAGCACGCCATACAGCGTGGCCAGGCTGGTCAGATTGTGAGGCAGATTAAGGAAGTGCAGCTGACAGTCACGTGCACGTGACTGACGTAGCCATTCGAACATCAGGCTGATAGTGCTGGTATCCACGTCAGTTACGCCAGCAAGATCGACAGCAGACGGCACGTCCACAGACAATGCCGTCCACTCGGATAGCAGCGACTGCGTGTTGGTCATGGTCATGTCACCCACCACCACCACCTGGCCCTGCTGTTTGCTAAGTTGTGCCACCACAGATTCCCTGATCAGCTTATTTCGAGGCGTTGGCCTGCTTGTTTTTGTCAGCCAGCTTCTGGATCAGGCCATCGATACCGGCCTGACGCACTTCATTGCCGAACTGGCTGCGATAGTTGGTCACCAGGCTCACGCCTTCGATGGTGATGTCATAGACCTTCCAGGCGTCTGTCTGTTTTTCCAGGCTGTAATCGACCGCGATCGGCTGACCGCCAGGCTGCACGATCAAGGTCTTGACCGTGACTTCGGTGTCGCCGGGCTGTACACGAGTCGGCTTGAAATCGATGGTCTGATTACGGTACTTGGACAGGGCAGTCGCGTAAGTACGCAGCATCAGACTACGGAACTCACGCTGGAAGGCCTGTTGCTGCTCAGGGGTGGCGCTGCGCCAATTCTTGCCCAGCACCATGCGCGACACACGGTCAAAGTTGAAGTTGGGCAGGATCTTTTCTTCTGCCAGTGCAAAGATCTTCTTCTGGTCGCCCGCCTGGATGTCCTTATCTTTTTTGACGATGTCCAGCACTTCCTGCGCTGTGGTTTTCACCAACTCATCCGGCGCCACTTCCGCTAGCGCAGGAACAGCGAACATCAGCAGCGAGGTAATGCTCAGGGCCGTAGCCAGTTTGGTCATGCGGTTCATTGTGTTTCCTTATTTGCTTTCATCAGTCGGAGTTTCAGCAGCCTTGCTGTACAGGAACTGGCTGATCATTTTTTCCAGCACTACGGCGTCCTGGGTACGCTTGATCTTGTCGCCTTCCTTCAGGTTTGAATCTTCCAGACCTGCGATTTCAAGGCCCACATACTGCTCACCCAACAAACCTGCAGTATAAATGTTGGCCTCGGTATCGGTAGGGAACGGGTAACGCTTGTCCAGCTTGAGGGTGACCACAGCCTCGAACGTCTTACTATCGAAACGTATGCCATCCACACGGCCCACTACCACACCCGCACTTTTGACGGGTGCGCGCGCTTTCAGCCCGCCGATGTTTTCAAAGGCTGCCGTCACGGTGTAGGTTTCACCCACACTGCTGGAGGTCAGGTTGCCGACCTTCATGGCCAGACCCAGTATCGCCGCCATACCTGCTGCGGCAAAGATGCCTACCCACAGGTCTATTGTTGTACGTTCCATTTTTTCTCCAAAGCGATCTGTCGTTTACGGGTTGATCATGAATGAGGTCATGATGAAATCCAGCGCCAGCACCGCCAGCGAAGAATTAACCACCGTTCTTGTTGTGGCGCGGCTCACCCCTTCAGCGGTGGGTGGTGCATCGAATCCTTCAAATAACGCGATCATGGTACAAGCAACGCCGAACACGACGCTTTTGATGACACCATTGACAATATCTTCACGGAAATCCACGTTGGCCTGCATCTGCGACCAGAACGCGCCGTTGTCCACACCGATCAGTGGCACTGCGACCAGATAGCCGCCCAGCACGCCTACCATCGAGAACAGTGCCGCCAGCAAGGGCATAGAGATCACGCCCGCCCAGAAACGCGGCGCAACCACACGTGCGATCGGGCTGACAGCCATCATCTCCATCGCTGACAACTGCTCGGTGGCTTTCATCAGGCCGATCTCAGCAGTGATGGCCGTGCCGGCACGGCCGGCAAACAGCAAGGCCGTGACCACCGGACCCAGTTCGCGCACCAGTGACAAGGCCACCAGCACGCCGATGGCTTCAGACGAGCCGTATTTCTGCAGCGTGTTATAGCCTTGCAGGGCCAGCACCATGCCGACAAAGAAGGCAGACACCAGAATGATGATCAACGACATCACACCGGTGAAGTAGATCTCACGAATGGTCAGATGCAAACGGCGGAAACTCTCGCCTGAATACAGCAATACATAGCCGGAAAAGCGCACTGCGCCCCCAAAACGCCACAACTGGTCCACCAGCTTGTGGCCGACACCACGCAACACCTTGGCGACCTTGGTCAGCAAACCACTAAACATTATGACCTCTCAGCATCTCGGCCGCATAGTCGGGCGCCGGATAATGGAACGGCACCGGGCCATCCGCTTCGCCATGCACAAACTGATGCACGAACGGCAGATCGGAATGACGCAACTCGTCAGGGGTACCCTCCGCCACCACCACGCCGTTGCCGACAAAATAAACATAATCCACGAATGAGAACGTCTCATGCACATCATGTGTGACCACGATGGAGGTCGCACCCAGTGCATCGTTTAGACTGCGGATCAGGTTACACACCACCCCCATGGAGATCGGGTCCAGACCAGCGAACGGCTCGTCGTACATGATGATGGAGGGGTCCAGCGCGACTGCACGGGCCAGCGCCACACGACGTGCCATACCTCCAGACAATTCGGTCGGCATCAGTTGTGCCGCACCGCGCAAACCAACTGCATTCAGCTTCATCATCACCAGATCGCGGATCATGGTCTCGGGCAGGTCGGTATGCTCACGCATCGGGAACGCCACGTTCTCGTAAACGGAAAGGTCGGTGAACAGCGCCCCGAACTGGAACAACATGCCCATCTTGCGACGCAGCGTGTGCAGACCGTCCCTGTCCTGGTGATGTACCACTTTGCCACCCACACGCACTTCACCACGCGTAGGCTTGAGTTGCCCACCGATCAGACGCAACAAGGTGGTCTTACCGCTGCCACTGCCGCCCATGATGGCCACCACCTTGCCGCGTGGAAAGACCATATTGATGCCTTTGTGCAGCTGTCGGCCCTTGTAGCCAAAGGAAAGATTGTCGATTTCGACGATGTTGTCGGTCACAGGATGTGGTTTCGTTTCATTAAGGCCGTAATTTTAATGCAATTTGGCTGCCTGTGTCGTGCTCACTTGTACAAAAGCCTGGCATGCCAGGCTGATGTTGCATTTTTCACGGCAGAAACCTGCCCTGACCCGAAATCAGAACTTGCTAGAAAGCAAGGCACACCGCGTAGCTCGCCGCAGGTGCCGCATTGATGCTGGCCGTAGAATCGCCATCGCGCGCCGTCAGCACTGCGGTGTCGTAGGCGCGCAAGCTGCCGCTAGAGGTCTCGCCATCGTCCAGCAGAATATCCATCTGCGTCACCAGCTTGCTGGACAAACCGTCCATGCAGCCTGCATGCCCGGCTGGCATGTTGGTCAACACCGCCAGTGTGGCACTGCTCTGCACGCCGATGCGGCCACCTTCCGTGTTGCGGGGGTAATAGCCTGCCGTGTTGATATTGGTGCTGCCGTTGGCAAGGCCAGCCAGGCGCACATGCTGCCAGAACAGCTCGGTCTCGCTGGCAGCTGGCAGGCTGGCGCCGTTCCAGACACCGTCGATACTGGCATTCTGGGTGCCGGCAGCATTGGTACCTCCCACATGAATGGCGGCACTGCGGTCATCGCCAGGCAAGGCGCGGAATTTATCCTGATAGGTATACATATAGGTCTGCAGGTTCTTCAATTCGGAAGTAAGACTCTTGACCTTGGCACTGCCGATCAACTCCTGCCCTTTAAGCACCCCGCCCAGCAATAAACCAACCACCACCAGTACGATGGCTAATTCGATCAAGGTAAAGCCTGCGTTTCGTTTCATGATAGTGCCTCCTAAGATAGGTTAAGTTCCCGGGATACCAGACAGCGCGACAAAAACGTTTTATGTCAAAAGGTTATGTTCGTGAAAAGCGACAGTCAAACCCCGGTGAGTGGTGACCCATAGGAAGGCGGATGGAACGATAAAAAAGGCGAAGGAGGGACTAGTTCAACTCGATCAGCTTGGCACACCCCAGAAAGAAGATGGACTTAGGCCCAGACAGGTGGGCGCTAGTAAACGGATTGGTAGTAAACAAAAGCTGTTGCAGCAGCCTTTTAAGCTAGGGACCTTACGCAGACGACGATGATAGATAGGGTTGGATTTTTAGCCGTGGCGCACAGTGCGATACCATAGCCGTCATGGCAGATCAGAAAAATTACATCACGGCACAGGGCTTTGCAGCACTGGAAGAGGAATTCCAGCAGCTGCGCAAAGTGGAGCGCCCGGAGGTGGTACGCACCGTGAGCTGGGCAGCCAGTAACGGTGACCGCAGCGAGAATGGCGATTACATCTACGGCAAGCGACGTTTGCGCCAGATCGATTCACGCATGCGTTTCCTGATCAAGCGCATGGACAATGCCGTGGTGGTAGACCCTGCCCAGCAGCAGCATCTGGAGAAGGTGTTCTTCGGCGCCTGGGTCACACTGTATGCGCTGGACCGCGAGGCAGAGCTGCGTTACCGCATCGTCGGGCAGGATGAGCTGGCGCCATCCAAAGGCTATATCAGCTGGGTATCGCCACTGGCGCGCGCCATGCTGGGCAAGCAGGTCGGTGATGTGGTGCAGGTGCAGTCGCCCGGCGGCGTAGAAGCTTATGAGATCGTCGAGATCGCCTATCATGACCCGGATCAGGGCAGCACAGGCGAGCCATCATGAGCATAAGCAGCGCGTGAACTAAAAGCGGCGCGTGAACCAAGCCTGCCAACTTGACTCATAAGCGTACTGCCATGATGATATCGTCGATGAACAAGCTGATCGCCCTGCTGTTGATGTTGTGTTTGCCCCTGCTGGCAAACGCGGCTTCGTCCATGGCCATCGCGATGCAGTTGCAGTCACTGGCAGCGGTGTCGGTGTCCGCAGACCAAGCAAAGACTACACCAGCGTCTGGCATGCCCTGCCACGACATGGCCACCAGCAGCATGATGGAAGCGGCTGGAGCTCACCAACATACGGCAGACAAGCCTGCAGAGATGCCGTGTTGCGATGAGCAACAGAGCGTCCAGCACCAGTGCGCCAGCTGTGGCTGGTGCATGATCACTCTGTCCATGATCCAGCTTCAGGCCTTCGACGCCCGCCTGGCTGCCATGCCGGCCGACCGCCATGCGGTCAGTGCCGATACCTTCACTACACTTAACCACCCTCCCGCTATCAAACCACCCATCAACGCATAAAACCCTACCCTCGTCTTTTTATATTCAGGAGGTTTTATGTGGAAATATCTGCTCGCCTTTCCGGCGACACCCGGTTTTATTGCAATCGCGGCATTGGCATCATTCAGCATCGTCCCGCAGGCACAGGCCGCGGCCCTGATGGGCTTTGCCGACAGCACCATGGTGATGGGCGAGTTCGGCCCGGATTATCAGGAAATGATGGCCAACTACTCGGCCACAGTCGGCCAGGCCTATGGCGTGGAGTTCATGCGCATGCGCGACAAGAACGATCGCACCAGCACCATCTCCGCGCTGAGCTATACCAATCTGCTCAAACGCTGGAACTTCAAGGGTGGTCAGGCCAATTTCTGGTTCACAGGTGGCATCGGTGAATCGCACGGCGACGATCAGTCCGGTCTGGCCTACACCCCTAGCGTGCAGTTCGACTACGAAACCACACGCTTGTATTTGCTGGGCAAGCTGCGCATGGTGCGTGCCCCGGGCATGAACTTCGACAGCGCTTCGGTGCAGGCCGGCTTCTCGTTCTACGAGACCGGGTTCGACCAGACGCAGCCCTGGTTTGTGCTGGAAGCCAGAACCATGAGCAATATGTCACCCGCGTTCCAGGTGACGCCCGCGCTCAGGTTCATCAACAAGAACTACTTTATGGAAGTAGGCATGACCAATCCGTTCACGCCGGAAGACCGCATGCCCAGAGTCAATCTGATGTTCGTGTTTTGATCATTCAAACCCATTCAAGGAATTTCATCATGAAAAAAACCATTGTGATCAGCTTGTTTAGCCTGTTCCTGTTCTCCAACGCCGCCATGGCAGCCAGCAGCATCAAGGCCGAAGTCAACGGCATGGTGTGCGCCTTCTGCGCCAAAGGCATAGAGAAAAAGCTGCGCAGCCTGCCAGCCGCACAGGACGTATTCATCGATCTCAAACAGCACATCGTGGTGCTGGAACTGAAAGACGGCCAGAGCGTGCCTATCGAGCAGTTCAAGCAGATCATCAAAGAGGCAGGTTACGATGTGGCCGAAGCCAAGCTGGTAGACCAGAGCGCGGCTAGCCTGCGCACAGAGATGGCAAAATGAGCCGCGCCAAGCCCAGCGCGGCTGATGCCAGCACAACCGCCAGCGGCCCCGACCTGCTCAAGCTGAACCGGCGCGCCAGCCTGCTGACGCTGCTGACCAGCAGCTCCACGCTGATCTGCTGTGCGCTGCCAGCCTTGCTGGTCACGCTGGGGGCCGGGGCCGCCTTGTCCTCGCTGATCAGCAGCGTGCCACAACTGGTCTGGCTCAGTGAGTACAAGCTGCTGCTGTTCTCGCTGGCTGGCAGCATGATGCTGCTCGCAGGCTTGCTACAATGGCGGGCCAGATCGGCGCCGTGCCCGGCAGACCCGGCACTGGCAGCTGCATGTACGCGAGCACGACGACAGGCATGGTGGATCTACCTGTTGTCCTGGGCCATGCTGCTGGTTGGTATCTGGTTCGCGTTCATCGCCCCTCTGTTAATGGAGTAGTCATGTCAGTTCGCCAGCAGCGCTGGGATATCTTCTGTCGCGTGATCGACAATTACGGTGATATCGGCGTCTGCTGGCGTCTGGCACGCCAGCTTGCCCATGAACACGGCCGCGAGCTGCGCCTGTGGGTGGACGATCTCACCGTTGCGGCCAAGCTGATTCCCGGCCTGCGGGACGATGCTGAAAACCAGCAGATTGACGGTATCACGGTCCGTGCCTGGCAACCCGCTTTCGTGGTGGATGAGGCGGCGGAAGTGGTCATCGAAGCGTTTGCTTGTGAACTGCCCGACCCTTACTTGCACGCCATGGCCATGCGCAGCACCGCACCGGTGTGGATCAATCTGGATTACCTGACCGCAGAAGCCTGGACTCAGGGATTCCATCTGCAGCCCTCACCACACCCGCGCTGGCCACTACGCAAGACCTTTTACTTCCCCGGCTTCGATGCAGATACCGGCGGCCTGCTGCGGGAGCAAGACCTGTTCACACGCCGCGACGCCTGTCAGGTCAATGCCGGGATGCGCAGCCGCACGGCATTACGGGTCTCGCTGTTCTGCTACCCGCATGCGCCCATTGCGGCGCTGCTGCAAAGCATGGCAGACAGCCCACGCGCCGTGCATTGCCTGGTACCCGAGAGCAGCATCGTGCCACAGATCGCTGCCTTTTTCGGACTGCCCGCCATACGCGCAGGCGAGCGGCAACAACAGGGCGCGCTGACGCTGGACATCCTGCCTTTTCTGACGCAGGACGATTACGACCAGTTGCTATGGTCGTGTGACCTCAACTTTGTGCGTGGTGAAGACAGCTGGATACGTGCGCTATGGGCGGCAAAACCCTTCGTTTGGCAACCTTACCGGCAACAAGACGCGCTGCATCTGGTCAAGCTGCAAGCTTTCCTCGAGCGCTACCAGGCCGACGCTGTGCTAAAGCAACTCCATGCGGCCTGGGTGGCAGGACCCTGGCAAACACAAGCCTGGCAAGCGGTCGTTGACCAGTTACCGTCTCTGCAAACACAGGCAAAACAACGCTGCGCGCAGCTGGCCGAACTACCGGATCTGGCCGCTAAGCTGGTGATTTTCTGCGAGAATTTTTCATAAATCTGCGGTATAATCCGCGACTTTTCACACTTTTCAACCTTTTTTAGTCGCAGGACAACAGATGAAAACAGCTCAGGAACTCCGCGTAGGCAACGTATTTATGGTCGGCAAAGATCCAATGGTCGTGCTGAAAACCGAATTCAGCAAGTCTGGCCGTAACTCTTCCGTGGTCAAGATGAAGTTCAAGAACCTGTTGACCGAATCCCCGAGCGAAGCGGTCTACAAGGCAGACGACAAGTTCGAAGTTGTCGTGCTGGAAAAGAAGGACGTCAGCTACTCCTACTTCGCTGACCCGATGTACGTGTTCATGGACGCCGAGTACAACCAGTACGAAGTGGAAGCCGAAACCATGGAAGATGCACTGAAGTTCCTGGAAGACGCCATGCCCTGTGAAGTGGTGTTCTACAACGGCAAGCCTATTTCAGTGGAGCTGCCGAACTCCGTGGTACGCGAGATCATCTACACCGAACCTGCCGTCAAGGGCGACACCTCCGGCAAGGTCATGAAGGCCGCCCGCATCAACACCGGCTTCGAACTGCCAGTACCGCTGTTCTGCGAAATCGGCGACAAGATCGAAATCGATACGCGTACGCTGGAATACAAGAACCGTGTGAAGTGATCCACACCAACTGATACTCACCAGGCTACTTGCGAATCGCCGGTAGCCTGAGGAACAAAAAGGGGCCGATGGCCCCTTTTTTATTGCTACCGCTGTTGAATCCACATTGATGAATCCACGGCTGACGGCTCAGCGCAAGCTTGATCCGTTCACAAGGTCGGTCACAGCCAATCGTGACGCGAGCGTGGCAAACGCAGCAAGCCGCGCAGCACGATCCACATATCCAGCCACAAGGACCAGTTGCGCAGGTAATCCATGTCGCTGGCCAGACGGCGCTCAATGTCTTCACTTTTTTCCGGCTCACTTACGCTGCCATTGCTGCCAGCCCAACTGAAGATGCCGGAACGCACCGGGTAACGCAGCAGATAGGTCTTCAAGTGCTTGTGGTACAGCTCCTGCTGTTCAGCCGGATACGGACGCGGCCCGGCCAGCGCCATATCACCGCGCACCACGTTGTAGAGGGCGGGCAGCCACTCCAGCCCCGAGCAGGTCAGGAAATCACCGATGGGTGTGCGGGCCTGGATCATCTCTTCTGTACTTATATTGCGCGTACGCAGTCGATAAACCGTCAGCGCACGGCCATCCAGATGGTGCATGCGGTGACAGACGATCACGCTACCATGCGAACCCAGCCTGATGACCACAGCCAGTAGCAATAGCACGGGCAGACTGAGCACCAGCAGCACGGCTGCCAGCATGCTATCGCTGACACGCTTGATCAGCGCCTGCAAGCCTTGCATGGGAGTGAGACTCATGGCCAGCAGCGGCATGCCACCCAGCACATCGATGCGCGTCTGCATCAGGTCATGGATGAAGGCATCCGGCAGGAAATAGATGCTGGAACGCACCTCGCGCAACTCGTCCAGCAGTTTGATGATGCGTGGCTCGGCGATCATGGGCAGGGCGATGTAGATATCGTCTACACCATGCTGCTGGCAATATGCGGAGATCTGCGACAGGTTGCCCAGCACCGCACCAGTATCCTGCACTTCCAGACGTTGTGCTTCCCGGTCATCGAAGAAGCCCAGCACCATGACCGCCAGCTCAGGCTGTGCTGCCAGCGTGTCGATGAATTTCTGTGCCTGTTTGGTGCCACCTACCAGCACGGCGCGGCGCGCTTTGGATGGGTGCTTGCGCATCATGGCTTCCAGACCCAGGCCCAGCACGAACACCAGCAAAGGCGACAGCAACCACCAGAGCAGCAAGGCAGATGGGCTTAGCAGATCCAGGCTGGAGGTCAAGCAGCCCACCAGCGACAGCAGAACCACGATACGCAGCGTGGACGCCACCACCTGACCCAGGAACCCGGCGCTGCTGCCGTGCGGCCGGCAACCCGGGAAGGTCAATAACAGTGTGAGCAGAAACAGGGCGACGTGCCTACCATCCGCGCTCGCCCCCGTGTAGGCACTGATCACGAATAACACCAGCAACCAGACCAGCGGCTCCAGCAAATACTGCGCGATGGTACGCGTAGGCAACGCGAACGGATTGAAGCGTGTGGAATAAAGACTCATCTTGGCCGCTCACTCAAAAGTTGGTCGATGAACACGAACAACGGGCAGGTTACAGCGCCTCTCCATGGGGGACACTGCTGGGTTCAGTACTGTTGGATTGATACTAGAGTATGTATGTGCGCTTTGCAACGCAAGCGCATAAAGTGGTCATCTTTGCGGCGTGTTCGCCTGTAAAAACCAGGCTCTCACGCCGCTGGCGCAGCGTCGATTGTTTACAGCTCGCCGTAGGAATGCAGGCCGGACAGGAACATGTTCACACCCAGGAACGCGAATGTGGTCACCAGCAGGCCGACCACGGCCCACCAGGCCAGCACCGGTCCGCGCAAGCCCTTGACCAGACGCAGGTGCAACCAGGCCGCATAGTTCAGCCACACGATCAGGGCCCAGGTCTCCTTAGGGTCCCAGGACCAGTAGCCGCCCCAGGCTTCTGCCGCCCACAAGGCCCCCAGGATGGTCGCGATGGTGAAGAAGGCAAAGCCGATGGCGATGGCCTTGTACATCACATCATCCAGGATGCTGAGTGCAGGCAGGCGCGAGGCCAGGATGCCGCGATTGGCCAGCAGGTAGGCACTGCCCACCATGGCCGCCAGCGAGAACGCGCCGTAACCGATGAAATTGGCCGGCACATGGATCTTCATCCAGTAAGATTGCAGCGCAGGCACCAGCGGCTGGATCTCGTGAGCCCCTCGGTCAAAGGTGTACCAGAGGATGAACCCGACGGCAGCATTGACCACCACCAGCACGAAGCCACCCAGCTGGCGCGTTTGATAGCGCTGCTCGTAGTAGAGGTACATCAGTGCGGTGATCAGGCAGAACAGGATGAACACTTCGTACAGATTGCTGACCGGGATATGGCCTACATCCGGCGCGATCAGGTAGGACTCGTACCAGCGCACCATCAGGCCGATGTAGCCCATCAGCACGGCAGCCCAAGTCAGGCTGGAGGCCACTTTAGCCGTGAACTCTGAACGGCTGAACAATCCGAGCCAGTAGGTCAGCATGGCCAGCACGAACAGCACATTCATCCACATCACGGCAGACTGGCTGGCGATCAGGTACTTGAGGAAGAAACTCTGCCCGGCACGCGCGGCGTCCCCGTCATACAAAGCGATGGCGGCCAGACTGAGCACACCGACACCGATGACCAGGGCACGCATCGGCTTCCACCACCAGCCCAGCCAGGTGAACAGCAGGCCGGCACCGAACAGGAAACCGATCTCGTAAGCGTCCATGAACTGGGAATAATGCATAAACGCATATACAGCCCCCAGGTTGAGCAACAGCGCATACAGCCAGTCCAGCCAGTTCAGGCGTTTGAGCAAAGGTTGCGGCAGTTCGTAGCTGAGCGTGTTCATGGTCATCCCCTTAAGAGGTCAATTGCTGCTGCAGTTGCTGCTGGTACTGGGCGAATTCCAGATCCAGGTCCCGGTTCTTGCGGTTCGAGGACATGGTGAACAGCAGCTGTTGTTCACCGGTGGCTTCATTGGCTTTGACGAGCAGCCAGATACGACGTTCACGGATGTAGATCATGGCAAAGATACCCAGCACCAGCAACAAGGAGCCCGTGTAGACCAGCGCCTTGCCGGGCGAGCGCGTCAGTTGCAGTCCGCTGGCTTCGCGCTGCTGGAATTGTTGCAGCTGCAGATAGAACGGGCTGCCGTAGAAGAACAGATCGCTCATCGCGTTCATGGCGTCCTGCAGGAACAGTTGCGTTTCCTCGTCACCAGCCGCCGCCGGCAGACCAGCCCGTTCACGACTCAGATTGTAGGCCTCGAACGCCGCGCCATTGACGATCTTGAGGTAAGTCTGCGCAGCGTTGTCGCGCTCCGCCTCGGGCACCGCCTGCTCGATGGCTTCGGCGATCTTGGTATAGCCACCACGACTGAAGGCCAGCAATAACTGCTGGATACTGCTCTCGAACTTGGCCTTGAGATCTGCATCGCTGGCATCGCCCGGCATGGCCACACGCGACAGGCGTGCGGCGATCTCGGCATGTTGCGCCTGGTCGAACATCACGCTGCGCAGGCGCATGAAGCTTTGCAGGCTCATGTCCTCATCCACGGGCAGGCGCAGGTATTTGAATTCCTCACGCTGGGTATTGCGCATGCCGGAAACAAAATAGGCGCGGCCATTAAGACGCAAAGGCTGCATATAGTTCACATACTCACGTGCCTGGCCCTGGGTATCGCGCACCTTGAAGGTCACGTTGGCACCTACGTTGTGCGATTTGCCTTTGCCGTCTGCAGACAGATTAAGGATGTTGAACAAGCGAAAATCGTTGAACTCGATGGTGAGATTATCTTCAGCATCGCCCAACTTGACCTCATCGAAGATGGTGCCCTTGAGCGGCAGGCTACGGTTGCCCGCACCCAGAATATCCCACATATCGAAATCGAGGCCGGTGCCGCCGTCCTGGAAGTCGGACTGATAGATGGCGATGCCTTTGTAGATCAGCGGCTTGTTGACGCTGATGGTACGTGTGAGTGGTTCTTTAAGATCCGGATCGGTGATCACCAGGTCACTCTCGAATGACTTGGGCTGACCTGTCGCGTAATGCTCGATACGGAAATCCTTGAGCGCGATGCGGAACGGCAGCTCCTGCACCAGATAACCATCCTTGACGCGCAGAAAAGCCACGTCCGCACTGCTGCCTTCCGGCAGGGTCATGTTGGCGCGGAACGACAGGTTACCCACGCCCATGCGGCTCTCTGGCGGCACTTGCGAGGCTGGCACATCCAGCGTTTCGATCTTTTTATGGCCCAGCATCTCCTGCACCTTGAACGGCAGGTTGCCGTCCATCAAACCGCCCACACAGATCACTACGATGGCGGCATGCGTGAAGATATAGCCCAGGCGCTGATAGCTGCCCGCCTTGGCAGCGATGAGCTCACCACCGTCACGCGGCTGGATACGGTAGCGGAAGCCGCGCAAGGTCAGGAACTGCAGCAACTGCGCGCGCAAGGCCTCCGCGCTGGCCGTCGTTGTATAGCTGGCCTGGTGACTGAAACTGCGCAGGGAAACAGACGTCGCGTTCTCGCGGTAGTTGCGCAAGTCACGCAGCATCTGCGGGCTGTTACGGTAGATGCACAGACTGGTGGAGATCACCAGGAACAGCAGGATCAGCAGGAACCACAAGGCATGGTAGACATCGTACAAGCCCAGCAGATTAAATAACTCGAACCAGAACTGGCCGAACTGGATGATGTAGTTGGCATAGGGCTCATTCTGCTTGAGCACGGTGCCGATGATGGAAGCGACACCCAGCACCGTCAGCAGGCTGACTGCGAAGCGCATCGAGCTCAGCAGCTCGTACAGCTGTCGGGAATTGGAAGGTCCGGGTTTCAAGATAAGGGGATCACTCGTTAGCGGTGGGCACAGGATCAACTGGTGGATTGAGCATCATCGGCACAGAAAGTTTGATTCGCGATGAAAAATCCCATGATGACAAGGTGGCTGCAAAAGTTAAGGGTGGCAACGCCACCCTTAACGCTTGTGCCCCATGCTCAGTTTACGATCTGGCTGCCTGAAGGCAAATAACCAAAAACTAGCGCAGGCCCTGGATGTAATCGGCGACAGCGGCCATGTCCTGATCGGACATCTTGCCAGCGATCATGCGCATCATTTTGGCACCATCGTTGGCGCGCTCGCCAGTGCGGAAGGTCTTCAACTGGGCGACGATGTAATCCGCATGCTGACCGGCCAGACGCGGGAACTGGGTCGGGATGCCTGCGCCGCTCGGTCCATGACAGGACGCACACGAAGGAACACCGATACCGAGGATGCCGCCCTTGTAGATCTTCTCACCGACGGAACCCGGGCCATTGCTCTTGGCCGTGCCACCCTTGGGGGCTTGGGTGGCGAAGTAGGCCGCCAAGTTTTCCATGTCTTCAGGCGTCAGTGTCGCCACCATACCGGCCATGATCGCGTTCTTGCGATCACCGGACTTGAAGTTCTGCAACTGTTTATTGATGTATTCCGGGTGCTGTCCAGCCAGCTTGGGGTACATGGGGATCATGCTGTTACCATCCGCACCATGGCATGCTGCGCAGACCTGCGCTGCTGCTGCGGCCTTGCTGGCATCACCAGCCGCCTGAGCCGTCGTTACTGCCAGCAAGGCACCTAGTGCACCGGCTGCAAACAGCATTTTGTTACGTAACCCCATGCTTCACTCCTCAACGCTATACTTAGATACGGTTATCTGAAAATCCAAACATTTTATCGAAAATCGCTATCTCGTGATAGCATTTTTGTTCTCTCCGCCACACGCCATCGAGCCTTTCATGCCCTTGTTTCAAAACGCGACTTTCTTCATCTCTGCGCACAAGCTGAGCGACCTGCCAGCGCAGACCGGCATCGAAGTCGCTTTCGCTGGCCGCTCCAATGCGGGAAAGTCCAGCGCACTCAACACCCTGGCCAACCACAATCGCCTGGCTTACGTCAGCAAACAACCTGGTCGCACCCAACTGATCAACTTCTTCGCGCTCGGTGACGAGCGCTTTCTGGTAGACCTGCCCGGTTACGGCTATGCCAAAGTGCCGGAAGCCATGCGCAGGCACTGGCAGATGACGCTGTCCAGCTATCTCAGTCAGCGCGACTGCCTGTGCGGTCTGGTGCTGGTGATGGACATCCGTCATCCACTCACGC
The DNA here is from genome assembly GCF_003730115.1 of Pseudomethylobacillus aquaticus. Taxonomy (GTDB): domain Bacteria; phylum Pseudomonadota; class Gammaproteobacteria; order Burkholderiales; family Methylophilaceae; genus Pseudomethylobacillus; species Pseudomethylobacillus aquaticus. The sequence goes on along the minus strand of NZ_RJVP01000004.1, from coordinate 201,577 downwards.
CTCTAGACCGGCAAATGCTGGACTGGTTCTGTCCATCCGGACGCCCGGTGCACATCCTGCTCAGCAAGTCCGACAAGCTGTCACGCAGTGCCGCCATGCTGGTATTGCAGTCCGTGCGCAAGGAAGTGACGCAGGGCTGGGGAAATTGCACGGTACAGCTATTTTCCAGCCTTAAGAAACAGGGCGTGGAAGAAGCCGAGACCATCATCAGCCAATGGCTGTACCCGCCAGCATCAGAGTCGCCTGAACACCAGGTCCCAGACACCGTGGCCTAGGTTGATGCCACGCTGCTCGAACTTGGTCAGCGGCCGGTACTCCGGCTTGGGCGCGTAGTCAGCGGCCGTGTTTTGCAGCAGTGGCTCGGCGGTCAACACCTCCAGCACCCATTCTGCATATTCCTGCCAGTCGGTGGCCACATGCAGGTAAGCACCCACTTTCAGCTTCTGGCATAACAGGCTCACAAAACCTGCCTGGATCAAACGGCGCTTATGGTGACGTTTCTTGTGCCATGGGTCCGGGAAGAAGATATGCACGCCATCCAGGCTGGCATCCGGCACCATGTGTTGCAGCACCTCCACCGCGTCATGCTGGATCACGCGCAGATTGCCCAGACCACGCTGTTCGATCTGCTTGAGCAGGCTGCCCACCCCCGGCGTGTGCACTTCGATGCCGATAAAATCGACATCCGGCAGATGCGCCGCGATCTGCGCCGTGGCATCCCCCATACCGAAGCCGATCTCGACGATCTTGCTGCTGTCGGCGCGCCCGAACAACTGCGCCAGGTCCAGTGGCACAGGTGCATACTCGATGCCATACGCCGGCATGCCGGTCTCCAGCGCACGCTGCTGCGCCTCGGTCAAGCGCCCCTGACGCAGCACATAACTGCGGATAGGCCGCCGTTTCAGCGCATCTTCGGCTGGTTCAGCCTGTGTCGGAAGCTCATTTGCCGGATCTTGCATGACCCACCGTCCTTGAAAAAAAGCGCAGATTATAGCGTGTGGCTACGATCGCCACGCCGAAAACCGCGCAGCGGGGCTTGTATGCCACGCCCGAGCGCGATCACTTTGAATAACTCGCCCATCTCGGCTGGCGACAACAGCTTCTGCGCTGCCGCCGCCAGCGGCAGATACTGCCCAGCATCTGCCGCAGAAACAGCGGCCAGATGCTCGGTGATGCCGCAATTGATAAGGAACTGTGCCTGCCCGGCATAACCCAGCAGATCCAGTGTAGGCGCAGCCGCTTCCGCTACCGCGCTGAAATCCACATGTGCAGTGATGTCCTGCAGGCCGGGGTAGAAGAACGGGTCGCCATGTGCATGATGCCGGTAATGGCACATCAAGGTGCCTTGCCTGCGCTGCGGGTGGTAATACTCGGCGCGTGCAAACCCATAATCGATGAACAGCAGCAGCCCGACAGCAAGACGCTCAGCCAGGCTGGAGACCAGCGCGCTCGCCGCCGGACAGTGCTCGGTGATGTAGCCGGGTGGCAGGTCCATGCCCTGCACGGCAGCAGGCGTTTGCAGCAAAGGGCGGGCTTGCCAGATGAACCCATCGTCCTGTTCGGCGACACCCAGTGTGTTCCAGCCAGTATCGCCCAGCTCCAGCACCTCGACTGGCAGGGCATCCAGCACCTCGTTGCCGATCACTACCCCGGCCAACGCCTCGGGCAAGCCGTCCAGCCAGTGCACACGCTGCGCCAGGTGTTGAGGCAAGCGGGCGATGTGGGCCTGCTGCTCGGCACGCAACTGGGCACTGACCTCAAGGATCAGATACCGCACAGGCAGGCATTGCAATGCCTCCAGCGCCAGCAACAACTGCGCGGCAAGGCGACCACGGCCCGCACCCAGCTCCAGCACGTCCCCACCGGTTTCGCGCAACACCTCCGCCAGCTGATCGGCCAGGCTCTGCGCGAACAATGGCGAGATCTCAGGCGCGGTGACGAAATCACCATCAGCCCCGAACTTTTGCGCCCCGCCGCTGTAATAACCGAGGCCAGCCGTATACAGCGCCGCGTGCATGTAATCGGAAAATGGCATCCAGCCGCCAGCTGCACGGATCTGTTGTGTGATGTGCTGCGCAAGTTGCTGACTCGCCTGGCGAGCGTCTTGATCTGGAATGGGTAATCGACTCATGGACAGATTATAATGCCGCCACTGATCGAATCTTCAGTATTGATGGGAACCCGGTGAACTCTGCATTGCAAAACAAGGTGGTACTGATTACTGGCGGCGCCAGACGCGTAGGTGCAGCGATCTGCCGCCTGCTGCACGCCAGCGGTGCCGACCTGATGATCCATTACCGTAGCTCGGTGGGCGAAGCACGTGCCCTGCAGGCAGAACTGAATCTGCAACGCCCCAACTCGGTGGCCATCATCCAGGGCGACCTGCTCAATCTGGCAGTGCTGCCCACCCTGATCCAAGGGACCGTCAGCCGCTTCGGCAAGCTGGATGTGCTCATCAATAACGCCTCCACCTATTATGCGACCGAGATCGGCGAGATCACCGAGCCGGACTGGACCGACCTGGTCGGCTCCAACCTCAAAGCGCCATTGTTCCTGTCACAGGCAGCCGCATCAGAACTGAAGAAGCAGCAAGGCTGCATCGTCAACATCACCGACATGCACGTCGAGCGCCCCAAGAAGGGCTATGTGGTCTACAGTGTAGCCAAGGCCGGCCTGATGACGCTGACCAAATCGCTGGCGCATGAACTGGCACCGGAAGTGCGCGTCAACGCGGTAGCGCCCGGCCCGGTGCTGTGGCCGGAAGACAATCCGCAATTCGATGAGGTGTATCGCCAGCGCGTCATCTCGCAAACCCTGCTGAAGCGCATAGGCGAAGGCAACGATGTGGCCAAGGCGGTGCGTTTCCTGATCCAGGACGCACCCTTCATCACCGGCCAGGTCATCGCGGTCGATGGTGGCCGCTCTCTTAACCTATAACGGCCGCTGCGGCCCAACTCATACTGCACCCACCATGACCCAGCATTATCCCGACGACGTTTCCGGCAACTTCCTCAAGCTGCGCAACGGCCTGATCAGCGCCACCGGCAAAGCCATCGGCGATTACAACATGATCGAAAAAGGCGACACCGTGCTGGTATGCATGAGCGGCGGCAAGGATTCGCATGCCCTGCTGATGATTCTGCTCGCGCTGCAGGAACGCGCGCCCATCGACTTCAAGCTGATCGCCATGAACCTGGATCAGAAGCAGCCGGGCTTTCCGGCCGATGTACTGCCAGCCTATCTGGCAAAGCTGGGCGTGGAATACCGCATCGTCGAGGTGGACACCTATTCCATTGTCAAGGAAAAGATCCCGGAAGGAAAAACCACGTGTTCGCTGTGCTCGCGCCTGCGCCGCGGCATCATCTACCGCACCGCCACCGAACTGGGGGCCACCAAAATCGCGCTCGGCCATCACCGCGATGACATCGTCGAAACCCTGTTCCTCAACCTGTTCTTCGGTGCCAAGCTGAAAGCCATGCCGCCCAAGCTGGGCACCAATGATGGCCGCCATGTGGTGATACGCCCGCTGGCCTACTGCGCCGAAAAGGACATCGCCAGCTATGCGCGCAGCATGCAGTTCCCCATCATCCCGTGCGACCTGTGCGGCTCACAGGAGAATCTGCAACGCCAGAAGGTCAAGGACATGCTGAATGCCTGGGAGCGCGAACAACCGGGCCGTGTGAACAATATCTTCCGTGCCCTGACCAACGTGGAGCCTTCGCATCTGGCCGATACCACACTGTTCGATTTCAAAGGCCTGAGCAGCAGCCACGCCCGCCCAGAAGACACGCTGTTCGATGGCGTGGAACTACCCGCAGATGGCGCACTCACGCTGGAGCATGTCGAAGCCAACCGCATCGAGTTCGTGCGCAAGAATATCTGGAACCTCAACTTGCCTGACCCGCGCACACCTGAAACCCTGATGCCCGAAACCCAGTTACCAGCAGTACAGGCATGAGCCATGCCTGAGCCACGATGCCCGGCACACCATGCGATCAAGGGCAGAATGCATTAAAAAAGCCTGATTTGTCTTGAACATACAGCGTCAGGCCATGCGGTCTCCTTGCTCTTGGCTGGCGTTTACTCTTATCATCTGCCCGACTCCCACCTGAATCGCCACTTAATGTCCAAACTGCTTATCGTCGAATCGCCCTCCAAGGCCAAAACCCTCAAGAAGTATCTGGGCAAGGACTTCGAGGTACTGGCGTCCTATGGTCACGTACGTGACCTGGTGCCCAAGACCGGCGCGGTCAACCCCGAGCAGAACTTTGCCATGCAGTACGAGGTGATCGATCGTAACGCCCGGCATGTGGACGCGATCGCCAAAGCAGTCAAGGTGGCCGATGCCATCTACCTCGCCACCGACCCGGACCGCGAAGGGGAAGCCATCTCCTGGCATATCGCCGAGATCCTGAACCAGAAGAAGCTGGTCAAGAACAAGCTGATCAAGCGCGTGGTGTTCCACGAGATCACCAAGAGCGCGGTGGAACATGCCATCGAGAACCCGCGTGATATCTCCATGCCGCTGGTCAATGCGCAACAGGCACGCCGCGCACTGGATTACCTGGTGGGTTTCAATCTGTCGCCGCTGCTGTGGAAGAAGATCCGCCGCGGTTTGTCCGCAGGCCGTGTACAGAGCCCTGCGCTGCGCCTGATCGTGGAACGCGAGCTGGAGATCGAAGCCTTCGTCAGCCGCGAATACTGGACCATCCATCTCGACAGCCGCAAACATCAGCATCATTTCGATGCGCGCCTGATCCAGCTGGAGGGTGAAAAAGTTGAACAATTCACCGTCACCACGCGCGAACAACAGGAAACCATCGTCGGCCGCCTGCTGCTGGCCAGTGCTGGCAAAGCCACCGTCAGCCGGGTCGAAAAGAAACAGCGTAACCGCAGCCCGGCCGCGCCGTTCACCACCTCCACGCTGCAACAGGAAGCCGTGCGCAAACTGGGCTTCACCACCAGCCGCGCCATGCGCGTGGCGCAGCAACTGTATGAAGGTATCGACATCGGTGGCGGTGCGGTCGGCCTGATCACCTATATGCGTACCGACTCGTTCAGCATCGCGGCCGAAGCGGTGATGCAGATCCGCGATTACATCAAAAAGAACTTCGCAGGCGATTACCTGCCGCGTTCGCCCATCATGTACAAAACCAAGGCCAAGAATGCCCAGGAAGCACATGAAGCGATCCGCCCTACCGACATCTCGCGCACCCCAGCCAGCATGCGTGCCTTCCTCAGCGACGAACAGTTCAAGCTGTATGAAATGATCTGGAAGCGCGCCCTGGCCTGTCAGATGGCGCCTGCCAAGTTCGATGCTGTCAGCGTAGACCTCGCCGTGGGCTCGGAAGCCAATCTGTTCCGTGCCAGCGGCCAGACCATGATCTTCCCGGGTTTTATCGCGGTTTACATGGAAGGCGTGGACGACGAGGAAGAAGAATCCGAAGCCAAACTGCCGCATCTGGAAACCGGCGAAGTACTGGATGTGGAAAAGATCTTTGGTGAGCAGCATTTTACCGAACCACCACCGCGCTATTCCGAAGCCAGCCTGGTCAAGGTGCTGGAAGAGTACGGCATCGGCAGGCCGTCCACGTATGCCAGCATCATCTCCACCTTGCAGGATCGTGAGTACGTCCTGCTGGATAAAAAACGCTTCACGCCCACCGATGTGGGCCGCGTGGTCAACAAGTTCCTGACCGAGCACTTCACACGCTATGTGGATTATGACTTCACTGCCAATCTGGAAAACGAACTGGACAACATCGCCGAAGGCGAGCGCGACTGGGTCCCTGTGCTGGAGGATTTCTGGGCAGGCTTCCATCAGCAGGTGAAGGACAAGGCCAATATCGACCGGGCCGACATGACGCACGAACTGACAGGTGAAGACTGCCCCAAGTGCAGCAAGCCCCTGAGCAAGCGGCTCGGTAAATATGGCATGTTCGTGGGCTGCACCGGCTATCCGGAATGCGACTACATCCGCAACGAGAACACGGGCAACCCGGCTGGCGAACCCACCGTGATCGGCAGCGATGCCGAAACCGGCAAGGATATCCTGCTGCTCAACGGCCCGTATGGCCCCTATCTGCAACTGGGCTTGCCGGAAGCGGATGCCAAGAAGAAACCCAAACGCGTCAGCATCCCCAAGGAGATCGCGCTGGCCGATGTGAATCTGGCCGTGGCACAAAAGCTCATCGCCTTGCCGCGCGACCTGGGTCAGCACCCGGAGACCGGCAAGAAGATCGTCGCCAATCTGGGACGTTTCGGGCCGTATGTGAATCACGATGGCAAGTTCAAATCCATCCCCAAGTCGGACAGCGTGTTCGAGATCGACCTCAACCGCGCCGTGGAACTGCTGGCACAAGCCAATTCCGGCCCGGCACCGCTGCGCGAACTGGGCAAACACCCCTCGGATGAAGCGCCTGTCGCCATCTACGCAGGCCGTTATGGTCCTTATGTGCAGCATGGCAAAGTGCGCGCCACGCTGCCTAAATCACAGGAACCAGAATCACTGTCCTTTGAAGACGCGCTGGCCCTGTTAGCCGCCAAAGTGGAAAAGGACGGTGGCGCCAAAAAACCTGCCAGCAAGACGGCAAGCAAGGCCAAAGTCAGCAAAACCACGACCAAAAAGACCGTTGCGGCCAAGAAAGCGCCTGCCGAAAAAGCCACGCCTGCTAAAAAACCGGTGGCTAAAAAAGCCACCACCAGCAAACCAAGGGCAACAAAAACCGTTGCCAAACCTGAGCCATAAAAAGCCAGTAGCAAAACAGGCAGCAAAACTGGCGCCTTGCCTCAGGCACAGCGGCCGTTCAGCCTGGCGAGCGATCAGAAGCAAAAACGCCAGCGTATGCTGGCGTTTTTATTTGTGGCATAGGTACTGCAGGACACTGGGCTCAATGCTGGCTGTTGAACTCGCTCAAATGCAGACGCGGCTTGGCTAGCCCTGCCGTGAGCAGATTGCCCTGCTCCAGCCATTTGCGGATGCGCTGCGCATCGCCCAGGCGCGAGTTCTTGCCTTGTGAATCCAGCAACACGATGATCAAGGGTTCGCCCGAGATCTCGGCCTGCATCACCAGACAGCGGCCAGCTTCCTTGATGTAGCCAGTCTTGGACAAGCCGATCACCCATTCGCCCTTGCGCACCAGCGCATTGGTGTTCATGTAGTGCAAGGGATCGCGCAGACCGCGCACCGGCACATCGCTGGTAGCCAGAGTACTAACCGCGCGGATGTCGTGATACTGATAGGCCGCATTGACCAGCTTGACCAGGTCTTCTGCGGTGGAAATATTACCGGTATTCAGGCCGGTGGCGTCAGCGAAGCGCGTGTCCATCATACCCAACAGCTTGGCCTTGGTGTTCATGGCACGGATGAATGCATCAGCACCGCCCGGATAGCTACGCCCCAGCGCGGATGCGGCACGGTTCTCGGAGGCCACCAGCGCGATCTCCAGCAGTTCGCGGCGGGATAGCTCAGTACCAAGCCGCAAACGTGAACCTGTACCCTTGAGGGTGTCGATATCGGCATCGTTGATGCGGATCACATCGTCCATGGGCAAGCCGGCATCCAGCACCACCATAGCCGTCATCAGCTTGGTCAAGGACGCGATAGGAGTGGGTGCATTGGCATTCTTCGCGTACAGGGTCTCGCCCGTGGACTGGCGTACGATCATGGCTTTGGCGGATGCCAGATTCGGCTGACCATCTGCTGTGAGCTCGGTTTTAATTGGATCGACATCCAGCGCACGCGGCACTGGCTTGCTAGCCGGGCGAGCATGCGCTGTTTGTTGTTTTGTGTGCTTTTGCGCCATCGCCATCGGGGATAACAGCAAGGCAAGCGCCAGCCCAATTACCTGATATTGCTTGATCATCATGGTCTAACCCCTGGCTCACCCCAAATCTGGTAAAGCGATACTATCTAAAATATTCAACAATGTCATCTAGATGCCGCATTTTTTTAAACTATTTATGAACTGCAGAACAAGCGACGCTAGCGAGGTGATTTCGCCTGTGCGAAAATGAATTCGTCGATTCAACATTCTCAAATCAATATTTAAGCTCAGCACAGGCAAGCATGAAAATACCTGACACTTTGTATTACAGCAACGAACATTTGTGGGTCTCGCCCAGTGCGGACGGTGAATGGCTGGCAGGCATCAGCGATTATGCGCAAGACCTGCTAGGGGACATCGTGTTCGTGGACGCGCCCAAACCAGGCGCCCCACTACAGGCTGGAACGCCATGCGGCCTGGTGGAATCGGTCAAAACCGGCTCGGACCTGCATGCGCCGCTGAACGGCACGGTCACCGCCGTGAACAGCAGCCTGGGCGATTACCCGGAACAGATCAACGATGATTGTTACAAGGCCTGGATCTTCAAATTCAAACCCGCAGATGCCGGTGATCTCAGCCGCTTGCTGAGCGCCGAGGGCTATCGCTCGCTGCTGGGTTGAGTATCCCCAGTTTGAGTCTGTGACGAGCTAGCAAGCACAGGTGTGGCGGACTGCGCTTCCAGCACAGCCTGACGCACCATTTCCTTGACCATGAGCTGCAACGCAGGCTGCAGGCTCATCAACATACCGGCGGCCAGCTCTGGCGTCATCACCGGCAAGGCTGGCGGTACGCCTTGATAGGGCTGGTCCAGCACCGGTACATCCTGGTCAGTGGCTTCGTGCTGTTTCAATGCCTGCACCTGGCGCAGCACGCGGGTCAGGTCGTCTTCCGACTCCAGTGCCATCAGACCAGCGCCCCACCGTTGGCATCGAAACTGCGGATCTCATAACCACGGTCACGGTAAAAGCGGTAGCGCTGACGTGCTGCCGCTTTGTCGGCTTCATCCACCCCGACGATCTCGATCAGGCGCGTGAAGCGGCTGAACCACAGCGGCTGCTCTGCTTGCAGATTGACCAGGATATCGTCATGCGGCAACGCACCTTCCTGCCACATGACCACCAGCGGGGTTTCCGCTGCGAGGGCATCGTCCGAGCTGCAGTTGGCATGGAAAGAAACTGCGTCCTGCGTCCACAGCAGATGCTGGAAACGCTGCGCCTCCGCGGCGCTCTGCGCATAGATGAGCAGCTTGCGCCGCTTTCCCAGCGCCTTGGCGGACAGCTGCAGCGCATGCTGCAGCTTGTCACTGACGTTGAAGAAGAACTCGATGCGCGTCATTGCCATTCCGCCATGCTGTGTTCAGCTCGCCGCATGCACTCAGGCAGACTTGTCCGCACGACGCTTGAGGAAGTTGGTCAGCATGGGCACCGGACGGCCGGTGCCGCCCTTTTCCTTGCCGGATTTCCAGGCGGTGCCAGCAATGTCCAGATGTGCCCAGTCATACTTCTTGGCATAACGCGCCAGGAAGCAGGCGGCGGTGATGCTGCCACCCGCGCGGCCGCCGATATTGGCCATGTCAGCGAAATTGCTGTCCAGCTGGGGCTGGTAATCGTCCCACAGCGGCATGTGCCAGGCACGGTCCAGCGCCGCTTCACCGGCTTGCAGCAGCTCCTTGGCCAGTGCGTCCTTGTTGCTGAACAGGCCGGTGGCGTGATGACCCAGCGCGATCACACACGCTCCGGTCAGTGTGGCGATGTCCACCACAGCGGCAGGCTCGAAGCGCTCGGCATAGGTCAGCGCATCACACAGGATCAGGCGGCCTTCGGCATCCGTATTGAGCACTTCGATGGTCTGGCCGGACATGCTGGTCAGCACGTCACCGGGGCGAATGGCGTCTGCATCCGGCATGTTCTCGCAGGTGGGGATGATACCGACCGCGTTGATGGCCAGATCCAGCTCGCCCAAGGTCTTGAAGGTGCCCAGCACGCTGGCGGCACCGCACATGTCGTACTTCATCTCGTCCATCTCGGCACCCGGCTTGAGCGAGATGCCGCCGGTATCGAAGGTGATGCCTTTGCCCACCAGCACCACCGGTTTCTGGCTCTTTTTGCCTTTTTTATGCTGTAACACGATCAGCTTGGGTGGTTGCACACTGCCCTGGGCCACGCCCAGGAAAGAACCCATACCCAGCTTTTCCATGTCGGCACGCTCCAGTACCTCCACCTCCATGCCGTAGTGCTTGGCCATGGCGATGGCTTGTTCAGCCAGGTAGGTGGGCGTGCAGATGTTGGGCGGCAGATTGCCCAGATCCTTGGTCAGGCTGACACCCGCGGCGACCGCCAGGCCTTGCTTGAGACCGGCTTCAGCGAGCTTGCCTGCACCAGCGCCAGCGGCATGGATCACCAGATGAGTGACGCCTTTATCCGTGCTCTTGGGTTTGCCGACCGGGCTGATGTAGCGGTAGCTGCTGTCCTGCGCGGCTTCCACCAGTTGCGCCACCTTCCAGTCCAGATCCTGCTTTTTGATAGCCACTTCCGCCAGACAGCTGTAGACATTGCGTGCCGGCGTACTGGCAAGCGCCTTGATGGACGCCTGCACGGCCTTGCGGTAACCAGCTTCGGTCAGGTCACGCTCTTTGCCCAGACCCACCAGCAGTACACGCTCTGCGGCGATGCCCGGCACCTGCTGCAGCAATAATGTGCTGGCCAGCTTGCCTTCGATGTCGCCCCGTTTGAGCAGCGTGGTCAGATAGCCGTCGCTGGCCTCGTCCACCAGCTTGGCTGACGCGGTCAGTTTGCGTGCTTCATACACCCCCAGAATCAGACATTCACTGCGCTGCTTCTGCGGATTACCGCTTTTTATGCTAAATTCCATGCTGTCTTTCCTCTCAAACGAATTACTTTAATTATCTCGCGTTTCACGGCCAAGTCTATAGGCGTGTTGCGGATAGCGGATATTACCTGCCTTCATCACATGCTGTTCAAACGTTCACTGCTGCACGAGCTCGTCACCACCGCCATCGGGGCGTTCCTGGTGCTGTTCGGTGTGGTCATCGCACAACGCGTCGCCTATTACATCGGCATTGCTGCCAAAGGTAGCCTGGCCAGCGATGCGATCAACACTTTGTTAGGCTTCAGCATGCTGAAGTTCCTGCCCATGATGTTATCGCTGACTTTGTTCCTGGCCGTGTTGTTGACCCTGTCACGCTGGCATCGCGATAGCGAGATGGTGGTGTGGTTCACCTCCGGCCAGGGCATCGCCAGCTGGATCAGCCCGGTGCTGCGCTTCGCTGCTCCGGTGGTGGCGGTGATCGCCCTGCTCAGCATGTTCGTCACCCCCTGGGCCACCATGAAAGGCGCGGACTTCAGCAACCAGCTCAAGAGCCGCGACGAACTGGCCACGATCACCCCCGGTGTATTCAAGGAATCGCGCCAGGCGGACCGGGTATTCTTCGTGGAAAGCTTTGACGAGCTGGGCAATGTGGTCAAGAACATCTTCGTGCAGTCGGTACAGCATCAGCGTATCGGCATCATCGTCGCCAGCCGCGGCCATCGTGAGACCGCCGAGAACGGCGACAACTTTCTGGTGATGCAGCAGGGCCGTCGCTACGAAGGCAAACCGGATACACCGGAATTCACCATGACCGAATTCGAGCGCTATGCCATTCGCATCGAAGCCGGTGAGGTGAAACAGAAACCACCCAATACGCAGGCAAAATCCACCATGGATCTGCTGCAGGAAGAGCATGACGCCAAGAACGTCGCCGAGATACAGTGGCGCCTGGCGCTGCCCATCTCGGCTTTCGTGCTAGTGTTGATGGCCATTCCGCTGAGCTTCGTTGACCCACGTTCCGGCCGCTCTGCCAACATGATGCTGGCATTGATGATCTACGTCATCTACAACAATCTGCTCAGCATCATGCAGGCCTGGCTGAGTCAGGACAAGATCAGTCCTATGGTGGGCTTGTGGCCAGTGCATCTGCTGTTCCTGAGCCTGACCGTTTACATGTTCTACCGGCGCATCTTCCAGTTGCCCTTGTTGCCAAGATGGTGGGGCAAATGAAGCTGCTAAGCCGCTATCTCACGCGCGAGCTGACCGCCAGCATCGCACTGCTCATCGTGGCGCTGATCGCGCTGTTCTCGTTCTTTGACCTGATCCAGGAACTGGAAAGTCTGGGCAAGGGCAACTACAGCCTGGATCAGGTGTTGCTGTTCGTGCTGCTCAGCGCGCCCGGCCATGTCTACCAAGTCGTGCCAGTGGCGGTACTGGTCGGTACCATGTATGCGCTGGGGCAGCTGGCTCGCCACTCCGAACTGATCGTGCTGCGTGTCAGCGGAGTGTCCATCGCCAGTGTGGCGTGGATCCTGATCCGCGTTGGCCTGGTGTTCGTGGTACTCACCTTTGTGGTGGGGGAACTGGTCACGCCGCTCAGCGAAAAAGCCGCACAACGCACCCGTATCAAGGCCACCGATTCCGTGGTGGCCCAGGAGTTCCGTTCCGGTCTATGGGTCAAGGACGGCAACAGCTTCGTGAATGTGGAGGATGTCAAAACCGATGCTGGTCTGCAGAATATCCACATCTTTGCGTTTGATGACAAATTTCGCCTCAACACCATCACCAATGCGCGTAGCGGCCGTTTTGATGGCGAAAGCTGGGATCTGCATGATGTGTCGAAAACCACCTTCTCTGAAGACAAAGTGCGCTCCGACTTCTACCCTTCTTTCAACTGGGGTTCACTGATACGGCCGGAATTGTTGAACGTGTTGCTGGTGGTCCCGGAAAAGATGTCGGCCTGGAATCTGTATACCTATATCCAGCACCTTTCCAGCAACAAGCAAAAGACCGCGCGTTATGAAGTGGCTTTGTGGGCCAAAATGATCTACCCGCTGGCCTGTGTGGTGATGGTGATACTGGCACTGCCGTTCGGTTTCCTGCACCAGCGTGCCACGGGCACCAGTGCCAAGATCCTGGGTGGCGTGATGATAGGCGTGGTATATCAGGTGCTGAACCGGGTATTTGTGCACCTGGGCCTGCTCAATGACTGGTCGCCACTGTTCAGTGCCATATTCCCTACCCTGTTGTTCCTGATGATAGGTTTGAGTCTGCTGATTTACGTGGAGCGACGCTGAACGGCCAGCCCGGCTGGCTTCTGGAAAGATCGAGGCCTAACCAGGCTTGGTTGTATGCGTGACCAGATAACAGCCACTCAACCTGTCATGCAGATATTGTCCGTCCTTGTCCCAGAAAGCCCACAGATACCCGAAACCCAGTGTGGCGATGCTCAGCGTGGCCCAGCCATAACGTGATATCGCCTGACCATAGCGGATGGCCTGACCATCCCGGTTGACCAAGCGCATGCGCCAGGTCTGCATGGCCAGCGTCTGCCCGCCATGACGCCAGCACCAGACAAAATACACCGCCGAGATCAGCCACAGATACAGCTGCATGCCATGACGCTGCACTGCCGTCAGTTCGCTACCAGCGAGCAAAAGATACAACAACGTGGCGATTAACCAGAGTGCCAGCAGCAGCAGGGCATCATAGATCAGGCAGCCGATACGCCGCAGCACCGGCGGCGCGGTCTGGAGCTCGGACACTAGTCAGCGAGATGTTCGACGTCGTCGAACTCGGGATGTTGCTGGCGCAGGGTTTCGCGTTTGGATTCAGGCAGGTTCTGGTACTCACGCCATTTCTTGCGCAAGGCTTCCTGCTTTTCTGGCGGCAACGACTGGAACTGCTGATATTTTTTACGCGCATTGTCGCGTTCGAACGGGGTCATGCGGCTCCAGTCGGTCAGACGTTTTTGTACCCTGTCCTGCTGGGCACTGTTCATCTTGGGATAGTCGCGCGCGATATCCAGCATCTTTTCACGCTGCCAGGGACGCAAGGTATCCCATTCGGCAGCCAGCGGGCTCAGCACCTTGCGCTGGCTTTCATTCAACTGACTCCATTGCGGGTCAGCGGCCGCGTATGCAGCTGGCAACAGCACCACGGCCAGGAACAGCGCTATTGCTGCGCAGTACGCTTTAACCATGTATCAAATCCCCTATCCAGATAAGCCTCTGGCGGTAACTCTGAAGCCAGCAGGAATGCATCGCCTTGTCCGGTGATTTCTTGCCCGGCGAATTGTTGTGTCAATGCGAATACCAGCAGCGCCGAGCCCCCCAGCATGGCAGCTGACATCACGGCACGTTGATGCAGATGCAGGAATTGTCCTGCATGCTGCTTCAGCATCTGCCAGTCGGGCACAGCCAGCGCTGGCTGCGCAGCTTGTGCAAGCGCACGATAACGCGCTTCACGCAGCCGCGCTAGCACGCGCGTATCCAGCGCGTCAGAGGCTTCTTCAAGCATGCTGACGATCTGTTTGGCTTGCTGCTGCTGGTCCATGGTGTTGTGAACAGTATCCTGAATTGTGGTATCGGTTGTCATCGCGTCGCCTCCACGTTGGAGCGAGTCACGGCGTTGCTACTGGTGCTAAGGCCATGATGTTGCAATGCAGCGGCCAGGCTGTGAACGGCACGCGAGCAATGCGTTTTCACACTGCCCTCGGAACATCCCATGGCCGCTGCCGTTTCGGCAACATCCAACTCCTCCCAGTAACGCAGCACAAAGGCTTGGCGTTGACGGTGCGGCAATTTTTGTAATGCCTGTTCGATTATAGCAATCGTCTGGCTACGTTCAAGCTGCCGTTCGGGGTTGTTGCCGGGCTGTTCGACTTCCAGCGTCTCGAGCAGGTCGTGTTCTTCATCATCATCCTGTTTACCAGTGAATGATGACATCAGTGTGGTCCAGAAGCTGCGGACCTTCTGGCGACGCCAGAAATCGCGCATGGTGTTCTGCAGGATGCGCTGGAACAGCATGGGGAACTCGGTGACCGGACGCTGCGCGTAGTTTTCTGCCAGCTTGAGCATCGCATCCTGTACGATATCCAGCGCGGCATGATCATCGCGTACGGCATAGGCCGTCTGCTTGAAAGCACGGCGCTCGACCTGGGCGAGAAAGTCCGCTAGTTCCTGAGAAGTTGCCATACCTTACGGCCAGATTGTCGACATTGGGATAAGATCAATTGCATGCAAACAAGCATGGACAGAGTATAGCAGGTTAAATTTTGTGACCGTGGCCGCTTTCGCTACAATCAATCGCATCTGCCTCGAATCAGCCGCCAGCATAACAGCGGCTTGAAAACGGCCTGGGACTTACTACATGTTCAAACTCATCATCATCGCCTTCGCGATATGGCTGCTGTACCGTATCGTGCGCGGTTATCACCACAGTATCCAGCCACCCGCCCCCGCCCAAGCTGAGCGCATGGTGCAATGTGCCCACTGTGGCACCCACATCCCGGAATCCGAAAGCCTGCAACAGGCCGGTATCCATTATTGCAGCCGCGCACACCTGCCAGACCATGACCAATAACACGGCACCAACCGATTTCCATTTTGCGCCTGCCAGCACTTACTGGCGCTCCATGGTGCTGTTCAATCTATACCGTTTTGTGATTGCCGGTATTTTCATCCTGTCCTATAGCCGACTGGAAAGCTGGTGGAGCAATTTCAACCAGCCGCTGGCGATGCAGCTGGCCTATGCTTACCTGGGAGTTAGCATCGTGGCCGCCGTATTCACCTGGCTGCGCAAACCTCAGTTCAATCGCCAGGTCACGTTGCAAACGCTGGCCGATATCTGCCTGATCGTAGCCCTGATGTACGCCAGCGGTGGCCTCAAGAGCGGCCTGGGACTGCTGCTGGTGATCACCATCGCTGGAGCGAGCGTGATGAGTCAGGGACGGCTGGCACTGGTGTACGCCGCCTACGCCATGGTAGCACTGATGCTGGAACAGTCGCTGCAACTGCTCACCTGGAAGCAGGACCACGACATGTTCTCGCACATCATGTTGTTGGGTTTCAGCTGCTTTGCCACCGCCTGGCTGGCCCATAGCTTTGCCCGCCGTGCCCTGCAGAGCGAGGCGCTGGCTTCGCAACGCGGACTGGATCTTGCCAACCTTGGCCAGTTGAACGAACTGATCACGCAGGAGATGCAGGACGGCGTGGTCATCGTTGACCAGAATTTCGTGGTGCGTCACTACAACCTGCCAGCGCAGGGCCTGCTCGGCATGGACCGGCACCCATGGAAAGATCGCTCACTCAACGACTGCGCACCTCAGATCGCCAACCTGCTGCGTACCTGGATCTACCAGCCGGCAGAAACCACGCCCAGCAGCAACCTGCCCGGCAACACCCTGAAGCTCAACAACAGCGGGCGCGAGTTGCAGTTGCGCATGCTACCGATCGGGCCGGACCGCCTGCACGGCGCAGTCATCTTCCTGGAAGACTGGAGCCAGATGCAGACCCATGCGCAACAACTCAAACTGGCCGCGCTGGGGCGTCTGACGGCCAGCATCGCACATGAGATACGCAACCCGTTGAGCTCCATCAGCCACGCCAATCAGTTGCTGCAGGAAGATGTGCAAGACACCGGCAACCGCCGCCTGCTGCAGATCATCGCCGACAACGTGGAGCGCATGGAGCAGATGGTACAGGACGTGCTGCAACTCAACCGGCGTGACCGTACCCAGCGAGAGCTGATCAAACTGGATGAGTTCCTGCAAGAGTTCCATGCCCAGTTCTGTCAGGTGGAGAACATCCCCGCTGCGCAGTTCAAACTGCAAGCTGCCGCCGAGGTGATCCTGTTCGATCGTGGCCATCTGGATCAGATCCTGTGGAACCTGTGCCGCAACGGCTGGCGTCACGCTAACCCGGACTACCCGGTGCTGACCCTGACAGCTGAAGTGGCGGCCACCAACGACGCGATCCGCATCGAAGTCAGCGACAACGGCAGTGGTGTGCAGGAAGAGATACGCAGCCATCTGTTCGAACCGTTCTTCACTACGGCGGCCAGCGGTACCGGCCTCGGGCTCTACATCACGCGCGAGCTGTGTGAAGCCAACGATGCCAGCATCCACTACGAACCGTTAACTGTAGGCAGCCGCTTTGTACTGCTCATCAAGAAGGGACCTGCCTGATATGACGTCACCGCTGCGCTGCCTGATCGTCGACGACGAAACCGATATACGCGAACTGCTGGTACTGACGCTGGAACGCATGGACATAGCAACCGACAGCGCCAGCAATGTCAGCGAAGCCATGCACCTGCTGTCACAGCGCAGCTATGCCTTGTGCCTGACCGACATGCGCCTGCCGGATGGCACTGGACTGGATCTGGTACAACACATCAGCCAGCACCATACCGGGCTGCCGGTGGCGGTGATCACCGCGTATGGCAGCGCAGACAATGCCGTATCGGCACTCAAAGCCGGTGCTTTCGACTACCTGAGCAAGCCGATCTCGCTCAAGCAACTGCGCCCGCTGGTGCAATCCGCACTGCGGCTTTCGCTGCCGGCGGCGCCAACCAGCAGTACCGCCGACATGATAGGCGAGTCCGCGCCCATCCAGCAGGTGCGCACCATGATCAGCAAACTGGCACGCAGCCAGGCACCGGTTTACATCAGCGGCGAGTCCGGCAGTGGCAAAGAGCTGGCCGCACGCCTGATCCACCTCAACAGCTCGCGCCGCGAAGGCCGCTTCATCGGGGTCAACTGCGGCGCCATCCCGGAAGCGCTCATGGAGAGCGAGTTCTTCGGCCACAAAAAGGGCTCGTTCACGGGCGCCCATCAGGACAAGGAAGGCATGTTCCACGCAGCCAACGGAGGCACGCTGTTCCTGGACGAGGTGGCCGACCTGCCGCTGGCCATGCAGGTCAAGCTGCTGCGCGCGATTCAGGAAAAGAAGGTGCGCATGGTGGGCGACACTCAGGAAGAATCCGTGGATGTGCGCATCATCAGCGCCACGCACCGCAACCTGGCCTTGATGATGGAGAACGGCCAGTTCCGACAGGACTTGTACTACCGCCTGAACGTGATCGAACTGAAGCTGCCGCCGCTGCGCGACATGCCCAACGACATTCCGATACTGGCCAACTACCTGCTGGAAAAACTCTGCAAGACGCAGGGCTGCGCCACTCCGGTCTTGTCAGCCTCGGCACTGCGCGCCCTCAGCGAGCACCGCTTCCCGGGCAATGTACGCGAGCTGGAGAATGTGCTGGAACGTGCCTTGGCCTTGTGTGATGGCAACAGCATCAGCGCCCAGGACCTGCTGCTGCAGACCGGCAACCTGCCCGCCGGCCCGGCGCTCGATGTAGGCAAGATGGGCTTGCCAGATTATCTGGACGAGATAGAGCGTCGCCTGATCCAGGATGCGCTCAGCAAGACCAATCAGAACAAGACTGCGGCTGCCAAGCTGCTGGGGGTGAGCTTCCGCACGCTGCGCTATCGTCTCGGACGGCTAGGCATGAGCAAGCCGGGTGAAGAAGAGATCGAAGAAGACGAAGCCTAGGGCCGAAGTTGGGAACAACAGTCATCCAGACAAACCAAACCGGCGGTAGATTGCGTGCTTGGCTGCCTTCCTCACAGTGACAGGCTGTGCAGCTAGTTGCGAACTCCATAGCACGGCCAATCCGCTTGCCTGAGTTGCCGCCTGCGCGGGAACGGCGACGATGACAAGCTCACTCAGCAACGCTGGAAGCTTGCTGAAGCAACTCAACCGAGCACGATGGCGAGATACGCCAGATACATGCCGCCATTCACCCACAGGTGCCAGATGCGCAGCTGACCACGCGCGATCATGGCGCGCAGCCAGATCGCCGCCAGCAGCGTGACGATGACCCCGGCCAGCACTTCCACGCGCGGCTCCCAGGGCGTGAGCATGATGCCGATAGCGGGCAACAGCGTGCCTTGAAACACCATGGCACCGGTGATGTTGCCGAAAGCCAGCGTATCCTTGCCCTTGCGTATCCACAGGATGCTGTTGACCTTTTCGGGCAGCTCGGTGGCGATCGGGATGATCAGCAGTGACAACAGCAGCGTGGAGATGCCGATCAGCGCTGCAGCGGCTTCCACGCCATGGATGAAACCTTTGGCGCCCGCCACCAGCAACACCAGCCCCAGCACCAGTTGCAGCACGATGACCACCATGTTGTCCGGCAGGCCCAGACGATTCAGGTACATCTCCTCGTCCGCCTCGGTGCCATGACCATCCTGCACCAGCGCCTTGGACGCGCGTATGGTCAGCATGATGTAGATGAAGTAGATCAGTACCATGCCAAAACTCAGGGCGGCACGCACCACCGCATTCTCGTGCGGCACATACATGGCCACGCTGGCCAGCACGAAGGCCATGATGAAGAAATTCAGGTCACGGATCAGGCCATGCTTTTCCGGGTGGAAATGGCCCTGGCTGCCACGGCGCAACCAGACGGCGAAGGCCATCAGCGAAATGGACAAGGTGGCCAGCATCAATGGTGCCCCCAGGATCGCGCCCACGCCGATCTCATGGTTGGTGGCCATGTTTTGCGTACCGGCCAGCAGCGCCAGCAAGGGGATGGAGGTCTCCGGCAAGGCAGTACCCACCGCTGCGAACAGAGAGCCGGTCACGCCTTCAGAGATCTTGAGTTTTTCACCCAGATGTTCCAGTGCATTGGTAAACACCTGCGCTGCGATTAGAATCAGGATCAACATCAGGAACAGCTGCAGGAACACCATGGGGATCAACTCATTGAAGGAAGATGCCAAATTTTACCGGATAAGCCGTCCATGCGCATGATAGAGATCGACGCACACGGGCTTGTTTCCGCTGCCCGCCAGCTGCATACGCCCAACCAGGACCAGCGCCCTGAGGCAATCGATATCAGCCTGGTGGTGATCCACAACATCAGCCTGCCGCCGGGGCAATATGGCGGCGATGGCGTGCTGCAACTGTTCACCAACCGGCTGGACAAGGACGCGCACCCCTATTACGCGAGCATCCATCAGTTGCGGGTATCGGCACACTTCTTCATCCGCCGCGATGGCGAACTGATCCAGTTCGTGCCCTGCGAACAGCGCGCCTGGCATGCCGGTGTGTCAAGCTGGCAGCAGCGGGAACGCTGCAACGATTTCTCGGTCGGAATCGAGCTGGAAGGCTCGGACGACGAGCCATTCATGGCGCCGCAATATGAGACGCTCAATCTGTTGCTTGGCGGCTTGCGGCAACGATACCCCATCGCGGCAGTGGTCGGACACAGCGACATCGCGCCGGGACGCAAGACCGACCCGGGGCCGTATTTTGACTGGTCACGGCTGAGCGCTGCCACCGACCTCATTGCCATTGCCCACTAACCCCAGCCCAGGCTGACATTGACCGTATAGAGAACGTACATCCATGAAGCGCCCACCCCTATCCCTGCGGCTCGCTGCGCCATTCTGTTTGCGTCTGGTTTTCTTTCGTCTGGTTTTATTGCGACTCGCTGCCTTGGTGCTCGGCAGCCTGGCGCTGGCCGCCTGCGACAAACCGGAAGCCCCTGCCGTAAAAGCCGCCAACGTCACGCTGATCACGGTTGCCCGCGCTGAAACTGTCGATCTGGAGGTGCGGGAACAGGCCGTAGGCAGTATCGAAGGTCTGGTCGACCCCACGGTGGCAGCCGAGATCGCCGCGCGCGTGGTCAAGGTGCTGGTGAATCCCGGCCAGGCCGTCAGGAAGGGGCAGGTCATCGCGTTGCTGGACCCCACCGACTACGGCTTTATGCAGCGTGAGGCCGAAAGCGAAGTCAACCGCCTGGAAACCCTGCTCGCCAACCAGCAACGCATGGTGGAGCGTAACCAGCGCCTGGTGGAAAAGAACTTTCTGTCACAGACCGCGCTGGATGATGTGAGCACGCAGCGCAGCGCGCTGCAACAGCAACTGGATGCGGCACGCAGCCGTCTGGCCGGGGTACGCAATACCGGCAGCAAGACCCAGGTACTGGCCCCGGCAGATGGCATCGTGGAGAAGCAGATCGTCGCCAGCGGCGATTACGTCAAGATCGGTGACCCCATCCTGCAGATCATCGGCACGCAGAAGCTGCGCGTGCATCTGCCGTTCCCGGAGTCGGTGGCAGGCAAGCTGCAGCCGGGCATGACCGTACGGCTCACCACCCCTACTGCCGCCGAACCGCTGACCAGTACCGTGCGGGCACTCAAACCCTTGATCGGGGCTGGTAACCGCGCGGTGGATGTCACCGCGGATGTAGTGGGTCAGCCCGGCTGGCAACCCGGTGCCAGCGTGGAAGGCACCGTAGTGCTCAGCAAGCGTGACGCAGCGGTGGTGATCCCGGAGCAAAGCCTGGTGTTGCGCCCGGCCGGTGAAGTCGCCTATGTCATCGACAACAATAAAGCGGTACAGCGCATCCTCAAGACCGGTCTGCGCCAGGAAGGCCGCGTGGAAGTGCTGCAAGGCGTGGTGGCGGGTGAGCTGGTGGCCGCCGATGGCGCGGGCTTTCTGACCGACGGTGCCGAGGTGAACATCCAGAAGCCCAGCCAGGCGGCGACCGCACCATGACCCTGCCTGAGCTCTCGATCAAGCGCCACGTGCTGGCCTGGATGGTGTCCGGCCTGCTGGTGCTGTTCGGCATCATCAGCTATCAACGCATAGGCGTGGACCGCTTCCCGTATATCGAATTCCCCATCATCTCCATCAGCACCACCTTGCAGGGCGCCAACCCGGACATCGTGGACGCCAGCATCACCAGCATCATCGAGACCGCCGTCAACACCACGCCCGGCATCGAGCATATCCAGTCCACTTCTTCGCCCGGCGTGTCGGTCATTACCATGACCTTCAGCCTCAGCAAAGACATCGACGTGGCCTACAACGAGGTGCAGTCCAAGGTGAATCAGGTGCTGCGGCGGCTGCCCGCCGATATCGACCCGCCCGTGGTGCAAAAGGTGGAGACCAATGCACAGCCCATCATGTGGCTGGCGTTGCGCGGCGACCGCACCACGCAACAGCTCAATCTGTATGGCTATAACATCCTTAAGAAAAAACTGGAGACCATCAACGGCATAGGCGAAGTGCGCCTGGGCGGCCGTCGTGATCGCACCATACGCGTCAACCTGCTGCCGGAGCGCATGGCCGCCTACAACCTCACCGCCACCGACCTGATCGAAGCCTTCAAGCAGCAGCATGTCCAGCTATCCGGCGGTTTTCTGGTAGGCAGCAATACCGAAAAACTCATGAAGCTGGACCTGGAGTTCCACAAGCTGAGCGATCTGGCGCAGATGGTGGTGAGCTACCGCGATGGTGCGCCGATCAAGCTGGAACAGGTGGCCGAGCTGGAAGATGATCTTGCCGACTTCCGCCAGCTGGCGCGTTTCCGTGGTGAGCCTACGGTCGGCCTGGGCATCGTCAAGGTCGCCAATGCCAACACCGTCGCCATCATCGCGGAAGTGGAACGCCGTCTGGACGAAGAGATCCGGCCATCGCTGCCGCCCGGGCTGCACATCGATGTGTCCACCAACGACGCGCTCTACATCAAGGATCTGGTCAAGTCCTTGCAGGAGCACCTGATCGAAGGCACCCTGCTGGCCGCGCTCATCGTGTGGTTGTTCCTGCGCTCGGTACGTTCCACGCTGATCATCGCCACCGCCATCCCGGTATCGCTGCTGGGCGCAGTGGCGGTGATGTATTTCGCCGGGTTCACCTTCAACACCATGACCCTGCTGGCCCTGCTACTGCTGATCGGCGTGGTGGTGGACGATGCCATCGTGGTGCTGGAGAACATCTTCCGGCACATGGAGGGCAAGGGTGAACACCTGGTTCCGGCACCAGCCGGTGATAGTGATACAGGCAGCCATGCGCCTGCGGACCCCGTCCATGCCGCCATCAACGGCAGCCGTGAAGTAGCGTTTGCGGTGATCGCCGCCACCTTGTCACTGGTGTGCATCTTTGCGCCGGTGATCTTCATGGACGGCATCATCGGCCAGTTCTTCAAATCCTTCGCTGTGGTGGTGACCTTTGGCGTGCTGGTCTCGCTGATGGTGTCGCTGACGCTGACGCCCATGCTGTGCTCGCGCTACCTCAAGGTCAGCCACCAGCATGGCCGCCTGTACCATGTGCTGGAGCGCGGCTTTCAGCGCATGGACCGCCGTTACGCCAGCCTGCTGGGCTACGCCCTCGCGCATCGCTGGAAAGTGGTGGCACTCACCGTGATCGTGGTGCTGAGCAGCGGCCTGCTGTTCGCCAAGGTGCAGAAGGAATTCGTCCCCGAGGCCGATGAAGGCCGCTTCGTGGTCTCGTTCAAGACGCCACTCGGCTCCAGCCTGGAATACACGGATAGCCGCTTGCAGCTCATCGAGCAGGTGCTGGCCAAGTATGACGACCAGATCGCCAGCTACTTCACCACCATAGGCTTTGGCCTGCAGGGGCAGGTCAACAAAGGCAATGCCAATATCCGCCTCAAGGAGCGCCATGAACGCAGCATGAGCCAGCAGCAACTCATCCAGAAGCTCAAGGAAGAGTTCGACCAGATCCCCGGCGTGCGGGCCTTCCCGGCACCGGTGGCCATCGTGGGCGGACAACGCCCGGAAAAGCTGCAGTTCAACCTGGCCGGGCCTAAGCTGCAGGAAGTGGGCCGCCTGGCCAAGGCACTGCAACAGAAACTGACCACCACGCCCGGCATAGGCAAGGTGGATCTGGATATCGAGCTGGATCTGCCGCAACTGGTCATGAAGATAGACCGGCAGCGTGCGGCCAGTCTGGGCATCTCGGCCAGCGATATCGCCACGGCGCTCAGCATGTATACCGGCGGCATCGACATCGCCAAGTTCAATGACGAACCGGGCGACGGCCAGCGTTACGATATCCGCCTCAAGGCCAAGGACGGCAGCCTGCAACAGGCCGCAGACCTGAGCAGGATCTACCTGCGTAGCGGCACTGATGAGCTGGTGCGGCTGGACAGTCTGGCCAGTTTCAAACAGGAACTGGGCGCCGCCGTGATCGGGCGCTTCGACCTGCAATACGCGGCCAACCTGTACGCGTCACCGACCATGCCGCTGGGTGAAGCTATCAATGTGGTCAAGAGTACAGCTGCCGAGATGCTGCCCGCCGGCTACAGCGTACGCCTGACCGGCCAGGCCGAGGAACTGGGCAAGACCGTCGCCAACATGGCGTTTGTGTTCGCACTGGCGCTGGTATTGCTGTACATGGTGCTGGCCAGCCAGTTCAACTCCTTCCTGCAGCCATTGATCATCATGCTGGCGCAACCACTGGCCATCATCGGTGGCGTGCTGGCGCTATGGCTGACCGGCAATTCGCTGAATATCTTCTCGATGATAGGGCTGGTGCTGCTGATCGGGCTGGTGGCCAAGAACTCCATCCTGCTGGTGGACCTGACCAATCAGCTGCGTGCACAGGGGACACCGATAGATGAGGCGTTGCGCAGCGCCTGCCCGATCCGGCTGCGCCCGGTACTGATGACCTCGCTGACCATCATTCTGGCGCTGCTGCCCGCCGCACTGGGGCTGGGGGCGGGTTCAGAGACCAACGGGCCGCTCGCCATCGCGGTGATAGGCGGCATGATCTCCTCCACGCTGTTGACGCTGGTGGTGGTCCCTGCCGTGTACTCGCTGACGGCACATGGCCAGGACAGGCTGCACCAGCGCCGCCTGCGCCTGACCTCCCTCAGAGGCTAGCTCAAAGGCTAGCTCAGGCTGAGCAGCACCACAAAGCTGACGATGCCGGCCAGCGTGGCACGCACGGTCATGCGACGGTATTTAGGCATCTGCCAGGCCATGATGAAACCGCTGACCAGCAACAGCAGCAAGGCGGTGGCCATCACGGCGGCATACACCTTGAACGGTGTACCGCCCTTGGCCTTGTGCAGCTGCACCAGATGCCGATACCAGCGGGTGTCTTTGACTTCCAGCCTGGCCAGAGCCGGATCTTCAGTAGGTGACAGGCTCACATCGCGCGCGGCACCACTCCATTCCAGCTGGAACGAGGTGCCCACTTTGCGCACCCCGGCGCTGCCACTAGGCAGTTCGATCCCGCGACTTGCCAGCTCCTGACTGGCCAGCGCCACCAGCGCGTCCTTGTCACTGCTCAGCGGCTGCTGCAGCGCGATGTCAAAATGCTGGCTGTCGTAACTGCCTTTGATACCCCAGGTGTAAAAACCACCGGTCACAAAGAACATCAATGCAACCGGTAAAATAAAGGTGGCCAGCAGCAAGTGCAGCTTGACCAAAAACACTCTATCCAAAATTAACTCCATTCATAAAAACAATCACTTTCAGAAACATCAACGTCGATCCACCCACTCCTGCACCACCACACTGCCTACCAGATCGCCTTCGACATTGACGGCCGTGCGCAAGGTATCCAGCAGCCGGTCTATAGGCAACAGGATGGCGATGGCTTCGGCCGGCAAACCCACCGATTGCAGCACCATCACCATGGTGACCATGCCTGCGCTGGGGATACCGGGTGCGCCTATCGCCGCCACCATGGACATCAGCATCACGATGAGCTGCTGCACCAGATTGAGTTCGATGCCGACCAGATTGGCGATGAACAAGGCCGCTGCCGCTTCATACAAGGCAGTGCCGTCCATATTGATGGTGGCTCCCAGGGGGATCACAAAACCGCCGATCTCGCGACGTACATGCAGATGCTGCTCGGCGCAGCGCAGCGTGATCGGCAAGGTAGCCGAACTGGAACTAGTGGCGAAGGCCGTGACCAGCGCTTCGCGCGCGCCACGCCAGAACCACCAGGGTGTTTTGCCGGTGACCAGGTACATGATGAGCGGCAGCACCACCACCCCGTGCAGCAGCGTGATGCTGGTCACCAGCGCGACGAACTTGCCCATGCTGCCCAGCATGGCCAGATCCTGCGTCGCCACCAGCTTGATCAGCAGGGCGAGAATGCCGAACGGCGCCAGGTACATGATCCAGCCTACGATGCGCAGGATCAGCTCCAGGAACTCCTGCATGAGCTGCAGGATATTGCGATACCGCTCACCACCCAGCACCAGCGCGATGCCCATGAACAAGGCAAAGATCACCACGGCCAGCACATTGCCCTCGGCAAAGGCGCGGAACGGGTTCATGAACAGGCCATGCAGGAAGTGCGCGATGAATTGCGGCAGCGTCATCTGCTGCGCGGCAAAGCTGCTGGTGGATGCCTGGAACATGGCCAGGCTCAGCCCCGCGCCCGGCCGCACCAGATTGCTGGCCAGCAAAGCCATGCCGATGGCGATGGTCATGGTGATGAAGAAGAACACCAGTGTGGTCCTCCAGACGCGGTTGACACTGCCGTGTGCCTGCAGATTGGCCACCCCGACCACGATAGAGCTGAACACCAGCGGAATCAGCACCATCTTGAGCAAGTCGATGAACACCCCGCCGACGATGTCGGTGGCATAGAACACCGTCTGCTTGCTGGCTGCATCGAAGCCGCTGACCAGCCAACCCACTATCAGACCGAGTAGGGCGGCGATAAGGATCTGCTGGTTCAGCGACGGCAACTTCATGGCTGTGCGTCCGCTTCGGCCTTGTCCGTGACTTCAGCTTCCGCGACAAGCTTGTCTGCTTCCACCTCATCTGCAGCTGCCGCAGGCGCGCCGACCGGGACTGCTTTTTCAAACACGGCAGCGAAGAAACCATCGGTCTGGTGCTTGTGCGGCAGCAGTTGCAGGAAATCGCCGGTATCCAGTACAACCTGCTGCTGGGCCAGCAAGGGCCCGGCAGGCACCAGCACGAACTGCGGATGCGCGCTCAGGAAAGCCTGCGCCTGTTGTTCATTCTCTTGCTGCAGCAAGCTGCAGGTGGCGTAGACCAGGCGACCTCCCGGTTTGACCAGTCTGGCCGCGCGCGCCAGGATGCCCGCCTGCTTGGCAACCAGCTCGGTCAGATCCTGTTCCGTCATGCGCCATTTGAGGTCCGGGTTGCGGCGCAGGGTACCCAGACCGCTACATGGGGCGTCCACCAACACACGGTCGAACTTGCCATCCAGGCGCTTCAACTTGGGATCGTTCTCGCTAGTGATGAGCTGACTGTGCAGATTGGACAGGCCGGAGCGCTTCAAACGCTGGCCCAGATTGAGCAGCCGCTTCTCGGAGACATCAAAGGCATAGATGCGACCCGAATTACGCATGATGGCACCCAGCGCCAGGCTTTTGCCGCCCGCCCCAGCACAGAAATCCGCCACCATCTGGCCACGGCGTGGCGCGACCAGCTGCGCCAGCAACTGGCTGCCCTCGTCCTGCACCTCGAATTTGCCTTCCATGAACCAGGGGTGACGGCTGATGTTCATCTTCTGCGTCATGCGCAGGCCTTGCGGCGAATACGGCGTGGGCGCGATCTCGGTCTTCTCGCTGGCCAGCTTGGCCTGCACCTCTTCACGCGTGGCCTTGATGAGGTTGACGCGCAGGTCCAGCGGCGCAGGCTGATGCATGCTGCGTGCGATGATCAGCGCTTCGGCCTCGCCGTATTGTGCGGACAGCCACTGCCACAACCACTCCGGCAGATCGGCCTGCACGGCAGGCGGCAAGGCATCGGTGCTCACCGCCTTGATGGCATGTGCCCATTCCAGCTGCTGTTTGTTGAGTGCACCGTCCAGCTCGCGCAGGCTATGGCCTTGCACACGCAACAACCAGGCCAGCAGCAACTTGCGTGGGTCTTCACCCTCGGCCAGATGACTGAGCAGGGCCTTGCGGCGCAACACGCCGTAGACGGATTCGGCCACAAACGCGCGGTCCTTGGTGCCCAGTTCGCGGTTCTGTTTGAAGAACCAGCTGAGTTTGACATCCGCCGGGCCTCTGTTGCCCAGTACATCGACCAGCGCCACAGCGGCCAGTCGCAACAGGTTGGAAGAAATGGATTGCATGCTTGCTTTCTAAATGACACGCCGGCCCGGGATACGGGCCAGCGCGGGGACCGCCGTCAACGGATGTTGATGCTGGTCAGGTTTTGCTCGATGGTCACGCCTTTTTCGTCGCGCAGACGGATGCGTACCGGCAGATGCTGCTGATCGCTCGCCAGCCAGAACTCCTTGGTGTCATCATCAGGCTCCGGGTTGGCTTCCACCAGATGCACGGTGCTGAACTGCCCGGCGGCGAGCTTGAGCGCGACATCACGCGCATTCACTTTGTAATGGTATTCCTTGAGTTTTTTGCCGGTGGTGACGGGCAGATTGAGCGTGGTCACGGGCGGCGCGAACATGAACTGGTAGCTGAAGCTGGCCAGATCCTGCGCACCCTGTTGCAGCGCTGCCGTTCTGGGCTTGCCCTTCACCTTCATGTTGAGCGTGCTGGCTGCCCAGTCAAAATCGGCGCTCAGCGAGCGTGACGCGCTGTCACCCTGGTGCAACTCAAAATGGCTGGGCTTCAGCCCGGCCGTGGTGACTTCACCTTCGCTGCGAAGCACGCGCTTACCCATCAGCGCATACACGCCCAGGCCCTTGGTCACTGATTCGATCTGGTAACGGCCTTTATCCTCGCGGTAGGTCTCGGTGACCGTGGCGAACGCCTGCCCATTGCGTGTCGCTTCGTAGACCAGCTCGACCTGCTTGGGTGCCGCCAGCGCGGGCTGGCTCAGCCACAACAGTAAAGCGATGATTCCTGATAGCGTTTTCAACACGACATCTCCTGGTTTTTGATCAACAAACGTGAACGACTAAGCAATAACGTTTGCAACGGCGATCGGTTGGCATCCATGGGCGGGCTGCTCGTGTTTCAGACCACCACGGTAGGGGCTTCACCTGCGGCCTGGGCGCGGATATGGCCCAGGCGATATACCTGCTCGCCTTCCGCGGTCAGCAGCGCTTGTGCCGCGTCGGCCTGTTCGGCCGCCACGATCACCACCATGCCGATGCCGCAATTGAAGGTGCGGTACATCTCGTCATTGGTCACGTTGCCTTGCGCCTGTAGCCACTGGAACAGCGGTGGCAAAGTCCAGGCGTCACGCTGGACTTCGGCGGTCAGGCCGGCTGGCAGCACACGCGGCACGTTCTCGGTGATGCCACCGCCGGTGATATGGGCCATGCCCTTGACCGGCAAGGCCTGCATCAGCTTGAGCAGCGGTTTGACGTAGATACGCGTCGGCGCCATCACCACATCGCGGAATGGACGCCCATTGAAATCGGCATTGAAATCGATGCCGGATGTCTCGATCAGCTTGCGGATCAGCGAATAGCCGTTGGAATGCGCGCCACTGGAGGCGAGGCCCAGCACCACGTCCCCCGCCGCGATGGTGCTGCCGTCGATGATGGCGTCACGGTCCACCGCGCCCACGGCAAACCCCGCCAGATCATACTCACCGGCCGGGTACATGCCCGGCATCTCGGCGGTCTCACCGCCCACCAGCGCACAACCGGCCTGCTCACAACCCGCCGCGATGCCCTTGATGACATCCGCTGCCGTGTCCACTTCCAGCTTGCCGCAGGCGAAGTAGTCGAGGAAGAACAGCGGTTCGGCACCCTGCACCAGAATGTCGTTGACACTCATGGCCACCAGGTCGACGCCGACCGTATCGTGCTTGTCGAGCTGGAAGGCCAGCTTGAGCTTGGTGCCCACACCGTCGGTACCGGAGACCAGCACCGGGTTCTTGTACTTCTTGGGGACTTCGAACAGGGAGCCGAAACCGCCGATACCGCCCATGACTTCAGGGCGCATGGTGCGCTTGGCGAACGGCTTGATGCGCTCCACCAGTGCGTCACCGGCCTCCATATCGACACCTGCATCGCGATAGCTGATGGAAGTTTTTGCCGCATCGCCGCCCGAATGATTAGAATTCAACTGCGCTCTCGCTTTCACAATTAATAGTTCGAGAAAAATACATCAAGATAAAAGTCTTGATTAAAGGCATAATTTTACCCGATATGACCAGCAAACGAGAAAACCTGTTGCCCGATTACCGCATCATCGTGCTCACAGCCGCATTTATGCTGCTGATGTACCTGCTGCTGCCGGTGATGGCGCCCTTCCTGGTAGCGGCCATTTTGGCGTATATCTGCAACCCGCTGGTGGATAGACTGAGCCACTTGCGGCTGGGCACCCGCGGCCTGGGACGCACCACTGCCACCCTGCTGGTGCTGCTATTGCTGGTCGGCGTGCTGATCCTGCTGGTGCTGGTCATCGTACCCCTGCTGCAACGCGAACTGCTGGTAGTGATACAGCGCCTGCCCAACTACATCAGTGCAGCACGTGACCGGCTGGAGCCCTTGCTGATGCAGTATTTCGGCGTCGCGCTCGACATCAATGTGGCGCAGATCCAGGAGATCCTGACCAAGCACTGGCAAAGCGCCAGTGGCGTGGTCGGCAAGGTGCTGGCCACCGTCAGCACACATGGCATGGCCATCATCGGCTGGCTGGTCAACCTGGCCCTGGTGCCTGTGGTGCTGTTCTATCTGCTGCGCGACTGGCACGGCCTGATCGGCCGCATCGCCCACCTGCTGCCGCGCCGCTGGGTGGGCAAGACCAACATCATCGCCCACGAGATCGATCTGGTGCTGGCTGAATTCCTGCGCGGGCAGCTGTCGGTGATGGTGATGATGAGCCTGTTCTATGCCATTGCCCTATGGGCAGTCGGGCTGGAACTGGCCTTGCCGGTGGCGCTGATCGCCGGCCTGCTCGGGTTTGTGCCTTATCTGGGTGTAGCCATCGGCCTGTCGCTGGCCGTGCTGGCAGCTGCTCTGCAGTTCTCCAGCCTGGCCGAGGTGATCCCGGTGTTACTGGTGTTTGGCTTGGCTCAACTGCTGGAAGGCATGCTGCTCACGCCCTGGCTGGTCGGTGACCGCATCGGCCTGCACCCGGTGGCGGTGATCTTTGCGCTGCTGGCCGGTGGCGAGTTGTTCGGCTTCAGTGGCATCCTGCTGGCCTTGCCAGTCAGCGCCGCCATCGCCGTGGGTCTGCGTCATGCCAAGCATAGTTATCTGGCCAGCGACACTTACCTTAAACAGCCTTGATCGGCTTGGACTTCGATAACCTAGCCGTTTTCCCATGAAACAATTATTGCTGGATATCCAGCCGGCCTCACCGCCCACGCTGGAGAATTTCGTCGCCGGTCGTAACAGCGAGGTGCTGCACAGCCTGCAACACGTGCTGGCAGGTGGCAGCGCCGTGCATGCGGTCTATCTGTGGGGCGACAGCGGCAGCGGAAAATCGCACCTGCTGCAGGCCTGCGCCAGCCGCGCGCTAGCCTTGGGCCTGCATCTGGTATGTGCCGATGATGTACACAGGCTGGATGAGGCCGCACAGATCCGGCTGTTCGACCAGTACAACCAGCAACGCGAAAACGGTGGCCTGCTGATCGCCTGTGGCACGGCCGCGCCCACCCAGATGGGCCTGCGTGACGACCTCGCCACACGGCTGGCCTGGGGCCTGGTCTACCAGCTGCAACCACTCAGCGATGCAGAAAAGGCACTGGCCTTGAAGTCGCATGCACAAGCGCGTGGCATGCGCCTGCCCGATGAGGTCGTCGATTACTGCCTGCGCCATCTGCGCCGTGACCTGCCTACGCTGATGGCCACGCTGGATGCCCTGGACGAATGGTCGCTGACCGAACAAAAGCCTGTTACCGTGCCGCTGCTGCGCAAGCTGCTGCAATTTCCATTGAATGTATAACGAACCCTGATGTTAAGACTGACCGAAATCAAACTGCCGCTGACGCACGCCAACCCCGATGGGGCCAGCCATGCCGAGATCGAAGCGGCCATCCTCAAAAAGCTGGCTATCCCGCCGGATGAACTGCTCGGCTTCAGCATCTTCCGGCGCGGCGTGGACGCACGTAAATCGCATGCCATCCTGCTCATCTATACGGTGGACATCGCCGTGCGTGACGAAAAGCGCATCCTGGCCAGATTCAGCAAGGACGCACACGTCAACCTCACGCCAGACACCAGCTACAAGTTCGTGGCACAGGCTGCTGCCGACAGCACACAGGCACGCCCGGTCATCATCGGCTTCGGCCCGGCCGGTCTGTTCACGGCGCTGGTGCTGGCCCAGTCCGGCTTCAAGCCGCTGGTGCTGGAACGCGGCAAAGCCGTGCGTGAACGCACCAAGGACACCTGGGGCCTGTGGCGCAAAAGCGTGCTGAATCCGGAATCCAATGTGCAGTTCGGTGAAGGCGGCGCCGGCACCTTTTCCGACGGCAAGCTGTACAGCCAGATCAAGGACCCCAAGCATTACGGCCGCAAGGTGCTGCAGGAGTTCGTCAAGGCCGGTGCGCCGGAAGAGATCCTCTACGTCAGCAAACCGCATATCGGCACCTTCCGTCTGGTGGGCATGATAGAAAGGATGCGCGAAACCATCATCGCGCTGGGCGGCGAGATCCGTTTTGGCAGCCGCGTGGATGACATCGAGATCGAGCAGCAGCATGGCAAGGGTCAGGTGCAGGCGGTGGTGCTGGCCACTGGCGAACGCATCCCCACCCAGCATCTGGTGCTGGCTGTGGGCCACAGTGCACGCGACACCTTCGAGATGATCCATAAACGCGGCATCTACGTGGAAGCCAAACCGTTTTCGGTCGGTTTCCGCATCGAACACCCGCAATCGCTGATCGATGCCAGTCGGCACGGCCCGTTCGCCCAGCACCCGGTGCTGGGCGCGGCAGATTACAAGCTGGTGCACCATGCCAGCAATGGCCGTTCGGTATACAGCTTCTGCATGTGCCCGGGCGGCACGGTGGTAGCGGCGGCCTCGGAGCCGGAACGGGTGGTCACCAACGGCATGAGCCAGTATTCACGCAATGAACGCAATGCCAACGCCGGCATCGTGGTCGGTATCACGCCGGAACAGGATTATCCTGGTCACCCGCTGGCGGGCATCGCCTATCAGCGGCAGTGGGAATCGCGCGCTTATGAACTGGGCGGCCGCAATTACCAGGCCCCCGGCCAGCTGATCGGCGACTTCATCGCCGCCCGGCCTTCCACCGCCTTTGGCAGCGTACAGCCTTCCTATACACCGGGGGTGCACCTGACCGACCTGGCCACTTCGCTTCCGGAGTTCGCCATCAGCGCCATCCGTGAAGCCCTGCCAGCGTTCGCGCGCCAGATCAAGGGCTTTGACCTGCCGGACGGCCTGCTCACTGGCGTGGAAACGCGCACCTCGTCACCGATCCGCATCAAGCGTAACGACGACGACCTGCAAAGCCTGAACACCAAGGGCTTGTTCCCGGCTGGAGAAGGCGCGGGCTATGCGGGCGGCATCCTGTCAGCCGCCGTGGATGGCATCCGTATCGCGGAAGCCGTGGCGCTCAGCCTCAGCGGCACGCCGCTGACACTGAAGCCCTGAGAAAACCCTGCAAGGCCAGGTCAGCCCGCGCTCACGCTAGCCTCGCCATTGCCGGTCTGGCCTTTGTTGTCGTGCCAGACCACCTTGATCAGGTCGCCCACCTTGGCACCGCGCAGATGAAACGTCAGGTACGGGTTCTTGGAAATGCCGGTACCCCACTGCGCTTCCAGCACGGGCTTGCCATTCAGACTGGCGGTCAATAGCTGGATGAAATGAGCAGGCACCACCTGTTCCAGATCATTCTTGCGCCTGCCGGTCTCCATGGGGTGCCCGATCAGCACCTTGACCTCGGTGATCTCGCCCTTGAGCAGGGCACGCATCTTCATGTTGTCATTCATCGCCCGCTCCTAACCGCAGCCACCGAGTGAGACTTGCACCTGTTTGCTGGCAGTGAAATAGTGCTCGCCAACCTTGACGATGACCTGCAGTTGCGCGCTTTCCGCCATCTTGATACGCGTCACCACATACGGGTCGGCGCCGTTGCTGAACATGAAATTGGCGATCAGAGGCGTCGGATTCTTGTCCACCAGGATGGCGATCGCCTCGGTATTGGCGATGCGGCTACGCACCTCCACCTGCACCACCGCGCCGTTCTCGGCGAAATCCGGTGCGACGATGTCGATCTCGCTGCTGGGCTGCTCACTCGCCACCTGCAGGTGCTGACGTGCAGCAGGCACCGTTGCCGCCTCGAACGCTGCTTTGTTCCACAGCGCGGCCAGCGCCTGCAAAGGCAGCAATAGCAGGCTGGCCAGACTCATCCCCAAAAAATGTCTACGTTGCATCAGGTTCCCCGTTCAGGCTAGATCAGTTCAAGGCTAGATAAAGTTAAAAGCCGGCTCAGTTGAAGAAGCCACGCTTTTTCGGCTCGGACAGTTTCTGTCGCAGCTGTCTGAGGCGTGCTTCCACGATGGATTGCTGGTAAAAGTCGCCATCTGCCGCCTTGGCGGCGAGCTGCATCTGTTCGATCGCCGCTTCCAGATTGAAGCGCAGGTAATAGGCCTCGCCCTGCGCCTGATGGCGCAACATGTTCTTGCCCTTCGCCGTGTACGCCTTGGACAACACCTCGTACAGATATGGGTCGTTAGGGAACTGGGGCTGCTTTTCCTGCACGAACTTGATCAGCTTGTCACTCTGCCGTGTGGACAGCAGGTAATTGGCATAGCCGTAGACCAGCGCACGATTATCCGGGTAGCGCGTCAAAGCAGCCTGATACTGACGGGCCGCGCCTTCGACATTGCGCCTGGCCATTTCGATATCGGCCGCCAGAGTTTCTATCATGGGATGCGGGGCGGCGTTCTTGCGCAGCCAGGCCAGCTGGGTCGACGCGCCACTGGTGTCACTCTTGCGCAACAGCACCTGCGCCAGACCGTAATGCTGCGAGGCTTCGTCGCTGTAACGCTTTTCTTCGATATTGCTTCTGAACAGATCTTCAGCCTGCTTCACACTGCCCACAGCAGCCAGCAGCTTGGCACGCACATAATGGAATTCGGTCGTACTAACGACTTGCTTGTACGGCATCTGGTCCGCACGCCCGCGCACATCCGAGATGCGCTCCGAGGTCAGCGGGTGGGTACGCAAGAAGGAAGGCGCACTGCCTTCCAGGAAACGCGAACCGCGCTGCAAGGTCTCGAAGAACACGGGGGCCGCACGCACATCGTAACCCGCCGCTTCCATGATCTGCAGGCCGACGCGGTCGGCTTCACGTTCATGTTCACGCGTGTAATCCAGCTGCTTCTGGATGGAGCTGGCCCCCACCGCCTGGATAGCGCCGCCCGCCAGCTGCGGACTACCCTGCGAAGCCAGCAAGGCCAGCGCCATCGCCGCCAGCGTGATGATGCTGTCCTGCTTCTGGCGCGCCATGGCGCGCGCCAGGTGGCGCTGGGTGACGTGGGCGATCTCGTGGCCCATCACGCTGGCCACTTCCGACTCGCTGCCAGCCGCCACGATCAGGCCGGTATGGATGCCGATCACCCCACCCGGCATGGCGAAAGCGTTGATGGAATTGGCGCGCACCACGAAGAACTGGAACTGCTGACGCTTGTCCGGCCCCACCGCCACCAGCTTGTAACCCATGCTCTGCACATAGTCGGCGACCTCCGGGTCCTGCACCACCTGGTCGCTGACGGACACCTCACGCATGATCTGGTCGGCGATGCGTTGCTCGTCCTGCGGCGACAAGGCCTCGGCCGAGGAATCGCCAAGATCGGGCAAGTCATCGGCCATCACCGCAGAGGCCAGCAGCAGGGGGAGCAGCAAGGACAGCAGAATCGCCGGGAGAGTCGCGTGCGTTGTCTTCATCATTGTTATGATAACGGGGTTGAGCATCAAGTTCATCTGGGCGCAGAAGCGAAACCGAAGTTTAATATCTGGCCATGGCAGGGTGTTCTGCCAGTGAATTCGTGAGCGAATTCGTGAGCGACTTCGCCAGCAGTTTAGCCAGCAGGTTCAAGAACGTAAACAGTAATCTGGCCAGCACCCGGACCCAGCATCTGGATCCACCGTTCGGCCAGTCATCAGGACAAGGACAGCATGAGTACACTCACCCATTTCGACGCCAGCGGCCAGGCGCACATGGTCGACGTAGGCAACAAGAACGACACCCGCCGCATCGCGGTAGCCAGCGGCCATATCCGTATGCTGCCGGACACGCTGGCGCTGATCGTCAGCGGTGATGCAAAAAAAGGCGATGTGCTGGGCGTGGCACGCATCGCTGCCATCCAGGGCTCCAAGCGCACCTCCGAACTGATCCCGCTCTGCCACCCTATCAGCCTGCACAAGGTGAGCGTGGCCTTCGATATCGACCAGCCAGCACACAGCATACAGTGCACGGTGACCGCTGAAACCGTGGGCCGCACCGGTGTGGAGATGGAAGCACTGACCGCCACCAGCATCGCGCTGCTGACCATCTACGACATGTGCAAAGCCGTGGACCGCGGCATGACCATCAGCGACATCCGCCTGCTGGAGAAGCAGGGCGGCAAATCCGGGCACTGGAAATCAGCCGCGTGATGTCTTGAATGGGCGGCGCTGACTTAAGCCGCTTGCAGCGTGAACGGCTGCATGTCCATGCTGGGCGGTGCGCCACAGATCAGGTCTGCCACCAGCGCAGCACTGCACGGTGCCATGGTCAGGCCATAACGGAAATGGCCGGTGTTGAGGTAGAGGTTTTCGATCGCGGGGTGCACAGAAATGGTGGGCAGGTTATTGGGCGTGCCCGGCCGCAAACCACTCCAGTGCCTGAGCACCGGCATCTGCCGTAACGCGGGGTAGAGGTGCTCGGCCTTGGCGATCAGGCTGTCGCGTACCTCTTGCGTGACGCCTGCGTCAAAACCCACATCTTCCAGCGTACTCCCGGCCAGCAACACGCCATCACGGCGCGGCACCAGATAGAAACCGTCACGGTAGACGATATGCTCCAGCGGCTGCGCAGGCTGCTGATAGAGCAGGATCTGGCCACGCATGGGCTTGATGTCGAGCTGGCTGGCGTTGGCGCTCAGCAGGTCGAAACTCCAGGCCCCGGAGGTGACCACGAACTGGTCCGCTTCCAGCCAGTCGCCAGCGGTGGTCTGCCAGGCCTGCAGGCGCTCGAT
Organism: Pseudomethylobacillus aquaticus; assembly: GCF_003730115.1. Classification (GTDB taxonomy): domain Bacteria; phylum Pseudomonadota; class Gammaproteobacteria; order Burkholderiales; family Methylophilaceae; genus Pseudomethylobacillus; species Pseudomethylobacillus aquaticus. The sequence goes on along the minus strand of NZ_RJVP01000004.1, from coordinate 165,033 downwards.
CTGCGGCAAGGGCTGCAAGGCGGTGTGCTCGATGAAAGTGACGCCCAGTTGCTGCAACAATGTACGCAGCGCCTGCATCAACTGTGGCGGGCGCACCTGTGCCACGCCAGGCAGATGCAAGGCCATGCCCTCACCACCCAGATGCGCTGGTGTAGCCAGCTGACTGGCACTGAGACCATGTGTGCTGCACCAGTCCGTCGCGGTATGCAGATCGTAGGGCGGCAATAGCAGCATGCCGTTGGCTGTGTATTCGGGGTCGATGCCGGTCTGATCCGCGAGACGCTGGCACAAAGGCGCATACAGGGCCGCCCCGCGCAAGGTCAGCTGGTTCACCGGCTCGGCGTAGAACCAGGGCAGCAGACCGAACAGGATACCGGCCCCCGCCCAGGACGATTCGCCCGAGGTCTGGCTGGCGATCTGGTTGCGCTCCACGATGGTCACACGACAGCCGCGCTCCACCAGCGCCAGTGCGGTCTGGCAGCCGACGATGCCGCCGCCGACCACGATCACATGGCGACTCATCGCCCGGTCAACAGTAGCTTTTCAGCACTGACCAGATTTTCCGGCTTGCCCAGCAACACCACCGCATCCCCCTCCAGGTACACCGTATCCGGTGTGTATTCCATGTTCTTGATATTGCCGCGCCGCAAGGCCTTGACCTCGACCTGATAGGCGGCCAGCCACACATCGATGGCGCGCATGCCGACGCAATAGGCTGAAGAAGTGAGCACCACGGTATGCAGGCGCGGCATATTGCTTTCCGTGCCATCGATGTCCGCGTCCGTCACCCCATGGAAGAAGCCACGGAACAGCTCGTAACGCTCCTCGCGGAAGACACGGATGCGCTTCACCACGCGGGTCAGTGGCACACCCAGCAACATCAGCGCGTGCGAAGCCAGCATCAGGCTGCCTTCCAGCACTTCCGGCACCACCTCGGTGGCACCTGCGGCACGGAACGCGGCCATGTTGGCGTCATCCACGGTACGCACGATGACAGGCAGCTGCGGGTAATTGTCCTGCACCACATGCAGGATACGCATGGCAGAAGGCGGGTCGTCATAACTGATCACCAGCGCCTTGGCACGCGCGCAGCCGGCCGCATTCAGCACGATACGGCGGCTGGCGTCGCCGTACATCACATTCTCACCGGCAGCAGCAGCCTCCTGCACGCGACTGGGGTCGATATCCAGTGCCATGAACGGGATCTTCTCTTCCTTGAGAAAGCGTGCCAGATATTGACCGCTGCGCCCGAAACCGCAGATCACCACATGGTCCTGCAGTTCAGCGCCTGCTTCGCCGATCTCGGCGATCTGCCGGCTGCGGTTGCGTGTGTAGCTGCGCGAGAAGAATTCGGTGATGCGCAGATTGTGCTGGATCAGGAAGGGTGCGATCACCATGGATAACAGCGAAGCCGCCAGCACCAGTTGCAAGGCTGGCCCTTGCAGCAGACGGTGCTCCAGACCCAGCGCCAGCAGCACGAAGCTGAACTCCCCTGCCTGCGCCAGGGTGATGCCGGTACGTATCGCCACCCCGCTCTCGTGCCCGAACCAGCGGCTCAGGCCTGCCACCACCAGCGCCTTGAAGGCGACCAGGGCCACCACCAGCAACAGGATGGGGACGATATGATCCATCAACATGGACACATCGATCAGCATGCCGATGGTGATAAAGAACAAGCCCAGCAAGATGTCGCGGAACGGCGCGATGTCCGACTCCACCTGATAGCGGTAACGCGTTTCCGAGATCAGCATGCCCGCCACGAACGCGCCCAGCGCGTAGGAAAGCCCGGCCGCCTTGGTGATGAAGGCCAGCAGCAAGGTCACCATCAGCACGTTCATGACGAACAGCTCACGCGAACGCTGGCGCGCCACCAGTCCGAACCAGGGGTTCATCAGGCGCTTGCCGAACACCAGCAGCAGGATCAGCAGCGCCGCCGCCTTGAGCAGGGCCAGCAGCAAGGTCATGGCCAGATCGTTGCCGTGATCGGCCAGCGCAGGGATCAGCACCAGCAAGGGCACCACGGCGATGTCCTGGAACAGCAGCACGCCGATGGCCAGACGGCCGTGTCGGGCATTGATATCCAGACGCTCCACCAGCATTTTGGACACGATGGCCGTGGAGGACATGGCAAAAGCACCGGCCACCACCAGTGCGGCAGTCCAGCTCAGCCCCAATACCATGCACACCGCCATGGTCACCAGCATGGTGATGGCCACTTGTGCACCGCCCAGGCCGACCACGGTCCTGCGCATGGCGTACAGCTGGGTCAGGCTGAACTCCAGGCCGATGCTGAACATCAGGAACACCACACCGAATTCGGCCAGCTCACGATTGGCTTCCGTATCGGGCAGCAGGCCCAGCGCCTGCGGGCCCAGCAGCAGGCCGACCAGGAAATAGGCCAGCATGGGTGGCAGACGCGTGGCGCGGAAAAACGCCACCGCCAGCACCGAGGCGACGAGCAGGATCAGGACAGCAGGCAGGGTTTGATGCATAGTAAGTTCGGCATGTGGTGAGCAAAAATTATGCCGACTCACTTAAAAGTCGGGCTTATTTACCGGGTTATCCTTTATTCGTCGGGCATTCCCTTTTATACTTGTGGCATGGAATTCGCTCCACTCGCAAAAGCCGTACCGCTTAAATCGCTGACATCGCCGCTGGAACTGGCACGTGACGTGTTACGCATCGAAGCGCGTGAAGTGGAAGCACTCGCAGAGCGGCTGGACCATCATTTCACACAGGCCGTGGCGCTGATTCTACAATGCCGCGGGCGCGTTGTGGTGACAGGCGTAGGCAAGTCCGGCCACATCGGCTCCAAGATCGCTGCCACGCTGGCCAGCACCGGTACGCCTTCTTTTTTCATGCACCCTGGCGACGCCAGCCACGGTGACCTGGGCATGATCACGGCGGACGACATCGTCATCGCCTTGTCCAACTCTGGCGAAAGTGACGAACTGTTGGCCATCGTGCCTCTGCTGAAACGCATGGGTGCCAAGCTGATCAGCATGACCGGCAATAGCCAATCCGCCCTGGCCAAGCAATCGGATGTGCATCTGGATGCCGCTGTATCACAGGAAGCCTGCCCACTGGGCCTGGCGCCTACGGCCAGCACCACCGCAACGCTGGCACTGGGCGACGCGCTGGCGGTCACCCTGCTGGATCAGCGCGGCTTTTCCGCCGAGGATTTCGCGCGTTCGCACCCAGGTGGCAACCTGGGCCGCCGTCTGCTGGTGCTGGTGTCCGACATCATGCGCACCGGCCAGGACCTGCCCGTGGTGAGCACCACCACCTCGCTGTCGCAGGGCCTGCTGGAAATGTCGCGCAAAGGCCTGGGCATGACGGCGGTGGTGGATGCCAACAAGCGCATCGTCGGCATCTTCACCGATGGTGACTTGCGGCGTGCCTTCGAACAAGGCGTGGATGTGCGTGTCACCATGATGCAGAACATCATGCGCACCCAGCCGCTGCGCATCCAGCCGGACAAGCTGGCGGTGGAAGCGGTGGAACTCATGGAGCATCATAAAGTTAACGTGCTGCTGGTCGTGGATCAGCAGGACAATCTGGTCGGTGCAATCAATATGCACGATCTTCTGATAGCAAAGGTGGTTTGATTTGACTCCGGCAGAACAACGCGCAAAACGCATCAAAGTGGTGGCATTCGACATCGACGGCGTGATGACCAACGGCGGCCTGATGCTGGGCGACGATGGCCTGGAATACAAGACCTTCCATTCTCTGGATGGTCTGGGCCTTAAGATGCTGAAAGCCAGCGGTATCACCATGGCCATCGTCACGGCCCGCAGCTCCAACGTGGTGAGCGTGCGCGCCAAGAACATCGGCGTCACGCACATCTATCAGGGTGCAGAGAACAAGCTCATCGCCTTTCAAAATCTGATCGCCGACCTCGGTGTGACAGCTGAAGAATGTGCGTTCATGGGCGACGACGTGGTGGATCTGCCGCCGATGCGCCGTGCCGGTCTGGCCGTGACTGTACCGCACGCCATGCCACTGGTGAAGCAGCACGCACACTACGTGACCGAACGTCAGGCCGGCATGGGCGCGGTGCGTGAACTGTGCGAGCTGATCATGAAGGCGCAAGGCACCTTCGATGAGCAAATGGCCCCATTCCTGATCTAACGCCCGTCGCTGTCATGCACGCCCGTCCCGTCATCCTGTTTCCGCTGCTGCTGCTCGCCCTGCTGGCGATGCTCACGCTGTGGATCGATTATGTGGTGCAAGCACCCGAACCGAAAACGGATGGCAGCAGCCGGCACGACCCGGATTTCATCATGAACAATTTCGTCACCAAGCGCACCGACCTGAACGGCAATCCGCGCTATGTGCTGGCTGCGGCCGAGATGCGGCATTATCCGGACGACGAAACCACCGAACTGGTGCGTCCGCGCTTCACGCAGTACAGCGTGGACCAACCCTACACCCAGATCGAAGGCCAGCGCGGCACCGTGTCCAAAGACGGCGAGACGGTGGAGGTGATGGACAATGTCAAGGTGACACGTCAAGCTAGTGCCAACAGCGCGGAATTGGTGATCAATACCGAATATCTGCATATCACCCCGGATAAGGACCTCGTGAAAACCGACCGGCCTGTCGTTATCACACAAGGCAAGACGGTGATACGCGGTACCGGCATGATTTACAACAAAGAATTACAAACCGTACAACTACAGAAAAATGTACGCGTGCATTATGTGCGTCCCGCAGTAAAATCAGGCAAGAAGGCTGCCGCAAAACCCGGCAGCAAAAAGCGCTGACCTCGATACGTCAAGCCCACGATCAATTCGGAGAAACCATGTTCAATCCAGTCTGCCGCGTTCTGTTCAGTCGCCAGCTCAGCCGCCTGATCCGGGTTCTGATCCCGGCGCTGCTCAGCCTGTCGGCCAGCAGCGCTTTTGCCGAAAAGGCGGATAGAGACCAGCCCATCAATCTGGAAGCGGATTCGGTTCAAGTCAACGAGGCCAAGAAGATCAGCACTTACAGTGGCAACGTGATCCTGACCCAGGGCACGCTGATGATACGTGGTGACAAGCTGGTGGTGCGTGAAGACAAGGAAGGCTTCCAGCACAGCACCTCCACCGGCAACCCCACCACCTTCCGCCAGAAACGTGATGGCAGCAATGAATACATGGAAGGCAGTGCGCTGCGCATCGAATACGATGGCCGCATGGACAAGGTACAACTGTTCAACAAGGCCTGGGTGAAGCGCGGCGAGGATGTCGTACATGGCGATTACATCAGCTATGACGCCAGCTCGGAGTATGCTGAAGTGATAGGCGGCGGATCGCAGGCGGCAGGCAACACGGGCGCTGGTGGTGGTCGCGTCAAAGCAGTGATCCAGCCCAAGAAGAAAACCACCGACAGCAGCGCACCGACTGCCGCACCCTGAACCGCCACAACGCAGATGACAGGCGCGGACAAGAGGCGACGACACCGCAGTGAACGGCAGAATGCCTTGCTGGAGAAATCAAGGCCATAGAAATGAAGCCCAAAGGTGTGAACCCAAAGCTGCAAAGGCGAGAGCAACCAAGGCGAGAGAAACGAAAGCCAGATGAGCGCATTGATCGTAGAGAATCTACGTAAAAAGTACAAATCACGCACCGTGGTGCAAGACATCTCGTTACAAGTCAACAGTGGCGAAGTGGTCGGCTTGCTCGGCCCCAACGGTGCGGGCAAGACCACCAGCTTCTACATGATGGTCGGCCTGGTATCGCTGGATGGCGGGCGTATCCTGCTGGACAACCGCGATCTGAGCCGCCTGCCCATACACCAGCGCGCGCGGCTGGGCCTGTCCTATCTGCCGCAGGAGGCCTCCATCTTCCGCAAGCTCACGGTCAGCGAGAACATCATGGCCATCCTGGAGCTGCAAAAGCTGGAGCCCGAACAAAGGGAGCAGCAGCTGGAGCACCTGCTGGAAGAACTCAATATCGTGCATATCCGTGACAGCAGCGGGGTGAGCCTGTCCGGCGGTGAGCGTCGGCGTGTGGAGATCGCGCGCTGCCTGGCCACCAACCCCAGCTTCATCCTGCTGGACGAGCCGTTCGCGGGCATAGACCCGATCGCGGTACTGGAGATCCAGAAGATCATCCGCCTGCTCAGCGCCCGCAATATCGGTGTGCTGATCACCGACCACAACGTACGTGAAACCCTGGGCATTTGTGATCGTGCCTATATCGTCAACGATGGGCGTGTATTTGCCGCTGGTCAACCCAGCGAAATCATCCACAACTCAAGTGTGCGCGAAGTCTACCTGGGCAAGGACTTCCGCCTGTAAGCGGTCACCAAGATGAAACAAAGCCTGCAACTCAAATTTTCGCAACACCTCGCGCTGACTCCACAGCTGCAGCAGTCTATCCGTTTGCTGCAATTGTCCAGTCAGGAGCTGAACCAGGAGCTGGAGGGCTTTCTGCAAGCCAACCCCTTGCTGGAAAGGCTGGAGCCAGGCAGCGAAACCGGTGAGAACGGCGAAAGCTACATTCCCACCGCACCTGGTCTGGGTGAAGCGGAGAAGTCTGCGGACCCTGTCGCCGAGGCCCCAGTTGCAGAAAACTTCGGTGAAGACTATTTCGACTCGCCCGGCGGCAGCAACCGCTGGGAAGAGAGTGGCGCTGGTAATGACGATGCTGATGACAGCGATTTCGGCTTTCAGGAAGCCGCCACACTGTCCCTGCACGACCACCTGCTGCGCCAGTTACAGCTGCTGCCCTTGTGCGAGCGCGACCTGGGGCTGTGCCTGCTGCTGGTGGATGCCATCAATGACGATGGTTATCTGGAGCAGTCGCTGGAAGATCTGGTCAGCCTGCTGGACCCAGCACTGGGCGATTTCGTCTCCGACGAGGATAAAGACCGCGACTTCGATCCGGTGGAACTGGAAACTGCACTCAAGCACATCCAGCATCTGGACCCCCCAGGCGTAGGCGCGCGCAGCCTGTCCGAATGCCTGCTGCTGCAGCTGCAGACCATGCCAGCCGATACGCCTAGCCTGCAACTGGCCTGCGACATCGCCCGCGAGCACCTGCCGCTGCTGGCCGCACGCGACTACGCGCGTCTGCGCAAAGTACTGCATTGCGACGATGATGCCCTGCGTAACGCCCAGCAGATGCTCACCCAGCTCAACCCGCGTCCGGGTGCTGCCTTCAGCCATATCGCCAGTGACCACTTCATCCAGCACGAGATCGTGGTGAAGAAGGTCAAGGGCATCTGGCTGGCCAGCCTCAATGACGAGGTGGTGCCCAAGCTGCGCATCAACCAGATCTACGCCAACATCCTCAAGCGCAACCGCGACAGCTCCAGCCAGTACCTGATGAGCCAGATGCAGGAAGCCAAGTGGATGATCAAGAACATCCAGCAGCGCTTCTCCACTATCCTGCGTGTGTCGCAGGCCATCGTGGACCGGCAGCGCAACTTCTTCGAACACGGCGAAGTGGCCATGCGTCCGCTGGTGCTGCGCGAGATCGCGGATGAGCTGGGCTTGCATGAATCGACCATTTCGCGGGTCACCACGCGCAAGTACATGCTCACTCCGCGTGGCGTCTACGAGCTCAAGTATTTCTTCGGCAGCCATGTGGCGACCGAAGCGGGCGGCGCCTGCTCGGCCACTGCCATCCGCGCGCTGATCAAGCAGATGGTGGCGGAAGAGAACCCGCAGAAGCCGCTGTCCGATAGCCAAATCACTGAAATCCTCGGCAAACAAGGCATCGTGGTGGCAAGACGCACCATCGCCAAGTACCGGGAATCGCTGCAGATCGCGGCGGCTAGCCAACGCAAGTCGCTATGATCGACAGCATGCATCAACGTCGTCATCAACTGAGGAGAGCAATATGAACCTGCAACTTACCGGGCATCATCTGGAAGTCACCCCTGCCCTGCGCGACTACGTACAAAGCAAACTGACGCGCATCAGCAATCATTTCGATCATGTGATCGACGTGAAGATCACCCTCAGTGTCGAAAAACTGCTGCAAACTGCGGAAGCCACGCTGCACGTGCCGGGCAATGACCTGCATGTCGCTTGCAGTGACGAAAACATGTACAGCGCGATCGATCTGCTGGCTGACAAGCTGGACCGCCAGGTGCTGAAGCACAAGGAAAAGGTCGCGGACCACCACCGCGTCAATGGCGCAGTCAAGCATCAGGCGACCGAATAACCTTCACGTTCACTTCTTCGAACCATGGCCGAGATCAGCGTCAACCAACTGTTCAATGACACCCGCAGCAAACTCAAACTGCTGTGGGTGGCAGGACAGGCGGGCGGTGACAACCTGCTCACCAGCGAAACGGTGACCAAACCGTCACTGGCGCTGATCGGCCACTTGAATTTTGTGCATCCCAACCGCGTTCAGGTACTGGGCTGCGCTGAAATGGATTACCTGCGCAGCCTGGGTCAAAAAGAGATGCAGCAGGCCATCCACAATCTGTTCTCCACCGATCTCGCTGCCGTGGTGGTTGCCAATGGTGAAAAGCCGCCGCAGGATCTGATCAACGCGGCAGACAACTTCACCACCCCGCTGTTCACCTCGCCGTTGCGCAGTCCAGGCCTTATGGACGTGCTCAGCCACTATCTGGCGCAAGCTGTGGCCGAATCCATCAGCTTCCATGGCGTGTTCCTGGAAGTGCAGGGCTTTGGGGTGCTGATCAAGGGCAACCCGGCCATAGGCAAGAGCGAACTGGCGCTGGAACTGATCTCGCGCGGGCACCGCATCGTGGCCGACGACATCGTGGATTTCTTCCGCATCGCGCCGGACCGACTGGAAGGCCGTTGCCCGCCGCTGCTGCAGGACTTCCTGGAAGTACGCGGCCTGGGCATCCTCAACATACGTGCCCTGTTCGGTGACAACGCGGTCAAGCCGACCAAGCCACTGGACCTCATCGTGCAGCTGGAAATGGCCGACAAGATGCAGATGCACATGCTGGACCGGCTTGAAGTCAAAGCGCAGCACGAAAAGATCCTGGGCGTGAAGATCCCCAAGATCACCCTGCCCGTCGCCGCCGGTCGCAACATCGCAGTGCTGGTAGAAGTCGCCGTACGCAACAACATGCTGCTGATGCGCGGCATCAACGGCACCAAGCAGTTCATGCAACGCCAGCATCGCGAAATGGCACGCCTCAACCAGAACAAGGCGGCACCACGCCGACGCAGCAAAGCCATCAGCGGCGGGAGCGAAGACTGATGCAGCTGGTGATCATCAGCGGGCTGTCAGGTTCCGGCAAGAGTGTCGCCCTGCGTGCGCTGGAAGATAGCGGCTATTACTGCATAGACAATCTGCCTGCCACCCTGCTGCCACAGATCACCTCGCATATCGGCCAGCAACAGCGCCTGGCCGTCAGCGTGGACACACGCAGTGCCGCGCTGGAAGCTTTGTACGACAACATCGCGCATCTGCGTGCCCAAGGCGTGGCGGTGCAACTGCTGTATCTGGAATCCAATGTGGAGACGCTGGTCAAGCGTTTCAGCGAAACACGCCGCCGTCACCCGCTCAGCAATGAACACACCACGCTGGCCGAAAGCATCGTGCGCGAGCGCCACATGCTGGAGCAACTGGCCGAGCATAGCCATCGCCTGGACACCAGCGATATCAGCGCCAACACCCTGCGCAGCTGGGTGCGTTCCTTCGTCTCGCACGACCACAGCGGCCTGACGCTGCTGTTCGCTTCCTTCGGTTTCAAGCATGGCATTCCGCTGGATGCCGACTATGTGTTCGACGTGCGCTGCCTGCCCAACCCATACTATGACCCGGCCTTGCGGCCGCTCACCGGACGTGACCTGCCGGTCGCTGAATTCCTGCAGCAGCATGCCGCAGTAGACCGCATGTATGAAGACATCCAGCAATTCATCAGCCGCTGGCTGCCCAGTTTCGTGCATGACCATCGCAGCTACCTCACCGTCGCCGTAGGTTGCACCGGCGGACAACACCGCTCGGTGTACCTGGTGGAAAAACTGGCCGCCCATTTTCAACAGCAACAGCAGAAAGTGCTTGTGCGTCATCGCCAGTTGGGCGAAGTCCACGACAGCATGTACAGGACGAACAAATGATAGGAATATTGATTGTGGCGCACGGTACGCTGGGTGAAAGCCTGATCCACTGTGCCAGCCATGTCATGGGCGGGCGCCCGCCCAAACTGCAGCAGCTGGGCATAGGCATGCATGACGACCCGGTCGATCTGCTGCCGCTGGGCCTGCAGATGGTGCGTGATCTGGATGAAGGTCAGGGCGTGCTGGTGCTGTCCGACATCTACGGCGCCACCCCCTGTAACGTGGTGGGCAAGCTGCTCACGCCGGGGCGTGTGGAAGGCGTGGCGGGCGTCAATCTGCCCATGCTGGTGCGCGCGCTGACCTATCGCAATGGCAGCATCACCACACTGGTGGAAAAAGCGCTGAGTGGCGGCCGTGAGGGCGTCGTGCATTTTACTGAGGAAGCATGCAAGCATCATGATCAAGCAGGAAATTGAAATCATCAACAAACTCGGCTTGCATGCGCGTGCATCCACACGCCTGACGCAGACCGCAAGCCAATTCAATTGCGAGATCTGGCTGGAACGTAACGGTAGACGCGTCAACGCCAAAAGTATCATGGGCGTGATGATGCTGGCCGCCAGCAAGGGCAACAAGCTGATCCTGGAAGCCAATGGCGCGGATCAAGAAGCCGCCATCAATGCGCTGACCACCCTGATCAACCAGCGTTTCGGCGAGCCGGAATAAGGCCGATGCCAGCGCCCAGCGCCCCCGTCTCGTTCTCCATGCACGGCATCGCCGTGTCCGGTGGCATCGCCATCGGCCGCGCGCATCTGGTCTCCAATGCCCTGCTGGAAGTCGCACACTATCAGCTGCCCGAGCACCTGCTCAGGCTGGAGATCGCGCGCTACGAACAGGCCATCTCCACGGTGCGCCGTGACCTGCAGACCATCAAGCAGCAATTGCCGGCAGGGGCGCCTGCCGAGCTGGATGCCTTTGTCGCCACCCACCTGATGATCCTGGGCGACAAGCACCTGTCCGAAGAGCCCAAGCACATCATCCTGCGCGAGCAATGCAACGCCGAATGGGCCGTCAAGCTGCAGATGGAAGACCTGGTCGAACAGTTCGAGCAGATCGAGGACGAGTACCTGCGCGAGCGCAAGCAGGACGTGGTGCAAGTGGTGGAGCGCATCATCAAGGCGCTGCTTGGCCACCCCAGCCAGGTCGCCGTGCGCGAACAGGAGAGCGACATCATCCTGGTCGCCCATGACCTGTCGCCTGCCGATGCCATCCAGTTCAAGCATCACCAGTTCGCGGCCTTCATCACCGATGTAGGCGGCGTCACCTCGCACACCGCCATTCTGGCGCGCAGCCTCAACATCCCGTCCATCGTCGCCATGCAGCGCGCGCGCGACCTGATCCGTGACGATGAGCTGATCATCGTCGATGGCAATCAGGGCGTGGTCATCGTCAACCCGGACAAGGACACGCTGGGCGAATACCGGCTCAAGCAGGAACAATGGGAGCTGGAGCAGCAAAAGCTCAAGCGTATCCGCCTCAACAAGGCGGTCACGCTGGATGGCACCGCTATCGAGCTGCATGCCAACATCGAAGTGCCCGAGGACGTGGTCAAAGCCAAGGCCGCCGGTGCCACCGGCATCGGCCTCTACCGCACCGAATTCCTGTTCATGAACCGGCGCGAGATGCCGGACGAAGAGGAACAGTTCATCGCTTACCGCAAGGTGGCCGAGGCCATGAAAGGCCTGCCGGTCACCATCCGCACCCTGGACTTGGGGGCGGACAAGCAGATGAACCCGGATACGGCACGCAGCTGCACCAACCCGGCGCTGGGCTTGCGCGCCATTCGCCTGTGCCTGGCTGACCCGCCCATCTTCCATGCCCAGCTACGCGCCCTGCTGCGCGCCTCGCATTACGGCAATATCAAGATCCTGGTGCCCATGCTGTCCACGCTGTCCGAGCTGCGCCAGACCAAGCTGATGCTGGAACGCGCCAAGCTCAGCCTGCGCAAGCAGCAGATCCCGTTCGATGAGGACATCAAGCTGGGCGGCATGATAGAAGTGCCCGCGGCAGCGCTCACCGCCGAGGCGTTCGCCCAGCAGCTGGATTTTCTGTCCATAGGCACCAATGACCTGATCCAGTATTCGCTGGCCATCGATCGCACCGACGATAGCGTGTCGCATCTGTACAACCCGCTGCACCCGGCCGTGCTGCAACTGGTGGAGATGACCATACGGGCCGGCGAGAAACTCGGCAAGCCGGTGTCGGTGTGCGGCGAAATGGCTGGTGACCCGCGTCTGACCAAGTTGCTGCTGGGGCTGGGGCTACGTCAGTTCTCCATGCATTCGGCGCAACTGCTGGCGGTGAAACGCCGTATCCTGCAAACCGACGTGCCGCGTCTCGGCGTACTGGCACGCAAGATACTCAACAGCGGTGACAGCGACAAAATTGAACCTTTGCTGGATAAACTCAATCTTCAATAAGGAGGATGCACCATGAGTGAGCCATTGTCAGAAACGACCATCCAACAACCCAGCTCCGACGATAAGAACATCGTCGTGTTGACCCACTTGGGTGGCATCCTGTTCTGTTTTCTGCCCGGCTTGATCGTCTGGCTGCTGAAAAAGGACGACAACGCCTACATCGCCGAACAGGCGCGTGAAGCGCTGAATTTCCAGATCTCGCTGCTGATCGCTTATGCCGTCTGCTGGGTGCTGATGTTCATCCTCATCGGCTTCTTGCTGATGCCTATGCTATGGCTGGTGAACCTGCTGTTCAGCATCCTGGCCGCTGTCGCCACCAGCAAAGGCGAAAACTACCGTTACCCGCTGGCATTGCGCCTGATCAGCTGAGATGCCAGCAGCCTGAATACCGGCCAGATGGAAACAGCCGGTACATTGAATGAAGGAATCGCTCGTGAACGACCCGGTTATGCGCACCAACCCTCTGCTGGATTTTTCCGGCCTGCCCCGTTTCGACCAGTTGCTGCCGGACGACGTCAGCCCGGCGGTGGACGCCCTGTTACAAAACGCGCGCGTGCAGATCGAACAACTGGCCAGCGCCACCAGTGCACCCAGCTGGGACAATTTCGTGCGCCCGCTGGAAGATCTCGAAGAACAGATCTCGCGTGCCTGGACCCAGGTCAGCCACACCAATGCCGTGGTCAACAGCCCGGAACTGCGCCAGGCCTATAACGACAACCTGCCCAAGCTCACCGACTTCTACAGCGACCTGGCCCAGGACGAACGCCTGTACGCACGCTACCGTGCCCTGCGCGACAGCGCCGCTTACACCAGCCTCAACACCGCCCAGCGCAGGATCATCGACAACGAGCTGCGTGATTTCCGCCTGGGTGGGGCCGAGCTGCCCACGGCAGAAAAAGCCCGCTTCAAGGCCATACAGGAACAGCTGTCCTTGCTGACCTCGCGTTTCGAGGAAAACATCATGGACACCACCAATGCCTACGCGCATTACGTGGAAGACGCCGCGCAGGTGGCCGGCGTGCCGGCAGATGCCCTGCAGACCGCCAGCGAAGCCGCACAGGCCGATGGCAAGCGCGGCTGGAAGTTCACGCTGCACTTCCCGTCCTATATGCCGGTGCTGCAGTACGCTGACGACCGCGCGCTGCGCGAGACGCTGTACCGCGCTTACGCCACGCGTGCCTCCGAGTTCGGCAAACCGGAGTGGGACAACTCGCCACTGATGGTGGATATCCTCAAACTGCGCCAGGAAGAGGCGCATCTGCTGGGCTATGCCAATTACGCCGAGATGTCGCTGGCCAGCAAGATGGCCGACACGCCTGCGCAAGTGGTCGAGTTCCTCGACACGCTGGCCAAGCGCGCCCAGCCTTATGCCGCGCGCGACATGGCCGAACTGACCGCCTATGCGGCCAAGCTGGGCATCAGCGACATGCAGGCCTGGGATGTGGCGTATGTGTCGGAAAAGCTGCGCGAAGACAAATATGCCTTCTCCGATCAGGAGGTGAAGCAATACTTCCCGGAAGCCAAGGTGCTGGCCGGCCTGTTCAAGGTGATCGAAACCATCTTTGGCGTACAGGTAAAGCAATCCGCCGCGCCGGTATGGCATGCCGATGCCAGCTTTTACGATATCGTGCAAAGCAACGGCCAGCTGGTCGGCCAGTTCTATCTGGACCTGTATGCGCGCAACAACAAGCGCGGTGGCGCCTGGATGGATGAAGCCATCACGCGTCGCCGCAAAGCCCATGGTGTGGAGACCCCAGTGGCGTTCCTGACCTGCAATTTCTCCGGCCCGGTGGGCGGCAAACCGGCGTTGTTCACGCACGACGAAGTACAGACCCTGTTCCATGAGTTCGGTCATGGCCTGCACCACATGCTGACGCAAGTGGACGAATACGGCGTGTCCGGCATCAAGGGCGTGGAATGGGATGCGGTGGAACTGCCCAGCCAGTTCATGGAGAACTTCTGCTGGGAGTGGGATGTGCTGCGCCACATGACCGCCCACGTGGACACCGGTGCTCAGCTGCCACGCGCGCTGTTCGACAAGATGGTGGCCGCCAAGAACTTCCAGGCCGGCATGCAGACCGTGCGGCAGATCGAGTTCTCGCTGTTCGACATGCGTTTGCACAGCGATTTCGACCCGCATGGCAGCGCCACCGCGCTGGACCTCATCGAGCAGGTACGCGACGAAGTGGCCGTGGTGCGCCCACCCAAGTGGAACCGCTTCCCGCATAACTTCTCGCACATCTTCGCGGGTGGTTATGCAGCAGGCTATTACAGCTACAAATGGGCGGAAGTGCTATCGGCAGATGCCTACAGCCTGTTCGAAGAGACTGGCGTGCTATCCGAGGCCACGGGCCGCAAGTTCTGGCAGGAGATCCTCGCCATGGGTGGCTCACGCCCGGCGCTGGAATCCTTTGTCGCCTTCCGTGGCCGCGAACCCAATATGGATGCGCTGTTGCGCCATAACGGCATGAACGCCTAGTTCACATTCAGTGGCTGGCCACTGACGCTATTGCATCCTGATCCGGTTGCCTGCATATTCCTGCAGACAACCGGATTTTTTATCTGCCCTTTTTATCTACCCTTAGGTTCATTACAGAAACTTGCCCATGAAGATCGCCACCTGGAACGTCAACTCGCTGAACGTACGCCTGCCGCATGTACTGGACTGGCTGGCCAGCGAGCAGCCCGACGTACTATGCCTGCAGGAAACCAAACAGGAGGACAGCAAGTTTCCCTACGCGGCTCTGCAGGAAGCCGGTTATCACGCGCTGCACAGCGGTCAGAAGACCTATAACGGGGTGGCCATCATCAGCAAGCAGTTACCGCAGGCGGTGCAGTTCGGCATCCCGGGCTATGTAGACGAGCAGAAGCGTGTGCTCACCGCCACCGTAGCGGGCGTGCGCATCGTGTGTGCTTACATCCCAAACGGTCAAAGTCTGGAATCAGACAAATACCAATACAAACTGGGCTGGTTGCAAGCGCTCACTGACTGGCTGCAGCAGGAGCTGAAACAACATCCCAAACTGGCGCTGCTGGGCGATTACAACATCGCCCCCGAAGACCGCGATGTGCATGACCCGGCGGCGTGGGCAGGACAAGTGCTGGTCAGCGCGCCCGAACGTGCCGTATTCCAGCAGCTGCTGGACATGGGGCTGCATGACAGCTTCCGGCTGTTCGAGCAGGCAGACAACAGCTTCAGCTGGTGGGATTACCGCATGGCCGGTTTCAGGCGCAACCTGGGCTTGCGCATCGATCACATCCTGGTCAGCGAAGCATTGAAAGCGGGCTGCAGCCGCTGCTGGATAGATAAAGCGCCACGCAAGCTGGAGCGTCCGTCCGACCACACGCCAGTGGTGCTGGAACTGCACAGCGCCTGAGCGGCCAGCATCCTCAATAGCTAAAAAACCGGCACATGCCGGTTTTTTATTCTGATTTACAACGCAGCCGGATCACCCAGCGCTGGTCACGGGCGTGTCTAGCGCGTCTTGATACCCAGCTGCTTGAGCTTGCGGTACAAGTGCGTGCGTTCCAGCTGCGCCTGTTCCGCCACCTTGCTGATGTTGCCCGCCGTTTTGGCGATGTGATGCTCGAAATACAGGCGTTCGAAATCATCACGTGCCTCGCGCAGCGGTTTTTCCATATCCACCAGCGGCAAGGGCGGCGGCAGTTCCACGGCCTGCACGGGCGCGAACTGCTGCAACACGCGGTTGACATCGTCCAGCTCGATCACCTCACCCAGCGTGGTCTGCATCAGGTTACGCACCACGCTCTCCAGCTGGGCCAGATTGCCGGGCCAATCGGCATTGCGCAGCGCGTTGAGCGCAGCGATGTCGAATTCGCGGTATTCCGTTTCACCACTTTCGGTGAGCACCATGGCCATGGCACTGATCAGATCCGGGATATCTTCGCGGTGGTCCGCCAGCGCCGGCACACTGAGGCTGGTAGCGGTCAGCAGTTGCAACAGCTGCACATCGAACAGGTGTTCGGCTACGCGCTGCGGCAGCGGCTGGGTGGTGGCGCACACCACGCGTATGCCATATTTGGCCGCCTTGTTGAGCACCATGAGCAAGCCTTTTTGTTCCATCTTGCTGAGATCGGCCACCTCAGGGATGAAGATCAAGCCGTCGCGGTGCTGCTCCAGCAACTCCAGCGGCATGCTGGCCAGCTTGCCATACTCGGTCAGCTCCAGCCAGGGGGTATCCGCCTCGTGCAGGAAGCGCGCGCACAAGGCCACCCCACAACCGGGTGAGCCCACCAGCAACAAGGGGGTCTTGAGCTTGCTGAGCTGTTCCAGACGCAGACGCAGCTGACCGATGACCGCACCTTTACCGAGATGGGCCAGGCTCATGTCGGATTTGGGCAGATGTTCGCCATGCTTGAGTGCCGCATTGACGGTCTTGAGCAGCTTTTGCAGCGCGATGGGTTTTTCCAGGAAATCAAACGCGCCGATACGCGTGGCCTCCACTGCCGTATCGATGGTGCCATGACCCGACATCATCACCACCGGCATATTGAGCAGGCCGCCATTGCCCCATTCCTTGAGCAGGCTGATACCGTCACAATCCGGCATCCAGATATCCAGCAGCACCAGGTCGGGGCGATGATGGGCACGCATCTGGCGCGCCTGGGCAGCATCTTCCGCAAGCGTCACCAGATAGCCTTCATCCTGAAGGATATCGCGCAGCAACTCGCGTATGCCGATTTCATCATCTACGACCAGAACTTGCCTTGCTGTCATTGTGTTTGCTCCATGTAGTACTGTGCAACCCCGTTTTTTCAGTGCTTGTGCTCGTTGTTTTTATAGTGCTGTTTTTGTTGTGATGGCCGGGCCTGGCTGGTCAAGGGCATGGCGATGCTGACGCACGCCCCGCCCGCCTCAAGATTCTCGATCTTGACGCTACCGCCATGTTCTTCCATGATTTTCTTGACGATGGCCAGGCCCAGGCCAGTGCCATGTCGCTTGGTGGTCGTATAGGGCTCGAACGCACGCGCCAGAATATTGGGCGGGAAGCCATCACCATTATCGGTCACGCTCACGCGCAACTGCTGGTCCTGCAACTTGCTACGCATCTGTATCCTGCCGACCGGCTTGTCCTGCAAGGCATCCTGCGCATTCTTGAGCAGATTATGCAGCACCTGTCGCAGCATGGTGGCATCACCCTGCACTTGCGGCAAGTCCGGCTGCAGTTCCGATTCTATACGAATACCTGTGGCTTCCGCACCGCCCGGTTCGTATAGTCCCAGCACATCTTCGATCAGCTGATTGATATCCAGCGCCGACAGATTGAGCACAGGCGCACGCGCATACTCGCTGAACTCGTTGACCATGGTCTTCATGGCACTGACCTGACTGACGATGGTGTGCGTGGTGCGCTTGAGCAACTCACCGTCTGCGGCGTCGAGACGCGGCGCCAGTTTGCGCTCCAGGCGCTCGGCCGACAGCTGTATCGGCGTGAGCGGGTTCTTGATCTCGTGGGCCAGACGACGTGCCACTTCGCCCCAGGCCGCATCGCGTTGGGCCTGCACGGTGGTGGTCATGTCATCGAACACCAGCACAAAGCCCCGGTCTGCGCCTTCCGGCAATTGCGTACCACGTAGCAGGATTACCTGCGTGCCACTGGCCCCATACACTTCGATCTGCTCGCGCCACTCGCCTCGCTGCGGCTTGAGGATGCGCGCTGCGGCTGGGTCACCCAGCTGGAAGTGCTGCAACACGGTCTCCACAAAGCCGGTCAGCTCCGGCTTCTGTTCGGCGATGCGCGCAAAGGGCTGGCGATTCTCCAGCACCAGTCCGAGGATATGCGCCGCTGCCGGGTTGCTGGCGCGCAATTCGGCATGCTCGTTCAGCGCCAGCACCCCCGAGGACAAGTGCGCCAGCACCGTCTCCAGGTAGCTGCGCGCTGCTTCCACACGCATCTGGTTGCGCGCTGCGGCCTGTGTGGCCTCGGCCAGCTGGCGTGTCATGCTGTTAAAGGATTGCACCAGCACGCCCAGCTCGTCGCGGCCATGTTCAGGCAGCATGGTGTCGTAATCGCCGCGCGCGATGGCACGTGTGCCCTCGGCCAGCAGGCTGAGTGGCGCCGACAGGCGGCGGCTCAGCACGAACGCGATGGCCACCGCGGTCAGCATGGACAACATCAGGACCAGTGTCAGCGTCAGGGCGAACACATCCTTGAGGGATTCGCGGCTGAATGACAGCTCCTGATAGTCCTGATACACCGCCTGCACTTCTTCCGCCGTGGTGGACAGGGCATGCGGCACGGGATGCAGCAGCTGCAGGATGCGGGTCTCGCCGATCAGACCGGCGACCGATACCGGCACCAGCAGGCGCATGTACAAACCTTTGTCCGGGATAGGGTCCACCTTGCCGACCGGATGCAGTCGCGCATCACGCAACTGCTGCAGGCTCGGCAGCTCAGGCAGGAAGCTGGATGGATCATTGCTGGAGAACGCCACGATCTGGCCCTGCATGGTGAACAGCACGGCGTCCTGCACGCCACTTTTTTCACGCAGGTCATTGAGCACGACGCGATGTGAACTGGCAGGCTGCAAGGACAGCGCCAGCGCCATGCTGTTGCCCTTCTCTTCCATGTCGCTAAGCATGATGTCCAGCGTGCTCTGGCCCAGGCGCAGGCCACCATCCAGCGCGGCCTCGACCTTGACGTTGAACCAGGATTCGATGGAACGTGTGAGGAAATTCACCGACAGCAGATAAACCACCAGGCCCGGGATGATCGCCATCAGCGCGAACGCACCCAGCAGACGGAAGGTCAGGCGGCTACCCATCACTCTCAGCTTGAGCTGGCGATACAAGCGCCATAACTGCCAGAAGATGAGCAAGATCATCAAACTGGCCAGCGCGATGTTCAGCCCCAGCAGCACAGTGTAGTAATGGCCGGATTCAGCCATGTTGGCACTGGCGTGAGACAGCAGGTAAAGCAGTACCGCGCCCAGACCGGCACTGATGAAGACGATGTATTTCATGCTGCCATCCCCAGCTTAGAGGTCCAGATCTGGGGTCCAGCGATAACGTGGCGAGATCAGGCTCCAGTCCTGCGAGCCCAGGGCATCCACCCGCAGCGGTTGCGGTAATTTGGAGGCATCGAGACGGATACGCAAAGCCGCCTGATAAGGCACACCGGCTTTGAGCAGGGTCTTGTCCAGCACCAGCCAGTTACGCACGCGCGTGAACCGCTCGCGCACCTCCTGCAGGCTGCTGTGAGCCGATTGTTGCTGGTCGATGTTGAGCAGGTATTGGCGTGACAAGGCGTGATAACTGATGGAAACATGGCTGGTGCTGGTGACGATCTCGTCGTCGAACCAGTAACGTTGCGGCTTGGTGAGCTGGAACTCCATGAGAAAATGCAGCGGCAGCCCCTTGCTGAGGGCTTCCTGCACGGCAGGGCTGAAACTGAGGTCGAAATCGGCGTTGAGCACATACTGCTCACCACGCGGACTCAGCTCCGCAGACTTGATGTCCAGATGGCTGGGAGCCGCCCAGCCTGTCGCACAGAATGCGATCAGCAGGGCCAGCCCCAGACTCAACAGATTAAATCTTTTGCAGCATTGCGTAGAAAAAACCGTCATGGTGGGCAGCCGGGTGCAATTGTCCTTGTGGTGGCAACATGGGCGATGACAAAGGCAACTGCCGCGCGTCCACCTGCTGTTTTATAAACCCATCAATTTGTGACTGGTTTTCTTCGTGGAACACCGAACACGTCACATAAAGCAATTTACCACCCTTTGCCAGCAGCTGCCACAGTGCGGGCAGGATGCGTGCCTGCTGCTGTGCGAATGACGCCACATCGGCCTCGCGGCGCAACCATTTGATGTCCACATGGCGGCGCACGATGCCCGAAGCCGTGCATGGCACATCGGCCAGGATGCGGTCGAACGGACGGCCGTCCCACCAACCGTCTGGCTGCGCGGCATCGGCCGCCAGCAAGGTGGCTTGCAGGTTCAGCCGGTCCAGATTGCTCTTCACACGCTGCAAGCGCAGTGCATCACTGTCCAGCGCCAGCAGATCCAGCCGGGCCAGTTCGAGCAGGTGGCCGGTCTTGCCGCCGGGCGCGCAACAGGCGTCCAGCACGCGCATACCGTCCTGTGCGTCGAGCAAAGGCGCAGCCAGTTGGGCGCCAGCGTCCTGCACCGAGACCTCGCCGCTGGAAAAACCCGGGATGCGCTCCACAGGCAGTGGTTTATGCAGTAGCAAGGCGCTGTCGCCGACCACATCGGCGCTGATGCCCTGTGCGTCCAGCCTGGCCACATAATCCGCCATGCTGGTCTGGCGCAGGTTGACGCGCAAGCTCATGGGCGGATGCTGGTTCCCCGCCAGCAACATGGCCTGCCAGTCCTGCGGGTACTGTTTGCGCAGTTTGTTGATCCACCATTGCGGGTAACTGTAACTGGCCACATCATCATTCTGGATGGCGGCTAATAGCGCGTCGCGCTGACGCAGAAAGTTGCGCAATATGGCGTTGACCAAGCCCTTGGCCCACTGCGGTTTGAAACTGCCCGCCGCCTGCACCGCCTGATCCACCACGGTGTGCGCGCCAGCGCGGTCCTGCTGCAATTGGTACAAGGCCACCAGCAACAAGCAGCGTAAACGCGTGTTACTGAGCGGCTTTTGCAGCAAGGGCGACAGCAGCGCCTGCAACTGGCCGTAATGACGCAGTGTGCCGTAGCTCAAGTCCTGCATGGCGCCACGCTGCTGTGGCGTGATATGGCTGTGGTGCTTGAGCACCGCCTCGATCGCGCTGCTGAGGTTGCGGCCAGTGAGTACTGCGTCTATTGCCTCGGCGGCGAGAAGTTGAGCGACGTGCAAAACGCGGCCGCGATCAGCGTGCCATCGCCAGCAGACGCGCGACGCGCTCTTCGGTCTGCGGGTGGGTGCTGAACAAGCCTTTGAGGCCGCCGGCGGAAAGCGGGTTGATGATCATCATCTGCGCCGTTTCCGGGTGTTGCTCGGCGGTATCCATGGGGATCTGGTGCGCATAGTTGTGGATCTTCTCCAGCGCGGCAGCCAGTGCCTGCGGGTCGCCACTGATCTCGGCGCCGCCTTTGTCGGCCTCGAACTCGCGTGCACGCGAGATGGCCATCTGGATCAGCATGGCGGCGATGGGCGCCAACAGCATGATCAGGATAGCCACGGCTGGGTGCACACCACGGTCCCGGCCACCGAACAGCATGCCGAACTGGGCGATGGAAGAGATGGCACCGGCGATGGTGGCCGAGATAGTGGAGATCAAGGTATCACGGTGCTTCACATGGGCCAGCTCGTGTGCCATCACACCACGCAGTTCGCGCTCGCTGAGGATGCGCATGATGCCGGTGGTAGCCGCCACGGCGGCATGTTCCGGGTCACGGCCGGTAGCAAAGGCGTTGGGCTGGGCTTCATCGATGATGTACACCTTGGGCATGGGCAACTGGGCGTTCTGCGCCAGTTCGCGCACCATGTTGTAGAACTTGGGGGCGGACTGCGCATCCACTTCCTGTGCGTTATACATCTTCAGTACGGCTTTGTCCGAGAACCAGTAGGCGTAGACATTCATGGCCGCAGCGATGGCCAGTGCGATCAGCATGCCACCTGCACCACCCAGGGCCGCGCCGACCGTGCCGAACAGCACGACGATGCCGGCCATCAAGACTGTCGTTTTAAACCAGTTTCCTAACATGTTGTTCCTTTGATCATGATCTGTAGCGAGAGGGTACAGCACTCATATTTCGCTCTTATAGATGCTGCCGAACAAAAAAAATTCAAGCCGCCTGAGCTGCAGGCAGCGGACGCAGGCCGGGCACACTCAGCACAGCTTGAACCGGGCTTACAAATCAGACGACTGGCCGGACGACAGACCAGATGATAAGGCAGCACCATGACCGAAACGATCGCCCGCCTGCAGGGCATGGCCAGTCAGGAACTCGCGTGCACTCAGGCGTTTGCCGCCCGGCATCTGCAGCTCCTCGATCTGCAACAAGCCCTCACCGCAGCCCACCAGCAAGCGCGGCCCGGCTTCGACCACCTGACCAGGCGCTGCACTGCCCGGCATATCGGTCGCCATCCATAGCCTGCAGACACGCTCGCCCAGCGTGGCCTGCGCCACCGGGAACGGATTGTAGGCACGCACGCGGCGTGACAGTTCGGCAGCGCTCAAGGTCCAGTCAATCGCAGCCTCGGCCTTTTCCAGCTTGTGAGCATAGGTGACCAGCGCCTCGTCCTGCGGCGTGGCAGGCAAGCTGCCCTGTTGTTGCAGCTTGTCCATGGTGGTTGCCATCAGGGCAGCGCCCAGCGCTGCCAGGCCATCGTGCAGGCTTTGTGCGGTGTCGCGCGGCCCTATGGGCAGCACGCCTTTTTCCACCATGGCGCCGGCATCCAGTGCAGGCACCACCTCCATGATGGTGACGCCGGTTTCGGCATCACCGGCCAGCAGCGCACGCTGGATAGGCGCGGCACCACGCCAGCGCGGCAACAAGGAAGCATGCACGTTGTAGCAGCCGTAACGTGGCATCTGCAACACCACGGTGGGGATGATGAGGCCATAAGCGGCAACGATCATCACGTCTGCCTGCAGCGCTGCGATGTCGGCTTGCACCACCGCGTCTTTGAGTGTGGTCGGTTGCAGCACGCGCACATCATGCTGCAAGGCCAGCTGCTTGACCGGGCTGGGGGTGAGCTTCATGCCGCGTCCGGCCGGGCGATCCGGCTGGGTCAACACCGCCACGATGTCATGGCCGGCATCGATCAGGGCCTGCAGGCTGGGGACAGCGAATTCCGGCGTACCGGCGAATAGGATCTTCATGGGCGGTGAACTTGACGGGATTGGACTTGACGGGGTTTAAGCGGGCTCGCGCTGGCGTTTTTTCAGGCGGGTCTTGATGCGGTTCTGCTTCAGCGGGGATAGATATTCCACGAACACCTTGCCCAGCAGATGATCCATCTCGTGCTGGATGCACACGGCCAGCAGGCCATCCGCTTCCAGCGTGAACGGCTTGCCGTCAGCGTCCAGCGCTTGCACGGTGATGCGTTCGGCACGCGTCACGTTCTCGTAGATGCCGGGCACAGACAGACAGCCTTCTTCATACTGCTGGGAACCGCAAGTGTTGACCAGCCTGGGGTTGATGAACACCTGCAGCTGGCTTTTATCCTCGGTGGTGTCGATGACGATCAGCTGCTCGTGCACGTCCACTTGCGTGGCGGCGAGGCCGATACCGGGCGCCGCATACATGGTCTCGGCCATGTCGGCGATCAGGCGGCGGATGCGCGCATTGACCTCGGCCACCGGTTTGGCCACGGTATACAAACGCTTGTCCGGATATTTCAGTATCGGTAGTAGTGCCATAATGGGTGCTTGAAAATCTGTCGGATAGGACGCAAAGTGAGGGCTGTCATGCCGGATATCAAGTCAGCGACGCCTATGCCCAAGGCTGTGCCCACCTTTGCTCAATATCACATTATAGCGCGCGGCTGCGCGTTCCAACGCACATGAGTATGCCGCTGCAGGACGAGCAGGCGCTATGGATCGCGCTGAGCCGCATCCCCGGTCTGGGCAGTCGCGGTATCTGCCAGCTGTTGCAGCAGTTCGGTGAACCAGCGCATATCTTTGCCGCAAAGACCGCGCAGTTGCGCGATGTGGTCAGCGATGCCGTCGCCGATGCCATACGTGCTGGCCCTAACCTGGACGACGCAGCCACCACCCTGCAATGGCTGCAGCAAGCTGGCAACCACCTGATCACACTGGCAGATGCCGAATATCCGCAAGCGCTGCTCGAGATCCCGGATCCGCCTGCCCTGCTGTATGGAAAAGGCCAGCTGGCCTTGCTGAAACGCCCGGCCCTCGCAGTCGTGGGCAGTCGCAATGCCACGCCGCAAGGCATCAAGAACGCCGAGGCGTTTGCGCGTGCGCTGGGCCAGCAGGGTCATTGCATCGTGAGCGGTCTGGCGCTGGGCATAGACGGCGCGGCCCATCGTGGTGCACTGGACACGCCTGGCGGCACTATTGCGGTGGTTGGCACTGGCCTGGATATCGTCTATCCATCACGGCATCTGGCCCTAGCGCGGCAGATCGTGGAACATGGCTTGCTGCTTTCCGAGTTTCCGCTAGGCACGCCGTCGCGCGCGGCCCATTTTCCGCAACGCAACCGCCTGATCAGCGGCCTGAGTCGTGGCTGCCTGGTGGTGGAGGCCAACCTGCACAGTGGCTCGCTGATCACCGCGCGCCTGGCCGCAGAACAAGGCCGCGAGGTGTTCGCCATGCCGGGCTCCATCCACTCGCCACTTTCCAAGGGCTGCCACCAACTGATCAAACAGGGCGCTAAACTTGTCGATGATCTGGCCGATATACTGAGTGAGATCCGCCTGAATGAACCTGTTGCGGGGACAGAAGTCGATACAAACGGCACTGTTCTTGCTTCGAATAAAGTGGACGATCCGGGTCAGCAGCTACTTGAAATCATGGGATTCGACCCCATCAGTCTGGAAGCGTTACTCGATTCCAGCGGCTTGACGAGTGATAGCCTTTCGGCCATGCTGCTGGTGCTGGAGTTGGAAAGCAAAGTCGCTACTCTGCCGGGAGGGCGCTACCAGCGAATCACCTAACCCTGTTCAATTATTTAGGAGATTCCATGTTTGAGGTTCTGGTCTACCTGTTTGAGAACTACTTCGAGGTCAATGTCCGTCCAGACCATCACACCTTGTCCAAAGAGCTTTACGCTGCGGGCTTCGACGAAGAAGACATCAACGGCGCATTCGACTGGTTTACCGCCCTGGAAGCCATGAGTGCCACAGACAGCGCACAACAGTCCGGCAGTGTGCGCATCTACGCAGAAGCTGAGCGCAAGAAGATCAACCAGCAGGCGCTGGGTTTCCTGATCTTCCTGGAACAGACCCGTGTACTGAGCCCGGCGCAGCGCGAACTGGTCATCGACCGCGCACTGGCACTGCCACAGCCTGAAGTCGGTATCGAAGAGACGCGCTGGATCGTGCTGATGGCACTGCGCAATCAGGGCACCGCCAACGACTATCTGTTCGTTGAAGATGCCGTGTTCGGTGACAGCCAGCCTACGCTGCACTAAAGGTTCAATGAGGGCTTAATCAGGCACGGGCGTTAGCTGCCCTGCCTGACCAACACGCTGCTGTAGAACAGCGTGCTGCTACCCTTCACAGTTTCAAGCTTGTATCTTCAAGCCTTTAGCGGGCTGCCGGCAACGGCAAACGCTGCAGTATGGTGGAGATGATCCCGGCCTGATTCAGCGTATAGAAATGCAATCCGGGCGCACCCGCCGCGAGCAGACGCTCACACACATCCGTCACCACATCCATGCCCAAGGCACGCAATGAAGGCAGGTCGTTGGCATATTCCTGCAAACGCAGACGCAGCCAGCGCGGGATCTCCGCACCACACACATCCGAAAAACGCGCCAGTTGCGTGTAGTTGTAGATCGGCATCACACCCGGCACCACCGGGATGGTGATGCCCGCACCCGCACACTGTTCCATGAAACCGAAATAGGCATCCACATTGTAGAAATACTGCGTGATGGCACTATTGGCACCGGCCTCCACCTTGCGTTTGAAGTTGGCCAGGTCCGCTGCAGGCGACGCGGCTTCCGGATGAAACTCCGGATAGGCCGCCACCTCGATATTGAACCAGTCGCCACTGTGCTCACGGATGAAGCTCACCAGCTCGTTGGCGTAGCGAAAATCCCCCACACTGGCTTCGCCCGAGGGCAGGTCACCGCGCAGCACCACCAGATGATGGATATCATGCTGCTGGTAAGCGTCCAGCAACTGACGGATCTCGTCACGCGAGGAAGAGATGCCGGAGATATGCGGCGCGGCGTCAAAGCCTTCGCTGCGGATCTCCAGCACCGTTTCCATGGTGCGGTCACGCGTGGAACCACCGGCACCGAAGGTGACGGAAAAGAACTTGGGTTGATGCAGGGCAAGCTGCCTGCGCGCTTCGCGCAACTTGGCCTGCCCCTCCGCCGTCTTGGGCGGGAAGAACTCAAAACTGATCACAGGTACACTTTTCATTTAATTTAGTCGCGGCTGCGTAGGCCCTGACAACGTATCAATCGTCGCCGAGCAGCACCGCCGTCAATATCCAGGAGATCACGCTATACAGCACGGCACCGATGATACCGGCCATCAAACTCGCCACTTCGAAGCCCTGCAACAGATTGCCCACCACCAGGAACAACACACCGTTGATCACAAAGATGAACAGACCCAGTGTCAGCACCGTGACCGGCAAGGTCAGGATCACCAGTAAAGGGCGGATCAGCATGTTGACCAGCCCGATCACCGCCGCTGCGATCAGTGCCCCAGTGAAGCCTGCCACCTGGATGGATGGCATCAGATAAGCCACGGCCAGCAAGGCCAGTGCGTTCAACAACCAGACGACTAGCAATTTCATGGTGCCTCCTTCGAGTTGGACTAACGTACAAACCAGCTTAGCAATAGGACTGGTAAGGCAACGGTAACTTGAACACCGTTGCAACACCAGCCCCCCGGACAAGGCTTGCTAATCCTGCTTATTGCCAAGCCTGCTTGTTGCTGACCCTCCTGCGCCGGCCGCCGATCAAGGCACGGCCACCACGGATTGGCTGTTTAGTAACGATAGTGCTCTGGCTTGAACGGGCCTTGCTTGGTCACCCCGATGTAAGCCGCCTGCTGATCACTCAGCTCGGTCAGCTGGGCGTTCAGTTTCTTCAGTTGCAGGCGCGCCACTTTCTCATCCAGATGCTTGGGCAGTGTATACACCCCGACCGGGTAAGCGGCCGTGTTGCTGTACAGCTCGATCTGGGCGATGGTCTGGTTGGCAAAGGAGCTGGACATCACGTAGGACGGATGACCGGTACCACAACCCAGGTTCACCAGGCGGCCCTTGGCCAGCAGGATGATGCGTTTACCGTCTGGGAAGATCACATGATCGACCTGCGGCTTGATCTCTTCCCACTGGTACTTCTCGATACCCGCCACATCGATCTCATTATCGAAGTGGCCGATGTTGCAGACGATGGCCTGATCCTTCATACGCGCCATGTGGTCATGGGTGATCACATGGTAGTTGCCGGTGGCGGTCACGAAGATGTCCGCATGTTCAGCCGCATAATCCATGGTCACCACACGGTAACCTTCCATGGCCGCCTGCAGTGCACAGATCGGGTCGATCTCGGTCACCCACACCTGCGCAGACAAGGCGCGTAGCGCCTGGGCAGAGCCCTTGCCCACGTCACCGTAACCTGCCACCACCGCCACTTTGCCAGCGATCATCACATCGGTGGCGCGCTTGATGCCATCCACCAGCGATTCGCGGCAACCGTACAGGTTATCGAACTTGGACTTGGTCACGGAATCGTTGACGTTGATGGCCGGGAACGCCAGACGGCCTTCCTTGTGCATCTGGTACAGTCGGTGCACGCCGGTAGTGGTCTCTTCGGTCACACCCTTGATGTGCTTGAGACGCGTGGAGTACCAGGTCGGATCGACCTTGAGCTTTTCCTTGATGGCGTTGAACAGGCAGGTCTCTTCTTCGGAGCCGGGATGATTCAGCACGCTGATATCGCTCTCGGCCTTGGTGCCCAAGTGCAGCAGCAAGGTGGCATCGCCACCATCGTCCAGGATCATGTTGGAGTAGCCGCCATCCGTCCATTCAAAGATGCGGTGGGTGTAATCCCAGTACTCTTCCAGCGTTTCGCCCTTGATCGCGAACACGGCGGTGCCGGTCGCTGCAATCGCGGCAGCGGCATGGTCCTGCGTAGAGAAGATGTTGCAGGACGCCCAGCGTACATCCGCACCCAGGTCTTTCAGGGTCTCGATCAGCACGGCGGTCTGTATGGTCATGTGCAGGGAGCCGGTGATGCGCGCGCCCTTGAGTGGCTTGGTCAGCGCGTATTCTTCGCGGATAGCCATCAGGCCGGGCATCTCGGTCTCGGCGATGGCGATCTCTTTACGGCCCCAGTCGGCGAGGCTCATATCGGCTACTACGTAATCTTGAATGTCGGTCACAGTATTCATGGTTTCTCTCAAATGAATGCGTGACGGAAGGGAATGGAGTTGCGACTGGCGCTTGCTTCACCCATTTCCCGTGTCCGGCACGAGTTAAATAAGTGAACGCCGTTCGCAAAGCGGTGGACTGCTTTGACAACCGAGCCTGGGGGCACCTGATGTGCGCCTCGCAGCGTTCCTCGGTTAATAATTGAATTATAAGGCTTGTTTGCTTGCCCGCCAAGTCAGGCCATCTGGTCTGACCTGGCAGCCTTGCGAATTACAGTCCTGCAGCGGCCTTAAGGGCAGAGGCTTTATCCAACGCCTCCCAGGTAAACTCTGGCTCGTCACGGCCGAAGTGGCCGTAGGCGGCCGTCTTGCTGTAGATGGGACGCAGCAGGTCCAGCATTTGCACGATGCCCTTGGGGCGCAAGTCGAAATGCGCTTGCACCAGTTCGGTCAGCCTGGCATCGGACACCTTGCCGGTGCCATAGGTTTCCACCATGATGGACGTTGGCTTGGCCACACCGATCGCATACGACACCTGCACCAGACAACGCTGCGCCAGGCCAGCCGCGACGATGTTCTTGGCCACGTAGCGGGCAGCATAGGCAGCAGAACGGTCCACCTTGGACGGGTCCTTGCCGGAGAATGCGCCGCCACCATGCGGTGCAGCGCCGCCGTAGGTATCCACGATGATCTTGCGGCCGGTGAGGCCAGCATCGCCGTGCGGGCCACCGATCTCGAAACAACCGGTGGGATTGACCAGATACTGGATATCGCCCTTGATCAGCTCGGCTGGCAGCACCGGCTTGATGATGTGTTCGATGACCAGTGCACGCAGCTCTTCCTGCTTGGCATCGGAGCTGAACTCCGGGCTATGCTGGGTGGACAGCACCACGGTGTCGATGGAGAACGGCTTGCCGTCCACATACTTGACCGTGACCTGGCTTTTGGCATCCGGACGCAGCCATGGCAGACGGCCATCCTTGCGCAGTTGCGACTGACGCTCGACCAGACGATGCGAAAGGTACAAAGGCAAAGGCATCAGGGTAGGCGTTTCATCGCAGGCATAACCGAACATCAGGCCCTGATCGCCAGCACCCTGATTCAGGTAATCATCAGACGCGCGGTCCACACCCTGCGCGATGTTGGGACTTTGCTGACCGTAGCACACATGCACCGAGCAACCATCGGCATCGAAGCGCAGCGTGGGGTCGGCATAACCGATGCGGCGTATGGTGTCGCGCGCCACTCGGGCGTAATCCACTTGGGCCTTGGTGGTGATCTCACCCGCCAGGATCACCAGACCGGTGGTCACCAGTGTTTCAGCGGCCACGCGGGCATACGGATCCTGCGCCAGAATGGCATCCAGGATGGCATCGGAGATCTGGTCCGCCACCTTGTCCGGGTGACCCTCGGAAACCGATTCGGAAGTAAATAGATATTCGTTCATTAAAACAATCTCGTAGCGTTAAGCGTGTGCAGTTTCAAGCGCTTCCGCGACCCCGATGGACGGGCTGGTAAAAGACTTGACCAAAAAGACTGGGTAGAATAGCAAAGTCGCAAGTTTTGCAAAAGATATTCATGCTTGAGCTCTTATTCCATGCTTTCTCCCGCCTGCCACTGCCTGCGATCCACGCAGCAGGCGTTGTAGCTGGATGGATGATGCGTCTTAGCTCGCAAAAGTTCCGGCAAACTGCACGCAGCAACATCCGTATCACCAACATCACCAGCACCAGCGCCGCCAGCCGTCGGCTCATGCGCCTCAGCACCAGCGAGACCGGCAAAGGCCTGATGGAGACTTTCGCCATCTGGTTCCGCCCAGCCGAACAAGTGCTGGGCTGGGTCAAACAGGTGCATGGCTGGGAGCATGTGGAAGCTGCCCATGCGGCAAAGCGCGGCATCGTGTTCCTAACGCCGCACCTGGGCTGTTACGAGATCACCGCACGCTACTACGCGGCACATCACCCCATCAATGTGCTGTTCCGCCCGCCACGCCAGCCCTGGCTGCAACGCCTGACCGCACTGGGCCGCAATCGTGGCCAGATGCGTCAGGTGCCGACCACACTGGGCGGCATACGTGAACTGATGCGCAGCCTCAAACGTGGCGAAGCCATCGGCGTGCTGCCTGACCAGGTACCGGAAAAGGACGAAGGCGTGTGGGCGCGTTTTTTCGATTACCCGGCCTACACCATGACACTGGCCAGCAAGCTGGCACAACTGCCCAACGTGGACACCATCCTGGTGTTCGGCGAACGCCTGAGCTGGGGTCGCGGCTTTGTACTGCATTTGCAGCCACTGACCGGCGACCTCAGCCCGCAAGGCATCAACAATGCCGTCGAGCAGCTGGTGCGTAGCAAGCCTGAGCAATACCTGTGGAACTACCGTCGGTTCAAAAAACCTTGAGCCCGCCCCTCAATTCAGATACAAGCATCACATCATGAAAATCCGTTTCAGCAAGATGCACGGCCTGGGCAATGACTTCATGGTCATCGACGCCTGCTCGCAAACCATCGCCCTGCAGCCGGAGCAGATCCGTCTGCTCGCCCACCGCCAGTTCGGCATCGGCTTCGATCAGCTACTGCTGGTAGAGCGTGCCGATGCTGCCGACGTGGATTTCCGTTACCGCATCTTCAATGCCGACGGCGGCGAAGTAGAGCAATGCGGCAATGGCGCGCGCTGTTTCGTGCGCTTCGTGCACGAACAGGGCCTGACGCAAAAATCGCAGATCGTGGTGCAAACCGCCTCTGGCATCATCCAGCCCAGATTGGAGCAGAACGGCCTGGTCACCGTGAACATGGGCGCACCGCGCTTCGCGCCAGCCGAGATCCCGTTCGTCAGCGACACACAGGCCGGGCAATATGCGCTGACGCTCACTGATGCGACCGTGATGATCAGCACCGTCTCCATGGGCAACCCGCATGCGGTGCAAGTGGTGGACGATGTAGACACCGCCCCGGTGGCCACGCAAGGCCCGCAGATCGAAGCGCACCCGCGCTTTCCGCAACATGTGAACGCAGGCTTCATGCAGGTGGTGCAACCTCAGCACATCCGGCTGCGTGTATTCGAGCGCGGCAGCGGCGAGACGCTGGCCTGCGGCACGGGCGCCTGCGCCGCCGTGGTGGCGGGTATCCAGTTGGGCCAACTGACCTCGCCGGTCACGGTGAGCACACGTGGTGGCGACCTCACCATAGACTGGGCCGGCCCGGGCCAGCCGGTGATGATGACCGGCCCGGCCGTGACCGTATTCGAGGGCGAGTTCGACACCGCCCTGTTCAGCCAGACCTCGCCGGTGCGCTGATCCAGCGCCCCCATAACGGCACAGATGAAGGACTTGAAAATGCAAGAACACAACGCAACAGACAGCGACATCAACGCGGAGGCCGAAGTCAGCGCTTACCTGCAGCAGAACCCGCAGTTCTTTGAGCGCCATCAGGCGCTGCTTGCCGATATGTACCTGCCCAGCCAGCATGGCAGCGGCACGGTTTCTCTGGCAGAGCGCCAGCAACTGGCACAGCGCGACAAGATCCGCGTACTGGAAGCACGCCTCGCGGAACTGATGCGCTTCGGTGAAGAGAACGACAGCATCAGCGACAAAGTGCACAGGCTCAGCCTGGGCCTGCTGGCCTCGGACAATTTTGCCGTGCTGCTGCAACTGATGCAGGTCAGCCTGCTGGAAGATTTCAAGATCCCCTACGTGGGCATCCAGCTGTGGAGCGACAGCACCAGTGTGCACAGCAGCCACCCGGCGCTACGCCCCTGCCCGGCGGAATTGCGCGAATGGACCAGCAGCCAGAAGGCCCCCTACTGCGGCCCCTTGCCACCTGTGGCCCTGCCTGGCATGTTCCCGGCTGATGCCACACCGCTCTCCTGCGCGCTGATCAGCCTGCGTGGCGAGCGTGTATTCGGCCTGCTGGCGCTGGCCGCGCCGGACGCCGAGCGCTTCTACAGCGGCATGGGCACGCTATACCTCAAACGCATCGGTGAGCTGGTCAGCGCTGCGCTGATCTCGCACCTGCCTTAGCGGTTCCAGCAGGCTAGCTCGCCGATTGATTTGCTGACCGATAGACTGAAGCGCTTACACCATGACCACCGACGCGCAGCATGCTTATCTGGAGGCCTACCTCAGCCATCTGCGGCATGAGCGCGGCCTGAGTCAGCTTACCTGCACGCATTACGCACGCGACCTCAAGCTGCTGTTCAGCCTGCTGGAGGATCAACCGGTCAAACAGGGCCTGACGCAGCTCACCGTGAACCACATGCGCCGCCACATCGCCACGCTGCATGGTCGCGGCATGGGCAGCCGATCCATCGCCCGCACCCTGTCTGCCTGGCGCGGTTTCTTCCATTACCTGGGAGAACGTCACGGCATGACAGACAACCCGTGCACCGGCCTGCGCGCACCCAAAGCCGCCAAGCCACTCCCACAGGCACTGTCGGCGGATCAGGCGGTGATGCTGGTGGAGATACAAGGTGACGACGCGCTGAGTCTGCGCGACCGCGCCATGCTGGAACTGTTGTACTCCTCGGGCCTGCGTCTTTCCGAGCTGGTGGGGCTCAACCTCAACGCGCTCGATATCCGCAACGCCACGCTGGTGGTCACCGGCAAAGGCAACAAAACCCGCATCGTGCCGGTGGGCAGCCACGCCATCAGCGCAATCCAGCGCTGGCTTGTGGCGCGCAGCCTGATGTGCCCGCCAGCGGAGCAGGCCATGTTCATCAATCAGCGCGGCAAACGCCTGACCGGCCGCTCGGTGCAATACCGCCTCAAGGAATGGGCCATCAAGCAAGGCATCAACATCGACCTGCACCCGCACATGCTGCGCCACAGCTTTGCCAGCCATGTGCTGCAATCCAGCGGTGACCTGCGCGCCGTGCAGGAGATGCTGGGCCACGCCAACATCAGCACCACGCAGGTGTATACGCACCTGGACTTCCACCACCTGGCCAAGGTGTACGATGCGGCGCACCCACGCGCACGCAAGAAATAAGCTCCTGCCAGCGCGGGCCTGCATGTCACTGGCTTGTATGTCACCAGCCGCACATTGAATGACACGTTGTTGTGGCAATCTGGGCATGGGCCATGTTGCATGACCCGCCCACGGCTTGTGGCCTCAAGCGTTGAAATAATGGCCTGTCGCCACCAGCTATAAGGCTGGCACGCGCTGCATCTTGTGTGCGGCCAGGCAAACTAGCGGTTTGCCTGCCTGTATTCTGTGGCAAAATATTTAACAAAGCGGTAGTCGCAACGCTAGCCCGGGATTTACCTGATTATTTAACATTTGTGAGGATCTTCAATGGAACACACCCTGCCACCCCTGCCGTATGCAAAAGACGCACTGGCCCCGGTCATTTCTGCCGAAACCATCGACTTCCACTACGGCAAGCATCACCAGACCTATGTCACCAACCTGAACAACCTGATCAAGGGCACCGAGTTCGAGAACGCCACCCTGGAAGAGATCGTGCTGAAATCCTCCGGCGGCATCTTCAACAACGCCGCGCAAGTATGGAACCACACCTTCTACTGGAACGGCCTGAAGCCTAACGGCGGCGGCGCTCCAAGCGGCGAACTGGCAGCCGCCATCGACAAGGCCTTCGGTTCCTTTGACGAATTCAAGAAGCAATTCACGCAAAAAGCCATCACCACCTTCGGTTCCGGCTGGGCATGGCTGGTCAAGAACAAGGACGGCTCGCTAAGCCTGGAAAGCACCAGCAACGCCGGCACCCCGCTCACCAGCGGCCAGACCCCGCTGCTGACCATAGACGTATGGGAACACGCTTACTACGTGGATTACCGCAATGCGCGCGCCAAATATGCAGAAGAGTTCTGGACCATTGTGAACTGGGATTTTGTTGCGGCTAACTTCGCGGCTTAAGTGACACAACAGGCGATGCGGTAAGGTCGCCTGAGCAAGAAATGGAAAGGGCATGTACCGATTGGTACATGCCCTTTTTGCATTCAGAACTCAAGCCAACCGTACTTCGTAGTATTTCGTAGGGCGCAATAGCGAAGCGTATTACGCCAGAGCGGCATATCAAAATGAATGAGAGGACTACAGCGCAATGCCCGGTGGTTATTGCGCCCTACGCTTGCTTGACCGAGATGTTATGCACGGCCAATACCGAAGAAAGATTTAAGCTTACTTCCCCATCGACGTTCATAGAAAGGCTTTACCTCACGCAAGAAGTACTCGCTCAATCCCTTCTCGTCTCGTGCAACACGGTATAAATCAACAGGCTCGCCGTTTGGCGACGTATCCCAGGCGACCACTCCAGCTTCCCGAATCACAGATTCGATATCGCCGTCTGCCTCAACTCCAACCACAAGATGTGGCTTTTCATCATTAGACGGATCGTGCATAAGGGTCAGGTATGCAGCCTTTACATTCTCTCGTTTCGAGAAAAGCAATGTCAAAGAGTCGACCATCTTTTCGGGGTAGTTCGCAGGCTGCCCTAACAAGACTTGAGTCGCCTTTTTAGTTACGCGTTGCTCTGGAAGTCGATTAATTCCATAAGACAGCAGCGCCTCAATTTCATTTGGGAAAAACTCTTTTCCATAAGCGAGTTTCGGGTTCAGCATCAAAGTTGCCCCCCGTGTCATTTCGAAGAGCGACTTGGCAGGAAGCGCCATATAAGTGACTTCTTCATCAATCGCCTTTTGCAGAGAATGAAGCGAGCTAAAAAAGGGAATCACTGGCGACCCGTCTGCACGAGTCCAATTTTGGATAGAGACTTCCTCCCCAGTGTCCAAGGTTTTCTCCCCCGTATATGAGCCGTCAGAGTGACCCAAAATAAAGACGGTTGAGTCAAGCAGCGCTCTGTAGAAGTCGGGGCGATATGCCGACGCATCAGCAGCTAGTCTCAAAGCAAGCTCTAACGGGTTTTCTTCAATATCCAATTGAGGCATAGGTTCAATGTACATAACGTCGAAAGTAAGGGGCTGGCTGGAGGCGTGCGAAGCGCGCTGTAACCCAGCCCCGCTTGACTGATGGGTTAGCCTGCAGAGCAAGGAAAGAGATGTTTGCCTTGGCCATTGCCCTAAACCCCAGGTGCTGGAAGAGAAATAACCATTGCGACAAAAGCAGCCGCTATCAGAACCACCGCTACAGCTGCTATTACCAGAACTACCTTTCTTGTCGGCATCATGATTATTGCTGGCTAACGTAAATTAGACACCAACTAACATACCTAATAATTTAGTGGGTCTGGTGTATAAAAAAGAAATTATCATTAAATATCCTCTACTTTCATGATGTTATTTATTTTTAGCCAACCATCGCTGGCAATAAGTGCCAAGGCCAACACACCAACATTGCTCCTGATCTTACCAACACCACCAGCACCCCGATTCGGATTGATTTAGCCAACACGATTCAGCCACTCCATTAAACACGTTGAGTGCCTGAAACAGCAAGCCACCCCCACGAAAGTGGTAATAGAGTTGAAGCAAAACATGGCCACTAGCAGGCCATTTTTAAGTGCATTTAATCCGTGACAGCGCCGTAGGGCGTACCCGCTTGCGGTACGCCGTATGAACAATTCAACACTTCATCAATCTTCATAAGCCAACATACCCTCAATCCCACCACCCCAGTCTTCTGGGCAAACACGTTGTTCAACCAATGTGTGAAAAGTTGAATATGGCAACTCTTTTACATGCCTTACCAAGCCATGCGCGACGGTAATCCATGGTGTGATTAAGCGATTATTTCCGTGCGGCGAACCGCAAGTGGGTACGCCCTACGGCGTTATTTTGTAGCTAGGTCTTGGCAAATAATTTCCCAGTCTTCATGAGTAATTGGTACAGGAACAAAAACTGTGGTTCCAGTGATATTCATTGCAGCACTTACACCACCTCGGCCAGAATTTCTTTCCAGACGCTTTTGCAGAATCGGCCATCTTGCCTTTGCCTCTTCCGCAGGTAATAATTTTGACATATCGCCAAGTGTTTCGATTTTAAAGGGTAGCCGCCATGATTCTGGCCAAACATCATTGACCACGGCAGCAGGGTCTGCATGTGAGCGGATAATGAATGGTGTTGTAAATGCATGTAGTGGATTGCAATAGATAACTCCAAATGCTCCTGGCCGAAGATACCTCTGTGCTTTCGTTATGCGGCCTGCCATAGATTGCTGATTTGGCAATGTGCCAACTGCCCATAGTTGATGGTCAATTCCTCGTTTTATGTTTTCGACGTTTCTTGATGCAAAGCAAAACAGATCCATGAGCATTTCCTTTGAGTGCTAACGTAAACTAGACACCAACTAACATACCTAATAATTTAGTGGGTCTGGTGTATAAACAAGAAATTATCATTAAATATCCTTTACTTTCATGATGTTATTGATTTTTAGCCCACCTTCTCTGGCAATAACTGCCAAGGCCAACAGCCAGCATTGCTCCTGATCTTACCAACACCACCAGCACCCCGATTCGGGTTGTTTTAGCCAACACGATTCAGTCACTCCATTAAACACGTTGAGCGCCTGAAACGGCAAGCCACCCCCACGAAAGTGGGGGCTGAATAGAAGCAAAACATGGCCGCCAGCAGGCCATTTTTAAGCGCCTTTTATCCATGACAGTTTCATGAAACATTCACGCGCTGCGCTGAAACCTGGTTGTCGTTCGGTGACTTTTTGTTAGAATCCCGCTCTATGCGCCGTTACTTCCTGCATCTGCTGTTCGTTTTCCTGCTGGTTTTTGCCCAGCAGGGTGCGGCCGTGCACGCGCTTTCGCACTATGCGGATGCGGATACGCAGCAGCAATCGCAGGATCAGGCGCCGCATTCGCCGCTGTGTGAGCAGTGCCTGGGCCATGCCCAGCTGATCGGCACCGGCGCCAGCGAATTCACCTTCGCAGTGACGCCCACCTCGGCGATCAAGGTCGCCACTTCCCCCGCACTTCAATACCGTCAAGGCGCGCTGAACGCTTACCGCGCGCGCGCTCCGCCCAGCCTCGCCTGAATCTGTCCCTGACTCAGTCACGCGCACCGCGCTGACTGACCATGCCATTTTTTTGCGAGGTTATGATGAAACACCCCTATACGCCGGTGACGCTGTCACCTGCACGCACGTCGATTGCGCTGGCCGTGAGCCTGGCGCTGGCCAGCCCCGGCCTGTTCTACGCTGGCAGCCTTGCTGCTGAAGAGATCAAACCCACCACCACCAAACCAACGGCGCAAGACAAAAAGCCCGCTACCGGGCCAGCCATTCAACTGGCACCCGTGGCGGTGACCGCCAACCCGCTGGGCGTGGATTCGGACGAGATGGTGGTGCCTGTGGCCGTGCTGAACGGCCGCGAGCTGTCGCTGAAGCGTGAGAGCACGCTGGGCGAAACGCTGGACGGCATTCCCGGCGTGAGCGCCAGCAGCTTCGGCCCGAACGCCTCCAGACCGGTGATACGCGGCCTCGACGGCGACCGCATCCGCATCCTGCAGAACGGGCTGGGCGTGCTGGATGCTTCCAGCCTCAGCTTCGACCATGCCGTGGCGGTGGACCCCATCATCATCGAGCAGATCGATGTGGTACGTGGCCCGGCGGCATTGCTCTACGGCGGTAGCGCCGTGGGTGGCGTGGTCAACGCCATCGACCATCGCATCCCCAAGCAGGCCATCGACGGCGTGACCGGGCGTGGTGAAGTGAGTGCCGGCGGCGCGGACAGTCGCCGCAATGCCGCCGTGGTGCTGGATGCCGGTAACGGCTTGTTCACCATCCACGCCGATGCCTACACACGCAAGACCGATGATCTGGATATTCCGGGTTTTGCGGTTTCGTCGCGCAAGAGCCGTGCCGATGGCACGGTGCGCGAGAATCGCGGCAAGCTGGTCAACAGTGATGCCCAGGCCGACGGCGGCGCCATCGGCGGCTCGCTGAACTTCGAGAACGGCTATGCCGGCATGTCGTTCTCCACCTTCAACAATGAATACGGCACCGTGGCCGAGCCCGGCGTGCGCATCGTGCAAAAGAGCGACCGCTGGGATGCCGCCACCGAGTTCACCGATCTGGGCACGGTGATCAAGGGCATCAAGCTCAAGCTGGCGCACACCGACTACCAGCATCAGGAGCTGGAAGACGGCGCCGTGGGCACCACTTTCGCCAACAAGGGGGTGGAAGGCTCGCTGGAAGCCACGCATGGCAATATCGGCCGCATGACGGGCGTGATCGGTTATCAGGTACAGAACAGCCGTTTCAGCGCGCTGGGTGACGAGGCTTTTGTGCCTAGCAACACCACCAAGAGCCAAGCGCTGTATCTGTATGAAGAGCTGCCCATCAACCTGCTGAACCGCGACGCGCTCAAGCTGAGCTTTGGTGCCCGCACCGAGGTGGTGAATGTGGATTCTGCCGGTGGTGGCCGTTTCGGCCCGGCCGATGAGAACCGCTTCCGCCCCAACAGCTACTCGGCTGGCGCGCTGTTTGCCATCGACCAGCAATGGTCCATCTCCAGCAACCTGTCGCACAACGAACGCGCGCCCAGCTACTTCGAGCTGTATGCCAATGGCCCGCACCTGGCCACCGGCCAGTTCGAACTGGGTGACGGTGAGTTGAACAAGGAAGTCGCCAACGGCATCGATGCGCAACTGCGCTGGAAATCCGGTAACAATTCGTTCAGCGTGGGCACCTATTACACCCGTTTCCGTAACTTCATCAGCCTGGCCAACACTGGCAATAACCGTGGCCTGGATGGCGAGCTGAACCCGGTGGATGCGGACAACGATGGCGTGGCGGACGGCTCTGGCGAGGAGATCCTGCCGGAAGCCAGCTTCCTGGCGGTGCCTGCCGTGTTCCGTGGCGTGGAAGCGGAAGGCAAGTTCCGCATCTACGAACAGGCAGGTGCGCTGGACATGCGCTTGCGGGGTGACTATGTACGTGCCACCAACCGCGACACTGGCGAAGCGCTGCCGCGTATCGCACCGCTGCGTGTGGGGGTCGGTTTAGACTACAGCTTGAACCGGTTCGGCGCACGTGTTGACCTGTTACGCGCGTTCAATCAGGGCCGCACGGCAGACAACGAGCTGGCCACCGATGGTTATACGCGTCTGGATGCCACGCTGACCTACCGCCTGCCCACCAGCTTCACGCTGGAAGCCTTCGCCAAGGCGCGCAACCTGCTGGATGACGAGATCCGCGAACACACATCCTTCCTCAAGGACATCTCGATGTCGGGTGGGCGTGCGGTGGTGTTCGGCCTGCGCGGCGAGTTCTAAACGGCCTGGCCTGCGGCGGCAGGCCAGGGTTTCTAGTGATGTCGTGGGCTGATAACGGGCGGTCTGTGCAAGGCGTACCCGCCCCGCAAAGATGGCGGCGGGCATGCCGCCTCTTCAGCTTGTACTGTGGCATGTGATGTCCATCCGGGCATACGCTTTACTTATGCGCTGCTTTATCGGGTTTGCGCTATCCATTGCGCCGCCCTGCCGGGCTTGCGCTATCATGTGAGGCTTGATCGAACCCCTTTGAGAGAACTGCAATGGCACGTACCGTACACTGTGTAAAACTGGGCCGCGAGGCTGATGGCATGGATTTCCCTCCCTATCCCGGCGAGCTGGGCAAGCGCATCTATGAGCATGTGTCCAAAGAGGCGTGGGCTGGCTGGCTCAAGCAGCAAACCATGCTGGTCAACGAGAACCGCCTGAGCCTGGCCGACCCGGCAGCGCGCAAATACCTGTCGCAGCAGACCGAAGCCTACTTCTTCGGTGACGGCGCAGACACCGCCTCCGGCTACGTGCCGCCCAAAGCCTGAACGGCCTCACCATCCATGGTGTTTTCATATTAACGTCACAATTCGGACATAAAGTGAGGGCTTTATAAGTGGCGCGCTCTCAAGTGAATCCTGAATATTTCGTTAATCGTGAATTAGGGCTGCTTGCCTTCAACCGCCGCGTCCTTGCGCAAGCCGAGGACGAGCGCGTGCCCCTGCTGGAACGCCTCAAGTTCCTGTGCATCTTCAGCAGCAATATGGACGAGTTCTTTGAAGTGCGCGTGGCGGGCGTCAAGGAACAGATCCGCTTTCAGTCCAGCCACACCGGCGCAGACGGCCTGCTGCCCAAGCAGGCCTTTGCGCGCATCAGCCAGGAAGCGCATGCGCTGGTAGAAAAGCAGTACAGCATCCTCAACGAGCAGGTGCTGCCCAAGCTGGCCGAACACGATATCCGCTTCCTGCGCCGTGGCTCCTGGAACGACACGCAGCGCGAGTGGATCCGCGAATATTTCTTCCGCGAGCTGATGCCCATCCTCACCCCTATCGGTCTGGACCCGGCACACCCGTTCCCGCGCGTGCTCAACAAGAGTCTGAATTTTGCTGTGGAGCTGGAGGGCAAGGACGCCTTCGGCCGCAATTCCGGCGTGGCCATCGTGCAGGCGCCGCGCGCACTGCCGCGTGTGATCCGCCTGCCGCAAAGCATCGCGGGTTGCGACTACGGCTTTGTGTTCCTGTCTTCCATTTTGCATGCGCATGTGGACGAGCTGTTCTCTGGCATGCAGGTCAAGGGCTGCTACCAGTTCCGTGTCACACGCGACAGCGACCTGACGCTGGACGATGAAGACACCAAAGACCTGCGCATCGCGCTGCAGGGCGAGCTGTCGCATCGCCAGTATGGTGACGGCGTACGCCTGGAAGTGGCCGACAGTTGCCCGGCCGAGATGTCCAGCTTTTTGCTCGGCCAGTTCGGCTTGAGTACCGAGGATCTGTATCAGGTGAACGGCCTGGTGAATCTGGTGCGTTTGATGCAGATCCCGGATTCCGTGGAGCGCCCTGACCTCAAGTACCCACCTTACAAATCCAGCCAGCCTAAAGAACTGAGCAAGCAGCCGGATATCTTCAAGGCCATCCGCAAGCAGGATATTCTGCTGCATCACCCGTTCCAGTCGTTCTCGCCGGTGGTGGAATTCATCCGCCAGGCCGCGGCCGACCCGCAGGTGCTGGCCATCAAGCAGACCTTTTACCGTACCAGCTCCGATTCCACGCTGATGCAGTCGCTGATCGAAGCGGCGCAGCGTGGCAAGGAAGTGACCGTGGTGGTGGAACTGTTCGCGCGCTTCGATGAAGAGGCCAACATCAACTGGGCCGCCAAGCTGGAACAGGCCGGTGCGCACGTG
The DNA here is from genome assembly GCF_003730115.1 of Pseudomethylobacillus aquaticus. Classification (GTDB taxonomy): domain Bacteria; phylum Pseudomonadota; class Gammaproteobacteria; order Burkholderiales; family Methylophilaceae; genus Pseudomethylobacillus; species Pseudomethylobacillus aquaticus. The sequence goes on along the minus strand of NZ_RJVP01000004.1, from coordinate 123,486 downwards.
ATCTACGGTGTGGTGGGCCACAAGACCCACGCCAAGATGGCCATGGTGGTGCGCCGTGACGACGACAAGTTGCGCCGTTATGTGCACCTTTCCACTGGCAACTACCACCCGCGCACGGCACGCATCTACACCGATTTCGGCCTGCTGACCTGCCATGAAGAGATCGGCACCGACGTCAACGATGTGTTCGCGCAGCTGACCGGGCTGGGCAAGGCCAGCAAGCTCAAGCATCTGTGGCAATCGCCGTTCACGCTGCACCAGCGCCTGATCAAGGCCATCAACAATGAGGCCGAGATCGCCAAGGCGGGTAAAAAAGCCCACATCATCGCCAAGATGAACTCGCTGCTGGATGCCGACGTGATCCGTGCGCTGTATGACGCCTCCAGCGCAGGTGTGCAGATCGACCTGCTGGTGCGTGGCGTGTGCGCGCTCAAGCCTGGCATCCCTGGCGTTTCTGACAACATCACGGTGCGCTCCATCGTGGGCCGCTTCCTCGAACACACGCGCATCTTCTACTTTTATAACGACCGGGCAGAAGATGTTTACCTGTCCAGCGCCGACTGGATGTACCGCAACTTCTTCCGCCGCATCGAAGTATGCTTCCCGCTGCTGGATGGCAAGGTGAAAAAGCGCGTGATGCAGGAAGGTCTGCTGCCTTACCTCAAAGACAATCTGAACGCCTGGGAGATGCAGCCCGATGGTAGCTTCAAGCCACGTTTCTCACGGCGTGGGCTGGGCTTCAGCGCGCAGGAACAGCTGATGTTGCAACATGGTGTGAGCGTGCTACCGGAGATAGCCCCCACGCCGCGCGAGTAAGCGCTAGCCTGACTCCACAAATAAAAACGCCCTGCTAGCAGGGCGTTTTTATTTGTACCGAAAGCATGATCCGGCTTCGCCTTGCGTCAGAGTCAGCTCAGCTTGAGGCTGACATTCACCAGCTGCCAGTAGTCGATCTCGTTGCTCAGTTCGGCCTGCGTCAATGGGTTATGCGCCAGCCAGCCAGCCTGGATCTGCAAGCGGTAATGACCGGGCGCTTCGCGGTACAGATGCAACTGCGGCGGCGCGTCGTCCAGCCGGTTGCGCTGGAACAGGATGGACAAGCGCATCACCATGATCAGGGTCAGATAATCATGTTCCGCAGGTGGCAGCGTGATCTTGCTCAGTGAGCGGCGCTGCGCACGCACCAGCAGGCTCAGGGTTTCCTGCTCCATGCGTGAAAAGCCGGGCATGTCTGCATTCTCCACGATATACGCCGAGTGCTTGTGATAGCCGCTGTGCGCAATGGAGATGCCGATCTCGTGCAGCCGGATGGCCCAGTGCAGCCACTGGCGCGCCGTGTCGTGTGACATGCGCAACTGGTCGCTGATGTGCGACAGGAACTGCTCAGCCAGCTTCTGCACGCGTTTGGCCTGGGCATGGTCGGCATGGTAACGGCGCATGAAACTGCGCACCGTGTGCTCACGGATGTCGTGATGTTCCATGCGCCCCAGCAGCTCGTACAGCACACCCTCGCGCAAAGCACCAGTCGCGGCAGTCATGCGGGTGATGCCCAGTGCCTCGAAGGCGGCTTTCATGATGCACAGCCCGCCCGGCAACACTGCTGCACGGTCGGTACTCAAGCCTTCCAGTTGCAGCTTTTTGCTGTCACGCGCTTTGAGCAGCTGCGCACGCAATTGATTAAGGCCGTCCAGGGTGATCTCGCCCTCGCTCCAGCCGTTGAGGCGGATGATCTCGCCCAGTGCGCGTGCCGTGCCGGATGAGCCCACGGCTTCCTGCCAATGTGCGGCAGTGAAATGGGGACGGATGTTCTGGATCTCGCTGGCGGCGGCGATCTCGGCCTGCTCCAGCGCACGTTCGGTGATCTTGCCATCCGGGAAGAAGCGCAGGCTGAAACTCACGCAGCCCATATACAGGCTTTCCATGCGCTGCGGTGCGATGCCCTGCCCGATGATGAATTCGGTGGAGCCGCCGCCGATGTCGATGACCAGTCGCTTGTGTTCTGCGATGGGCAGGCCATGGCTGACACCCACATAGATCATGCGTGCCTCTTCACGGCCAGCGATGATCTCGATCGGGAAACCCAATGCCGCCTCGGCGTCGGCCAGCAGCTGGCTGGCGTTCTTGGCGACACGGAAGGTATTGGTGGCAACAGCACGCACGGCCTGCGGAGGGAAGCCACGCAGGCGCTCGCCAAAGCGGCGCAGGCAATCGATGGCACGCTGCTGGGCTTCGCTACTGAGAAATTTGTTGGCGTCCAGGCCAGCCCCAAGACGCACCGCCTCGCGCAGTGAGTCATGAAAGAACAGCTGGCCGTCCACCACATGCGCCAGCTGCAGCCTGAAACTGTTGGAACCCAGATCTACCGCTGCAATTTCCGAAATGCTGTTATTCTGATTCGACAATTCAGTCCTTGCTGCAGTGGATCATGGGGAGGTCAGGATTTCTGGGTTTCGCGTTCCATCACTTCAAGCGAAGTATGGCGCACATCTTTGCCCTTGACCATATAGATCACGTACTCGGCGATGTTTTTGGCATGGTCGCCGATACGCTCGACCGCTTTGGCCACGAACAGTACTTCCAGCGACATGGAAATGGTGCGCGGGTCTTCCAGCATGAAGGTGATGAGCTGACGCATGGCAGCACGGAACTGATCATCCACCAGCTCGTCCTTGCGGGCGACATCAGTGGTATTGGTCACGTCCAGACGCGCGAACGCGTCCAGCGAGGTACGCAGCATTTCACACACCAGGCTGATCATGCTCTTGATCTCGGTGAAACGCGGCACGAACATACGGTCCGATTCGTAGATCTTCTGTGCCACACGGGCGATCTTGGTGGCTTCGTCGCCGATACGTTCCAGATCGGTGATGGTTTTGACCACCATCATGATCATGCGCAGGTCACCTGCGGCTGGCTGGCGGCGTGCGATGATGTGGTTACAATCTTCGTCGATCTGCACTTCCAGCGCGTTCACGCGCACATCATTCTTGATGACGCTATCGGCCATGGTGGGGTTGGTAGTGACCAGGGCCTCCAGCGCGTTGACGATCTGCTGCTCTACCAGACCGCCCATCTCCAGCACTTTGGCGCGCACCGATTCGAGCTCGGCATCATATTGTTTGTAGGTGTGTTCAAATTGCATGTTGCGATTCCTTGTGAGAATTGAGGCAGTCACGCCCAGTGTGTTGGACGTGACAGCCTAGCGTTCCATTATGACAATTTAACGACAAATCGTCATGCACACCCATCAGGGCAAACTTCAGGCGCGATCAGCGCTGATAGGTCTTCACGCCATCCTGGGTCGCCAGCAGCAGCACATCGGCTGGACGTGCCGCGAACAGGCCATTGGTGACCACGCCGACCAGTTGATTGATTTGCGCTTCCAGCGCCACCGGGTCCATGATCTTCAGGCCAGTAACATCCAGGATCTTGTTGCCGTTGTCGGTGGTGAAGTCGCGCAGCTTGGGGATACCGCCCAGCTTGACCAGCGCACGCGCCACTTGCGATTGCGCCATGGGGATCACTTCGACCGGCAGCGGGAACGCGCCCAACACCGGCACCAGCTTGGTCTGATCACAGATACAGATGAATTTTTTGGCCACCGCAGCGACGATCTTTTCACGCGTCAGCGCACCGCCGCCGCCTTTCAGCATGTGCATGTGTTCGGTGATCTCGTCTGCACCGTCCACATAGATCTCCAGGCTGTCTACACTGTTCAGATCGAATACCGGGATACCATGGCTGCGCAGACGCTGCGCGGTGGCTTCGGAGCTGGCGACCGCGCCATCGATCTTGCCTTTGACCTTGGCCAGTGCGTCGATGAAGTAGTTGGCGGTGGAGCCGGTGCCCACGCCGATGATGCCTTCTTTCACATACGCGATGGCGGCTTCAGCCACCTGTTGTTTGAGTTCGTCTTGTGTTGCCATAATCAAATACTCCGCAAAAAGCGCATTAAATCTTTTAATGACGTGTTTTATTTATAATTACAACCAATATTCAATCATACACGCCCAACCCGCCGATGAAAAACGACTACCTGGAAAAAATCCTGACCGCGCGGGTATACGACGTGGCCAGCGAAACCCCGCTGGATCTGCAGCCCAACCTGTCGGCGCGCCTGGGCAACCGCGTGCTGCTCAAGCGCGAGGACATGCAGCCCGTGTTCTCCTTCAAGCTGCGCGGCGCTTACAACAAGATGGTCCAGCTTTCGCCCGGGGCCCGCGCCCGCGGGGTGATCGCCGCCTCGGCTGGCAACCATGCCCAGGGCGTGGCGCTGGCAGCACAGAAACTGGCCTGCCGTGCCGTCATCGTGATGCCCACCACCACGCCACTGATCAAGGTGGATGCGGTGAGGAGCCGTGGTGCCGAAGTGGTGCTGTTCGGTGACTCCTACTCCGATGCTTACGTGCATGCGCTGGCACTGGAACAGTCCCAGCGACTCACTTTTGTGCACCCGTATGACGATCCGGACGTGATCGCCGGTCAGGGCACCATCGCCATGGAGATCCTGCGCGACCACCCGGACCCCATCCATGCCATCTTCTGCTGCGTGGGTGGAGGCGGCCTCATCGCGGGCATCGCCGCGTATGTGAAACGCCTGCGTCCGGAGATCAAGGTCATCGGCGTGGAAGCCGAGGATGCCGACGCCATGACGCAATCGCTGCAGATGGGCCACCGTGTCACCCTGTCGCAAGTGGGTCTGTTCGCCGACGGCGCTGCCGTCAAACAGGTGGGCGAGCACACCTTCGCGCTGTGTCAGCAGTATGTGGACGACATGATCGTGGTGGATAACGACGCCATCTGCGCGGCCATCAAGGATGTGTTCGAGGACACGCGCTCCATCCTGGAGCCAGCCGGTGCGCTGGCTACGGCCGGCATCAAGGAATACGTCAAACGCCATGGCCTGCAGGGCAAGACCCTGATCGGCATCGCTTCGGGGGCCAATATGAACTTCGACCGGCTGCGCTTCGTGGCCGAGCGCGCCGAGATCGGCGAACTGCGCGAAGCGGTACTGGCCGTCACCATCCCGGAGACCCCGGGCTCGTTCAAAGCCTTTTGCCGCTTGCTGGGCAACCGCAGCATCACCGAATTCAATTACCGCTTTGCCGACGCCAGCGCGGCGCACATCTTCGTAGGCCTGGCCATCCGCAACCGCACCGAATCCGAACAGCTGGTGCAGCTGTTCCAGCAGCACGGCCTGCCCGCGGTGGACCTGACGGACAACGAAATGGCCAAGCTGCATGTGCGCCACCTGGTAGGTGGGCACTCTGCACTGACCCGGCACGAGCGTGTCTACCGCTTCGAGTTCCCGGAACGTCCGGGCGCCCTGATGCAGTTTCTGGATCAGATGGAACATCACTGGAACATCAGCCTGTTCCACTACCGTAACCACGGGGCCGACTTTGGCCGCGTGCTGATCGGCATGCAGGTGCCGCCGGAGGAAATGGCGGATTTCGATGCGTTCCTGCACAAGCTGGGCTACCCGTGGTCGGACGAGACGGATAATCCGGCATACACGCTGTTTCTGGGCTGAGCCTGGCTTTCGCTTAGCCTGCTTGTGAACAAATCTCGTTTCCGGGCTAAGTCTGGCTCAGCAGTCAGGCACATGCATGATCGCATGGCCAATCCCAGCACCTCAGGTGTTGTGGCTGTAATCAGCCGATTGGCGGCTGCTATCAGCCTGCGATACCCCCGTGCCTGGCAGCGCAGGCTGATTTGGCGGGGATATACCGACTAGTATGCTTTTTGCTATCTATATCCGGCATGTGGATGCTATCGTGTCAGCCATTGTGGCTAACCACGCTTGACCGCATAGTTGAACCTATACGCTGACTGCTTGACCAAAAAGGAAGGCCATCGCATTTAACGAGCCTGCCTGACCGATTCTAATGAACATGGAGGAACTGAACACATGAACACATCCCACCCTAACACCCGCTTGCGCAGTAGCCTGCTGCTGCTGGCATTGGCCAGCGCGCTGAGCGCCTGCGGCGACAAAGAGCAAACGCCAGAAACCACCGCTGCGGATGTCGCCGCCCCTGCCAGCGATGCTGGCAAGGCTTATGTTTCCAATCAGGACGGTGGCGTCAGTGTGATCGACCTGGCCACGCTGGAAACCACAGGCAACATCGACACCAAGGCTGGTGGCCCGCGCGGCATCGGCATCACAGCGGATGGCAAGCTGCTGATCACCGCCAACAAGGACCATGGCAACATCTCCATCATCGACGCTGCCACGGGTGAGCTGGTGCAGCATGTCGAGATCGGCAAGAATCCGGAATTCGTGCGTGTGGTAGGCGAAATGGCGTATGTGTCGTTCGAGCCCAGCTCCAAGGGCGGCCCACCACCCAAGCCAGGCGAAGTGGTGCATGAAGAAGAAGATGACGACGACGAGGCAGACGAGCCAGCACGTATCGCCATCGTCGATATCAAGCAGGGCAAGAAACTGCGCGAGATCGTCGGTGGGCCGGAAACCGAGGGCATCGAGTTCTCTACCGACATGAGCAAGCTCATCATCACCAACGAAGCCGACAACACGGTCACGGTGCATGACATCAATACCGGCGAACTGCTGAAGACGATCGCGACCAAAGATCTGGGCGTACGCCCACGTGGCATCAAGGCCGCACCGGATGGCAGCGGCTACGTGGCCACGCTGGAACATGGCAACAACCTGCTGGTGCTGGATAAGGACTTCAACGTGGTGCGCACCGTCGCCACTGGCGAAGCCCCTTACGGCGTGGCCTACAACCGCGCTGGCGACAAGATCTACGTGGCGGCAGGCAAGGCCAAGACACTGGAAGTGTATGACGCCAAGACCTATGACAAGATCAACAGCGTGGCCACGGGTGACCGTTGCTGGCACTTCACCTTCACGCCGGACGACCAGCAGCTACTGCTGACCTGCGGCCGCTCGCATGAAGTGCTGGTCATCGACGTGGCCAGCCACAGCGTGACCAAGCGCATCGCCGACAAGCAACTGCCATGGGGCATCATCACCTATCCGAAATCGGTAGGCAGCCTGGACATGCCGTCCTGATCGTCATGGCTCACCGCCCTCGATAAGGGCATGGAATGAACAACGCCCCATCCGGGGCGTTGTTCATTTAAACGGCAGGCGGGCCGCGATTGCAGGCTGGGCCAGCCAGCCCTGGCATTGAACACGGCTAGCGAAGCTATCAGCTCGCAGGCTGATCCAGCAGCGCCGTGATGAAAGCCCATTCACGCGGGTCCACCGGGGTGATGGACAGACGGTTGCCGCGTTGCAGGATACGCATGGTTTCCAACTCCGGATAGGTGCGCAGCGCTTTCAGACTCAGCAGGCGCGTCTTGCGCACCAGCTTCACATCCACGTTCAGCCAGCGCGGGTTCTCGGGCGTGGATTTGGGGTCGAAATACTTATGCCCGGGGATGAACTGCAACCGGTCTGGATAGGCAAGATGACTGACCTCGACGATGCCGACGATGCCAGGCTCGTCACAGTTGGAATGGTAGAAGAACGCCAGATCGCCAAGCTGCATCTGGTCGCGCATGAAATTGCGTGCCTGGTAATTGCGTATGCCGTACCAGTCCACGGTCTGACCGGGCATGGCCGCCAGATCATCGATGGAAACATCACCGGGTTCCGATTTCATTAACCAGTAACGCATCTGCTTTCCTTGTTCGCTGTGGTGGTTGATAGGCGACGTGCGCACAGCCTGGGCCAAGCTGTCGTATCATCAAACCTTATCTGGAAGACGACACTCATCACAAGGAACAGCATGGCACTCAATGTACTCGGCACTGCACTGCAAACATGCAGCCTGGACCCGCTCACCGGCTTTACCCGCAACGGCTGCTGCGAAACCGGCCCGGAAGATCGCGGCAGTCACACGGTATGTGCGCAGGTCACCGCAGAGTTTCTGGAATTCTCGCGCTTGCGCGGCAATGACCTCAGCACACCACGACCTGAATACGGTTTTGCCGGGCTGCGTGCCGGGGATCGCTGGTGTTTGTGTGCCGCCCGCTGGCAGGAAGCTGTGGAAGCTGGCGTGGCGCCGCCCGTCGTACTGGAAGCCACACATGAACGCGCATTGGAAGTGGCCAGCCTGGCCGAGCTTAAATATCACGCCCTGTTAGGCGCTTGAGCGGCCGGGCCATCCAGACACCAGGCCTGGCGGCCGGGCTGCATTCTCTGGGGTATCACCTAGGCCAGCATCCTGAACCATAAGGTTCAAGTGGTAACCATCTCAGCATGCTTCAGGTTCGCCCCTGACCTCTGTTTCAAGGCTTAGGGCGATCACACCACATCTAAAAAGACAGAAACCGATGCCATAGAATCGTTCAAGGAATATATGGCCCAAGTGATACCTCAAAAAACGCGATACCTCAAAAAAACGCGATACTGGAGCAAACGCGATACCTAAGAACGCGGTATGCGGATCCAAGCTGAACTACAGCAGCTTGTCCTGAGGCGCCAGAGCCGCATCCAGCTTGTCGTTCATGCGCAACACCGAGCGTTTGAAATCACCCACATCGAAATTGCCATTACGCGCGGTCAATACTTCATGGCTGAGGTTCAGCGCCGCCATCACCGCCACGCGCTCACTACCCACCACACGCCCGCTGTCCTGGATGTCGTTCATCTTCTTATCCAGATAAGCCACCGCTGCCAACAAGGCTGCTCGCTCATCCTCAGGGCAGGCGATGGTGAACGCACGCCCCAGAATATTGACTTCGACACCTTTGACTTCGCTCATGACACCGCCTCCGGCAAACGCTCCAGCAGGCTTTTCAACTTGCTGCCTGCCGCCTGCATCTGTGTCGCCAGCTGATCCTTCTGCACCTGCGCCTCCACCAGCGACTGACGCAAACGCGCATTATCACGGCGTAGCGATGCATTGACTGCGATCAGCTCGTCAAGTTTCAGCTCCAGTGCCTGCAGCTCTTTATCCATGCGAGCACTATAGAGGCAAAAAGTTTGGGTGGTCAACCACTAACCAGAAACCGTCATTGCCGGGGCTGCCTGCATCACCTATAATCGATGCAAGTTGTCAGGTGCCAGATCGCTGTCCAGCGACGAGGTGAAACTGGGAAACAGGTGCGCAACGGGGTTATCCACCTTGCAATGCCTGTGCTGCCCCCGCAACGGTAAGTGCGTGCGGATGGATCAACATGCCACTGTGGTTAAGCCATGGGAAGGCGGTCCATCAAGACGCATGAGCCCGGAGACCGGCCTGTCACTCATGTTTGGAAATACCGCGGGGTGACGGTTTTGCGACGCGTTGTGCAGTCTGGGCCACCAGACCTGGCCACGACCTGCTGCTGATCATCCCCTGTGTTCCAAGATTACTGGCTTTACGCCTGCGGGGTCGCAGGCGCTCAAGGGATGACCATGCATACTCATATCGCGGCAAGCCTCGCAGGCTTGCTGTTCTCCATCAACGCCTACGCGACAGAAACCCAGTTACAGATCGACGAAGTGGTGGTCACGGCCAACCGCATCAACGAACGCGCCAGCGACAGTTTGCGCGACATCAGCGTGATCACGCGTGACGATATCGACCTGGCCGGCTCGGCCTCGCTGGTCGAACTGCTGCAAACCCAGCCTGGGATCGAGATCTCCTCCAACGGCGGGCCAGGCAAGATCAGCAGCGTATTCATGCGCGGCACCAACTCCAACCACGTGGTCGTGCTCATCGATGGCATACGCGTGAACTCTGCCACACTGGGCACCACCGCGTTCGAGAACCTGCCACTGGCGCAGATCGACCGTATCGAGATCGTGCGCGGCCCGGCCTCCAGCCAGTATGGCGCGGATGCCATCGGTGGCGTGATCCAGATCTTCACACGCAAAGGTGGTGGCAGCCCCTCGTTCCGTGCCAGCGCCGGCTATGGCAGCTATGACACCAAGACCGCAGACGCGGGCGTGAGTGGCAGCGTAGGCGACACCAGCTATGCGTTCAATGTATCCAGCTATGACACGCGCGGCTACTCGGCATTGAAGACGCGCGACCCGCGCTTCCGCGACAACGACGGTTATCACAACCTGGCGCTGAGCGGCAACCTGTCGCACCGCATCAACGAGAACCACGAAGTCGGCATCCAGCTGTTCCGCAGCGAAGGCGGCGCACGCTTCGACAGCCGCTTCAATGCGACCAACTTCTCCGACCGCACCAAACTCACCCAGCAGACCGTGGCCATCACCAGCCGCAATCAATTCACCAGCCGCTGGTTGTCCACCCTCAAGCTGGGTAGCGGCATGGATGAGTCGGAAAGCTTCCAGGAATTCGGCCGCAGCCTGTTCGAAACCAAGCAGCAGCAGTTCAGCTGGCAGAATGACATCCGCCTGCCGGTGGGCACCCTCACGCTGCTGTACGACAGGCTGGAAGAGCGTGTGGATTCCACCACCAGCTTCGACCGTGACACACGCAGCAACGACGGCTATCTGGCCAGCTACCTGCTCAACCTGGACCGTCACTCCCTGCAAGCCAGCTATCGCGTGGACAAAAGCTCACAGTACGACACGCATCAGACCGGCGGCCTGGGTTATGGCTACAGCATCACCCCGGAATGGCGCGCCACGGCCAACTATGGCACCGCATTCAAGGCGCCCAGCTTCAATGACCTGTTCTTCCCAGGCTTCAGCAACCCCAACCTGAAGCCGGAGCAATCACGTAATATCGAAGCGACGCTGCGTTATGACACCGCCACCCGCAATGCTTCGCTGACCGTGTACGAGAACCGCATCCGTGACCTGATCGCACTCGACTTCACCAGCGCCCCGTTCATCTTCAACGTGAACGAAGCCCGCATCCAGGGCCTGACGCTGGCGGGCACACAGCGCTGGGACAACTGGCGCTTCAACGCCAGTATCGATATCCAGTCGCCACGCGATGAAGACACCGACAAGCTACTGGTACGCCGTGCCAACCGTCATGCCAACTTCAGTGCTTTGCAACAAGTCGGTAACTGGCGCTGGGGCACCGAAGTACTGGCCAGCTCCGAGCGTTACAACGACGCCGCCAATACGCAGCGCCTGGCAGGTTATGCCACGCTGAACCTGCTGGCCGACTACAAGCTGAACCAGGACTGGACCGTGCTGGCACGCCTCAACAACGTGCTGGACAAGGACTATGCGCTGTCTTTCGACGGCAATCCGGCTACTGGCGGTTTCATCTACAACACGGCGGGTACCAATGTGTTCGTCAGCCTGCGCTGGCAGCCGGCGCAACGCTAAGCTGGCTGTGCTGGCGTGGGGCGAAATGATATGATGCAAACCTAATATGAATCGTGTTGCCTGCCGTGAAAACCGGCCAGGCAACGGTTGGAGACTTAGATGAATAATGCCCGTTCCACCCTTTCCACGCTGAGCATCGCCGCCGGCATCGTGATCCTGATGCTGGTCACGCGTGGCAGCCATGTGCTGACCAGCGTTTCACTGCCGGATGCCAGCCTGGCCCTGTTCCTGCTGGGCGGCTTGTATCTGCAACGCGTGCGCTGGTTCGTGGCCCTGCTGGCACTGGCGGCCATGATCGACTTTGGCGCTGCCGGGCTCAACAGCTTCTACGCTTTCTGCCTGACGCCGGGCTACTGGGGCATGATCCCGACCTACGCGGTGATGTGGCTGGGTGGTCGCTGGCTGGCTGGCATTGCCGATGCCTACGCGCTGCTGCCGTATGCCGTGACTGGCATGGTCACCACCGCCGTTGCTTTCATCATCTCCACGCAGAGCTATTATCTGTACTCCGGCCGCTTCCCCGACGAAGGGGTGATCGAAGCGCTGCGTCATGGCTGGGAATACCTGCCTGCTTATCTGGGCTACACCATGATGTATCTGGCAGCCCAGTGGGTGGTCGTGCGCAGCTTGCGCAGTGCAGGTGTGATCGCCAGCCCCATGATCGCCACCCGCGTGATTGCTGCCAACAAGTCCAGCGCGCACTGATCGAGCCCGCCGCTGAAGGCCGACCGGTACAACTGGTGCGGCCTTTTTGCTTTTTAGCCCTGTCACAGGACTGAGTCCATGCTGAGCCCTCAACGCATCGTCTGCCTGACCACCGAAACCACCGAGGTGCTGTATCTGCTCGGTCAGCAGCATCGCATCGCGGGTATCTCCGGTTACACCACGCGCCCGACCATCGCCAGACGCGAGAAACCACGCGTCAGTGCATACACCAGTGCCAACATCGCCAAGGTGCTGGCACTGCAGCCTGACCTGGTGCTGACCTGCACCGACCTGCAGGCTGACATCGCCGCCACGCTGATCAAGGCAGGCATTGAAGTGCATGCCTTCAACCAGCGCACACTGGACGGCATCTTGCGCATGATCGCCACGCTGGGCGCTCTGGTTGATGCCAGTGCCCAGGCACAGGCGCTGATCGCGCAGCTGAACCAGACCATGGCCGAAGCACACGACAGTGCCAGCGAGTTGGCGGCACGTCCCAGCATTTATTTCGAAGAATGGGACAGCCCCATGATCAGCGGCGTGGGCTGGGTGGCAGAGCTGATAGCGCTGGCCGGTGGCCATGACTGTTTCGCCGACTTGTCAGCACAAGCGCAGGCCAAACACCGCATCATCGCCGACGCGGATGAGGTCATCCGTCGTCAGCCCGACATCATCATCGCCTCCTGGTGCGGCAAGAAATTCCAGCCCGAACAGCTGATGCAGCGGCCAGGCTGGCAGGCCATCCCGGCGGTGCGTAACGGCGCCATCCACGAGATCAAATCAGCAGATATCCTGCAGCCCGGCCCGTCCGTGATCACCCATGGGCTGCCGCAGCTACAATCCATCGTGCGCCAGTGGGCGGCACGGCAACTGTTCAGCAAACACTGGGATTAACCATCATGACCACCACCCTGATCCTGGGCGGCGCCCGTTCCGGCAAAAGCGCGCATGCCGAAGCGCTGGCCCATGCCAGCGGCCTGCCCGTCACCTACATCGCCACGGCGCAAGTCTACGATGCGGAATTCGCAGCGCGCATCCAGCAGCATCAGCAACGCCGGCCGGCCGAGTGGCGATTGGTGGAAGCGCCGCATTTTCTGGCTGAAACACTGCGTCAGCATGCCAGCCCCGATGCCTGCATCATCGTCGATTGCCTGACGGTGTGGCTGGCGCAGTGGATCTGCGCAGATTGCCAGCCGCCTGCCAGTTCCAGTTGGGAAGCCGAGCAAGCGGCCTTGTTGGCCGCACTGCAGGCACTGCCGGGGCAGCTGATCCTGGTGAGCAACGAAGTGGGCATGGGCATCGTGCCGCTGGGGGCGATCAACCGCCAGTTCCAGGACCTGCAAGGCCGCTTGAATCAGGCCGTTGCCGCCCGCTGCGAGCAGGTGTTGTTCATGGCGGCAGGCTTGCCGCTCACGCTTAAAAGCGCCGGTTGACCGCGGACACGGTCACTCGACCATCCTGCAGCTCCAGCTGCGACAGACTGCCGTAATCCACACGCAGACGGAAGGCATCCAGCAACTGCATGTTGAGGGCATGCGCCAGCAAGGCGCGTATCACGCCAGCGTGGGTGACCACCAACAGATCCTCGTTGTTAGCGCTCACTTCGTCAAAGAAGCTTATCGCACGCTGCTGCAAATCAAAGAAGGATTCTCCACCGGGTGGCGCATGCTGCACATAATCCTCCGTCCACACCTCCACCAGACCGCGTGGAATGGTTTCCCAGAGCTGTAATTCCCATTCACCGAAATCCAGCTCCATCAGACGCGGGTCCTGATGCACCTTGCCCGCAGCCAGCGCCGCTGCCAGACGCTGGCAACGCTGCAAGGGACTGCTGTGCACGTGGTCTACATGGACCTCTGCGAGACCAGCGCGGATACGCTGCAACTCGGCATCAAAGCTGGCAGCCAAGCCCAGATCGGTCTGTCCGTAACAGATGCCGGGCGCCACATCGGGCTGGGTGTGTCGCAGCAAGTAAAGGTTCACGCCACGCTCCAGGCCAGCACACCCAGATAGAACGCCAGTTCCGTGAGTTGCTGCGTCGCGCCCAGACAGTCGCCGGTGTAGCCGCCCAGACGGCGGTGCAGTTTGTAGCTGAACCAGGCCCACATCACCAGCACCGGCAGCAGCACATAAGCCAGCAAACCCTCGCCAAAGTGCAGCCCCATCCAGATCACGGGCAATAGGCCGAACAAGGAAGCCAGCAAGACATCGCCACTCTGCAGGCGCGTCGCCAATGGCTTGGATTTCCCCGAGGAGCGCACATAGGACTGTGTCACGATCACCAGCACCGCCATGTAGCGACTCAGACTGTGCCCTGCGATCAGGGCCAGCATCAACACATCGGGGCGGATCAGCGCCAGCAGGTGAAACTTCAACAGCAAGGCCATCACCAGCACGATGGCAGCATAACTGCCGATGCGCGAATCCTGCATGATGGTGAGCGCCTGCTCCTTGTCCACGCCGCCGCCCAGCCCGTCAGCGGCGTCGGCCAGACCATCTTCGTGGAAGGCACCGGTCAGCAGGATGGTGGCAATCATGCTGAGCAGGATGGCGATATCATAGGGCACCAGCTTCCCCGCCAGCCAGAACACGGCGGCCGCGACAACGCCTACCAGCACACCGATCAAGGGGAAATAGCGCGTGGACCGGTTGAGATCAGTTTCACGATAATCGCGAAGCTGCACCGGCACCCGCGTGAAGAACATCAGCGCGGTCAGAAAATAACGCCACTCATCGCGCCACATCAGGCTGGCCCCGACACTTGGGCGGACGCGAACGAGGCCATCTCGTTGAGGAAATTCACCGCTGCCTGCACCAGAGGGTAAGCCAATGCCGCGCCGGTACCTTCGCCCAGGCGCAAGCCCAGATCCAGCAAAGGACGTGTACCCAGCTGCGAGAGCAACAAGCGGTGGCCTGCCTCGCCCGAACAATGTGCGAACACGCAATAATCCAGCACGGCAGGCTGCAGGCGCGCGGCCACCAGCAAGGCGGAGCTTGCGATAAACCCATCCACAATGATCAACGCGCGTCGCTCCGCACTGGCCAGCATGGCGCCCGCCATCATGGCGATCTCAAAACCGCCCAGCGTAGCCAGTACCTGCTTCACGTCATCGCGCGGCAACGCATGGTGTGCGAGCGCTTGCTCGATGATGCTGATCTTGTGTTGCAGGCCCACATCATCCAGACCAGTACCACGCCCGGCGCACTGGTGCACCGGCAGCTCGCACAGCACGCTCATCAACGCGGCCGCCGAGCTGGTATTGGCGATGCCCATCTCGCCAAATGCGAGGATGTTAGTGCCCGCTTCGATCTCGGCACTGGCCAATGCCATGCCGCGCTGCACAGCCGTTGCGCATTGCGCAGCCGTCATGGCCGGGCTGTGCAGAAAATTGGCGGTACCCATCGCCACCTTGGCATCGATCAAGGCCGGACAAGGTTCAAACACGTGGTTCACCCCCGCATCCACCACACGCAACTGCATGCCCGCCTGGCGCGCGAACACATTGATGGCGGCACCGCCAGCCAGGAAGTTCAGCACCATCTGCTGCGTCACCGCCTGCGGGAACGGGCTCACCCCGGTTTCGGCGATGCCATGGTCTGCCGCGAACACCAGCATCACTGGACGCTGCAATCCGGGCGTGCAGCTTTGCTGCACCAGGCCGATCTGCAAGGCCAGTTTTTCCAGCTGGCCCAGCGCCCCCAAAGGTTTTGTTTTGTGGTCGATACTGGCCGCTAATGCTTGAGCAAGCTCACCGGTCTGATTCAAAGGAAGGATATCGGGTATACGCAATCAGGGCTCACTTACAGTAGAAAGGTGTTAATCACTTTATTCCAGGCACCGCTCAGTGCGCCGCCACACGGCGAGCTGCTGCACCAGAGCAGGCAATATTGCTTGCTTGAGCATGCACGTAGACTGGCACGACATGACAGAAGCGCTGCCTGCATCCATTCTAACCCGTGATGACGTTGCGGGCGCTTAAGACCGCCAAGGAGAGCACCATGACTCACAGTAAAAATGCCATCGCGTCAGGCGCCCGGCAGAGCCTGCCCAGACTGGCCTGCTCGCTGCTTGTCTACTCGCGCTCTGCCTGCTGGTTTGCCTGCTAAACCAGCCATAAATTGCGCCGTCCTCCATGCGCGTTCTGGTCAAAGCTGGCATCGTCACAAGCGCCTTGTGCTTATGTAGCTGCCTGTCTCCAGCTGCACCTCAGCCCATCACCAACCCGGCACCGCTGGTTGCACTTGAGACAGCCAGTAGCCCGGCCGCTGAAACCACCCTGCATGACACGGTCAAGCCTATGCCCGCCTTCATGCAGCAGCACTTCAGCGTGGTGGTGCACGAGGTGCCGGTCAAAGAGATCCTGTTCGCACTGGCACGCGACAATCAACTCAATATGGACATCGATCCGGCTATCGATGGCAAAGCCACGCTGCATGCACTGGATCAGCCGCTGCACCGTATCCTGCAGCGGCTAGCCAATCAATCCGACATCAGCTACCGCCTGGATGAGGACGTGCTGAGCATACGCCCTGACCGGCCAGTGGTGCGGCATTACGCCGTGGACTACCTCAACCTCAGCCGCGACACCAGCCTGTCAGTTGGCGCCGCATCGGAGATCGCGACCACAGGCAGCGCCACGGGCAGAACCAGCACCCTGCCTGCCAGCAGCAATGCCAATGGCTCACGTACTCAGGTGGCCAGCAGTTCCAGACATCATTTCTGGGAATCGCTGCTGCGCAACGTCCAGTCGCTGCTGGGCGAACTTGTCGCTGAACGCAGTATATCAGCGCCTGTTAGCGCACCGGCACCGGCCATCCCCGGCATGCCACCAAGCGCAGCAACCATCAGCAACCCGGCGGAACAGCGCCCAACTGTCGCAGACAGCACTGGCAGCAAAACCCTCAGGACGAATGTGATCGCCAACACCGAAACCGGCATCCTCAGTGTGCTTGCCACTGAGAAGCAGCACAAAAAAGTGGCGGCCCTGCTGGACCGCATCATGCAAAGCGCCAGACGCCAGGTGATGATCGAGGCATCCATCGTGGAGGTCGAGCTGCGCGATGCCTTTCAGGCCGGCATAGACTGGAGCCGCATCGCACAGGGCGGCGAGGATAACGGCCTGTTTATCCGCCAGTCCTTGCGTCCCGGCATCACCGACCCTTCCGCGCCCAGCCCCAATTCGCAATTCCGCGCTGGCTACACCTATACCGGCAGCGGCATCCTGGCCAACCTTAGCGCTGCCATCACCCTGTTGCAACAGTTCGGCACCACGCGCGTGCTGTCCAGCCCCAGGCTACGGGTACTCAACAACCAGACGGCGGTGCTCAAGGTGGTGGATAACCTGGTGTATTTCACTATTGAGGCGCAAACCAGCCAGACCCAGACCAACCTCAACACCGTGTTCACCACCACACCGCATACCGTGCCGGTCGGCGTGGTGATGAGCGTGACGCCCCACATCAGCAGCACGCAACAGGTGATGCTGAATGTACGCCCCACCATCTCGCGCTTTGTGCGGGATGTGCAGGACCCGAACCCCAGCCTGGTGGTGAACGGCAACCGCATCGCCTCCAGCATCCCCATCATTCAGGTACGCGAGATGGAATCGCTGTTGCATGTGAGCAGCGGTGAAACGGCGATCCTGGGCGGGCTGATGCAGGACGAACAACGTGATAACCGTGACCAGGTGCCGGGCCTGCACCGCCTGCCCTTGCTGGGAAAACTGTTCACC
Source organism: Pseudomethylobacillus aquaticus (assembly GCF_003730115.1). Taxonomy (GTDB): domain Bacteria; phylum Pseudomonadota; class Gammaproteobacteria; order Burkholderiales; family Methylophilaceae; genus Pseudomethylobacillus; species Pseudomethylobacillus aquaticus. The sequence goes on along the minus strand of NZ_RJVP01000004.1, from coordinate 105,831 downwards.
GGCAAAGCCGAATTGCAGAAAAAATCGGAACTGGTGATCTTTCTGCGCCCCGTGGTGGTGAGTGAGCCCGCACCAGCCGCTTTGACTGCTCAGCAGCCCGCATCCTTCCCCGATACTGACGAGGACGATCTGCTCCATGCGACCTTTTGATGCCGCCTTGACACTGGGGCAACAGCTACTGCAAGCCGGGCACCTCAGCCCCGACCAGTTGCAGATCGCCCTGCAGGAGCAGACGCTCAGCCGCCTGCGCCTCGGTGAGCAGTTACTGCGCCTTGGCTTCATCAGTGAAGCCCTGCTGACGCAGCAACTGGCGGCACAGTTTCATGTGGAATATGTGGACCTGGACCAAACCAGCCCGGAGCCCCAGGCGCTGGCGATGATCACGCCTGCCTTGTCGCGCCAGCACCATGTGCTGGGCATCCGCTATGAGGCCACGCAGGCGCGGCTAAGCCTGGCCATCAGCGATATGCCGCCTCTGGCAACGCTGGACCGCCTGCAGGCGCAATTACCTGCTGGCGGTCAGCTGGAACTCCGGTTCGCCGCGCACAGCCAGATCAGCCGATATCTGGATCAGCATTACGGCTACGCGCTGAGCCTGGAACCTTTGTTAGCCGCCATGGAACAAGGGAACTCCCAAGATCAGGCCGTGCCAGCAGTAGCCCAGCTGGTCGAAGCACTGCTGCTGGATGCGGTAAAACGAGGCGCTTCCGATATCCACTTTGAACCGGAAGCCGCCTACCTGCGCCTGCGCTACCGCATCGACGGCGTGTTGCAGCAGGTGCGCAGTCTGCACAAACGTTACTGGTCAGCCTTGCTGATCCGCCTCAAAGTCATCAGTGGCCTCGATATCGCTGAAACCCGCGCTGCGCAGGATGGTCATTTGCACCTTACGCTGTGCGGGCGCAACATCGATTTCCGTGTGGCCAGCCACCCCACCATCCATGGCGAAAACCTGGTGCTGCGGGTGCTGGATCGTGAAAAATCCATCCTGTCTCTGGCCGCGATGGGCCTGCCCGAAGCCACCTTGAAACAACTGCAAGCCATGCTGCAAAAACCCGAAGGCATGCTGATCTTCACCGGCCCTACCGGCAGCGGCAAAACCAGCACGCTGTATTCACTGTTAGCGCTCAAGAACAGCATCTCGGTCAACATCATGACGCTGGAAGATCCGGTCGAATACCCGGTCAGTCTGCTACGTCAGACCTCGCTTAGCGAAGCCGCCAAACTGGATTTCTCCAGTGGCATACGCTCTTTGTTACGACAGGATCCAGACGTGATCCTGGTGGGCGAGATGCGCGATGCCGAAACCGCCCAGATGGCGCTGCGTGCCGCCATGACCGGCCATCAAGTCTATTCCACGCTGCATAGCAACTCTGCGCTGGGCGCATTCGCGCGCCTGCAAGACCTGGGGCTACGGCCTGCCTTGTTGGCTGGCAACCTCATCGGCATCGTGGCACAGCGCCTGATCAGGAAGTTGTGTCTGCATTGCCGTGGCGCCTATGTAGCGGATACCGTCTCTTGTCGCCTGCTGGCCTTGCCGCCACAGACACTTCAGGGAAGCGCGCCGCATGAGCCCGTGCTGCTGTACCGTGCTGTAGGTTGTACGCAATGCCAGCACACTGGCTATCGCGGCAGGCTGGCCATCATGGAAGTGCTGAAAGTCAGCGCTGCACTGGACCGCCTGATCGAACAACAAGCCAGCTTGCATGCCTTGCAGCAACAGGCCCGCACCGATGGGCTGCAAACCCTGGCCAGTGCAGCCCGACAACAGGTGCTGCAAGGCGTCAGCAGCCTGCAGGAAGTGATGCGCGTGGTCGACCTGGAGCCCGAGAGCTGATGACTAGCCGCCAAAGCACAAGGGCATGATGATGCTGAGTTTTCACTACCGCGCCATCGACCGTGAGGGGCGACTCTGCCGCGGGCAGTTGCACGCCAGTCACGACCGGGAACTGACACTGCGCTTGCACCAGCAAGGCCTGGAGCTGGTGAGCTTTCGCGTCAGCCGCAAGCGGGCTTCCAGCACAATACGCGTGAACCAGCGTGAGCTGCTCACCTTCTGCATCCAGCTCGAACAACTGCTCAGCGCTGGCGTGCCCATGCTGCAAGCGCTGGACGACATCCGTGCTGCTTGTGAGCCTGGCGGCCTGCAGCTGTTGCTGGCGGCACTGATCCAGCAGATCGAGTCCGGTCAGTCGCTATCGCAAGCCATGCACGCCTATCCGGGCATCTTTGGACCGGTGTTCATCAACCTGGTCGCAGCCGGTGAGCATAGCGGCCAGCTGACGCTGATCCTGCAACAGCTGGCTAGCAGCCTGAGCTGGGAACAGGCGCTGCGTTCGCAGGGCAAGCACTTGCTTGCCTACCCAGCCTTCGTGCTTGTTGTGGTGCTGGCGGTGGTGATATTCCTGCTGAATTATATGGTGCCGCAGATGGCCAGCTTCCTCAGCAGCCTGGGACAGGAGCTGCCATTGCAGACCCGCATACTGATCGCCAGTGCCGACCTGATGCGTGCCTATTGGCCCTGGATATTGAGCGTGCTGGCCGGGCTGACCTTCGTGACCCCTGTGATGTTGCGCCGCCACCCCGGTGCGGCGCTGTACTGGGACCGCCTGACCTTACGCTTGCCAGTATGCGGCGAGCTGTTAAAGAAGATGCAGATGGCACGCTATGCGCGCAACTTCAGCCTGATGTATCAGGCTGGCATCCCGGTGCTGCAGATACTGGCGCTGTGCAGGGCGCTGGTCAGTAACCGCTCACTTGCTTTGGCACTACATCACATTGAACAGCATATCCATGCAGGCACTGGCCTGGCAGAGAGTTTCCAGCGCACGGGCAGCATGCCCGCGCTGGTGGTGCGCATGGTGCGTGTGGGCGAACAGACCGGGGCACTGGACCGCGCCTTGCTGAACGTCAGCCGCTTCTATGAACGCGAAGTGAATGATGCGGTGGACACTCTGCTAAGGCTGGTGGAACCGCTACTCACGGTGATACTGGGGCTATTGCTGGCAGGCATCATGTTCGCCGTGCTGAGCCCGGTGTATGACAGCCTCGGGCATCTGCCACTCTGAGCAGCCACCATGTTCAATAAGATCAGCTTCAGCCAGATCAGCTTCAGCGGGCTCAACGTCAGCCACATTGGCTTATGCATCGCTCAGCACCATATCAGCCTGGCCCGCTACCGATTTGGCCGTGCAAGCGATTACCAGCAGTTTGCAGCAGACGATGCAGCCGGGCTGCAGGCTTATCTGCAGCGCTATCGCCGTGACCGTCTCACACTGATCGCCATGGATGGCTCGCTGGAATTGCGTCTGGAATCCATACCCCCTTGCCGCGGACGCGCCCTGACCCAGCTGCTGCAAAGGCGGCTGGCGCTGGCCTACCCGGACGCCGAACTACGTTGCGCACAACGGTTGAGTCAGTTGGGCCTGCATTCAAAGCATACGGCGGTGGCAGGCGACCCAACCGGGAACAACGCTGAACACAACGGCCTGCTGATGGCATTGACCCCCTCCAGCCGTCTGCAGTCCTGTCTGGATCTGCTAGATCGACTGCAGTACCGCCTCGCCCACCTGATCGCGGCCCCCAGTCTGCTAACCCGGTTACTCACCAGACTGAGCCTGCCGATCGTACAGACCGTATGTTACGAAGTGTTGCCGCAACAACTGCGCCAGACCTTTATCCGTCATGGGGAGGTCATCGCCTGCCGGCTATTGCCCAGTCAGCAAGACCCAGCCGCCTGCCTCGCCAGTTGTGTGGAGGAAACCCAGCGCCTGCGCAAGCATCTGCAACAGCAGGGCTGGATACAGAGCGACAAGCCGTTGACGGTGGTGCTGGTGGACAGTGTGTATCTGCACTGGCCAGCGCTGCCTGCCACAGATCACGACCCGGAGACCTGGCGACGTGCTGATCCCGCGCAACTGATCCCGCACCAGCACATTCTGGAAAACGCATGGGCGGCTTACCCCTTGCTGCTGTGCAGCTCAGGCAAGCTTGGCCGCTTGCCCAACCTGATCCCGGCCCGTCGCCAGCTGGCACTGCATTTATACCGCTGGCGCTGCAGCCTGGGCATGCTCTCGGCCTGCAGCCTGTTGACAGCCACCCTCTATGCAACGCCCACCTTGCTGGAAGCAAAGCGGCTGAGTGAGCGACCAGCAGCGCGCTTGGCTGCACTGGACAGCCGCACGACCAACGCCAGCCCAGCGCCCGCTAACACCACGCCCATGACGCAACTGGAACAAGCACTGCATCAGCCGCAGCCTGGCGCAGCTCAGATCCTTCAGCATGTGGGCCTGGTGCTGGAAGCCTTGCCGCAAGTCAGCTTGATGCAACTGCATTGGCATAGCCTGCAGCCCGATCGGAGCACACAGCTGATCGAATTGCATGATACACAGGCTGCTTCAAGGCCAGGTTCAGGGACTGGCGCTGGCGAGCAGGCAGCGCTGACCGAATTGCGCTTGCACTTGCAGCTGCAAAGCAGTGAGCTGGAGACGCTGCTAAACAGGTTCAACGCTGACCCGGCGTTCACACAGATCGAACTGCTCAGCACAGGCGGCAATGGCAAGGAAATACTGATCCAGCCCCGGCAGGCCGCCAAGCCGTCCTCGTTCGAGCTACGTGTAAGACTGTTTGCCGGGGGCTCACCTACATGAGCTCACCTGCATAAGCTGTCTTTTATTAGCGCTCCGCCATGAACACCAGCCTGGACTTTCAGACCATGCGGCAATACCTGCAGGCACTGTGGCTATCCCTCAGCATCAGTGCAGCCTCGCTATGCAGCGCCCTGGCGCTGGCCGCTTATGCCAGTCACGCGCATGCGCTGGCAGTGCATACCCTGCAGACGCAACAACAGCAGCAACAGGCACTGGCAGTTCAACAAGCGCGCGAACATCAACAACAGCTGCAACAGCAACTGGACCAGGCGGCACTGCAGCGATTGCAATCTGAGGGCTGGTTCAATAGCGACCTTACCCAGCTGAGCTCAGCGCTTAGCCAGCAGCTGGCAGCGCAGGCGCAAGCGCTGCAACTCGAACAACTCCGCCTCAGCATCAAGCCCACGCCGCACGCGCTGCCTTTGGGCAGTCAGCACGGTGGTGATCAACACGTGTTGCATCTGCAAACCAGCTTGCTTTCACTGCACATGCAGATTTGGCATGAGGGTGATCTGGTCAATGTGCTGCAGGCTTTGCAGTCGCAGCATGGCGCACGGTTGCGCATCTTGAGTTGCAGCATGACACCTGCTTCATCCGCACCAGGCCTGCAGGTGAGCTGCGAGCTGGAATGGCGGGCCTTGTTGAAAATGAAGTCCACGACATGAACAAGCCTACCTCGCCGCCTTGGGGCATGCTGGTGCACGCGATAGTCCGCATCACTGGCATGACGATGTTGAGCTGGATATCGCCTGCCTGCAGTGACGATCTGGGTCGACTCTTCACCGATAGTGCGCAGCGTGTCCGCCTGGACCTGCAGCGCAGCAAGCCTGCAGCAAGCGAGGCAGCGCAAACGAGTGCTCTGGAGATAGACCGCGCGCTGGCTGTGCCCTCACTGGTAGACATGGCACCGTCTAGCCCGCTTTGGACCTTACAAGGTTATGTGCAGGCGATCAGTTCAGGCTCTGACGGCGCAAGCTCTTCAAAGCCTGGCTTTTCAAGCCTGGACTCTTCAAAGCTAGACTCTTCAAAGCTAGACTCTTCAAAGCTAGACGGTTCAAACACAGGCTGGGCAAACACAGGCGCTGCCACCCTCTGGATCAACCAGACCATGACGCCGGTCGAGCCAGGCAAGGGCTGGGCTATGCGGTTCGTTCAAGCCCATAATCCGGCTTCCTGGCAGCGTCCGGACAAGCATGTGGACAGGCAGCCAGCAAAAAAACCGGAGCCCGGCTTTCAAGCCATCGTGGAACTACGACCACCCGGCCATGCCCACAGCCTGCGCCTCAGCGTGGGTGGCCCCGCCGTTCCCCTGCCCGCTGCCCTCGTACCCCCTGCGTCGCCATGACCAGCACATCAAATCATGTGATGTGGGCTTGCAGCAGCCCCATGCGGCAAAACGGCGCGGTATTGATGGCGCTGCTCATGCTGACCTCGCTGCTGGCAGGCAGCAGCCTGCTGGCGCAAAGCGTACAGCAGGCGCGGCTATACCAGCAGCACAAGACACGCAGCGCGCTCGCAGCGGCACAGCAGGCTTTGCTCAGCTATGCGGTTGACCTCAGCCCCGGCAGTTGTACCGGCAATTGTCCGCGGCCGGGCGACCTGCCCTGCCCGGACCTGGACGATGACGGAATCGCCGAACTCAGTTGTGGCAATGCGGCTGGTAGTCAGCAGTCCAGACGGCTGGGGCGCCTGCCCTGGCGCACACTGGGCCTGGACGACCTGCGCGATGGCAGCGGTGAGCGGCTATGGTATGCGGTTTCCAATCGCTACAAGAACAGCACACGCGCCTTTCCGCTCAACGCGGATACGGCAGGCACCATCACGCTGTACCAGCAGCACGGTTACCGTTTGTATGACGCGAACCTTGCTCAAGGGCTGGTGGCAGTGATCCTGGCACCAGGCGCAGCACTGCAACGTATGGATGGCTTGCAGCAACAACGTGACAGCCTGCACAGCAACGACCCCAGCCACTACCTGGACAGCAATCGCCACGATGACAATGCCAGCTTCGTGGACGGCAGCAATGACGGCTTCGTGATGGCCGAACCGTCCTCTCATTTCAACGATGCGCTGGCGCTCATCACCCAGCCGCAGATCCAGCAGCGCATGCAACAACGCGTCGCCATGGAGGTCTCCCGCGCCTTGCTGGATTACTTCTGCGGCATGGGCAATAGCGATCATGTGGCTTCAAGCTGCCTGGGTACTGGCGGTGTGCGCTACCTGCCCGATGCTGCGGCCTTCAATGACAGCAGTTGCACAGGTACCGGCAGCCTGGCTGCCGGTCTGTGTCTGGCTGTCACGGACCAGGGGCGCATCGCCGCCCACGGGCTATCACCGGCCTGGGATAGCAACTCACTGCTGCGTGGTAGCAGCGTCAACAACTGGTTCCAGCAGAATGGCTGGCGCAACCAGATCTATTACGCACGTGCGCCAGCCTGTGGCGCCACCAGTCCCGACTGTAGCGGCAGCGGTGGCCTGCTCAACTTAAGCAATGCGTCGCGGCTGCCGCAAGACAACAAGATGGCGGTGGTGATCGCAGCAGGGCCTGCACTGCTCAACCAGTCACGTACTTCCATGCTGTCTCTGGATGCTTATCTGGAAGGTGAGAATGCCCTGCCAGATCAGCACTTCGAGCGCCGACGTTTGTCGGCTAGTGACTTCAATGACCTGGTCAGCAGCCTGCCCTGATGAGCACTTGTACACACAAACCGCAGCACGCAGTACAAGAAGGCTTCTCGCTGGTGGAAATGGCCATGGTGCTGGCCATGGTCGGTTTGTTGTTAGGCAGTATGAGCACACCGCTTAGCGCGATGCGGGACCAGGCCCACCAGCGGCAAACACGGCAGCAACTCAGCGAGGCTCACGACGCCCTGATCGGTTATGCCATCAGTCACGGCCACCTGCCCTGTCCCGCGATTTCCGCCCTGGATGGCAGCGAGGATCGTGATCCGGGCACGCTAGGCTGCAACAAGCGGATAGGCCTGCTGCCCTGGTCTGCATTAGGCATATCCGGACTGGACAGCTGGCAGCATCGCCTGGGCTACAGTGTCACCGCCGCTTATGCCGATGCGGCCAACCGCATCCATATCGGCAGCCTGGCCAACCGCGACATCACCCTGCGCACCCGCAACCCGTCGGGCACTCTGGTCAACCTCAGCAACAGCAACAACATCCCGGCGGTGGTGGTTTCACATGGTGCACGGGCGGGCGGCGCCTGGAACGCCGATGGCAGCAAGGTCGCCGACAGCAGCACCAGCAATAGCGACGAAGCAGTCAACAGCGATGGTGACGGCAGGGTCTATATATACCGTGTAGCCAGTGATAATCCGGACCAGCCTGGTGGTGAGTTTGACGATCTGCTGGTATGGTTATCCCCTCATCTTTACCTGAGTCGTGTGCTGGCCGCTGGTCAGTTGCCTTGAACCATGAACGATCAACAATTACTGCGTTACAGCCGCCACATCCTGCTGCCGCAGATCGGCTATGAAGGCCAGCAGCAACTGGTCAACAGCCATGCACTCATCCTGGGTGCAGGCGGCCTGGGCTCGCCTGTCGCACTGTATCTGGCGGCTGGGGGGGTGGGCACACTGACCATCTGTGATGACGACGTGGTGGACCTCACCAATCTGCAACGGCAGATCGTGCACAGTAGCGCCAGTGTGGGCATCAACAAGGCCGAATCGGCACGCGGCACCTTGCAGGCGATCAACCCGGAAGTACAAGTGAACGTGATCCGTGAGCGCTCGCCAGAAGCGGCGCTCGCCACACTGGTGGCAGCCGCGGATGTGGTGATCGACTGCAGCGATAATTTCAAGACACGCTATGCCCTGAACCGCGCCTGCGTCACGGCGCGCAAACCGCTGGTCTCCGGCGCCGCCATCAATTTTGAAGGCCAGGTCAGCGTATTCGACATGCGCAACGCCGAAAGCCCCTGCTACCACTGCCTGTTTCCGGACATGGGCAACGAAGAAGGCATGCGCTGTGCGGAGAACGGCGTCTTTGCCCCGCTGGTGGGCATGATAGGGACGACCCAGGCGGCTGAGGCCATGAAACTGCTGCTGGGCGTGGGAGATAGCCTGCAAGGCCGCTTGTTGCTGCTGGATGTGTTACAGATGGATTGGCGCACGATACGCCTGCATCGGGATGCGGATTGCCCGGTGTGTGCCTGCCGCGAAACAACATAATCACGTCCAAAACCAGGTCACTACGGTCTTACGCATTGGGCTGAAACACGCATTTTTGGTATGGCCGACGCAAACAGCAGGCCGGATCCTGCAATTCTTGCGCTAATGCCACGGCGCATCCTGCCGCATCGAACCAGGCCGTAAAAAATCATCAAGAATCTGAATTTAAACACTATTTTTTAATTAAAGCGCTACAAAACCAACTTGCCCCGCCCATGGACGGGGCTGGCATAGCCATTGCGCATGATGAGTGTTTTCATCATGGGGCATGGCATGCAGTCTATCCACACAACAACACAGCGTTCATCGGTGTTGCAGCAGTACTGCTTTATCAGCTATCTGCTTGTCCTTTTCATTATCGGGGATTCAATCCAGTTTTCCGCCGCCGCCACGCAGGGCATGAGCAGCTTGATCCTGTTGCTGATGACCTGGCTTTGCTATGGCGCCTATTTCATGCTGCCAGCAGCATTGATCATCAGCCTGGCAGCAATGCTGGGACGATATTGCTCAAGGCGTTCCTGCGCCTCGCTGACAGCAGCAGTCGCAATACTCGCTACCACGCTGACCAGCCTGCTGCTGCATGCTAAGGCCAAGATCCATGCGCTGTATGGGATGTTCATCAACGGATTCATCGTCAACCTGTTGATAACCCCGGGCGGCCTTGGTTCTCTAGGAGGAAGCGAAGCCTCCAACATCGGGTTCGCGCTGATCGCTGTAGGCTTTGTGCTCATGCATACGCTGTTGTGGTGGGCTATATACAGGCTGAATGGGACAACTCAACTCGCTCCATTCCTTAGTGCATGTCGCCATACCCTAGCCCATAAACGCCTGCTGACTTGGCGTCCATCAAAGCGGTTTGTGCTGTTGGCCCTTGCCGTAGCCAGCCTGACGGTGCATGGCGCTTACGCGACTCAGGAAGCCTTTAACCGTGTACAGCAGAATATGCTGATGGAAAGTGTGCCGTTCTTTCAGCCGGTAACGGCACGCAGTTTCTTTAGAAAGATGGGCTACGAGCTGAGCAGCAGTCCCAACCTCAAGCTGGGCTCCCGCCTGCATTACCCCAAGCAGCCACTGAGCCTGACTATGTCCGCCCAAGCTTACAACATCGTCTGGCTGACCTCGGAGTCCTGGCGCGCTGACATGCTGAATCCGCAGGTCATGCCTGCCACTTCCACATTTGCCAGCAAAGCACAGCGCTTCAACCACCACTTCAGCGGTGGCAACGGTACACGCATGGGGGTGTTTTCCATGTTTACAGGCCTGCCCGGCAATTACTGGTTCCCGTTCAAGGAAGATCAGCGCAGTGCCGCGCTGCTGGATGTGCTGCAACAGCAACACTATCAGATGCGGCTTTTCACCAGCGCCGACTTCAGCTACCCCGAGTTTGATCGCGCATTGTTCAGCAAGGTACCGGCCTCGCAGCTAAAAGCGAATGGCTACTCGGGTTTGGCGGGCTGGCAGAATGACAGACAAAATGTGACCGACATGCTGGAGTTCATTGACCAGCGTGACCCGCAGCGTCCGTTCTTCTCGTTCATGTTTTTTGAATCACCGCACGCGCGCTATTACTTCCCGCCTGAAAGCGCCATCCGCAAACCCTACCGCGATGACATCAATTATGCGACGCTGAGCCGCAAAGAGCTGCGTGCGGACATGGGCCTGATCAAGAACCGTTATGTCAATGCAGTGCACCACCTGGATAGCCAGTTTGCACGGGTATTCGAGCATCTTGAGCAGAAGGGCTTACTGGAAACCACCATCGTCGTGGTGGTTGGCGATCATGGAGAAGAATTCATGGAACATGGCTTCTGGGGCCACAACTCCACGTTTGTCGATGAACAGATACGCACACCGCTGCTGGTGTATCTGCCCGGCAAAAAAGGCCAGACGCATGAGCACATGACCAGTCATATGGACATCGTGCCGACCCTGATGCCTTTGCTGGGTGTCAACAACCCGGTTGCGGATTACGCGCTGGGGCAGAACCTGCTGAAAGCGGATCGTCAGTACACCTATGTTTCCGACTGGAATCGCATCGCCTATGTGGATGCCAACGCGAAAATGGTGATGAACGTCACTGGCACCACGGGCAACTACGCCACGGGCAGTGATGACCACGCACTCAGCATGCAACAACAACGTGCATTAACGCAACGGTCCAGGCCCATCATCATGCAGACGATGCAGGACCTGAACCGCTTTCTGGATAAATGAGCGCGTTCTGAATTAAGAGCGCACCCTTAGTTCTTGCCGCCAGGGCCAGCCAGATACCAGACGATGAGGCCAAGCACAGGGAAGAAGATCACGCCCAGGATCCACAGGATCTTGGGTAAGGTTTCCGCCGAGCTTTGAGCGATTTTGATGATCGCGTAGATATCGGCGATCAGAATCAGTAAACCGAGCAATGAGGACATGCAGTTCTCCTGTTATTTGCCGCCAGTCAAGGCTTTGACGGCGTTGATGATATCGCCTGGCATCACGACGATCTTGCTGTTTTCCGAAACGGAAATCTTTTGCATGGCCTGGATATAGCGGTCACCGAGCAGGAAGGTGGCCGAGTTGGCATGCTCATGCACCATGCTGGAGATGAGGCGTATGGATTCCGCCGAAGCTTCAGCGGCTACTTTCTGTGCTTCAGCGTCTTTACGCGCCGCTTCCAGACGCGCTTCTGCATTCAGGATGATGGCCTGCTTCTCGCCTTCGGAACGCGTCACCAGCGCCACGCGCTCACGCTCTGCCGAGGCCTGCATCTCCATGGCCTGCTGCATATTGGGTGAGGGTTTGATGTCCTGGATCTCGACCGATTTCACCGTCAGGCCCCAGTCCGCGGCCTCGTCCGCAATGGAGGCTTTCAGCTCGGCCTTGATACGGTCACGCGAGGTCAGCGCCTGATTCAGGTCCATGCCACCGATGATGGAACGCAGGCTGGTCTGCACCATGTTGCGCATGGCTTCCGCGAAATTATCGATGCCATACACTGCGCGCTCGATATTGGTCACCTTGATGAAGGCCACGGCATTGGCCAGGATCACCGCGTTGTCCTTGGTGATGACTTCCTGCTGCGGGATCTCCAGGATGATGTCCTTGGTGGTGACTTTGTAGCTCACCTTGCTGAACACCGGATTGATCACGTGCAGGCCGGGCGTGATCACGGCGCTGAATTTGCCCAGCCGTTCCACCACCCACTCCTCACCCTGCGGCACGATGCGTATGCCCTTCCAGATCAGGATGAACACGGGGATCAGCAGTACAAACATGAATTCGGTCATGATGGTTCCTTAATGAGCGCTGCCTGTGGCAGGCATGTTCAATGGCCAGTCGCGCGCACGCGCAAGGTGTTACCTTCTACCGCGACGATCTCGGCTTCCGTCCCCACCGCGAGCGGCTGGTCCGCGATGGCGGCCCATACACGGCTCCCCATCACGCCCTGAGCGAACTGGATACTTCCAGCCTGACGCGGGCTGACCGCCTCGATGATGATGCCGGTACGGCCTACCTCGTCCCCACGCGATTGCCCCACACGCAGATCCCCTGCGGCAGACTTCTTGTAATTGAGCTTCCAGATCGCCAGCGAGCCTATGGACAGTGCCGCAAACATGAACAGCTGGGCAGACAAAGGCAGACCGGGCAAGGCCCACATCGCCCCACTCAGGCACAGGGCGGCAATACCAAACCACAGGATGTACAAGGTGCCGGTGGCCATTTCAAGCGCCAACAACACCAGGCCCAGCACCCCCCAGCTCCAGATCGGTTCCAATTCAGTCTCCCAGGCTTGCAATACGTTTCAGGTCCAGATTCAAAACAAGCGGTTCACTGCTGTCATGCTAGCAGATTTTTTCGAAATGGAACCGCCGCATGGACGCATGCTCAAAGCGGGGTATGTCCTCCCCCATCCACATCGTCTGGTTCAAGCGTGATCTGCGCATCCACGACCACGCGCCACTTGCCGAAGCCTGCCGTGCCGGTCCGGTACTCGCCCTGTTCGCCTGGGAACCCAGTGTGCTGGCTGGCGCGGATTATGCACAACAACATGCGCAGTTCGCCGAGGAATGCCTGAATGCACTGCGCGGTGATCTCGCCCAGCTCGGGCTGCCCCTGCTGGTGTGGCCGCGCGGCATGGTGGATGCCTTGCAGCAGTTGCGCCGTCATGTGCAGATCGCTGGACTGTGGAGCCATGAGGAGACCGGCAACGATGCCACATTTAGCGTGGACAAAGCGGTGGCTACCTGGTGTCGCACGCATGGCACGCACTGGAATGAATACCCTCAGCATGGCGTGGTGCGCCGCCTGGCTGACCGCAACCGCTGGAACGGCCTGTGGGAGCAGCGCATGCGTGCCGCACAATACCAGCTGCCCACGCAGGTATGCGCTGCTGTGATCCCGGCCAGCCTGCTGCACAACACCGTACCACGACCACAGGCTGCAGGCACCGATAAACCGCGCCGCCAGACCGGAGGCCGTCAGCCTGCCATCGCACTGCTGGAGGATTTTCTCGACGGCCGCGCTGCGCGTTACCGGCCTTGCATGTCCAGCCCGCTGACCGCAAGCAGCGCCTGTTCACGCTTATCCCCTTATCTGGCCTGGGGCACGCTGAGCATGCGCGAACTGGTACAAGCTACACGCCAGCGCCGCATCGCCCTGAAACTGCAGGACTCGGCCGCACCCAGAGGCCTGTCTGCCGGGCTGACCGCATTCGAAAGCCGTCTGCACTGGCATTGTCATTTCATGCAGAAGCTGGAATCGGAACCAGCGCTGGAATTCCACAATCTGCACCGTGCTCATGACACCCTGCGCGCAGCCGAACCCAGCAGCATGGAGCAGCAGCAACGCCTGCGCGCCTGGACGCGCGGCGAGACCGGCTGGCCACTGGTGGATGCCTGCATGGCCATGCTGCGCCAGACCGGCTGGATCAACTTCCGCATGCGCGCCATGCTGATGAGCAGCGCGTCTTACCTGTACTGGCTGCACTGGCGCATCCCAGGCCTGCATCTGGCACGCGAATTCACCGACTACGAACCGGGCATCCATTGGCCACAGGTACAGATGCAGTCCGGTACCACGGGCATCAACGCCTTGCGCATCTACAACCCCATCAAGCAGGCCCATGACCAGGACCCCAGCGGCGCGTTCGTGCGCCACTGGCTGCCTGCGCTGCGCCAGGTGCCGGATAGCTGGATCTTTGAACCCTGGCATATGCCAGCGGCGCTGCAATTACGCACGGGCTGCGTGATCGGCCGCGACTACCCGGCCCCGCTGCTGGATGTGGAAACCGCCACCCGCGAGGCCCGCGCACGCATTTTGGCGGTACGCCAGCAACTGGAAGCACGCCAGCAAGCGCGCGAGGTGGTACACAAGCATGCCTCGCGCAAAGGCATGCCGGGCAGCGCACGGGACGCGCAAGGCAAAGAGGTCGCCGCACGCCGTGGACGCAAAACCAACCATCATCAACTGGACCTGTTCTGAATCATGGCCACACCACTCACACTCCCTCATGACCACCAGGAACGACTGACCTTGATACGCCAGACCTTTCCGGACGCCACCGGCCCGGACCTGGCAGACCACTGGCGTGGGGGGCGGCTTGCTGCGCTCAGCACGCTGGCCACCGTGGATGGTATCGCCTACGGGCGTAGCCGCAATTTCCTGGATGGCGCGGTGACACGCCTGTCCCCTTACCTGCGCCATGGCTGCATCACCCTGAACGAGGCCATCAAGGCGGTCAAACTCAAGCACGGCACACGCGCCGAGAAACTGTTGTTCGAATTCGCCTGGCGTGACTACTGGCGGCAGGTGTGGACCATGCAGGGCGACACCATACGCTCCGATATGGAGTCACCCAAAGTGGCGGTGGGCCGCGCGCCAATCCCCGCGGATGTGCTGGCGGGCGAGACCGGCTTGCCATGCATGGACGCTTTCATCAGCGACCTCGTCAACGACGGCTATGTGCATAACCATGCCCGCATGTGGTTCGCGGCCTACCTGCTGCACTGGCGCAAGGTGGACTGGCGGGCGGCAGCGGACTGGTACGAAGCGCAGCTGCTGGACGGCGACATCGCCTCCAACAGCCTGTCCTGGCAATGGGTGGCCTCCACCTTCGGCGCCAAACCCTACTACTTCAACAAAGAGAACCTGGAAAAATATAGCGCTGGCCGCTATTGCCAGGATTGCACCGCCCAATGCCCGTTCGATGCCAGTTACGAGGCGCTCAACCAGCGTCTGTTCGGCCCGTCACACGCACCAGCACGCCAGTATGCCGTGAAGGCGCTGCCTGGCATGAGCGCACCTGCTGGCAGCAAGACCACGGTGCTGGTGCACGACGAGATGCTGTCCCCCTTGCATCCGCTGCTGGCCGAGGCGGAACACGCCGTGTTCATCTTCGACCCGGCATTGCATGGACACTGGGCGCTGCACCGGCTGCAATTCATGGCGGATTGTCTGAGCGAGATGGAACAGGTGAGCGTGTGGGTGGGCGATACACGCGCCGTGTTGAGCGCACTGGATATAGGTGGCATCGTCACGCAAGCCTCACCGAACCGCGATCTGCAGCGCTTGCTGGCGAAATTCGCAGTGCACTGGGTGGCAGAAGAGCCGATCGCGGAGGTGCAACTACGTGCCAGCGACTTGAAACGCTTCTCGCGTTACTGGCAAAAAGTCGGCCCGCAACTGCTTGGCGACAGCCACTATCGCAAGCCCTGACCCGCGATGCGCTGGCTGCCCAGGCTGCCGACAGGCCGGGTGGCTGTGCTAAAATCGCGTCCTTATGACGACACCAAACACCCCCACTCATCCTGCCGCGCAGTCACTGGCAAAATCCTTTGAACCCAAAGAGATAGAAAGCCGCTGGTACCAGTTCTGGGAAAGCCGCGGCTACTACGCCGCAGGCGCTGACAGTAGCAAGCAGGACAACTTCTGCATCCTGCTACCACCACCTAATGTGACTGGCACGCTGCACATGGGCCACGGCTTCAACCAGACCCTGATGGACACGCTGACGCGCTATCACCGCATGCGCGGTGCCAACACCTTGTGGCAACCGGGTACCGACCATGCGGGTATCGCCACGCAGATCGTGGTGGAACGCCAGCTTGATGCGCAGGGCATCAGCCGCCATGAACTGGGACGCGAGAAATTCCTGGAGAAAGTCTGGGAATGGAAGGAATACTCCGGCGGCACCATCACCCAGCAGATGCGCCGTCTGGGCACCTCGCCGGACTGGAGCCGCGAGCGCTTCACCATGGACGCCGGCCTCAACAAGGTGGTCACCGACAGTTTCGTGCGCCTGTACAACGAAGGCCTGATCTACCCTGGCAAACGCCTGGTGAACTGGGACGTGAAGCTGGGCACGGCGGTCTCTGACCTGGAAGTGTTGCAGGAGGAAGAAGACGGCCATCTGTGGCACATCAATTACCCGCTGGTCGAGGCCGACACGGTCAAGGGCCTGACGCACCTGACCGTGGCCACTACCCGCCCGGAAACCATGCTGGGCGATGTGGCCGTGATGGTGCATCCTGAAGATGAGCGTTATCAGCACCTGATAGGCAAATCCGTGCAGCTGCCATTGTGCAGTCGTAGCATCCCGGTCATCGCGGATGATTATGTAGACCGCGAATTCGGTACCGGCGTGGTCAAGGTCACGCCTGCGCATGATTTCAACGACTATGCCGTTGGGCATCGCCATGGCCTGTCCATGATCAGCATCCTGACGCTGGACGGACACATCAACGAAGCCGCACCAGCCCCATATCAGGGTATAGAACGTTTCGCGGCACGCAAGCAGGTGGTGGCTGACCTAGAAGCGATTGACGCGCTGGAAAAGACCGAGAAACACAAACTCAAGGTGCCACGTGGCGACCGTACCGGTGTGGTCATCGAACCCATGCTCACCGACCAGTGGTTCGTGGCCATGAGCAAGCCAGGCGCGGATGGCAAGAGCATCACCGAAAAAGCGCTGGAGGTGGTTGCTAATGGCGAGATCCAGTTCGTGCCGGAAAACTGGGTCAATACCTACAACCAGTGGCTCAATAACATCCAGGATTGGTGTATCTCGCGTCAACTGTGGTGGGGTCACCAGATCCCGGCCTGGTATAGCGAGGATGGCAAGGTGTACGTGGCGCACGACGAGGCTGAAGCGAAGGCGTTGGCTGCCAAGGATGGCTATACCGGTGCCCTTACACGCGACAACGATGTACTGGACACATGGTTCTCCTCGGCGTTATGGCCGTTCTCCACGCTGGACTGGACCGGCGACGCGGCCACGGATGCCCATAACCAGATGCTGCAACAGTATCTGCCTTCCTCCGTGCTGGTCACCGGCTTCGACATCATCTTCTTCTGGGTGGCGCGCATGGTCATGATGACCAAGCACCTGACCGGCAAGATCCCGTTCAAGCATGTGTATGTGCACGGCCTTATCCGCGATGCGGAAGGCCAGAAGATGAGCAAATCCAAGGGCAATGTGCTGGACCCGATCGATCTGATCGACGGCATCGCGCTGGATGCGCTGATCAAGAAGCGCACCACCGGCCTCATGAACCCCAAGCAGGCGGAGCAGATCGAAAAGCGCACGCGCAAGGAATTCCCGGAAGGCATCCCGGCGTTCGGCACCGACGCGCTGCGCTTCACCTTCGCCTCGCTGGCCAGCCCCGGCCGCGACATCAAGTTCGACCTGCAGCGCTGCGAAGGCTACCGCAATTTCTGCAACAAGCTGTGGAACGCCACGCGCTTCGTGCTGATGAACTGTGTGAATGAAGACGGCTCGCCGCAAGACAACGGTCTGGAAGAATGCCGTGATGGCTATCTGGAGTTCTCGCAGGCCGACCGCTGGATCGTCAGCCAGCTGCAGCGCACTGAAGCCGAGGTGGAACGTGCGTTCAGCGAGTACCGCTTCGACCTGGCCGCCAAAGCCATCTACGAATTCGTGTGGGACCAGTATTGCGACTGGTATCTGGAGCTGGCCAAAGTGCAGCTGCAACAGGGCAGCGCAGCACAGCAACGTGCCACACGCCGCACCCTGCTGCGCGTGCTGGAGACCATGCTGCGTCTGGCGCATCCCATCATGCCGTTCATCACCGAAGAGATCTGGCAGACCGTAGGCCCGCTGAGTGGCCGCGACCTCCATAGCCCAGGCCCCAGCATCATGCTGCAAGCCTACCCGGTCAGCCAGCCCGGCAAGATCGACACGCAGGCCGAAGCCTGGGTGGCCACGCTCAAAGCCGCGGTCGATGCCTGCCGCAGCCTGCGTGGCGAGATGGGCGTTTCCCCCGCACAACGCGTGCCGCTGATCGCCGCTGGCGATGCAGCACAGCTTAGCCACTATGCGCCTTACATCAAGGCACTGGCCAAGCTGGCCGAGGTAGAGATCCTGGCTGACCTGCCGGAAGCCGATGCGCCGGTAGCGCTGGCGGGCGATTTCAAGCTCATGCTCAAGATCGAGATCGACGTGGCCGCAGAGAAGGAACGCCTGGGCAAGGAAGTGGTGCGGCTGCAAGGCGAGATCGCAAAAGCGCAGGCCAAACTGGGCAACGAAGGCTTTGTCGCACGTGCTCCAGCAGCAGTGGTGGAACAGGAGAAGGCGCGCCTGGCCGAGTTCAGCACCACGCTGGAAAAGTTGCAGGCGCAGCTGGCCAAACTGAAATAAACGGACGCTGCTGACAAAAACGGGGGGCTGCAATGCGGCACCCCGTTTTGCTATGAGTAACTCTGCGCGTTCACACTATGAACTCTGCGGGTTAATTTTGCGTTCAACGTCAAGCGGCGTCAGTGCTTATGACGCGCTGGCTTGAGGCGCCGCACAGCCGCAGCGGTGGCAGAACTTGGCAAAGGCGCTTTTACGCGCCTGGCACTGTGTGCAATGATCATGCAGGCCAATGCCGCAATGCGGACAAAAGTCGATGCTGGCGTCTTTCAGATCCACCTGACGCTCACAACCAGGACACAGCTGTTTGGCCAGCCGTGCCAGGGCGATGTCGTAACTCAGCTCCACGCGGCGCTGCGCATCCGGCAATTGCTCGGCCAGCTTCTGCTTCTCCAGATACGCATTCAAGGCGATGATGGCCTGACGCCCGATCACCACGGTCAACACGATCCCCACCAGATAGCGCACGTAGCCGCCGTAACTGGGCAGATAAGGCACCAGCTCGACGAAAAAGGCGAACAGCGCGAACAGGATGAAGCCCCAGACAAACGGCCAATAGGCCGTTTTGCGCTTTTTGGCGAACAACCAGGCGGCGATCATCAGCAAAGGCAAGGTCAGCATCAGCCGGTACAGGAATACCTGGATCTCCTGATGGCGCCACTGCTGGTCCAGCTTTTTCTGTGCAGCCTGCTCCAGCACCGCCAACTTGTCCTGCAAGGCCTGCTGCGCTTGTTCAGCTTGATCCTGCTGCTGGCTCAGCGCATCCACCTCGGCCAGACGCTGACGTTGCTGCTGCTTGAGGCTATCCAGTGCCTGGGTGCGCTGGATCAGCGCCTCATCCTGGGAAGCTTGTTCGGTGGCACTGCGTGTCGCCAACCAGTTATTGAAACTGGCATAGGCGGTGTTGTAGTCATTATTGGCAGTATCCAGACGGATCTGCGCCTGATGGGCTTGTTCGTTGAGATCAGTGCGTGATTGCTGCGCCTGCTTGAGTGCATCACGCAGCTCCCCGGCAGCAGGCTGTTGGATGAAATCGTCCAGACGATAATCACGCGTGACGTGCGGCAAATCACCGATGATGGTGCCACCCAGGCCGATCAGGAAGCTGGCGAACACGATGGCGATGGTCCACAGGCCACGGTTGAACCACTTTTCTGACAAGCGCAGGCCTTTGCTCATGGCATCACACCCTTCTAGATAAACCAGTCAAACCGGATTCGATGGCACGCCAGCATGGTCGGCCTGACCACCGACTCGCAGCACCACCTTACAAACAGGCGGGCGGATGGCTCACGCAACACGCTTGCGGATATGGAAGATGAATTCCTTCTTGGGCACCGCTTCATTCTCTTGCATGGACAGCATCTCGTGGCCGGTCTGCTTGCAGAAAGCCTGAAAATCTTTCACCGAGCCAGGGTCGGTAGCCAGCACTTTGAGTACCTGACCCGCCGTGATCTCGGCCAGCCCCTTCTTGCAGCGCAGGATGGGCAGCGGGCAGTTGAGCCCACGCGCATCCAGTTCCTTATCAAACTCCATACCGTTTCCTACTTGCTGCCAAACGCATAACCGGCTTTACCCCAGGCCAGCACGCCACCGCGCAGGTTATATACCTGTTCACGGCCCTTGCTGGCCAGAAAGCTGGCCGCATGTGCGGAGCGGATACCACTATGACAATAGAACACCAGCGGCACATGCTCTGACAGCAGCGCTTCATGTTTCATGGGGATGTTGGCGAGCGTGATGTGCTGCGCGCCGGGGATGATGCCACGCGCGACTTCGTCGTCATTACGTACATCCACCAGCTGGATCTTTTGCACGGCGAGCAATTGATGCAACTGCTCGGCTTCGATTTCCTGATAAGCACTCATTAACTTGCTACCTTCATTTGATACTCTAGACTAGGCGCGTCGATCGGAACCTGCACCGGATCGACGGCTCATACATGAGTAAGGTTTTTATCGTATTTTAATCGCTTGATTATAACCCCAAGCCCCACATGCTGCGCTGACCGGCTTGGACTGGAACAGGAGTGTACACATGCAAACAGTATTGATCACCGGCGCGAATCGCGGCCTGGGACTGGAATTCGTACGGCAATACACAGCAGATGGCTGGCTGGTCCACGCCTGTTGCCGGCAGCCAGCGCAGGCCCACGCGCTGAGCGAACTGGTCGGCCAGCATCCTGACCTCATTAAACTGCACGCAGTCGATGTGGCCGATCATGCACAGATAGACCGGCTTGCCAGCACACTTTCCACACAGGCTGTGGATGTGCTGATCAACAACGCTGGCATCTATGCCGACACCCATGACCGCCGCTTCGGCCACACCGATTATGCAGCTTGGGCAGATGCATTCCGCATCAACAGCATGGCACCTCTGAAAATGGCCGAGGCGTTCCACCACCATCTGCTGCGTGGCAAGGCCAGAACCATCGCCACCATCACCAGCAAAATGGGCAGCATCGCGGATAACGGTAGCGGCGGCAATTATCTGTACCGCTCCAGCAAGACAGCAGTGAACATGGTGGTGAAAAGCCTGGCGCTGGACCTGGCAAACGACGGCATCAAAGCGGTGCTACTGCACCCGGGCTGGGTGCTGACCGACATGGGTGGCCCGAACGCACTGATCACGCCCGAGCAAAGTGTCACCGGCATGCGCGGCATCATCGCCAACTTGCATGCTGACGACTCAGGCAGCTTCTTCGCTTACGATGGAAAAGCGGTGCCTTGGTAAACCAGCTAATATGAGTTAACCAGAAAACAAAAAGGGTTTAGTCCGAAGACTAAACCCTTTTAGAACCTGGTGGTGTAGTTTAACAGAAAACCAAACCCACATATCAGCAGTCTCTCAGCCCCGGTCGGAAGCCTTGAGACCCTCGCGCGATTCCGGGGAAGGATTTCGCGCAACCGCACATGCCCATGATTGTAAGTTCAGAGAGGCCGATTGGCACTCGCAGTTGCCACGACTGCCGGGGAATCTCGGGGCCGCAACTTGGCTTTCCTCTCGTTTGTCGCCGTAATGCCCGGCACGAACGACGAAAGGAAATGCCATGCAAACCGAACCCGCCTTCACCGAAACGGAGCTCGCACGTCGGTGGAACGTCAGCATCAAGACCCTGCAGCGCTGGCGTAGCGAAGAACGCGGCCCGCCGTACATCAAGCTGTCAAAGGCCATCCGCTATCCAGTCGATGAGATCGTCACCTATGAGCAGGCGATCCGCCAGGGCATGTCCAACGAAGTGCCGCTGCCATCCTTGAACGACGCGCAGCTCGTTGTCGAATCTCCCGCGCCCGCCGCCCCCGAACCAAAGCGGTACTACTTGAGCGAGGCCTTCGCACTCATCGCGCAGTACGGCAGTCTTGAAGCGGCCGAGGCCGCGCTGACGGAGGCGCGCGATGAAGCCCAAGGTTGATGCCAACAAGCAGGGCGTTGCGCCCAGCCCGGATGAGCCAGTCATCACGTATCCGGTCCTCGATGAAAACCAGTTGTCCTCGAGGTGGAATCTCTCACCCAAGACGCTGCAAAAGTGGCGCTCGGAAGGAATCGGCCCGCCCGCCTGGCACCTCAACAGATCTGTCCGTTACCTTCTGATGGAGGTTGAAGCCTTCGAGCGCAAGGCTCGGGTCACTTGGAAATCCCCTGCCGGACGCCCGTTGTCCGAATCATCTCCCACAGCACGTGAAGATGCCATCGAGCAGATGATGCTGAAGCGGCCTGAACGCCGTGATCGGGTTTTTTACTCCGCCAAAGATGTGGTCGACATCACTGGCTTGCCCGGTTACTGGATTCACCAGAATCAGGAACGCCTGCGGCTCGGCATTCCGTTCTACCGGATCGCAAACGGTGACGTCATCCGCTTCAGCATCGAGGAACTCTTCCTCTGGGAGATGCATCACCTGCGCCCATGCCGGTACCCGATGAAAGGGAATGCTGATGCCCCGTAGTTGGGGTGGGCCGTGGCGAAGTGTGTTGTCATGCGTTCCGATATTTCGTTGATTAATTGAAATTGGAGAACAAATGGAACACACTCCATCAATGCTCTCCGAGACCCACACCCAGCGCATCCTTGATCTGGCCAGCCGGAGAGGGCTGCTACGTGCCAGCGATCTGGACGCCATCAGCTCGCCCCGGGTCATCCTGACGCGCATGACTGCAGCAGGACTGCTGGAACGGGTCGGGCGTGGTCTTTACCGTCTGCCAGGCGCACGGGTGACGGAATTTGAGAGTCTTGCCCTTGTCGCCACCAGGGTGCCACAAGCCGTGTTCTGCCTGCTCACCGCACTCCAGTTTCACGGGCTGACCACCCAACTACCGCGTCAAATATGGATCGCCATGCCACGCGGCAGCCACTCACCCCGGATCGACTATCCGCCGATCCGGATGGTTCAGATGGCCGGTAGCGCTCATCTGGCAGGCGTCGAAGAACACTTATGCAACGGGGTGAAGGTGCGGATCTACAGCCCGGCCAAGACCGTGGTCGATTGCTTCAAGCATCGCAACAAGATCGGTCTGGATGTGGCGCTGGAGGCCTTGAAAGACGCATGGAGGACGCGTAAGGCGTCCGCAGACGACCTGTGGCGCTACGCTCAGGATTGCCGCGTCGCCACCGTGATGCGCCCCTACATGGAAGCAGTCGCCCACGATTGACGCCACGGCCGCCGAGACGGGCGGGCTTCTCTTTGGTTTAAAAATTTGGTAGGATTAAGGTTGTTTTAAACCCAACCCAAGGAGGCGTCATGATTGCAGATCGCATTCGTCAAGCACGATTGGCGGCAGGTCTGACCCTTGGTGCGTTGGGCGAACAGGTGGGTGTTTCTCACACCGCCATCCAGAAGTACGAGAAGGGTCTGCTGACGCCGTCGTCGACTCAGCTGCTCAAGCTGGCCCGCGCCTGCGGCATTCGGACCGAATACTTCTTTCGCACGCATACGGTTGAACTGCTACAGCCCGAGTTCCGCAAGCTCTCGACCTTTGGCAAGACGGCGCAGGATGCGCTGAAGATCAAGGTCGTCGAGTTGGTGGAGAAGCGCGTGGAGTTGCTCGGCGCATTTCCCGAACTGCCGTTCCCGGCTTTTGCACCGCCCGCGAATCTGCCCGAGCACATCACCTCGCTGGATGAGATCGATGCGTTCTCGGATTCGGTCCGCAACGCTTGGCAGTTGGGGCTGAATCCGATTGCTGACCTCACCGACACCCTCGAAGGCCTTGGCTTGCTGGTCATCGTGGTCGATGAAGAGAACCCAGGCTTCTCTGGCTTGACGGCCAAGGCACGAACCGAAGATGACCGGGAGTATCCGGTCGTGGCTGTTTCCAAACGCTGGCCTGGTGATCGGCAGCGGTTCACGCTGGCGCATGAGCTGGGGCACCTGCTGCTCGAAGGGCGACTGGCTGACGGCATCAACGAGGAGAAAGCCTGCGACCGGTTCGCCGGTGCCTTCCTGGCTCCGCGTGTCGCGGTGTTGCAGTTGCTTGGGGCACAACGCCATGCGCTGGAATGGCAAGAGCTGTATGTGCTCAAGCACGAGTTCGGTCTGTCGATGACCGGATGGCTGCAGCGCGCCAAACAGTGTGGCGTGATCACCGAGGCGGCTCATCTCTCCATGTTCAAGCGGTTTTCGGCCAAGGGCTGGCGCAAGACCGAGCCTGGCCAGCCACTGCCGCAAGAGCATCCCCGACTGTTTGATCAATTGGTGTACCGCGCCTTGGCCGAGCAATACATTTCCGAAGGCAAGGCGGCGGAAATGCTGGGCATCCCGATGATGCGCTTCCACAAAGAACGCCAGCTGGAGTCATCGGATGCGGTTGCTCATCAGTGATGCGAACATCTTGATCGATATGGAAGCGGGAGCGTTGATGGAGACGCTCTTCCAGCTTCCGATGCAGTTCGGCATCCCTGATCTGCTGTACTACGAAGAAATTGAACCGGGCAGCCCTGGCCTTGAAGACCTGGGCTTGCAGGTCATGGAGGTCAACGGCGATTTCGTGGCGTATGCCGAGCAGTTGCCAGGCCAGCACAACCATCTGCTTCCCGCGAAAAACGGTCCCAAGCCCAGTCACAACGACTACTTGGCACTGGCGCTTGCGAAG
Source organism: Pseudomethylobacillus aquaticus (assembly GCF_003730115.1). Taxonomy (GTDB): domain Bacteria; phylum Pseudomonadota; class Gammaproteobacteria; order Burkholderiales; family Methylophilaceae; genus Pseudomethylobacillus; species Pseudomethylobacillus aquaticus. Next base: position 81,274 of record NZ_RJVP01000004.1, on the reverse strand, counting down.
CAGGAGACCTGTACCTTGCTGACCGGCGACGCCAATTTGCGGATTGTTGCCAACAAGGAGCAGGTCAATGTCATGGGCACCATCGGGCTGCTGTGCGCCATGATCGAGAACCAGCTGCTGTCAGTCGACGACGCCTTCAAGGCACTTGACCGAATGAAGTCTGGCAAGCGACGGCTGCCCTGGCCGGAAGCCGAAAAAGTACTGAACGCGCTGCGTTGATCAGGTTTGCCATCGGCATACAACCATTGCGGGCCAGTGGCTTTAGGCCAATGCCCGCTGCAACACGCTCCATGCGGTAGCCCAGTCGATCCGCTCCTGCTCCAAACGAACGTTTTGCCCCCAGCGCTGCTGCTTGAGATCCCGATAGAGTTGCTGCTCTTGCTCTGTCAGGAGTGTCAGTTCCGTTGCCGGATGCTGCGCCGATTCATCCACCCACAGCGTCTTGTGTTGCAGCAAGGTGTCTTCGTCCATGAGCACGGACTGCAACGCTGGAATGTATGTACGGGCGCGATGCAGGATGGCAAATCCATGGGTGTCCAAATCACCCCAATAGATGCACTTTGCGCGGGCAAGCCAAGGGAAACGGGCCAACACGTCGACGTTATAGCCAAGACGCATGAACACGACAGCGCCCGGCATGTCGGACATTGCCAGTCCCGTTTGAAGGTTCTCGACAATAAACACATGTGAGACCGGTAAATTGAGACCCGCCAGGTCTTCCACTGGTGCAGTGATGTCACCCACGCCACCGACCCTGGCTCGCAACGCCTGATCCAGTACCCGCATTCGCACAAGGAGTGGAGGTGCTTTCAGTCCGCAGCGCTGGTAGAAATCCAGGTCGCTGGATGAATCCTCTTGTATTGCGGCCACCAGATCCGTCAGCAGTCCTTTGCGCCCATCGAGCCATTTGCTATCCAGCCCGGACACCGGCAGCTGGCGGGGGTAGAGGTCGGATTGTGGATGGTTCGCTATCCAGTCCAGCATCTCTGCAAGCCGACGAAAATCGGCATCGCCGTAGTCCGCCAGGACATCAAAGTACCTTGGCAACGGCTGCGCCAGTACCGGCCAGCGAGCGGTGAGTGTCCGGTAGCGAGATTGAGCACGCTCCCATCGCGCGGAATCACCAATCCACATGGCAACATCCTCTGGGCCGCCCAACGCTAGCTTCTCCGGTAGTCGCTGAACGCCAAGCGCTTTCCACCTGCGCTCACACCAGGACAAGGAGCCGACTCCTTGCCAACCTTGCCATGCGCTCACCCAAGCACGAACGCCGTCGACCTGCCTTAGCGCAGCCTGTTCCGTCGGTATGCCGAGCGGAACTTCCAGCGGCCATTGATCCTCGCCCGCATCACCAATCAACCACTCGCGGTGCTTGCTTTGAAAGCGACGGGCAAGAAACTGCCGAACATCTTCAGGAAGCTTCAACGCTAGCCTCCTCTCGTGCATGCTCTGGCAGTTTCAGCCGCTGACGATCACCGTCGTACTCAATCAGCAGGACGCCTGACACGCGCCGATCGCTGATATCCACGAAGCAGGCGCCACCGATGAATGGCTCAAGGGTCATGACCGACTTCAGCGGTGTAGCGACCACCATCTGGAATCCGAAATTGGTAAAGATATTCATCGCCAAAGCGGTGAACTCGTTATCTGCCTTGTCGAAAGCTTCATCCAGCACGACAGGCGCATACATCGGCACGCCGTGGTCGTTCCCGCCCAGTTGATATCGCAGGGCTGCGGCCAAGCACGTGGTGGCCAGCTTCTGCCGTTGGCCGCCGGACTTGCCTGCTCCGCTGCGATAGATCTCGATTTCGACACCGCTTTCATCGATTTCCCGTCCGATGAACTCAACATGCTGTCGAACATCGAGCACAGTCTCACGCCAGCGCTTTTGCTCGGGGTCCTGACTGGCGAGTCGATCAACAAGTCGTCGCAAGGCCAGGAACCGCGCCTCGGCAAACTCGCGATCCTCCGTCCATGCATGGCTCAGTGCCTGCTGGATCTCCTGCTTGAATTCCTTGACGTCGACAAGCTGCCGGTCACTGGCGTCGATGTGGAGATAGGTACGTTGATTGGCGCTCTGGTTGAAGGGCACCTGACCAAGACTGTCGTTGACCAGATCCATCCGTTCCAGGATCGCCTTACGCGCATCGTTCAGGTAGGTGGAAAGCGCCGCCAGATTCTGGTGGCTTTGGTTCTGCAGCAATTCAAAGAATCGCTGCTCATAGGCGGGCAGCCCATCCGTCTCCAGTCGAACCAGTTTGGCGAAGAAGTCTGGAGCGCTGGCAAGGCTCGTGTCCATGTCGCCCGCGTCCATCGGCCATTGCCGTTTGAAGTCGGCAAAGCGCGCTTCTACTTCCTTCTCGCATGCACCAATCCCACGGTTGACCTCTTCGACCTCCGCATTGAGTGCGCGTTCTACAGACGTTGTCACCTTGTCGAGGTTGTCGAGTCGGACTGCATCTGACTGCTTGGCGAAGCGCTCGTCGAGACCCGAAACCTGATGGGGCGTCAATGGAACGATAGACGCGTCCTGCAAGAGGGATTCCAGTTTATGGGTGCTGGTCTTGATCTGGTCAACAATCGAGTCGTGCGCACGCGTTGCCTGGCGAAGATCCTTGTCAGCATCGTCGACGAGCTTCTTCTGCTTCTCGATCTGCTCACTGATTTGCAGCAGGGTGGTGTTCCCCTCGCGCGCTTCGCGGATCTGCCGCTCGATGGTGGAGATGCGATCCAGCAATGGGATCACATCTATTTCCTGCCACTGGAGATTCACCAGAGTCTGGCACTGCATCGCTCGGGCCGCACGATTCTTGTCCTGGTCGGAGAGCTTGTCGATCTCCCCGCCGAGGCGCGAAATGGTGGCACCCAGCTCCTGCGCCTGAGCTTGAAAGAGTCCGAGCTTCTCGCGGTTATCGAATCCGAGCACCCAGTTTCGTCGGTCGCCGACACTTCTGCGGTCGTCTTTCTCATGCCGGGTTTTGCTGTGCTTGACCTGACCCTCACGGGTAATGGCGCGATCAGCACTCCTGAACGACTGAATGGAATCGACGCACGCGTAATCAAAGCGTTGCCGCAGCTCGGCCTGGAGCCAATCGGCATACGTCCCCTCCTTGACGTTCAGCTTGAGGACGAGCGAATTGGCCCCGATGGGCTTGGCCTGCCAGGTCTCCGGGCGGCCAGTCCGGTAATACACCAAGCGCTGCCCAAGATGGGTGGTGTTGATGTGATTGGCCAATGCCGAATACTGGCGTTCGTCTACCAGGAGCGAGAGCGCAAACCCGTGCAATACGCGCTCTATGGCCCCCTGCCATTCAGCCTCGTCGGGCTTCACCTCGATGAGTTCCCCAACGAATGGCAGCGCGGACTCAGAGATCCCGATGGCAGCGGCAATGTTTCGGCGCATTTCCAGCATGTCGGCTGGAATGTTCGATGGCTGGCGCTGAAGTGCCTGTACCTCCTTCAGTGCTTGCGAAAATGCTGCCTCAGCGTCCCTTTTTTCACCGGCCAGGCGGAACTGTTCTTCGCGGTTCGCGTTGCTGCGCTGCTCCCAGTTTTCGACTTCCTGCCGCGCGTTGCCCAAAAGTTCTGCGAAGGCTTGAGGCGAATCCGGGAGACTCCACTCCAGCTTCTTGCATGCATCTTCGGCCTGACCGCGTTTGCGCAGACGATCTGTGCGCTGGCCTTCCAGCCCTGATTTCTCGGCCTCCCATTGCTCGATCTGATCACCGCCTGCCTCACGGTGCTGACGCTCCAGATCGCGCAAGATTGCGGCGTGGTTATCCAGGGTGCTTTGACGCCGCCCCACTTCACCCTCTGAGCCATTGGCTTGCACCTCTAGGGATGCCACGTGCTCCTTGAGGAGCTCAATGCGTCGGGTTTCCCGATAGCCATCAACGCCAAGCCGAAGCTCATCCAAGCCATTGCGCTGCAGCATCAACGAATCCCTGCGCTGATATTGCTCCCGCGCTGGCGCGAGCGTTTGAACCTGCTCGCGAGCCGTGACGACCGCCTGGTGGGCCGCATTGAGTTCGCCAAATTCACTGACCAAGCGATCCGCCACCTCGAAGGTCTCGGGCTTGTCGAGCATGAAGTCGCGCAGGAAGGTATTGAGGTCGCCGAGGTTTTTGGCCGACTGGGTTTTGTGCAGCAAACGCAGCGCCATTTCGCTCTCGATGCCGAGCAGACGACAAAACCGTTCGCAATAGGGACGAAATTCGTCGCGGGCAAACGCCTCGGGGAAAGACTGTTTGAGCTTTCGGATGTCGAAGTTGGATTGGCCGAAGTCCTCCAGTTCGCGCAGGTCAAAGGCCCGTTCCATGACAAGGTAGTGGCGTTTGACGTCGGCGCTGCCGTTCGCATTGCCCCGCAGCCAGAACACCTGAACCAGCACCACAGACTGACCCAACGCATTTTGGTAGGTCAGCGCCAAGGCAGACCAGGTCGTCCCCGCGCGCAGGTAGCGGGTTGCGATCTCTCCCGACTCCCCATCCTTCTGTTCAGCCCACGCGCCACGTATGTAGGTGACGAGGTTGCGGTCACGGCCACTGCGGTCCGCCTCGCGCGCAGCCGCGTTGAAATCGATCCATCGAGGTGGTGTCAGCAACGCCGAAAATGCATCGAGCAGCGTCGACTTCCCAGCGCCGGATCGACCCACAAACAGAAAGCCTCGTTCGCTGATCGGCACGTCGTGCAGGCCGGAGAAAGTACCCCAGTTGTAAACCTGCAGGCGAGTCATTCGGAACTGCTCGCGGGCAAACAAGGAGGCGGTTTGGGGTTCCGAGATCATTGGTCGGCCTCCTCATCAGCATCAGTCTGAACCAGCTGCGCTGGCGCCTCTCCGGCCGCCATGCGCTGATACAGCTGCGTCAGTGCTTGTATTTCCTCTGCCGAGAACAGGAGTTTCAGCGTCGGCGAAATCTCGAAGCGATCCTCGCTCGAGCGAATTTTCTGCAGGATGCTGTGCTTCTTGATCTTCTCAATGGAGGCGTGAACCCGTTTCACGAACCCTGCACGGTCGGTGTTGGCGGCGCGCTCATAGAGGGAGAGAAACTCCGTGATCTCGTCTGTCGACACCACGGCACGGTCGCCCTGCGAGTCCGCCTGGGTCAATCGCTGGCGAAGGTGTAGCAGCAGAATGGAGTCAATGAACGTCAGCTGGGCGCGGCGCAACAGGAGAGGCACCTCAAGATCGCCGGTATCTGCCTGGCGCGTGAACGCCACTTGTACGTCTCGGTCGATAACCAGTTCGAGAAACAGCTCGGCAAGACGCCGACGGATCACCGCTTCGTCTCGTACCAAGATCGGCCAGAGTTTTGGATGCCGACGTCCGTCGAGCGATGGCCCTGCCAGCAGCTGCACCAGGGCGCGCCGGGTATCCAGTGGCAACTCGCCGCTGTCGCCCAGGAACAGGGTGTTGGCGGGTGCTGGAGCAGCATCGGGTGCTTGTGCCTCGGCTGGCATTGCCGCTTCGTCGTTCTCAGACCAGTTCATTGGCCCGCTCCCTCAAAAAGAAGATCTTTGGAATTCGGGCGCTACGACGCTCGTCGTCGCCTCCAACCCAGCCTACGGTTTCACTGTGGTCGGCCTTGAACCCATGCCGACTGCCCAACGCCAGCAGGCCGACGACGCTGCCCAGCCCCTGTGCAGCAGGGAACTGCTCCAGCACGTCGGCAATCGATGCCTGGGAGCGTTGATCCAGGACTACCAGCACGTTGGCCTTCAGGGTTCGGAAGTCGATTTCCGACTGTGCGACCAGTTCGCTCACAGACTCAAGATCGATGGGCGGCGCGTCTCCTTCTGCCATCTGCCCAGGCAATGCTTGCAGGGATGGGTCGTGCAGCACCCATTGAGACAAGGAGCGCAACCGACTGCTCGTGAGTTCCAGCGTGTACTGGAGGGCGTCAGTGGCCCTGACTTCATCCTTCAGGCTCAGTGCTGCGCGCTGAGCGTCTTTCAGCAGGTGATTGAGTCGGCGTTGCTCGAGGTATTCACGACTCTGGACGAAGTGCTTCAGACTGCGCGCGAAGGTCTGGAGCACCTCGTGAACCATGCCGCCCTGCTCAAGAAGGGTGCGCGTCAGCCGCAGAAGGAATCGTCGCTCCTTGGCTTCGAGCTGCCCCACGAATTCCCGCGACATCACGCTATCAAGCGCCTGATCAAGCGTGGCCGCCTGCTCCGGGTCCGTAAGCAATCGCCAGAAAGCGGAGAAAGTCCTTCCGGCGTCGCTCTCTGAAATCAGGTCGATTCCGGCGAACAGCGAATCCAGCACATCTCCACGATTGCCATCGTTGTCCATGATGCGTTCACGGAGATCTCGATTGAGCTGGTCGAACTGATCGCGGACACGGCGGAAATCACCGGCCAGATCGTCGGCCAGCGTGATGATCTCCCGCGTTCGCTCGAGCGCCGTTGTATGGGGCAGCACGCGCATCTGCCCCTTCTGGATGGCGTCAATCTCTTTATCTATACGGGCTTGCTCGGCCATCAGCTGGTCGATGCGGCGGAACTTGTCGGTGTCGGTGTCCTCGGCAAGTCGGGCCAAGGCCTCGATGACGAGCGTCAGACGACTTTCGGTCGCGGCGGAATGCGGTTGCGCCAGGCCAGAGACAAACCGAATGGCTTCGACGGCTGCCGTGGAGAGTTCATATTCCTCTTCGGAAGCGCCAGCCGGGAAGCGTCGCTCCAGGTACCCGTCGGCGAGCCAGCTGGCGACATACGCCTGTGCCGTTTGGGGAAAGTCTTCGCCTTGGGCGCGCAGCTCTTCCAGATCCCTTGCGATGCGTTCGTGAAAAATGGAGGCAGGGAGGCTTCGCTCGCCCTCATACAGATGGGACTGAAGCAGGCCAATGACGGTAGGCCCGGTAGTCGAGGCAAGCAGACGCCATAGCGGCTGCGCCCGCATGCGCCGGTAGGTCGCGATGGCTTTGTCTGCTTTCACTCCCATGCTCCAAAGTGCGGGCATCGCCCGTCATGTGGTCATCACAATGCAACGCATACAAGAATCAAAAACATTGCATTGCCACATTCTAGAGCAGCTTATATACTTCACGCAATAACCCGCACAAGCATTCGTTAACCCGATAGAGCACTCAGGAATGCCCAAAGACCAACTTGCAGAACTAACCCAGCCTCAGCGCGACCGGCTCGCGTTCATTGAGCTGCGTGTGCGCTTCGTGGGGGATATCCGTCGGCAGGACTTGGTTGCGCGGTTTGGCATCCAGTCCGCAGCGGCAACCCGGGATTTGGCGCTCTATAAGGAGTTGTCTCCGGGCAATATCGACTATGACCCCAAAGGCAAGGCCTACGTCTTGGGGCCAGACTTCCGGCCCGTGTTCGACTATCCCCCCGAGCGGGTGATGTCGTGGCTGACACAAGGCTTTGGTGACGGCGAGCCGGTGCGACTCAAGGCGTGGGTGGCCAGCGAAAGCCCCTCACGACTTACGCACCCAGATATGGATGTGTTGGCGAGTGTGACTCGAGCGATCCACCAGGAATGCGCTCTCGCTGTCGACTATTACTCGATCTCAAGTGGCAAGTCCGAGAGAGAGATTGTTCCGTTCGCATTGATCGACAACGGCCTGCGCTGGCATGTCCGCGCCTTCGACCGGAAGTCCCAGGAGTTCCGGGATTTCGTCATCACCCGGATCAAGAACCCTGTCGTGCTAAAGGGGCTGCCAGTTGCAGCCCATGAGATGAGCGACCAAGACATTCAGTGGACTCGGATCGTCGAACTGGAGTTGGTGCCGCACCCAGACCAGCCCCGGCCGGAGATCACCGAAATGGATTACGACATGCGCGACGGCGTGCTACGGATGAAGCTGCGCGCTGCCACCGCTGGATACATCTTGCGCAAGTGGAGTGTGGACTGTTCCCCAGATCACAGTCTGCGCGGCCATGAGTACCGACTTTGGTTGAAAGACCACCTTGCCATTTACGGTGTGCGCAATGCTGTTTTGGCGCCGGGTTACCGCTCCCCTGATCAACAACGGATCGAAGCTGATGCCGACTGAATAACAGGACTGACTTCAACGTGAACGAAGAGAACAAACACAACAAAAAGCTGGAGCGACTCGGGTTCAGTTATGAGCGCGGCGGCGTCCATACCGCCCGGACAATGATGCTCGCCGAGCTGCGCGCCCTGCTGTCTTTTGTGGACGTAGCCGACGCGGCCAGGGCCGACTACCTGGAGGCCATCCAGACTGCCAATTGCCTGGGCAAGCGCTCGGGCAAAACGCGGACGCTGACCTTCCGGCACCTGGCTGACCTCTACGCGCTCGATCCGAGCTTGTTGGTGTTCCGTGCCCTGCGTTTCTTCTGGCAACGCGATGTGGATGGACAGCCGTTATTGGCAGCGCTGTGCGCCTACTCGCGTGACCCCCTGCTTCGGGCCACGGCTTCCTTTGTCTTGGGCTTCCAGGAAGGAGCCACCGTCACCCGTGAGGCGATGGAAGAGTTCATCGATGCGCAAGAGCCGGGGCGCTTCAGCAAGGCCACGCTCAAGTCCACAGCACAGAACATCAATTCGTCCTGGACTCAGGCGGGTCACCTGGCTGGCCGCGTTCGCAAAGTGCGGGCCCGTGCTGTGGCGACGCCAGGCTCGGTCTCGTTGGCGCTGCTTCTAGGCTACGTCAGCGGTCTGCGCGGCGAGTCGCTGCTCAAGAGTGACTTCACTCGAATGCTCGACTGTTCATTTGAAAAAACGATCGAGTTGGCCGAGGACGCATCACGCCGGGGCTGGATCTCACTCAAGCGCGTCGGCCAGGTGGTCGAAGTGCTTTTCCCGAACTTGATCACTGCGCAGGAAATGGAGTGGCTCCGTGAGCAGAATTAAGCGATTGACCCAGTCTTACAGCAAGTATGTGGCTGTGCCATGGCGCGATGACGCCGCCGCCGCCCAGCGGGTGATTTTCTGCGTGTACCACGAAACGGAAGAGCTGCGCTTGCGTGCCAAGGTCGATGAGTTTGAGATCGCGACTCGCGCGGCGGGCCATGACTGGGTTGTGTTCGACCTGACCGACTCCTTCCCGAACTGGCTTGCGTCCCAGCGCTACGCCAAGAGCTATTTCCAAAAGCCCAATCTTCTGTCGACGCTGTTGCCCAAGTACCTCGGCTACATCGAGGCCGAGTTCGATGCCTTCTTACAAGACAAAAATGTCAGCGACGACTTCGTCGTGGCGCTGCAGGGTGTCGGTTCACTGTTCGGTTTCCTGAAGGTCAAGGAAGTTGTGGACAAGCTCGCCCCCAAGGTAAAGGGCCGCTTGCTGGTGTTTTTTCCCGGCAGCTACGAAGACAACAACTACCGCTTGCTGGATGGGTACGACGGCTGGAACTACCTCGCCGTGCCGATTACCGCCGACAAAGAATTCTGATTAAGGGACCAATTCATGACAACAGCCATGCTAAATCGCGACATCTACCAAAAGGACCCGTCGACCCGCAAATTGGTCAACGAGGGCGTTGCCAGCGTCAACGACGAAAAGACCAACCAGGCGCTGTCCGTACTGCGGTACGAGCTCGAGACCTTCGTCTGCGATGGCCAGTACGAAAAGGGTCTGGAGCACATCCTTGACGTCTACCTGAAGAACATCGAACAGGCCGAGCAGCCAGCCGTGTGGGTCAGCGGCTTCTATGGCTCAGGTAAATCGCATTTGGTCAAGATGCTGCGGTCCCTTTGGGTGGATAGCCAGTTTGACGATGGTGCCACCGCGCGCGGTATTGCCAACCTGCCTCAGGGCGTCAGCGACTACCTGAAAGAACTCAGCACCCAGGCCAAGCGACACGGTGGGCTGCACGCGGCGTCTGGCACCTTGGGCTCCAGCTCGCGCGACAAGTCCGTCCGCATGGCTCTACTTGGCATCCTCTTCAAGTCTGTTGGCCTGCCCGAGCAGTACCCGGTGGCGCGCTTTGTCATGTGGCTTCAGCATGAAGGCATCTACGAAGCCGTTCGCAGCCATGTTGAAAAGAGCGGCTTCGACTGGAACGAAGAACTCGACAACTTTTACGTGGCCGAGGGGCTGCACGAAGCCCTGGTCAAGGCAAAGCCTAACCTGTTCACGTCGCCAGCATCCTGCGTCGAGACCTTGAACAACCTTTACCCCTATGTGCAGGACGTCTCCAGCGGTGACATGCTCAAAGCTATTCGCCAGGCGCTAACCCGCGACGGCAAGTTCCCCCTCACCCTGGTGGTACTCGACGAGGTACAGCAGTACATCGGCGAGGACAGCCAACGCTCTATCGACGTGCAGGAGGTGGTCGAGGCTTGCTGCAAGAACATCGGCGCCAAGATGCTCTTCATCGGCACCGGTCAAACCGCAGTCACCGGCACATCCAACCTCAAGAAGCTCGAAGGCCGTTTCACCGTGCGCGTTGAGCTGTCCGACGCCGACGTCGATGCCGTTATCCGTCAGGTCATTCTGGCCAAGAAGCCCGAGGCCAAGGCGCCGGTCGAAAAGGTCATGCAAACCAACCTGGGCGAGATTTCACGTCACCTGGCCGGCACCACCATCGGCCACCGCCCCGACGACATCCAGTTCTTCCCGCAGGATTACCCAATCCTGCCGGTGCGCCGTCGTTTCTGGGAAAACACCTTGCGCGTGCTGGACCAAACCGGCACCGACAGCCAGCTGCGTAATCAGCTCTCGATGATTCACAAGGTCATTCAGACCAATGTGGAGGCGCCGGTCGGAAGCGTTGTGCCAGCGGACTACCTCTACTTCGACGCAGCCGACAAGCTGCTGCAGTCCCGCATCCTGCCGCGCAAGGTTCATGAGAAGACCATGGTCTGGTCCAAGGGAACCGATGACCAGCGCCTGATGGCACGGTCCTGCGGCCTGGTCTTCCTCATCAACAAGCTGGCCAGTAGTAACAACGAGATCGGTATCCGCGCCACGGTCGACACGCTGGCCGATCTGCTAGTGGAAGATCTCACCCAAGGCTCCAGCGCGCTGCGCAGCAAGCTCCCCGGGCTGCTCGACAAGTGCGAGCTGCTGATGAAGGTGGGTGACGAGTACCGCATCCAGACCGAGGAAAGCGCCGCCTGGAACGACGAATTCCTTAGCCAGCGCAACAGCCTGGCCAACGAAGCCCACCGGGTGGATGCAGAGCGCGACGATCGCATCCGCAAGAAGTTCGGCGAGATGGTACGCAAACTCTCGCTGACCCAGGGCACGTCCAAAGTCACGCGCGACATCTTCCCAGTGTTCGATGCGCAGTTGCCTGCCGACGCCAACGAGAAGGTTTGCGTTTGGGTGCGTGACGGCTGGAGCATTGACGAGAATTCGGTGCGTGCCGACGCACGTCAGGCGGGCAACCAGTCGCCCACCGTGTTCGTGTTCATCCCCAAGCGCTCGGCCGATGACCTACGCCACTACCTGATCGACTTCAAGGCCGCCAGCGCCACGCTGGACAAACGCGGCGTGCCTAACACCGCCGAGGGCACCGAGGCCCGCTCGGCGATGGAGACCACGAAGCAAACCGCTGAAGGCAAGATTCGCGAACTGCTGCAAGAGGCTTTCTCCGGCGCCCGTGTGTTCCAAGGCGGCGGCAACGAAATCCTGGGTACCGACCTGCAGAACATGACGCTGGAAGCCGCTACCAACGCGCTGCAACGCCTCTACCCGCAATTCCATATTGCCGACCATGCTGGTTGGGAAAACGTTTTGAAGAAAGCCCAAAACGGCGCGCCAGACGCCCTAAAGAGCGTGGGCGATGACGGTGAGCCCGCCAAGAACCCGGTGTGCAAAGCCATCCTGGCTTTCATTGCCGGCGGCAAGAAAGGCATCGATATTCGCAAGAACTTCGAAGGTGCCACCTACGGCTGGCCGGGCGACGCCGTCGACGGTGGCTTGCAGGTGCTGCTGGTGGCCGGTCTGATCCGCGCCCAGGACGAAAAGGGTCAGACCATCGACCCGAAAGACCTGGAACGCAAGATCATCGGCAAGACCATGTTTAAGGTCGAATCGGCCACCGTTTCGGCAGCTCAGCGCATCCAGATTCGTAAGGTGCTACAGAAGGTTGGTCTCAGCGCTAAGCAAGGCGAAGAGCTGGCCTACGTGCCGCAGTTTTTGGTCAGCGCACAAGAACTGGCCAACCGCGCCGGGGGCGAGGCCCCGCGTCCGGTACGCCCTGAAACGAAGGCGCTGGAAGAAATCCGCCTCACCGCCGGCAACGAGCAGCTGTTGGCCCTCTACAACCAGCGCGACGAACTCAGCGACGCGATTGATGCTTGGACGGATCTGGCCGAGCGCATCGAGAAACGCCTGCCCGCCTGGAATACCCTCAAGCGCCTGCTCGCCCACGCTAATGGGTTGTCGGGCGCAGACGTATTGGTGGCGCAAGTCACGCACATCGAGCAGCAACGTCAGTTGCTGGAAGAACCCGATCCCGTCACGCCGCTGGTGGCCAGCCTCACCCAGCTACTGCGCAATGAGTTGAATCGCCTGCACGGCGAATACCAGACTCGCCACAAGAACGGCATGGCGCGCCTGGACGCCGACACCAACTGGAAGCAGCTGGAGCCTGAGCAGCGCAACAGCCTGTTGGCAGCCCAGAAGCTCACTCTCACCGACGCCCCCAAGGTGCAGGTGGCCAACACCGACGAAGTGCTGGCCACGGTGGATCGACTGTCGCTGTCGTCGTTCGCCGACCGTGTCGCCGCCATCGATTCGCGCTTCGACGCCGTGCTAGTGGCAGCCGCCGAGCTGATGGAGCCCAAGGCGCAGTTCGTCAAGCTGCCCAGCCGCACCATCAAGTCAGAGGCGGAGATCGACGCCTGGCTGAACGATGCCCGACAAACCATAGCGCAGGCCCTGAAAAACGGCCCGGTCGTTCTTCATTGAGGTCTGAATACGCATGATGCAAGCTCTGGATAAAGACCTGCGCAGCGCGCTGGAAAAAACGGTTAAAGCAGCCCGCACGGTCGCTGAAGCTGCTGCGCACGCGGCGGTGGACCAACTGGGCGTCGGCCACGACAAGCCGGAAACGTTTCTAAGCGATGACGAGAAGGCGTTGCGCAACCGCCTGCGCACCCACGGTAAGCAGCTTGGTGACGCCCGCGACTCGAAGAGCACCAACCCGACTTATGGCAAGCAAGAGCTGCGGCACCTGGTACAAGAAGTAGCCTACCAGCACTGGCACCGCATGCTGTTTGCGCGCTTCCTCGCAGACAACAACCTGCTGATGTACGACGGCGTGGCCGTCACCATCGAAGAGTGCGATGAGCTGGCTCCGGACGAAGGCGCCAAGAGCGGCTGGGAGCTGGCCGGCAAGCTGGCCGCCCGCATGCTGCCGCAGGTGTTCAAGCCCGGCTCGCCGGTGTTCGAGTTGACCTTTGCGCCCGAGCACCAAAGCGAGCTGGAGCGTTTGCTCAAGGACCTGCCCGATGCTTTATTCAAGGCCAGCGACAGCCTGGGCTGGGTGTACCAGTTCTGGCAGGCCGACAATAAGGAGCGCATCAACAAGTCGGAAGTGAAGATCGGCGCCGACGAGTTACCCGCCGTCACCCAGCTCTTCACCGAGCCATACATGGTGTCCTTCTTGCTGCACAACTCGCTCGGCGCTTGGTGGGCCACCCGCCACCCTGGCAAGCCATGTCCGGTGAACCTCGACTACTTCCGCACCCTGGAAGACGGCACCCCGGCCGCAGGCAAGTTCGAGGGCTGGCCCGACTCGCTGGCCGACTTCAAGCTGCTCGACCCGTGCTGTGGTTCGGGTCACTTCCTCGTGGCCGCCTTCCTGATGCTGGTGCCGATGCGCATGGCGGCGGAGGACCTTAGCGCCAAGGAGGCGGTCAATCGCGTGCTGGCCGAGAACATCCATGGCTTGGAACTGGACCCGCGCTGTGTGGAGATCGCCGTGTTCGCGGTGGCACTGGAAGCCTGGCGCTATCCGGATGCATCCGGCAAGCCGCTTGGAGTGCGGGAGATTCCGCCGCCCAAGATCGCTTGTTGCGGCCTTAAGGTCGCGGCAAAGGCGCAGGACTGGGAGGCGCTGGTGCCAGATGAAGCACCCAATGCGGAGTACGTCAGGCAGGAGTTGCGACAGCTCCACGCGAGCTTCGCCCGGGCGCCACTGCTGGGTAGTTTGCTTGATCCCTCGCGCAGTCTGAAGAACGACTTGGCGACCTCAAGCCATGAGACTCTCACTTCGCTGTTGGATAGAGCGTTGGCGACCGAACGACCGACCGGCTCGACCAGTGACCTTCACGAACGTTGGGAGTTGGCTCTTGGCGCACAAGGCCTTCTGGAATCAGCTCGGTTATTGAGCGCCAAATATCACCTCGTAGCTACAAACGTTCCCTACAGAAGTAGCAATGATCTCGACCCGGCAATCAACGAGTATTTCATCAAGAATTACCCAGAAGCACGAACCGCGATTGAGACCGTATTTCTGCTCAGATGCCTGGAGCTGTGCACCGATGGGGGAACATCCTGTCTCGTCCTGCCACAAGATTGGCTATTCAAGACCTCCTATGAGGAAATGCGAAAGGGGTTGCTCACTGAAAAGGTTTGGGGATTCATTGCTCTCCTGGGGCCAAAAGCTTTCCAGACGCCAATGTGGGACTTCAATGTCCAGATGCTGATCGTAAGCAACCCTTCCAAGGATGGGGGCGCGGCGAATATCGCATCAAATCAAATATGCGGCATTGACGTTAGCTCATTTAGGAGTTCAGAAGAAAAGTCTCTGCGAGTGCAAACCCAGGAAGTTCAGCGCGTATCGCAGACTGAGCAATTAAAGAATCCAGATACTCGCGTGTCACTTCAGACGCTGGCGGCTGGAACATTGCTAGGCAAGTTCGCCAAATCTGTACAAGGAATTAAATCTGGGGATGACGGGCGCGTAAGCAGGCTCTTCTGGGAAATGGCTAAGCTAAAGCCGGACTGGACCTACTATCAGAGCACTGTGCCAAATTCTGAACAATTCGGTGGCCTTGAAGGTGTGATCTTCTGGGGTGACGACGGTCAAGGTCTCGCTAGGCGGCAAGGCAATAGAGCCTGGGGCATCAAAGGGCTGGCTGTAAGTCAGATGGCATCTCTGCCGAGTGCCATCTACTTAGGCGAGAAGTTTGATAGCAATATGACCGCAATCGTGCCGATCAATGAGGATCATTTTCTTCCTCTGCTTGCATACGGACTTTCTGGCGAACTCTCCAAGGAAGTTCGCAAGATCGATGCATCCTTAAAGCCAACTAATGGCTCTTTTGAGAAGATCCCATTTGACCTGAAGCATTGGCAATCCATTGCGAGAGATCAATTTAGGAGCGGGGCGCCAAAGCCTTATTCGAACAATCCGACGCAGTGGATTTTTCACGGTCACCCGAAGTCAGCAACCGATCCACTGCAAGTGGCTGTTGCCCGATTGCTCGGTTATCAATGGCCATCTGAAATTGATGCAAAGATGGAGTTGTCAGATGAGGCGCGTACGTGGATTGCTGGCAGCAAATCACTTACGAGTCATGCAGATAAGGACGGCATCGTCTGCATTCCGCCAGTAGGTCACGAAGCATCAGCAAGTGATCGACTACTGAATCTGCTGGCCGATGCCTACGGCACTGACTGGAGCAACGACGTGCTGGCACAGCTGCTGACTGCCGCCGACCACGCCGGCAAGTCGCTCGAAACCTGGCTGCGCGACAAGTTCTTCACCCAGCACTGCGCACTGTTTGGCAATCGCCCGTTTGTGTGGCACATCTGGGACGGCCTGCGCGATGGCTTTGCCGCCTTGGTCAACTACCACAAGCTTGACTATAAGACGCTTGAAGCCCTGATCTACACCTACCTGGGTGATTGGATCAGCCGCCAGAAGCGCGATGCTGGGAGCGGCGTCGACGGAGCTCAGGAAAAGTTGGCGGCGGCTGAGGCACTGAAGAAGCGCCTGGAGTTAATCCTGGCCGGTGAGGCGCCCTACGACATCTTTGTGCGCTGGAAGCCCATCGAGCAGCAGCCCATTGGCTGGGACCCCGATCTCAACGATGGTGTGCGCCTCAACATCCGCCCCTTCCTCTCTGTTCCGGATGTCGGAAAAAAAGGTGCCGGTGTTCTGCGAGACAAGCCAAAGAGTCTGCATTGGGAAAAGGACCGTGGCAGCGACGTGCCCTCTGCGCCTTGGTATGAGCTCGGCCTGCAATACGGCGGCAAGGTTGGTGACCGCATCAATGACCACCACTTGAGCCTTGAGGAAAAACAGAAGGCGCGGGAGAAGGCCAAGTGATCAAGTCGGTCAATAACTATCCAGTTTCGCAGCTCTTCGACATCGAAGCAGGCGTGGTTTATGCGATTCCGCGCTACCAGCGTGAGTACACCTGGAGCAAGGCTCAGTGGGAGTCGCTGTTTGATGACGTCGAAGAGAACGACCCCGGGTACTTCCTGGGCTCGATCATCTGCATCAACCAGACTACTGACACCTTGGCGGTGCAGCGGCTGGAAGTGGTAGACGGCCAGCAGCGGCTGACGACGCTGTCGCTGCTCTTCGCTGCGTTATACCAGTCGCTGAAACTGCACGAAAAAGACTTGGATGACGACCAGCGCGTGGAGCTGATCAACCTCAAGCGCAAGCTCGTGCTGAAGAAGGGAGACGACCAGTTGCGCGTCATCCCGCAAATTCAGAACAACAACCAGAACGACTACCGTGCCGTCTTGTCCGACGTGGGCGTGATCAGCCCCTTCGATACGCCAGCCTATGCGGGCAACCGCAAGATGTTCCGCGCCTTTCGCTACTTCCAGGGGCGTATCGAAGAGATGGTGGACGGCGAGAACGATCGCCTGGCGTCGATCATGGCCTTCCTCGACAAGGTGAGCCAGGCATGCCTGGTGAAGATCGAGGTCGCCAGCCACGCCGATGCCTACACGCTGTTCGAGTCGCTCAATAACCGGGGCATGCCGCTCACGGCCATCGACCTGATCAAGAACAAGCTGCTGGCGCGGCTGGAGACCACCGAGCCCGGCAAGGTGGACCACTACTTCGACGTTTGGAACAAGCTGCTGGGGTATCTGGGCGACGACTATAGCGTCCAGGAGCGCTTCTTCCGGCACTATTACAACGCGTTCAAGGACCCACTGAACGTTCCGTTCCGCAAGGACGAGGACAAGAAGAAGGACCCCCTGGGCCCAGTGGCCACAAGGTCCAACCTGATCCAGATCTACGAGAAGCTGATCAACCAGGACGCCAAGCACCATCTGCAGGCCATTCGCTCCGCAGGCCAGCTGTATGCGCTGATGCTGGCGCGTAACACTGACGAAGCCTGGGCTCCGCTGGATAAGCCGCTGAAGGACTTGGACCGAATTCAGGGCGCTCCGTCGTATCTGTTGATGCTGTACCTGCTGGTGCGTCGTGAAGCACTGGGCATCGACGTAGCGCAACTGGAAGAGATTGCGCGGCTGCTGGTCTGCTTCTTCGTTCGACGCAATCTCACCGACACACCGCCCACCCGCGATCTGACGCGCCTGTTCATGGCCATCATCGACAAGGTGGCTGCACTGTCAGGCGATGCCGTGGTAACCAATATCCGCGACGAGCTACTGGCGGTATCGGCCAGCGACGAGACTTTCCGCAGCAAGCTGGAAGGCGCCATCTACGAGGAGAACGCCGGGGTTACGCGGTTCGTGCTGTGCGCCTTGGCCGAGCAGAGCATGACCAAGGAGACCTGGGTCGATCTGTGGAAGTACGAAGGCAAGCTGTTCGTGTGGACCATCGAACACATCTTCCCACAGGGCGACAACATCCCCGCGTCGTGGGTGAAGATGATCGCGGGCGGAGACGAGAAGAAGGCGAAAGCCATTCAGGAAACGCATGTCCACAAGCTGGGCAACCTGACGATTTCCGGCTTCAACAGCGCGCTGGGCAACAAGAGCTTCAAGGATAAGCGCGACCGCACCGACAGCAAGGGCCGTGAGGTCGGCTACAAGAACGGGCTCAAGCTGAACGCCGAATTGGCGACGGCCGAGGCATGGAGCATCGAGCAGATCGATGTGCGGACCACGACGCTGGTGGATCAGGTGATGGGGCTCTTCGCCATGACGGAGGGCCAGCAATGCGCGTGATCGAACATCTGGTCAAGACCCTGCGCGACTCGGCGATCTTCAACCCTGAAGTCCAAGTTGCGCCATCGTGCATCTTGTGGCCCGACAAGGACCGCCAGTGGGAGGCAGTGATCCCTCGCCTGCAGAGCGAGCTGGCGGAACTGTTGGTGCTGGGCGACTACGCGCCCGAGAGCCGTACGGGACCGGCCATCTGGCTGCGCTGCGTGATTGCGGGCAAGGCGCCCGATGTCACTTTGCCAGCCGACCGCGTGCCGGTGTTCTACCTTCCTGGCGTGAGCCGCCAGGATCTGCGGGCGATCGAAGATTGCCCGGACCTCTTGAAGCCCTTGGCCGAGCTGCAGTATCGGGGCGTGATCTGGTCGCAGGCGAACGCCAAGGACTGGACCATCATGGCCTTCCTGAAGTCCGACCAAGGCGGCATGGGTCTGGACGTGGCCCAGGACAACGACGCCAAGAACGCCATGCAACTGGCTCTGTACCGGCTTCTGGATGAAGAACTGGAGCTGTTGAAGGGCAAGCGGCTGGACAAAGACTACTTCAACACCCTGCTGACTGGCGGCGACCCGGTGCGCGACCTGCTGCAGTGGCTGGACCTGGGCGACGCGTTCCAGACCACGCGCGGCGCCAACGAGTGGAAGGCCTTTGTCGAGGTCTGCAAGTCACAGCTGGCGTTCAACCCCCAGGCCGACGGCGTTCTGGCGGGTGCCAGCAAGCTGGCGACACGCGAGGGGCCTTGGCATTCGGTGTGGGAACGCTACAGCGAAGCGCCAAAGCGTTACCCCAACATCCCGAGTCGAATCCGCCAGTGCAAGCCTCCGATTTTTGATCTCTTCGTCACGACTGAGTCTGCTGGTGGCTGGCCACAATGGAACGAGGAACAGGAACAAGCGCTCCAGCGTGACTTGCTCGCCTTCAGCCATATGCCGGCGCACGATGCGAGGAAGCGGGTGCTGGAATTGGAGAAGACCCATTCGCCGCGCCGTGAGCTGGTGTGGGCTGAGTTGGGTGAATCGCCGCTGGCGCTGGCCGCCAAGCACCTAGCATTGGTTGCGGAAGTGACCAAGACGGCGTTGGCGGCCGGCTCAGTTGCGGACTTGCAGGCCGGTTATGCCACGCAGGGCTGGCGCGCCGACGATGCGATTCTGTTGGCGCTGGCGTGCGTAGACAAAGTGGCGGACGTTGATGCGGTGACGGCTGCAGTGCGGGCGATCTATCTGCCCTGGCTGGAGGAGTCCGCACGCTACCTGCAGAAACAGGTCGATGGATCGAGCTACCCCGGAGGAACGATCGCAAGTGCCAAGGTCTTCGCCGCCGCCAAGGGTGAATGCGTGCTTTTCGTGGATGGCCTGCGATTTGACGCGGCCCGCCGTCTCTCGGCGACCCTGGAGGCGCGCGGCTGCCTGGTGGCAGAGAACATCGGCTGGACGGCATTGCCCAGCGTGACCGCGACAGGCAAAGCGGCTGCTTCACCAGTAAGGACCAAGATCAGCGGCACCGACGACTGCGACGACTTTGAGCCATGCGTCGCCGCCACTGGCCAGTCGCTCAAGGGCGGCTACCACTTGAAGAAGCTGCTGAACGATAACCACTGGAAAGTGCTGGACCGCACTGAGAATGGTGACGGCCAGGGTAACGCGTGGTGCGAATTTGGCGACATCGACAACGAGGGACATGCGCGGGGCTGGAAACTTGCCAAGCACATAGACGCGCTTCTCGCAGAGATTGCAGAACGCATCGCCACCTTGTTGGCTGCAGGCTGGAACAGCGTTAGGGTGGTGACTGACCACGGCTGGCTACTTATGCCGGGCAAGTTACCCACGATCCAAATGTCCAAGGACCTCACTGACAACAAATGGGGACGCTGCGCCTCAATCAAACCTGGCGCTTCCACCAGTGAGCGTTTGTACCCTTGGTTTTGGAACCCCAATCAGCAGTTCGCCCTGGCGGACGGTGTGAGCTGCTATGGCAAATCGGTGGATTACAACCACGGCGGATTGAGTTTGCAGGAGTGTCTGACGCTGGAGTTGATGGTGACCCGAAGCGGGAGCGCTTCAGGCAAACAGGTAGTCGAGGTCACCGACATCGCCTGGAAGGGTTTGCGCTGCACGGTAGCTGTGGATGGCCAGTACGCGAATTTGTCCCTGGATATTCGCACCCAGGCTGGCGACCCGGCGTCCAGCGTGGTCGTGAGCGTGAAGTCGCTCAAGGACAACGGCACCGCATCGGTGGTTGTTGAGAACGAAGAACTGCAAGGCCGCGCGGCGTTTTTGGTCCTGCTCAGCGCATCGGGCGAGCTGGTGGCCGAGGCAAACACCGTGATTGGCGGAGGATGATGAATGATTGAATTGGATCAGATAGACAAGAAAGCCGCCTCGCTACTCGACGGGTATCTGGTCCGGAAAGACTTGGTCCGCACCTTTAGTCGGCAATTTCCGGTACCCACATACGTGGTCGAGTTCATGCTCGGGAGGTATTGCGCCAGTACGGATCAGGAAGAGATTGACGAAGGGCTAGAGATTGTTCAACGCCAGCTCAAGTCCCGCACGGTGCGGGCCGGCGAGGAGGAACTGTTCAAGGCCAAGGCTCTGGAGACTGGCGAGGTAAAGATCATTGACCTCGTGACGGCGCGCGTCGACAACAAGGGCGAGTACGTTGCAAGTTTGCCGAGCCTGCGGCTGACGGATGTGAGGATCAGCAGCGAGCTGGTGAACCAACACGAACGCATGCTGACGGGGGGCTTCTATGCCGAGCTGGGCGTGACGTTTGATGTGGCAATCGCGCAGGAAGCCAAGGGGCGTCCGTTTGGGATCACCTCCCTGCGGGAGATTCAGCTATCGAAACGCGACGTGCTGGAGACACTGTCCAAGGCACGCGCCGAATTCACGAGCGAGGAGTGGAAGTCGTTGCTGCTCCGGTCCATTGGGATTGAACCCGCTGGTTTGAACGAGCGGCAGAAGAATGCGCTGCTGCTGCGCATGGTGCCGTTCGTCGAGCGCAACTACAACCTGGTTGAACTCGGGCCTCGCGGCACCGGTAAGAGCCATCTGTTCCAGCAGGTCTCGCCCTACGCTCACCTTGTATCAGGCGGCAAAGCTACCGTTGCCAAGATGTTCGTGGAGAACACGGCCAGAGGTCGTAGGGGCTTGGTTTGCCAATACGACGTGGTCTGCTTCGATGAGGTGTCGGGCATCTCCTTCGACCAGAAGGATGGCGTGAACATCATGAAGGGCTACATGGAGTCCGGTGAGTTCAGTCGAGGCAAAGAGAGCATTCGCGCCGATGGCAGCATCGTGATGGTAGGCAATTTCGACGTCGATGTAGAGCACCAGCAGCGCATCGGCCACCTCTTTGGGCCGATGCCGCCAGAAATGCGGGACGACACCGCCTTCATGGACCGCATCCACGCATTCCTACCGGGTTGGGACGTGCCCAAGATCAACAAGGACTTGGTGACCAACCACTTCGGCTTGGTCAGCGACTTTCTGTCCGAGTGCTGGAGCCAGCTTCGCAATCAGAGCCGCGTGAGCGAATTGCAAAACCGCGTATTCTTTGGCGGTGCCTTGTCTGGCCGCGATACGAATGCGATCAACAAGACTGTCAGCGGTTTGCTCAAACTGCTGTACCCGAGCGCAGATGTCCCGGTACCCGAGGAAGATCTGGAGTGGGCCGTTCGCATCGCGATGGAGGTTCGGCGCCGCGTAAAAGAGCAGCAAAAGCGTGTGGGCGCTGCCGAGTTTCGCAATACCCACTTCAGCTACATCATGGGCGCAGACGGGGTCGAAAAGTTCGTCTCTACGCCGGAGCTGCAAAGCGAAAACAGCATCGGCGGCGATCCGCTGGAGCCAGGTCAGGTCTGGACCATCAGCCCGGGCGGCGGTGAGGAAGGCTCCGGCCTCTACCGCATCGAGGTCAACGAAGGTCCTGGGTCCGGTGTGAAGGTGCTCAACAAGCCCATCCCACCTGCGTTCCGCGAGAGCATTGGTTTTGCCGAGCAGAACCTGTACGCCAGATCCATGCAGTTGGTCGGCGACAAAGATCCAAGACAGCACGAGTTCACAGTCCAGCTGCGGGCTTTTGATGCAGCAAAGTCCGGGGCGAAGCTGGGCGTGGCATCTCTGGTTGCCTTGTGCACGTCGCTCTTGAAGCGAAGCGTGCGGGGCGGCTTGATCATCGTTGGCGAGATAAACCTCGGAGGATCGATCGAACCTGTCCACAACGCGGTCACGATTGCCGAGATCGCGGTTGAGAAAGGTGCGACATCGCTGCTGATGCCGGTAGCTTGTCGGCGCCAGTTGGTCGACTTGTCCGACGACATGGCGACCAAGATCGACATCCAGTTCTACTCCGACGCCCGAGATGCGTTGTTGAAGGCCATGGCCGAGTGACACAAAAGGAAGAAGAACATGGCGCTTAACCTTGGCAAAGCAGTCGTTGACTACCTAACCGCCCACCCGGATGAGAAATTCTCCGCGCGGCAGATCGCCGAGTGGGTCTTCGCGACCTTCCCGCACGAGTGCAACGCCAAGAAGGCCAGCAGTCAGGCGTTGGAAACCGACGCAGACCTGTTACAGCAGTTGGTGGCGGAGATCGGCTCGCAGCGCCCACGTCTGCAGAAGAAGCACCCCAACCTGAAGACGACGGAAGGCCGTCCTCGTAAATACTACTTCTCCGAGAAATCGGACAGCGCTGAAGTTGCGGCGGTGGAGAGCGTTGGCGTCGCGGCTCCGGTTGGCAAGGACGACGCAAAGCTCGGGGAGCACGGCCTGTACCCTTTGCTGAGCAACTATCTCTGGGCCGAGTTCGGCGTGTACTCGAAACGCATCGATGAGAAGCGCTCGTCGAACAAGCGTGGGCCCAACGGCAACCGCTGGCTCTATCCGGATCTGGTCGGCATGGAGGACCTGGGGGCCGACTGGCACCAAGAGGTCAAGGATTGCGTCAATCAGTATTCGGACAAGCGCACCAAGCTGTGGTCATTCGAAGTGAAGCTGCTGATCAACCGGTCGAATGTCCGTGAGTGCTTCTTCCAGTCTGTTTCGAATTCCTCGTGGTCCAACTTCGGTTACCTGGTGGCTGCCGAGATCGAGGGCCAGGACACATTGAAAGAGCTGCGCATGCTGTTTGCGGCTCACGGCATTGGCCTGATCAAACTGGATGTTGAGAATCCATCTGAGAGTCAGGTTCTGATTCCCGCCAGGGAGCGCGGGGAAATCGATTGGGATACCGCCAACCGGCTGGCGACGGAGAACAAGGACTTTTTGGAGTACGTGAAGCTGGTCAAGCAGTTCTATCAGACCGGCGAGGCACGGCCCGCAGATTGGGACGTACCAAAGACAGAAGACTGATGCCTATTCGAGATGGCCGATCACGTCGAGGCGTTCATCGCCACGTTGAAACGCACCGAACCAGCCGTCGCGCGAGTCAGCGCGCGTGCGGCTCACCAGCAGAGTGAACCCCTCGCAGCCGCGCCCCTTGGCTGTGGCGAAGTCGGCGGTGTTGAATTTGGCCTCACGCGCCAGCGTCGTGGCCACCGACTTCATGGCCGACTCGAACAGATCGAGCAGGTTGTCTTGCAGGCTGGCGTCGATGTTGCGCGAGGTCACGTCGTCAATGACGGCGTGCTTGAATCGGTTACTCATGGTTGATACTCCGTGTTGGCATGGATGACATGAACGCGCTGTTCGGCGGCGAAGCCAAGCTCTTCTGCGCGGTTCGAAATCACCCGTTGCGTAGCAGCCAAGCGGCCTCAGCCTCTCGTCGCGTAACGAGTCCCGGTAACACTTTCCCGCCGCCATAGACCCACCGTCGCAGCTCCGTTGCTGCGGCAGCCCAGTCCCGCTGGTTGATGCGTCGTCGTAGCGTCGATGTCTGCAATCGCCCTGCGCCAAGGTTGAACGTGAAATCCACGATGGCCGCGAGCCTGCTCTCGGGTTCAGTGGCCAGCACCGGGCAGTAGCGCAGCGTGGCGGCGAGTGCCGATTGGAGGTCGCGGGCCAGATAGACCTCGGCTTCGGCCTCGGTGATCGGCGGGTGCTTGGGATCACAGAGGTGGCCGTAACCAATCGTCCAGAAACCTGCGGGGCAGATGTAGGGGACGGCGGCGATCTCGATTCCGCGCTTCACCTTGCGCTCGAACCCCTCGAAGCGCTTGGCTAGCTCGATGGCCGCACTCGGCACCTCGATCACGGCCGCACCCGGTCAAACACGCGCCCGAGGAACCAGAAGTTCAGCACCCCGGCCCATAGCGCCTGATCGGCTTCCGTCCAAGCGTGCAGGATGGCCGTTCCCCAGCCCGCGCCAGCAGTGACAGCAGCCGCGAATGCGGCGGTCTTGGCAGCGCAGTACAGCGCCATGAACCAGTAGGTGATGACGGGGCGCACGCTGCAAGACAAGGCATCGGCCCAGCGCACGCCGGTTTTCTCGCCCTGACTGCGAACGGCTTCGCGCAGGGTTTCGATGGCTCCGACGTTCCACGCGGCGTCGGCTCCCGCGCCGATTTCCGACATTCGTTGCGCACCGCGAATCTTCTCGAACTCCAGCGCTTTGTCCTGCATCGCCAGTTCGTGGCCACGCTCGCCCTTGCGGTCGAGCCACTTGAGGATTTCGGGCGCGAGACGGAAGGCCCCTCCGAGGAGACCACCCAGCAAGGTCTCGATCATTGCGTACCTCCCATCAGTTTCAACTTGATGGCAGCACCGACCAGCAGTGCGGCCAGAAGGCCAGTCGTCAGCACCCGGATGAAGGTCTGCCACGCCGTATGGCGCGCCTCGCGCCACGCTTCGATCAGGTCGCGCAGATCGCGGATGTCGCGCGCGGCATGGCCATTTTCCAGACCGAGGTGCGAGAGGACGCGCTCGGCGCCGCGTTCGGCGGCATGGTTGAGCAGTTCCTCGAAATCTTCCTTGCGCAACAGCATCATGTTTTCGGTCAGGGCGGCAGGTTTTTCCGGATCGGTCATGGCGGATCTCCAGATATAAAAAAGGCCGTCGGAGGGACGGCCTCGGGTTGAATTGGTTGAGAGGTTTAGTCAAAGGCGAGACTGATGCCCCCGGCCTGGAAATTCGGCGCCAGCGCGCCCGCCGCGATCGGGCGGGGTGTCGTCAGCGGAATGGCGACGAGCGCGTTGCCACCCGCCGCCGCATCCCACAGCACCACGGTGGCAACCGTTCCCCAATCAGCGGTCGGGCTGGGCCAGGCCAGCGTCGTGGCATTGGTGTGCTGTCCGTTTCCTTCTGTCGGTCCGGTCCAGGCGGCATCCGACGGCCCGGCCACAAGCCGGCTATAGCCGCCGCCCGCCACCTCGGCACCGGCGTCGGTTTCCAGCCCGACAGTCAGCGCTGTAGGTTTTTCCCAAGACCCGGAACGCAGGAGGTGCGTGCCGATGCACTCGGCGAGTAAATCCGACAGGTGCCCGGCGAAGGTGAGTTTCAGGTCCCCGGCGGCAAAGAGTGGAGCCGGATCGTTACCGTAGATTTCGCGCGGGACGGTCAGCGGCGCGTAGGCCAGCATCGCTCCGCCGGCCGCCGCGTCCATCAGCGCGAAATGCGAGACGCGCCCCCAATCCGCAGTCGGCGCGGCAAACGTCAAATCGACGGCATTGGCGAACTGCTTGTTGCCACCCACTGGCGACGACCACAGCGCATCGTCCGGCCCAGCGGCCAATCGCACATAACCGCCGCCGTTGACCTCATCCATTACGCCGTTCTCGCCGGGATCGGTTTTGAGGAGCGCCAAATAGAGCGCGACCGGTTTCGCCCAGGCGGCACTGCGCAGCAGATGGGCGCCCACGGCTTCCTCGAGCAGATTCGATAGACTCATCACAGGATTCCTTTAGAAGAGTAGCCAGAACGCCGACGAAGTTGGCGTATCGCCGGCCAGACGCCCACGCGCGATCAGAACGAGCCGCCCCGACGCGCGCAATTCCTCGCCCAGCCGCAAATCGGCGCGACCGGTCAGCAA
Organism: Pseudomethylobacillus aquaticus; assembly: GCF_003730115.1. Taxonomy (GTDB): domain Bacteria; phylum Pseudomonadota; class Gammaproteobacteria; order Burkholderiales; family Methylophilaceae; genus Pseudomethylobacillus; species Pseudomethylobacillus aquaticus. Next base: position 55,280 of record NZ_RJVP01000004.1, on the reverse strand, counting down.
AATGGCAACGTCGGCGCGTAGCCGAGCGTCCGTTTTGAGATGGGCGGCAAGGCAGGCCGTCACCGGTCCGGGCGCAGGTGCCGACGCCGATCCCAACTCCAAGCCCAATTCCAGCCGCGCGGTGCCGTGCATTTCTCCGCTGATCTCGCTGCACAGTGCGAGCCCGAGATCGAGTTGGGCGATGCCAGACAGGCGCGGCGCCATGTCGGCGGCCAGCCGCGGATCACGCCACAATACTTCCGTAGCAACCTGATCGAGCCGCGCCGGGGCGAACGGCAGCACCAGTGTTTCCACCGCGACCTGAGCCAGACGGCTCGGCACAAGCGCCTGACTCAACACCTCGGCCAGCGACTGCGTCAGGCGCGCCGGGGGCCCGGGAGAGATCGCCGCCTCGAAGGCTATCTGCGCCAGTCGCGCCGGTTGCGCATCGAGCGTTATGACCGTCAGGCTGTCGAGGCGACCACCGGAGCGCAGCAGCACGCCGACACGACCAGGCGCGGTAAACGTGTCGTCCGTGACGGCGAAACGCAGAACACCGTCGATCGACACGGTCAACTTCGTCGCATAGACCTCGAACCGGAGCACATAGTCGGTGTTGAGCGACGAACTGCCGTAGTAACTGCCCAGATCGGTGGATACGCCCGCCACCACCCTGCGCAGCACCCAGTAATTCCCGTCGAAGAAGACGAGATAGCCGTTCTCGGTGTCGCTGGCCGAATAGCGGGCGGCAATCCCCACCCGCTTGCCGGTGGAACTCGTAAAGCGCACTACTGCTTCGATCAAATAATCGGCCGACGGCGGCATAACGGTTTGGGTATAGAGCGCCGAGGCCGAACTCGACGATCCCGCCACGCGCCCCTCGGCGGCGATGACCGAGGCCGTCCCACTGTAGGGCGAGCCGTAGGCTGCCCAAGCCCCGCCGGTCTCCGCCGTGTGGGCCGCCAGCGCCGTATCTGCCGCTTCGCTGAAGCTGTCGGCGATAAAGATCGTCGTCATTGGACCGACGCTTTATTGCGCAACTTCAACGCCGACTTCGAGCGCATTCACGGCAGCGGTCGACCAGGCGTTCCCGGTGGCCGGATCCGTCTCATACACCGAGAGGTTATAGACGTAACTCGTGGACAGCGCCGATTCCGGGCCGTAGGCGTCGGTCGTCCCCGAGCGGATCAGATTGCGCGCCTTGGCAGAGCCGGAATCGGCTTTTGCGAGGTAGTTGCACACCTGAACGGCGACGACCGATCCCTGCACTGGTAGATCGCCAAGCGTCAGTGTTTCCTTGGCTCCCGGGGTCGCCCCGGTGAGGTAGTCGGTCGTGTTGGGGGCCGTCTCGTCGATGAGCGCGGCGTGGTCGGTGCCGGTCGAGGGCGTCCAGTCCTGGTAGGTCCCTGGCCCGGTGGGCACAAGCACATCGATCCGCACATCCCCTAAAAAGTCGTTGTTCGCCGCGCCACTCGTGTCGCACAGGTAAAAGTCGTCGTAATAGATGTTCGCGTCGTTCGCTCCGCTGATGCCCAGGCACGCGTAATTGGCGAAAGCATTCGCGGAATTCTGCGTATCGATGCCGCTTGCGGTGAGCCAGGTCTGCCCGTTGACCCGTAGTTCATATGCCCCCACCGAATTGTCGATCGTCGCCTTGAACTCGACATAGCTCCAGGTCGCGACCGGGAGCGGATTATCGGAGGTGGCGAGTAGCACACCGCCGCCCCGATAGACGCGCAGTTTCGCTGCCGTGTCGATGAACACATAGATCTGTTGCGTCGAACCATCGCGCAACTCAAAGAGCGGCTGGCCGCCACCAGTACTCGGCATCGTCACCGGATAAATGGCGACACCCAGAATGAAGGTCGCCCGCGCGGGAACGGACTTATAGAGCCCCCCGGAACTGCCGACCAGCAACGCGCCGCCGCCTCGCCGGCCACTGGTCGGCTTGATATCGTTGCTATAGATCGACGAGGAGTCACGCGCCGTCCATTTTTGCGTGATCTCGTTGAAGCTGTAATGGTCGAAGCCATCCATGAAGAGCAGAGCCATGTCAGAATCCTTTGGCAATCGCCACGAGGTCGAAGGTGGCGCTCGCGGTGGAGTAGATGAAGCCGAGCCTGTCGGTGAGCCCGGGCATACTGGACAAATCGATCGCACCGATCTCCGACCCGAGGCGCACATTCGGACCAAAGCTGACGACTCGTCCGCCGAGCGCATCCTGGGTGAGTTCCAGCACACAGCGCTGTCCGTCGGCCGCGCCGGTCAGCGTGATCGTAGGGCTGCCGCCGAGCGTGACCCGCACCGTGTCGGCGCGCGCAAAGTCCGCGACCAGTGTCGACGCATAGGGGAGTGTCAGTACGGCCGGTCGATAGGGCCGCGCCCCGACAGCCAGCACCGCGACGCCGTCGTGATAGACGAAGGTCGCGCCGGGCGGGAGTTTTACGCCAGCCCCACCGGCAGCCTTGAGTGTGATTTCCCGGCCACCGGTCGTGGCGTTTTCGAGCAGCCACACGCGCGGTCCGCTCAGGGGGACGGTGACCTGGATCGCTGCCGTGACGGTCCCGGTCAGGACGATCACCGCCGCGTTGGCTTCCGCCGCCGTCAGCGTCACGTTGGCACCACCGGCCACCGTTTTAATTGTGCGCCCGGTCTGCGCCGCCCGCGCGAGCGCTCCGGCCACCGCGCCAGTTTCCCCGGCTTCGAGTCGGGCATCGAACGATTCGAAGGTCTGCCCCAGAGCCGCACTGGCCTGCGCCGCGATCTGGTCGGCCGCACCCCACACTACCTTGGCCAGGCGCGTGATCGCAGTGAACGCACTGCCGCTCCAGACGATCTGATACAGCGCCTCGGTCGCGCTCGTGCTGCGCGTCGGCGTGCCGTTGCTGTCGGCCTGCAGATAATAGGTGCCGGGCGGTTGCCCGCTGAAACTCAAGGTCACCGGTGCCGCGCTGGCCAGCACGAGACCGAGCGACGGCCGCCAGCACCAGCCTGCACCCACGGTGAGTGTCGTTCCACTGCCAGTTGCCCGATAGGAATCGGCCCCGATCACCGCCACGGTGCTGCCGAGCAAGGCCTGCAGTGCCGCACCGATCGACACGGCGCCGCCAAAGCTCGCGCCGAGCAGACTGCGCAGCGACGTCAGTTCCGCTTCCAATGACGCAGCATTGGCATTGTGCTTGGCGACGTAGTTGGTGTCGCCGTTCGTGAAGCGTTGCAGAGAGAGACTCATCCGAATTTCACCTCAAGCAGAATTCCGCCGCGGAAGAGTCCGGTGGCCCCGTAAGGGACAACTCCGTAGCCACCGGGCCGGTCGGCGAGTTCGCCGTAAGACAGGGGGCGCGCATCGAGCCCGAAGGACTGCGTCGGACCGATGGCGAAGGTGCCAAGATCGACCGCAAAACGGTCATAGCGACCCGGCAGTTCCTTCGAGAACCCAACGACCTCGAATTTACCGTTGGCCGATCGCCGCAAGCGGCAGGCATTCCCCGCTTCGGCGTAGAGCAGATCCCGGTTGGCGCGGGCCAACGGCACGTTCTTGAGGACCCGACCGCTTTCGCCGATGTCCACATCGACGGCATAGACGAGCGCGATGCCGTCAGTGACGAGCAGTGCCGGCCGCGTCAGGATCTTGCCATCAAGTTCGGTCTGGCTCGCGTCGATCTGCGCTTGCGTGATGTGTGTGAGCAGACTCATGCGACAAAGCCCTCCACCTCGAGACGCGCCGGTGCGTCGCGCGTGAGATCGCGCGTCAGTCCCGTCACATAGAGCCGCGAGCCATCCGGCAAATCAAGGATGTCGCCCGGTTCGAGGCGCAGATCATCGACGATCGTCACGCCGTAGCGTTGCGCCGCATGCGCCCGATAAATCAGTTCCCGCGCGGCAAAGGCCTGCGCGTGCGCGTCGTTCTGCACGAGATCACTTTCGATGATCTCGACCTTGTCCAGCCACGCCGGGGCGGCGGCGTCGTAGGCTTCGGTCGTGTGCCGGGCATGCACATAGTCGTAGGGCGCGCCCCACACCTCATAGCTACCGGTGCCGATACTGGCCATCGTCAGCAAGACGGAGAGTTCGAGCGCGGCATGCACGGCCTTGCCGACCGGCGTCGTCGGGCCACCAAAGGGCGGCGCGATGTCCGGGATCAGGCCAGCCGCCTTCGTTGCCAGAAAGACGCCCATCAGCCCCGGCACCCAGGCCGCCGTTTCCAGTGTGATGCGGCCACCGGTATGCGCCGTGGCCGAATAGTCTTCGCTGCAGACCGAAAACAGACCGCTATTGGCACTTTGCTTGATCACCAGGCGGGTGTTGCGCGCCCGTTGCGTGCGATCGTCGCTCCAATAGACGTCCTGCTCCTGGCGCATCTGGAAGAAGCCAGCCGTGATATTCGCCGACGCCAGGCTCTGGTCCTGCTGCACCACCTCCGTAAAGTCCGGGTCCTGCCAGGCGAGACGCAGACTCGACAACGGCACGGCGGCCCGCCCACGGGTGACCGCTACGATGCGATCGTTGGTCAACGCAACGTCGGCACGACGCGCCAGATCCCGACTCTTCGCCCGCAAGCGGCCACAACCATCGATCCATGGCGCAAGACCGGCCGGCAGCAACAGCGTTTCGAGCATGTCCCAGGCCGTAAGATCCGCGAGTTGCAGATTGCTGTGCGGTACCGCGTACATGATCGGTGGCAAGGCGATTTCCGCGGGGGTGAGTCCAACATCCAAGGCGATGTCCCGCGCGATCTGATCGAGCCGCGTGCCCAACGGGTAAATATCGGTAACGCGTTTGACCTCCCGCCAGACCGAGAACGCGTCCGGGCTGCGTGCGGTCAGCGTCATCCGCCGCTCGCCCGAGGAAAGCCTGTAATCGTTCAGCGACTCGATCAGAGTCGCGACGAGCAGCACCCCTTCGACGAAGACGGCGAGGACCTGTCCGGGGACCGGCTGCGCCACTCCGTACAGTTCGTGATGCCACGACAAGCCGACCGTCAGTTCGCCGGTGCTTTGCTGCACGCGCGTCGCATACGGCGACAGGTCCAGAGGTGAAGGGGCCGTGCCGGCGACGACCGCGGCAATCGGCGTGCCGACTGGATAGGCCACCACCGCTACGCTACGCTCGTCGTCCACACTCGTCGCGGCCGAGAAACGGGTGTCCATCCACAGAACTCCCTCAGAGTTTTCTGACGACGCGCAGCGTGAGTTCGACGGGGCTTGCCAGATAGCCCTGCGCCGCGATGGCATCGATGGTGATTCCGTTGCCGCCAGCGGTCAGATTGGTCAGGATCACCTCGAAGCCGAAGGCCGAGGTATAGGACGGCCACCACTGGATGAAACCGTTGGCCGGATCCGGCGGGTTCTGCCAGAAGGCGAGCAGCATCCGGAACTGGGCCATCGACATCGCGATGCCGCGCTCGGCAGTCCAGGTTTCGACGCATACCGCGTCGCGGACCGTGCCGCGCCACAGAGCGTTGGCTGTGCCGGCGAGTGTCTTGCTGCTGGCCCACACCGGCGGAATCAGAATGTCGGTATCGATGCCCGACCACTGATCGGGGGCCGACTCGTAATCGAAGGTGCCGAGCGTCGGATGGATGAGCCGCCCCTTGCCGCCGCTCCCGACCGCCGCCGGCAGGATCGTGAGGGAAATCTCGTCTACCGCGGGCGAGGCGGCACCGATCGTGAAGGTAGCCGAAGCGGTCAGCGTGGGCATGGGACACTCACCGAAAGAGAAAGCACATCGTCCCCCGCAGCCAGCAACTGGAGTTGAGGAACGCTCTCGCCCGCGCCATCGAGGGCGACGAAATTCTGTGGCGCAACGAGGTTGGGGCCAGCCGCGGCAACAGAGACGCCATCGGCAATCCCTTCCCCGAGATCACCCACGGCTTTGACCAGCACCGGCACGGTGGTCCCGGCGCGCAGCCGTGTGAGCGGAATCGGTGCGCACAGATGCGTGATCACCGGGCGCATCGCAAAACCGCTGATCCCCACCTGATTCAGGTAATTCGGCGAGGTGACTTGCTCGATGGCCAGCAGCCGGCGATAGCGCCGGTCCCAGGCGATGCGCGCCGCATCGCCACTCAGCGTGGTCAGTTTCACGGCGCCGAACCAGCGCCCGGTCAGATAGTCGAGGATGAACAGGTCGCGGCTGTCAGTAAGCACGTAGCAGCGGGTGCCTTCTTCATAACAGATGTCGCGCGGTCGGTTGGGAACCTGCAGCGTATGGAGCAGCGCCCCAGTGTCCAGCGCGCGCACCTCGAGGATCCGGTCGACGTCCGGGGTCATGACGACCCGGTTGGCTAGCCGGTCGACGAGCACGGCACGAAAGGCAATCGCCCCGAAGGTGGCCGGCAACAGCGCCACCCCGCTCGGCTGATCGTCCGGGCCGAGCAGCTGCAAGGGTCCGGTGACGAGTTTGAGCCACAGTTCGCCGCCGGCGCCCTGATAAATATCCTGGGCGTAGTAGCCGCCTGGCGCCGTGTCGCGACGCAGGAACGCGCCGGTTTCCGCGTCGAACTCCCAGCGAAAGCGTGCCCAACTCGGCCACCAGCGTTGCCGGGTCCAGCCGGTGGCGATGACCACACCGGAATCGGTCAGCGCCCCGCCGTCGTTGGCCGCGTACAGACCGTCGATGCGATCCACACACTCGAAACCGTCCTCGCCAAGCAGGTCTGCGTTATACAGGGCGCTCGGAATCAGGTGCGCCGTGCCGACCATCTCGTCCAGACTGCGATGCGGAATGACCTCAGAAACGTAGGTTGGGCACAGCATCAGACCGCTACCTCCGCGCCAATCTGGATGTCTTCTCCACCGCTGTTCAAGGGCGCGTCGTACCAGGTTTCGGCTACACCCTCGTTGTCGGTGCGGCTGGCCAGCGGCGCGAGCCTGCCAGGCCCGGTCAGTGACCAGGCGACGACTTCGCCGGCGCAAGGATCGGCGTGGGCGCCGCGGATGCGGGCGCGAATACGGGTGCGGTGACCTGCCGTGAGTGTTTCGTCCGACGTTGGTGTACCGACAACGGCGGGCTGCACGGTGGCTGCCCAGACCCGCAGGGCCAGCGTCGTTCCGGTATTGTGCAGCGACAGATAAATGCCGTGCTTCTCGCTCCACCACAGGCCAAGGCAAGTCATGCCGATCGTGCGCAGTTCGCCGACGAAGGATTTCTTGATCCAGTCGTAACGGGCGACCAGTCCATCGCTGCTGCCGACGACGATCTCGTTTCCCGCGGCCCAGGACAAGCTAACACCGTGCGCGAGATTGTCCACGGTTGCCTCAATCACACCGGACGCCGATAGATCGAGCGGCCGCGTGTACATTCTCCCGGCCAGGGGATAGACGTAGCGGTCGTGCAACCGGGCGTAATTGCGACCCAGCGTGACGTAGGAATCGCCGACCCGGTCGGTCTTGAACAGCGTGACGACGTCAATATCCCATTCCCCATACGTACCGAGCGAATCGGACAGGCCGTACCGCCGCGACCGCGTACTCGGCGTGCTGCCGGACCCGATCAGGGCCAGGCCGTAGTCGTTCGATTCGGTGGCTACCGGATACGCCGCACCGTCCATCTGGACGAGATAAACGCCTTCGCTCGAAATCGGCAGCAGCAGCCCGCGCCCATCGACCCAGATCGGCGCACCGGCGATGGTCCTGCCGACCGGCGCCTCGGCCAGACGGTTCGTGATCGTGAACGGACCCGCCAGACATTCAAGCGCCATGCTGCACCCGGATCGTGGCAGTCCCGGACGCGCCGTTCGGCCGATAGACCGCCCACGCCCGCCCGGTGACATCGGTGGCATCGCTCAATGGCGTCACGGTTCCCGGCCCCGTTACGACCAACCACTCGACGATCACGTGGGCCGGACCGTCGAAGGCGAGCAAGGCCGACGCATCGGCTCGTGGCGTGGCGGGCATGGCAGAGATCGTCATCGGGTCGCTCCAATCCGGGCCAGTTCGCCCTCGAACCAGTCGCGCAGCGTCATATGCAGGGCATCTGGCGCGATGCGGAAGTCCAGGACAGTCGGTGCCGACGACGTGTTTCGTTTTGGCGCATCTGTGAGGGCATCCGCAACGAAACCTCCATTGGCAAAGGCCAGTCGACCGGTCCTCACCCGCGGTCCCGCCGCGACCCCGTTGAGCGCATCGAGGAACGCCACCCCAACCCGGCTGACGGCACGGGCATTGACGACGAATTCACCCGCTGACAGGCGTGCCGGAATCGAATCACTGGTCGATGTGCCGGGGCCGTAAACGAAACCACCCCCGGCGAATCCCTTGAACAGGCCGGAGATCATCGAACCCAGCCCGGACCCCGTACCGGCGCCGGCCTTGAACAGATTGCCGAACAACGATTCGGCGAGTTTCTGCGCGAGAAGCTTCTGGATCGTCGCGAGAACGGAGCGGCCAAAGTCCCCGAACGCCTGCGCCGCTGATTTGCTGCCGTCGATGATGCCGGTAAAAGCCTCGGCCAGCCCATCCTGGATCGAGCCGTCGATTTTGGTCGCCACGTCATCGACAACCAATTTCACGTTGGCAATCTCGTTCTTCCAGCCCTGCACCCGCGCCACCGCCTCCGGCCCGATGGCAGCTGCGGCACTCTCCAGCTTCGGCAGCAAGGCGTCCAGCGCCTGCCCGGTGTCCTGATGCAGTGCCAGGATCTGCTGCCGCGCCTGTGCTTCGGTCAACAAGCCCGACTGACGCTGAATATTGACTGATTCCTCGCTCGCCCGCATCCGCGTGAGCGCCGCGTTGAACTGCGCTTCATACGCCGCGAGATCGGCACTCGCCGCCTTCACGTCGATGAGTCGGCCGACGGTGGCGACGCCTTCCTGATCGCCCTCGGCACGAAGTTTCTCGAGCAAAGTCCGGTATTGCCGTTCAATGGCGGCACGGCGATCCTCGCTCGTGGCCGCTCCCGTCAGATCGAGCTGTTCCTCGCGAACCTTGGTGAGCTCGTCGCGCAGTTCGCGCTCGGCCTGGGTGGCTTTGCGGGCGTTGGCGACTTCGACATCGGCGCGTTTATTGTTGAGGACGGTCAGGTCCGCTTCGAATTTGGCGACCTCGGCCTTGGCGCGCAGGCGATCGTTTTCTGATTTGCCAGTGGAGGCGACCGACTGGCTGCGGGCCAAGGCCTGCCGCGTGCGTGCGATCTCGGCATCGATCGCTTGCTGCTCGAGGGTCGTTTTCTGAGCGTAGTAATCACGAACGGAAATTAGACGCTCGTCGAGGGCCGCATCGAGCGCCGTTTGCTGCCGGACCAGTCCGTCTTTCAGGAGCGAGAACTCAGCGTCGAGACGCGCTTTCAGCAGCGCGGTCTGCGCGCCGGTGGTGTCCTGCGCTGCTTTAGCCGCGTTGGGTTTCGTCAGCCGTTGCAGCAGTTCCGGGTCGGCTTGAATTTTCGGTGCCTTGACCTCGATCGGCTTCGGTTCGAACAGGCTGTCGCGGAATTCGGCGAGTTCGTCCAGGCGCTGGACGAGGCGGCCCTTGAGTTCGGTGATGATCGCTTTGGCGTTCGACACGTGGCCGGATAGCGCCTCGACCGCCGCCGCCATACTAGCCCCGATCGTTTCACCGAGCGCCACGAACGCCTTACCGACCGTGGCGGCCCCCAGGGCCAACACCTTCAGGGCCAGCACGATGCCATCGAGAATCGCGCGCAGGGTGCCGCCTTGTTTGGCCGAGTCCACCATGCCATTGGCCATCGCATTCATCGCCGGCAGGAAGGCTTCGAGGATGCGGTTGCCGATACTGGAAATCGCCAGCCGCACCTTGGCGAGCGAGTCGTTGAACACCTCGGCTTGCGCCGCCGTATCGCCGCCGATCTGCACGCCCAGTTCTTGCAGTTCAGTCGTCAGCGCCCCGACGCCCTCGCGCCCCTGGTTGAGGAAGGGAATGAGGTCGGCGCCCGATTTGCCGAACAGTTCGACGGCGAGCGCGGTTTTTTCGGCGCCGTCCGGCATCGCCTTGAAACGGTCGGCGAGATCGAGCAGCACCTGATCCGTCGCGCGTAGCGTCCCGTCCTGGTTCTTGACGGCAACGCCGATCGCCGCGAAGCTGCGCGCCGCTTCCTCCGACCCGGTGGCGGCCTCGAGCATGCGGGTCGCGAGCTTGCGCAGACCGCCTTCGAATTTCTCGGCCGAAACGCCGGAGAGATCCGCGGCCGGGATCAGTGTCGACAGCGACTCGACAGTGATGCCCACCCGCTGCGAGAGTTTCGAGAGCGAATCGGCCGACTCGAGCGAGGACTTGACCATCGAGGCGAGGCCAGCGGCCGACACAGCGACGCCCAGGCCACTCAGCAGTCCGCCGAGGGAACGCGCAACGTTGCCGAGATCGCCGAGGTTGCGCTTGATCGAGTCGAAGGCGCCCCGGGTCTCATCGACGGCGGTGATCAGCAGTTGGGCGCGGTTGGAAACCATCAGGATTTCACCAGTTCGTATTGAATGGCACGGGCGAGTCGCGGCAGCGCGCCACGGACGGCACCGGCCAGGTCGAGTCGCCGCTTGAGGGTGACGGACTTCACCAGTACCGCGATCGGGATCTCCTGGCCGCGTTTGATCTGCTTGGCGCCGGTGCGTCCTCGCTCGGCCCGTTTGAAGCGGGTGAGTTGGGAGGCGTTCTCCCGGATGTTCTCGGCCATCAGGAGGACCTTGCCGTTCTTCTGGATGAAGAACGCATTGCCCGAACGCATCAGTCCGTCGATCACGGCCTTGAAGCGCTTGGGGCCAATCCGCCCGGGCAGCAGCGGGATCAGCAGATTGCCGGCGACCGTGCCGCCTTTCTCATGCAGACCGAGCCAGGGGATCTTGCTGCCAACCCACAACGCCGGCAGGCGATCGGTTTTTTTGTCCAGCACCTTGGTATGCATCGAGGACACGAAGCTATTACGCTTGACGGTAAAGGCGCTGCGCATCTGCGCGCGGGCGGCGTCGCGTACCTCGCGGCCACCCGACTGCATGCCCCGGGCGACGGCCTGATGAATGGCCTGGCGGCGCGCAGTAGACCAGGCGGCAAACTGGCGTGGTTCGAACAGGCCGGCGGTGGTCAGGTTGATTTTCATGAGGGCGTGTCCGTGGTCAGTTCCCGCTGCAACCGCTCGATCGCCCGTTTGTCGCCCTGACTGGCGACTGCCATGACCGTCAGTTGCAACCCCAGTGATTCGCCTTCCCGTACCGCTTCGGCGACCAGGAAGGCCTCGAACTGCACCACGGAGTAGATCAGGATGTCGGGGAATCGGTGTCCGGCGTGGATGAGGCGGTGGATGGCGTGCGTCCAGGCGGCACCGGGTCCAGGCAGGCGTGAATTCTCAGGCTCGCCTCTTGCACGGCCGGCTTCACCCTTTGCACGAAAAAATCGGCATTGACCTCGAACAGCGTCGTCGCCAGGGCAATGGCCGCGTCGAGCGGCAAGGCGTCGATCCAGTCCTGCGACTGGCGCGAGGCCAAGGCCAGCGTGCGCAACAAGGCGGTACCGTGGGTACTCAGGATCGCCAGCCAGTCGGGCTCCGCGCTGGCCAGTTGATCAGCAAACGGCTGGATGGTCGCCAGCAAGGCCGGGACTTCCCCGACGCGAATCGGGGTGATCGACAGCGTCTCGCCGGCCATCTCGAGCACGACGGGTTGCGAGGGAAAGGCTGTAAAGGGGTTCATGGCCATCCTCACAGCAAGACGATGCGACCGAATTGCCCGAGGTCGCCGGTCGCGGATTTCAAGGTGTCGGCCAGCACTTGCCCGGACAATTCGAACTTGAGCAGTTCATCGGTGATGAGGGAGAGTTCCTTGGCCGGATTGATCGCCACACGGTACAAGTCGATCACCACTTCGCGGTTGCTATCTGCCGTGTTGAGCCCCTCGAACCGGACCCAGCGCTCCGGCAGCGGTTGGGTAAAGAGCGCGGTGGTTTGCGCGGCGCCGTAGGCGTAGTCGACCGAAAACGGTTCGACATACGGACCACCCGTGGTCTTGTCCAGAATTTCCAGCGAACCGTATTTGGCATTCAGACGGTACTGCTCGGCGGCAAGCGTCTGCGGGCTGCCCGAGGCATCGCTGATCTCGACCGCGGAGACATTCTGATGCGCCAGCAAATACAGGCTGCCGACCGTCACCGGATTGGGCAGAACTTCACCGCTGACCACCCCGCTCGTTTGCTCGATGGTCGTCCCGTAAAGTGCGAGGCCCAGATTGACGGCGATCAGTTCTTCCAGCGTGCAGGAAAACTCGCCTTTCTTGGTCTTGATCAGTTGCAGATCCGTGAGGCGCTGGCCGCTGCTCGACTCCTGGTGTTCCAGCGTCTCCACCGACAACGAGACCTTGAGTTCCGGCACGTTGCCGACGTAGCTCAGCCCTAGGGGCTGGCCGTTGTTATCACGCGCGCCGACATAGACGCGGCCCTGCCCAGAAAAATACGGCATGGTCAGACTCCAAAAAATGAGATGAGAAGGGATCAGGCGCGCGTCAGATCGCGGGCGTAGGTGCGGTAGCGGATTTCGTAGCGCGCCGGTAGGGCCACGGCGCCGGCATCGGCGTCTTCGGCCTCCCAATCACAGTCGACGTCGCTGATGCCCAAGGCCAGGCCGCCGAGGTTGGGATCGGCCAATAAAGCCGCATGCGCCGCGACCAGCAACTGGTCGGCCTGATCAAACGCCGCCTCGCCGCGACCGAGAACGACCAGGCGCAACTGCAAGCTGCGCTCGACCAGATCATTGACGTGCATGTCGATGTGATCGCTTTCAGCGAACAACAACACGGCCGGGCTGGCTTCGCGCGGCACCGGCGCGGTGGGCTGACGTAACAGCGGACAAGGAGCGATTGCTGCGGCGAGGCGAGTGACGACCTCACGCAGAATCCGTTCGCGAATGGAATTCATGGACAACAATCCTCAAATTGGAGAAACGAGTTGGGTCAAGGCGGCGCGCCGCTCGGAACCCTCACCGATGGCGCGCACGTCACGCACCTGATAGACCGCCCCGGCAATCTCGACCGCGTCGCCGATGGCAAGCGTCAGCGCGGACGCCGGGTAGTCGATCTGGTAGTCCCGCGAGAGCGCGAAGCCATCGAGCACGGTTTCGTCCGGGGCCCGAAAGGCGCAATACACCGTGTTCCCCGCGGCGATCACGGCCGTCAGCAATCCCGACCGTTGGGCCGCGTCGTAAAACACCTCGATATTCATCAGGCCGAGGTCAGCTTGATCAATACGTTGGGGCGGTGACACATCGGGAGCGGGTTCGACTGCGTGTGCAGATCGGTGCCCCGGTCGAATTTGCGCGGTTCCTGCTTGGCGTACAGCGTCTGCCCGAGCGTATTCACCGTTTCGTTGAAGTCGGCCGGCGCAAAATAGGTGGCGAAGGTATCCACCGTGCCGATCGGGAACGCGTGCGCCTCGCCCGCCGCGATGAAGCGACGTGTGCCCAGGATGCCATCGTCCTGGACGAAAGCCGCCTGACCCCGGTACTCCTCGAAGGTGATGCCGCTGTAGTTGAAGCCTGAACGCATGTCGTTGATCAGCACCACGCCTTGCTGCCAGTTCTGGTAGGCGGTCTTGACTTCCGCGTGCGTGACCAGTGCCCGGAAGAACTCCGGCGAACACAACACATGGGTCCCGGTGGAGAACTCGCCATTGAGCCCATCCTCCATCAAACTGAGCAGTTCCAAACAGGACTCTTTGAGATTGCCTTCGTCTTCCTTGGTAGAGAACTCGAAGGAAACCGATTGCGCCGTGATCTTGAATTCGTCGAACAGGTTGATCAGTTCGCTCCCATCGGCATCCAGGATCTTGCCTTTGAGCGCCCCCATGCGCAGGTGCTCCAGCGTGATCGCATGCTTGTTGCGCATGGTCTCCAGATGCCGGGCCATCACCCCACCAATCGCTTCCATCTCGGTTTCCGAGCCGAACGCGCGCAACCCCTGGACTTCCTCCGGCAGCACCACATCGTCGTGCGGGATGTGCGGAACAACGAAGGAACGGAGGTTGCGCTTGCCACGCTCGCCGACCGTGCCGGGCGAACCGGGCGCGCGGGTTGGCAGCAGGTTCAGGCGGCCCGCGTACTCCTCGACGATGATCTGCCGCGTGCGCACGGGCCGGGCGGGAAATAGATTCAACGACTCCAGCCGACCGTAACGATTGGGAATGAGGTTGATGGCCGCCGTTAGGCTCGCCACGGAAAAGCCGGGGTTTTCAAAGGGGTTTTGCATTTGGGATCTCCAAAAATGACGAAACCCGCTGGGTAAGCGGGTTTTGCGGAAAAGCGAATGGGAGGGGTCGGACGGAATCAGGCGCTATCGCGTACCAGAATGCCCAGTGCCGCCAGTTGAGCGATGGCCACCGCTTGCTGGGGCGCGGTAATGTCGGTGGGCCAGACGACTGCGCCGCGTGCGACGATGGCGTGCCGGGCGATCAGGATGGCATCGGTGCGATCCGCCAGCGTGGCGTCGATGTCGTTGCCGAGTACGCCCACGGCAGCTTCGGAACCGTCGGTGGCAGCCGGATCGAGCGCTTTGAGCTTCGCGGTCGCCGTTTCACGGCCAACCACCGTACCCAATGCCAGGACTTGCGTCGCCGCGACGGTGTCTTGCTCGCGCGAGTACAGGTTCGGGGCTTCGTATTTCAGCAGGTCGCCGAGATTGTTCGGTTGCGTAACGCTGGGCATGGCTTACTCCTTGTTGTTGGTGAGTTTTTTGACGGCGGCGACTACCGGGCTGTCTTCCGGGCGCAGGGTGGTTCCGGTGCCGGTATCGGCGGTGATGCGGGAAGTGATCTCCGGCTGATCGGCCCGTGCCTCGAGCAAGGCACGCCGCACTTGTGCTTCGCTGGCCCCGGACGCCAGGAACTCGGCGGTGCGCTGTGGCTGGCCAGCGATCAGGCATAACTCGGCGATCGCCTGGGCTTCGATGCGTCCGTTGGCTGCCGGCTGCGCGAGTGGTGTACGGATAGTTGCTTCGGGTTGCGGAGCGCCGTCCGTGTGCGGGGGATCCTCACTCGGCGCGGCGTCCGTCGGTGTGTCGGTCTGTTCACCGACAGGTTCGAGGTGTTCAATCGTTTCGTGGTCATTCATGGAATTCTCCAGGTTGGAATGGACAGAGGAAATTGCACAGTTGCGCGTTGCTTGCAGGGTGGCCAACCGACGTTTGGCGGCCAGCGCCTCGGTGAATTCGGCGAGCACCTGATCGAGCGGCATCACAGCATCGGCCAGTCCCGCGGCCACGGCGTGTTCACCGAAATACACGCCAGCCTCGGTGGCGCAAATGGCATCCCTGTCGAGGCCGCGCATGGCGGCCACTTGCGACGTGAAGATCGTGTAGAGCCGGTCGACTTCCGTTTGCAGGGCCGTGGTGGCCTGCGGCGTCAGCGCTTCGTGCGGCGAAAAATCGTTTTTGTGGCCACCGGCAAATATGGCGGTGTAATTCAGCCCGTCCTTGGCATCCTTGACCGATTGATCGACGTGCAGCGCGATCACGCCAATGGAGCCGACGCCGGCGGTCTGCGACAGCGTCAGGCGTTCACTCGCGGCAGCGATCGCATAGGCGGCGGAGTACGCGGCATCGTTGGCGTGTGCCCAGACGGGTTTGATCTGGCTGGCGGCGCGAATGCGAGTGGCGAGTTCGAATACGCCACCCGCTTCACCGCCGGGCGAGTCCATATCGAGCAGGATGCCAGCGATCTGCGGATCGGCCAGTGCGGCGTCCAGACGCGCGCCGATCTCGTCGTAGGACGTCAAACCCGAGGCGGCATCGATGCCCATCACCCGTTTGACCAAGGTGCCGACGACGGGAATCACGGCGATTCCCGTCGGCAATGCCGTACCGGCAATTTTCGGCGCCGGCATCGGGAGTGCCAACTCCATCTCGGGCAGTCCGATCCGCGAACCGAGCACGGACAGGATGACGTCGAGTTTCGGACGGGCAATGAGGAGTGGCGTCCCGATGATGCGGGACGCCAGATGAACGAGGGGCATGTCAGTTATCCTGGTTGTCTGGCTGCGCAGACCCCGTGACCGGGGCAGCTGCGTTGAGCGGTGATTTGTCGTGGCGCGGGTCGGAGTCGAATACCAGACCGAGTTCGTCAGCACGCTGGTTGTCAGCCGCGATCTCGCGATCGATGTCCTCGGCGTCGTAACCGAAGGCCGAGATCGCTTCCGAACGCGACTGCAGGCCGGCACGGATCGCGGTGACCATTGCGTTGAATTCTTTCTGCGGATCCACCCACTGCCAGCCCTGTGGAATCCACTTGGCTGACAGGTACTCGCCACGACGACGGCTGAACCCCGGCAACGTTAGTGCGCCTTCCAGTACGGCCTGCTCCATCCAGGCACGCCAGATCGGACGGCACAGCTTATGCACGATCACGCCATGCTGGATAGCCTCACACCGACGGCGAAATTCGAGCAACCCGGCACGGATCGACGAGTAGTTCACCTGCGTCAGATCCCCCGTCAGCATCTCGTAGGTGATCCCCATTGCCGCGGCGACCGCCCGAAACTGCATGCGCAGGAATTCGGCGTAACTCGCACCGACGTCGGCGGGCTGACTGAACTTCACGTCCTCGCCGGGCTCCAGGATCTGCATCGTGCCCGGTTCCAGTCCGGCCAATGCCGCCCCGCTGGCGTCCGCCAGTCCTTCACCCATCAGGTTGTCTTCGGGCGAAAGGCGCGTGATGAAGCCCGCGAACATCGCGGCGGTTTTCTTGCGTACGAGCTCGGCATCGTCGTACTGGTCGAGTTCGTTGAGTTTGACCAAGGCGCGGGCGAGCCACGGTTCACCGCGAATCTGTCCCGGACGAAGCGGACGAAACAGATGGATGATTTCGCTGGCCGGCACCCGCACCGTGTCAATGCCGCCGATACCGGACATTGGTGCCAAGGAACCGTCGCCAGGATGCGAACGGTAGAGGTGGTAGACCACACGCCGTCCGAGTTTGTCGAATTCAATGCCCGCACGGATCACGTTTCCCGAGGCCAATTCCTGGTTCAGCGTGGCTGGGAGGTGTTCGGGTTCGAGCAATTGCAGTTGCAGTCCCACCGGCAGGCCATCCTCCGGGCGGCGGTAGCGCAGCCGCACGAGGCATTCCCCACCTTCGAGCATGGCGCGACACGCCAGAGCCTGCAGTCCGTAGAAATCAGTGAGTCCTGCGGCATCGGCTGCTTCGCACCAATCCCACCACAGGCTGTGGATGGCTTCGCGCAGCGGCTGATCCGCCAGCATGCTCTGCGGCTTGATGCCGGTCCCAATCGCGTTCGACACGAAGGCTTCGACACCCGCCGCCGCCCAGGCATTGCGCCGCACCAGATCACGGCTCTTGGCGCGCAGTTCGTTCTGGGTATACGCCAGTGCGGCGACTGCGCCGGGATTGCCGACTTGCCAGGCGAGTGCACGCCGGCCCCCGCCGACGCCATCGTAAATCGGCGACGGAGTTCCAAAGAGGCCACGCCGAATTCTGGAGAACCATTTCATCAGGTTGCTTTCCGGGTGTCGATGCGAATCTGGCGCGTGGTCGGCACGCCTGAAGCACGGGCCAGTTCATCCTCCACGGTACGAATCGCCGCTTGCAGTTCTTCGATCGATCGGTACTCGATCGTCTTGTCGCCAAAGCTCACGCGACGCTCGCCGGTAGCCAGCGCGCACTTGAGTACGTCGAGTTGGGCAAGGGTGTAGGTCATTGCTTATCCAATGGTGTTTATCGCGTCAGCCAACGGCTCTTGATTACGCGCCGCCCTGTGTTGCGGCTGCCAGAAACACCGAGGCCACCGCTGTGGGTGGCCTCGTCTGGGTGGTAGGTTTGAATCGGTGGCATTTCATCTGGCGGCCGTCCCATCCCGAGTTGTCGCTCCAGTTCCTGCCAGTGGCGTTCCTCGAAACGATCCAGTCCTGCCGCCGATGCTGCGGCGCGGGCATAGACGTAACAGTCCAGCGCCTCGTTGCGCTCGCGCATCTTTTGCCACTCGCGCACTGGGAAGCCGTTGCGGTCGCGGCGGGTGATCAGTTGCTCGGCACAGAGCTGCTGAATGAACTCGGCGTCGATCTTGGGCAGATGGACAAACCCGGCCGGAAACACCGTGGTTAATCCATCCTCGCCGACATCGGCACTCTTGCGCAGGTTGTTGTAGAACTCCAACTTGGCAATCCCACTAGCGACCGAGAACACCTTGATGCCCCGGCGCAGCTTCTTGCCGCCCTGCGTCATATCCACGGCAGTCGGCGTGCCGATCAGCGCGGCACTGCGGGCCACGCCCTTGACCGCCATCACCCGGCTGTCGCGACAGGCGCGCACGAACGCGTAGGCTTCCTGCGTGGCAAAGCCAGTATCGAGCGCAAAGCGGGCCAGCGGCATCGCCGCACCCGAGGCGTGCGTCCAGTGTTCGGAGAGCATTTCAGCAAGGCGTTTCCATACTGTGTCACGCGCCGTGTCGCCCATCAGCACGCGGTGTTCGATGAGCCACGATTCCTTGCCGCGTCCGAAGGCCCATATGGACGCCTCGATGCGATCCTTCTGGACGTCGGCACCGCCGACCAGCAGCAGACCACCGGCGGGCACGCTGCCAATCCGATAATCCTCGCGACGCTCGACGAGGCGTTGCCAGTCCGGCGCTTCGCCTTCCTCGACCCAGGTTTCGCCTAGCTCGGTGTTCTTGAAGGTCTTGATGGCCGCCGCCGAACCGGATTCCTTGTTGACGGCGGCTTCCCATGCGGCAGCAATCTCGCGCCATGAACGCCAACCCACCGGGCTGTACAGCGACGACAGGTGGAAACCAGCCGTTTTGTCCACGCTATCGGTGATCATGGCGCGCCACTCGCCGTGTTCCAGCATCCACGTTTTGTGGTGCTCGGCAATGGCGGTGTCGCACGATTCACAGACGTAGGCGGCCGTTTCCGGCTGCCCTTTGTCCCAGCGCAGTTGCTCAAAACGCAGCCATTGCCGATGCCCGCAGTGAGGGCACGGCACGAAGTAGCGGCGCTGATCGCTGGCTTCATACTCGCGTTCGATGGCACTAGCGCCCGAGATCGTCGGCGTCGAGACGATGAAGATCTTGCGCCGCGCGAAGGTGCGTGTACGGGCCTCGGCCAGCGAGATTGCATCTCCTTCACCCTCGACGTCCAACGGATAGCCGTCGACCTCGTCGAGAAACAGATACCGCACCGGCATCGAGCGCAGCCCGACCGCACTGTTGGCCCCGGTCATCACCAGCACGCCACCCCGGAACTCCTTGGCCAGGATGGTGTTGCCGGAATCCCGGCTGCGCGCCGGTGCAATCAGTTCAGCCAGTGCGGACGACTCCTCGATCAGCGGATCGATCCGCTGCTTGGAGTTGCGCTTGGCCATCTCCACTGTCGGCCACACCGCCATCATTGGCCCGGGTGCGTGATGGATCACATAGCCGATCCAGTTCGATCCCATCTCGGTCGCGCCAAGCTGTGCCGCTTTCATGAACACCACGCGTTCGACCGGCGAGGTCGGCGACAGGCAATCCATGATCGCTTTCAAGTACGGCGTGCGGCTGGTGCGCCAGCGTCCGGGCTCGGCAGACGCCTTGCTGGAGAGCATCCGGTGGCGATCCGACCATTCGGACACGGTGAGCAGCGGGTCTGGTGTCAGTCCTTCGCGCCACGCGCGTTCGATCTCGGCAGCGCCTTCGTAGTCCATGTCCATCAATCCACCCTCGGGCGCATCTCGCCCAGTTCCTGCAGGTGCTCACGCACCGCCGCCTCCAAGGCGATGTGCATCGTGTGAGGATCGACGCCGAGCTTGGCTGCCATCTGTGCCGAGATGCGTGCGGGCCAGTTGAGCCAGGCATCGCGTTCGGAGCGCGCTAGCTTGAAAACATGGGCGATGGCCTGTGGCCGATCTACCAGCTCGCCCTTGAGGCGGGCCAGGCGCACTTTGTTGGTTTGCGCCTTGACCACTTCGTTGACCGTCCGCGCTTGGAGCAAGGACGTGCCACCTGCTGGTAATGCGGCGGTGCCGTCTCCTGCGGCACCGCTGGGTTCCGGGACGGCGACCTTGACCGCGCGGGTGGCCGTGCCATTGCGCGGTGCATCGGAATTGCGCGCCCACTCGCGGTCGACGCGCTCGGCATCAATCGTTCCGTCTGCCTCCGGCGTGATCCGACCAGCAGCGATGGCCTTGCGTACCGCTGCATCGGACACCCCTCGGTGGCGTGCGTAGGCACGAATCGAAATACCCATATTTCCCCTTCGGGGCACCTTCAATCATTTATTCGTCATTCCTGCGGATTGAGCTTGGCTTCCATCTGGAACAGCGCGTTCATACGTTCGTCATCAACACCATGAAAGGACACGGACATGAGCAAGCTCGAACAACTCCTGACCCAGATCGCGCAAAACAAGCTGGGCATCGAAACCCTGGAAACCCGCCGCTCGGACAGCCTCGACTTCCACGATGTAGCGGTCTGGTGCCTACGCGATGCGCTTGAAGCTGCCTTCAACGCGGGTCTCGAGCAGGGACGCAATGCCAACCTGTCAGACAAGGCCAACACCTGATTGCGAAGCAAAGAAGCCAAGCAGAAAGCGCTTGGCTTCACTTGGGAACAGCGCGTTCATCACATCACCGTCCACCACATTGAAGGAGCAAAACATGACCACCACCAAACTGACCCCTGCCCAGCACGCGATCCTGGCCCACGCGGTTGAACACACCAGCGGCAAGATCGAATGGTTCCCCGACAACATCAAAGGCGGCGCACGCAAGAAGGTGCTCGACGGACTCTTCAACCGCGCACTGATTACTACCGAGGGCACCGACTGGTTTGTCGCTGCGGAGGGCTACGACGCCTTGGGCGTTGCGCGCCCCGGATTGAACAAGAAGCGAGTCGGTCAATTCGAAGCCAATCTCGACCGGATCATCGCCAACGCCGAAGCTGCGCCAGCGACGGCGAGCGATCCCGAACTGGAGGCCGCCGTAACCGCCGCCGAAGCAACGTGGGTCAAGCCACGCACCCGCGAGAACAGCAAGCAGGCCGAAGTGATCCGGATGCTGCAACGCCCTGAGGGCGCAACCATCGGCCAGATCTGCACCGCCACCGGTTGGCAGGCGCACACGGTGCGCGGCACCTTCGCTGGAGCCTTCAAGAAAAAGCTCGGCCTGAACATCGTCTCGGACAAGCCGCAGGGTGGCGAGCGGATCTACCGCATCGCCTGAAAACGAGCACAGCGAGTTTCGGCGATGCCAAAAAGATGGCGAGAGGAGCCATGAATAGCTTGGCTTCTCTCCCCACCAGCGCGTTCATACAGTTGTCGTGATTGACGACGCCATACCAGGAAAACCGCCATGAGCACCATGACCATCACCATCGAACGCACCCCACGCACTCTGCAGTTCGCAGGCCAAATCCTCCAGGTCGAAGAGTTGAGCATCCGCCTACCGTTTGCACGCAAACCTGCCGACCTCGGCGAACTGGGCGGGAGCGACCAGCACAAGGTCTACGTCACCGAGACCAAGGAGCTCACCCCTGCCGAATTCGACGCCTTTGGGCGCAGCCTGCTGGTGTCACGTGACTGGCTGCGTGGCAAGGGTGGCGGCACTGGCGACGGCTACCTCTGCATCGAGGTCATCGCTCCCGGACGCCCCTACCTCTACGTCAATCCCGAGGGCGGTGATTACGCCCGCTACGTAGCCCGTCTCGGGTGATCGAAATTGATCGAGAAAGAAGCTAGGAACAGCTTGGCTTCTCAATCAAACAGCGCGTTACTACAGGTGGCGCAACGATCAACCCGGAGAAGACACCATGACCACCAACCAGATCCCCACCACCCAGAACGAAGCCTGGGGTTTTTGGGGCACGATGAACGAACACGCCAGCGCCGCATGGCCCCTGGCCATGAACGCCATTTCGGAAGCCGCCCATCAGCCCCTCGAATCGGTGCGGACCTTCCTCGACAGCCGTCACGGACGCCACTTTGCCGACGACGTCCAGAACGGTTTGTACCAAGGCCAAGCGTTGCAGGATGCGATCAACGCCGCCACCCAACGTTGGATGGGCTGGACGATTGGCCGCCAGGCCAGCAAGCAGTATGGCATCCCGCGCGGCCTGCCTTACCTGACAGGCTTTGTGATCCACTGCGAAATCTGCGAAGAGATGGCTGCCTGATGACAACGTCCGCCACCGAACGGGAGCAGGCGCTGCGTTGGCAGATTGCCAACCGACGTCCAGAGGTCTCCATCGAGCAGGCTGTGCGCGTCATGTGCATGGCACTGCCGCGCGATCTCACTACCCTGCAAATCCTGCGGCGCATCGCCGAGGAAGAAGATGCCAAGCAGCCTGGCCAGCCATTCAACTGGCGCACACTTCCTGGTCTGCTGCCTCGCGGATGGCCGTCTGGCCGGTGAAGTCCTCCCACCGGCGCACGATCACATCCACGTACTTCGGATCGAGTTCGATCAGTCGCGCGACGCGACCTGATTTTTCGGCCGCAATCAGCGTTGTGCCAGAACCACCGAACGGATCGAGCACGACGTTACCCGGGCGGCTCGAATTGCGGATCGCCCGCTCGACCAGCTCCACCGGCTTCATCGTCGGATGCAGATCGTTCTTCTGCGGCTTCTTGATCGCCCACACATCGCCCTGATCGCGGTCACCACACCAGTGGCGTTGCCCACCCTCGGGCCATCCGTACAGGATCGGTTCGTACTGGCGCTGGTAGTCGGCGCGGCCCAACGTGAAGGTGTTCTTGGCCCAGATGATGAACGTCGACCACTTTCCACCGGCGGCGCGAAAGGCGGCCTGCAGCACATCCAGCTCGCTGGATGACATCGCCACATAGATGCCGCCCCGGCAGTTCGCCACGGTGGGCGTCAATGCTGCCAGCAGGAAGTCGTAGAAACCGTCACCCAGGTTGTCGTTCAGGATCGCGCGATCCTTGCCGCGCATCTTGTCCTTGGCACTGTTGGCGTAGTTCACGTTGTACGGCGGGTCGGTGAAGACCATGTCTGCCACGTCGCCTTGCATCAGTCGGGCATAGCTCTCTGGCACAGTCGAGTCGCCGCACAGCAGTCGGTGCTGGCCCATGATCCAGACATCGCCCGGGCGCGATATTGGAATTTCGCCAACCTCCGGTACCGCGTCCTCATCGGTCTGGCCCTCGTTGTGCGGCTCGTCTCCCGCGATCAGTTCGGCCAGCGCGTCGGCGTCGAAGCCGGTGATGTCCAGATCGAAACCTTCCAGCTGCAAGTCCTCAAGTTCGATCCGCAACATCGCGTCATCCCAGCCAGCGTTCTCCGCGATGCGGTTGTCTGCGATGACCAAGGCGCGGCGCTGGGTCGGGCTCAGGTGATCTAGTACGACCACGGGCACGATTTCCAGCCCGAGATTCTGCGCAGCAGCCAAGCGGCCATGCCCAGCGACGATGATGCCGTCACTGCCCGCAAGAATCGGATTGGTGAAGCCAAACTCGGCAATCGATGCAGCGATCTGCGCCACCTGATCATCCGAGTGCGTCCGCGCATTGCGGGCATAGGGCAGCAGTTTGGCTGTCGGCCACTGCTCGATCTTGTCGGCCAGCCAGTTCATGCCGCCACCTCCGTTTCGCGTTCAGTGGCGATCTCGTCGAAAGATTGGCCGGTGGCGATAAGCGTGACCGGCACGCCGGGGTGGTTTTGCTGAAAGCGCTTGATGGCCACGTCCACGTACTCCGGCGCAATCTCGACGCTGCGACAAATGCGGCCAGTGCGCTGCGCGGCCAGCATCGTCGTGCCACTGCCGCCGAACGGCTCGAACACGATGTCTCCGGCGTCGGTGTAGGACTCGATGATGAACTCCGGCAACGCCACCGGGAAGACGGCGGGGTGATCAATGTCCTGACCGATCTTGCCCTTGTGGCGCATCACGCGAATCACTGAGTCGGGGATTCGGGTGTCCTGCGTCGGTTGACCCTTGTGCGTCCAGCCGCCGACCTCGCCATCCTTACCGCGCATCGCCGTGGACGACCCGTCAGCGCGCAGGTGCGATTCCTGGCCTGCGTGCTTGCAAGGAACAATTTTGTTGGGTTTGCGGGTGCTGCGATTGAAGTGGAAAATAAACTCGAAGCTGGGAGCCAATCGGCCCTGCCAGTCGCCGGGCATGCCCGGCCCCTGATCCCAGACGTACCACGCGAAGCGCCGCCACCCTTGCTGACGCATCCAGGACAGCCAGCCGTCCCAATAGGGGATGACTTCGTTGTCGCGGTGGATCAGCCCAAGATTGACCAGCACTTGTCCGTCGCCCGCCATCGGCAGATGTGCGAACACACCGCGCATCAGTGCATCCCAATCGGCAATGCCGCCGGAGGTGTAGTCGCGCTGGTTGCCATACGGTGGCGAGGTGAAGCAAAGCTGCACGGTGTCACCCTGCATCAGCGTGGCGACCACGGCTGGGTCGGTGGCGTCGCCACAGATCAAGCGGTGCGAGCCGATGGCCCAGACATCTCCCTCGCGCGACACCGCCACCACTGGCGTGTCAGGTACGTCATCGGTCGTATCGGGTTCATCGGCGTTTGCACCATCCTGCGCCGCCGGTTCACCTTCAGTCGACGGGGCATCTGCCAGCAGCGCATCGATCTCGATGTTCTCGAAGCCGGTCAGCGCCAGTTCGAAACCCGCTTCGGACAGCTCCGCCATTTCGAGCGCCAACATCTCCTCATCCCACCCAGCGTCAAGCGCCAGTCGGTTGTCGGCGATGACCAAGGCGCGCTTTTGCGCGGTGGTGAGATGAGCCAGTTCGATCACCGGCACCTGATCCAGCCCCAGCTTGCGTGCAGCAGCCAAACGACCATGGCCCGCGATGATGCCGTTGTCGCCATCAACCAGTACCGGGTTCGTCCAGCCGTATTCAACGATGCTGGCGGCGATCTTGGTGACTTGCGCCTCGGAATGTGTGCGCGGGTTGCGGGCGTAGGGAATCAGCGCCTCGACCTTGCGGTACTCGACGTTGAGCGTATTCAAAGATGGTGTCCTGAAAATAGAAAACCCGCCGACGACAAACCGTGGGCGGGTTTTGGGGTTGGTGCGAACTGACGGGGTGCGAACTGCGAACCGTGCGAACCTTGGTTCGCACCCTGACGCTAAAAAAGCGCCGCGCTCGCGCCCCCCGCATTGGCTTTTGGCCAGGAAGGACCCATTGATTTCTGGGCTGCTTCCTCTGCCGTCACCTCTGTCCAGACGATAGATGAATACTACGCAAGATCAGGTCGTTTTGTTGCAGGGGCAAAAACCGCTGATTGCCGCGTGATGGCGCACATCACCGACCATACGCGCCAAATCACGCCAAAACCCTACGCGACCACCACACCATTAAGTTGATCTGCGACCGTCTGCAATGCCCGCTGCCAATGCCGCCATGCCGTCGTGCGGTCGCAGGCAAAGCGGATCGTGATGTCCCGCCAGCCATAGCGCTTCGCGCGCATCCATACGAGATGACGTTGCTCGATGGTGAGCCACTGCACCCAGCGCATGACCTCCAGCATTTGTTCAATTGCCTCTGGACTCGGCGGAAAGGATCGGTACACCCTCTCGTCCGCTGCAAAGGTCTCCCATTCGCTTCGGACAATGGCGGGCCAACAGTTGAAGTAACCCTGCACTCGAACAGGAGGCAACCGTCGACTGGTGCTTGCTGCCTCTTCAAACCGAGCAGCAACGTCCTCGATAGTCCACTTAGTCATTGCGTCGCCCTCCGTAGAGCCGGTCACCGATGCGTCGCACGATCTCGCGCTCGATGAAGTCCAGACGTTCGTCGGATGCATTGACCACCAGGATGTGTTGGTCACGCCAGCCACGTTCCTTGATCGCATCCAGATCCGTGGCCTGAGGCTGCAGACGCCCCAGGGGGCAGCGGTATTGGGGTGTCGGCACCTTCATGTCACACCTCCTGCGTCTCGACAGCCCAGTGCAGCAAGGCCAGGGCGTCGGCTTCGTTGTCGTCGACTGGGGTGTGACCACGCAGGCGGACGGACGCGATCATGTCGTCCTTGCCCGCATTGCCCTTGCCGGTCGCGTGCTTCTTGATCGTGCCGACTGGAACACCCTGGTAAGGGATGTTGTGATGCTCACACCACGCGGTCAGGTGTCCCATGAAGCCACCGTAGGCGTGCGCCGCATCAACGCCAGCGTGCCGTCGAACCTCCTCGAAGAACACCGCGTTGATGTGATTGCTGGCCGAGAGCAATTCGTTGAGCCAGCGCTTGAAACGGAGGAAACGCATGCCGCCCCCTTCAAATCGCTGCGGCTTGAATTGCTCCGTGCCGCTAGTGATAGTGCCGTCCAGGTGCTGCAAAGCCCACCCGGTGTGCGTGCCCAGATCAAGGGCCAAGATTGTCGTGTTCATCGTCGTGCTCCAGTTCGGGGGCGAGTGACGGATGCGACGGGTTCTTTGGAAAACAGCCTTTACGTGCGCGCACGCGTAGCGCGTCAATCAGGAAACCCGTCAAATCCGTCACTCGCCCGGATTGCTCAGTCATCTCGGTAGGGGTAGCCATGGCTATACGGCTTGGGCCTGAGGGCTATGCCCGTGATCCCACGTGCGCCCCCGGTCAGCCGACACTTCTCGAACTTGCGGGCCGCCATCAGTTCGGAGAAGCGCTTGACCGAGCCCACGTACTCACCCGCGCGCTCAGCCCATTCACGCCAGTCGGCGAACAACTCAGAAACGCCTTCACGGTGGGTCTTGGCCAGCAGGCAACGCTCTTCGATCCACTGCCCGAGCGCGTCCTCGGCCTCGAAATACTCCTCAGTCGCCGACACCACACTGGCGGGTGGCTTCAGTCCTTGGCGTTGCCAAAGGCTGCAGCCCTCGACCGCCCACGCCAGAATGCCGTCCCGTTCCTTGAGCAGCTTTTCCGTCAGCCTGCCGTCACGCCGCTCGGGCGGGATCGTCACCGTGAACGGGATCAGGTGCAGCCGCCGCTTCATCGCCTCATCCACGTTGCGGATCGATGGCTTGTGGTTGCCTGCGATCACCAACTTGAACTGCGGCACGTACTCGAAGAAGTCCTGGCGCATGAAGCGTGCGGAAACCTTGTCGCCACCGGTGATGGCCTTAACCTTGGATTCGTTCCAACGCCGACCCTGTTCGGTTTCGATGGATGACACAAAGCGTGCGCCGCGCAGGCCCGCCAGATCGGTCGGATGTCGGTCGGTGCGCGCCTCCATGAACGTGTCCATCGGCGCGTTGGCCGCGTAGTCGCCCAAGATGGTGGTCAGGACGTTGACGAACACCGACTTGCCGTTCGCGCCGGTCCCGTACAGGAAGAACAGCGCGTGCTCGCTGGTCACGCCCGTCAGGCAGTAGCCAACCATCAGTTGCAGGTAGGCAATCAGTTCAGCGTCACCGCCTGTGACGTCGGCCAGGAATGCGCGCCACGTCGGACTGTCGCCCTGCGGTGTGGCCGTGGTCACCTTGGTCATCCGATCATCGCGCCGGTGCGGTCGCATGCGGCCCGTGCGCAGATCAACCACACCGCCTGGTGAGTTGAGCGCCCAGACGTCGGCATCCCACTCCTCGGCGGTGGACGCGTGCTTGGGATCGGAGCGTGCGATTTTCTCGACGGACGAGATCGTGGCGGAGCTGGCCAGCTTGCCTGTGAGCCGAGGGCTGTCCGCCTTGAGTGACGCCATCCGGCAGATACCACGCGCCAGATGAGACACATAGAGCACCTGATCCGGATTCCAGCGCACGCCGGTCCAAACCAGCCATTTGCCCCAAAGCGCGCAGTAGCGCCAGTCCTCGCCATAGCGGCGTGTGAAGGCCGAGGACAAGCCGTCCTCCGTAGTCCAGTCGACACCGGTCAGCAGATCCGGTGGTGGCGTCTCCTCGACCGACCGCATCACCGGCATCCGCTCGCCGACGGCGAGGAAGCCCCTCACATCGAAGCCGTCCGGAATGGCGTCAGCCGCATCCCATCCTTCCGGCTTGTCATCGGGTGGCACCAGGATGGCGACCGTGGTCGCACCCGCGTTAAGGATTGCTTGCGATGCACGGTCAGCGTAATCCCAGCCTGGCGCGTCCCGGTCAGGCCAGATCAGCACGGATTTGCCCACCAGCGGCGACCAGTCGGTCTTATCGACGGGAGCGTTTGCGCCATGCATGGCCGTGGTTGCCACCACGCCGATGGCGATCAGGGCCTGCGCACACTTCTCGCCCTCGACCAGCACAACGTGACCAGCGGCAGCCAGCCCCGGCTGGTTGTACAGCGGGCGCGGATCGGGCGGAGTCATCTTGCGCCGCTTGGCATCCCACGGCCGGAATTCCTTCTTGCGCCCGGTTGGGTCGTAGCGGTACACGACCGCAATCAGTTTGCCGGTGGCATCGAAGTAGTCCCACTTGGCCGTGGCCGGGCCGAGATCATCAACCGGAGCTTCCTTCTTGGCGCGGCGTACCGGCACTGATCGCGAACGACCGAGCAGATCAGCTGCCTCGTCGAGCACCCGGGGAAAGTCGGTGTGGACGTTGGCCCCGAGGTAGGCGGCGATCAAGGCAAAGATGTCACCGCCATCGCCCGTGGCACGATCCGTCCAGAGACCAGCCTTGTCGCCTTCGAGTACCACCTCAAGGCTGTCGCCCGGGCTGCCCAGGATGTCCCCGATCAGAAACTTGCCACGACGCTTCTTTCCTGCCGGAAACATCGTGGTCAGGACTGATTCCATGCGTGCGATCAGTTCAGTGCGAATCTCGTCCCGCTCGCTGTCATTGACGTTGCGCCGGCCCGTTTCTCCCGGTGGTGATGTGTCATTGAAATCAAGCATCGGCACCACCCTCGTGTGACGTCTGCTGCGCAGCGATCCAGGCTTCCAGCTCGTTGGGTTTGAAGCGAACCAGTTTGCCGACGCGGTAATGCGGAATGCGACGCTCCTTTCGCTCCTTGGCTTGAGAGAGCCAATACGACGGCAGATTGAACATCAGTGCAGCCTGGCGCACGTCGATCAGCTGCTCGCCCAGTACGTAATTCAAATTCGAGGTATTCATGCTTGTGTCCTCCAGCAGCGGTCTTGCCACGCGCACATCCGGCACTCAAAGTGGGTCGAGTCATGGAAGGCGCGCGGCAGGAGCTCTCCCGCCTCGGTCGCCGTGATGACCTTGACCGCCCGATCCGACATGCGTTGGGCCAGTGCTGCGTCAAAGGGCACGAGCTCGGTGTAGATCTCCATCGTGTCGGCGTTGAGTGCCGTGAAGATCGCCGGGTGCTCGTGCAGTTCGAGATAGGCTTGGTAGATCGCCACTTGCGCGGCGTAGACGGGCTTGGAGAGAGTCAGGCCCTTCTTGTCCAGATCGCTCCAGGACTTGTTGCCGAGACACTTACATTCCCAGAGCACGGGATAGGCGAAGCCATCGGGGCCGCCGACGATGACGCCGTCGATGTGGCCCTGCAGGCGGCCATCGGCCACCGAGAAACCGAACTGCTCGCCGTCGGCCTTGCGGGTGCGCAGGTCAAAGCCCGCGTCCCGAAGCCACGCGACCATGCAGTCCTCCATGACGTGACCGCGTTCGAAGATCCGCAGCATTCGGCCCGGGGTGTCACGCCCGTGGTCGATGGGTTCCTTGGCGTACTCGAACTGCAGCGCTCGCTCGCAGGCCACGCCGAGGCGCGAGGCCCCGAGGTACTGGCGCTCGGACTGGCGGGCGCGAGCCTGCTGCAGGCCCGTGTCCACCAGGGCGGTGACCTGACCCGAGATGCTCGATGAGGAGTTGAAGTCGATCATGGCTTCTTCCCCTTCGGCTCTTCCCAGGGCAGGTCGTCCTCCAGATCCGCGAACGGGTTGGCCAGAGGGTCGGGCGCAGGCGTCATGCCGCGTACCGGTGGGTACTTGCTCGCCTCGTGGTGCGCGACCATTGCCTCGGTGTAGCAAGTGACGATGGCGTCGATCACTTGCAGCGCCTCGGCTTCGGAGTAGTCGCCCAGCGGCTTGGTGAAGCCAATCTCGCCCGCAGCCTCGCCGAAGGCCTTGAGGCACTTCTTCATCGCGGCTAGTTCGACATCAGATGGATCGATCATGGCGACCTCCGTACTGTCGACGCGACCTTCCTTGACCCGCAGCCAGTTGCCGTACAGCGCATGAAACGCGTTTTGGCAGCGTTGTGAGCAGAACACCCAGTCGATGGGATAGCGCCGGGGATGGCCGACACCGTGACGGTTGTCGGTGTGGCCGAATCCCCGGGCCTGTCGTTTGCAGACCCAGCATTTCATTGGCCTCCCTCACTGTGCCCACGACGGCTTGCCGGTCACCGGTGCGCGTTGTGGAGCCGGTGCCTGATACGCAGGCGCAGCCGCCTGCGCCGGAGCGCCGGAATGTCCACTGCCCGGAGCCTTGGGCGGCACGCCCATCAGTTTTGCGTAGTCGGGGTGATCAGGCTCGACCGCGATCTTGACCACGTTCCGGTCTTGGCCCTTGCCATCCTTCTCAATGTCCACGCGCGCCAGAAACTCCAGGCCATCCAGTTCATGAAAACCCTGGATGCGGCGCGCGGCGGCGGCCTGCGGGCTGTTGTCCTGGGGATGGACGTTGCGGGCGCTGTTGAGCGCGGCGCGGATAAAACTGCGCCCCATCTGACCCCAGGTCGGCCCCTTCTTGGAGTGCAGGCCGATGTTGCTCCACATCTTGCGCTTGGCATGGTCGCCCGCCGTGACGACAAACTCGGCGGCGAGGTAGACAGAGCCGGTTTCGAAGGACTCGGTGGCGTAGCCGCCGCCCCAGCCTTGTTCCGGATCGTCATAACCACCGGGCTTGATGGTCATGCGCACTGGCACGACAGCCCCCTTGGGGATCAGGTCAAAGCCCGACTGTTGAGGATCGGCATCTTGGAAGTCAAAATAGTTGGAAGACATGGCGATTACTCCTTGGATTCGGTGGTGTTTGCTGTAGTGGGGGTGCCGGTGCTGCCGGGCATGGGCAATGGCGACTGGCCTGCGCACTTGGCGATCAGTGCGCCGAGATGCGGCGGCTCCAGCAGGTCGAGGCGACCGCTGCGGTCTTTGGCCGGGAAACCGTAGGGATTGACGGTGTGCGTGACGAAGGCGCGGTAGGTACTGCCGTCCTCGGCCTTGATCTCGGCCAGCGTCACGACCTCGTCGACGATGCCGGGCAGCTCCAGGCTGGTTTTGCTGCCTTCGATCTGCGGCACGAACACCTTTCGGTTGTAGTCATCGAGACGTTCGTCGAGGATGGCGACGAACACCACGTTCATGCCGCGTGCGTGCTGCAGATGAGTCAGTGCGCCGATCATTTCCTGGCCAAGCAGGCCATATGCGGCGCGCAGATCTGGCTTGCCGGAACGGTCGCTGGTGGCTCCGGGTTGCGTCTTGCACCACGCGAAGCACTGCCGGGACAACTGCGTGATCGAGTCGAGGAAGAAGGTCTGGTAGCGGTCGAGCTGCGTCGGGTCGCCAAATTTCTCGATGACGTGGTCGTAATGCGCCTGCGAAAACGCGCTTTCCGGCGGCAGTGACTTGTCCGGGCCTGCAAGGAACACGAAAAAGTCGCGGCTTTCCGGCCACGATGCCGGTCGGATGGTGTCGCCCGGCCAATCGGCCACGGCGAGATCGCCCGCCTCGATATCTAGGAACAAGGTGGTGGCAGGGTCGAGGTCTTTGAGCCGGGTGGTCTTGCCGATGCCGGATTTGCCCAGCATCAGCAACTTCACACCCTTGCGCTCGGCCAAGCGCTGCTGCGCGGAAATGATCGGGAGGGACATCACGCCACCTCCTTCAGTTGTTCCGCGACCGCCGGATTCCAGAGGATCTGGTAGCCGCTGTGGCCGTTGCGCGAGTACGGCATGGCTTCGGCCCATGCTTCACCGGCCTCGGTCAGCTCCCACTCGTCCCGGTCGTTGCGGAACTGAAGGCCGCCGGACGCCAGCAACTGGTTCGTGGCTTTGGCTGAGCGACTCAGCAATTTGCCAAGCTGTGTGGCGTTGAGCGAGCAGATCGGTTCGTTGGCGGCAGGCAAAGCGCGGCGCAGCACTTCCGTGGTCAGGCCGGTGTTTTCCTGAATGCAGGTCAACGTGGCAGCCATTGCAATGCCGGTCTTGACGCCCGGTACCTTGGCGACCGCTTCGCCGATCAGCAGGATGGCGGTGACGCGATCTTGGGTCGGTGCGGGCAAGGCAGCCATCGTGGTGGCGGCGGAATACGCCCCTGTCTTGCGGATTGCAGGCAGCACTTCACCGGTGATCCAGCGCTTGAAGCGCTTGGCGGCATCCTTGGTGCTACCGAGGATCAGGGCGTAAAGCCCCGACTCGTTGACGTGGTTTTGGCGTTGACGGCCACCCGCCGTAAGGGTCTCCAATTTCTGGAGATCCTCGGCATCGACGTGGGACTTGATCGCCTGAGACGGATTGCCCATCTCCAGGGCGTCGCAGACATCGGAGGCGTTGAACCACGGCTGCCCGAGTTCATCGACCTGGACGCGCACGGCGTGCGCTTCGAACTGGAAGGGAATGATCGCGCTCATGATCAGTCCTCCCAAGACACATCGGCGATACGGTCGGCTCCACGCGCGGCACGTTTGCGCACCTCGGTGTGGAGTTCTTCCAGCGCGGTGCGGCGGCGGCCGAGCGCCAGCGATTCCGCGTTGGCTGTCTGGATGGCAAAAGCCAGCTCGTCCACAGTGGCGACTTCGAGCGGGACAACGACGTCCTGACCGTCCGCGCGGCGATACCGGATTTCGTCAGGGAGGTGTTCGCCGTAGATGGACGGCAGCTGTTTACGCAGCGAGGCGATGAGATTGGTGCTCATGGTCATTACTCCGAATCGATGGAAAGGGTGAAAGACGGCTTGCCGGAATCCACGGTGCGAGCGGCGGCGAACTGCTGTTGCAAAGCAGGCGGCCAGTTCGTGAAGCGGGATTCGGAGACGGACAACTTGATGTCGAGGTAACCCTCGACCTTCTCGCCTGAGGCGACGATGCGCTCAGCGATCTCAGCCAGTTGCTTCTGATCCCAGCTGACCTTCTTGGGCAGCTCGAACTTCAGGTGCAGCGGGCCATCGCTGATGTGTGCGGTGCCGAAGTCACGGCCGGATTCGCGCAGCGCGGTCCGTGCCTGCTCGCCGTAGCACTGATCCAGTGCCGCATCGAACTTGGTGCGCGCCTTCTTCAGCCAGTCGATGGCTGCATCGAGGTTCTTGTCGATCTCGTGTTTCTGCGCGGGCGGCAATGCGGCCAGTTGGCTGACCGACATCTCGGCGATGTCGGCAGGAAAGATGGTGATGTCATTCATCGCATATCTCCTCAAACCGCCGCGCGTTCGGATGTCGAGTCGTGCAGCGCTTCGCGCTCAAACTCGAGGATCGCGTCGACCGGGTAGCCGACACGCTTGGACAGCTTCAGGTAGCGTGGACCGCGACCCTCACTGCGCCAGCGCTGCAAAGTCTTGGGGCTAACGCCCCAGCGTTGCGCGAGCTCGTTTTCGTTGAGCACGCGGCGATCACCGGGTGACATGGTGTTGATCGCCTGCTGTGGCGACCGGGGGATACCGCTGGTTGGTGTCTGCATGGAATGCTCCTGTGACGTTGTTGAGTAACAGGTGTCATTCCAAACTTCGGGTGGCGAACCTTTAAGGGACGCAATGGCGAACCACGACGGAACTCCGGGTTCGCCAATGGCACAGTGCAGAAAAGCAAACGGCGAGCACATGGCTCGCCGTCATCGGATGTATCTGGAAGCAGATCAGGCGTCGGAGAAACCGAGCAATCGACGCTGCGCAGCCCAATCGCGCGGCAGTTGCTCTTGGCGGCCACGCAAGGTGTGCAGATTCAGGTGGCGTGGCTGACGTCCTTCGAATATCGCCTCCACGATGTCGGGGGCCAACATGGTCATGCGCAGGACCTCGGCAGCCCAGCCCGGTTCCACTTTCATGGCGTGCGCCAAGTCCGTTGTCGTGGAGTAGGTGCCATCGTCGATCAAGCGCTTCCAGTAGAAGGCCTTGCCCAGCGTTTTGATCATCGGCACATCGAAGCCACCGATTCGGTCCGCGATCTCGGGGGCTGGCGGTATCAGCAGCTTCCGGTTCTGGCGGCGCTTGATCGTCAGGGGCACCAAGGTAACCCGCTGCCCCTCGCTGACATAACTGCGCGCCTCGGCTCCGATCTCGATGCGGACGGCGCGCTGGCGCGGGTGGGTCGTGGCATTCATGCCAAAGCCTCCTCGACACGCTCTTGGGACTCTTCGATCAAGGGATGCGTGCTGATGTCCGCACCGAATCCGATCCAACCGTCCTCTCGCCAAACGATATCCAGGCCGTGCCCGTGTAGTTGCACGCGTTCGATCAACAGCCGTGTGATCCGTTGCTGCTCGGCAGGGAACAGTTGCGACCACACGTCACCGATGCGCTGCATGGCGACCACCACCTGTGCCTCGTCCAGCGTCGCCCCCGCCGGATGCTGCTGGCAGGATCTCCACACTGCAATCAGCATTTGCGGCGATGAGAGCGCAGCATGGATTTGCGCCAACACGGCATCTTCGATCTCGGCGGCTGGCAGGTGGCCCACGTCCGGCGTATGCGGAGCCAGGCTGGCACCGGCGTTGCGCCGCTTGTGCAGGTAAGGCACGTAGTAGCGGTACTGCCGACCATTTTTCTTTTTGACGAAGGAGTGCAACATCCGTTGGCCATCCGGTGCAAACAGAAGTCCCGCCAGCAGTGCCGGATGCTTGGCTCGGTGTTCGCGCGGAGCCTGCTTTCGCCTCTCAATGAAGGCGTGTGCCGCGTCCCACAATTCTTGCGAAATGATGGGGTCGTGCTGGGCCGAGTACCACTTCTCGTGATTGCAGATTTCACCGAGGTAAATGCGGTTACGCAGCAAGGTAAAGAGGTACTGCTGATCGATGCTGCGCCCCAATCGCTCCCGGCCGGACTGGGTGACCCATGCCTTGGTGGTATGCCCTTCGATATCCAGTTCGCGGACGAGTCGCGCAGCCGAGCCATGCTCGGCGTAGCGGCGGAAGATGTCACGTACCAGCGCAGCTTCACGGTCGTTGATGACGAGCTTGCGTTCGACCACGTCGTATCCGAGGGGCGGGACTCCGCCCATCCACATGCCTTTGGCCTTGCTGGCGGCGATCTTGTCGCGGATGCGTTCGCCGGTGACTTCGCGTTCGAACTGCGCGAATGACAAAAGGATGTTGAGCGTCAATCGCCCCATCGATGTGGTGGTGTTGAACTGCTGCGTGACCGCGACAAAGGAGACGCCGTTGCGGTCGAAAACGTCGACCAGCTTTGCGAAGTCCGGCAGGCTGCGCGTGAGGCGGTCGATTTTGTAGACGACCACGGTATCGATCTTCCCCGCCTCGATATCGATCATCAGTCGGCGCAACCCGGGCCGTTCCATGTTTCCGCCAGAGTAGCCGCCGTCGTCGTATCCGTCGTCGACGGCAATCCAGCCTTCATGTCGTTGGCTTGCAATGAAGGCCAAGCCCGCATCACGCTGTGCCTCGAGGCTGTTGTATTCCTGGTCGAGGCCTTCGTCAGTGGACTTGCGTGTGTAGACGGCGCAGCGCTTCTTTGGCGTGACTGCGGGAATCTGGTTTCGACGCACTGAGCTCATGCTGCCCCCTTCTTCGAAGCTGGTGCCTTCAAACCGAAGAACACCGGGCCTGACCAATGGCTGCCTGTGATGCGCTTGGCCACAGCGGACAGGCTCTTGAAGCGTTGCCCCTGGTACTCAAAATCATTCGAT
Source organism: Pseudomethylobacillus aquaticus (assembly GCF_003730115.1). GTDB lineage: Bacteria > Pseudomonadota > Gammaproteobacteria > Burkholderiales > Methylophilaceae > Pseudomethylobacillus > Pseudomethylobacillus aquaticus. Next base: position 19,675 of record NZ_RJVP01000004.1, on the reverse strand, counting down.
CCGCGCACCAGCACACGATGTTCAATGTCGTCGTAGATGCGTGTCAGGACGGTACCGGGCAGTAGGCGTTGGCTATCGCCGCGCAGTTGCTTGGGCAAGATGCCGGTTTCGCCAACCTCCTCGAGCTTCTTGCGCAGTGACGGTTTCAAACCGCCAAACGCGCACTCCTGCATTCGGTAGGCCAGGCGACTTTCCAGCCAGACCCGATGGTGATGATTCGGCCGTTCATCGAAATGGTCGTCCCAGAGTGCCCAAAGACCATCCATCGAAAGATGGGGAATAGCCGCGACGCGGGCGGCGACTGAGGCGGGCGTGGGTGAGGTTGCGTGTGCTGTCATGGGCGAACTCCGTTGTTGTGATCGGGGTTCGCATTCACGCGCTGTTGGCCGGGGAAGCCAAGGCAAACGTGCTCGCTGTTTTTGGGGATGTCGCGCGATTGGCGGGCACGAAGGCGCAGCAGCGCGGCAGCCAACAGATCAGCGATTTCTTGATGCCCGTGCCGTGGCCGGTCAGGTGATGTGCAAATGGAGATAGGTTCGATTTCTGTCATGGTAAGCGTTCCGATGGAAAACGCTGCTCATGCTAGAAACCAAGGGCACTTCGCGTAACGTGATTTAGCGTGAGTGCGCGGACTGCACGTAGTAAAGATGACTTTCCAGGTTCCTTATAGACTGCCGGAAATTCAGAAAAGCGCGCCTGTCGCTAGGAGTACCTGGGACAACGATAAACGGCGTCCCTCCGGGTGGCATCAGGCGGCCATGCTTGCCTTTTCGAGAAAATGACCAGTTTTTCTTCAGTTGCTGCCTCACCAATTCATTGATCTCTTTCATCGAGCAGTATTTCATTGCCATTCTCCCCGACGATTGATGAACCCCCACTTCCCTCCCTGACGAACAGCTGCTTTGCCGTTTTGAAATGGCTTTGCATCCTCGTACTTCGGTGCGATGACCCAGTTTTGTTGCTCGTTTATAAAACCCCATCGTCCATTGGCATGCTGGACTGCCGCAAGTCCATCGCTGTATGCCTGGACATTTCTGTAACGTGGCCCGGTTGATTCACATCCGCTTATGGCGAGAAACAGCGGAACTGCAAGCATGGCAATATGTCTTCTCATTTCACACTCCGATAGCCTGAATAATTTAGACGGCTTGCAGCTAGTGCAAGCCGTCAGTTGCCTTAACGATTACTTCTTGGGCGCTGGCGGGTTATTGCCGCGACCGCCGCCTGAAGGGTTGCCGGTTTTGCTTGGCCAGTTCGGGTTGCTGTTGCTCATGATGCTTCTCCTGTGTAGTCCCCGATGTTTCCCGCACCAGGCCTGGGGGCGCCTCTGCGGTATCGAGGCGATTTGCCTTCGATGTCGAGCAGTATCAAAGCGACGAGAGAATTGGCCACGGAAAGATCACGAACACACCGATTCCCCGCTCACAGGTACGAGACAAAAGGTGTGTTCGTGATCTTTCCTTGGCGTCTGAGTCCCCAAGTTGGTCTAATCTGCCCACCACGCACAACACCGAGAAAGCCATGGCCCATCTCCCCTCCTTCGAGGAGATCCTCACTGAAGTCCACTCCCGCTTTGGACTCAAAGCATTGCCCAACAAGGGCCGGTTCACCGGCTATGAACTGGAGGTTGATGGCCACGTTGACCGGCTCGGGCAGTTGCTTCTGGGTATTTTTGATGCGCTCGAACTGGATGAGCGTGCTCGTCGGGATGCGACACATCTCATAGAAAAACTGGCAGGAATACTGAAAGCGCTGGAACTTCGCACGTGGACAGGGAATGCCAACCAGAAGCAAGTCCTCTGGCATCTGTTGATTTGCCTACATGTGCCAGTTTGGGCGCGGAATGTGGCGTTCTGGTCGTTGGCAAACGTTGAGCACGATTTACCGCCAATCGACGCTGGTATGCCCGGTGGTGAATTCTGGTTTTTGCCCACCGGAAACGAAAGTACAGGTGAGGTTTATTTACCAGTTCCAAAAGTGCTGCACTGGCTGCTGGACTTACTTGGTGAGCCCTCCCTTGAAACACTGCGTGATGCTCTTGGCAGTGCGCGACTGCGCGAAATGGAAGGTGGCAACGATGCCGTGGTTCGAACCTTACGCAATTGGCTATCTGGCGGCATTCCAAAAAGCGACAGCAAGATCGGCGAGATTTTTTCGGATGACGCTAAGCTGGTGTTTAGCGGTGCATTTGAGCTTGATGTCGAGGACTCTCCAGAAGCGCAATTCGATTCCGCACTGACATTTGTGCTTAATCGCAAGCTGGGGATTACTCAATTGAGCAATCAAATCCCCATGACGCCAGAACGGCTGCTGCCAATTTTCGAGAAAACTGCCAGCGAAGAAGAAAAGTCGACGTTCGTTCGGCACGTGGGCTCCCGATACGCAGCGCCATCAATGGCTAATATTCGGCAACGGCTGAGGGTGGCACGCCTGACGCAGGCAGGTTATCAAGACCTTGTCGGTTTCCTTTGCCCAGAATTGAAGCCTGAAGAAGCGAATGACCCACAGCGGAACAAGGTTCTGCAGTTGATTGCACTCTTTGAAACGATTTACAACAAGACAATTCAGGCGTGGCATCACGGGCACTCCGAGGCAGAGCAGGATGCTTGGTTTGAAAAGCAGTTCGCACCATGGGACCGTTACGACCTGTTGCTGGCGATTATGTCCTCCATCAATTGGGAGGACAGGGTTCGGCTATTAGCGGAGCGCTTGACCCGTCTTTTCTTTTCACTCGATCCAGAACAAGAGCTTGAGAGCATCCTGCCAGTGAGCGCGGAGGATCTAGCTGCCGTGTTGCGCCCCAGGCTTGAGCGTATTCAAATCGAGTTTGACGAGGACAAACGGGCGCAGGCACTTTGCCAGCGGGTAAAGGGATCATCGCCCTACCGCGCACTACAGAGCGAGGCAAATTTTTTTGTACTTGAGCGTTTTGCCCAATCAAATGGCTTGAGTGAGAAAATCCGGCAAATGGCATGGAATCGCATGGCCGAGGTTGCGTCGAACGCCCTTGATCGAGGCACTCTACGATTAATTGAGTTTAATAATTTGCTAAACGGCAATCCATCTGCCTGGCCATCAGATATTTGCTCGATAGTAAAAGAAAAACTGGCTGCGGCCGAAGAGGATAAGGAAGCATGGGAACAGTGGAAAGCGCCATTTCTACGCTTCAAAGCCAAGCATGCCCTTTTTGAAAACCGGTTTGATGACGCTGAGAAGCTTTTTAAGTCTGCACTCGCCGCGTGCTCAGAGCGCGCCTTTGGTGGTCTGCGTGGCGAAATTGCCCGCGATGGATTTGCCGTTTCGATTACCCGATCTGCGCTCAATCGGAAAAACCATGAACCGTACTATCGAAACATGGTTCATTTCATCGAATTTGAAAATGGTGTCCCATCGTTTGAGGATGCTGCAACGGAGGTTGAGGAGTTTTTCTGGGGAACGCTTTATCACCCGTATCCAGGGCTGGATTCTCTCGCTGACGCCTCTCGAAAAGGCCTATATAGCGCATTCAAGGATACGTTCGGGCTGATCGAAAAAGCCGACTGGGATGGTTTCAACCGTTGGCTCAGCAAGAATGGTAATTGTCTTCGGCATAGCGATTTCAAAGATGTGCGGCGAAGCAGCGCCCTTATGCAATCGTTGAAATGGCTTTATGAATTTGAGGACAAACTACCCTCACTTCGCGCGATGACACCGTCCGAGCTGCAGGGCGAGATATTCAAGATTGAACAGCATCTTCGGAACAGAAGACACTCAATTCGCCTGCTCCTTGATGCGTGGCCAGAGCAAGCCAAACTTGTCGATTTCAAGGGGCAGACACCATTGATGATGGCGGCGAACCATGCCGACTTTCATCTGGTTGAGCTGTTGCTCCCGCTGTCTGAAATTGACGTGCAAGACTATCTTGGTCGGACTTCGTTGCATGCCGCTGTAGCGGGACGCTCCTTGGACTGCCTTGCAGCAGTGCTGGCATTGAATCCCGATGTTATGCGAGTAAGCCATGGGGAAGAGAATACGGCAGCGCATACTGCGGTACGTTTTGGCTGGGTGGATGGTTTGCGCCTTCTATTGGATGAATTTCCCGGGCTGGTCGGAGTGAGGAATGTTTTTGGACATACTCCGATCGTCATGGCTAAAGAACTACTTGAAAACCATGAGTCGTGGCGTACCTTCATGCGGGAGCAAAAAGCGCGGGCTATCGGAACTCGAAGCGACTTTGAACGAATAGTTGAACTGCTGGGGGTATACGACTCTGAATCAGCGAACGGGCATCTGGCCGTTTGAAATGAACTGATCGAAGCTGTCAAAGCTCTCGCCGTCTTGCCAAGACCGATCCCATGACCGTGGTTCAGCACTTTCCAGTAGCAGAAGGGTCAGGACGCGATCTCCTGTGGTGTAGCTGTGCTTGAACTCGCGCAACTTCATGTGTGGTGCCTCCTCCGGGCACCAGATCGCGGCAGACATCTCCGTGCCATCCCACTCCTGCTCAACGGTGGAATCAGCAGCCAGGGTGCCGGGTAATGGTTCCTGCGGATCGTCAGTGCGCCGAATGCGGGCGCGCGTCTTGACCGCGCTGCTGCTGCGCCATTCGTACTTCACGAAACCGTTGTCCCAATAGACAAGGATTGCCCGCTGCGTGGTGAATTTGATGAACCGAATGCACAGCGCCTCGAACGACACCTGGAACCGTTTGGCAAGGGCGCTCAGGACATGCAAGTCGATGCGCTGGTTCGAGATCCACTCGCGCAGCAAGTCGCCAGGCATCAGCAGGTTGCTGGCAAAGTCGTCCGCCTCACGTTCGATGACACGGATAGTGTCAGCGCCGGAGTACACGCTTTCCTTGTCGCAGTTGAAACTTTGCCGCTGATCGCGGTGAAGGATGAAGTGGCCCAGTTCGTGAGCGATGGTGAAACGCTGGCGCTCGGGGTTTGCCTTGCCGTTATAGAAGATGCCCCACTCTGCGGTGTCCTGTGGGTTGCGCACCAGCATGCCTTCGCAGCTATTGATGTCCAGCACCATCGGGGCCTTGATCTCCCGCACCCCTTTGCCGTAAGGCGTCTCTGGAAGCATTTGCCGGACGACTTCCAGATCCACGGCATCCGGCATGCCGTCGGCGTGCCACGCCCGCAACCATCTCAAGACGGTGCTGGCCACGATGGAACCGGTTAGGGGCTGGGATGAGCTCAATTGTCAGACCGCCTTAGTTCTTGTCAGGGAACATGATTTTGAGTGCCTGACGGTAGCGATCCTTCTCCTCGTCCGTCATTCCAGCGTACTCGCGGAAGAAGGCCACATCTTCTGGACTGGCCTGAGGAACCTGTTCAATGGGCTCGCCCATGATGTCCTCCATCGTCACGCCCAGCACCCTGGCCAGGGCCTGGACCCGTTCAGCAGAGGGACGCTGACCGTCCTTCATTTCCAGTTCCCATATGTACGCCTTGGTACAGCCGACTTCGTCGGCGACCTGTTGCAAGGTCAATTTCTTTGCCTCGCGTAAGCGTCGCAGGCGTGCTCCGAACGCTGAAGCCATAGCGATGCTCCTGTAGGGGAAAACAGTCAGTTAACAAAAACAAGACCGCCAGTATAGCCGCGAGATACAAATGAGGTCTAGATGTGCCGCTTTGATTGACAAGCGGAAATCTGAGGTTCAGAATCGCGCTTGTATCTCGCTGCTTTACTTGTGCGAGGTGCGTGTTCAGTAACCTAGTCGCTGGCCAGTGCAGTCCGTACATCGGTCGCAGACCTTCGACGCCGATCCAGAAAGGACGATCAAGATGAAGAAGACCTTTGTCGACGTGATGCTCGAGCTGCCGGTGGACGCCACGCTGCGCGACTTCCTGACAACCCACAGCCTGCCTGTGCCCGATGGCTTTGCCTGGGATGACACACCGGAGACCAGCCAGTTTCTGGTCGAAGCGGTCAAAGTCTGGCCCGACATTGCTGCCCGCGACCGGATGACGGCCAACCTCATGGCCAGCGTTCAGTTGGGCGATGCGGCTGGTAAGCAGGCGATGTTTGAGGCGGCCGTGGCCGATGGTGCTGCGCTTGCGGGTTTGGCGCTGTGTGCAAGCGACATCCACCGTTCCTTCTGGCTCTACGTCCACCACCCGGCACTGTTCGAGCGTGCCTATGACTTCAGCTTTTGGGAGCAGCATGGGCAACAGACGCAGCAATACGATCTCGGCTTGAAGCGCCAGCCGAACGGTTCGGATGCCAATCTGACTGCGTTGCGTCACGCCATCTCAGCCTTCTACAAGCGCGAACTCCAATGCGGAGACGGCAGCGTGGCGCACTTGGTCGAGCGCAGCCCGGGCGTGTTCCTGCTGTCGGTCCATGTCAAGGACATGGCGATGCTGCGTCTGGAGTTCGAGGGCGCAACCCTGAAGCGCCGGGTCGGCAACCCCAACATCCACATGGTGCTGGAGTACGCCAAGTCCACCGGTGTGGTACGCACGCTGGTGCGCGGCGGCGCAAAGTATCAGCAAATGCTGGTCGAGGCCTTCGCGGAGCATGTGCTGGGCGTGAAAGCAAGCGCTCACAAGATCAAGTCGCCGACGCTGGATCTGTCGATGCTGCGCACCGGGTTCGATGTGCCGGATGCGTTCGAGGACGGCTTCTCGATGGTTCAGTTGAAGGCACTCACCCTGCTCAGCCCTGACACGACGCTGAAGATCGAATGCACGGCGATGCAATCCAGCCAGCAACGCTCGGTGCACGATTTGCTGAAGGAGAAGCTGCCGGGCCCGCTGGAGGGGCAGTGGGCGGTGACAGCGGCGCAGGTAAATCTCTACTACCCACCCGAGCCGGGCAGGACTCGCCCCAAGGTGGTCACCATCGAAGTGACCAGCAAAGGGCGGCTGAACCTGCACAAGTTCGACGCCAAGATGCAGGCGCAGCTGGAAGGCTACTTGGTTGCGGTGGGCATCTTGCAGAAGGGCCAGACCCTCAGCGCCCAGGAGTTGCCGCCGGAGACCGACCCAGTCAGTTCTTCATCCGCTTTCGAGGACTGACCAATGACGACGCACGATGCCTGGGCCCTGGTTTGCCGACTGTTCGCAGGCGGCACGCCGGTGCTGCGGGCCACGCTCTCGCCACGCGAGGTATCTGCTTTGTCTGTGCTCGGCAAAGCCGTCAGGCCAACAGTGGTGGATCAATCTTTTGTGCTCTGCCCCCACTGTCAGCAGCATCGGGCACAGGTCTGGGGCGATGGACGGGGCGGTCGGATCTGCCGGTGCCCGGAGTGTGGCCAGGTGCCCGTGGAGGCAAGCGACGGTGCGGCGTTGGCCCTGGATGAAGACTGGCTGCGGCAGAAAATGCGCCTCTCCCTCGACATTGAGAGCCGCGACGACATCGATGACTTGGGCGACGGTGCTTGGCGGCTCGGTAATGCCCGCAGTTCTCCGGTCGTGCTGGCCCGAGATCTGACGAGAGTGCTGCATGAGCCGACCTTGCTGGATCGTATTCGGGTGGCGGGAAGCAACATCCGGGTCATCACTCCCAGGCCGCGCACGACGCGTGGATCACCCTTCGGCTCCGGTGTGGAATGGCTGGCACTGGAAGAACGGTTCACGTTCTATGGCGGCGGGATCTCGTTCATCCCTTCGGCACCGTCTGCAGCGCCAGCAGAGGCCGATCCGGCCGCGCCGGTGAACGGACCGTTCTCGGCCGACTTCAAGTGGGCAACGCTGCCGGATGTGCAGTCCACACCAATCCGATTCACCCAAGGTCAGGCCAAGGTGTTCGAAGCGCTCTGGTCGTTCAAGGGGGCCGAGGTGGACGGCGAAAGGATCATGCAGCGCGCTGGTCAGAAGAGCGACAAGCCGATTGATTTGTTCAAGATCAAGTCGAAGGACAAGGGCAAGCCGGAGCACGAGGCTCGACTGGCAGCCTACGGGGCACTCGTCGTCACGCAGCAACGCGCTGGACTGTATGCGATGCCGTGTGCGGCAACTGGAAAGGGGGCGACCGTCATGACATGAATTCAGCACAGAAGCGCCCGGCTCGCGCCGACTTCAAGAGCCTGACTTTTTCATTTTTTGGAGAGATTGAAATGAGCGGAAAAAACCAATGGGTCGTACCCATCAACGGCGGTGATCAGTGGGGTGTTCGGGGAGAAGGCAACGACCGCCTTACCTCCATCCATGGCACGCAGCAACAGGCGATTGACCGTGCGCGGGGCATCGCCATCAACCAGCAGAGCGAAATGCTCATCCAAGGGCGGAACGGCCAGATCCGTGAGCGCAACAGCTACGGTGACGATCCATTCCCGCCCAAGGGCTGACATGGAAGCACGCCTCGCGGGTTTGCCCTTCTGCTTTGCCCATGCAAACCCGCGAGCCAACCATTCGCATCGGCGCGCGCACAAGTGGTTGATGAACACCGCTGTCTGCGTGTGCCACGGCGAAGAAGTTAGCGCCGATTCCGAGAGAAGAGAGGGCGGAACAGAGGGCAACCGGGGATGTTTCTGCCAGGCCATTGGACCCCGGTCGCACACGCAGAATGTGCGGGAACCCCGCGTGTCATGCGGGAAGCACAAATGAAAACGCCCAACTGAGAACAGTTGGGCGCTGAATTTTGGTGGCCAGGGGCAGAATCGAACTGCCGACACGCGGATTTTCAATCCGCTGCTCTACCAACTGAGCTACCTAGCCATTTATAAGTCGCGCATTATAGCAACTTGCTTGCGGAATGTCATAAGCATGACATTCGTAAAATTGGGGTGGCTGATGGGGCTCGAACCCACGACAACTGGAATCACAATCCAGGGCTCTACCAACTGAGCTACAGCCACCACTGAACTGATCGATACCAGCACACTGGCCTGCCCGACAGGAATCGAACCTGTAACCCCCAGCTTAGAAGGCTGGTGCTCTATCCGGTTGAGCTACGGGCAGATTGTCGGGCAATCTTGATGGATTTATAAACTGGTCGGGGTGGAGAGATTTGAACTCCCGACATCCTGCTCCCAAAGCAGGCGCGCTACCAGACTACGCTACACCCCGAGGGCGTGAAATATAGCGCAAACCCGATATGTGGTCAATTCCCATTTTGAAATTGCCTGTTAAAATGTCAGATTATTTTCATCAGTATCCTCTCATGTCAGCAAAAATCATCAATGGCAAGCAGATCGCAGAGACGTTGCTGCTGGAAATCAAGCAAGAGCTTGTCAGCTTGCAAACCATCCATCAGCGCCCGCCTACTCTGGCAGTGATTCTTTTAGGCGAAGACCCCGCTTCCGCCATTTATGTACGCAACAAGCGCCGCGCCTGCGAGCAGGTCGGCATTCGTTCACTGTCGTACAACTTGCCTGACACGACGACACAAGCTGAGTTGTTGGCCTTGATCGCGCAGCTCAACCAGGATGACACGGTAGATGGCATTCTGGTGCAATCACCGCTGCCAGAACAGATCGAAGAAGCTGCCGTCATCGCGCAGATCGACGCCAGCAAAGACGTGGATGGCTTCCATCCTTACAATATCGGCCGCCTGGCCGTGCGTGAGCCCACGCTGCGCTCGTGCACACCGTTTGGCGTGATCCATTTATTAAGGCATTGCAATATAGAGCTGAAGGGATTGGACGCTGTCGTAGTCGGTGTTTCCAATCACGTAGGCCGTCCCATGGTGCTGGAGCTATTGCTGGCAGGCTGTACCGTCACTGCTTGTCATCGTCACACCAAAGACCTGGCGGCCAATATTGCCCGTGCGGATTTAGTCGTTGCTGCTGCCGGCAAAGCAGGCCTGATCAAAGGGGAATGGATCAAGCTAGGCGCCATCGTCGTGGACATTGGCATCAACCGCATGGCCGATGGCGGTTTGTGTGGCGATGTGGACTATGCCGTCGCCAGCACGCGTGCCGGCTGGATCACCCCCGTGCCAGGTGGCGTGGGGCCGATGACGGTCGCGACACTGATGCGCAACACCTTGCAGGCTTTTCGCCAGCATGTAGGCGCTTAAGCGCTAGCCTGCACTAAAACAAACTCACTGCGCTGAACTTATTCAACGCCGTCTTTTGCATGCCCGTGGCATTCGGTGTAAACTTGCGCCTGCTTTAATTTTCTGTTAGTGAAACACTACTGAAGGTAGCCATGGCTGACGTAACAACCAGACACTTCGTTCCTTATCTGCCCAGCGCAGATGAGGAGTATATGAACCCCAAACAGCTCGACCATTTCCGCAAGATTCTGAACGAATGGAAATCCGAGCTTAGTCACGATATCGACCGCACGGTACACACCATGCAGGACGAAGTCACCATGTTTGCGGACCCCAACGATAGAGCCAGCCAGGAATCCGACATGGCGCTGGAACTGCGCAACCGCGACCGCGAACGCAAGTTGATCAAGAAGATCGACGAGACGCTGAACAAGATCGACCACGACGACTATGGCTATTGCAACAGCTGCGGCGTGGAGATCGGCCTCAAGCGCCTGGAAGCACGTCCAACCGCCACGCAATGCATAGACTGCAAAACGCTGGACGAACTGCGCGAGCGTCAAGTCGCTAAATAAGCTTCGCTGCAAAACCATAAGCTGCCAGCTTCACGCTGCGCAGACAATAAAAAAGCCGGAATCGCTTCCGGCTTTTTTATTGGGCGTTGCCGCCCTGAAGTCAGCGATTACTCCGCCGCTTCGCTCTTCTCTTCTGCTGCTGGCGCTTCGATCAGCGCCTTCATGCTCAGTCGTACACGGCCCTTTTCATCAGCTTCGACGACCTTGACCTTCACGACCTGACCTTCCTTGAGGAAGTCAGCCACTGCGTTCACACGCTGATGCGCGATCTGCGAGATATGCAGCAGACCGTCCTTGCCGGGCAGTAACGATACGATCGCGCCGAAATCCAGCAACTTCAGCACGGTACCTTCGTAGGTCTGGCCGATCTCTACTTCTGCAGTGATGGCTTCGATACGACGCTTGGCTTCTTCACCCGCATCCGCATTGACGCAACCGATCTTAATGGTGCCGTCATCTTCGATGTCGATGGTGGTACCGGTTTCTTCGGTCAGCGCACGGATCACCGCACCGCCCTTGCCGATCACATCACGGATCTTTTCCGGATTGATCTTCATGCTGATGATGCGTGGTGCGAATGCCGACAGCTCCTGGCGGGTACCTTCAACCGCATCCTTCATGATACCGAGGATGTGCAGACGGCCTTCCTTGGCCTGGGACAGGGCAACCTGCATGATCTCGGCAGTGATGCCAGTGATCTTGATGTCCATCTGCAGCGCGGTGATGCCAGCATCGGTACCGGCTACCTTGAAGTCCATATCGCCCAGGTGATCTTCGTCACCCAGAATGTCGGTCAGCACCGCAACGCGGTTACCTTCCTTGATCAGGCCCATGGCGATACCTGCCACATGTGCCTTGACCGGTACGCCAGCATCCATCAGTGCCAGACAACCGCCACACACGGAAGCCATGGAGCTGGAACCGTTGGATTCGGTGATCTCGGACACCACACGAATGGTGTAGCCGAACTCTTCCTGGCTAGGCAACGCTGCGATCAGTGCACGCTTGGCCAGACGGCCATGACCGATCTCACGGCGCTTGGGCGTACCTACGCGACCGGTTTCGCCAGTGGCGTACGGAGGCATGTTGTAGTGCAGCATGAAACGGTCAGCGTATTCGCCTTGCAGCGCATCGATGATCTGTTCATCACGGCCGGTGCCCAGCGTGGCCACTACCAGTGCCTGGGTTTCACCGCGCGTGAACAGCGCAGAACCATGGGTACGTGGTAGTACACCCGTACGGATGCTGATCGGACGCACGGTACGCGTGTCACGGCCATCGATACGTGGCTCGCCGTTCAGGATCTGGCTACGCACCAGCTTGGCTTCCAGGTTGAACAGGCTGTTCTTGATCTCGTTGGCTTCGGAGGTCGAGGTGTTTTCGGTGATCAACTCACCCAGTACGCGGCTCTTGATCTCGTCCAGCTTGGTGGAACGGGCACCCTTGGCCTTGATCTTGTAGGCTTCATTGATGTCAGCACCAGCCAGGGCTTCCACCTTGGCAACCAGCTCGGTGTTGACGGCTGGTGGCGTCCAGTCCCATGGATCCTTAGCCGCTTCAGCCGCCAGCTCATTGATCATGGCAACCACTGCCTGCAATTGCTCGTGACCGTACACAACGGCACCCAGCATCACGTCTTCCGGCAGCTCTTTGGCTTCGGATTCCACCATCAGCACGGCCTTGTCGGTCGCCGCAACGACCAGATCCAGCTCGCTATCCTTGAGCTGGGTGGCACTCGGGTTGAGCACATACTCACCCTCGATGTAACCAACGCGTGCAGCACCGATCGGGCCGTAGAACGGGATACCGGAGATGGCCAGTGCAGCAGATGCACCGATGATGGCCGGGATGTCGGAATCGATCTCGCTGTCGGACGACATCACGGTCGCCACGATCTGTACTTCATTGTAGAACGCATCCGGGAACAGGGGGCGCAGCGGACGGTCGATCAAACGACAGGTCAGGGTCTCCTTCTCGGAAGGGCGGCCTTCACGCTTGAAGAAGCCGCCAGGGATCTTGCCAGCGGCGTAGGTCTTTTCCTGATAATCCACGGTCAGTGGGAAAAAATCCTGACCAGCTTTGACTTCGGTCTTGCCGACCACACTTACCAGTACCACGGTGTCACCGTAGCTCACCATCACGGCACCATCGGCCTGACGGGCAATCTCGCCGGTTTCCAGAACCAGCTCGTGCGCACCGTACTGTATGCTTTTCTTCACTTTGTTAAACATAATCATCCTCTTCACTCTTAAGGTTTGCCCTTGCTGTTCTAGGACAAACGCCAATAAAAAAGCCGAAGCGACGCTAGAAGCGCAGCTTTCGGCTTATCAGGTATTCACAAAAGCGCTGGTTCAGGAGCGTAAAGCGCTTTTGCAAATTTATTTACGCAGACCCAGGCGGCTGATCAGGGTTTGATAGCGGCCAGCGTTCTTGCGCTTGAGGTAGTCCAGCAGCTTGCGGCGCTGGCTTACCAGTTTGAGCAGACCACGGCGGGAATGGTGATCCTTGGCATTGGTCTTGAAATGTTCGGTCAGGTAGCTGATGCGGTTGCTCAGCAGCGCTACTTGTACTTCAGGGGAGCCAGTGTCGTTCTGGGCTTGTTGATAATCGCCAACAATTGCGGCTTTTTCAGCGGTGGTAGTTGCCATGTAATATCCTGTATACGCTCTAGTCGTTTTGAGCCGAGTATTTTAACCTCAAACGCCCGTGATTAACAATATGTTTTTGTTAAAGTTTAGTGGTCCCGTACCAGCAAGCGCTTGGGTGCCAGCTTGCCATCCTCGGTTTGTACGCCCGTGCCGATGAACTCACCGGCCGGGCTGTAGAGGCGAAACGGGCCTGCTTCAGTGAGACCGGATTTCCATACCGCCTGGCCTTGTTGCAGGTAAAAACTGCTATCTGCATCCAGCTCCAGCGCTGGCAAGTGCTGGATGGTGGCTTCCACAGGCAGTAATGCCTGATCACGCGCCTCCAATGTCAGCGCTTCCAACTGCTCGATGGTCACCGCGTCGCGCAGATGCAAGTGACCGGAGAACAGGCGACGCAGGCCAATCAGATGTGCACCGCAGCCCAGCGCTTCGCCTATATCTTCAGCCAGAGTGCGTATGTAAGTACCCTTGCTGCACTCCACCACCAGTTGAATATGGTCCGCCTCGAACTGCTCCAGCATCATGCGATAGATGCTGATACGGCGGCTTTCGCGCGGGATGTCGATGCCGGCACGTGCATACTCGTACAAGGCTTTACCGGCGTGCTTGAGCGCGGAGTACATGGGCGGCACCTGATCGATCTCGCCGGTCAGTTGCGCCAGTACGCGTTCCAGCTGCTCTGTAGTAACCTCTACCGGCCGGGTACGCAGCACTTCCCCTTCTGCATCACCGGTTGTGGTGGTGCTGCCGAGCCGGATATTGGCGCGATAACACTTGTCTGCATCCAGCATGAAGTGTGAAAACTTGGTGGCCTCGCCCAGGCACAGCGGCAACAGACCAGTGGCCATCGGGTCCAGGCTGCCGGTATGTCCCGCCTTGGCGGCCTGAAACAGCCATCTGACTTTTTGCAGGGCCTGGTTTGAAGAATAGCCGAACGGTTTATCCAGCAATAGCACGCCGTGGACCGGGCGTTTGACTCGCTTGAACTGCACGATAAAAAAGACTCAGTTAGCGTCGCCAGGCTTGTTCGCCGGCTGATCATTGGCGATGGCATCATCAATCAGGCGCGACAGATGCGTACCGCGATCGATCGAAACGTCGTAGACAAAATGCAGTTGCGGTACCGTTCTGAGCAACAGGCGCTTGGCCAACTGGGTGCGCAGGTAGCCTGCCGCTTTCTCCAGCCCTTGCTGGATAGCGGCAGTACCCTGCTTGGCGCTGTAGAAGATCTTGGCATGCGCCATGTCGCCGCTGACCTCGACTTCAGTCACCGTCACCATGCCGACGCGCGGATCTTTCACTTCGAACTGCAGCAGATCTGCCAGCTCACGCTGGATCTGCTCGGCAATACGGTCGCTGCGGGAAAAAGTCTTTGCCATGCCTTACGCCAGGGTTCTCGCCACTTCAACCACTTCGAACACTTCCAGCAAGTCACCTACTTCAATCTCATTGAAGTTCTTCAGCGACAAGCCGCATTCGAAGTTGGATTTGACTTCCTTGACGTCGTCCTTGAAGCGCTTGAGCGAATCCAGATCGCCGGTATGGATCACCACGTTGTTGCGCAGCACGCGTACGCTGGAACCACGCTTGATGATACCGTCCTGCACGTAACAACCCGCCACCGAGCCCACCTTGGAGATGCGGTACACCTCGCGGATCTCGACCATGCCGATGATGCTTTCCTTTTGTTCTGGTGCCAGCATGCCGCTCAGCGCCGCCTTCACTTCATCTACGGCTTCATAGATGATGTTGTAGTAGCGCACGTCCACGCCCGCGCTTTCGGTCAGCTTGCGCGCACCGGCATCGGCACGCACGTTGAAGCCGATCACCACGGCCTTGGAAGCAGACGCCAGGTTGACGTCGGATTCGCTGATCGCGCCCACGCCAGTGTGGATGATGTTGACCTTCACTTCACTGGTGGACAGCTTCTGCAACGAGGTCGCCAGTGCTTCGTAAGAACCCTGTACATCCGACTTGATGATCAGTTGCAAAGTCTTCACTTCGCCCTCGCCCATCTGCTCGAACATGTTCTCCAGCTTGGCAGCCTGCTGCTTGGCCAACTTCACGTCACGGAACTTGCCCTGACGGAACAGGGCGATCTCGCGCGCCTTGCGCTCGTCGTTCAACACGATGACTTCGTCGCCAGCATTCGGCACATCGGACAAACCCAGGATCTCGACCGGGATGGATGGTCCGGCTTCCTTCACTTCATTGCCTGCTTCATCCAGCATGGCGCGCACGCGGCCATAAGCCGTGCCTGCCAGCAGCATGTCGCCGCGCTTGAGCGTACCGGATTGCACCAGTACCGTGGTCACCGGGCCACGGCCTTTGTCCAGACGGCCTTCAATGACCAGCCCCTTGGCTGGCGTATTCTTGGCGGCGGTCAATTCCAGCACTTCCGCCTGCAACAGCACCGCTTCCAGCAAGGCGTCTATGCCCTGGCCGGTCTTGGCGGAGACTTCGACGAACATGGTTTCGCCACCAAAATCTTCAGGCACCACTTCCTGGGCAACCAGCTCCATCTTGACACGCTCAGGTGCGGCGCTTGGCTTGTCGATCTTGTTCACGGCCACCACCAGCGGCACGTTACCGGCCTTGGCATGGTGGATGGCTTCAATGGTTTGCGGCATCACGCCGTCATCGGCCGCCACCACCAGGATCACCACGTCGGTCGCCTTGGCACCACGGGCACGCATGGCGGTGAACGCCTCGTGGCCCGGCGTATCCAGGAAAGTCACCATGCCACGCGGAGTTTCCACGTGATAGGCGCCGATGTGCTGGGTGATGCCGCCGGCTTCGCCTGAAGCCACACGGCTGCGGCGGATGTAATCCAGCAAGGAGGTCTTGCCGTGGTCAACGTGACCCATCACGGTCACGACCGGAGGACGCGTTTCCATAATGGCTTCTGCATGTTCGGTGTCGTCCAGGAAGGATTCCGGATCGTTAGCCGCCGCTGCCTTGGCAACGTGGCCCATTTCCTCGACCACAATCATGGCCGTTTCCTGATCCAGCACCTGGTTGATGGTGACCATCATGCCCATTTTCATGAGCGCCTTGATGACTTCGCTGGCCTTCACTGCCATCTTGTGGGCAAGATCGGCCACACTGACGGTTTCAGGGACCAGCACTTCATGCACGATAGGCTCGGTCGGCGCATTGAAAGCGTGCTGCTCGGCAGACTCCTTGCTCGCTTTACCTTTACCCTTGTGAGCGCGCCAGCCCTGAGCGACTGGCGCATCGGTGCGTCCCTTGATCCCGCGCTTCTTATTCTCGGCATCCGCCCATTCACGATTCTTGGCGCCCTTCTTGGCATCCTTGTCATCGGTACGGGCGCTTTCCTTGGCCGCTGGCTTGTGCAGCGTGCCTTCAGACAACTTGGTCGGTGCTGCTGCGGCGGCGGCCGCTGCCGCGACGCGCTTTGCTTCGTCATCCAGGCGCTTTTGTACCAGCGCCTGCTTTTTGCGCAAGTCTTCGGCTTGTGCCGCAGCCAGCGCTGCATGGCGACGTGCTTCGTGTTCGCGCAGCGCCATTTCGTCTGCACTCAGCACACTTTTGCGTATGGTTCTTTCCTGAGGCACGACGACAGCCGGGGCCTCTTCGACCGGTGCTGGAGCAGGTGCGACTGCAGCAACAGGCTCCGCGATTTCGACCACAGGCTCGGCAAGCACCACCTCTTCTACCACTGGAGTCTCGATCACCGTTTCGATAACTGGCGTCTCTTCAATGGTGGCTTCTGGCGTCAACTCTGCCTCAATGGATTCAGGCAGCTCATCGTTAGGGAGTTCGTTGCCAGGCAGGCTGGGGTCGCGCCGCATCAGCACACGTTTTTTACGCACTTCCACCTGTATGGTGCGTGCTTTGCCGGTGCTATCGGATTTGCGGATCTCGGTCACTTGCTTGCGCATCAGGGTGATCTTTTCCTTGGGGGCCTGTGCACCATGTTCACGGCGCAGATATTCCAGCAGCGACGTTTTGTCCTGCTCGCTAAGCTGGTCTGTCAGCGCACTCTTACCCACGCCTGCGCTCTTGAGTTGCTCAAGCAAGAGTTCTGCCGGCAAGCCTAGTTCGCCGGCAAATTGTGCTACGCTCGTTTGTCCCATGGTGTTGCTCCGTATTCTTTACTTAATGCACCTGCTGATAATCTGCTTCTGCCTGTAAAACTCAGGCAAACCAAGGCGCACGCGCCGTCATGATCAGTTGTTTGGCGCGTTCTGTGTCCATGCCGGTCAGGTCGACCAGGTCATCGACCGCGAGATCGGCCAGGTCTTCCATGCTGGAAACGCCCTTGGCGGCCAGCTGATGTGCGGTGGCATCGTCCATGCCTTCCATCGTCAGCAGGTCTTCGGAGGCTTCTTCCACCTTTTCTTCCTTGGCGATCGCTTCGGTCAGCAAGGCTGCACGTGCGCGCTTGCGCAACTCGTTGATAGTGTCTTCATCGAACGCGTCGATCTCGGACATTTCCGCCAGCGGCACGTAGGCGATCTCTTCCAGTGTGCTGAAGCCCTCTTCCACCAGGATATCGGCGACTTCTTCATCCACATCCAGCTTTTCCATGAACAGCTGACGGGTGGTGGTGTATTCCTCTTCGTGCTTCTGCGCAGCTTCTTCTTCGGTGAGGATGTTCAAGGTCCAGCCGGTGAGTTCCGAAGCCAGGCGTACGTTCTGGCCGCTACGGCCAATGGCTTGCGCCAGTTGGTCTTCGGCGACCACCACGTCCATGCTGTGCGCATCTTCATCGACCACGATGCTGGAAACTTCCGCAGGTGCCATGGCGTTGATGACGAATTGCGCTGGCTCCATGGACCACAGCACGATGTCGACGCGTTCGCCAGCCAGTTCACCGGTGACCGCCTGTACGCGTGAACCGCGCATCCCTACACAGGTACCGACCGGGTCAAGACGCTGGTCGTTGGACTTGACTGCGATCTTGGAACGCAAACCGGGATCGCGGGCTGCCGCGCGGATCTCCAGCAGACCTTCTTCGATCTCGGGCACTTCCAGTTCGAACAACTTGATCAGGAACTCTGGCGCGATACGCGACAGGATGAGTTGTGGGCCGCGGCCACCACGCTCGATACGCGACAGATAAGCACGCACGCGGTCGCCCACGCGCAGGTTTTCCTTGGCGATCATGTGTTCGCGCGGCAACAGGGATTCCAGACGACCTACTTCAATGATGGCACTGCCCTTTTCCATGCGCTTGATCACGCCAGTGACCAGATGTTCTTTGCGTGCCAGGAAGTCTTCGAGGATCTGCTCGCGCTCGGCTTCACGCACTTTTTGCAGAATGACCTGCTTTGCAGCCTGTGCACCGATACGGCCGAATTCGATCGATTCCAGCGGTTCTTCAATGAACTCGCCTTCTGCCAGACCTTGTGCACGCTCATCACTGAGGGCGATCTGGGCAGCCGGATTCTCAACCGCTTCGTCCGCCAGCACTTGCCAGCGACGGAAAGACTGGTATTCACCACTATCACGATCGATGGCGACGCGCACGTCCGCTTCTTCGGTGAAGCGTTTCTTGCTGGCAGAAGCCAGTGCCAGCTCCAGCGCTGTGAAGATGACCTCTTTGGCCACGCTTTTCTCATGCGCCAGCGCATCTACCAATAACAAGATTTCACGACTCATTGTAATCTCCGCCTAATATTCAGTGCTTAAAACTCTGGGGCCAAACGTGCCTTGTCGATATTGGAAAAGGCGATGCGATAGTGCACCTCTTCACATTCGATCAGCACGTCACCCTGTTCGACGCCACGCAACAAACCGAGAAATTTTTTCCTGGGCTCTTTGGCATCTGGCAACTGCATGGCCATACGCACTTTTATTTGCGCGCGCTGACCGGAAAACCGTTCAAAATCATCTATTTTCTTCAACACCCGATCGATACCAGGCGAAGACACTTCCAGCCTGTCGTAATCGACGCTGGTCTCAACCGCGAGCAGATTACTCAAATGGTTGCTGACCAGCACACAGTCATCAATCGTGATGCCTTCTGGCTTATCTACGAACAAGCGAATCAATTTGCCACGATTGGACAGCTCCATATCAACCAGCTCGAAACCCAGCTGGCTTACTGACCGCTCCAGTAGTGTGTGCAAATCCTGCATACGACGACATCCTCAACAAATGGCAGAAACAAAAAATGGGCTTGACGCCCATCCATGCTTAAAACAGTGCCGTTATTATATCAATCCAGTCAACGAATTGATATTGCAAATGCAAAAGCCCTCTAGT
This sequence comes from Pseudomethylobacillus aquaticus, assembly GCF_003730115.1. Lineage (GTDB taxonomy): Bacteria > Pseudomonadota > Gammaproteobacteria > Burkholderiales > Methylophilaceae > Pseudomethylobacillus > Pseudomethylobacillus aquaticus. The sequence goes on along the minus strand of NZ_RJVP01000004.1, from coordinate 288 downwards.
GAGGGCTTTTGAAATCCCAGGGAACATGCCCCTGGATGATGTTAGCACAGCAAGGTTTCAGTTCGACTGACCCGACTACTGAATCTGCACTGGTGCAGACAACATCCCTCTTTTGTACATTCAAACAAAAAAGCCTCTTTTACAAGAGGCTTGATTGCATATAAGAGCCTGGCGGTGACCTACTTTCGCATGCGAGAAGCACACTATCATTGGCGCAGATTCGTTTCACGGCCCTGTTCGAGATGGGAAGGGGTGGGTCCAAATCGCTATGGCCGCCAGACATAACCG
>NZ_RJVP01000003.1 GCF_003730115.1 Pseudomethylobacillus aquaticus | reverse complement strand
CCCTGATTGCCCAGTTGGTGCGGGGCACCGAGGACGCGAATAGCCTTGGCAGCACGAGCTTGAGTGCTACCATCCCGCAGATCCTGTATGGCTTTGATGGCGCTGACACCCTGACGACGGGCGGCGGTAACGACTTGCTGTTCGGTGGTGATAACAACGACACCCTAAGTGGCGGGGCGGGTAATGACCTGCTGTCGGGTGGCAACGGCGACGACAGCCTCCTCGGTGGCGATGGCAACGACACGCTGACCGGTGGCGCAGGCACCAATACCCTGAACGGCGAGGCTGGCGATGACACCATCCTGCATGACACCGGTGGCCTTATTCTGGGCACTTACAACGGCGGGGATGGTATCGACACCCTGGAAGTAGCGGTGAGTGAATTCGGTGGTATCTTTCAGATAATACAGATTCAACATATCAGCGACGCGAGCCTGGTGAACATCGAGAATGTGCTGATCAGCGGAGTCAACGGGCAAGGTGACGTTAAAATTGACCTCAGTTTACAAAGCGAAAATCTGAACATCAGTGTGCTGGCCAGCAACACGACAGGAAATATCAGGGTCATTGACGGTAGCGGCAATGACACGATCACTGGCGGGGTGGGTAATGACACGCTGTTTGCTCGGTTTGGTAATGATGTGTTGAGTGGCGGGGCAGGCAACGACATTCTCATTGGAGGTGATGGGGCTGATACGTTCACCGGGGGTATGGGTAGCGATGTGTTTTCGTATTCCCGCCTGTCGATTGGCGGGTTGGGTGGGAATGACTCGACGCTGACAGCACCCGATACCATCACTGACTTTGTCAGTGGCGTTGACAAAATCCAAATGGCTCATGGCTCACCGACAGTTCCGGGTAGTGCGACCAGCTACCGTGAAGCGGCTAGCTCGGGCAACACTATAGACGCCAATCTGGCGGCGGCCAATGCGGCGTTTGCGGCCTCAGGTAACACGGTCTCCTATTACCTCACTGATGATGGCAATGGCACGGGCTTGCTGTTCGTCGATTCGAATAACCGTGGCGAACGAGATGGTATTGCGAACGGCGTGATCAAGTTGGTGGGCATCACCCAGGACAACTTTGCCTTTACCGACATCATTGACTAGCTTCGTAGGGCGCACCTGCTTGCGGTGCGCCGTATGGGGTGTGCTGTATGGCTTGTGCGGCGGACTGCCTAAGGCGAGTCCGCCCTACTGATTGGTGTCTGAGGCGAGTCTGTCCTGCTGTTTAGTCGCACTGCTTTACCGTCGTTCCCGTGCAGGCGGGAACCCAGGCAAGGTGCGTTATGCGCGAGTTTCAAGCAACAGGCGTAGTAAAGGTGTGGCGCGATAAGCGGCTGGTACGGCGCGATAAGTGGCGAAGATGGCGGTTTGTTTTGCAGAACTGGATTTCCGCCTGCGCGGGAATGACGGGTCTGGGTGTTGGCGGTGGTCTATGCCGGTCTGAGTCCATGTGAGCCAGTCTGAGAAATCAGCGGTAGGGCGCAATAAGCAACGGGCATTGCGCCGTATTGGGGTTATTCAAGGTTGAGGCTTACATGCGGCGCAATACGCTTTGCTATTGCGCCCTACTTTATATCCGCGTAGGCGCACCCGCTTGCGGTGAGCCGTAGCATGTGAAGCAAAAGTAGATGGGGTGCTCAGTTTGAGCGCACTGGACTTGCGCCTGCGCGTAAATGACCGTGCTTAGTGTTTGCGGTGGTCTGGCTGAATGAATGAAAACCCCGCCGGATGGCGGGGCTGGTGGTAGACAAAAGCCCGCTGATGCGGGCTTTTGCTTGCTGCGTGCTGAGCTAGAGCAAAGGCACGATCAGCAGGGCCACGATGTTGATGATCTTGATGAGCGGGTTCACAGCCGGGCCAGCCGTGTCTTTGTAGGGGTCGCCCACGGTGTCGCCGGTGACGGCCGCCTTGTGGGCGTCGCTGCCTTTACCGCCGTGGTTGCCGTCTTCGATGTATTTCTTGGCATTATCCCAAGCGCCCCCGCCGGTGCACATGGAGATGGCGACGAACAGGCCGGTGACGATGGTGCCCATGAGCAGGCCGCCCAGTGCCACCGGCCCCAGGATCAGGCCCACGGCGATGGGCACGGCCACTGGCAGCAGGGACGGGATCATCATTTCCTTGATGGCACTGGTGGTGAGCATGTCCACGGCTTTGCCGTATTCCGGTTTGCCGCTGCCGTCCATGATGCCCTTGATGTCGCGGAACTGGCGGCGCACTTCTTCCACCACAGCCCCCGCTGCACGCCCCACCGCTTCCATGGCCATGGCACCAAACAGGAAGGGGATGAGGCCGCCGATGAACAGGCCGATAATGACCATGGGATCGCTCAGGCTGAAATCAACCGCCTTGCCTGCGCTTTCCAGCTTGTGGGTGTAGTCCGCGAACAGCACCAGTGCTGCCAGGCCGGCCGAGCCGATGGCATAGCCCTTGGTGACCGCCTTGGTGGTGTTGCCCACGGCATCCAGCGGGTCGGTCACGTCGCGCACGCTGCTAGGCAGTTCCGCCATTTCGGCGATGCCGCCTGCGTTGTCGGTGATGGGGCCGTAGGCATCCAGTGCCACCACGATACCGGCCATGCTGAGCATGGACGTAGCCGCAATGGCGATGCCGTACAGGCCAGCCAGTTCATAGGAGGCATAGATGGCGATACACACCGAGATCACCGGCCAGGCGGTGGACTTCATGGAAACGCCGATGCCCGCGATGATGTTGGTGGCGTGACCGGTGGTGGAGGCTTGGGCCACGTGCTTGACCGGCGCGTAGTCGGTGCCGGTGTAATACTCGGTGATCCACACCAGCGCCGCCGTCAGTACCAGCCCAACCGCACAGGCGCCGAACAGGGCCATGGCACTGATAGTCTGCTCACCCGCCGTGACCCCCTCCGGGAACAGATAGGTGGTGACGAAGTAGAACGCCACCAGTGACAGCACACCCGCCACCGCCAGGCCTTTATAGAGGGCAGGCATCACGTTCTTCATGCCCGGACTGGCTTTCACGAAGAAGCAGCCGATGATGGAGGCCACGATGGACACCGCACCCAGCAGCAGCGGGTACAGCACACCGTTGGCACCGGCTTCGGCCAGCATCAGCCCGCCCAGCACCATGGTGGCGATGATGGTCACCGCATAGGTCTCGAACAGGTCGGCGGCCATGCCAGCGCAGTCGCCGACGTTGTCACCCACGTTGTCCGCGATGACCGCCGGGTTGCGCGGGTCGTCCTCGGGGATGCCTGCTTCTACCTTGCCCACCAGGTCGGCGCCCACATCAGCGCCCTTGGTGAAGATGCCACCGCCAAGCCGCGCAAAGATGGAGATCAGCGAGGAGCCGAACGCCAGGCCGATCAGCGGGTTGAGGTCACTGGCGGCTTCGCCCCCCAGGTAGATGTAGAAGCCGGTCACGCCTAACAGGCCCAGCCCCACCACCAGCATGCCGGTGATGGCGCCGCCCTTAAAGGCGACATCCAGCGCGGCGGGGATGCCCTTGGTGGCGGCTTGTGCGGTGCGTACATTGGCGCGCACCGACACATTCATGCCGATGAAGCCGCACGCGCCGGACAGGATGGCGCCGATCAGAAAGCCGATGGCGGTGGGAGTGCCGAGGAAATAGCCGATGAGTACAGCGAGGATGATGCCAACGAGGGCGATGGTTTTGTATTGGCGCGCCAGGTAGGCTGCAGCGCCTTGTTGGATGGCCGCCGCGATTTCCTGCATCCGTGCATTGCCGGCCGGCAATGAAAAGATCCAGCGGCTCATGAAAGCGCCGTAAAGTACGGCGAGTAGTGCACTAGCTAAAGCTAAAATCAGTCCAGCAGACATCGACATCTCCCTCTGAGTGTTAAGTGAGAACCGCGGGCCGTGCTTTTGTGTGACAGTATTTCAGTGCAGCATGCAGTGACTTGGTACTTGATGCCTTGCTGCTTGCATCCTTTGGCGGTTGGTTCCCTTTGAAAAAACTTATAAAAATTGTGGTGGTGCGTCTGCATTATTTCACCTTTGCCAGACCCCCACAATAGCGGAGGGGCAAGGCTCTTATATAAGACTTTTGGGGTGTTTGCCAGCCTGCTGGCGGGCGGCAGAAGCTGCTCTGTGCTGGCTTTCAGCGATGACTGGCGAGGCGCTTGATCACCTCGGAAAGAGGCGACTCGCCCAGGCTCTCCGCTAGTTGCTGCAATTGCCTGGAGGCGGCTGTACTGACCGTGCGTTTGGGCTTGATGGACGGCTGGCTGGCAGATAGCACTTGCACTCGCACGCGAATTGAAGTAACTTCAAGCCCCTGCTTTTGCAGCTTATTTAGCATGGTTGGGGTCAGTAGACGCAGCTTGGCAGCCACGCTGCCATTGGTGGCGAATACGACCAGCTCGTGATCCTGCAGGCGACCGACATGCAAATAGGGCTGCAAGGCTTCCGGAACTGTCGTTTTCCAAACGGCTTGCATCACGCCCGAGTCGCGCAATAGATCAGACCAAGTGGATGGCACGTGCTGTGCTTGTAAAAATTGGCCGATACGTTGCACTTGTTACGACTCCCAGTGAGGGGGAACTGTGAATATCATTATCTTTACCGATGCCACTGCGAAGGCCAGAACCCTGAGCAGCCGTCAATTGCTGGCGCTGGTGCTGTGCTGGACCGTGCTGGCTGTGCTGCTTACCATCTGGATTATAGCGCCAGGCAGCCAACATGGGCCCAGCAACGTCAAGCATCTGCTGCCTAATCCATTCAATTTTTCCATACAGCATTCACAAAAGCATCTGGACGCCTTGACCTTGCAACTCGGCGAGATGCAGGCGCGCATGTCCAGGCTGGATGCGCTCAGTGACCAGCTGGCCAAGCTGGCGGGTATCAAGACGGAAGATATGCCGACAGCGCCCGGTCGTGGTGGCCCTGAAGTCAATGCGCGCTCACTCAATGCAAACGAGCTGGAGCAACATATCGCGGCGCTGGCAGAACAGATCGCGCAGCGTGGCGACCAGCTGAGTCTGCTGGAAGCGCTGCTGGTTCAAAAGAACATCAAGAACAACCTGTTGCCGGACAGTGCGCCGGTGTATGCCAGCTACAACTCGTCCAGCTTCGGCTGGCGTGTCGATCCCTTCACTGGACGCAATGCCTTTCATGAAGGGCTGGATTTCACCGCCGACGTGGGCAGTCCGGTATTTGCAGCAGCGGATGGCCTGGTCGTGGCAGCTGAAGGCCGGGCCGACTATGGTAATATCATCATCGTGGATCACGGTGCTGGCATGGAAACGCGCTATGCGCATCTGTCCTCATTCGTCGCCAAAGTGGGTGACCGTGTGCAAAAAGGTCAGGCGATCGGCAAAGTGGGTAACACGGGCAGATCGACCGGGCCGCACCTGCATTTTGAAGTACGCCTGAACGGCGCACCTCTGGACCCGCGCAAATACCTGCAACACGATAAACACGCATGATGAATGCTTGTGATTAATGCTTGAAAAAACGCAACCGAATGCCCACTATCCTGTCTAGTTCCAGACTGAATCCCTACTAACCTAGAGGCTCCCGACCTGCTCGGGAGTTGGTGTCATCTCATGTTATCCACGTTGTTCAAAAGATTCTTCGGCAGCCGTAACGAGCGCCTGGTCAAACAATATGCTTCCCAGGTCAAGGCCATCAACGCGCTGGAACCGCAGATGGAAGCGCTCACTGACGATGCCCTGCGTGCCAAGACCGAGGAGTTCAAACAGCGTCATCAACAGGGCGAGTCGCTGGACAAGCTGCTGCCCGAAGCCTTCGCTGTGGTGCGTGAGGCCAGCCGCCGCGTGCTGGAGATGCGTCACTTCGATGTGCAGATGATAGGTGGCATGGTGCTGCATGCCGGCAAGATCGCCGAAATGCGCACGGGTGAGGGCAAGACGCTGGTGGCGACGCTGCCGGCCTATCTCAACGCGCTGTCCGGCAAGGGCGTGCATGTGATCACCGTCAATGATTACCTGGCCAAGCGCGATGCCGAATGGATGGCACGCCTGTATAACTTCCTCGGCCTCACGGTGGGCATCAACCTGTCCAACATGCCGCATGAAGACAAACACAAAGCCTATGCGGCCGACATCACCTATGGCACCAACAACGAATTCGGCTTCGATTACCTGCGCGACAACATGGTGTACACGCTGGACCAGCGTGTACAGCGCACGCTGAACTATGCTCTGATCGATGAAGTGGATTCCATCCTCATTGATGAAGCGCGCACACCGCTGATCATCTCTGGTCAGGCCGAAGGCGGCGCTGACCTGTATGTGCAGATCAACGAGATCGCCGCCAAGCTGGTGCGTCAGGAAGAAGAGGACGGCGAGGGCGATTACTGGGTCGATGAAAAAGCCCATCAAGCCTATATGTCGGAGCAGGGGCACGAGCATGCCGAAGCGCTGCTCAGTGAAGCCGGCCTGCTGCCTGAGGGCGTGAGCCTGTACGACGCGGCCAGCATCACGCTGATCCACCATCTGTATGCGGCCCTGCGTGCGCGTGCCTTGTTCCACCGCGATCAGCACTACGTGGTTCGCAATGGCGAAGTGACCATCGTCGATGAGTTCACCGGCCGCATGATGACCGGCCGACGCTGGTCCGACGGTCTGCATCAGGCCGTCGAGGCCAAGGAAGGCGTGGCGATCCAGAAGGAAAACCAGACGCTGGCTTCGATCACCTTCCAGAATTATTTCCGCATGTACGGCAAGCTGTCCGGCATGACCGGTACCGCCGATACCGAAGCCTATGAGTTCAGCCAGATCTATGGTCTGGAAACCGTGGTCATCCCTACCCATCGCGGCATGCAGCGTAAAGACATGATGGACAAGGTGTACCGCACCGCCAAGGAGAAATATCAGGCCGTGGTGGATGACATCATGGACTGCCAGCAGCGCGGTCAGCCCGTGCTGGTGGGCACCACCTCCATCGAGAACTCGGAGCTGATCTCCGAACTGCTCACCAAAGCCAAGCTGGAACATCAGGTACTGAACGCCAAGCAGCACGAGCGCGAAGCGCACATCGTGGTGCAGGCGGGTCGTCCCGGTGTGATCACCATCGCCACCAATATGGCAGGCCGTGGTACCGACATCGTGCTGGGGGGTAACCCGGAGCCGGATATCAATGAAGTGCGTCAGAACGAAGCGCTGAGTGAGGCCGAAAAAGATGCGGCTATCGCCACGCTTAAAGCCGAATGGCAACAGCGCCATGACGCGGTGCTGGCAGCGGGTGGTCTACACATCATCGGTACCGAGCGCCATGAATCCCGTCGTGTGGATAACCAGCTGCGCGGCCGTTCCGGTCGTCAGGGTGACCCGGGTTCCAGTCGCTTCTACCTGTCGCTGGAAGACCCGCTACTACGTATCTTCGCGTCTGAACGTGTCTCCGCCATCATGGAGCGCCTCAAGATGCCGGAAGGCGAGGCCATCGAGCACCCTTGGGTGACGCGCGCTATCGAGAACGCCCAGCGCAAGGTGGAAGGTCGCAACTTCGATATCCGCAAACAATTGCTGGAATACGATGATGTCTCCAATGACCAGCGCAAGGTGATCTATCAACAGCGTAACGAGTTGCTGGAAGCGGCCGATATCCGCGAAACCATACGCGCCATGCGTCAGGACGTGCTGGATGCACTGATTGCCACGCATGTCCCGCCGGGCAGTGTGGAAGAGCAGTGGGATGTGCCAGCGCTGGAACTGGCGCTGGAGGCTGAAACCGGCATCAGGCTGCCATTACAGCAGATGCTGGAAGACAACCCGGACCTGCATGAAGAGACCTTGCGCGAGCGCATCTTTGAAGCCGCCGAGCAGGAATATGTGGCCAAGGAAAGCAAGGCCGGTATCGATGTCATGCGTCAGTATGAGCGTGCCGTGATGCTGCAAAGCCTGGATAATCACTGGCGCGAACACCTGTCAGCGCTGGATCATCTGCGTCAGGGCATCCATCTGCGCTCCTACGCGCAAAAGAACCCCAAGCAGGAATACAAGCGCGAAGCCTTCGAGTTGTTCTCGGCTTTTCTGGATACCGTCAAGCGTGAAGTGACGCAAACCACCATGCTGGTACAGATACGCAGCGAAGCGGATGTGGAAGCAGTCGAGATGCCGGTCGAGCCTGAGAACGTGCAATATCAGCATGCGGCATTCGATGAAGCAATCGCCAACCCTGACGACGCACCGCCAGCGGCTGAGCAGGCCACCGAGCAACTGCCTTACGAGCGCGAGGGCGTCAAGGTCGGCAGAAATGATGCGTGTCCGTGTGGCTCTGGCAAGAAGTACAAACACTGCCACGGCCGCTTGAGCTGAGTCCGTGCTGTCAGCGCGATTGAATGAGATGATGCTGCAATGAACGAAACTGTACTTTCCCCCTGTATCGGGGTTTGCGCCATGAATGAAGCCACCGGCTTATGTGAAGGCTGCTACCGTACCATAGACGAGATACGCGACTGGTGGGATCTTGATGCAGCGCAGCGCGCCGAGGTGATGGCCAAGCTGGAACAGCGTCAGATCGAACTGGCTAACTTCGATTGATCTGATGCTGGCTAGCGCTCCTTAGCAAGGCCTGGCCAGCATCGTCTGGCGATCAAGGCTGGCCGTTCAGGCGGCGATGGAGTGTTCGCTATCGGCAGACATGGTCTGCAGAAGGCGCTGTAATGTGGAGCGCAGCTGGACAAATTCTTCATTCGACAAGCCGGTCTTGCACTCCACGCCATTCTGCACTTTGGCGATCTCGTGTTCCAGTTCGCGCCCCTGTGCAGTCAGCGTCACCTCTACCACGCGCTCGTCCAGGCTGTTGCGGCGACGGGCTACCAGGCCAGCCACTTCCAGGCGTTTCAGCATCGGGGTCAGAGTGCCGGAATCCAGATCCAGTTTGCGGGCGATCTGCCCTACGCTGACGCCATCTTCTTCCCATAACACCAGCATGACCAGATACTGGCTGTAGGTCAGGCCGGCTTTTTCCAGGCCGCCTCGATAGGCGCGCGTGAGGGCGTGGGTGGCAGCGTACAGGGCGAAGCACAGCTGATGGTCGAGTTTCAGGTTTTCGTATTGACTCATGGTCAGATCTTTGTAAATGACGGCTATCTGGGAATAATTCTTATTCTTTAAGTGTAAAGCCAAATTTTATTGTTATGCAATAATTATTATGCATAAGTATTTTATAGCAGACAGCATGCTGCGCCTGGTGTGTCATAAACCGCCATGCACGAATGCGCTAGAATCTAGCCTCTTCACTCCGTTGGAATCCTGACATGCCTGTTAATCTCGTCGCGCCTGAAGCGCGTTCCCTGTTGCCGGTCGCCGGTGTTGAACTGGGCGTGGCTGAAGCCCATGTGCGTAAACCCAACCGCAAGGATGTGCTGGTGGTTAAGCTGGCAGATGGCACGCGCGTATCCGGCGTGTTCACCCTGAACCGTTTTTGCGCCGCGCCGGTGCTGATCTGCAAGCAGCATCTGGCAGCGGGCACGGGCATACGCGCATTGCTGGTCAACACCGGCAATGCCAATGCCGGTACTGGCAATGACGGTCTGGCGCGTGCCCAGCAAACCTGTGAGGCGCTGGCGACGGCGCTGCAATGCCAGCCAGAGCAGATTCTGCCGTTCTCCACTGGCGTGATCATGGAGCCGCTGCCAGCCGAGCGCATCATCGCCGGTCTGCCGCAAGCCATTGCCAACCTGAAGGCGGATAATTGGGCCGATGCGGCCGAAGCCATCATGACCACCGATATCGTGGCCAAAGGCGTCTCGCGCCAGCTGGAGATAGGCGGCAACACCGTGACCGTGACCGGCATCGCCAAGGGTTCCGGCATGATCCACCCCAATATGGCCACCATGCTGGGCTATATCGCCACCGACGCGGCGGTCAGCCAGCCTGCACTGGACGCGCTGATCCAGCATGCAGTGAACCGCTCCTTCAATTGCATCACCGTGGATGGCGATACCTCCACCAATGATGCGCTGGTGCTGCTGGCCACCGGTCAGGCTGGCCATGCCGAACTGACCGAAGCCGATGCGGATTACCTGGCATTGCGTGAGGCGGTCACCGAAGTGGCCATGCTGCTGGCGCAGGCCATCGTGCGCGACGGCGAGGGCGCCACCAAATTCATGACCATCCAGGTCGAAGCCGGACAGGATGAAGCGGAATGCAGGCAGATCGCCTATGCCATCGCGCATTCGCCGCTGATCAAGACCGCCTTCTTTGCCTCGGACCCCAACCTCGGACGTATCCTCGCTGCCATCGGCTATGCCGGCGTGGCGGATCTGGACGTGAGCAAGCTCAAGCTCTACCTCGGTGATGTGCTGGTGGCCGAGCAGGGCGGTCGGGCTGCCAGTTATGTGGAAGCCGATGGCGCGGCGGTGATGCAGCAGGCGGAGATCCTGGTGCGTGTGGTGCTGGGGCGTGGGGAGGCGAGTGCCAGGGTGTGGACCTGTGATTTCTCCTATGACTATGTGAAGATCAATGCGGATTACCGCAGCTGATATGAGCGATTTCTCTGCCCTGATCGGCCGCATCGACAACCTGCTGGATAAGGTGCAAGCCAAATGGCTGAGCCCGCCGCCTGCCACCGACTGGACTGCGCTGGCCTGGCGCTGGCAGGCCAGCCCGGCCGGCGGCCAGTTGCAGGCTTTGCAGTACCCGCACCTGATCGCGCTGGAAAGTTTGCAGCATGTGGATCTGCAAAAAGCCGAGATCGTGCGCAACACCGAGCAGTTCGTGCATGGTTATCCGGCTAATAATGTCCTGTTGACCGGGGCGCGTGGTACCGGCAAATCCTCGCTGGTGAAAGCCTTGCTGGGCCGCTTCGCGCCACAGGGGCTGCGCATGGTGGAGGTGGACAAGCAGGACCTCACTGACCTGCCCGCCATCATGGAATGTTTGCGAGGCCGTCCTGAGCGCTTCATCGTGTTCTGTGACGACTTGTCGTTCGAAGCGGACGAGCCGGGTTACAAGGCACTTAAAGTGGTGCTGGACGGTTCGCTGGCCTCCAGCTCCGACAATGCGCTGGTGTATGCCACCTCCAACCGGCGTCATTTGATGCCGGAGTACATGGCCGACAACCTGGAATTGCAGCGTCAAAGCGGCGAGATCCGCCCCGGCGAGAGCGTGGAAGAAAAGATCGCCCTGTCCGACCGCTTTGGTATCTGGCTGTCTTTCTATGCCTTTGATCAGGATGCTTACCTGGCCGTGGCGGCCGAGTGGCTGCGTCATTATGGCATCAGCGAGTTCAGTGACGAGGTGCGGCGTGCTGCACTGCAATGGGCGCTGACGCGCGGTTCGCGTAGCGGCCGCTCGGCGTATCAGTTCGCCCGTGACCATGCGGGGCGCGTGGGGTTTGCTGCCTCCCGGAAATCCGCTGGATCGCCCGCTGCATGACGCTGGTGGTCGACGCGGCGGTCGCCATCCTGCGGCGTCAGGATGGACAGGTGCTGCTGGCGCAGCGCCCCGAGGGCAAGCCCTGGGCTGGCTGGTGGGAGTTCCCGGGTGGCAAGATCGAGGCGGGAGAGTCGGCACTGGCGGCATTGCAGCGCGAGCTGGACGAAGAGTTGGGCATCCGTGCAACAATGGCCAGCCCCTGGCTGTTGCGTGAATTCGATTACCCGGATCGTCGCATCCGGCTGCATTTCTTTCGGGTGAGCGCCTGGCAGGGCGAGCCACATGGCCGTGAAGGCCAGCAACTGGCCTGGCAATCCCCGGCACAATTGACTGTGGGCCCGATGCTGCCTGCCAATGCCCCTATCCTGCAGGCCTTGTTACTGCCTGAGGTGCTGGCCATCAGCCATATCGCCGAGATGGGCGAGGCGGCTTTCTTCACGGCCTTGTCGCAATCTGTCACGCCATCCATTACGCCATCCCTAGGCCAAGCACAGCCGTTCCTGCTGCAATTGCGCGAGAAGCAGGCCACGCCGCAGCAACAGGAGCGCTGGGGGCTGCAGATGCTGGAACTGACGGCGGGTTCCGCAACCCGGCTGGTGGTGAATGCGGATGTGGCGCTGGCGCGTCGTATCGGTGCGCATGGCGTGCATCTTCCCGCTGCACAACTGATGCAGTGTACGCAGCGCCCGGTGGATCTGCTGTGTGGCGCCTCCTGCCATAGCCCGCTGGAACTGGAACACGCAGCCAGGCTGGGGCTGGATTATGTGACCTTGTCGCCAGTGCAGGCCACCCGTAGCCACCCGGATGCAGTGCCTTTGGGGTGGACGACGTTCGCGCACTGGCTGGCCGATTACCCGCTGCCGGTATATGCGCTGGGCGGCATGCAGCCTGCTGACATGCAGCAGGCGCAGGCGCATCATGCGCATGGCCTGGCCATGCAGCGCGCTTGGTGGAGGGAATGATGCGTCGATATTTGTGGGTACTTCCAGCGATACTGCTGCCCCTGCTGGTCTGGCAGTGGACTCAGCGCATGGCGGTGGAGCCTGCCATCACGCGGGTGGTGAGTTGCCCGAATCTTCCGCAGGCCTGTGCTTTGCAGGACGGCTTGCAGTTGCGCTTCGATAAGGCGCCGGTCACTTTGCAGCCGTTCCGGCTTTACCTCACTGGCATGCCGCTCAAGGCTGGCACCGCGAGTTTTGCCATGCAGGGGATGGAAATGGGCCTGAACCGTTACCGCTTGCTGGCAGACGGCGAGGCCTGGTGGGCAGAAGTGAACCTGCCGGTCTGCGTGCAGGGCCGTAGCGACTGGCAGCTGCAGCTGGATCTGGAAACGGCTGCCGGTCTGCAGCGCGTTCTACTCAGTTTCCAGGCTGGCCAGCCTTAAGCACGTATGGCGCGAGGTGAGGGTTGTTCTGGTGTTGCTGTAGCAACTTGTTGAATCTCGCCATACGGCGCACCGCAAGCGGGTGCGCCCTACAAGCTCTGTTTGCAGTCTGCTGAATCTCACCATGCTGGGCAGCGTAAGCGGGTGCGCCCTGCAAGCGGGTGAAGTAGTGGCTAGGTCACATCACCCGATGCCGTCGTTCCCGCGCAGGCGGGAACCCAGGCAAACAAGCTCGCCCCTGATATTGCTGCGAGGTTCACTGTGCTAGTTCGGCCCGCCAGTACCGCCGTGTGATGCTACCCAGCAGCAGATGGCCAGTCAGCCGAGGCTGGGCAAGCTAGTGATGATGGTCGCGAACCGCCTGTTTGACGGGTGCGGGTATGGTTTTCTCGAAGCTGTTGCCAGCCCTGTCGCGGAAGCGCAGGGTCAGCTGGACCGACATGCCCGGCTTAAGCGCTTCATTCAGGCCAAACAGCATGAGGTGAAAGCCACCGGGGGCAAGGTGATAAGGTTCACCTGCCGTTAAAGGCAGGCGTTGCAGCATGCGCATCTGCATCACGCCGTCCTTCATGGACATGCTGTGGATCTCCACGCTGCTGGTGATGTTGCTGTCTGCCGCGATCAACTCCCCATCCACCTCACTCTTCAGCGTCATGTAGGCGGCACCCACTTTTTGCCCTGGTGCCGTGGCGCGCACCCAGGCGTCAGTGATCTCGACTGGAGCCGCCGGGCCGGCAAGCGCGGGCAGTTGCACCATTAGCAGGCAGGCCGTGACGAGTAGCAGAATGTAGCGCATGTTCATTCCTCCGGTTCGGGTGCGACGGGGATGCGGAAATCTTCATTGGCCCAGGCTCCCAGGTCGATCTGCTGGCAACGGTGGCTGCAGAACGGACGATAGGGGTTTTCCGGGCTGAAGATCGCGTCTTTGCCACATTGCGGGCAGGCGACGCGCTTGATGCTGGCTGATGTCACGGGGTAGCGCCTTAGTGATGGCTCAAGATCTAAAGGTTACACAAGATCAGTGTGAAGTTCACATCGGTCTCGACCGGACGTGGTTTTTCGTTGAGTTCCAGGCTATGGAAGCGGATATTGATCGCGTATTTGTTGGCGCTGACTTCGGGGAAGTAGGGTTGCTGGTCGCCAAGCTCCACACGCAGCATCTGCGCAGGCTTGGTGCCGCCCAGCATCTGCTGGTAAGCGCCTTGTGGCGCGATGAAGCTGCTGCTGCTGCCGCTACCGCGCAGGATGTGCAGAATGACGTTGAGTGCATTGCTGATCGGCATGAGGAAACTCAGCCATTGTCGCAGGTCCTGCGTGCGACGCTGCGCGCCCAGTCCCAGCCAGTAATGGTAGGAAGGCACGTCGAACTCGCAAACTCCCCCCGGAATGCCGGCACGTTGCTTGATGCTCATCAGCCATTCATTGTCGCGCAGCGCCTGTCCCAGTTTGCCGGTGTTGGCGCGCAGTTCCGCGCCGGCGGCTTCGATGCGGCTGATGGTCTCATTCAGTATGGCTTCTGCGATGCCCGGTTTGCCACGCAATACATTCAGGCCGATCTTCTGCCTGTCCAGTTCCTGCAGCAGATCCATCTTCAGTTCAGCGCGGTCGATCACATCCATGATCTGGAACAGCGTGAGCAGCGCGCAGTGATGGCTGTGCTCGTGATTTGCGTCTACGTGATGGAACGCTTTCTGGAATAGATCTTCCAGCCTGAGCAGGGTGCGGATGCGTTCGTTGAATGGGAAGTCGTAGCTGGGCACGGAGGTGGACGGCGGATCGGAATCTGCAGGTTCAGTAGTGAAAGATTATGAGATTTATTCCAATTCTAGGCAAGCCACAAGATATTTTTTGTGCAGGAATGCTACCTGCTCACGTAACTGTTCGATGCTGCCGCTGTTGTCGATCACATCATTGGCCAGTGCCTTGCGGAAGCTGCGCGAGGCCTGTGCGGCGATGATGGCGCGTACCGTGGCCTCGGTCATGCCGTTGCGCTGCAAAGTGCGGCTGATCTGCAGGGACTCTGCACAATCGATCAGCAGGGTACGATTGACCAGGCCGCGGTAGCGGTCCGTTTCGAACAGCAGCGGGATAGCCAGGATCTGATAAGGTGCCGCGCTGTTGCTGGAGAGTTGACGCACGGCGGCAGCGTGTATGGCCGGGTGCAGGATGGCTTCCAGTTTACGTCTGGCGGCATCGCTGCTGAACACCTGTTCGCGCAGGGCGCTACGGTCCAGCGTGCCTTCGGCGGTGAGGATGCCGCTGCCAAAGGCATCGGCGATCTTCTGCAGGCTGGGCTGGCCGACCTCGGTAAGGTGATGGGAGATCACGTCGACATCGACGATAGGGACATTCAGGGCGGCGAACATCTTTGCTGCTTCACTCTTGCCGGCACCTATGCCGCCGGTCAGGCCAACCACGTACATTGCTTGTCTCCTAGACGTATAGCGCTAACGAAATATAACACTCAATCAATGATTAATAGCCCAGCATGGCCAGCGTATCCGACCACAGCAAGGTGGCCAGGCCAGCCAGCGCCAGATAGGGGCCGAACGCGATCGGTGTCTGGCTGTTCTGGCGGCTGGTCACCAGTAGCAGGATACCGACCACGGCGCCGATCAGCGATGACAGCAAGATCACCGCAGGCAGCACCTGCCAGCCGAACCAGGCGCCGATGGCCGCGCACAGTTTGAAGTCGCCATACCCCATGCCTTCTTTGCCGCGTATCAGCTTGAACAGCCAGTATACGCTCCACAGGCTCAGGTAGCCGGCAGCGGCGCCTATCACGGCAGAGTGCAGGTCGGTATAACCGCTGCCACCAAGATTGATCAGCAAACCCAGCCATAACAGCGGCAGCGTGATGCTGTCTGGCAGCAGATAGGTATCGAGGTCTATAAAGGTCAGGGCGATCAGCGCCCACAGGAACAGCCAGGCGGTCAGCATCTGCCAGCCCCAGCCGAATTGCCAGGCTACCACCGCCGTCAGTATGCCAGTGCAGGCCTCTACCAGAGGGTAGCGGGCCGCTATCGGGTGTTGGCAATAGCGGCAGCGGCCGCGTAGCAGGGCATAGCTCAGTAGCGGGATGTTGTCTGCGATGCTCAGTTGCTGCTGGCATTGCGGGCAACTGGAGCGGGGGCGCAGCAAGTTATAGCGGACGGGTGGGGTGTCGCTGTTGCTGGCTTGCCATTCCAGCTCCATCATTCTGGGTAGTCGATGGATCACCACGTTCAGGAAGCTGCCGACCAGCAGGCCGATCAGGCCGGAAATCAATAGCAGGGCTGGCAAGTGGGTGTTAAGGTCAGACACGAGTTGGGCGTAGCTGGCGAAGGGCATGACGTCGTATCAGCGGAAGTGGATTGATTTTTGCATCATCGCACCGATAAACAGGTGTCGCAACGAAAGATGATGAAAGATGCGCTGCCGCCCTTGAAACAGGCACTATCGGCATCAACTAACTGTCAACACCAAGCTGTTTGTTAAAACCAGTTATTGATTAAGTCGTTTTTTATGATGATGTATGTAGCGCCAACCAAGGAGACCAGCACCATGTTAGCCAATGAGCATCAGCAACTGTGGGATACGCCGGTGGTCTGCCGTGTGGAAGTGGATCTGCCAGGCTGGCTGGAACAGTTGACCGGGCGTGCTGATTGGGAGCTCTTTGCCGAAGAGGAAGACGAGGCATTCGTGGGCTTTGCCATGCGTCAGGGACAACAGTTGGCTGAGATCCGTCTTTATCACAGCGGCTATGCCGTGGTGGATGTGGATGGCGAGTCTTTATTCGACGGCAGTCTCACTGCGGGCACCAGTGACTGGGCGCACCTGAGTTATTATCAGGCCGACAGCGGCGAACCTATCGTGCTGAACTAATCGTTCACTAATCTTTCCTGAGCCTTTCTCGAGTTGCCTTTGTTGGCGATTTGACGCATGGGTCTGGTGCGTTACAGCATGCGGTGTGAGAGGGCGTGGCGCTGGATTTTCTGGTGACGGGATTTCTGATGCTAGTGATCGCGGCTGACAGCGAATTCTGCCAGTTGCAGCATCGCATCACGGTAAGCCGAGGCGGGTAGGTGCTGTATGCAGGCGCAAGCCTGCTCGGCTTCCTTCTGCGCCACGGCACGTGCATGCGCCAGCGCGCCGGTTTCCTGCACCGCTTGCAGCACTGCTGTCAGCTGTTCCAGGCCGCCTTGCTCGATGGCGTTGCGCACCAGTTCACGCTGCAAGGTGTTGCCATGCTGGATCACGTACAGCAGCGGTAGCGTGGGCTTGCCTTCTGCCAGATCGTCACCGAGGTTCTTGCCGATCTCGTCCGGGTCGCCACTCAAGTCCAGCACATCATCGATCAACTGGAATGCTGTGCCCAGGTGCATGCCATAGTCGGCCAGCGCTTGCTGGTCCTGCGCACTGGCACCGGCAGTCAGGGCGCCCAGGCGCGTCGCCGCTTCGAACAGCTTGGCTGTTTTATAGTGGATGACCTTAAGGTAATCGGCCTCGCTGATGCTGGCGTCATTGCAGTTGAGCAGCTGCAATACTTCGCCCTCGGCGATGATGTTGGTGGCTTCCGCCAGGATCTGCATCACCTGCATGTTGCCTACGCCTACCATCATCTGGAACGCACGCGAATAGACGAAATCACCGACCAGTACGCTGGCGGCGTTACCGAACAGGCTGTTGGCGGTCTCGCGACCGCGGCGCAGGCTGGATTCATCCACCACATCATCATGCAGCAGTGTGGCGGTATGGATGAACTCCACTACCGCCGCCAGGGTATGTTGCTGCTCGGTGATGTTGCCGAATGCGCCTGCACTCAGCAGCACCAGGGCGGGCCGCAGGCGTTTACCGCCACTGTGGATGATGTAGTCAGCCACTTGTCTGACCAGCACGACCTCGGAATGCAGGGAAAGGCGGATGACGCGATCAACAGCCGCCATGTCGTCAGCGACGCAGGCGTTAATAGGGGCTAGGGACACAATAACGACAGCCTGAAATAAGTATCCGGATTTTACCACAGCGCTTTGCTGGTCATCGGGCTTGCTGAGCCGGTGGCTGAAGCCTGTGGCGGCAAGCACCTGTCCAGGTTGACTTGTGCGCTATCTGCAGGTGTAATCGAGCTTGTTGCGGGCGCGCTAATCGGCCCCGCAGTTCGTGCAGCGTCACGGCAAATTATCTGTACAAAGCCGTTTGCTTTGCCGCGTAGTTTGCGTATAATGCGCGATTCATTTGAATGCGTAGCAAACGAGGCATAACCATGTATGCAGTCATCAAGACCGGCGGCAAGCAGTACCGTGTAGTCGCTGGCGAAAGATTAAAAGTAGAAAAACTGATCGGTGAAGTCGGCAGCGACATCACGATCGACCAAGTGTTGATGCTGGCTGACGGCGAGAACGTCACCATCGGTGCACCTCTGATTGCTGGCGCAAGCGTGCAAGCCAAGGTGCTGTCCCACGGCCGTGGCGACAAGGTGATGATCTTCAAGATGCGTCGTCGTAAGCACTATCGCAAGACGCAAGGTCATCGTCAGGACTACACCGAAATCCAGATCGGCGATATCGCGACCAAGCCAGCCAAAGCGGCCAAGGCTAAAGCGGCAGAATAAGGGGTAAAGCATGGCACACAAAAAAGCAGGTGGTAGTTCCCGTAACGGTCGCGATTCGGAATCGAAGCGACTGGGTGTAAAAGCCTACGGTGAGCAAGTGATCTCCGCGGGCAGCATCATCGTTCGCCAACGTGGCACCCGTATGCACGCCGGTGAAAACGTCGGCATGGGCAAGGATCACACCTTGTTCGCCAAGGTTGACGGCAAGGTGAGCTTCACGGTCAAGGGCGCCCTGCGTCGCAAGCTGGTCAACATCATCCCAGTCTGATCGCGGCGTCTCGCGCAGCAAAAGCCCTATCGCATCGGTAGGGCTTTTTTCTTTTAGCCCCTATAATCCGGGCATTACGGTAAGCAGGTCATCATGAAATTCATCGACGAAGCGACCATCAAGGTATACGCCGGCGACGGCGGCAATGGCATCGCCACGTTTCGTCGCGAGAAATATGAGCCCATGGGCGGCCCCAGTGGCGGGGACGGCGGCCGCGGCGGTTCCATCCATCTGGTCGCAGACCGCAACATCAACACCCTGGTCGATTACCGTTATACCCGCGTATTCCGAGGACAGCGCGGCGAGAACGGCCGCAGTGCCGGTTGTTACGGAGCCCAGGGCGAAGACCTGATGCTGCGTGTGCCGGTCGGCACCGTCATCAGTGACAAGGCCACTGGTCAGATGCTGATCGACCTCGCCGAACATGGCCAGGAATGCCTGATCGCCAAGGGCGGCAAGGGGGGGCTGGGCAACATCCATTTCAAATCCAGTATCAACCGCGCCCCACGCCAATGCACCAAAGGCGAGCCGGGTGAAGAGTTCGAGCTGTACATGGAGCTGAAGGTATTGGCTGATGTGGGCCTGCTGGGCATGCCCAATGCCGGTAAATCCACCTTCATCCGTTCTGTCTCGGCAGCCAAGCCCAAAGTGGCCGATTATCCGTTCACGACGCTGCATCCCAACCTCGGCGTGGTGCGTGTGGACAGCAACCGCAGTTTTGTCATCGCCGACGTGCCTGGTCTGATCGAGGGTGCAGCAGAAGGTGCTGGTCTGGGCCATCAATTCTTGCGCCATCTGTCACGTACCAGTTTGCTGCTGCATCTGGTTGACTTGGCGCCGCTGCACGAAGGGGTGGACCCGGTGCAGGAAGCCAAAGCCATTGTCGAAGAGCTGAAAAAATACGACGCCGAGTTGCATGAAAAGCCGCGCTGGCTGGTGCTCAATAAAGTGGACATGCTGGAAGACCCCAAGGCACGCGTCGCCGACTTCGTGCAGGCATTCGGCTGGGACGGTCCTGTGTTTGCCATCTCCGCGATCACCGGTAATGGCTGCAAGGAACTGACCTACGCCATCATGGAACATCTGGAACTGACCAAACAGCATCATTCGGAAGCGCATGGAGCACAGGATGACATCGCTGCTGCATGACGCCAGTACGCTGGTGGTCAAGGTAGGTTCCAGCCTGGTCACCAATAACGGTCAGGGCCTGGATCGTAGTGCGCTGGCGGCCTGGGCTGAACAGATCGCCGGACTGGTCAAGCAGGGCCGTCAGGTGGTGCTGGTGTCCAGCGGCGCCGTAGCGGAAGGCATGCAGCGTCTGGGCTGGAAGAAGCGTCCCACCGCCATCAACGAATTGCAGGCCGCCGCCGCCGTGGGACAGATGGGGCTGGTGCAGATGTACGAGTCCTGTTTCAGTGAACATGGCCTGCATACCGCTCAAGTGCTACTCACGCATGACGATCTGGCGGATCGCAAGCGCTATCTCAATGCGCGCAGCACCCTGCGCACCCTGCTTGATTTGCAGGTCATCCCCATCATCAACGAGAACGATACCGTGGTCACCGACGAGATCCGTTTTGGTGATAACGACACCTTGGCTTCACTGGTGGCCAACCTGATCGAAGCCGATGCGCTGGTGATCCTCACCGACCAGCCTGGCCTGTATTCCGCGGACCCGCGCAAGCATGCTGACGCCCGCTTCATCGGGCAGGCCCTTGCTGGCAACCCGGAACTGGAAGCCATGGCCGGTGGTGCCGGTAGCAGTGTAGGCACGGGTGGCATGCTGACCAAGATCCTGGCCGCCAAGCGCGCCGCACGCAGTGGTGCCCATACCGTGATCGCTTCTGGTCGCGAGGCTGGTGTGCTGTTACGGCTGGCGGCAGGCGAAGCCATCGGTACGCATCTGCGCGCCGGGCAGATCAAGACCGTGGCCAGAAAACAATGGCTGGCTGACCATTTGCGGGTGGGCGGCCGTTTGCTGCTCGACAATGGCGCCATCAAGGCCTTGCGTGACGACGGCAAGAGCTTGCTACCCATTGGGGTGGTCGCCATCGAAGGCAGTTTTGAGCGCGGTGATGCGGTCGCCTGTCTCGATGCCGAGCGCCGCGAGATCGCGCGTGGCCTTGTGAATTACAGCAGCAGTGAAACCCTGCGTATCCTGCGCAAGCCCAGCAGCGATATCGCCCAGATACTGGGCTATGTCGAAGAGGCGGAATTGATCCACCGCGATAACCTGATATTGCTCTGAAAGGGCATGCCATGACACAACAACAAGCCGCAGTGGCCATCATCATGGGTTCCGACAGTGACTGGCCGGTCATGAAAGCGGCCGCACAGACCCTGACAGATTTCGGCGTGAGTTACGAAGCGCGCGTGGTGTCTGCGCACCGTACGCCGGATCTGATGTTCAGTTTTGCCGAGACAGCCGTCGCCAACGGCTTCAAAGTCATCATCGCCGGTGCTGGTGGCGCTGCCCATTTGCCAGGCATGGTGGCTGCCAAGACCACCTTGCCGGTACTGGGCGTTCCCGTGCCCAGCAAACATCTGCAAGGGCAGGACTCCCTGCTTTCCATCGTGCAGATGCCACGTGGCGTGCCGGTGGCGACGTTTGCGATCGGTGAGGCGGGCGCTGCCAATGCTGGCATCTTTGCCGCGTCGATTCTGGCGCTGACCGATGCTGCGCTGGCACAGAAGCTGGTGGATTTTCGCAAGCGCCAGGCCGAAAAAGTGCTGGCCATGCAGCTGCCGGAATAAGTGCTGGCCATTTGTAGACGCGTTAGCGATTCTTTCTGAACATCGCCTGATTTGAATGGAGATATGTTGAGCAAGCCGATGATTCTTCCGCCCGCGATGTTGGGCATGCTGGGTGGCGGTCAACTGGGCCGCTATTTTGTCATCGCTGCGCATGAGCTAGGCTACAAGGTGACCGTGCTGGACCCGGATGCCAATAGTCCGGCCGGCCGCATTGCCGATGTGCATCTGTGCAGCGCTTATGACGATGCGGCGGCGCTGGCCAGCATGGCCGAGACCTGTGCCGCGATCACGACCGAATTCGAGAATGTGCCTGCGGCGACGCTGGACTTCCTGGCCCAGACCCGCACCGTGCGCCCATCGGCCAGCGCAGTGGCGATTGCCCAGCACCGCGTACTGGAGAAGCAGTTCGTACGCGATGCAGGCTTGCCGGTCGCGCCGTTCGCCGTGATCAATACTGCGCAAGACCTGCCTGCGGACGACAGCGGCTTGTATCCGGCCATCCTCAAGGTGGCGCGCTTCGGTTACGACGGCAAGGGGCAAGCCCGGGTTGCCGATGCTGCCGCTGCCGCTGCGGCGTTCGAACAGTTCGGCATGCAGACCTGCGTGCTGGAAAACATGCTCAGCCTGGATGCCGAAGTATCCGTGGTGCTGGCGCGTGATGCTGATGGCCATATCGTCACTTTTCCGGTGGTGGAGAACAGTCACCTCAACGGTATCCTCGATGTCAGCATCGCCCCTGCCCGCATCAGTGACGTGCTCAAAGCCAAGGCACAAGCCTTGGCGACGCAGTTGGCGCAAAAGCTGGCTTATGAAGGCGTGCTGGCGGTGGAGTTCTTTATCAGTGAAGGCAAGCTGCTGGTCAACGAAATGGCACCTCGCCCCCATAACTCCGGCCATTACACCATCGATGCCTGCGTGACCAATCAGTTCGAACAACAGGTGCGTGCCTTGACCGGATTGCCTCTGGGTGACGCACGTCAGCATAGTGCCGCCGTGATGGTGAACATTCTGGGTGACATCTGGCAGGACGGCGAGCCCGCCTGGTCCAAAGCCACAGCACACACGGCGCTGAAATTGCATCTGTACGGCAAACATGAAGCCAGACCGGGGCGCAAGATGGGGCATTTCACCACGCTGGCCGCTGACCGGGACAGTGCGCACAATCAGGCGCTGATCGCGCGTTCGGAGCTGGGGATCGGTTAAGCTGGCACGCCAGCGACATTGCCCAATAAAACTGACGCCAAATCTGACTCAAATCGCAGGGGCTCAAGACTCAGCCTGGCGTCAAATAAAAAACGCCCCGCAATGGGGCGTTTTCATTTAGAACCTTGAATGCGCAGCTTACAGTGGCAGTGCAACGCCACCCAGTACACCGTCAACCAGACCGGTCACGGTAGGCACCAGGCCGCCGACCAGATCAGTCACAGCGCCCAGTGGCAGATCAACTGGCAGTGCTGGCAGGCCAGGCACAGCAGGCGCGCCAGGCAGTGCAACACCACCCAATACGCCATCCAGCAGGCCGGTCACAGTAGGCACCAGGCCGTCAACCAGACCGGTCACGGTGGGCAGCAAGCCGCCGACCACGTCAGTGACGGTAGGCACCAGGCCACCCACCAGATCGGTCACAGCGCCCAGTGGCAGATCAACTGGCAGTGCTGGCAGGCCGGGCACTGCAGGAGCACCAGGCAGTGCAACACCACCCAATACGCCATCCAGCAGACCGATCACGGTAGGAACCAGACCGCCAACCAGACCAGTGACGGTATCCAGTGGCAGGTCTACAGGCAGGCCGGGCAGGGCAACCGTACCCAGTACACCCTCAACCACGCCGGTGACCGCGCCCAGAGGCAGGTCTACAGGCAGTTCCGCTGCAGCGACGTTGAAGCTCAGAGTGCCAAGTACCAGTGCTGAAAGAATCGTTTTCATGATGTTCCTTTTAATGTTGAAAGATAAAATATCTTTACTGCCTTTTACTAGCACTGTCGGATGTTGATTGGCTCATGAAAAACACATGACGACCCCCTCCCAAACGTGAGGTCAAGCAGTCAGCACCAGAACAGTGCCGCAGATGCTACAACCGGCCCGGAAGTGGCGTCAATCCATCGTTTGGGGGCAATTGATGTGCGGCCAAATAGTGTGAAAAACCGCTAATTTTAAAGTTGTGCAAGAACAACGAGATGGGGGTGGCAGACTAAAAACGCGTGGTGATTTCCGTCATCCAAGTGGGCAAAATATCCAGCAGGCCGGACTCAATGCTTTTGTCAAAACCGGTCAGGATGAGCAGACCAACTACCAGCAGGGCGATGCCCATCACTTGTTTGCCTACCTTTCCTGCCTGCATGAGCTTGCCGCGCAAGCGTAGCATGGCCTGGCGTGACAGCAGGCCCAGTGCGATCAAGGGCAAGCCAGCGCCCATGCCGAACATGGCCATCACCAGCGTCACATGCAGCAGACTTTCGCCCTGACTGGCCAGCGTAATGGCAGCACCCAGCGTGGGGCCTACACACGGGCTCCACACCAGGCCCAGCACACACCCCAGCAGGAACTGGCCAGCCAGCGTATCGCCAGACAAGCGGTACAGTAAGTTATTTCCGCTGTTACCCAGGCCTGCAGTCAGTCTGGAAAAGTAATGCTGCAGATGGCTGGATAACAGCACCACGCCGAACAAGATCAGCAATACGGCCGCAAAGCGGCGCAAGGTGTCTTGCTCCAGCCCAAGCACGGCGCCGCTACTGGCGATCAGCACGCCGATCACAGTGAACGTGATGGCCAGCCCGGCCGCCAGGGCGAGTGGCCCCAGCTTGTGTGTGTTGAGTGCGCTGCCCAGCAGGATAGGCAGCAGGGGCAGCACGCAGGGGGCCAGCACGGATAAGGTACCAGCCAGAAAACTCAGGCCATAGCTGGCCAGCTCGGCTGACATCACAGCGCCTGTTGCAGCAGGCGCTCTATGCTCAGGCGGCTGGTATCACCAGTGCTGCGCCCGACTTCCTTGCCGTTCTTGAACACGATCAATGTGCTCTGGCGGCGTACATTGAATTGTTTGAGTACGTCTTTCTGGTCATCAAAACTGACTTGCAGTGCCTGGATGCCGCTGTATTCAGGCATTTTGAGCAGGCTGCCCAGAATGGGGGCCTGCGTGCGGCAAGTCGAGCACCAGTCGGCATGCACGTGCAGCAAAGTAGGTGTACCAGCATTCTGCAGACTTTCGAACCTGCTCGCTTCGTAATGGCCAGGATTGGCATAAGCGCTGCCGGCCAGCATCATGCAAATCAGAATCAGGGTGCGAAATAGCGTTTTCATCAGGGATCCCATATCAAGTTATCGATGCTGTTTGGTCGTGCAGCAGCAGGCAACCTTACACGGCGGATTCGCTTTCTGTGGCGCCTGCGTGTCGCATCAGCGTTCCAAGCGGCTGGCAGTGCTTTATACTGCGGTTTGATCATTTCTCGTCTAGTGCACACCATGTTATCCACCCTGGGTTCTTAACCATGCGCAACTCAATAAAAACGCTGGTCTGGCTGGCCATCGCCTTGCTGGGGGCTGGTGCCGTTGGTGGTATCGCCCTGCATCGTGGTGAAAGCATCAACGCCTTGTGGTTCATCACCGCCGCGGTCTGTGTGTATGCCATCGCATATCGTTTCTATGCCGCTTGGATCGCCGCCCGGGTGCTGATGCTGGATGCGACGCGTGCCACGCCAGCCGAACGTCTGGATAATGGCCGTGATTTTGTGCCCACCAACCGCTGGGTGGTGTTCGGACATCACTTTGCTGCCATCGCCGGGCCTGGGCCGCTGATCGGGCCCACGCTGGCCGCGCAGTTCGGTTACCTGCCCGGTACCTTGTGGATATTGATCGGTGCGGTGCTGGGTGGCGCAGTGCAGGACATGGTGACCTTGTTCCTGTCCACGCGCCGCAATGCGCGCAGCCTGGGTCAGATGGCACGTGACGAGCTGGGGCCGCTGGGTGGTGTGGCGGCTTTGCTGGGCACGTTCTTCATCATGATCATCCTGATCGCCGTACTGGGCCTGGTGGTGGTCAATGCCATGAAACACAGCCCCTGGGCCACCTCGACGGTGGCTGCCACCATCCCCATCGCCATGGTGGTCGGCCTGTATATGCGCAACCTGCGTCCCGGCCGCGTGCTGGAAGGCTCCTTGCTGGGTGTGCTGCTGCTGCTGGCGGCCGTAGCCGGTGGCGGCTGGATAGACCACAGTGCCTTCCGTGGCTGGTTCGACCATGACGGGTTGGCGCTGGCCTGGGCGGTGATCGCCTACGGCTTTGCCGCGGCCATCCTGCCGGTATGGTTGCTGCTGGCGCCGCGCGACTATCTGTCTACCTTCATGAAGCTGGGCACCATCATCCTGCTGGCGGTGGCCATCGTCATGCTGCAACCCGAAGTGAAGATGCCGGCCCTCACGCAGTTCATCGATGGCACTGGCCCTATCTTTGGCGGCACCCTGTTCCCGTTCGTGTTCATCACCGTGGCCTGCGGTGCGATCTCCGGCTTCCATGCGCTGATCGCTTCCGGTACCACGCCCAAGCTGCTGGCCAGTGAGCGCGATATCCGCATGATAGGGTACGGCGGCATGCTGCTGGAATCCTTCGTTGCCATCATGGCCATGATCGCCGCTACCGTGCTGGACCCCGGCGTGTTCTTTGCCATCAACAGTCCGGCGGGTGTGGTGGGCAAGACCGCTGTGGAAGCCGTGGCCACCATCAACAGCTGGGGCTTCCCGGTCACCGTGGCACAGATGGAAAAGCTGGCGGCCGATATGGGCGAGGCCACGCTGTTCGCGCGCACCGGTGGCGCACCGTCGCTGGCCGTGGGCATGGCCAGCATCTTTGGCAGCGCTTTTGGTCAGCATCTGCTGGCGCTGTGGTATCACTTTGCCATCATGTTCGAGGCCATCTTTATCCTGACCACACTGGACGCCGGCACGCGTGTCGGCCGTTTCATGCTGCAGGACATGTTAGGCAATGTGTGGCCCGCGCTGGGCCGCACCTCCTGGTACCCCTCGGTGATCTTCACCAGTTTGCTGGTGGTGGCCGGTTGGGGGTATTTCCTTTACATAGGCGTCATCGATCCCAACGGTGGCGTCAACATCCTGTGGCCGCTGTTCGGCATCGCCAACCAGATGCTGGCAGCCATCGCGCTGTGCGTAGCCACCGGCATCCTGGTGAAATCCGGTCGTGCACGTTTCGCCTGGGTCACCGCGCTGCCGCTGGTCTGGCTGGTCATCGTCACCAGTACGGCGGCCTGGGAAAAGATCTTCAGCACGGATATTCGGGTCGGCTTCTTTGCTGCCGCCCGCGACATGTCAGAAAAACTCGCCAGCGGCCTGTTGCCGCCCGAGAAGGCGGCGGTCGCGCCGCAACTGATCTTCAACCAGCAGCTGGATGCCTGGCTGACCATGTTCTTCATCGTGGTGCTGTGGGTGGTGATCTTCGACATGCTGCGTGTGTGTGTGCGCCATCTAAGCGGCAAGCCCGTGCTGCCTTGCAGCGAAGTGGCTTACCAGCAGACACGGCTGGACAGCGCTGGGGTGCGTGACTGATGCTGGGGCAACTCAAGGGCGCACTGCGCGCGTTTTGGCGTTTGTTCCGGCGCCTGTCGGGTGACGATGCCTATGAGCGCTACCTGCGCCACCATGTGGAACACCATGGTGATGAGGCACCGCTGACGCGCGCCGCGTTCTTCAAACAGTGGCAGGACAATAAGTGGAAGGGTGTGAAGCGCTGCTGCTGAGCTGAAAGCTGGGTTGAAGCTGGGTTGAAGCTGGGCGCGGGCCATAAAAAACCGCTGCCCTGAATCAAGGCAGCGGCGGCTGGTGTCCCGCAGCGGTGTGGAACCCGATCAGCGGCCGAGGAAGCGTGCGAACTCAGGGCTGAATGGCTCCAGCACACAACGCACTTCTTCCACTTTGACATTATCTTCGGTGATGCCGATCTTCTTCTCGTAATTGATGGTATTGCGCTCGCGATTAGTCCAGATCTTGCCACCTGCATCCTGAATACTGCCCGCCAGGTCAGGCAGGGCGGCGACACAGGTCTTGGCATCGGCGTGTACCGAGGTCTTCAGCAGGTAGTGATTATTGGAATTGTCGAGTATGGCAACGATGGTGGACCACTGGCCAGGTTGCGGGCTCAGTTTGGTCTCTGCCATGGCGGTCGCGTTATAACCGAGCAGGCTGCACAGCATGATCATCAGAATACGTGGCATCATTGAATGCTCCTTGAAGATGGAAAGAAAGTCGCTGAAATACTCATCGACACGCTCGTATTGTAAATCAATTGCCATAATGCTGCGATTTTCGCCACAACCAGGCACCCGCCAGGATCATGGGCAGGCTAAGCCATTGCCCCATGCTCAAACCCAGCGACAGCAACCCCAGGTAGCTGTCCGGTTCGCGTGTGAACTCGGCGATGAAGCGGAAGCTGCCATACCCCAGCAGGAACAGGGCGGATACTGAACCAACTGGCCTGGGTTTGCTGGAATAGCACCACAGGATGAGGAACAGTGCCACGCCTTCCAGCGCGAACTGATACAGCTGCGAAGGGTGGCGCACCAGCTGATCCACCTGTGGAAACACCATGCCCCAGGCGACATCAGTGGGGCGTCCCCACAATTCACCGTTGATGAAATTGCCTACACGGCCAGCGCCCAGGCCGATGGGCACCAGTGGCGCAACAAAGTCCATCACGCCCAGCCAGCGTTTGCCGGTCTTTCTGGCGAACCACAGCATGGCGACCAGCACGCCCAGAAAACCGCCGTGGAAGGACATGCCGCCTTGCCACAAATAGAGCACTTCATGCGGATGGGCCAGAAAGTAGCTGGGTTGATAGAAGATGGCATAGCCGAGTCGGCCACCCAGGATCACCCCCAGCACGCCGTAAAACAGCAGGTCATCCACCTCGCTGCTTTCCCAGCCCAGTTGTGGCTGCTGGCGCACGCGCCATTTACCCAGCCATAGCAGGCTTAGAAAACCCAGCAAGTACATCAGGCCATACCAGTGGATGCCGAGGGGGCCGATCTGGAGCGCGATGGGATCGAATTGCGGATGGACGAGCATATGCGGACTGGCCTCAGAATAAGGTAAAATTATGAAGGACTTCAGATTATACGTTTTTTGCGTAAGCCGTTTTGCAGTTGCGCACCATCTGCTGCAGCGCTTGCGCTACCCAGTCATTTTTTAGCGGTGTTATTACCAGAGGTTGATCCATGCCGGTTTATCGTTCACGTACCACCACACACGGCCGCAACATGGCGGGTGCACGCGCTTTATGGCGTGCCACCGGCATGAAGGATGAGGATTTCACCAAGCCCATCATCGCGATTGCCAACTCCTTCACCCAGTTCGTGCCTGGCCATGTGCACCTGAAAGATATGGGCCAGCTGGTCGCACGCGAGATCGAAAAGGCGGGTGGCGTCGCCAAAGAGTTCAACACCATCGCCGTGGATGACGGCATCGCCATGGGCCACAGTGGCATGCTGTATTCGCTGCCCAGCCGTGACTTGATCGCGGACAGCGTCGAATACATGGTCAATGCGCACTGTGCCGATGCGCTGGTGTGCATCTCCAACTGTGACAAGATCACGCCCGGCATGCTGATGGCAGCGCTGCGTCTCAATATCCCGGTGGTGTTCGTTTCGGGTGGCCCGATGGAGGCCGGCAAGGTCAACTGGAATGGCACGATTCGCAAGCTGGATCTGGTGGATGCCATGGTTGAAGCGGCGGACAGCCATGTCAGCGATGCCGATGTAGCGGCAGTCGAGCGTTCTGCATGCCCCACCTGTGGTTCCTGCTCCGGCATGTTCACGGCCAATTCCATGAACTGCCTGACCGAGGCGCTGGGCTTGTCCCTGCCCGGTAACGGCTCCACGCTGGCCACGCATGCGGCGCGCAAGCAGTTGTTCCTGAAAGCAGGTCGCCTCATCGTCGAGCTGGCCAGGCGGCATTACGAGCAGGACGATTACAGCGTGCTGCCACGCGCCATCGCCAATATGCAGGCATTCGAGAATGCCATGAGCCTGGATGTGGCCATGGGCGGCTCCACCAATACCGTGCTGCATTTGCTGGCGGCTGCGCATGAAGCGGGTGTCGATTTCACCATGAGCGACATCGACCGCATCTCGCGCCGTGTGCCCTGCGTGTGCAAGGTGGCGCCTGCCACACAGAAATACCACATGGAAGACGTGCATCGTGCGGGTGGCGTGATGGCCATCCTGGGCGAGTTGAATAAAGCCGGCCTGATCCATAACGAGATCCCCACCGTCCATAGCCCGACCCTGGGCGATGCACTGCAGCAATGGGATATCAGCAACCTGGCTAATGAAGAGGCGCGCCAGCTGTTCCGCGCGGCGCCCGGCGGCATCCCGACCACCATCGCTTTCAGTCAGTCCATGTTGTGGCCCGATCTGGACACAGACCGTGCTGAGGGCTGCATCCGCGACAAGGCCCATGCCTACTCGCAGGATGGCGGTCTGGCGGTGCTGTACGGCAACATCGCACAGGATGGGTGCATTGTCAAAACGGCGGGGGTGGATGACAGCATCCTCAAGTTCACCGGCCGTGCGCGCATCTTTGAATCACAGGACGATGCAGTGGCCGCGATTCTTGCCGATAACGTGATAGCGGGTGACGTGGTAGTGATCCGCTACGAAGGCCCGCGTGGCGGTCCTGGCATGCAGGAGATGCTGTATCCCACCAGTTACTTGAAATCCAAGGGCCTGGGCAAGGTTTGTGCTTTGCTTACAGATGGACGCTTCTCCGGGGGCACCTCCGGTCTGAGTATAGGCCATGCTTCCCCAGAGGCTGCAGAGGGGGGTGCCATCGGTCTGGTGGAAGAAGGCGACACCATCGAGATCGATATTCCGAACCGCACCATCCATCTCGCGGTCAGTGATGAAGTGTTGTCGCATCGACGTGCCCACATGGTGGCCAAGGGAGCCCTGGCCTGGAAGCCGGTATCCCGTCAGCGCGTGGTTTCACCCGCCTTGCGTGCCTATGCGGCGATGAGCACTTCCGCAGCCCGTGGCGCAGTGCGCGATGTTGCGCAAATCGAAAAATAACAAGAATTCTTTCAAGCACGACCAAGATAACCGGGGTAAATGAATGAGCACTCAAACGCTCGCAAACAGTTTCTACAACAGTGATGGGACGGGCACCAGCCTGGCCCATCCGCATATCCAGTTGACTGAAGACGGGAATGGGCTGCGCTATATCGAGATCGACAACCCGCTGGCCAAGGCCAGGATCGCCTTGCAGGGTGGCCATGTCATCCATTGGCAACCCAAGACCGAGAAACAGCCGGTGTTGTGGTTGTCCGAACATGCGCGCTATGTGAAAGGCCGTTCCATTCGTGGCGGCGTGCCGATCTGCTGGCCCTGGTTCGGTGCGCACCAGACCGATAGCACCTTGTGTCCGCATGGTTTCGCCCGCGTCATTCCCTGGCAGCTGGTCGATTCGGACACCACCGACACTGGCGCGACACGTCTGTTGTTGCAGATGCAGGAAACCGATGTGACGCGCCGTCAGTTGGGTTATCCCTATGTGCTGACCATGACCATCACCGTAGGCAAGCGCCTGAAGATCGATCTGGCCACCACCAACAAGGCGGATCATCCTTTCATCATCGGTGAGGCATTCCACACCTACTTCAACATCAGCGATGTGGCCAATGTCAAGATCACGGGTCTGCAGGATTATGTCTATGCCGACAAGCTCAAGAACTACCAGCGTTATGTCGAGCATGAAGTGCTGACCTTTGATGGCGAGTTCGATCGTGTCTATTTGAACCATAGTGGCGACTGCCTGCTGTCCGACCCGGGTTACAAGCGCCGTATCCGCGTCTCCACCTCCAACAGCCGTAGCACCGTGATCTGGACGCCATGGGAAGAAAAAGCCCATAGTACGGGTGACATGGGCAGCGCAGATGAATGGCGCAATATGATCTGTATCGAATCAGCCAACGCCATGGAGAACATGGTGGTGATCAACCCGAATCGCACCCATATCATGAGTGCAGAATATACCGTCGAGTCTATGTGACGCAGTCTTCCCTGGCCGGACAGGTCAGGGAAGGCCAACATGCGCTTGAGTGCATGACTAGACTGATCATCGCATTCTCAAGATTCCACTTCGCCTGCCGATAGCAAGTTACTGGCCCTGTTGTGCGTTGTTACTGTCAACCCATACCGGCTTGGAGCGTTTAACCAAAGCAGAGCAACGATTGGTTCCCGAAGTACCTGACAGCATGCTGCGATAGCGTAATTCTTTTCAAGCTTAGTCTATCTTGGGTATCATGATAGAGCTGTAAAGCTTGAAGTAATCAGTAGTCCGATAAAGATCGAGTTGAAGGAGATAGCATGAAAGCGTTATTAATGACGGTTGCCGCCGCTGGCTCTCTGATGCTGGCCGGACAGGCAAGCGCAGTAGACGCCAAGGCCGCTGAAGCCCTGGCACAGAAAAGTGGCTGTCTGGCCTGTCACACCATTGCCAACAAAGTAGTTGGTCCTGCATACAAGGACGTGGCTGCCAAGTACAAGGGTGACAAGACAGCGGAAGCCAAGCTGATCGAAAAAGTCAAAAAGGGTGGCAGTGGCGTTTGGGGTCCTATCCCGATGCCACCTCACAGCCCCCAGGTCAAAGATGCTGATATCAAAACCATCGTGCAGTGGATTCTTACCCTGTAATCTAGCAACGGTGCAAAAAAAAGCCAGTCCAAAAGACTGGCTTTTTTGTTGCCCGAAATTCGGCTTATGCCGCCTTGCGCAGCTTGCTGTGGCGTATGGAATAGCTGAAATAGAACACAACGCCAGCCGCCACCCACCAGCCGAAACGGTGCCAGGTCTCGGTGGGCAGGAAGGCCATCAAGGCGCCGCAGGACAGGATGCCCAGCACCGGGACCAAGGGATTCCAGGGGTTTTTGAATGGACGCGGCAAGTCGGGCTGGCGAATGCGCAGCACGATCACGCCCACACACACCATGACGAAACTGGCCAGCGTGCCGATATTGACAGTCTCGGCCAGTTGCCCAAGCGGAATGAAACCGGCCACCAGCGACACCACTATCCCGCACAGCAGGATGATGCGCACCGGCGTCTGACGGTCCGGGTTGATGGTGGAGAAGAACGGTGAGATCAGGCCATCGCGGCTCATCGCGAACAGGATGCGGGTCAGGCCGTACAGCAGCACCAGCAGCACCGTGATCAGGCCCGCCAGCACGCCGGTAGCGACCAGCGTGGAGGACCAGGTGTACCCCAGTTTGCTCAAGGCATACGCCACCGGGGAGGACACGTTCAATTCACCGTATGGCACCACGCCAGTCAGCACCCCCGACACCAGGATATACACCACGGTGCAGAACACCAGCGAGGCAAGCAGGCCGATAGGCAGGTCACGCTGCGGGTTTTTGGCTTCATCGGCGGCGGTGGATACCGCGTCAAAGCCAAAGTAGGCAAAGAACACCAGCGATGCGCCTGCCAGCACGCCTATGGTCTTGCCGTTATCCAGTGTGTCGAACCAGCCGAACGGCATGAACGGTGTCCAGTTGTCGGTGTTGAGGTGCATGGAGGCGAGCGCGATGAAAATGACGATGGTGCTGAGTTTGACGGCAACGATGATGTTATTGAACTGCGAGCTTTGCTTGACGCCGCTGATGAGTAACAAGGTCAGCACCCAGATGATGCCGAAGGCGGGCAGGTTGATGATGCCGCCCTGACTTGGTGCTTTGATCAGCGCTTCGGGCAGCACGATATTGAAATTGGCCAGCGTATTGATGAAGTAACCGGCCCAGCCATTGGCCACTGCGGCCGCACCTACGCCATATTCCAACAGCAGGATCCAGCCCATCACCCAGGCGATGAACTCCCCGAACGCCACATAGCTGTAACCGTAAGCACTGCCCGAGCCGCCCACTGAGGCCGCCAGTTCTGCATAGGCCAGTGCCGCAAAGCCGGAGGCTACGCCGGCGAATACGAACGACAACACCACGGCCGGGCCGGATTGGGTGGCTGCCGCGATGCCGGTCAGTACGAAGATCCCGGTGCCGATGGCGCAGCCGATACCGAGCAGGGCAAGATCAAATGCGCTCAGGCATTTTTTGAGACCACTATGGCCATGCGGGTCTGCCGGTTTGGTACGCAACAGCTGAGCAAACATGAGATCTCCCTGATTTTTTTAATGGAGTATGCACCAAACGTGCCAGAAAACTAAGCAGCCTGCGCATTCAAACTAGCTAGGCAGTTGGTCAGCGTGTTTGCAACCAGTCGCGCTCGGTCAAAAAGTCACTGTATAGCGCCGCCTCGGGGCTGCCTGCCGCCGGTTTCCAGTCATAACGCCATTTCACTACAGGCGGCATGGACATCAGGATGGATTCAGTGCGGCCATTGGATTGCAGACCGAACAGCGTGCCACGGTCGAACACCAGGTTGAATTCCACATAACGGCCACGGCGGTAGGCCTGGAAATCGCGCTCGCGCTCGCCATAAGCCGTGTCCTTGCGCCGCTGCAGGATGGGCAGGTAGGCCTGCAGGAAGGCATCGCCCACATTGCGCTGCAGGGCGAAGCTCTGTTCGAAGCCCAGCTCGCTGAAGTCATCAAAGAAGATGCCGCCGATGCCGCGCGGTTCCTGACGATGCTTGAGGAAGAAGTACTTGTCGCAGGCGGTCTTGAACTTGGGGTAATAGTCCGCGTTGAACGGATCCAGTGCATCGCGGCAGCAACGGTGGAAGTGCACGGCGTCTTCTTCAAAGCCGTAGTAGGGGGTGAGGTCCATGCCGCCGCCAAACCACCAAATCGGCTGTGTCTCAGGGGCTGCGCCTGCGTTGCTCTCCGACGCGGCTCCTTGCCTACCTGACGAGGTATGTCGCGTCGCCGCGCCGTCAGCGCCTTGGCTCGCACCCTGATACTTTGCCGATTGTTCGCTTTTATGCTCAGCTTGTTTTGCACGTAAATCCATGGCGGCTATCTCCGGGTCCGGTGCTTTCGCAACGAAGAAGCGGATATTCATGTGCACGGTGGGCGCATAGGGATTGCGCGGATGCAGCACCAGCGACACACCCATGGCTTCCCAGCTGCGGCCGGCGGCTTCCGGGTGGGCTACCGTCGCAGCAGGTGGCAGTTTGCTGCCTTTGACATGTGAAAAGCCCACGCCAGCGCGTTCGAACACATTGCCTTCTTCCAGCAGGCAGCTGGTGCCACCGCCGCCTTCCGGGCGTTGCCAGCTGTCGTTGAGGAAGCGTTTGCCGTCCACCAGTTCCAGCGCCTCGACGATGCGGGCTTGCAGCTGTTGCAGGTAGTCGTAGACGCGTTGTGTGGAGATGTCGCTCATGGTCTCGATCCAAAGGAGTTCAGGCGCGCAGTATGCGTCCGCTGCGCAGGTCCTGAATGGTGGAGGGGCGTTTGTTGCCTGCGGTAAGCCCGGCGATCACGCGCACACGGTCACCGAACAGTTGCTTGCACAGTCGCGTGGTCTTGGCGGGCGCATGGCCGCTACGGTTGGCGCTGGTGGAGACCAGCGCCATATTGCTGGCCTGGCACAGCTGACGTGCGGGCGGGAAGGCGGTGATGCGTACGGCGATGCTGGGGTGTCGGCCGCTGAGCCATACCGGGCAGTGTGTGGCAGTGGGTACCAGCCAGGTATGCGGGCGCGGGCGCTTTGCGCCGAGTTGCTGGTATTCATCCGCGCTGAGCGGTGCCATGTAATGACGTAGCTGCGTGACCTTGCTGGCGATCAGGATCAGGCCTTTGTGCTGCGGCCTGCCTTTCAGCCTGAGGATGCGTTGCACGCCCAGGCGGCTGCGTGGGTCACAACCCAGCCCGAAACAGGATTCCGTGGCATAGGCGATGACGCCGCCAGCGCGCAGATAATGATGGAGGGCGCGGTCCAGCATGGCCCTGAACCTCAGCCTTTGACGGCGCGGTAGCCGATGTCGCGGCGATACTGGCTGCCGTCGAACTGGATCTCGTCGGCGATCTGGTAAGCGCGGCTTTGCGCGTATTTGACGGTTTCACCCAGCGCCGTCACACACAGTACGCGACCGCCGCTGGTGAGTACCTGACCATCGTGCATGCTGGTACCGGCATGGAACACATGGGCGTCAACGAGCTCTTTGGGCAGGCCGGTGATCACGTCACCGTTGCGTGGCGTATCGGGGTAATTGGCGGCGGCCATCACCACACCCAGCGCGGTACGGCGGTCCCAGTCCACGTCCACGGCGTTGAGCTTGCCATCCACCGCATGCTCCACCAGGTTGAGCAGGTCGCTCTTCAGGCGCAGCATGATGGGCTGCGTCTCCGGGTCGCCCATGCGGCAGTTGAATTCCAGCGTCTTCAGTTTGCCGTCCGGGCTGATCATCAGGCCCGCGTAAAGGAAACCGGTATAGGGGATGCCGTCTTTGGCCATGCCTTCCACGGTGGGGCGGATGATCTCGCGGATCACGCGTGCATGGATCTCGGGCGTGACCACGGGTGCCGGGGAATAAGCCCCCATACCGCCGGTGTTGGGGCCCTGGTCGCCGTCCAGCAAGCGTTTGTGGTCCTGGCTGGTGGCCAGCGCGAGGATGTTCTTGCCGTCCACCATGACGATGAAGCTGGCTTCTTCGCCGCTGAGGAATTCTTCGATCACCACGCGTGCGCCTGCACTGCCCAGCTTGTTGTCGGCCAGCATGGCGTCGATGGCAGCATGCGCTTCGTCCAGCGACATGGCCACCACTACACCTTTGCCCGCGGCCAGGCCGTCGGCCTTGATGACGATGGGCGCGCCTTGCTGATGGACGTAGTCATGCGCGGCAGCGGCATCGGTGAAGGTGGCGTAGGCGGCGGTGGGGATGCCATGACGCACCATGAACGCTTTGGCGAAGTCCTTGGATGATTCCAGCTGCGCAGCAGCCTTGGTCGGGCCAAAGATCTTGAGACCGGCGGCGCGGAAGGCATCGACCACGCCTTGCGATAGCGGCGCTTCCGGGCCGACCACGGTGATGCCGATCTGCTCGTCGAGTGCGAACTGCAGCAGTTCATCCACTGTGCTGATCGGCACGTTCTTCATGTCAGGATCCAGCGCGGTGCCGGCATTGCCGGGCGCGACGAACACGCGGCTCACGCGTGGGCTGTGTTTCAGTTTCCATGCCAGCGCATGTTCGCGACCACCGCCACCAATGACTAAAACTTTCATAATGTACTTCCCTGAAGTAGAGAAGAGGGAAGGGGAGATCGGGTCTGGATCAATGTGTCGCACATGAACCCTGCGCCCTTTACCCTTCACCCTCCATGTAATTTAGTGTCTGAAGTGACGGATGCCGGTCAGCACCATGACCAGGCCGCGTTCGTTGGCGGCGTTGATGACTTCTTCATCACGCATGCTGCCACCCGGATGGATCACTGCCGCCGCACCGGCTTCCGCCAGTACGTCGATGCCATCACGGAACGGGAAGAACGCATCCGAAGCCACCACCGAGCCCTGCAGGCTGAGGTTGGCATTCTGGGCCTTGATGGCGGCGATACGCGTACTGTCGACGCGGCTCATCTGGCCTGCACCCACGCCCAGCGTCATGCCGTTGCCGCAGAACACGATGGCGTTGGATTTCACATATTTGGCCACACGCCAGGCGAACAGCAAATCTTCCAGTTGCTGCGGTGTGGGCTGCTTCTGGCTGACGATCTTCAGGTCGGTGACGCTGATCTCGTGGTTGTCTGCGGTCTGGATCAGGATGCCGGAACCCACGCGCTTGATGTCATGCGAGTTGCGGCCCTGTGCCCAGGGCGTATCGCCACCGGGTGGCAACGCGATCTTGAGCACGCGCACATTGGCTTTGGCTTTGAAGATGGCCAGCGCTTCCGGCGTGTAGTCCGGCGCGATCAGCACTTCCACGAATTGCCTGGAAACGGCTTCAGCCGCCGCTGCATCCAGCGTGCGGTTGAAGGCGATGATGCCGCCAAAGGCCGAGGTCGGGTCGGTCTGGAAGGCCTTGCTGTAAGCCTCCAGCGGGCTGCTGCCCAGTGCAACGCCACAGGGGTTGGCATGTTTGACGATGACACAGGCGGTGCCCGCGCTGTCAAAACTCTTCACCGCTTCCCAGGCCGCATCGGCGTCGGCGATGTTGTTGTAGCTGAGTTCCTTGCCCTGCAGTTGCTGGGCCGACACCAGCGAGCCAGGTGCCGGATGCAGGTCGCGGTAGAACGCGGCCTGCTGGTGCGGGTTCTCGCCGTAGCGCAGGTCTTGCAGTTTGACAAAGCGGCCGTTGGTCTGGCCGGGGAAATCGGCACGGCTGCCGTCCGGCTTGTAGGAGGAAAGATAATCGCTGATGGCGGCATCGTAGTTGCTGATGCGGTTGAACGCGGCCACCGACAGTGCGAAACGTGTGGCCTGGCTGGTGGCACCGCTGGTGCTCTTCAGCTCAGTGATGAACTCGGCATACTGTGACGCATCGGTCAGCACCGCCACGTCACGCCAGTTCTTGGCGGCAGAGCGCACCATGGCCGGGCCGCCGATGTCGATGTTCTCGATGGCTTGTTCCAGCGTGCAATCCGCCTTGGCGACAGTGGCCTCGAACGGATACAGGTTCACCACCAGCAGGTCAATATTGGGGATGCCGGCCTGCTGCATGGCGGCAACATGTTCGGGCAACTCGCGGCGTCCCAGCAGGCCGCCGTGCACCTTGGGGTGCAGCGTCTTCACGCGGCCGTCCAGCATCTCCGGGAAGCCGGTGTAATCACTGACTTCGATGACGGGTATCTGCTGCTCGCGAAACAGCTTGGCGGTACCGCCGGTAGAAAGGATCTCCACACCCAGTGCGTTGAGGGCTTGCGCCAGCTCGATGATGCCGGTTTTGTCAGAGACACTGATGAGTGCACGTTTGATGACTGCCATGATCTGTCTTAAAAAAGGAAGGGATTATTGAAGGTCGTACTCTTTGAGCTTCTTGCGCAAGGTGTTGCGGTTGAGCCCAAGGATGTCGGCGGCCTTGCTTTGGTTGCCGCCTGCACGGTGCAGCACGTATTCCAGCAAAGGCTTTTCCATGCAGGCCAGCACCATGTCGTAGACGGCATGCGGTGGCTGACCATCGAGGTCACGGAAGTAATCATCCAGCGCTTTTTTAACGCTGATCGCCATTTCACAATTCGCCATTATGCTGCCAGCGCCTCCGCGTCGCTGAGCGCCACATATTGCAGGCGCTCGCCTTGCTCGTGCAGCTGGGCAAAGAAGCTGTTGATGGCGTGCAGTTGCATTTCCATGGTGGGCAGCTGGTTCATCTCATGACGGAAATTGGCCGAGCCGACCAGGCCCTTGGTGTACCAGGAGATGTGTTTGCGCGCGACACGCACGCCGGTCTCCACACCGTAAAACTCGTACAGGTCATGCAGGTGTTCCAGCATGACGGTATGGATCTCGGTGACCGTGGGCGGCAGCAGGTGGGTGCCGGTGTTCAGGAAGTGTTCGATCTCGCGGAAGATCCACGGCCTGCCCTGGGCGGCACGGCCTATCATCACCGCGTCAGCGCCAGTGTGGTCCAGCACCAGCCTGGCTTTTTCCGGGGTGGTGATGTCGCCATTGGCGATCAGCGGGATCTTGATGGACTGCTTCACGGCAGCGATGGTGTCGTATTCGGCATCGCCCGTGTAAGCACAGGCACGGGTGCGGCCGTGCATGGCCAGGGCCTGTACGCCGATGTCTTCTGCCATGCGCGCGATGGCGATGGCATTGCGGTTGGCCTTGTCCCAGCCGGTGCGTATCTTGAGGGTGACCGGCACATCCACGGCATTCACCACGGCGCGCAGGATCTGCGCCACCAGCGGTTCATCCTTGAGCAGCGCGGAGCCTGCCATCACATTGCAGACCTTTTTGGCCGGGCAGCCCATGTTGATGTCGATGATCTGGGCACCACGGTCCACGTTGTAGCGCGCGGCTTCCGCCATCATCTGCGGGTCGGCACCGGCGATCTGCACCGAGATCGGGCTGACTTCACCTTCGTGGTTGGCACGGCGCAGCGTCTTGGCACTGCCGTACAGCAGCGAGTTGGAGGTCACCATCTCGGAAACGGCCAGACCAGCGCCCATCTTCTTGCACAACATGCGGAAAGGCCGGTCGGTCACGCCAGCCATGGGCGCAACGACAAGGTTGTTCTTGAGTAAGTGAGGGCCGATCTGCACGAAAGTGGGATTCTGTTAACGCGAAAGGTGCTTATTTTATATGCAATCGTGCTGGCTAGGAAACAATTCTGTCAGCGTTTATAGCGCTGTGTACGGTGGGCCTGCTGCATGTTGTGTACGCGTACAACAGGTGGCGGCAATACGATTTTTTGCGATGCACTCGCAGGCTGTGTTTTTTGCGACGCACCTGCGGGCTCTATTTTTTCCGTCGCGCCTGCGAGCTCTATGTCAGACTGATGCAACGTCCTCGTCATGGGAGCATCGTCTTGACTACAGCTTCACCTCTAGCCGCTATGAAGCCAGCCGCACCATCCACAGCGCACATCGCATTTGCCAGTTTCATCGGTACGGCCATCGAGTTCTACGACTTTTACATCTACGCCATGGCCGCCGCGCTGGTGATCGGTCAGGTATTCTTTCCGCAGAGCGACCCCACCGCGCAGGCGCTCAATGCCTTTCTGACCTTTGGCCTGGCCTTCATCGCACGGCCGCTGGGCGCCATTCTGTTCGGCCATTTTGGAGACCGCATCGGACGCAAGGCCACGCTGGCCGCCTCCTTGCTGGTGATGGGCGTCTCCACGCTGTTGATCGGCCTGCTGCCCGGCTACGATAGCTGGGGCGTGTGGGCGCCCATCGCGCTGTGTGTGCTGCGTTTCGGCCAGGGGTTGGGCCTGGGTGGTGAGTGGGGTGGTGCGGCCTTGCTGGCGACCGAGCATGCGCCTGCGGATAAGCGCGGCTGGTTCGGCATGTTCCCGCAGTTGGGTCCGTCGGTCGGCTTCCTGCTGGCGACACTGAGTTTTCTGGCGCTGGCCAGCCTGCTCAGCGCAGCCGAATTCAAGCAGTGGGGCTGGCGTCTGCCTTTCCTGGCCAGTGCCCTGCTGGTGATGGTGGGCTTGTATGTGCGTTTTCAGCTCACCGAGACGCCCGCCTTTGCGGCAGCATTGGCCAGCAAGCAGACCCATCGTGCGCCGTTGTGGCCTTTGCTCCAGCAGCATTGGCGCCGCATCCTGCTGGGCGCGCTGGCCATGGGGGTGTGCTACAACCTGTTCTATACCGCCACGGTGTTCTGTCTGAGTTACGGTACCAGCAGCTTGCAGATCCCGCGGACTGACTTTTTGTGGATGTTGACCGTGGCAGTGCTGTGCATGGCGCTGGTGACGCCCTTGTCTGCAGGCTTGAGTGACCGTTTCGGCCGACGGCCGGTGTTGATGCTGAGCTGTGCTGCTGCGGTGTTGCTGGGCTTTGCGCTGGAACCGCTGATGACCAGCGGTTCCCCAGCGCTGGTGCTGTTGTTTCTGTCGCTGGCCTTGTTGCTGATGGGGGCGACCTTTGCGCCCATGGGCGCTTATCTGCCTGAACAATTCCCGGTGGCGGTGCGCTATAGCGGGGCCGGGCTGGCCTACAACCTGGGCGGTATCCTTGGTGCCTCCATTGCGCCGTTTGTGTCGCAGCTGCTGGCTAACTATGGTGGTTTGGCGCTAGTGGGTGCTTACATGTCGGTGATGGCAGCGATCAGTGGTCTGGCTGTGTATGCCATGCAGGAGACAGCGGCGGCTCCGGGCGGGTGAGTGCTTCCAGACGCCCCAGCCAGTGCAGGGCATGCTGGCGGTCTGGCCCGCACATCTCGGTACTGGCTTGTAGCCCGCCACAGAACGCTGGCCGCTCCGGCTTGCCGAACAAGGCACAGCGCCTATCCTCCAGCAGTTGCACGCACGGTACGCCAGCAGGTTTTCCTTCCGGCATGCCCGGGATGGGGCTGGTGATGGAGGGCGCAATACAGCAGGCCCCGCAGCCGGTGCGGCAAGTGACGCTGGACAAGCTGCTCATGTGCTCAGCGCATGCCACTCAAAGCCTGCGCTGCTGACACCGTGGCAGATCATGTTCATGGCGTCAGCCACCTTACTGGCCTGACCTTTGACACCCAGCTCGATGGTGCGGCGTACATCCAGCTTGGGCAGGCTGAACAGCTTGAGATCTGGAAATTGATTGACCACGGCGTTCATCAGGTCGATGAGCTGACTTTCACCGGCATCGAACACCAGAATGGAGGCTTCAGCATGGTCGCGCTGGTGGAATAGTTGAGCGTAGTGTGTATCCAGCACCCATTCCATCATCGGCCAGGCCATCTCCGGGAAGCCGGGCAGAAAATAATGGCTGCCTACCGAGAACCCGGCCACGCGGTTGACCGGGTTGGGGATCAGGCTGGCACCTTGCGGGAAATCTGCCATCAGCACACGCTTGGGATAAGCCGCATCGCCAAAACGTGCTTCGATCTCGGCGACCGCACCCGCATGACGTTCTATGGGCACGCCCAGTGCAGCAGCGGCCGACTGGCGCGTGAAATCGTCTGGCGTGGCACCGATGCCGCCAAAGCTGAACACGATGTCGCTGGTGGCCAACGAGCGCTGTAACGCCGCCGTGATGCGTGCTGGTTCGTCCCCCAGATAGACTGCCCAGGAAAGCGACAGGCCGCGTGCGCCCAGTGTTTCGATAACTCGACTGAGGTGTTTGTCCTGACGTTTGCCGGACAGTATCTCGTCGCCGATGATGTAAGCGCCAATGATGTAAGTGCCTAAGTAGGGCGAGTGGGATGACATGGTGAGCTGAGAAAATGCTAAAAGTTAATAGTGTTTAGCTGCCGGATGAGGGCAGGGATATCGGTTTTGATAATGCTCCACAGCGTGTCATTATCGATACCAAGATAGCCATGTATCAGTCGGTTTCGGGTGGCAATGACAGTGCGCCACGGGATGTTCTCATGCTGGGCGCGTACCGAAAGTGGAATATGCGTTGCTGCTTCGCCGATGAGTTCCAGATTGCGGACCGTGGCATCGTAATTCAGACCGCTGACCACAAACTCGGATTGACCCATACCTTGCGTGTATAGCTCGACTTTCTCCGCAAACGCCATCATATCGGCGATATAAAAACGCCATTCTCGGTCTGGCCCGGCGTGCGGATTTGCGATTTTCTCAGACACGAATCGCTTCGCGTTCGATATAAGGCCGCAACTCTTTGCGCAGCGCTTTATGAGTGACCAGATCAACGGGCTTGTCCAACAAATCCTCAAGATAGAACTGCACGCCAAAGTAGCGTTCTGAAGATGCAGGCCCATCGAAATCGACCAGAATGTCAATATCGCTATGCTCGGTGGCCTCGTTACGTGCGGTGGAGCCGAACAATGCCAACTGACTGACGCCAAACCGTTGTGTCAGGATGCTTTTGTGCTTCTTCAGCAATTCAATGGCGAGGCTTTTGTTCATTGCATCAAGTGTATCAATAGTGGGTGGTTTGCGCTTGATTTGAGTAAGGACTACGTTAAAACGACTACGTGCCTATGTTGACCATGTGGCATCGATTCGGGTTCGCTGCTGTTGCTAATGCCCCCTCTAAAAGGTTTTGCGCGCTTTTCGTTGTGTGTGGCTATTCCAGCAACACGGCTGGCCTTAAAATGAATGCTCAACTGGTTAACCAGCATATTCAAATATCCATTTTCAAATATCTATTGCATGGCTGACGATCAAAAGAACCCTGACGACGAAGTGTTGTGCTATTGCAGCGGCACCAGACGCGGCCAGATACGCGAGCTGTTCCTGGGCGGCCGCGACATGGACGGCATCTCGCGCTGGACGGGGGCGCTGAGTGGTTGCGGCGGCTGCGAGTGGGACATAGGCGTCTATCTGGAAGAGCTGGCCCAGGCGACCGAAGCAGCTGCTAGCGCATCCGCAGCCACGGATGTGGCCGCCAGTTGTGGCGGGTCAGCGAAGGATGATGTCGCCAGCCAGTGTGGTGAGTCGCCTAGTAGCAATAATAGATAGCAGTAATAGATAGCAGTAGTAGTTAGCGTCAATCACTGGCATCAACACCTGGACCACGCTCGCTGAGCCCGAGCGGATGTGCACTGATGTTCAGCAGGCTCTGCTGCCATCCCGTTCTAGTGCGCTTCTTCCCAGTTGCTGCCTATGCCCACTTCCGCGAGTAGCGGCACGTCCAGCTTGGCCACGTCCTGCATCAGTAGCGGCAGCGTGTGCTTGACCAGCTCCAGTTCGGCATCCGGCACTTCCAGCACCAGTTCATCGTGCACCTGCATGATGAGCTTGGTGCTGAGTTGCGCGGATTCCAGCCAGCCTTGCACGGCAATCATAGCCAGTTTGATCAGGTCGGCAGCGGTGCCCTGCATGGGCGCGTTGATGGCGGCGCGCTCGGCACCGGCACGGCGCATGCCGTTCGGGCTGTTGATCTCCGGCACCCACAATCGGCGGCCGAACAGGGTTTCCACATAACCCTGCGCCTTGGCTTGTTCGCGCGTGTTCTGCATGTAGTCACGCACGCCGGGGTAGCGCGCGAAATAGCGTTCGATG
Source organism: Pseudomethylobacillus aquaticus (assembly GCF_003730115.1). Lineage (GTDB taxonomy): Bacteria > Pseudomonadota > Gammaproteobacteria > Burkholderiales > Methylophilaceae > Pseudomethylobacillus > Pseudomethylobacillus aquaticus. Next base: position 272,245 of record NZ_RJVP01000003.1, on the reverse strand, counting down.
TAGCTCGCGGCGGCACTGCGATCGATGTTGAGGTTCTGCGCCAGCCCGAAGGCGGACATGCCGTAGATCAGCCCGAAGTTGATCACTTTGGCATAGCGGCGCTGCTCGTGATCGACGGCGCTGCGTTCCACGCCGAAGATCTCGGCGGCGGTGGCGCGGTGGATATCCTCACCGGCCGCGAAGGCGGCCAGCAGACCGGCGTCCTGTGACAGGTGCGCCATGATGCGCAGCTCGATCTGCGAATAGTCGGCCGAAACGATGACGCTGCCCGGCGCGGCGACGAAGGCTTCGCGGATGCGGCGACCTTCTGCGGTGCGCACAGGGATGTTCTGCAGATTGGGGTCCGAGCTGGCCAGGCGGCCGGTGACGGCCACGGCCTGGCTGTAGCTGGTATGCACGCGGCCGGTGGCCGGGTTGACCATGCGTGGCAGCTTGTCGGTGTAGGTGGACTTCAGTTTGGCCATGCCGCGATGTTCTAGGATCACCTTGGGCAGGGCGTGGTCCAGCGCCAGTTCCTGCAGTACATCTTCGTCGGTAGACGGCGCACCGCTCGGTGTCTTTTTCAGCGGCTTGATGCCCAGTTTGCCGAACAGGATCTCCTGCAGCTGTTTGGGTGAGCCCAGGTTGAAGGGCTGGCCTGCCAGCGCATGCGCCTGCTGTTCCAGCTCCTGCAGCCTGATGCCCAGTTCGTGGCTTTGGCGGCCCAGCATGGCCGCATCGATGAGCACGCCGTTGCGTTCGATCTTGAACAGGATGCCGGACACCGGCAGCTCGATATCGCGGTACACATGTTCCAGCTTGGCATCGCTGGCGATCTGCGGGTACAGCGTTTGGTGTAGCTGCAGGGTGATGTCGGCATCTTCCGCGGCATATTCGCTGGCCTGTTCCAGCGCCACCTGATTGAAGCCGATCTGCTTGGCGCCTTTGCCGGCTACCTCTTCGAAGCTGATGGTCTGGACGCCCAGATGGCGCATGGCCAGATCGTCCATGCCATGACTACGGTGGCTTTCCAGCACATAGGATTGCAGCAGCGTGTCGTGCGCGATGCCGTTCAGCGCGATGCCATGATTGGCCAGCACATGCTGGTCATATTTGAGGTTCTGGCCGACTTTTTTGATCGCCGGGTCTTCAAGGATGAGACGCACCTGAGCCAGCGTGGTCTCCAAGTCCAGTTGCTGCGGCACCCCGGCATAGTCATGGGTGAGTGGCAGGTAAGCGGCTTCGCCAGCCACGGTGGCGAAGGACATGCCGACCAGCCTGGCCTGCAGGGGGTCCAGCGACGTGGTTTCGGTATCGAAACAGAACAGCGGCGCCGCACGCAGCTTGTCCAGCCAGCGCTGCAACTCGGCTTCGCTCAGCAAGGTGTCATAGTGGCGTGTGGTGACGGCGCTGGCCGCGAACAGGTCCCCGCTGCCTTCGGCAGGCAGGGGGCTGGCGGCTGCCACTTTGGGTGGGCTGGGCTGACTTAGCTCCAGCTCGCGGCGCAGCGTCTTGAACTCAAAACGGTCGAACAGGCGGATCAGGGTGTCTTTGTCCTGCGTGCGTGGTGCCAGGTCGCTGAGATGTTCACGTATGCCCACATCACAGCGGATGGTGATCAGCGCACGTGCGGTCGGCAGCCATTCCAGCGCTTTGCGCAGATTTTCACCGACCACACCGCTGATCTCGTCGGCATGCGCGATGATGTTGTCCAGCGAGCCATATTGCTTGAGCCATTTGACTGCGGTCTTGGGGCCGACCTTTTCCACGCCGGGCACATTGTCCGAGCTGTCGCCGATGAGGATCAGGTAATCCACGATGAGCGCAGGCGGCACGCCAAACTTGGCTTCCACACCGGCTTCGTCCAGCACTTCATCGGTCTTGCGGAAGGCGTCGCGCATGGTGTTGATCACGGTGACCTGTGGGCTGACCAGTTGCGAGATGTCCTTGTCGCCCGTGGAGATGATCACGCGCATGCCTTCGCGTTCAGCCTGCCTGGCCAGTGCACCGATCACGTCATCGGCTTCCACACCGTCTTCCACGATCAGCGGCCAACCCATGGCCTTGATGGCTTCGTGCAGCGGGGCGATCTGCAGGCGCAGGTCATCCGGCATGGCAGCGCGGTTGGCTTTGTATTGCGGGTAGATGTCGTCGCGGAAGGTTTTGCCCTTGGCATCGAACACGCAGGCGCTATAATCGGCCGGATAGTCCTTGTGCAGGCGGCGCAGCATGTTGAGCACGCCCTGGATGGCCCCGGTCGGCTCGTTGTGTGCATTGCGCAGGTCCGGCATGGCATGGAAGGCTCGGTACAGATAGGACGAGCCATCAACCAGTAACAAGGTTTTCATTTTGAAGATTTTCTATTGATTGGATAACCACCGCATGAGCGTCGCCAGCAAGCTGCCCAAGATCACGGATATCGAAATATTGAACGCCCAGCCTTCCGCACGCGAATCCTGGCATGCCTTCGAGATTATGGCAGAATTCGTGGATGCCACGGAACGCCTCAAGCAGATCACGCCTGCGGTCTCCATCTTCGGCAGCGCCCGCACCCCGCCTGACCATCCTTATTACCAGCTGACGGAACAGATCGCGCGTCTGTTGTCAGACGCCGGGTTCAGTGTCATCTCCGGTGGTGGTCCTGGCATCATGGAAGCGGCCAACAAAGGCGCGTTCCATGGCAAATCGCCCAGCATAGGCCTCAATATCGAGCTGCCGCATGAGCAAAAGGGCAACGATTACCAGGACGTCAGCCAGAATTTCAAACACTTTTTCATGCGCAAGGTGATGTTCGTCAAGAACGCCTCGGCTTATGTGGTGATGCCGGGTGGTTTTGGTACGCTGGACGAACTCATGGAAGCCTTGACGCTGATCCAGACCGGCAAGACGCGCAAGATCCCCATCATTCTGGTGTGCTCGGCGTTCTGGCAGGGCATGCTGGACTGGTTCCGCAGTGCCTTGATCGCCGAAGGCATGGCATCGCCCGAGGATATGGACCTGATCCAGGTGATCGATGAGCCGAAAAACGTGGTGGAAGCCATCTTCAAGCATTACGAGACACGCGGTTTCGAGCCCTCGCCCAGCGAGCGCCAGATCCAGCTTTATTTGTAGCTTTTTGCCAGTGGCTGCCCCAGTGCGGACGGCTTTTTGCTAAACTCAGTCCATTAACCGTAGATTTGGATCTGTCATGCGCCTGATTCGCTGCTTGCTGTTGCTCGCTACCGTGCTGCCTGTGCTGGCCTATGCAGGTGGTCAACCGCCTGTGCTGGAACCACTGCCTGAACCGCCTCCACCGCCAGCTGGCATGGAGCTGGACCCGAATGCAGAGCCGGAAGTGACCATCATCCAGAAGGGTGAGGATACCGTAGAGGAATACCGTATCAACGGTGAGCTGTACATGCAGAAGATCACACCAGCCGGTGGCAAAAAGCCCTATTACCTGCTGAAAGAGGATCAGGAGGGCGGCTGGTCACGCATGGACGGCCCCAACCCGCCGCTGGTCATCCCCAAGTGGGTCATCTTCAATTTTTGAGTTAGTTCATCAAGAGGGCGCATCGCCCTCTTGATGTTTCATGCCTTTCTTCTATCGTTACCTTTCCTGAACATCCATGTCCGTTTTCACCACCGTCACCTCTGATCAATTGCAGCACTGGCTCAAGGATTTCTCGCTGGGCGAGCTGTTGACGCTGCAGGGCATCGCCGCGGGCATCACCAATACCAATTACTTCGTCACCACCACGCAGGGGCGCTATGTGCTGACCCTGTTCGAAAAGAACACGCTGGACGAACTGCCGTTCTTCCTGGACCTGATGACCCACCTGGCCGAGCGGGGCGTGTTGTGTCCGCACCCGGTGGCGCGTTCCGATGGCGGCAAGCTGGGCCTGCTTAACGGAAAACCAGCCGCGCTGGTGAGTTGTTTGACGGGACGTGATGTGGAATCTGCCACGCTGGGGCAATGTGCTGCCGTCGGGCGCGCGCTGGGCCAGATGCACCTGGCTGGGCAGGGCTTTCCTGCCAGCATGGTCAACCCGCGTGGCGATGCCTGGCGCGATGCCACGGCGGCGCAGGTGCGCAGCAAATTACAAGTTGCCGACCAGGCCTTGCTGGACAGCGTGCTGAGCGCCATGCCGTCTTTTGCCGATCTGCCTCAGGGGGTGATCCATGCTGACCTGTTCCGCGACAACGTGCTGTTCGATGGCGAACAGTTGGGCGGCATCATCGACTTTTACTATGCCTGTGACGACGCCTTGCTGTATGACCTGGCCATCGCCGTCAATGACTGGTGCGTGCAGCCCGACGGCACGCCGGATCTGCCGCGTCAGGCCGCCCTGCTGGAGGCCTACCGTGGCGTGCGCACGCTGACCCGCGAGGAATGTGCAGCCTGGCCGGCCATGCTGCGCCGTGCGGCCCTGCGTTTCTGGCTATCGCGCTTGTACGATCTGCATTTTCCGCAATCAGGCGAACTGACGCACGCCAAAGACCCGCAGCATTTCCGCCGCATCCTGCAAGTGCGCATGGATGGCCACACGCCGCTCACCGCATGAGCCGCATGACAGAACGACCTTGAGAAAGAACCTGTGCCATGAAGTTACCCCTCAGCATTAAAACCGGCCTCAACTGGGTGATCGCCAGCCTGTATCTGTTCGGGCGTTACCCTGGCAAGTGGCTGGGCCTCGCGCTGGCTTATGTGGTGCTGTTCCTGATGTTGCCCACAGTGATGCCCAGCTTGCTGAGCCTGGTGCTGATGATGTTCTGGCCGGTGTTCCTGGCGCTGGCGATGGGCTTGCTGCGCGAGGCCGCCGCCGGGCGCGAGACGCCGTTACGTGAATTGTTCGAGCAGATCAAACCCAATTTCGGCCGCCTGCTGAGCTTGGGTGGCGCTTGTCTGGTGTATGGCACGCTGGTCGGTTTTCTAACCGGCGACGAGTTACAACGCCTGACCGATCTGCTGCAACAGACCGGCCCCGAGGCGATGATGCCGGACCTGACCCCGCTGCTGCTCAAAGTGATGCTGCTGTTGGTGCCCTTGCTGATGGCCACCTGGTTCGCGCCCATGTTGATCGCTTACCAGGGGCATAGCTTGCTGAATGCGCTGGGGCAGAGTCTGTGGGCCAGCTGGCGTTTCATGATCCCGCTGGGCGCGGCCTGGCTGGTGCTGACCTTGATGCTGACGGCGGTGATGTTGCTGGTAGGTGGCCTGGTGGCGCTGCTGAGCTTGTTGTCGTCTGCGCTGGGCACGCTGATCATGAGTCTGGCCCTGCTGGGTTGCATGCTGTCGGTCACCAGTCTGATGCTGGCGATCCAGTATTTCAGCTACCGTGGTGTGTTTGAAACGCCACTGATTGAGGCTGGCAAATAAGACCGTCAGCCTTGCGCTGCTGACTGCCTTAGTAGCCTTGTTGTTGACGGCCTGCCAGCTTGCAAGCAGGCCTCTGGCAATTAAACCGCTTCCAGCTTGGCATATTCCAGTGCCAGCCACTTCAGGCCTTCGCGGCCAAAATTGACCTGCACGCGCATGTCGTTGGCATTGCCTTCGTAACTTACCACCACGCCCTGACCGAACTTGGCATGCGCGACCGACTGACCTATCTTCCAGGGCATCGCACTCTTTTGTTCTTGACTGGTTTTGCTCATCACCTTGGGCATGGCGTTGTAATCCTGCCCGTAGCCGGAGCGCGCGACTGGTTTGGCATTCAGGCGCTTGATCAGCTCATCCGGGATCTCGTCCAGAAAGCGCGACGGAATGCCGTAGCGCACCTGACCGTGCAGCAGACGGCTTTGTGCATAGCTCAAATACAAACGCTGGCGCGCACGCGTCACCGCCACATACATCAGGCGACGTTCTTCTTCCAGCCCGGCCGCTTCATACAGGCTCTGCTCATGCGGGCACAGGCCTTCTTCCAGCCCGCTGATGAACACCACCTTGAATTCCAGGCCTTTGGCAGCGTGCACCGTCATCAACTGCAAGGCTTCGCGCCCGGCCTCGGCCTGATGCTCGCCAGCCTCCAGGCTGGCATGGGTGAGGAACTGCGTGAGCAGTGACTGTGCCACTTCGCCGTTCTCGTCCACCTGCACGCCTATCTCCTGATTGGTGAACGCCACGGCCGCGTTGATCAGCTCATCCAGGTTGGCGATGCGGTCTTCGCCTTCTTTTTCGCTTTGATAGAAGGTGCGCAGGCCGGACAGCCCGGTCGCCAGCTCCGCCACTTCCGGCAGCGTGATGCCTATGGCCTCTTCCTGCATCTGCTTCACCAGCGCCACAAAGCCCGGAATGCCCTTGGCCTTGATAGCGTCGCCCTTGCCTGCGGCTTGTAGCGCGGCTTGCCAGAGACTGCCACCCTGGCTGCGCGCGGTTTCCTGCAATTGTTCCAGGCTGCGTGCGCCTATGCCGCGGGTAGGGAAGTTGATCACCCGCAACAGCGCAGTGTCGTCATGCGGGTTGGCGATCAGCCGCATGTAAGCCAGCGCATGCTTGATCTCGGCACGTTCAAAGAAGCGCAGGCCACCGTAGACGCGGTAGGGCAGGTTGGCCGAGAACAGCGCATGTTCCAGCACGCGGGACTGCGCATTGGAGCGGTACAGCAGCGCCACTTCGCCCAGGCCATGGCCTTCGGCATGCAGCGATTTGACCTCGTCGACAATGAAGTTGGCCTCGTCGATGTCGTTATAGGCCTCGTAGACGCGCACCGGCTCGCCCTTGCCAGCGGCGGTCCACAGGTTCTTGCCCAGACGGTTGCGGTTGTGGGTGATGATGGCGTTGGCGGCATCCAGGATATTGCTGTAGGAGCGGTAGTTCTGCTCCAGCTTGACGATGCTCTGCACTGCGAAATCCCGCTCGAAATCGCGCATATTGCCGACGCGCGCGCCGCGGAAGGCGTAGATGGACTGGTCGTCGTCGCCCACCGCAAAAATGCAGTTGCGCCCGCTGGCCTGCTGCTCGCCTGCCAGCAGCTTCAGCCACAGGTATTGCAGGCGGTTGGTATCCTGGAACTCGTCCACCAGGATGTATTTGAAACGGCTTTGATAATGCTGGCGTATCGTGCTGTCGCGGCTCAGCAGCTCGTAGCAGCGCAGCAGCAGCTCGGCGAAATCCACCACCCCTTCGCGCTGGCACTGCTTGTCATATTCCTCGAAGATCTCGCGCATGCGTTGCGAGTGGGCGTCATAGGCCTCCACCGCATGCGCGCGCAGCCCTTCTTCCTTGCAACTGTTGATGTAACCCATCACCTGCTTGGGCGGGTATTTCTCATCATCCACGTTCATCGCCTTCATGAGGCGCTTGATCGCAGACAGTTGGTCGGCGGTGTCAAAGATCTGGAAGGTGGCAGGCAGCTGCGCCTCGCGGTGGTGGGCGCGCAGCAAGCGGTTGCACAGCCCGTGGAAGGTGCCTACCCACATGCCGCGTGTGTTGATGGGCAGCATGCTGGTCAGCCGCGTCAGCATCTCCTTGGCGGCCTTGTTGGTGAAGGTCACCGCCAGCAAGCCCAGCGGCGATACCTGACCGGTCTGTATCAGCCAGGCGATACGCGTGGTCAGCACGCGGGTCTTGCCGCTGCCAGCGCCAGCGAGGATCAGTGCGGATTGATGGGGAAGGGTGACCGCTTCGAGTTGTTTGTCGTTGAGGCCGTCGAGCAAAGTGGATGCATTCATGCCGTGATTATCGCAGGTCGGGCTGGGGATGAGAAATGCAGTTGATGGAACTTGCAGCGGAGCAGGCTGGTCACAGAAGCAGACGATGAAACATCGTCTCCTGCTTTTCCTCCCTGAGCAGGAAGCTTCAGTAATGAAGCTTTATTACCCCGATTTTATCCCCTTTAATCGGGGTTTTTTTTGCCCGTCGTGTATGGGGCGCCCAACAAAAAGCCCCGCACTTGGCGGGGCTTTTCGTTTATTGCGACTTCAGGTGTGACAGGTCGGTCAAGACCAGTTGCATCATGCCGCGCCATTGATTGCGATGGTCGGCAAGATGATGCAATTCAAAACTACATCATGCCGCCCATGCCACCCATGTCGCCACCCGGCATTGCCGGTGCGTCATCCTTAGGCAGTTCGGCGATCATGCAGTCGGTGGTCAGCATCAGGCCAGCCACGGAAGCCGCGTTCTGCAGTGCGGAACGGGTGACCTTGGTTGGGTCCAGCACGCCCATCTCCACCATGTCGCCATAGGTTTCGTTGGCGGCGTTGTAGCCGTAGTTGCCCTTGCCGGCTGCCACGGTGTTGACCACCACGGATGGCTCAGCACCGGCGTTGGCGACGATCTGGCGCAGTGGTTCTTCCACAGCGCGCAGCACGATCTTCACGCCAGCTTCCTGGTCCAGGTTGTCGCCCTTGACCTTCTCGATAGCGGCACGTGCACGGATCAGTGCAACACCGCCGCCAGCGACGATGCCTTCTTCAACCGCAGCACGGGTAGCGTGCAGTGCATCTTCAACGCGAGCCTTCTTTTCCTTCATTTCGATCTCGGTGGTCGCGCCGACCTTGATCACGGCCACGCCGCCTGCCAGCTTGGCGACACGTTCTTGCAGCTTTTCCTTGTCGTAATCGCTGGTCGCATCGGCAGCTTGCTTCTTGATCTGGTCGATACGGGACTTGATGTTGGCTTCAACACCGGCACCGTCGATGATGATGGTGTTTTCTTTGCCCACTTCGATACGCTTGGCTTGACCCAGGTCTTCCAGCTTGACGTTCTCCAGCTTGAGGCCCAGTTCTTCCGCGATCACGGTACCGTTGGTCAGGATGGCGATGTCTTCCAGCATGGCTTTGCGACGGTCACCGAAACCAGGTGCCTTGACGGCGCAGGTCTTGAGGATGCCACGGATGTTGTTGACCACCAGGGTAGCCAGTGCTTCGCCGTCGATATCTTCAGCGATGATCAGCAGTGGACGGCCAGCCTTGGCCACTTGTTCCAGCGTAGGCAGCAGGTCACGGATGTTGGAGATCTTCTTGTCGAACAGCAGGACAAAGGGGTTGTCCAGCAGCGCGATCTGACGATCCGGATTGTTGATGAAGTAAGGGGACAGGTAACCGCGGTCGAACTGCATGCCTTCTACGACGTCCAGTTCGCTTTCCAGGCCGGAACCGTCTTCAACGGTGATCACGCCTTCTTTACCTACCTTGTCCATCGCATCGGCAATGATCTGGCCGATGGAGGTGTCGGAGTTGGCAGAGATGGAGCCAACCTGAGCGATTTCCTTGCTGGTGGTACATGGCTTGCTCATGACCTTCAGTTCGGCCACGGCAGCGGCAACAGCCTTGTCGATGCCACGCTTCAGGTCCATCGGGTTCATGCCGGCGGCAACGGACTTCATGCCTTCGCGGATGATGGCTTGTGCCAGTACGGTGGCGGTGGTGGTGCCGTCACCGGCGGTGTCGGAGGTCTTGGAAGCGACTTCCTTGACCATTTGTGCGCCCATGTTCTCGAACTTGTCCTTCAGTTCGACTTCCTTGGCGACGGAGACGCCGTCCTTGGTGATGGTAGGGGCGCCGAAAGAGCGCTCCAGCACGACGTTACGGCCTTTAGGGCCCAGGGTCACTTTTACTGCGTTGGCAAGAATGTTCACGCCATTGGTCATTTTTTGGCGGACTTCATCGCCGAAACGTACGTCTTTAGCTGCCATGTTGAATCTCCTAATACGATTTGTTCAGATTGACCATTGTCAGGTCTGGTTTAAAGCGGCTAGCCGCTTACAGGCTCAATATCTGGCGTGAAGGACTTAGCCCTCGACTACGCCCATCAGATCTTCTTCGCGCATCACCAGCACTTCAGCGCCGTCAACCTTGACGGTCTGGCCAGCGTATTTGCCGAACAGCACCTTGTCGCCGACCTTCACATCCAGTGCGATGAGCTTGCCGCTGTCGTCTTTTTTGCCTGGACCAACAGCGAGGATCTCGCCTTGATCCGGCTTCTCGGCGGCGGTGTCAGGGATGACGATACCGGAAGCGGTGGTACGGACTTCTTCGAGGCGCTTGACGATAACGCGGTCATGCAGAGGACGAATTTTCATGAGTTGATCTCCTGATTTGTTGGACAACGAATTGTTCTTGGCGCGAATGCAACTGGCCTCTGGTGCCTTGCGATCCAGCGCGCTGTTAGCACTCACGCTTACAGAGTGCTAATGATAGGGACAGGTTCACTGTTTTTCAAGAGCTGATTTTCAAGAATTGAACGGGTTGATATGGGAAATGAAGCCGATGACTCAGCAACCCCGGCGGCTTTCGCCTGCAAAAGGGCGTCACTGGTCCGGCTCGACTATGGTTTGAGTCTGGGGTTTGAGTCTGGGTACCCTGCCGTCAGGGTGGCTGCTTAACGCCGCGCTCGGTTGACAAGCACAGCGTTAAAGGCTTAAATCGGCCCATGTTCTCCCTGCACAAACATCATCCTGAATGCAATGCGTCCCACGGCGTCGCGGATGTTTGTTGCCCACAATCCGTCGCGCTTGAAAGAACCCTTCTTTCCGCCGCAGACCTCCCAGCCCGTCGATAATCACTACTTTTAGCGCAACAGATCATCGCCGGGCCTAAGCCAGGCGCGATCTTTGACATGGTATGCCGTCAAGCGCGGCATCGTGTCGAGCTGAAAGAGACCATATGTTGAATACCACCCTCAGTAACACCGAGCGCATGCTCACCGAGATTGATTATTTCCGTCTATCCAAGCTGGACAAGCTTTCTTATCCGATCGAACTGGAAGATGGCCTGGATGCTGCCGAGGTGGTTGATTCTGCCGAGATCCCGGACGATGTCGTCACCATGAACTCGCTGTTCGTGATTGCGGATGACACCACAGGCCATCGCACGCAGCTGCGGCTTTGCTACCCTGGGAATGCGGCACCAGCGCAGGGGAATATCTCTGTGCTGTCGCCTGCTGGCGCCAGCATGTTAGGTTTACGCTGCGGCGCGATCGCGTCCTGGCGCTCCCTGCAGGGAGAAGTGCGCTTTGCCCGTATCGTCGAACTGCTGTTCCAGCCGGAAGCGGCCGGGGATTACAGCCTGTAGCCGTGCCTTGTCTGGCTTCAGTCTCAGCCTAAGTCCCAGCCTAAGTCCCAGCCTCAGTCTCAGCGCAGCGGGCTGGGGCCGCGTCGGCGTGTGCTCAACAGCAGCGGAGGGCGCTGTGCATTCCCTAGGCAGGCGCGACCGCGATGCGCTAGCATGTCAGTAGACAAGGATAGATACCGAAACATGCAGACTCTTAACAATCAGACTTTGCTGCAACGCAGCCTGCAGGCCGTTTGGCACCCATGCACGCAGATGAAGCAGCATGAATCCCTGCCGCTGGTGCCGATCCGGCGCGGTGAGGGGGTGTGGCTGTACGATTTTGACGGCCAGCGTTATCTGGACGGCGTCAGCTCCTGGTGGGTGAACCTGTTCGGGCATAATCATCCGCGCATCAAGGCGGCTATCACGGCGCAGCTGGATACGCTGGAGCATGTGATTCTGGCCGGTTTTACGCATGAGCCTGTGGTGCAGCTGTCGGAGCGTCTGGCCAGGCTGACCGGCCTGGGTCATGCGTTTTATGGTTCGGATGGCGCGTCTGCCATCGAGATCGCGCTCAAGATGAGTTTCCATTACTGGCGCAATCAGGGTCGGCCCGGCAAGACCGAATTCCTCAGCCTGCAGCAGAGTTATCACGGGGAGACGCTGGGCGCGCTCTCGGTCACCGATGTGGCCATCTTCAAGGACACCTATGCGCCGCTGTTGCGGCACAGCACGCACATGCCCAGCCCGGACGCCAGGCTGGCCGAAGTGGGTGAATCGGCGGCCGATTACGCCAGGCGCTGCGCGGCGGCTGTGGATGCGCACCTGGCGCAGCATCACGCCAGTATCGCGGCGCTGGTGGTGGAGCCGCTGGTGCAGTGCGCGGCCGGCATGGCCATGTACGACCCACTGTATCTGCAGCTGGTGCGTGCTTCCTGCGACCGTTATGGCGTGCATCTGATCGCAGACGAGATCGCCGTGGGCTTCGGCCGCACCGGCACCCTGTTCGCTTGTGAGCAGGCCGCAATCCTGCCCGACTTCATGACGCTGTCCAAAGGCATCACCGGCGGTTATCTGCCCTTGTCGGTGACGTTGACGCGCGACAGCATCTATCAAGCTTTTTATGACGACAGCACGGCACGTGGCTTTCTGCATTCGCATAGTTACACCGGTAATGCGCTGGCTTGCAGTGCCGCGCTGGCGACGCTGGATATCTTTGCCGAGCAGGATGTGCTGGCCGACAATGCCAAAACGGCTACCATAATCAATGCACGCCTGACCCGCTACGCGAACCTGCCGATCCGCCATTTGCGCCATCGCGGCATGATTTGGGCCTTCGATGTGGAGAGCGCCACGCCAGGTTTCGCACAGCGTTTTTATCTGGAGGCCTTGAAGCGCGGCCTGCTGCTGCGGCCGATCGGAAACACGGTGTATTTCATGCCACCTTATGTGTTGAACGAGGACGAGATCGACTTCCTCATCACGCAGACCTATCAGGCGGTGCTCGCATGCGCTTAAGCGTTTATTGTTTGATCGGCCTCCTGTTGGTGGCGCTCAGCAGCCTTGCACATGCCGAGTTACCCGCCCCCGTGCTGCGTGCCTTGCAGGCAGAAGGCCTGGGGGCGGATGCGCTGTCCGTGTATGTGCAGCGTGTGGATCAGCCTGCGCCTTTGCTGGCGCATCAGGCTGATATCGCGCTGAACCCGGCCTCCACCATGAAGCTGGTGACCACCTATGCCGGGCTGGAACTACTGGGCCCGGCGTATCGCTGGCGCACCGAGATCTACCATGATGGCGTGTTGAAGCAGGGTGTGCTGACGGGCAACCTCATCCTCAAGGGCTATGGCGACCCCAGCATGCGCGTGGAAGATCTGTGGCGCATGCTGTCGCGCTTGCGCCAGCAGGGCGTGCAGCGCATAGACGGTGATCTGTTGCTGGACAGCAGCTATTTCGCCAGCACCAATGCGGGTCCGGCCGCTTTTGATGGTGAGCCGTACCGGGCTTATAACGCCACGCCAGCTGCGCTGGTGATGGACCTCAAAGCCACTGGCATCCAGTTGCAGGCGGATGCCGTGACGCAGCAAGTGCTGCTGCGTGCCGAGCCCGACCCGAACAGTCCGGGCATGACGGCCTTGACCTTGACCAATCAGCTCAAGCTGGTGCGCAGCGCCTGTGGCGACTGGAAAACCCGCCTCGCTTATGACGTGAACGTACGCAGCGATGCGTCCAATGCCCGCGCTGTGGAGTTGGTGCTGCGTGGTGACTACGCGCTGGATTGCGGCGAAAAATGGCTGGACCTGAGTTTTTTCGATGAAGCCAGTCATGGCTACTTTCTGTTCCGGCAATTGTGGCAGCAGCTGGGCGGCAGTTTTGGCGGCAAATTGCGCGTCGGCCTGATGCCAGAGCGTGCGGTGAAACTGCTGGTCAATGAATCGGTGACGCTGGCCGAAGTGGTGCGTGACATCAACAAGTTCAGCAACAACCTGATGGCAAGGCAGCTGCTGTTGACGCTGGCCGCCGAGCAGATCGCCACGCCGGGCACCGAAGCCAACGGTGCACGCGCCGTGCTGTTGTGGCTGCGCAGCAAGGGGCTGGAATTCCCTGAACTGGTGATCGAGAACGGCGCCGGTCTGTCGCGTGTCGAGCGCATCAGTAGCCAGCATCTGGCCTCCCTGTTACTGGCGGCCTATGCCAGCCCGGTGATGCCTGAGCTGATGTCTTCGCTGCCCATCCTGGCTGTGGACGGTACCTTGCGCAAACGCCAAAAGGACAGTGCGGCCTATGGCCGGGCGCACCTCAAGACCGGTTCGCTGAGTAATGTGCGCTCCATCGCGGGATATGTGCTGGACGCTAAAGGTCGGCGCTGGGTGGTGGTGTGCATCAGCAACCATGCCAAGGCGCAGCAGACGCGAGGCGCGCAGGATGTGCTCATCGACTGGTTGTACAGCCAGCCTTAGTCTGGCCGGTGCGGCCGGCAGTCACGGCATCCATGGCAGCGCCTCCTTGATCGCGCCGTCCCTGATAGCCCGTGCGGCGGAACCGATGCCCAATTCGGTTATCATATGCACTCTTAAACTATGCTGGAGTACCCGATGAAACACTCTGTCCTGGCCGTTAGCGTCATGCTGACCGCCATGCTTGCCACCGGGGCTTGCACCGCTGAAAACGCATCTACCAACAAGGAAACCTCTGCCATGAGCAACACCATCACTGAACTGGTCAAGAAAGACACCGTGGTCGGCACCGGCCGCGAAGCCGAGATCGGCTTCAATGTCACCGTGCATTACACCGGCTGGCTGTACGACCCAAGCAAGCCGGACGGCAAGGGTGAGAAGTTCGACAGCTCGGTAGACAGACGTGATCCGTTCATCTTCTATCTGGGCGGTGGTCAGGTCATTCAGGGCTGGGATCAGGGCTTTGCCGGTATGAAGGTCGGTGGCAAGCGCACGCTGATCATTCCCCCCGAGATGGGCTACGGCACTCGCGGTGCGGGCGGCGTGATCCCGCCGAATGCCACGCTGCTGTTCGATGTTGAGCTGCTGGGCGTCAAATAAGCATGAAAGCACGCATCAAATGGGTTGAGAACGTCTGCTTCATGGGCGAATCCGAGACCGGTCATGCGGTGATCCTGGATGGCGCGCCGGAGGCTGGTGGCCGCAATCTGGGCATGCGCCCCATGGAGATGCTGTTGATCGGCATGGGCGCGTGCACCTCGTTCGACGTGGTCACCATCCTCAACAAGGCGCGTCAGCCGGTCACCGACTGCGTGGCCGAAATCACGGCCGAGCGTGCTGACAGCATCCCCAAGGTGTTCACCAAGATCCATGTGCACTTCGTGGTCACCGGGCGTCAGCTCAGTGCCGTGCAAGTGGAGCGTGCTGTGAAACTGTCTGCGGAGAAGTATTGCTCGGCTTCCATCATGCTGGGCAAGGCTGCGGAAGTGACCCACGGCTTCGAGATCGTCGAGGCGGCTGTTTGATGCAAGCGCAGCGTCCGGGTGGCATGCAGGGTCTGCATCATGTGGCCCTGTTCGTGACCGATCTGGACGCCAGTCTGCAGTTCTATCGGGATGTGGTCGGCATGCAGGAGGAATGGCAGCCAGACCCTGACAATATCTACCTCAGTTCAGGTGCGGACAATCTGGCCCTGCATCGTTTGCCTGCAGATGCCGATCTGCAAGGGCAACAGCGGCTGGATCATATCGGGTTCATCATGGCCACCCCGGAGCATGTGGACCAGTGGCATGCGCATCTGCTGGCGCATGGTACGCGCATCGCGCAAGCCCCCAGGACCCATCGTGATGGCGCGCGCAGTCTTTACTGTCTGGACCCATGCGGCAACCTGGTGCAATTCATCTACCACCCCCCCATCTCACCGCTGCTGGCGACCTTGTCGGCGGATTGAAGCGGCTGGCCGCGTTGAAGCGCTGGTCAGCGCAGCGGCTTATTTCAACAGCAAATCCATCCTGATCTCTTTTTGCTCTTCCAGCAGCGTCAGCAAACGATCGATATTGGGATGCTTGCCCGGGTTCATCAGCGCATCGTCGGTGTGCTCGGCATAGATCTCCAGGCCTTCGCGCGCTGCTGCCAGCGTGATACCACCATGTTTCTGGCCCAGGTAATGGTAGACGCGCACCGAACCGGCGCTGCCAGGCTTGTTTTCGATGATGTCGATCAGCATGCCTTGCATGTTCTTGAGATCGATCTGTGCGACATGGTCTACGGTCGGCAGCTTGGCCAGATTTTCAGAGAATGTTGGCATGTAGGGTACTCGTGTTGGTTCGTGTTGATCTGGCACACGGCTTGGCGGCTCATGTGTCGTGGAATGCGTGATGTTGGTTTTGATGCAACTGCGGCGCCTAGGCTACAGTATCCATCGGAATGGTCTTACAAACGGTAGGTGCTGCTGGTCATCAGGCGCGACAGCTGCTGCATGGCATGTTTGAGCGGGGCAGGCAGTTCGGCGGCACCTTGTGCCACTGCCGTGGCCGCATGCTCTGCTTCATCTGCGCGCATCGCGGCCACGATGGCACGGCTCTTTTCATCCGCTGCAGGCAAGGTTTGCAGATGCTGCTCCAGATGTGCGCCTACCTGGCGTTCGGTCTCGGCCAGAAAGCCCAGATTCCATTTGTCGCCCAGCACGCCAGCCAGCGCCCCCATGGCAAACGAGCCACCATAGAACACGGGGTTGAGCAGGCTGGTGCGGCCACCCAGTTGCTTGATGCGTTGTTCGCACCAGGCCAGATGCTCGGTTTCTTCACGCGCCGCCTGTTTTAGTGCCGCGACGGTCTTGCCATCACGCGCGGTGAGTGCCTGGCCGCTGTACAAGGCCTGGGCACACACTTCCCCGGTGTGGTTCACCCGCATCAGCGCCGCTGCGTGGCGTTTCTCGGCGTCAGACAAGCTGCCCTCCGTCACTTGGGCATCCGGATGTGGACGCCCGCTGTGCGGGGTGGCCAGCAGGGTGCGCAGGCCGTTATCGAATTGCGTGATCAGTTGATCCAGCAGCATGGCGATCAGTTGGCCGCCGCCTGCTTCTTTTGCAGGATCTGCAGGCCCTTGAGCAGGTTGAGTGCCTGGTTCAACTGGTAATCCGACTTGGAGCCGAATTCAGCCGGACCGGTAGCGGCAGCAGCGTCAGCGCCTGGCTTCTTAGGCGCATCGGCTTCTGGCTTGGCGGCTGGCTCAGCGGGTGCAGCCGGGGCTGCTGGCGCAGCAGGTTCTGCTTCCGTCTCCTTGGGATTGGAGAGGTGGTGGTTCAGATCTGCCTCGCGCAAGCCAACCGCCGCCTGGCCACCAGTCAGCGTGCTTTCTTCGACCAGGATATCCGGCACGATCCCCTTGGCCTGGATGGAGCGACCCTTGGGCGTGAAGTAGCGTGCGGTGGTCAGCTTGATCGCCGTGCCGTTGTTCATCGGCAGGATGGTTTGTACCGAACCCTTGCCGAAGCTCTGGGTGCCCATGATCACTGCGCGCTTGTGATCCTGCAGGGCGCCTGCCACGATCTCGGACGCCGAAGCCGAACCGCCATTCACCAGCACCACCATGGGCACGGTCTTGAAGTCGGCAGGCAGGTCACGCAGGTAGTCGTCCTTGGGGCCGCCGCGCACATAATCCTGTGGCGTGGCAGACAGGCGCATCTTGGCATCTTCGGTGCGGCCCTCGGTGTACACCACCAGCTCATTCTTGGGCAGGAAAGCAGCAGATACCCCAACAGCAGCATTCAGCAGGCCGCCCGGGTTGTTACGCATGTCCAGCACCAGACCTTGCAGCTTGCCCTTGTTCTCGGTGGCCAGTGCCTTCAGGGCCGTGGCCAGATCCTGACCGGTATGTTCCTGGAACTGGGTGATGCGCACATACCCGTAGTTGGCTTCCACCAGCTTGGGCTTGATGCTCTTGGTCTTGATCACGGCGCGGGCGATCTTGAAGATGAGTGGCTTGGGTTCGTTCTTGCGCGCCACGGTCAGCACGATCACGCTGTCCGGTTTGCCGCGCATGCGCTTGACCGCGTCGTTGAGGGTCAGGCCTTTGACTGGCGTGTCATCCAGTTTGATGATGAGGTCACCGGCCTTGATGCCGGCCTTGTAGGCAGGCGTGTCTTCGATGGGCGACACCACTTTGACGAAGCCATCTTCCATGCCCACTTCGATGCCCAGTCCGCCGAACTCGCCCTGGGTGCCTGCTTGCAGGTCCTTGAAGCCGTCAGCGTCCAGATAGGCCGAGTGCGGATCCAGGCCAGTCAGCATACCGTTGATGGCTTCGGTAATCAGCTTCTTGTCTTCGATGGGTTCTACATAGTCACTTTTGATCTTGCCGAAGATCTCGGCGAAGGTGCGCAGGTCATCCAGCGGCAGCTGTGGTTTGCTGTCTTTTTCGGCAATCGCCGAATAATTCAGACTGATCATCACACCCAGAACGGCACCCATGCCGATCAGACCGAACTTTTCAAATTTTCCGCGCATGTGCGAGGTTTCCTCATCTAACGTGCTGTGAAATGGCTAATGCTGCTATGTTACGCATTTTCCGCTATTTGCGATCAACTTGCCAAGCAAGTTGGTGATGATGTGATACAGGCAAGCGAGCTTGTCCAGATTGCCAGATATTAACTACCCACTAAAGAACGATGTTTGACCAGATGACGACCATGACGACCACCCACCATATCGAGATCGAATACTGTACCCAGTGTCGCTGGCTGCTACGTGCGGCCTGGATGGCGCAGGAGCTTTTGCTAACCTTCGAATCGGACATTGGCCGTGTGAGTCTGGTTCCGGGCACGGGGGGTATTTTTGATGTGCGGCTCAACGGGCTATTGCTTTATAGCCGTAAAGCCATGCAGCGTTTCCCTGAATCCAAGGAATTGAAGCAACTGATCCGTGACCAGATCGATCCTGACCGTCCGCTGGGCCACAGCGACAGGCCACAGTCAGGCGAATGAGCGCCATACAGAATTAAACCGGCAGAATGAAATAGCTAAAAGCCTTCAAATAATAATGATTCTCATTTAGTATAGTGATGTCACCTCTTATGTGGAGTCATCATGAACGCATTTCATTATGCAGAGCTGCAGCAACTGGCGCAGCTGGACCCCGGTGCCGTCCGGCGCGAAGCCCTTGGCCTGGCTGCCGTCCGGCTGGATCCTAACGGCCTGCCTGCACAGCAGGTGCTGGACATCGTCATGTCGCGCCGCTTCGGCACCGACTATAGACCGGTGGTGGATGTGCAGTCTCAGGAAGTGCAAGGCTATCAGGCCAAAGCGGCATTCCATACCGTCAGTGGACAGCGTATCAGCGCGGGCAAGATGTTCGCGGTGCTGCATCGCAACCCGCTGTTGCTATATCACACCGAGCTGGAAATGAAGAAATTGCAGATCGAGCGTGCGCCGCAAGTGGGCTGGCTGATGCTGGATCTGGATATCGACAGCTTCATGGAAGGTGGTGCCGGGCAGGAGAACCCGTTCCTGCAGTTGTTCCGCCAGCATGCCTGGAACGAGCCCGAGCTCATCATCAACATCGTGGAGAACCACAATCTGGCCGATGCCGCACGTGCCCAGCAGATGATCGTGCTGCTGCAACAAAGTGGCACTTCGGTGGCCATGGAGGATGTGGGGCTGCGCTGGGGCATGTTCTCGCTGAGCGCATTCGTGGATGCACGTGTCATCAAGTTCAACCGTCAGGCCCTGCAGGGCCTGAATCCGCGTGCGGCCGAAGCCACACTGGACTGGCTGGTGAGTGCGGCCAGGCGTATCGGTGTGCAGACCATACTGGACGGGGTGGCCAGCTGCGAACACTTCGACTGGGCGCAGCGCATGGGCGTGGATTATGTGCAAGGACGCCTGTTCGCGCGGCAGCACATCCGCGCTTGAGCTGCTGCCGTGTGCGATTGCTAATATGAACTATTAGCAATTCTGCAGCATGGAAAATTCTGGTCTACACTGCAGGCGCTGGGTTCAAGGACCCGACCCTACAACCGTTAAGGAGGCATCATGGCAAAGAAAGACAAAAGCACAGATGAGGGCAGTTCAGCGATCATCGACGCGCTGAAGACCATACTGGAGATGGAACTGGCAGGGGTGGTGCGTTACACCCATTATGCGCTGATGGTGTATGGCTATAACCGTATCCCCATCGTTTCCTGGCTGCGCGGTCAGGCCACCGAGTCGCTGGACCACGCCAACAAGGCGGGCGAACTGATCACCCATCTGGGCGGGCACCCATCCCTGGCCATAGGCCCGCTGCTGGAAACCCATAACCATGACATCGGCGATATCCTGCGCGAGTCGCTGGCGCATGAAAGCGCTTCATTGCAGTGCTATCGCAACCTGCTCAAGCTGGTGGAAGGCGAGTCCGTGATGCTGGAAGAGTACGCACGCGAGATGATCTACGCGGAAGAGCTGCACATCGGTGAAGTCGACAAGATGTTGCGCAAGCCGGGCGACGTGGCGGCGTTCCACAAGTAACAGCCCGGCTTTGATAGCAGGCAACAAAAAATGGCACAGCCCGCACGGCTTGTGCCATTTTTATTGCCTTGTTTCAGTTATGGCGCGGCTGCTTTATTTGTCGTGCTCGATGCGGCGTGCGCCGTTGTAGCTGTTGGCCCAGTAGCGTTCGTTCATGTCCACGATCTTGACGCCACCGCCGGAGCTGGGCGCGTGGATGAAGCGGTTATCGCCGATGTAGATGCCCACATGCGAGAACGCGGAGCGCAGGGTATTGAAGAACACCAGATCACCGGGCTGCAGCTCTTCTTTAGAGACGAACTCGCCCATCTGGCTGATGGAGCGCGCGCCATGTGGCAGCGACAGGCTGGCGGCCTGCTGGAACACATAGCGCACAAAGCCGCTGCAATCGAAACCGGTGTCGGGTGAGGTGCCGCCATAGCGATAGCGTATGCCGCTCAGGCTAAGCGCCTTGAACAACACTTCCTGTGTCTTTTCGGACCAGCTCTTTTCCACATCGGGGGAGGCCTGCACGGACAGCTCGACGTTGTCAGCCTGTGCGGCAGAGAACGGCAGACTCAGCGCCAACAGCCCGGCTAGCAGGGTGCTGTACAGCCATTGTGAACGAGCTGAGTTGAGAATCATGGGACGATTCTAAGAGATAGCGATTCGGTTTGTAAATGCATTTGTACCAAATTGTTTGACGGAATAGTTTGTGTACTGGGTTAAAATCAACAGGAACCCACTTCTACAGGTTGCAACTGCATTCATGATCAGGAATACGCTGGCCTTGTTACGGGATTTCAAACGGTTACGCACCATCGCCGGCATACTCATGCGCTACGGCTGGAGCGATGTGGCACGTCGTCTGGGCAAGGGCAGCATCATCGCCTGGACCGGCAAGGCGCTCAGTTCTAAAACCTCACAGGAGATGATGACGCTGCCCTCGGCGGTGCGTGCACGTCTGGCGCTTCAGGAGCTGGGGCCTACTTTTGTAAAACTCGGCCAGGTGTTGGCCACGCGGCCGGACATCTTCCCTCCGGAATGGGTGGACGAGTTCGCCAAACTGCAGGATCAGGTACCACCTGTAGCGCTCAGCGAGCTGATGCCGGATCTGGAAGCCGCGCTGGGTAACTCTCCGTTTATCATCTTCCGCGAATTCGAAGCCGTGCCCATCGCCGGAGCCTCCATCGCCCAAGTCCATCTGGCGCGCCTGCATGATGGCACGCGCGTGGTGGTGAAGATCCGTCGCCCCAATGTCACCGCCCGTATCGAGGCCGACCTGCGCCTGCTGGCGCAACTGGCACGCCTGATCGAACTGGAGTTCGCCGAAGCCGCGCGCTTCCGTCCCACCGAGATCGTGTCGCAATTCTCCAAATCTCTGCTGCGCGAGCTGGATCTGGCCATGGAGGGGCGTAACACCGAACGCTTCGCACAAAATTTCAGTACCGACCCCAACGTCAGTTTTGCGCGTATCCACTGGGATTACACCAGCGAGCGCATCCTGGTCATGGACCACATCGACGGCATCCCGGCCAACGAGCTGGAGCGCGCCAGTGCCGCCGGGCTGGACCTGAAGCGACTGGCCGACCTGGGGGCCAGCACCGTGCTCAAGATGGTGCTCATCGACGGCTTTTTCCACGCCGACCCACATCCCGGCAACATCTTCTTCCTGCAGGACAACCGGCTGGCCATCATCGATTGCGGCATGGTGGGGCGTGTCACCATGGAACGCCGCGGCCAGATCGCCGACATGCTGGCGGCGCTGGTGTCGCGTGATATCGAGACCCTGCGCGAGATCCTGATCCAGTGGGCGGGCGATAGCGGCCAGGAAGAGCTGCACATCGACGAGAGCCGCCTCAGTGCCGATATCGACGAATTCATCAGTAGTTACGAAAGTGCGCCGCTCAAGCACATGCGCTTCAGTGTGCTGCTCAATGATCTGACCAGTATCATGCGCGAGAACCAGCTGGCGGTGCCGCCTGACCTCACCATGCTGTTCAAGGCGCTGGTCACGCTGGAAGGCCTGGGGCGTCAGCTGGACCCGGATTTCCAGATCGTCGGTCACCTCACGCCCATCGTCAAAAAGATCATCATAGACCGCTACCGTCCGGGCGCATTGCTCAAGCGCGGCAGACGCGGCCTGACGCGCGCCATGAGTGCCGCCAGCGGCCTGCCCGGCGATATCTCGCAGTTGTTGCGGGCAGGTGCACGTGGCCGTCTCAAGCTCAATCTGGATCTGAAGCGCCTGGACCATTTCGGTCATCAGCTCGACCACAGTACCAACCGGCTGACCATGGCGCTGATCAGTGCAGCGCTGATCGTAGGCTCCTCCATCGTCATGACGGTGAAGGGCGGCCCCACGCTGTTCGGTCTGCCCGCATTCGGTTTTATGGGCTTCTTCCTGGCTTTCCTGATCGGCATCGGTCTGGTGATCTCGATCTGGCGTTCAGGGCGTGATTGAAGCTGCCATGCACCAAGGCACACATCATGCTCCAGCTGCACGCCCCATCTCGGTGCGTTCTCTACATTTGCCCGTTTAGATGAATTTTAACTCCATGATTCATAACAGATCATGCCTTGGCACACGGCTTGCAACAGTTGGTTATGAACATGCAAGTCAAACTCCCTTTCGATGAAATGCTGGTGGATGGCGTGGCGCGTGATATCTACGCGGCCTACGCTGACTGGCTGAGTAATACACCGCCAGAACAACTGGAAAGCAAGCGGCAGGAAGCCGAACTGCTGTTCCGTCGGGTTGGCATCACCTTCAATGTGTATGGCGAGACCGCAGGCAAGGAACGGCTGATCCCGTTCGATGTAGTGCCGCGACTGCTGGCTGCACGCGAGTGGAAGCTGTTGTCGGACGGGGCCATGCAGCGCGTGCGTGCGCTCAATATGTTCCTGCACGACATCTACCACTCGCAGGACATCCTGCGTGCCGGTCTGGTACCCAACTCCATCCTCGCGCATCCGCAATACCGGCCCGAGATGATAGGCGTCAATGTGCCGGGTGGCGTGTATGCGCACATCGCCGGCATCGACATCGTGCGTACCGGCGAAGACCAGTTCTATGTGCTGGAAGACAACCTGCGCACGCCGTCCGGCGTGTCCTACATGCTGGAAGACCGGCGCATGATGATGCGTTTGTTCCCGGAGCTGTTCCGTAAATACTCGGTGGCCCCGGTGGAACACTACCCGCACATGCTGCTCAACAACCTGCGCGCCGTGGCCCAGCCTGGCATCCAGGAACCCACGGTGGTGCTGATGACGCCAGGCGCCTATAACAGCGCCTACTTCGAACATGCTTTCATCGCCCAGCAGATGGGCGTGGAGCTGGTGGAAGGACAGGATCTGTTCGTGCGCGGCAACGCCGTTTACATGCGCACCACCGAAGGCCCCAAGCGTG
Organism: Pseudomethylobacillus aquaticus; assembly: GCF_003730115.1. Taxonomy (GTDB): domain Bacteria; phylum Pseudomonadota; class Gammaproteobacteria; order Burkholderiales; family Methylophilaceae; genus Pseudomethylobacillus; species Pseudomethylobacillus aquaticus. The sequence goes on along the minus strand of NZ_RJVP01000003.1, from coordinate 248,946 downwards.
TCGATGTGATCTACCGCCGCATCGACGACGAGTTTATCGACCCACTCAATTTCAACCCGGATTCGATGCTGGGCGTGCCCGGCCTGATGACGGTCTACCGCAACGGCGGCGTGACGCTGGCCAATGCGGTCGGTACCGGCGTGGCGGATGACAAATCCACTTATATTCATGTGCCTGCCATGATCCGCTTCTATCTTGGCGAAGAGCCCATCCTCAATAACGTGCCGACCTATCAGCTGAGCAAGCCGGACGAGCTGCAATACGTGCTCGACCATCTGGCCGAACTGGTGGTCAAGGAAGTGCAGGGCTCGGGCGGTTACGGCATGCTGGTCGGACCGGCTGCCAGCCGCAAGGAGCTGGACGAGTTCCGTCTGCGCATCCTGTCCTGCCCCAGCAATTACATCGCCCAGCCTACGCTGGCCCTGTCCACCTGCCCCACGCTGGTAGCGCAGGGGCTGGCACCGCGCCATGTAGACCTGCGGCCTTTTGTGCTGTCCGGCAAGTCGGTCAGCATGGTGCCCGGTGCCTTGTGCCGCGTGGCCATGAAAGAAGGCTCGCTGGTGGTGAATTCCTCACAGGGCGGTGGCACCAAGGACACCTGGGTATTGAATTGATGATGGTATTTCTGGTGATGTCGCTGCTTGTCATTGCGGTTATGAAGATTGCGGTCATGAAGGCAGCCTATGCCGGCATGCATCACCCTGGCTTAACCACAGTTAGCGCCATCGCAGCAACAAGGTATGGGTCTGCCGGCACCCTGCCTCAGGCAGTACCCGTTACATCATTCCGCGCTGTATCAACATTAGGAGGTGAAATTGCTTAGTCGAACCGCAGATCACCTGTACTGGATGGCACGTTACATTGAACGTGCCGAGAACATGGCCCGTGTGCTGGACGTGACCGACAACATGTCGCTGGTGCCCAATGCGGCTGCCAGTGAAGCGGCTTTGTGGGGCCCGGCCCTGGAGATCGCCGGTGCCGTCACCGCCTACGAGGACTTGCACGACACCATCACGGCCAACGAGGTGATCCACTTTCTGGCGCTGGACCCGCGCAACCCATCCAGCATCTACAGTGCGCTGCTCAGTGCCCGCGAAAATGCCCGTGCAGTGCGTGCCGCGATCTCGTCCGAGACCTGGGAGAACATCAACAGCCTGTGGCTGGAGTTCGCACAATTCCAGGACATGCGCCTGCTGGAAGGGCATCTGCATGAGTTTTGCGACTGGGTGAAGTCACGCTCGCACCTGTTCCGTGGCGTCAGTTTCGGCACCATGCTGCATGACGATGCCTTCCGCTTCCTGCGCCTGGGCACCTTCATCGAACGCGCCGACAACACCGCACGCCTGCTGGACGTGAAATATCATTTGCTGCTCCCCAATGATGAAGAGATCGGCGGTGCGGTGGATTACTATGAATGGAGCGCGGTGCTGCGTTCCGTGTCTGCATTCCAGGCCTATCAGAAAGTGTTCAGTGACAGCATAGAACCCTGGCGCGTGGCCGAGTTGCTGGTGCTGCGTCAGGACATGCCGCGCTCACTGCACGCCTGCCTCAGCGAGATCACGGCCATCCTTGACCAGTTGCCCGGGCGGCGTAACAGTGAATGCCTGCGTGTGGCGGGCGAGCTGCATGCGCGTCTGCGTTATGGCCGCATGGAGGAGATCTTCCAGGGCGGTTTGCACGAGTTCCTCGAAGATTTTGTGGTCGGCAACAATAACCTGGGGCTGGAGATCCAGCGCAGCTTCCTTAACGCGCAAGCAGCCTGACTCTAGCGGCCTAATCTTAAGAATCGACGCATGGAACTGAATATTGAACACCGCACCCGTTACGAGTATGCGGAAAGCGTCAACTACACCATCCAGCAGCTGCGCCTGACTCCGCGCGATGGCTTCGGTCAGCGCGTCAAGCGCTGGGATATCCGCGTCAACGGACACTTGCATCGCTATGATGACCCGCATGGCAACATCGCGCATACGCTGGTGCTGGACAGTCCGCATCACGAACTCAGCATCGTCGCCGTTGGCGAGGTGGAGACCGGTCTGCCACAGACCAGCACCGAGAGCCGACTGCCGCTGGAGATCTATCTGCGCGACACGCCGCTGACGCAGGCTGACCAGACCTTGCAGCGTTTTGCCAATGATTACGCCGCCCACGTTTCAGGTGAAAACACCGCCTGGGTGGAAGACATGATGCGCAGCATCGTCGAGCAGGTGCCTTATGTGAAAGGCAGTACCGCGGTGGATACCACGGCCGCCAGCGCTTTCGCTCAGGGCAAGGGCGTGTGTCAGGACCATGCGCATATCTTCCTGAGCTGCTGCCGTCATCTGGGCATGCCCGCACGTTATGTCAGCGGTTATCTGTTCACGGCCGATGGCAGCCTCATGGAAAGCCACGCCTGGGCCGATGTCTGGCTCAATGGCCTGGGCTGGCGCAGTTACGATGTCTCGAACGGCTGCCTCACCAATGGTGTGCATGTGCGTCTGGCCGTGGGCCTGGATTACCGTGAAGCCTGCCCGGTCAGCGGTGTGCGCTCCGGTGGTGGCAAGGAGCACATGGATGCCTCCGTACGTATCAGCCCCAAGCAAATGCAACAATCGCAACAATAGGCAGCACCATGAATCTACTCACGCAGGCCATCAATTCGCTGGGCCACGTCCGCCACGGCGACAAGGAAAACTCGCCGTTCTTCGAAGAATATCTGGTACGTTTGCTGGAAGAGCGTGACCGCATCGGCCTGACCAGCATGATCCACGAGATCGACGCGCTCATGATCACGGTGGACCCCGGCCATTCCATCCAGTACATCGCCGAGCTGGCCTTGATGACCTCGTACCACTACCTGGTCACGCTGGAGAGCGAATCGCACTGGACGCATATCCTGCGCATCGACCTTAATTCGCCCGACCTGCTGGTGCGCGAGGTCAAAGACCCCAACCTGCGCGGCATCTTCCGTGCCCTTAACGAGGTGTACCCGGTGGGGGCGCGCAAGCCTAACAGCCGCTACATGGGCGAGATCCTGCGCGTGGACAGCCTGCACGACGTGGTCAAGCTGCAGCAGGAACGCGAGTTCCGCTTTTTCAGCCAGGACGAGATCCGCAAGCTGGAGATGCCGGGCAATCTGGCGGTCAGCAAGCCTTCACCCTACACCCATAACATCGTCGCTTATCTGGAGCGCAAGCCGCAAGAACTGCGCGTGTATGCCCTGGGCATGAGCACGATCCGTCACGATGTACAGGAAGCCTACGAGGCCGCCAAAGTTCTCCAGGAAAAGCTCAAGATCGACGATCTGCTGCTGCCGGTGGACCACCTGGCCACCCGCGTCTACAGCCAGAACCGTGAAGTGGCCATCCTGGAATACCTGTCCTGGTCGAGTTACTACTTCTGGGGTGCTTACAATATCTGGGACCAGAACTCCTCCACCAACGTCACCAAGAGTGTGCACCCCATCCCGGAATCGAAAAGCCCGGCCAAGGTGTTCACCGCCAATAACACGCCGTATTTCGTGAACCACCTTGAACACCTGCCATCGCCGACCGAGACCTTTGTGCGCAATTACGGTCCGCGTTTGCATCACGTGGCCATCTCGGTCAAGGACGGCGAGCGTGACGGCATGGAGAACATCGAGTATGTGGTGAAATCCATCGCCGAGCAGGGCAAGGGCTTCCTGCTGGACGTGATCGGCTCACGCGAAGAAGGCTTGAAGCAGATCTTCTCCAATGCCTCCGAGCATTCCTCCCTGATCATCGAGTATGTGCAGCGTTATGGGGATTTCGACGGTTTTTTCACCAAGGACAATGTCGCCAAACTCACCGAAGCGGCCGGCATGGAAGAAGGCGTGCTGGAAGCACAGGCGCTGGCCAGCAAATAAGTCGCTAGACAGATACCGGTCAGCCAGCGCTGACCAAGCCACAAAAAACGCCAGCTAAGTCAGCTGGCGTTTTTGTTTGTATCAAGGTGCCGGGTTCATGTAGCGGAGGTGCAAGGCCTCGATGGCCTGCAGTACTTCTTTTGACAAGGGTTTGTCCCAGGCGGCGATGTTCTGCTGCAGTTGCTTCATGCTGGTGGCGCCTATGATGGTGCTGGTCACGAACCAGCGCTGGTATACGAACGACAGCGCCAGCTCGGCTGGCTGCATGCCGATCTCCGCTGCCAGTTCGGCATAGGCCGCACAGGCGGGTGCGACATTGGGTTTTTCATAGCGTTGCGCAAAGCCTTTGAACAGCGTGGCACGGCCCTCGCCATCGCCACCCGGCAGGTATTTGCCGCTCAAATGCCCGAACGCCAGCGGCGAGTAGGCCAGCAGGCTGACCTGCTCGCGGTAGCTGATCTCGGCCAGACTGAATTCAAAGCCACGGTTGATCAGGTTGTAGCAGTTCTGGATGCTGGCGATACGCGGCAGGCCGTGTTTCTCCGCTTCATGCAGGAACTGCATCACCCCCCAGGCGTGCTCGTTCGACACACCGAAATGGCGGATCTTGCCTTCCTTCACCAGTTCGTCCAGCGTCTGTAATTGCTCATGGATAGACACCCATGGTCTTTGCTCACCCGCCTCGTCGAACTCGGCTGCCGGGTCGAATTGATACTGGCCGAACATGGGCACATTGCGCTCCGGCCAATGCAGCTGATACAGGTCGATGTAGTCGGTCTGCAGGCGCTGCAGCGAGCCATCCACTGCTGCGCGCAGATTGGCACGGTCCAGATGGGGCGGGCCACCGCGTATCCATTGCATGTTGCGGCGCGGGCCGGCCGCTTTGGTGGCCAGCACGATCTGCTCGCGGGGCTGACGCTTCAACCAGTTGCCGACGATGCTTTCGGTGCGCGTGAAGGTGCTGGCCTTGGGTGGCACCGGGTACATCTCGGCGGTGTCGATGAAATTGATGCCGTGCGCACGCGCATAGTCCAGTTGCGCATGGGCTTCGGCTTCGCTGTTCTGTTCACCAAAGGTCATGGTGCCCAGACACAGCGCGGAGACCTTGAGGTCGGTCAAACCAAGTGGGCGATAGTCCATATGAACTCGGATTACAACAAAGTAAAAAGATTCACAGCGGCAGCTGCACGGCCGGCGCACGGTCACCGATGGCGGTGACCGTGACACTGACCTTGAGTCGCTGGCCGCCGCCGCCCAGCACCACGCCACGCATCGGGCTGACATCGGTGTAGTCACGTCCCCAGGCCATGGTCACGTGTTCATGCTGCACCAGGCAATTATTGGTGGGGTCGAAATCCACCCAGCCATATTGCGGGCAATACACCGACACCCAGGCATGCGAGGCATCGGCCCCGATCAGCGCGGGCTGGCCCGCATCACGATTGGTGAGGATGTAGCCGCTGACATAACGGCACGCCAGCCCCAGGCTACGCAGGCAGCCTGCCATCAGGTGGGCAAAATCCTGGCATACGCCGCGCTTGTTGTGCAGCACCTCATGCAGTGGGGTGGAGACATCGGTAGCATCGGCGTCGTATTCAAAATCATGGTAGATCTGCTGCGTCAGTGCCAGGCTGGCGTCCAGTATCGGCCGGTCCGGCGTGAAGGCCAGGCTGGCATAGTCCGCCAGCGCGGGTGAGCAGGGCACTTTGGGGGAGCCGTACAGGTAGGCGCAGGCCTCCAGATGCTGGCTGGCCTGCTCTTGCAACATATCGCGCAACACGGTCCATGGCGTGCTGGCTGGCAAACTGTCCATGGTGGGGCGCGCGCTGAGCTGCACGCTGAATTCGGCGCTGACACGCAGCGCTTCGTGGGGCGCATAGATAGCAAAACAGCGTGACTGGTTACCAAAGAAATCCGCATGCTCGGCTGATTCACTGGGGGCCGGGGAGATGCGGATCTGGTGATACAGGCATTGCTGATACGCGCTATCACGCGGCGTCAGGTGCAGCAGTTGCTGCGACAGCGTCACCGTATGATCGTAGTCATATTCGGTGACATGCTGAACGTGGTAGCGCAATGGCGGCATGGTCGGTTTGCTGCTGGGTAGCGTGGTCATGGTCTGCTAGCGTCCCGAATAGCTGAAGAAGCGCAGGTTGAGCTGGTTGGACACCTGGAGGCTGGCCTGGTAGGTGGCGTTGAGCCAGTTGATGAGCTGGATGTTGCCCTGGCACAGGGTGGCATCCGGATCAAAGCCGCGCAACTGGGTGAGCAGTTCGCTGATGCGTTCGGCTTCGCCGCCGCTGCTATAGGTGGCGCCGATCTGGCCCAGGTATTTGGCCAGGCCTTTGAGCTGGAACACCATGGCATTCGGGTTGTTCTCGTCCATCAACAGCAGGTCCAGCACCGGTAGCCATTCGGGTTGCGCACTGTAACGCGCACGGTAAGTGACGATGCTGTCGGTCAGCTCCAGCAGCCAGTCCAGATTGGCCTGTACCGGCATGGCCAGGGCGCGCAGCAGCAGGATGCACAGGAATTGCAGCCGCTCGATGCGGCGGCCGATGGACAGGAAGCGCCAGCCGTGGTCGCGCGTCATGCCATCCAGCGTGAAGCCGGCCAGTGTCACCAGCCCCAGCGTGGTCTCGTCCAGCTGCTCCAGCGCATCCGACAGCGTGGGCTCGGCATGACCTTGCCCGAAGCGCTGCGACATCTGGTTGATCATGCGCCAGTTGTCGTCCGACAAGCGCTCGCGCAGCTTGAAGGCCAAATGGAAGAAGTGCTGCACATTGCTGGCCAGTGTATTGGCACCGCTGTCATACACCGCCGCCACCAGCAGCGCTTCGATGTCCTCGTCGCTGAGCGTGGTGGGGATGGCGTGGCCCAGATCGTCTTCTTCGTCGGGCGGCATCAGGCCATACCACACACACAGTTGCTGCACCGTGGGCCATTCCACCGCACGGTGTTCCGGTGAAAACTCCAGCAGGTAATGGATGGCGGTGCGTAGCAGGCGCGCGATATGGTGGTTGCGCACGGCGTAGCGCCCGAACCAGAACAGGTTCTCCACCATGCGGCTGGACAGGAACGCATCGCTGCGTACCAGGTCGCGGCTGGAGGTGGTGTGGCGGATCAGGCTGCGGTAGGCCATGCTGTGCGGCGCGGTCACCCAGGTGTCCTTGCTGGTGCCACCGCGCTGCATGGTGATGACGCGATTGTCCAGGCCGGTGGCCACGCGGGTCAGCCCGCCCGGCATCACCACATAGCCCTGTGGGGTGGCACAGGCATACACGCGCAAGCCGACGGCACGTGCGCTGACCTGCTGGCCATGGCCGTCCCAGACCGGCGCCTGCGAGATGTTTACCATCTCCTGGGCGATATAGTTCTGCGGTGCCTGACGCAGCTTCTCGATCAGCGCGGCGCGCGCCTCTGCATCCAGGTCGGCACCAAAGATCGGGCGTTCCTGGATCTGCGGGAAGGCTGGCTTGATCACCAGCGTATCCAGATTGGCGATCACCGATTGCAGCGCCAGCGGTTCGCCGCACCACCAGGTGGCGACCGATGGCATCTGCAGGGGCTGACCCAGCAGCCGCTCACACAGGCCGGGCAGAAAGCCCAGCAGGGCACCGGATTGCAGCAGGTTGGAGCCCAGACTGTTGGCGATCAGCACATTGCCGCGCCGTGCTGCATCGGTCAGCCCGGCCACGCCCAGCACCGAGTCGGCATTCAGTTCCAGCGGATCACAGAAGTCGTCATCCAGACGGCGCAGGATGGCATGCACCGGCTTCAGGCCGGACAAGGTCTTCAACCACACCACGCCATTGCGTACAGTGAGGTCGTTGCCCTGTACCAGCGGAAAGCCCAGGTAACCCGCCAGATAGGATTGTTCGTGATAGGTCTCGTTGTACGGGCCTGGCGTCAGCAGCACGGTGAGTGGTTGTTCACCTACACTGAGCGGCGCGATCCTGGCGTCCAGTGCCGATTGACGCTGAGCACACTCACGGCCCCAATGGTTGAGGCTGTCGCGCAGGCTGTTGAAAAAGCCACTCAGGCGCTGGATGTTGAGGTCGCGGAACAGGTCCGGGAACACGCTGGCGATGACAGTACGGTTCTCCAGCGCATAACCGGCACCCGATGGCGCTTGTGTGCGGTCTGCCACCACCCACCAGCTGCCGTCAGGCGAACGCGCCAGATCCACGGCATAAAAATGCAGGGCGATGTCGTCCGGATGGCGGATGCCGTGACAGGGTCGCAAAAAGCCGGCATGCCCGTGGATCAGCGAAGGCGGCAGCTGTTCCTGCTGCAGTAACTGCTGCTCGCCGTATACATCCAGCAGGATGCTGTTCAGCAACTGCGCGCGCTGGATGATGGCCGACTCGATGCCCGCCCATTCCTCGTGAGGCAGGATGAATGGCAGCACGTCCAGATCCCAGGGGCGTTGCAGGCCCTTGGTGTCAGCATAGACGTTATAGGTCACGCCATTTTCGCGTACCTGTCTGCGCACCGATTCGGCACGCTCGCGCATCTCGGCAGGCGCTTCCATGGCCAGCATCTCAAGCAAAGCCTGCCAGTGCTGGCGGGGTTCGCCCGTTTCGGTCAGCAATTCGTCGTGACGATCAGGCTGGCGTGGATAACTCGTTAGTAATAGCGACATAGGGGGAGCATATTAACTTTCATCCCACCTCAGGTCGAGCGTGAACGGGAATTTAGGATTACGGTTTTCGGCGCGTGGTTTGGCCACGCCCGGGGTATGGCCGTGGCCGACGAAGCGCGTGAAACGGCGTGCTTCGGCCTCGTTGGCATTGACCGGGAAGGTGGAATAACTGCGTCCACCCGGGTGCGTCACATGGTAGCTGCAACCACCGATGGCACGCTGGCTCCAGGTATCCACCAGGTCGAACACCAGCGGTGCGTGCACGCCTATGGTGGGGTGCAGCGCCGACCAGGGACTCCAGGCACGGAAGCGCACCCCGGCCACATATTCACCTGCGGTGCCGGTCGGCTGCAAGGGCAACGGTCTGCCGTTGCAGGTCACCACATGGCGGTGGTCGGTGAGGCCGCGCACGCGCAGCTGCATGCGTTCAACCGAGGAATCCACATAACGCGCGGTGCCACCGCCGGTGACTTCTTCACCCAGCACGTTCCAAGGCTCGATGGCCTGACGCAGCTCCAGCTCGATGCCTTCATAAGCCACCGTGCCGTAACGCGGGAAGCGGAATTCCACGAAAGGGTCGAACCAGTGCTGCTCGAAAGCATAGCCATGCGCATGCAGGTCTTTCACCACGTCGGCGATGTCCTGCGCCACGAAATGCGGCAACATCCAGCGGTCATGCAGTTCCGTGCCCCAGTGGATGAGCTTGCCCTGATACGGTTCGCGCCAGAAACGCGCCACCAGCGCGCGCAGCAGCAGCATCTGCAGCAGGCTCATGCGCGCATGCGGTGGCATCTCGAAGGCGCGGAATTCCACCAGGCCCAGACGCCCGGTCGGGCCATCCGGTGAATACAGCTTGTCGATGGAGAATTCGGAACGGTGCGTGTTGCCGGTGAGATCGACCAGCAGGTTGCGCAGCAGGCGGTCCACCAGCCAGGGGCGCTCGCTTTCCTTGGTCTCGGGCAGCACCTTGTCCATCTGCTGGAAGGCGATGGCCAGTTCATACAGGTTGTCGTCACGCGCTTCGTCCACGCGCGGTGCCTGGCTGGTCGGGCCGATGAAGGTGCCGGAGAACAGGTAGGACAGCGCCGGGTGGTTCTGCCAGTAGGTGATCAGGCTTTTGAGCAGATCCGGGCGGCGCAGCATGGGGCTGTCAGCCGGGGTCTTGCCACCCAGCGTGGCATGGTTGCCACCACCGGTGCCGGTATGGCGGCCGTCCAGCATGAATTTCTCGGTGCCCAGGCGCGTCTGGCGAGCTTCTTCATACAGAAACGTGGTGTTGGCCACCAGCTCCTGCCAGCTTTCCGAAGGCTGTACGTTGACCTCGATCACGCCGGGGTCCGGCGTGACGCTGAGCTGACGCACGCGTGCATCGCGCGGTGGCGGATAGCCTTCCAGCCACAGTTTGAGTTTGAGTTTGGCGGCGGTGGCTTCCACACTGGCCACCAGATTCAGGTAATCCTCCAGCCGTGTCATCGGCGGCATGAACACATACAAGCGTCCCGCACGCACCTGCACGCACAACGCGGTATGGATCACTTCGCGTGGCTTGGGCCGCGACTTCAGTTTGGTGCGGGTGACCTGACGGCTGCTGGTGTCCGGCAGCACATCCTGGGCGGCGAACGGGTCGGGCGGAAACTCCGGGTCCATGTCCTCGGGCAACACCCAGGGCAGCGAAGCCAGCGGCAGGCGCAGGCCCATGGGCGAATCGCCCGCCAGCAGATACAGGTGCTCGCGGCGTAACGGCCACTTGCTGGTGAGCCAGTGTGTGGACAGGCTGGTCTCGTGCGGCTTGATCGGGATCACATAACCCACCGTGGCGCCCAGGCCCTCGGCCAGCAGGCGCGCCAGACGGCGGCGTTCTTCGCTGTCTTTCAGGTCGGCCTGCAGCGGGTCGATATTCAGCGGCAGGCGCTCTTCATCCTGCGCATGCTGGATCACATCTTCATACGCCGGGATCAGGCAGGCTCTGGGCAAGCCCAGCGCTTCGGCCAGGTTTTTGGCGAATTTATCCGCCTGTTTGGCGGTGTACCGGTCTGGCTTGCTCTCGTCGGAGAACAGGCTGGCATCTTCCCAGATGGGTTTGCCATCCAGGCGCCAGTACATATTGATGGCCCAGCGTGGCAAGGGCTCGCCGGGGTACCACTTGCCCTGACCGTAATGCAGCAGGCCGCCCTGGGCGAACTGCTGTTTCAGGCGCAGCGCCAGCTTGCCTGCCAGCTCGCGCTTCATCTTGCCATGCGCCAGCGTGTTCCATTCCGGGCCGTCCATGTCGTCGATGGACACAAAGGTAGGCTCGCCGCCTTGCGTCAGGCGTACATCCTGATTCACCAGGTCCACGTCCACCTGGTCACCCAGTTTGACGATCTTTTCCCAGTCGGCTTCGCTGTATGGCTTGGTCACACGCGGGTCTTCATGGATGCGCGTGATCTTCATGGTGTGCTGGAAGGTGACTTCGGCCACATCGGTGTAGCCGGTGACCGGGGCCGCCGAAGACGGCATGGCGGTACAGGCCAGCGGAATGTGGCCTTCGCCCGCCATCAGGCCCGAGGTCGGGTCCACGCCTATCCAGCCTGCGCCAGGGATATACACTTCGGTCCAGGCATGCAGGTCGGTGAAATCCACTTCCGTGCCGGACGGGCCGTCCAGTGCCTTGATGTCGGCAGTGAGCTGGATCAGATAGCCCGATACAAAGCGCGCAGCCAGCCCGAAATGGCGCATGATCTGTACCAGCAGCCAGGCACTGTCACGGCAGGAGCCGGTACGGTTGGCCAGTGTCTCTTCCGGCGTCTGTACGCCCGGCTCCATGCGCACCAGATAGCCGATGTCGCCCTGCACGCGCTGGTTCATCATCACCAGAAAGTCGGTGATGTTGAGTTTTTTGCGCGCCAGCTCCTTTTTGGTGTCGGCCAGCCAGTGTTGCAACAGCGGGCCGACTGGTTCCGGCTTCAGGTATGCACCAAGTTCGAACTTGAGCTGGGGGGTGTACTTGAACGGATACTGCTCGGCATATTTTTCGACAAAGAAATCAAAGGGGTTGATCACGGTCATGTCTGCCACCAAATCGACCGTGAATTCGAGCGTGCGCACCTTTTCAGGGAATACATAACGCGCGATGTAATTCCCGTAAGGGTCTTGCTGCCAGTTGATGAAATGGTCTTCCGGCGTCACGCTTAGCGAGTAGGACAGGATGGGCGTCCGCGCATGCGCGGCAGGCCGCAGTCTGACCTCGTGCGGCGACAGATTGACCAGTCGGTCGAATTCGTAACGGGTGGTGTGATGCAGAGCGACGCGGATGGCCATGTGGGTTCTTATGGGTTCTTGGAGTGGAATGGGATGGACGCTGTGCAAGCAGCACGATTTATGCCAAATTTGCCCCGGCGTATTGTGGCTGAGCGTGGCGCTACGTATGATTCAGGGGTTACTTTCTGCTGCCTGCCCTGATTATGACCTATTGCATCGCCCTGTTACTGGATGAAGGCCTGGTATTCGCTTCGGACACGCGCACCAACGCCGGTGTGGACCAGGTGGCCACCTTCCCCAAGATGAATGTGTTCGAGGTGAGGGGTGAACGCGTGATCACGCTGCTGACGGCAGGCAACCTGGCCATCACCCAGTCGGTGATCAGTCGCCTGCGTGAAGCGGTGAAGAACGACAGTGGCAAGCATCTGCACAATGCCACCAGCCTGTTCGAGGTGGCCAATCTGGTGGGCAGTGAGTTGCGTGCTGTATTTGAACATGATGCCGAGCACCTCAAGAACCATCACACCGATTTCAATGCCAGCATCCTGCTGGGCGGGCAGATCAAGGGCGAGAAGCCGCGCCTGTTCAATATCTACTCGGCGGGCAATTTCATCGAGAGCTGTGCCGAGACGCCATATTTCCAGATCGGCGAGACCAAGTACGGCAAGCCCATCGTGGACCGTGTGGTGCGCTACAACAGCGAGATGATGGACGTGGTGAAATGCGTGCTGATCTCGTTCGATTCCACCATACGCAGCAATGTGTCCGTGGCCGCACCCATCGATCTGCTGCTGTACCGCACCGACAGTTTTCACGCCAACTGCAAGCAGCGCATCACCGACACCGACCCCTATTACACCACGGTGCGCAAGGGCTGGGCGGAAGGGCTGAAGCAGGTGTTCCACGAGCTGCCCAGCCCGGACTGGTGCTGACGGGCTAGAAGCCGAAGGCGTGGCGCATCACGTAGTAGATCCAGTTCTGCTCCATCACGCCGCGGAACAGATGGGCTTGTGGCCCGCTGGCAAAGATGGCGACATCCTCGCCGCCATGGGTCTCTGATTTCAGGGGCACCAGCGCGGCTTGCTGGTATTCCACATCTTCGCTGTCTGCTGCTGTAATGGCATGCCGAGGATGTTGTGCACCTGGCCCGTTGGCGTAACCCAGTGTGGTGTAGTTGAGGCCAAGTTCATCCTTGCTCTCGCTGACGGGCGCGCCATCCTGTTCAGGCACATCCTTTACCACGCCCAGGATAGGGTTGCCGCGGTGCGGGTATCCCGCCAATGTCAGGGTGTGGCTATGGTCCGCCGTCACGATGATCAAGGTGTCTTCAACCGAGGTCATGGCCCGTGCTCTCGCTACGGCATCGGATAGCATGATGGTGTCCAGCAGCGCGCGTTTTGCATTACCCGCATGATGGGCATGGTCGATGCGGCCAGCCTCAATCTGCAGGAAATAGCCCTTGGGTGAGCGTTGCAGGCGTTGGATGGCCTTTTCTGTCATTTCAGTCAATGAGGGTTCGCCAGCCTTGTCTGCTAAGCGATCAGCCTCATATTGCATGTGCGAAGGTTCGAACAGCCCGAGTAAGGTATCAAATCGGGCTGAGTCTGCGGCCTTGAATCCTTTGTTGTCGGTGACGTACACACCTTGCTGATGTAGGGCTTGCCACTCTGCGAGCAGATCACGGCCATCTTTACGGGCACCGCGCTTGTTTGGGTATTCTGGATCGAGTTGGTCCACACGCATGAACTTTGCTCTGCCACCACCCAGTACGACTTTCAGCGAATTTCTAACAGCGGGTGATGCTTCGATCAATTGCCGTGCGATATCCTTAACCCCGCATCTTGGGGGCAGGTCGCTATCGGCTTCCCAGTCGCGCATCGCGGTATGTGCGTAATTTGCGGCAGGCGTGGCATGCGTGATGCGCGTCGTCGTGACGATACCGGTAGCCTTCCCCGCCTGTGCAGATTGCTCCAGTAGCGTAGGCAGGCTGTTTGCACTGATCTTGGCAGCGTCGCATTCTGCGCGTGCCGTTAAATGGTTCACCGACAACATGCCTTCGCGCGCTTTGTAGCCGGTGACTATCGCGGTCATGGTGGGCGCGGAGTCCGGCGTCTGCTGATCCCAGCTGTAGGTTTTGGATAAGGCTAGATAAGGGAAGCGCTCGAAAGCCAGCTGATTCTCTTCACCAGGTTTGCCCTGTTGCTGCCCTTGCAGGATGCGCGCAGCAGTGACAGTACTCAGGCCCATGCCATCACCCACGAACAGGATGATATTTTTTGCAGTTTTATTGATGGTTTGTTGCGCTGCCGCCGTTTGCAAAAACGCTAGTCCGGTCTTCTGCCAGTCTTGTACTTGCTCTGGACCACGTACAGCAGGTTCTGCATGAACCGTGATCGCGCTGATGAAAATGATGCCACCAAGCAGGGAGCTGATCCCTGATGATGTGATTTTCGATGCCATCGCCCGCTCCTTGCTGTATCTAAACTGCACCATATTCACTTGCTGTGACACAGGCATGACGAAGTTGAAATTGCTGGCTGGTTTTAGCACAAGCTAGCGCAGCAACTGCCGTCGCCGCAGCGCCAGCATCACCATCATCAGCACGCACACCGTACCGATGGCCACCGGGAACATTGCCGTGGTCACCGAGTAATGCTCCAGCGCCAGTATGACGCAGAGATTGCGCCCGGTGAACAAGCCGAAGAACACGATGGATTCTGAATAGGGATCGGCATAGGCCTTGCGCACCGTAGGCGCAAAGCCGAGCAGATCCACCGTGGTGAGGATCACTACCGCCCAGCGCGGGTCTTCGGTCCAGAACCACAGCGGCAGTGAGGATAAGGCCATCACGAAGAACAGCCAATCCAGCCGGGTGATGCTGACATCTGCACGTCGGCGGTAAGCCAGCACCGCGATGAACAGCGTCACCAGCGCCGACACCCCGATCGGCCATGCCCCTACACCTGCGCCACCTTTCAGCTGCGCAAAGAACACGATGAAGGTGGTCACCGCCCAGATGTACCAGGAAAAGATGTGCGGGCGCACCGCACCAGTGCGGATGGCGCAGATATAAGGGTAGAACGCAACAAAGGTCAGCACGATCGCCAGCAGGCTGGCGATTTCACGGTAAGGCATGGGTGGCTTTCAGCAGGGTTCAGCGTGCCCGTTAAGCCGGGCAACAATCACAAGGGACTATTGCAACAACAGCCCAGCGCAACAATAAGCTAACGCAACAACAGGTAGAGATTCAGCCCCAGCAGCAGGCTACCCACGCCGATTGAGATCATGGTGAGCCGCACCAGGCGTTGCCTGTGCAGCTCCACACGGCGCACCAGCAAGGTGTTCTGCTCCGCCAGTTCCTTGATCAAAGCCGTGGAGGCCTGCATCTGCTGATTGAGGTGCTGCACGCTCTCCTCCGCAGATTGCAGCCGCGCGGCCAGGGACGCGTTGTCCGAGAGCCCCGTTCTGACAGTGGCGCTGGGGCGGCTGCCTGATGCCGTGCCTGCTTTATTCCAGCGAGACACCGTGTTCCACAGCTTGGCCGCACCATCGGCCACCTTGGGGGCATTATCAACCACGGTGCCCCAGGGGATGTTCGCTAGAACTGTAAGGATCGTGCCTGCCGCCATAACAATCTCCAGAATTGAGGTGGTACCAGGGGAGTGTACCGACTGCCTGATAGACACGCGAGCGGGTCAGCAGTTTTTTGGGGTGGAGTTTTGTGCGAAAACTTAGCGGATCGCGCTGATTGAGTTGGTATGGAAATGCCCGGATCGCATAGTGCCAAGGTTGATAGACATAGCCTATATGGCGATGATCATTCGATGAGTACCCATGTAGAGCCTGAACGCTCGACCCTTGCAACACCACAGGGCTTGAGGCCAGCAGGGTTGTTCTCCGTTGGCGCATAGCACTGCTTTTCAACCAGCGCTCGCCCAGCAGTTGCCCAACGGGCACTGCGCGGCCCCCACTCAGGTTTGTAGTTTGAGACCCTGCTGAATTCGCCCGACACCACCTGCCAGACTTCAACATTATTAGGGCTGTAGCCAGCGAACATGTCTTCTGAAAGTGACAGGAAGTGTTTCCCATCGGGAGATGCCAAAGGAAAGCCGGACGTGAACGCTTGATGCCCGGAGTGATGATGGATGACCATGTAGGCACCACCTTCGTAATATTGAAGGTACAGGATGTGGCTATCCAACTTCCGGTCGTATCCAAGATAGCTGTACAAGATGGTGCTGTCCACGCCATCTTTGTGGTTGTCCACGAGTGAGATTGTGTTGTTTTGAATGGCAATGCTGAGTGTGTCGCCAGAACGAGTAATCGGTTTGCCCTGGTCCGCGAGTGCCTTTCGTTCTATTTCTCTTGCACAGATAAACGTATTGAGGTTGTTGTCCGAGCATTCGGCTATGCCAACTTCGATTGCCTTAGGGGCGACGTTCCCCGACGCAAACGCTTCTGGAATCGCTGCCATAACCAGCATCAAGATCAGGTAGGCAATAGGCATCATGGCTAACGTTCTTGGCATAACCATTTCAATCCTGTGACATGGCCAGTGGGTTTAATAAAAGCTCAATTTTTGAGTGACTTGCATCAACATCATCACTGACTCGGTTTTTCATTTCGGACATAACGCGTTTTGAGATTGATGCAGCGTTTCTCCAAAACATGCCATGAAAGGGTCGCAAACAACAAGGTGACGCTTGCTGAAATCCAGATCATTTGCGGCACAGTAACCCCAGGCATCAAGGCGGCCGTCGCCTGCTGTACGGGAAAGGCATAAATATAAATGCCGTAAGAGTAGTCACCCAGTTTGTTGTATCGGCGGACCATGCCGGACGGGACATACGCCAGATAAACATGCCGGACGGGACATACGCCAGAGAAAACAGGATGTAGGCAATGGTCAACACATACACAATGAAGAAAACATCTTTGTTGAGGGTGGCGGCTGACAGTGCGATGACGCAAGACCAGAACAGCCAAGCTCTTAGCGCGATGTGCTCCCTTAAAACATAGAAAGCCGAACCGGTAAAAAACATGAAAAACAGTTTTGCAGAACGGCTCACAGAATCAAGAAAGAAGTGCTCGGCCAGTATGTAGATGCCGGACGACAAGCAAAATATCACAACGATGATCTGGAACAAGGTTGATCGTGACCTTGAGCTAAATCGAAGCCCAAGCCAGACCAGGGCAAGAATGGCGTACATGCGGACCTCTTTGGGTAAAGTCCAAAGTGATCCATTCACCGTGTTTTTGTATGGATTGTCCTCAAATACGCCAGGTAGGTGATACGTCACGCCTGTAAACAGGGTTGCGCATTTGGCAAGGTAAACATAAGTCTTGGTTGATGAAAAATAATCGGAAATCGGTAAAGAAGTAAAAATCACGCCGAGTACAAACACGGTCAGGAACAGCATCACCAGCAGCGCGGGGAATATTCGTAATGCTCTGGCCCGGATAAATTCAACGATGCTTTGTCGGTTCAATAGGCTGGATGTGACCAGAAAGCCGCTGGTGATGAAGAATATATCGACCGCTATTGAGCCTATGGTCATGCCCAAATTTGCTTTGAAAGGCTCTGCGTCACCGGAGCCAATTGCGAGTGCAAAGCTGTGTGTGATCAGCACTGCAAGGGCGGCGACAGCCCGAACAAGATTGAAGTTGTTGTCGCGTCCATCAGAATAGTTCGATAACTTCATCAATCGCAGCCTATGCTATTTGTCGTTAAGCAAAAAACAGAATCAGGCACGATAATAAGCCCGACAATGGATATTATCATCCTGCCCAGGCTCAATTCTTTATCGAATCTGGCGTGGCTTGTTCTTCAAACCGGCCTAGTAAACAAGCTGAACCTGGCGGCATTTGGGAAAGCCCGAGCAGCCCCAGAATTGTTTTCCTGCGTTGGAGCCCTTCTTCGAGGTGCGTAATACCATGGGGGCTCCACACTTGGCACATAACCTTGGCGCAAAAGAGTCAGGCATGGTGCAGGCGGATTCTTGAATTGAACATTGGGGCGGTGATGCTGAAAGTGGGGGTGAGCGTGGAGGTGGCTAGGTTTCATATCCAAATGGATTGATTCAATATCGTGATTGCCCCGATTTGCCTTTACGAGCAAATGCCCGCTATGCCCGTGTTCCAGGTGCTGCATAGGCACGATTTGAGCGCTGGGCCAGTAGCTACATGTGCTCATTGCTTATGCTTTTCCATGAAGCGGCCAGTTGTTAATGCAACCAGAAACAACAACAAGCCCACAAAAACAATAAAACCAGCCAGTGCATCCAACCCCATTACCATTGGGGCTTAGCCCAAAAAATCCGAATACGATCTTCAGCACGAACCGACAGGTGCTTTCAATTACCCATTCAATTAGCTTGTAGAAAGCCTCGCTCTTCGAAACAGACAACATCAAGACCCTCTATCGTGCAGCTTACGGTTCAGCAGGGCATCAATTTCGCACGGTATTGGTTCAGGTTTTGTTTTCTTTTGGACGAAGTTTAATGTGGCGACGTCATTGCCGTCTCCCTCTTCAGGGTATGCAACATAATGGCTTACGGTCAATGTGGCACTACCAGAAACACCACAAGCGTCGGTTGACACTGTAAGACGAAAGCCGAGCATCTTTGCGGCAGCCGCAGAGTTTGAGAAACAGAACCAAGGGAGCCGATTATCTCCCCTCGGGCGGGGCACCAAATGGGCAGAATGTTCGGTAGGAAAGAAGCAGACTTGCCTCCCGATGATGTCGAGGCTGATGGGGTCGGTGCGATACTCAAAGCGGCCAGAGAGCGTTATGGTCTCTTCAGCGGCAACCTGCGTGCTGACAATTGCAAGCAGGAGCACGGCGGTTTTAGCAGCTAACGTGCTCATGATGACTAACGCCAAGCTTAAGCCGTTGGTCCGCCAGAGGCGGGGCCGTCGGCTTGAGGCGTTGGTTGGGCCCGCTGCGGATCTACCTTTTCGGCATTGCTTTTTTTGCGTGCAGATGCAGACTTAAGTCGCGCTGTGCTTTGTGCCTTTTTTGCCTTCTTCGGAATTGCGTCAATAATCTTCAGGCCTTGGTCACGCAGAAACAGAGCAGTGACACATAGCACTACGGCAATGAAGAGTTGTGCTGCGAGTGCATCTAGCTGAACTGTGAATGCGGTGGCTACTAAAACTGCAAGTGGAGCCCAGAAGAATTTATCTGCCAGCTTCAATAAAGAGAGGGCATACAGCCGACGAGCCGTCGCTGTTTGGTAGGCCTCCGCACCTTTGCCATAAATAGTCTGCCGCAATTTATTAAGCACTGAATCTCTCCCTTGAAGCCCAACGTTGAAGGTAAGCGGCGCTTACAGGCATCCGCTCGATGGAAGGATTAGGGCGCGTTTTCGTCCCCTGCAACAAACCACCTGACGGTGGCCAGCCCTACGCCAAGCACCCCGGCTGCCAAGCAAGCAAGGTGCAGAGTGCTCAGAGGGACGGCGCCCAACAGTGCATTGCTTAAAGCGAAGGGTGATAGCGGCTGAATGTCGTGGTGCATAACGCTGTCTAGAACGATGTGCGAGTACGCGCCCAATGCTGCACCCATGACGACCTGCTTTGAACTGAGTTCACGCCAACGAAGCAGATCGGGAAGCCAGAGCCGTGAGGCGAACCCACGCAGACCAAGAAATAGCAGAACAACGGCTGCGATCACAAGCGTGGCCCCGATGTATGTGTGAAAGAACGCATGTACGGGTTGCTGCTGGTTTACGAGGTTGTAAAGCGACTCGCAATCAATGAGCACATTTGCCATACAGAATGATATGAAGCTCACATGCTTCGGCGCGACAGCGTGCAGCAATGCTCCTGGACCGAAGTGAAATGGCGTGATGGGCATGTGTTCTGATTCGCTATAACGAATGAAAGGTTTACAGCTGAACTGAAGCAGGGTTGTTTTGAACATAACTTTGTAACTCGCTCTCCGCCCAAGGGAGATAAACAATATCTGTGGCTCGGTAATCGGCGGTGGCAACTGCGAGTAAATTTGATGAAACAAATGGTGCAAAGATAACGCCTTTTGAAAAGATCGATTTTATGCGCTCAGTTTCAAGATAAATGGTTACTGAACCAGTCGTTGCTTCCCTTGTTTTCTCGAAGGTCTTTACAGCAGCCTTACCAAGAACAGAGCTGATAACTCCTTGAAGATTTTGAAGGCCGTCCGTGAGTAAAAGAACTTGATTCGTTCCGTTTGCTGTTGCCTCTGAAATGGCTTTTATGAACCCAGCTTTAAACCCGGGCTCGCTGGGCCCATGTGTATTTGTGTGATATTGCATTGAGAAGATTTCCTTCTAACGCTCAGGTTCAGCCGCGGACCCGCCGAAGGCGGGGCCGTCGGCTGGAACTGTAGTTAGACCGCTATGCAAGAGCAGCCTCTGCAGCCTTAAAAAGTTGGAACCGCTCCTGAAGACCTGCGGTGCCCCCATTGATTCGCTTCGTAATGGTGGTGAAATCTTCCAAATCGTCGTCGTCCGTTTTGTCGTCCGCCAGTTCGTTTAGGCCACGCGACGCCCAGAACCAAGCCGCTGACATTGCCGCAACGTTCGGGTCCAGCAGTAGATCAGGATTGTTCAGAAGGTCCACGCCGAGAACTGAGGAAGCGGATGCGTAATTGGAACGGCCGGTGAGTTGTATAAGCCCACGGCCCCTGAATCGGTAACCGTCTCCCGACGATTCTGCACCATTGCCTATCCTGTTGGCGTACACATAATTTCCCAGCTTCGTCGGATTTTTCTCGTACTGTTGAGCAAATCCCTGTGTTGGGAATCGCTTTGGCCACACCTTCATTAATCGCGATGCGGAATAAAAGAGGTTTTCCTCCAAAGTATTAAACTGACCAGATTCATGTGCGATCTGGCCCAAAAATGAGGCAACGCGAGCCTTGCTAGAAATGTTGTACTTGTCGAGCGCTGGTAAAAGCGCACTAACCCATGCGTCGGGGCTTTTGCACTTTGGGAAAGCGGTGCGAAGTCTGCTTTCTGTAATTAATGCCATTGAAACCTCCTGTTGATAAGTGAAAAGGGCTAACGCCTAGGTTAAGCCGACGCCGCGGCTTTTCGCGGCGGTCGGCTTGAACCGCTTGTTAACAGGAGACTAACCTTCAAGAACAACGCATCCTTGGTCGGCGACTGCGATGCGGACGAGGTCTTCTATGTGTCGGTTGGCCATGTCCGTGAAAGTGATGCGCGCTGCTTTGCCGCTGCCAGCGACTGCAATACGCACCAAGTCATTTGTGTGCCTATTTGCTGCGGAAAGCGTAAACCCTCCTCCAGCAACGGCTAGCCGCACTAGGTCATCGGTGTGTCTGTTCTCAAAACTCATAGTTTTCCTCCTGCTAACGCCAAGCATCAGCCGCGGATTTGCCGCAGCGAAGCGGAGGAAAATACGTCGGCTGGATGCACTTGTTGGACGTCATTCATGCCGAAAGGAATACAACAGTGAAACGGCAGCTCTGCCATTGCGCTTCGCCGATGGAATCGCTATACGTTTCTAGGCTGCGGGAACCAGTTTGGCTTTCGAATCGGACTTGAGCCAAGGTATCGTCACCAGCCCGAAATACATAAGCCTCGTGACCAGACACCCCGTCAGCTGTGCAGCTCCGATATGTGCGACCCTCGCACCAATCTTTGAACAAGCTAGCTGCAAGACGTTGGTTGATCTTTTCTGGAGGGCTGATAGGCGCTCCGTATTTTTTTACGTATGACGATACGAGCTGCTGCCTGACAGGGTCAGAGCAGTATCTATCTACGGAGGCTTTATCTCCGCTCGATGACTCTCTCGGGCCATATTTATTTCCGTTGCGTTGTGTACCCGAAGAAAAGTAGGACGAGATGACGAGGGTGCTGAGTAGATCACCTTGGAAGTTTGCAGACATGGATGCGGGAATGTCCATCCACATGACGGATGTTGAGCAAACGGCAGAACCCTGTTCGTTAATGCTCCAGTTGCATGCTTTCCCTAGCCTAGACAACTGCCCTTCAAGAGATTTTCTCTCCGTGAATAGTTTGATGCTTGTTCCACCTAGCAAGCCTTGTTTGTTATCAGATGTCGGCTTGCTTGGATAGGATTTGCATGCCTGCTCGGTGCCGACTAGTGCCATTTTTTGCCGGCACTGCCTGACATCAAACAACTCTCTTCCTAAATCTTTTCTCAGCACATTCTCATATGCATCACTAACCGCTTTTCCGGAGAACGAGCCTCCCGCTTCTCCAAGTGCTTTGCGAACTATCCCCGAGACCGAAGCTTTTAGCTCTCCGTTGCCTTCAACTATGGAGCTGCGTCCCTCTCTCTGAATTTCGCCGCATATGCGAACGGCAAAATCCCCCGCCGTTTGTAGGCAGTCTGCCCAGCATTGTCCAATGAAGCAAAAGGCCACCACTGCTATAGCCACTCTTTTCATAAGCCCTCCGAAGAAATTGGGAAAAGCCGACTCACCTTCTTTGACGTCCAACGCCTGAATTAAGTCGCCACCACGAAGTGGTGGTCGACTTGAATGAATTGTTAGCCGTCATCTCAACGAGCATAGCAAGCCACGTAATCTTGCTTTTTCTCGTTCCAATGGAGCTGCATTTCGGTGACTGCCGATGAGTCATTGGCGAAGACGCTGAATAGACTCAAGAGGTCTTCAATCAGGAACTCATAGGCCCACTTGTGGCGCATGTAATCTGAGAATACCAGCATAGCTTTGAATGCCGTTCCTTCAGGCCACGTTTGCATCCAATAATAG
Organism: Pseudomethylobacillus aquaticus; assembly: GCF_003730115.1. GTDB lineage: Bacteria > Pseudomonadota > Gammaproteobacteria > Burkholderiales > Methylophilaceae > Pseudomethylobacillus > Pseudomethylobacillus aquaticus. The sequence continues at coordinate 226,452 of NZ_RJVP01000003.1, read as the reverse complement.
TGGATGAGCTGATTGCAGACATCGAGGACGCCAAGTTCTGACGACTCCGGATTGGCAAGGTCAAATCGGTCTTCCGGGAACCCTGAGCCCATATATGTGAAAGGCTTAAGTCCAATTTTCTTGAATCGAACTACCGGCATTCGCGTATTCTGAGCACGATCGTTCACTTTCGGCTGCTCTAGCAGGGAGCGCACCTGGAACGCCACCAGCATCAGGCGGCGCTCATACAGCACAAGCTGCTTCTCCGACCATCTACGGTATTTACGATGCTTCTTTAGCCACGCCAACTCAGCGCGCAGTTCCTGACGCCAATACGTTGATTCGATCATGCGCTCAGCTCTTGGGTGACGCGTGAAAAAAACTTCATCTGACGGCTAACGTAAAAGTGAGTGGCTGCGCGCTTTTGCGCAGTCCCTCTCAACTGCCGGGTTAGCCCTAGCCATGACGAGAAAGCCACCACCGAGAAAACCTGGAAATTAGTTTCTTCAGATCAACGCTGAACCCGAAAGCGCCGGGTTTCATCGAAACAATTTCTTCTTTCGTAGAGTCCGGCACAATGGACTGCGAGACCGCGAGCTGTGAATACAACGGACACTCGGAGTAGTGCATGGGATTTAACGATGCCCAATCCCAGCGCCAGTCCTTGGCGAAAGCGCGACCGTTCCCGACCAGCCAGCTCTCGGCGTTTGCCCGATCAATTTCATCGGCGTAGCGACAAAGTGACGAGGCGAACAAGCCAAAGGTATCGAATGCAACTTCGGGGCAAAAGTTCGAGAAGTGACTTTTCTTTCCATTGCTGCCACTGATCGACGTGGCGTGCTCTGCAAGAGCAGGCCACAAATCGGTTTTCTTCCATTTTGCAAGTAGCGCGGTATCAGTCTCGGGTGTGAGTGCCGTGGTGATGCCAGACTCGCCAAGAAGCGAGTAGCTCTGGTAGTAGCGCGGACATCTATGCACATTTGCATGGGGACACCTTGGAGCCAAACTTTTGTCGTGGCTCCGTGAGATGTTCCAATCCATGTCGGGATAAATGTGCTCCATATTGAAAGGGCTAACGTAAATTAGACACCAACTAACGATCTAATAATTTAGTGGGTCTGGTGGATAAACTGGATTCATGTTGTGATTTTTTCATTTAATCATGCCTTTATCGTTTTTAAATGCCCCACAAACAAGCATGTCAACATGGAAGATACATCATCACAATCTCAGCCGCCAAAACTGCTTGATCAGGTGATCTCTTGCCTGCGGGTAAATCACTATAGTCTGCGCACCGAGCAGACATACCTCGAATGGATTAAACGATACATCAGATATCATCAGATGCAACACCCCCGAAAGTTAGGGGCTGAGCATGTGGAAGGTTTTTTGAGTTATCTGGCGGTAGAACGCACGGTTTTTGCCAGTGCACAGAATCAGGCTAAAAGCGCCCGTTTCACCGCTACGTCAGCAGATGTTAAAGGCGGAGCGATTGCATCAGCGGGATTTGCAGGCAGGCTATGGTGAGACATTTATGCCGATGGCGCTAGATCGCAAATATCCAGGTGCCGGAAAATCCTGGGCGTGGCAATATGTGTTCCCTTCGGATTCACGTTCGGTCGACCCACGCAGCGGGGTCATCCGGCGCCAACACCTTGATGATAAGACCGTGCAACACGCAATGAAAAAAGCAGTTTATCCGGCCTGTATTCATAAGCCCGCCACCCCGCATACCTTGCGCCATTCCTTTGCCACCCACCTGCTGGAAGGTGGCTACGACATTCGCACAGTGCAAGAGCTGCTGGGCCATTCAGATGTGAGCACCACCATGATCTATACCCATGTGTTGAACAAAGGCGGGCGCGGTGTGATCAGTCCGCTGGACCGGCTGGGGCGTTAGGCGATGGCTGATCTCGATCTGGTGTTCGGTGATGACGGCCCGCTGGCGGACACCATCCCCGGTTATCGCATGCGCACCCAGCAGCTGGAGATGGCGCAGGCCATCGAGGCGGCCATCAAGCAGGGCACGCAGTTGGTGGCCGAGGCGGGCACCGGCACAGGCAAGACCTTCGCTTACCTGATCCCTGCGCTGCTGTCTGGCGGCAAGGTCATCGTCTCCACCGGCACCAAAACCCTGCAGGATCAGCTGTTCAACCGCGACCTGCCGGCGGTGCGCGATGCGCTCAAGGTGCCGGTGACCGTCTCCATGCTGAAGGGGCGCGCCAATTATGTGTGCCACTTTCATTTGCAGCGCGCCCAGAACGAGGGGCGTTTTCTGTCGCGTGACGATGCGCAATACATACACAAGATCGTCGCCTTCGCCGAGCACAGCAGTACGGGTGACAAGGCCGAGCTGGTGGATGTGCCGGAGTCGGCCACCATCTGGCCGTCGGTGACCTCCACACGCGATAACTGCATGGGGCAGGAGTGCGCTTTTTACAAGGAATGTTTCGTGATGGAGGCGCGCAAACGCGCGCTGGCTGCCGATGTGGTGGTGGTCAACCACCATCTGTTCTTTGCCGATGTGATGTTGCGCGACGAAGGCGTGGCCGAGCTGCTGCCTTCCGCCAACACGGTCATCTTCGATGAGGCACACCAGTTGCCGGAAGTGGCCGGGCTGTTCTTTGGGGAGGATGTCTCCACCACGCTGGTGATGGATTTGGCGCGTGACGCGCATGCCGAGTTCATCACCACCGCCAAGGATTGTCTGGCGCTGCCCGAGGCCACTGCTGCGCTGGAAAAAGCCGTGCGCGATTTCCGGCTGATCTTCGCCTACGAAGGCACGCGCTTGCCGGTGCAGAAGGCGCTGGCGATCAAGGGCTTTGATGATGCCTATGCCAACATCCAGAACAAGCTGGGCGAATTGAATGCCGTGCTGGAAACCCAGGCCGAGCGCGATCCGGCGCTGGAAAACTGCTATCAGCGCGGGCTGGCGCTGGCCGAGCAACTGCAACGCTGGCATGCCGCCGAGAACAGCAACCTGGTGCGCTGGGTGGAAGTGTTCACGCAATCGGTGCAGCTGCATGCCACGCCGCTGTCCATCGCCGAGGGGTTTGGCAAGCAGCTCAATGCACAGCCACGTTCCTGGATCTTCACCTCGGCCACGCTGGCGGTGAAAAGCGATTTCAGTCATTACCTGGCGCAGATGGGCCTGGAGCAAGCCGAGACCGGTTACTGGTCCAGCCCGTTCGACTACGCGCAGCAGGCCTTGCTGTATGTGCCCAAGGGCATGCCGGAGCCGAACAGCAGCGCCTATACCGCTTCCGTGGCCGCCGCAGCCTTGCCGGTACTGCAGGCCAGCCGTGGCCGTGCCTTCGTGCTGTGCACCTCGCTGCGCGCCATGCGTGAAGTGCATGCCATGCTCAAGGAAGCGTTCTCGGTGAATGGCATGGAATACCCCTTGCTCTTGCAGGGCGACAGCTCGCGTACCGAATTGCTGGAACGCTTCCGCAAGCTGGGCAACGCGGTGCTGGTGGGGTCGCAAAGTTTCTGGGAGGGCGTGGACGTGCGCGGTGAAGCGCTGTCAGCCGTCATCATCGACAAACTGCCATTCGCCCCGCCGGACGATCCGGTGCTGGCGGCGCGCATCGACAAGATGAATGCCGAAGGCCGCAACGCCTTCATGGAATACCAGTTGCCGTATGCGGTCATCACGCTCAAGCAGGGCGCCGGGCGCTTGATCCGTGATGAACAGGACAGAGGCGTGCTGATGATCTGCGACCCGCGGTTGGTCGATAAACCGTATGGCAAACGCATCTGGCAAAGCCTGCCGCCATTCAAGCGCACGCGCCAGCAAGCGGATGTGGACGCGTTCTTTGCGGAGCCCGATCCGGTATAGCGTAAGGGTGTAAACGCTTGCCCTTGCATTGGATCGCCCTGGACATCTGTGATGGAGGGCATGCGGCGCAATGCGCTGCGCTTGTTGCGCCCTACTTGATGGCTAACTTTTTGTCTGAATTGTCAGGCCAGCATCTCCAGCAGCACCGGGTGCCATACCGAGAGTTCGATTTCCCCCAGCTTTCCGCACAAGCGCTGTTTGTCTATGGCACGTATCTGGTCCAGTAATAACCGGGCCTGCTTGCCATCGAAAGTCAATTCCGGTCTGCAGCCTAGTGCCTGGCCTTTGCTGGTGAGTGGTGCAATGATCACGCGTGGCAGTGCGGCATTCATGTCATCGGGGGAAACCACCAGTGCCGGACGTGTTTTGCGGATCTCCGTGCCTATGGTCGGGTCCAGATTCACCCAGTAGACCTCGCCACGTCTTACCATGCCCACTCGTCCTGATCGCCTGTGCTGTCAGGCAGTTCAGGCAGCATATCTTTGTCTTTGGCCGGGTTGTAATGATCGAACCAGCCCTGGCGTTTTTCGGGGGCGACAGGTTCTAGGATGATGCGCTGCTGCTCCACGCGCATGTCGACCGTGTCGCCGATATCGCAGGCGGCCAACAGCGCAGCTGGAATCAGTATGCCTCTGGAATTGCCGATCTTGCGGACGGGGGTGCGCATGGATGTACTCGCTGACAATGTTTGCACAATGTTATAACTCCTTGGTGTGCCTGGCAATCAATAAAACCGCTTATGCCGTTAGCATGGAACCCGACTTTATGTCAGTAGCCCAGTTCCAGCCCATCATCCATACGTGGGAAACTGGCAGGATGGAAGTGTTGTCTGTAGGCCCAGATCAGAAAGGTCAATATCAGATGATCCCATCCCATCGTTGTCACCTGGGTGCTGGGTGCTGCGTGCTGACAGCCTTATATCGCGGTTTCACAGACTTGTCTGGGTTCCCGCCTGCGCGGGAACGACGGGGTAAGGTGGTCTGCGTCTTCATCAGGATAAACGAGCGCACTTCCATCCTCACTCATCCTCACTTGAACGTCATCACGATGCGAGCGCTGTTAACCTAGGGTGGGTTAGCGTAGCGTAACCCGCCACTACCAGGCACATGATGTCCGCCATCATGACCGCGCTGATGAGCAGCGTGATCGTGGCGATCAACACTGGCCTTGGTGCAGGTTACTTCAAACAAGTGGCGCATGCCTATTCGATGGCGATGCCGGTGGCCTTCCTGTGAGTGATGGGCGTGCGTCCGCTGGTGATGCGGTTGGTGACGCTGACCGTGGCATCGCGCTAGCCGCTAGATGCCCTAGGACAGCATGAGGCTGATTTCTCAGTCGGGTGTCTGGGCATCCTTGCCAGCGCGATCCGCCGTGCCATGCCACTATGGTTTCATCCATAATCTGGCTTTATTCACCCCGGCATAACGAGTCGTCTGCATGCAACGTTTCACAACCTATCTGATGGTGATCACCGCCGCCGTGTTCTGGGGTGCCAATTTCAACCTGGCCGTACCGGTGGTGGCCGAGATGCACCCGTTTGTGGCGGGTGCCACGCGCTACCTGCTGGCTGCTGCGGTGATGCTGATGATCATGTGCTGGCGGCGTGAGCGCATCCCGCTGCGCTATGCACGCCAGTATCTGCTGCTGGGTGTGGTGGGCGTGTTCGGCTTCAATCTGCTGTTCTTCCTGGGCATGCAAACCACCTCAGCCGTGAATGGCGCGCTGATCATGGCGCTCAACCCCTTGTTGACCAGTATCGTGGCGTATGTGTTGTTGTCCGACCGGCCCAGCTCGCGGCAGTTGCTGGCCTATCCGGTCGGGTTTGCCGGTGTGGGTGTGGTGGTGCTGGGGGGCGGTGCGGCACTGCATGCCGCCATCGGGGATGTGTATATCTTCGGCGCCAGCCTGGCCTGGGCGTTCTACAACGTGTTGCTGCGCAAGCACATGCCCAGCGATGTGAGCGGCATCGCCAGCACGGCAGCCATCATGAGTGCGGGTGCCTTGGCCCTGACCGCCGTGGCCGTGCTGGCGGGTAAACCGTTCATCGTGCCCAGTGTGCATGCGGGCAGCGCGCTGCTGGTCATGACGCTGGGTGGTGGTGTGCTGGCCTACCTGTTCTGGAACGTGGGCGTGGCCAAGTTGGGTGCGGCCCAGGCGGCCATCTTTCTGAACCTGGTGCCGGTGGCGTCCATGCTGATCGCGGTATTCGAGGGGCATCCGCCCAACCACGCGCAATGGCTGGGCGGCCTGCTGGTGATCGGTGCGGTGCTGTTCGCCAGCGCTGGTTTTGCTGGCAAATCGTCTGTGCCATCCGCGTCTTAGCGAACGGTTTGTTTTGCCGCCGCTGCAGAGGTGATCATCACATCCGCCATCACGCCATAGACTTCCGCCCAGGCGGCGTTGACTTCCGGTGTGAAGGCGGGACCCAAGCCCTGTTGCAAGGTTTTGAGCAGCGCGCCGCCTACAGTCTGGTAGTGGACGTCCTCCACCCCGTAAGCCACATGCCGTGCCCCCAGCTGTTGCAGGATAGGCACCAGTGTGTCCAGCTCATTCAGTTTGCCTACAGCGGCGCCTATCATGTGCATGAGTTTTTTGCCTTGCGCCGTCATGTCCCCTTTGAACAGGGTTTTGAGTGAGGGGTCGGCCTCGAACAGGTTTTGGTAGAACAGGGCGGCGGCTTGCGGGGCGATCCCCGCCACCTGCTGCCAGGAATGTTGAACCAAGGTGATGGTTTGAGCTTGCATGGGGCTATCCTTAGGTAAATGGTGTGTGCCTGTTTACGGCATAATCGACAGGGTTCTTGATGCGTCACCGTGCTGGTGATGTGAATGATCTATGGAGCAAAAGCATATGTTAAAGGTCGGGTTTGTCGGACTGGGCGCGATGGGGGAGGGTATGGTGAGCAAGCTGCTGACCGCAGGGTTCCCGGTTGTCGTGTACAACCGCAGTGCAGGCAAGGTGGCGCCCTTGCTGGCCAAAGGAGCGACGCAGGCCGGCACGCCCAGAGCGGCAGCCGAGGCGAGCGATGTGCTCATCACCATGCTGTCCAACGACGCGGTACTGGAGCGTGTCACCGGGGGTGAGGACGGGGTGCTGGCTGGCCTGGCGTCCGGCGCCATCCACTTGTCCATGAGCACCGTGGCGCCGGACACCTCACGCAAACTTGCCGCTTCACATACTGCACAGGGCGCACATTATCTGGCGGCGCCGGTGTTCGGTCGCCCCGAGATGGCGGCCACCAAAAAGCTGTGGATCTGCACCTCCGGCGATGTGGCAGCTATCGAACGCGTGCGGCCAGTGCTGGAAGCCATGAGTCAGGGCATCTTCAGCTTTGGCGAGGATGCCGGTGCCGCCAACATCGTCAAGCTGAGCGGCAATTTCATGATCGCCTCCTGTGTGGAAGTGATGGCCGAGGTGGCCACACTGGCTGAAAAGAATGGCATCGCGCCGGAAGCGGTACTGGGTATGCTGACCAGCACCATCTTTGCCTGCCCCATGTATCAGCGTTACAGCAGCCTGATCCTCACGCAGGATTATGAACCCGGCTTCAAGCTGTCGCTGGGCTTCAAGGACATGAACCTGATCCAGAGTGTGGCCTTGAAGAGCGAGACGCCGATGCCGTTCCTGAGCGTGGTGCAGCAGCGTTTTCTGGCTGCCATGGCAGAGGGGCGCGCCGATCAGGATTGGTCTTCCATCGCGCTGAACAGCCGTGCCGATGCCGGCCTGCCCTACGCACGCTTTGCCTGAAAGCGGTCTGGTGACGGTGCCAGCTCCAGTCGGCATCCTGCTCGCGGCCGGGTTCTCGCGGCGTTTCGGCGAGGCAGATAAACTGCGGCAATCGCTGCCGGACGGACAGGTGCTTGCCGTGGCGGCAGCACGTAATTTGCTGGCAGCCTTGCCGCTCAGCTATGCCATCGTGCGACCGGAAAACACCCGGCTTGCCGAGTTACTGAGGGGCGCAGGCATGCAGGTGCTGTGCTGTGCACCAGAGGCACAGGGCATGGCAGACAGTCTGGCCAGCGCTGTGCGGCAGATCATGGCGATGGCGGCACCCGCCAGCTTCGTCATCGCCTTGGCGGACATGCCGTGCATACAACCTGCCAGTATCGCGGCGGTACGCGATGCCTTGCAGGCCGGGGCGAGTGTGGTGGTGCCGCAGCATGACGATGCAGTCTATGCATCTATTGAGGCGTCTGTTGAGGCAGGCCGGGCACAACGCGGGCACCCGGTGGGCTTTTCGGTACGCTATGCAGCTGAGTTGATGGCGCTGCATGGCGATGTGGGCGCACGCTCACTGCTGAAACTGCATGCAGACCAGGTGCAGGTGATCACGGTCAACGATGCTGGCATCCTGCAGGATGTGGATACCCCTGCGGCCTTGCTGGCGCTCAGGCCGGTACAGCCCTGACCAAGTCTGGCAGGCGCACCTAAGGCTGCGTCAGATATTGCAGGCGCGGCCTTGCAGTAGTGTTTCGCTGGCTTGCCCGCAGGCGTGTTCAAAGCGCGCCGTACACTGCGCCGATGCGCTGGCGGCATCACGTTGCTGCGCACGCAGCTGGATCAGCTCTGCCAGAATGGCCACGGCGATCTCGGCCGGGGTGCGGCTGCCGATGGGCAGGCCGACCGGGCCGCGTAAACGGCTGATCTCGGTTTCGGTGAGCTCGAACAGGCGCAGGCGTTCCTGACGTTTTTCCTGATTACGCCGCGACCCCAGCGCGCCTACATAAAACGCCTCGCACTTGAGCGCTTCCAGCAAGGCCATGTCATCCAGTTTGGGGTCGTGCGTGACGGCAACGATGGCGGTATGCGCATCGGGGGCCAGTTCCAGCACCACATCGTCCGGCATGCCGGCTAGCCAGGTGGCGCCTTCTACATGCCATTCGGCACGCATCTCCTCTCGCGGGTCGCAGATCAGCACATCGAAATCCAGCGCCTGTGCCATGCTGGCCAGGGTGGCCCCGAGCTGGTTGGCACCGATGATGAGCAGCCGCCATTGCGGGCCGAACACACTGTGGAACCAGTCGCCTTCCAGCACCGGCTGGCTGCCCGGCAATGCTTCGCCCAGGCGGATGTCGCCATTGCTGAGACGGATGGAGCGGCGCAGCAGCTTGCGCGTGAGCAGCGCGTCTATCATCGGTGCCAGTTGTTGCGGCTGTTGCAAAGGCTCAACAAAGATCTGCAGCTGGCCCCCACACGGGATGCCGAAACGCTGCGCTTCATCGCGGCTCACGCCGTATTCGATGATGGCGGGTGTGCCTGGCAGCTGGCCATGCTTGGCTTTGTCGGCCAGGTCGTCCTCGATGCAGCCACCGGACACCGAACCCAGCAGATGGCCGTCTTCACGCACCACCAGGATGGCACCTGGTAGACGTGGCGCCGAGCCCCAGGTGCGGATCAGCGTGAACAGATGCACGCGCTGACCCTGTGCCAGCCACTGGCTGGCACGTTGCAACACCTCCAGATCAAGCGAATGCATCGCGGACTCAGGCCTCGGCCAGTTGATTACCGATGGGCAGGCTGCGGATGCGTTTGCCGGTGGCAGCAAAGATGGCATTGGTCACAGCCGGGGCGATAGGCGGCACGCCCGGCTCACCGGCGCCGCCCATCTTGTCGGTACTGGGCACGATGTGCACTTCCACGACCGGCATCGCGCTCATGCGCAGCACCTGATAGTTGTGGAAGTTGGATTGCTCCACCTCGCCAGCCTTGAAGCTGATCTCGCTTTGCAGCGCTGCGCCCAGCCCGAAGGCGATGGAGGATTCCATCTGCGCCACCAGCGAATCCGGGTTGACCACCAGGCCACAGTCGATGGCGCACACCACGCGGTGTACTTTCACAGCGCCTTCCTCTATCGAGATCTCCGCCACTTGCGCGACATAGCTGCCGAACGACTCATGCACGGCGATGCCACGGAAGCGGCCCGCTGGCAATGTACTGCCCCAGCTGGCTTTTTCAGCCGCGAGGTTGAGCGCAGCCAAATGACGAGGATGGCCCTTGAGCAGGCTGCGGCGGTATTCCAGTGTGTCCTTGCCGCTGGCATGCGCGGCCTCGTCGATGAGGCTTTCCATCACGAACGCGGTGTGGCTGTGGCCGACCGAGCGCCACCACAATACGCGCACCACGGACTCGGTGGTGTGCAGCTCCACTTTGTGGTTGGGTATGTTCTTGAGGTAGACCGAATCGGCGATGCCCTCCACCGAGGTGGCATCCACGCCGTTCTTGATCATGAAGGCCTCGAACGGCGTGCCTTTCATGATGGATTGGCCCACGCAGCGGTGTTCCCAGGCGGCTGGCATGCCGTCTGCGCCTAGCGCGATGCGTGCCTTGTGCAAATACATGGGGCGGTAGAAGCCGCCTTTGACGTCATCTTCGCGGCTCCACACCGTCTTCACCGGCATGCCTGCCGCCTTGGCGACATGAGCAGCCTCGGTGACAAAATCTGCCGCCGGGTTGGCGCGGCGGCCGAAACCGCCACCCAGGAAGGGGGTGTGGATGGTGATCTGTTCGGCCTTGAGGCCGGTGACCTTGGCGACGGCGGCCTGGTCGTTACCAGGCATCTGCGTGCCGGTCCACACTTCACAGCTGTCATCCTTGATGTGGATGGCGCAATTGAGCGGTTCCATGGGCGAGTGCGCGAGGAAGGGCAGCTGGTATTCCGCTTCGATGAGCTTGCCGCCCGCAGCGAACGCTGCGGTATTGTCGCCTGCCTGGGCAGCGGTGAGGCCTTTCTTGGCGGCCAGTGCGCGGTATTCATCGAACAGGGTCTTGCTGTCCATGCTGGCAGCCTGGCCCAGGTCCCATTCCACCTTGAGCGCTTCGCGGCCTTGCTTGGCAGCCCAGTAATGGTCTGCAATCACGGCCACGCCAGTCGGCACTTGCACCACTTTATGCACGCCCTTGACTTTGAGTGCAGCGCTGTCGTCATAGGATTTGACCTGACCACCGAACACGGGCGAACGCGCCACCATGGCGGTCATCAGGCCTTCGAACTGCACGTCCATGCCGAACTTGGCCGTACCGTTGATCTTTTCCGGGCCGTCCAGGCGCTTGGTGGCCTTGCCGATGATCTTCCAGTCCTTGGGGTCTTTCAGCGTGACAGCGGTAGGGGTTTCCAGTTGGCTGGCAGCCTCGGCGAGTTCGCCGTAGGGGATGCGCTGATCGCCATGAATGACCATGCCCTTCTCGGTGGAAAGCGCTGCAACCGGGACGCCCAGCTGCTCTGCGGCCGCGCTGAGCAGCAGCGTGCGTGTCAGCGCGCCAGCCTGGCGGTAACGGTCGAATTCGGACCAGGTGGTGGACGAACCGCCGGTGATCTGCAGGCCGTAAGCGGTATGGATGTAGGCGGGGGCGGCAGGTGCATGTTCGACCTTGATGCTGTCCCAGTCGGCGTCCAGCTCTTCCGCGATCAGCATGGGCAGCGTGGTCCAGATACTCTGGCCCATTTCGCTGTGGGCCAGCAGCACGGTGATGCTGTTGTCGGTGCCTATGCGCAAGAAGGCGTTGGGTTCAGGCAGCTTGGCTGCACCTGCTACAGCCTCTTCTTTACCCGGCAATAAAAAGCGTTTGGCATGCGGGATGGTGAAGGCGATGACCAGACCACCGGCGATGAAGGCGGTGGCCTTGATGAACTGGCGTCTGGAGATATTCAATGGAGCGTTCATGGCGTTGTTCCTCAGGCCAGTTTGCTGGCAGCTTGGTGGATGGCGGCGCGGATACGCGGATAGGTACCACAGCGGCAGATGTTGCCGCTCATGGCCGCGTCGATGTCCGCATCACTGGGCTTGGGGTTGCTGGCCAGCAGGGCGGTGGCTGACATGATCTGGCCTGACTGGCAGTAACCACATTGCACCACGTCGATCTCGCTCCAGGCAGCTTGTACGGCCTGACCGACCTTGTCCTGGCTGATGTGCTCGATGGTGGTGATCTTTTTGCCGACCGCCACCGACGCTGGCGTGATGCAGGAGCGGATGGCCATGCCGTCCAGATGCACGGTACAGGCGCCGCATTGCGCCATGCCGCAGCCGAATTTGGTGCCGGTCAGTTGGGCGATATCGCGTATCGCCCACAGAATGGGCATGTCGTCGCTGATGTCGAGTTCTTGGTCAACGCCATTGATGTTCAAGGTGGTCATGCTGGATGCTCCCTAGGCAGGTGATGGGCAGGGTGTCATGGACACTGGCGATGCAGCGTACTGGACACAGGTGTTGCAGAATAATGCACTTGTGCATCATCACTGATTTACACGGGCTTGATAAGCTGTCCCCGATGCATTTTATTGCTGCATAATATGCATCAATGACCAAAACAAACCACCCGAATGAAGACCGGCTGACCGCGCTGGAAAGCTTTGTCGCCGTTGCGCAAAAGCGCAGCTTCGCGGCCGCCAGTCTGGATCTGGATATCAGTGCCTCGGCGCTCAGTCGCCGCATCTCGCGGCTGGAAGCCAGTCTGGGGACGCGCTTGTTCCAGCGCTCAACGCGGCATGTGTCGCTGACCGAGGCTGGCACACTTTACCTCAGTCATGTGACAGAAGCGTTGACGCACATGGGGCGGGCGCAGGCGGCCATTTCCGATTATGGCCACGAAGCGAATGGTCGATTACGCGTGGCGCTGCCCACCATGTTCGGGCAACTGCATGTGGCGCCCTTGCTGCCGACGTTCATGCGGCGCTACCCCAAGGTGATGCTGGAGTTGTCGCTGAGTGACTGGTACACCGACATCGTCGGCGAAGGCTATGACCTGGGCGTGCGCGTGGGGGCGCTGGAAAGCAGCGACCTGATAGGCCGCAAGCTGGCCTATAACCAGCGCATCCTGTGCTGTTCGCCAGACTATCTGCAACAGCATGGCGCACCGGCCAGCCTGACGGAATTGCGTCAGCACGCCAGCTTGCAGTTCAGCACCTTCAAGGCGCCCAATTACTGGCGTTTGAAGAGCGAGTCCGGTAGCAACCCGTTCAAGGTGACGCAGGTGGCCATCACGCCGGTGCTGCGCTCCGACAATGCCGAGACCTTGCGTCAGGCGGCACTGGGCGGTATGGGCATCAGCCTGATGGCGCGCTTCATCGTCGATGACGATCTCAAGGCCGGGCGCCTGGTGCGTATCCTGCCTGACATTAGCGGCGAAGACAGCTGGATCTGGGCGATCTACCCGAACACACCTTATGTGCCGCTCAAGGTGCGCGTGTTCATCGATTTCATGCTGGAACAGTTCGCGCAGCATAAAGCGTGGGGCAGTGAATGGAGCGCTGACCATGCGCCCGTCTGACACCTTGCACGGCGAACTGATCATTCCTGAAGGTGAGTACCAGCTTACCGCCATGCGCGCTCAGGGCGCGGGTGGGCAGAATGTGAACAAGGTTTCCAGTGCCATCCATCTGCGTTTCGATATCCCGGCGTCTTCGCTTTCTGAAACGCACAAGGCGCGTTTGCTGGCGCTGCGTGATGGGCGCATCACCGCCCAAGGCGTGCTGGTGATCAAGGCGCAGCAGCACCGCAGTCAGGAGCTCAACAAGGCCGATGCGATCACACGGTTGCACGCGCTGGTGGCCAGCGTGGCACGGCCACCAGCCATGCGACATGCCACACGGCCCACCTTTGGTTCGCGTGTACGCCGACGTCAGGACAAGACGATGCGTGCCCAGACCAAGGCAATGCGTGGCAAAATAGGCGTCGAATAAAGGCATGAAGCTGGCGATGCCAGCCCTCATGTTGCTGGCACGGCTTAACTACTCTCCAATTCTTACGGTTTTTTCACATGCGATTACTCGCGTTCGATACCTCGACGGAATACCTGTCGCTGGCCTTGTGGCTGGATGGCCGGGTGCTGGTTCGCGACCTGCACGCCGGTCAGACCCATTCCCAGCGTATCCTGCCCTTGGTGCGTGAACTGCTGGATGAAGCCAGCCTGCAACTTAAGCAGCTGGATGGCATCGCGTTCGGCGCCGGTCCCGGCTCCTTCACCGGTCTGCGCATCGCCTGCGGTGTGGCGCAGGGCCTGGCTTTTGGTGCCGGTCTGCCGGTGGTGGGCGTGAGTACCTTGCTGGCACTGGCGCAGGCCAGCAGTGCTGATCGTGTCATCGCTTGTCTGGATGCCCGCATGGGTGAGGTCTACCATGCCGCCTATGTGCGTGACGGTAATGACTGGCATGAGGTGCTTGCGCCCGGACTGTATGCACCCGAAGTGCTGCCCGCTGTGCCCGACGCTGACTGGGTGGGCGCAGGGAGTGGCTGGGACAGTTATGCGGATGCACTGCAAGGCGCTTATGCCACTCAGTTGAGTCAGGTGCTGCCAGGGCGTCACCCGTCGGCACAGGCCATCGCGGAGCTGGCTGCGCCGCAATTCGCCGCCGGGCAGGGCTTGCTGGCTGCGCAGGCCGCACCACTTTATATCCGCAACAAAGTGGCATTGAAGACCAGTGAGCGCCTGCAGGGCGGTCTGCCCAAATGACCGTGGTCACGCAACAACAGCTCAGTGTACGGCGCATGCAAGCCCGCGACCTCGCTGACGTGGTGCGTATCGAGGCCATGGTGCACGACTACCCGTGGACGCGTGGCAACTTTGCCGACTCCATGCAGGCCGGCCACGATTGCTGGATCTATGCAGAGCAGCACAACATCGTCGGCTATGCGGTGTTGATGATGGTGCTGGACGAAGCCCATCTGCTCAACATCAGCATCGCCAAAGAGTATCAGGCTGCCGGACGTGGTTACGCCTTGCTGCAGCATCTGATGCAGCTGGCCAAACAGGCGGGTGCTGCCAATATGTTTCTGGAAGTGCGTCAGTCCAACCTGCCTGCGATTCGTCTCTATGAACGCACCGGCTTCAACGAGATGGGCATACGCCGCAACTACTACCCGGCCACAACCGGCCGCGAAGACGCCATCCTGATGGGCATGGCCTTGTGATGGCGAGCGAGGATACCGCATGGCGCTGAGCCGCGAAGACATGCTGCGCGAGCTGGAGCTGCTGCCTATGTGGCAACTGCGTGCACCGCTGCCAGATGCCGTGACAGCACTGGCTGCCGGTCAGTCAGCCGGACCGGTCGTGGCTGAGCCGGTTGTGGCTGAGCCGGGCATCGAGAAAGACCAGACGCTTGTGCCAGCCCCTCAGCTTGATCAAACAAGTATTGATCAAGAAAGCGTGGAGCATCTGGTGCCAGTGCTGACGACGGTAGAGGATCATGCGTTGCCTGACATGAGCATCACCCTGGGTGAAGGCCGCCGCGACAGCATACAGCGCATGGATTGGCAGGATCTGCAGACCTGCGTCAGTGCCTGTGAAGCCTGTAACCTGAGTGGCACGCGTACGCAAACCGTGTTCGGCGTGGGCGACCCGCATGCTGACTGGCTCATCGTCGGCGAAGCGCCGGGTGCCGAGGAGGACCGCAAGGGCGAGCCTTTCGTCGGGCAGGCAGGCAAGTTGCTGGATAATATGCTGGCCGCGATCCAGCTCAAGCGCGGTGATAACGTCTACATCGCGAATGTGCTGAAATGCCGCCCGCCCCAAAACCGTGATCCGCATGGCGAAGAGGTGCTGCAGTGCGACCCCTTCCTCAAGCGTCAGGTGGAATTGATCCAGCCCAAGCTCATCCTCGCACTGGGCAAGTTCGCCGCCCAATCCCTGCTGGAGACGGATGCCACCATCGCCAGCCTGCGTGGCAAGCTGCATCGCTATCAGGGCGTGCCGGTGATCGTGACCTACCACCCCGCCTATCTGCTGCGCAACCTGCCGGACAAGGCCAAGGCCTGGCAGGACCTGTGTTTTGCGGTGCGCACCATGCAAGACTTGCAATCCGCTGCGGCCAGCCCCACCTTGTAGCCGTACATCTTCATTCATTAGCAGGAGATCTTCATGCGTAAATCCTTCTTTACCACACTGATGCTGGTGCTTGCACTCAGCCTCAGCAGTTGCGGTTACAACAACTTTCAGGTGCTGGACGAGCAGGTGAAAGCAGATTGGGCCGAAGTGCTCAATCAGTATCAGCGCCGTGCCGACCTGGTGCCTAACCTGGTCTCCACGGTCAAAGGCTATGCCGCACATGAGCAGGAAGTGCTGACAGCGGTGGCGGATGCACGTGCCAAGGTGGGCAGCATCCAGGCCACGCCTGAGCTGGTCAATGATGAAGCGGCGTTCGCCCGCTTCCAGGAAGCCCAGGGGCAGATGACCTCTGCCTTGTCCCGTTTGCTGGCCGTGGCGGAGAACTACCCGCAACTGAAGGCGGATGCTGGCTTCCGTGACCTGCAGGCCCAGCTGGAAGGTACCGAGAACCGTGTCACCGTGGCGCGTAACCGCTACATCCAGGCCGTGAAGGACTACAACGTGCTGGTGCGCTCGTTCCCGAGCAACCTGACCGCGATGATGTTCAGCTACACGCCCAAGCCTGGTTTTACGGTGGACAACGAACAGGCCTTGTCCAAGCCACCGCAAGTGAGTTTCTAAAGCGGGCTGGCGATGACAGTGACGTTCATCAAGCGCTGGCGTCGCGCTGGCTTGCTGGCCTTGTTCAGTCTGGGGCTACTCACCGGACTGGCCCAGACACATCCGCTTGCTGACGAGGTGGTGGTGCCAGCGTTGACGCAGCGCGTGACAGACCTGACCGCGACCTTGAGTCCGCAGGATCAGCAGGCGCTGGAGAACCAGCTGGCACAGGTGGAGCAGCAATATGGCAGCCAGATCGCCATCCTGCTGGTGCCCACCACCCAGCCGGAAGCCATCGAGCAGTTTTCCATCCGTGTGGTGGAAGCCTGGCAACTGGGGCGTCAGAAGGTGGACGACGGCATCCTGATCCTGCTGGCCAAGAATGATCGCAAGATGCGCATCGAGGTCGGCTATGGTCTTGAAGGCACCATCCCGGATGTGATCGCCAGGCGCATCATTGCAGAAACCATGGCGCCGCGTTTCCAGCAAGGCGATTTTGCTGGCGGGCTGGCCGCCGCCGTCGATCAGCTGGCGCGTCTGCTGGCTGGCGAGCAACTGCCTGCCCCCAAAGCTGGCAAGGCTAACCAAGGCTTGGGCGACGAGGCGAGCGAGAATCTGCTGCCTTTGTTGCTGTTCGGCGTAGTGGCCATAGGCGGTGCATTGCGTGCCATGCTGGGCAGTTTTCTGGGTGGCACGGTCACCGGCGGGTTGGTCGGCTTCGCCGTCTGGGTGCTGGGCGGCGGCGTGCTGCTGGCGCTGGTGTTAGGCGTGGTCGCGCTGGTGATGACCATGACCGGCATTTCCAGCATGCTGCCGATGTTGATGGGCGGCGGTGGCAGTGGTGGCGGGTTCCGCGGTGGTGGCGGTCGTTTTGGTGGCGGAGGTGCGTCTGGTGGCTGGTAAATCTGTATCAGGAGTGTGCCGCTTTGTGCGCCATGTGTTCAGCCTGCCCTGGCAAGCGCGGCGCTATTTTCCGCCTGCGGCCTTGCAGGCGATAGAAGCTGCCATTGCCGAAAGTGAAGCGACGCATCGGGGCGAGCTGCGCTTTGTGGTGGAAACAGCGCTGCATCCAGTGCAGTTGTGGCATGGCATCACGCCGCGTCAACGGGCCATCGCCTTGTTCTCCGAGCTGGGGGTGTGGGACACCGCCAGCAACAATGGGGTGCTGATCTATTTGTCGCTGGCCGATCATGATGTGGAGATCGTGGCGGATCGCGGCATCGATGCGCTGGTGGGTGCGGCAGGATGGGAAACCATCTGTCACCACATGGAACAGGCGTTCCGCGCAGGCCGCTTCAGTGACGGCGTCCTGGATGGCATCCAGCAGATCAGCGCACATCTGGCACAGCACTTCCCGGCACAAGGTGCCGTCCGTAACGAGCTGCCGGATGCGCCGCTGGTGCTCTAGTTTTATCTGTATCGCCAGCAGCGTGCTGGCAGTGGGCATGCCGCAGGCGCAGGCGGATCTCTCCGCGATGTCGCAGCTGCTCAAACAAACGCCGACCACAGCGGGCTTCGATATATGCCATGGCGGTGGTTGTGCCAAGGTGAGTCACGCCATGCTGACGGATGCCGAATGGCAGCTGGTGCTGGTGCAGTTCCAGCCGCGTGCCTATGATGCGCAAACCGAGCGTGCCCAGCTGGCTCAGGCGATCGCTGTGCTGGAGCTGGAAGTCGGTGCCAAGACCGGCACGGCGGGCGACCGTGGTGGCACCTTTGGTAACAGCGCTTACACTGGCCAGATGGATTGCAATGACGAGGCCACCAATACCACCACCTATCTCAAGCTGATGCAGAACGCCGGGCTGATGCGTTTCCACACCCTGCAGGATACCAGGACACGCGGTGTTTACCTCAACCGCTGGCCACACACCACAGCGATGATCCGCGAGCATGAGACGGGTCAGGAGTTTGCCGTGGATGCCTGGTTCTACGATAACGGCAACCCGCCGGTGATCCTGCCTTTGCAACAATGGAAGGCTGGCTGGATGCCTGCTGACAGCCCGGCGCAATAAGCCCGCCATGCCAGGTCGGCGCGCCGCTGACCAACTGCCAGAAATTCCACTGTTTCCAGTCGTTTGCGTGCGGCTTCACGTTTCCCTGTGCGGCGTTTCCCTATAAAATCCGCAGCTTGTCTCATTTTTGATTGTAGAAGATTCATGCGCGCCTCCCAGTTTTTCCTCGCCACACAAAAAGAAGCCCCCACCGAAGCCGAATTGATCAGCCACAAGCTTATGTTGCGGGCCGGCTTGATCAAGCGCCTGGGCTCGGGCCTGTACAGCTGGATGCCGCTCGGTCTGCGCGTGCTGCGCAAGGTGGAGGCCGTGGTGCGCGAGGAGATGAACAAGGCAGGCGCGCTGGAATTGCTGATGCCCGCCGTGCAGCCTAAAGAGTTGTGGGAAGAGACCGGCCGCTGGGCCGTGTTCGGCCCGCAGATGCTGAAGATACGCGACCGTCATGAGCGTGACTTCTGTTTCGGCCCTACCCACGAGGAGGTCATCACCGACATCGCGCGGCGCGAGATCAGGAGCTACAAGCAGCTGCCGCTGAATTTCTACCAGATACAGACCAAGTTCCGTGACGAGATACGCCCGCGTTTTGGCGTGATGCGGGCGCGCGAATTCATGATGAAGGATGCTTACTCCTTCCACACCAGTTTTGAATCCCTGGAGCAGACGTATGACGTCATGTATCAGGCTTATAGCAAGGTATTCACGCGTCTTGGCCTCAAGTTCCGTGCCGTGAAGGCAGATACCGGCGCGATCGGCGGAGACGGTTCGCATGAGTTCCACGTGCTGGCGGATTCTGGTGAAGATGCGCTGGCTTACTGCGAGCAATCTGATTACGCCGCCAACGTTGAGCTGGCCGAAGCCTTGCCACCCACGGCACCGCGTGCTGCCCCGGCTGAAGCGCTGCGCGAAGTGGAGACGCCCAGGCAGACCGCGTGTGAGGATGTGGCGGCTTTGCTGGGTATCCCCGTGCAGCGCACCGTCAAAGCGATCGCGCTGATGGCGCCGGATCAGGCTGGCACCTTGCAGTTCCATCTGCTGCTGTTGCGCGGTGACCATAGCCTGAACGAGATCAAGGTGGCCAAGCTGGCCGGCTTGGCGGATTTCCGTTTCGCCAGTGAAGACGAGATCCGTGCGCACTTGAATTGCCCGCCCGGCTTCATCGGTCCGGTAGCAGTGAGTGAGGAGGTCAAGGTGATCGCGGATGCCACGGTAGCGGCCATGAGCGATTTCGTGTGTGGCGCCAACAAGCCCAAGTTCCACCTGGCAGGTGTCAACTTCGGCCGTGATCTGCCCGAGCCTGTGATGGTGGCGGATATCCGTAACGTCATCGAGGGCGATACCAGCCCGGATGGCAAAGGCACCTTGTCACTGTGCCGTGGCGTTGAAGTGGGCCATATCTTCCAACTGCGCACCAAATACGCCAAGGCCATGAACGCGACCTATCTGGATGAGAACGGCCAGACCCAGGTGATGGAGATGGGCTGTTACGGCATCGGTGTGTCGCGCATCGTGGGTGCGGCCATCGAGCAGGGCAATGATGCACGCGG
This sequence comes from Pseudomethylobacillus aquaticus, assembly GCF_003730115.1. Lineage (GTDB taxonomy): Bacteria > Pseudomonadota > Gammaproteobacteria > Burkholderiales > Methylophilaceae > Pseudomethylobacillus > Pseudomethylobacillus aquaticus. Next base: position 206,659 of record NZ_RJVP01000003.1, on the reverse strand, counting down.
CATTGTGTTTCCAGCGGCGATGGCACCGTTCGAAGTGGCGATCGCCGCGATCGGCTTCGATCGTAGTGACATCGTCCGCGAAGCAGCGCTCAAACTGCATGATGAACTGCAGACGGCCGGTATCGATGTGCTGCTGGATGACAGAGGCGAGCGTCCGGGGGTGATGTTCGCAGATCTGGAATTGATCGGCATTCCGCACCGGGTGGTGATCGGCGACCGTGGTTTGCAGAACGGCGAAGTGGAATATCAGGCGCGCACGGATGCGGCAGCACAAGCCGTGGCGCTGACCGATATCGTCGGCCTGTTGCAGAAAGCGCTGTGCCGCTCAGCCTGAGCTTGCAGCCAGGTCTGGCCTGGTGCTTGATGGTGGGCCTGCTACTGACCACGTCGGCCTGGGCAGGCCGGCAGCTGGAAGAGCCGCTCTCCAACAGCGTGCGCACGCAGATGCAAAAATCCATCAGTGACAAGGCACCTGCGCTGGTGTCCGCCGACGCGCACTGGTTGGCGGACATGTCAGCCCGATTGCAGAAGCGCATGCCAGACCAGCCGTTACGCGAGGATTTTCTGCGCAGCGTGCATTACGAAGCCAGCCGTGCCGGGCTCGACCCCCAGTTGGTGCTGGCTTTGATCCAGGTGGAGAGCGCTTTCCGCAAATATGCGGTGTCTAGTGCCGGTGCGCGCGGGTTCATGCAAGTGATGCCGTTCTGGGTCAGCACCATAGGCACACCTGAACACAATCTGTTCCATCTGCGCCTCAATCTGCGTTATGGCTGCACCATCCTGCGCCATTATCTGGATATCGAAAAAGGCGATCTGTTCCGCGCGCTAGGCCGTTACAACGGCAGTCTGGGCAAGGCGGAATACCCTAATCTGGTGCTCGCTGCCTGGCGTCGCAACTGGACCTATCCTCAGTAAATCATCTGCCTGACCTGCATGCCCTGAAATGGTGCCCGTTTACATTTGTCTGGAATGTGGACTACTATGCATGCGCAGTCCGGGCATGACCGGCACCAAAACATAAATAAGCTGCGCTTTCCGGATTGTTGTTTCCATCAATCTATGTCGGGAGGAGTGTGTATGTCCAAGTTATTGGCATTAGCATTAAGTATTGCGGTATTGGGTGGTGTTTGGGCTTATCTGGCGCTGGGTCCATTGGCCGGGATGGTACTGGTCTGGGTCGGCTTCATTGCCTGGGGCTGTTACTTTGCTGCAGGGGCAGACGGTGCCGCACTGCAAAAGACCATCGCAAGCATGATCTATGGGGCTATCCTCGCCGGTATCGCACTGGCGCTGGTTGGCGCCAATCCACTGGGTATCGAGGGCCCGCTGGCGCCCGCGATCTATATCGCGGTCACGGTGTTCTTCCTGGTGATCATCGCCAGTGTGGACCTGCTGTCGGTGGTGCCTGCCAACGTCTATGGTTACGCGGCTACCGCGGGCTATGCGCTGCAAACCACCGGAGCCGGTAGCGTCACAGCCGCTGACATGTCCAACCCGGTGCTGCTGGTTGCGTTGTCGTCCATACTGGGCGCTATTTTTGGCATGATCTCGGGCAAGGTAGCCGCAGCCATCAGCAAATAAGCTGACGTTAACAAACTAAAACCGCCCTCGGGCGGTTTTTTTGCGTGCGCGATCCAAGGCTGTCAATCTGGCGGCTACGTCGGTCAAGAGGCGCGCACCCACTGCGATTTTCAGCTTACTGCGCTTTGTCGGAGATTTTGAAACCGTAATAAGTACCGAATTCGCCTTCTGATTCGTGGTAAACAAAGAACATGCCACGTGTGTAGCCCAGGCCGTTGTAATGGTTTTGGGCACGCAGTTTGATATTCTTGGGCAAGGCGCTTTTGCCAACGAACTTGCCTTCGATGTTATAGACCAGGATCGATCTGTGGTCTACATCCAGCAGGGCCAGCTCTTCGCCAGGAATGCCGGTGTAGGCGACGAAATGCTCACTGATGTCATCGGTCTTGGCGCCAGCGGCAGCCAGATCCAGCTTGATCTCACCGACCTTCTCACGTTTGTCCAGTTCGACCAGCCAGACCTCGTTCGAGCGCTCCTGCTTGGCCAGGTAGCGCTTGCTGACCGGGTCGTAGCTGGGCATGGTGGAGGCGCTGCCGAACGCTGGATTGAAACCATGGATGTCCGTGGTAGTGGGCAATAATTCGCCTGCATCATTGAATTGCAGCGCGAACACGCCAGTATTGGGGCTGAAGCCCGCCTGCGTAGAGACATTGTAGGTCACGGATTCGATACGGCGCGTGTCTTCATTAAAGTAGACCGCCCGGTGACTGATGCCGGTTTTGACGGACTGTTTATAGCGGCCTTCTTCGTCATAGATATGGGTCAGCGAGCGTGCCTGAGTGTTCTCGTAGTCACCCGGGATAGGCCCCAGGCCGCCATCCCCGACCACATACAGGCGGTGCTCGGGGAGATAAGCCACCGTCATGGGGCGCGAAGTCGGTTGCTGTGCGAGTGTGATCTTGAGCTGGGTCTGTGCTTCCGGCAACACGCCGGCAAAGGAGGCGTTGCTCAATGCAACTAAGCCTGTGAACAGCGCTGACAGGACGATGTGGCGAGGGCGAGCATAGGTAGGCATGACAGATTCCAGAAGTGAGTGGGTCAACGATAATCGCTTAGCATGGAGTGTGGTGCGTGACGCTAGTTCCCGCGCTCGATCAGCATGGCGTCACCATAGCTGAAAAAACGGTACTGCTGCGTGATCGCATGTTGATAGGCGTTCATGACGTGTTCGCGCCCTGCAAATGCAGATACCAGCATCATCAATGTGCTTTTGGGCAAGTGGAAGTTGGTGAGCAGGCGTTCTACCACCTGAAAGCGATAGCCCGGCGTGATGAAGATGTCGGTCTCACCTTCACCTGCGCACAGGATGCCGCCACGCGCTGCGCTCTCCAGTGCACGCAAGGCGGTGGTGCCCACCGCCGTGATGGTCCCGCCATGTTCGCGGGCATGCTGGATGGCGTCCACGGTAGTTTGCGGGATGCGATAGCGCTCGCTGTGCATCTTGTGTTCGGCGATGTCGTCCACACGCACAGGCTGGAACGTCCCGGCCCCTACGTGCAAGGTGACATAAGCAATGTCGATACCGGCTGCACGCAGTTGCTGCAGCATGGCTTCGTCAAAATGCAGCCCGGCAGTGGGTGCGGCCACGGCGCCCGGCTCGCGGGCGTAGACCGTCTGATAGCGTGTGTCGTCGTCGGCGTTGGGGTCGTGCGTGATGTAGGGCGGCAGGGGCAGATTGCCATGCTGTTCAAGCAGGTCCAGCACGGTCTGGCTGTGATCGAACCGTAACATGAACAGATCATGCTGACGTTCCAGCACCTCGACATCCAGCATGCTGGAAAGTTTGAGCCAGCTGCCCGGTTTGGGGCTGCGCGAGGCGCGTATATGGGCAAGCGCGCGCTGATCGTCGATGATGCGTTCGATCAGCACCTCCACCGCGCCGCCACTATCTTTCTGGCCATGCAGGCGAGCTTTGATGACGCGCGTGTCGTTGAAGATGAGCAGGTCGCCTGCGTTCAAGTGCACTGGTAGCTGCTGGAACCGGCTGTCTTCCAGGGCTCCGTCGCGGCCATTCAGCCGCAGCAGACGGCTGGCCGTACGCTGTTGTGCAGGAAACTGCGCAATCAGCGCGTCAGGCAGTACAAAATCAAAATCCTCGGTTCGCATATTCCACGGTACTTGCTATAATGCGCCCTCCCTAGCCGGGATGGCGGAATCGGTAGACGCAGCGGACTCAAAATCCGCCGCCGCAAGGTGTGGGGGTTCGAGTCCCCCTCCCGGCACCACTCACGCGGCAACCGCCGCGATTATAGCCAATCAATCTCCGATTGGCGGAATCTCCCCTCGTTTTTTAAGTATCTGCTTGCCCCTGCCATTTTTACTGGACTGCCCTGACAGCAAGGCAGGAAGCCACGCGACCACCAGACATCGCTTGAGTTCCCATTTTTTTTATGCTAGTTTCGAGCCTGTGTATCGATAAATAGAATTCGCGCTTATAGCAGCCCCATTCTTCCGATGTACGTCCCAAAAGCTTGTGTAGTTGAGTTGTCCCGATTCTTGTAGTTAAGCCGCCCGTTAAAGAGGTGGCTAGTGAGGAGAATGAGCGGTGGCACCATGCATGGCAGATTATCGTGTGATCGCACGGCCCAATTGTTCCCTGTCTCCCAGGGGCAGGGTCGCTGTTGTTGCGCTCATCGCATCCTTTTCCCTTCTTGTTGCAATCGGTTTCAGTTTGATCGGCGCCTGGCTAGTACTGCCTTTTGCCGGGCTCGAACTGCTGGCCCTGGCTTATGCTTTCTATCACATCCACTGTCATGCTGAGGATTACGAGAGCATCACCATCGCTGGCGACCATCTGGCTGTTGAAAAACGTGATTACAAAAACGTCAGCCAGATTGTATTTAATCGTTACTGGGCGCGCGTGACCTTGCGCGAGTTGCCTGGTGGCGAGCAGTGCTTGTTGCTTCGTTCGCATGGCAAGGAGGTGGAGTTCGGTCGTCGCTTTATGGACAACCAGCAGCGCATCGCCCTGGCCAGACAACTAAAACAACGCGTCGGAGTAGTTACTTAAAACCTGAGTTAGGGAGTGGGTATGGTGATGCAGTGGATCAAAAAAACCGGGATGTTTCTGGTGTTGGCATTCGCGTCTTTTGCTGTGAATGCAGAGTACGCCTGGAATTTCCCGAAACCGGTGACGCCGATGGCGCTCGACACCTTGCACGTTCACAACAAGTTCATGCTGATTACCATGATCCTGTTTGTGGTGGTGTTGGCCATCATGATTTATTCCATCGTCAATCACCGTAAAAGCCGCAACTATCAAGCGGCCACGTTCACGGGGCCCAGGACCCGTCCTCAGGTGCTGTGGACCCTGGTGCCATTCGCCATCCTGCTTTACATCGATTTCATCCTGATGGGCATTCCGGCCTACCACAGTGTGGTGATGATGGAAGACACCAAGAACAATGCGGACATGGTGATCAAGGTCAATGGCTCACAGTGGCGCTGGTCTTATGAATATATGGACGGGGATGCGCAAGGCATCAAGTTCGTCAGTAATCTGACCACGCCGCAGGAGCAGATCACCAACGAGGCAGAAAAAGGCGAGCATTATCTGCTGGAAGTGGATAACCCGCTGGTGCTGCCAGTGGACAAGAAGGTCCGCATCCTGTTGACTGCCAGTGACGTGATCCATAACTGGTGGGTGCCTGCCTTTGGTGCTTCACGTGATGCGATTCCCGGATTCCTGCGCGAGACCTGGGTCAAGGTGGAAGAAGAGGGCACTTACCGCGGGCAATGCAAGGAGCTTTGTGGCAAGGGGCATGGCTACATGCCCGTCGTGGTCAAGGCTGTTCCGCAGGAAGAGTTCGACGTGTGGGTGGCCGACCAGAAGCAACAGATGGCCGCCAATACGGCAGGTGCGGACAAAGAGTGGACCAAGGATGAGTTGATGGCCTTGGGTAAGGATGTCTACACCAAGAACTGTGCTGTTTGCCACCAGGTGAGTGGCGCAGGCTTGCCACCTGCTTTCCCTGCGCTGACTGGCAGCAAGCTCGTGGCAGAGCCCAACCTTGATTCCGATGGCAAGTTGCTCAAAGACAGCCATCTGGATCGTGTGCTGAACGGCAAGGGTGTGATGCCAGCCTGGAAAGCGACCCTGAGTGATTCCGATATTGCGGCCGTGGTCACCTATGAGCGCAATGCCTTGGGCAATGCGGTCGGGGATGTCCTGCAACCTGCTCAAGTCAAAGCTTTGCGTTAATCTCAAGTGGCTGTGGATTAAGGAGAATTAGATGAGTTACACGACAACTGCACATCACGATGCGCACGAGGATCATCCAAGCGGCATCATGCGCTGGCTGACCACCACCAACCACAAAGACATAGGCACCATGTACCTGATCTTTGCGCTGATCATGTTCATGGTAGGCGGCAGCATGATCATGCTGGTACGGGCCGAGTTGTTCCAGCCCGGCATGCAACTGGTGCAACCGGAGTTCTTCAATCAGCTGATCGGCGTGCATGCGCTGATCATGATCTTTATGGCACTGATGCCCGCTGCTACCGGGTTCGCCAACTGGATGCTGCCATTGCAGATAGGCGCGCCGGACATGGCCTTGCCGCGACTCAACAACTGGGGCTTCTGGCTACTGCCTCCTGCTGCCATCCTGTTGACCTTGCCCTATATCCTTGCGCTATTCGGCATCGGTGATGGCGCGATTGCAACTGGCTGGACGTTCTATGCACCACTTTCAGTGCAGGGTGGCATAGGCGTCGATTTCGCCATCTTCGCAGTGCACTTGTTGGGGATCTCCTCGGTGATGGGCTCCATCAACGTCATCGTCACCATCTTCAACATGCGCGCACCTGGCATGACCTTGATGAAGATGCCGATGTTCGCCTGGGGCTGGCTGATCACGGCCTTCCTGCTGATCGCCACTATCCCGGTATTGGCTGGCGCAGTCACCATGCTGCTCACTGATCGTCATTTCGGTACCCACTTCTTTGATGCTGCGGGCGGTGGTGATCCGATCATGTTCCAGCATCTGTTCTGGTTCTTTGGCCATCCTGAGGTGTATATCCTGTTGTTGCCGGTATGGGGGTTCATGCCACAGATCCTGCAGACCTTCGCCCGCAAACCCATGTATGGCTACAAGGTTCAGGTTTACTCGCTGTGGGCCATCGGTGCCTTGTCTGTCGTGGTCTGGGCGCATCACTTCTTCACGGTCGGCATGCCGGTGCCAGCCTTGCTCTATTTCATGTATAGCACCATGGCGATCTCCATTCCTCTGGCCGTGCTGTTCTACTGCTGGATCGCGACCATCTGGCGCGGTTCCATGTCCTTCGAGACGCCGATGCTGTTCGCAGTGGGCTGGATCATACTGTTCGGTATCGGTGGCCTGACCGGGCTGGTGCTGGCGGACGTGGCCGCCGATGCGCAATATCACCATACCTATTTCGTGGTGGCGCACTTCCATTACACGCTGTTCGCAGGCGGCATCATGGGCATCATGGCGGGCGTGTACTACTGGCTGCCCAAGATGACAGGCCACATGTATAACGAAAAGCTGGGCAAGCTGCACTTCTGGCTGACGGCGATCTCGTTCAACCTGACCTTCATCCCGCAGTTCTTCCTGGGTCTGGCTGGTATGCCACGCCGCATCCCCGACTACGCGCTGCAGTTCTCCGAGTTCAACATGATCTCGTCGATCGCTGCCTTTGTGCTCGGTGCCGCGCAGCTGCTGTTCGTTTACAACATCATCAGTTGTGCACGTGGTGGCAAGAAGGCAACCGATCAGGTATGGGAAGGCGCGCAGGGCCTGGAATGGACGCTGCCATCGCCACCGCCGTATCACAGCTTCACTGAGCAGCCCGTTGTGAAGTAAGAAAATCGAGCGAAATGAGCGAAGCAGCTTCATAAGCTAGGTAAACAAAGGAGCGGGCCCGGTCTCTTCCGGGTCTGCATCATAAGAGTGGTCAGATGAGCAGGGAAGACGAGCAATTGGAAGCACAACGACGCAAACGCAGTATCCGCTTGGGCCTGATCTTCGCGGCAGGGGTGCTGCTCTGGTATGCAGTGGCTATGGTGGTGATGTGGCAGCAGTAAACCAGACCTGGGCAGACAAGCGTCGCCAGGAGAACCGGCAGCTGGGCTTGAAGCTGCTGTGGATCGTGGCGGCCTCCATCCTGTTCGTGTTCTCGCTGGTGCCCTTGTATGACCTGCTTTGCAAGGTGACCGGCCTGAACGGGAAAACGGACGGTGTGGCGAGTCTGGAGAACGCCAGGGTCGACATGAGCCGCATGGTGAATGTGGAATTCACCAGCAGTGTAATGCCGGGATTGGGTTGGAATTTCTATCCCAAACAACCCAGCATCCAGGTGCGGCCAGGCCAGATCGAAACGGTATTGTTTGTGGCCAAGAACATCACCAATCAGGTCGTGGCAGGCCAAGCCGTACCGAGCGTGAGCCCGGGCAAGGCCTCGAGTTATTTCAAGAAGATCGAATGTTTCTGTTTTGAGCGGCAGGAATTGCAGCCGGGCGAGACCCGCGAAATGCCGTTACGGTTCTATGTCAGTCCGGACATGCCGGATGATGTGCGAGTGGTGACGCTGTCTTATGCGTTTTACAGCGCGATCGAGCCAGCGAAATAAGGGGAGTCCTGATGCCTGCGTTGCAGGCCGGGTGTAGAACAACAATAGCAGTATTCAGATAGTGCAGAGGAGTTTGTGCATGGCGACACAATCGCAAGGCCATTATTTCGTACCCAACCCCAGTCTATATCCGTTCATCCTGTCTGCAGGCTTGCTGGTGATGGCGGCCGGATTCATCTTCAGTGTGAACGAGTCTGTTCCAGGGCATTCGGCAGGCAGCTGGATGATGTTGGGTGGTCTGGGCGTCATCCTGGCGATGATCTTCCTGTGGTTGGGCAAGGTGATCGCTGAAAGCCAGGGAGGCCACTACAAAACCTGGGAAGACAAATCCTTCCGCTGGGGCATGATGGCGTTCATCGCCTCCGAGGTGGCCTTCTTTGCCGCATTCTTTGGCGCCTTGTTCTACATGCGCGTCATTTCGGTACCTGAACTGGCGGGCTTTGACCCTGAGTTCACTCCCTATAAGGACTTCCTCGGTGCCTGGCCTTCTGCAGGTCCTGGCGGGGTGGTGCTGGGCACTGAATACACGACCGCTCAGTTCACGCCCATGGGGGCTTGGGGTATTCCGGCCATCAACACCTTGATCCTGCTGACCTCAGGTGCCACGGTGACCTGGGCACACTGGGGCTTGCTCAAGAACAAGCGCTCGCAACTGGTGATGGGCTTGTTCCTGACCGTGGTGCTGGGCTTGCTGTTCATTGCGCTGCAAGCGTATGAATACCATCATGCTTACAACGAGCTGGGCTTGACCCTGCAGGCTGGCGCCTATGGCAGCACCTTCTTCATGCTGACCGGTTTCCATGGTTTTCATGTGACCTTGGGTACCATCATGCTGATCGTGATCTTGCTACGTTCGATGAAGGGACACTTCAGCCCTGAGCACCATTTCGGCTTCGAAGGTGTGGCCTGGTACTGGCACTTTGTGGATGTGGTCTGGCTGGGTCTGTTCGTGTTCGTGTATTGGCTGTAAAAGGGGCGAAGAGGGCGGTGCCGGTTGGCATCGTCCTTTTTGTGTACTGCCGGTGGGATTGGCCTAGTGGCCAATGACGCCGGTGTAGAACCCCAGCATCAGTAACAGAAACAAGGAGATGGATAAAGAGATGCGCACGGTCAATGCGCGCGCTGTCCTCTCACCTCCGCCTTTATCTTTAACCAGATAAAAAAGTGCAGAAAACAGGCTGCCGAGTATCAGCAGCAACATGACGACGATCGCAATCTTGATAAGCATCACTATCTCCCTGAGTGTGTTTTGATTATGCGGTGCAGGGTGATTAATTGCAATTTGCTGGCTGAGGTATTGTTTGCTCCGATATCAGTTTCGTCCGTCCTGGTTTAGCTTTTTTGTAGCACTGCTGGTGATTTCCGCTTGTATCAAGCTGGGTCATTGGCAGTATGACAAGGCCAGCCAGAAGCTGCAGCTGCAGGATCAACTGGATCAGGCCATGCAGGCTGCCCCTGTTGCATTGCCTCCCCAGCTGGACGATGTGCAAGCCTGGCGCTATCGCCAGGTCCATGTGTCTGGACAGTATCTGCCCGACTACCAGATACTCATCGACAATCAGGTGCACAATGAACGTGCGGGCTATCATGTGCTCACCCCGTTCATGATGCAGGGGACCGAGCAGGTGGTGCTGGTCAATCGTGGCTGGATCGCGGTGGGCAATGATAGGCGCTTGCCTGTGGTCAGCGTACCGCAAGGCGCGCAGCGCTTGCAGGGACAGGTCTCTATTCCTTCCAATAAATATTACACACTGGAAAGCCCGCAAGCAGAGGCTGGCTGGCAGCCTCTGTGGCAAAACCTCGATCTCGATAAATATGCGGCAGCCGTGCCGTTCAGTGTGCTACCTGTGGTGCTGCGTCTGAATCCAGACCCTGCCGAGCCCGAGCTGGTACGCGACTGGCCCAAGCCCGCCGAGCGCATCACCACCCACATTGGTTACGCCTATCAATGGTACGGCTTTGCCTTCACTGCCTTCGCTATTTTTCTGTATCTGGGCTTCCGGCGTAAAGATGTCGTCGGCGTGTCAGAGTATGCTGCGCCCGAGCAAGCGCAAGCCACCCCGTTGCATGGCCATCAGCCTGGCGCAAGTCCGTCCCAAGCAAAACCATCCGGAGTAAAGAAATGAGCTCAGTCATGACATCTGGTACACGCGGTCGTGGCATGTTGCTGCTGCTGTTCATATTCTTTGCCGCTCCCTTGTTACTGGTGTTGTTGATGCATCAGTACGATTGGCACCCTCAAGGCAGCAGCCGCGGCGAGATGCTCGCACCGCACCCGCTGTCGCTGCCCCCGGATCTGCAGAACACCAGTGGTGCGCCTGTCAGCAAAGCCATCTGGGATGCACGCTGGAGCATGGTGTTGGTGAGTACTGACTGTGCAGCAGACTGTCAGCAGCGCTTGCATCAGATGCGGCAGCTGCAAGTGTCGCTGGCCAAGGATGTAGAGCGTGTGCAACGTGTGCTAGTGGCTAGTCAGGCACCGGTCCAGGTTCTTTTGGCGCAGTATCCGGACCTGCACATCTTCCATCAGCCAGCCTCGGCCATCGCAGCACTGCAGCAGCAGTTCGTGCGTGGACCTGGCCTGTATCTGGTGGACCCGCTGGGCAATGTGATGATGTTTTACGCACCAGAGGTGCCAGCAGCGGATATACGCAAGGACATGACGCGCCTGCTGCGTTATGCCTGGGCAGGGTAAGGTAGTCTAGATGAGGTCGTCCATGAATGCACAAGGCTGGTTCGTCAGACTAAGCCTGCTGGCTACCATCCTCACTTTGTGTGTGGTGAGTCTGGGGGCCTATGTGCGCCTGTCCGATGCCGGGCTGGGCTGCCCGGATTGGCCCGGTTGTTATGGCAGTTTGACGGTGCCGCAAAGCGAAGCTGCGATCGCACATGCCCAGACGGCTTATCCAGACAGCCCATTGCATCACGGCAAAGCCTGGAAAGAGATGGCACACCGCTACCTGGCGGGTACCTTGGGCCTGTTGATCCTGGCCCTGTTCGTGCTGGGTTGGCGTGCGCGCCACACCTTGCTGGTGACGCCCTGGCTACCTGCTGCCTTGCTGGTGATGGTGACTTTTCAGGCCATGCTGGGTATGTGGACAGTGACCATGCTGCTCAAGCCTGCCATCGTAAGTGCGCACTTACTAGGGGGCATGACCACATTGGCCATGCTGACCTGGATCAGCCACCGCCATGTGCTTGGTCAACGCAGCCGGTTCGCCATGCCGATCCGTCAGCCCGGCCAGCGCTGGCTGATACGGCTGGCCCTGCTGGTGTTGTTCGCGCAGATATTCCTGGGTGGCTGGACCAGTACCAATTATGCGGCGCTGGCCTGCACCGATTTTCCTACCTGTCATGGCGCCTGGTTGCCGGAGGTGGATTTTGCCAACGCCTTCCATCTGACGCGTGAGCTGGGCCAGAGTGCAGACGGCGGCCAGTTGTCGCTGGCGGCGTTGACCGCAATCCAGTGGAGCCATCGTATCGGAGCCTTGTGCGTGTTTTTGTTGTTTGCCGGGCTGGCTTTGTACCTGCGTCCGTTTGCTGATTACCGTAGGCTTGCACTGGTGCTGGCGACGCTGCTGCTGTTGCAGATCGGCATCGGCATCGCCAATTTGCTATTACATCTTCCACTTGTGCTGGCAGTGGCGCACAATCTGGGAGCGGCCCTGTTGGTCATCTGCACAGTAGTCCTGAATTCTAAGATAACGGCGTTAAAAGCCGTATAAACGAGGAGAGGCAATGAGCATAACCACGAGCGCTGTCCCACAGCGCAAAAGCATCCAGCTATGGCAGAGTTTTCAGCACTTTTTCGCCCTCTGCAAACCGCGCGTCACATCGCTGATCGTCTTCACTGCCATGATAGGCATGTTCCTGGCCACGCCAGGCATGGTGCCTTTGGGGCTGCTGCTGGCAGCCAGCCTTGGTATCGCCATGGCGTCCGGTGCTGCGGCCGCATTCAACTGCCTGATCGAACAACAGATCGATGCGCGCATGGCACGCACCCGCGGTCGCCCTTTGCCGCAGGGCCAGGTGTCTTCACTGCAAACGGTCATCTTTGCCAGCGTAGTGGGCGGGCTGGGCTTGGCCATGCTGTATTTCTGGGTGAATCCGCTGACCATGTGGCTGACCTTGGCGACCTTTGTCGGTTATGCCGTGATCTACACCATCTTCCTCAAACCGGCCACACCGCTGAATATCGTCATCGGTGGAGCCTCGGGTGCCATGCCGCCCATCCTGGGTTGGGCGGCCGTCACCAATGTCGTCTCGCCTGAATCGCTGATCCTGTTCCTGATCATCTTTGCCTGGACGCCGCCACATTTCTGGGCACTGGCCTTATATCGCCGCGCTGAATATGCCAAGGTGGGCATGCCCATGTTGCCGGTCACGCATGGCGAAGAGTTCACGCGCCTGCATATCCTGCTTTACACCGTGATCTTGTTCGCGGTAGCACTGATGCCGTTCGGTCATGGCATGAGTGGCGTGATCTATCTGGTCGCCTCGCTGATCCTCAACGTCTGGTTCATGGCCTATGCGATTGCGCTGTACCGGCATTATTCCGATGGTCTGGCACAGCGCATGTTCCGCTTTTCCATCATCTACTTGAGCTTGTTGTTCGCGGCCTTGCTGGTGGATCACTACTGGTACTTCACCTGGTAGTTGTCGTGCTGGGCACCGGAGTCGCCGCCTTGTTGGCAGGCGGCGCAAACGCCAGACATGGATCGTCCCGTTTGATAGCCGGGACGATCCAGACGTAGTCGAACTGCCCGCGATACTGCTCCAGCGCGGGCGTTTTTCCGTCTTCCTCAATGAATCCTACCGATACGATGCTGGCCTCTGGCAGGTGCTGGCGTATCAGCGCAGGGACACCATAGTCATGGCGTACATGGCCATTGCCTGCAACCAGAATGGCTGGCTTGCCCTGGCTGTCGCGCAATGCGGAAAACATCGCGGCATCGCGCGCGTGTTGTGCCAAACGCATGCCATCCAGCATGCTGGCGGGCATATGGCCGCAGTGACTGCCTAGCAAGTCTTCATTCAGGCGTGACTGCACACTAGCATCGAGCGGTGCTAGCGCGATGAGCTGACTCAGTGCTTCAGGCAATGCACTGGCGCCGGTACGTACCGCATTGCGTGCAGTTTCGCGGCTGATGTTGCCACCGCTGAGCGGGACACCCGCTTCCAGCACGGCGGAGAATAACGGCGCATGCAAAGGCCAATCCCAGCCCTGAGCATCAAAGCCGGCCTGTTCCAGGCTGGCTTTCAGGTCGTCGCTCGCTTGAACCTGCTTGGCGAGTTCCAGGTGCTCTGCCACGACCCGCGCATGCGGGGTGTTGAGTGCGGCAATCAGTTCACCACGCTTGGCGTGGTGGTCCGTATTGTCATGCATCTCCCCCAGCAGCACGAATTGCGTGGTAGCCAGGCGTTCTATCAATTGTATACGGCTGACCGGCGCGCCGGTGCCAACATCGAAGATGTTCGGTTCAGCTGCCTGGGCCGCTAACGCCGGCGTGCCTAGCGTGAACAAGGCAAGCGATGCCAGAAAATTGGCAACCCGGCTAGGCATCGAGGCTTTGCCAAACTACAAAAGGAATGATGTGGGAGTTCATTTTTTCGGTCTTGTGGAAGATGGTCACCCTTGCAATGACAGGTCCGCAGTGTTGCAGGTTCACCGAGTGAAGTTGCTTATCTCGAATCGTCACTGAGCTGGTCTTAAAAACCTACACGATTTCCCTGCATTTTGATGCCGGGGAAATTAATTCACCTCAGCCAGCAAGTTCACCTGAACGCTGCTTGTAATGCCGAGTCCGAATGTGGGTAAACAATAGCCAGTATCAATAAGCGTAGAGGGAGATCATGACAACGACGAAAGCGGTAACGCCAGTTGCAACAACGCTGATGGAGTGCCACAGCCTTGAGGAACTGGTGCAGCACACCTGCTTCTGCAAATTACGCGAGTCCTGCCCGGATAAGCAGGCTGAGGAATGCATGCGGCATCGAAATATCTATGCCGAGTTCATGCGGTCTGCTTGAAACGGCAAAGAGCGGTGAGCGCGGGCTTGGGTCGGCTTACCCAGTTTGTTCAGCCAGGTGAGTAGCGGTGAAGTTGACTCGGCAAAGGCGGGCTCGGCATATAAATGCGCTGACTACCCGGGCTGATGAGTAAGGCGATGGCTTATTTATATTTGCGGAACTGGCCAACGACTACGCCGAAGATCTCCAGCTGACCTTGTGGCCGTATGGTGGCGTAGGCTTTATTGGCAGGGTAGAGCACGAAGTTGCTACCTTCCTTGCCCAGGGTCTTGAGGGTGAACTCGTTATCGACGATGGCGATCACCATGTCGCCCGGGTTGGCAAACGGGCGCTTTTCCACGATGACGATGTCATCCGGCAGGATGCCTGCGTCTATCATGGAGTCGCCCTTGACGGTGATCAGAACGGTTTTCGAGGGGCGTTCCACGAGGAATTCGTCGATGGTCAACGTGTCATGCTGGTCGCTCACGGCTTCGGAAGGCAGGCCGGCGCGCACTGAGTTTTCGGCGATGATGCGCTCGAAGAAGCGGCTGCCCGGTTTAAGACGTTTGTCCGGGGCGGAATCCAGGTAATGTTGCAGCTTGAAGCGCGCCACCAGCGCGGTCACCGCGTTTTTGGATTTGAACCCCAACAACTGCGCGATGGCTGCAAACGAGGGCAGCGTTCTGTGTTCCGCGTAGTAGTCCTGAAGCTGTGCCAGATAATCAACGTCGTTTCCCATGAGCATTACAATACTGTACGAACGTACATGCGTCAATAGGGGTAAGTTTGATGGTTGGAGTACCCCAAATCGGTAGGCGGGCAGCGTCATCGCAGCTGATAAGCGGGTTACCATGACAACATGAATCGTCAAGACAGCCTGTCTGCCAGCGGCCCCTACGATAGTGGCATCCACGACCTGAGTCTGGAACATTATCTGGCCGAACACCGCCACGTTTCCAGCTCCGGGCTGAAACAGATATTGCAGTCGCCGCTGCATCTGCAGCGCTATCTGCAACGTCAGCAGTTCTCCAGCCCCATCCTTGATTTTGGCACGGCGGTACACTGCGCTTTACTGGAGCCCGAGCGCTTCGAGCGCGAATACATCGCCTTGCCCGTGGCACATGTGGATATGCTGCATGCCGACGACCTGCGCCTGATCCAGCAAGAACCGCATCCTGTGCATTTCATCACCGAAGCGCAGATGAGCGCGGTGCAGGCGATCCGTCAACAGGTGGCAGCCCAGCCCGAAGTCGCCCATTGGTTGAACACAGGACAGGCCGAGCGTAGCCTGTTCTGGCGCGATCAACAAAGTGGGGTGCGCTGCAAGATACGACCGGATCTGTTGCTGTTGCCGCAGCTGATGCTGGAACTGAAAACTACCTTCGACGCCACGCTGGCGGTGTTTCAACGCACATGCCTGATGCAGCGCTACCACCTTAGTGCTGCCATGTACCGGCAAGGCGTGCAGCAGCTAACCGGCCAGCTGCCCCAGTACGTCTTTCTAGTGGTGTGTCGTCATTCGCCGTATGCCGTGCATACCTTTGCGCCCAGTGCCGAGATGCTGGGGGAAGGGGAGCGGTTGTTCCGTATGGCCTTGAACAAACTCAAAGCGGATAAAACAACAGCCGGATGTTACTTGTGAATGTGTTGTTGGTTTGCGAAACCAACGGGCATTTACCTTAAACAATTGCCTGACAGGGAATCAATATGGCACTGGTGATGTACGACCTTGATGGCACGCTGATCGACACGGCCGGCGAGTTGACAGATGCGGTGAACCGCACGCTTGCTGCCTATGGTCAGCCAGCGGTGGGAGAGCTGCAAGTGCGTGCCTGGATAGGTCACGGCGCTGCACGCCTGATGCAACAGGCGCAGCAAATGCAGCCGGATATCGCCAGTGATGCACTGATGGCGCTGTTCAAACAAAACTACAGGCAGGTGCTGGGCAGTCGCAGCCAGCTGTTCCCCATGGTGGAGACTACATTGCAGCTGTTGAAATCAGCGGGCGTCAAACAGGCGATCATCACCAACAAGGAGGCCGCCTTCACCGACCAGCTACTGCGTCAGCATGACCTGCTGCAGTATTTTGATCTGGTATTGAGTGGCGATAGCCTGGATTTCAGGAAGCCGGATCGTCGGGTGATCGACCATTGCCTGACGCAACTCGGTGTAGCGGCAGTAGACAGCCTGTTCGTGGGGGATTCCGCCACCGATATCGCCACCGCGCGCAATGCAGGCGTGAGCTGCTGGGTAGTCCCTTATGGCTACAACGGAGGACGCGATGTGCGGCTGGACCAGCCAGACCGGGTGATAGCGGATATCAGTGAAGTGGCCGCTTTGTTTGGAATATCGGTGCCAGATGAACCTGCTGCGTTGCGCACTGCGTGATGGTGTTGGCGTGCGGCGGGAGCAGGCTCAGGGCCAAAACAGGCTAAAAGGAACAGGCTGAAAAATAGAACAGCAGGCTCAACAGCGCCAGCCGGTTTGTGAGCCCGATGGTGAAGCCGGGCATGACGGCTCAGTCAGCTTTGGTATGGCTAATCGATCACAAGGCGTTGATCATGACCAGCGTGGGTTTTGCATCCGGACCAGCCCACAGGATGGCATTTTGGCTGAATTGCCGCCCCAGTTTTTTGCCAGCCTCAAGTGACAGGCCGAGTACCAGCACGCTAGGTTCGGCAGGCCACTGGCCGCTTGGGTGTATGCCTTCCGCATGAAAGTAATCCAGGCTGCGAAAGCGCAGGATCTCCATCAATTCCACCTGCCGCTTCTCGTTCTCGATCTTGCTGCGCGGAACGCTGCCTGGGTTCCATGCGGTGATGAAGACGCTGGAGTCTACGCCATAGGACTTATGCAACTGACTCAATGCGCTGGACTCGATGCCGACCTTGAGGGTGAAGGCGGGCTCGCTCATCACCACATAATCCGTGCTCATATAGGCATCATGAAGTACTGAATGATTGACAGCGTCTTCCATACATCCCCCCCCCAGCTTGCTGGTTATTGATTTTGTTTTTATATGAACAGCAGTTTTAAAAATTCACGCACTAAGTAATTGTAGTTTACACCGTGCGGGTGAGGCTACCACCTGATTGGGTTGTTGATTCTAGCGCGCTGACATTCGAGTTAAGTGGCTGTGAGCGTTACTTTCGATAAACGCTAGCCAGCAGGGCGACTTCGTTTTTGATCGTTTCCCGTAACGAGGCTGGTGCAATCACTCCCACCTGGGCACCATGTCTGAGGATGTCCAGCACAAGCTCACGGCTATCGTTAAAGGGGACACGCAGTTCATAGCGGCCATCTTCCAGCACCTTTGATTGCTGCTTGGCATGCCAGCGTTCAGCCGAAACCCAGCGTGCACGTTCCTTTGAAAAAATCAGCGTGGCCCATTGAATGGCACGGCCAGTGAAAATGCCGTAGCCAGTGCCTAGCACTTCATTGAGTTGTGCATCGCTGACATCGGCAGACGCGGTTTCCAGTATTTCGGCATTGCGTATGGCATCGAGCGAGAAGTTACGGATGTCGTTGCGCAAGTGACACCATGCGTCCAGATACCAGCCGCTGCGGAGACATGGTAATACCCCCCGAAACAGCGGCTGGCTATGGCAGCATGATGCTACTTCTGACCCCAGTTGATAATGGGGGGGGCACTACAGATGGGATTATTTTTATGAATTATTTTGAACTTATGGGCATTGTTATATAAATTTAACAGCATACAAATAAAAATGGATTACCAATGATTTCTACCGAGTACTTTATAGATTTGCTCACTAATCCAAATACAGTTTGGGTTTTTGTTCTAATCATTCTAGTGGTTTTTATTATTCCTTTTTTGCAAGCAATTTTTAGTATTAGAAAACTAAATTTAGAAATTGAGATAGCGGTAAATGAACTTAAAAAATTAGGTGCTGATAATCGATATCAAAACTTCTATGACTATTTTGATAAATTAGACCAAAGTTTTAAAAAAATTCCATCCATTCAACATGCGTGGGATGAGTTTATCGAAAGTGTATTTATTGATACTCCCAACAGAAGAATATTCATATCGCATCGGCCAGCAGAGTATTTTAATCGTAACGCAATTCTTAACTCCAAATTAAACCTGCCACAATTCTTGGCATTCCCAAACTACTTAATTGGCCTAGGTTTATTCTTTACATTTATTGGTTTGGCGGCAGCGCTTCATGTAGCTCAAGAAGGTCTTGCTGATGGTAAAGGGCAGGATGCTTTAAAAAATTTGTTGGCAGTAGCTTCAGTTAAGTTTATTAGTTCTATTGCTGGAGTTGGTTCTAGCCTGGTTTTATCTTGGGTTCAACGCTCGCGGCTTAAAAATTTCCAAAATAATCTCAACCAGTTTACTAGGCTCCTTGAGGAGTACACCGAGTACAAATCCACAGAAAAGCTACTACACGAAAACTATGCTGAGCAACAAAAGCATACTTTGGCATTGAATGACATGGCGACCAATATTTCTAATGGGATTGGCGAAGTGCTCAGCAATCAACTGCCTGCAAGCGTCGCAGCAGCACTGGAACCATTGGCAAATGAAATAAGGAATCTCGCTCAGAAATTTACCGGCAGCAGTGAAAATGCTTTGGAAAAAGTGTTGCAAGAGTTTTTGGCGCAACTACGTCAAAGCTCAGGTGATGATATGAATGGCTTGATTGAGAGCGTTAAAAGTTTACGTGAATCGCTCAATAAGCTGGTTTTAAGTATTGAAATTATGAGTAAAAACTTTGGCACTGACACCAAAGAGTCCAGTGCACGTTTAGCTTCCGTGCTTGACTCGTTCATCACTACTTTTCTACCGGTACAACAAGGTATAGGTCAATTTGGTGAAGCCCTTAATGCTTTAGAGATCATTGCAAACAAGATTCAAAATGCTGGCGCTAGCATTAGTGGAGCTGCTGATGTAAACAATAAAACCTCAAACCAGCTAGCCGAAGCGGTCAATCAAATAGCTACAAACTTTAATCCGTTAAGCGAACTATTAAAGTTATTAAATGAGTCACTTGCAAAAATTTCCAACACTGCTGAGCAACTTAAATCAGCTGGTGGAACTATTGCGCTGGCGTCAGGTGATTTTAAGAATTCAGCTAGTTCTATAGATAATGCAGGGCAACGTTTTAATGCGAATGTGAAAGTATTTGGTGATGCCGCAGAGGGTATTGCAGATACCATTTCAGCTTTAGAGCGTGCCTCCAATCAAGTGAGCAACTCAACCCAGCCTTTAAGTCAGGCATCTTTGGCGTTCACCAGTGCACTTGAGGCAATTAAAGCCACTGAAGCGCGAATACAGCAGAACCAAGGCGAGTTACAGATCATGTTAAAAGCGCTAGAGGCTTTTTCAGAAACGATCCCATCATTGTGGAACCATTATGAAGCTCGCTTCAATAAAGTGGATAACGACTTAGGTAATGCATTTACGCAGTTAGCTGAAGGAAGTGAGTCGTTTAGGTCAAGTGTTGAAGTTTATGTCAAAGCGCTCAATGATCAATTTGCAGATGCAGTTAGCAAGTTAAGTGGTGCAATTAATGAGCTTACGGACGAGCGTGAGCAAAATGCCAGCAAAAATCAAGATCCATTTAAGCCGAGATAATTAAATGGAAACTCAACACTTAGATGAGTCGCATGATGAGAGTTATTTCGCCTCTTTCACAGATATGCTTGTCGGCATCATTTTTATTTTCATTATCTTGCTGATGATTGTTGCAAATGACTTCAAAACTGCGGCGGACTCGGTCACAAAGCTAAACGAATCACGAGACAAAATTCTAAAAGAGATCAAAAATTCGCTGGATGATTTGGGTGTGCAAGTTGCGATTGATACAGAGCAAGGTGTTCTGCGGTTGCCTGAAAGTATCTTATTTGGTGTAAATGAGTTTGAGCTGAATAACAACGGTGAAGAAAATATTAAAAAATTAGCTGGTGTTTTAGCCAAGTATCTGCCATGCATTTCAGTGTCGAATGACGAGAGCAAAAAGCAATCTTGTGAGTCACTGAATCTGGCAAGTAAAGATGGGTTGGATGCGGTTTTTATTGAGGGTCACACAGATTCAACAGGCTCTTCTGAACATAACTGGCTACTGTCAGCTCAACGCGCAATTTCTGTTTTTAAGCAAATTACGCTTGCAGAGCCTTTTCTTAATGAGGGCATCAAAAACACAATTGGTGTACCAGTGTTAAATGTGAGTGGCTATCAAGCCAGACGACCAGCAGACCCCTCTCAACCTAATAACCATGCATTAAATAGGCGTATTGAACTCAGATTTATTATGCGCTCACCAACACCTAAAGATGTTGAGAGGTTGAAGAATGCAATTGGAAAGTAGCGAAAATATAGCCTATACCAAGGGGGCGATTAGGCATTACGTCAGAACATATTTAACTGTTAAGTCATTTACTTTGCCTACTTTTGCCCAAAAGGTTGCGCCAATTTTATCGCAGCTCACAGGTACGCCAAAAGAGCCATCACGTTTTGAGCTTGATGCAGTATTTAAAAGGCTTTCAGATGCAGCTAAGCATGCTAGTTATGAAGCTGTTTTAGTTAAAGATTGGAAAAAAACGCCTTATGTACTTTGGATGGGCACGGAGAAACTGGGTTCGGACTTAAGTTTTTTAAATAGCTATCTTCTATGGTTAAAGCAATATGGCACTGCTCGTGACTGGCGGCGGTTGATTCATATTTATTTAAGAGACTATGAACAACTTAGCACCCATCACGAGTCGTTTGAGCGACAAAATTCTGCAATCCGCGAAGCAATAAATTCTATAGAACTAAAAGACAGGTTAATAAGGTGGCATAAGCGTGAAATGCAGTATTCACTTTTTGCAAAAAAACCGAAATTGGATGTGATAGTTAATGAGTTTATAGAATGCAAAAATGATTGGCGGTTGTTTTCTGAAAGAACTGGATTAGAGGGCGAGCTTGCTCAGGTTGGCTTTGCTGCTGTTGTTGGCGACCAGCTACTCAAGAGATTAATTGATAGTCCAAGTGCTGAGTTGATAAATGCTGTTCAAAACTATCACATGCATGAAAACAAGCTACGATTCCCGCAAAGAAAAACACAACTCATTGAAGCTTTAATTTCACCGTGGTTAAACGGTAAGCAATTGGGAGAGCCAGTTCAGAAAGCAGTACGAGATTGGCTTTTGCAGCATTTTAATGATCTCAGACTACCTGTGCATGATCGGATGCATTGGCATGCTGTTCGGTCTGAATATAAGAAGATAATGCTTCGCTGGCTAATTGGGGAAACGTTAAATCAATTCTTTGAAATTATTGATCAAGTTGCAAAGGATAGTCATTGGAGTTACAGAAAAGCCTTTTGGAATGCATATTACAAGATACATGCATTCGAGGACGCGTGGGTGGTCTTGGGGGTGGATGCAAAGTACTACGCACGTAGGGTTTTTGGTGAAAAGATTTCAGCCGCGAACCTGAACGGAGCAGTTAAACAAGACCATAGTGTACTTATCGTTAAAATTGGTGATTTGGTTCTGGCAGACTGGAGTCATGATGGTAAGTGTCGCGCTTGGAAAGTTGATGACAGATTCTGTCCCGAAATATATAAGCCTCAGTATAGTGGCGATTTATTAAGAGCCCCTTCAATGCAAATTGTTGATTCCCATGTGCAAGATGGCATTAGTCATCAAAGCAGTGATAACTATTTGTGGCAAAACCGATTAGCTCAATTCATATACGAACATACAGGAGTAAGGGTGTATCAACGTGATTTTCGGATTTAGAAAAAAACTACCCCAAACGCTAACGCTGCAATCACAGGCTTTTTTGCAAGATTGTTGGCTGGTTTCATTTAGGTTGTTCAATGGTCAGTCTCACTTGCCAATTGATGCTTGGGTAGATTCTAAGCATTCTGGCGCAATTTGGTTGCTAGACCTTGTGAAGATGAATGATTTATCGGAAGTTTTGCAGTCATTGGATGAAGTCCGAATCCCTTTTGACATTTTGATGAGTAGCCTCGAAGGTCAAGACCAGTTTATTCAAACGCTATTAGATTTACCGCCCTATTTTCCTGGAGGCATCCATATTGAAAGCAAAGGGTTGCTTCATCAACAGACCTTTAGTATTGAATACCATTGGGTGCAAAGCAACGGTCGCTCAATTACACGACCAAAAAGAGAGTCAGGTTTTTTGTGGGTAGGTGATGAAAAATATCTTTTAACAACACACGCTTGGAAAATTGCTGAATCGCTAGACAATATTCAAAAAATCTTTGATTCTGCGGAAAATACGCACGCCCGCTTGCTTGTGCTTGAGCAAATGCAGTCTTTGAAAAGTTTGCTGCCAGCAGAAGAGCAAAGCATGTTTAATACTTCAAATGAAATTGCAAACCTTAAGCTTTATTTTGCCAATGCATTTCGCCTAGAAGCCATTCCTGACGCTAACTCTTACCAAATACGACCTGTGTTGCTAAGACATACTGAGCATGCATCTGATACTCCAGTGTTTGAGAGCATTCTGCCGCCAAGCGAACAGCATAGATATGCTGAATATTTTAGTAACAGCACTCAACTTTTGCCTTATTACAGCTTGGGTGTCGGTAAGTATCTGATGTTGAGCGAGTCGCTCAATAAGACTTTAAAAGTTGTGCATCGTATTCAACATGCTAGTAAGGAGGAAAAAGAGAACTTCTTAAAGAATCCTAGAGCTGCATTTGCCGAAGCGCTGGAAGGTGAAATAGATGAAATTCACCTTGAAAGTATTTTTTCTGACAGGGTGGTTGGGATTGGTGAGTGGTCAGCAAAAGTGATTCCTTGGGTTCAAATCCCCCCTAATGATTGGATACCCAGCCATGAGTTACCAGATTTACCTAAAGGGATTGATATAGGTGGCACACGAATTGAGTTGAAAACAGAAGAGATTGAGAGCTTACTGATCTCAGTAGAAAAAGGAGAGAAGGCAGGCCTTAAGACAATTGAGTTTAATGGAACACAAATACCTGTGACGGATAATACAAAGTCGTCTTTGAGGGCTTTGTTACCTGCAAGACCGACACTCAACACGGGTTCAAAAGAAGAGCCAATACAAAAGACTGTTGGATCTAACTCAGTCATGTTGGTTAAAGAAAATCTAGAAAGTGTTGAGTTTTCGGTATTAAGAGTGCCTCGTAACGCAGTGCCTTCTGAGACTGGCATACCGCATAATGTCAGGTCGCAGCCTAAACCTCATCAAATCGAAGCATTGAATTGGTTATATAGTCATTACCGTGCAGGCTCAAGGGGTGTTTTATTGGCTGATGATATGGGGCTTGGCAAGACATTTCAGTCACTGATGTTTTTTGCGTGGTTAAGAACTGGGATTGAAAATAAAGAACTGTCAGAAAAGCCCTTATTGATAGTTGCACCAACAGGGTTGTTAAAAAATTGGGAAGCTGAAATTGAAAAGCACCTTGTGCAGGGATTAGGTGCTCTACAACGGGTTTACGGCCATCAATTGCAGGGTATGCGCGCTGGCAACGGATTAAATTTACAAAAGCTGAAAAATGCTGGATTGGTGTTGACTACTTATGACACATTGACACGTTATCAGACAAGTTTTAGTGCCGTTAGCTTCACTGCTGTTATTTTTGATGAAATGCAAAAATTGAAAAATCCTGGCATTCAGAATTACACAGCTGCATGTAGCTTAAATTGTGATTTTTGGATAGGGATGACAGGTACTCCTGTTGAAAACAGACTTGCTGATTTATGGGCGATTACTGATGTTTTGCAACCTGGCTTGCTTGGATCAATTAAAGAATTTAGCAACAAGTATGAAAAAGTAATGGTTGATGGAGGAGAGTTAGCCATGCAACGGTTGCAAGAGTTGCAGGATGGTTTGATTAAACCTGTCAACAATGCGCCTGCATATATGCTGAGACGAATGAAGCAGGATGAGTTACCAGGTTTGCCGATAAAGCATGTGCATGAACATCAATTAACTATGCCCGTAGAACAAGCTGCTGTTTACAGCGATGTAATCAATCAATTGCGTAATGCTGAAAATAGAAAGGGGGCTATGTTAGAGGCTCTTCATAAGCTAAGGGCATATTCATTACATCCTGATTATAAAAAACTAAAACACTATTCTAGTGATGATGTTTTTATTAATAGTTCGGCGCGGTTGAAATTGTGTTTTGATATTTTGGACAAGGTGGCAGCAAACAAAGAAAAAGCGCTCATTTTTGTTGAGTATAACGAGTGGCACAGTCCGGACTTTTTACGCAATATGATCAGAGCTAGGTATCAGTTAAAAGAGCTGCCTATGGTCATAAATGGTCAAGTAGATTCTGGCGCGAGGCAGGCTAGGGTTGATAAGTTTCAATTAGAAACAGGCGTTTTTGATGTGATGCTTTTATCACCAAGAGCTGGTGGAGTAGGTTTAACGTTGACCGCTGCAAATCATGTGATTCATTTAACTCGCTGGTGGAATCCTGCAGTTGAAGATCAAGCGACTGATCGCATTTATCGAATTGGTCAAAAGTCAGATGTTCATGTGCACTATTTGTTAGCAATTCATCCCGAACTGCCTGACAAATGTTTTGACCATAATCTTAATAACTTACTTACCAAGAGACGTGACTTAAGCAAAAAAGTGCTTATTGCTCCACCCAACGAAGGTGAAATGTTAGACGGTTTATTTGAACCAATATTTGGTGTAGGTATTAATTCTCAATCAAGTCTAGAGGAGAGCTATCTTTTCTCTGGTCAAGAGTACGAGCAATTTGTTTACAATAAGCTTCGAAACAACTCAGAGCTTTTTGGTTATATTGTCAGAAAGACACCAAAATCTTGGGATGGCGGCGCTGATTTGGTGATTGAATCGTTTGATGCGCATATTGTCGCCATAATTCAATGTAAGCATGTCAGTGACGCCAGTAAAACCAATGAATTTAGTAAGGATCTAGAAAGAGCATTTGAAAATTATCAATGCGATAGATATCACTCAGTAAAGAAAATTGGTATTACCAATGCAACAAGGTTAACAACGGCCGATAAGAACTGGAACGATTACTCAAAAGACAATATTTGTTTGCATGGCCAAGATGGTCTAAAGCCTGAAATGATATTTAAGATGATTGATTAATTTTTAGTAATTCCGATTTGGTCTGACAGTTTGACCTTACCAAAAGCTTCAGTTGCCTAGTTTTGTCGAGGTGCGCATCTTGATCCACCAAGCGCGCAAGTGCAAATAAGTAACCTCATGAGTAATGTTCGACGGAATCTCATCAAACACAAGGCGGGCTTGCTGAACCTAGCGGCTAAACGTTGGCAACGTATTCAATTTCTTCAGTCAACTACAAGACTAACTGGTTTTGTGCAAGTTTCAATAGTTTAATTATTGTTAGTGGCGCGCCCGACAGGAGTCGAACCTGTGACCTTTGGCTTCGGAAACCAACACTCTATCCAACTGAGCTACGGGCGCGATGAATTTGCATGGAACATGCGAAGAACTTCGATTATACCAGTCGGGTCAGTTCTTTTGTGCGACACGGGTTGCACGTATAATAGGTCTTTTAGATTAACCGCTGGATGAGATAGTCATGAGTGCGCACGATCACGATTTTCCTAAAACCACCCCCGCCCAGGTGATCCTGGCGGTATTGGGGGCGATCATCGCGCCTGCTTTGATCATTTTTCTGATCGTCAAAATGGTGTTGGGTGTGCAGAACAACTACCTGCCGGATGCGGACCCTGCTGTGCTTTCCAGCGCTGCCGAGGAGCGTATCAAGCCCGTTGCGGCTGTTGATGTGGCGGACCCTTCTGCAGAGGTGACGCTGAAGACCGGCGAGGAAGTGGTGCAAGGCATTTGTGCGGGCTGTCATGGTGCTGGCGCTTTTGGTGCTCCCAAGCTGGGTGACGAAGGAGCTTGGGCGCCGCGTATCGCGCAGGGCTACGAAACGCTGGTCAAGCATGCCATCGAAGGCATACGTCAGATGCCGGCCCGCGGTGGTAGCCCAGATTTGAGTGATATCGAAGTGGCGAGTGCAGTGGCCTATATGGGCAATCAGGCTGGCGCCAGCTTCACCGAGCCAGAAGCGCCCGCCGCTGAAGAATAAAGCGGTAATGCCCGGCGTGCGCTCTGCTGCCGGGATTCCCCTCTCAAGGCAGTCCTGATGGCCAACTATGCGATAGGTGACATCCAGGGTTGCTATCACGCGCTGCAAGCCTTGTTGCAGCGTATCCAGTTCGACCCTGACCACGACAAGCTGTATCTGCTTGGCGATCTGGTCAATCGTGGCAATGGTTCTCTGGCGGTACTGCGCTGGGCGGTTGAACACAAAACATCGGTCGTTTCCGTACTTGGCAACCACGATCTGCATGCACTGGCCATGGCGGAAGGTCTGGCCCGCGCCCATCGTGGCGATACCTTGGAGGCCTTGCTGGCCGCTGAAGATGCCCCTCAGTTGCTGGACTGGCTGCGCCAGCAGCGCCTGGTGCATGTGGTCGATGGTGATCTGCTGGTCCACGCAGGTCTGCTGCCGGAGTGGACTGCAGCACAGGCCGTGTCACTGGCAGAGGAAGTGGAGCAGGTGCTGCATGCGCCTGATTCCCGTGATTTTCTGGCGCAGATGTATGGCAATCAGCCGGATCGCTGGGATGACAGCTTGCGTGGCATGGACCGCTTGCGCCTCATCGTCAATGCCATGACGCGCTTGCGCGTTTGCAAGCCGGACGGCAGCATCGATTTCCGTTTCAAAGGCGAGCTGCAAGACCTGCCAGCCGCTTGTGCACCATGGTTCGATATGCCGGGACGGCAGTCGTGCGATACCACCATCGTGTTCGGGCACTGGTCTGCGCTGGGTCTGCTACAGCGCGACGATGTGCAGGCGCTGGATACTGGCTGCTTGTGGGGAGGTCGGCTGACGGCATTGCGCCTGCAAGACCGGCAGGTTTTTCAGGTGCCTAGCGATCCGCGCGATGGAGTGATGGCCGTCGGCGATTAGCTTCTGGCTGATCTGTCCATCGATATTCGGCCAGTGATGTCAGCTTGGGTGGTTAGGGAAGTTGCTGGCGATCGCCTGCCTTGCCAGCAATGACAAGCCACGCCGCTCATGTCCATGGGCGGCGATCGGGCTGCCGAAGTGCAGTTCCACCACAGGCGCTTTCTGCCCGATCACACTGAAGATGGAATCCTGCAAGCTGATGTCGCCGTAATACGCCATCGCCACGTTGGGCTGGTCATTGGCATCCGGATAACGGATGGTGACTGGCCAGATCATGCTGTCGGCATTGATGGCCGCCTGCATCAGGCTGCCCTTGAACGGCAGGATGTGGCTGCCATCCGAGGTTGTGCCTTCAGGGAAGAAGCAGATGCAATCGCCGGAGCGCAACGCTTCGGCGGTGATGTCCACCATGCGTCCGGCATCCTGTTTGCGCGTGCGCTCGGTGAACAGCGTATTCACCTTTTCCGAGAACCAGCCGAACACCGGCCAGCCACGAATCTCCGATTTGGCGACGAAGCGCAACGCCTTGACGCTGTTCAGCGCGTGGATATCCAACCAGGAGATGTGGTTGCCGACCAGCATGATGTTGCGGCTATCGAATGGTGGTGGTGTGCCATGAACGCGCAGGGTCACATTCAACAGCGACAGCAGCCCACGGCACCAGTGCGAGATAAGCCGGTCACGCCACGCCGGTTTGACGTGGGGTAACAGCAGGCCAGCGATCATCACACCGTACACCGTGTGCAGTACCATGCGCGTCAATCGCCAGTGACGCGTCAGCTTGGAAGAGTAAGGCGTAAGCAACCGTTCAGTTATTTGAAAAAGTGCGCTGCGTAACGTTTGTTCAAACGCGACAGCGGCAGCATCACCAGCATGTCAGCGGTGTTGAAGTCAGGATCCCAGGCCGGTTCGCCACAGATATAAGCACCCAGTCGCAGGTAGCCTTTCATCAATGGCGGGATGGTGGCTGGCATGTCGCTGCGCAACGCATCCAGTGGCAGCGGAACACGTGGAAATACGCGGTATTCAGCGGGCGACAAATAGTCTTCACGCAATCTATTATAAAGACTGGCTGCCATGTGTCCACCGTCACCCATGCCTACGCTGCCGCAGCCTATCATGTATTCATAACGGTTGGTTTGCATGTATTTGGCCAAGCCTGCCCACAGCATGGTGATGGTGCCGCCATGGCGATAATCCTCATGCACGCAGGCGCGGCCGACTTCTACAGTACGATCGAACAAGGGGCTCAAACGGCTCAGGTCGAACTCGGCCGCCGAGTAATAGCCACCGGCTTCATTGGCCATGAATGGGCTCAATATGCGGTAGGTGCCGACCACTTCACCGTTGTTGTTGCGTACCAGCAGGTGGTCGCAGAAAGCGTCAAAGCCGTCACGGTCGTAACCGTCCTTACTGGGCAAGTTGGCACCCATTTCTTCAACAAAGATACGGTAGCGCAGGCGCTGCGCTTCAGCGACTTCAGACGGGTTGCGGGCAAAACTGATGTGCAGCGGAGCATCGTCCTCCGCTGCCTTGGGTGATAAACGCCGTTCCAGCATGGTGATTCCTCTGGCCTGTTGAGTAGACCAGAGCAAGATAAGGTCGCCACATGACAGTGGCGTGACTGGAACTTGACGCTTGGATGAATGCCTTGTGCTTAAAGGGTCACGCGCGTAGTGCCGCCACTTTCCAGCAGCCGTACACGGTCACCTGGTTTGAACTGCACGTCGGCTTCCTGTACCACGGCGATCATGCCACCGCTGTCGAGCTTGATGGTGATTTCCAGGCCATCCGATCGGGTGACACCTTCTTCGACCGCAGAACCCGCGATGCCGCCCACGATGGCGCCGATCACAGTGGCGATGGCAGAACCACGGCCGCCGCCTATGGTGCTGCCGGCGATGCCGCCTACAGCGGCGCCGCCTACGGTACCGACCGGACTCTTGGTACCTTCCAGTTTGACAGTACGTACACTTTCCACTGTGCCCATTTTCACGGTCTGTACCTGACGTGCCTCACCGCGTTTGTAGACTGCGCCGGAATTGGAACTGGCACAACCGGCCAATACCGCGCTGCAGATCAGAACCATGATCAGTTTGGTGATGTTCATATCGAGCTCCTGAGCTTGAAATTGCTGTCTTTTGTTACTTGCATTAACGAGTGATTGACGAGCGGGTGTTACGCCTGCGTTTTTTCTGTTGCCACCACTTCTTTCATCAGCGCACGGGTGTAGATGTCTTCGATCTCTGTGCGGCTGGCTTTGTGATTCTGTGCACCGTTGCTGCTGATCTTGATGGCACCCAGCGTAGCTGCCAGTCGGCCTATGCTGGGCCAGTCCCAGTGACGACTGATACCGTACAACAAGCCGGCACGGTATGCATCCCCACAGCCGGTCGGGTCCACCACTGATGTGGCTTCAACGCAAGGGATCACATAGCGTTGACCATCGGCATAAATATGTGAGCCTTGTGCACCCAGCGTCACGATGAGCGCGTTGACTTTTCCAGCCAACTGTTCAAGCGTGAGACCGGTTTTCTCCTGCAATAGTTGCGCCTCGTAATCATTCACGGCCAGATAGTCGGCCATGTCGATAAACTGCAGCAGTTCTTCGCCATTGAACATGGGCAGGCCTTGGCCCGGGTCGAACATGAACGGGATGCCGGCTTCAAAGCACTCACGCGCATGCAGGAACATGCCGTCACGGCCGTCCGGCGCGATGATGGCGATATCGATCTCTTTGGCATCACGCACGCTGTTGACATGCGAATGGTTCATCGCGCCGGGATGGAAGGCGGTGATCTGGTTGTCGTCATGGTCGGTGGTGATGAAGGCTTGCGCGGTATAACTGCCTGGCACCGAGGTGACATGAGTGTTGCTCATGCCATGCTGGTCCAGCCATTGCTGGTAACTGCCAAAATCGTCACCCACGGTGGCCATGATCACCGGGTCGTCTTCGAGTAGTTTGAGGTTGTAGGCGATGTTGCCAGCGGTCCCGCCGAATTCACGGCGCATCTCTGGCACCAGAAAGGCCACGTTCAGAATGTGGATCTGTTCCGGCAGGATATGTTGTTTGAATTGGCCTGGGAACACCATGATGGTGTCATAAGCCAGGGACCCGCAGATCAGGGTGCGCATGCTGAAGACTCGTTTGCAAAAGCATGATTATCGCCAGCGCGCAGGCGACAGGCAACAAACTTAACGCAGGCTGCTCTTGATCAGGATGTTGGCGGCTTTTTTTGCATACACGATGGCGCCCGAGCCACGCTTGATCTGCTCAGCCTGCATCGCACCTTCTATCAGCAGGGACAGCTGCAGTGCTAGGCCCTCGGCATCGGCGATGCCTGCATCTGCGGCGAGTTCGGCCAGATAGCGGCGGAACTGCTGCGAGTGGGTGTTGGACAGTTCATGGATGGGGCTGCTGGCGTCTGGGAACTCGGCGGAAGCCTTCAAAAAGGCCATGCCATGAAAATCAGGCGAGCTGACCCATTCTTCGATGAAATCAAACAGTTTCTGCAAGCGTTCAGCCGGCTTCTTGCGATCCAGCCGTTCGCTCAGCCAGGCGTGGAAGTACCGGTAGTGCTCGTTGAGCACTTCGATGATCAAGCCTTCCTTGGAGTGGAAGTGCTTGTAGAGCGTCATTTTGGTGGTGCCGGCCACGGCCACGATGGTGTCCACGCCAGTGGAATTGATGCCGCGGGTCTGAAACAGATCCGAAGCGACTTGCAGGATTTTTTCTTTGAGCAGGGACATGGGGCCTGTCTCCACATCGGGTAGATGAAGCTAGTTTAGCGCAAGCCGTTGACAAAATATATACCGCACAGTATAGTCTACTTCCAAATGCACACTTGGTGGTTGTGGTGGTGGTTGATTTCACCCACCTTGTATGCCTGTAAGCCAGTAACGGCGCGGGTCTTGCGGCTTTACATCGAGATGGATTCCTGTAAAGTGTTGGCTCCTGGAATTGCAGCAGCGTCGGGAATATCCATTAAAATTCATTACGAGGTGTTTCATGAGTAAGTTTTTTGCAAGCGTATTGGGCATGGCGCTGTGTCTGCCCCTGGTGGCAACTGCCGCGATTGACGAAACCATCCGTGTCAAGGAAAGCATCGAAGTCAATGCTCCTGCTGACAAGGTCTGGGCCATCATGGGCAAGTTTGGGGAAATGGGCTGGCATCCTGCCATTGCTAAGACCGAGATCACCGGCGGCAAGGAAGGCGAAGTGGGTGCTACGCGCGTACTGACGCTGAAAGATGGCGGCAAGATCAACGAGACCCTGACTTCTTACGATGCCGCTGGCATGACCATCAAGTACGAGATCACCGAAAGCGTGCTGCCAGTGCGTGACTACAGCGCCACCTTGCTGCTGCAAAGCGCAGGCGGCAAGACGACCGTGGTGTGGCGTAGCATGTTCAAGCGTCAGGACCCATCCAATCCGGCCAAGGCGGGTCAGGATGACAAGACGGCTAAAGACACCATCACCGGCATTTTCAAATCCGGCCTGGAAGCGATCAAGAAAGCAGCCGAATAAGCTGCAGTCGCTACAGGGATTCAGAATGCAAAAAAGCCAACGCGAGTTGGCTTTTTTGTTTTTGACCGCCGGGGCGGGATGATGCGACTTGCGTGATGTGGAGTAATGCTAGCTGATCGAGTTCGCCATCAGCATGGGCGTGTAGTTGCAGCGTACTTTTTCCATCAGCGCTTTTGCCAGCAACTGATCTTCGCGCTCAGTGGGGATCTTGCCTTGCACCACCAGCTCCAAATAGACTTTTTTATGCGCATCCGGCAGTTGCAAGGCTTCCGGGAACTGGCATACCCCTTTGCGCATCTGCTCCATGGTGGCGTAGATCTCGGCGATGTTAGCCGGATTGTTGTGTACGCGCACCGGCATGGCGGCGACAGGGGCAGGCGCATTGGCACTGGCGACCACCACTGCTGGCGTGCTTTGCCATAACCAGCCACCCAGAACGAAGCTGGCCACCATCAGGCCTGCTGTAGCGACATAAGCCGCTTTGATTGGACGTCTTTCCTTTTCCGTCAGCGCCGCGATAAGGGCGCCAGCCGCTTTTTTTGCATGCAGCAGGGCATGGTGCGGTTTCTCATCGCAGAGTGCCTGTAGCAGGCCGTGGTAGGCGATGGCATACAGTTGCTGAGCCAGTAACTCTGGCAGCAGCGCACCAGCAGCACGCGCCTGTTCGCTCAGGAAAGCAAACATCTCGGTGCCAGGCGTCGCGGCAGGTGTTTGCTTGCTGATGTTGTCACGTATCTGCGGTGCTTCCAGCCAGTCATCCAGCAGGTCGAACAGGGCCAACAAGCGCGCCTGTGGCGTCTTGCCGGATTTCTTGCTCATGCTGATCAACCAGCCGGAATTGAGAATGTCCATAAGCTGCGATTCTGCTAGAAAGGCTTGACTACCACAAGCACCACGATGGCGATCAGCGCCAATACTGGCACTTCGTTGAACCAGCGGTAGTAGACATGGCTGCGTGTGTTGCGGTCATGCTTGAAATCGAGCAGCAGTTTGCCGCAGTAGATGTGGTAGACAAGCAGGCCGGCGACCAGTGCCAGTTTGGCATGCAGCCAGCCGCCGGCGTGGCCATATCCCAGCCATAGCCAAACGCCGAACACGATGGTGAAGATCGCGCCCGGCGTCATGATGCCGTAGAACAGTTTGCGCTCCATGATCTTGAAGCGCTCGTTGCTGGCGCTGTCTGCGCACATGGCATGGTAGACGAACAGCCGTGGCAGATAAAACAGCCCGGCGAACCAGGTCACCATGAAAATGATATGCCAGGCCTTGATCCATAACATATCAGGAGGCTTTCTTGAGGTGGGTGTCGAGCAGTTGATGCAGGCGGGTGAAATCCAGTTCGCCGATCACGCGCTGAATGATGCGGCCTTCACTGTCGAGCAGGAAGGCAGTGGGCGTCAGCTTCACGTCGCCAAACGCCTTGGCGACTTCGCCAAAGCCATCGTGCATGACCGGGAAAGGCAGTGCATTCTTTTTAGTGTAATTGAGCACATGGCTGGGCGGATCGTAGGACATGGCCACTGCGACCAGCTCGAAACCCTGCTCATGGTATTGCTTGTAGGTATTGATCAACTGCGGCATCTCGGCGATGCAGCCTGGGCAGTCCGTGGCCCAGAAATTCACCAGCACCACTTTGCCACGCAATTGCTGCAGCGTGATCTGCTCGTTGTTAAGCGTGGTGAAGGTGACCTCGGGCGCTGTCGGTTTGTCTTTCAGGGACAAGCCAAGAAAGGCCAGCAGGCCAACTAAAATCAAGGGCAGCAGCCAGTTACGTGGCTTGAGAAAAAACGCGTTCATCTTGTTTGCAGTCTCCACATCAGGGCGCATTGTCCTGTGTTTTCACTTGATTGTCGAACTCCCGGCTTTTCGTCGCGTCTGACCGGCGTGATACAATATCCTCTTTGACTATCGTCTGATTCATGACCACCCGATTACGCGAAATACCGTACAACTACACCTCCTTCTCTGACCGTGAAATCGTCATACGATTCCTGGGTGTAGAAGTTTGGGACATCCTTGATGAGCTGCGCGGCGAGCGCAAGACCGGCCGCTCTGCCCGCATGCTGTTCGAGGTGCTCGGTGATCTGTGGGTGGTCACACGCAATCCCTACTTGCAGGACGACCTGCTTGCCAACAAAAAACGTCGCAAGGCACTGATCGAGGCCCTGCATCACCGCATCAATGCCATCGACGACCGTAGCAACGGTAACACCAAGGTCCAGAAGCTGGTGGAAGCCGCGCGTGCTGCGGTCACCAGCTTCGAGAACGAATTCCGTGATATCGAAGCCCTGCGCAAGAAGGCGCTAAGCAAGCTGGGCAAGATCACGCGCAAGGACAATATCCAGTTCGACGGCCTGGCCCGTGTGTCGCATGTCACGGACGCCACCGACTGGCGCGTGGAGTACCCCTTCGTGGTGGTCAACCCGGATACGGAAGAAGAAGTCGCCGCCATCGTCAAAGCCTGTATCGAGCTTGGTCTGACCATCATTCCACGCGGAGGCGGTACCGGCTACACCGGCGGTGCAGTACCGCTGACCAAGCTGTCTGCAGTGATCAATACCGAAAAGCTGGATACGCTGGGCCGTATCACCATGAGCACCTTGCCAGGTGTGGGCCGTCAGGTCGCCACCTTGCGTTGTGGTGCAGGTGTGGTGACGCGCCGCGCCATGGAAGCCGCCAGCGACGCCGGGCTGGAATTCGCCTGTGACCCGACCTCGGCGGATGCCTCCTGCATAGGCGGTAATGTGGCCATGAACGCCGGTGGCAAGAAAGCCGTGCTGTGGGGTACCGCGCTGGATAATCTCTCCTCCTGGCGCATGGTGACGCCAGACGCTACCTGGATGGAGATCGAGCGTCTGGATCACAATCTGGGCAAGATCCACGATATCGAACTTGCCCGTTTCAAGATCAGCCGCTTTGATACGGACGGCAAGACCCTGCTGGCCGATCCGGAGATCCTCGAGATCCCCGGCCCCAGCTTCCGCAAGGTGGGCCTGGGCAAGGACGTGACCGACAAATTCCTGTCCGGTCTGCCCGGTATCCAGAAAGAGGGCTGCGATGGCCTGATCACCTCGGCTACCTTCATCCTGCACCGCATGCCCAAGCATGTGCGTACCGTGTGTCTGGAGTTCTTCGGCAACGTGGCAGTGGCAGTGCCTGCCATCGTCGAGATCAAGGACTATCTGGACGCGACCGAATCCACGCTGCTGGCCGGCCTGGAGCACATGGATGAGCGTTACATCAAGGCGGTGGGCTACGCGACCAAAGCGGCGCGTTCCGAGCGGCCCAAGATGGTGCTGATCGCGGACATCGCCAGCGACGATGAAGATGCGGTCGGCCAGTCGGCCTCGCATATCGTGCGCCTCGCCAATGCGCGTGGCGGAGAAGGCTTCGTGGCCGTTTCGGCCGAAGCACGCAAGAAGTTCTGGCTGGACCGTGCGCGCACGGCCGCCATCGCCAAGCACACCAATGCCTTCAAGATCAACGAAGATGTGGTGATCCCGCTGCCGCGTCTTGGTGATTACTCGGACGGCATCGAGCGCATCAACATCGAGCTGTCCATCAACAACAAGCTGCGTCTGCTGGACGAGCTGCAGACCTTCATTTCCGGTGACTTGCCGCTCTATGAAGACGACGACACCAAGGTTGATCTGGAGCGTCTGGAAGCCAAGCGCGTGCAATCCTTGGGCTTGTTGCAACAACTGCGTGAGCGCTGGACGCTGATCCTCAACAACCCGGACGGCCCGGTTTCCCTGCTGGGGCCTGAGGATGCCGCACGCTACGGCCATTATGAGAATATCTTCCGCGCTGTGCAGTCGTATGAGCTGCGCGTGTCCTGGAAACGCGAGCTGAAAAAGCCCTTGCAGGAGCTGTTCACGGGCCGCGAATACCGCAACCTGCTGGAAAAGCTGGACGAGATACACAAGCGTGTGCTGAAGTCGCGCGTGTTCATCGCGCTGCACATGCATGCCGGTGACGGTAACGTGCACACCAACATCCCGGTCAATTCCGATGATTACGGCATGATGCAGGACGCCCACGCTGCGGTAGCGCGCGTGATGGCGCTGGCTAAGTCGCTGGATGGCGTGATCTCGGGCGAACACGGCATTGGCATCACCAAGATGGAATTCCTCGACGAGAAGACCATCAGCACGTTCGCGGCTTATAAGCAAAAGGTCGATCCGGAAGGCCGTTTCAACAAGGGCAAGCTCATGGCTGGCTCCGGCCTGGATGATGCCTACACGCCCTCGTTCTCCCTGCTGGAGGCCGAATCCATCATCATGGAACAGTCGGCCATCGGCGAGATCGCCGATTCCATCAGTGATTGCTTGCGCTGCGGCAAGTGCAAACCGGTGTGCAGCACGCACGTACCGCGCGCCAACCTGCTGTACAGCCCGCGCAACAAGATCCTCGGCACCTCGCTGTTGATCGAGGCTTTCCTGTACGAAGAGCAGACGCGGCGTGGCATCTCCATCAAGCACTTCGACGAGTTCAACGACGTGGCAGACCATTGCACGGTGTGCCACCGTTGCGAAAAGCCGTGCCCCGTGGATATCGACTTCGGTGACGTATCGATCGCCATGCGCAACTTCCTGCGCGAGCAGGGCAAGAAGCATTTCAATCCCGGCACCTCGCTGGCGATGACCTTCCTGAATATCAAGGACCCGGCCACTATCAAGCTGATGCGCAGCTTCATGGTGGGCTTTGGCTACCGTGCGCAGAACTTTGCACACAGCATCGCCAAGAAGCTAGGCCTGCTGACGGCGTTCAAAAAGCGTCCACCGGCCACGCTGGGCAAGCCCGAGATCAAGGCGCAGGTGATCCACTTCCTGAACCGCCCCATGCCCAAGGCCATGCCGACCAAGACCTCGCGCGCGCTGCTGGGCATCGAAGATGACACCATGATCCCGGTGATCCGTAACCCGGAAAAGACCAACGACGATTCCGAAGCCGTGTTCTATTTCCCGGGCTGCGGTTCCGAGCGTCTGTTCTCCACGGTCGGTCTGGCCACGCAGGCCATGCTGTACGAAACCGGGGCCATCACTGTACTGCCGCCTGGCTATCTGTGCTGCGGTTACCCGCAGACTTCGGCAGGCAATCACGACAAGGGTCAGCAGATCACGTCCGACAACCGCGTGCAGTTCCACCGTGTGGCGAATACGCTGAACTATCTGGATATCAAGACCGTGATCGTGTCCTGTGGTACTTGTATGGATCAGCTGCAGAAATACGAATTCGAGAAGATCTTCCCGGGCTGCCGCCTGCTCGACATCCATGAGTACCTGATGGAAAAGGGCATGAAGATCGAGGGCGTGACCGGCGTGCGTTATATGTACCACGACCCATGCCACTCGCCCATGAAGACCTACGCACCGCTCAAGGTCACCAATGCGCTGATGAATACTGACGTTGCCTTGAATGACCGTTGCTGCGGTGAATCCGGTACGTTTGCAGTCGCCCGTCCTGACATTGCCACGCAAGTGAAGATGCGCAAGCAGGAAGAGCTGGAAAAGGGCATGGAGAAGCTGGGCCTGACGCCGGGTGCGCCCGAGCAGGACGTCAAGATCCTGACCTCCTGCCCAAGCTGCCTGCAAGGTCTGGCACGTTATGGTGAAGACACTGGTGTTCAGGCCGATTACATCGTGGTCGAAATGGCCAAGCACATCCTGGGTGAGAACTGGATGCAGGAGTACGTGCACAAGGCCAATAACGGTGGTATCGAGAAGGTGCTGCTCTGATTCTGGATATCCTGAGCTACGCCAACTAAAAAGCCGGGGAGACCCGGCTTTTTAACATCCATACACAGGTTTTCAGGCACGCGTCTAAGCAGGTAGGGCGGACTCGCTTCAGCAGTCCGCCGAAGCTAATCGTGTGAGCCGATCTCGCCCGGCAGGCCAGCTTCTTTCTCTGTTAGTTGGTGTATCAACTGATGCTGCCCTTTTAGGCGCCCATAGACATAAGGTATTGCAACGCTGGGATATCAGAACGGCAGGAAGATCGCCGTTGCAAGGTTCTGCATCACGCGGGTGATGGTGCGCTCGGATTTTTCTGCCAGAGTGATGGCGTACAGATCGGTGCGGCCCACGATCTTGCCGATCTCGCGTTCGAAGCTCAGGTTGCGTTCCTGCTCATTGATCTCGTTGCTGAGCAGATACAGCTGGCCTTTGCTGTTGCGGGCGTTGGCCAGCTTCCAGGCGGCGATCTCGACGTTGCGCGCCACGTTGTACAGGCGTTGCGGGTCTATGCTGTCCAGAAAGAAGAACTCGGTCTTCCAGCCGTGTGCCTTGAGCAGCATGGTGTGCAGGCCGACGATATAGGGCAGCACGCGGTCACCCTGGTATTGCGGGTCGAAGGCGAGGAACAGCGCCGCAGTGTCCTGGCGATTGTTGATGGCCTCGAATTCCCAGCGATGATCACCATCGAACACCCAGTTGACCATTTCCTCCACGCTGCCGCTGGTGCTTTTTTTGAGCTCGCGCGGGTTGCGCTTGTACAGCTTGCTCATGAGCAGGCGCAGACTCTCGGTGTTCTCGCGGATCTCGACATCGGCGATGCGGTCCATGTCGTTCTTCATCAGTTGACCGATGGAGCTGCGGTCGGCCTGACGTGGCACCGGCTTGCCCGGCCCCGGCGTGCTGCAGGCACTGACCAGCAGCAGCGCGCTGAACAGTGCAACCCAGCGTTGCGACATCGAGACAGCAGAAGCCATGTGGATGCCGGGCATGCGCTAGGCTAGCTTTTGCGCAGCACGCGGTTTTTTGCGAACACCATGCGGAAGGTGCTGCCTGCGCCCAGTTCGCTGTCGATCTCCAGGCGGCCTTGGTGGCGGCTGAGGATGTGCTTGACGATGGAGAGTCCCAGGCCGGTGCCGCCGGTCTCGCGTGAGCGGCTGCGGTCCACCCGGTAGAAGCGTTCGGTGATGCGCGCGATGTGCTTGTGTTCGATGCCGATGCCAGTGTCGGTGACGCTGAAGACAGCGTCCTGGCCACGCGCCTGCCACTGCAGGGTGATGGTGCCACCCTCGGGTGTGTAACGCACGGCATTGCTGACCAGGTTACCGAATGCGCTATGCAATTCTTCCTGAGCGCCCAGCATCCATATACTGTTGTCAGACTCCAGCTTGATGTGGTGACGGCCGTTGCTCAGGCTGTGTGCCTCTTTCATGACCAGATCCAGCAGTTTGGGCACGTCGATCTCGCTGTCCTGCGGCAGTATGCTGCTGTTTTCCAGTTGCGACAGCATCAGCAGATCCTCGATCAGCCTGCGCATGCGGCTGGTCTGCTCCTGCATCATATTGAAATAGCTCTTGGTGCTGGGCGGTACGGCGCCATCGATGTCCTGCAGCGTCTCCAGAAAGCCGCCCACCACCGTCAGCGGGGTGCGCAGTTCGTGGGACACATTGGCGATGAAGTCGCGGCGCATGGCGTCCAGTTTCTCCACCTGACTGATGTCGCGGCAGATCAGCAGCTTCTGTTTGCTGCCAAACGACACCAGCTTGATCTCCAGCATGACGTCGGCCATGCGCCAGGATCTCAGCTTGATGGCGTCTTCATAGTCGCCGCTGTGCATGTATTCGATGAAATCGGTATGGCGTACCAGATAGCCTATGGGTTGGCCGGTATCTTGCGGCAGGGACAGGCCAAGCAGATGTTCGGCGGGCGGGTTGCACCATTCGATCTGGTCCTGGCCATTGAGCAGCACCACGCCATCCGGTAACGCGCTGGCCGCATGACGGAAGCGGTCCAGCGCGGAACTCAGCTGGGTCTGGCTGCGGCTATGACGGCGCTGGTGTTGATAGACCGCCGAGAACACGTCTTCCCACAGGCCTTTGCCTATGGGCATGGTGGACAACTCAGGCTTGCGGAACCAGTCCAGCAGTTGTTGCAGCCAGAACAGGTGATTGAAGTAATACAGCAACAGCCCGGCCGAGAAGACCAATGAGGCAACTTCGGTGCTCGTGGCCAGGCCCAGAATCAGGCAAAAGAACAACCATGTCAGTAAGAGCCAAAAGGCCCGCCAGCGAATATCCTGCACGCATGCATCCTGTCGGTGAAAGCGCGCCTATTATGAGCTACTGAGCCGAGAAACGGTAGCCGACACCGCGCACTGTTTGTATCAATTCTTCATGGCCGGAGGCGGAGAGTGCGCGGCGCAGACGGCGGATATGCACGTCCACGGTACGGTCTTCCACGAACACGCGGTCACCCCATACTCTATCCAGTACCTGGCTGCGCGAATGCACGCGTTCCGGGTTGGACATGAGGTAGTGCAGCAGACGGAACTCGGTAGGCCCCAGATCCAGCGTGGCACCGTTGCCGGACACGCGGTGTGTGGTCGGGTCCAGGCGCAGGCCGCTGACTTCGATCGGGTCGTCGGTCATCTGCGGCGCACGGCGACGCAACACAGCCTTGATGCGCGCGTTCAGTTCACGCGGACTGAATGGCTTGGTGACGTAATCGTCGGCACCGACTTCCAGGCCGCGCACTTTGTCGATCTCTTCACCGCGTGCGGTGAGCATGATGATGGGGATGGTCTTGGTCAGTTCGTCAGATTTGAGCTTGCGCGCGAAATCGATGCCGCTCATGCCAGGCAGCATCCAGTCGAGGATGATCAGGTCGGGCAGGGCTTCGCGAATCAGCAGTTGCGCCTGTTCCACGCTTAAGGCGCGCAGCGCATTGTGGCCTGCCTGGGTCAGATTCAGGGCCATCAGCTCCTGAATCGCGGGTTCATCTTCAATCACAAGAATATTGGCTGGCATGTCTATTCTCTCCATTAATCACTTTTAACATGGCGAGCACTGTATGAAGATGATATGACAGTTATATGAAAAAAATCGAGAAAGTTTCAAACACCCCCTGAACGTGGGCATCAGCAGGCTGGCTAGAGCCTGCCTGCAGAAGTCGGCTGAGCTAAGTCGTGAGCTTAGCTGACGCAATTCTGTATAATGTCGTTTTTGCAAAATCCCGTGATGCACCAAGGTCATAGCATCATGCAGTCAGCCCGGCTCGCGGGCGGCCACACACTACACAAGGACTGGACACGTTTTGAAACGACATGAAATCAATCTGGATGGCAAGGATCTGCGTATCGGCATCGTGCTGTCGCGCTTCAACAGCAATATCGGTGAAGGCCTGCTGGCCAGCTGCCATGCCGAGCTCATCAAACTGGGCGTGGCAGATGCCGATATCACCCTGGCCACAGTACCGGGTGCGCTGGAGCTGCCGGTAGTATTGCACCAGATGGCGGACAGTGGCAATTTCGACGCGTTGATCGCACTGGGCGCCATCATCCGTGGCGAGACTTACCATTTCGAAGTGGTGGCCAACGAATCGGCGCGCGGCATCTCTGAAGTGCAACTGAACACCGGTGTGCCCGTTGCCAATGCGGTGCTGACCACCGAGGACGACGATCAGGCGCTGCAGCGCATGGGGGTCAAGGGTGCCGAAGCGGCGGCAGTGGCGATCGAAATGGTCAACCTGCTGAAGGCACTATGAGCGATCCGAAGAATAGTGATATGAACAACAGCGACACGAACAAGAGCACCGCAGGCAAGCCTGTGAACAAACCTGGCAAGAATCGCCGCAAGTCGCGCGAGCTGGCGCTCAAAGGTATCTATGAAGTGCTGATCGGCAAGAACGAGCTGCGTGCCGTGCGCCGCAGCCTGGTCGATGATCCGGATTTTGATCGTGCCGATGAAGAGTATCTGCGTACCTTGCTGGAAGGCGTCACCGAGCACATGGCGACGCTGGATCTGCGTATCGCGGCCTTCATCGACCGTGGTATCGCTGAGCTCAGCCCGATCGAACATGCCATCCTGTGCATCTCGGCCTATGAGTTGATCTACGACGCCAGCATCCCCTATCGCGTCGCGATCAACGAAGGCGTCGAGCTGGCCAAGCTGTATGGCGGCACTGATGGGCACAAGTACGTCAACGGTGTGCTCGACAAGCTGGCTGCCGAGGCACGTCCCTCCGAAGTCCGCCGCTAATCCGTCAGCCCTGGCTGACCGGCAAAGGCAGGCAGCCCGTGGCGTCCAGCCGCAGGCAGCTGCCTTGTTCGTACCAATCCCCCAATACCCAGCGCTCGCACTGACGTCCGTCCACCACCAGTGTGTGGTGCCCAGGACGATGCGTGTGGCCATGTATCAATAGCGCCGGGTAGTCCTGCGCGCGCAGTAAAGCGTCAACTGCATCCCCATTCACGTCCATGATCTGCATGCTTTTGTGGGATTTTTCCTGCTCGCTGCGCTGACGCAGTGCCTCGATCTGGGCTTTTCGGGTAGCGAGAGGCAGGCCCAGGAAGCCAGCCTGCCAGTCCGTGGTTCTGACCTGCTGGCGAAATCTCTGATAATCGGTGTCGTCGGTGCACAAGGCATCGCCATGACTCAAGACGATGTTGTGACCATACAGTGTCAAGGCATGGGGGTCAGTCAGCAGCGTCATGCCGCTGGCGGCAGCGAAACGCGCGCCGATAAGAAAATCCCGGTTGCCGTGGATGAAATAAGTGTTGGTACCAGCAGCGTGCAACTGCTGAAATGCCGTGATGACGGCCTGGTGATGCGGGTCGTCGAGATCGTCATCCCCGGCCCAGTATTCGAACAGGTCGCCCAGCACATACAGTGCGTCGGCCTGCAGTGCTGTCGAGCTAAGGAAGTCGAGGAATAAGGCAGTGATGGCGGGGCGCGAGCTGCACAGGTGCAAGTCTGAGATGAACAGGCTATGCGGGCTGCTCGCGCTGTGCATGGGGTTGGTGTTAGCAGATTTCTGCGCGTTCGATGATCACGCTTTCAAGCGGGACATCCTGATGGCCGCTGCGGCTGCCAGTCTTCACCTGACGGATCTTGTCGACCACTTCGGTGCCTGCCACCACTTTACCGAACACGGCATAGCCCCAGCCTTGCGAAGTGGGTGCGCTGTAGTTCAGGAAATCATTGTCACCGACATTGATGAAGAACTGGCTGCTGGCCGAATCCGGGTTGGGGGTACGTGCCATGGCAATGGTGTAGCGCTTGTTTTGCAGACCGTTGTTGGCTTCGTTCTTGATTGGTGCTTCGGTCGGCTTTTGTTTCATGCTGGTGTCAAAGCCACCGCCCTGGATCATGAAGCCATCGATCACGCGATGGAATATGGTGTTGCTGTAGAAGCCGGATTCCACATATTGCAGAAAGTTGGCAACCGTCAAAGGCGCTTTGTCTGCGTCCAGTTCCAGAGTGATCTCGCCAAAATTGGTGTGAAGTTTTACCACGTTGTGTTCCTTCAGTTTTAAGATTTTAAGGTGTTGAGGTTGGGGGTGCTTTTATGGCGTGGCAGGTTTTGCCGGTTTGACTGTTTTTGCCGGGGCCTTCTTCTTGGGTTTGGCGGGCTTTTCCACTTCGGCGACCGGCACCGGGATGATGTCCGCCATCACTGGTTCACTCAGTACGCTGGCCTGCATCACCAGTGGCGGTTGTAAGGGGACATCCTTCAATCTGCCGTTCACGGTGGTGGGTGTTGCCGCCATGCGCTCGACCACGTCCAGGCCACGTATCACGCGTCCAACGATGGTGTATCCGGCATAGCCAGGCTCCATACGCTGAAAGCTCAGAAAGCGGTTGTGCGTGAGGTTGATGAAGAATTGCGAGGTGGCCGAATCCAGTGATTCGCCACGTGCGATCGCCACCGTGCCTGGCAGATGCTCCAGGCCGTTGTTGGATTCCAGTGCTACCGGTTCCCGTGTCTGCTTGTGTTTCATGTCCGGGCCCAGGCCCCCTCCCTGCAGCACGAAGCCTTTGACAGCACGATGGAACACGGTACCGTTGTAGAACCCGTCATTCACGTAGGCCATGAAATTCGCTACATTGAGCGGTGATTTGTCCGGATAGAGTTCGATCACAAAGCTGCCCGCATCGGTCTGGAATTCGACCTGTGGTGGCTGAGCCCATGTGGGTGTATTCCAAAGCAACAGCGCCCACAACAGAGTATACATGCCGCGCATTTATCACTCCTCCAGCAATCGGTACATCCCCAAGCTCAAGGCTGAACTCAGGCTGGACCTTCGTATAGTATTTTCCAACGCTTGTTTTCAAGCACCCAGTATTGGCGCTTGCGCATCTTGTTGCTCAGCAGGTTGCTTTTGTAATCCTGATCGAAGCTCACGATCGCCATCGCTTTGGATTTGCTAGGGTAGCGGTACATGTCCACATTGCCCAGCTTGACCTGGACATTATCACTACGTGACTGTATACGCTGCT
This sequence comes from Pseudomethylobacillus aquaticus, assembly GCF_003730115.1. Lineage (GTDB taxonomy): Bacteria > Pseudomonadota > Gammaproteobacteria > Burkholderiales > Methylophilaceae > Pseudomethylobacillus > Pseudomethylobacillus aquaticus. The sequence goes on along the minus strand of NZ_RJVP01000003.1, from coordinate 162,762 downwards.
TGTGCGCTTTCCAGGCATTCAGGTCGGTGTTGCCACTGCTAAAGAACTCGCTGGCGTAATGACTGAGATAGCGGTCGGTGTCCTGTGACTGCCAGTCTTTGCGCCAGGTTTCCAGGGTCTGCATCAGTGCTTCGCGCTGCAGTTCCGCATTGTCTGAATCGCCCTGCCAGGTCAGGTTGTCCGTGATGATCACCGGCGTGTTGCCACTGCTGAGTGCCGGTGCGATGGCTTTCAGATCCGGATTGGTCATCACCACGCAGCCATCACTGGCACGTGGCGGACGGCTGTAGGTGTTGCTGGGCGTGCCATGCAGCCAGATACCGGAGCCGTTCTTGCCCTGCCGAACATCCCATTCGTTCGGGTAGTTGAGCGGGTAAGCGCCGTAGCCGTAGAAGTCCGGCAGCTTCTGGATCAGCTTGCTGCTGGCGTAATACACGCCCACCGGCGTGCGTTTGTCGCCTTCGGTTTGTTTCTCGGCGCCGTTCTTGCCCACGGTGACGTAGAAGTCTGCCAGGTAACGCAGTTTTCCACGCTCATTGCTGTACAGGAACAGCCGCGAGCGGTTGGTGTCGATGACGATCGCATACTTCTGGCTATCATGCAGTTGCCACAGTGGTTCGGGAATGCGCTGCGGGCGTTCGTCCAGATAGCGCTCGATACGGACGCGCGCTTCTTCACGGAAATCCTTGGTGCGCTCGGGCGATGAAACCCCGCTGGCGAAGGCTTGCGGCTGTTTGGCATAAGCCATCAACAGGTCGCCGCGTACCAGGTGTGCCAACTGGAAGTTGGGTGCCAGTTTCAGCAACTCATTGATGGTGTTCAGTGCAGGCTGCAGCTTGCCTTGCCCGATGTCGAACAAGCTCCTGACCAGCAGATTCTCGGTGTAATTGGGGCTGAACTTGTTGAAGCTGGCGAAGCTGCTGAACGGTCGCCCGTCGACGGCAGTGGCGTTCCAGGGCAGCGCCGCAGCCGCGACCAGCATCAGGGTGAGGGTTAGACGTAGCCTATGCATCATGTAACAGTCGTCTATGCGTGATTATGAGCAGCTTAATTGTCTGCGATCTCCTGCTCGATCAGCCATTTGCCACCGGAGTTGACCATGAACAGGGTCTTGCTGGTGCGCTGGGCGAGACCGCCGCCACGGTAGCTCTGCTGGAAACTGACACGGGCTTTGTCGCCGTCCATCTTGACCTTGATGTTGCTCAGGTCCACGCTGATCTTGGCTGGCTTGCTGATGCGTTCGCGGCGCAGGTTTTCCCAGTCGCTGCGAGCCTCTCCTTTCGGGGTCTTGAAGCTGCTGGCATAGCTGGCCAGATAACCATCCACGTTCTGACTGGCCCAGGCCGCTGCCCAGGCGTTGACGGCAGCGACCACTGCCGGGTCAGCGCTGTCCGCGGCTGGTGCGGCGGGGGTTGGCGTGGCTGCCGGTTCAGCTGGCTTTGCGGTCTCTGCTGGCTTGGCGGCAGGTTCAGCCGGCTTCTGCTCCTTGTTGCCGACGATCACGGGCTTGTAAGAGCCGTTGAACAGGCCTTTGATCATGGACAGCTTGTTCTGCGCGCGTGAATTGCTGTTGTCCAGCTGCAGTGCCTTGTCATAGGCTTCCGAGGCCTGGCGCGCATAGACATCACCCAGATTCTCATGTGCGGTTGCGTAACTTGGGTGCGTCTTGATGGCCGTTTCCAGCGCCTTTTTGGCCTTGTCGTACTGGCCCTGATCGGCATACAGCACCGCCAGGTTGTTGTAAGGCTCCGGCAAGTTGGGGTGCATCTCGGTGACGCTGACGAAGGACTTGATCGCTTCGTCACGTTTGCCAACTTCAGCGAGGATCACCCCGCGCGTGAAAATGGCCTGTGCGTCCTTGGGGTTGGCGCGAATATGCGTATCCAGCCGCTCCAGCGCCTGGGTCGCCTGGCCGCTGTTGGCAAGTTGTACGATCTCTTTCAGATTGTCTGCATGCGCTACAGGCAGATAGCTCATGCCTAGCAGCAACAGGGCGAAAATGCGGGGGGTCAGCATTATGTTATACTCGCGATCAAATTTTGGATGGGGCAATTCTATCAACAAGAAGCCCGAACATCCATGTCTGGATGCGGTTTGTGACGGCATTCGACACAGCTAACTGTTCTGCGTGTTGCAGATTCCACGTACTGGTTCAAATGCTTAAAATCCATAATACCATCGCCCGCGAGAAGCAGGTGTTTGTTCCGCTTAAACCAGGCCAGGTGCGCATGTATGTATGCGGCATGACGGTCTACGATTATTGCCATCTGGGTCATGCGCGCGTGATGGTGGTGTTCGATATGGTCAGCCGCTGGCTACGCGCCTCCGGCCTGGACGTTACCTATGTACGCAACATCACCGACATCGATGACAAGATCATCAAGCGTGCCAACGAGCGCGGCATTACCATCCAGGCCTTGACCGAAGAATTCATCACCGCCATGAATGAAGACGCCGACCAGCTCGGCGTGCTGAGGCCGGATATCGAGCCACGTGCCACCACCCATATCAGCGCCATGCTGGACATGATCGCGGCGCTGATCGAGAAAGGCCACGCTTATGCGGCTGCCAATGGCGATGTATATTACTCGGTGAACAGTTTTGCTGGCTACGGCAAACTGTCCGGCAAGTCGCTGGAAGATTTGCGTGCAGGCGAGCGTGTCGAGGTGGACACTGCCAAGCAGGACCCCATGGACTTCGTGCTGTGGAAAGCGGCCAAGCCGGGCGAGCCGAGCTGGCCATCCCCCTGGGGCGCGGGTCGTCCAGGCTGGCATATCGAATGCTCTGCCATGGGTGCACAGCATCTGGGCGCGCATTTCGATATCCACGGCGGTGGGCAGGATCTGCAATTCCCGCACCACGAAAACGAGATCGCCCAATCCGAGGGCGCGCATGACTGCAGCTTCGTCAACTACTGGATGCATAACGGCTTTGTGCGTGTGGATGACGAAAAGATGTCCAAGTCACTGGGCAATTTCTTCACCATCCGTGAAGTGCTCAAGCAATACAAAGCCGAAGTGGTGCGTTTCTTCATCCTGCGTGCGCACTACCGCAGCCCGCTCAACTATTCGGACAAGCATCTGGAAGATGCCGGGCAGGCGCTCAACCGGCTCTACACGGCACTGAAGAACGTGCCAGCGGCTGCGCCCACCACCATAGACTGGCAGGATCCGGTCTGCGCACGCTTCCGTCAGGCCATGGACGATGATTTCAACACGCCGGAGGCGCTGGCCGTGTTGTTCGAGCTGGCGAACGAGGTGAATCGCAGCAAATCAGCCACGGCGGCAGCCACATTGAAATCACTGGCCAATCTGTTGGGCCTGCTTGAGGCCGATGCGGCACGTTACTTGCAGCAGTCTGTGCAACAGCCTGCAGGTGTCAGTGAGTCGCAAGCTGGACATGCTGCTGACGCGCAGATCGAACTGCTTATCGCGCAGCGCTTGCTGGCCAAGCAGCAAAAAAACTACGCCGAGGCAGATCGTTTACGCCAAGAACTTTTGCAACAAGGTGTTATCCTAGAGGACGGCGCTCAAGGAACCAGCTGGCGCCGCGCCTGATACCTGTTTATCCACATGGATCCATGATCAATCTGTCATCCACATTCAAGCATTGCCTGATCGCACTCAGCATGGTGTTCGCCGTGCTGATGCTGTTTCAGCACAATGCTGCCTATGATGACCACATCGACAATGTCTCGCTGCAGAGTCATATGCTGCAGGCAGACAAAGACAATAACCGCGATCTGGGCGACTCCAGCGCCTTTGCATCGCGCGGCGTGACACCACCATGGAGCACCTCGCTGCCAGCGTATGCGCCAAATGCCTACCTGCAGCCAGTGCTTCCGCCAGATCTCAGGCCGCCCTCAGCCGCCTGACCCTGTTCTGGCTTGACTCTTGCTAACATCGCTTGGCAATATAAAGTCCGCCAGCACTCACATACCCAATCCAAACAATAGGACCGTCTGCCTGTGGCAGGCGTGTCCTGACCGTTATTTCAATGGGCGAGGAAGTTTTGAGAATCTTGATATCCACTGTTACCCACGCACACAGAGGCGCCCGTATGGGGCGTTTGCTGGTCGCTGCCGCTGGTTTTGCCTTTGCAATGCACTCTTTGAGTGCGCAGGCGGCCACCACTTATGCGCTTGACGACGTCATCCAGATGGCCATGACGCACAGTCCGCGGATGAATATCGCCAAAGCCAGAGAAGACGGCGCCAGTGCTGCGCTGGTCACGGCGCGTTCACTGATCAACCCCGAAGTCGAAGTCGGTGCCGGTCCGACCCGTTATCGCACACCCGGAGGACAGGGCAGCAACGGCAATTGGGGTATCGGCATTTCGCAGCCGCTGGAATACCCTAGCGTGCGCCGTGCCCGTCAGGAAGTGGCCAGTGCCAACATCAAGGTCGCCAACCTGGGGACCGAATTGACGGTACTGGGGCTGCAAGCCAACGTAAAGAGCGCGTTCTACCATGTGGTACAGCGTCAGGCTGTACTGCAATTGACCGAGGGTGACCGCGTGCTGCTGCGTGACATCCGCGAACGCGTGAAGCTGCGCGTGGATGTGGGCGAATCGCCGCGTTACGAACTCATCAAGGCTGACACCGAGTTGCTGGCAGCCGAGCGTGATTACCAAACCGCGCTGACACAAGTGCTGGAAGCCAAGGCGTACCTGCGCGGTCTGGTCGGTACGGTGATGCCGGAAACCTATGATGTGCGCGGCCAACTGCCGCTGGGCAGCACCTTGCCCGCCCTCAATGACCTTAATGCGCGCATCAGTGGTACGGTGTCGCTGCAGCAGATCCGCGCGGCCATCGATACGGCTACGGCACGCGTGACCTTGCAGGAGAAGCTGCGCAACCCGGGCTTGACCTTGAAGGCGGGGGTCGAGCAGGACCCGGATCTGAGCCAGTTCCGCCTCGGGCTTGCCATCCCCATCCCGGTGTTGAATCAGCGCCAGGGCCAGATCGCCGAAGCCGCGGCTGAGTTGCGAGAACTGCAGGCCATCTTCGATGACCGCGAATTGGTGCTGAGTCGTGAACTGAACGCCGCCTATCAGCGCTACATCATTTCCCAACAGCAACTGAACGCCTTTGAGAACGGCTTGCTGTCGCAAGCTGAATCGGTGCTCAAAGTGGCTGAATCGGCGTACCGCTTCGGTGAACGCGGCATTCTGGATTATCTGGATGCACAACGGACTTACCGCATGGTACGCAAAGACTATCTTGCCGCACGCTATGGTTATATCGAAGCCATACTCGATATCGAACAACTGTTGGGCCAAAAATTCCTTGGGGAGGCTTCCTAAATGTACGCAGTTCCGCAATCTTTATTCAAACCACAAGTTTTTTTCAAACCACAGGCACTCATCGTCGTCAGCTTGCTGGCCCTGTTGTTATCCGGCTGTAAGGAAGAAGCGGCGCCTGTAGAGGCCGAGCCCGTCGATCCGAATGTGGTCGAACTGACCAATCAGCTCAAAACTACCGCCAAGGTGGTTACCGTAGGCAAGAGCGAGATCCGCGAAGTGCTGCGTATCCCCGGCAGCATCCAGGTCGATGAACAGCGCGTGGCACGCGTGGGTGCTACCGTCACTGGTCGTATCACCGACATCGACGTGGTGCTGGGCCAGGATGTCAAGCAGGGTCAGTTGCTGGCCACGCTGAACAGTACCGAGCTGGCACAGAACCAGCTGACCTATATCAAATCCATGCAACAGATCGGCTTGCAGACCAAGGCGGTCGAACGTGCCCGTTTGCTGCTGGAGGCGGATGTGATCGGGGCCGCCGAGCTGCAGCGCCGTGAAGCGGAGTTGAGCGCAGCCCAGGCCGACCTGAATGCCGCCAGGGACCAGTTGATGATTCTGGGCATGTCCGAAAAGGCGATCCAGCAGCTGGCGCAATCCAACACCATCCGTTCCTACAGCAATGTGACTTCGCGTGTGGCTGGTACCGTGATCAGCCGCAAGGTGAATCTGGGCCAGGTGGTGCAACCGGCGGAAGAGCTGTTCATCGTGGCCGATCTGTCGCATGTGTGGGCCGTGGCTGAAGTGCCGGAGCAACAGATCGACCTGATCCAGGAAGATGAAGAAGTCAGCATCGAGATCCCTGCGCTGGGCAATAACAAGATCACCGGCAAGCTGATCTACGTGGGCGATGTGGTCAATCCGCAAACCCGTACCGTGACCGTGCGTACCGATCTGACCAATTCCGAATCCAGCATCAAGCCGGACATGCTGGTATCCATGATCGTCATGGGCAAGCCGACCCCGCGATTGTCCGTGCCGGTACAAGCCATCGTGCGTGAAGAGAACAGGGATCATGTGTATGTGCAGGTCGCACCCAACAAATTCCGTCTGCGTGAAGTGGTGCTGGGTACCGAATACGAAGGTTATGTGTCCATCGTGAGTGGCCTGAGCGAAGGCGAAGCCATCGTTGGCGAAGGCGCGTTCCATGTGAACAACGAGCGCAAGCGCAAAGAACTGGAATAAGCCATGATTGAATCCATAATCCGAGGTGCGCTGCAGCAGCGCATCGTGATGGTGGTGCTTGCGCTGGCGATGCTGGTCGCCGGCGTCTTCGCCGTACAAAAACTTTCGGTCGATGCCTTTCCGGACGTGACCAACGTCCAGGTACTGATCGCTGCACAATCGCCTGGTCGTTCGCCTGAGGAAGTGGAGCGGTTCATCACCGTGCCATTGGAGATCGCCATGACCGGCTTGCCCGGTCTGACCGAGATGCGTTCGCTGAACCGCAACGGTTTGTCGCTGATCACGCTGGTGTTCACGGACAGTACCGATGTCTATTTTGCGCGCCAGCTGGTCATGGAACGTCTCATGGAAGTCGTGCAGCGCATGCCGGAAGGTGTTACGCCGATTCTGGGGCCGGTTTCTACCGGTCTGGGTGAGGTCTACCAATACACGCTCGAAAATCCTGCTGATGGCAACAAGGAACTGTCCCAGGAAGAGCTGACCGAGCGTCGCTCCATCCAGGACTGGGTGGTGCGTCCATTGCTGCGCGGCATCCCGGGCATCGCCGAGATCAACTCGCAAGGTGGTTACGTCAAGCAGTATCAGGCGCTGGTCAATCCGGACCGCATGAACCATTACGGCCTCAAGCTCAAGGACGTGTACGAAGCCTTGGCGCGTAACAACGCTAATAGCGGCGGCGGTATCCTGCCGCACTACGCCGAGCAGTACCTGATCCGCGGTGTGGGCCTGGTACAGAACCTGGACGATATCCGCAGCATCGTACTCAAGGAACAGAACGGCGTTCCGGTCTACATGCGCGACGTGGCAGAAGTGCAGCTCGGTTACGAAGTGCGCGTCGGTGGCGTGATCAAGAATGGGGTGACCGAATCGGTCGGTGGTATCGCCATCATGATCCGTGGCGGTAACGCCAAGGAAGTGGTCAGCCGCATCAAGGATCGTGTCAAGGAGATCAATGAGCAGGGCCTGTTACCCAACAATCTGCAGATCGTGCCGTATTACGACCGTAGCGAATTGGTCGACGCGGCGCTGGGCACCGTCACCAAGGTGCTCATCGAGGGTATCTTCCTGGTGGTGATCGTGCTGTTCCTGTTCCTGGGCGATGTGCGCTCCAGCCTGATCGTGGTGGCCACCCTGGTGCTGACACCATTGCTGACCTTTATGGCCATGAATTACTACGGCATCTCTGCCAACCTGATGTCACTGGGCGGGCTGGCCATCGCCATCGGTCTGATGGTCGATGGCTCGGTGGTGGTAGTGGAAAACACCTTCCACCACCTGGGCCATCGCAAGGGTGAGAGCAAGATCCGCGTGGTGTTCGAGGCGGCCTCTGAAGTGGCCACCCCGGTGCTGTTCGGTGTAGGCATCATCATCCTGGTGTTCCTGCCGCTGATGACGCTGCAAGGCATGGAAGGCAAGATGTTCGCACCGCTGGCCTATACCATCGCCATCGCGTTGTTCGTTTCGCTGGTGCTGTCGCTGACGCTGTCGCCGGTCTTGTGTTCCTATGTACTCAAGGGTGGTAGTGGCGAAGATACGCGCATGATCCAGGCCATCAAGCGTCCTTACGTGAAGATGCTGAACTGGGCACTGATCAACGAGAAAAAGACCATCGTCACTGCCTCGGCCGTGTTCGTGGGGACCTTGCTGGTGGTGCCGCTGCTGGGTACCTCTTTCATCCCCGAGATGAAGGAAGGTTCTATCGTGCCCGGTATCAACCGCGTGCCTAATATCTCGCTGGAAGAATCCATGAAGATGGAAGCCGAGGGCATGCGCCTGATCATGGAGAAAGTGCCGGGCGTTAAATCGGCTATTTCCGGTATCGGTCGTGGCGAAAGCCCGGCTGACCCGCAGGCGCAAAACGAATCCACGCCTATCGTCAGTCTCAAGCCGCGTGAAGAGTGGCCGGAAGGCTGGACCCAGGACACCATCGCCGAGAAGATGCGTGAAGTGCTTGAGCAGGGCCTGCCCGGTGTTCAGGTGATCATGGCGCAGCCGATCTCGGACCGCGTGGACGAGTTGCTGACCGGTGTGCGTGCCGATGTGGCGGTGAAGATTTTTGGTGACGACATGGCCTTGCTCAAAGCCAAGGCCGATGAGCTATCCAAGATTGCTGGTGGCGTGCAAGGTGCCACCGAGATCAAGGTGGAAAAAGTCACCGGACAGCAGTACCTGAATATTGTCATCGACCGTCAGGCCATCGCACGCCACGGCATCAATGCATCGGAAGTGCACGATGTGATCGAAACCGCCATCGGCGGCAAGGTCGCCACCGAGATCTTCGAAGGCCAGCGCCGCTTTAGCGCGGCCGTACGTTTCCCGGAAAGCTTCCGTAACAACATCGACGCCATCGGCAACATCCTGATCACCTCGGCTAACGGTTCGCGTGTGGCCTTGCGTGACCTGGCCGATATCGCCGTGCGTGAAGGCCCGGCACAGATCAGTCGTGAGCTGGGCAAGCGCCGTATCGTGGTCGGTATCAACGTCAAGGACCGTGACTTGGGTGGTTTCGTGGCCGAGCTGCAGCAGGTGCTGGGCTCCAAGATGAAGCTGCCAGAAGGCTATTATCTGGAATACGGTGGTCAGTTCCAGAACCTGGAACGCGCCTTGGGCCACTTGTCCATCATCATTCCGGTCACCATCGCGGCGATCTTCTTCCTGCTGTTCCTGCTGTTCAAGTCGCTGCGCTTTGCCACCATGATCATCATGGTGCTGCCATTCGCCTCCATAGGCGGCATCCTGGCCTTGTTCGTTACCGGCGAATATCTGTCGGTACCGGCTTCGGTCGGCTTCATCGCCCTGTGGGGCATCGCCGTGTTGAACGGGGTGGTGCTGGTGTCTTACATCCGCACTTTGCGTGACGACGGCAGAAGCCAGATGGACGCTATCCTCGAAGGCTGCAAGCAGCGTTTCCGGCCGGTCATGATGACGGCAACGGTGGCCATGCTGGGTCTGGTGCCGTTCCTGTTCGCCACCGGGCCGGGTTCCGAGATCCAGCGCCCATTGGCGATCGTCGTGATTGGCGGGTTGATCACGTCCACCTTGTTAACCTTGGTGGTGGTGCCAACGTTATATAAGAAGTTCGAGGAAGAACGCATCGAGGCCTGAGTGATCTCAGGCTTGAAAGGATAGCAATATGAAAGAAATCAAAGCGATCATCCCGCCTCACCGGTTACCTAAAGTCCGGTCCGCCTTGCGCAACATCAAGGCATTCCCCGGCATGTCGGTCACCAAGGTGGACGGTTGTGGTCATCATGTCGCCAGCCCTGCGGCTGGCGTGCGCGAGACGCTCACTGATTACAGCCCCAAGGTGCTGCTGATGATGGTGGTGCCGGACGAGATGCTGGAAGGGCTGCTGCAGATCATCGTGGAAGTCGGGCATACCGGTCACGTCGGTGATGGCATCGTCTGGGTGACGCCCGTCGAGCGCATGATCCGGCTGTCCGAGCAGATCCGTGTGCTGGATTGCTGACTGGCGACACGCGTTCATGTGACCAGAACGGGCTCCTGCGGGAGCCCGTTTTTTTTGTTGCATCTGCAACATATTCGACTATACTGGTCTGTATAAGAACAGCCTTTATTCGAAAATGAGGAGAGCCGCATGAACACATTGACTGACGAGATTCAGACATTTCATGGGGGCTGCCCGCATGACTGCCCGGACACCTGCTCCATGGTGTACAAGGTCAAGCAGGGCAAGCTGATCGAGGTGAAGGGCAATGCGGATCATCCGATGACGCGTGGCGGCTTGTGCGTCAAACTCAAGGATTACGAGAAGCGCCACTATCACCCGGATAGGCTGCTGTATCCGATGAAGCGCACCGGCCCCAAGGGCAGCAAGCAGTTCCAGCGCATCAGCTGGGACGAGGCGCTGGATACCATCGTAGACCGCTGGCAGGGCTTGATCGCTCAATATGGCCCGCGTGCCATCCTGCCCGCCAGCTATCTGGGCAATCAGGGCCTGGTACATGGTTTGAATGGCGGCGATGCTTTCTTTAATCGTCTGGGTGCCACGGTGTGTGAGCGCACCTTCTGTGGCGAGGGCTCTTGCACCGCCTGGCTGTTAACCGTAGGGCCGACTGCGGGCGTAGACCCGGAAAGCTTCATCCACTCAAAGTACATCATCATCTGGGCCTGCAACTCGGTCTCGACCAATCTGCATCACTGGCACATCGTCAAGGAAGCCCAGAAGAAGGGTGCCAAGGTGGTGGTCATCGACTCTTATGCCTCCAAGACCGCCAAGGAAGCCGATTGGCACATCGCCCCCAAACCAGGCACCGACGGCGCACTGGCCATGGCGATGATGAACGTCATCATCGCCGATGGCCTGGTGGATCATGATTATGTCGCCAACTACACGGTGGGTTACAAGGAGCTGGCCGAACGTGCTTCACGATGCACGCCGGAATGGGCCGAAGCCATCACTGGCATCCCGGCGCAGGACATCCGCAAGCTGGCGCGTGAATATGCCACCACAGCGCCCGCTGCGATCCGTCTGGGTGTCGCGCTGGAGCGCAATTACGGCGGCAGTCAGGCGATCCGCGCCGTCACTTGCCTGCCGGCGCTGATCGGTGCCTGGCGCGATGTAGGCGGCGGCGCGCTGCAGTTCCCGGTGTGGGAGCATCCGTACCGCTTCGATGTCATCTCGCGACCGGACCTGATCCCGGAGGGAACCCCTGTCGTCAATATCCTGCAGCTCGGACGTGCACTCACTGGCGAGATCCCACTGGAAACCCCGATCAAGTCGCTGATGGTGTGGAACACCAACCCGGTGACGCAATCGCCCGAAACCGACAAGATCATCAAAGGCCTGCAGCGCGAAGACCTGTTCACCATCGTGGCCGATCATTTCATCACCGATACGGCGGCGTATGCCGATCTGGTGCTGCCTGCCGCCATGGGGGCCGAGATGGAAGACATGATCCTGTCCTGGGGGCATCTATACCTCACCTACAACACCAAGTGCGTAGAGCCGCCAGGCGAAGCGCTGCCCAATAACGAGATCTTCCGGCGTCTGGCCCAGCGTCTGGGTTTTGAGGAAGATAACTTCAAATGGTCGGACAGCGAGTGCCTGGAACACTATGTGGCCTGGGATTCCCCGGCCTGTGAAGGCATCGATCTGAACTACCTGCGCGAGCATGGCTTTGCCCGCCTCAAGGTCGGCACCAAAGATGACCGCGCGCCGCATAAGCATGGCAATTTCCCCACGCCCACCGGCAAATGCATGTTCTACGTGGAAGGCGCCAAGAACTTCGTGGCCGGGCCGTTCCGCCAGATGTATGAAGGCTTCCAGCCACTCAATGACCTGGACCCCTTGCCTGACTATGTGCCGTCTCGGGAGTCAGCTGACAGCAACCCCGCGCTGGCGGCACGTTACCCACTCAGCATCATCTCGCCCAAGAGTCATGGCTTTTTGAATTCCTGCTATGCCAACGTGGCAGACAAGATCAAAGGGCAGGGCGAACAGTTCGTGATGATCAACCCGGTGGACGCGGATATGCGCGGTATAAGAGAGGGCGCGAAAGTGCGTGTGTTCAACGACCGTGGCGCGTTCGAAGGCAATGCGCGCATCACACAGGATGTGAACCCCAATATCATCGTGGCTACGCTGGGTTACTGGCGTCAGCTCAATGAAGGTACGGTGAACTGCATCAGCTCGGCAGAGTTTGGCGATATGGGGCACTCGACCACCTTCTCGGATAATCTGGTTCAGCTTGAGTTGGCATAGTGCTGGATGAAGACCTGACCTGTTGCTAAAGCGTCAACGTTGACGAGCCATTAAAAAACCGGGGTAACCCGGTTTTTTAATGGCAGCTTGCCGTCAAGTTGCCAGCAGATGATAAGCCTCAACGTGCAGCCTGCACCTTGCCGTCAACGCAATCCGCTTATTGCCGGGCTTGCTGCATCATGCACAGACGCGCTTGCCTGGCGCTTGCGGCATGCACAGGCGCTGCCGCTTCAGTGACATTCGGCATGCAGTCCTTGCATTGGCCTTTGACGGTGTCCAGGTGTTTCACTGTGTCCAGCCCCTTCACATCCTTGAAGATGGCACCATCGACTTCGGCGTCGCGCAAGTCAGCGCCGGTCAGGTCTGCACCAGTGAGGTCGGCACGGATCAGGTCAGCCCGGTACAGATTGGTGTTGCGCAGGTTGGCGCCGCGCAGGTCGGCAAAGCGGAAGGCGGCGATGTTGAGGTCGGCACCTTCAAAGTTGGTGTTGGCGAACTTGCCGCCTACCGAGTCGAACTTCATCTGTCCCATGGGCTGATTGCCGACATCCAGGCCGAAGCGGCCGTTCTTGACAGTGGCTTCACTGATATCCACAGCCCCCAGCGTGCCTATCATGCGGGCGTTGCTCAGGTTGGCGCCCCGGAAATTGGTCTTGTCGAAGATGGCCTGGAAGATGATGGCATCGGTCAGGTCAGCGCCGCTCAGGTTGGTGCCTTCCAGCCGCGCCAGGTTCAGGTAAGCGCGCTGCATATTGGCACCACTCAGATCCGCGCCGCGTAAATAAGCCCCAAAGAAGCTGGTATTGACCATGGTGCAGTGGCGCAGATCTGCCTTGTCTAGTTGCAGGTAGCCCAACTCCTTGTTGGACAGGTCGCATTGCTTGCTGGCGATGATGGCATCCGCCTGGGCCTGGGTCAGTTTCTCGCGCTCGGGTTCCGGCAGCGTGGCATAAAAAGCCTGGGCTTTGGCGATGATGGCCTTGGGGTCTTTCTGGAAGGTGGCTTGCGCTTCTTGATTACCAAAACAGTAGGTCTTGCCTTCAAAAACAGTGTTCACCGAACAGTCGGTTTGATGCACGCGTTCCATCGAAAGGCCGGTGGTGCAGTGGTTGCCGAACTCGCCGGCGTAAGCCTGGCTCGCCATCAACAGCAGAGCCAATAGCAGTGTTTTGATCAGTTTCATGGTGTTCTCCTCGGTGTAGGTGGGTATTTCGCATCGCGATCAGTCTGGGCGCTGGTGGGATGTTGGATGCGAGTATCGGCCTGTAGAGGGTGGCATTCAGTAACTGCAGTCACATAGTGGAAAAACAGCCATGATCTGATTACAAAACTTTACACATCGCACCCAGTCAGGCCGTCAACGACTGTCTTCAAGCTGGCGTTACTGGCTAGTCCGCAGCATTGCGGAGCGATCAATAGAAAGCGAGAGGAACAAATGCGTGGCATGAAGATGAAACTGGGCATCATGGCCCCAGCCTTGCTGGCAACCGGTCTGACTACGTCCGCGATGGCGGATGATGTGTATTACGATTCCGCGCGTGTCCTGTCGGTGACCCCGCAAACCGAGCGTGTGCGTTATGTGACGCAGGATTGCCATACCGATTACGTGGAACAGCGCTATCAGGAGCGTTCGCCTGCGGGTGCGATACTGGGCGGTATCGCTGGTGGTCTGCTGGGTGCGCAGATCGGTAAGGGAAACGGCCGCATAGCGGGGGCTGCCGTTGGTGCTGGAGTGGGGGCGATGGTGGGTGACCGTGTGGATAACAGCAATAGCCGTGTCTACAGCGAATCACGCCCGGTGCAGCGTTGTGTGGATGTGGAGAACTGGCGCACCGAGACCAGCGGTTACCATGTGGAATACCGTTACAACGGTCGTAACTACACCACCTTTACGCAGCAGCCTCCGGGCGACCGCATCCAGGTGCGTGTGGCGGTCAGCGATGACTACGGTTCCCGCGGTGGCAGCCGGGTGAGTTATGACGAGCCCGGCTATGGGCAGCGTCCGGGCTATGGTGACGGCAGGCCGCCGCACCCGAATAACCACCGTCGTTACTGGTGATCCAGCAGTTTGAGCAGCGTGAAAGGCCACCCCAGGGTGGCCTTTTGCGTACCTGCAGCAGTAGCGGATAGCGGCCCCTCTGGTGGAGGCAGTGACGTTCAAGGGCGCGCATGCGATGCGCGTTGGATCAGCCAGAGGCTGGGGTGTTGTTGCTGAGGCAGACACTGCGGGCGCTCAGTTGGGAAGATGCTGACGCGCTCTTAGTTGGGTAGATGCTGGCGCATCCAGCGCCACACCCAGCCATCGGCGATCTCTTTGCCGTCGATGATGTAAGACAGGCTTTTGCGATTGCACAGCAGCAGTGGCAGGCTGGCCTTGGCGGAAGCCTGTCCGCAGAACAGCAGCCGGTCGTGTGCCTGCAGCAGCGTGTCATTGGCGGGGAGCAGGATCTGTTCATTACCGCGTACCAGCAGCAGTGGCACCATGCCCATCGCGCGCTCGCGGTTGCTGGGGTCGCGCAACAGATGGGCGAGGCGCACTTCGATATGGTCATCGAGCAGGCTGAGCACGCCAGGCGCTTCGGTGATGGACAGGGTGGCAGCCCAGGTTTCCGGCACACTTTCGCCGACGATCTCCACCAGTTGGCTGATCAGCTGATTGGCCCACTGGTTGTTCTGTGCACGTGCCAGTAACAGGAATTGCGCCAGCAGCGGCGAGATCATGTGCGCCAGGCATTCATGCGCGATGATGTCGCTGGGGTCCATGGTGATGTCGGCATTGAAGTGCTGGAACAGCGGCTCGTTGAAGCGTTTGTTCTTGCGGATCACCACGAACAGGTTGGGGTTGATCTCGCGCGCCGTCATCACGATGGACAGGTTGTTGATGTCGTTGTCGGTGCCGGCGACGATGCCGACCGCATCGGTGACGCCCGCTTCATGTAGCGTGTGAGCCTCGGCGCCGCTGCCCACGATGCAGTCGTCACAGCCGGTCAGCTCGGGATCCGCCTCGATGATCATGGTGCTCATGCCTTCGCGCTGCAGGTTCTCCACGACGGATTTGCCGAAGCGGCCGTAGCCGCATACCAGCCATTTGCCTATGGGCGGGCAGGCGGGCGAGGGTAGCGAGTCGCCAGGTACGCCAGTCAGCCATTCGTGCAGCAGATAGCTGCCCAGCGCATGCACTTCCATGGCGAGGTGGTCGCCAAACAGGGTGTAGGGGTTGATGATGTGGTCGGTGCCAAAGGACAGCATGTTGGCCGCTGTTTCGTCGTTCTCGGCACGGGCCAGCACGGGTAAATCGGGGTTCATCAGTTTGACCGCCACGGCAATCGCCAGGTTGGCATGATCGTCGTCGGTCAGGGCGGCCACGCCGCCGCACATGGGGTGGCGCACGCCGGCTTTCAGCAAGGTGTCCGGCATCTTGGCATCGGCACACAGGTTGGGGATGGCTGACTGGTGGTCTTCCAGTTCCAGCTCGTTGATGCGTTCCTGCAGCATCTCCACCACCACCACGCGCATGCCCTTTTTGTCCAGTGCACCGACCAGCAGGCTGCCGGTTTCGCCATAGCCGCACACGATATAGAACGGTTCCTGCAGTTGCTGCACGCCACGCGAGAAGCTGGAGGTGATGAAGGCCTGCTTGAGGCTGGGGTCCTGCGCCAGCGAAATGATCTTACCGATGGCATAGAACCAGGGGATGACGGTGAAGTAGATCGAGAAGGTCATCCACAGCCGTTGTTGCGGGCTGTAAGGGAAGGGGACTTCGCCGAAGCCTATGGTGGTGGCGGTGTAACTGATCACGTAGAAAGCCTCGAACAGGCTCATCTGCCAGTGGTTGCCATCCGGGTCATGGCCTGGCATCAAGGTCATGCCGATCACCGCCACCGTGTAAGTGATGATGACGGTGATGATGGGCGCACGCATGCGCCGCAGGATCAGAAACAGGATGCTGTTCAAAGCGCGGGCTTAAGCTTGAGCGTCAGGCTAGCGGCGCAAGGTGATGGTCTCTGCCAGCAGCAGCGCGACCGATACCACGTTGGCGACCAGGGCACCGCCAGACAGGGATACCACGCGCGTGATGGTGATGGAATCGTCCGCCGAGCCGCTGAACACTACCCACACGATGGCTGCAGCGATCAGTTGCAGGTCGGCCACCAGGCTGGTGGCCAGGTGGATGGCGCCGATCTGGGTACGGTCACCGAACTTGAGCACGGTGGCGATCAGGTTGACCACGATGGCGGCATACAGCTCATACACATGGTGATGCAGCGGATTGTCGATCTCGCCGATGAAAAACCCGAAGTTCAGCGTCATGGCCATGACGATGAAAAACCCAAAAACGACTTTTTCCAGATTCATGATTAACCTCGGCTAAGCAGGTGCGTGTTGAAGGGCTAGAGCATACCCCAATTCTGCTTTGCTTTTGTCTTCGGGCTGCAGATTCGGCAGTGCACTTTGCAGGCGCCGTGCCAGCCTGGATAGCTCGCTGACCGCGCCAGATTTGAGTTCCAGCTCGATCTCGCTGATGCGTACGCGGTCGCCGCGCATGCTGCGCAGCCAGCCCACATCCAGTGCCAGCTCGATCTCGGCATCAGGCGTTTGCAGCTGCCATTCGCTACGCATCACATCGGTCAGGAACAGGGGCTGCAGATCGGCGGCGTGGTTGCGCAAGGTGGCTTGATGGCCACTGTCATGCGCAAGCGCTTTGCCCAGGTCAGGCCGTCCATGCTCCAGGCGGTCTTCCCATTCCTGACGCTGGTGCAGGCCCGCTTGGCTGCTGCCAGCGGTCTTCAGGGATTGATACCAGCGTGTGCTCATGTAGCGCACCCGCAGGCTGATGCCATGATGGATCAGCGCGAGCGCAGGTGTGTCGTAATAAAAGCTGATCAGGCGACGACTGCGTGGTCTGGCCAGACGCAGCGCGCGCACATCCGCCTGATGATGCAGGCGCACGATATCGGCGCGCGCGATGCGCAGTTTGAATTCGATCTCGGCAGACATGGTGCTGTGGACGGCTGGCCTAGGCTTTGGTCAGCCACTGCAGCAGCGGATTCCATTGCAGCAGGTCGCGGTTGACCAGCGAAGGGCGCATGTCGAACAGGCTGAGGCCGAGCTCGGCGGCCTGCATGTACACTTGCCCGTCACGCAGATTGGTCATCACCGGGAAGCCAGCGTTGGCAAGAAATTCCTGCATGCGCACGGCGGTACGGGTACGGCTGTCGACGCGCATGCCCACCATGGCCACAAAAGTACGTTCTTTGCGCACGGCTTTTTCTTCACGCAGGATCTGGAGAAAATCTTCAGTGGCGCCAATGTCGAACGCAGAAGGTTGCATGGGTACGATGACGCGGTCTGCGCGCTTGACGGCATCACTGAGCTTGTCACCGTGCAGCCCGGCTGGAGAATCGATGATGGTCCATTCCGCACTCAGGCTGTCGCTGTGTTTGCCGCGGCCGTCCATGCCATGGATCAGCGGCAGATGTTCCGGTCTGCGTTCCAGCCAGCCGGTCGCCGAGCGCTGCCTGTCCATGTCGGATAGTGCGACATGGCGGCCCTGGTGGGCGAAGTAGCCAGCCAGATTGGTGGAAAGCGTGGTCTTGCCGCTGCCTCCTTTGGGGTTGGCGATCAGGATGGTGTTCAATTGGCTTCTCCGTGCACGGTATGGTGACTTGTTGGTATGTTGTCCGAACGTGTTACATGCAGCAGTTGTTGTCGCGCAGGCGGGGATGCGCTTTGTGCTGAACCTGGTCTATAGTCAGGCTATCACTACGGGCTATAACTGATCCGGACATAACACGCTGCGCAGCACACACTGCGATTGCTCGTCTCGCAAACGGCTGGTCAGCCACCAGACAGCGCCTTTTTTTACGCACCAGGCGTCAGGCTGGCCGGTCATGGCCAGTGCAGCCACCATGCCTAGTGTGGGCTGGTGCCCGACGATGAGTACGCAGCCGTCTGCATCCGGCCAGCCTGCAGCCTGCAGCACAGACTCTGCGCTGGCCCCGGGAGCCAGCACCTCCAGCGTGCTAAAATCCAGATCGAGTGCGCGCGCGGTTTGTCTGGTGCGCCTGGCCGGGCTGACCAGGATGTGGGTGTGCTCGGGCAGGCGGGGCAACAGCCAGCTGGCCATTGCGGCGGCTTGTTTGCGGCCTTTGTTGCTGAGCGCCCGATCCATGTCGGGCAATGTGTATTCGGCATCAGCGTGACGCCAGAGTATCAGTTCCATGTTGGCCGTTTCGTTTCAGTTTGCAGGTTTTGCCTGGTTTGAGTGCGCTAATGGCCTTGCGTGCCCGACAACTGCATAGAAGTGCTGGATAGTACCGTCAGCACGCTGCACAAAAAAGTGACATCTGTGTGACATTAACATTATTTCTTGAGGCTGGACCGCACTTGCTGCAAAGCCCGGCGCTGGCACGTTTGCTTGGCGTTGCCAGTCTGCAGCGCGATAAGCGCTGTCTCGCACAAGTTCTGGCGGCGCAATTCGGCTTGGATGCTGACTTCCCCGCCGGGGCGCTGAGTGCGCTCGGCGACGGCTTGCTGCAGGACCAAGCAGCAAGACAAGCCGGCTGGATGTGCGCCGATCCGGTTTATTTGCAGTTGCAGCGTGACAGCTTCGCACTGGCTGAGTCCTTGCGCCTGCCGGCTGAGCAATCCATCCCCATGCTGGCTGAACTCAACACCCATTTTACTGAACAAGGGTTGCAGTTTCATGCTGGCCGGAGTGGTGCCTGGTATTTGCGCACGCAGCAACCCCCTGAGCTAAGTGCCAGTCTGCTTGCCCAAGCACTGGGTCGCAATGTGGCTGCGTTTGCTTTCAGCGGGCCGGATGCGCAGCGCTGGCGTGGTCTGGTCAATGAGATGCAGATGTTGCTGCATGAGCATGCACTGAATCAGGCACGTGAGGCGCGTGGGCAGTGGCCGGTCAACAGCGTGTGGCTGTCCGGTCCCGGGTTTCTGCCAGCGCGATTGGCTGCGCCACCACAGCGTTTTTATGCGAGCGATGCCTTGAGTCTGGGGCTGGCACAGTGCGCGACACTGAGCTGTTCACCGCCCCCCGCTACGCTGGCTGAGTTTGTCGCTACACAACAAATTTCTGGGCCGAAAGCCGATGCGATGCTGGTGTTGCTGGAGGACGAGCCGACGGCTGCTGCGCTGGATGAGGCCTGGCTGCAGCCTGTATGGATAGCCTTGCGCAGGCGGCAGCTCAGTGCGCTGCAGTTGCATATCGGTGTGGGGGGCGAGGTGTTGAGCGTGTATCTGCGGCCGTCGGATACCTGGAAACTCTGGCGCAAGCCCTTGACGCTGGAGGCCTATGTCAGCGCCTGAGATCCGTTCGCGCAGTGTGGATGCCGATCGGCTGGCGCATTTGCAGCAGTCCGGCCTGACGCCCTTGCAGGCACGTCTGCTGGCCGCCCGCGGTGTGGCCGAGATTGCCGAGATGGAAGTGCAGCTGGCCGGTTTGATCGCCCCGGAGCAGTTGACCCATGCCAGCGAGATGGCGGTGATGCTGGCCGATGCCATCGCAGCGGGCCAGCACCTGCTGGTGGTGGGCGATTACGACGCGGATGGCGCGACAGCGACCGCTGTCGCCGTGCGTGGCTTGCGGCGCATGGGCGCCAACGTCGATTTTCTGGTGCCCAACCGCTTTGAATATGGCTACGGCCTGACACCGGAGATCGTGGCGCTCGCCGCACAAGGTCATCCAGACATCATCATCACCGTGGACAATGGCATCGCCAGCGTGGCCGGGGTGGAAGCGGCCAATGCCGCAGGTGTGCGCGTGCTGGTCACCGATCACCATCTGCCCGGCGACACGCGCCCGTCTGCAGCCTGCATCGTCAACCCCAACCAGCATGGTTGTGATTTTGCCAGCAAGCATCTGGCCGGGGTGGGCGTGATGTTCTATGTGCTACTGGCCCTGCGTGGCGAGTTGCGCGCGCGTGGCGCTTATCAGCACCAGCAGGCACCCAATCTGGCCGAATTGCTGGACCTGGTGGCATTGGGCACCGTGGCCGACCTGGTCAAACTGGACCGCAACAACCGCATCCTGGTGGAACAGGGCTTGCGCCGCATGCGTGCAGGCAAGGCCTGTGCGGGCATCCTGGCCTTGTTGCAGGTGTCAGGCCGACCTTATGCCCAAACCACTGCGCGTGATCTGGGGTTTAGTCTGGGGCCACGCCTCAACGCAGCAGGGCGGCTGGAGGACATGTCGCTGGGCATCCAGTGCCTGCTGGAGGATGACGCGCAAGCGGCACAAGTGATGGCACAGCGTTTGCATGAGTTGAACCTGGCACGGCGCGAGATCGAGAGCGACATGCAGGCTGATGCCACGCAGGTGCTGGATCAGCTGGATGTCAGCGGCCGTTACAGTCTGAGTCTGTATGATCCGGACTGGCATCAGGGCGTGATCGGCATTCTCGCTTCACGCATCAAGGAGCGCCACCACCGGCCCGTGTTCGCGTTTGCGCAGGCGGGTAATGGTGAACTTAAGGGCTCTGGTCGCTCGATCGCAGGCTTGCATCTGCGCGATGCGCTCGATCTGTTGTCGAAGCGCGCGCCGGACCTGCTGCTGAAGTTTGGTGGCCACGCCATGGCGGCGGGCTTGACCCTGCGTGAACAGGATTTTGACCGCTTTGTGTGCGGTTTCGAGCAGGTGGCGAGCGAGTCGCTGACCGCCGAGCAGTTGAATGCCGTGATCGAGGTGGACGGTAGTTTGGCCGAATCCGAGCTGGTCTGGGATAATGCCTGCTGGCTGGAGCAGCAGGTATGGGGGCAGGGGTTCGCGCCGCCCTTGTTCTGCGACCAGTTCAGCGTGGCGCAGCAACGCATCGTAGGCGAGCGGCATCTCAAGCTGAACCTGCAGCGAGGCCGGCAGCAATGGGATGCCATCCTGTTTCAACAGACGGGCCCGCTGCCGTCGCAGATCATCGCGGTGTACCAGCTGCAAACCAACCGCTACAACGGCAATCAGGGCGTGCAACTGGTGTTGCAGCACTGGCAGCCAGCGTGACGGGCTGCGTTGACCATGCGGATGACGGCCCAGTATCATCGCTTTCTGAACTTTATAGCCATCAGCCTGATAGCGGGCTGGTCTTGAATGCTAACTACTTGAATGGCAAAACACATGCGGCGTAAGCTGGTCGTTGGCAATTGGAAGATGCATGGCAGCCTGGAGCAGAACCAGGCCTTGCTGACGCAGATGATGGCAGACCTCAATGGTCTGCGGGATGCCGATTGTGCCATCTGTGTGCCGCATCCTTATCTGGCGCAGGCGCAGCAACTGCTAAAGGGTAGCAACATAGGCTGGGGTGGACAGAACGTCAGTCCGTTCCAGTCTGGCGCTTACACCGGTGCTGTTTCTGCACGCATGCTGGCAGATTTTGGCTGTACTTACGCCATCATCGGCCACTCCGAGCGCCGCGTGCTGATACACGAAAGCAATGTCACTGCAGCGGCCAGCTTCGGCGCGGCCTTGCAGGCTGGGCTCACCCCCATCTTCTGTGTGGGTGAAACGCTGGAAGAGCGCCAGGCCGGTGTCACGGAGGCGGTGGTCGGCAGTCAGCTGATCGCCATCCTGAATACCCTGGGCCTGGATATCCTGAGCAAGGCAGTCCAGCTGCGGGCGGTGATCGCCTATGAGCCAGTGTGGGCCATCGGCACCGGTAAAACCGCCACGCCGGACCAGGCGCAAGCGGTGCATGCCTTCATCCGCAAGCGCATCGCCGAGCGTGATCCTGACATCGCGCGCAGGGTCAGGATCTTATATGGGGGTAGCGTAAAACCCTCAAATGCGGCACAATTATTCGTTATGCCAGATATCGACGGAGGCTTGATCGGTCGATGTTCTCTGGTGGCGAATGAATTCAGGGACATATGCTTGGCGGCGGCTGAGTCAGCATGTGTAGCGTCGCAATCAATCAGCGACTAGCGAGATGGGATTATGGAAAAATTAGTGTTGGTGATCCATGTGCTGGCGGCACTGGGTGTGATCGGTCTGGTACTGCTGCAACATGGCAAAGGTGCCGATATGGGCGCTGCGTTCGGTAGCGGCGCTTCCGGCAGCCTGTTCGGTGTGAGTGGTTCTTCGAATTTCATGAGTCGCGCGACCGCGATCTGTGTGGCAGTGTTCTTTGCAACGAGCATGGCTCTTGCTTACATTGCCAGTCACGGTGATGCCAAGTCCAGTGTGGTGCGTGTTGATCCGGCACCTGTGACGCAGCCTGCTTCGGATGCTGTGCCAGCAGGGCCCGCTGGTTCAAAGGATGTACCGAACTAATTTAAGTTTCAGGGGCCTATAGGCTCCGTAATTGCCGTCGTGGTGGAATTGGTAGACACGCTATCTTGAGGGGGTAGTAGCGAAAGCTGTGTGAGTTCGAGTCTCACCGTCGGCACCAAAATTGATCATTGTCCGGTTGCGCCCAAAAGGCAAAGCCGAGACGAAACTGGGGTTTGATCTTGCTGGAAAACTATTTTCCGATATTGTTGTTCATCATCGTTGGCCTTGCCGTCGGTGTCGCCCCTATTGTTCTGGGTAAGTTGGTGTCTCCCAACAAGCCGGACAGTGCAAAAAACTCCCCTTACGAATGTGGCTTCGAGGCCTTTGAAGATGCGCGCATGAAATTCGACGTGCGCTACTACCTCGTTGCCATCCTGTTCATTCTTTTTGACCTTGAGATCGCTTTTCTTTTCCCCTGGGCTGTCGTGTTGCAGGAGATCGGCCTGTTCGGTTTTCTGGCGATGATGGTGTTCCTTGGCGTGCTGGTGGTCGGGTTCATCTACGAGTGGAAAAAAGGCGCGTTGGAATGGGAATGATATGAGTATCGAAGGCATCCTCGAAAAAGGTTTTGTCACCACCACGCTGGACACGGTCATCAACTACACGCGTACCGGTTCCCTGTGGCCGATGACCTTTGGTCTGGCCTGCTGTGCGGTTGAGATGATGCATGCTGGTGCCGCGCGCTATGATCTGGATCGCTTCGGTATCGTGTTCCGCCCCAGCCCGCGTCAGTCTGATGTGATGATCGTGGCTGGTACGCTGGTCAACAAGATGGCACCTGCCTTGCGCAAGGTCTATGACCAGATGGCTGAGCCGCGCTGGGTGATCTCCATGGGTTCCTGTGCCAATGGCGGTGGTTACTACCACTATTCCTATGCGGTGGTGCGTGGTTGTGACCGCATTGTACCGGTCGATGTCTATGTGCCAGGTTGTCCGCCCACGGCCGAGGCCTTGCTGTACGGCATCATCCAGCTGCAAAACAAGATCAAACGTACCAACACCATCGCCCGCTGAGAAAGCCCCTTACCGTATGAGCGCCCGGCTGCAGAAACTACAAGAAACGCTCTCCCTTGTCCTGGGTGGCAAGCTGGTCAGCATCACCAGTCATGTGGGTGAGCTGACTCTGGTGTGCCAGGCGGAAAGCCTGATCCAGACCATGACGGTGTTGCGTGATCAGGACGAATTCCGCTTCGAGCAGTTGATTGATCTGTGCGGTGTGGACTATGCCGACTTTGGCCAGAACGATCTGGGCGAGAATACCTGGTCCGGCGCGCGCTATGCCGTGGTCTATCACCTGCTGTCGGTGTCGCTGAATCAGCGTTTGCGTGTGCGCGTATTTGCCAACGACGATTTCTTCCCCATGCTGCCCACCATGGTGCAGGTGTGGCCGGTGGCCAACTGGTTCGAGCGCGAAGCATTCGACCTGTACGGCATCATGTTCGAAGGCCACCCTGATTTGCGCCGCCTGCTCACTGATTACGGTTTTGTCGGCCATCCGTTCAGAAAAGATTTCCCCATGATAGGCAATGTCGAGATGCGCTATGACCCCGAGCAGCAGCGCGTGATCTATCAGCCAGTTTCGATCGAGCTGCGCAATAATGTGCCGCGCGTGATACGTGATGAGGGTTTCCATCGTGGCTGAGATTCGCAACTACACCATGAATTTTGGTCCTCAGCACCCGGCGGCGCACGGCGTGCTGCGGCTGGTGCTGGAGCTGGATGGCGAAGTCATTCAGCGCGCGGATCCGCATATCGGTCTGCTGCATCGTGGCACCGAGAAATTGGCCGAAAACCGTACCTATCTGCAGTCTGTGCCTTATATGGATCGCCTGGACTACGTGTCCATGATGTCCAATGAGCATGCCTATGTGATGGCCATCGAAAAGCTGCTCGATCTGGATGTGCCTATCCGTGCGCAATACATCCGTGTCATGTTCGACGAGATCACGCGCATTCTGAATCACCTGTTGTGGCTGGGTGCGCACGCGCTGGATGTGGGCGCCATGTCGGTGTTCCTGTACGCCTTCCGCGAGCGCGAGGATCTGTTCGATGTCTACGAGGCAGTCTCTGGCGCACGTATGCACGCCGCTTACTACCGTCCGGGTGGTGTCTACCGTGACCTGCCTGAGCGCATGCCGCAGTATGAAGCGTCCAAGGCCCATAACCAGAAAGGCGTCAATCGTCTTAATGAGAACCGTCAGGGCTCCTTGCTGGATTTCATCGAGGATTTCACCAACCGGTTTCCGGCTTATGTGGACGAATACGAAACCCTGCTCACCGATAACCGTATCTGGAAGCAGCGCACCGTTGGCATTGGCGTGGTCACGCCTGAACGCGCACTGGCGCTGGGTATGACCGGCCCCATGTTGCGCGGCTCCGGTATCGAGTGGGATCTGCGTCGCAAGCAGCCGTATGAAGTCTATGCCGATCTGGATTTTGATATCCCGGTCGGTGTGAACGGTGACTGTTATGACCGTTATCTGGTGCGCATCGAAGAATTCCGTCAGTCCAATCGCATCATCAAGCAATGCGTGAATTGGCTGCGTAACAACCCCGGCCCGGTGATCAGCACCAATACCAAGGTGGCGCCGCCCAGTCGTGAAGGCATGAAGCAGGACATGGAAGCGTTGATCCACCACTTCAAGCTGTTCACCGAAGGTTTTCATATTCCGGCCGGTGAAGCCTATGCCGCCGTCGAACACCCCAAGGGCGAGTTCGGTATTTACCTTGTTTCCGATGGTGCCAACAAGCCGTACCGTCTCAAGATCCGCGCGCCGGGCTTCCCGCATCTGGCGGCGCTGGACGAAATGACCAAGGGCCACATGATCGCCGACCTGGTGGCGATTATCGGTACCCAAGATATCGTGTTCGGCGAGATCGACCGATGAATAACCTGCTGAACTTACTGCGCGTGCCATCTGCTTTGTCGCGTGCTCGCTCGCTCCTCGCCTACCCAATCGGTATGTCTCGTCGCTCGCTGCGCGGCTTCGCGCATATGCCGCGCTCGCTACAGTTCATCGAGGTTTTTTATGTTGTCCGCTGAGTCCATCCAGAAAATCGAGTACGAACTCACCAAATATCCTGCTGACCGCCGTCAGGCGGCTGTGATGTCGGCCTTGCGCATCGCGCAGACCGAAAAAGGCTGGCTGTCCAAAGAGACCATCAGCTTCGTTTCCAGCTACCTGGGCATCCCGGACATCGCTGCCATGGAAGTGGCCACCTTCTACAATATGTATGAGCTGGAGCCGGTCGGCAAATACAAGATCACTGTCTGCACCAACATCTCCTGCATGCTGCGTGATTCCGACAGCATCGTCGAACACCTGAACCACAAGCTGGGCATAGGCTTTAACGAAACCACGCCGGATGGCAAGTTCACGCTCAAGGAAGGCGAGTGCATGGGCACCTGTGGCGGCGCGCCCCTGTTCCATATCAACAACACGCGCATGTGCGAATTTCTCACGCCAGAAAAAGTCGACCAGATCCTCGAGGAGCTCAACTGATGACCGCCCTCGCTCACAATCTGGAAAAACAGACCCTGGTCACCCTGCGTACCATCACCGAACCCCACCCTGGTTCGCTGGACACCTATGTCAAGCTGGGTGGCTATGCGCAGTTGAAGCGCATCGTGACCGAGAAGGTCAAAGCCACCGACATCATCACCCAGATCAAACTATCCAATCTGCGCGGCCGTGGCGGTGCAGGCTTTCCGACCGGGCTGAAGTGGAGTTTTATGCCGCGTTATTACGATGGCACCAAGTACCTGGTCTGTAACACCGATGAGGGCGAGCCCGGCACGTTCAAAGACCGCGACATCATCCGTTACAACCCGCATCAGCTCATCGAGGGCATGGCCATCGCCGCTTACACGCTGGGCGCACGTGTGGGTTACAACTATATCCATGGCGAGATCTGGGAAGATTACGAGATCTTCGAAGCGGCGCTGGCCGAAGCCCGCGCCGCCGGTTACATAGGCGAGAACCTGTTCGGCAGCAATTTCAGTTTCGACCTGCATGCCGTACATGGCTACGGCGCTTATATCTGCGGTGAAGAGACTGCGCTGATCGAATCCATCGAAGGCAAAAAGGGCCAGCCGCGCTTCAAGCCACCGTTCCCGGCCAGCTTCGGTGTGTTCGGCAAGCCCACCAACGTCAACAATACCGAATCCTATGCCTCCATCCCGTGGATCATGCAGCATGGCGGTGAAGCGTTCCAGAACCTGGGCGTGTACAACTCCGGCGGTACCAAGTTGTTTTCGGTGTCCGGGCATGTGGTGAACCCCGGCAACTATGAAGTGCGCATGGGCACGCCGTTCACCGAGCTGCTGGAGATGGCAGGCGGTATCTGGAAGGGCCGTGAACTGAAAGCGGTGATCCCGGGTGGCCCCTCCACCGCGGTCATGCCGGCCAAGAACATCCTAGGCGCGACGCTGGATTACGACGGCCTGTCCAAAGCTGGCTCCAGCCTGGGTGCAGGTTCCATGATTGTGATGGATGACAGCACCTGCATGGTCAAAGCACTCAAGCGCCTGTCCTATTTCTTCTTTGAAGAATCCTGTGGGCAGTGCACGCCGTGCCGTGAGGGCACAGGCTGGTTGTATCGCGTGATCAAACGTATCAGCGAAGGACAGGGGCGCATGGAAGATCTGGACCTGCTCACCGATGTCAGCAGTAATATCTCCGGCCGTACCATCTGCGCACTGGGCGATGCCGCGGCCACGCCGGTGCTGAGTTTCGTTAAGCATTTCCGTCCTGAATTCGAGTATTACATCCAGCACGGACGCAGTATGGTGGAGAACCGAGAATGACACCCACTCAAAATCGTAACGAGCGGGCTGAAGTGCAAGGCGCACGGAGCGCAAGACCCGAGACAGTAGATAAGCTACGGCGAGGGGCTGAGCACCGCGCAACGCAGCAATTTCAGTCGCGCAGCAGATTATCAGGGGGTGTACATGCTGAATATTGAAATTGACGGCAAAGCAGTCGAAGTCGATCACGGCACCACCATCATCGATGCGGCAGATCAGCTCGGTATCGATATCCCGCGTTTCTGCTATCACAAAAAGCTGTCGGTGGCGGCCAACTGCCGCATGTGCCTGGTGCAGGTGGAGAAGTTCAACAAACCACTGCCAGCCTGTGCCACGCCAGTAGCCGATGGCATGAAGATTTACACGCGCTCCAAATCTGCCGTTGAAGCGCAGAAGAGTGTGATGGAATTCCTGCTCATCAACCACCCGCTGGATTGCCCGATCTGCGATCAGGGGGGTGAGTGTGATTTGCAGGACATCGCCGTGGCTTATGGTGCGCCCAAGTCGCGCTATACCGAAGAAAAGCGCGTGGTATTGAACAAGAACATCGGCCCGCTGGTGTCCACGGACATGACACGCTGCATCCAGTGCACGCGCTGTGTGCGCTTCCTGAAGGAAGTGGGTGGCATGATGGAGCTGGGTCTGGTCGGTCGTGGCGAGCATGCCGAGATCACTGCCTATGTGGACAAGAGCGTCAATTCGGAGCTGTCCGGCAACATCATCGATCTCTGCCCGGTGGGTGCGCTGACCAGCAAGCCGTTCCGTTATACCGCGCGTAGCTGGGAGCTCACGCGCCGTCCTTCCATCGCACCGCATGACGGTCTGGGCTCGCACATCGAAGTGCATGTCAAAGACGGCAAGGTGCTGCGCGTGCTGCCGCGCGAGAAGGAAAGTATCAACGAATGCTGGCTGTCGGACCGCGACCGCTTCTCCTACGAAGGCCTGAACAGTCCGGACCGCCTTAAAGTGCCGATGATCAAGCACAACGGCGCCTGGCAGGAAACCGACTGGAAGACCGCACTGGAGTTCGCCGCTGGCCAGCTCAAGGACATCACCAACCAATACGGCGGTGAAGCGCTGGGTGTACTGGTGTCACCCAACAGCACCATGGAGGAGGGGTTCCTCGCCAAACAGATCGCCAAGGGCCTGGGCAGTCAAAACATCGATTACCGCCTGCGTCAGACCGATTTCCGTCTGGACGGCAAGCGCCTGGGCACACCATGGATGGGTTGCAACATTCCGGATCTGGAACAGTTCGACCGCATCCTCATCATCGGCTCCAACCTGCGCAACGAGCATCCGCTGCTGAGTCAGCGTATCCGCAAGGCGGTCGCCAATGGCGCTGAACTGAACATCATCAGTCCGCTGGACAATAACCCACTGATGGCGGTGAAGCACAAGGTGGTGGTGCGCCCCAACGACATGGTCAACGTGCTGGCCCAGGTGCTGAAAGCCATGTCCGGCCTGCAGCGTTTGTCGCTGTGCCTGCCACCCTCGTTGAACGCACTCCTTGAAGAGATCAACGTGCGTGCCAACACGCAGGCCATTGCGGAGAGCCTGGCCGGTCTGGGCGAGAGCTATGACCTGGTTTCGCCCAAGACCGCGATCTTTGTCGGCAATCTGGCACTCAACGATCCGCGTTTCACCGAGATGTTCAGCCTGGCTGAAGCCATCTCTGGCTTGTGTGGTGCCACGCTGGGCTTGATCCCGGCGGGTTCCAACAACACCGGTCAGCACATGATGGGCGTGATGCCCGGCCCGCAAGGCATGCATGTGCGCGCGATGCTGGAGATCCCGCGCAAAGCTTACCTGCTGGTCAACGTGGAACCGGAACTGGATTGCCATAATGGTGCTGCGGCACGCAAGGCCATGCAGCAGGCGGAATGCGTGATCGCCCTGACCATGTACAAATCCGAAGCGCTGGACGATGCCGATATCCTGCTGCCTATCGCGCCGTTCACGGAAACCTCAGGCACGCTGATGAGCATGGAAGGCCGTGTGCAGAGTTTCAGTGCAGTCACCAAGCCGCTGGGCGAATGCCGTCCGGGCTGGAAGGTGCTGCGCGTGCTGGGTAATACACTGGGCATCGCTGGCTTCGACTACGACAGCAGTGAAGACGTGAAGAAGGCCATCTTTGGTGGCGAGAAGCCATCCGCCGTGGTGTGGCGCAGCCTGAACAACAACCTCAAGGAACTGGTGGAGATCGAGGTCAACATCAAGTCCGACGGCCTGCAACGTATCGGTGAAGTGCCGATGTACCAGATCGACCCCATCGTGCGTCGTTCGCCACCGCTGCAGAAGACCAAGTACAACCGCAAGCCCATGGCCATGATGCACGCTCAGCAGATGCTGACGCTGGGCCTGGTTGCCGGAGATCAGGTACTGGTCAGGCAAGGTGAGGGCAGTGCCGTGCTG
Organism: Pseudomethylobacillus aquaticus; assembly: GCF_003730115.1. Lineage (GTDB taxonomy): Bacteria > Pseudomonadota > Gammaproteobacteria > Burkholderiales > Methylophilaceae > Pseudomethylobacillus > Pseudomethylobacillus aquaticus. The sequence goes on along the minus strand of NZ_RJVP01000003.1, from coordinate 133,059 downwards.
GAAGTGCGTCAGGATGATCACGTGGCCTTGGGTTGCGTGCGCGTACAGGCCGCCAACCCGCTGACTGCCAGCCTGGGTGAACTGATGGGCGACATTACCGTAGAGAAGATCGCAGCCAACGTGGCGGTGACAGCATGATGGAATCCTTGCAAACCCTGTTCGGGTCAAGCTGGCCTGTGGTGTGGACCCTGGCCAAGATCGTGGCCATCGTGCTGCCCTTGATGATCGCCATTGCCTACCTGACCCTCGCGGAACGTAAAGTCATCGGTTACATGCAGGTGCGTATCGGTCCGAACCGCGTGGGCTACTTTGGCCTGTTGCAGCCACTCGCCGATGGCATCAAGCTGCTGATGAAAGAGATCATCGTCCCTACCGCCTCCAACAAGGGCCTGTTCCTGCTGGGCCCGGTGCTGGCGATCGCGCCAGCGTTCGCGGCCTGGGCGGTAGTGCCGTTCGATGCCACGCTGGTGCTGGCGGACATCGACGCAGGCCTGCTCTATATTCTGGCCATGACCTCGGTAGCCGTGTATGGCGTGATCATCGCGGGCTGGGCATCCAACTCCAAGTACGCGTTCCTCGGCTCGCTGCGCTCAGCCGCACAGATCGTCTCCTACGAGATCGCCATGGGCTTTGCGCTGGTCGGCGTGCTGATGTCGGCCAACAGCCTCAACCTTGGCAAGATCGTGACGGCGCAGGCTGGTGGTTTCTGGCACTGGTACTGGTTGCCTTTGTTCCCGCTGTTCATCGTGTATTTCATTAGCGCCGTCGCTGAAACCAACCGTGCGCCATTCGATGTGGCCGAGGGTGAATCCGAGATCGTGGCCGGTTTCCATGTGGAATACTCGGGCATGGCCTTCGCCGTGTTCTTCCTGGCCGAATACGCCAACATCTGGCTGGTGTGCATGCTGGCTGCCCTCATGTTCTTGGGTGGGTGGCTGTCTCCGGTACCTTTCTTGCCGGACAGCATCCTGTGGCTGTTCCTCAAGGTCGGTTTCCTGGTGTTCTGCTTCCTGTGGTTCCGCGCCACCTTCCCGCGTTACCGCTATGACCAGATCATGCGCCTGGGCTGGAAAGTGTTCATCCCGATCACGCTGGTGTGGATCATCGTGGTGGGGGCGATGATGCAGACTCCTTGGGCCTATTTGTTCCATTAATTGAGACCGGACACATGTTGAGAAAAGTAAAAGACGTGTTTTCCAGCCTGATGCTGGTCGAGCTGCTGAAGGGCATGGCCCTGACCGGCCGCTACTTCTTCGCGCGCAAGATCACCGTGCAGTTCCCCGAAGAACGCACGCCGATGAGCCCGCGTTTCCGCGGTCTGCACGCACTGCGCCGCTACCCGAACGGGGAAGAGCGCTGCATCGCCTGCAAGCTGTGTGAAGCGGTATGCCCGGCCATGGCCATCACCATCGAGTCCGAGCAGCGCGAAGACAACACACGCCGTACCACGCGTTATGACATCGACCTGACCAAGTGCATCTTCTGCGGGATGTGTGAAGAATCCTGCCCGGTCGATTCCATCGTTGAAACGCGTATCTTCGATTACCACGGCGAACAACGTGGCGATCTGCTCTATACCAAACAGATGTTGCTCGCCGTTGGCGATAAATACGAGGCGCAGATCGCCGCCGACCGCACCGAGGACGCAAAATTCCGATGATATTCCAGGACTTCGTTTTCTATACGCTGGCGGCTATCCTGCTGATCGCCGGCCTGCGCGTCATCACGGCGCGCAATCCCGTTCATGCCGCCTTGTTTCTGGTGCTGGCGTTCTTCACAGCGGCCGGTATCTGGCTGCTGCTGGAAGCAGAGTTCCTCGCCATCGCACTGGTGCTGGTCTACGTAGGCGCGGTGATGGTGCTGTTCCTGTTCGTGGTGATGATGCTGGACATCAATCTGGACCGTCTGCGCGAAGGGTTCTGGAGTTACCTGCCTGTCGCGGCCGTGGTCGGGGTGCTGATGGCCGTGGAGATGGCGCTGGTATTGAGCGGTCGCTACTTCATCGAAGCGGCAGCGCCTGTGGCCAAACCTGCCGGTTACAGCAACACTGCCGAGCTGGGCCGCGTGTTGTATACCGATTATCTGTTGCCCTTCGAGCTGGCGGCGGTGCTGTTGCTGGTGGCCATCGTGGCGGCCATCGCCCTGACGCTGCGCGAGCGCAAGGATTCCAAGTTCATCGACCCGGCAGCACAGGTGCAGGTCAAACGTAATGACCGTGTGCGCATGGTCAGCATGCCGTCTTACACGGAGCCTGAAGCCGAACAGGCACAGCAGGAGCCCAAGCCATGAGCGTGACCCTTTCCCATTACCTGATCCTGGGGTCGCTGTTGTTCGCCATCAGCATCATCGGCATCTTCCTCAACCGCAAGAACGTCATCATCCTGTTGATGGCCATCGAGCTGATGTTGCTGGCCGTGAACCTCAACTTCATCGCGTTCTCGCATTACCTGAACGACATCGCCGGTCAGGTGTTCGTGTTCTTCATCCTGACGGTGGCGGCGGCAGAGTCCGCGATTGGTCTGGCGATTCTGGTCGTGTTGTTCCGTAATCTGCGTACGATCCATGTTGACGATCTAGACGCGCTGAAGGGTTGATGTACTGATGAGCATGCAAACGATTTATTTGCTGATACCACTGCTGCCTCTGTTCGCTGCGGCTGTGGTCGGCCTGTTCGGTAGCCGCTTGCCGCGTGCCAGTGCACACTGGCTGACCATTGCCGGCGTGGCAGCTTCGTTCGGCCTGTCAGTGTATGTGTTCATGGATGTGCTGCAGGGCTATGAATTCAACGGCCCGGTCTACACCTGGCTGACCAGCGGCGGCCACAGTTTTGAAGTCGGTTTCCTCATCGACCGGCTGACCGCCGTCATGATGCTGGTGGTCACCTTCGTCTCGCTGATGGTGCACATCTACACGGTGGGTTACATGGCGGAAGATCCGGGCTACAGCCGCTTCTTCAGTTACATCTCGCTGTTCACCTTCTCCATGCTGATGCTGGTGATGGCCAACAACTTCATGCAGCTGTTCTTCGGCTGGGAAGCGGTGGGCCTGGTGTCTTACCTGCTGATCGGCTTCTGGTACAAGCGTCCGACCGCCATCTACGCCAATCTGAAAGCGTTTCTGGTCAACCGCGTCGGTGACTTCGGCTTCCTGCTGGGCATCGGCATGGTGCTGTATTACCTGGGTAGTCTGGATTATGCGGCGGTGTTCTCCGTGGCACCCCAGTTCGCGGATGCCAAGGTCGAACTCATCCCCGGTCAGCCATGGTCGCTGATGACCGTGACTTGCATCCTGCTGTTCATCGGCGCCATGGGTAAATCCGCACAAGTGCCTTTGCATGTGTGGCTGCCCGATTCCATGGAAGGCCCCACGCCGATCTCGGCACTGATCCACGCGGCGACCATGGTCACAGCGGGTATCTTCATGGTGACACGCATGTCGCCCTTGTTCGAGTTGTCCGAAACGGCGCTGTCTTTCGTGCTGGTCATCGGTGCAATCACCGCACTGTTCATGGGCTTCCTGGGCATCATCCAGAACGACATCAAGCGCGTGGTGGCGTATTCCACGCTGTCGCAGCTGGGTTACATGACCGTGGCGCTCGGGGTATCGGCCTACTCGGTGGCCATGTTCCATTTGATGACGCACGCCTTCTTCAAAGCCTTGCTGTTCCTCGGTGCCGGTTCCGTGATCATGGGCATGCACCATGACCAGGACATCCGCAACATGGGGGGGCTGCGCAAATACATGCCCATCACCTGGATCACTTCGCTGATCGGCTCGCTGGCCCTGATCGGCACGCCGCTGTTCTCCGGCTTCTATTCCAAGGATTCCATCATCGAGGCGGTGAAGTTCTCCAGCATCGCGGGCAGTGGGTTTGCCTACTTTGCCGTGCTGGCCGGCGTGTTCGTCACCGCGTTCTATTCCTTCCGCATGTACTTCCTGGTGTTCCACGGCAAGGAGCGCTGGATGGAAGCGGCACATCATGATCATGACAACCATGCACACGACCACCACCACGGCCTGGGCCCGCACGACAAACCACACGAGTCACCCTGGGTGGTGACCTTGCCGCTGGTGCTGCTGGCAGTGCCTTCCCTGGCCATCGGGTATGTGGCCATCGAGCCGCTGCTGTTCGGCGGCTTCTTCGGCGACGCCATCAAAATCGATCAGACCGCGCACCCGGCCATGCATGAGCTGGCGCATCATTTCCATGGCGCGCTGGCCATGGCCACACATGCTTTGACCACGCCGCCATTCCTGCTGGCGGCGGCTGGCGTGGCGCTGTCCTGGTTCTTCTACATGAAGCGTCCGGACATCCCGGCAGCGATCAAGGCGCGTTGCAACGGCCTGTATCAGCTGCTTGAGAACAAATACGGCTTCGATGATTTCAACGAGAAGGTGTTCGCCGGTGGCTCACGTCTGCTGGGTGGCGTGCTGTGGCGCACCAGTGACGTGAAATGGATCGATGGCTTCGTCGTGAACGGTACCGCCGGGCTGATTGGTCGTATCTCTGCCGTGGTGCGTCATCTGCAATCCGGCCTGATCTACCACTATGCGTTCTCCATGATCATAGGCGCGTTCCTGTTGTTGAGTTTTGTATTGTTGCGGTTGCTTTAAGCCATGCCATATAACGCCATGCCATACAAAGCCACGACAGATACAATGCCCGCCATCGTTTTAGCACCAGCAGCTGGTCTGCTGGCTGGTTTGCCTGGAATCGACCCACACCATGTTTGAATCCCATATCCTCAGTTTTGCTATCTGGGTGCCCATTCTGGCCGGCATCCTCGTGCTGTTCACGGGGGGCGACCAGCATGCCGGCAAGGCACGCTGGCTGGCGCTGATCGGCAGCATTGTGGCGTTTGCGGTCACCGTACCGCTGTACACCGGTTTCGATTTCGCTGATGGTGGCTTCCAGTTCCAGGAAGGGTTCCAGTGGATACCTGCCTTTAATATCAATTATCACCTGGGCGTGGACGGTATCGCGGTGCCCTTGATCCTGCTCACCAGCTTCACCACCATCATCGTGGTCATCGCGGGTTGGGAAGTCATCGAGAAGCGCGTCGCGCAATATAACGCCGCCTTCCTGATCATGTCCGGTCTGATGATAGGCGTGTTCAGTGCGCTGGATGCCATCCTGTATTACGTGTTCTGGGAAGCCATGCTGATCCCGATGTTCCTGGTGATCGGTATCTGGGGTGGTCCTAACCGCGTGTATGCCACCATCAAGTTCTTCCTGTATACCCTGCTGGGTTCCTTGCTGATGCTGGTGGCATTCATCTATCTATACCATCAGACCAACAGCTTCGAGATCGTCGATTACTACCGCATGCCGATCGCGCTGGATGTGCAGATCCTGATCTTCCTGGCCTTCTTCATGGCGTTCGCGGTCAAGATCCCGATGTGGCCTGTGCATACCTGGCTGCCTGATGCGCACGTGGAAGCCCCCACCGGCGGCTCCGTGGTGTTGGCCGCCATCGCACTCAAGCTGGGTGGTTACAGCTTCCTGCGCTTCGCCATGCCGATCGCGCCGGATGCCGCACACTACCTGACCGGCTTCATGGTCACGCTGTCGCTGATCGCCATCGTCTATATCGCGCTGGTGGCGCTGGTGCAGCAGGACATGAAGAAACTGATCGCCTATTCGTCCATCTCGCATATGGGGTTTGTCACGCTGGGCTTCTTCCTGTTCAACCCGCTGGGCATGGAAGGTGCCGTGGTGCAGATGATCTCGCACGGCTTCATCTCCACCGCCATGTTCCTGTGCGTAGGCGTGTTGTATGACCGCATGCACTCCCGCCAGATCGCTGATTACGGCGGTGTAGCCAACACCATGCCCACCTTTGCTGCCTTTGCCGTGCTGTTCGGCATGGCCAATGCCGGTCTGCCGGGCACCTCCGGTTTCGTGGGTGAGTTCATGGTGATCCTGGCCAGCCTGCAGGTGAATTTCTGGTATGCCTTCCTGGCCGCGACCACGCTGATCTTCGGTGCGGCGTATACCTTGTGGATGGTGAAGCGCGTGTTCTTCGGCGAGATCGCCAATGCGCATGTAGCCGAACTCAAGGATCTGAACCGCCGCGAATTCCTGATCCTGGGTGTGCTGACTGTGCTGGTGATCGGCTTCGGTGTGTATCCGCAGCCCATCACCGAAATGACCCACGCCAGTGTCAGCCAGTTGCTGTCGCATTTGGCGCAGAGCAAGTTGCCTGCCCTGTAAAGCTGAACGGAACCTAGATAATGAACGCCTTACAATCCGACCTGTTCTCCGCCTTGCCCGAGCTGTGGGTACTGAGCATGGCCATGGTCATCCTGTTGCTGGACCTGTTCCTGAAGCCGCAACAGCGCATCCTGATCTACCTTGCATCGCAGCTCACCTTGCTGGGCGCAGGCGTGTTGACCATCGTCACGCATGTGCCCACGGTGGGTTATGCCTTCAATGCCATGTTCGTGGACGACACCTTGTCCGATGTGATCAAGGTGATGATGTATATCGGCACCTCGCTGATCCTGGTGTATTCGCGCCAATACCTGCAGCTGCGTGGCATGTTCCGTGGCGAGTTCTACGCGCTGGTGCTGTTCTCACTGGCGGGCATGATGGTGATGGCGTCCGGTCAGCATTTCCTCACGCTCTATATCGGGCTGGAATTGCTGTCGTTGAGCCTGTACGCACTGGTCGCGCTGGACCGCGACAATGTGCGCGCTACCGAAGCGGCCATGAAGTATTTCGTGCTGGGGGCGCTCGCCTCCGGCATGTTGCTGTACGGCATGTCCATGCTGTATGGCGCCACTGGCAGCCTGCATATCAGCGAAGTGAGCAGCCGCCTCATGAATGGCGGTGATCACCATGCGGTGATGGTGCTGGGCCTGGTGTTCGTGGTGGCGGGCATGGCCTTCAAACTGGGTGCGGTGCCGTTCCAGATGTGGATCCCGGATGTGTATGAAGGTGCACCTACCGTGGTGACCCTGCTGATCGGTTCTGTCACCAAGCTGGCTGCGTTCGCGTTTGTGATCCGTCTGCTGATCCAGGGCCTGGCCGTGCTGGCCGTCGATTGGCAAAACATGCTGGTCATCATGGCGGTGCTGTCCATCGCCATCGGTAACATCACCGCCATCGTGCAGACCAACCTCAAGCGCATGCTGGCGTATTCCACCATTTCGCATATCGGCTTCCTGCTGTTCGGTTTCATGAGCGTCAGTGGCAATGGCCTGGCTTCGGCATTCTTCTATATCGCCTCCTACACCATCATGTCGCTCGCGGCATTCGGCGTCATCCTGTTGCTGTCGCGCCAAGGCTTTGAAGCGGATACGCTGGACGATCTCAAAGGCCTTAACCAGCGCAGTCCCTGGTATGCCTTCCTGATGATGATCACCATGTTCTCCATGGCGGGCATTCCGCCCACACTGGGCTTTTATGCCAAGTTCACCGTGTTGCAGGCCGCCTTGCAGGCGGGCTACCTGTGGGTGGTGGTGTTCGCCGTGCTGATGGCCGCCATCGGTGCCTATTACTACCTGCGCATCGTCAAGCTCATGTATTTCGACGAGCCACAGGATCACAGCCCCATCGTCGCTCCGTTCGGGATGAAGGCCGCACTCAGCGTCAACGCGCTGTCTCTGCTGGTATTGGGTCTGCTGCCACAGATATTGATGTCGATCTGCGCTTACGCCATCGTGCAGAGCCTCTAGCATGGCGCAGATCACGCTGCTGATCCTGGCCATACTGCTGGCCAACCTGCCCTGGTTGTCCAGCCGCCTGTTCCTGCTGATCCCGGTGGCGCAGCCCAAACGCGTCTACTGGAGCATGCTGGAACTGGCCGTGTATTTTGTCGTGATGGGCTTGCTGGCCTGGTATGCCGAGTTTGCCACGCTGGGACAAACCAGTCCGCAGGGCTGGGAGTTCTATACCATCAATGCCTGTCTGTTTCTGGTGTTCTCATTCCCGGGCTTCATCTACCGGAATTTCTGGTTGCCGCAAGCGCGATAACCAGAACGTGGGGGCACCGCGATCGGCCTTTTTTTGATAAGGTGCTCACATGAAAACGACCATCGACCCTACCATTGACCCTGTAGCCCAGCCATTCTCTGCCCGCCATCTTTGCTCCGCACTGCTGCTGTTCAGCATGATGCTCACAAGCGGCTGTGGCTTGTATGACAAGATGCTCCCCAATAGTGAGTTCAATAGCCATATCGTGCAAGCTGAGGCCGCTTTGCATGATGGCAATCTGTTGAAGGCCGAGAATCGCACTGCACAAGCCCGCATGTTGCAACCGCAAAGCGCGCGCGTGATGCTGCTGCAAGGCCAGATCTACGCCGCCAAAGGCCATCTGGCCCAGGCCTACAATCAATACCAGATGGTGATCAACCTGCCTGTCAACAATGACAACAAGGCCACCATCAATCAGGCGCGTGAATTGCAGGCGGCCCTGGGCTATCGCCTCGAAGTGGATGACAGCCCGGAGGTGGCGGTAGCCGAGGTCAAACCAGACCCCGAAGCCGAAGCACGTGCAGCAGAAGAGCAGGCGTTGCAGGCCACCCGCACCGACATCGAGCAGATGCTGCAAGCCTGGCTGACAGACTGGCAGTCCGGACAGCCCGCCGCTTATTTCGCGCACTATGTGACCGACTTCAAGGGCGAGGCGGCTTCGGCCTCTGCCTGGCGCAAGGCACGTAGCGCACGTCTGAATCCGCAAGCGGGCATACAGGTCAGCATGACGGCGCTGCAGATCGATGTCGTTGACAGTGATAACGCCAACATCAGCTTCACCCAGACCTACAGCGCCAAGCGTTATCGGGATGTAGGCGAGAAAATGCTGGAGCTGGTGCGTGACAACGGCCGCTGGCTGATCCGCGCTGAAACCTTCAGCAAGCAGTGAGCACATGAGTGCGCAGCGTGACAATGGCAACGACTTGCGGCTGGCGCATCTGACACCAGCGAATGCAGTCTCCAGCATGCTTGATCACCACGACCCGGCGCTGGAAGAAGTCGGCCTGAGCAGTCAGGTGCTTGCTCAGGGGCGCATGCTGCAGGTGCGCTGCGATGAAGTGCGGCTGCCCAATGGCATGCAAAGTACGCGTGAATATGTGCTGCATCCGGGCGCGGTGCTGGTGGTGCCTTTGCTCGACAACGGCCAGCTGGTGCTGGAACGCCAGTACCGCTATCCGCTGCACCGCGTGTTCATTGAGTTGCCGGCAGGCAAGATCGACCAGGGTGAGCCTCCGCTGCAGACTGGCCAGCGCGAACTGCTGGAAGAGACCGGTTATACGGCCACCGAATGGGTCTATCTCGGTGCGCAGCATCCCTGCATAGGCTATTCCAACGAAGTCATTCATGTCTATCTGGCACGTGGGCTCAGCGCCGGTGCCCATCAGCGCGATGCAGACGAGGCATTGCAGCTGTTCGACGCCAGCCTGCATGAGTGCCTCGCCATGGTGCAGCGCGGCGAGATCACCGACGGCAAGACCATCATCGCCCTGTTCTGGGCCGAGAAATACCTGCAAGGCACATGGCCCGCCGCATCCTGATCGCAGGCTGTGGCGATCTGGGCTGTGCCGTGGCGGAGCGCCTGTTAGCAAGCCGATTGCAGTCCCCGCCTGACCAGGCATCCGCAACTTCTGTATTCGAGATCCACGGTTTGCGCTACAGCGCCAGGCCGCTGCCTGCTGGTGTGCAGCCTATCCGGGCGGATGTCACGGACGCCAGCACACTGACGGTACTGAACAGCCTGCAACCCGACATCCTGCTCTACTGTGTCGCTGCCAGTGCGCAGAGCGATGACAACTACCGTGCGCATTATGTGGACGGCCTGCGCAATGTGCTGAATGCGATAGTGCACGACAGCTTGCAGCAGGTGTTGTTCGTGTCCAGCACCCGCGTCTATGGTCAGCAGACCGCTGGGCAACAGGCAACTGGGCAACAGACCACGGGTCAGCAGACTGACAGCTTGCTGGATGAGACCACGCCAGCCGAACCTGCGGACTTCGGTGGAGTACGCCTGCTGGAAGCGGAGCGCCTGCTGGCGGCCTTGCCTTGCGCGGCGACGGTATTACGGCTGTCCGGCATCTATGGCCCGGGCCGCACCCGCATGCTGCGCCTGGCGGCAGACCCTGCGTTGTGGCCGGCACAGAACAGCTGGACCAACCGTATCCACCGCGATGACGCGGCCGCGTTCATCGTGCATCTGATCCACCAGGTGCTGGCACAACAGCCGCTCGCGGACCGCTATGTGGTCACCGACAACGCGCCAGTGAGCCAGTACGAGGTGCTGGGCTGGATCGCAGGCCAGCTAGGCGTCGATGTTGCCGGCCAGGCCGTGCCGCCGGTCACGGGCGGTAAACGACTCAGCAACCGGCGCATGCGTGACACGGGGTTTGTATTGCAGTATCCGGATTATCAACATGGCTACGCCAGCCTGCTCGCACGCGGACAGTCCATTTAGGCACCAAGCCGCCAGCGTTACTGCAAAGGTTGCTGCAATGCCGCTAGCAGCGCATCCAGATCCTCTGCCGAAGTGAACGGGTTCATCAGTGCCGTGCGCAGCCAGATCTGGCCATCCAGGGTCACTTGGGTGATATGGAATGCGCCACTTTGCACCAGCCGCTGCCGTAATACGGCCTGGTGTGCATTCATGGCGTGGCGGTCGCTATCTTCACCTCGGTGACGGAAGCAGACGATATTGGTCTGCGGCGCCATCAGCAGTTCGAAGGCCGGGTCTGCTGCCAGCTTGTGCGCCAGTTGCTGCGCAAGGCCATACACCTGATCCACCAGCGCCCCCAATCCCTCCACGCCATACAGTGAGAATGCCGTCCACAGCTTGAGCCCCATCATGCGCTTGGTGCATTCCAGTGTGCTGGTGCTGGTGTTGAAATCATCCATCGTATCGCCCTGGAACAGATAGGACGCTTCCTGTGCGAAGGCGGCATGACGGTTGGCCGGGTCGCGGAACAGCACGGCGGACACGGTGGCCGGCATGTACAACAATTTGTGACCATCCCACACCACGGAATCCGCCAGCGCGATGCCGTCAAGCGCCATGCGGTGCCGGGCCGAGAGCAGGCCGGAAGCGCCATGCGCGCCATCCACATGCAGCCAGAGCTGGTGAGCCCGGCAGTACAGGCCGATCGCGCCTAGCGGGTCTATGCTGCCAGTGGGCGTGCAGGCTGCGCTGGCGACCACGGCCATCACCTGTTGACCTTGCGCCACACAGGCGGCATGCGCTTGCTGCAGCGCAGCGGGCTGCATGCGCCCCTCGGCATCGCAGGCGACGGTGACCACGGCTGCCGTGCCCAATCCCATGATGCCAGCGGCGCGGCTGATGGAATAATGGCTGTGTTCAGAAGCCAGGATGCATAACCGGCCTTGGCTTGGCACACCCTGCTGCCAGCTGTTGCCGGGCAAGGCACGCTGGCGTGCCGCCAGCAGGGCAGTGAGGTTGGCCTGATTGCCACCCGAGGTGAGCAGGCCGTTAAGTCTGGGACTGTCCCAACCCACCAGGGTACTCAGCCAGCGTATCACCTGACGCTCCAGCATGGTGGCGGTCGGCCCGGCTTCATACACCGCCATGGCCTGGTTGCTGAGCGAGGCCACCAGGTCACACAAGGCGGCCATCGGCAAGGGCGCTGCCACCTGATGACCCATATTGCGCACATGGTGGATGGCGAGACCGCCCGGCAGGATGTCCTGCTGCAGCTGTTGCAGCCAGTGTTCGGCATCGAGTGTGGGCTGCTGTGGTAGCGGCCGTTGCCAGCGTGTGTCCTCGGTGACAGGATCACGCCAGGGCAGCACGGCCCCCTGACCTTGCAACTGAGCACTCAGCCGATCTGCCAGCAGGTCGATCAGGCTATGGCCATGCAAACGGAACATCTCCGGGCTGAACATCCCGGCCAGCCTGGCAGCTTTGGTCACAGCAGCGTGGTCACAGCAGAGCGCTCACAGCGGCGAGGGGTCGCGCGCGCGGAACCAGCCGGTCAGGCTGATGCGTTCGCGGCTGGCGGGCAGCACTTCGTGCCAGAAACGTGCCGATTCGAACAACACCAAGCGGTTGCCATGCGGGACCACGTCCAGATGCGGCCGCTCCGGCTGTTCCAGATACAGGCGCAACTGACCGCCATCACTGGCCGACCAGTCGTCGTTGAGGTAGAGGATGCTGCTGATGATGCGTTGCTGGGAATCGCGGAACTGGTCCAGATGTCGACCATAAGCGGTGCCGGGCGGGTACACGGCAAAATGCGTTTCCAGCGTGTGCAGGCCCAGAAAGCAGCTGCGGTTCAATGCCCCGCACAACTCGTTCATGACATGCGTGTAGTGCTGCTGTGCCGGGCTGTCACCGCGATCTTCCAGCCAGTGGGTGAGGTCACCGCGGATATCGCGCTGGGACTGCGCTTGCAGACCGACCCGGGCTGGTTTGAGTGTGCCCGCGGCGGCCATGTCGCGCGCTTCCTGTGCCAGTTGGCGGATGACGCTGTCTGGCAGAAAGTCATCGTAGATGCTATAGCCGTTGGTTTCCAGTGCGCTGATGATGCTATGAGGGATGGGGGTCATACACGGCAGTTTACCGCTGCGGCGGCGGAGGGCAAGAGCCGCGTGCTGGCCGGGCTTATTTAGCCGCGGGCGTCGTCGTGCCGCTGGCCTTGCGCCAGTAGCTGGGCAGGCCTTGCAGCAGGGTCACGCTGTTCATGTGCTCGCGGCGCATCGCCTCCAATGCGGCTTCGTCGGAGAGTGCTTCCGAGGGGGCTGATCCGGCGTTTGCGCTCCGCTGTTGGCGTGCCTGTTGCAGCCAGTCCGGGTTCTGCTGATAGCCCTGGTCCTGCATGCAGCGCTGGAAGGACGAGGCTTGCACACCAGCGATCTCCAGACGCTGGAACTCCACGATGGCGGTGCGGCTGGCCGTGGCCCGTACACTGATATCGCGGCAGTGGTCGATGGCCGTGACCAGAGCATGGTCCAGGGTGGCGCTGTCCTTGCTGCCATCCTGCATCGAGCCAAAATAGTGCATGCCCAGATACACGGACACGATCACTGCCACCACAACAGCCAGTTTCTTCATGCAGCTTCTCCCGGGATGTGAGGCTCAGACCAGTGGCCTGACCTTGCCGTTCAGATCTTGACTTGACATTTTCTGTCAGTGTAGCAAACCGCAACGCACGCGCGCGCGTGCTCAAAATTTCACCGTATCGTCATTCCGGATACAGGACAGCGTGTTAAGTCATCTGTACCCAGGCTGACCACAAACTTACCCACAGGCATTGTGGAGAGCGGCCGGCGGAGTGCCGCCCTGCCGTTGCAAGGCACGGTATTGCCAGGGCGGCAGTGGTTCGTCCTGCTGCCACAGGCCCAGACCGGCAGCACGCGCCGCGCGTTCGCTGGCGGCATAGTCACCATGCAATTCCGGCGACAGCTCGCGGGATTGTGCATAGTGCCAGGCCAGACCTTCCGCCAGCAGCTGCAGGTTGATGTCCTGCTGCCCGGCATACACCGTGCACAACTGACGCTGATAGCGGTCCTGCCTGGCACATTGCAGGCTGACCGTGCGTCCCTGCACCAGGGTGTACAGACGCTCACGCGCACGCTTGCCGCAGGTCTGATGCAGTTCAGGCGTATCGATGCCGATCAGGCGCACTTTCAGTTTCGCGCCATCGGCGGCTTGCACGGTGATGGTGTCACCATCGTGGACGCGTAGCACGCGTGCATCCAGCGTGCTGTCGGCCAGTGCCATGGAAGCCATCCAGGGCAGGGCAGCGAGCGTAGTGAGTAACAGGGCGTATCCCGGCCTGATGTGCGGGTGCTGGTGTGAAATCGCTGGCATGCCCGGATGGTAGCGCAATTCCCGCCCTGTGGTCACACCGCAGACCGGCTGACGCGCGTGATCGCCAGCCCTTGGGCGTTGGCTGTAGCAGCCTATTTGGCCTGCAGTGCCCGCCAGCCGCGATCACGCATGCACAGCAGCAGGCCGCGTGTGGTCTTGAGCGTGGTTCGGTCGGGGCGATGCGCCTCACCCAATGTCGTGACGCAGGCATCGGTGTCAGCCTTCAAGGCGTCCGGCCCACCGCCCACTTTCCACCAGGAGCTGATCAGAAAGATATCCAGCGGGTCTTTGGGCGCTGGAGCGGCGGCGGGCGCAGATGGCGTTGCTGGCGCTGCTGGCGTCGCCAGCGTGGTCGCGCTATCGGCAGCGGTCTGCGCTTTGCCAGGGTTACTGGATGCAGGATCGCTGGCTGCCAGATCGCCGGGTTCCGAGGCCGGGCTGGTAGCGGGCCGGGCCGGGATATCGGCCTCACGGCGCTCATAGCTGGTTACCGGCCCCGGCGCACGCTGGTTATCGGTGAACATCACCGATAGCACCGGATCGTCCTTATCAAAATCCTTCACTACCCACCCTTCGGCGGCCAGGCAACGTTCCACCTCGGCGGCCTGTGTGGCTGATTGTGTGTATAGGCGTTCACAACGGCTTTTTGCTTGCTGCAGATCCCCGGCACTGGCCCCGCGTTTGTAGGAGAACTCGCCACAGGCGGCGAGTTGCAGGCACAGCACGGCGCTTACCAGCGCTAGTGCGCGACCGACTGATAGCGCTACCGCGCGGCCAGGTATGCGCGACGCCGTACGGTGGGAAATCGCTGCGACTGCGCGGCTGACTACGCGGGCGTAAGCACAGGCATCGCGGGCAAGGATGGCAGACATAGGCACAAGCTCCATGAAGTGGTTGCTGCAGCCAAGTTAGCACAGTTCGCGCCGCGCTTCCGCGGCATGACTTACGCAATTTGACGTATTTGAGTCACCACCCCCGCTCGCTAATCTAGCTGCACACAGACCACCAGCCTCACATGACTGGCAGCTTCCAGATTTTGCAGATTTTTTGATTTTTGACTATGACAAAGGGGTGTGACATGAAACAGACGTTAAGGAAATCCGCTTTGCTCGCTGCTGTTGCCAGCACCATAGGCATGGCAGCACCGTTGGCGCAGGCCGCCGGCACCATCACCTTCGGTGAAGATAAATCGGTGTCGGTCGGTCTGGGCATACGCTCCACTTTCACCAGTACCGAGGACGGCGCCACCAACGGCAGTTCCAACAGTAACGACTTCGCGCTGGACAGTGTGCGTCTGTACATGAACGCTTCGCTCAACAAGTACATCAAGGGCACCTTCAACACCGAAAAGAAAGCCGATGAATCGATCGGGGTCATCGATGCCATCGCGCAGTTCGAGTTCATGCCTGAGTTCAATATCTGGGCGGGCCGCATGCTGCCAGCCAGTGACCGTTCCAACCTGAATGGCCCTTACTACCTGCTGCCGTTCTCCTACCCAGGTATCGTGTCGCGCTACCCAAGCAGAACCACAGGCCGCGATGACGGTGCGGCCGTTTGGGGCAAGCTGCTGGATAGCCGCCTGATCTATAACCTGGGCGCGTTCGAAGGCCACAACGTCGGCACCCGTGTCGGCACCACCCCTGGCACCTCGGATCAGCCGCTGGTCGCAGCCCGCTTGCAGTATGACTTCTGGACGCCGAACGGCGCGCCAGCCTTCTACACCGGCAGCACCACCTTTGGCGCAGCCGATGTGCTGTCCGTCGGTGTAGCCGCGCAATACCAGAAGGATGGGGCAGTGAGTGCCACCAGCACCGGCGATTACACCGGCTGGAACCTGGATGGCTTGATGGAAAAGAAGGCAGGCCCAGGCGCGGTCACGGCTGAAGGCGCTTACTACAAGTACGACACCGACGGCGTCATCAAGTCCGAGGACGGCACCGCCTACCTGCTTGGCCTGGGTTACATCTTCAATGAAGTCTTCGGCTGGGGCAGATTCCAGCCGCATGTCCGTTATCAGAAATTCGACCGCGATGACAATCCGGTGCTGGCGGCCGACAAGAAGCAGTATGACTTTGGCCTCAATTACGTGATCGACGGCTTCAACGCCAAGCTCGCTGCAACCTACAGCAAGGTGGAGCAGACCACGGGCAAGGAAGTGGACAAGTTCATCGTGGGCGTACAGCTGCAGTTCTAGAGCCTGGCTGCAATCTTAACTATTTGACTTCAACACAGGAGGTGGATGCATGAAAACCCTGGTGAAACTCGATCTGGACAAAAAGCCCTGGGAACAGGACGGACAGATACACAACCGCTGGCACCCGGACATTCCGATGATTGCCATGGTCAAGCCCGGCGATGAGTTCCGCGTCGAGTGCATGGACTGGACCGGCGGCCAGATCAAGAACGATGACAGTGCCAACGACGTACGCGATGTGGATCTGCTGCAGGTGCACTACCTGAGCGGCCCTATCGGGGTCGAGGGCGCCGAGCCTGGCGACCTGATGGTGGTCGATATTCTCGATGTCGGCACCTTTGATGACTCGCAATGGGGCTTCAACGGCCTGTTTGCCAAGGAAAACGGCGGTGGTTTCCTGACCGACCATTTCCCGGAGGCACGCAAATCGATCTGGGATTTTCATGGTATCTACACCACCTCGCGTCATGTGCCGAATGTGAAGTTCGCCGGCATCATGCACCCGGGTCTGATCGGCTGTCTGCCTTCACGTGAGCTGCTGGACAGCTGGAACAAGCGCGAGGCGGAGTTGATCGCCACCGACCCGGAACGGGTGCCACCGCTGGGCCTGCCACCCAATGCCACCGCAGCGGTCATGGGCCGCATGTCAGGCGAGGCGGCCAAGGCCGCTGCGATGGAAGGTGCGCGCACCGTGCCACCACGCGATCACGGCGGCAACTGTGACATCAAGAACCTGACCAAGGGTTCCAAGGTGTTCTTCCCGGTGTACGTCAAGGACGGCGGCTTGTCCATGGGTGACCTGCACTTCTCGCAGGGCGACGGCGAGATCACCTTCTGTGGCGCCATCGAGATGGCCGGTTATCTGGACATCAAGGTCAGCCTCATCAAGGACGGCGTCAAGAAGTACGGCATCAAGAACCCGGTGTTCCAGCCCAGCCCGCTCACCCCCAACTACCGCGATTACCTGATCTTCGAGGGCATCTCGGTGGACGAGCAGGGCAAGCAGCATTACCTGGACGTGCATGTGGCCTACCGCCAGGCTTGCCTGAACGCCATCGAATATCTCAAGAAGTTTGGCTACAGCGGTGCACAGGCCTTGTCCATCCTCGGCACGGCGCCGGTGGAAGGGCATATCAGCGGGGTGGTGGATATCCCCAATGCCTGCGCCACCTTGTGGCTGCCCACCGAGATCTTCGATTTCGACCTCAAACCCAATGCCGACGGGCCACTGAAACTGGTGACCCCGGGTGCCGACATGGCGTCCACGAGCTGAGCACGGGAGCGACCACATGCCACTTTACGAGTATGAATGCGCGCACTGCGGCACCTTCACGGCGCTGCGCAAGATGAGCGAGTCGCAGGACCCTGCGCCATGCGAATTCTGTGGCGACCTGGGCCAGCGCATCCAGTCCGCACCGCGCCTCGCGGTGCTGGATAAGGCCAGTCGTATCGCCCATGAACGCAACGAGAAATCTGCACATGCACCGCGCGCTGCGCGCCGTTCCAGCTGTGGTTGCACCGGTGGTCACACCTGCAAACCGGCCGCGGATACGCAAGCCAGCAACACCAGTGCGCCCGCCAAACAGAAAGGAAGCTTATTGAAGATGCAAACCAAAAAGACCGCACGTCCATGGATGCTGGGCCATTAGGCCGCCCATCCACGGCGTGGATCGCCACGCTCGCTAAGCAACACGCGCTACCCCTTTTTTTACCAGGAGAAATCTGATGACATACTTTAACCGACGTCGATTCATGACTGGCATGGGCGCCCTGGTGGGCGCACTGCTGACAGCCGGGATCATGAGCGCGCCTTCCATGGCCGCTGATTTCCCGACTGCCAAGGTCAACACCACCAAGCTGGCTGTGACGGACAAGACCGTCAAGGTCGGTATCCTGCACTCGGCCACCGGCACCATGGCCATCAGTGAAACCGGTTCCATCCAGGCCGAGAAGCTGGCCATCGCCCAGATCAACGCCATGGGCGGTGTGCTGGGTCGCAAGATCGAAGTGATCCAGGAAGATGGCGCCAGTGACTGGCCTACCTTCGCGGAAAAGTCCAAGAAGCTGCTGGTGAACGACAAGGTCGCCACCGTGTTCGGCTGCTGGACCTCGGCCTCACGCAAGGCGGCGCTGCCGGTGTTCGAAAAGGAAAACGGTCTGCTGTTCTACCCGACCTTCTATGAAGGCCTGGAGCAATCCAAGAACGTGTTCTACACCGGCCAGGAAGCCACCCAGCAGATCCTTGCTGGTCTGGACTGGATCGCCAAGGAAAAGAAAGCCAAAACCTTTTACCTGATCGGTTCTGACTACATCTGGCCACGTACCTCCATGAAGATCGCCCGTAAACACATCGAGCAGCATCTGGGTGGCAAGGTGGTGGGTGAAGAGTACATCGCACTGGGTGACACGCAATTTGGTTCCGTCATCAACAAGATCAAGCTGAAGAAGCCGGATGTGATCTACGCGGCTGTGGTGGGTGGCAGTAACGTGGCCTGGTTCAAGCAGCTGAACGCCGCTGGTTTGAACTCCAGCAAGCAGACCATGCTGACCATCTCGGTGACCGAGGACGAAGTGCTGGGTATCGGTGGTGAGAACCTGGCCGGCTTCTACTCGGCAATGAAGTACTTCCAGAGCCAGAAGAACCCAAGCAACGAGAAATTCGTTGCCGAGTTCAAGAAGATGTGGGGGCCTAAATCCGTGATCGGTGATGTGACCCAAGCCGCTTATCTGGGCCCATGGTTGTGGAAAGCTGCAGTAGAGCGTGCCGGTAGCTTCGATGTGGACAAGGTGGCTGCTGCATTGCCTGGCTATGAGTTCAAGGATGCGCCAGAAGGCTACGTCAAGGTCGATGCCAACCATCACCTGTGGAGCAAGCTGCGTATCGGCAAGTGGCGTACCGATGGTCAGGCCGACGTGGTATTCGAGTCCGAGCTGATCGCACCGGATCCGTTCCCAAAGGGTTATCAATAATAGCCATCGTATCAAGTAAGGCTTTAGAAGCTAAAGCTTTAGAAACAAGCGCAGCGTTATCCGTTACAGCCTGAGCAGTCACAAGTCGAGCAATGGATAGCGTTTATCAACCAGGCCTGACGGCAACCCGCAAGGGTTGCCGTGTAGTGCCAACCAGATACACCACTGAACGTACTACTAATCATGGCTACAAGCGTGAGTTTGTACGCGCATGCGGGTTCCCATAGTTAACGCAAGAGTCAAATGCAAGGGGTCGGATGATGTTCGATTATTCAATGGCAGAAATAGGCAATATCGTGGTGATGCAAGGGTTTTCCGGCATCAGCCTGTTCAGTGTCCTGCTGCTGATGGCACTCGGCCTGGCTGTCATCTTCGGCCAGATGGGGGTCATCAATATGGCCCATGGTGAATTCATGGCGCTGGGCGCCTACACCACGGTCTTGTTCTCGCAAGTGGCGGTGAGCTATGACATCGTCAGCTACTACTTCATCTTCGCCATTGTGGCGGCATTCATCGTCGCCTTCATTGTCGGTTATCTGGTCGAATACGGCCTGATCCGGCATCTGTATAAACGTCCACTGGACACGCTGCTCGCGACCTGGGGCTTGAGCCTCATCATGCAGCAGACCTTCCGTTCCATCTTCGGGGCCAAGGAAGTCAGCGCTACGCTGCCGGACTGGCTGCTGGGTTCGTTCCAGCCTACGCCCGATATCGATATCCCCATCAACGGTGTGTTCGTGCTGGTACTGGCCGCAGTGGTCACGGTCGGTGTGTACATCTTCATGTTCCGCTCACGCTGGGGCCTGCGCATGCGCGCCACGGTGCAGAACCGCATCATGGCCGGTGCCGTGGGCATCAACACCAAGAAGGTGGACCGGGTGACTTTCGCCCTCGGTTGCGGCATTGCCGGTGTGGCCGGTGCAGCGTTCACCACCATCGCCTCTACCGGGCCGACCACCGGTTCTCTGTATATCGTGGACAGCTTCATGGTGGTGGTGTTCGGTGGCGCCGCCAGCCTGTTGGGTACCATCGCGTCTGCCTTCGGCATCGCCCAGGCGCAATCGATCCTCCAGTTCTTCATGACCAGCTCCATGGGCAAGGTCGCCACACTGATGGTGATCGTCGGCATCCTGATGATGCGCCCTGAAGGCCTGTTCGCATCCAAGCTTCGCAAATAAGGAGAGATCGTATGACGGTAACCATGAGCAAGATTCTGGGCGGCAGGGAGGGCGCCATCGGCCTGGCCGTGCTGGCCCTGCTGATCCTGGTGATACTCCCCTTGTCGCTGGACCTGTTCCGGCTGGGGCTGGTAGGCAAGTACACCACGTATGCCTTCGTGGCGGTCAGTCTGGTGTTGTTGTGGGGCAATGGCGGTATTCTGAGCCTGGGGCAGGGCATTTTCTTCGGCCTGGGGGGTTACCTGATGGCGATGTTCCTCAAGCTGGAAGCCTCGGACCCGATCAGCACCAAGATCCAGACCACACCCGGCATCCCGGACTTCATGGACTGGAACCAGCTGACTGCCTTGCCCTGGTTCTGGGAGCCGTTCAACAGCCTGCCATTCACCATTCTGGCCATCCTTACCATCCCGGCGCTGTTTGCCTTCATCATCGGGTTTGCCATGTTCAAACGGCGCGTGGGCGGCGTGTATTTCGCCATCATCACCCAGGCCATCGCGCTGATCCTGAGCATCCTCATCGTCGGTCAGCAGGGCTATACCGGTGGCGTCAACGGCATCACCGACCTCAAGACCATGCTGGGCTGGGACATCCGCAACGACGGCGCCAAGTACATGCTCTACTACGTCAACGCCTTGCTGCTGATCGGCAGCATCCTGCTGTCGCGCTACATCCTGTCCAGCAAGTTCGGCATGCTGCTGTTGGCCATGCGCGACAAAGAGGAGCGTGTGCGCTTCTCCGGTTATGACGTATCCAACTTCAAGATCTTCATCTTCTGCGTGTCAGCGCTGATCTCGGCGGTAGGTGGCGCGATGTTCACGCTGCAGGTGGGTTTCATGTCACCGTCCTTCGTGGGCATCGTGCCTTCCATCGAAATGGTGATCTTCGCCGCCGTGGGCGGGCGCATGTCGCTGATCGGTGCGGTGTACGGCACCCTGCTGGTCAACTTCGGCAAGACCATGTTCTCGGAAACCTACCCGGAACTGTGGCTGTTCCTGATGGGCAGTTTGTTCATTGCCGTGGTGATGTTCTTCCCTAACGGCCTGGCCGGTGTGTGGGACAAGTATGCCAAACGGGTGGGCTTCATCCGCCGCATCATGGAAGGCAAGGGCAAGGCAGACAACACCAGTGCTGACAGCAATACACAGGGAGCAAAAGCATGAGCATCACCGACTTTGTGCTGGCAGTGGAAGACCTCACGGTCTCGTTCGATGGCTTCAAGGCGGTCGACAAGTTGACCATGTATATCGACAAGAACGAACTGCGCGTGGTGATCGGCCCTAACGGTGCCGGCAAGACCACCGTGCTGGACCTGATCTGCGGCAAGACCAAATCCACCTCGGGCTCGATCAAGTTCAAGAACCAGGAGCTGACCAAACTTTCCGAGCACGAGATCGTGCGGGCCGGTGTGGGGCGCAAGTTCCAGACGCCGTCCATCTACGAGAACCTCAGCGTGTATCAGAATCTGGAAGTGTCCTACCCCAAGGGGCGTGGCGTGTTCGGCAGCCTGTTCTTCAAGCAGACCGCGGAAGTGGAGAACCGGGTGCGCGAAGTGGCCGCCGAGATCCTGCTCAGCGATGCGCTGGACATGGAAGCCGCTTTGCTCAGTCACGGCCAGAAACAATGGCTGGAGATCGGCATGCTGCTGATGCAGGACCCGGAACTGTTGATGCTGGACGAACCGGTGGCCGGCATGAGCGCCAAGGAGCGCGACCAGACCGCCGACCTGCTCAACCGGATCTGCAAGAACCGCTCGGTGATCGTGATCGAACACGACATGGAGTTCGTCAAAAAAATCGCCCACAAGGTGACCGTGCTGCATCAAGGCAAGATTCTTGCTGAAGATCCCATGGACAAGGTGCAGGCGAACGAGAAGGTCATCGAAGTCTATCTGGGTCACTGAGAGGGTCATCACATGTTTGAAATCGAAAACCTGAACGTCAGCTATGGCCAGAGCCGCGTGATCCACGGCCTCAGCTTCAAGGCGAACAAGAACGAAACGCTGGCCATCATGGGCCGTAACGGCATGGGCAAGACCACCTTGTTCAAATCCCTGATGGGCATCCTGCCCAGCACCAGCAGCAAGGCGGTGGTGGATGGCGTGGATCTGAATGGTGCCGACAGCTATCAGCGTGTGGCCAGCGGGCTGGCTTATGTGCCGCAGGGCCGCATGATCTTCCCCAACATGACGGTGCAGGAGAACATCGAGACCGGGCTGGAGAAATCCAAATCACGCGAGATCCCGGAAGACATCTTCGCCCTGTTCCCGGTGCTGCACGAGATGCGCCACCGCAAGGGCGGCAACCTGTCCGGCGGTCAGCAACAACAACTGGCCATCGCACGCGCGCTGGTCACCAACCCCAAGGTGCTGCTGCTGGATGAGCCTACCGAGGGCATACAGCCGTCCATCATCAAGGACATCGCCAGGGTGCTCAACGAGATCCGCAAGATGCGCGAGATCACCATCATCGTGTCGGAGCAGGTGCTGAGTTTCACCATGGACATCGCCGACCGCATCATCGTCATCGACAAGGGCACCTTCATCCACGAAGACCTGCGCGACAACGTGGACGCCGCCAAGATCAAAGGCTATCTGTCTGTTTAAGTGGCAGCTTAGGTGCGCATGACATTGACGCAGGTGAAGTGCGTATGGCATTGGCGCAAGTGACGTGCCCATGACATCAATGCAGGCGACGACGCCCGGCGGCTGGCAGGCGGAGCTCAAGCTGCAATTCGAGCAGCGCATGGGCCGCAGCTTGCTGGCCAGACGTGCGCATCGCGGCCCGCTGGTGGTGCAAAAGCCGCTCTATCCGGAAGGCGATGCCGTCTGTCACGCCATCATCGTGCACCCGCCAGGGGGTGTGGTGGGCGGCGATCAGCTCAGTCTGCAAGTGCAGCTGGCTAGCTCCGCGCACGCGCTGCTGACCACGCCTGGTGCAGGCAAGTGGTACAAATCCGGAGGGCGTCTTGCCAGTCAGTCCCTGCAGTTCGAGGTGGCGGATGGCGCAGTGCTGGAATGGCTGCCACAGGAGAACATCCTGTTCGATGGCGCTGAAGTTGCTTGGAACAGTCGTATGCAGCTGAGCGCAACGGCAGTGTACGCAGGTTGGGACATCCTCTGTTTCGGGCGTCAGGCCAGTGGCGAACACTGGCAACGCGGTGTGCTCGGACAGCGCCTGACCTTGCAGCGCGAAGAAAGGCTGTTGTGGCAGGAACGCAGTCAACTAGAGCCGGATGCGCTGTGCATGCAGTCGGTGGCCGGTTTGCGTGGCTGCCCGGTGGTGGGCAATTTTGTGGTGGCGGCCGGTGCCGTACCTGCCGCCTTGATCGACACCTGCCGCGAGATCGTGCCCGATGCGGGTGCATGGCATGGCGTCAGCGTGGTGCAGAACGTGCTGGCGGTGCGCTACCTGGGACACTCTGCGAGCCAGGCACGCCGTTATTTTGAAGCGCTGCGTCAGGTGCTGCGTCCCTGGTATGCAGCACGCGCCGCTTTGGCACCACGCGTATGGAACACCTGAGTCAGCATGAAGGAGCACAAGACGGTTTATGGAACTCACCCCACGTGAAAAAGACAAGCTGCTGCTGTTCACGGCCGCTTTGCTGGCCGAGCGCAGGCGTGCACGCGGCCTCAAGCTGAACTACCCGGAAGCGGTGGCTTATATCTCGGCTGCCATCATGGAAGGCGCCCGTGACGGGCGCACCGTGGCTGAACTGATGGGCGATGGCGCGACCCTGCTGACACGTGAAGACGTGATGATCGGCGTGGCCGAGATGATCCCCGAGATCCAGGTGGAAGCCACTTTCCCCGACGGCACCAAGCTGGTGACCGTGCACAACCCTATCGTGTAAGGAGGCCGCATGACGTCAGCCCATACTGCCAGTACCACAACAAACATCACCCCCGGCGAACTGCAGGCCGCACCGGGCGAGATCGAACTCAATGCCGGGCGCGCCACCGTGACGCTGGCCGTGGCCAACACCGGCGACCGGCCTATCCAGGTCGGTTCGCATTACCACTTTTTCGAGACCAACGACGCGCTGGCGTTCGATCGTGCGCTTGCCTATGGCTTCCGGCTGGATATCGCTGCCGGTACCGCCGTGCGCTTCGAGCCCGGCCAGACCCGCACCGTGCAACTGGTGGCGCTGGCTGGTGCCCGCAAGGTATATGGCTTTGCCGGTCGGGTCATGGGAGCACTCGAGTGAGTGCGGCGGAAGTGAGCAGCGCTCGAAGGAGTGCGGCAGGGTTGAGCAGCGCTCGAATGAGCGATCTAGAAGTAGGTAGTGATCGAGTGAAGTTCGCAAGTGCTGGAGTGCGTTTATGAGCGTCAAGATCAGTCGACAAGCCTATGCCGAGATGTTCGGCCCCACCGTGGGCGACCGTTTGCGCCTGGCCGACACCGAGCTGTGGGTGCAGGTGGAGCAGGACTACACCATCTACGGCGAGGAAGTGAAATTCGGCGGCGGCAAGGTCATCCGCGACGGCATGGGTCAGGGTCAGGGTCTGGCGGCTGAAGTGGCCGATACCATCATCACCAACGCCCTCATCATCGACGCCGAACTCGGCATCATCAAAGCCGATGTGGGTCTCAAGAACGGCCGCATCTGGAAGATAGGCAAGGGCGGCAACCCGGATATCCAGCCCGGCGTGACCATCCCGGTGGGCGCGGGTAGCGAGGTGATCGCGGGCGAAGGCATGATACTCACTGCCGGTGGCATCGACAGCCATATCCACTGGATCTGCCCGCAACAGATCGAAGAAGCGCTGATGTCCGGCGTGACCACCATGCTGGGTGGCGGCACTGGTCCGGCCACCGGCACCTATGCCACCACCTGTACGCCCGGCCCCTGGCACATCCACCGCATGTTGCAGGCTGCTGAAGCCTTCCC
Organism: Pseudomethylobacillus aquaticus; assembly: GCF_003730115.1. GTDB lineage: Bacteria > Pseudomonadota > Gammaproteobacteria > Burkholderiales > Methylophilaceae > Pseudomethylobacillus > Pseudomethylobacillus aquaticus. The sequence goes on along the minus strand of NZ_RJVP01000003.1, from coordinate 108,031 downwards.
CATGAACATGGGCTTTTTCGGCAAGGGCAATGCCAGCCTGCCGGAACCGCTGCGTGAGCAGGTGGAAGCCGGTGTGATCGGCCTTAAATTGCATGAAGACTGGGGCACCACGCCTGCCGCCATCGACAACTGCCTCACCGTGGCCGACGAGATGGACATCCAGGTGGCCATACACTCCGACACGCTCAATGAATCCGGCTTTGTGGAAACCACGCTGGCCGCGTTCAAGGGCCGCACCATCCATACGTTTCACACCGAAGGCGCGGGCGGTGGCCATGCGCCGGACATCATCAAGGCCATCGGTTCGCTCAACGTGCTACCGTCCTCCACCAACCCGACCCGCCCCTATACGGTGAACACCATAGACGAGCATCTGGACATGCTCATGGTGTGCCATCACCTGGACCCTTCCATCGCCGAGGATATCGCCTTTGCCGAGAGCCGCATCCGCCGCGAGACCATCGCCGCGGAGGACATCCTGCACGACACCGGTGCTTTCTCCATGATGTCGTCCGATTCGCAGGCCATGGGCCGCGTGGGCGAGGTGGTGATCCGCACCTGGCAGACCGCACACAAGATGAAGCTGCAGCGCGGCACTTTGCCGCAGGATAGCCCCCAGCACGATAACTTCCGCGTACGTCGCTATATCGCCAAATACACCATCAACCCGGCCATCACGCATGGCATCTCGCATGAAGTCGGCTCCATCACCCCCGGCAAACTGGCCGATCTGGTGCTGTGGAAACCGGCCTTCTTTGGCGTGAAACCCAGCCTCATCCTCAAGGGCGGCATGATCGCGGCGGCCGCCATGGGCGATGCCAATGCCTCCATCCCCACGCCACAGCCCGTGCATTACCGGCCCATGTTCGGCAGCTTCGGCAAGGCGCTCAATACCTCGGTCACCTTCGTGTCGCAAGCTGCGCTAGCTAACCCCGCCATTGCTGCGCTGGGGTTGCACAAACCGCTGGTGGCCGTGCGTGATTGTCGTGGTGTGCAAAAGACCGACATGGTGCTCAACGACGCGCTGCCTGTCATCGATGTGGACCCGGAAACCTATGTGGTGCGTGCCGATGGCGAGCTGCTAGTGTGTGAGCCCGCCAGTGTGCTGCCCATGGCGCAACGTTATTTCCTGTTCTGAGTGCTGGATTAAAGCGCTTGTTGACCAATGCTGGATTAAGCCAAAACGCGATGATACACCTGATTGAAGTGCTCCCCGCTGGCAGTGAGCCACGCATCGACGATGCGGTGGCGCTGCCGTTCGACCTGCGCCAGAAGAGCCGCTTGCGCCTGACCCTGCGCTCGGGGCGCGAAGCTGCATTGTTTGTCGCGCGCGGCACCATCCTGCGCGGTGGTGACCTGCTGCGTGCCGAGGACGGGATGATTGTGGAAGTACAGGCGGCCCCGCAGGCGGTCATGGATGTGTATGCCGATAGCGCACAGGCGCTGACCTGTGCTGCCTATCACCTCGGTAACCGTCATGTGCCACTGCAGGTCGGCCCGGACTGGCTGCGGCTGGAGCAGGACCATGTGCTCAAGGACATGCTACATGGGCTGGGCGTCCAGGTGCGCGACTGGCAGGCGCCATTCGAACCCGAAGCCGGTGCCTACGGCAGCGGCCATCGTCATCACGGCGATGAGGAAGCCCCCAGCCTGCGGCCGATATTGCGATTGAAGAAGCCGGCATGAGTGCCGCCCACATCAAGGCTGTGCCTGTCATCGGCTCCCCGCTGGCGCTGACACGCTTGCTGCAACTGGCCAGTCCCATGCTGCCAGTCGGGGCGTACAGCTATTCGCAAGGCCTGGAATGGGCCATCGAGTGTGGCGATGTGCATGACCTGGCCAGTGCGCAAACCTGGATAGGCGATGTGCTGCACATCTATCAGGCCGGGTTCGAGCTGCCCGTGTTGCAGCGCTTGCATCAGGCCTGGCAGGCGGACGATATGACGCTTTTACAGCACTGGGATGCCTATTTCCAGGCCGGGCGCGATACCGCCGAAGCACACGCCGAGAGCCGCCAGATGGGCTATTCGCTGGTGCGCCTGCTGCAAGGGCTGCAGACGCTGCCCGAGCCGGTGTTGGCGCGATTCGAGCAACTGGCCGAGCCTGCCTTTCCGACCATTTACGCAGGCGTGGCTTACCACTGGCATATTCCGCTGGCGCAGGCCATGCAGGCCTATGCCTGGTCCTGGGTGGAGAATCAGGTCAGCGCGGCCATGAAGACCGTGCCGCTGGGTCAGGTGGCCGGCCAAAAGATGCTGTTCGCACTGGGCGCGGAATTGCCTGCGCTGGTGGCAACGGCCATGCAGCGCGATGATGACGGCATCAGTAATTTCTGCCCGGCACTCAGCATCGCGGGCTGTCGCCACGAGACCCAGTACACGCGGCTGTTCCGCTCATGAGGCGGCAGCCATCAACGACCCAACTAAGTACCTTGTTGCAAACCAGAAAGTGACCTCATCATGAAAGAACCTCTACGCGTAGGCATAGGCGGGCCGGTCGGCTCAGGCAAGACCGCGCTCACGCTGGCGCTGTGTAAACGGCTGCGCGATGTGTACAACATCGCCGTGGTCACCAATGACATCTACACCAAGGAAGACGCCGAATTCCTCACCCGCAATGAAGCGCTGGTGCCGGAGCGCATCATCGGGGTGGAGACAGGCGGTTGCCCGCACACCGCCATCCGCGAAGATGCCTCCATGAACCTGGAAGCGGTGGCGCAGCTCAGCAAACGCTTCGCACCGCTCGATATCGTGTTTGTGGAGAGTGGTGGGGATAATCTGGCGGCCACCTTCAGCCCCGAGTTGTCCGACCTGACCATCTACGTCATCGACGTGGCGGCGGGCGAGAAGATCCCGCGCAAGGGCGGGCCCGGCATCACCAAGTCCGATCTGCTGGTGATCAACAAGATCGATCTTGCCCCCATGGTGGGTGCCTCGCTGGAAGTCATGGACCGTGACGCGCGGCGCATGCGCGGCGAACGCCCGTTCCAGTTCAGCAACCTCAAGACTGGCCATGGCCTGGAAGCTATCGTCAGGTTCATCGAAAAACAGGGCTTGATGCAGTGATGTGCGATGTATGACAGGGCAAGTATGTAACGTGTGGGTCGGCACAGTGCGCAATCGCTGCCCATCACCATGTGCTGCTGTGACGTGTCTATCAGGGCCGTGCAGCCGCCAGCATTAAACTGGCAGCTGCAATGCTGCGATCAATACCAATAGAAAGGTCCACCATGAGAACACCATTTCCATCCAACTGGGCGCTGGCACTGGGCCTGCTTGTATTGCCATCGCTGGCGCTTGCACACCCCGGACATGTGCTGGCCAGTGCCAATGCGGGTTTCCTGCACCCCTTCAGTGGCCTCGATCACCTGCTGGCCATGCTGGCGGTCGGCCTGTGGGCCGGGCGTCTGGGCGGCGCAGCACGCTGGCAATTGCCGTTGATGTTCATGGCGGTGATGATGCTAGGCGCGCTGACCGGTCTGGCAGGCAGCCCTCTGCCGGGTCTGGAAAGCGGCATCGCCGCCAGTGTGCTGGCCTTGGGACTCATCCTTGCCATGCGCCTGTCACTGCAGCGTCCGCTGCAACTTGGCCTGGTCGGCCTGTTCGCGCTGCTGCATGGCTGGGCACACGGCGGCGAGCTGGGCGCGCAAGTGGCGGCCCTGGTGGGGATGTTGCTGGCAACAGGCTTGCTGCACGGCATCGGCCTGCTGCTCGCGCACCAGCGCTTTGCGCTGGCAGCAACCTTGCAACGTACGCTGGGCGCAGGCATCGCCATGGCGGGCGCCTGGATGCTGCTGGCTTGACTGGATGTATGAGGATTATTCTTCCGTCATTCCGGCGTAGGCCGGAATCCAGGCAGTTCAGGCTGAATCGTGCTATCGATTTTGATGGCTTAGTCTAAAGCTGCAGAAAGCTAGGGCGGACTCGCTTCAGCAGTCCGCCGAATCCAAGAATGCGGCGCACCGCAAGCGGGTGCACCCTACGCGCTGGCACATCTCGATGCCATCAGGGGGGGTGTCCATTTTATTGCCCTACGCGTCCAGGTCATCATTGCCACCCAGGCCATCTCGAATATCCAGATCCGTCATTCCGGCGTAGGCCGGAATCCAGTCAGTCAGGCTGAGTCGTGCTGTCGATTTTGATCGCTGAGTCTAAAATTGCAGCCTGGTCGTCGCGCTGGCTACCGAAACTCCGCCTGCATCAACTCACGTGTGATATCGCCATAGCCAGCCTGCACCAGCAGGGCACGCTCGATGTAGCGGCTGACCTGCGCACGCAGGACGGGTACACGTGCTGCGTCCACAAACGTCGCCGGATATTTGAAACTCAGCCAGGCATACAGGCTGATGTCCTGACTCAAGCGCTCAGCACGCTCCAGATGCTGCGGCCCGGTGCCTGCCAGCCAATCCACATCGTCGGGCAGGAATTTGCGTGTGTGCGTGGCCACCGCCTTGAGGCAACTCAGGAAGTAATCCAGTTCGTGTGCCTTGTCCAGCGACACGGGCGCGCAGGCGAAGCGGAATTTGTCAGCCAGATCCAGTTGCGGCGTATGCAGGTCGATGAGCTGGCCCAGCGCGATCTGCACCCCTGCACTGGCATATTCGAACAGGTTCCCTTTCGTCTGCCGCTCGCCGAAGCGTTCCAGCAGTTCACCGATGCGGCCGGTATGCAGGCGCGCCGAACTTTGTTCTATGCTGCTCCACACCGGCGCTACCGGCAGACGTTGCAGCTCGCTGTGGTCCGAGGTGGTCAGCATGTGCTGCAGATGCAGCAGTTCGTCGTTCTCGAAGGCGGTGACGTAGCCGGTCGGGTACAGGCCATAACGCCCGGCACGCCCGGCGATCTGCCGCGTCTCGGTGGCCCCCAGCAGGCGGCTCGCCAGGCCATCGAACTTGTGTAGTGTGCTGAACACTACGCGGCGTATCGGCAGGTTCAAGCCCATGCCGATGGCATCGGTGGCCACCAGGATATCCGCCTCACCTTCTGAAAAACGCCGTGATTCGGTACGCCTTACTTCGGGCGACAGCGCACCGTAGATGGAGGCCACGCGCCAACCCCATTGCCGCAGTCGTGCGCTCAGGGTCAGCACATCCTTGCGCGAGAAGGCGATCACCGCATCGCCTTTTTGCAGCTTGCCCTTCAGAGAGGCGCGACGATAGCGTGCGCCGCACAAGGCCTGTTCCTCCAGATGCAGCGGCGTCATGCGTTCCAGTCGCGTGATGTCGTAGTGCTCACCCATGGCCTCGACCGCTTGCAGGCACAGGCCGGTGACCGCATCCGAGCCGCAGATGAACACCTGTTTGGCAGGCGCGCCAACCAGTGCCGCAGTCCAGGCGTGGCCGCGTGCTTCATCCTGCAGCATCTGGATCTCGTCGATGATGGCCACGTCCACGATCTGGTCCGCCCGCATCATCTCCACCGTGCAGGCGGTGTGCCGCGCACCCGGAATCAGCTGGCGCTCTTCGCCTGTGACCAGATTGCAGGGCACCCCGGCGGCCAGCAGACGGTCACGTACTTCCATGGCCAGCAGGCGCAACGGCGCCAGATACACGCCGGACTCGGCTTGCTGCAGTACCTGCAGGGCATGGTAGGTCTTGCCGGAATTGGTCGGCCCCAGATGGAAATGCAGATGCCGGCCCAGGCTGCGGGCGACCGGGAAACTGGCTGGGTAGCTGAGGTCTGGAGAGGTTGAGCGTGTCATGGTCATGTCAGGTGAGCTGAGCTGTCATTCTAATCCAGTCCGCTAATCCAGCTCCGGCCTGGAAACCGACATTGCTTGACCTCGGCGCATGCTGCATGCGGCTTACGTGGGTGAATTGTTCGTCTTTGTTTGTTCGATGAAATGGAATTCACTGCGGCCTTGATGGTACGGATATTGCGCACTAGCAGCCCTGCTACTGCAAATCAGTGACTTGGCTCAGATGGCAACGGCAATCTGGTTTATAGCAGCCACCATTGGTTGATATAAGCCATTTTTTGGCGGGTGCAGTCTTTGTTTTCCTAAATTTTTTACTGAAAGATTTACCCAAGTGAGAATGCCTAACTACCCCATTATGCTGCTGATTGCTGCGCTATTGAGTGCTGGATGCGCATCAAAATATGCGGAAGCACCGACACCAACCAAGTTTGAAGCCAGTGAACAAGGCAAGCTGCAGGCCGCCAGACATTGGGAGCTGATTGCCAAAAACATATCCGGCAGGCTGATTGCCGATATTCAATCCAAGGTCAGCAAGAGCGACAGGATTTACGTGGAGACGGCGCAGAAATCCGCTTTCTCACGTTCGGTTTCACTCGATCTGATTGCAGCGCTGACCAAAACTGGTTACCGCGTGATCAAGCCCAGTGGCAGTGTCCGGCCTGATGCGCTGAGCTACTCCGTAAAAATTGACGTGGAAACAGAAGTGCTGGAGTTTTCAAAAGGACGAACCCAGGCGGCTGCCGTTGGCGTTCCTAGCATGATTGCTTCCGGGTTGTGGGTGCTTGATCTGCTTGAAACGACGCCTGCGGGTGGTTTGACACTGGCGGCATTCGGGTTCGATGCGTACAACTGGTTCAACCAGCAAAAGATCAATGGACCGGTGCCAAAAACGGAAATCATCATTGATCTGGTTACCTCCAAAGACGGAGAGTACCTTGCTGTGACCAAGGACATTTACTATGTCGCCGAGTCTGACAAGCGGCTTTATGAGAATTTACTGAAGAACTACAGACTGGTCGGAGAAGCCAAGTGAGAATCTTAATTACAGCGCTTAGTCTGGTCGCGTTATCCATGCTGCTGGGCTGCAACACCTATTCAAGCAACCTGCGTAACAAGAACATCTCCGGCGAGGAGTTCATCAACAGAAACCACAAAGCCGTCGATAGTTTGACGACACAAATGTCCGGCAAGGTGCACAAGGATTATCCGATTGTGATATCCACCATCGTCAATATGAACCAGTTGTCGCAAACGTCCTCGTTTGGACGCCTGCTGACGGAGCAGATCTCTGGTCGCTTCACTCAGCAAAAATACAGTGTCGTCGAGATGAAGATGAGAAATGATGTGCTGATCAAGGATGATCAGGGCGAGTTTCTGCTGACACGCGAGTTGAAAGACCTGGCGACATCGGTAAGTTCACAGGCTGTGGTAGTTGGCACTTATGCAGTGAATGGAACTGATGTCTTCGTGAATCTCAAGGTGGTGCAGCCCAATACCAATCTGGTTCTTGCTGCTTCAAGTTATTCGATTCCAAAAACCCGCAACATGGTGGACATGCTGCGTTAAACATTGCTTCGACCTATCGTTGACGCCGGCCTGAGTGCTTACATTCAGGCTGGTGCCATTCAGGCTAGAGTTAGTGATGTTCAATAGCTCAGCCGCACACTCACTCTCAGCATGCGCGGTTGTGCCGGATGGCTGTGCAGGTCGGCTACACCGCCTGCTGCTTCGCCGGGCAGGCGCGACAGGTAGAAGTAGTCGATGTCGGAAACTTCGCGGTCGAACAGGTTGAGCACATCGACGGCGATGCCGAGTTGCGGGTTGATCTGATAGCCCACCCGGCTGTTGACCAGCAGTGCGCCCTCCGAGCGCACGCTGTTATCCTCGATCAGGGCGCGTGGACCCAGATAACGCAAGCGCACGGCTCCCGACCAGGGGCCGCGTTGCAGGCGGTAGCCTAGCGAGGCAGTGCTTTCCACTGCGCCCGGGATGTGGTTACCGTCGGCACTGGCATCCCGGAACCGGGCACGTGTCAGTGCCACATCGGCTTCAAGCTCCCCCCAGCGCCCTACTTGCAGCGCGTTGCTCCACTCCACCCCGACCCGGTGACTAGGCCGGCTGGCTTCGGTGGCACCTGCGTCGCCGATGAACAGCAGTTCTGAATCCAGCTCCAGTTGGAACAGCGCCAGCGTGCTTTGCCAGCCCGGCAGCCAGTGCGCGCGCAGGCCGACTTCCTGCCCCACCGCGCGCACCAGCGGATCGACACGGTTGGCCGGGTCAGCCGTGCCAGGGTCCATGCGTATGGTGGAGCCTCGGCCATCGTTGCTGTGAAAACCGCGCCCCCAGTTGGCATACAGTTCGGTGTCTGGCCCGGCGCGCCAGGCCAGACCGAGTTTGGGGCTGAGGATATGCGCCTGCTCGGTGCCGCTATTCGCGGCCAGGTCACTGTTCACGTCGAACGCGTACTGATCTGCACGCAAACCGGTGATCACGCGCCAATTTGGTGCAAGCGCCCAGCTGGATTGCCACCATAAACCTGCGCTTGCTTGCTTGACCTTGTCCTGCCGCACCGTGTCCAGACGTTCCCGGTCGCGCGTGTGGTAAAGCCCTGCATTGCGGATGTCATCAAAGCGGATCTGCACGCCCACATCATGCAGGCCTTGTATGCCAAACAGGGCCTGATCCCAACCGTATTTGAGCTTGCCGCCGTAGATGCGGCGCCGGTCCGCTTGTTCGAACTGGTCACCGTTGACCGGGTCGTCAAGAAAATAAGTGAAGTTGGAGAACAGGTTGAGGTGGCTGGAAACTGCATAGGCACTGGCTTGCCAGGGGCCCTGGCGCCAGTCAGCCGACAGGCTGGTACGCTGCGTTTCGCCACCACTGCTGGGGTCTATATTGCCGAAGCGGCCGATCTGCCCGCTCTCCACTGCCCGTTGCGGCACCTGGTCGCTGGCATCCCAGTGGTTCTGGTAGGTCATGGCCAGAATATCAAACCCTTGCGCTTGTGTGCCCTGGCTGTAGCGCAACACCCCATTCAGTTTGCGCAGGTCCTGCGGGCTGTCCCACGGCCCGTCATCGCGCTGCAATTCCAGGGCATACAGCAGGTCACCGCCCGCCAGCGCTATGGAATCCGCGTTCAGCAGGCGCTGGTACTGATTGGGCCCCATGCTGATCTGGGCGATGCCTTTGGGCAGCGTGCGTGCATAACGGAGGCTGGCCGTGCCGGCGGCGGAGAAGTCGCCAGCCTCGGCGTAGTAAGGGCCTTTGCGGTAGTGCAGGCCGCTGATCAGTTCCGGGATCAGCAGATTGGTATCGGTATAGCCCTGGCCATGCGCATGCGTGGGCATGTTGAGCGGCATGCCTTCCAGCCAGGTAGAGAAGTCGGTGCCGTGGTCGAGGTTGAAGCCGCGCAGATAATACTGGTTGGCCTTGCCATCGCCCGAGTGCTGGCTGACCACCATGCCCGGCGTGAGCTCCAGCACCTCGCCAGGGCGCGACAGCGGCAATTGGCTGATGCGTGCCTGGCTGACGCTGCCTTCGCTGGCGCTTTCAGCCACCCCAAGCAGATTGTCGCGCTGGCTGGTGACCTTGACAGGCGCGGTGACGAGTTCGGCGTGTAGCGGGCTGCTCAGCAACAACAGCAGGCCGAGAGCTTTGTGCATGGCGTCCATGGAGAGGTTGCGGATGCCCAGACTTTAGCGGGCAGGCTGCCAGCAGCAATACGTCAAATTGCGTACAGGCAGACAAGCCGCACTGTTTTAGGATACGGTGGGGTGCTTTTGGCACAGTTGTTGCGCGTACTTGTTGTGAATGTTGATTTGAACGCGACTGCAACGTATTTGCTTCAGCAAACGACTGCACACGCCGATGTCCCGCTATTTCATTCCAACCACCCATCAGAGCAGCACACGGAACACATTTGAACACGGTGAACGAACGACTGGACGTGGACGACCAGAATGCGCCGCAGCGCATCGTCAAGATACGCCGCGACTACAACACCTGGGTCGCCAACGAGACGCTGGAAGATTTCGCCTTGCGTTTCACGCCGCGCTCGTTCCGCAAATGGTCGATCTTTCGCGTGTCGAACACGGCATTCGGCGCCATCTCCTTTCTGGTGCTGGAGGCCATAGGCGGCACCATCGCCATCAACTATGGCTTCATCAACGCGTTCTGGGCCATCCTTGCGGTGTCCATGATCATTTTCATGACCGGTCTGCCCATCAGCTACTACGCGGCCAAGTTTGGACTGGACATGGACTTGCTGACGCGCGGGGCTGGCTTCGGTTATATCGGCTCCACCATCTCCTCGTTCGTGTACGCCTCGTTCACCTTCATCCTGTTCGCGCTGGAAGCGGCCATCATGGCCTATGCCCTGGAGCTGTATTTCGGCATGCCCTTGTACATAGGCTATCTGGTGTGTGCCCTGGTGGTGGTGCCGCTGGTCACGCACGGCGTCACCCTGATCAGCCGTATCCAGATGATCACCCAGCCGATCTGGCTCACGCTGATGGCGTTGCCGTTCATCTTCATCCTGTACAAAGACCCTGGCGTGCTGGACGGCCTGATGGGCTTTGCTGGCAAGTCCGGTTATGACGATGGGTTCAATCTATACATGTTCGGCACCGCCATGGCCATCGGTATGGCACTCATCCCGCAGATCGGCGAGCAGGTGGATTTTCTGCGCTTCATGCCGGAAAAGACCGCAAGCAACCGCTGGCGCTGGCATGCCGGGGTGTTGATCTCGGGGCCGGGCTGGATCTTCCTGGGCATGGCCAAGATGCTGGGTGGCGCGCTGCTGGCGTACATGGCGTTCACGGCCGGGCGCTCGGTGGAGGAGGCGGTCAACCCCAACCAGATGTATCTGGTGGGTTTCAGCCAGGTGTTCTCCAACACGGAGCTGGTGCTGGCGGTGACGGTGTTCTTTGTGTTGTTGTCGCAGCTCAAGATCAACATGACCAATGCCTATGCCGGTTCGCTGGCCTGGTCCAACTTCTTTGCGCGGCTCACCCACAGCCATCCTGGCCGCGTGGTGTGGGTGGTGTTCAACGCGCTGATCGCCATCATGCTGATGGAGCTGGACGTGTTCCAGGCGCTGGAGCAGGTGCTGGGCTTGTATTCCAACGTGGCCATCTCCTGGATCACCGCCGTGGTGGCCGACCTGGTCATCAACAAGCCCTTGGGGCTGAGCCCGAAAGGCATCGAGTTCCGCCGCGCCTACCTGTACGACATCAACCCGGTAGGGGTGGGGGCCATGGCCATCGCCTCGCTGTTGTCGGTGCTGGCTTTCATCGGCACCTTCGGCATCGAGGCACAGGCCTTCTCGGCCTTCATCGCGCTGATCACGGCGCTGGTCACTTCCCCGTTGATCGCCTGGTACACCAGAGGCAAGTATTACATCGCCCGCAAACCGGTCAGCTACCAGCCGGGCAAGCGCACCGACAAATGCAGCATCTGCGAGCGTGAATACGAGATCGACGACATCGCCTACTGCCCGGCCTATCAGGGCTCGATCTGCTCCCTGTGCTGCTGTTTGGACGCGCGTTGCAACGACGCCTGCAAACCCAATGCCCGCATCAGCCGGCAGTGGGAAACGGCCATGAAGAAGATCCTGCCGCGCTCGCTGTGGCGGTATCTGGACAGTGGCATGGGGCATTATCTGCTGCTGATGGCGGTGACCCTGTCGCTGCTGGGGGCGATCTTCGGCCTGATCTACCTGCACGAATCGCTGACCTTGTCCGAGCATGCCAGCCAGCTGCTGCCGCAACTCAAGCTGGGCTACATGAAAGCCTTTGCGGCGCTGGTGCTGATCAGCGGCATCATCGCCTGGTGGCTGGTGCTCACCTCGGAAAGTCGGCGCGTGGCACAGGAAGAATCCAACCGGCAGACGCGGCTGTTGCAACGCGAGATCACCCTGCATCGCCAGACCGATGCCGAGCTGCAACAGGCGCGCCTGCTGGCGGAGCAGGCCAATCAGGCCAAGAGCCGTTACATCACCGGCATCAGCCATGAACTGCGCACGCCGCTCAACAGCATTTTGGGTTACGCGCAGCTGCTCGATAACGACACCTCCATCAACGACAGTCGCATGCAGGGCATACGCGTCATCCGTCGCAGTGGTGAGCACTTGCTGTCATTGATCGAAGGCACACTGGACATCGCACGCATCGAGGGCGGCAAACTCACCTTCGATACCCGGCCGCTGCGCTTTCCGGAATTCATCCAGCAGCTGGTCAGCATGTTCGAGCTGCAGGCGCGCAACAAGGGCATCACCTTCAATTACATCCTCAGTGGCGAGCTGCCGCGTGTGGTGCGTGCCGACCACAAGCGTCTGAGCCAGATCCTCATCAACATCCTGGGTAATGCGGTCAAGTTCACGCGTCACGGTGGCGTGGTGTTCCGCGTCCACTATGCGCGCGAAATGATGGCCATCGAAGTGGAAGACACCGGCCCCGGCATACGCGAGAGCGAGCTGGAGCAGATCTTCGAGCCCTTCTCGCGCGGCAGTGCGGCCGAGAAGATAGGCGGCACCGGCCTGGGCCTCACCATCAGCAAGATGCTCACCGAGCTGATGGGTGGTGAGCTCAGCCTGAAGAGTGAAGTAGGCAAGGGCACCATTTTCTACATCCGTCTGTTCCTGCCGCAAGTGCGTGTGGAGCACGATATCGAATCGGTGACGCCATTGCGGCCCATCGGTTACAAAGGCCCGCGCCGCCGCATCCTGGTGGTGGACAACGAGCCGGTGGACCGCGAACTGATCATCAACATCCTGCAGCCGCTGGGCTTCGAGCTGGCCGAAGCGGCCACCGGACGTGACTGTTTGCAGATGTATACCGAGTTCCGCCCCGACCTCATCCTGATGGATCTGGCCATGCCTGTAATGGATGGCTGGGAGGCCAGCTACATGATACGCAAGGTGCACGAGTCGGATGTGCCCATCGCCATCGTGTCGGCCAATGCCTTCGACAAGGGCCTGGAGAACACGGCCGATATCACCGCCGCTGACTTCATCCTCAAGCCGGTCAATGTGCAAGAGCTGTTGCGCTGGCTGGGCGACCGCCTCAATATCAGCTGGATCAGCGCTGCCGATGTGGCCGCGCTGACCACGCCGGTCACACAGGCGCAAACCACCATGCGCTATCCAGCGCGCGCGCATCTGGATGAGCTGATGCGTTTGATCAACCTCGGCTATATGCGTGGCATCCAGAAAAAGCTGGACGAGCTGGCCACGCTGGAGCCGGAATGCGGGCCGTTCATCACGCGCCTGCGCAGCATGGCCCAGCAGTTCCAGCTGCAGGCCATGCAGCACGTTATGGAGGAGGTGCTAAGCCATGACTGAATCCACCGAGCTGAGCATGCAGGCCAAGGCGACCACCGTGGTATTGATCGTGGACGACGTGCCCGAGAACCTGGCGGTGTTGCACGATGCGCTGGACGAGTCCGGCTTCATCGTGCTGGTGGCCAATAGCGGTGAACGTGCGCTGAAACAGGCTGTTGAAGCCAGCCCGGACATCATCCTGCTGGATGCCATCATGCCGGGCATGGACGGTTTCGAGGTGTGCCGTCAGCTCAAGGCCGACCTCAACACGCGCCACATCCCGGTGATCTTCATGACCGGCCTGACCGAATCCGAGCATGTGGTGGCGGGTTTCTCGGCAGGCGGCACCGATTACGTCACCAAGCCGATACGCACCGCCGAAGTGCTGGCGCGCATCGCCACCCATCTGCAGGCCTCGCGCTTGATGCACCAGACACGCGGCGCACTGGATGCCTTTGGTCAGGCCGCGATCGCCGTGTTGCCGGGCAACGGCAAGATCGTCTGGCAGACACCGCTGGCGCGCCAGCTCATGCAGAAATATCTGGAACGCCCGGAGGCTACGGATGACCCGGCCGCCACCCTGTTGGCCTGGGTCAACAAGCTGGCCACTAGCCGCGAGAACCAGCTGTTGCCGCTCACCATCTTCCATCCGGATGGCCGACTGATCTTCACGCCTGCCGATCTGGAGAGCGAGGAGCAATGGATCCTGCTGCTGCGCGAGGAGTCGGACGCCGCGCAGATCGAGGCACTGATGGCCAACTTCACGCTGACCAGGCGCGAATCCGAAGTGTTGTACTGGGCGGTCAAAGGCAAGACCAACCGTGACATCGGCGACATCCTGGGCACCAGCCCGCGCACCGTGAACAAGCATCTGGAGCATGTGTTCACCAAGCTGGGGGTGGAGACGCGCACCGCCGCCGCCTCCCTGGTCACACGCAAGCTGCGCCACCTGTCCTGAGCCCAGCTGCGCTCACGGGCTCGACCTTGGCTGGGCGGTGTGGTGAGTTGCCTTTGCTTTAGCCTGCCGCCTTACGCCGCAACGCTGCTGCCACCTGTGTGCCCAGCGCATGGCCGCTGGTCCAGGCACCTTCCACGCGTCCCCCATTGAGCCAGTCGCCACACAGTCCCAGCGCTTTGTCGGCATCCCAGCCGAACTGCACACTGAGTGCGTTTTCGGTGTCGGCATAGCGCCAGCGATGCGCGGTACTGCTGACAGGTGCAGGCAGGCCAAGCAAGGCCGCTGCCTCCAGCAGTTGCGTGGTCACCCAGGCCGCCTCCTGTCCCAGATGCGCCTCGCTCCAGGTCGGGCTGGCCTGCACCACCCAGCATTCCTGACCGCTGCGGCCCGGCTTGCTGCTGTTGCGTGCCAGCCAGCTGATCGGTCCCTGGTTCACAAAAGCAGCATCGAAGTCCATGCGGACGGGCGCGACATATTGCAGCATCAGCGTCCAGCAACCGCGCATCACCGCCTGTGCCGGCAAGCCTGCCACCGGGCTGTCCTGCGTCGCCAGCAGCCTGGCTGCCTGCGGTGCCGGGATGGCCAGCACCAGAGCGTCGAATCCGGCCGGGTGCAAGCCATGCTCGGCCGTGGTGATGTGCCATTGGCCCCGGTCATGGCGGATGGACTGCACCGTAGACTGGTCAGTATGGTCCAGCCCTGCATACAGTGCATGGGCGGGCGAGGTCATGTGCGGTACGCCCACATAGCGGGTCACGGGCTGGGTGTGTCGGCCTGCGCCGCTATGCGCAGGCAGTATGGTGATGTTGCCGTGCCAGGGCGCTGCCAGACCGGCAGCCTGCCAGCGTGCCACCTCGGCCTGGAACACCGCATCGCGCACGGTGAAGTATTGCGCGCCATGGTCGCACTGCCACTGGTCGGTTCTGCGCGTGCTCATGCGGCCGGAGGGGCCACGGCTCTTTTCGAAGATCAGGCTGCGTATGCCCTGCGCCTGCAGGGCCTGTGCGCAGGCCAGACCTGCCATGCCGGCGCCGATGATGGCGACCTGATGTGGTGTGTTCACGTCGTTCACTTTCTGTCGTTGCTTTTGTGATTGCTTAACTAAGGTGTGATTGCTTAACTAAGGTTGAATCTTTGCCTGCAGGCGCTGACCAAGCAGCGCTGTCAGACTATAACGGGACTGATCGCCGGGCTGTCAACACGGTCAGCCTGCTTTTTTATCGATCGCCAGCCACGGGCTGGTCTGGTAGAGGAATACGCATGGAAAAAGTTGCATTGATCACGGGGGCCTGCGGTGGCCTGGGGCAAGCCATGGCCGCGCAACTGGCCGCCGGGCACCAGTTGGTGCTGGTTAGCCGCGACGCGGCCCGCTTGCAGCAGATGTATGGCGATGACCATGTGCAGATCGAGGCCGATTGCACCAGCCTGGCCGGCGCCGACGCGGTGCTGCAACAGCTGGAAAGCCGTGGACGGCCTGTGCCGACCTTGCTCGCGCATTGCGTGGGCAACATCCGTCTGGGTGCCATGCACCGCATGAGCGAAGCCGATTTCATGGCATGCATGCAGGCCAATCTGTTCAGTGCCTATTTCATGCTGGCAGCGTTCCTCAAGGCGCTGCGTGTCGCCAAACAGCCGGGTGCTGCTGTGCTGGTGTCGTCGGCGGCAGCACGCATAGGCACGCCCAATCATGAGGCCATCGCGGCCGCCAAAGGCGGACTGGAGGCCATGGTGCGTGGTGCCGCAGCGACTTATGCGCCATACCAGATACGCATCAACGCCGTGGCACCCGGCCTCATGGAAACGCCAGCCGCCAGTGCCTTGCTGGCCAGTGAAGCTGGCCGTGAACTGGCAGCGCGCCAATATCCCTTGGCCGGTATCGGTCAGCCGCAGGAACTGGCCAGCCTGATGGCCTGGTTGCTGTCGGAGCAGGCGGCACGGGTGACCGGCCAGGTGTGGTCGCTGGATGGTGGTTATGCCGCCATCCGTCCGCTGGTCAAATAAGGCAGCGCGCCATCGCCTGTGGTGTCATCGCGCGCGCAGTGCCTGGCAGGAGAACCGTGCCTATCGTGCTGACTGGTCAAGCTGGCTGGCGGGGCTAGAAAACCTGTCCGGATATGGCATGATGGCGCTAGAATTTATTGGCGCTAGGATTTATTGGCGCTAGGATGGATTGGCATGAGGGAGGCGGGATGCGTATGCGTGGCTTGTGGTGTTTGATCGTGTTGACGTTGTTGAGCCAGCTCAGCGGCTGTGCCACCAATCCGATGACAGGCCGCTCGCAACTGAGTCTGGTGTCTGAAGCCTCGGCCATCAATCAGAGCACGCAACTGTATGCCTCCATGATCGAAGGCTATGGCAAACAGAACAAGCTCATCGACGACCCGGCCATCAACAAGCGCCTGCAGACACTGACCAACCGGCTGATCGCGCGTGCGGTGCAATACCGTCCCGATTCACAGAGCTGGGAATGGCAGGTCAATGTCATCGACAACGACGCCATCAATGCCACGTGCATGCCGGGCGGCAAGATGGCAGTGTTCAAGGGCCTGCTGGACAAGATCCAGCCCACCGATGACGAACTGGCCCAGGTGATGGGCCATGAGATCGCGCATGCGCTGGCGAATCACGGCGCCGAGAAGATGTCCATGCAGATCCTTTCCCAGATCGCGGTGGCAGCGGTGGCGGTGGCCGCCACCAGTGGTGATGCCAATGCCACGCCACGCCAGCGTCAGTACAATCAGCAGACTGCACACAGCGCCGCAGGCCTGGCTGCTGCTGCCTTCATCACCTTGCCCAACAGCCGTGGTGCCGAGAGTGAAGCCGATAAACTGGGTATCGAACTGGCCGCACAGGCCGGTTATGACCCGGCTGCGGCGGTGACCTTATGGGAAAAGATGGGCGCTGCCAACAACAGTGCCAGCGGACAGCAAGCCGATTTTTTTAGCACCCACCCTTCTTCCGACAAGCGTATCGAAGCACTGCAGGCGCTGCAGGCACCGATGCAGAAGATCTACCGCGCTGCGCTGGCCGCGCGTGACGATGCCGCCGAATATCAATATGTGCGTGTGGGCACGGACACGGCCGGGTTCAATTCCTCCAATGTGCGCGTGATCGAGGAGGGCAAGGTCAATCTGGCTGAGCCCCCCGCAGTGGATGCCAGCAAAGCGCTGGCGTTCTACTCGCCTGAGCAGGAAGCGTTCAAGGAAGGGCGCACCGAGCTGCCGTGTCAAAGCTGCGGCCTGCAGTTCTATTTGAATCAGAGCGATTTCAAAGCCTTGCAGGAAAAGCAGGACTGGCGCGGGCTGATGCAGAAAGTGGTCAAGGTGGGCTATCACTTCGACCTGTCCTATTATTATCTGGGGCTGGCCGCACGCGGCTTGGGCTACACGGAAGCCGCTGCCGGCTACTTCAGCAAAGCACAGAGCCTGTCCGGCTCAGAACAGTTCTCCTGCGCCAAAGCCAGCTTCAATAAATGTGATGGCGTGGATCTCGACGCCTTGGCAGTCAACCCTTAAGTAACCGTATGGTGAGTGCTTGGTGGCCAGGCCGAGGTCACCAGCCCTGCTTCCACTGTGTCTCGTCCAGCAGCTTTTGCCAGGGCATGGTCCATTGCCGTCTGGTCAGTACCGCCTCCAGCACTACTTGCTCGACTCGTCTGCTTTCGTCCTCCGCGAGCAGCAATTTCACCACCATGAAGTGCTTTTCCTTGTGCTCAGCGGCGACCTTGCTCCATTTGCTGTTGAGCAGCTTTTGCGGGTTGAGTCTACGTGACGTCATCTGGTGCATAGGCTTCCTTTAGTGACGCTTGCCTTGCCAGGTACCGCCATAGCGGTAGCCCTCCAGTACTTTTGCACGTTTGCAGCATGCGCTGCAAACAAAGCACCAGTCCGCATGCGCTTCTAGCCGTACCCGGTAAAGCGTGCTGTGGTCTTGCTGGCATAACTGGCAAGGTTTGGTTTTCAACGTCCATCCTGTCAAATGCATGCGCTGGCCAGGCAGCGAATAAAAAGAAGGCCGGGGGTCGCCCGGCCTTGTAAGTTACGCGCATAAATCATGCACTTACATAGACGTATTAATCAGGCGCAGGTTCATTGTGCGCTAATCATTTATTCGATGTTGTATTGTGCGATTCTAACAGCTTGGGGCTTGCCATCCAACGTAACGTCACCCCTGCATCGGCAGCTGCCTGTTCCATCATGGGAATGGCGGTCTCCAGCCTGTGCAGAAAATCCACCGCTGTTTCCTGATGGAAGCCGGTGACCAGCACCTGCTTGTCGGCGGCGATCAGTGTCTGTAGATAACCCACCAGTTGCTCTGGCGTGAAATAGTCGGCCAGGCTGCCATTGTTCGGGTATTGCGTCAGCCCGCCGGGTACAGGGTAGGGCTGGTCCAGCACGGAGGCGCCCGGGTGCAGCCTGGTCAGCGACTTTACCAGCGCACTGCGTTCCGTCCAGGAACTGCTGATCTGGCGATAGTCGATATGCGAGCTATCCACCTTAAAGTCATTCGCTACCAGCGCCTCCCTGAGTTTCGGGCCGGCCTGCCAGCCACCGGCGCGGAAGCTGTCCGGACGTGGAAATCCATGCTTCACCATCAGCGCCTGACTGCAGCTCAGCAGGCGGCTTAGCGCGGCCGTGTCGTAGGCCAGCTCCAGGCTGACGGCATAGCCACAATCCTGATGCTCACAATCTTCTTGCAACGTCACGATGCTGGGTGCCTCGACGAACGGAACGCGGCAATAGCGCATCAGGGACTGCCAGCCGTGCAGATGCAAGCCCAGATGGTCATGCGACCGCAAGGTGCGCCGTATGCTGCTGGCGGCGAGTTGGGCATCCATGCCGGGTTTGACGAAGTAGGCCGGGTTGAGAAAGTGCCACAAGGGCACCTGTGGGAATTTCTGCCGGAAGGCTTGCATCGCCTCGATGTTTTCTTCATCCAGCGTGGCGCCTTCCCAATCCACCGTTACGTAGACTTGCAGCGTTTTCTGCACAGGGCTGGCGCTGGGGGGGGTGTGGCTGCAAGCGCCCCCTATCAGTAAAGGCAACAGTACTAGCAGCAGTCTGGGCAGGTGCATCGGGTGTGGGCTTCGGGTGGTGATGGATTCGGCGTATGTTAAACCACACGCCCATAACAGACACGGTATTGATCACCACGACCGATCATAACGTCTGCTGCAGACGGCGCGTTTGCGAGGGCAACGCAATAACAGCACTGCAATAAAAACAACCAATAAAAACGGCGCTCCAGGCGCCGTTTTTATGGTGAGCTCATTCACATGCGCGAATGAACCATCAGAATCGCACCGGGCGTTTAACCAACCACCTTGAAGGTGCCCTTCATGATGCCGGAGTGGCCAGGGAAACTACAGAAGAACGAATAGGCTTCCTTGGCGCTGAGCTTGTCCGTCTTGAACTTGAAGGTGGTGGTTTCGCCGCCACCGATCACCGTACTGGCCGCGATCACGCGTGCGTCATTCGGCTTCACGTAATTCTTGTCTGCACCTGCCGCCATACCGTCATTCGCCACAGCGCTCATGTCAGCTGTTTTGGTGATCACGATATTGTGGCCCATGACGGCCTTGGCCATGGTGCCGGTGTTTTTGAGATTGATGGTCACTTCCTTGCAGCTCTTCTTGACCGCGATCTCTTTCACGTTGAAGGCCATGGAAGCGGTGGCTTCCACCGTATGCACGCATTCATTGGCACTCGCCGATTGTGCGAACAAACCAGCCAGCATCACAGCACCTACCATTGCGATTGATTTCATGTGTGTCTCCATAGTTGATTTACATGATTAAGAAGGGGGTGATGGAAATTAGTTCGCACGCAAAACACCGCACTCAAAAATTGAGACATTGCGTACTGAAGTTATCGCTTTATTAAGGACATTTGTGTTGGCTGCACCTGCGGCCAGCGTGTGAGGTCAAAAGAAAAGTTAATTATTTTGCATCCAAATAAATTGTGAGACGTATTAGTGAGGGGAAGTAAAACTTCACATCAGATTCCAGTACCTTCACATAAAAGGATGAACATGAAACACAGTCTGAATACCCGATCAACACGGATGGCCATGCTTGCAGTCGCCAGCCTCTGTTCTGCGCTGTCCACCAACGTTCTGGCAGAAACCTCGGTCAGCAACAAGCTGCTGTTGACCGGTGGCGTCTCCCAAGTGGAAGGCGCTGCAGGCGGTGGTTTGACCCCATGGGCGGTCATCGGTGGTTACGGCACCAACAATGAGATCGGTGCCAACGTGCACTACACCTATGCCAAGACGGGCGACTTCAATCTGGATAGTTACGGCATCACGGTGGGCTTCTACGATCGCTTCGAGCTGTCCATCGCCGAGCAGAAGTTTGATGTTGGCAACTTGCGTAACAAAGTCGATGCCGCCTTGCCTGGCGCCATCGGGCGTGGCGAGTTAAGCCAGACCATCGTAGGCGCCAAGCTGCGTGTATTCGGTGAAGCGGTACTCGATGCCGATACCTGGCTCCCACAAGTGGCCATCGGTGTGCAGTACAAAAAGAACCATGATGGTGACTTTGTGAAAAGTGCAGTGGTGGGTGCCAAGGACGACAGCGGCTATGACTTCTATGTAGCGGCCACCAAATTGTTTCTGGCACAAAGTTTGTTGTTGAACACGACCTTGCGCATGACCAAAGCCAATCAGTTCGGCTTGCTTGGTTTTGGTGGCGACCGGCATGACAACTACCAACCACAGCTGGAGCTGTCAGCCGCTTATCTGCTCAGCAAGAATGTCGCCAT
Source organism: Pseudomethylobacillus aquaticus (assembly GCF_003730115.1). Classification (GTDB taxonomy): domain Bacteria; phylum Pseudomonadota; class Gammaproteobacteria; order Burkholderiales; family Methylophilaceae; genus Pseudomethylobacillus; species Pseudomethylobacillus aquaticus. The sequence goes on along the minus strand of NZ_RJVP01000003.1, from coordinate 87,297 downwards.
CGGTGCTGAATACCGCATGAAGCCAAACAACCTTGAAAGCCCGGCCAACGGCCTGCTGTTCGGTGGTGCCAATGTGGTTGAACTGAAGGAACAGGATGCCTTCGACCTGTTTGTGGCCTATGCACCCAACAAGAATGTCTCGCTGACGCTGGCCTATGTGAATCTGGGCAACATCGCCACGGTAAAAGCCGTGGGTGCCGATTTCGGCAGACAAGACGGCGTTTATCTGTCGGCCCAGGTCGGCTTCTGATGCAGGTCACCGGCATCCATCTCCCAAATTCAGATCATTCAAGTTCAGATCATTAAAGGAAACATCATCATGTTCAACAATGTAAAAATGAAGTCTGCCCTCGCCGTGCTTGGCCTGATGCTATCTGCATCGTTCACTGCCAGCGCAGCAGACGGCACACCGGTACCCAGCCCGAATCTGGGTACCACCATCATCCAGGACCCCACTGTTTTCAAGGACTTTGGTGGCAAGGAAGGTCTGGTCAAGATCATGGATGACTTCATGGTGCTGCTGATCGCCGACCCAAGAACCAAACCATTCTTTGATAACGAAAAGCAGGCTTTCATCAAGGCCATGCTGGTCGAGCAGATGTGCGAGATCCTGAATGGCGGTTGCAAGTATCCGGGCCGCGACATGAAAAGCTCGCATGCCACCATGCGGGTGAACCGCGAGGCGTTCAATGCGTTGGTCGAGGATTTCCAGCTGGCCATGGACAAACACAATGTGCCGTTCTCGTCACAAAACAAGCTGCTGGCCAAGCTGGCGCCCATGTACCGTGACATTGAAACCACCACGGGCGCGGCTTCCGCGACCTTGGTGCCACCAGTCGCCAAGTAAGCCGCCGCTGATCTGGTAGCCTGTCTTTCCGGGCAGACTATCGCGGCACTGACCGCACAACGGGTTTGATGCATGACATCAAGCCCGTTGTTGTTTTTGGTGCAGCAGCCTGCCGTACTTGCCAATGTTCCTGCCCCGGCGCAGCCGCTAAGGCATAACACTCAGGCCCACAGCGCATAGCGCTTAACCTAGAAGTGCATAGCGCTTAAGCCAGAAATTCCGCCCAGGCCTGCTCAGACATCCCCAGTTGCTGGAACACCTGCAAGGCCGCGTAGGCATCATTGGCGGCATACAGCTTTTGTCTGTCGTTGAGCAGCTTGGATTCCCAGTTGGAGGTGGTGACGCTTTTGCTCTTGGCGAAGCGTTGCCCGAACAGCACCGCCACCGCCATGCGCACCCCGATCTCCTTGTGGTAGCCGCGCGCACGGAACACGTCGTTAAGGTCCAGGATGGCGGCCACCTGCATGCCCAGTCGCTGACGTATCTTGGAACGGTCCGATTTCAGGCCGAAGCCGGCCTTGATGAGGTGTTCATCCCCCAGCAACTGACGTACCGCCTGGATAGCCGCTTCTGAATCAAGCTGAAACAGATACACACGCTCGGCCGTGGCGAATTGCAGCAGATGCGGCCCGCCGGAATCCTCCCCCACCTTGAAGGTGGGTCTGGATTCGGTATCGAAGCCGACCACGCGCTGTAGAGCCAGGTGGTGCAACGCTTCGGCCAGTTCCGTGCTGCTTTTGGGCAATATGATCTGCGCCAATGACACCCCCTGGTAGGGTTCCAGCAGGCTGAGTTCGGTTTTGGTGGGGGTGGCGGGGCGTGTCATGGGCTTCAGGTGGCAGGATGGTCAACCCGGATGATACCCCGGCCTCGCGCTGAGCGTAGTGGCGCTTGCGTTAGCAGCATGCGGTGATGTCCAAACGCGCACGCCCAAATGCGCATGCCGGGCTGCCATGCGCGCAGGTAAACTCTCACCATCATCGACATACGGAGTTGGCATGGAATCCACCGGTTTTCTGGCGCAGGCCTGCATCTATCTTGCGGCGGCGGTACTCGCCGTGCCCTTGTTCAAACGGCTGGGGCTGGGCTCGGTGCTGGGCTACCTCATCGCGGGCATCCTCATCGGCCCGTATGCGCTGGCGCTGATTCCGGACCCGGAACAGGTGCTGCACTTTGCCGAATTCGGTGTGGTGTTGTTGCTGTTCCTGGTCGGTCTGGAGCTGGAGCCGGAAAAAGTCTGGGAGCTGCGCAAACCCTTGCTGGGGCTGGGCGGTCAGCAGGTACTGTGGACCATCGCGCTGGTGATGGGCGTGGCCATGCTGACGGGCGCTTCATGGCAGATCGCCGCTGTCGCCGGGGCGGGCATCGCCATGTCGTCCACGGCCATCGGCCTGGCTTCGCTGGAAGAAAAGAAGCTATTGGGCTCGCCGGGCGGCCAGTCCTCGTTCGCCGTGCTGCTGTTCCAGGATTTATCGGTGATCCCGATCTTCATTCTGCTGGCGCTGATCGCACCAGCGGCTTCGCAGCATGCGGTAGACCTGTATGCCGTGCCCAAGGCGCTGGGCGTCATCGCGCTCATCATCATCGCCAGCCGCACCGTGTTGCGCCCGGTGATGCGCATCGTGGCACAGACCGGCATGCGCGAGATCTTCTTCGCGTTCTCTTTGCTGCTGGTGATCGGCGTCGCCATGTCCGTGCAGGCGGTAGGCCTGTCCATGGCGCTGGGGACCTTTCTGGCCGGGGTGCTGCTGGCCGATTCCGAATACCGTTATGAGCTGCGTCTGGATATCGAGCCAGTCAAAGGCCTGTTGTTGGGCTTGTTCTTCATTGCCGTGGGCATGTCGGTGGATGTGTCGCTGGTGGCCGCACAGCCCGGCACGGTCATCGGCCTGGCCCTGCTGATCGTGGTGGTCAAAATGGCCATCCTGTTCGGCCTGGGCAAGCTGTTCAGCCTGAAAAGCCGTGAGGCGCTGCTGATGGCGGTCACCTTGTCGCAGGTGGGCGAGTTTGCGTTCGTGATCTTCGGCGTGGCGCTGGGCTCAAAGCTGCTGCCACGCGAAACCTATGATCTGCTGAATGCCATCGTGGCGGTTTCCATGCTGGTCACGCCCTTGCTCATGGTGCTGTACAGCCGCCTGGTCAGCATGAAAAGCCCAGAAGGTCCGCGTGAGGCCATCACCGAATCCAACCAGGTCATCATCGCCGGCTTTGGCCGCTTCGGGCAGATCGTCGGCCGTGTGCTGCTGGCTCATGGCACCCCGGCCACCTTGATCGATAAGGACCCGAATCAGGTCGAGCTGATGCGTGAATTCGGCTGGAAATGTTATTACGGGGATGCGTCACGCATGGATCTGCTCGAAGAAGCGGGCATCCACCACGCCCGCCTGCTGGTCATTGCCGTCAACGACACGCATGCCGCGCTGGACATGGCCAGGCTGGTGCAAGCGCGCTGGCCGCAGGTGAAGATCGTGGCGCGGGCGCGCAGCCGTACCGACGCCTTCGATTTCCGTGAACTGGGCCTGCAGCCCATCCGCGAGACCTTTCACTCCTCGCTGGAAGCCGCCAGACAGGCGTTGATGGCGCTGGGTGAATCCAGCCGCGCGGCGGCCGGCATCGTCAAACACTTCGAAAAGCACGATACGGAACAACTGGATGCCACGCTCAAGGTGCGCAACGACCGCGAAGCCATTTTGAACATCACCGAGCAGGGCAGGCAGGATTTGAAGGCCTTGCTGCAGATGGAGCGCGCCAGCCCGGAAGAGCCTAACTAGAGAGGAGCATAGCTAGAGAGGAGCATAGCTAGAGAGGAGCATAGCCAAGGAGGAGCACAGCGAAGTGCATGGTGGCGATGGCGCCTGTCATCGCCCAGCCACCAAAACTCGCGACTAGCTCCAGTCGGTCAGGCTTGCGGGTCGCCAGTCTTCACCTGGCCTATCCACTCCTCTATGCCGATCAGCCCGCTGTTTTCAGCACGCGCATGTTCTTGCGGGCTAAGCACGTCCTGCATCAGGTCGATACGCTTCCAGCCCGCCACCGGCGTTTCGCATTGCGGGCTGGGCACATAGCGTGAGGCGGATTCACGCGTGTAACGGTGGATATAACGCGGGCAGTTCTGCCACAGCTCGCTGAGCTTCACGCGCACGATGAACTCGGCTTCCTTGTATTCCGCCATCAGCGGGTCGTCACGCGAGGCAGTGGCCACGCCCTGCACGCGGATGCGGTGCGGCGTTTCGAAGGAGATGAACAGCAGGCCCACCTCGCTGTTCTGCACCACATTGCCCACGGACAGGTACATGCCGTTGCCGTCATAACTGGGGAAGGCCAGCGTGGTGCTGTCGATCACCTTCACAAAACCGGGAAAGCCGCCTTTGTAGGACACGGTCGGGCGGCCGTTGTGATCCACCGTCGCCAGAAAGAACATGTCCATGGCTGCGATGAAGCCCTTGGTCTCCTCGTCAAACTCGGTTTTGCAGGCGATCTCCTCGATGCGGTCTGCCAGCTTGCGGGTGCCCAGCTCGTCCTGCAGGCTGCGGTGTGTGTCGCCAAATAATCGGCTCATGGGGTCTCCTTGCGCGTTGATCGGGGTGTTACAGGCTGGCCAGCTGGCTGGCTGCCGCGTCATGGCCATGCCCGATGATAAAGAATCTGCCGCTGCTTGCGGCTATCTGGCAGTAAAAATCCGGGCTGGGGGGTGAAAGTCATACTCACTCGCAATCATGATAATCCTGAGCCGCAACTCATGATGACAGGCAGAAGGAAACGCACGCGGCGGCGTAACATGCAACTTATGCGCTAACGCATACCTATCAAAAACGAGACGAGGAGATACACCATGTGGACCACCCCAGCAGCGACCGAAATGCGTTTTGGCTTTGAAGTCACCATGTACGTTTGCAACCGCTAATCAGCGCTTGCAACGGCAATAAAAACGGCGCCCAGTGCGCCGTTTTTATTTGTGTTTCGTCAGCGTATATTGCTTGCACATTCCAGCCCGCGAGCCTGATCTATCTGCGCATAGCGAATAACGCGCATTGACTTAGTGCTAATTCAGTAGAATAATAGTTTTACTATTTATTCTTTAGAATAAGTTAGAGTTCAATATGACCGCCCAAGCTGCACACATCAATCCAGACCGCTCACGCGTGCTGACCAGCGCCGTGCAAGAGGTCGCCCAGCGTTTTGAGCTGGGCTCCACCGAGCTCAAAGACATCATCGGCGTAAGCCAGTCCACCGCATCACGTTTGCTTAACGGCTACTATGGCATCCCCGAAGGCAGCAAGCCGTGGGAGTTGTCGGCCCTGCTGGTGCGCATGTACCGCTCGCTTTCCTCCATGGTCGGCGGGGACGACGCACTCGCCCGCGCATGGATGCACAGCCCTAACCGCGCCATGGGCGGAAGGCATCCTGCGCAAGAGATCAAACGTGTCGAAGGGCTGGTACGTGCCTGTGAATACCTGGACGCCCACCGCGCTCGCATCTGAAGCGCGCCCCTGGCAGGGCAGTGGCTGGCGGGCGGTAGAGGCGCAGCACAAAATCTCCACCATGAGCCTGGTGCACGGCTCGCTGGCGGATCAGGCTGTGCTGGAAGCCATTCTGGACGAAGCCAAGCCCTTGATCCCGGCCGCCGCCCAGGGCCTGCACTGGCTGTTGTCCACGCCATTCCGTTATTATCCTTTGCCCGGCGGTTCCCGCTTCCGTGGCCATAACGACCCTGGCGTCTTTTACGGCGCGGAAGACCGGCAGACCGCCTGCGCAGAAAGTGGCTATTGGCGCTTGCGCATGTGGATGGACAGTGAAGGTCTGGCGGCTAAGCAAAAAGCTGTGCCGCTGACACTGTTCGAGTTTCACGCCGCAAGCGAGCGCAGCATAGACCTCAGCCTGCCGCCCTTGATTGAGGACAAGGCAATCTGGATGCACCCGCATGACTACAGCGGCACACAAGCACTGGCGGAGCAGGCACGGGCGGCCAATATCGAGGTGATCCGTTATCAGTCAGTGCGTCACAGCGGTGGTAACTGCCTGGCGTTGCTGACCCCGCACGTGTTCAAAGCAGTGCAGGAACCGTACAGGAACAACCAGCAAAGCTGGACGCTGTTGATTCAACCGCCTAATCTCACGGTTTGGCAGCGTGATATTGCTGGGGAAAGCTGGGCTTTCCAATTCCCGGTCGATTCCAGACTGGGTTGAACAGCCTACAAGCGCTGATTTACCGCTCGTCATTCCGGCGCAGGCCGGAATCCAGGCAAGCAAACTAACCGAGGTATGCATTCCGTGGGGGGATGTGTCGTTTGAATCGACACGCAGCCAAAATGTGTCGTTAAAAGCTTGATTTGTCGACACATGTGTCCTTGCGCACCCAGCATCCATCATTACCTGGCACTCGCTGTGCGTCTGTTCGGTAACCTCATCCCAACGAAGTTTGCGCAGCACAGGCTCACTCAGTGAGCCGGCCTGGGCTTATCTTGGTGGCCTGAAGTTGGCCGCCACATCAGCCGGCTAGCCTCTATAATCAGTGCCGAACCGTCACCACACATCAAGAAGCCGATACCCCATGCTGGAAGACATCAAAAAGACCCTCTGGGCCACTGCTGACAAGCTGCGCGCCAATATGGACGCTGCCGAATACAAGCACCTGGTGCTGGGCCTGATCTTTGTTAAATACATCTCGGACACCTTCGCCGCACGCCGTGCGGAGCTGCAGCGGCGTTTTGCCGACCCGGCCGATGATTATTATCTGGACGATGCCACGCTGACCGCGGGCGAGCTGGAAGACCGCGATTACTACAAAGAGGTGAACGTGTTCTGGGTGCCCGAGACTGCCCGCTGGGAAACCCTGCGGGCGGCAGCCAAGCAGACGGATATCGGCAAGCGCATCGACGATGCGCTCACCAGCATCGAGGCGGAAAACCCCAAGCTCAAGGGCATTCTCGATAAGCGTTATGGCCGCGCACAACTGCCAGACGGCAAGCTGGGCGAGCTGGTAGATGTGGTCTCCACCATCGGGTTCGGGGTGGAGCCGGGCAAGGCCCGCGACGTGCTGGGGCAGGTGTACGAATACTTTCTGGGCATGTTCGCCAGCGCCGAAGGCAAGCGGGGCGGGCAGTTCTACACCCCGGCCAGCATCGTCAAAACTCTGGTGGCGGTGCTGGCCCCGCACCACGGCAAGGTGTACGACCCCTGCTGCGGCTCGGGCGGCATGTTTGTGCAGAGCGAGAAATTCATCGAAGCCCACGGCGGCAAGCTGGGCGATGTGTCCATCTACGGGCAAGAGGCCAACCCCACCACCTGGCGGCTGGCGGCCATGAACCTGGCCATCCGTGGCATTGATTTCAACCTGGGCCGCGAGCCCGCCGACACCTTCACGCGCAACCAGCACGCCGATTTGCGTGCGGATTTCATCCTGGCCAACCCGCCGTTCAACATCAGCGACTGGTGGCACGGCAGCCTGGAAGGCGACCCGCGCTGGGTGTACGGCGCCCCGCCGCAAGGCAACGCCAACTACGCCTGGTTGCAGCACATGCTGCACCACTTGAAAGAAACGGGCCGCGCCGGCATTGTGCTGGCCAACGGCTCCATGAGCTCCAGCCAGAACAACGAAGGTGTGCTGCGCGCCGCCATGGTAGAGGCCGACGTGGTAGAAGTGATGATCGCCCTGCCCGGGCAGTTGTTCTTCAACACGCAAATCCCCGCCTGTTTGTGGTTCCTGGCCAAGCAAAAACAACGCAAAGGCGAAGTGCTGTTCATCGACGCCCGCAAGCAGGCCAGCATGATCAGCCGCGTGCAGTCTGAACTCACCGATGAGGTCATCGCCCGCATCGCCGCCACGGTGGCCGCCTGGCGCGGCGAGCCGTCACTTGCTGGTGAGCTGTCAGCCCAGCCTGACGCAGCCCGTCATTCCGACCAAGCCATAGCCCACCCCAATACATCTCGTCATTCCAGCGAAACTGCAACCCAGCCCAATAGCCCCGGCCATTCCGGCGTAACTGTAGCCCAGCTCAACACCCCCCGTCATTCCGGCGAAAGCCGGAATCCACAGCCTTATCAGGATATCCCGGGCTATTGCCGCAGCGTGCCCCTGGCCGAAATCGCCCAGCACGGTCATGTGCTGACCCCGGGCCGCTATGTGGGCGCCGAAGAGGTGGAGGACGACGATGAAGCCTTTGCCGACAAGATGCAAAAACTCACCGAACAACTGGGTGAGCAGATGGCCAAGGGCGCAGAACTGGATGCGCTGATTCGGCAGAAGCTGGGGGGGCTGGGGTATGGGTTCTGAGTGGACTACCAGCACCGTTGGTGAGTTTTGTCCGTTCAAGTACGGAAAAGGGCTTCCTCAGCGGGCGCGAGTGGCAGGATTGTTTCCAGTGATGAGCTCAGCGGGTGTTGTGGCGAGTCACACTGAGCCCTTGGTGAAGTCTCCTGGCATCGTCATCGGGCGAAAGGGAACGGCAGGGAGCGTTACGTTCGCACCTGGTCCATTCTGGCCAATCGACACTGCGTTCTATGTTGAGGATGATCCCACAAATCGGGACATCCGCTTTACTTACTATTTACTTAAGACACTGGCGCTATCCGAAATGAATTCGGATAGCGCGGTTCCAGGCCTAAACCGCGAAAACGCACATGCTGTCGCAGTATGCATACCTTCACTTGCTATGCAGGCCGAAATCGCCTCTTTTCTCGGTGCACTCGACGACCGCATCTCCCTCCTGCGCGAAACCAACGCCACCCTCGAAGCCATCGCCCATGCGCTGTTCAAGTCGTGGTTTGTCGATTTCGACCCCGTGCGCGCCAAGATGGAAGGCCGCGCCCCCGAAGGCATGGATGAAGCCACAGCCACCCTGTTCCCGGACAGCTTCGAGGAATCGGAATTGGGGTTGGTCCCGAAGGGGTGGGGCGTCACGTCGCTTGATGCCGTTGCTAGTTTCCTAAACGGACTGGCTCTACAGAAATTTCCGCCAACTGGCATCGACGACTTGCCAGTTATCAAGATTGCGCAGCTCAGAAAGGGGGACACGGTAGGATCTGACTTGGCATCGCGCACGATCAAGCCTGAATATGTTGTTAAAAATGGTGATGTATTATTTTCTTGGTCAGGCAGTCTCGAAGTTGAGATTTGGTGTGGTGGTGAGGGCGCTCTGAATCAGCATCTGTTCAAAGTTACTTCGTCGGACTATCCAAAGTGGTTCTATTACCTGTGGACGCGCCAACATCTTGATAACTTTCGACAGATCGCAGCCAGCAAAGCGACAACTATGGGGCATATTCAGAGACGCCATTTATCGGATGCCAAGGTGGTTGTGGCATCGGATACCGTCTTGAAGGCTGTTGATGAAATCCTTAGTCCGTTTATTGAGCGTATCGTTGTGAATTTGGTGCAAGCCCAAACCCTCGCCACCCTCCGCGACACGCTGCTACCCCGCCTGATCTCGGGTCAGTTGCGCCTGCCACACGATAATTAAACCGGAGCGAGAGCATGTGCAGAGAGATTGCTTTTGATGGTGTGTTGACGGGTGCATGCGGTCAAAAAATCGAGGTGGATTGTTCTGTTACACCGCCTTTGGTCGCTGGGGAGGTGGCCAATATCATTGTCCGTGTGCCGATTGGGTTGCAGCAGATACCAAAGATTAAAAACCCATGCAGCATCACGAGTATTACGCCTGATGTGCATGTTGAAATAAGTGACTTTCAGTGTCGCTCCTTGCCTCGGTCTCAGTTGCCACACCGTCGTTTTTCAATGCCGGCAATTTTGATTACGCATGTCGGAAAAGTCGAAACCAGGCGTGTTGCAATGTCAGGTGCATGTAGTACACCAATCATCAGATTTCACCTCTCTACGACCAAGTTTTTTGTAGAGCATTTGAATGCACAGCTCAATTACGGTGCGAGTGCGGACCAGACAGCTGAACTTTTCACGCTGGCTACACCTGAGTTGGGCCAGATTGTTTTTAGCAAGGAGTGGGTGTTTGATCTTGCTGAAGCCAGCAATGGAACGGCGACCGTACATTACGGCTACTACGCCGCCGTCACAATGCCGGATGGTGAACATGAGTTATTGATTAGCCATTTTAGAAAGATGCTGGATTGGCTATCGATTCTGGTTCGACAGCGTATTGTTTTGCTAGGCTGGACGATTGAGAATGCAGGGCAACGAATAGAGGTCTATCTTGATCCGCTTGATAAGCGGCTAACTCCATTCATGCCACCTAAGCCGGGTAGATTCATTGTTGAGGATGATGAGTTCACAGAAGTGGCCTTATCGGGCCTGGCATCATGGCCGGATAAAAATCCCGAGGAACAAGAGCAGTTATCGGATTTTTCATACGCACTTGCGCCGCATCTTGATGAATCCACGGAAGAAAAGTTTATTTTTCAGTATCGAATGCTTGAGAAATTTATCATCACGCCAAAGGTGGCAGCTCGAACCACGCTAATTGAAACTGAAATCTTGTCCGGTTTTATTAACAACCTGAAGAAGGCGAAAATAGAAAATCCTGATTCCGATCAAGCCTCGGCTTTAAATAAACGTCTGGATGGTTTTATCAATAATATTCAACAAGATAAACCTTCCCTCAGGCACAAAATTGATGGTTTTATTTCATCCTTTATGAAAGGCAGTGTGGAGGATTTGTGGCCAATTGCGGGCACTGATGAAAAGCCAGGCTTGAAGGAGATACGAGATACACTGAGTCATACGGATACACGCAGCATCCATCATCAAAGCCTCGCGGTTGCACAGTGGCATTTGACCATCCTTCTGGAAAGGCTGGTGTTCAAGCTGCTTGAGTTGCCAGCTCCAGTGGCGATCCAGCCCGGTTCAAACATACTGCGACGCGAGTTTTGGTATGAACGAGCTTACTGGGAGAACCTCCAGAAACAAACTCTTGTGAAGCAATAACGGCTTTCGATTGTGTATTTTCACAACGCTTGTTATTAACGAACACCTTAAAACCCATGCATCAAATTAAAGCATGCGTTAACAACGGGTTTAGAATCGAAGACAACCTCTACCCGTTATGCCCGGTATCTTCCATTCTGGGCATGAGAGGGCTTAAACTCAAAATGAACCTCTTGAGGATTCTGGCGGATGTTGCAACTAAATCAACAATTTAAGTGCTTAAACACAAAACCTTGCCGTCAACATTTATGACCGAAGACCAACTCGAACAAGAAACCCTGGCCTGGCTGCAGGCGCAAGGTTACCAGCATCGTTACGGCCCGGACATTGCGCCCGATGGCGAGCAGCCCGAGCGCAGCGATTACCGGCAGGTGCTGCTGCCGTTCCGCTTGCGTGAGGCAGTGCAGCGGCTAAACCCGCACATTCCCACGGCGGCCCGCGAGGATGCCATCAAGCAGGTGCTGGATTTGGGTATCCCGGCATTGTTGTCAGCCAACCGTCATTTCCACAAGCTGTTGGTGGGCGGTGTGCCGGTGCAATACCAGCAGGAGGGTGAAACGCGTGGCGATCTGGTGCGCCTGATGGATTGGGCCGAGCCGGCCCGCAACGAGTGGCTGGCCATTAACCAGTTTTCCATCAAGGGGCCGCACCACACCCGCCGCCCGGACATCATCCTGTTTGTGAACGGCCTGCCGCTGGTGCTGCTGGAGCTGAAGAACCCGGCGGACGAAAACGCCGATATCTGGAAGGCCTACGAGCAGCTGCAAACCTACAAGGAACAGATCCCGGATGTGTTTCACTACAACGCGCTGCTGGTAATCTCGGACGGCAGCGAGGCGCGTCTGGGGTCACTTTCTGCCAATGCGGAGCGCTTCATGCAGTGGCGCACCATCGACGGCGTGACGCTGGACCCGTTGGGCCAGTTCAACGAGCTGGAAACGCTGGTGCAGGGCTTGCTGGCCCCGGTCACGCTGCTGGATTATCTGCGCTTTTTTGTGTTGTTTGAGGACGACGGCACACTGGTGAAGAAGGTGGCTGGTTACCATCAGTTTCATGCAGTGCGTGCCGCCATCCAGCAGGTGGTGGCCGCTTCGCGTGCCGATGGTGATGCCAAGGTGCGCGGCAAGGGCGGTGTGGTGTGGCACACGCAGGGCAGCGGCAAGAGCATCACCATGACCTGCTTTGCGGCACGTGTGATGCAGGAAGCCGCCATGCAGAACCCCACCATTGTGGTGATCACCGACCGCAACGACCTCGACGGCCAGTTGTTCGGTGTGTTTTCGCTGGCGCAGGATTTGTTGCGCGAGCAGCCGGTGCAGATTGAAACGCGCCAGGATTTGCGCGACAAGCTCACTAACCGGCCTTCGGGCGGCATTCTGTTTGCCACTATCCAGAAATTCATGCCGGGCGCAGATGAAGACAGTTTCCCCATGCTTTCCGACCGTCACAACATCGTGGTGATTGCCGATGAAGCACATCGCACCCAATACGGCTTTGAAGCCAAGCTGAAAACCCTGAAGGCGCCAGCGCCTGCCGCTAATCAAACCCAAACGCTCAAGGCTGCCCAGCCGGATGCGGAATACCAAACCCGTTTTCAGGTGGGCTATGCACAGCATCTGCGTGACGCCTTGCCCAATGCCACTTTTGTGGCGTTTACCGGTACGCCGGTCTCCAGTGAGGACCGCGACACGCGCGCGGTGTTTGGCAACTACATTCATGTGTATGACATGCAGCAGGCCAAGGAAGACGGCGCCACGGTGGCGATCTACTTTGAGTCGCGGCTGGCCAGGCTGTCGCTGAATCAGGCCGAGTTGCCGCAGCTGGATGAGGAAGTGGACGAGCTGGCGGAAGACGAGGAAGAAAGCCAGCAGAGCCGCCTCAAGAGCAAGTGGGCCGCGCTGGAAAAGGTGGTGGGCGCTGAACCCAGAGTGGCCAGTGTGGCCGCAGACATGGTGGCTCATTTTGAACAGCGCAATCACGCCCAGACTGGCAAGGCCATGGTGGTGGCCATGAGCCGCGAGATTTGCGTGCACCTTTACAACGAGATCATCCGCTTGCGCCCGGACTGGCATGATGCCGACCCCGAAAAAGGCGCCATCAAGATTGTGATGACAGGCTCGGCCAGTGACAAGGCGCTGTTGCGCCCGCATATCTACAGTGCGCAGGTGAAAAAGCGTCTGGAAAAGCGTTTCAAAGACCCGGCAGACCCGCTGCAGATGGTGATTGTGCGGGACATGTGGCTGACTGGCTTTGATGCGCCGTGCGTGCACACGCTGTATGTGGATAAACCCATGAAAGGCCATAACCTGATGCAGGCCATCGCCCGGGTTAACCGCGTGTTCAAGGACAAGCAGGGCGGGCTGGTGGTGGACTATATCGGCATTGCCAATGAGCTAAAGAGTGCGCTCAAGGAATACACCGCCAGTCAGGGGCGTGGCCGCCCCACGGTGGATGTGGCAGAAGCCTACGCCGTGCTGGAAGAAAAACTCGATGTACTGCGTAGCCTGCTGCATGGCTATGATTACAGTGACTTTACCACGGTGGGTCACAAGCGCCTGGCCGGTGCCGCCAACCATGTGCTGGGCCAGCGCGACGGAAAAAAGCGCTTTGCGGACACAGCGCTAGGCATGAGCAAGGCGTTCAGTCTGTGCTGTACGCTGGATGAAGCCAAGGCGCGCCGCGATGAGGTGGCCTTCATGCAGGCCGTGAAGGTGATACTCACCAAGCGTGACATCAGCCAGCAAAAGCGCACCGATGAAGTACGCGAACTGGCTATCCGGCAGATTATCGGCTCGGCCGTGGTGTCAGAAGACGTGGTGGATGTGTTTCAGGCCGTGGGCCTGGACAAGCCCAATATTGGCATACTGGATGATGCTTTCCTGGCCGAGGTGCGTAATCTGCCGGAACGTAACCTGGCCATCGAGCTGCTGGAGCGCCTGCTGCAAGGCGAGATCAAGAGCAAATTCAACAGCAATGTGGTGCAGGAAAAGAAATTCTCCGAGCTGCTGGCCAATGTCATCAAGCGCTATCAGAACCGTGCCATCGAGACTGCTCAGGTGATCGAGGAACTGATCGACATGGCCAAAAAATTCCGCACGGCGGCAAACCGTGGTGTGGAATTGGGCCTCAGCGAGGATGAACTGCGCTTTTATGATGCGCTGGCCGACAACGAATCCGCAGTGCGTGAGTTGACTGACGAAACACTCAAAAAAATCGCCCACGAACTGACCGAAAACCTGCGTCAGAACCTTTCTGTGGACTGGTCTGCACGGGAAAGCGTGCGCGCCAGGCTGCGGTTGATGGTGAAACGCATCCTGCGCAAATACAAATACCCACCGGATCAGCAGGAAAACGCCATCACGCTTGTGTTGCAGCAGGCAGAAGCGTTGGGTGAAGCCTGGAGTTGAGTCGATCCCGCTCGGGTTGGCGATATGGAAAACAAGCTAAGCCGCGAAATGGTTTTGTGGTTCGCTGGGCTACCTTTGTGGTTCGCTGCGTTACCGCCGGAATGATGGATACAAAAAAGGTTTGTAACCGTTAAGTTGCAAGCCTTTTTGTGATGTGGCGCGGAATTGCCACTATTTTTAGACGCTCTGGAGCCAACTTGTCCGCGCATACACTTAAATTATTTATTTGACTTACTTAAAATACATTTAGTCTATATATGACTTACATATAGTTATTTTTTATTGATGGTGTTCGTTTTTTTAGTTAAAGTTAAGCTGTGTAAACAGGATTTTGGATATGGACACCACTCAACGCCCAACAATTGTACGTACTTACTCCCGCTATGCGCGGGAGGCGGTGACTTTGCTCGGCAGTTTAATTCGTATTAATCGCATCGAACGCAAGCTAACTGTTCAAGCGCTGGCTGAACGCGTCGGCATTTCGCGCGACATGATGCAACGGATTGAGCAAGGTGATCCGCGCTGTGGTATCGGTGTTGTGATCGAAGCCGCTACGATTGTAGGGGTTGCGCTGTTTGAAGCGGATAGCAGCAATACACTGACGATGCATATCAAGGAGCAGGAAGATAAGTTACGTCTGCTTCCTAAAGCCGTTCATAAAACAAGAACGGTGGTAAAAGATGACTTCTAATCATCCTGCTGCTGAAGCGTATGTCTGGATATGGCTGCCAAATGAAAGTGAGCCAGTCGTTGCCGGTCGTATTGCCCGCCAAGACGATGGAAGGCTGCTATTTAACTATGGTCGAAGCTATTTAGCCCGGAACAATGCGATTGCTATTTATGCACCGGAATTGCCGCTTCAATCAGGTGAAATTCCGTTGCGTGAAAATATGAAGTTGCCTAGTTGTATCCGCGATGCATCCCCGGATGCATGGGGGCGACGCGTCATTATCAACCGGACATTGGGGCTGAAAGGACGTAATGCTGATCCTGTTGAACTTGATGAGCTGACCTATCTTTTAGAGTCTGGCTCTGATCGTATTGGCGCACTGGATTTTCAAGGCTCGGCCACGCAATACGTAACGCGAGAGCGCCAGAATGCAACGCTGGATGAATTGATTCAATCAGCAGAGCGTGTGGAACAAGGTGTTCCGCTCAGCCCTGAATTTGATCTTGCGCTTCAACACGGTACCTCTTTGGGAGGAGCGCGTCCCAAGGCTTTGATTGTTGACGGAGATAGAAAATACATTGCCAAATTCTCAGCAAGCAATGACCTCTACAACGTCGTGAAAGCAGAGTTCGTTGCTATGAGGCTTGCTTCTGTTGTTGGTCTAAATGTTGCGCCAGTTAGGCTAACCCGCGCCTTAGGTAAAGATGTGCTTTTGATTGAACGGTTTGATCGTATCTCTGTTGAAAACGGCTGGACACGACGCGCATTGGTATCGGCGTTGACGATGTTGGAACTGGATGAAACAGAGGCGCGATATGCCAGCTATGAAGATTTAGCAACATTGATCAGACACCGTTTCACTGAACCCACGCGAACACTCGAAGAGTTGTTTGGACGGATTGTATTTAACATCCTGTCTGGTAATACCGATGACCATGCCCGCAACCATGCTGCCTTCTGGGATGGTCAGGCACTTACATTAACGCCTGCCTATGATATCTGTCCGCAAGGACGGACAGGCGGCGAAGCCACGCAAGCGATGTTGATTACTGGCCAGAACAGATTCAGTCAATTAACGATTTGCATGGAAGTTGCACCACATTTTCTGCTTCAAGAGGGCCGCGCGCGCGCAATTATTGACGACCAGCTTGAGACAATTCGCTCTCAATGGGAGGCTGTATGTAATGAAGCTAACCTTAATGAAGTAGAGCGTGCATTTCTGTGGGGGCGGCAGTTTCTTAATCCGTTTGCATTGGAGGGCTGGATTTAGCAAGCTTGCCAACATCCAACCGGCGGCCACGCCGACGTCTGGCGGGGAATTGTGACGTTTTCCCTGTAGAAAAAGAAAAAGGCTACCAAAAAGTAGCCTAAGTCTTGAAATGGCGCGCCCGAAGAGATTCGAACTCCTGACCCCTTGGTTCGTAGCCAAGTACTCTATCCAGCTGAGCTACGGGCGCGTCGAGGCGTGCATTATACGTAATCTGTCCTGATTTGCGAAGCGCAATTTTCACAGCCCATTCACACCCCGCCGAAATGGCGTGCTGACGCCCTCTGCGGGTGATTACCGACGTTTTCCTCCCCTTATTCCACGCTTTGTTTTGCTCGTGCGCCACCAATAATCCACCCTAATCAGTGCGACTCCCTGTAGTCGCAGCAGTGGTCTCCCAATGACGGAGTGAGTGTGGCTGAAGACAGCGATCTAGAGAAAACAGAACCGGCGTCACCCAAGCGCATCGAGAAAGCGCGGGAAGACGGCGATGTGCCACGCTCGCGCGAGCTGGCCACCTGTGCCGTGCTGCTGGCTTCCGGGCTGGCCTTCTGGGGCCTGGCCGGGCAGATGAACGAGGCACTCAAGCTGAACATGACGCTGGGCCTGCGCTTCACGCGCGAGGAGATCTTCGATCCGGCCCAGTTCCTGTTGCATCTGGTGGACCGCATCGCCGACCTGTTGCTGGCGTTCGCGCCGCTGGGCCTGATCGTGTTGCTGGTGGCGATCGCGTCGCCGGTGTTCATCGGCGGCTGGAACATGAGCGCCAAGGCCTTGATGCCCAAGTTCAGTCGCCTTAACCCCATCAGCGGCTTCGGCAATCTGTTCTCCAAGAATTCGCTGGTTGAGCTGATCAAGGCCGTGGCCAAGTCGGTGCTGGTCGGCACGGTGGCGTATCTGGTGATCGTCGCCGACCTTGACGAGATGCTGGGCCTGGCCATGCTGCCGCTGGACGAGGGCATAGGCTATATGGAGAGCCTGCTGTTCAAGAGCACCATGGCCATCGTGGGTGCGCTGGTGCTGATCGCCATGATCGATGTGCCATATCAGCTGCATCACTACGCCAACAAGCTCAAGATGACCAAGCAGGATCTGCGTCAGGAATCCAAGGAATCGGAAGGTAACCCCGAGGTGAAGGCGCGCATCCGCCAGCAACAGCGCGAGATGGCACGCCGCCGCATGATGTCCGAGATCCCCAATGCCGACGTGGTGATCACCAACCCTACCCACTATGCCGTGGCCATCCAGTATAAGGAAGACGGCATGCGTGCGCCGGTGCTGCTGGCCAAGGGTGCCGATGCGGTGGCACTCAAGATCCGCGAGATCGCTGCTGAACATCACTTGCCCGTGCTGGAATCGCCCAAGCTGGCGCGTGCCCTGTATGCCCATACCGAGCTGGGTGACGAGATCCCCGAAGCCTTGTACGCGGCCGTGGCCGAAGTGCTGGCTTATGTGTACCAGCTGCGCGTCTACCACAGCCACGGCGGTCAGCAGCCGCAGCAGCCGGAGGCGCTGGATGTGCCGGACGCACTGGACCCGCACCTGCAAACCTCGCCCATCAATTTGATGCCTGTCTGATGAATGAGTCGATGCGCTGATGAATAAGCTCAAACTCCCCAACTGGCTAGGCATGCTGAGTGGCCGCAATACCGCTGCGCCGCTGCTGATCGTGATGCTGCTGGCGATGATGGTGCTGCCGCTGCCCGCCATCGCGCTGGATGTGCTGTTCAGCTTCAACATCGCGCTGTCCATCATGGTGCTGATGATAGGCCTGCAAACGCGCAGCCCGCTGGATTTCATCGCCTTCCCGACCGTGCTGCTGATGACCACCATGCTGCGCTTGTCGCTCAACGTGGCTTCCACGCGCGTGGTGCTCACCGAAGGCCATACCGGCCCGGATGCTGCTGGCAAGGTCATCGAGGCGTTCGGTCACTTTCTGATCGGCGGCAACTACGCGGTAGGCATCGTGGTGTTCGTGATTCTCACCATCATCAACTTCGTGGTGGTCACCAAAGGCGCAGGCCGTATCGCCGAAGTCGGCGCACGCTTCACGCTGGATGCCATGCCCGGCAAGCAGATGGCCATTGACGCGGACCTCAATGCCGGCCTGATCGGCGAGGACGAAGCCCGCCGCCGCCGTAAAGAAGTGGGTCAGGAATCCGAGTTCTACGGTGCCATGGACGGTGCCAGTAAATATGTGCGCGGTGACGCCATCGCCGGCATCCTGGTCACGGTCATCAACATCTTCGGCGGCCTTATCGTCGGCATGCTGCAGCACGACATGGCATTTGGTGATGCGGTCAAGAACTACACGCTGCTGGCCATCGGTGATGGCCTGGTGGCGCAGATCCCCTCGCTGATCATCTCGGTCGCCGCCGGTGTGGTGGTGTCGCGCGTGGCCAATGACAATGACGTGGGCGCGCAGCTGGCCCAGCAGATGTTCAGCAACCCCAAGGTGATGTACGCCACGGCCGGCATCGTCGGTGGCATGGGCCTCATCCCCGGCATGCCCAACTTTGCCTTCCTGATGCTGGCCTTGTTGCTGACCGGCCTGGGCTGGCTGGTGGAGAAACGTCAGGCCGTGGCCGCCAGCAAGGTGGACGATGCGCCCGCGCCAGTTGCGCAAGAGAGCGAAGAAGCCAGCTGGAACGATGTGCTGCCGGTGGACATCATTGGCCTGGAAGTGGGCTATCGCCTGATCCCGCTGGTGGATAACGCGCAAGGCGGCGAGTTGCTGAAGCGCATCAAGGGCATACGCCGCAAATTCGCACAGGAGGTCGGCTTCCTCTCACCCGCCGTGCACATCCGGGACAACCTGGAACTCAAGCCTTCCGAATACCGCATCACCCTCAAGGGCGTGACCATCGCCGGTGGTGAAGCCCACAACGGCCAGTTCCTGGCCATCAATCCGGGCATGGTGGCGGGCAGTCTGCCCGGCGTCGCCACCACCGACCCGGCCTTCGGCCTGCCCGCAGTGTGGGTGGAAAGCCCGCTGCGCGATCAGGCACAAGGCATGGGCTATACCGTGGTGGATGCAGGCACCGTGATCGCCACCCACCTCAACCACATGCTGAGCACCCATGCCATGGAGCTGCTGGGCCGTCAGGAGGTACAGCAACTGCTGGACCACGTGGCCAAGAGCGCGCCCAAGCTGGTGGAAGACCTGATCCCCAAGGCACTGTCCCTGGCCTTGCTGCAAAAAGTGTTGCAGAACCTGCTCACCGAAGGCGTGCATATCCGCGACATGCGCACCATCCTGGAAACGCTGTCCGAGCATGCCACGCGCACTCAGGACGCGGATGAGTTGACCGCCGTCACGCGCGTCAAGCTGGGCCGTGCCATCGTGCAGCAGCTGTATCCGGATGCACATGAATTGAACGTGATGGCACTGGATCACCAGCTGGAACGCCTGCTGATGCAGGCCATGCAGGCGGGCAGCAATTCCGCCATCGAACCCGGCCTGGCCGACACCCTGATCCGCCAGACCGAGCAGGGCGCACAACAACAGCAACAGATGGGCATGCCCGCGGTGCTGCTGGTGAGCGCCAGCCTGCGCATGGCCCTGGCCAAGTTCCTGCGCCGCGCCGTGCCGCATCTGCGCGTGCTGTCGCAGGACGAACTCCCCGAAACCAAAACCATACGTGTGACTAGCCTGATTGGAGCACAACCATGAGTATCAAACGTTATTTCGCCGCCACTTCCAGACAGGCCATGGGCCTGGTGCGTGAGGAACTGGGCGAGGATGCCATCATCCTTGCCAACCGTCGTGTGGACGGCGGTAACGAGATCCTCGCCATGCGCGATCAGGACGTGAGCCGCATGGTGGCCCAACCGGCCGCGACACCTGCAGCCAGCTCTGTAGCCACACCGGCCGACCTCATGCCGGCCATGCAGCAAGCGCCTCAAGCAGATGAGCCGCAAACACTGATGTCGCTGCTCAACCAGCGTCGCCAGAGCAGCCATCAAGCCAGCATCGACCCAGCTATCAGCAACCCAGCCAGCATCGTGCGCCCGTTACGGGATGGCCGTGTCATCCCGAGCACTGCGCCGCGCATGCCGCAGGCCGTGCTTGCACAAGCAGCCGCGCCTGCAGCACTGGCCAGTGCTGGCCCATTAGCCAGTGCTAGCCCAGTAGCGCAGCCGACAGCATCTGCAGCAGCGCCGACAGGCTCGCCACTGGAGATCGCCCGCGTCATGGACGAGATCCGCGCCATGCGCCACACCATAGAATCGCAACTCACCGAGCTGCACTGGGAGCATGCCCATCGCCAGCAACCGGCCAAGTCCGGTCTGCTCAAGCGTTTGCTGGGCAGCGGTTTCAGTGCCAGCTTTGCGCGCCTCATCGCCGACAAGCTGCCCGCAGGGCATGACGATGCCCAGGCCCTGGAATGGGCCAGGAACACCTTGCTGCGTAACCTCAATACGCTGGACTCCGAGCAGGAGATGCTGGATCAGGGCGGTGTGTACGCCTTGATCGGCCCCACCGGCGTGGGCAAGACCACGACCACTGCCAAGCTGGCGGCGCGCTATGTCATGAAGCATGGCACGCAGAAGCTGGCGCTGATCACCACCGACGGTTACCGGATCGGCGGCCATGAACAGCTGCGCATCTACGGCAAGATCCTGGGCGTGATGGTGCATGCGGTGAAGGACGAGACCGACCTCAAGCTGGCGCTGGAAGAGCTGCGTGGCAAGCACACCATCCTCATCGATACCGTGGGCGTCAGCCAGCGCGACCAGATGGTGGCCGAGCAGATCGCCATGCTGCGCAACGCCGACAGCAGCATCAAGCGCATCCTGTGCCTGAACGCCACTTGCGGCGGTGAGACGCTGATGGACGTGGTGAGTGCTTACCGCGGTCAGGGCGCGCAGCGCCAGATCGACGGCTGCATCATCACCAAGCTGGACGAAGCGGCCAGCCTGGGCAGTGCGCTGGATATCGTCATCCGCGAACGCCTCAAACTGTATTTCGTCTGCAACGGCCAGCGCGTGCCGGAGGACATCGCCCTGGCCGACCGCGACCAGTTGGTGGACATGGTATTGAACAGCCGACCGCGCTTCAGCCGACCGTTCGAATTGCTGGACGACGAACTGCCGCTGGTGATGGCGGCACAAGGGCAGGCGCCACAGCAGCATACGGAGGTGCGCCATGTCTGATGTCCGTACCCCCATGCTGGGCCGTGGCGATCAGGCGGCCGGTCTGCGCCGCATGATGCACAAACCCAAGCCGCGTATCGTGGCCTTGTTGTCTGCGCCGGATGATCAGCTCGACATCGCCGATAACCTGGTGTTCTCCTTGCGTGCGCAGGCAGTCAATGTGCAATGGCTGCGCAGCGATGCCTGGCAGGCCGCTGACCCGGCCGAGGTGGGGCAACAGCTACAACAACTGGCCAGTCAGCATGACCTGCTGCTGGTGGATCTGGCCGATAGCGCGGTGCTTGCCAGCAAACACTTGCAAGACGTCACCGTGCTGCTGCCGCTGGGGCCGGGTGCAGAAGGCATCAAGCAGGCCTACAGCCAGATCAAAGCCATCTACAGCCGCCAGGGCGGCCAGCCGTTCGGTGTGGTGGTGCACGGTATGAGCCCGCAGCGCGCACAGCAGGCTTTCAAGACCCTGGCCGATGTGGCGCATCGTTATTTGCGTCTGCAGATCGAGCTGTTCGGCGTGATCCCGGTGGACCAGCACCTGCAACTGGCGGCGCAGAGTGGCCGTGCCGTGCAGGAAGCCTTCCCGCTGGCACTGGCTTCGCGCGCATTCCGTGAGCTGGCACAGCGCCTGATCGGCGACGCCACGCTCACCACCCTACCGCATGCGGCCTTCGCTGCCGTTGCCGCCTAGGAGGCCGCCATGTATACCTGCAATGGCAAACTGAACCATAAGGACCAGCTGCTCAAGCAACATGCGCCACTGGTCAAGAAGCTGGCTTACCAGCTCAAAGCCAAGCTGCCTGCCAGCGTGGAAGTGGACGACCTGATCCAGACCGGCATGATGGGCTTGCTGGATGCGGTGAACCGCTACGAAGACAACCACGGCGCGCAATTCGAGACCTACGCCGTGCAGCGCATCCGTGGTGCCATGCTGGACGAGTTGCGCAGTGCCGACTGGGCACCACGCAGCGTGCGCAAGAACATGCGCACCGTGGAGAGCGCCATCAGTCAGCTGGAACAACAGCTGGGCCGTCCGCCCACCGAGGCCGAACTGGCGCGGCACATGGGCCTTTCCATCACCGACTACCATGCCATGCTGGATGATTGCAGTGGCCACCAGCTGATCTATTACGATGATTTCGGTGATGACGGTGACGCGCATTTTCTGGACCGGCATGGCGTAGCGGACGATAGCAGCGAAATCAGTGGCGATCCGCTCAAGACCTTGATGTCGGAAGGCTTCCGCAGCGCGCTGGTGGAGGCCATCTCCGAGCTGCCTGAACGCGAAAAGCTGCTCATGGCGCTGTATTACGAGCAGGAGCTCAACCTCAAGGAGATCGGCGCGGTGCTCGGTGTGTCCGAATCGCGCGTGAGTCAATTGCATAGCCAGGCCGTTGGTCGCCTGCGCGCAGGGCTCAGGGAACAGGCATGGACTGGAGTAGCCTAGTCGGGCTTGCGCTCGCGCTGCTCGGCATCGTGCTCGGGCAGGCGGTGGAGGGCGGGCATCTGTCCTCCCTGCTGCAACCGGCCGCGTTCCTGGTAGTAGTGTTCGGCACGCTGGGCGCGGTGCTGCTGCAAAGCCGCATGCATCATGTGATGGAAGGCGTACGCCTGCTGCGCTGGGTGTTCGTGCCGCCTGTGGACAACCGTCGTGCCATGCTGCGCCGCATCGCCATGTGGAGCAACATCGCCCGCCGCGAAGGCATCTTGCAACTGGAGCCGCAACTGGAGCTGGAGCAGGATGCGTTCGCGCGCAAAGGGCTGCGCCTGCTTATCGACGGTGCGCCGCCAGAGCGCATGCGCGAGATCTGCAATCTGGAGCTGGATCAGTACGAAGCACGCATGCGCAGCGCAGCACGCATCTGGGAAGCCGCGGGCGGTTACGCGCCTACGGTGGGCATCCTGGGGGCGGTGCTGGGCCTCATCCATGTGATGGAGAACCTGTCCGACCCGGCCCTGCTGGGCAGCGGCATCGCGGTGGCTTTCGTGGCCACCATCTATGGCGTGGGGCTGGCCAATCTGGTGTTCCTGCCCTGTTTCAACAAACTCAAGATGCTGATCCAGGTGGATGTCAGCCAGCGCGAGATGGTGGTCGAAGCGCTGGCCGCCATCGCCAATTATGAACATCCGCGCCAGTTGGAAGAGCGCCTGCAGGGCTATCTGCAATGAGCCGTCGCGGGACACGCCGCCGTGCCCTTGTTGAAGAGCCGGAAAATCACGACCGCTGGCTGGTGTCGTATGCGGATTTCATCACCTTGCTGTTCGCCTTTTTCGTGGTCATGTACGGTGTGTCCTCCGTCAATCAGACCAAGTATCTGCAACTCAGTGACGCGCTGGGCAACGCCTTCGGCGGCAACGATCAACTAAGGCCGCAAGCCAGGAGCACCGCAAGCCCGCTGGGCACCAGCAGCCACAGCCTGCGCCTCAACCCTATCCCGCCGCTGGTGGTGAAAAGCGAGCAATACCGGCGTGAGCGAGAACGCATGGTGGCCACCGGCCTGGCGCTCAACCAGCAGCTGGCTCCGCTGGTGGCGCAGGGCAAGGTGCGTGTGATGCAGACCAATCAGGGCATCCGCATCGACATCGCCGACAGCCTGCTGTTCGCCAGTGGTTCTGCTGCGCTTGCAGAGGCCGCGTTGCCGCCGCTCAACGAGATCGCCAGCACGCTGCGTGGCTTGCCTTATCCATTGCAGATCGAAGGCCACACCGACGACAGGCCGATCCGTAACCTGCTATTCGATTCCAACTGGGAACTGTCGGCCATGCGCGCCACGGCGGTGCTGCATGTGATGGCGGAGGCGGGCATCGCCGCGTCGCGTCTGGCGGCGCAGGCCTTTGCCGATACGCGGCCGGTGGCGGACAACAGCACGCCGGAAGGGCGCGCCAGCAACCGGCGCGTGTCGGTGATGGTGATGTACCAGAAGCCAGCAGAGCAGGCACAGGCAACCGATATGCCGTATCAGCCCTGAGCCTTGCGAGCCTAGGCTGAAAGGCTAGGGTTGAGTTGGGTGTGCAGTTTACTTTGCGGCCTTGACCTGTGCCGACAGATAGCCGTACTGACGCACGTTGATGGCGTCGATCTTGCGCACGATGGCCTGCAGTTTGGACACGGACAGGCAGCTGGCTTTGGTGTCGGAGCGGTCCAGCGGGGCCGTCATCAGCGCGGTGATCTCTTCGGTATAGGGCTTCTTCTCCTGCTCGAAGGCGCGGAATTCGGCGGATTTCAGGATGCCCACCACAAAGGCAGAACGTTGCTCCTTGCTCCAGTTTTTTTCTTCAGCCTTGGCGTCCAGATCCTTGTCGATACCGGCTTCGGTGTTGCGCTGCTTTTCCTTGATGGTCTGCAACTCGGCTTCCACTTCGCTATTGACCGTGGCGGCGCCTTCGGGCGTGTTGCAGCGCGGCTCGGCGTGTACAGCCAGCGGACTTATTAACAACAAGACAAGTAACGGCGCGAAAAAATGTAGCGATGGTTTCATGAGATGGGCTTTCATCAGAGTGAGTTGGCACGGCGATAAACACACTGTACCAACTCTTGTACCAATGAAACAGAGCGGATTATGGAGCGTTTTGAGTGTAGCTGTTGGTCAAACTCACGGGGCATCCGCTGTTTGTCGAGAAGTTATCCGCTGAGAGACGTGACTAGCTGGCGATGCTGTTACCCAGCTGCAGCGGATGACGGGTCAGGCCGCTGGGACCATACAGTTGGCCGCTGTCGCCGTTGCGGGCTTTTTGCAGCATACCCAGCGTGCTTTGGGTACGGCCATGGTGTTTCTGGATCAACAGGCCGTTGACGCGGTTGGTCTCTTTGGCTTCTTCCAGGATACGGCGCAGCGTCTCCCATTCACCAGCGGCTTCCGGGTGCTTTGCCAGCCAGGCTTGCATGCCTTGCTCATTGGCGAGCAAGCCTTGCAATGCCAGCTTCTGATAACGCAGTTTGCTGCTATGTTGCAGGCTCTGGATCAGTGACGATTTCTGGTGCAGCAGCGCTTGCAGCGTGGCCACTTCGCCCGCCACCAGCAGCTCCTGCTCACGTAGCAAGAGCTTGAGCAGCCCGGCGGCTTGCGTGGTTTCGGTTTCCAGCATCAAGGCAGTCATGGCTCAGGCCTCAGGCAGGCTTGGTGCCGAGCAGGTCTTTGACGCTGTCGATCAGGCCGGCTGCGATCTTGTCCGGATGGATGCTGAACTGGCCGTCACGGATGGCGGCCTTGATGGCCTCCACTTTTTCGGTGTCGAAGGTCTGCTGACCGTTGGCCGCTGCTTCCAGCGCTTTCAGCTGCGCCACCAGGGGGGACAGCGTGACATTGCCATTGCTGCCGGCTTCCGGGCTGGCTACTGCCTTGGCTTTTTTGTCTGATGCGGTTTCCTGGGCTTCCTGTTTCAGTCGCACCTGGTTGACCAGCGTATCGTCGATTTTCATGGTGTTGTCCTCATGCGTTGACCTCATGCCTTGAATGGCGCAATGCTCGCCGCATTGCCTGTTACGTCAGTTATCGGCAAGGTGTGCTTGAACTTTAATGTGCAAGACGTTTTTTTGTTCATTTTGTTTTGCAGCCCGCTGTAATCTGCACTGGTGCTGCTCAGGCAGGCTCAAAACGCCACTTCCACCACGCCATTGCCGCGTGCGACCCCGCTGACGATCTGGCCGCCTGCCACTTTGACCTGCACGGTCTGGCCGTCACCGGCATTGCCCATGGCGGCCCCTTCGGCGCTGATGCTGAAGCCCTTGCCTGTGGAATTGAGGCGCACGGTCTGGCCTTGTTTGATCACGGTCTGCATGCGCAGTTGCTCAGGGCGCAGCATGGCACCCGCCATCAAGGCCACATTCACGCTGCGACCAATGGCCTGACTCGGGTCGGTGAGCACGCCGGGTGGCAGTTTGCTCAAATCCCCGGACTGGAACACCAGATCCTGTGCCGTGATCACCTGGCCTTGCATCAGCGGGGTGGCGGTCACCAGATACTGGCCGATCACACTCACCTCCGCCTGCAGGTAGATGGTCCACGGGCTGCTTTCCGCACAGCGTATACCTAAACTGGTCTTGCCCCAGGCGCGGCTGCCTGCCGGCAGGAACACATCGGGCGCAACACAGTTGGCCAGCTTCAGCTTGGTGTCGATGGCGCCGACCTGTACGTTCACCTGGCCGGGCAGGCCGGTGGTTTGTTGTTGCAGCCAATGCGTGGCCAGTTGCCGCAATTGCGGCAACTCCTGCCAGCCGTTAGCGGCCCGGCTTACGCCTGGTAGCAGTGCCAGTGTTACCAGCGCCAATATCAGTGTCAGCCAGCCGGGCAGGCGTGTGTGTTTGAGCATGAGCATCTCCATGCGCGGTCAGCGCTTGGTGGTGGTAGCAGTCCACCTGGCTACAGGTGCTGCGGGAACAATACACCATGCAGTGTACGCACGCCCTTGTCTGGTCAAGCTTCAAATAAAGGGATGTTTCTGCTGTTGCTCCACCGATTGCACGCTTGCGCGCACGCCTACACTCGCCTTCATCTGATGGACTGGCTGTTGATGGGATTAACGGCCGTTCCGCAAATAACTTGAGGCCGCAGGAGCACTGCATGATCAACCAACTGGATGCCGCATTCAATTTCCAGCAGACCGCGCTGCGCTTGCGCGCGCAACGCCAGGAATTGCTGTCTGCCAACATCGCCAATGCCGATACGCCCAATTTCAAGGCGCGCGACATGGATTTTGCCGCTGCCATGCAGGCGGCACTGAACCCGCAGGCCACCGCTGGAGGGCGATCTTCATCGCTTGCTGCCGCCCCCTCCGGTGGGCTCGGGCCCCTGCCACTGGCACCGGTGATGGGAGGCAGCCTGGGGCCGTTGCCGCTGGCCATGTCATCGGCACAACATCGGCCACTGGACGCTGCCAACGCGCCTGCCGTCAGTCACGGCCTGATCCAGTACCGCAATGTGCTGCAGGGCAGTGTGGATAACAACACGGTGGACATGGACATCGAGCGTGCCCAGTTCGCCGATAACGCAGTGCGCTATGAAGCCAGCCTGACCATGCTGAACGGTCAGATCAAGAAGCTGATGTCGGCGATCCAGGGTTAAGTCGCCGCTAGCCCCCAGCCGCTAGCCCGCTGCCACGATAAGGAGTCCAGCATGTCGCTCTTCAATGTATTCAATATTTCCGGCTCGGCCATGAACGCGCAATCGCAGCGTCTCAACACCGTGGCCAGCAACCTCGCCAATGCCGACAGCACCACCAGTGCCAACGGCCAGCCTTACAAGGCCAAACTGGTGGTGTTCGCGGCCATCCCGCTGGGTGAGGGCGGGGCGGCCGGTGTGCGTGTGCAGCAGGTGCTGGAAGACCAGTCTGCCGCCAAGCTGGTGTACGACCCGCAACACCCCAATGCCAACGAAGAGGGCTTTGTCGCCATGCCCAACGTCAATGTCACCGAGGAGATGGTGAACATGATCTCGGCTTCACGCGCTTATCAGAACAACGTCGAAACCATGAACACGGCCAAGACCATGCTGATGAAGACCCTCAACATCGGCCAGTCCTGACCGGCCCGCATCACGCGCCATTAAACACTCGCCACTAAAAAGGTAGCCCCATGAGCACAGTACAGAACGTCTCACCCACGCTGCTAGACAGCGTCAACGGCAGCAAGGCGGCGGCCGCCACGCAGACTGCCGATACGCAGGACCGCTTTCTCAAACTGCTGGTGACGCAGATGAAGAATCAGGACCCGCTGAATCCACTGGACAATGCCCAGGTCACCAGCCAGATGGCGCAGCTGTCCACGGTGACCGGCATCGAAAAGCTCAACAGCACCATGTCCGGCCTGATCGGCAGCGTGCAGGCCAGCCAGGCGCTGCAGGCGTCCAGTGCCATCGGCCGCGAGGTGCAACTGCCCGGTAACAGCCTGGCACTGAACAACGGGGCAGCCAGCCCGTTTATCGTCGAATTGCCTAGCTCTGCCGAGAAGGTCAGCGCGCAGATCCACAACAGCGCCGGTGTGCTGGTGCGCGAGATCGCGCTGGGTGCCTTGCCTGCAGGTAACAGCAATGCCAGCTGGGACGGACTGGACAACACGGGCGCCAAGTTGCCGGACGGCCATTACAAGCTGACCGTACAGGCCAGCCAGAGCGGCAAGACCGTGGATGTCAGCACACAGGTACGTGATGTGGTCACCGGCGTGGCCAATACCGCGCAGGGCGTGGAGCTGCTGCTGAGCCGCAGCGGCAGCACGCCTATCGGTCAGGTGCAGCAGATCTTCTAAACGCAGCAAACACAAGCAGTCCATTTTTCGGGTGGTTATCACGAGGAGCACGACATGAGTTTTCAACAGGGCTTAAGCGGTTTGAACGCCGCCAGCAAGAATCTGGAAGTCATCGGTAACAACGTCGCCAATGCCAACACGGTGGGTTTCAAGCAGGGCCAGACCCAGTTCGCTGATGTATATGCCAGCTCGCTGAATGGCAGCGGTAGCTCGCAGACCGGCATCGGCGTGCAGGTCGCACAGGTGAAGCAGCAATTCACCCAGGGCAACATCACCACCACCAACAATTCGCTGGACCTCGCCATCAACGGTGGCGGCTTCTTCCGCCTCAGCAACGATGGCAACATCAGCTACAGCCGTAACGGCCAGTTCCAGCTGGACAAGGAAGGCTTCATCGTCAATGCCGAAGGCCAGCGCCTCACCGGCTACACGGCCAATCCAGCAGGCCAGGTGGCGACAGGTGTAGCGACCGACATCAACATCAACACCCAGGATCTGGCACCCCGCGCTTCCGCTGCGGTGACCGGTCTGGTCAACCTGGATTCGCGCAAGGACGCCATGACACTGGCCGGTTTTGACCCGGAAGATCCCACCACTTATCACCATTCCACCTCGGTGTCCGTCTACGACAGCCTGGGCAACAGCCACACGCTGCAGAACTATTTTGTGAAGACCGCCCCCGGCGAATGGAGCGTGATGACCACCGTGGACGGCACGCCTAGCGCCTACACGCCACCGGCCGCGCCTGTCGCCACCGCCACCATGAGCTTCTCCGGCACCGGTGTGCAACCCACCATCAACCCGGCCACTCCGACCGTCAACTTCACGGTGGCTACCGGTGCAGCACCGCTGGCCGTGACCGTCGATCTTTCCGGCAGCACCCAGTTCGGTGCCAATTTCAGTGTCAACAGCCTGACCCAGGACGGCTATGGTTCCGGGCGTCTGGCCGGGTTTGATATCGCAGCCGATGGCATGATCGTCGGCCGTTACAGCAACGGTCAGTCTGCCAACCTCGCGCAAGTGGCGCTGGCCAACTTCGTCAACCCGAACGGTTTGCGCAGTCTGGGCAATAACGTGTGGGCAGAAAGCTCTACCAGCGGCGCTGCGCTGGTGGGCGCACCCAACACTGGCAGCATGGGCGTGCTGCAATCCTCCGCAGTGGAGGATTCCAACGTGGACCTGACCGCCGAGCTGGTGAACATGATCACCGCACAGCGCGTGTATCAGGCCAACGCGCAGACCATCAAGACCCAGGACCAGGTGCTACAGACCCTGGTGAACCTGCGTTAACTAGAACGGCATGAATGAGGCGGCGGGGGCATCGCGGCGTGATGGCTGGCCTGAACGGGCCAGTCGCTGCATCCCGCGCACCCGTTCACGTCAGGCTTGCAGGCGTCGCTTGTTTTAACTTGCCTTGCTTTGCCTGACTAGACTGAATCGGAGATTTCCATGGACCGCATGATCTACACCGCCATGACAGGCGCCAAGAACATCCTGGAGCAGCAGGCCACCACGGCGCATAACCTTGCCAACGTGTCCTCCAATGGCTTTCGCGCGCAGATCGACGCGTTCCGCGCGGTGCCGGTACTGAGCGAAGGCCTGCCTACGCGTGCCTTTGTGGTGGATAGCGAGGTGGGCAGTGATTTCACCCCTGGGCCCTTGCACGAGACCGGCCGCGAGCTGGATGTGGCCATCCCCGGCGCGGGCTGGCTGGCGGTGGCACGCGGTAATGGCAGCGAGGCTTACACCCGCAACGGTTCGCTGCGTATCAACGAGAACGGCATGTTGCAGACCGAGAGCGGCCTCAACGTACTGGGTGACGGTGGCCCCATCAGTGTGCCCCCCAACACCACGGTCAGCATCGCCAAGGACGGTACGGTGTCGGCCATCGCCAGCAACAACACGCCCCCCGCCGTGATCGGCCGTCTCAAGCTGGTGAATCCGCCGCAGGACAGCCTGCTGCGCGGTGCCGACGGCTTGTTCCAGACCAGGAACGGTCAGGCCGCCGAGTCGGATGCCAGGGTCACGGTGGTGAGCGGGGCGGTGGAAGGCAGCAATGTCAATGTCATCGAGGCCATGGTCAACATGATCTCGCTGGCGCGGCAGTTCGAGGCACAGATGAAGTTATTGCAGAACGCCGAGAATAACGCCAATAAAGCCGGTCAGCTCCTCAGTTTGACTTGAGCACACAGGCTTTAGTATGAGCTCATCAACTTGGCCTCGGGCCATGAAAAACCGATGCATGTCACGGGCAAGCGGTGACAGCCGTCAGGCAAAAAGGAAACCAGCATGATACGTTCATTGTGGATATCGAAGACCGGTCTGGATGCGCAGCAAACCCAGATGGACACCATCGCCAACAACCTGGCCAACGTCAGTACCAATGGCTTCAAACGCACGCGTGCCGTGTTCGAAGACTTGCTGTACCAGACCGTGCGTCAGCCCGGTGCACAATCTTCGCAACAGTCGCAACTGCCCACCGGTTTGCAGGTCGGCACTGGCGTGCGTCCGGTGGCCACAGAGCGCATCTTCACCCAGGGTAATCTGCAGCAGACCGGCAACGACAAGGATGTGGCCATCCAGGGCGCCGGTTTCTTCCAGGTGCTGATGCCGGATGGCAGCACCGCGTATACGCGTGACGGTGCGTTCCATGCCGACAGCACCGGCCAACTGGTCACCTCCAGCGGCTTCCCGGTACAACCTGCCATCACCATCCCGGCCAATGCGCAGAGCCTGACCATAGGCCGTGACGGCGTGGTGTCGGTGACGCAGCCGGATTCTGCTCAGGCGGTGCAAGTGGGTACGCTGCAAGTGGCCACCTTCATCAACCCGGCCGGCCTGCTGGGCCGGGGCGAGAACCTGTACACCGAAACTGCGGCTTCAGGCACCCCCAACACCAACACGCCGGGCACCAACGGGGCCGGTCTGCTGGTGCAAGGCTATGTGGAGACCTCCAACGTCAACGTGGTGGAAGAGTTGGTCAACATGATCCAGACCCAGCGCGCCTACGAGATCAACAGCAAAGCCATCACCACCTCGGACCAGATGCTGCAGCGTCTGACCCAGCTCTAACCTGGAGACCTTGATGCGCCTGCACGCTAATCCGATTCTGATAGCTAGCCTGACCGCTAGCCTGATGCTGGCGTTACTGGGCGGCTGTGCCGTGACGCCGGACAGCATCGTCAAAACCCCCATGACGGCCAAACCGGTGCCCAACGAGCAGGTGGCCGGCACCTCCGGCAGCATCTACAAAGCGGGTGCCTATCGTCCCCTGTTCGAGGACAGACGTGCACGTCTGGTGGGGGACATCCTCACCATCACCATCAGCGAGAACACCAGCGCCAACAAGGCAGGGACCAGCTCGGCCAATAAATCAGGTGAGGTGAGCGGTGCCATCGCCGCCTTCCGTGGTAACCCCATCGGCAGTGCCACCATGTCGGCCAGCTCCGATCTCGGCTACGAGGACAAGGCGGCCAGCAATGCCAGCAACAACTTCACTGGCAACATCGGCGTGACCGTCATCGAGGTCTACAGCAACGGCAATCTGCTGGTCAGTGGCGAGAAACAGGTGTCCTTCGACAAGGGCACCGAGTTCGTGCGCTTCTCTGGCGTGGTCAACCCGGACACCATCGCACTGGGTAATGTGGTGCCGTCCAACCGCGTGGCCGATGCCCGTGTGGAGTACCGTTCCGGCGCCAAGGTGGATGCCGCGCAGATCGCCAACATCCTGTCGCGTTTCTTTTTGAGTTTCATCCCGCTGTAGGCCATGACCATGATGCGCTGCCTTTCCTTGCTTTTATTGCTGCTCACCAGCCTGCCGCTGCATGCCGAGCGTTTGAAAGACCTGGCCACCATCCAAGGTGTGCGCAGCAACCAGTTGCTGGGGTATGGCCTGGTGGTGGGCCTGGATGGCACCGGCGACCAGACCACGCAAACCCCGTTCACGGTACAAAGCATCATCAACATGATGCAGTCCATGGGCATCACCTTGCCCATAGGCACCAATCTGCAGCTCAAGAACGTGGCGGCGGTGATGGTCACCAGCAGCCTGCCCGCCTTTGCGCAGCCGGGTCAGCAACTCGATATCACCGTTTCGTCCATGGGTAACGCCAAGAGCTTGCGCGGTGGCACCTTGCTCATGACCCCACTCAAGGGGGCCGACGGTCAGGTGTATGCCATGGCGCAGGGTAACCTGCTGGTGGGCGGCGTGGGCGCGGCGGCCAGTGGCAGCAGCACACAGATCAACCACCTGAGTGTGGGCCGCGTCTCGGGCGGCGCCACGGTGGAACGCGCCCTGCCCAGCACCCTGTTACACAGCGATACCATCAACCTGGAGTTGATCGAATCCAGTTTCAGCACCGCCGGCCTGGTGGTGGAAGGCATCAACCGCCAGTTCGGTCCGGGCACCGCCACGGCGCAGGACGGCCGCGTGATCCGCGTGCGTGCGCCAGCCGACAGCGGGGCGCGTGTCGCCTTCCTTGGCCGCCTGGAAAGCCTCAATGTGCAACCGGGTGCTTCCAGTGCCAAGGTCATCCTCAATGCGCGTACCGGTTCGGTGGTGATGAACCAGAACGTCACGCTGGAAGATTGCGCGGTTTCGCACGGCAACTTGTCGGTGGTGATCAACACCGCGCCAGTGATCAGCCAGCCCGGCGCATTCTCACGTGGCGACACGGTGTCCACCTCCATCTCGCAGATCGAGATCAACAAAGAACCGGGTAAGGTCATGCTGCTGGAAGGCGGCGCTTCGCTGGCCGATGTGCTCAAGGCACTCAACGCCATCGGTGCCAGCCCGCAGGACCTGCTGGCCATCCTGCAAGCCATGAAGGCGGCTGGCTCGCTGCGTGCCGAGCTGGAAATCATCTAAGGCAGACCGGCCATGATCGACTCCCCACAAAACACCAACAAACTGCCGGCCGCCACCGGGCAGCTCGCCGCCGATGCCGGCAGCCTGGAAGCGCTGAAGCGCTCCGCACGCAGCAACGCTCCTGAAGCCATCAAAGCCACGGCGGTGCAGTTCGAGGCCATGTTCGTGAACATGATGCTGAAAAGCATGCGCGACGCCAGTCCGCAGAATGGCATGCTGGATAATGAACAGACCCGCACCTTCACCTCCATGCTGGACCAGCAGCTGAGTCAATCCATGGCCAAGCGTGGCCTGGGCCTGGCCGATGTGCTGGCACGCCAGCTGGGCGCACGCGCCCCCGCCGTGCCTGACCTGAACAGTGCACAAACCAGCAAGCTCGAAATAAACAAGCTTGAGCTCAGCAAACCGCTCAGTCGTTATCAGCAGATCGGCGCCATGCTGGCACCAGTGCCGGAGTTGCTGGTGTCGAACCGGCCCGAGGTCAAAGCGCCGATGACGGCCATGCCGGCTGTCGACAGCGCTGCCAACCGTAACGCCCCCCGTCATGTGACGCAGTTCCGCCAAACCATGTTGCAACATGCGGAAGCCGCCAGCGCTGCCACCGGCATCCCGGCCGCCTTCATGGTGGGACAAGCCGCACTGGAAAGTGGCTGGGGTCGTCATCAGATCCGTCAGGCCGATGGCTCCAGCAGCCACAACCTGTTCGGCATCAAGGCCACGGGCAACTGGCAGGGCAAGGTGGCCGAGGTGCCTACCACCGAATATATCAACGGCGTCAAACAGACCCGCGTGGAGAAATTCCGCGCCTATGATTCCTATGCCGATGCGTTCGCCGATTTTGCCAGGCTCATCAGCGGCAACCCGCGCTACCAGAGCGTGATGGCCAATGTGAGTGACGCCAAAGCCTATGCTCAGGCCATGCAGGCTTCCGGTTATGCCACCGACCCCAACTACGCCAGCAAGCTGGCGCAAGTGATCCGTCGCAGCATGAGCGCTTAAAGTTTTTGATTTTGATGCCGTCAACAGCTCAAACATATCAGGTGATCTGAAAGCATCATGGCTTCCAATATCCTTAACATCGGCCAGAGCGCGCTGGCAGCGGCACAAGTGGGTATCAGCACCACTGGCCACAATATCGCCAACGCGGCCACGCCCGGCTACTCGCGCCAGGTGGTGGTGCAGTCGGCTGCGCAATCGCAGAACTTCGGCTATGGCTATGTGGGGCAGGGCGCGCAGGTCACGGCAGTCACGCGTGTCTACAACGAGCTGCTGTCGCGGCAGGTGACCAGCAGCCAGTCGAGCAGCGCCGCCATCAACGCCTACTCGGCACAGATCAAACAACTCGATAACCTGCTGGCCGACGACAGCGCTGGGCTTTCATCGGCCATGCAGCAGTTCTTCAGCAGCCTGCAGACCTTATCTACCAACCCGGGTGATGCTCCCAGCCGTCAGGCCATGTTGTCCACCGCGCATTCCTTCGTGGGGCGCTTTCAGGACCTGGGTGAGCGCATGGAAGAGATACGCAGCGGCATCAACGTGCAGCTGCAGGGCCATGTCACCGAAGTGAACAGCTATGCCAAGCAGATCGCCGGGCTCAATGACGTGATCTCCAAGGCCATCGGCGCAGAGGGTTACCCACCCAATGACTTGATGGATCAGCGAGACCTGCTGGTTAGCGAACTCAGCAAGCTGGTCAAGACCTCGGTGGTCAATCAGGGTAACGGCGAGTACAACCTGTTCATCGGCAACGGCCTGCCGCTGGTGGTGGGCACGCAATCCTATGGCCTGCAAACCATGGCGTCCCCCACCGACCCTACCCGTCTCGAGATCGCTTATCAGGGCAAGAGCAGCACCAGTCTGTTGGCGCCCGGCACGCTGGCAGGCGGTAGCCTGGGCGGCTTGCTGGAATTCCGCACCGAGTCGCTGGATGCCATGCAGAACCAGCTGGGGCGTATCGCCCTGGTGCTGGCCGATACCTTCAACACCCAGCACAAGCAGGGGCTGGACAGCACTGGTGCAGCCGGAACGGATTTTTTCAGTGTGGCCGCGCCGCTGGTGAGTGCCAGTGGCCGCAATACCGGCAGCGCTGAACTGAGCGTGAATGTGGTGCAGAGCGGGGCGGTCACCGCCAGCGACTACCGGCTGCAATACGATGGCAGTCAGTACAAGCTCACCCGCCTGAATGATGGCCAGGTGCAAGCGTACGACAGCCTGCCGCAGACGGTGGATGGCATCCGCATCGCCCTGGCATCCGGCAGCCTGGCGGCCGGTGACGAATTTGTGATCAAGCCCACGTACAACGTGGCCAGCACCATCAAGGTCACGCTGGATGACATCAGCCAGATCGCCGCAGGTGGCCCGGCCCCCAGTGGCAGTGCGGATAACCGCAATCTGCTGTTGCTGGCTGGCTTGCAGACCAGCAACACCTTGAACAGCGGCACCACCACCTATCAGGGCGCGTATAACCAGCTGATCAGCATGGTGGGTAACAAGACCCGCGAGCTCAGCATCACCGGCGCCGCAGAAGAGCGCGTGCTGGCCTACAGTGTCGCCGCGCAACAATCGGAATCGGGGGTGAACCTGGACGAAGAGGCCACCAATCTGCTGCGTTATCAGCAGGCGTATCAGGCGGCGGGCAAGTTCATGCAGATCGCGGATCAGATGTTCGACATTCTGCTCGCGCTAGGTCGTTAAGTTCAGGACGCTAATCAGGAGCCGCCATGCGCATCAGCACCAACACCCTCTATCAGGCTGGCATCAGTCGCATCAGCGAGCTGCAATCACAGCAGGCGCGCCTGCAGCAGCAGATCGCCAGCAACAAACGCCTCCTGACGCCCTCGGACGACCCGGTCGCCGCTGCGCGTGCGCTGGAGATCAAGCAGGCACAGAGCCTCAACGCGCAATATGCCGACAACCGCCAACACGCCACCACACAGATGAGTCAGGTGGAAAGCACGCTGGGCAGCATCACCGACCTGCTGGTGGCCACCAAATCCAACCTGGTCGGCGCGGCCAACCCCACGCTGGATAACCAGCAACGCGGTTACCTCGCCACCGAGCTGCGTGGTGCGCTGGACCAGCTGATCGGCCTCGCCAACAGCCGCGATGGGGCTGGCAATTACCTGTTCTCCGGGTATCAGAGCGCCACCCCTGCCTTCGTTGCCAGCCCGGGTGGCGCCACCTATCAGGGCGATAACGGGCAGCAACTGGTGCAGGTCGCTTCGGCACGCACGATGCCGGTGTCCGAGAACGGCGGCAGCCTGTTCCAGGTGGGCACGCGCAATGTGTTCGCCACCCTGAACGACCTGGCCAGCCTGCTGGAGACGCCGATCACGACCCAAGCCGACAAGGACGCATTGAACGCGGGCCTGGCCACGCTGACCGGCGAGCTGGGCACCACGCTGGATCAGGTGCTCACCAAGCGCGCCCAGGTGGGCACCTATTTGAACGAGCTGGAACAACTGGACGAGGCGGGCAAGAGCCGCGAGCTGCAGTACGCCGAATCGCTGTCTGACTTGCAGGATCTGGATTATGCCAAAGCGCTATCCGATCTGAGCCAGCAACAGACCATCCTGGAAGCGGCACAGAAATCGTTTGTACAAACCACCAGCCTGTCGCTGTTCGACTTGCTGTAATGCAGGCCAGCTAAGCTGTCGTCAGCTATGAAAGCGGGCCTTGCAGACGGGTGTGCTATCACTTAACTTGAGCACCTAACTTGAGCGCTCAAGTGCAGGGTTAAGGTTCAGCAGTGAGATTCAGCACCAAGATTTACTAACAAGATTTAACAGTCAACTTTAGGACGGTGGGTCGTTATCGGCTTTCCCCCCACCCAAGCCGTTAATGGCCCATCGCTCCTAATCCCCATGCCGCAGGCACTACAGCGCCGCGCTTTAAACCCGGTGCGTGTCGCGCCGGAAGCAAGCCGCGCTGTGGTCGTTCACCATGCCGATCGCCTGCATCCAGGCGTAGACGATGGTAGGCCCCACGAACTTGAAACCGCGTTTCTTCAGCTGTTTCGAGATGTGCTCCGAAAGCGGCGTCTGTACCGGCACCGACTGCCCATCACCAGGCAGTACCTGGCCTTCGGTGAACGCCCAGCAGAAATCATTGAACGCCTCGCCGCGCTCGGCCATCTGGCAGTAGATCTGCGCACCACGTATGGTGGCCTCGATCTTGGCGCGTGCGCGGATGATGCCGGGGTCTGCCATCAGGCGCAGCACATCGGCCTCACCTAACGCCGCCACCAGGGCAGGCTCGAAGTTGGCGAACGCCAGCCGGAACGCCTCGCGTTTGCGCAGCACCGTCAGCCAGGACAAACCGGCCTGAAACCCCTCCAGCATCAACATCTCCCACAACATGCGGCTGTCGTGCTGCGGCACCCCCCATTCGGTGTCGTGGTAATGGCGCATCAGCGCATTGCTGCCGGCCCAGGCGCAGCGGTGGAGTGAGTCGGACGTGTGCATGTTGTTTCCTTATGCCTGATATTGCGGTGTATCACGCGTTGATGATGCGCCATTGCCGTTCCAGGCAGGTGCGTACACGTGCGATCAACACTTCATTGCCGCCTAGCGAGCGCACGATAGTCGCCAGACTGTTTTCGGCTTGCTGTCTGGTGTGGGTGATGATGCCTTCGGTGCTTGTTTTATCCAGACCGAACTGCACCGCGGCATCCCGTGCCAGTGACAGGCTGGATTGCATCACGCCCGGCGTGATGGCCAGTTGCTGATAGCCCAGGTTGTTTAGTTGCATCACCATATCAAAAGCGGGCGACAAGCGATATTGACCATTGCCTGCGTAGAGCATGCCATGATTTTTTACATGATCGTCTGTGTTATCGACGATCAGATTGAGCACCAGTCGCCGGAATAATTGCACCAAGTCGTGTCTGGGCTGCGCCGAGATGCGACGTATCAACTGCGCCAGTTCCACATAACTGCCCAGGCTGCTTTCGTAAGGGGCATCCAGCAGTGCCGCTGCCGAAAGGTAATGCAAGCAGCGTTCCTGCCCCAGTGGACCAAGCCGGTCGAA
This sequence comes from Pseudomethylobacillus aquaticus, assembly GCF_003730115.1. Classification (GTDB taxonomy): domain Bacteria; phylum Pseudomonadota; class Gammaproteobacteria; order Burkholderiales; family Methylophilaceae; genus Pseudomethylobacillus; species Pseudomethylobacillus aquaticus. Next base: position 48,928 of record NZ_RJVP01000003.1, on the reverse strand, counting down.
GCGCTGCACCAGTAGCGCGTGACCGTTCGGAATGGCGACCAGTTGCCTTGCCGGCACCTCGATGCCGCATTGCGCAGCCAGTTCCAGAGTGGCTGCTTCGAGTACTTCAACATCATGGTCGTCGCTGGCGGACGGGAATTTGGCGATCCAGCGCCTGTTGTCGTGAATGAAATTCATCTTGGGACGTGCGCCGCCCAGCGTTCCGCCACGCTGCAACAGGCGGCGCATCTCGGACGTGATCTCAAGGTGCCGTTCAATGCGCATCACCGCCTCGTGCAGCGCCGTCAGGGGTATGGCGTCATCGTGCGCGTCTGCATCGTGTGTGGCTTCGGTGGCCAAAGGGCTAGGCAAGGGCAGTGTTTCGTTGAACACCATGGCGCCGATGCGGTGGCGGTTGGTCATCAGCAAGGCATCGATATCGTCCACCGGGCCACCTTGTCTGGCCTCCAGCACTGCTCTTCCCCAGTTGTCGGGCAAGGCATCGCGCAAGGTCAGCGGCAGCGCGCCGCCATCACGCAGACGCCGCTCACTCAGCTTGAAAATACCCTCCTGCAGCGGCAAATATTCCGGGTTCAGCGCCACGGCATCCTCTGCCTGCAAGTAGCGCGTGCCGTAAGCGAACTCGCCGGATTCGATCACACCGCGCCGCACCAGCTTGAGTATGCCGACTGGCCTGGTTGGCTCACTCGACTGGTCAGCCAGGCCGAGGTAGATGGTGCGCTCAGAAGTCACGTTCATCATCGCCAATCTGGCCGGGCGCCTGCTGTGCCTTGCGCCTTACCCGGCGTACGGACTGAAACGCCGCGATGGGCGGTGCAACGCTGTCCAGACTATCGAGCTGCCCCAGCATCCATAGCGCGTTGGCCAGCATGCCGATGCTGGTGCCGGGTTTGCCCGCTTCAAGTGCGCGATACGTGGTGGCGGAACAAAAAAGACGGCTAGCCATATTGTCCACCGTCCAGCCCTGTTGAATGCGATGCGCACGCAAGCGGGCGCCCAGTGCGTCCAGCGCACTGCGCACTTCCTGGTTGGTGTTGACGATGTCGGGTTCCTGTCTAGGCATCAATAGAATAACTATTAAGTTTAATAAAATACATTCTATTGATTTTTAACTGCCAAGCAAGCGGTATTTAAGCGGGGGTGCTAATGAGGTGTCCGCTTGTTGTTTGAGAAACAAATCGGTGAGCGGTTAGCGAGGTATCCAATAAGAAAACATCGCGCCGAAAACAATCAAACCTGACAGCAAACCTGATATATAGACGACTCGTTAAATATCTTTCTGGTCGCTACCAAAAATCGGTTTGGCCATCACAGAATGGCCCTATCGGGGCTCGCTTGTTGGATGACTTGACGCCGCTTTTTCCAAGCGTTCGGCCAGCCAGACTTTAATGATGGACTGTCTGGTGACGCCAAGTTTGCTGGCTTCCCGGTCCAGTGATTCAATCATCCAGGTGGGAAAGTCCACATTCACGCGCTTCTGGGTTTGCTGCACACGGCTTGCTTTGCTTAAGTCCAGTGCACTGGTGATATCGACAGCTTCATCGAACTGCGTATCAAAATCTTTAGCCTTCATAAAGTTGTACCTCCTCAATGCGTGAGCGGCGTACGGAAATAAGCCGCACATTGCTACCTCGATAAGTGATCACGGCAGACCAGTGCTTGCCAAAAATCATCCCAATCACTAGGTAGCGTGGTTCATCTTCTGTTTTTGCAGGAATTTCGAGCAAGCTCGGGTCATCCCACAATCCTTGAGCGTCAATAAAATTGATGCCATGTTTTTGATGATTGCTTTGACTTTTTTGTTCGTCAAATTCAAACGTTGCCATAGTATAAAAATTATACCTTTCTTGACAAAAACTCAAGCAGCAGGATCATTTGAATAACTGGTTTAGTGCTTGAGAAAGCCAATCAAATAGAAGAGGTGCAGCACTATGCTAATGACTGGATGCGCAACTACAATCACGAACGATCCAATATGGTTCTAGCCGACATTACCCTGGAACAGAAGGCAGCTCTTTTTAACATACTCTACTCCTGACAGCTGCTAAAAATGGGGCGGGTTACAGTATGCTTTTGGTAATTTTGAAGGCTTTTTAAAAACTCACAAAAAGCTGACGGCAGAGAAAATTAAGCACTACTACCGAGTGCTCTAGATGATTTGGGGAGAAAAATGAGATTTGACGAATGGAGAAATGCTTTCTTAGCAAAGAATAATCGACAAGGTCTCAATGAAGGTCTTCTTAATGGTGCACCACTCTATTCCTACAAGATGACAGCCGAAGAGTTCATGAGCTTGCAACATTGCTTGGCCTCAAATTTAGAGATTTATTTGAGTCATTACCAAATTGACGAAATCTGCAAGAAGTCATCATATTTTTCTCCTCTATTTGTCTTGTACGCCGCCAATTGGTGGCAGCGCAAATATGATGGCACAGGTATGTCATGGGACCCGATTTTTACATCGATTGGAATTGATTACTCTGAATTAAACAGTGTTACACGCTCGGAGATGATTGAAAGTGGGTTCCGTGAATGGAACTTAGCTTTAAATGCAGATATTGGAAATTTAAAGTTCATTGGAAATATTGCTAGTCAAGGTGGTTTGCCTTTGAATCTTATTGCCAGTGGCCGTGGTAATTTAAATCGCCTTTTAAATCGCGTCCTTAAAGACACAGTCAATCTTGGCTTTCCTGATGAGAAAAGCATTTTAAGCATTATTGAAAGTCATCGCGGTGAGCTTCCTAAATCTTACCGACAGCCTTTAATTTTTAGCTTGTTAGCAGAAATTATTATCACCTTTGTGCACTTTAAAAATGATGCCAACCTTAGCGGCGCATTAAACCCGCTTGAGAAACTGGATCAACACAAATCTAACTGGCGTGATAGTTTTCCATTGCCTATGGACGACGAAAATGCACGTGGTGTGTTGGAAAGGTTTATCCAAGAAGGTGTCAAAATTAAAGCTGACAAACTCGCTTTTAGTTTGACGCTACAACGCTACTTACACACCCTTGATGGTATTTTTAATGTCGAGGCGCGAATTGATTTTCCCAAGAACAATATTGATCAAGAGTCAGTAATCAAAGCGTTTGATATTGCTGAAGGATTTATCACGAGGGTCATGCTGCTTCAGGTGAGCAATCAAGCTGAAAAACATGAAATCACACTTGGTAGATTAGCAGGCCAACTTAACTATCGTTTTAATCTTGAGACAACACCACTTTTTAAACACGCGCATGAGGAGCATGTTGCCATACTTAAAAACGCTGACAATGTGCGCAAAAATATTACCTTAGCCAACGGCTTTGAACTGGATGATGACACTCCTTGGGTGTTTGATGCCGATAGTGAGGGTGATGAAGGTAAGTTTTTAAAAATAGGTGGTGGTAAGTTTAGATCGCCTAGCCTTTATGTTGTGGTGCCTGCGCGATTTCATTTACAAGCTTTGAGTGAAATGAGTTCGTTTGAGCCAATTGCTTGGTCGCGTGACCGTGAGAAGAAATGTTATGTCATTGATGTGCCAGTCGCTTGTTTAAGTGATGAGGATGAGCAATATGAGATTAAGCCTAGTTGTGGGGATGCGGATGAAGAAGATTTTGCGCTGATGGGTAATCGCATATGGCATGTTTTTCAAAAACCTGCCATTGCCTTCTGTGGTTTCCCTCAGGTCGTTAAATATGTTAGCGCCACGTCGTTACATAAAAAATCAACCGCCAGTGTATTTTGTAAAAACTTAGACAACAAACCACTTAATCCTGAATTAGGGGTTTATGGGCCGCTCAATTTAAGCGTGAAAGAGCAAAGCAGCCATGTTTGGGGTGCAAAATTAGCGGTATTACCATCAGACGCAAGCTATCAAATTCTGCCAGGCAGTGACGCAAGCCACGGGAAGTTATTGCTTAACAAATGGCAAATTTCCAACGTGAAATGCTTGGATGACAAAGTTAGTATCAAGCCACTTATCAATGGCGATTCCGTAACGATTGAGTGCAGCTATACAGGCTCATCCACGCCGCAAGAACTTATCAAGCTGGAGATTTATTGGGCACACAACCCGAAAGCTGCAATCATTCAGTTACCTTTTCCATCGAGTGGGGTAATGGCGTTTGACGGCGATAGTCACCGAATTGAAAAACGAAAAACGCTAAGCCTGCGTCAACTTTATGGGGTGCGTGTGGTTTCATTATTGAGTCAAGGAAACCATGTTGAAATTGAGCTCAATTTAAAAGACACAGGTGGCATTAATATTGAGCCAACAACCATCAGACTTAAACGCGAAAAAGATAGCTCTAGAGTTGAAATTAGGCTGATTGATTATAAAGAGCAGATTGCTGATTTGTTATATGCAGTAGATCAGCTTGATACAAAAGTGGAGTTTAGATTGAAGGTGACTGGTGCCAGCGATTTTGTATTGTTTGTCAACAAGTACGAAATTGAGTTTGAGCATAAGGTGGCTGAGCCTTATTTTATGATTAAGCAATCTCAGTTAGCTAACTTTACCAATGAGGTGGTTGAGCGTTGCGAAGTTGTAGCTACACGCATTGATGAGTCCGATGACATTGTGACGCTTGAACAATCTATCAATGGGGGTGTTTATAGTGGTATATGGGGGTTTCCTACTCACAAGTATGCTGATGGCACATGGATGATTCACCCCTCAAGCAATTCCTCTATTCAGTTTAGAGCAATGATTTTACCTTTGAGAAATGACACAAAAGAGGTTGAAGAAGACGTTGGGAGTCTAAAGTTTGCATTGAATATTGCGCATGATAAACAACGCGAAGCAGCGATAAACCTTGTTCTTGAAGAGCTGACATCAGACTTTGATGATTCAGCTTGGCAGCATGTTGAGTACTTGGCAGAACGCCTTGGCCATTTAAATTTAACTAGTTTGCATTTGTGGCGGTTGTTTGCAAAAAATAAGCGTGCCATGGCGGCTTTAGCGTTAAGGGAGTCTAAGTTTACAACGCAGTTTATTTTGCGCTTTGCAGCTGAGTTGCCTTTTATGTGGGAGCTAGTCAGTTTAGAGGCTTGGTTGGATGCTGCCTTTTATCTAAAGAAACAGATATTCCAACGTTATCAAGAAGAAAAGTCGGCTCAACAATATTTCGAGTATTTGCTTCAAAACAAGCTGAGTATCTTGCTTAATGAATATCCAGCTTTGAATATGGTGTTTGAGGTAATTAAGCATAAAAATCAGTTGGCTGTAAATCAGGAGATGCAAAAGGCTATAAATCATCCCCAAATCTTTGCTGATGTATTCAAATCTCAGATTTTTGAAGGTGAAAACTCCGACTTACAAAATCTGTTACGTACTAAAACAGCCAGTTGGCCTAGTGATTTTTTTAATGAAATTAGGGCTTATAAGCAATCTGAACATCAACACTTGATGTGCCTACAAGACTTTGCTTTTAAAGACCCTGTTATTAATTTTCCATTTGTAGTTGCAATTAACACGCTGACCCAAGAGTTACCCCAATGGTTGGTAGATGAAAGTGCTTTTATTGATTTGAAAAAGCTTAAAAATTTTGATAAAGACTGGTTTGATTCAGCTTTTGACAAAACCATTGCGAGGGGCATAACCCTTGGCTATGTGCAGTTATAAAAATTAGGATATTCATGCAGACCCAATATTTCACGGGCTTAATCAACGACCTCTCTCAGCGCACCACCTCTGGTGTGATGAGTTGGCTCAATGTGAGCAATTTGCCTTTAAGGCAGCATCTGTTTGAACTGTTTAATCGCCCATATGGCGCTGAGGGCAGTTTTATTGCCAGCCCGACATTTGAGCCTGTTTTTGGCTGGCGACCATGCCAACAAACCATGGGAGAATTAAGCAATAGCTTACTGTCAAAAAAATTGGTGGATGCTTTAGATAAGCCATATATTACCGAAGAGAAGCTACAAGAAGCTAAAAGAACTAAGTCAAAGATCGAGGACTATCGTTTTTTTAAAGACATTAAACCTTATCAACACCAGCTCGAATCATGGCAAGTCCTCAGCGATAGCAAACCAAAATCTTTGGTAGTCACTAGCGGTACTGGCTCTGGGAAAACAGAATGCTTCATGATTCCTATTCTTGATTGTCTAGTAAGAGAGCATGAACAACAAAGAAAGCCATTAGTTGGTGTGCAAGCACTGCTTTTGTATCCACTAAACGCCCTTATCAATAGCCAAAAAGATCGCCTCTTAGCCTGGACAGGCCACTTTGAACGCAATGTTAGGTTTTGTCTTTTTAATGGAAACACACCAGAGCAACCTGAGCGTGGTGGCAGCAAGAATCTTTGTGAAGTAGCTGACAGAAAAACCTTACGAGCCTCTCCCCCGCCAATCTTGGTCACTAACGCGACCATGTTGGAATACATGTTGGTGCGCAATGACGACAGACCCATCATTGAAAAGTCTAAAGGCAAATTAAAATGGATTGTGCTTGATGAGGCTCACTCTTATGTGGGCTCGCAGGCGGCAGAGCTTTCTTTACTGATTAGGCGTGTAATTCATGCTTTTGACGTTGAGCCCAGTGAAGTGCGTTTTATTGCAACCTCTGCAACCATTGGTGACCCTGAAGGGGAGGCCGGTCAGTCACTTCGTCGGTTCTTGGCAGATGTTGGTGGGATTGATATCAGCCAAGTTGAGTTACGTTATGGTGTGCGGGAAGTACCTGCCATTGCAGAGCCACAAAATAATCAGCCAAAATCGCTAAACGCACTTCAGTCTTGTGAAGGACATGAAGCGCTTTATGATGAATTATTGAAGCATTCACTCGCTTATAAAATCCGAAAGTTATTTGCACCTACTGAAAAAATAGGCAGCTCGTCACCCACCCAAACTTTAGATATTGGACATGTTTGCATTCGGCTATTCGGCAAAAAGGAACAATACACACTTGGAGAACAAACCCAAGCTTTGCAATGGTTAGACCTGCTTGCAAGCGCAAAAGACGCCAAAGGGTTAGCGTATTTGCCGCTTCGGGCACACATTTACCATCAAACCATGACCGGGTTATGGGGCTGCGCAGATCAAAATTGCTCAGAAAAACATCAAGATAGCCCTAAGTTAGTTCATAAAGACTGGCCTTATGGTGAAGTATATTTATCTCCGAGAAACCACTGCCTTTGTGGCGCACCAGTATACGAACTGATTTTTTGCGATGACTGTGGTGAGGTTTACCTTAATGCGCAAGAAAACAGCATTGAACTTACTCCCTTTGATGATAAAAAAACCGTTGATGAATTTGAGCTAGAGCGTGAGGGTGACGAGGAAGAAGATGCTGATGAGAGTCATGCAGGAAAACAAGCTAGGTTACTGATTACCAACCGACCTTTTCAAGACGCTGTCATAGCTTCTGAATCCATAAATAAAAAAACAAGAAAATTTTGCGAGTCCAATCATCCTGATGCTTTAACCATTCAAATCACGCAATCATCAGACGTGCTTGAATGTCCATCATGTTCTGCGATTCTTAACGGCAAACGAAGCAAAATTAAAAACGGTCGCGTAGGCACACCATACTTGCTTAGTGGCATTTTGCCTACTTTGCTTGAGTATGCGCCTGACGGACAAGATGACCCAATCAACAAGCCATACAACGGTCGTCGTTTGTTGACTTTTAATGATAGCCGTCAAGGGACAGCGAGGATTGCGACAAAGTTACAACAAGACGCTGAAAGAGCAAAAGTAAGAAGCTGGGTATTCCATCAAATTAATAAACTATCAAGTGAAGTGCCAGAGAGTGCTGAAGTAGCAAGTTTAAGGGACCTGTACAGTAAGTTTGCTAATACTTCCGAGGACATTAAGAGAGATATTGAAGAAAAATTACAACAAGCCTTGAGCAAATCTGCTGTGCCAACAGGGATTACCTTTTCTGATTTAAAAAGAAGCATCTGTAACCAAGGTCAAGATTTTGATAGGGTTCATCAAATATATAAGAACTATGAATCAAATACTTTTGGTACCGCCGATGGTGCAGACAAAGTCGCTGAAATGCTTATATTTAGGGAGCTGGCGCGCAGACCTAAAAAAAGCAATAACTTAGAAACATTAGGTTTAATTTCATTGATCTACCCACAATTACAAAAAATTGATTCAGCACCTGAAAGGTGGAGTGAGTTTGGTTTAAAAATTGATGACTGGCGTGACTTTTTAAAAATTTGTATGGATTTTTTTGTGCGGGCTGGAAGCTCTCTAGACCTGCATGGTAAAGACTGGCGAAATTGGCTATCAATTAAATTACCAAATAATTGGCTAATTCCAGCGGATAGGGATAAAGCAAAAAATCAAAGGCGATGGCCATCGGTAAAAAAATCAAACTCCAAAAGTGTCCTAGTATCACTCTTGTCTATTGTGACCAATTTAGATGCAAAGACAGAGTATGGTGAGGACATACTTGATGAGATATTAAAAAGAGCGTGGAATGATTTAATTAAAGTGGATTTATTGCAAAACAGCGCAAGTGGATACAATCTAAAACTAGAATCCATTTCTTTCACTGCCCCCAAACAACTTTGGATATGCCCATATTCAAGACGGTTTCTTGATGTTACGCTAAATGGATTTAGCCCGTACACCCCGATTAGAAATAGGGAGCGTGTGAAATGCGAAAAGATTGATGCACCGATTTTTCCTAGAGATTTTGATGTGTCATCACTAGGCTTTATGACTGAAGCACGCAATTGGATTTTGAACTCAGAAAAAATTCAAGAACTAAGACAACAAGCGATATGGTCAACCTATGCTGATCAAGTGTTGGAAAATGCGCCTTTTTACAAAACAGCCGAGCATTCTGCACAGCAAAAATCTAAAACCTTAGAGAATTACGAAAAAGACTTTAAATCAGGAAAACTCAATATTCTATCTTGCTCTACGACGATGGAAATGGGGATTGATATTGGCGGCATTCAGCTTGTAGCAATGAATAATGTACCACCCCACCCCGCTAACTATTTACAACGTGCTGGACGAGCTGGTAGACGTTCTGAAACCAAGTCAGCGGCAGTGACACTTTGCAAAGCCAATCCGCATGACCAGCACGTTTTTGAAAACACTAGCTGGGCATTCGGCAGTAAGTTTCCGACGCCTAAAGTCTCCCTTTCGAGTGATGTAATTATTCAAAGGCACATTAATTCTTATTTGCTTGGCATGTTCTTAAATGGCAGTACTGATAGTGCACTAAAATTGACGAGTGGCGATTTCTTTATTGGTGAAGAAGGCCCTTGGAAAAGCTTTGTAAATAACCTTAACAAATACAGCAAACATAACGAAAGTTATAAAAAGGCGATAGAGCAACTGGTTAAGAACTCGCCATATGAGCATCAATCATATGAGACTTTTATGGCCAACTCTGCTGGAATGATGAATAAGGTTAGGGGGATATGGCATGAAGAATGGTCTGCACTGATTGCGGAGCAAGAAAGACTGCAGGCTAATCAAAACGATCCTGCTGCAAATGCATTGGAATATCGTAAAGAGCGCCACAAAGGGGAATATTTACTTAGTGATTTAGCTAACTATGGCTTTTTACCTGGCTATGGGTTTCCTACCTCTCTAGTGACATTTAACAATCTTAAACATAAACCAAAATATGATAGTGAATCAAAACAGAGAGAAGATAACCGTCGCTTTCGTGCAGAGTTACCCACTAGAGATATAGTTACGGCACTGAGAGAATACGCTCCTGGTTCAGACATTGTCATGGATGGTGCCGTTTATAAGTCTGCAGGAATCACATTAAATTGGCATGTGCCTGCAAGCGAGTTACAAGCCAAAAATGAACTTCAACTCATTAAATTTTTTTGGAAATGCCAAAAATGTGGCGCTTCAGCTGTTACAGGTGCGCTACCAAGTAAGTGCTCTAATTGCCAAGCTGATTTAGAGAAAAAATTCTCAGAATATATTGAACCAGCGGGTTTCGCAGTTGATTTTTACGAACCAGTCACTAATGACATTACTAAACAAAAATTCATTAAACCTGAAAGTCCAACGCTATCTATTCATGGTGAGTGGTCACCGCTCAAAAACCCTAATTTAGGAAGATATCGTTCGAGTGACACTGGGAAAATATTTTATCAATCCAAAGGCGAAAATGGCACTGGTTATGCACTATGCTTAGGATGCGGTCGTGCTGAACCCATGACAAAAGACAGAGAGTATCCCAAAACACTTAGCCCCAAAAAAGGACATAATCGTTTGATTGCAAAGAAAGACGAACGCCGGTGCTCTGCCAGTGATCAGTCATGGATGATAAAGAAATCTATTAGCTTTGGCTTTGAAACTTTTACAGATATTTTTGAAATTCAATTAAAAGATCTCAACGGTAAATGGCTTAATGACTCAACGGTTGCCAACACCGTCTCAGTTGCTATGCGCAACGCACTGGCTGAAGAATTAGGTATTCAAGCATCAGAACTTGGGGCATCAGTTCAGGAGATAAAAACCGAAGATGGTAATTATGTTCAGTCTATTTTTATTTATGATGAAAATAATGCTGGCTACACTTCCAACATTGACTACTTAATCAATCCACTTTTTGAGAAAACATTTGAGCAACTTGATTGTTCTCGTGGATGTGATAGCGCTTGTCCATCGTGTCTTCTTGATTTTGAACATAGACATGAGTTTGACAAATTAAACCGCAGAAGTGCACAGCAATTTTTAACTCGTGATTGGCTCAATAGCCTGGTCATCCCCAAAGAAATTAGCTACTTTGGTGACTCGTCAGAGGTGGAAGTTAAAACACTTTCTGAATCCATCTTTTCAGCTGGCAAGCGCCCGACTGTGACTAAAATCAATATGTGTTTGGGTGAGTCAACAGATCATGCTGATTTTGCGATGGCTGATTTTAGAAAACTGGCTTATGACTTGGCAATTGTTAGCAAAAAAGAAGTAAATCTCATACTCAAAGAAAGTGCGTTAAAAAGCTACCCGCAAGATGACCTCATCACCTTGAGAAGCCTTGTTGACCATGAACAAATAAATGCACTTGCTGTTAAAGAAATGCCTAAAGCCCAAAATGGCCATGTGATTGCAGAAGTCGTATTTCAAAATGGTGAATATTGGGCATGGGCGATATCAGATGTCGCATTCATGAATGCCAATGAAATGTGGGGCAAATGTACCCCTATCGTTCGAGGTAAATCTAAAGCCACTCATTTACAAAACCCTCGCACCGTTAACAATACTGAAATTCAATTGCCTGTGGTTGTGCAAGGAGATAAAGAGGTTCTGGTAAAAGACGAACTCGACGGCAAACTCCTTGGCTTTGGCTCAAGATTCTGGGAATACCTGTCACAAGAACATAGCGAGTTAAAGAGGTTATTAGAATCAGATGAAGTAGTCTCTGTCGAATATAGCGATAAATACATTTTCACCCCAATTTCAATCGGATTGCTGAAAGAGATAGTAGTTGGACTGAGACAGTGCGTTGGGTTTGATCATTGGAAATCAGTTAATTTTGTTGTGCATACCGTGGAAAAGCGAAGCTACTCTGAATATAAGGGGCCACAGGGCATGATTTATTCAGATTGGCTAAATTCGCAAGAGCGAAATCAAGTGCTGATTAATGTGTTCAAGGAAGTTGGCATAGACGCTACTGTTAAAGCAACCCAACAGCATAGTCGTTCACTGGTTGTTCACTTTAAAAACAACACAACTTTGGCAATAAAACTAGATAAAGGCGTTTCTTACTGGCGTGTGAATAATAAACTAAACAGATACAGCACATCTAACCAGTTTGATTTTAGTGCTGAAGAAGTAAATCAGGCAAAGGCTGTTCTTGAGCTCAAAGATATTATGATTGTGGGAGAAAGTATCCCAACAGAGTTATTTATCACACTCCGAAAGTGAATCGTCCGGAGTTTCGAGGAGGTGGTTTTGTTTAAGTCTGCTGGTCCTTTGTGACTTGGCATGGAACCGAGCAACTAACATTCCCAATTTGGGTATTAAGATTCCCAAATTGGGTTTTTATGAGCTGCTGGCAATTCTACTGGATGGATTGTTTGCTGAAAGTTACTTGCGTGATTCGTACTTGTTAGATCGCAGGAAGTTCAGTCGTTATTCAGCACCTTAACCGGGGTTGGCGATACGCTGCGACTGACCAAGCCCCGTCTCGATATAGTGACTGAGCGGCGCTTCCATGCTGGCGAAGGCGAGTGCGACCATGAGCAGGCCGACGAAGATGGTGATGGGGAAGCCGATGCCGAACAGGTTGAGTTGCGGTGCAGTGCGGGTGAGGATGCCCAGCGCGATGTTGGTGACCAGCAGCGCGGCGACCACGGGCAGGGAGATCTGCAGCGCGGCGCGGAAGATGATCTCGCCCCACCTGGCGATGGCGAAGAAGTCGAGTTTGTTGCTGCCTGCGAGGCTGATGGGCAGGCTGTCGAAGCTCTGGATCAGTGTGGCCAGCAGTTGCAAATGGCCGTTCATGGATAGGAACAGCAGCATGGCGATCACCATGTAGAACTGGCCGATGGGGCTGGATTGACCCTGCGTCATCGGGTTGAAGAAGATGGCGAAGCCCAGGCCCATGGTCATGCCGATGACCTGGCCGGCCATTTCCACCCCCGCGAACACGATACGCATGCTGAAGCCCATGGCCACGCCGATCAGCAGTTGCTGCGCCAGTATCAGTGCGCCGGGCAGGGTGAGCGGGTCGAAAGTGGCTTGCGAGGGCAGGGTGGGCGCCACGATGAGCGTGAGCGCCAGCGCCAAGCCGAGCTTGACGCGGCGGGGCACGGAGCGGTGCCCGAAGATGGGGGCGATGGCGATCAGGCCAAGGATGCGCGTCAGTGGTAACAGCAGGCCATTGACCCAGCCCAGCAGCAGTTCCTGGCTAATGGTGATCATGGCGGCTAGTGTTGAGGCGGCTAGTGCTGAGCCGGGCCTAGGCGGCCATGCCGGGGATGCCGGTAAGTACCTGACGCATGTAGTCCAGCATCATTGTCAGCATCCACGGCCCGGCGATGACCAGCGCCAGGAACACGCCCAGCAGTTTGGGGATGAAGGACAAGGTGGTTTCGTTGATCTGCGTGGCGGCCTGGAAGATGCTGACCAGCAGGCCGATGAACAGCGCCACGCCCAGCATGGGGGCGGCCACCCACAGCGTGATCTCCATGGCCTGGCGGCCCATCACCATGACACTTTCCGGACTCATACGCCTCCCTTAATAGAAACTTTGTGCCAGCGAGCCCAGCAGCAGGGTCCAGCCATCCACCAGCACGAACAGCATGAGCTTGAACGGCAGTGCCACGATGGCGGGCGACACCATCATCATGCCCATGGCCATCAGCACACTGGCCACTACCATGTCGATGATGAGGAAGGGGATGAAGATGGCAAAGCCGATCTGGAACGCGGTCTTGAGTTCGCTGGTGATGAAGGCGGGGATCAGCACGCGCAGCGGCACGTCGTCCGGGCCATTCACAGCCGGGCTGCGCGACATCTTCAGAAACATGGCCAGATCATTCTCGCGGGTCTGTTTCATCATGAACTGCTTGAGTGGCGCGGCCCCTTTTTCCATGGCTTCCTGCATGGTGATGCGGTTCTCCTGCAGCGGCTGGTAGGCCTCGGCATAGATGCGGTCGATCACCGGCCCCATCACGAACAGGGTCAGGAACAGGGCCAGCCCCACCAGTACCTGGTTAGGCGGTGCGGATTGCACACCCAGTGCCTGACGCAGCAGCGACAGCACGATGATGATGCGTGTGAAGCTGGTCATCATCAGCAGGGCGGCGGGCAGGAAGCTCAGTGACGTGAGCAGCAGCAGGGTCTGCAGGCTGAGGGTGTAATTCTGGCCGCCACCGGCGGCGGGTTGTGCCGATAGCACGGTGAGCCCGGCAGTTTCGGCAACACTGCTGGAAGGCAGCAGCAGTAGCGCGGGCACCAGCAGAGGCAGCAGCCAGCCTGTCCTGGATAGCGCATGCCTTAAGGTGGTTTGCAGGGTATGCATCAGGCGCGTCATCTGCTCAGGCATCCGGTTTGCTTTGGGTGGGTTTGTCTTGAATTGACTTGCCCTGGAGCGGTTTGTCTTGGCTCGGCTTGTTCTGGTCGCCGACGATGACCTTGCCTAGCGCCTGTTTGAAACGCGCTGCAAAGCTGCCTTGCAGCGGAGTAGCCGCCACAGCGCTGCTGCCCGTCAACTCGCCTGCAGCCAGGTTGGCGATGCTGCTGACCTGGCCAGCGGCCACGCCCACCACCAGCCAGCGCTCACCCACCTCGATCACCACCACGCGTTCACGTGTGCCTACGCTGACCCCGCCGACCACGCGCGCCACACTGCCGCCATGCGGGTTGCTCAGCTGATAGCGCTTGGCCAGCCAGGCTAGCGCCATCATCACCAGTAGCACCACCGACAAGCCCAGCACCACTTGCAGCAGGCTGCCGGTGCCGGAAACAGGCGCCTCGGCATGGGCGAGGCCGGGCAGGCACAGCAGGCTGGCTAAGCCCAGGCTGGCGTTCAGGTGCAGCGATGAGGAAACACGCATGGTCATCTGCTTTCTGGTGCGCTTACTTGTTCAGCTTGCGGATGCGTTCCGCAGGCGTGATCACGTCAGTGAGGCGTATGCCGAACTTGTCGTTCACCACCACCACTTCGCCCTGCGCGATCAGGCAACCGTTGACCAGCACGTCCATGGGTTCGCCCGCCATGCCGTCCAGCTCGATCACCGAGCCTTGCGCCAGTTGCAGCAGGTTCTTGATGGCGATCTTGCTGCGGCCCAGCTCCACGGTGAGTTGCACCGGGATATCCAGGATGAAGTCGATGTCATTCTGCGTGCTGCCCGTATTCTTGCCCTGCGCTGAAAATTCCGTGAACACCTGATTGCGTTCGTTCTGACCGGTGAGCACCGGGTTGGCGGCACTGGCCGAGGCTTTCTGCTCGGCAATGGCGGCCTCCCAGTCGTCTTCGGCGATGGTCTGGGTGATGTTGCCATCCAGTGCATTGGCATTAGTCGCCATGGCTTTCTCCTTTGATGTATTCGGTTGAATTGGCGCGCAACAGCTTTTCGACGCGCATGGCGTACTGTCCGTTGAACACGCCGTAGCGGCATTGCATCACCGGGATGCCGTCCACGCGGGCTTCCACTTCCTCGGGCACGGCCATCGGGATCACGTCACCGACCTGCATGTTGAGGATGTCGCCCAGCCGCATGTTGATCTTGCCCAGGTCGGCGATCAGTTCCACTTCGGCGCTCTGGATCTGTTGGGTCATCAGGCGCACCCAGCGCTTGTCCACCCCGAGGATCTCGCCTTGCAGCGTGGAGGTGAGTTGATCGCGAATGGGCTCTATCATGGAATACGGCATGCAGAAATGGATGTCGCCCGTGGAGGAGCCGATCTCGATACTGAAAGTCACCGCCACCACCACTTCGTTGGGAGTGGCGATATTGGCGAACTGGGTGTTCATCTCGGAGCGGATGTACTCGAATTCCAGCGTGTACACCGGCTCCCAGGATTTGGCATAGGTCTCGAACACGATGTCCAGCATGCGCTGGATGATGCGCTGCTCGGTCTGGGTGAAATCGCGGCCTTCCACACGGGTATGGAAACGCCCATCGCCGCCGAACAGGTTGTCCACCACCATAAACACCAGGCCAGGGTCGAACACCATGAGTGCAGTGCCGCGCAGCGGCTTCACCTGCACCAGGTTGAGGTTGGTGGGCACCACCAGATTACGGATGAAATCACTGTATTTGGAGATGCGTACCGGGCCTACCGACACTTCCGCGTTGCGACGCAGAAAGTTGAACAGGCTGATGCGCAGCAGGCGCGCGAAGCGCTCGTTGATGATCTCCAGCGTGGGCATGCGGCCCCGCACGATGCGTTCCTGGGTGGCCAGGTTGTAATCGCGCACGCCGGTACGGTCGATCTCCTCGACCGCATCGTCGCCGTCATTGTTGACGCCGCGCAGCAGCGCATCGACTTCTTCCTGCGATAAAAAGGTATCGGCCATGGTGGGTGCCTACTGGATCACGAACGAGGTGAAGAACACGGCGCTGACTTCTTCGGTCTTGTCGCTGCTGTTGAAGGGCAGGTTGAGTTGCTGACGGATCTCGCCCGCCAGTTGCTGCTTGCCTTCCACGGTGGCCAGGGCGCTGGCTTGCTTGCTGGTGAGCAGCATCAGCAGGCGATTGCGCACTTGCGGCATGTTCTCCTTGAGGGCGGCCATGGCCAGTTCGTCCTGCACCTGCAGGGTGATGTCCACCTGCAGGTATTCATCGGTGACATCGGATTGCAGGTTGACGGTGAAGGTCTCCAGCGTGACGAACACCGGGGGCTTGGGTACTTCCACCGGCTTTTCCACCGGCTTGGCGTGTGCGGGTTTGGCCTGCAGGTAATACCAGGCCCCGCCACCTGCGCCACCCACCACCAGCAGGGCGATCAGTGCCATCAGCAGCTTCTTGCGTGATGTGGGCGCTGTCGCGGAGACGGCGTCTTCTGCCTGCTGTGCCATACCGAATTCCTTGAATCAGAGGTGATGGCTGCATTATTGAAGAAAAGCACCTCCACGCATGCGCGGAACAGAAAGGGAAAGGCCGCCTATTTTGCTGCTTGGCAGCGCGTGGCGCCAGCCATGCTGCAATCAGGCATACAGATCCACCAGGCCTTGCTGCAGGGTGGTGCGCGGGTTTGCGCTGCTCAGCGCTTGCAGCGTGGTACCGCTGTCTGGTTGAAGTGCATGGCCAGCTGCATGACGGGTGGCCTGCGCGCCATCGCGCTGTGCCTGTTGCTGCGCCTGACCGCTACCGACCGACGTCTCGCCCAGCGTCACACCGGCTTCTTTCATGCGTTCACGCAGATGCTCCATGCCGTCCTGCAAGGCCTGGCGCACCTCCTGATGCTCGGAGCTGAAACTGGCACTGGCCTGCTCATTGCTCACCTGGATCACGATCTGCAACGGCCCGAGATCGGGCGGGTTCAGGCTCAAGGTGGCCGTTTGTTCCTGTGCGCCCACCATCCACAGCACCTGCTGACTGATGGCCTGGTTCCAACCGCTGTGGCCCGGATAGCGGTCGATATAAGGCGCGGGCGGCAACAGGCTGGCCACTGTGTTGGCCGTTGTGATCGTTAGCGTGGCGGGCGCGCTGCTGGTTTGTGGTGCAGGTGTGAATGCTATTTGACGGTTTTCAGTTATCTGACTGTTTTCAGTTATCTGACCGCTTTCAGCGAGTGCGTGATTGGGCAGAGGACTGTTGGCGCCATGAGCAGCGGTGCTGCCTGGTGTATCCGGCCTGACTGCCGCCAGCGCGGCATCCGGCTGACGAGCGCCAAGCTCGGAACGGCCCGGCACTTCCTGCAACAGCGGTGCGCTGCGGCTTTGCTGCGGCGTGTCTGCCAACGTGTCGTCTGCTAAAGCCAGATAAGCACTTTTGCCTGCCGTCGGCGCTTGCTTGGGTTCGGTGTGTTGCCCCGCCAGCCTGTCGGTAGCGGGCAAGCCTGAACGCGTTGTGCTGAACTGTGTTGCGCTTATTTCTGCTGCGCTTGTTTCAGCTGCGCTTGTTTCAGCTGCGCTTGTTTTTGCTGCGCTTGAGCCTGCTAGGTTCCGATCCGGCACGGCCGCTACTGCTACAGCAGGTGCAGGGGGTATTCCCGTCACAATCTCTGCCGCCGTGCCTGCTGTAGATGCAGGTATGCCCAGCCATTCATTCAGCACCTGCAGCGACTCGCGTGCGGCTTGGCTGCTGCTATCCTGGGGTTCGAGCGCGGCATCAGCCGTGTTGCTATGGCCCCCGCTAGCCTGTGCAGTGTTGAGCGTTTCGGTCTTGGCGGGCTGGTCTGTGCTGATGGACTTGTCTGTGCTGGTGACCTTGTCTGTGCTGACCGCCTGGCGGTTGAGCGGTTTGTCGCCGAGGGCTGGCGGGCTGACCGGTTTGCCTGGCACCCCGCTGGCTTTGAGTCTGGGGTTGCCGGACATGACGGGCGAGGGCGGCTCTGCCTCAGCTGTCCGCGTGTGCGCAGCCAGCACCTGCTGAAAAGGCGGGGTATTCGCCTCGGACGCCCTAAGTTCTGTGGCTGTTGGCTTGGGTTGGCTGTTCACCGCATTGCTGGCTGCCGAGCTGGTCGGGTTCATCATCATGGTCAGGAGGCGGTGCGCAGGCGTGCGGCACGCGCAGCGAATTCGTCCAGTTGTTGTTGTTCTTTTTTGCGTTGGTGCTGCTGTTCGGCTTTTTCCTGACGCGCTACCAGCACTTCGTAAGACAGCTGTTTCTTCTGGCATTCCTGCCAGTTGAGGCGCTGCGCCCCGATCTGCGCCTGCAACTGCTTCTGCAGGTCCTGCTGCCCGCTGATGGCGGTTTCCAGCTTGCCTACAAAAGCCTGGTAGTTCTGGTATTCCCGTGGCGACAGGCCGCGCTGCAACTGCCCTTGCAGACGTTGCAGGTAATCGGCATGGAAGGATTGCAGCATGGCGAGTTTGTCCTGCTCCTGTGCCAGTTTCTGATTCAGTTCACCCAGGCGCAGGGCGGCGGCTTCCGTGGCTTGGGTGGCCAGTTCGATGAGCAGTTGCAGGCTGGTGTTGGGTTTGCTGGTCATGCCGGGGTCGCAGTCAAGTCAGTGAGTTGTACGATGCTGTCGGCGAGGCTGGCGGATTCCGCGATGCCCTGCTGCAGAAAATGCGCGATGGCCTCGTGCTTGCGTATGGCCTCGTCCAGCAGCGGGTCGCTACCGGCCTGATACGCGCCTACGCTGATCAGGTCGCGGCTGCGTGCATAGCGTGAATTGAGCTGTTTCAGGCGCCGCGCCGCCTGCTGATGGGCGGTGCTGGTGATGCTGTGCATGACGCGACTGATGGATTGCTCCATGTCGATGGCGGGGTAGTGGCCGCTCTCGGCCAGGCTGCGGTTGAGCACGATGTGGCCGTCCAGGATGGCGCGTGCCGCATCGGCGATGGGGTCCTGCTGGTCATCTCCTTCGGTCAGCACGGTATAGAACGCGGTGATCGAGCCCTGACCGGCACGGCCATTGCCGGTGCGTTCCACCAGCGCAGGCAGCTTGGCGAACACGGAAGGCGGATAGCCCTTGGTAGCCGGTGGCTCGCCTATGGCCAGTGCGATCTCGCGCTGCGCCATGGCATAACGGGTCAGTGAATCCATGATCAGCAGCACGTTCAGGCCAGCATCACGGAAATGTTCGGCGATGGTGGTGGCGTAATGGGCGCCCTGCAAGCGCATCAGTGCGGGTACATCGGCAGGGGCGGCCACCACCACGGCACGCGCCAGGCCTTCGCTGCCCAGGATCTGTTCGATGAATTCCTTTACTTCACGGCCACGTTCACCGATCAGCCCCACCACGATGACATCGGCGCTGGTGTAGCGCGCCATCATGCCCAGCAACATGGATTTACCCACGCCCGAGCCGGCGAACAGGCCCATGCGCTGGCCGCGCCCCACGGTAAGCATGCTGTTGATGGCGCGTACGCCCACGTCCAGCGTGTGCTGGATGGGGTCGCGTTCCAGCGGGTTGAGCGGGCGGGTATGCAGCGGTGCACTGTGGCTGGTACGCAAGGGGCCCAGGCCGTCCAGCGGCTTGCCACCGCCATCCACCACACGGCCCAGCAGTTCCGGCCCGACCGGCAGATGACGCGAGCGGTCCGCGGCACGGCGGCGTGGATGCGGGCTGGCATGCGGGCCGGGCAGGGTCTCGGAGACATTG
Organism: Pseudomethylobacillus aquaticus; assembly: GCF_003730115.1. Lineage (GTDB taxonomy): Bacteria > Pseudomonadota > Gammaproteobacteria > Burkholderiales > Methylophilaceae > Pseudomethylobacillus > Pseudomethylobacillus aquaticus. The sequence goes on along the minus strand of NZ_RJVP01000003.1, from coordinate 29,287 downwards.
AGCGGCAGCACCTTGCTGCCCGGGCCTATGCCGCCTACATGGCTTTGCGGCATGAGCAGCAGGCGGTCACCATCGAAGCCGACCACTTCGGCTTCCACATGGTGGCCATCGGACAGCGCGATATGGCATACGCTGCCGACGGAAAGCTGGATGCCCACCGCCTCCATCACCAGGCCGGTGAGCTTGGTGATGCGGCCAGCCACCTGCAGCGGCGCCAGTTGTTGTTGCAGATTGAGCAGTTCGCTGCAGTCGCGCAGGTGGTATTGCCACTGGCGTAATGTATGGTCGGGGCTGATGGCGGGCGCGGCGTAGGCGGTCATGCTGCGAGCCCCGTGCGCATCTCGCTGCTCATTGCGCTTTTCGCCTCACTGCTGATTTCACTGCTGGTCTCAGTTCTGGCCCAGACATGTGGCTGACCCAGTGCTTCGCTGATGCGTTGCCAGCGTGTCGCCATGCTGGCATCGATATGGTTGGCCGGGGTGTCCACCAGACAGCCGCCGCGTTCCAGATGCGGGTCTTCCTGAATGATCCAGTGTTGTTCACGCAGCGCATCGGTCAGGCTGTTGCGCACGATGGCCGCATCGTCCGGGTGCAGGGTCAGGCGGGCGGGTTGTTCCACGCTGGGCAGATAATTCAGGCATTCGCGCACCACGGGCAATAGCTGTTCTGGCGACTGTTGCAGCGTTTGTTTGAGCATGGCTTGCGCGATATCCAGCGCCAGTTTCACCAGCGGCGCAGCCATCTGCTGTTCCAGTCCGGCCAAGGTGGCGTTGAACTGCTGGGCGATGTTCAGCAACTGCTGGCGCTCGGCTTGCGCGGCGTTGTTCACCTGCTGCACGCCAGCGGCATAGCCCTGCTGTACGCCTTTGGCATAGCTTTCTTTTTCAGCCTGGCTGATCAGCGCGGCCACTTCCGGCAGGCTGGCCAGCGGTGGCGTCACCTTCACCTGTTCCAGCGAGGAAAGCTCCCAGCGCTGGTAGGCAGTCTGTTGTTCTTTGGGTAATGCGGCCGGGTCAGACATGCGCGTCCCTCGTCACGGCATTGCACATCGCGGCACACATAGCATCGACCGGCTCAGCACCCTGCTTAAACATAGGCATCCTCGGCTTTGCCACCCAGCATGATCTGGCCTTCGTCGGCCAGTCTGCGCACGATCTGCAGGATCTGCTTCTGCTGTGCTTCCACTTCGGAAAGACGTACCGGGCCTTTGGCCTCCAGGTCTTCGCGCATCATTTCGGCGGCACGTGTGGACATGTTCTTGAAGATCTTTTCGCGCAGCTCATTGGTGGCGCCCTTGAGGGCCAGGATCAGCATTTCGGACTGCACTTCGCGCAGTATGGTCTGGATACCACGGTCGTCGATGTCGATGATGTTGTCGAACACGAACATCTGGTCCATGATCTTCTGCGCCATGTCGATGTCATGGTCTTTCAGCGTTTCCATCACCGAGGTCTCGTTGTCGCTGTTCATGAAGTTCATGATCTCGGCGGCGGTGCGCACCCCGCCCATCGGCATCTTCTTGAGGTTCTCGTTGCCGCTCATCAGCTTGGTCAGCACGTCATTGAGTTCCTTGAGCGCAGCGGGCTTCACGCCGTCCAGCGTGGCGATGCGCAGCATCACATCGCCCCTGAGGCGCGGGGTGAAATGGCTGAGGATCTCCGAGGCCTGGTCACGTTCCAGGTGCACCAGGATGGTGGCGATGATCTGCGGATGTTCGTTGCGGATGAATTCGGCCACGGTCTGCGCATCCATCCATTTCAGGCTTTCGATGCCGCTAGCGTCACGCCCCTGCAGGATGCGGTTGAGCAGGCCGGAGGCCTTGTCATCGCCCAGTGCCTTGGTCAGCACGGAGCGGATATAGTCGTCGGAATCCAGGCCGATGGAGGTGCTTTCGTCCACCTTGGTGACGAACTCGCTGAGCACGGCTTCCACATCGTCGTGGCCTATGCTCTTCATGGTGGCCATGGCCGCGCCCAGCTTCTGCACTTCACGCGGGCCGAGGTGTTTCATCACCTCGGCGGCCTCTTCTTCCCCCAGCGCCAGCATCAGGATGGCGCCTTTCATGATCCCGTTCTCAATCATTATTGCTCACCCAGTTGGTAACGACGTTGGCGACCATCTTCGGATTGTCTTTGGCGATGCTCTTGGCGGTCTCCAGGTTCTGCACATAGCCGCGTTGCGTGATGGCCGGTGTGGCCGGGCCACTTGCCTCCAGTAGGACAGGGTTCTCGCTGTCATCGGCCAGTGCAGGCGCAGCCGGGGCTGGCAGCGCCGGGGTCACCAGCTTGCGCAGCATGGGTTTCAGCAGGCGCAGGTACAGCATCAGCATCACCAGCACACCAGCCAGCAGCTTGAGCACTTCCATGCCCATGGCGATGTTCTGCGGTTGTTTCCACAGCGGTACTTCGGGCTCCAGCACAGGCAAGTTGCCAGCGAAACTGCTGTTCACCACGGTGAGCGTATCGCCACGCGCTTCGTTGTAGCCCATGGCCTGACGCGCCAGATCGGCGATCTGGGTCTTTTCGGCGTCGCTGAGCGGCCTGTCCTGCAGCTTGCCGTCCTTGCCGGCTTCGCGCTTGAAGTTGACCACCACGGCTACCGTGAGGCGCTTGATGCCGCCCATGGCCTGCTGGGAGTAACGCACGGTCTTGTCCACTTCATAATTGGTGGTGGCGTTCTTTTGCGTGTTCATGAGCGGCGGAGTATTGGCGGCGGCAGGTGCGGCAGTGGCTGCGCCTTCGGCAGGCGCGGGCTGTACCAGCGGGGCGCTTGCCTCGGCAGGCGGCTGATTACTGAGTGCGCCCGGCACACCGCCATTCAGGTTGTTGCCGGGCACGGTGGCGGATTCGCTGGATTGCTGGCTGCGGATCACCGTGCTGTCTGGTGTCTGGTTGGGTTTGTAGATCTCGGCGGCCTGTTCCACGTTGGCGAAATCGACATCGGCACTGGCCTCAGCGCGTACGTTCTCGGCACCGACGATGGGGCTGATGATGGATTCCACGCGGCGTGCGATGCTCTGCTGCAGGGCTTCTACGTACTTGATCTGATTCGGGTCCAGCTTGTTGGTCTTGTCCTGGCGGCCGCTGTCGGACAGCAGGTTGCCGTTCTGATCCACCACGGTGACGTTGGCGGCGGTCAGTTCCGGCACACTGCTGGCCAGCAGATGCACCACGGCGCTGACCTGCTGGGCGTCCAGCGTGCGGCCAGGCTGCAGGTTGAGCAGCACCGAGGCAGTGGGTTTCTGCTGGTCACGCACGAATACACTGCTCTTGGGGATGGCCAGGTGGATGCGGGCGTTCTGTACCGCCGCGATGGATTGCACGCTGCGCTCCAGTTCGCCTTCCAGCGCGCGCTGGAAATTCACCTGCTCCAGAAACTGCGAGACGCCGAATTTTTGCTGCTCCATGATCTCGAAGCCCACATTGCCGCCTTTGGGCAGGCCTTCGGCAGCCAGGCGCAGACGTGCCTGATGCACTTGTGCGGCGGGCACCAGGATGGCCGAGCCGCCTTCCGAGAACTTGTAAGGCACGTTCATCCGTTCCAGCGCCCCGACGATGGCACCGCCATCCTTATCGGAAAAGTTGGAGAACAGCACGCGATAATCCGGCTGCTGGCTCCACAGCCAGAAGGCGCTCATCACCGCGATCACCGCCGCGATGCCGACCCCCAGCAACAGCCGGTTGCCCAGGGCTGACGAGAACATGCCACCCGGTGGGCTGTTCGAAAAGGTCGCATCCGTGACCGCTGCCATATCGATTCCTCAATCTGCTAAAGCTGGCATGACTGCCATATTGGGAGCCATTATGTCGCTGGCCTGCCAATTCAAAGGCTGGAACAGAGCGTATTTACCCGCCTTATTTGCGCTAGTCGCGCCAGGACGGGCTGCTAAAGTAGGCGTGTAGAAATTCGTCGTCACTTACTTCGTGAAGAAGGGAAACAACATGGCCATCGAAGGCATAGATGCCAGTCGCATCCAGTCCATGCTGTCGCAACTGAAACAGGCCGCGCAGCGACCAGACACGGCCGCCTTGCCTGCCGCTGGCTCGGCGAGTGCGCAGGGCACACAAAAGCTGGATTTCGCCGAAGCGCTGAAAGCCTCGCTGAACCAGGTCAACAGCATGCAGCTGCAATCGGAGAAGCTGGGCCAGCAATTCGTCCTGGGCGACGACAAGGTCAGCCTGTCCGACGTGATGATCACCGGGCAAAAGGCCAGCATCGCCTTCCAAGCCACCGTGCAGGTGCGCAACAAGCTGGTCAGCGCGTATCAGGACATCATGAACATGCAGGTGTGATCAAGCATTCAGCATGCCCATGGCGAGCCAATTTGAGGCTATGTGGACCTGGAGGCGGCTGCCCGCCCTAAGCTTTGAATCCGCTTCCGGTCAGGGCATGGTGGAGGCGCTGCGCCTAAGCATGGGCAGGTGAATTTATCTGGATAATTCGGCGCGATTAGACCTGATCCAGTCTAGCGTCTGCTGGTACAGCGTTTCGGCTTGCTTGATACACTCAATAACGGCCTCGTCACTTACCGGATCACCTGCCCGGATCACCTGCGTAATCGCTGATATTTCTTTGCTTGCGCAGGGCATCCAGAACGATGACCGTCGATGCATGTGTGCCCAGTGTCGTTTGCAGTGTTTGAATCGCTGTTTGATGATGTCCCGGCTGACTTGTCGATGTGCGATAGCCGTGTAACCACAAACCCAGCATCGCACATTGCATAATGGCCTTGTAAGCCGCATCAAATCTTGTTTCGTCACTGACAGCTTCAATCCTGGAGTCGGAAATATTGCGCTTGATGGCGTCCAGTAAGCGAAGCAGCGCTTCACTGGAGGGTTGATGTGATTGCAGCTGTTTGGTTTTCAGTAAATTTTCCAAGCTCATGATCATCACCCACTATGAACAGCTTTGGTTTTTGCAGGACTTCTTTCAAGAAGGAGTCGTTTTTTGCCATGCGACTGTTGAATCCGTCGATGGAATACACCACAGGGTTGATTTCCCGTTTGAGAGTGGTCTGGCATGGATGCAACAGGCCCACAACATCCCCAAAGCCGATGTCGCCGATGATCATGACATCAATATCGCTGTTGGTCTGTTGCTCACCACGAGCGACCGAACCAAATACAAAAGCCAGTTCGATCTGATGGCTGATGCTGGATAGCGCATTCGCTATCACCTCCACCAAACCGGATGTCTTGCGCAAGATACTAGCCAACTCTTCGAAAATGGGACATTGCACGTTTGCACTGTAGCGCTGCTGGTTGCCCACTTTTGTGCTCTGCAAAATGCCCGCCTCAGACAGTTTGCTGAGTTCTTTATGCAGGGTGCCGGCACTGGTATGCGTAAGCCTGGCCAATTCGCGCACATGGTAGCTTTGCTCGGGATGCAACAGCAAAAGCCCCAGAACACGTTTCCGATATTCACCAAACAGCAGATTGGATAGCATGATGTTTCTTTAATGGCTACGAATGAAGCAAATTTTGCTACATAAGAAGGAGCAAATCAAGTGACATCAGCCAAAGTCGAATTCAGCATCACGTGCTTCATGCAGTGCATTTGGAGTGATTGGGCGTTTTCTGGAACCTTGCTTGTTATTCTCAACGGACAAGAAGCCGCCTGGTTGAACCTGCTGCCAGCCGTCTGATCAAGGGGCTAGACAGTTAGCGGGCTGTCCTGGTTATTGAGCTATTTACCTAGCGGCTTGCCCTGTTCCAGCTGGTACAGCCAGGCGAGGATCTCGGCGATGGCCTGGTATAGCACGGGCGGGATATGCTGATCCAGATCCACCTGCATCAATAGCGCGACCAGTTCCGGGGATTCGTGCACGAACACGCCATGCGTTTTGGCCCTGGCGATGATCTGCTCCGCCACCAGGCCACGGCCCTTGGCCACCACGCTGGGTGCGTAGGCACCCGCTTCATAGGCCAGCGCCACGGCTTCCGGCGGCTTGGCCCAGGGCTGGCCGCCTTCTGGCTTATTGGTGTCCTTGCGCATCATGCCAGCGGTGCGACCGCGCTGTGTGCGCTTGCTGCACTTGGAGCAGCAGGCTTGCCGCTTTGTACCTGCAGGCTATCCAACCGCGCGGCTGGCAGTTGCTGCAGGGCATTGACCAGCTTTGCCAGGCGCGTCTGCAACAGCACACCGGTCTCGGCCTCATCCGCTTGCAGGCGGATATGCAGGCATTGTTCACGCAAGCTGATCACGGCGCTGACATTGCCCAGTGCGGGCAGCTGCAGCTGCAAGCGGCTGGTGACGGCAGGGGCGGCCTCTATGTCGGCATGGCTGGAGCGGCCGTCTTCCTTATTACGCCGAGCCTGGCCCTGCTCTTCCAGCTCGGTCTCCCAGTGCATGGGCTGGCCGGGCCAGACCTCCCCCTGCCAGTGCACACGGCGCTGTTCCAGTACCTGCAATTGCTGGGATAGCAGGCTGGCGGCTTCGGCGGGCGGGCGTGACGGCTGGTTCTGTGGTTCTTGCAGCAGGCTGTCGCTGCTGCGTTTGCCTTGCAGGGTTTGATGGAGATGGGCTTCGTAGAACAAGCCGCTTTGTGACAGGGAGTGTTGCAGCGCCTGTGCGATCTGGCGGCTGTCGGGTAGCGCTGCCGTGGCAGACAGGCTCAACAAGCTGTTGGCCGGGCGCACCGTGGCGGGCAGGTCGGATTGCTGCAAGGCTTGCTGGATGAGTTGCGCCCCGGCGCTGAGCTGGGTGCTGACCGCGTTGTTCGCACCGGGCAGCGCAGGCTGGGTGCCTAGTAGCGAGGCCAGTAGGGTATTGCGCAGGCTCTGCTGTTGCACCTGCATGCCGAGCGGGTTCTCGCCTATGCGGGTGACGGGGTTGAGGCTGTCTTGGAGTGCGCTGGCCATGCGGGCTATGGTCTGAGTGCTGGGTCTGAGTGCTGGGTCTGGAAGCTGCCGCCGGATTCACATCGGCGGCGAGTTGCCGTAGTGGCGCGCCAGCTTGCGCTCAGCGATGTTGCTGCTGATCATGCTGCTCAGTTTGCGCATCCACGGGTTGACCAGTTCGCGGATCTGGCGGTCATGCGCCAGGATGTTCTGCAGGCAATGCAGCTTGGCCTCGCGCTCGGCGCCGGCCAGCGGTGCCGCCGGGTTGAGCAGGGATTGCATCTGCAGTTTGCGCACGCATTCTGCGCATTGCTGCTCCAGCCGGGTCAGCGTCTCCCAGTCTTCTGCCTGGGCAGCCGTGAGCATCTGCGCTGTGATCTCGGCGATGGTCTGGTATTGCGCGAGGGAGGGGTTGGCGTGCATATCAGGCCCTGAACGGTGCGTTGGCGGTGCTTGGGGCGGCATAGGCGGCCAGGCCGCTGGCCGGCATGGCCGGTGTTGCGATGGCCAGCCAGGCGCCACGGATATCGGCCAGCAGGGCGATCACTTCTTCGATGGCGGCACGGTCGTTATCCAGATTGGCGCGGAACAGTTTGTCCACCATGTAACCGTACAGGCTGTCCAGGCTGTCCGCCAGGCTGCCGCCTGCCTCTTTATCCAGGCTTTGGCGCAAGCCGTTCTCGATGATGATGATGGCTTTGGAGAGGTCTGCGCTCTTTTGGCCCAGGTCCTGCGATTGCAGTCTTACCAGTGCGCTGCGGCAGGCGGTGAGTGCACCGTCATACAGCATCACGATCAACTGATGTGGATTGCTGGCCGCGACACCCGTTTCCAGTCCGATACGGGCGTAGGCTTGTACACCCAGTGTTTGCGTTCCGAACATGCTTCTCTCCGTGACTAACTATTCGATTGCAACATGCTGATCTGCTGGCTCAGGTAGCTGCTGGTGCTCTGCATGCTGCTGATCAGCGTGTCCAGTGCCGTGAACTGATCGCGGTAACGTTGCTCGATCACGGCCAACCTGGCTTGCAAGGTTTCCTGCTGACGCGTGAGCCGGGTGACGCTGGCACTGAGGCCTTCGGTACGCGCGGTGAGCAGACCATCACTGCGTAGATAGTTATCGGCAAGCTGGCGCAATTGATAAGCGTAACCCAGGGTGAAATTCACTGTGCCGCGTGCACCGAGTGCGCCACCATCCACTTTCAGGATCAGGCCGTTGGCATCGCCCGTGGCGCCGATCAGGTTCTGTCCCTTGCCAGTGGCGGCCACGCCGTTGATGCTGCCTGCGACATCCAGCCCGGCGCTGCTCACGGCGCTGTTGCCGAACAGGTTGGCGTTGCCATTGGCGCTGCCGAGCAGGATGCTGGAGCTGCTGCCATAGTTGACCGAGGTCACGCTGAGCATGCCCGCGTTGACATTGACGCTGGCAGCGGAGCCTGCCGCGCTGATGCGGTTCTGCAGTTCGGCGGCCAGGGCGCTGCTGCTGGCGTAGCTGCCTGCGGTGAGGGTGAGGTTGTAATCCACCCCGTCGATATTGAGGGCGATGGCATCGTTGACGCCTGCGGTGATGGTGAGCCCGGCCGCATCGCTGCCAGCCAGGCTGCCGCGTGTGGCGAGTTGGGTCACGTTCACCGCATAGTTGCCGGCCAGCGTGCTGCTGCTGTTGCCTGCAACGCTGATCTGGCTGTCGGTGGCTTTGCCGGTGGCCGCGAACAGGCCGGCGATCTCGCTGAAATTGCTTTCCATGCCGGATTTCAGTTTGCTGCTGTCCAGCGCCAGCGTGCCGTCCTTCTGGAAGGTCACGCCGATCTGGTACAGCGAGGTGAGCGCGCCGGTGCTGCCCACACTTTGTGTGAGCACGGACTTGAGCTGGAAGGCCAGGCCGCGTGCGGTGCTGTCGCCCAGCAGCGCGCCGCCGGTCTTGCTGGCCTCGTCATATTTGGTGAGGTTGCGCAGTGTCTGGTTGAGGTCGTTATAGGCTTTGACGAAACTGGCGACGTTGGCTTCCACCGTGCTGGTATCGCGGCCTATGGTCAGGGTCTGCGGGCTGGCGCTCACTTTGCTGAGCGTCAGTGTCACGCCTTCCAGCGCATCGGTGATGACATTGCTGGGCTTGCTGATGCTGATGCCGTCGATGCTGAGCAGCGCATTCTTTGCCTCCTGCACCTGACTGAGGTTCTTGCCGCTGCCCGCCAGCGCGGTCGGGTCGTAAGCCAGCTGCGACAGGCCGCTGTTGTCGGTGTTGGTGCCGTCAGCATCGCTGGCGCTGATGCGCAGGCTGTTGCCCGCACCACTGTCCTTGCTGCTCAGCACCAGGCGATAGCCAGTGCCGTCATTGACGATGCTGGCACTCACGCCGGCATTGGCGGCATTGATGGCATCACGCACACCACTCAGCGTGTTGTTGCCGGTGGTGATGTTGATGGTCAGCGCCGCCTTGTTGCCTGCCGTGAAGGTGTTGCCGGTGCTGTCATAGCTGCCGAAGTCTATAGTCAGCGTGCCCATGCCGACGATATCTGCCAGGCTGGTCTTGGGCGCCAGTGCCAGTTTGTGGCTTTGTGCCAGCTGGTCTACCTGCAGGCTGTGACTGGCGGCAGTGGCGCTGCCCGTGGCGGTGGCGTTCACCGTGCTGGCATCGCTGCTCTGCACGGTCAACGCATTGAATTTGCTGATGTTGGACAGATTGCCCAGCGTGGTCTGAAAGCTGGACAAGGCACTCTGCAGGCTGCCATAGGCCGAAATCTTGGCCTGGGTGCTGGTCTTCTGCTGGGTGACATTGGTCAATGGCCCTTGTTCGGTGGTCATCAGATTTTGCACGATGCTGGCCACATCGAGACCTGATCCTATGCCAGCTGAGGTAAGCGCCATGGTGGTATCCGTAAGCTAAAAGGTTGCCGTTAAAGTGGTGGCCGTATCAGGCGAATTGCCGGATCAGCAGGCCTTGCAGACGATCCAGGGTCTTGGAGATGGCCAGCGCTTCTGCGGTGGGTACCTGCCGGATGATCATGTCGGTCTCGCGGTCTATGATGCTGACGATGGCGCGCCCACTTTCTTCGTCGATGGAGAATTCGATGCCAGGCGCGGCCTTGGCGATAAAACTGTTGATGTTGCCGACGGCATCGTCGATGGTGTTGGCGCTATCTTGCGCATTGGCGCTGCTGCCGAATATCTCGGGCGCAGGGCTTGCCGGGGCGGATGTGGCTGCGGCACTGCTCACTGAACTGGTAGCCGGGTTGGTGGCGGGCGTGCTTGTCTGGGCGACTTTGCCGAATGTGGCGCTCATCACGCTGATGTTCTCTGAAATTGTCGTCATTTTGCAGACTCCTTAAAGCCCCGGCAGTCATCCGACCACAGGGGCTTGTCACACATTGCTGCTGGTGCAGTTTGAGCGTACGGCATGCTCAACGCCGACTGGACCAGACAAGCCGGCCGTCAGGGCCGGCGGTCTGTGGTGCCTGATTAGCCACGCAGCAAGGTCAGTACGTTGTTAGGCAACTGGTTGGCCTGGGCCAGCATCGCCGTACCGGCTTGTTGCAGGATCTGCGCACGGGTCAGGTTGGCAGTTTCCGTTGCGAAGTCGGCATCCATGATGCGGGACTTGGCTGCGGAGGAGTTCTCAACCGACACCTTCAGGTTGCTGATCACCGATTCAAAGCGGTTCTGTACCGCACCGTAGGTGGCACGTTCCGTGTTGATCTCGTCCAGCGCGTCGTCGATGGCGGTGATGGCCAGTGCCGAGTTGGCAGCGTCATCAATCAGCACCGTGTTGGCAGCGGCGGTAGCGGTGGCACTGGCACCAGCGGTCAGGTCGGTGGTGGTGACGCTGATGGTATCGGTGGTGTCTGCACCCACTTGATACACATTGGTGCCGCCGGACAGTACGTTGGTGCCGTTGAACTTGGTGTTGCCAGTGAGACGGGTGATCTCGGCCTGCAGCTCGGAGAATTCAGTGCCCAGGTTGGCACGGTCACCGGCGTTGTTGGTGGCGTTGGAGGATTGAACCGCCAGTTCACGCATACGTTGCAGTGCATCGGTCACCTTGCCCAGTGCGCCTTCAGCGGTCTGGCTGAACGAGATGGCGTCGTTGGAGTTACGGATGGCCACGTTCATGCCGCGAACCTGGGAATCCATACGGGTGGCGATCGACAGGCCAGCTGCGTCGTCCTTGGCGCTGTTCACACGCAGGCCGGAAGACAGACGTTGCAGGGAGGTGCTCAGGCTGGTCTGCGAGGACGACAGGTTACGTTGAGCGTTGAGGGAAGCGATGTTGGTGTTGATGCCAGTCATGATATTTCTCCTAAATTAAAAATTGATACTGCGCTTGAGGTCGTTAACTTATGAATCGGCTTTTTGCCACTAGCGCCACCACCAAACTTGCCGGAGGTCTCGCTGTTAAGACTGTTATCGGCAGCGTAATCAGAAAGTTGAATCTTTTTTTTCTGCTTGCGCTGCAAAGTGGCAGTGCTGATTCCTGTAACGACGGCTTACGCCCAATCTTTAATCCTGGCTCCTTTCATGGTCTGGTCTCTTTGGTTTTAACGCGTTAGTTTTAACGCGTTTTTTTAATGCGTTTGTTTCAATGGCGTTCAATGCACGTGCGGTATTTGTTGAATACGGCGCTTGTCCCGGCTTCAGCGCGTGGTGCGGTGCTTGATGATGGCATCGCGTATGTGCTGCATGCCCTGTTCACGCGTGCGGCTGCCGGGTGCGCTTTGCATCAGTTGCTGAAACTGCAGCAGCGCGCGGTCCAGCCAGTCTTCCAGCAGGGTCTGCTCGCGGAAGCTTTCCACCAGCATGGCCAGCACACGGTTGAAGGCTTGTTCCTGACGATCCAGTGCCTGCTGGTACTGATCGATCTGCAGCACCAGGTCGCGCACGTCATGCGCCAATGCATTGCTGGTGCCGTAGGTGCGTGCCGCTTTGACACGTTTACCCAGTTGCATGCTGGTGTTCGCCAGCGGGTTGTCCTCACGCAGCAGGGTGGGCAAGGTGAGCATCAGCAGGCGTGCCAGCAGGTCTTTCCAGATCTGCGGATCGCCATCGGCTTCGGCGAAGTGCGACAAGTGATCATGGTGTTGCGGCTGCTCGGCCTTGAGTAACTGCAGCAGCTCCTGCCCCAGCAAAGGCCACTGCTTCTCTTCGATGGCGGAGGCCATGCGCAGGGCACTATCCGTGCCAAGCAGGGCATAACTGCGCGATAGCGCGATCAGGACGGCTTCGGCGGAAAGGGGTTCTACGTTGTCAGTCATGGCCTTTTACTGGCATGCGATCAGGGATGAAGCATGGTAATGCCGCGCGTGGGTCGGCAAAACGCATAACAGGCGAGGGAAAGGGTGCCTGTTCCAGACTTGATGCCAGGGGCGGTACGGGCGGAAGCGGTGTGCTTTACTGGCTTGTGGCTTAAACGCTATACATGCCCAGCCCCTAACTTTCGGGGGTGTTACATCGGGGGGTATCTGAGGTATCGTTTAACTCAAGCGAGGTATATGTGCTCAGCAGGTGGATGAGTGTGATGCCCCGCAGGCAAAAACATGGGATCAAGCCATTTAGGTGGCTAAGAATGTGCTGGTGTGTTTGCTATGTTGATATGCGCGTTTGTGGGGCATTTGAAAACGATAAAGGATTGATTGAATGAAAAAATCAGAACGTGAATCCAGTTTATACACCAGACCTGCTAAATTGCTAGGCACGTTAGTTGGTGTCTAATTTACGTTGGGCCTAGACAAAAGGAGAGTTTTGCATGGCAAATTTGCTTTATGTGGATAACTCAAACATCTGGATTGAGGGGCTGCATGTCGCGGCATTCAAATCTGGGAAGGCTCCAGATGTCTGGACTGCCGTAAAGGCCGATATATGTGACTATAGCTGGAAGCTTGACTTCGGAAAACTGTATGAATTCGCAGGGGGCGACAAAACCGAGGTAAAGAAAGCAACCCTTTTTGGTTCTCGCCCACCCAAAAACGACTCCCTTTGGGACATTGCAAAAAGAAAAGGGTTTACTGTCGTTGTCTATGACCGAAATGTTGCAAATCACGAAAAGAAAATCGATACCGATATTGTGGCAACAATGATTGAGGACTCATATGAAATCCTCACTATTGGAAAGGATGAAGTTACCCTTGTCGCTGGAGATGCAGATTACGTCCCTGCCATCGAAAAACTTAGAAAACGCAACATCCCGGTTCACGTTGTATTCTGGGGGCATGCCGCCAGAGAACTGAAAGATGCCGCTACGAAATTTATCTCGCTTGATGATTACCTTTCTCATCTTAGTCATAAATAAGTGCCCAACCCTGTATTCGAGCCAGCGCGGTAGGGCGTACCCGATTGGATGGAACGAATGGGATAAGACACGATATTCACAGCCATTTTTTGATTTTATTGAGTTTTTATGGAGTCTGACCTCATTTTTACATTCGCAGGGCTGGCCGCCTGCTGACATCATGCGAGAGCTTTAGGGTCGCGAGTGCATCGCAGCACCATTCGCTGCGACTGCTTGGCGCGGCGCGGACAAGATAGCCTATGAGAGACACCAAAGAGGCAGCAATGGATAAGCTAGCGAGTCAGACATTTTCTGCCAGGAGCGAGATTGAATCAGTTTCTCTTGAAAGGATTTTTGCTGAGGATCGGCGGCTACGCATACTCGAAGTGCTAGATAAATCGCCAGGCTATACAGCTAATCAAGTTGTATTGAATGAAATGCTCGCGCAGCTTGGTCACTTGATATCGTCAGACAAAACTAGGGTAGAGCTTGCATGGCTGGCAGAAATGACACTGATTGAATTGCTTGCTACCGATAGTCTGTTTGTCGCTCGATTGACTCAGCGCGGACAAGATGTTGCAACTGGTAGGGCCACTGTTCCTGGGGTTTCAGTCACAAGGCCAACATAAAAATTTAGTTTTCAACAAGCAATGGGGATGTGAATGGCTACGTACATTGAAGTATCGGTTCAGAATTTGCACCTAGACAGTGAAAACCCAAGGCACAATCAAATTCTTGATGAATCACTTATCGTGAAGCACTTATACGAGAATGAAAAAGTCGGAAAATTACTCAGAGATGTTGCAATTCGTGGCTTGTCGCCATTTGAGACGATTGGAGTTATTCCGATTGCTGACATTGAGGGGCATTACCTAGTTGTAGAAGGAAATCGTCGAATATGCGCACTTAAGCTTTTGACAGATGAAAATCTTGCTCCAACTGAACAGATAAAATCACAAATCGCAAAAGCAAAGCTACTTATTGAATCACCTCTTCCAGAACGGATAACCGTATCGCTGTTACAGAATCTGGAAGAGGCCCTTCCTTGGATGGATAGACGCCACTTGGGGGAACTAGATGGGGTGGGTACTAGAGCATGGGGCGCTCAGGAGCAAGCGCGTAGTCTAGCAAGAAGCAACTCCATCCCTGGGAGGGCTATAGCAGCATCACAAAATATACTAGCGCAAGCAATCATAGATCGCCTGTCAAAGCTGAGACTGCTGTCGGACAGTCAAAAAAGTATGGTTCCAATTACAACCTTGAGCAGATACTTAAGCACGCCAACAGTCCGTGATGTCTTAGGGCTTGGTGACAACTCGGAATTAATTTATAACTTTGAGGATAGTGAAGTAGATCACGCGCTGCATATATTTGTTTTGGATTCATTACCATTGAGTGAAGGTGGGAATGAACTCTTAAATTCAAGAACAGATGCCTCAGACCGGAGGGCATACGCAGTTGAGTTCGCAACTCGAAATGTCAGGCCATCTTCAGTTCGCTTACCGCCAGGACCTCCAAGTGAAATCGTTTTTCATGAACCGTCAGATTCGCAATCAGATGCAAATAATACTGGCGTCCACCAAAGTGATAATGCCAATACCGAAAAGTCTGATGAACAGCCTAATTCCAATAAAACTAGTCAAAGGCGCAGCACAGCGGACCCAAGCAGTAGGGTCTATCTAGTTGATACCAGTTTTGTGGTGAAAGCACCTGACGATAAGGTATTAATTAGGTTGCTGACTGAAATGAGACGGCTGCCAGTAGATGGACATGAGTTCTCAGCGAATTACCTGCTGAGGGCTTTCGTTGAGCGAGTAATGATACGGTTTTTGCTTAGCAATAATAAGATTGCTAAAGGCGCGAATCTTACTGATCAGAAAATAACTGAGCACGCCCGTGACTTAGCTACTACTTTAAATGCAGATCGAGGCGTAACTCAAGTACTTGGGCAGGCAGCATCAAATCCTATGATAGGTCATAGCCTATCTGCGCTCGGGAGCGCAGTACATGGTAGTCACATTCCAACTAAGCGGGAATTGCTTTCTAAATTTGATACTTGGAGAGCCGCATTAATTTTCATGTTGGATCATGGTAACTAGGTCTGTGCAAGTCTGCTCCGATTGATTATCCTGCTTGCATTATGCCCGTCACACATAGCCCGCTACGTTATCCGGGGGGAAAGACGCAACTTTTCCCTTTGCTCAGAGATATCATTATTGAAAATGATCTCCGCAAATGCGTCTATGCAGAGCCTTTTGCAGGCGGATCTGGCCTTGGCTTAGAACTTCTGTTCAGTGGATGGGCAGCCGAGCTTTGGATCAACGATCTGGATCCAGCAATATATGCTTTCTGGAATAGCGTCTTGAATCAGCCGGAAGACCTTTGCAAACTGATAGACAGTACGGGTATCAATCTCAAGGAATGGCAATCTCAACGTAATATCCTTTCTAACCCTGACGCCTACGACCCTTTACAACTTGGGTTCGCCACCCTTTATTTGAATCGAACTAATCGTTCTGGCATTCTCAAAGGTGGTGTAATCGGAGGCCTGTCGCAGGCTGGTAATTACAAACTTGATTGTCGATTTAACAAAGCAGATATCTGCAGGAAAATTCGCCGAATAGCTATTCATAAATCAGTCATAAAGCTGAGCAATCTGGACGCTTCAGAATGTCTGTCGTATTGGGATAGTGTTCTTCCTGAAAGATCTTTGATCAATATTGATCCACCATACTACGAACAAGGCCAGGCTTTGTATTTGAACCACTTCCAGCCAGAAGACCACACTTCGTTATCGACGGTAATCCTTTCATTGGGCCAGCGCTGGATGCTAACTTACGATGATGTCCCAAGCATTGAAGAGCTATACAAAGGTCATCCCACTTACAGAAACAGCTTGTTATATTCAGCGCAAGTGAAACGAAAGGCCAATGAGTTGGTTGTGTTTTCCACCAAACTGCGTGTACCTGTCGATGCTCCTAACTGCAACTTAGAACAAGCAGTTTGAGGGACTTTAAAAATCTGTCTCACCTCGATTTTAATCTGCGTTAATGTGACTCATCTCTCATGCTGCCTATGCTGGCGCCATGAAAACCCTACTTAAATTCCGCCCGCCCCACATGACCGACTGGCTGTTGGTCACGCTGTTGCTGATGTACCTGATCGACCAGGTAGCCCCGCAGCAACTCCCATCTCACTCTACAAACTTTCACTGATCACGATGGCGGCCGTCATTGGCTACTGGATCGACCGCAGTGCATTCCCCTAAGCCTGACCGCATGACTTTATGCAGCAGGCCGTGAGTATCGGCGCACCGTTCATCCCGAATAAATCAGTCAGCGCAGCATGCCAGCCGGTGTTTGTCGCCGCCATGATCCGCAGCGTCACATCGCACGTGAGCAAATCTAGGCAAGGCGGAGCTTAAACTTGTGACATGAATGTCTGACACCATTTTTATTTCGCTCTGCCTCTCGATAGCGACGCCTACCCATGATTGCGCCGCACTAGGCTTGTTCAATTGATTCGCTGATCCGGCGCAATACACTTTGCTATTGCGTCCTACTTGTTGGTCGGCATATTGGAGTCGCGCTAGCCCTCACAGTGATGTTCCCCAATGCAAGATTGGCGAGATGGCGCTGACCGCTAGTGAGTGGCTGCTGTTGCGTGGTACGTGCTATGCCGACACGCAGACCAAGCGGTGTTAGTCGATGAGGTTGTTGCGGATGGCGTAGTGGGTGAGTTCTGCGTTGTGGCGCAGTTGCATCTTTTCCAGCAGGCGTGCGCGGTACATGCTGACGGTTTTGACCGACAGGCAGAGTTTTTCTGCGATGTCGCCGACAGTGAGGCCGGAGGCGATCAGTCGCAGGGTCTCGAATTCACGGTCTGACAGGGTTTCGTGACGGGGTTTGTCTTCCGGTTCGCCGATCTGGTTGGCCAGCGCTTGCGCCACTTCCGGGCTGACGTATTTCTTGCCACAGGCCACCACGCGCACGGCGTTGAGTAGTTCGCTGTCGGCACTTTGTTTGCTGAGGTAACCGGAGGCGCCGGCCTTGAGGCTGCGGATGGCGTACTGGTCTTCACGGTGCATGGAGAGCATCAGCACCGCTGTCTTGGGCTGGTCGCGTTTGATCAGCTTGAGCACTTCCAGCCCATTGCGATCAGGCAGGGAGATATCGAGCAGCACCACATCGCTGGGTAGCTGGCTCAGGCTGTGTAGCGCTTTGCTGCCGCAATCGGCTTCGCCGATCACGCAGACATCATCTGACTCATTGAGTATCTGCTTGAGACCGGTGCGCAAAATGGCATGGTCGTCCACGATGAATACCCGGATTTTCTCTGTCATGCTCTGTTACGCTCCCCACGCGTCAGTGCTGGTTGGCGATCCCGGTCGCGCAGTGACAAAATGTCCTGTGGCCGCTGCCTTGGTCTTTTTTACAGTATTGCTTGTTTAAGCTTGCTTTGGTTGCGGTCGCCATCTTGAGTAGCGATCCGTCTTGCCATATCAACATGGCCTATGCTGTCACGTCATTCCCTCGCATGCAAGTGTTTAGCTTTCATCCTGTGCGGACAGGGGCAAGGTGACGCGCACGCGTGTGCCTTTTTGCACACCGGGCCCGATCGCACAACTGCCGTTCACGGCGGCGGCGCGTTCCATCATGCCGCGCAGACCAAAGCTGTTCTGTTTGAGCTGGTCTTCCGGCGAAATGCCGATGCCGTCGTCGTTGATGATGAGCACCACCTCGTCGCCGCGCAGCTGCAGCAGGATATCCACCTGGCTGGCCTGTGCATATTTGGCGATGTTGGACAGCGCTTCCTGGCAGATGCGGAACAAGGTGATGGCCTGTTCCGGGCTGACCTTGATGTGTTCCTGATTGCAGCTGAAATCGCAGGTGGTCTCCATCTGCTGCTCAAAGCTGCGCGCCTGCCACTCGATGGCGGCCACGATGCCCAGCTCCAGGATATCCGGGCGCAGGTCGCTGGCGATACGGTGTACCGATTCGAAGGTCTGGTCTATCACCATGGACAACCGTTCCAGCTGCTGCAGCACGGGCGCCTGCTCGCCGCTCAGTTTGTTCTTCAGCGACATCAGCCCGATCTTGATGGCGCTCAGGTTGCCGCCCAGGTCGTCATGGATC
Organism: Pseudomethylobacillus aquaticus; assembly: GCF_003730115.1. Lineage (GTDB taxonomy): Bacteria > Pseudomonadota > Gammaproteobacteria > Burkholderiales > Methylophilaceae > Pseudomethylobacillus > Pseudomethylobacillus aquaticus. The sequence goes on along the minus strand of NZ_RJVP01000003.1, from coordinate 11,051 downwards.
TCGCGGGCGATATGGATACGCTCTTCCTCGCGCGCTTTGACCAGGTGGGCCGACAGTTCGGCCAGACGTGCATGGGATTGTTCGATCTCCAGCTTTTCGCGTTTGCTTTCGGTGATGTTGTTCATGATGCCGGCGAACTGTACTTCTTCGGCATTGCCACGGCGGAAGCTGGCACGCAGGTTGATCACCTTGATATCCTGCCAGGCCTCGATCCAGATACGGCCTTCCCAGTTCCAGCTCAGCTGCTCGCTGGCGGCATGGCGCATGCTGGTGATGAAATCCATCTGGTCATCCACCAGAATCAGGCTCACGAAGCGCTCCGGCACCAGGTACAACTCGTCCGGGGATAAGCCCAGCAGCGCCTTGCAGCCCTGGCTCAGGTAATCGAACTGGATGCGGTTGTCACTGCCCACACGGCACTGGAACACCAGCCCGGGGATATTGGCCACGATCGCCTGGAAGCGCTCCTCGCTGTCGTGCATGGCATGCACGGTGGCCTGGTCGTGACCCAGCGCCAGCAGGGCCTCATGCTTGCCCTGCTTGGCGTAGTACAAGCGCAGCTCGGTGCTGTCGCGGTCGAACGGGCGTTTGATGCGCTCGATCAGCACACAAGCCTGATGCTGGTCGGCATGTGCCTGCATCACGGTGCGCAGGGTGTTGTCGTCCACGCGGCTGAACACATCCTGCGGACTCATCTCGCGCAGCAGCGGCAGACTGAGGCGCAAGCGCTTCAGCGCACTGGCGCTTGCCTGCACGAAGCGCAGGCTATGCGCGTCGATGATGTAGATCTCCTTGCCGCTGACGTTGAACAGCGTACTCAGCCAGAACTCCAGCTCGTCCGGTGGTGCCATTGGGCTTGCCATGGTTTGCATGTGTTCTACCATCCCATACTTGCGTCATAACTGGATCGCGTCAGCTTAACGAGGGCGCTGATGGTCATGTCGATTGTTTTGAAATCTATTTTGATAATCGGCCTAAAGAAACAAAAGCACTGGCCGATATAGCCTGAGGGCTACCCCAGACGCATGCGTCACAATATAGCAAATGCCGGGCTGATTGAGCGAGTCGCTCTGTGCTCACCTTGCGGCATCTCAACCCCTTGCTGTGCCAACCATTTGCGCGCTTGTAGGACAAACACCTACAAGGTCGTCCGCCATTCTTCCGTCACAAAATACCGGTGTCGTCCGATATTGCTTTCTTGGTCATAAGCGCACAGTACGTCTCATGCAACAGCGCCAAATTTGATCGATAACAGACGAACAGGGAGCAATAACATGCGTGAAGACGAAATCCTCAATGAGATCCGTGATGCCAACCTCAGTTATTTGATGCTGGCCCAGCAACTGGTACGCGCAGACCGCCCGGCCGCCATCTTCCGCCTGGGCATCAGTGCCGAGATCGCTACCCTGATCGAGCAGTTGAGCACCGCACAGCTGCTCAAGCTGGCCAGTTCCAACATGATGCTGGCGCGCTTCCGTTTCGAAGACGGGCTGATCCTGGGCATGTTGACTGACCACAAGAAAGACCGCGCACTGAGCAACTCGCAGGCCGCGATCCTGATGGCCAATCAGCGCGTAGAAGAATTCGCCTGAGCAGCAGGCATTAGCACCAAGCATTAGCACCAGGCATTCAAGTCGTATCTATCCGGGGGGATATCATGAAGACCAAGACCATCGTCGGTGAATCAGAGCAGATCACACTCGCCATCCAGCTGATCAAACTGGGCGCACGCCTGCAGTTGCTGGAATCGCAAACCACCTTGTCGCGCGAGAAGCTGATCAAACTGTACAAGGAGTTGAAGGGCGTCTCGCCACCCAAGGGCATGCTGCCGTTCTCTACCGACTGGTTCCTGACCTGGCAGCCGAACATCCACGCGTCCATCTTCCTCAATATCTACAATTTCATGCTCAAGCATGCCGGTATCAGCGGTATCCAGGCGGTCATGAAGGCCTATGAGCTGTATCAGCAGCAGGTCGCACTGGACGAAGGTCATGAGCCGGTGTTGTCATTCACGCGTGCCTGGACCCTGGTACGTTTTGTTGACAGCCACATGTTGAAACTCACCCCTTGCCGTTGCTGCAGCGGCCAGTTCGTGGTGGACAGCTACGACCTGAACAGCGACTTTGTCTGCGGCATCTGTCATATCCCGTCGCGCGCCGGCAAGACCAAACTGGCACGCGAGCAGCACAATGCCGACATGCATGGCGTTGAGGCTGCCGGGCACATCGCGGCCTGAGCCTGTCATGCAGCGTGAGCGGCGCAGCTTGCGCCCTGCCGTCAGTGCCCTGTTGATCAGTCTGGCCGCGCTGGCCGCGATGCTGCTGCTGTTCGGCGTGCCCGACCAGCATCCCGTACTGTTCCTTGCCGCCCAGGGCGCCATCGCCCTGACACTGGCCTGTCTGCTGCGGCTGGCCTGGTGGTGGCGTGGCATGCTGCTGCTGTTCCCGCTGGGGGTCTATACGGTGCAGCAGCTGGGGCTGCCGCCGGCTTTTTACCTCGTGCTGTTCCTGTTGTTCCTCACGCTCTATTGGTCCACCTACCGCACCCAGGTGCCGTTCTATCCTTCACGTTTGCCGGTGTGGCGTCAGGTCACGCAGTTACTGCCTGCCGAGGGCGAGGTGCACATGATCGACATCGGCAGTGGTCTGGGTGATCTTGCCATGCACGTGGCGGCGCAGCGTCCATGCGCGCGGGTCACCGGTATCGAGATCGCGCCTTTGCCCTGGCTGCTGAGCTGGCTGCGCGCCCGCTGGCGTCGTTCAGCCGCGGCGTTCACGCGTGGCGATTATCAGGCGCTGGATTTTGCCCGCTATGACCTGGTGTTCGCTTACCTGTCGCCCGCGGTCATGCCGGCCTTGTGGCAAAAAGCCAGCCGCGAGATGCGTGCCGGCAGCCAGCTGGTGAGTTATGAGTTCGACATCCCCGGTGCGCCCGCACCTAGCTGTGCCGTGCGCCCGCTGCCGGATAAACCGGCACTGTATATCTGGCGGTTCTGATCCATCGCCTGATAACGGCCCCCGCCGGTTCAAGTTTTCCCCGTTTAAGCCGTAAGCAAGTTACTGAGGGGTAAATCCCTGTTTCATTCAGGGATAGTCCTCAGCCACGCCTTGTTAGGCTGTGAGCAATCAAGAAGTGACTGGGTAACGGGGGCGTCAATTGTTTGTATTTCTAGGCTATCTGGTGGTCATTGGTTCGGTGTTCGGCGGCTTTGCGCTCGCCGGGGGCCATCTGGCGGCATTGTTCCAACCCTTGGAACTGTTGATGATAGGCGGCGGAGCGCTGGGTGCGTTCCTGGTCGGTAACGACACCAAGTCCATCAAGGCCACCATGAAAGCGCTGCCCCAGATACTCAAAGGTTCCAAATTCAGCAAGGCACTTTATCTTGATCTGCTGGCACTGATCTTCGAAGTGCTGGCCAAGGTGCGTAAAGACGGCCTGATGTCCATCGAAGCCGATGTGGAAGCGCCGGAACAGAGCCCCTTGTTCCAGAAATACCCACGCCTGCTGGCCGACCATCATCTGGTCGATTTCCTGTGTGATTACCTGCGTCTGATGGTCACCGGCAATATGGATGCGTTCCAGATCGAGAACCTGATGGATAACGAGATCGACACGCACCATCACGAAAGCCTGGTGCCTTCGCATTGTATCGCCCGTATCGGCGACGGCTTGCCGGCCTTCGGCATCGTGGCGGCGGTGATGGGCGTGGTACACACCATGGAATCGGTGGGTGCCCCACCGGCCGAACTGGGCATGATGATCGCGCATGCGCTGGTGGGCACCTTCCTCGGCATCCTGCTGGCGTATGGTTTTGTGGGCCCGCTGGCGACGCTGCTGGAACAGAAGACCGAAGAATCCAGCAAGATGCTGCAGTGCATCAAGGTCAGCCTGATCGCCAGTCTGAACGGCTATGCGCCGGCCATCGCGGTCGAATTCGGCCGCAAGGTGCTGTATTCCACCGAGCGCCCCGGCTTCCTTGAGCTGGAAGACTACGTCAAGCAAGCCAAGAACAAGAGCTGATCATGGCGGAAGACGCACGTCCCATCATCGTCAAGCGCATCAAGCGCACTGCCGCTGGCCATCATGGCGGCGCCTGGAAGATCGCCTATGCCGACTTTGTCACCGCGATGATGGCCTTTTTCCTGCTGATGTGGCTGTTGGGCTCCACCACGCGCGGTGATCTGGAAGGCATCGCCGAATACTTCAAGACCCCGCTGCAAACGGCCATGGCGGGTGGTCAATCCTCCGGCACCAGTGCCATCGTCATCAAGGGTGGCGGCAAGGATGTCACCAAGAAAGACGGTCAGGTACGCAAGACCGATTCCGACGTCAAGATCAAAAAGACCGACATGAAAGCCGCGCAAGCCGAGCTGGAACGGCTGGAGAACGAGCGCCTGCAGCAGCTCAAGCGCAAGATCGAGCAGGCCATCGACGCCAGCCCCACACTGCGCCAGTTCAAGAACCAGCTGTTGATCGACATCACCAGCGAAGGTTTGCGTATCCAGATCGTGGATGAGCAGAACCGCCCCATGTTCGCTTCTGCCAAGGCCGAGCTGCAGCCCTATGCACGCGAGATCCTCACCGAGATCGGCCAGATGCTGAATGGTCTGCCCAACAAGATCAGCCTGTCCGGCCATACCGACGCGGTGGCTTATGCCAATGGCGAGAAGGGCTACAGCAACTGGGAGCTGTCCGCAGACCGCGCCAATGCCTCGCGTCGCGTGCTGGTCAAGGGCGGCATGGACGAGACCAAGCTGCTGCGCGTGGTGGGGCTGTCGTCCGCGGTGCTGTTCGACAAGACCAACCCGCTCAACCCGGTCAACCGCCGTATCAGCATCATCATCATGAACAAAAAGGCCGAGCTGAACGCCATCGAAGATGCTTCCGCCATGCAGCTGCCTTCTGCCGAAGCCTTCGGTGATGCCTTTGCGGATGGCATGGCCGTGCCAGCACCATGAAACAGCCGGTGTTTCGCCTTCTTATCCTCCGATTGCCCTAAGCCCGGTGCGGATATTCTTAACTCCATGAACATCATCCCCGTACAAGCCTTGAAACAGTTGCTGACCGGTGTCTCCGGCCACGGCAACCAGCACCTCAGTGAAGTGGAAGCAGACCTGCAGCAGACCGCGCTATTGCTGGGCGAGGCCATCGAAACGCTGTCGGCCAGCTTCAACGCCATCCATGCCGCTGTGGCGGCACAGCAGTTGGCGCTGGATGAACTGCTGGCCGCACAAGGTGTGCAGGCCGAAGCCGCACAACCGCTACGGCAGTTGCGCGAGGAGATAGGCGCACAAGTGGGTGCCGCGATCACCGCCATGCAGTTCCAGGACATGACCAGCCAGCTCATAGGCCGCATGCTGAAACGCATCGACGGTCTGCGCGACCTGCTCGCGCCGCTGGAGAACGGCCAGACGGCGATGCCGCATGCGGACGAACACGAAGCGCTGAGCCTGCTGTTGCACAACATGCACGAGCGTGTGCGCGACAAGAGTCAGGCACTCAATGGTGGCCTGCGACAGTCCGTGAAACAACAACACATGGCCAGTGGCGATGTGGAGCTGTTCTAAAGCGCCACACCAGATCAACCGATAACGATGCATATCTTCAGGATGAAACAACAATGGCAAAAACGATTTTAACCGTTGACGACTCAGGCTCATTACGCGCCATGGTGGCGTTCAGCCTCAAGGCGGCGGGTTATCAGGTGGTGGAGGCCGTGGACGGCCAGGATGGCTTGAGCAAGGCCAAGGAGAAGACCGTGGACCTGGTGCTCACCGACCAGAACATGCCCATCATGGACGGCCTCACACTGATCCGTCAGCTGCGCGGCCTGGGCTCTTATCAGAAAGTGCCTATCCTGATGCTGACCACCGAATCCAGCGACGAGATGAAAGCCAAGGGCAAAGCCGCCGGTGCCAACGGCTGGCTGGTCAAACCGTTCGATCCCAAGCGCTTGATCGAAGTGGTACAGAAAGTGATCGGCTGATGATGCCTGCCACTCCAATCGATACAGGAGGCCGGTCATGAGCATCGACATGAGCCAGTTCTACGAAGTGTTCTTCGACGAATCGGACGAGTTGCTGGCCGAGGCCGAGCATCTGTTGCTGGGCCTGGATATCCAAAGCCCGGACATGGAAGACCTCAATGCCATCTTCCGCGCAGCCCATTCCATCAAGGGTGGCGCAGCCACTTTCGGCATGATGGACATGGCCGAGATCACCCACGTGCTGGAGAACCTGCTGGACAAGATCCGCAAGCAGGAGATGGCACTCACTGCCGAACATGTGGATGCTTTCCTGGCCGCCAAGGACGTGCTCAAGATGCAGCTGGATGGCCACAGGCTGGCCACTGCCGTGGACCCCGAGCAGGTGGCCGACGTGACCATGATGCTGAAGGGGCTGTCGGAAGGCGTGGCGATCGCGCCAGTGCCCACCCTGACGGCGCCTGTTGCAGCGCCTGCCGCAGTGGTCAGCGCCATGCCCCCTGCCGCTCCGGGTTTGACGCGCTTCTGTCTTGATCTGCCTGTGCTCAATGAGCGTGATGACCGCAACCTGCGTGACGAACTGGGCCTGCTGGGCAGCGTGAGTCAGCATGTGCTGGCCGATGGCCGCAGCCAGTGGCTGCTGGATACCGATTCCAGCGCCGATGACATCCTGTCCATCTGCTCTTTCGTGATCGATGTGGACCAGATGCGGGTCAGCCGCGAGGACATGCCGGCGCTTGAGGCAGTCGCTGCAGCAGCACAGCATGATATCGAAGTCGGCCTGGAAGCCAGGGCCGATACCAAGAGCAAATCAGGTGTGGAGGTGCAGGAGGAAGTGGGATATGGCCTGTTCGAGACGCTGGAGCAGGACAAGGTGGAAGAGGGCTATGGCTTCTTTGCGCCGTTCACCCCGCATCCCGACGCGGTGGTCACCACCATGATAGGTGACGAGACCCCCTTGCCAGCGGCAGTGGAGGCTGCGCAACGCACAACCCGGCAGCCAGAAAAAAACACTGAAATCAGCACTCAAAAAAGTACAGACAAGCTCAGCGACAAACCGGTCAAAAAGGACAACGAAAAGGCGGCATCCACCGCCGAGACCACCTCCATCCGCGTGGGGGTAGAGAAGGTGGATCAGCTCATCAACCTGGTGGGCGAACTGGTGATCACGCAAGCCATGATAGAGCAGCGCATCGCGGCGCTGGATCCAGTGCAGCATGAGCGTCTGATCAACAGTGCCGGCCAGCTCATGCGCAACACGCGTGACTTGCAGGAAGCGGTGATGTCCATCCGCATGATGCCCATGGATTTCGTGTTCTCGCGCTTTCCGCGCATGGTGCGCGATCTGGCGGGCAAGCTGGGCAAGAAGGTGGAACTGGTCACCCAGGGGGCTAGCACCGAACTGGATAAAGGCCTGATCGAACGCATCGTGGACCCGCTCACGCATCTGGTGCGTAACAGCGTGGATCATGGTATCGAGCTGCCTGAACAGCGCCGTGCACGCGGCAAGAGCGAGACCGGACAACTGACCCTGTCGGCGGCGCACAAGGGCGGTAGCATCGTCATCGAAGTCACTGACGATGGTGCCGGCCTCAATCGGGAACGCCTGCTCGCCAAAGCGCAGCAGAACGGCCTGCCGGTCAGCGAGAACATGAGCGATGCCGAGGTGTATCAGCTGATTTTCGCGCCTGGGTTCTCCACCGCAGAAGCGGTCACCGATGTGTCCGGCCGTGGCGTGGGCATGGACGTGGTCAAGCGCAATATCACCGCCATGAACGGCACGGTGGAGATCCGCTCCGTGCCTGGCCTGGGCACCACCATCTCTATCGCGCTGCCGCTGACACTGGCCATCCTGGATGGCATGTCGGTGTCGCTGGGCAGCAATATCTATGTGATCCCGCTCAACCTCATCGTGGAGACCCTGCAACCGCGCGCGCAGGACATCAAGACCGTGACCGGTGAAGGCCGCATGGTGCATGTGCGCGGCGAATACCTGCCCATCATCGCGCTGCACAGCCTGTTCAACCATGACACGGACATCACCGACCCGACCCAGGGCGTGCTGGTGCTGATCGAGGCCGAAGGCCGCAAATCGGCCTTGTTCGTGGACGGTCTGGTCGGCCAGCAGCAGGTGGTCATCAAGAGCCTGGAAACCAACTACCGCCGTGTACGCGGCATCTCCGGCGCCACCATCATGGGCGATGGCTCGGTGGCGCTGATCCTGGACGTGCCCGCCATCATCCAGATGGGGCAAAGCCATAACTACATCACCGGTGCTGCAGCCTATGCCAGCAGGCCACCACAGACCAAGGAGTACACGCAATGACCGCCACCAGCATGGCAACGGCTGCCAGCACCACGCCCAGTGTCGCGGGCGAATACCTGACCTTTGTACTTGGGGAAGAATCCTACGGGATCGAGATCCTCAAGGTGCAGGAGATTCGTGGTTATGACACGGTGACCAAGATCGCCAACACGCCAGCCTTCATCAAGGGGGTGGTCAATCTGCGTGGCCGCATCGTGCCCATCGTGGACCTGCGCATCAAATTCAATCTCGGCAAGATCGAGTACGACGAATTCACCGTGGTCATCATCCTCAACCTGGGCGGCCGCGTGGTCGGCATCGTGGTGGATGGTGTCTCCGACGTGATGGCTTTGCAACAAGAACACATCCGCAATGTGCCAGAACTGGTCAGCAGTATCGACACCCAGTACATCCTGGGGCTGGCCACGGTGGAAGAACGCATGCTGATTCTGGTGGACATCGAACGACTGATGGGCAGCCAGGAGATGGAACTGCTCGACAGCGTGACGGTGCATTAAGCCGGTATTGCACCACGAGCGCTATTACAACCGCGACATCACAAGGAGCACCACCATGAAGACATTACACGACACGCTGCATGCCATCGGCCAGGCGCTGGTGCTGTGGGCTTCATGGCTGGCGGCCTATCCGCTTTAATCCAGATCATTGACAGAACTCGTTTCTCAGGAGCATGCGACATGTTTAAACAACTCTTCAGCCGCAAGGCGAAAAATACCCAGACGGCCGTTAAAGGTGCACTGGATCAAAGCTCGGTTGCCATCATGATGGTGGACCGTGATTTTATGGTCACCTATGTCAATGAATCGTCCAAGCGACTGTTCAACGACGCGGTTGAAGAATTCCGCTCGGCGTTTCCGAGTTTTGATCCAGGCCGCATCATCGGCACCTGCATTGATGTGTTCCACAAGAACCCCGCACATCAGCGCCAGTTGTTGGCCAACCCTGCCAATCTGCCTTACAAGACTGACATCAAGGTGGGCAAGCTCACCATTACCCTGCACATCACCGCCAGCTACGATGCCAAGCGCAACTACATCGGCAACGTGCTGGAATGGCGTGATGTGACGGCTGAGCGCTCGCAGGCCTTGGAGAACATCGACTATGCCGGTCAGATCGCTGCGATCAGCAACACTCAGTCAGTGATCCACTTCACGCCCGATGGCAGGATCATTCATGCCAATGACAATTTCCTCAAGGCCTCCGGCTATCAGTTGAATGAAATCCTGGGGCAGCACCATAGTCTGTTCGTCTCCCCTGAACACAGGGTCAGCAACGAATACCGTGCCTTCTGGGACAAGCTGGCGCGTGGTGAACATGACACCGGCTACTATCAGCGCTACACCAAGGACAAGCGCGAGATCTGGCTGCAAGCCTCCTACAACCCGATCAAAGACAAGACCGGCAAGGTGGTCAAGGTGGTCAAGTATGCCGTATGTGCCACAGACGAGATGCAGTCACGCCGCGTTTCGCTACGGCTGGAAGCGGCCATTCGCAATACCAGCACGGCCATCATGATGGTGGACCGCGATTTTGTGGTGACCTACGTCAACGATACCACCAAATCCATGTTGCAAAAGAATGCCGATAACTTCCGCAAGATCTGGCCTACCTTCGACCCGGCCAAGATCATCGGCAGTTGCATCGACATGTTCCACAAGAACCCGTCACACCAGCGCAATCTGCTGGCAGATCCGAAGAATCTGCCTTATCGCACCGACATCAAGGTGGGTGACCTCAAGTTCGCACTGAATGTGGGGGCCAGCTTCGATGCGCAGGGCAACTATGAAGGCAACATCCTGGAATGGGCCGATGTCACCACCATCCGTGCACAGGAGGCGCTCAACCAGGATTACAGCAGCCAGTTGGCCGCCATCAACGCCAACCAGCCGGTGATCGAGTTCACACCAGATGGCAAGGTGACGCGTGTCAATGAGCACTTCCTGCGGTTGATGGACTACAGCGAGGCCGAAGCGATCGGCCAGCATCACAGCACATTCGTTGATCCGGTTTACCGTAATAGTGCTGAATACCGTGCTTTCTGGGAACGACTGGGGCATGGTGAATTCTACGCAGGTCAGTATCAGCGCTTTGCCAAAGGTGGGCGCGAGGTCTGGCTGCAAGCTTCCTACAACCCCATCAAGGACGTCACAGGCAAGGTGGTCAAGGTCGTCAAGTTCGCTTCTGACATCACCGCCGCAGTGCAGGCACAGCGTGCACTGGTCAAAGCCGTGGAAGAGACGCAGGCAGTGGTCGCCGCAGCCAAAGCGGGTGACCTTACACAACATATCGAGACCAGTGACAAGACGGGCGACATCGCTGATTTGTGCAGTGGCATCAATGCACTGATCTCCAGTACCGCCGACATCATCACTCAGATCAAGGAAGCGGGCGACACCATCAACACGGCGGCGAACGAGATCGCGGCGGGGAACAACGACCTGTCGCAGCGGACGGAAGAGCAGGCCTCCAGCCTGGAAGAGACGGCCTCCAGCATGGAAGAACTGGCTTCGACGGTGAAGCAGAATGCGGAGAACGCGAAGCAGGCCAATCAGCTGGCATCGGCGGCGTCGGGTGTGGCGGTACGTGGTGGCCAGGTGGTGAGCGAAGTGGTGCTTACCATGAGCGGCATCTCGGACAGCTCGCGCAAGATCGAAGACATCATCAGCGTGATCGACGGGATTGCGTTCCAGACCAACATCCTGGCGTTGAATGCGGCGGTGGAAGCGGCGCGTGCGGGTGAGC
>NZ_RJVP01000002.1 GCF_003730115.1 Pseudomethylobacillus aquaticus | reverse complement strand
TCGCTTTGGCTTAAATTCTCAAATGAATCTTAGGTGCGTCGGCTCCAGTCATTGCTGACCAGAGCGATTTACAAAGTTTCATTCAAGGTATAAGCACTTGTATCTTGAGTGTCATCCGTCTGCAATCCAACAGCGCCAAACTTGCGTCCGGGGCCATCAAACCATCAGGTGACTGCGTCAACCACAAGCACTCACACCTATCAGTTGTTCATCTTGTTAAAGAGCAGTTTTACTTCTTACTACACAGCGTCAGCAGCCTTGCCGCCTTCGCTTCACTCGCTGCCTCAGCAACGAGAGGTGCGCATTATACAGAGCCACTTTCTGTCGTCAACTAATTTATTTCATACTGAAAACTTAGCGACTGTTTTGGTTGCGGGGACAGGATTTGAACCTGTGACCTTCGGGTTATGAGCCCGACGAGCTGCCAGACTGCTCCACCCCGCGTCCGTATCGACCTGTGCTGCGTCGAGAGGTGAAACTATAGCAAACTACGGAAGGCAGCGTCAACCAGAATCTGGCAAACAAACCAGTACAGACGCGGGATGTAAGGCACCTTAGGCAAGATAAGGGCTACACATCAGCCACTTGCATGCGGCTGAGAATTTAAAAAATGGTTCAGGAAAACAGCGCGCGTACGCGCAGCAGATCTTCTTCCGTATCCACGCCGGCTGCGGGGGCCTCTGCTGTGACAGCAACACTGATACGGTAGCCGTGCCACATGGCACGCAATTGCTCCAACGCCTCATACTGTTCAATTGCAGCAGGGGCCAGACTGGCATACGCACGCAAGAAGGCAGCGCGGTAGGCATAGATACCGACATGACGATAGACAGGCATCTGCGCAGGCAAGACCACACCAGCGGCAAAGGCATCACGCGCATAAGGGATAGGCGCACGACTGAAGTACATGGCATAGCCACGCGCATCCAATACTACTTTTACTGCATTCGGATTGAACATGACCTCATGCTCATGCACTGGATGGCAAGCTGTCGCGATCGCCGCGTCGGCTTGCTCCGCCAGGTTTGCCGCCACATCCGCAATCAATGTTGGTGCAATCAGGGGCTCATCGCCTTGCACATTGACCACGATGGCGTCATCACCCCAACCACACGCCCCCACCACTTCTGCGATACGGTCGGTACCCGAAGCATGATCTTCACGCGTCATCAGCGCCGCATACCCGTGATCACGAACCACTTCCGCGATGCGTGCGTGATCTGTCGCCACCACCACACTTGCCGCGCCACTTAACAGCGCCTGCTCAACCACACGCACCACCATAGGCAGGCCGCCAATGTCCAGCAAAGGCTTGGCTGGCAAACGACTGCTGGCATAGCGCGCGGGGATGACCACGTGGAACGCCATATCAGACCTCTTCTTCACCAGGCAGGCGGCGCGCTTCATCTTCCAGCATCACCGGAATGTCATCACGCACCGGAAATGCCAGGCGACAGGGTTTGCAAATCAACTCCAGCACCGCTTTTTTATAATGAAGCGGTCCCTTGCATAAGGGGCACACCAATATTTCCAGTAATTTGTTATCCACATCGACTCCTTAATTGATTCAATAGCTGACCGAGAAAATCACCCTCGATCTCTGCCTGCACGGGCAGATACCACCAGTTCGACTGTGCGAAGGCTGCACACTTGACCGCATCCTTCTCCGTCATCAGCACGACTCCCGTTGACTCGAATGCCAAATCGTCAACGACAAAAGCATGATGATCTGCAAACGCACGTGATTCAAACACAAGACCCAGGCTGCGCAAATGGCTAAAGAAACGTTCCGGATTGCCAATACCCGCCACCGCCATCAATGGCACGCCGATAAAGTCGGAAGCTGATCGACACTGTTGTGATTGTTGCAGATTGATGAACTGGTCGCCTTGCAAGCGCATGGTATAAGCGCCCGGGTGAGCAGCTCCATTACACAGACCATTATATAAAACGAGATCAGCATCGCGCAGACGACGCACCGGTTCGCGCAACGGGCCAGCAGGCAGCAAGCAACCATTCCCGAACTGGCGTTCACCATCGACCACGACTATCTCCACATCGCGCTGCAGAGCGTAATGCTGCAGACCATCATCACTGATCAGCACATCACATTCCGGATGGGCTGCCAGCAGTGCTGCGCCAGTGGCAGCGCGCTGAGCGCCGACCCAGACCGGACAGGCGGCACGACGCGCCAACAATAGTGGCTCGTCGCCTACACTGGCAGCCTGACTGTCCGCCATGACCGGCAGCACCTGCCCTGAGTCACGACCATAACCACGACTGATCACACCGGGATAGAACCCCTGCTCGCGCAAGCGCTGGACCAACCACACGACCGCAGGTGTCTTGCCAGCACCGCCAACGGTCAGATTGCCGACGACGATCACTGGCACCGACAAACGATATGACTTAAGCAGACCAAGGCGGTAAGCGTAGCGCCTTAAAGCAACGATCAAGGCAAAACACCAGGAAAGCGGGATCAGCAGCAGATGCCATACGGAAATACCACGCCACTGCTGCTGCAGCCAGATTTCCATGGCTTGTCAGTGGAACTGTTTACGGTACAGCTTGGCGTAATGTTCACCTAGCTGCATGAGCTCGGCATGACTGCCGGACTCGATGATATTGCCCTGCTCCATCACCAGAATGCGATCAGCGTTCTCGATGGTGGACAGTCGGTGCGCGATGACCAGTGTGGTACGGTTACGCATCAACTCATCCAGCGCAGCTTGTACATGCTGCTCGGATTCGGTATCCAGCGCAGAAGTTGCCTCGTCCAGCAACAGGATAGGGGCATCTTTAAGGATGGCACGCGCGATGGCCAAACGCTGGCGCTGGCCTCCGGAAAGGCGCACACCACGGTCGCCGATCTCGCTTTGCAAGCCGTTAGGCAATTGCTGAATGAACTCCCAGGCATGCGCAGCCTTGGCTGCTGCAATCACACGCTCCTCACTCGCATCGCGCAACACGCCATAGGCAATATTGTTGAACACCGTGTCGTTGAACAGGATCACATCCTGACTGACCAGTGCAAATTGCTGGCGTAATTGACGTAGTGACAGGGATCGAATGTCTACGCCATCCAGCAAAACCTCACCTTGCTGAAATTCATAAAATCGTGGCAGCAAGTTGATGAGCGTGGTCTTGCCTCCACCGGAGCGGCCAACCAATGCCACTTTTTCACCGGGCTGAATATGAAAACTAAGATGGCTGAGCGCAGACCGTTTGGCATTTTCGTAGCGCAGGCCAATGTCCCGAAACTCGATCGCCCCTTTCGATGCCAGCATGACCGCAACGCCATCATCCACTTCGGCAGGTGAGTCGATCAGCCTGAACACACTGTCAGCGGCGGCGAGTCCTACCTGCAGATCCTCGTTCATGCTGGTCAGGTTCTTGATTGGCGCGATCAGCATCAGCAGCGCGCCAATAAAAGCAGCGAATTCGCCAGCTGTGAATTTACCTATTGCATAGTAAACCACCAGACCAAGCGCGACTCCCGCCAGTATTTCAATGACCATACTATTCAAACATGCCAGACGGGCGAGGCGAATATGGATACGTCGATTAACGCCTGCGACCTGCGAGAATCTGGCGTTCTCGTATTCCCCACCGCCAAAAATCTTGACGACACGCTGACCAGAAACCGCCTCTTCAATCACCTGAGTCAAATTACCCATCGAATCCTGTACCACACGACTGGCGGCGCGCAGCCTCGGGGTCATGACTTTGAGGTAGATGGCCATCACAGGCGCCATGATCATAAAAATCATGGTGAGCTTCCAGTCCAGATACAGCATATAGCCGACCATGCCCAAAATGGTCAGGCTGTCACGTACCGCCGTGACCGCAACATTGGTAGCTGCTTTGGAGATCTGCTCAGTATCGTAAGTCAGCTTGGAAGTGATTACCCCAGCAGACTGGGCATCAAAAAAACTCACCGGGAATGTCATCAGCTTTTTGAATGCATCAACACGCAAGGCTTCAATCACTCGGCGACCAACCCAGCGCATACCGAATGCAGCGACAAAACCGGCAATTGCGCGTATCGCCAGCAGACCGAACAACATCAGCGGCAAATAATGTGACGTATCCGAATCAAAATTGACGAACCCTTGGTCCGTGACCATCTTGATGGTCGCCAGAAAGCCGGTATTGGTAGCGGAAAGAATGATCAACGCGACAATACTTGCAGCAAACACCACCCAGAACTTCCCGGTATAGCGCAGCAAGCGCAGATACAGATTTTTGGCGTTATATAGGGTTGAAACTTCCATAAGGGCGTGAATTTCTCTCAAATACCATCGAGTTGTCGATGGTTAGACTAAAAACGAACGGGCAGCAGTCCGCGCATGCAGAACTGCAAAACCAATAAACCAGAACAGGTTTAAGAGCCGGAAGAGATCTGTGTGGTAAAGGTGATACGGCTGTAACCAGCGGCACGTGCCGCTTCCATGATATTGATGACAGATTGGTGATTACTGGCACCATCCGCATTGATCACGATGGTCGGCTCTTTCTGTTCACCGGCTGCCGTGCGCAAGGCCGCGCTGATGGCAGCGACAGTGGGGCTTGCCACATTGGTGCCGTTGACCTGGTAGTTACCTGCCGCATCCAGATCGACATTGACCAGTTCAGGCTTGTTCTGCTGCGGTGTCGCTTCTGCAGAAGGCAGATTGATCTGCAGTTCACTCATGCGCGAGAACGTGGTGCTGACGACCAGGAAAATGATGATGACCAGCAGCACGTCGATCAACGGCACCAGATTCATCTCCAGCTCTTCATGGCGTTTGCCGCGTTGAAAATTCATGTCTATTTACGCTCGCCATGAATGATTTCCACCAGCTTGATGGCCTGCTGCTCCATCTCGACGATGTAGCCATCCACCTTGCCACGGAAATAACGGTAGAAAATCATGGCGGGCACCGCCACCACGATACCGCCTGCCGTGTTGTAGAGCGCCACCGAGATGCCACGAGCAAACTGAGCAACATCATGGCCATTTTCAGTGAACGCACCAAACAGCTCGACCATACCGATCACGGTGCCCAGCAAACCAAGCAACGGCGCAACGGTAGAAATGGTGCCCAAGGTGTTCAGATAACGTTCCAGCTTGTGCGCCACCGAGCGGCCTGTTTCTTCGATCGCCTCCTTCATGATCTCGCGCGACGAATCGAGGTTATTCAAGGCACTGGCGAAGATCTCTCCCATCAGGGAGTGATGACGCAACTTGGCGATGCCATCCTGACTGATCTTGCCGTCACGCAAACTGCGCTGCACATCATCCAGCAGATTGGATGGCGCGACCGAGCTGGTACGCAATGCCCACAGACGCTCGAGGATGATAGCCACCGCCACCACCGAGGCAAAAATCAGCGGCCAGATCGGCCAGCCTGCTGCCTTAATAATTTCCCACACGGAACAACTCCTCGATAAGCGCTAAAGTGGCGTTACTTTAGCGTGTGAACCCCGATTCAGCAAGCACGCTACCCGTACTCATTGCGCGATAACAGCAGAAGCATGCCAGTAGCGCGGGCGCTGTTGCCGCCATCCACTTAGCCGTATCCCGTCAGCATCGAAATCCACCAACACTGCACCATGCTGGTCGGTACGGTAAACATGACGGCCAGCATGCACATATCTGGCCACGATGTCTGGCTTGGGGTGTCCGAAACGATTACGGTAACCCGCGCTGACCAGCGCAAACGCCGGATTGACCGCCTCGATGAACGCCGTGGTCGAAGACGTACCACTGCCGTGATGTGGCACCAGCAGCACATCCGCCGCCAACAAGGACGCATCTTGCTCCAGCAGCTGCATCTCCGCACGACGCTCGATATCACCCGCCAGCAGCAAGCGGCCTGCCACATGACTGACGCGCAATACGCAGCTACGGTCGTTATCTTTGGTCGCCGCCTCTACCGACCGCGCTGGATGGAGCATCTCGAAACGTACACCATCCCAGTTCCAGACCTGCCCAGCCCGGCAAGGCTGGTGCCTGACTCCCCTGGGCACAACAGCCAAAGAACTCCAAACTCGACTAACCGGCAGAGACTCGAGCAAAGTCTGCATGCCACCGCTGTGATCACTGTCATCGTGACTGACCACCAATCCATCCAGATGTTGCACCCCCTCGCCCCGCAAGTACGGCAAAATGACGCGGCTGGCCGCATCCGCCTCTTCGGAAAAGCGCGGCCCGGTGTCATACAGCAGCGCATGTCCAGCCGTACGCACCAGCACGGCGGTACCCTGCCCCACGTCCAGCATGACCACTTGCATCGCCCCGTTCGCAGGGCGTGGTGGCGCTGATAAAAACAGTGGCAGGCACAGCACCAGCCCCAGCCAGCGCAGCGGCACACCCCGCGGCAACAACAAACAACCCATGCCCAGTAGCGCCAGCGGCACGCTCCATAATGGTGGCGCGGCCTGGGCCCAAAGACTCACAGGCAAGCTCGCCAACACTTCCAGCAGCTGCATACCCCAATCCAACAGCGCATGCGCCAGCAGCAAAGGCCAGTCCAGCTGCAGGAATGCGCCCAGCAAGGCCAGTGGCACCACCACCAGGCTGATGAGCGGAATGGCAAACAGATTCGCCAGCGGCGCCACCACTGACAGCTGATTGAACATCAACAGCAGCATAGGCAGCAAACCCAGCGTGACAGCCCATTGTGACCACAACGATTGTTTCAGCCAGTGCGCGCTACGCAAACGCCCATGCAAGGCATAGCCGATGACGGCGACTGCACCAAATGACAGCCAGAACCCGGGCGCCAGCACTGCCCAGGGGTCGATCAGCACCACCACCAGCAAGGCCAGCGTCAATACCGCAGACAACCCCAGACCACGCCCCAGCCATAAGGCGGCAGCAAACACCAGCAACATATACAGCGTGCGCTGGGAAGGGATGGAAAAGCCCGCGATCAAGGTATACGCCAGTGCGGCCAGTGCTCCGGCCAGCGTGGCGGCCTTTAGCGCTGGCAAATGCAAACACAGCCGCGGGCTGCGCCGCCAGCCTGCATAACACAATGCAAACACCAGCCCGGACAACATGGTGATGTGCAAGCCGGAGATGCTCATCAGGTGATTGGTGCCGGTATGCAAGAACAACTGCCACTGCTCTGCCGGAATGACCCCTTGATCGCCTATCACCAGCGCCTGCAGCACCCCGGCATAGGCACGCCCTGCCAGCACCTGCTGCATGCTCTGGCGCAACTGCTCACGTACTGCCTGCAGCAGATAAGCGGGTTGCCACACGCGCGATTCAAGCAATTGCGGAGCAGGCTGATGCCGCACATACCCAGTTGCACGCAGATTCTGCTGCAACAACCAGGCCTCGTAGTCGAAACCGTGCGGATTGTAATTGCCATGCGCTTGCTTAAGCCTTACCGTCAATTGCCAGCGCTGTGCAGCCTGCATGACCTGCGGCGATGCGCTGGATCGACTGACTTGATAATTGGATAACAGCACACGTCCCGGCAGGTGTGCGCCTGGCGTCAACACCTGCTCCACGTCAAACACAAAGCGCTGACCGCGTGCATGCGACTGTGGCAGGCTGGCCACCACACCAATCAGGCTGATATCACGCCCTTCCCAAGCTGACTCCAGGCGATCTGACAAGCGACTGTGTGCAGCAATGGCAGCCCAACTGAAACCGGCAAGGAATGCCAGCAGCAAACAGAGCGCTTTGATGAAAAACGAGGGGTAAACAAAGGAAAACCAGCGGTCACTGACTGGCCGGCTTGCAGCAGCTCGCCGCGTCAACACCAGCAACAGCAACAGGCCAAGACCGACTGCAAACGCCAGCGATGGCAAGCCTGGCAGCTCGGCTTGCTGCTGCAAACCCCAGACACCGCAGACAAACATCAGCGCGCCGGGGATAAGCTGCATGCCTAAGGCCTGGTTTGAGTGAGGATTCCGTCCTGCAAACGATACTGGCGCTGCATCTTGGCGGCCAGTGCCAGATCATGGGTGACCACGACCAGACTCACGCCCTGCTCGCGGTTCAGCGTCAACAACAGGTCGAACACGCTGTCGGCGGTATGACGATCCAGATTGCCTGTGGGCTCATCCGCCAGGATGCAGCGCGGCCTGGTGACCAGCGCGCGCGCCACGGCAGCACGCTGGCGTTCGCCACCTGACATCTCGCCCGGCATATGCTCCATGCGATGCCCCAAGCCCACCTGACGCAGCACTTCGGCCGCCTGTTCGGTGGCCTGCTTGCGCGACACACGCCGGATCAGCAAGGGCAGGGCGACGTTCTCCAGCGCCGTGAATTCCGGCAGCAAATGGTGGAACTGATACACAAAACCCAGTGCGCTGTTGCGCAGTTGTCCGCGCTGCTGTTCGCTCAGTGTGGCGACGTTCTGGCCCACGATGCGCACGCTACCGGCATTCGGGCTATCCAGCCCGCCCAGCAAATGCAGCAGGGTACTCTTGCCTGAGCCGGAGGTGCCCACGATCGCCACCTGCTCGCCATGCGCCACATGCAGGTCGATACCATTGAGCACCGAAACATCCAGCCCTGCATAGGTCTTACTCAGGCCGCTACAGGCCAGGATCTCGTCAGGACTATTCATAGCGCAAGGCCTCGGCCGGGTTGGTTTTGGCAGCACGCCAGCTTGGATACAGTGTCGCCAGCAGACTCAGCAAAGCTGACATGCCGGCGATCACCCACACATCCATCCATTGCAACCTGGAAGGCAGGTCGTTGATGTAATACACGTCTTTGGCCAGGAATTGCGAGCCGATGGCCCGTTCTATCATGGGCACGATGGTTTCCACGTTCAGCGCCAGCAACACGCCGAAGAACACACCGAACAAAGTACCGATGATGCCGATGAGGGCCCCTTGCACCATGAAGATCTGCATGATGCTGCGCGGACTGGCACCGAACGTGCGCATGATGGCGATGTCTGCACGCTTGTCCGTCACCGCCATCACCAGCGTAGACACGATATTGAAGGCAGCCACCGCCACGATCAGCGTCAGGATGATGAACATCACGCGCTTCTCCATCTGGATGGCGCGGAAGAAATTGGCATGCTGTTGCGTCCAGTCACGGATGGTGTAACTGCCCATGCTGCCCAGATGTGTCACCAGCTGTTCGGACACGCGCGGCGCCTGGAACATGTCATCCAGCTTGAGACGCAGGCCGGACACCCAGTCACCCATGCGGTACAGGGCGGCAGCGTCGTCCATGTGGATCAGCGCCAAGCCCGCATCGTAGTCATACATCCCCACTTCGAACACACCCACCACACGGAACTGCTTGATACGCGGCAACACCCCGGTGGGCGTGAACTGGCCCTGCGGGGCCATCACCGTGACCTTGTCACCCACTTCCACCCCCAGCGCCTGCTTGAGCTCCAGACCAAGGATGATGTTGAACTCACCCGGCCGCAAATCATCCAGCCTGCCCAGCTTCATGTGCTCATCCAGCTCCGCCACATTGCGCTCCGAGGCCGGCAACACCCCGCGTACGATGGTGCCGCGCACCGCCGACCCGTTGGCCAGCATGCCTTGTGCCCATATATAAGGTGCGGAACCCAGCACATGTGGCTGCCCGGTGACACTGGCCGCCACCGCGGGCCAGTTCTGCAAGCCGCCGTTCGGCTCGTTGATCTCCATGTGCGAGGCCACACTCAGGATGCGCGAGCGGAGCTCATGCTGAAAGCCGTTCATCACCGACAACACCACGATCAGCGCCGCCACACCTAGCGCGATACCGACCATGCTGGTCATGGAAATGAAGGAGATGAAATGGTTGTTGCGCTTGGCGCGGGTGTAGCGCAAGCCGATCAGGAGTTCGTAGGGTAGTGACATGCGCAGATTCTAACAGGCTTGCCTGAAAAATAGATTCAGTAAAAGGTGAGACTTGCATCACCCCGAACAGCCCCCATCATTGAAGGCATCACCCATACGACTTAACTCAGCCAAAAGGTTCATTATGCAACTCGATCTGCAAAACAAAACTGCCCTGGTGACCGCCTCTTCTGGCGGCATCGGCCTCGAAATCGCACGCTCACTTGCCGCCGAAGGCGCGCAGGTGGTCATCAACGGCCGCAGCCAGGCCAGTGTGGATCAGGCCATCGCCAACATTCGGGCTGACCAGCCTGATGCCAGGCTGCTGGGCATCGCCGCCGATGCAGGTACTGAAGCGGGCTGCGCCGCCCTCATCAGCCAACTGCCAGAGGCGGACATTCTGGTCAATAATCTGGGTATCTACGAAGCCGTGGGCTTCTTTGAGGAAAGCGATGCCGACTGGCAGCGCCTGTTCGAAGTCAACATCATGAGCGGTGTGCGTCTGGCGCGCCATTACCTGCAGGGCATGCTCCAGCAGGATAGCGGGCGCGTGGTATTCATCTCCAGCGAATCGGGCCTCAGCCCAGCGCCCGAGATGGCGCATTACAGCGCCACCAAAACCATGCAGCTAGGCATTTCGCGTTCGCTGGCCGAGCTGACCAAAGGCACACAGGTGACCGTCAATGCGGTGCTGCCCGGCCCGACCCTGACCGACAATGTGGAGAAATTCATCCAGGACGTATTTCCGGGTACCGCTCCGGCTGAAGCGCAGCGCCGCTTCATCGCGGAAAATCGCCCGACCTCACTGATCGGACGCCTGATCGACCCCAGGGAGATCGGCGACATCGTCACCTTTATCTGCAGCGCACGCGCCGCCATCATCAACGGCGCCACTATCCGCGCCGAAGGTGGTTTGGTGCGCACTGCGTTCTAATCACGCCCACGCCACCCAGCTCTGCTAAAATTCGAACCATGTTTACTGGAATCGTACAGGCCGTCGGCCAAATAGCGCAGGTCACCCCGGTCGGGGACGACGTGCAACTCAATATCACAGTCGGCGCGCTGGACATGGCAGATGTACAACTGGGTGACAGCATCGCCGTCAACGGCGTATGTCTGACCGTGACAGCTTTCGATGCGGCCTCGTTCAAGGTGCATGTGTCGCGCGAATCGCTGAACTGTACCGTGGGCCTGGACGCACCGCGTGCGGTCAACCTGGAAAAAGCACTGCGCTTCAACGACAGGCTGGGCGGTCACCTGGTCAGCGGCCACGTGGATGGCATCGGGCAGATCGTACGCTTCGAGCCTGTCGGTGACTGCATGCTGTTGGCAGTGCGCGCACCCAACCTGCTGTCACGCTTCATCGCGGTCAAAGGCTCGATCACCATCGATGGTGTCAGCCTGACCGTGAATCAGGTCGAAAAGGACACCTTTAGCGTCAACCTGATCCCGCACACCCTGTCGGTCACCTCATTGCAAACACTGGGCGTAGGCAGCCGTGTGAACCTGGAGATCGACCTGATCGCACGTTATGTGCAGCGCATGGCCGAATGGGAACAGGACAACAACGGGGATAGCGCCTGATGTCAGCGAACCATTCCAGCCTGCCGATCAGCCCGACCACAGAGATCATCGAGGACATCCGCAATGGCCGCATGGTCATCCTGGTCGACGAAGAAGACCGCGAGAACGAGGGTGACCTGGTGCTGGCGGCCCAGTTCGCCACACCAGAACATATCAACTTCATGGCACGCTTCGGCCGCGGCCTGATCTGCCTGACACTGACCGAAGCCCGCTGTCGCCAGCTCAAGCTACCCGCCATGGTGCAAAAGAACGGCAGCAGCATGCGCACCAACTTCACTGTGTCGATAGAAGCAGCAGAAGGCGTCACCACCGGCATCTCCGCAGCAGACCGCGCCCGCACCATCCAGGCTGCCGTGAGCAAGCACGCGACAGCGCGCGACATCGTCAGTCCTGGCCACATCTTCCCGCTGACCGCCGAGAACGGCGGTGTACTGGTTCGTGCCGGTCACACTGAAGCCGGTTGCGACCTGGCCGCACTGGCCGGGCTGGAGCCTGCTTCGGTGATCTGCGAGATACTCAAGGACGACGGCAGCATGGCCCGTCTGCCGGATCTGATCACGTTTGCCCAGACGCACGGCCTCAAGATCGGCACCATCGCTGACCTGATCCATTACCGCAACCAGACGGAAAGTCTGGTGACACGCGCCGCCGAGCGTACCGTGGTCACGCCGTATGGCGAGATGCGGCTGATCGCCTATGCCGACCAGATCGCCAACGAGACCCATCTGGCGCTCATCAAGGGCACACCTTCGCCCGATCAGGAAGTACTGGTACGCGTGCACGAGCCGCTGTCCGTGTTCGACCTGCTGGACAGCAGCAGCCGCAGCCACTCCTGGAACACGCTTAAAGCGCTGGAAGTGATGCAGCAGGCAGAATGTGCGGTGATGGTGTTGCTGCATCACAATGAAGACGGCGCCGATCTGGTGGAGCGCATCCAGCATGCCGACCTGCCGGTACGCCCGCGTCAGGACTTGCGCAACTACGGCATAGGCTCGCAGATCCTGCTGGATCTCGGCGTGCGCCGCATGAAACTGATGGCCACCCCGCGCAAGATGCCCAGCATGGTCGGTTTCGGCCTGGAAGTCACCGGCTACCTGCAGGCGGATGGCGCTGACATACAAAATCAAGCTGTGAGATAATCGATCGCGTGGAAAATGTAAACCTGACCGGCCACTTCCTCATCGCCATGCCTGCCATGAGCGACCCCTATTTTGCCAAATCCGTCACTTACATCTGTGAACACTCCGAGAACGGCGCCATCGGCATCGTCATCAACCGGCCCATCGACATGCAGCTGGATGCCCTGTTCGAACAGATCGATCTCAAGCTGGACGACCCTGGCCTCAGCAAACATAGCGTGCATTTCGGCGGCCCGGTACAGACCGATCGAGGCTTTGTACTGCACCGGCCAGCCGGCGAGTGGAAATCCACACTCAAAGTCAGCCCGGATACCTCGCTGACCACCTCGCGTGACATCCTCGAAGCCGTGGCCAATGGCACCGGCCCGGATCAGCTACTGGTCAGCCTGGGCTATGCCGGCTGGTCGGCCGGTCAGCTGGAACAGGAAATGGCGCAGAACGCCTGGCTGTCAGTGAAGCCGAACTCCGCCGAAGACGAAGACAAGGTCATCTTCAAACTACCGCACAGCGAAAAACTGAACGCAGCCATGGGCTTGCTGGGCCTGGATTTCGCACGCCTGTCGGAAAGTGCCGGCCATGCTTAGCCAGCAAGCAGGCCCTGATGCAGACCAGGAACCCTGCACACTGCTGCGCAGAAAGGAAGGCGCTGTGCTGGCCTTTGATTTCGGTGAAAAACGCATCGGCGTCGCCAGCGGCGACCTGCTGATGGGCATCGCCCACCCGCTGACCACCATCGCGACTGAAGCCAATGACCAGCGCTTTGAACAGATCGCTGCCCTGATCAAGGAATGGCGGCCAGTCCAACTGGTGGTGGGCCTGCCACTCAGCATGGACGGTGAAGAACATGCGGTCACGCTGCTCTGCAAAAAATTCGCGCGCCGCCTGCATGGCCGCTTCTCCTTGCCTGTGACCATGGTGGACGAGCGCCTGAGCTCAGTGGAAGCCAGCGCTTCGCTGCGAGCAGCCGGTGTGGCCGGACGCAAGCAGAAAGTCATGCTGGACCAGGTGGCTGCGCAGCACATCCTGCAATCCTATTTTGATGGACTCAGCGCATGACCACACCATTACCCGAGGCAGAACAGCTGCTGACACGACTGGCCGAGCAACTGCGGCCGGTGATCACGCCCGCCACCGCACTGGTGGGCATCCACAGCGGCGGCGTGTGGATCATGCAGCGCCTGCTCAAGCTGCTGGACGTGCCGCTGGCACATGGCACGCTGGACGTTTCTTTCTATCGCGACGACTTCAACCAGCGTGGCCTCAAGCCCACCACACGGCCCTCGCAGATCCCATTCGAGGTGGAAGCCCGTCATATCATTCTCATCGATGACGTGTTCTATACCGGCCGTACCATACGCGCCGCCCTGAACGAACTGTTCGACTATGGTCGCCCGGCCAACATCAGTCTGGCAGTACTGGTCAACCGTGGCGGTCGCGAACTGCCAATCGCACCGCAATTCAGCGCCTGCGAACTGCCACTGCCTGCTGACAAGAACCTGCAATTATTACAACATGAAGATGGCCGCTTTTATCTACGACTGGATGACCAAGCCTGATGCATAACCCGCAACTCAACAAGGACGGCAAGCTCAAGCACCTGCTGTCGATCGAAGGCCTGCCACGTGCCATCCTGAATCAGATCCTGGATACGGCGGAATCCTTCACCGGGGTCTCCGAGCGCGAAGTGAAGAAGGTGCCGCTGCTGCGCGGCAAGACCGTGTGCAATATCTTCTTCGAGAACAGCACGCGCACCCGCACCACCTTCGAGATCGCGGCCAAACGCCTCTCTGCAGACGTACTCAACCTGAATGTGAGCACTTCCTCACAATCCAAGGGTGAGACCATCCTGGATACCGTGGACAACCTTACCGCCATGCATGCCGACATGTTCGTGGTGCGCCACAGCCAGTCTGGCGCAGCACACCTGATCGCACGCCATGTGGCGCCGCATGTGCATGTGGTCAACGCTGGCGACGGCCGCCATGCGCACCCCACGCAGGGTCTGCTGGACATGTTCACCATCCGCCGCTACAAACCGGACATGCACAACCTGCGCGTGGCCATCATTGGCGACGTGCTGCACTCGCGCGTGGCGCGCTCGGAGATCCATGCACTGACCACGCTGGGGGTGCCAGAGGTGCGCGTGATCGCGCCCAAGACCCTGTTGCCGCAAGACGTAGAAAAACTGGGCGTGCAGGTATATCACGACATGCGTGCCGGTCTCAAGGATGTGGACGTGGTGATGATGCTACGCCTGCAGAACGAGCGCATGTCGGGCAGTCTGCTGCCTAGCGCGCAGGAATACTTCAAATGCTTCGGCCTCACCCAGGAAAAACTGGCACTGGCCAAACCGGACGCCATCGTCATGCATCCGGGGCCGATGAACCGTGGCGTGGAGATCGATTCAGCCGTCGCAGACGGCATGCAATCGGTGATCCTGCCGCAGGTGACCTACGGCATCGCAGTCCGCATGGCGGTGATGAGCATACTGGCAGGAAGTAACGACGCATGAAGATACACATCAAGAACGGCCGCCTGATCGACCCCAAGCATGGCGTCGACGGCCAGCATGACCTTTATATCGCCGCTGGCAAAGTGGTCGGCATAGGCGAAGCGCCAGCGGGCTTTGTCGCCAACCAGAGCATAGATGCCAGCGGTCTGATCGTCTGCCCTGGCCTGGTGGACTTGTCGGCACGCCTGCGCGAGCCCGGCTACGAATACAAGGCCACGCTGGAAAGCGAGATGCGCGCCGCCGCCGCTGGTGGCGTCACCAGTCTGGTATGCCCGCCGGACACCGAGCCCGTGCTGGACGAGCCCGGCCTGGTGGAAATGCTCAAGCACCGCGCCAAACAGCTCAACCTCGCGCATGTCTACCCACTGGGCGCGCTGACCCGCCAACTGGCTGGCGCACAACTGACCGAGATGTCGGAGTTGACGGAAGCCGGCTGTGTAGGTTTTTCGCAGGCCGATGTTGCCATCACCGACACGCTGGTGCTGTGGCGGGCACTGCAATATGCCGCCACCTTCGATTTCACCGTCTGGCTACGCCCGGAAGACCCTTACCTCGCGAAAAGTGGTGTGGCCCATGACGGCGAGATCGCCGCACGGCTGGGCTTGCGTGGCATCCCGGCGGCAGCCGAGACGCTGGCGCTGGAGATCATCATCCGGCTGGTGCGCGAGACCGGGGCGCGCGTGCATGTATGCCGACTGTCCACCGCCGAAAGCGTCAGCCTGCTGCGGCAGGCCAAGCAACAAGGCCTGCCGATCAGCGCGGATGTGGCGGCACATTACCTGCATCTGACCGAATTCGACATCGGCTTCTTTGACGCCAATTGTCACCTTAAACCCCCGCTACGCACACAGCGTGACCAGCAGGCGCTCTGCGCCGGCCTCGCGGACGGCACCATAGATGCGCTATGCTCGGACCATGCCCCTGTCGATGACGACGCCAAGCTGCTACCGTTCGCAGAAGCCGAGGTGGGTGCCACCGGCCTGGAGCTGTTACTGCCACTGACCGTGAAATGGGCACAGGATAGACAGCTTGCCCTGTCCACCGCCATCGCCAGCATCACCAGCCGCCCTGCCGCCATCATCGGCCTGGATGCTGGCCATCTGGCCTTGGGCGCAGTTGCGGATGTGTGTGTGTTCGACCCCGCGCAATACCGCAGGATAGAAGCCAAATCACTGATCAGTCAGGGCAAGAACACACCGTTCATCGGCATGGAACTGCCGGGCGTTGTGCGCTACACCCTGCTGCAGGGGCAGCTCGTGCATCAAGCGTGATGTACGCCATCAATCGATTCAGCCCGAGCGCGTAGCAGACAAAAAAGGCAGCCAGTGGCTGCCTTTTTGTTGATATCGAGTTTTCTTGAAATCTAGCGCAAACGCTATTCGCTGATCTGCTTGTGCAGCTTGACCGGCTCGCTCTTGCGGCGCATGCGGATATTGATCATCTCCACCACCACCGAGAACGCCATGGCGAAGTAGATGTAGCCCTTGGGCACATGGAAACCCACCCCTTCCGCAGTCAGCGTAGCGCCGACCAGGATCAGGAAAGACAAGGCCAGTATCTTGATGGTCGGGTGGGTATCGACGAACTCACCGATGGATTTGGCCGCGAACAGCATCACCCCCACGGCCAGCACGATGGCGATGGCCATCACGGAGATCTGGTCGGCCAGGCCCACGGCCGTGATCACCGAATCCAGCGAGAACACGATATCCAGCACCGCGATCTGCAGCAACACCATGCCCAGGCTGGCTGCCATCACAGGCTTGCCACCTTCGGACTCCACGCCTTCCAGACTGTTATGGATCTCATGCGTCGCTTTGGCCAGCAGGAACAGACCACCGCCGATCAGAATGAAGTCACGCCCGGATACCGGGTGGTCGAACACCGAGAACCACGGCTCGGTCAGGCCCATGACCCAGGTCAGCGAGAACAGCAAGGCCAGACGCGCCAGCATGGCCAGACCCAAACCCAGACGACGTGCCAGATTGCGCTGCTTTTCCGGCAAGCGCCCGACCAGGATGGAGATGAAGATGATGTTGTCGATACCAAGCACGATCTCGAGTGCGGTTAGGGTACCGAGAGCGATCCAGGCTTCCGGGCTGGCGATCCATTCAAACATGTGCGATTCCTGTGAATTCGAAGCGGCTATTATAGGGGGCAAATGTGCATGCCAGCATGACCTGGCTGCACATTTAAGCAGCCGTCATCACGGATGTCAGCGGCTGCCACTGCACATCACGCCATGAACGCGTCCTTGTTGGTGCTGCGCGTACGTGCTTCTTCTGCGGCGGTGATCAGATTGCGCTGTTGCAGGTCATGCAGGTGCTGATCCAGCGTCTGCATGCCGAAGTTCTGGCCAGTCTGGATCGCCGAATACATCTGCGCTACCTTGTTCTCGCGTATCAGGTTGCGGATGGCAGGTGTGCCCAGCATGATCTCGAAGGCGGCCAGGCGGCCGTTGCCGTCACGGGTCTTGCACAGCGTCTGCGAGATCACGGCACGTAAGGATTCTGACAGCATGCTGCGCACCATTTCCTTTTCCCCGGCCGGGAACACATCCACGATACGGTCTATGGTCTTGGGCGCAGAACTGGTATGCAAGGTGGCAAACACCAGATGCCCGGTCTCGGCCGCGGTGAGCGCCAGACGTATGGTCTCCAGATCACGCATTTCGCCGATGAGGATCACATCCGGGTCCTCACGCAGTGCAGCGCGCAGGGCATTGGAAAACGTCCGGGTATGCGTGCCGACCTCGCGCTGGCTGACCAGGCAGCGCTTGGACTGGTGCACGAATTCGATCGGATCTTCGACCGTGAGGATATGCCCCATCTGGTATTCATTGACGTAATCCACCATGGCAGCCAGCGTGGTGGATTTGCCCGAACCGGTCGGCCCGGTCACCACCACCAGACCGCGCGGGTTCTGCGCGATCTCCTTGAAGATGGGCGGGCAGTTGAGCTGCTCCAGCGTCAGGACAGCAGAGGGAATGGTGCGGAACACGGCTGCGGCTCCGCGACTGTGCTGGAAGGCGTTGACGCGGAAACGCGCCACACCAGCCAGATCGTAAGAAAAGTCGGTCTCCTGCGTCTCCTCGTACTGACGCAGATGTTCCGGCTGCATCAGGCTGCACACCATGGCATGCACCTGCTCGTGATTCAGCGCCTCGGCCGCCATGCGGCACATGTCGCCATGTACCCTTAACAGCGGCGGCATTCCGGCTGAAAGATGCAGATCGGATGCTTGGCTATTGACTGCATGTTTCAGCAGTTGCGAAATTTCCAACGCAGGCTCCTGTTATAATTTTGGCATGTTGTTTTGGCCTACCCTTTCCATCCGATTATGAGCGCAATCGCCAGCCACTTGCAAGCCGTAAACAGCGCGATCGCCGACGCCTGCAAGCTGGCTGGACGCACCGACAGGCCTGCACTGCTCGCGGTCAGCAAGACCCAGTCCGCCAGCGCCCTGCGCGAGGCATATGCCGCAGGACAAATACGTTTTGGTGAGAATTATGTGCAGGAAGCCATCAATAAACAGGCCGAGCTCGGTGACCTTGCCATCGAATGGCATTTCATCGGCCCGATACAAAGCAACAAGACGCAATTGATCGCGCAACATTTTGACTGGGTGCACAGTGTGGACAGGCTCAAGATCGCACAGCGACTGAGCAGTGCGCGCGGCGCTACATCCCTGCCGCTGAACATCTGCATCCAGGTGAACGTCAGCCTGGAAGCCAGCAAGAGTGGCGTGACCAGCAGCGAAACGCTGGCACTGGCCGAGACGGTGGCCAGCCTGCCCGGCTTGCGTTTGCGCGGCCTGATGGCCATCCCGGCGCCCACTGACGATGTCCGTGAGCAACGTGCTCAATTCCATGCGGTACGTACGCTGTTCGACCAGTTACAAGCCACGCACCCAGAACTCGATACGCTGTCCATCGGCATGTCGCAGGATTATCCGGCTGCCATTGCGGAAGGGGCCACCATCGTACGCATCGGCACCGCGATATTTGGTGCACGTCGTCCGCATGCGACCTCGACGCCACCATCAGCACCAGCGCAATCAATGTCAGCTTCAGAATCTCCGCATCTCAACCTAGCTGAAGAACAGAGCCCCACATGAACACTCCCAGCATCAGCTTCATCGGCGGCGGCAACATGGCCAACGCCATTCTTGGCGGCCTGCGCGCGCAAGGCTACCCCGCAGCAAACCTGCATGTGGTGGAAACCGACGCCGACAAGCGCAAGCAACTGCACGAGACCTTTGGCGTCAGCAGTGCCGCGGAGCTGGCCAGTGCCAGCCAGTCGGACGTGATCGTGCTGGCCGTCAAACCACAGCAATTACGTGACATCGCCATCTTCCTGAGCAGCTTGCTGCACCAGCAACTGGTGATTTCGATTGCGGCCGGTATCCGCTGCAATGACTTGTCACGCTGGCTGGGCGGCTATGCAGCCATCGTGCGTGTGATGCCCAACACGCCGGCCCAGGTGGGTGCCGGCATTTCGGCACTTTATGCCATGCCGGCGGTATCAAGCACGCAACGCGAACTGGCAACTCAGCTCATGAACGCCGTCGGCAGCAGCCTGTGGCTGGAACAGGAAGCACAGATGGATGCGGTGACGGCCATTTCCGGCAGCGGTCCAGCCTATGTGTTCTATCTGATCGAAGCCCTGGAGCAGGCGGCGCTGGCGCTGGGGCTGTCAGCCGAGCAGGCGCGCCAGCTAAGCGTGCATACCTTTGCCGGGGCTGGGCAACTGGCCTTGCACAGCCCGGACAGTCCGGGGCGCTTGCGTGAACAGGTCACCTCCAAGGGTGGCACCACGGAACAAGGCCTGATCAAACTGCAACAGCACGCAGTCAACACCGCGTTACTGGAAGCCGCCCGTGCGGCTGCCGCACGTTCACAGGAACTCGGCGACCTGCTGGGTAGGGATTAACCCATGTCGATATTACAAAACGCGCTGATCTTCCTGCTGCATACCCTGTTCGGCCTGTTCACGCTGGCCGTGCTACTGCGCTTTTACCTGCAGCTCACCAATGCACCGTTCCGGCACCCGGCCTCGCAGGCCATCGTCAGCCTGACCAACTTTGCGGTGCGTCCATTGCGACGCTTCGTGCCAAGCTGGCGCGGGCTGGATCTGTCCACCCTGCTGCTGGCCTTCGTGGCACAACTGTTGTTGCAGTTATGCTTGTTGTGGTTGCGCGATTTTCCGCTGCTGGTCGCTGGCAGTGGTGCATGGATCGCGCTACTAGGCTTGTGTGTACTGAGCCTGACCAAGCTCAGCATCTATATCTTCCTGTATGCGGTGTTTGTGCAGGCGATCCTGAGCTGGCTCAGCCCGCACAACCCGATGGCGACTCTGCTGGATGCGCTGACGCGGCCAGTGCTGCAACCGCTGCGCAAACACCTGCCACTGGCGGGCGGCATCGACATCAGCCCACTGGTGGTGTTCATCATTGCCGAATTGCTGCTGATCACACTGGTGACGCCACTGGAACAGCAGCTGCGCGTGTTGCTGTAAGCGGCAGACCGTCGTCTGGCGCAATGCCAGCACCCTCGGGCCTCAAAGCAGGACGATGTCGAAATCTTCCTGCGAGTGCTGTGGCTCCACTTGCAAGGACACCGGCTTGCCGATGAAATCGGACAAGTTGGCCAGGCTTTGCGATTCTTCGTCCATGAGCATGCCAATCACCTTGGCAGAGGCCAGCACACGGAACTCGCGCGCGCTGAACTGACGCGCGTGACGCAACAGCTCACGGAAGATCTCATAACACACGGTTTGCGCGGTTTTCAACTCGCCGCGTCCACGACAGGCCGGACAGGGCTCGCACAGCAGGTGTGCCAGGCTTTCGCGTGTGCGTTTGCGCGTCATCTCCACCAGCCCCAGCGCCGAGAAGCCGCTGACACTGATGCGTGCCCGGTCACGCGCCACCGCTTTTTGCAACTCTTCCAGCACGGCTTGCCGCTGTTCCGGCTCGTCCATGTCGATGAAGTCGACAATGATGATGCCGCCCAGATTGCGTAAACGCAGCTGACGCGCGATGCACTGCGACGCTTCCAGATTGGTCTTGAAGATGGTGTCTGACAGGCTGCGTCCGTTGACGAAACTGCCCGTATTCACATCCACCGTGGTCAAGGCTTCGGTCTGATCGAAGATCAGATAGCCGCCCGACTTCATCTCCACCTTGCGCGACAAGGCACGCTCGATCTCGGTTTCGATGTTGTACATATCGAACAGCGGGCGTCCGCCCTGATAGCGCTCCAGACAGCTCAATGCACCCAGCGCGTAATGTTCGGCGAAATCCACCAGCTTCTGATGCGTTTCGCTGGAGTCGACCAAGATACGCGAAGTATGGGTGTTGACCACGTCACGCAGCACGCGCATAGGCAGGCTCAGGTCCTGAAACACCAGTGAACGCTCGGCTGCACCGTGGCTGGCGGTCTGGATATTGCTCCAGACCTTGTGCAGGTATTCGATGTCGGCCAGCAGCTCATCGTCGCTGGCGGTTTCCGACATGGTGCGGATGATGTAGCCACCCTGCCAGTTCACCGGCAACAGCTTGGTCAAACGCTCGCGCAACAGCTCACGCTCGGCTTCATCCTCGATGCGCTGCGACACGCCGATGTGCTGCTGTTGCGGCAGATACACCAGAAAACGGCCGGCGATGCTGATCTGCGTGGTCAGGCGCGCGCCCTTGGTGCCGATCGGCTCCTTGATCACCTGCACGATCAGCGACTGGCCCTCGTGCAACACGTCCTGGATGGGTTTTTCCTGATCGGTGCGCGTGCATTCAAGGATGTCGGCCACGTGCAGGAAGGCAGCACGCTGCAGGCCGATCTCGACAAAAGCCGACTGCATGCCGGGCAACACCCGACAGACACGGCCGCGGTAGACATTGCCGACCAGGCCCAGCGAGCTGCTGCGCTCGACATGCAATTCCTGTGCGATGCCTTGCTCGATGATAGCGACGCGCGTTTCCTGCGGCGTCACGTTGATCAGTATCTCTTCACTCATGGTTTCCAGGCAGGCGCAAACCTGCGTTTCTCAGTAACTGTGCGGTTTCAAATACAGGCAGGCCCATCACACCGCTGTAGCTGCCTTCGATACGGCGAATGAACATGCTGGCCAAGCCTTGAATCCCATAGGCACCGGCCTTGCCGTAAGGTTCTCCGCTGGCGATATAGGCCGCAATGGCCGCTTCATCCAAATCATCCACCAGCACGCGCGTGCTGGACAAGGCGGTCTGTATGCCGGATGCGCTGGCCAGTGCGATGCCGGTGTGCACCTCATGCCAGCGCCCGGACAGTCGCCTCAACATGGCGGCAGCGTGGGGCGCATCCTCGGGCTTGCCCAGGATATCGCCATCGATACACACTGTGGTATCCGCTGCCAGTAAAGGCAATGCCGGCCGCTGCTCGGCCTGCATCTGCTGCAAACCTGCCGCCGCCTTCCCGGCAGCGAGACGCAACACATAGGCGTCCGGCGCTTCGCCTGCATGCACCGATTCGTCGATATCACTCAGCATCAAGATGAACGGCACCCCCATCGCCTTGAGTATTTCGGCGCGGCGCGGTGAACGTGAAGCAAGATAAAGCGTCGATGTGGTCATCCGGGTACTATGTTTCAGCTGGCTGTGTCGTATAAAGTCGTCATGCTTGCTGCAATCCCTGAACATCTGGCACAGAGCACAGGGGCGCATGCGAAATTGAGCGCTATCATCCAGTGGATATTCAGGTGTCTAGCGTTGAGTACCCTGGATGAAGCCTAGGCATACTAACCGATTCAATCTGCACATACCATCAAGGTGACACCATGAGTGAGTGGGCTTATCTGTTCAAAACCGGCGTCGCGCTGTTCGCCATCGTCAACCCCTTCGGCTGCCTGCCCATCTTCATCAGCGCCACGGATGGCTGGTCACCGCAGGACAGGGCACGCACCGCCAATACCGTGGCGTTCACCGTGTTTCTGGTGCTGATCGTCTCGGCACTGCTGGGCGACCATATCCTGGCTTTTTTCAGCATCAGCATCCCTTCGTTCCAGGTCGGTGGCGGCATCCTGCTGATGCTGATCGCCATCACCATGATGCATGGCCGCCAGAGCCACACGCGACAGACGCCGGAAGAAGCCGAGGAAGTGGCAGAGCGTAACGTCATCGCCATCGTACCGCTGAGCATCCCGCTACTGGCGGGCCCAGGCGCCATCAGTAGCATGATCATCGCTTCGCAACAAAGCACCGGGGTATGGACGCACTTTGGCCTGGTCATCCCGGTTGCGGCCGTGTGTCTGGTGATCTGGCTGGTGCTGCGGCTATCGAGCCGCATCGCACAGCGCCTGGGCACCATAGGCATCAACGTCATCACGCGCCTGATGGGCCTGATCCTGGCCGCCATGGCAGTGGAATTCATCGCCCATGGCATCAGCGGCCTGTTTCCGGGTTTGGCGACTAGTGCAGCCGCGTTGTAAAATCAGGCTTTTAGTCGTTTAGCGTTCACGCATGCCCGTCTGGAAACCCAACACCACGGTAGCCGCCATCGTCGAACAGGCTGGCAAGTTCCTGCTGGTGGAGGAAGAGACCGCCGAAGGCCTGCGCCTCAACCAGCCGGCCGGACATCTGGAGCATGGTGAAAGCCTGCTAGCTGCGGTGGTACGCGAAACCCGCGAAGAAACTGCGTTCCGGTTCACCCCTGAAGCATTGCTGGGCATCTACCAGTGGCGACGGGCTGACACGCAGGACATCACTTACCTGCGCTTTGCCTTCATCGGCCAAGTGGATGACCACGACGCCACACAAAGGCTGGATGCCGGCATCCTGCGTCACCTGTGGCTGAGCGCAGACGAGATCCGCGCCAGCCGTGACTTGCATCGTAGCCCGCAAGTGTGGCGCTGCGTAGAAGATTACCTGGCCGGACAGCGCTTTCCGCTGGCGGCCATCACCCATTTAGCGTTTTAGACTGTGAGTTCCAATCCATGAGTTCAAATCTGTGAGTTTCGATCAATGAGTTTCAGGCCATGAAAAAACGTGTCGTAGTGGGCCTGTCGGGCGGTGTGGATTCCTCCGTGGCCGCTTTGCTGTTGAAACAGCAAGGTTATGAGGTGGTCGGCCTGTTCATGAAGAACTGGGAAGATGACGATACCGACGAATACTGTTCGTCCAAGCAGGATCTGATCGACGCCGTCGCGGTCGCCGACCGTCTGGGCATCGAGATCGAAGCGGTCAATTTCTCTGCGGAGTACAAGGATCGCGTGTTCGCCAACTTCCTGGACGAATACCGCGCTGGCCGCACCCCCAATCCGGACATCCTGTGCAATGCCGAGATCAAATTCAAAGCCTTCCTGGACCATGCCATGGGCCTGGGTGCCGACCTGATCGCCACCGGCCATTACGCGCAGGTGCGCGAGAAGAACGGCCTGTTCCAGCTGATGAAGGCGGACGATGGCAGCAAGGATCAAAGCTATTTCCTGTATCGCCTGAATCAGGCACAGCTGTCCAAGACCCTGTTCCCGCTGGGCCACCTGCTCAAGCGTGAAGTGCGCGAGATCGCGCGCCAGGCCGGTCTCGCCACCAGCGAAAAGAAAGACTCCACCGGCATCTGTTTCATCGGCGAACGGCCGTTCCGCGAATTCCTCAACCGCTACCTGCCCCGCGAACCGGGCGAGATGCAGACCCCGGATGGCAAAGTGGTCGGCCAGCATGACGGCCTCATGTACTACACGCTGGGGCAGCGTCAAGGCTTGAAGATAGGCGGTTCACGCGACAGCAATGGCGAACCCTGGTTCGTGGCGGGCAAGGACATGCAGCGCAACGTGCTCATCGTGGTACAGGGGCATGAACATCCGCTGCTGCTCAATGACGGCCTGATCGCCGGGCAACTGCACTGGATCTCCGGGCAGCAACCCGAGACGCATTGGGTGTACGCCGCAAAGACACGTTATCGCCAGCCGGATGCACCGTGCGAGATCGACCGTGTCGATACCACTGAGGTGGATGTGCGCTTTGGTCAGCGCCAGTGGGCGATCACGCCGGGGCAATCGCTGGTGGTGTATGAAAGCAATGTCTGCCTGGGCGGCGGCATCATCGAGGCCGCCATCTAAGCCTGCGCTCGACGACGGAGCGCCATCAGGCTGGTGGCGCTGTGTCCTTGAACGAAGCACGCTTCATCAGGGCCGCATAGAGGCGGGCCAGGTTAGGGTATTGCTCGGGCCAGCCCAGTTGCTGATAACGCAACTCCAGATACCCTAGCACACAGCCGACCGCGATATCAGCCAGACTGAAGGTGTTGTTGACGCACCATCTGTTGCTGCCCAGCTGGTCACTCAGCGCCTGTAGGCCACGCTCGACCTTGCTCATCTGCTTGGCGATCAGGGCTGCATCCTGTTTTTCCGGCGCACGACGCGACTCCATCATCGCCGCCACGGCAGCATCACAGATGCCATCTGCGAGCGCTTCCCAGCGGCGCACCGCGATCTTGAGGCTGTGATCCTGCGGGATCAGGTGACCCAGCGGCGTGCGGTGGTCCAGATATTCCACGATCACACGCGAGTCGTACAAGGCATCGCCGTCATCCAGCACCAGTGCCGGGATCTTGCCCAAGGGGTTGTGCTGATGAATAGGACAATCCGGCGCAGACAAGGTCACCAGCACCATCCCGAGCTCGATGCGCTTTTCAGCGGCCACGATGCGGACTTTGCGGGCGTAAGGGCTGGTATGCGAATAAAGAAGCTGCATGATAGAGGTGGGCTTTTAGCGTTGGTGGATTTTGACTGCATTATAATCCATCCTCTGTTCATACACCTGTCTGCCTGAGCGCCCATGTTGCTTGCTTCCAGCCCCTTCAATACCGACCCACGGCTCAATGCCGCCCTGCTTGCCGACATTGATCGAAGCGTGCATCATGCGCTGCACGAAGACCTGGGCACTGGCGACCTGACTGCGCGGCTGGTCCCGGCAGATAAAAGCGTACAAGCGCACATCGTCTGCCGCGACACGGCCGTACTGTGCGGCAGCAGCTGGGTGGAACGCTGTTTGCAACTGGGCGCAGCGGATGTCAACCTGACCTGGCAAGTACAGGAAGGCGACACCATGCAGCCGGGCCAGACCATCTGCACGTTGCATGGCAATGCGCGCGCACTACTGACGACCGAGCGCTGCATGCTGAATTTCCTGCAGACCTTATCCGCCACAGCCACTCAGACGCGCCGCCATGTAGACGCCATCGCCGGTACCCGTGCACGCATCCTGGACACCCGCAAGACGTTGCCCGGCCTGCGTCTTGCGCAGAAGTACGCTGTCACGGTCGGCGGCGGGGACAATCAGCG
The DNA here is from genome assembly GCF_003730115.1 of Pseudomethylobacillus aquaticus. GTDB lineage: Bacteria > Pseudomonadota > Gammaproteobacteria > Burkholderiales > Methylophilaceae > Pseudomethylobacillus > Pseudomethylobacillus aquaticus. The sequence continues at coordinate 520,884 of NZ_RJVP01000002.1, read as the reverse complement.
TCTGGCCCTGTATGACGGCATCCTCATCAAAGAGAACCATATCGCGGCGGCAGGCAGTATTGCGGCGGCATTGCAGGCTGCGCATGCGCTGGGGGCAGGCGTGAGCATCCAGATCGAGGTGGAATCGCTGCAGGAGCTGGAGGCCGTGCTGGCCGCAGGCGCCGCCTCTGTTCTGCTGGATAATTTCGATCTGGATTTGCTGTGTAAAGCCGTGCAATTGAATGCCGGGCGCGCATTACTGGAGGCCTCCGGCGGGGTCGATCTGGACCATTTACGCGCCATCGCCGAAACCGGTGTGGATCGCATCTCCATAGGCGCGCTCACCAAACATGTGCAGGCTGTCGATTTTTCCATGCGTTTCGCCTGATTTCAGTGCGCTGACAGCCGATTCGCCTTGACCAATACCCGCCGAACAGATACTGTTCAGGGTTCGAAAATTATCAGCAAAAACAAGCACCATATATGGAAGACCGTACACCGCCGATCACCGGCGCAGAAATCCTCATCCGCTGCCTGCATGAAGAAAACGTCAAGTTCGTTTTCGGCTATCCGGGTGGTGCTGTGCTGAACATCTACGACGAGATTTTCAAACAGGACAAATTCAAGCACGTGCTGGTGCGTCACGAACAGGCCGCCGTGCACGCCGCTGATGCGTTCTCGCGCGCCACCGGCGCGGTAGGCGTTGCGCTGGTCACCTCCGGCCCTGGCGCTACCAATGCCGTCACCGGCATCGCCACGGCGTACATGGACTCCATCCCGATGGTGATCATCAGCGGCCAGGTGCCGTCACCCGTCATCGGCATGGACGCGTTCCAGGAAGTGGACATGGTCGGCATCACGCGCCCCTGTGTAAAACACAACTTCCTGGTCAAGGACATCAAAGAGCTGGCCGCAACGATGAAGAAAGCCTTCTACATCGCTGCCACTGGCCGCCCTGGCCCGGTTGTGGTGGACGTACCCAAGGACATCACGGCCCAACTGGCACATTTCGATTATCCGAAATCGGTCGAACTGCGCTCGTACAGCCCGGTCGTCAAAGGCCATTCCGGTCAGATCAAAAAAGCGTTGAAGCTGATGCTCGAAGCCAAGCGCCCTATGATGTACACGGGCGGCGGCATTGTGCTGGGCGACGCGGCAGAAGCGCTGACCAAGCTGGCACGCACGCTGGGCTTCCCGGTCACCAACACGCTGATGGGGCTGGGCGGCTACCCGGCCACCGACAAACAATTCGTCGGCATGCTGGGCATGCACGGCACCTATGAAGCCAATATGTCCATGCAGGATTGTGACGTACTGGTTGCAGTGGGCGCGCGTTTCGATGACCGCGTCATCGGCAACCCCGGCCACTTCTTCAGCAAAGACCGCACCATCATCCATATCGATGTGGACCCGTCTTCGATCTCCAAGCGCGTCAAGGTCGATGTGCCTATCGTCGGCCATGTGCAATCGGTACTGACCGAGATGAACGAACTGCTGGATGGCGAATTCAAGCCTGCCCTGCAAGCACGTCAGGGTGCGCCACTGCATGCCTGGTGGAAGCAGATCGATGATTGGCGTGGCCGCAAGTGCCTCAACTACGCCAAGAGCGACATGGTCATCAAGCCGCAGTCTGTGGTTGAGAAACTGTGGGAAGTGACCAAGGGCGATGCCTTTATCACTTCGGACGTCGGCCAGCACCAGATGTGGGCGGCGCAATACTACAAATTCGACAAGCCACGCCGCTGGATCAACTCCGGCGGCCTCGGCACCATGGGTGTTGGCCTGCCCTATGCCATGGGTGCGCAACTGGCGCATCCGGACGCACAGGTCGCTTGTATCACCGGCGAAGCGTCGATCCAGATGTGTATCCAGGAATTGTCCACCTGCAAGCAGTTCCATCTGCCGGTCAAGGTGGTCAACCTGAACAACCGCTACATGGGCATGGTGCGTCAATGGCAGGAGTTCTTCTACGGCAACCGTTACTCGGAATCGTACATGGACGCACTGCCTGACTTCGTCAAACTGGCAGAAGCCTATGGCCACGTTGGCTTCAAGATCGAAAAGCCTTCCGATGTCGAAGCCGTGTTGAAGGAAGCCTTCAGTCCGGCATTGAAGGAACGTATGGTGTTCATGGACTTCCTGACCGACCAGTCGGAGAACGTGTTCCCCATGGTGCCGAACGGCAAGGGTCTTTCCGAGATGATCCTGGCTGAAGATCTGTAAGCCGACCGATCTTGACGCGCTCAAGTACAAGTACAGCAAAAGCGAAAGTACGATGAAACATATCATTTCCCTGCTCATGGAGAACGAAGCTGGCGCGCTATCGCGTGTGGCCGGCCTGTTCTCTGCACGAGCTTACAATATTGAATCGCTGACCGTGGCGCCAACCGAAGACGCCACGCTGTCGCGCATGACCATCGTCACCTCCGGATCGGATGATGTGATCGAACAAATCATCAAACAGCTCAACAAGCTGGTGGATGTGGTCAAGGTGCTCGACCTCAATGATGGTCGCTACATCGAACGTGAACTGATGCTGGTCAAGGTCAAGGCCACCGGCGCATTGCGCGACGAGATGAAGCGGCTGTGCGACATCTTCCGCGGCCGTATTATCGATGTGGCCGACAGCAGCTACACCATCGAACTGACTGGCACCGGCTCCAAGCTGGATGCCTTCCTGGAGACGCTGGATAAAACAGCCATCCTGGAAACCGTACGCACCGGCGCCTCCGGCATCGGCCGCGGCGATCGTATTCTGAAAGTGTAATCCACCCGCGCCTGTGGCGTGGCATTCCCAAGATTGGTATTGAAAGGTAGAAAATGAAAGTTTATTACGACAAGGATGCTGACCTCTCCATCATCAAGAATCTGAAGGTCACCATCGTTGGTTATGGCTCCCAGGGCCACGCCCACGCGCAGAACCTGAAAGATTCCGGCGTCAGCGTCACCATAGGCGCACGCAAGGAAGGCAGCTCCTTCGCCAAGGCCGAGAAAGCCGGGCACAACGTCAAGGAGATCAGCGAAGCCGTTCAAGGCGCTGATGTGGTCATGCTGTTGCTGCCGGATGAAACCATGGCAGGCATCTTCCATGCTGAAGTCGAGCCTAACCTGAAGAAGGGTGCTGCGCTGGCCTTTGCACACGGTTTCAACATCCATTACAACCAGATCGTCCCTAACAAGGACATGGACGTGATCATGATCGCCCCCAAGGGCCCTGGCCACACCGTGCGTTCCGAATACCTCAAGGGTGGCGGCGTACCGTCCCTGATCGCGGTTTATCAGGACGCCTCTGGCAAGGCCAAGGACATCGCACTTTCCTACGCGGCAGCGAATGGCGGCACCAAGGGTGGCGTGATCGAGACCGACTTCCGCGAAGAGACCGAAACCGACCTGTTCGGCGAACAAGCCGTTCTCTGTGGTGGCGCAGTCGAGCTGGTCAAGGCTGGTTTCGAAACCTTGGTGGATGCTGGCTACGCGCCAGAGATGGCCTACTTCGAGTGCCTGCACGAACTCAAGCTGATCGTGGACCTCATGTACGAAGGTGGCATCGCCAACATGAATTACTCCATCTCCAACAACGCGGAATACGGCGAATACGTCACTGGCCCCAAGGTCATCAACGACGAATCCCGCTGGGCGATGAAGGAAGCACTGGCCAACATCCAGAATGGTGAATACGCCAAGAAGTTCATTCTGGAAGGCCGCACCAACTACCCGGAGATGACCGCACGTCGTCGTCTGAACGCAGCGCACCCGATCGAACAAGTCGGCGGTCAACTGCGTGCCATGATGCCTTGGATCGCCAAGAACAAACTGGTCGACCAGTCCAAGAACTAAGCGTCACAGCAACAGCGCAGCAGTAGCGAAGCAATTTAAATAGCGAAGCAATGTAATAGCGTAATAACGAAGATCGGGGCAGACGCCAAGCGTTCTGCCCCTTTTTTTGGTCCGCGCTATACTGGTCACAACTTAATTAACTGGTCACACCTTGCTGACCACACCTACAACCCGTCACCCCTTGACGCAGCGCATGTTGTTACGGAGACCCTTGTGCAGATCCAGATCCTCAGCCAATACCTGTTACCCAAGCAAGCGCTTACCGCACTGGCAGGCAAGCTTGCCGACCTGCGCGCAGGCCGCCTCACGCATGCGGTGATCCGCTGGTTCGTGCAGCGCTATCAGGTCAATATGCTGGAAGCCGCAGAGCCGGATATCCGCCACTACGACAGCTTTAACGCGTTCTTTACGCGTGCGCTCAAGGCAGACGCCAGACCGCTGGCGAAAGCCAGCCAGGTATGCCCGGTGGACGGCGCGATCAGCCAGTTCGGACGCATCGCGCAGGACCAGATCTTCCAGGCCAAGGGCCATCACTACAGCACGACGGCACTGCTGGCAGGCGATCGTAGACTGGCGGATCAATTCATCGACGGCCATTTCGCCACCATCTACCTCAGCCCGCGTGACTATCACCGTATCCACATGCCCTGTAGCGGGCGCCTGCTAAGCATGCGCTATGTGCCAGGCGACCTGTTCTCGGTGAACCCGCTGACGGCCCAGCACGTGCCGGGACTGTTCGCCCGTAACGAACGCGTGGTCTGTGAATTCGAATCTGCGCATGGGCCGTTCGTGCTGGTGCTGGTAGGCGCCACCATCGTGGGCAGTATGGCCACCCGTTGGCACGGCGTGGTGAATCCGCCGCGTCATAATACTGTCCAGCACTGGCGCTATGACGATCAGGACATCCAATTGCAACAAGGTGACGAGATGGGCCGCTTCCTGCTGGGTTCTACCGTGGTGTTGCTGTTCCCGGCAGATACGGTAAGCTTCAACGCAGAATGGGCGCCAGGCTGCAGCGTGCGCCTGGGCGAAGTGATGTCAGCCTGAGCCAGCCCAGCGCGGGTACCCGCCGGAATCTACGTTTCAATACAAAAAACGCCAGGACCAAGCCCGGCGTTCTTGTATAGCCCAGGATGTACGCTTTGCTGGTGACTTGAAGGCTAGTGGCTTGAAAGCTAGCGACGTCAGGGCTGCTGAATTCAAGCTGCTGCCGCAGGCTTGGCTGCAGCAGGCTGACGTGCGTGACGGTAGCGCCGCTGGCTGCGGTCTGTGTGCAAATGACCGGACAATTCGTTGAGCGCCAAGCGATAGACGTCGCGCTTGAACTCGATCACACTTTCCAGCGGCACCCAGTAATCGTTCCAGCGCCAGGCATCGAACTCCGGATGCTCGCTGGCACGCAACGACACATCGCTGTCACGCCCGACCATGCGCAGCAGGAACCAGATCTGCTTCTGGCCTTTGTAACTGCCACGCCACTCGCGCTTGACCCAGTTGCTGGGCACGTCATACCGTAACCAGTCGCGGGTACGGCCCAGGATACGTACGTGTTCAGGCCGCAGCCCGACCTCTTCCATCAGCTCGCGGTACATGGCTTGCTCCGGGCTTTCACCGTGTTTGATGCCACCTTGCGGAAACTGCCAGGAATGCTCTCGAATGCGCTTGCCCCAAAACACCTGATTCTGGGAATTGCAGATAATGATGCCCACATTGGGCCGATATCCATCCCGATCTAACATGATGTTCAACCTCAAATATTTAAGGTCAATTTTTCCACAATTCGACCTGCTTGGAAAGCGCAGATTCAGGGCGCACCAAGCACTCAACCCCAGACATTGACGCTCAACTTGAGCAACGCTTATACTGTTTCGTCAACCAGTTACATGAACACCCCGTTTTACCATCGTCACGTTCAACCGATATCCCGCCAGCACAGCGCCTATACAACCCGACCTCGACCATATACTGATCGCGCTACCGATACTTTGAATCCTCTTTTACGCCTGCTGGGTATCATCGTGCTGTGCGCCAGTGCTTCGGCATGGGCGGGCGGGCACGCCTACATCACCAACCAGGGAAGTGACTCGGTTTCCGTAGTGGATGTGACCAATCACAAGGTGATCGCGACCATCGGGGTAGGCAAGGCACCGGTAGGCGTGGCGGTTTCAGCGCGCTTGGGACGTGTGTTCGTCTCCAATGTGGAAGATCAAAGCCTGTCGGTGATCGACAGCAACACACAGCGTGTCATCAGCACCATTGCCATCAAGGGCGCGCCGGTAGGCGTAGCCTTGTCTGCAGACCACAGCCAGGTGTTCGTCGCCAACTGGTTCGATGACCAAGTCCTGCGTTTTGACAGCGCCAGCTTGCAGCCACTGGGCAGCCTCTCGGTAGGCAAGGCACCTGCCGGCATGATCGCCAGCCCGGATGGACAATGGTTGTATGTCGCCAACCGCGACAGCAACGATGTTGCCGTCATCAGCACCAAAGACTGGAACATCAGCGCGCGCGTACCGGTCGGTGCGCACCCGTTCGGCCTGACGCTGCGCCGCGACGGCAAGCAGCTGTACAGCGTGAATGTCTACGATAACAGCCTGACCATCATCGATACCGCCAGCCTGCAAACCAGCAGCGTCAAAGTGGGTGAACATCCCTACTGCGTGGCACTGAGTCCGGACCAGCGCCGCCTGTTCGTCACCAACACGCAAGGCGATAACGTCACCGTGATCGATGTCGCCAGCCGCCAAGTATTGACCAGCATAGACGTAGGCGGCTACCCGGAAGGCATCAGTGCCAGTGACCAGCACATATTCGTGGCCAACTGGTTCGACGACACGGTCACCGTGATCGACCCGGACACGCTGACCGTCATCAGTACCATCCGCACTGGCAAGCAAAGCCGTGCCTTTGGCCAATTTATCGACCCCAGCCTGCCATGAACACGCGACAGCCGCACCGCTAGCGCCCATCGCAGGTGGATATGAAAGATCTTTTTTCTTCGCTTTTTGTAACCAATCGCTTGGTCCGGCGTTGAATGAAGTAGTAAGCTCGGCGTTTTAATTACTTTGGAGAATATCGCATGAAAAAATTGTTTGCACTACTGGCCATGGCGCTGCTGCCACTGAGCGCTGCCGCTCACGGCCCATCGCCACAAAAAGTAGAAAAGTCGGTCACCATCAAGGCTGAACCCGCCAAGGTGTGGGCACTGGTCAAGGATTTCGGCAACATGCAAGCCTGGCACCCAGCTGTAGCCAGCACCAAATTGGAAAAGAAGGGCGAAGACACGTTCCGCCTGCTGACCCTCAAGGGTGGCGGCACCATCTACGAAAAGCTGCGTAGTGCCGACGATGGCGAGATGAAGCTCAAGTATGAGATCGTCGAAGGTGTACTGCCGGTCGCGGACTACAACTCCTTCATTACCGTCAAGGCAGGTCCTGGCGCTGGCGAAAGCACCGTCACCTGGGTTGGTCGCTTCTACCGCGTGTACAAGCTGAACCCGCCCATCCCACCAGGTCAGGATGACGCTTCCGCGCTGAACGCTGTGAATGGCGTCTATGACGCTGGCCTGGCCAATCTCAAGAAGGTTGCAGAAGGCAAGTAAGCCGGAGCAATGGCACGGGCAGCGCCGACTGCCTGCGCACACGACAAAAGAGCCTCATACGAGGCTCTTTTGTTATCATCCAACTGCAATGACGCTTAGCGTCACAGACTCTTTTTTTATTGGCCGCCATGCTCACTCACATCAAGCAATTCCTCGATCGCATCAGCCTGATCCCGTTGCTGCTACTGGTCGTCCTCGCTGGCATCGTTCTGGAGTACTTCTTTGGCTGACACCTCTACACTCGCCACCCTGGAACTTGGTGCGCAGAAAAGCACCAACAGCGTCATCTGGCTGCATGGCCTGGGCGCAGATGGCAATGACTTCGCCCCGGTGGTCGAACAACTGGACATGCCAGAAGTACGTTTCGTCCTCCCGCATGCCCCCAAGCGCCCGGTCACCATGAACAATGGCTATGTCATGCCGGCCTGGTATGACCTGTACGGGCTGACCTCCGGCACGCCACAGGATGCGGCCGGCATCCATGCCACCTCGGGCCAGATCAACGCGCTGATAGAACGTGAATATGCCCATGGGGTCCAGCGCATCGTACTGGCGGGCTTTTCACAAGGTGGCGCGATCGCCCTGCATACCGCCTTGCGGCAAACCAAACCGTTAGCAGGCGTGATGGCCTTGTCCACCTACCTGCCCTTGGCTGACAAGGCCAGCGCCGAAACCACTGCAGCTGGCCGCGTCACACCGATCTATATGGCCCATGGAACGTATGACGAGGTGATCACACTGGCACGTGCAGAAGCCTCTGCTGATGCCTTACGTGCGCTGGGCTGCGCACTGGAATGGCAGGAATATCCCATGGCACACAGTTTGTGCAGGCCTCAACTGGACGATATACGGCACTTTCTGCAGCGCGTGCTCGGCAGCTGAGTCTGTAACTAACCGGGGATCAACAAGGTCGGTTTAGGTAGAGTTGCTCGGCGCGTATGTAGTCCAGCACGGCACCGGACAAGCAGGCGTCTACAGCTTCGCCCTTGGCCAGAGCAGCCCGGATCGCTGTTGCAGAAACAGGCAAGGCGGGGATGGCCTGATGATAGATGCAGCCTGCTGGCTGCTCATGCAACAATTCAAGCGCGCTGACATGATGCGCGTCATGCCAGCGCTGAAGTTTTGCGCTGTAGTCATGGGTTGCACTGTCAGGACGCGTGGCAATCACGATATGACCATACTCCAGCAAGGTCTGCCAGTGATGCCAGCCGGCCAAGCCTGCAAAGGCATCCTGGCCCAACAGCAGACACAAAGAAACATGCTGACCAAGTTCTGCGCGTAGCGCCTGCAAGGTATTCACTGTGTACGATGGCCCGTCACGTTGCAATTCACGCGTGTCCAGCATGAACTCCGGACAGGCTGCGATGGCAAGGCTGACCATGTGAGCACGCTGATGGGCGCTAGCCTGCGGCTGTGGGCGATGTGGCGGCACGGCCGCCGGAATGAATCTCACCATGCTCAGCTTCAGCGCGGCACTCAGCGCCTGCGCAAGACGCAGGTGCCCGAGATGGATAGGGTCGAAAGTACCGCCCAGCAGGCCTATCATGACCTGATCAACCTGCCTGGCAGCAGCAAGCTCAGCCGCGCACCTGCCCGTCACCGAGCACGATGTACTTGAGGCTGGTCAGCCCTTCCAGACCGACCGGGCCGCGCGCATGCAGCTTGTCCGTGGAGATGCCGATCTCGGCCCCCAGACCATACTCGAAACCATCAGCAAACCGTGTTGAGGCGTTCACCATCACCGAGCTGGAATCCACCTCGCGCAGGAAACGCCGCGCCTTGGTGTAGTTCTCCGTGACGATAGCCTCGGTATGCTGGGAGGAATGCTGGTTGATGTGCTCGATGGCTTCATCCAGCCCAGCCACCACCTTCACCGAGATGATGGCATCCAGATATTCGGTGTAATGGTCTTCCTCTGTCGCTGGCTTGGCGTTCGCCACCAGCGCCTGCGTCTCGGCACAGCCGCGGATCTCGATGCCCCTGGCCGTCAGCATGGCGGCCAGCGCCGGTAATTGTGCCGCAGCGACACTGCGTGCCACCAACAACGATTCTGCCGTGTTACAGGTGCCCAGACGCTGGGCCTTGGAGTTCTCCAGGATACGCAGCGCCTTGACGGCATCCGCCTCATCATCCACATAGACATGGCAGTTACCATCGAGATGCTTGATCACCGGGATACGCGCCTCCTCCGAGATGCGTGCGATCAGGCCTTTGCCACCACGTGGCACGATGACATCCACATATTGCTTCATGGTGATCAGCTCACCCACCGCTGCGCGATCCGTGGTGTCCACCACCTGCACCGCTGCCTTGGGCAAACCTGCTGCCGCCAGACCTTCATGCACCAGTGCCGCCAGCGCCTGATTACAGCGGATAGCTTCAGAGCCGCCACGCAGGATGGCCGCATTACCGGATTTGATGCACAGGCCTGCGGCATCCACGGTGACATTGGGCCGTGCTTCATAAATGATGCCGATCACACCCAAAGGCACGCGCATGCGTCCGACCTGAATACCGGTCGGACGGTATTTCATGTCCGAGATCTCACCGATGGGGTCCGCCAGTGCGGCGATCTGCTCCAGGCCTTCGGCCATGGTGGCGATGGATTTTTCACTGAGCGCCAGACGGTCCAGCATGGCCGCTTCCATGCCTGCGGCACGTGCCGCCTCCAGGTCGGCCTGATTCGCCGCCAGCAAGGCCTGCTTGTCGCGCCGGATGGCATGGGCGATGTTGAGCAAGGCCAGGTTCTTGGCATGGCTATCGGCCTTGGCCATCAGACGCGAAGCCGCACGCGCTTGCTGACCCAGCTGCTGCATATAACGTTTGATATCACTCATGATGTGGTTTCTGTATTGCCTGTTTTGTGTGCGGTATTGCGGCGTTTGCTGTGCAAGGCCACGGCAAACGCACGGCGAGCCCAAACGGCCGCCAGCTCCGCGTCGTCATAAATCTGTTCCGGAGCAAGATGATACGACATTTTGATGGTCTTATCGCCCCTGCGATAACTGAATGGCGCCAGATGCTGAGCGGCAAAAAGCCCGGCACTGCCTGCATCGGTCTTGAGATAGAGCTGCTCGTCTACAACCAGCGCGAACATGACGCCTTGATGGTAGAGCCCGTAACCACCGAACATCTTGCGCGCCTCGACTGGCCCGAACCGGACGAACACCTCATGCAGATAATCGACAAATTCGGACATGCTACTCAGCGCGTGCGGCGCTCGGTACGTGACGACCCCGCCGACCTGAGCCCAACCTGCGCCAGGCCGGAGCATAGCCTGGAGATCTCCAGCCAGGCATCAGCGCTGCCTATGCCTTTGGACAGCTGATCGATCTCGGCCAGCCTGCTGAGCGCGGCGCGCAGCTGACGCAGGCTCAGGCGACTGCCCGCACGACGGAACAGGTCCTGCTTGTCGAAACGGATATAGGCTTTCTGCATCGCGGCATTGGCCGACTCGCCTTGCGCTTCGGCTTCCTTGAGCTTGAGTAGCGGGCGTATCACCCAGTCGGTAAGCAGACGGCTCACCGGTACTGCTTGCGCGCCCTCTTCCTGCAAGCCGCGCAGGATGCGCACCGTACGCTCGGCATCGCCAAGCAGTACTGCATCGCCCAGCTGGAAGGTGTCATAGCGCGACACATTCAGCACAGCAGCACGTACGGCTTCTGCGTCCAGTCGTCCGGCTGGGAACAACAGGCCCAGCTTCTGGATCTCCTGATGCGCCGCCAGCAGATTGCCTTCCACCTGCTGCGCCAGGAACTGCAAGGTATCGCCATCGGCTTGCTGCTGCTGTGCCGCGAGACGCTCCGCGATCCACTGCGGCAGCGCGGCAAGACTAACTTCCTGCAGCTGCACACAGACAGCGGCTTGCTGCAAGGCCGCATACCAGCTGCTGTTGCGCGCGTCCTTATCGAGTCGCGGCAGCAATACGATCACGCACACCTCCTGCGGCGGTGCAGCGGCCAGTTGCTGCAAGGCTTTGCTGCCCTCGGCGCCCGGCTTGCCACTGGGAATACGCAGCTCCAGCAAACGCAGGGTCGAGAACAAGGACGCGGACTGACCGTAGCTGGCCAGCTGCTGCCAGTTGAAACTGCGCTCCACCACCAGGCTTTGACGCTCCTCATAGCCTTGAGCTCGTGCAGCGGCACGTAGCGCATCCAGCGCTTCACGCTGACTCAAGGGCTCATCACCCGTGAACACATAAAGTGGCTTTAGCGCTTGAGTCAGATGCTGTGCAAGCTGGGTGATCGCAAGCTGCATGAGGAGCTAGGCTGCTGTTATTCGACTGGTGGCTTGGTGCGCGGCTTGGGACGTTGCACTGACAGCACGTGCATCAGCTCACGCACCGCATCTGCACGCATATCATCATTGAGTCGCGCCTCTTCGCCCTGCTTGGCCAGCAACTGGCTATCGTCAAAGGTGAAGTCGCGGCGGCCACTGATGGTTTGTGGCATGCCCCACAGCTCATTGGATGGGTCCTTGATGCGGAAATTGACCTGATAGTTGAGTTCGAACTCACGCACCCGGCCCGTGCCGGACAGTGACAGAATGCGCTTCTCAGCGGATTCACTCAGGATCTCCAACATCAGATCCGCCTGCTCTGGCGTGGGCACCAAGGCAACACCATTGCTCAATAAGGAGCGTTTGAGATCGCGCGCGATACTCACATTCTGGCCTTGCAGATACAGGTTTTTGAAGGCGATATCGTTGACACCGCGCAACTGGAAGCCACAACTGCTCATGGCCAGCAGGCAGAGCACCAGCCCGAAACGCAGGAACGAAGGAACCCATCTGTGTTTATGCATGTGCTATCCCACCACCACGTTGATCAGTTTGTTCGGTACCACGATGATTTTACGCACACTGGCGCCGTCTTCGAGGAATTTCTGTACGCACGACTGCTCCAGCGCCAAGGCTTCGATGGCCGCTTTTTCCAGTGTGCGCGCTACCGTCACGCTACCACGCAGCTTGCCGTTGACCTGGATCACCAGTTCGATCTCGTCCTGCACCAGCGCCGCCTCCAGTGGCTGCGGCCAGTCCGCGGCGAGGATATCGTCGCCGTAGCCCAGCTCGGCCCACAGTGCTTGTGTGATATGCGGACAAATTGGAGACAAAATTCTTAGTAGGATTGATAAACCATTTGCCCAAATCAGGGCTCGTGGACTTATATCAATAGATAGCGCATAGCCAGACTTGAGTACAGGTTCATTAATTCTTTGAAGGATGTTTAGTATCTTCATGCAAGCTGCACCCACCGTATTAAATTGGTGTCGTTCTAAATCAAAGTTTGCCTGCTTAAGATTCTCATGTAATTCTCGAAGTGCTGCCTTAGCACTGTCGGACAAATTATTAATTTCCAAGAGTACAGGGCCACGAGATGTTATTGCCTTAATAGCTTCACTATTTTCATAAGCAAAAGACCAAAGCCTCTTCAAAAATCGGTGCGCCCCATCAACACCAGCATCAGACCACTCCAGCGTCTGCTCGGGGGGGGCGGCGAACATCATGAAGAAACGCGCGGTATCCGCGCCATATTGTTCGATGAGGGCTTGCGGGTCCACGCCATTACGCTTGGATTTGGACATGGTGCCCATGCCCTGAAAATCGACAGGCAGGCCGTCCGCGTTGAGCGTAGCACCAGTGAGCTTGCCGGCAGCGTCATGCACCAGGGTCACTTCCTCCGGCGCGTAATACTGGATACCGCCCTTGTCAGTGCGGCGCGAGAAGATGTGGTTGAGCACCATGCCCTGGGTCAACAGGTTGGCAAACGGTTCGCGGCAAACATCATCGCGGGCGAATCGCGGTGTTGCCGAGGACAGCAAGCCTACATCCCCCATCACCTTCCACCAAAAGCGCGAATACAGCAGGTGCAGGATGGCATGTTCGATACCGCCTATGTACTGATCGACCGGCATCCAGTGATTGGTTTCGGCATCCACCATGACATCCGGGTTGAAACCACTGGCTACCGTGCTGGTGGCATAGCGCGCGTAATACCAGCTGGAGTCCACGAAGGTATCCATGGTGTCGGTCTCGCGCTTGGCTGGTGCGCCGCATTTTGGGCAGGCACAGTTGAGGAAATCCTCGCGCTTGTTGAGCGGATTTCCAGAACCGTCCGGGACGCAATCCTCAGGCAGTTTCACTGGCAACTGATCGTCTGGTACCGGCACATCCCCGCAACTGTCGCAGTGGATGATGGGGATGGGGCAACCCCAGTAGCGTTGACGTGACACGCCCCAGTCGCGCAGACGCCAGTTGATCTGCTTGTCGCCCAGACCCTTGGCGTGGAGGTCGGCCGCGATGGCATCCACCGCAGCTTCGTAGCTCAGACCATCATATTTGCCGGAATTGCAGCAGTATCCTGACTTGCTTGCATACCATTCCTGCCAGGCCTCAATCGCGTAGCCCTTCTCAATTCCCCCTTCCCCCTTCTCCGCAACGCTCTGTTTGATGGGAAGGTGATACTTTTTCGCAAAGGCAAAATCCCGCTCATCATGCGCAGGCACGGCCATCACGGCACCTTCACCGTAGGTCATCAGCACATAGTTACCCACCCAGACCGGCACCTGCTCACCGGTCAGCGGATGGGTCACGGTCAGGCCGGTGTCCATGCCTTCTTTTTCCATGGTGGCCATGTCGGCTTCCATCACCGAGCCCTGCTTGCACTTGTCGATGAAGGCGGAAAGGGCGGGATTCGAACCCGCGGCGAGTGTCGCCAGCGGATGCTCGGCTGCCACGGCGCAGAAGGTCACGCCCATGATGGTGTCGGCACGTGTGGTGAACACCCACAACTTGCCATCATCGATCAGTTGGCCGCTCGCATCCTGAATAGCATGCGTGAATGCAAAACGTACACCTGTGCTCTTGCCTATCCAGTTGGCCTGCATGGTCTTGACGCGCTCCGGCCAGCCCGGCAGCTTGTCCAGGTCATCTAGCAATTGCTGGGCATAGCCGGTGATATTGAAGTAATAGCCGGGGATCTCGCGCTTTTCCACCAGTGCGCCGGTACGCCAGCCACGGCCGTCGATGACCTGCTCGTTGGCCAGCACGGTCTGATCGACCGGGTCCCAGTTCACCACCTGCGTCTTCTTGTAGGCGATGCCCTTTTCCAGCATGCGCAGGAACAGCCACTGGTTCCATTTGTAATACTCGGGCTGGCAGGTGGCCAGTTCGCGGCTCCAGTCGATGGCAAAGCCCAGCGACTGCAGCTGTTTCTTCATGTAAGCGATGTTGTCATAAGTCCACTTGGCTGGCGGCACCTTGTTCTGGATCGCCGCATTCTCTGCGGGCAAGCCGAACGCATCCCAACCCATGGGTTGCAGCACGTTGTAGCCCTTCATGCGGTGATAGCGCGTCAGCACGTCACCGATGGTGTAGTTGCGCACATGGCCCATGTGCAGCTTGCCGCTGGGGTAGGGGAACATGGAAAGGCAGTAGTACTTGGGCTTGCTGCTGTCGGCAACGGCGCGGAAGGTCTGCTTGGTCGCCCAGCCTTGCTGGGTGGCGTGTTCGATCTCTTGGAAAGGATACTGCGGCTGCATGGCGGGCTTGGATTCTTGAGTTTTCAATGGAAAAACGATTATACCGCGAAGGCTGAGCCGGTGTTTTCCCACATGCTGTGGCAGAGAGCTACCCAAGGGCGGATTAGCTCGTTATAGTCTGGTCTGCACACGCATCAACAGCCGAGAACCGCCGATGAACTACTATCCAGTGACCGTGGTAGAGAACTTTTATGAAGACCCGGATGCGATACGCAAATTCGCACTGGCACAGGACTACAAGTTCTGCCACGAGATCCCCAACATCAATTATGTGTTTCCAGGCTCGCGCACCAAAGAGCTGCTGGACCTGGACCGCAAACTGTTCGAGAAAGTCAGCACCAAGCTGATCTCCCTGTTCCATAATCCGGAACTCGACCACATGCGCTGGCTGATCTCCACCAGCTTTCAGAGCGTAACCGAGGAGTATGGCCGTGGCGTGATCCACACCGACAACAACACCATTCTGGCCGCTGTGCTTTACCTCAACCCCGAACCCGGGCCCGACTCCGGCACCTCGCTGTTCAAAAAGAACCAGCATTTCGATGAAGCCGCTTATGCGCAGGCGATCAAGGAAAATGACACCCTGTTCCGCCAGAAACACAAGGTGATGCGGGAAGATTATCACCGCATGTTCGACGAAACAGTGCGAGTGAACAATGTGTACAACTCCCTGATCGTTTACGAGGGTGATACCTTCCATGCCGCCAATCGCTTCTTTGGCAAGACGCTGCAGGACAGCCGTCTGGCACAAGTGTTTTTCGTCAATCGTATCGATGCCAAGAAAGAAAGCGTATTCCCGCTAAGACGGCTACGCAACATCAAGGCCTGACCAGCAGACAGGAACAAAAAAGCCCGCAGCTGCGGGCTTTTTGATTTTCAGCATGACGGCAATTAAACCAGTGCCGTGAATATCTGCTTCTTGATGTCCTCAACAGCGCCGATACCGGACACTTTCACATACTTGGGCGCATTCGCTCCGCCAGTTGCTTGGGCTGAATAATAGCCGACCAGCTGTTCGGTCTGCTCGTGGTAGACCTGCAGACGCTTCATGACCACTTCTTCACGGTCGTCATCACGCTGCACCAGATCTTCACCGGTCACATCGTCCTTGCCTGCCACTTTAGGCGGGTTGAATACCACATGGTAGGTACGGCCAGAGGCCAGGTGTGCACGGCGACCGCTCATGCGCTTGATGATCTCACTGTCCGGTACATCGATCTCGACCACGTAATCAATGGCAACACCCGCCTGCTGCATGGCTTCGGCCTGCGGAATGGTGCGAGGGAACCCGTCGAACAGGAAGCCTGCCTGACAATCAGCGTCTTTGATGCGCTCCTTGACCAGGCCGATGATCACTTCATCCGGCACCAGCCCACCACTGTCCATGAAGCGCTTGGCTTCCAGGCCTAAGGGCGTGCCTGCCTTGACCGCAGCACGCAGCATGTCGCCGGTGGAGATCTGTGGAATATTGAATTTTTCTTTGATGAAGGTCGCTTGTGTACCTTTGCCTGCACCGGGCGCGCCCAGCAAGATGAGTCTCATGTCGTGTTCTCCCTTGAAACTGTAATTATATCAGCCGAGAAAATTGGCGATAGCCACGAATTGGGCCACCGACAGGTTCTCGGCACGCAACTGGGGATCCAGCCCCAGCGCAGCAAACCCGGCATCATCGAGGATACCTTTCAGCGTATTGCGCAAGGTCTTGCGCCGCTGACCGAATGCCGCCGTCACCACCTTGGCGAACAGCACTTCGTCCCTGGCCGGATAAGGCAACACCGCATGCGGCACCGCGCGCACGAAGGCAGATTCGACCTTGGGCGCCGGGTCGAACGCTTCGGGCGGCACCGTAAACAGATACTCCATCTGCAAGCGGTACTGCAGCATCACCGACAGCCGCCCGTACGCAGACGAAGACGGCGCGGCCACCATGCGCTCCACCACTTCCTTCTGCAGCATGAAGTGCATGTCGATCACATTCGCGACCTTGTCCAGCAAGTGAAACAAAATGGGGCTGGAGATGTTGTAAGGCAGATTGCCCACCACGCGCAGGCGTGGCGCCAGGCTGGAAAAGTCGAACTTGAGCGCATCCGAGGCATGGATGGTGAGCTTGCCCGCTGGGTAATGGCCTTGCATCCAGCTGATGATGTCGCGGTCGATCTCCACTACATGCAGATGATCGAGCTTTTTCAGCAAAGGCTGGGTCAATGCACCCAGGCCGGGGCCGATCTCCACCATCACATCGTCATGACACGGCGCTATGGCATCGACCAATGCCGTGATGACAGCTTGGTCATTGAGGAAATTCTGCCCAAAACGCTTTTTGGCGACATGCTTCACAGACACAGGTCCTGGCGTTTCAGTGCAGGCTCATGGGCGCAGCCCGTGATGCCGAAACTAAAACGTTTCTTAGCTACATAGTTCAAGGCTGACCCTCGTAAGTTTCAGCGCAGGCTCATGGGCGCAGCCCGTGATGCCGAAACTAAAACGTTTCTTAGCTACATAGTTCAAGGCTGACCCTCGTAAGTTTCAGTGCAGGCTCATGGGCGCAGCCCGTGATGCCGAAGCTAGAACGCTTTATCGATGAACGTTTCATGGTAATTTTTAAGCGGATCGCTGCCGACTGTGTGCCAACTCGACGGCAAGATGGATCGCTGCATACAGGCTACCAGCATCAGCGTTGCCCGTACCAGCCAGATCCAGCGCTGTGCCATGATCGACCGAGGTGCGGATGATGGGCAAGCCCAGCGTGACGTTCACGCCGCCACCAAAGCTGGCGTGCTTGAGTACCGGCAAGCCCTGGTCGTGGTACATGGCCAGCACGCAATCGCCTTTGCTGAGGTTATGTGGTGCGAACAGGGTATCCGCTGGCAACGGGCCCAGTAGCTGCATGCCCTCGGCACGCAGCTTTTCCAGCACGGGCGTGATGGTGGTGATCTCTTCCATACCCAGATAACCACCTTCCCCTGCATGCGGATTGAGTCCGGCCACCAGAATACGTGGCTTTGCGATACCAAAATGGCGCACCAGATCGGCATGCAAGATACGCAAAGTACGCTCCAGCCCGGCCGGCGTGATGGCGGCACTGACCTCTGTCAATGGCAGATGACGCGTGGCCAGGGCGACGCGCATGCCACCGCCCACCAGCATCATGACCACTTCCTCGGTATCGGTCTGCTCGGCCAGGTATTCGGTGTGCCCGGTGAAGGCGATGCCTGCATCGTTGATCACGCCTTTGTGGACCGGCGCGGTCACCATGGCAGCGAATGCTCCGCTGACACAGCCAGCTACCGCAGCACGCAAGGTTTGCAGTACATACTGGCTGTTGCTTGCCTCCAGCCTACCTGCAACAACATGATGGTCTGCCGGAACGTGCTGAACCAACAAGGTGCCGTTGCCGACATGGTTTGCGTGCGGCACTGCAGACTGCGGGCCATCATAAGGGGTGATCTGCAAGGGCAACCCTAGCTGATGGGCTCGCGCCTCAAGCATATACTGATCGGCTATCACCACGATCTGCGCGGCAAAGGGCTGCTGCGCCAATGCCACGCACAGGTCTGGCCCGATGCCAGCGGGCTCGCCGGCCGTGAGGGCGATAAGGGGGGGCAGGTTCACCACGTAAACCAGCTTAGAACTTGTCTTCCAGACGCATTTCCACGTAGGCGCGATCACGCAGTTCACGCACCCACTCCTGATAGGCTTCCTCCGCCTTGCGTGAGCGGATCTCCTGACGCGCCTTGATGCGGCCAGCTTCACGCGTCATATCCTGCTGACGGCGCTCCAGCACCTGAATGATGTGCCAACCGAACGGACTGCGGACTGGCTCACTGATCTGCTTGATGGCCAGTGCATTCATGGCTTGCTCGAACGGTGGGACGGTATCACCCGGGTTGACCCAGCCCAGGTCGCCGCCACTCACTGCCGTACTGTCCTCGGAATTGACCTTGGCCACCTCGGCAAAATCTACGCCATTATCCAGACGCTCTTTCAATAGCAGCGCGCGCCTGCGACCTTCAGTTTCGGAAACCACTTCACTGAGCTTGATCAGGATATGGCGCACATGCGTCTGCTGCACCACCAGCGGCGAAGTGCCGCCACGACGCGCGTTGACACGCAGGATATGGAATCCATTCGGGCTGCGCAGCACTGCCGTCGTCTGGCCCGCCTGCAAGGACTGCACAGCATTCAGGAATAGCTCGGGCAACTGGCTGGAAGGCTTCCAGCCCAGGTCGCCACCTTCGAGCGCATTCGGCGCATCCGAATAGGTGGCCGACACTTCACCAAAACTCACACCCGAATTGAGCTTGCTCATGGCCAGATCGATCTTGGCTTTCAGCTGCTGCAATGCCTGTGTGGAACTGTCATCAGGGACACGCACCAGAATATGGGACAGGTCGTATTCGTCGGTCTCTTTGCGGCTGGACTGCGTGGTAAGGAAGTTGTCGACCTCCGCCTCGGTGACGTTGATACGGTTCTCCACCTCGCGCTCACGCAGACGCGCGATGATGATCTCGCTGCGGATGTCCTCGCGGAATTTCCGGAAGCTCAATCCATCATCTTCCAGGGTCTTGCGGAACTCCTGTACGGTGAGCTGGTTCTGGTTGGCGATACGTTCTATGGTCTTGTCGAGCTGGCCGTCATCCACACGCAAGCCGGTTTGCGCCGCATATTGCAGCAGCAGGCTGTCGTTGATGAGGCGTTCGAGGATCTGTTTCTGCAGCACATCCTGCGGAGGCAGCTTCCCGCCCTGCTTCTCGATCTGCGCGCTCAAGGTGCGGATCCGGTCAGTCAACTCCCGCTCGGTGATGACACCGTTGTCCACCACCGCCACGATACGATCCAGTTTGACGATATCCGCCGCTTGAACAGGCTGAATATAGGAAGCAATCAGCAGCAGGCTGCCGAGGATAAAACGAAGATAAGTCATGGGAATTCTCTTTAAGGTGTCACGCTGCTCTGGATCTCGCCTGAGCGGGTATAGCCTGGGATTCCGCGTTCCAGATATCGCATCGGGCTGGCACCGATAGAAGCCAGTCCACCCAGTTCGAGTTGAAAGAAGAAAGCATAGTTGGCATCTGCTGTCGCCGTCGAAACACGCTGCAATACCGTGCGTGCCTGCCAACAACCGGCGTCATACTCGAGACCTGCCAGCCCCTCGATCGGGCTGTGCTCTTCCAGCGAGTAGTTGTAGCGGCCCAGGCCATACCAGCGCGGACTCAATGGCCACTGGCCGGACACATTGATCTGATCCAGCAAATCAGCAGTATAACGGTAACTCAGGTTCATGACCTTGCCGGGCTCAGGGTTGTAGCGCATGCCGATATTGGACCGGACCAGCTCAGCATCATAGGTGTTGTACTGCCACGCAGCATCGACGTTCCACTTGCTCAATAGTTTTGCTGTCACTGCAGCGACAATATCCGAGCTGTCTCCGCGACGCAGATTGGCGCCTGGCAAGCCAACTCGCTGTTCAGTGAAATTGAACCGCTGCCCCAAGGTAGCGGCAAAACGCTGGTCACCCGTCCGGGCGTCCAGCATGCGGGTGGTGACGGCCATGGTCAGTTGGTTGG
The DNA here is from genome assembly GCF_003730115.1 of Pseudomethylobacillus aquaticus. Taxonomy (GTDB): domain Bacteria; phylum Pseudomonadota; class Gammaproteobacteria; order Burkholderiales; family Methylophilaceae; genus Pseudomethylobacillus; species Pseudomethylobacillus aquaticus. The sequence goes on along the minus strand of NZ_RJVP01000002.1, from coordinate 500,365 downwards.
CATTATTGATCCGGTCATTGCCGGTGAACTGGTTCTCCTGGAACAGGGAACTGGTGTTCAAGTCAGCCAGTGCGGTATCGAAGATCGGAATGGCGGACTGGTCACGATTAGGGATATACACATAGTACAGACGCGGCTCCAGCGTCTGCGTATAGCTGTTCTTGACGATACGTGTATTACGCTCGTAGTACAGGCCACTGTCCAGACTGAAGATCGGCAAGGTCCGCGTGCCGGACTGATACTCCCCATTCACGCCGTTCAGCGTGAAGTCCGTGTTATCCAGCTGATAGCTGGTGTGATGTGCGCCGAATTTGGGCGTGATGTAACCATAAGGCCGCGTGAATGGGATGCTCACGCTGGGATACGCCGTGAAACGACGCCCGGTGACACCGGTGAGCAGGTTGCCATTGGGCGTCGCCAGGAAGTTAGGCTGACTCTCGCTGCGATTGAAGCTGACCCACTGGGTATAGAGATTGGTGTTGACGTACCGATCACCCACCTCCCAATCCTTGGTACCGTTCAAGGTCAATTGTGGCAAGCGTTCATACGGGAATGTACGCTGCCCCAGCGTTTGATAGCGCTGCACCAGCAAGTTGAAGTCCCAGACATCGTCTGCATAATTCAGCGAAGCCTGTTGTGCCAGATTGACCCGGCTGGTAGTGGTGATACGCGTGGACAGCTCGGAGAAGTAATTGTCGTCCGACACTTTTTCCAGGCTATACCCGGCACTCCAGCCATTGAGGAAATCCTGCTGATGTTGCAGTTTGGCGTAGTAGCGGTTGTCACCGGTGCTGGTATCGCTTGGCAGGTATTCGATATTGTTACCGCCCTGGTAGGTCTCGCCCATATAGCGGAACTCACCTTGGTATTGCAAACCACGCTTACTCAACAAGCGCGTACCAAACGTAGCGTCCATGCCAGGCGCGATGTTCCAGTAGAACGGCGTCAGCACTTCAAAGCCACTACGCGTGGTAGTACCGATCAAGGGTGCCAGCAGGCCGGTCTTGCGCAAGTTCTGGAAGGAAAAATCAATCTTGGGTGCATACAGGATAGGCACACCCAGAAACTCGACACGCGCATTGCGTGCGGTGCCGGTCTTGTTGAAATCGTCGATCTCCATCTCGCTGGCACGGATATACCAATCATCCACGCCTGCTTCGCAAGTGGTATAGCGGGCATTGGTCAAACGCTTCTTGTTCTGCCCCTCGAAGAACATCGCATCGGCATCCCCACGCGATGCTGCAGTGGTGTTGGTGCGCAGTTGCGGCTGATACCCCTTGTTCGAATCATCATACGCCGACTTGGTAAGTCGATTACGCAGTGGACGGCTATTGCTACGTATCGCGTTGGATGTCGCCGTCTGAGGCAAGGCGCTCGCAGCAGCAGGGGCCGCTGGCTGATAGAAGAAGATAGGCTGCTTCATTTCGCCAACCGTATCGCCCATGTTCAAGCGCAAATCCGGGCCCTTGATCACACTGCCGCCGCCTTCGATGCGGGCGTTGCCGATGACGCGCAAGGTTTCGTTGAGCTCTTCGTACTGGATACGATCACCGCTGATCTGCTGCTTGTCGGTGATGATGGCGGCATTGCCGATGGCATCCAACCTGCGGTCCATGCGGAATTCCATGCGGTCCGCTTCGATCAGCGCACCGCCTGCAGCGATGGCATTGGCGGTAGAGGCTTCGGTGACGCGCGGGCGCGCCGTTTCATCGGCCGCATCACTGGCAGCACGCGCCGGGGCATGGGTCAGAACGCAAGAAATCAGGAGTAAAAAATTAAGAGGTTTGTTCACTGGGGGCTGGGGCGGAAAGTGTGGGCGCGCGTTTCTTTTATGGATGCTAAAATCGCACAAATCGCCTGTTTAGGCAATGTCTAAATCTGCCCGTAACGGCGCACTCACCAACTTCCGGAGCTCGTCCGTGCTGTCACGACAACAACAACTTTCCGATTGGCTGTCCCAGGTCCTGGCTGGCGCTGCCTTTGATCTGCAGCCCGCCTCCGCCGATGCCAGCTTCAGACGCTATTTCCGTGTCACGCTCAATGCCCACACGCTGATCGCCATGGATGCCCCGCCCGAACACGAAAACTGCACCCCCTTCATCCATGCATCGGAGATCCTTGCCGACGCCGGCCTGAATGTGCCACATGTGCTGGAACGCAACCTGGAACTGGGCTTTCTGTTGCTGACCGACTTGGGTGACACCACCTACCTGCAAGCCCTGCAGCAGGAGCCGGGCAGCGCCGACAAACTCTACCGCGATGCCAGCCAGGCGCTCATCAAGCTGCAACTGGCTACGCGTGATGGTGTATTTCCGCTGTATGACGACGCCCTGCTAGACCGCGAGATGCAGCTGTTCCCGGACTGGTATCTGCAACGCCATCTCGGCATCACACTGGATACCAAGCAAACAGCCTTGCTCAACGACACCTTCGCCCTGCTCAAGCGCAACATCCTCAGCCAGGCGCAAGTCTTCGTACACCGTGACTACCATGCGCGCAACCTCATGGTATGCGAACTCAATCCCGGCGTACTGGACTTTCAGGATGCCGTGATGGGCGCCATCAGCTATGACCTGGTGTCCCTGTTCAAGGATGCCTACATCCATTGGGAAGAGGATCGTGTGCTGGACTGGGTAGTGCTCTACTGGCAGGCCGCCAAAAAAGCCAGGCTGCCTGTCCCTGCCGATATCGCGGACTTCTACCGCGACTTCGAGTGGATGGGCGTACAGCGTCATCTCAAGGTGCTAGGCATCTTCGCACGCTTGTATCACCGCGACGGCAAGGACGGCTACCTCAAGGACATGCCACTGGTGATGGATTACCTGCGCCGCGCTTGTGCGCGTTATATCGAACTGCGTCCGCTGCTGCACATGCTGAACAAGCTGGAGAACACGCAGGCTCAGGTCGGTTATACCTTTTGATGCGCGCTATGATCCTGGCCGCCGGGCGCGGCGAACGCATGCGTCCACTCACGGACAGCACGCCCAAGCCCCTGCTGCAGGCCGGCGGTCAGCCATTGATCGTCTGGCATCTGCAACGCCTGGCCGCCGCCGGTTTCCATGAAGTGGTCATCAACCACGCTTATCTTGGTGACCAGATCGAGCAATCGCTGGGGAACGGCGCGCGCTGGGGTTTGTCCATTAGATATTCGCCTGAAGTGACGGCGCTGGAGACTGCGGGTGGCATCGCCCATGCCTTGCCGCTACTGGGTGATGCGCCGTTTCTGGTCATCAATGGCGATGTGTACTGTGAGCACCCGCTGACCGGGCTGCAACTCAGCCCGGGAAACTTGGTGCACCTGGTGCTGGTGGACAACCCGCCACAGCATCCGGAAGGCGATTTCTACTTTGAACAGCATCAACTGGAGAGTAGCGGGAAACGCAAACTGACTTTCTCCGGCATCGGGGTCTACCATCCCGCACTATTCGCGGAAGTTGAAGCGGGCAGTGCTGCACGACTTGCGCCCTTGCTGCATCAGGCCATCGCGACACAGCGCGCAAGTGCAGAGCACTACCAAGGCGAGTGGCATGACATTGGCACTCCCGAGCGGCTGTATGCGCTCAATGAAAAATTACAGGCCCAATTACAGCAACCATGACGGATGAACACGTGACCACTGCCTCGTTTGATGCCACACCGTTCCTGCAACGCCGCGCCGCCTTGACAGCCAGCATGGGCACCGGCATCGCCCTGATCCCCACGGCGCCTGAAGCGATACGTAACCGCGACAGCCATTATCGCTACCGTGCAGACAGCTATTTCTATTACCTGACCGGCTTCGACGAACCCGAGGCGGTGCTGATGCTGATCGCAGGTGCCGCACCAAAATCCATCCTGTTCTGCCGCGATAAAGACATGGAACGCGAGATCTGGGACGGCTTCCGTCACGGCCCGGAAGGCGCGCGCGCGCGATTCGGTTTCGACGAAGCCTATTCCATTCATGCGCTGGACGAAATCGCGCTCAAATACCTGGCCAATCAGCCCCAGCTTTATTACAGCCTGGGCGATGCACTCTGGGACACGCGCGTCACAAACTGGTTACAGCAGCTACGTATGCAAGGCCGCAGTGGCCTCGCGGCCCCGGCCAGCATCGTCGATGTGCGTGGCCTGGTCGACGAGATGCGCCTGTATAAATCCGCGTCCGAGATGGCCCTGATGCGCGAAGCCGCCAGCATCTCGGCCAGCGCACACGCGCAGGCCATGCGGGTCACGCGTCCCGGCATGATGGAATACCAGATCGAAGCCGAATTCCTGCACATCTTTCACCGCCATGGCAGTCAGGCACCCGCCTACACCTCCATCGTCGCGGGCGGTGCCAATGCCTGCACCTTGCACTACAACGCCAATAACGCCCGCCTCAGCGATGGCGATCTGCTGCTCATCGACGCTGGCTGCGAACTGGGCGGCTATGCTTCCGACATCACACGCACCTTCCCGGTGAACGGCAAGTTCAGTGGCCCGCAACAAGCCTTGTACGAGATCGTGCTGGCGGCTCAACACGCTGCCATCGCCGCGGTCAAACCGGGCAATCACTGGAACCAGCCTCACGAGGCGGCGCTGGAGGTACTGGTTCAAGGCTTCATCGATGTCGGCCTGTGTCAGGGCAGCAAGGACGGCGTGCTGGAATCCGGGGACTACCGGCGCTTCTATATGCACCGCACTGGCCATTGGCTGGGCCTGGATGTGCACGATGCGGGTGAGTACAAGACGCGCAGCGGCGACTGGCGCCAGCTGGAACCTGGCATGGTGCTGACGGTGGAACCGGGCTGTTATGTGCGCCCCGCCGACAATGTGCCGGAAGCGTTCTGGAACATCGGCATCCGCATCGAAGACGATGCCCATGTCACTGCAGATGGCTGCGAGATCATCACCGCAGCAGCGCCAAAATCAGTGGCGGATATCGAAGCCATCATGCGTGCCGCCCGCGCGTGAAACCGTGCATAAAAAACGTGCATAAAAAACAAGCCAGAAAACCGACCAATGACCCGCAGCACGACTGATATCCCTCACCACATCGTCATCATAGGCGGCGGCCCGGTAGGCGCCACGCTGGCGCTGGCCTTGCAACAACAAGGCCTTGCCAGCACCGTGCTGGAATCGCGTGCGCAAGGTGCCGCACATGCCGATCAGCGCGCGCTGGCCTTGTCGTACGGCAGCCGTTTGATCCTGGAACGGCTTGGAGTCTGGGACGAACTCGCAGCGCAAGCCACTGCCATCAACACCATCCACATCTCACAGCGCGGCAGCTTCGGGCGCACCCTTCTGCAGGCCAGCGAACACGATCAACCCGCACTGGGCTATGTCTTGTCCTACGGTGCATTGAGTGCCGCGCTGGATCGCGCCATCGCTGACGGCGACAGCATCGCTATGCACTATCAGTCAGAGGCCAGCGCCATCCTGCCCGGCCCCAACCATGCACAAGTGAGTTATCGTCAGCAGGACGCGGATAGGCAACTGCAGTGTACACTGGCCGTGCTGGCCGATGGCGGACGCAGCCTGGGTGACATCCCCGGCATGCAGCGCGAAATAGTGGAATACGGCCATGACGCCCTGGTCAGCAAGGTGCAATGCGAATTACCGCATGACAACATCGCCTATGAACGCTTCACCCCTGCCGGGCCGATGGCGCTGCTGCCCAACGGCGCCCGTGACTTCTCGCTGGTGTGGACCGGCAAACAGGATGAAGTCAGCCAGTTGCTGCAACTCTCCGATGCGGCGTTCCTGCAACAGCTGCATGCCAATTTCGGTGATCGCGTCGGACAGTTCCTGCACGTCGGCAAACGCCTGAGTTTTCCGCTGCGACTCGCACACTTGAAACCGGTCACGGCACCGCATCTGGTGGTGATCGGCAATGCCGCACAAACCATGCACCCGGTGGCCGGGCAAGGTTTCAACATCGGTTTGCGCGATGCCTGGGAACTCGCTTCAGTACTGGGCACAGGAGCAGAGTCCGGTAGCGTGACCATGCTGGAACGCTACCGCGAACTGCGCAAAACCGACAGTCAGGGTGGCATGCGTTTCACCGACTTTCTGGTCAAGCTGTTCAACAACAACATCGTCGGCCTGTCCAGCTTGCGTGCGGCCGGGCTGGGCCTGCTGGACCTGGTCCCGCCCGCCAAGGCGCATCTGGTGGAAAAAATGAGCTTCGGAGGCCGGGGATGATCGCACGCGATTTCGATGTCGTCGTGATCGGTGCTGGCCTGGTCGGCAGCGCCTGTGCACTGGCACTGGACGCGCTATCACTGCGTGTCGCACTGCTCTCAGCGCCCCACGCGCCAGCGCAGGCAGAGGCAGGCTGGGACAGCCGCATCTACGCCATCAGTGCTGGCAACCGGGACTGGCTGGAAAGCCTGGGAGTCTGGTCAGAGCTGAACCCTGCGCGCGTCTGCGACGTACAGGACATGCGCGTGTATGGCGACGACCTGGACGCCGCTCTGCATTTCAGTGCTTATGACGCACACCAGATGCATGTATGCAGCATCGTTGAGAACCGCGAATTGCAACAGGCCCTGAACCAGTGCCTGACCAGCAGCGGCGTACAGCAGATCGCGGCTAACGCCATGGGGTTGAAACGCGACAACGGCATCAATACCTTGCAGCTGGAAGATGGCAGCGTGCTGCAAGCGCCATTACTGACAGGCGCGGACGGCGCCAATTCCTGGCTACGTAGCCAGGCCGGCATCTCAGTGCGTGAGCATGATTATCAGCAACTGGGTGTGGTCGCCAACTTCCGTTGCCAATTGCCACATCAACAGACAGCACGGCAATGGTTCAGCCGGGACGGCATCCTCGCCTGGCTACCTTTGCCAGACCAGCATATTTCCATGGTGTGGTCCTGCGATCGCGCGCAGGGGCATCGCCTGATGCAATCAACGGACGAAGCACTGGCCACCCTTGTCGCGGCGGCAGGCGACATGTCACTTGGCGAACTGACACTGGTGACGCCCGCAGCCGCTTTCCCGCTGCAACAGCGCACGGCCAGTGCTCTGGTGCAGCCCGGACTGGCGCTGGTGGGCGATGCCGCGCATGTCATCCACCCGCTGGCGGGCCAGGGCGTCAACCTTGGGTTTCGTGATGTGATCACGCTATGCGACACCCTGGCGCAACGCGAAAAGATGCGCAGCCTGGCTGATCTGACGCTGTTACGTCGCTATGAGCGTGCCCGCAAAACCGATATGCTGGCGCAGCGCTGGGTGACGCACGGCTTGTTCAGCCTGTTCGCCAGCGAACGGCCTACACTACGCACTTTGCGCAATCAGGGCTTGCGCCTGACCGACCGTTACAGCCTGCTGAAGCAGCAACTGATACGCCAAGCCAGCCGTTAAGCCAGCGCCTCAACCCCCTACTGATCGATTGCGAACCCCATGACACTCAACCACAAAGGAAACGCCATGCTGCTACTGGCAAAACTCACCGCACTTCTCTTCACTGCCAGCCTGTTTCTGGGCGCGGCCCATGCGGATGAGGCCAGTCTGCGCAAGACCATCGAAACCACTTACCCGAAAGTGAGCATAGACAGCATCAAGAAGACCACCTATGGCGGTTTGTATGAAGTGTTCCTGAATGGCCAGATCGTCTATACCGATGAGAAATTCAGCTTCATGATTGCCGAAGGTCGCCTGATCGACCCGAAAAGCAAGCGTGATGTGACCAGTGAACGCATGGAAGAACTGACCCGCGTGGACTTCTCCAGCCTGCCACTGGAGCAGGCCATCAAAGTGGTCAAGGGTAACGGCAGCCGTAAAGTGGTGGTGTTCTCAGACCCGGATTGCCCATTCTGCAAGCGTCTGGAACAGAACGAGCTGAGCGCGATCAATGACGTGACCATCTACACCTTCCTGTATCCGCTGGAGCAACTGCACCCGGACGCCAGCAACAAATCCAAAGCGATCTGGTGCGCACCAGATCGCGCACGTGCCTGGAACGACTGGATATTCAACAACCAGCTGCCTAAAACCAGCGCCAGTTGCGATACACCGATCGCCAAGGTAGCCGATCTGGCACGCAAACTGAACGTCAGCAGCACCCCGACATTGGTGTTCGCGAATGGCAAACGCATGCTTGGCGCTTACCCGGCAAAAGACATCGAACAGGCCATGAACGAGGCCCAAAACAGCAAAAAATAAGCCATAAAAACCACTTGACTTCTAGGATTAATACACGTAAAAAAGCGTTCAGGCGTTTGAGTTCGAACTATATGTAGCCGGCATACCGACTTAAGTGTTTGAAATACAAACTTTTTGGGGACGCCTCCTCAACTCAGTAAGGATGTAAGAAATGGCAACTGGTACCGTCAAGTGGTTTAACGATGCTAAGGGTTTTGGTTTCATTACTCCGGACGATGGTGGCGATGATCTGTTCGCTCACTTCTCCGCGATCGTAGAAGCCGGCTACAAGAGCCTCAAGGAAGGTCAACGCGTGAGCTTTGACGTGACCGAAGGCCCGAAAGGCAAACAAGCCTCCAACATCCAGAAGGCCTGAAGCTTCTGGAGGGCCCTCAAGCTCACAGCTTTAAGAATCACTGCCTTAAAAAATACGACCCGATGGGATCACTTCCACCGGGTCGTCGTCTTTTGTAGGGTGCATCTATAGCCCACACCGTTGCGGATGCCGGCAAACCACCTTACATATGCTGGCTTACATATGCTTGATGATTTCCTGACCGAATTGCAGCGTGCCCACTTGGGTAGCGCCTTGCATCTGGGATGAGAAATCATGGGTGACATGCTTGGCCGCGATAGCCTTAGCCACGCCACCGATCACCAGATCAGCCGCCTCCACCCAGCCCATGTGACGCAACATCATCTCGGCTGACAGAATCAGCGAGCTTGGGTTGGCGATATCCTTGCCAGCGATCTTGGGCGCCGTGCCGTGTGTGGCTTCGAACATGGCGACGGTATCCGACAAGTTGGCACCTGGCGCGATGCCGATACCACCCACTTGGGCAGCCAGCGCATCGGACATGTAGTCGCCGTTGAGATTGAGGGTTGCCACGACATCATAATCAGCCGGATGCAGCAGGATCTCCTGCAAGAAGGCATCAGCGATGCAATCCTTGATGATGATGCCATTCGGCAACTTGCACCATGGGCCACCGTCGATCTCCACCGCACCGAATTCCTGCTTGGCGATCTCGTAACCCCAGGTCTTGAAGCCACCTTCGGTGAACTTCATGATATTGCCCTTGTGGGCGATGGTCAGCGACTTGCGGTTGTTATCGATGGCGTACTGGATAGCCTTGCGCACCAAACGCTTGCTGCCGTCCACGGACACCGGCTTGATGCCGATGGCCGAAGATTCAGGGAAGCGGATCTTCTTGCGCACGCCCATATCACTCAGGAAGTTGATGACCTTCTTTACTTCGTCCGTGCCGGCCGCCCATTCGATACCGGCATAGATATCTTCGGTATTCTCACGGAAGATCACCATGTTGGTCAGCTCCGGATGCTTGAGCGGGCTGGGCACACCTTCGAAATACTGGATAGGCCGCAGGCAGACGTACAGATCGAGTTCCTGACGCAGGGTCACGTTCAGGGAACGGATGCCACCCCCCACTGGCGTGGTCAGCGGGCCCTTGATTGAGATCACATAGTCACGCACCGCCTGCATGGTCTCTTCCGGCAACCAGGCATTCTCGCCATACACCTTGGTGGATTTTTCACCAGCAAACACTTCCATCCAGGCGATCTTGCGCTCACCGCCATAGGCCTTGGCCACAGCGGCATCGACCACCTGCAGCATGGCCGGGGTGATATCAACGCCGATGCCATCTCCTTCAATAAATGGGATAATCGGCTGTGCCGGGATATTCAGGGAGTTGTCAGCGTTGACGGTGATCTTTTCACCATGCTGAGGGATGCTAATTTTTGACATCGTGCTGGTCCTGTTCAAGGGCTAATGTGGGGAATTCGATTTACCAAGTCTATGCTCGTACTCTTCAATAAACCTTATGGGGTGGTCTGCCAGTTCAGCGCTCATGACAACCACCAGACACTCAAAGACTACGTTCCACTGCCCGATGTGTATGCAGCCGGGAGGCTGGATACGGACAGTGAAGGTTTGCTTATTCTAACCGATGACGGTGCCCTGCAACATCGGCTCTCGCATCCCAGACACAAAGAAACCAAGACCTATTGGGTGCAAGTGGAAGGCGCGCCTGACGATGCCGACCTGCAACCCTTGCGCCTGGGCGTCGACCTCGGCGATTACATTTCACAACCCGCTCAGGTTCGCATCATCGACCAACCGCCAGCGCTTTGGCCGCGCACGCCACCTATCCGTGAGCGCCAGTCCATCCCCACCAGCTGGCTGGAGATCCGCATCCACGAAGGCAAGAACCGCCAGGTGCGTCGCATGACCGCCAAGGTCGGCTTTCCCACTCTGCGTCTGATCCGTTATGCCATCGGCGCTCACACCCTCTCCGGGCTCGCACCCGGCACCTGGAAGATACTGCCATGAAACCTGTCCTCATCGTGCAACACGCCCTCACCGAAGGGCCTGGCTACCTGGCCGACTTCCTCGACCAGCAAGCCATCGCCTGGCAACTGCTGCGCATCGACCAGGGCGACATGCCACCCGCCTCCATCCAGAGTCACAGCGGCCTGGTATTGATGGGTGGCCCGATGAGCGTCAACGACGACCTGCCCTGGATCGCGCCAGTGCTGGCTCTGATCCGCGAAGCCGCCATGCTGGATATCCCGCTACTCGGCCATTGCCTGGGCGGCCAACTCATCAGCAAGGCACTTGGCGGCAGCGTAGCTGCCAACCCGGTGAAAGAGATAGGCTGGGGCCAGGTCCACCTGGTCGACCATGATGCAGGCAGGCACTGGTTTGGGGCACACCAACAGTTCGATGTGTTCCACTGGCATGGCGAAACCTTTACCCTGCCTGCTGGTGCCACGTTATTGCTGTCCAGCGCACATTGCCCACACCAGGCTTACAGTCTGGGTAAGCATGTAGCGTTCCAGTGTCATATCGAAATGACCGCCGACATGGTACGTAGCTGGTGCGAAGTCGGCAGTGAGGAAGTAGAAGCTGCCAGTGACAGCCCGGGCGTGCAATCCATCGCCGCGATGCAGCTGGACCTGCCACAACGCGTGTTCCAGCTCAACCAGATCGCCCACGGCGTCTACACGCAGTGGATCAAGGGCTTGCCGCCAGGCTGAGTCGGCGATTATGGTAAACTTTCGCCTCTTAATAGACGCATAACGAGACTGGCATGTCCGGCAACACCCTAGGCACTCTGTTCACCCTGACTTCTTTCGGCGAATCCCACGGCGCGGCCATCGGCGGCATCGTGGACGGCTGCCCACCGGGGCTGGAGATCAGCGAAGCGGACTTGCAGATCGACCTGGACCGCCGCAAGCCCGGCACTTCGCGTCATGTTACCCAGCGCAAGGAACCGGATGAAGTCGAGATCCTGTCCGGCGTGTTCGAAGGCAAAACCACGGGTGCGCCTATCGGCTTCATCATCCGCAACCAGGACCAGCGCAGCCAGGACTACGGCAAGATCGCCGACACCTTTCGTCCCGGTCACGCTGATTACACCTACTGGCAAAAATACGGTATCCGCGATTACCGCGGCGGTGGCCGCTCCAGCGCCCGCGAGACCGCCGTGCGCGTGGCCGCTGGCGCCATCGCCAAGAAATGGCTGAAACAGCGCTATGGCGTGACCATACGCGGCTACATGAGCCAACTGGGCGAGATCGACGTGCCGTTCCAGAACTGGGAAGCCGTGAGCCAGAACCCGTTCTTCGCCGCCAATCTGGATATCGTGCCGCAACTGGAAGCCTACCTGGACACCATACGCGCAGAACGTGACTCGGTGGGCGCACGCATCACCGTCGTTGCCGAAGGCGTACCCGTAGGTTGGGGCGAACCTGTGTTCGACCGCCTGGACGCCGAGATCGCTTACGCCATGATGAACATCAACGCCGTCAAAGGCGTAGAGATCGGCAGCGGCTTTGCCAGCGTGGCGCAGCGTGGCTCGGTGCATTCCGACGAAATGACCCCGCAAGGCTTCGTCAGCAACCATGCCGGCGGTATCCTGGGTGGCATCTCCACCGGTCAGGACATCATCGCCAACGTGGCGCTGAAACCCACTTCCAGCATCCCGCAAGAACGCCGCTCCATCGACAAGCACGGCAATGCCGTGATGATGCAAACCACTGGGCGTCATGACCCATGTGTGGGCGTGCGTGCCACACCCATCGTCGAAGCCATGCTGGCACTGGTGCTGGCTGACCATGCCTTGCGCCACCGTGCCCAATGTGCGGATGTGGCCTGTGACACGCCCAAGCTGTAAACCCGGCAAGCACCGCTAAGCACGCTCATCATGCAGGCCTTGCCCTACTGGCGTCTGTCCGGCTTCTATTTTGCCTATTTCGGCTTCGTAGGCGCGTTCACGCCGTTCTGGACGCTGTATCTCAAATCGCTGTCGTTCACGGCGTTCCAGATCGCCATCCTGATGTCCTTGTTCCAGGTGGCGCGCAGCTTCTCGCCCAGCTTGTGGGGCTGGCTGGCTGACCATACCGGCCAGCGTACACGCATCATCCAGTGGCTGGCGGGCCTGAGCCTGCTATCCTACCTGGGCGTGTTCTTCGGCGAAAGTTATGCCTGGCTGTTCGTGGTGATGCTGCTGTTGAGCTTCTTCTGGAGTGCTTCACTACCGCTCATCGAGGCCACCACCATGGGGCACCTGGGTGACCAGCTGGACCGTTACGGGCATATCCGCCTGTGGGGCTCCATCGGCTTCATCGGCGCCGTCATAGCACTGGGCTATCTGGTTGAACACACCGGCATCCGCAGCCTGCTGTGGGTGATCCTGGGCCTGCTGGCACTGGTGTGGCTGTTGTCCTGGCATCTGTTCGACCCGCTGCCGCGCGCGCATGCCAGCGAGCATGCTTCTCTGTGGGATATCATCAAGCGCCGCGAAGTACTGGGCCTGCTGGCCGCCTGCTTTGCCATGGCCGCCAGCCACGGGGCTTATTACACCTTCTATTCCATCTATCTGGTCGAGCACGGCTATAGCGCTGACACCATAGGCTGGTTGTGGGGCCTGGGCGTGCTGTGCGAGATCCTCATCTTCCTGGCCATGCCGCGCCTGACTGCACGCTTCGGGCTACGCAACATCATGCTGGCCAGCTTGGCTTTGGCGGTGATCCGTTTTGTCACCATAGGCTGGGCCGTGGATATCGTCTGGGTCATCGTGCTGGCACAAACCCTGCACGCCGCCACCTTCGGCACTTACCATGCCACCGCGGTGGCACTTACGCACCGTTACTTCAAAGGCAAGCACCAGTCCAAGGGACAAGGTCTTTACACCAGCATCTCCTACGGCGTGGGCGGCACCTTTGGCGCGGTGATGTCAGGGTTTGCGTGGGATAGCGTCGGGCCTGCCTGGACCTACACCTTCTCGGCAACTTGCGCGCTGCTGGGCGCACTGGCATTCGCCAGACTGATGCCACGCAGCGACCAAACCTAGGCTTGCTCTAGCCTTGCGTGGCTTGCCAATGCACATACCCACCACAGCCTAGGCTAGTGACAGACATGCACTTTTGCTGCTAGCGAAACTTCTCCAGACGATTCAGATAGATCTGGAAAGAGTCCAACGGGGAGACTTCGGCAGCCTTGCGTGCGTATTCAATTGCCTTGGGAAGATCACCCAGGGCATGGAATGCCATACTGAGGGATTTATAGTAATTTGGGTTTTTGGGTTCGTGCGCAACCAGTTCACCATGCAAGGCAATACTGCGCTGATGCATCTCCAGATTCTGCGCAATCTTGGCCTCCATTTTCTTGATTTCCAGCGGCACCCGCTCCAATTCAAGCAAAGGCTGCAAAGCAGTCAAGGCCTGCTGATACTGCTCGATCCGCAACAAGGATCGCCCTAACAAGTGGGCCACCTTCAGAGGTTGCAGACCCTTATCCCTAGCCTCAGCCCAGACTGCCGCCACTTGTCGCCAGTTATTATTGAGTTCATGCGTACGGGCACGCGCCATGTATACCGTAATGTCATCCTCAACATAATGCCGCAATCGTTCTGCATACATTTGTGCAGATGCACTAGCTTCGTAACGGTTCAAGGCCTCAATGGCATAGAGATTCTCTTCATCCCAGGAAGTGAATGGCCGAACCGCTTGCAACACCTGCTGAGTCGCCGCATCACGGTCCTGTGCCGCATGAAAGCACTCAGCAATGGCCAGCTGGATAAAGAATTTTTCGCGTGACTCGTTGACGTCAGCAGCGGCCGATCTTAACTTGTCGATGACGGTGGCAAACAACTGCGACTGCACAAGCACAGGCGCTGACTGACGGATATCAGAGAGAAAAATATTGTCCGAAAAATAGATACGCCGGAAAGAGATCGTGTCCAGCATGAAGTCGAGCTCAGAACTGAGCTTGAGATGTGCGTCTACCAGCTTAAGCCAAGCGCGCGCCACGAGATCAGCGTCCTGCAGCCGGACAGCCTCATGAAGCAATGCCCGATAGGATGAGTCGTACACCACGATCTGGCTGTCCAGAAATTTTTCCAGCAACCACTTAGCCACAGTACGCTTCGCTCTGACTTTGTTAGCTAGAATCAGCTCCACCTGTATATGCTGCTTTCGAGCCGCATACATCTGTTTTTGAGCCAAGCCCAAGTCCAGTTGATTTTTCAGCAGAGCCATAAGCATGCGCGAGGACATACCAAGCTTGGCAAGTGACAGCAAAGTGGCATGTCCCGTATGCGGCAATACCATGGTCTGGATCGGCCGGAGTTTCTTCAGTGCTTCCACATGTCGTTTATCTTCATCCCTCGGATCGTAAACGATGATGATGTCAGCGGTGCGGGAGATGCGAGCCTCCAGATCGTCGTGCACATAGCCTAGCTCATTCTCAATGCGCAGCCGTTCGATGTCCCAGCGCATTTCCTGCACGTCTTCATCCGGCTGGATGGAAAACTGGGGAGAGAACGCCAGCACCACGTCCGCGCCTACATTCGCTGACGTCAGCAAGGAAGCATAACCACCCATGCTAGCTCCATAACTTATCCGCTTCGGAAACGGCGCAGTGAAGGCGCGAATAGCCTGCTCGGCCTGTTCGAGATCTTCATACTGGTACCAGTCCGTAGCGCGACAGGCCAGCGAAACGCAGTTCAGTCCATATTTCTCGGCAAATACACGAGCGAATGGAAGCCGACAAAGTGTTCCAGCAGAAAAAGCGATGATGATGGGGGCGTTAGGATCAAAAACCACAGCACTGGCATGCAGATTCCGGCTGACATAGACATCCTGAATCTGGGGCAAGGTTGGGACACTCATTTCATAAACCTTTCAAACATGAGACTGGCGACATGCTGGACAGGCAGTCTCAAGCGATCACAACGGATAGCTCGGATATGTTTTGCCGTTAACAACCAACGAGCACCATCATAGCTGATTTTTCGGAGGGATTATAAAAGCACACTGCCGTGCGGCGCGATGCCAAATACACAGTATCGAAGCAGCAAAGAGCTTACCTTAGGCGCGCTCCTGATGCTCGATCGGCGCATAGGCAGCGTGGTTGTGGACGGATGAGGAGTGGCACGCCTGAGCGGCGGAGCGGGCAGCCCGTAGAGGCGACCCGCGCAGGTGGGCAATTTCGAATCAGTGCTTTTCAGTACGCTTGTCGCGTTCGATCAGAGCATAAGCAGAGTGATTGTGGATGGATGAGGAGTGGCACGCCAGAGCGGCGGAGCGGGCAGCCCGTAGGGGCGACCCGCGCAGGTGGGCAATTTCGAATCAGTGCTTTTCAGTACGCTTGTCGCGTTCGATCAGAGCATAAGCAGAGTGATTGTGGATGGATTCGAAATTCTCCGACTCCACCACATAGGCGTCAATACGCGGCTCGGCGTTCAACTGTGCCGCCACGTCACGCACCATGTCCTCGACGAACTTCGGGTTATCGTAAGCATATTCGGTCACGTACTTTTCGTCCGGACGCTTGAGCAAGCCGTACAGTTCGCTGGAAGCCTGCGTCTCCACCATGCGAATCAGTTCTTCCACCCAGATGAAATCGTTGATCAGCGCGGTGATGGTGACGTGTGAGCGCTGGTTGTGCGCGCCGTAGTTGGAGATCTTCTTGGAACACGGGCACAGGCTGGTGACCGGCACCATGACCTTGACGGTGATCTCGAACTTGCCTTTTTTGATCTCGCCTATGAAGGTGACTTCGTAGTCGAGCAGGCTGCGCACGCCGGAGACTGGCGCGGCTTTGTCGATGAAGTATGGGAAGGTCATTTCCACATGACCGGCTTCGGCTTCCAGGCGCGAGACCATCTCGCGCAGTATGGTTTCGAAGGAGTCGATGGAGATGGCGCGTTCGTTCATGTTGAGGATCTCAACAAAACGCGACATGTGCGTGCCCTTGAAGTTGTGCGGCAGGTGCACGTACATATTGAACATGGCCACGGTGTGCTGCTCGCCGCCGGATTTGTCCTTGACCTTGACCGGATGACGGATGGATTTGATGCCCACTTTGTCGATGGCCAGGTGGCGTTTGTCGGGCGTGTTTTGTACGTCTTCGATCATCAGATCTACAGGTTGATTCATGGCTGGCATGCTTTCAATGGCTGGCATTTAATAGTTGAGTTTAACACTAGGTTAATTTTTTCTCAATTGAGGCGAGGATGCCTTGCGCGTTGAGACCGCAATCCGCCAGCATGGTTTCATGCACACCGTGCTCGATGAACTGATCCGGCAAGCCCAGGCAAAGCGCCTCCACGGTGAGCTGCATGGCTTGCAAAGCCTCCAGCACTGCGGTACCGGCACCACCGCTCAAGGTGTTCTCTTCCACGGTCACCAATAATTTATGGCTGATGGCAAGTTGCGCGATGAGTGCCGTATCCAGCGGTTTCACAAAGCGCATGTTGACCACCGTGGCATCCAGTGGCTCAGCCGCCTGCAAAGCCGCAGGCAACAGGCTGCCAAACACCAGCAGCGCCACGTTTTTGCCCTGACGACGCAGTTCAGCACGGCCGATCGGCAAGGTGGTCAGTGCATGGTCTATGCTCACACCGGGGCCACCACCACGCGGATAACGTACTGCCGTCGGGCCGTCATGCCGGTAAGCCGTGGTCAGCATCTGCCGGCATTCGTTCTCGTCGGCAGGCGTCATCACCACCATATTCGGGATGCAGCGCAGGTAGGTCAGATCGAAGCTGCCCGCGTGCGTAGGCCCGTCCGCACCGACCAGACCACCCCGGTCGATGGCGAACATCACCGGCAGGTTCTGCAAGGCGATGTCATGGATCAGCTGGTCGTAGGCACGTTGCAGGAAGGTGGAATAAATCGCCACCACCGGCTTCAGGCCTTCACAGGCCATACCGGCGGCAAAGGTCAGCGCATGCTGCTCGGCGATACCGACATCGAAATAGCGCGTCGGGAACTGCTCGGCAAAACGGTTGAGACCAGAACCATCGCACATGGCGGGCGTGACACCGATCAGCTTGTCGTCCGCTGCAGCCATATCCACCAGCCAGTCAGCGAACACCTGCGTGTAGGTCTTGGTGGCACTGGCACTCACCGCACAGCCATTGCTAGGGTCGAACTTGCCCACGCCATGGAACTTGCCGGGGTTGTCCTCAGCCGGTTGGAAGCCATGGCCTTTTTGAGTGACCACATGCAGGAACTGCGGCCCCTTGAGCTGACGGATATTGCTCAGTGTGGTGACCAGCGTGTCGAGGTCATGGCCGTCGATGGGGCCGATGTAGTTGAACCCGAATTCCTCGAACAGGGTACCGGGCGTCATCATGCCCTTCATGTGCTCTTCTGCACGTTTGGCGAAATTCAGCACTGGCGGCACCACGCCCAGCACTTTCTCGCTGGAACGGCGCATGCGGTCATAGAACTTGCCAGACAGCAGCTTGGCCAGGTAATTCTGCAAAGCCCCCACGTTAGGCGAGATCGACATGTCGTTGTCGTTGAGGATGACCAGCAGGTTGGCATCCATGGCACCCGCGTTATTCAGCGCTTCGAAGGCCATGCCGGCGGTCATGGCGCCATCACCGATGATGGCCACCGAGCGCCGTTCGGAGCCAGCCTGTTGCGCAGCGACCGCCATACCCAGCGCCGCCGAGATGGAGGTGCTGGAATGGCCGGTGCCGAAGGTGTCGTAAGGGCTTTCATGACGGCGCGGGAAACCTGCGATACCACCAGGCTTGCGCAGGGCGCGCATGGCTTCACGGCGGCCAGTGAGTATCTTATGCGGGTAAGTTTGATGGCCCACATCCCACACCAGCCGGTCTTCCGGGGTATCGAACACATAATGCAAGGCGATGGTGAGTTCCACCACGCCCAGGTTAGAGGACAGATGTCCGCCGGTCTGCGCCACGCTGTCGATGACGAAAGCACGCAACTCTTCTGCTAGGGCTGGCAGTTGACGGCGCTCCAGCGCGCGCAGTTGCTGTGGATCATTGATGGTGTCGAGTAATGAAGTCATACGCGCCGCTCAAAAACTACGCTGGGTGATGAATTGCGCCAGCTGACGCAGTCGTGTGGCACCCGCCCCTTCGTGCTGCAAGGCGCTGATCGCCTCATCATGCAGCTCTTTGGCCAAAGCGCGCGCGCGCGGCAGGCCAAGAATGGTGACATAAGTGGGTTTGTTGCTATCGGCATCCTTGCCGGCCGTTTTGCCCAGCGTGGCGGTGTCGGCCTCGGCATCCAGGATATCGTCCACCACCTGGAAGGCCAGACCGATGGCCTCGGCGTAACGACTCACCGCCTTGACGCGCAGCGGGTCCACCACCGCTGCAGAGTAAACGCCCAGCAAGGCAGCGGCACGGATCAGTGCGCCAGTCTTGTGGATGTGCATGTACTCGAGCTCGGTCTGGGTCAATGCCTGCCCCACACTCTGCAGGTCGATGGCCTGACCGCCCGCCATGCCGCGTGAACCGCTGGCCACTGCCAGCAGCTGCACCATCTGCAGCTGTTGCTCAGGCGCCAGACCCAGGCCAGGCTCGGCCAGTAGCTGGAACGCCAGCGTCTGCAGAGCATCGCCCACCAGCAGCGCCGTGGCATCGTCATACTGCTTGTGACAGGAGGGTTTGCCGCGACGCAAATCGTCATCGTCCATGCACGGCATGTCATCGTGCACGAGTGAGTAAGCGTGGATCAGTTCGACCGCTGAGGCAGCCCGCTCGGCCAGGGCGGCATCCGCACCCGACAGTTCGGCGGCGGCATGTGCCAGCAAGGCCCGCACGCGCTTGCCTCCGCCCAGCACGGCATAGCGCATGGCCTGATGCAGGCGTTGCGGGGCGATGTCAGCGCCAGGCAGAAAGCCGTCCAGCACCTGCTCCATGCGCTGCTGTATGGTCAGTGACCACTCCAGGAAGGAACGGTCAGGCATCACGTGCATCACCACCATTGAACGGACTCAACTGATTGGCTTCATTCAGCACACGTACCTGTTGCTCGACTTCGGCCAGCGCCTGCTGACAGAAACCCAGCAATTCGGCACCGCGCTTGTAGGCGGTCAGCGATTGCTCCAGCGGCAACTGGCCGGATTCCATTTGCGCCACCAGGCGCTCCAGCTCGGCCATGGCCGATTCAAAGGTGGGGGCAGCCAGGTTTTCTGGCGCTAGTTTTTCTGTCGCTAGATGTTTAGTCATAGAGGAAAGGTTCGGAGATAACGACTCATGGAAAAGATATTTGCATCCATGCGGTATTATCCGCGATGTTGGCGATGCTGAGAAACAAAACCGGCAAATAACTCATGGCCAGCTGGCGTTTCCTGCAATGCAGATGTCTCATTAAAATGTGCTACCACCGCGATGCAGGGTGCCGGGATGCGTTGTTTGAGCGCATCCACATTGGCTTCGAATTCCAGCATCTGGGGGTCGATCTGGTTGGCGACCCAGCCCGCCAGCACCAGGCCGCGCGCCGCGATCGCCTGCACGGTCAGCAGCGCATGGCTCAGACAACCGAGGCGCATACCCACTACCAGGATCACCGGCAACGCCAGGCGCTGGGCCAGATCAGCTGTATCTTCCACGGCATTGAGCGGCACACAGAAACCGCCCACCCCTTCCACGATGACCACCTCAGCCTGTTGCTGCAGCTGTGCATGCGCTTCGATGATCACATCCAGATCGATGACACAGCCGGCCTGTGCTGCGGCGATGTGTGGCGCAATGGGCGGCAGCAAGGCATAAGGATTGACCAGCTCGCGGGCAACCGTCACATTGCTGGCGGCCAGCAGTTGCTGCACATCGTCCGAGCAAAGCACACCGTCTTGCCAGACACAGCCGGCGGCCACCGGCTTCATGCCCAGCGTGCTCCAGCCAGCGGCCACAAAATGACGGATCAGCAATGCGCTGATACTGGTTTTACCCACGCCGGTATCGGTGCCCGCGATGAAATAGCCTACGCTCATGCGCCCACCTGTCGCTTGCGGTGCAAGGTGATGGGCATGGCGCCATCCGGGCTTGTCAGCTTTTCCGGCGCACGCCAGGCATGGGCATACACCACTTCATAGGTGGCGGGCAGCTTGCCCAGCGCCTCGCCAGCATCGGCCTGCAGGCGGAAGGCTTCGTAACGCTCGGTGAGCTGACGCAGAAAACCACGCCCTTGCAAACCGCGATGACGGCCATCTGCCGCGTTGTGTGCGCCTATGGCCTTGAGGTCACGCATCAGGTCGACCACATTGTCGTAGGTGAGCACGAAGCGCTCTACATCCAGCACCGGTGCGCTGAAACCGGCACGCACCAGCGCATCACCAATGTCATGCATATCGATGAAGCGGCTCACATGCACATGCTCAGGGTCGGCAGCACTGGCGGCACGCAGTTCCTTCAGCGTATCCGGGCCGAAGGTGCTGAAAATGAACAGACCGCCCGGACGCAACACACGCTGCGCTTCCATGAAAGCGGCATCCAGATCGTTGCACCATTGCACGGCGAGGTTGGACCACAGCATGTCCATGCTGGCACTGGCGACCGGTAATTGTTCGATATCGCCTGACAGCAGTTCAGGGGCTGCAGCACCACGCAGCGCTTTCCACCAGCGACGCCAGCCTGAGAAGCGCTGGCGCGTCATGTGCAGCATGCCCATGGCGATATCCAGCGCGTACAAGCGCGCCTGCGGAAAACGCTGCCGCAAGGCCTCGCTACCCGCACCGGTGCCGCAGCCCGCATCCAGGATGGCTGCCGGTGCGATCTTGATAGGATCCAGACGCTCCAGCATGCGGGCACGCACCTCGGTCTGTAACACCGCCGCCGCATCGTAGTAGCGGGCGGCGCGACTGAAAGAGGCGCGTACCCGCGCTTTGTCCATGTGATAAGGATCGATCTGATCAGAGGTGTGCGTAGTCAATCGAGGCTCAACTTGCAGTGGAAACGAGTGGTTGGGAAAGGGGTTCGGCACCGGCAGCCGCAGGCGCATCGGCCTGCAGGAACGCCAGCAACATCTGGGCAAGGTCATGACGATGCGATAGGAATGGCGCATGCGCAGCACCGGCGATCACCTGCAGCCTGCTACCCGGACGCTGTGCAGCCAGCCAGCGGGCAGAGGCCACAGGCGCCAGTGCGTCCTTGTCGCCATGGATCAGCAGCGTAGTTTGCGGCAGTTGTGACCACACTGTGCGCAGATCGGTTTCCAGCAGGATATGCAGGGCGTCCATCAAGGCGGCTTGTGCAGCAGGCGGGCGTTGTTCGAACTGCTCGCGCAACTGGCGCACGATGTCGCGGCTGTCACTGGCCCCCATGCATTGCAAGGTCAGGAACTTGAGCAGGGTAGCGCGGCTATCCTCGGTGGCAGAGGCTGAAAAGCTGTGAAACACATCCGCATGGATGCCATGCTGCCAGTCCGGTTTATTGACGAAACAAGGCGTGCTGCCTATCAGCACCAGCTTTTGCACACGCTGCGGATAATGCTGTGCCAGACGCATCGCCACCTGTCCGCCCAATGACCAGCCGCACACATGGGCGGAGGCTGGCAGGCTGGCCGCCACGGTCGCCGTGACCGCATCCAGGTCACCAAGCGCGCAGTCCTGACTGTAGCCCATGCCCGGCAAGTCCAGCAGATGCAGTTCGAAATGTGGCGTGAGCAATGGCAGCAGCGGATACCACACCGCAGCATGCATGCCCCAGCCATGTATCATCACCAGCGGCTGACCGCTGCCGTGTATTTCCATGTGCATGCTCATGCGGCGATCTCCTGCGCGGCAGCATGCAAAGCCGTCAGCAGGCCTTGCACATCGTCTACCGTATGCGCTGCACTCAGCGAGATACGCAGCCTGGCCGTACCGGCAGGCACGGTGGGCGGGCGGATGGCCGGTACCAGCAAGCCACGCGCGAGCAAGTACTCACTGAGCGCCAATGCCTGGTGATTGTCGCCCACCAGCAGCGGCTGAATCGCTGTCGCTGAGGGCAGCAGAGGCCAGCGTCCATGCTGCAAGCCTGACTGCAGCATGGCGATCAGGTGATGCAAGTGCTGGCGTCGCCAGTCTTGCTGTGCGATCAGCGGCAAAGCTGTCAGCAACGTGGCTGCCAATGCTGGCGGGGCCGCGGTGGTATAGATATGGCTGCGCGCAGACTGCTGCAGATAATCGATCACGAGCTGTGCACCGGCCACGAAAGCACCGGCCACACCGGCCGCCTTGCCCAGCGTGGCCATGTAGATGAGCCGGTCCGAATATAGTCCGAACGCGGCAGCAGCGCCCTGCCCATGCGGACCGAGCACACCAAAGCCATGTGCGTCATCCAGATACAGCCAGGCATCGTAGCGTTCGCACAAGGCCAGCAAGGCGGTCAGCGGAGCCAGGTCACCATCCATGCTGAATACGGCATCCACCGCCACCAGCTTGCGCTTGGCCGTACTGGTCGCCAGCTGACGTTCCAGCATGACCATGTCGTTGTGGGCAAAACGATGCAGCTGTGCCCGGCATAGCACGGCAGCATCATTAAGTGAGGCGTGATTGAGCTTGTCGGCGAAGATGGCATCATCACGGCCCAGCAGCGCGGTGATCACCCCCAGATTGGCCATATAGCCGGTGCTGAACAGCAGGCTGGCGGGCATGGCGACGAACTCGGCCAAAGCCTGTTCCAGCGCCTGATGGTAGCGGTGATGACCGGTGATGAGGTGCGACGCACCGCTGCCCACACCGGCCTCGGCAGCGCCTTGCTGCATGGCGGCGATCAGTTGCGGATGCTGCGCCAACCCCAGATAGTCATTGCTGCAGAAGGAGATGACCTCGGCACCGTCCACACGCACATGCGCGCCTTGTGGCGATTCCAGCAGGCGGCGTCTGCGCAGCAGACCCGCTGCTGCGCGCGCATCCAGTGCCGCCTTCAGCTCGCCCAGAAGTGAATCAGACACACGCCGGATCAGGCTTGGTTGATGCCGAGCTTGGCGAACAGTGCACGGTCTGCATCCACCTCGGGATTGCCGGTGGTGAGCAGCTTCTCACCGTAGAAAATGGAGTTGGCACCGGCCAGGAAACACAGCGCCTGGATACCTTCGTGCATGCTTTGACGGCCCGCCGACAGGCGTACATGACTGGTCGGCATGGTGATACGCGCGGCAGCGATGGTACGCACGAATTCCAGCGGATCCAGCGCTTCGGTACCGTGCATGGGCGTCCCCTCCACCTGCGTGAGCAAGTTGATGGGCACGCTCTCGGGCGGCTGTTCCATATTGGCCAGTTGCGCCAGCAGGCCAGCGCGCTGCACGCGCGTCTCGCCCATGCCGATGATGCCGCCGGAGCAGACATGGATATCGGCAGAACGCACACGGTCCAGCGTGTCCAGGCGGTCTTGATAAGTACGTGTGGTGATCACGTCACCGTAATACTCCGGCGCAGTGTCCAGATTATGGTTGTAGTAATCGAGGCCGGCATCACGCAGCTGTTCAGCCTGACCGTCCTTGAGCATGCCCAGCGTGGCACAACTTTCCAGACCCATCGCCTTGACGGCTTTGACCATCTCCAGCACCGGCTCCAGGTCACGCTGCTTGGGGCCGCGCCAGGCAGCTCCCATGCAGAAACGCGTTGCGCCGCTGTCCTTGGCTGCCTGCGCTGCGGCCACCACATCGGCCAGCGCCATCAGCGGCTCGTTCTCGACCTCGGTGTGGTAGCGCGCCGCTTGCGGACAATAGCCGCAATCTTCAGAACAGCCGCCGGTCTTGATCGATAACAAGGTGCTGACTTGCACCGCGTTCGGGTCGAAATGCTTGCGATGCACGGTCTGTGCACGGTGCATCAGGTCACTGAACGGCAGCTCGAACAAGGCCACGATGTCTTGCACGGCCCAGCGCGGGGCGGCGGCCTGCAATTCTGGCTCAGGGGCACGCTTGCTCAGCGCACGGGTATCAATGACGGTTTCCAGCATAGTGTTCTCCATTTGTTCTTATTCAGCCTGATGCTCGATCTCACACCAGTTGGCGCGTTGTGCACGCAGCACATCGCGTACACCAAGTGGCACCACCACCAGGATACTGATGGCCCACAACAGCAAGGCCAGGTTCAGCGCACCACCCACCATATTGGCCAGATGTGAGCTGAAGTTCAACACCACCACCCAGGCACCCAATACCCCATAGAAGCGATAGCCGGCAGGCACCAGGTAAGCACATACTTTGTCGTTGGGATGATGCGCCACAGCGGCGTAGACAAAGATGGAAGCGGCGATCCAGATCGGGATCAGCACCGGGATCAGGATGGCGATACTGGAAAAGAACGGGAAGCTCTGGGCCGCACGCATTTGCTGCTTGGGGCTGATCAGTTTAACCGGCATGTGCTGTGCTCAATCGCTTAAGGTCAATGAGGTGATACGAAACAGGCGTCTTAGCCTGGTCCGCATTATATCTTGTCAAACCGAGGGATGCCATTTGATTGACGACTGGTTAAAAATTACTCAATCGCTGTGGCAACCCTGGTGCCTGCTGTGCGAGCAGCACCAGGCTGAGGCCCACGGCGTATGTTCCGGCTGTCTGGCCGACTTGCCATGGCTCACTGCGGCACATTGCCCATGCTGCGCCCTGCCCGCAGCGGCGGGCCAGTTATGCGGCCAATGCCTGCAAAACCCACCTGCATTCGACGCCACACAGGCGGTGTTCCGCTACGACTACCCGGTCGCTGCGCTATTACATGCCTATAAATATCAGGCACGCCTCGCACTCGCGCACAACTTTGCCAGCCTGATGGCGGAGAAACTGCAGCTGCAAACCCCTGTGGACTGCATCATCCCCATGCCCTTGCACCGTGACCGTTTGCGCATGCGCGGCTTCAATCAGGCTGCCGAAATCGCCCGCCTGCTGGCTAGAACACTGTCTGTGCCGGTGGCGCTGCAAGACTGCGAACGGGTTTTGGCGACACCCCCACAAGTCGGCCTGCCGCTGCGTCAGCGCAGCCGCAACCTGCGCAATGCCTTTGTGTGCAAAACCAGGCTGGACGGCCGCCATGTGCTGTTGGTGGATGATGTGATGACCACCGGCGCCAGCCTGCATGCGCTGGCGAGCTGCGTGAAAAAAGCTGGTGCCGCGCGGGTCAGTTGCTGGGTGCTGGCACGCACGCATACCAACTAGTGCATGCCGTTAGCGACATGCCATATCGAGATCAGCGCAGTCGCTGATTGATCTGCTTGAGGCGCTGGTCGACGAATTGCGCCAGTTGGCTGCTGAGCCCAGGGTCCTGCTGGGCGCGCTGATAAGCTTCGCGCGCATCGGCCAGCTTGCCGGAAGCCTGCCAGGAGATGCCCAGCCCGATCAGCCAGCTGGCATTCTCGGGACGCGTACGCAACGCAGTGAGATAGTGCTGTGCGGCCGCCTCATGACTGCCTTCACGCTGCAGCAGGGCGGCATAGAAGCCATGATAGTCGGCATCATCCGCCGCATACGGTAAGGCCTGTTGCATGGTCACCAGCGCGCCGGTCAGATCCGCCGCCTCCAGTTGCAGACGTGCCAGGGTCATGCTGAAACCGGTTTGTTTGGGGTCTTGCTGCAAGCCCTGCTGCAACAAGGCGATGGCCTGCACGTGACGCTGATTATCCAGGTGCAGGCCCACCAGCATCTGCCGTGCATCATGATTGCGAGGATCCGCCGTCAGCGCCTGGCTCAGCAAGGCCTGCGCTTCTGCCACGCGCCCCTGTTGCAGGAAATCCACGGCCTGGCGGTACTGGTTGGCGGATTGCTGTTCGGGACTGAACTGTTTCAGGCTGTTGCCACGCCCTTCCGTCAGCGGCTTGCTGTCAACAGCCCCAGCCTCTGACTTTGCTGGCCTGTTCACATTGGAAGCACTCGGGCTGGAACGTCTGGCGGTAGCCGGGATGGATGGGCTGGCCGGCAGCTCGGAAAGCGTGGATTCAAGCAGATGCAAGGCATGATAATGCTGCTCGGCGGGGGCTGCCGCTGGCGGCGCGACTGGCGCAGGCTCGGCAACAGGCGGGGGTGCAGCGGGGGTACGGTACTGCTGCCACCAGGCCAACAACCAGGGCTGCGCCTGCCACAGCAACAAAGCCAGCAGCACCAGGCATAACAGCACAGGCCAGTAGCGCTTGCGACGGCCCGGGGCCGCCTGTACCGGGATAGGCTGGCGACTCGGGCTCGCCACACCCGCGTTACGCCGCTCCAGGTCTTGCAGCATCTGATTGATCAAGCTCATTTTTGCACCATCCACAAGGTCGCACCAGCGATACCCAGCACCAGCGCCAGCGCGCTGCCCAACCACAGCGGGCGCCAGCGCAGGCCGACGGCGCAGGTATCTGCCGCCGCCGCGCGCACCTCGCGCATACCCACACTATGCTGGCCACGGCCAAATGCAGCCAGCAGCGATTTGTGCGCAAGGATGTTGATCAAACGTGGCGTACCACGTGCATAGGCATGCAGCCACCACAGAGCGGCACCGGTGAACAGGCGCGGACCACGATAACCGGCGATGAACAGCCTGTGCATGAGGTAGGCATGCAGTTCATTGAGGCCCATGCGGTCCAGTTTGTAGTCGAAGCTGATGCGCTGACGTAACTGACGGATGGATGGGTGGCTGAGTTTATCTTCCAGCTCAGGCTGACCAAAGATCACCACTTGCAGCAACTTGCGCTTCTCGGTTTCCAGATTACTGAGCAGGCGCAGGGCTTCCAGTGTTTCGATGGGCATGGCTTGCACTTCGTCCAGACACACCACCACACGCGTCTCCTGACGCGCGAATTCCAGCAGGCCAAGATTCAGGGCATTCAGCACTTCGTGCTGACCGGCTCCTTCCGGCAGTGAAATGGACAGCTCGGTGGCCAGCATCATCAGCAAGGAGCGCGGCTCCAGATACGGGTTGGGTAGATACGCCACCTTGTATTCCGGGCCCAAACTGGCCATCAGCTTGCGACACAGCAAGGTCTTGCCAGCCCCGACCTCGCCGGTGATCTTGATGAAGCCCTCGCCTGCGCTCACGGCGATCAGCAAGGTGTTGAGCGCCTCCTGATAACTGCGCGAGGCAAAGAAGAAGCTGGTATCTGGCGTGATATTGAACGGCAGCTCGGTCAGACCGAAGTGGTCAAGGTACATGCTTCAGCGCGCCTCCGCAGGCGTGGTGCGGCGCATCTGTTCCAGCCTGCGCTGCACATCCAGGGCATCCTCACTCCAGCTGTCGCTGCCTTGCACCACGGTGGCCTTGAGCAGGATCACCAGCTCGGTCTTGCTCAGGCTGGCGCTGCGCTGACGGAAGGCGTTGCCTATCCCCTTGAGGTCGCCCAGACCGGGCACCCGGGCGCGATCACGCGTATTGTTCTCGGTCATCAGGCCGCCAATGGCGATCACGCGGCCATCACGGGTACGCACGATGCTGTCTGTCTCGCTGATATTGCTGGAGGCGAGTGGCAGGCTGACCTGGCTCAGGTTGCCACCCAGGCTGATCTGACGGACCACCGTGGTGACCTGACTCACGGAAGGGTGGATGTGCAGAATGATATTGTCGTCCTTGTCGATCTGCGGCGTCACATCCAGCGCGATGCCGGAAAAGAACGGTTGCAGGGTCACTTCAGGCACTGTGGTGGTGGCGCCGGTAGAGGCCACCGTGCTGGTGGACACGCCAGTGACGAAGAACTCGTCTGTGCCCACCTTGAGTACCGCTTTCTGATTGTTGATGGTGGCGATACGCGGACTGGACAACACCTGCACATCGCCCTGACTTTCCAGGAAGGTCAGCAAAGCCGCGAAATTGGTGCCCTGCAAGGCCACGGCGAACAGCGAGTTACCCAGCGAAGTGGCGTTGTTGTTGAGCACACTGCCATCGGTGGCCGTCACGTTGCTGCTGCTGAGTGCTCCGTTACCGGAGCTGGCCAGCTGGGTGTTGGGGCCTATGTTGCCCGCGATGCCCTGACTGGGGCGATTGCCGTTGGCGCCGAAGAACGCCCAGTTCACGCCAGCTTGCGAACGGTCGTTGAGTTGCACATTGACGATCTTGGCTTCCAGGATCACCTGCCGCTCGATGTTGACCTGCATGAGCTTGAGGAAGGATTCGACATTGCGGATCTCCTTGGGCATGGCACGCACCAGCACCACCCCGGACTGCACATTGACCACCACCCGCCGTCCTGGCTCTTCGCCCACGATGCTTTCCAGGCCAGTGGTCAGCTCTGTCCAGAAATCGCTGTCGCTGGAGGTGGTGATACTGGTACTGATGATGGGGGTACGTACATTATTGTTACCGAACTGATTGGTGTTATTCCCGGTGCCGGACAGCCCCTGAGTGCCGGTGTTACCCTGATTGGAACCCTGATTCTGGCGATTGTTACCACCCGAATTGACCGAGCCGGAGATCACCCGCGTGTCCGACGAACCACGACGCTGACCGGCGATGTAATTAACCTGGAACACGCGCGTCTGGATGCTTTGCGGTTCGACCAGGATGCGCGTGCCATCCACCTTGTATTCAAACCCGTACAGCTCGCGCAGCGCATCCAGCGCTTCGAACACGGTCACGTCCTTGAGGTTGACCGAAATGATGTTGTTCACTTCCGGGCTCACCAGCATGCTGTAGCGGGTGCCACTCACGATGCCCATCAACACCTGGCTGGCTGGCGCCTTGTTGATGACCAGATCAAAACGCGGGTCCAGCTGTTTGGCGGTGGATTTTGGCAAGGGGATGCGCAGCGGCGGCAACAGTGCATCGCTGACGGCGGCAGAAGGTCGCTCGGAGGCCGCAGGCTGTGCCGCCTGCTTCACTTCCTGCTCGATGCGGCTGGAGGTGGATTTATCGCTGACCCAGGAGGGGCCTGCACAAGACGCAAGTAAGCCGATAGTCGCTAGACCGGCGCTGGCGACAAAAGTAAACGCGCGCATTTTCATCACTTTCATGGTCGACCTGTCTGCGCCGGGCTGACCGGCGTTTTTGCGATAGCATAGTCTATCTTCAAGGTCAGCAAACTGCCATCCGTTTGACGCAGCACGGCTTCGTTCTCACCCAGCCGGATCAGCACCGCATCGCCATACTGCTGACCGACCTTCACTTTTTCGCCATTGATCACAGCGGCATGCAAACCCGGGCCGCGCAGAATGGATTGCAGCACCGGCCCCTGGTTCAGCAGGGCCGCATCACCGCTCAGCAACCAGGCGGGCGGCTCGGTCGGGTCTGCCAGCGTCTCAGCCAGCACAGGCAGGCTGACCAAAAGGCTGACCAGCAGCAGATTCTGTCGGGTACGCATCATAGATTCAACCATGCCGCATCCAGGCTCAGGGTATACACCACCAGCTTGAGGCGCGAACGCGGGTATTGCTCCACATTGAGTTTCAACTGGCGCCATAGTACACGTTGCGGCAAGCTTTCCACCGCGGCTACGTACGCCATCAAATCTGCATAGCGGCCGTCCACGGTGATCTCCACCATGTGCTGATACATGCCCTCGCTGACACCGTTGGCGCTATTGGCCGGCTCGGCCGCCAGCGCAGGGGCGAAACGACTGGCGGGCAAGGTGTTGAATTCCACCAGCTGCAGTTTGGCATTCTTGCGCAGCAAGCCGCGCAACAGCTCGGGCATCTGCTCCGGGCTGACCAAGGCACCCTGCAAGCCTTTGAGCTTATCCTCCAGCGCCTGGGTACGCTGCTGCAATTCGGCCAGCAAGGCCTTGTTCTCTGCATCCGGGTCTACCACGGCCTGCGTCTGAAAGCTCTGGATCTGCTGGGTCATCTGCTCGATCTGCACACGCGAGGACACCAGCTCCGCAGATTCAGCCTGCTGGCGGGCAGACAAGGGCGTCAACAGCAAGGTGTCATGCATGAACCACAGCGCCGCCAGCGCCGCGAACAGCAGCAGCAACCGCTCACGTCGGCTGAAGGCGAGGAACTTGCCGGATAAACGCTGCCAGATCATCCGCATCAGAGGGCCTTTCCGCTCACCGGAACCGGCGGCACGGGTACGGTGGCAGCTGTAGCCGGCAAAGGCACTTTTTCAGTAGATTCCAATACGAAATCGATCATATTGGCGATCAGGCTGGCCATCTCGGGGCCTTGCAGATTGGCATTGACCGGCACGTCCGCAGCAGCACGTGGCGGTGCAGAAGCGGTCCCGGACGCCTGCAAGCCCGGGGTCTGCATGCGTAAAGCTGCGAAGCTGCGCCCTTGCAGCAGGGGTTCGCGCGACAGCTTGTCTATGTATTCGGGTAACAGTTCGGGGCGCAGGGCCTTGCCGGCGATGCGCAAGGCATCACGACTGGTGTCCATGCTGATATTGGTCAGCCACAAGCCTTCGGTGTCCTGCCGTGCAAAAGCGCGCAGCAAGCCGGAGAAGGCATTGGCACCGCTGACGGCGTCCTGCTCGATCGCCTGCAACATCTGCTGGCGCGCTTCCAGTTGCTGGGTGATGCTGGCCACTTCCTGCTGCAGGGCGATACTGGGCTGGCGCGGCGTGTAGCGCGCTGCGGTGGCCCGCAGCTGCTCCTGCAATTGCACCAGGGTCTCGGCCGCCACCTTACGCTGCTGCGCCATCTCCTGCAGCTGTTGCCGGGCGAATGCGTAGTGCACCAGCATCAGCACCATGGCCAGCAGCAACATCAGCAGCATGCGCTCAGCCGTCAGCAGCTCCCTGGGCGTCGCCAGTGCTGGATTGAGCAGGTTGATCTGTTGACTCATGCGCGCGTTTCCTCGCGCAAGGCAGCACCCAGCGCCAATAACAGCGCGGGTTCGATGTCCACTTGTGTCGATGGCAGCAGGCTGGTATCGAAGATATCGTGCAGCTCATAACCAGCGACCGGCAGGTACAAGGCATCGCGCAGATAATTGATCAGGGTATCGCGGCCTGTGTAGGGCGCGATGACCAGCTGGGCGATGCCCACGTTCGGGAACTGGCGTTCAAAGTTATCCAGCGATCGCTGCAACTCCAGTGCCAGGCGTTCATACAGACTTTGCCGCAGCTCCGCCTGCTGCTCCTGCTGGAGCTGACGCAGGCTGATATCGAACTGACGGGCATGGTAGAGCTCGCCGTTCCGGGTGACGGTGAGCAGGCCGCCATTCAGCCCGAAAGACAGCATGGCAAGGCCACGCCCCGGCTGCTCCAGCCGACTGGACAGATTGCGCTGCGCGGTCTCCGCGATGTCGATGACCTCCAGCGCGATATTGGACTGGTCGATGAAACGCGTCATGCGCTCCCGGATGATGTCGTTCCTGGCCACGGCCACGTACAGATAATTGGTGCGATTGCCCGCCTCGCCCGGCAGTGTCAGCACGTCCAGCGTGGCCTGATCCATGGGGTAATCGATCAGGTCTTTGAGGCGCCAGCGTACGGCCTGGCGCACTTCGTCCGCAGGCACCCGCGGGGCTTCCACTTGCAGCAACTGGTACTCATTAGCCTGCAGCAGACTGACGCAATGATAATGGTTGAAACCGAACTCGACAGCCAGACTTTTCAGCCCGGATTTTTCGTTCGGCAACCAGCGCCGGTATTCGCTGAGCACGATACGCGGCTTGTCGGCGGCAGGCTCCAGCCTTGCCACACAAACCCCGTCGCTCACAGGCACAAGCGCTAGCCACCCCTGCTTTTTTTTATTGTTGAAAAAACGCATGATTTAGCATAACTCATAACGTCAGCAAATACAGCATCAGACTCAGACATGACGTGTTGCCGCCGCAAAAGTCGCGCTCACCGGGACGGCCAGCCGGATGCGCAGGCTCAGAAACAAAACCCGTCAGAACGAGACTGTCTAGAAATTCTCGCGCAAATAGATCAGCGGACTACGCCTCAGGCCAAAGGTGGCACGCGCACCAGGATTGACGCCGAACCAGCCAAAACCCGCCGCTGTTGCCGTGGTGGCCGCACCGGCGATACAACTGTTGCCACTGGCTGCCACGCCCGCGTTGAGGCTGAGGTCCACACTGCCACCGTTGCCAGGCCCGGGCCGGCTCAAGGTCAGGTTGATGCGGCCGGACTGCAGCAGGCCAGCCGTGCTGACACTGGTCTCACAGGCAGCAAGCGAGCCTTGGTAGTTGCCCATGGCGACCTGGGAAGCAGCCAGTGTGGTGCAGCTGTCCAGCGTATTGGTCGCGTACAGGCTGCCGTTCCAGTATTGCGCCTCCAGCGGCACCGGCAATGGCAGCAATTCCGAGCCATAGGCATTTTGCAAGCGCAAGCGCCCCAAACGCATACGCATAGGCGTACTGTCCAGCAGTTGATGGTTGCACGTACTGCAGGTAGCGGCCGTGGCCGGGTTCATGTTCAGCCCGTCCAGCACAGCACCGTCGCTATCCGCGACACGCACGCCCAGCAGCAGGTTGTCGTACGGCCCCCAGCTGGCGTCCGGGCTGGCACTCAATGGGCGCGCAAACTGTGCGGTACCGTTCAATGTGTACACCCCGGCCAGCCAGCTTGAGGTCGGCACGGTCAGACGGCTGGAGAGATCGATGCCATTGTCAGCATGCTCTGCCGCCAGCAACACCTGACCTTTGGCATACGCGCCGCGGTAGTTCTGCGTGACGCTCTGGCTGCTGCCTGCCGCGACCGCCTGTAAAGTGGCCGCCACATTAAAGCCCTGACCCATGTAGGTGAAATCTGCGACCGCACTGCATGCAGGCGTGACGTCACTGCTGAGACGACGGAAGCCGGCGGGGTAGAAACGGCCGATATTGCCACTGGGCGTCGCCAGTGCAGCAGGGCCTGCGCCCAGGTAATCGCCATCGGCAATCCCCGCCACCAGCTGCATGATGCCGACTTCATTCCAGCCCAGGCTGGTCGGCCTGACCACGCCGCCTACGAAACTGCTGCCGGGCAGGCTGGCATTGAACAAGGTGCCGGGATTGAGCAGATCCGCATCCGCGATCAGTGCATGACTGAGCAGCACACCTTCCGGCACCAACTCGCGTCCAAAGTTCGGTGCCACGGTATAGCCGGGCGCATTGTCCGAGTAGGCCGCCGCGGCCACGCTCAGACTGAATTGGCTGACGGCCGTACTGCCGTCGCCGGCAGCCACGAATGCCGGCCCACTGGCGTTGGCGGCGCCGGGGTTGGCTGCCGCACTTGCCGTAGCCGCGATGTCCACGATACGCAGGTCATAAGGGCGCACCACATAGTTGTTGCTGCTGCCACTCACGAACACCCCAGGTTCCAGGGCATAGCGCGCACTCAATCTGATGCTGCCCACATCGGGGTAACGCTGGATGAAGCTGGCCGTGCTGTTGGCACCAAAGCTCAAACTCACTGGTGTATAGCCCGCGATGCTGCTGGCCGGGCTGCCTGCGATCGGCACCCCGTTGATGCTGACCGCCTGCCCGGCGCAGGTGGTCGGGTTCATGCACTGCGCCGCCATTTCCACGACGCGGTTACCGCTGAACAAGGTGCTGCACACGCCGGTGTTGTTGTCGGTACGCACGGCTTGCATGGTGATGCTGGCAGAATTGACCCCGGCGATCTGATTGGGGATGGTAGAGAACAGAAAGCCGGTATTGGTGAACTGCAGCTGACAACTGGCACTGCCGTTGCTGATGTTAAGACAGTCTCCGACATTACCGGGCAGCGGGAACACATTACTGCTGCCCAGGATGATGGCCTGCACCGTGGTGACACTGACATTGACCACGGTCTGGCCACTGCCCGGCAGACTGGGGTTGATGGTGAACGGGATGATGCCGTTGGGCACGCCGGTCCAGATCAGGTTGCCGGTCACTGTGCCGCTGGTATACAGCGTCGTGCAGGCGGGGTCGGCACAGGCTTTGACCACCACCGGCTCGGCGGCGCAGGTCAGGGCGCTGCCATCATGCTCGATGCGGATATGATCGAACAGACTGGCCGAGCGCAGGATGATGGATTGCGCAGCGCCAGTATCTGCTGCCGCACTGGCCGTTGCCGTGCGGGTACCACTGGCACCACTCAGAAAGCGTGATTCAAGATGCGTGGATAGTGAAATACCGTCATTGCTGCCCAGCGTGGTGGATGCCACATCGGTCAGCTCGGTCATGCCACCCGGCGCAGTCCAGCTGGCCGCACTGCTGTAGGCGTGCGCTGTGAACAAGGCATGACTGGCCCGGCTGGCGCTGACGCTGGGCGCGGTATGGCTGACGTCGCTCACCGTCGCAGCACCCGCCTCGGCATCAACGACAGGGGCCGTCACATCCACGCCGGTCAAGGCGGTCAGGCTGCCCACCAGACCGACATGCGCCCCACCCGAGAAGGTCCAGTTATAACTCACCGGCTCGCTACCACCCGCCACGCGCAGGTAGGTATAGAGCTGGCTGGCATTGCCTGCCGACTGCGTCACCTGACGCACCAGGCTCCAGCCACTGGGCGGGGTGATGGTCAGGTAATCCTTGGTGACAGCCAAGGTCGCCAGCAGCACGTCGCCAGACTGTGTCCCGGTCGGCCGGTTCAGGGTCAATACCGCAGGCGCAGGTCGCAGACTGCTCAACACGCCATGGCTGATGCCGGTTTGGGCATTGGCGCTGACCACTAGCGGCCCCACTGCCGCGGTGGGCGACTTCTGCGCATAGAACAGGCTGATCATGGCGTCATCAAGCGCCAGCCCCAGATCCAGCACGGCATTGACGGTGGTGTGGTGGGCTTGCGTCCAGCTCAGGCCACCTGCCGTAGTGACGCTGGTGGTGGCCGGGTCGTTATTGAGATGTGCCGACAGCAGCAGCATGGTGTCGCGTGTGACATTGCTGGCAGTGGTGCCAGTCTCTATGGTCAGGTCGGCAGAGTCGTCCCCGGCACTGGCAGAGGCGATATCGAACGGCGTACCGGTATCCACACCACGGAACGCCGAGCAGCGTGCCACTGCGCTGTTGAGACTGAGCAAGGACAACAGCCCGCCACGCAGGATGACAGGGGCCGGCTCGGCCGCCGAGGTGGCGATCTTGAAGAACATGGAGGCCCGATGCGGAGGTGCCAACAGGCCCAGGATGCCGCCGGGGAAACTCAGGCTGTAACGTGTGGTCCAGCCTGGGGTGGAAGCGCTGATGGCATGTGCGTAGTCATCATGGGATTCGATCATGCACACCAGCAGATCACCGGTCTGTATGCCGCCCGGCAATGGTGGTGTCAATGAGCCTATGCCCAGCAAGGGGATGCCGATGGAGCCGACCACCGGCGTGCCATTGCCTACAAAGGTCACGCCACTGGCTACCGAACTGGCCGTGCTGCTGGCGCGCACGCCCACCAGCGCCTGGGCAGGCAAGGCGAGCGCCAGCAGGCTCAGGATCAGCAAGGCATGCCCAAGCAAATACTTCATGTCATCGCCTCTGACACGGCTGTGCCACAGACCAAGCACACTGAACCAGCTGCGCCGCATGCTAACCACACTGATACGGCTGCGCTGCATCCGTGCCCCTACACTTGCTGACCAGCACCTGCAGGGCGCGCTCGCTGTAATCCGGCGTACCGGCTGTGCCGCTGCGTGCAATGGCTTGCAGGTCGTAAACACGGATGGTGCGGTCAGTGCCCTGTTCATAGTATTCCGGTGCCTGACTACAGGTCAGCGTCACGCTGTAGCCTTCTATGCTCAGTGTGGCCGGGCTGGCAGGACAGGCTGCCAGGTTAGTGGTGCCCGGCAGCATCACCTGATAAATGCCCCACTCCAAACCACTGCGCGCCGCCTGATAAGCACGGCTACCGCGTACATCCTGCATGGAAGCCGCCTGCTGCAAACTGACGAAATTGAGCGCATAAGCGCCCAGAATTGACAGTACCACCAGCAGGAACACGGCACTGGGCAAGGCGAATCCGCGCTGATCCAAACAGGCTCGCGTCATGGCGTGTTCACCACATTGATCTGATGCATCAAGGAGACCCGGGCGGTAGCACGTTGCAACTGCAGATGCAGGGTGATCAGGCCATTACGCTGCTGTATCCCGGCAGCATAACTCACACTGCAGCCCGCAAGGCCGGTGGCCAGCGCTTGTGGGCTGGCCAGTGCATTCAATGCCGCCACGCTGGCTGGCTGGCTGGCCTGGATGGCATAGCGGTAACGCCACAAGGTGCCGGAGGCAAGGTCACAGGCGTAGCTGACCGCTTCTCCCACCACATAGAAGCGGCTGGAGATGGAGGAAAACGGGAATGCGCCGCCAGTGTAAGCCAGCTGGCTCAAGGTGCCCGTCACTGTGAGGTCACGCCGGTTGCTGCCAG
Source organism: Pseudomethylobacillus aquaticus (assembly GCF_003730115.1). Classification (GTDB taxonomy): domain Bacteria; phylum Pseudomonadota; class Gammaproteobacteria; order Burkholderiales; family Methylophilaceae; genus Pseudomethylobacillus; species Pseudomethylobacillus aquaticus. The sequence continues at coordinate 463,822 of NZ_RJVP01000002.1, read as the reverse complement.
CATAGACATCAGCGCCAGCGATCCCCAGGTTGTTGATCACCAGTTTGTCACCGGCACTGACGGTCACGGCTGGCCCGAGCACGTCAAAGCTGTCTGCACTGGCAGAGAAGTCGAGTGGATTGTCTGCCGGATCGGTGCCCACCTCGGCGCGGTAACGTCCGGCCGTGAGGATGGGCACGAATTCCACCAGCATGTCACTGCCGCTCACGGCCACGCGCAGACTATTGGGCAAGGCGTTACGGATCTCCCGCGCCATGCGACGCAAGGCCGTATCCGCCTGATCACCAAGCTCGGCACGTGCCGCCCCGTCGAAATAGGTCTGTAATGGATTGCGGATAAAGATGGTCAAGGCACCGGCGATGATGCCGATGATGCTCATCACCACCACCAGTTCGATCAGGGTGAAGCCGTGCATAGCGGGTTCAGCTTTAGGCTCAGCGCTGGACCGGACGCTGGGCGCATCACCAGACGAGCGCAGCAGGCGGGCGTTGGGCATCTCCTCGGTTCGGCGCATATGCTCAGTTTGGTGCATAGCGCAGACGGTAGCCGGTGAGATTGACTTCGGTGGCCGCCGGGCCGGTGACACGTACCTGCACACGCAGCACCGCATCCAGCGGCGCGGCGGCAAACGGGGCTGCAGCACCCGCACGGGTCACGGTGACGCTGGCCGCATAGCCCGCAAGATTGGGCAGCGGCGTCGCATCCCCAGGGTTGCAGATGCCGGCACAACTGGCGTCCGGCATGGTAAAGCCCGCGTAGTCGGCCACATTGTCCAGCGGGTCGGTCTGGCTGTAGCGGCTTTCAGTGTTGGGGATAGGGCCAGCCAGTGCAGCACCACCGGCATTCTGGTCCAGGCTGTTGCAGTCGGTGGCCGCCAGCGCGATGGAGGCATTGGCATCGTCCGGGTCGCACAGGGTGAAGGCTTGCTGCTGCACCTCCTGCAGCAGGGATTCAGCGATGGCCAGCGCCTGTTTGCGCACCAGCGGGTCGGTGCTGCCACGGTTGATCAGTTCGAACATCTTGAGCACACCACTGAGCGCGACACTGAGCACGATGATCGCCACCACCAGCTCGATCAGGGTGACGCCGGATTGCGGTTTGTTGCGCCGATTATTGCACATGGCCGGTCTCTGCCGTGACGTTGATGGTGCGGGTAGGCATGCTGGGATCCACACTATTGCTCACACTGTAACTCGCTGCCGCGTTCGGCACCGGGCGCCCCAGGCCATCGTAACCCAGCACGGCTGTGCTAGCCGTCAACACCACACTGGAGGCCATCTGGCGCACGTAGGCAGACTGCGTCCTTGGGTCCAGTACAGGGGAGCTGCAATCACTGCTATAGCCCAGACAGAGTTGACGCGTGCTGGTGTTGAGGTTGACATACACCGTGGTTCGCTGCGCGATGGCGAGCTTCTGGGCATAACGCAGACTGGCCAGCAGGGTGTCATGGGCGCCACGCGCATCAAAGGCATCACGGCCGATGAAACGTGGCACCAGCACAACTGCCAGGATGCTGGTGATCACGATCACCACCACCAGTTCGATCAGCGTGTAGCCACCCAGTATTCTCATGCACCGGCCTACCATGCAAAAGAGGAGGCGACGCCTCCTCTTGGCTTGTTCAACTGATCAGCTTAGCAACCTGAAGTGACCGTCACCACAGCACCGGTCGTGCCATCATAGGTAGCCTGGCAGTTTGCACCGCCGCCATTGGCAGGACGGAATGTTGCTGGAGATGCGGTGTAATCAACGGTATAGCCTTCTGTACTTTGCAGTGCAGCACCAATCCCTGCGGCTGCACCGGTGGGAATGCCGGTACCGGCGTTGACCGTTACAGAGGTCCCGCTCATATCCACGGTGGTGGCTGCAGTATTCCCTGTTGCCAGATATTTGGCTTGAGCCAGCGCCACGGCAGAACGCAGACCGCCTGCCACACCATTCACGGATGCGATACGCGCGTCCGCTGTCAGATTGATGAATCTGGGCAGCGCGGTGGCGGCCAGAATGCCCAGAATGACCAGTACCACCACCAGTTCGATCAGCGTGAAGCCCGATTGTTGTTTCATGTTATGCCCCTTATTAGTAGTTCAAAAAAAACGTCTGTTAAAACTGATACAAGCCGCCCTATCCAACAAAAGCGAGCATACACCAGCGTTGCCCGTTACAACATAGCCTGCTGCGCAAATCCACCCAAACCGGCACACCGTCACTCGTTGCGCCGACTGCAGCGGACTTCAGTGAGGTGCGCGATCCCGTTAGCACCGACCACGGTGCAACTGACGGCCAGCACACCGCGCACAGAACAATCCCCTTCACCATCGATCAGGAACTCCTGCTGCTTGACGGGATGGTCCACCAGCACCGCATCGCCGACAAAGGGCTGCATGCTCGTATTGTTGCAAACATTGCGCGCATCCAGGCTTACTGCTTCTGCATTCCCGCTGCTGGCCGACTGCCGCAAAGCGTGATTGACGCGCGTGGCGGCGGCGATCCGTGCGGCTACTTCTGCGATCGAAGCATTCGCTGCATCGGCTCGGAATCCCGCATAGCGCGGCAACAGGATCGCGGCGATCGTGCCAATGATCAACAGTACGATCACCATCTCGATCAGCGTCAGCCCTGCCTCTCGTTTCAACACCATTCAATCTCCACTGTCCCTCACCCTTGTCATGCCCGCCTTGGGATGCGCGAAGTGACGAACAAACCTGATCGTCACCTACAAGCGACCACATGTTTTGTTAGAGATGCTGATGCAAGAGTAATGCCATGTTTCAATTAGACTTCCGGGCGCACTATCAGGCGCTGTGCAATGCCACGCTGCCTATGTCCCAGATGGGCAGGAAAATGCCCAGCGCCAGCAGCAAGACCATGATGCCTAGGAACACGATCAGGATGGGTTCGATCTGCGCACCCAAGGTGTTGATCTGGTATTCCACATCGCGCTGGTACATATCAGCGATCTCTTCCATGAGGTCATCCAGCGCCCCGGACTCCTCTCCCACCGAGATCATCTGCATGACGATGGAACTGAACACGCCGGTGGCCGCCGCCGTGCGCGAGATGCTTTCGCCACGCTCCACACCCGCGCGCATCTGTTCCACCTTGCGCGAGATGTAGCTGTTATCCATGGTCTGGATCACCAGGCCCAGGCCGCTCACGATGGGCACGCCACTCTTGCTGGCCAGCGCAAAGCTGCGCGAGAAACGCGCCATGCTGGCCATGTGGATGATCTTGCCGGCGATGGGCAGTTTGAATTTGAGGCTGTCCCACTGGTAGCGCCCGGCCGGTGTCGCGATATAACTGCGCACCAGCATCACCAGGATCAGGCTCACCAGGATCAGATACGGCCAGGCCACCACCATGAAGCCGGAAAAGCCCAGCAGGCCGCGTGTGATCAGCGGCAATTCCGCTCCAAAACTAGCGAACACATCAGCAAAAGCCGGGATCACAAACAGATTGACTACCGCAATGGCCACTGCCATGGCGATGATCACGAAGCTGGGGTAGCGCAAGGCGGCGCGTATCTGGTCGCGCATGTATTTCTCGAACTGCAGATGGTCATACAGCCGCAGGAACACCTGCTCCAGCATGCCGGTGGTCTCGCCGACGCGGATCATGCTGACATAAAAACTGGAGAACACACGCGGGTGCTGGCGCATGGCCGCAGACAGTTCTCGCCCGCCATCCAGACTGATACGGATATCGCCGATGATGGCGGCCATGCGCTTGTTCGTGGTGGACCCCTGCAGGCCGCTCAGCGCGCGCATGATGGGGATGCCCGCCTTGAGCAGGGTATACATCTGCCGACTGAACATCATGATGTCCAGCGTCTGGATACGCTCTTCGAACAACTGGATGGACATCGCGGCTTTACGCGGCGCTGCCGTGGCGCGGATATGCAGGGGTGTGATACCGATGCTGGCCAGATAGCCGGCCAGCGTGGCGCTGTCCTGGCTCTCCATGCTGCCTTCGATCAGGTCACCCCGGTTGTTGCGACCACGGTAGGAAAAGAACGGCACCTTACTCTTCCAGCTGGTTGCTGATACGCATGGCTTCCGCCACCGTGGTGCGCTTGGCCAGTACCAGTTCCACCGCTGCCCGTCGCAGCGTATGCCCGGCCATCTGTTTGCGGGCCTGATTCACGAACAAGGCGGTGTCCGCCTGATTGGCAGCTTCGGTCAGTTCGGCATTCATCTCCAGCAGTTCATACACACCGACCCGGCCCTGATAGCCGGTATGGTTGCACTGGGTGCAGCCGCGGCCTTGCACCAGCGCACTGCTCTCCGCCGCATCGCCCAACTCCAGTCGCAACCAGGCGAGTTCAGCCGGTGTGGGCGCATGTGGCTGACCACAGCGCTCGCACACCATGCGCAACAAGCGCTGCGCCACCACGGCCAGCAGGGACATGGCCACCATGTAACGTGGCGCGCCCATGTCGATCAAACGGATGGGGGTGCTGATGGCGTCATTGGTATGCAGGGTGGACAACACCATGTGACCGGTCATGGCAGCCCGCAGCCCGATCTGGGCAGTTTCCTGGTCACGCATCTCGCCAACCAGGATGATGTCCGGATCCTGACGCAGCACCGAGCGCAGCACGCGTGCAAAATCCAGATCGATCTTCTCGTTGACCTGTACCTGGTTGATGCCGGGCAGACGGTACTCCACCGGGTCTTCCACGGTGATGATCTTGTTGGCGGTGGAATTGAGCTCGCTGAGAGCGGCATACAAGGTAGTGGTCTTGCCACTGCCGGTCGGGCCGGTCACCAGCACCATGCCGTTCGGCCTGTGCAGCAGGCTGCGGAAACGTGCCAGCAGGGCAGGTGGCATGCCCAGCCGCTCCAGCGAAAAGCCGCTGGCATGCTGGATCAACAGCCGCATCACCACCGACTCGCCATATTGTGTGGGCATGGTGGACATGCGCACGTCCACCTGCTGATGGCGCACGCGCACCTGGAAGCGGCCGTCCTGCGGCAGCCGCTTCTCCGAGATATCCAGACCTGCGGTGAGCTTGAGACGCAACACCAGTGCCGTGGTGATCTTCAGATCAGCCTCGGTCTGCAGATGCATGACACCGTCGATACGGAAGCGGATCAGCAATTTGGCTTCCTGCGGCTCGATGTGGATATCGGAAGCGCGCACCTGCACGGCATCCTCAAACAGGGTCTGCAACAGCTTGACCACGGGCGCTTCGTCTATGCGCTGTGTAGGCAGGTTGGCGAAATCCACCACGCTGTCGCCCATGTCATCACCCAGCTCCTGAGCCAGTGTGGTGATCTCGCCGGTGCGTCTATGGGTGTTGTCGATGAGTTGCAGCAGGGTGCTTTCCACCACCACCGCCAGTTCGATGCGGCGCTGCAGCACACGACCGATCTCGTCGTAGGCGAACAGATCGGTGGGATCCACCATGCCGAGCAGATAACTGTGCGGGCGATCTTCCAGGATGATGGCGCGGAAGCGCCGTGCCATCAGCTCCGGCAGCTTCTGCATGGCCGCGGCATCCAGATTGACCTGGCGCAGATCCACAAAAGGCAGATCCAGCTGTGTAGCCAGCGCCTGCGCCAGCTGGGGCTCGGTCAGCGCGCCAGTATCCAGCAGGATGCGTCCCAGCTTGCGCCCGGAGGCTTTTTGCTCCTCCAGCGCGTGCTCCAGCTGCGCCTGAGTCAACAGGCCCTGCTCCAGCAGCACTTCGCCCAGACGGGTCTTCTTCGGTCGCGCCATGTAGGATTCCGGGTGATCGATCAGAAATGAACGTGCAGGAACGGCGCGGATGCTGGCGTGAATGCTAGAATCGACGGCCACAACTGCCCTGCCCGTTTGATTCTATGTCATCCCCACCCAAAACGACAATGTTTGATCTGGTGTTGTACCAACCGGAGATCCCGCCCAACACCGGCAACATCATCCGGCTGTGCGCCAACACCGGTGCAGGCCTGCATCTGGTCAAGCCGCTAGGCTTCACACTGGAAGACAAACAGCTGAAACGGGCCGGCCTGGATTACCACGAGTTCGCCAGCCTGCAGGTACATGAGGATTGGCAGGCCTGCCGCCAGGCACTGGCTGGACGGCGCATGTTCGCCATCACTACCAAAGGCAGCACCCACTATCAGCAGGTGCGCTACGCGGCTGGGGATGTGTTCGTGCTGGGGCCGGAAACACGCGGCCTGCCCGCCGAGGTGTTGGCCGGATTCGCAGCTGAGCAGCGCTTGCGGCTGCCCATGTTGCCGCACAGCCGCAGCCTCAATCTGGGCAATTCAGCGGCGGTACTGGTATACGAAGCCTGGCGGCAGCTGGATTTTGTGGGTGGGGTATAGCGGGAAAGCAGCAGGCATGCGGGCACATGCGGCAAGTCGGTAAAGCTAATCGCGTTCGGCTTTTTGTTCGCGTCCCAGCAAGGTCTCTACCGCATCGCGCGGTGCGCGCTGCTCGAACAACACACGTTCCACTTCACGGCTGATCGGCATCTCCACACCGAGTTGTTCCGCGCGGCGCACCACTTCGCGGGCGGTATGCACGCCTTCCGCCACATGGCCCAATTGCTCGAGGATCTGCGGCAGATGTTGCCCGGTGGCCAGGCGCAGCCCGACCTCGCGGTTACGCGAATATTGGCCGGTGCAGGTCAGTATCAGGTCGCCCACGCCACTTAGCCCCATGAAGGTATCTTTCTTGCCACCCAGTGCCAGACCGAAACGGGTCATCTCGGCCATGCCGCGTGTGATCAATGCGGCGCGCGCATTATTGCCGAACTGCATGCCGTCACTGATGCCAGCCGCGATGGCCATCACGTTCTTGACCGCACCGGCAACCGAGACCCCGACCACGTCATCACTGGTATAGACACGCAGATTGGCGCCATGTAGCCAGGCACCGGCTTCACGTGCAAACGCCGCATCCGGGCATGCCAGCGTCACGGCGGTAGGCAAGCCACGCGCCAGTTCAGCCGCGAAACTGGGGCCGGACAACACACCATAACGCTGACCGGCAGGTAGCTCGGCGGCGGCGATCTCGTGCGCAAGCTGGCTGCTAGCGGCTTCCAGGCCTTTGGAAGCCCAGATCAGTGGCGCGCTGCAGCCCAGCGCGCGCACCTGCCGCATGATGTGGCGCAGGCCTGCGGTGGGCACCACAGACAGCACCATGTCCACCTCTTGCAATGCCGTCGCCAGGTCGGCGACCACTTGCAAGCCTTCGGGGAACGGGGTTTCGTCGAGAAATTGCGGATTGCAGCGTGACTGCTGCATGTGCAGAGCGTGTTCCGCGCTGCGTGTCCACAGGCTGACGCGATGTCGCTGGCTGAGCTGCAGTGCCAGCGCCGTGCCCCAGGCACCTGCGCCCAGCACCGCAATGTGCCGTGACTGATTCAAAACGGGCTGATTCAAAACAAATAGACTCGAAACAGACGCATGCGAACCGTTCAGATACCCCAAACGGCCGTCGCGGGGACGAACCCGGTCACGCCGTCACGATGACGTACCTTGACCCAGCCGCTGTTGTTCGGCTCCAGCACCTCCAGCACCAGATGCCGGGTCAGCCGCGCCTGTACCGGCGACTGGTTATCTGCCGCCTGGCGCAGCTCGACCTCGTCCACTTTGATCACCACGGTACGTTTTTCGCTGAGCTGTCTGGCTTCCACCCAGTTCAGGCTGCCCTGCTGGTCACGCACCTTGATCCAGTCACCCAGATTGACCAGCACTTCCAGCGGATAGCCCTGACCCACGACGTACAGCTTGTGCGCCTGCGCCGAGGGCGCGTCGTATAGCACCGCCTTGGGCACGCTGACACTGCGGAACTCCAGTGCCGCGACCCAGGGCGAAGCCACCAGCAACGCGCTGGCCAGCAGAACGCTGCTTAACTTAGTGGGTGGTAGGCGCACTGCCATCCATCTGCTGACGTTGTTGCGCGAACAGCGCTTCAAAATTGACCGGATTCAGCATCACAGGCGCAAAGCCAGCGCGTACCACGGTGGTGGAGACGGCTTCACGCACGTAGGGGAACAGGATGTTGGGGCAACTGATGCCCAGGATCATGTCCAGGTTCTCGGCAGGCAGGTTGCGGATCTGGAAGATGCCACATTGCACGATCTCGACCAGGAAGACGGTTTTATCTTCCAGCTTGGAGGTGACCGTCACGGTCAGCGAAACTTCGTATACGCCGTCCTGGATCTGGGCGGCGGCATTGGTCAGCTCGATGCCGACCTGAGGTGCCATCTGCTGGGCGAACACCATGGGCGCGTTAGGCACTTCCAGCGACAAGTCCTTGATATAGATCTTCTCGATACCAAATACTGGTTGTTGCGCCTGCTCTGGCGCGGCTGCCTGTTCTTCTGCCATGTTGATTCCTAAAATGGGAGTTAACGTTAAAGTGGACGGCGGGGCCACCTGCATGCATCAAGTGGACTGCATCGCCGATGGGAATACCGTGGCATGGTCATCCGCACGCGCCACACGCGCTGCCGACTCGCATCACAGCCTCGCATTCTATCTGGTTGCACCGGTTTTTTGAACTGCGCGTGCAGCAGGCAGGACAGTGTTCAGCTGGCCAGCAGGGCGTCCAGCTCGCCGCGCTGGTCCAGTGCACGCAATTCGTCGAAGCCACCCACGTGCAAGGCATCGATATAGATCTGCGGCACGGTACGGCGCCCGGTCTTTTCCATCATCTCGATGCGCTGATCCGGATCCAGATCGACGCGGATCTTGTCGATGTGGCTCACGCCCTTGTTGATCAGCAGCCGCTCGGCATTGATGCAATAGGGGCAGGTGCCCGTGGTATACATCAGGATACGTGGCATGCTCAGTCCTTCACCACCGGCAACCTGGCCTGGATCCAGGCGTTCAAACCACCGCGCAGATTATGCAGCTTGGTGAACTGCTGTTTGGTCAGCAGGCTGCAAGCCTTGCCGGAACGGATGCCGCCCTGGCAGTGCACCAGCAAGGCCTTGTCCTTGTATCGGGTCAATTCCGGCAGACGCGCTTCCAGCTGCGACAGCGGAATATTGATGGCGCCCTGGATATGCCCCTGCGCGAACTCGGTGGCTTCACGCACATCCAGCACGCCGGCATGCGCGCGGTTCATGAGGATGACCGCTTCAGCCGGGCTGGCATCGACAATGCCAGCGGCACTCTTTTTCAGCAAAGGCCACATCAGCATCAGGCCGGAACCCAGTGCCAGGCCGATCAGCAACACATTATCAGCAAAAAAATTCACAACATTCCTTAAGCATGGAGGGGATGGACGGATTTTAAGCCATCCACGTGACAGTTACCACGCAGATGGCGACATCGGCCTGAATAACAAGCCTGTGGCCAAAAGCAAGATTTATTAAGCGATTCACTCTAAAATAGACGGGTATCTGATGCCTGTATCCTCATGAAAGTGTAAACGCCATGACCACCCCCGTACTGTTGCTGATCCTAGACGGCTTCGGCTATCGCGAAGACGCCCAAGACAATGCCATCGTTCAGGCGCGCAAACCCAACTGGGACGCGCTGTGGAAGGCTTATCCGCATACGCTGATCCAGGCCTCCGAGAACTTCGTCGGGCTGCCCGACGGCCAGATGGGCAACTCCGAGGTGGGTCACCTCAACATAGGCGCGGGCCGCGTGGTATATCAGGATTTCGAGCGCATCAACCAGTCCATCAAGACCGGCGAATTCTTCCAGTTACCCAGCCTGACCGGCCTGATCGACCAGCTCAAGGCCACGGACAAGGCGCTGCATATCTTCGGCCTGATCTCGGACGGCGGCGTACACAGCCACCAGGATCATATCCACGCCATGATCAGCATGGCGGTGCAGCGCGGCCTCAGCAAGGTCTATGTACATGCCTTCCTGGATGGCCGCGACACGCCACCGGTCAGTGCTGCGGCTTATCTCGACAAGCTGGAAGCGCATATCGCAGAGGTCGGTGGCGGCAGGATCATCTCGCTGTGCGGCCGCTTCTACGCCATGGACCGCGACAAACGCTGGCCGCGTGTCGAAGCCGCTTATGACCTGATCACCGAAGGCATCAGCGAGTTCCGTGCCGGTTCCGCTTCAGCAGGCCTGCAAGCCGCCTATGCACGTGGCGAGAACGACGAGTTCGTCAAAGCCACCGCCATCGTGGCGGAAGGCGAAAAGCCAGTGCATCTGGAAGATGGCGACGCCGTGGTGTACATGAACTTCCGTTCCGATCGCGCACGCCAGCTCACGCACGCGCTGCTGTCGGCGGATTTCGACGGTTTCCATCGCCGCCATGTACGCAAACTGTCGGCCTACCTGACCTTGACCATGCACGACAAGAATGAAAAGGCCGCGCACGCCATCTTCGGCCAGACCGATATACGCAACACCTTCGGTGAATATCTGGCCAACCATGGCCTGACCCAGCTGCGCATCGCCGAGACAGAGAAATATCCGCATGTGACCTTCTTCTTCAATGGTGGCGAAGAGACCGTGTTCCCCGGCGAAGACCGCATCCTGGTGCCGTCACCGCAGGTGGCCACCTATGACTTGCAGCCGGAGATGAGCGCGCCCGAAGTCACGGACGAACTGGAAGCTGCCATTCTCAGTAAAAAGTACCACGCCATCATCTGCAACTATGCCAACTGCGACATGGTGGGCCATACCGGCGACCTGCAAGCTGCCATCAAAGCCGTGGAAACCATAGACACCTGCATAGGCCGCGTGGTGCGCGCCATGCAGAGCATAGGCGGCGAGGTCATCATCACCGCCGACCATGGCAATGCAGAAGAAATGCAGGACTTCATCAACGCGCAGCCGCACACGCAGCACACCACCAATCCGGTGCCCATGCTCTACATCGGCCGCCCGGCCAGTCTGGCGGATACTGGCGCGCTGTCCGATCTGGCACCGACCCTGCTGGCGATGATGGGCTTGTCGCAACCGGCCGAGATGAGTGGACACAGCCTGCTGACCTTCACGGCTACACATTGATCGCATGCGGCTAGACCGGCACGCGCCCAGCCCCTTGCGAGCGGCCCTGCTGCCAGCCTTGTTACTGGCCGCCATCCTCTGCAGCGAGGCGCAGGCCGATCCAAAAACCGAGCGTCCCAAGCAGGAGCTGTCGGAACTGCAGGCCCGCATCGCCGCGTTGCGCGAAGAACTGGATGAATCCAAAGAGGCACACAAGGATGCCAGCGACGCCCTGAAGGAAAGTGAGCAGGCCATCAGCCTGGCCAATCGCAAGCTCTACGAGATCCAGCAGAACAGTCAGCAACAGCGCGCCATGCTGGGCAAACTGAAGCTGGACCGAAGCAGCGTGGAAAAACAGGTACAACGCCAGCAGCGCCTGCTGGGCCTGCAGCTTTACCGCCAGTATGTGCAGGGCCAGCCCAACCATGCGCAGATCCTGCTGCAACAACAGGATATCAGTGTCATCGCGCGCGACCTGCATTACGCCTCACTGGCGGCACGTGCCCGCGCCGACCTGATCAGCGCCATGCGCAACAACCTGGATACGCTGGACCAGCTCAATGCGGAAGCGGCAGCAGCAGCGGCCGAGATTGCTGCATTGCAAGAGGCCAAGGAGCGCGAACGCCAGGCCCTGCAGCAACAGAAACGTGAACGCAGCAAGGTACTGGCCAGCATCGCCGGTCAGATGCAGGCCCAGCGCGGCGAGATCGACAAACTCAAACGCGACCAGTCACGCCTGACCAAGTTGATCGAGAAACTGGCCCGGGCTGCCGCGCCCAAGCCCGCCAAACGCCAGTCGCAGAACACCAGCACAGGCGGCACCAAGCCCACCACCATCGCCAGGAATGAAGCCTTGCCCAGCAGCCGTTACGATGGCAGCCAGTTCTCCTCGCTGCGCGGCAAGCTGAATCTGCCGGTACGCGGCGAGGTCAGCAACCGCTTCGGTGCGGCGCGGGCCGATAGCGGCGTGTCCTGGAAGGGCATTTTCATCCGCTCTGCCGAGGGCAGCGAAGTGAAAGCGGTCGCCAAGGGTCAGGTGGTGTTTGCGGACTGGTTACGCGGTTTTGGCAACCTGCTGATCGTGGATCATGGCGACGGCTACATGAGCCTATACGGCAACAATCAGAGCCTGCTACGCCAGGTGGGTGACGAAGTCAAAGGCGGCGACACGGTGGCGGCGGTAGGCAACAGCGGCGGCAATGAAAGCAACGGCCTGTATTACGAACTGCGTCACCGCAGCCAGCCACTGGACCCGATGAGCTGGAGCAGCGTCAGGTAGCTGCGCTGGTCAGATGGCGGTCAGCGCCAACGGCTGCTCCACCGCCTCGTGCAGATAGCGGTCGAACAAATCACACACTTCAGCCCAGGCATGCTGCTGCAAAGAGGCCGGAGCAGATAAGCTGAAACGCTGCTGTAGCGCCGCATCCGCCGCCAGCATCTGTGCCGTTTCCACGAAGCCAACAGCATCGCCGAACGGCACCAGACAACCATTCTGACCAGAATGGATCACCATGGCCGGCGCAGCATAGTCGTAAGCCACCACCGCCAGACCACTGGCCATGGCTTCCGTGACCACATTGCCGAAGGTTTCGGTCATGCTGGCGAACAGGAACAGATCCGCTGAAGCGTAGTGCGTGGCCAGCGCCTCACCCAGTTGCGAACCACAGAACACATGGTGCGGGTAGCGTTTGCGCAGCCGCTTCAGCTCGGGGCCGTCACCGACCCAGATCATGCGCGCCTTGGGTTGCCTGCGTTCGATGGCCTCGAAAGCACGTACCACCACATCCAGACTCTTCTCGGCCGCCATGCGCCCGACATAGATCACCGCCAGATCCTGCTCCGCAAGCCCCCATTGCTGACGCAAGGCCGCGGAACGGCGTGCAGGCGAGAACAGGCTGACATCCACGCCACGTCCCAGCACCACCACATTCTGGTACTGCTCCTGCTGCAACAAAGCAGCCAGCGTGGCGTTGGGCACCATGGTCAAGGCGCACTGGTTATGGAACTCGCGCAGATGGCGGGTCACCAGCCCACGCAGCCAGTCCATGCGGTAATAACTGCAATAGCGATGGAAATTGGTGTGGAAACTGCTGGTGACCGGGATATCCAGACTGCGGGCCGCCTTGAGCGCGGCCCAGCCCAGCGGACCTTCGGTGGCGATATGCACCACCTGCGGACGCTGATACTTCCAGGCATGGCGCAGCTTTTCATACATGGGCATGCCAAAACGCAAACTGCCGTAACCGGGGATGGGCAGGCCGGGCACCAATATCTGCTCGATACCTTGATTCACCGCTAACGGGGCAGCGCCCGCATCACGGTCACTGCGCTGACGCGGCCGTACCAGTTGCACACGCCAGCCACGCTGCAGCATGCCTTGCATCAGGCGTGACAAGGTCATGGCCACGCCGTTGATCTCGGGTGGCCAGGTTTCGGTGACCAGTACCAGCGCAGGCGCTGACGCGGAAGCAGTTACTGAGGAAAACGCTGAGACATCATGGAGTTGGTTCATGCTGGCATTGTTGGCAGCCAGCATGACAAAACGATGACAATCAGATGAACATCGCCGACATCATGACGGCATCAGGCCTGGCAGCCCGGCCTAGAGGCGTTCATGCAGAATAGCCGCGACCTCGTCATCCCCGAGCACGATGGGGTTGGTCTTCATGCTGCTGCCACGGCAATTGGCGACCACACGCGGGATATCCGCTGCGCTCATGCCAAAGGCAGACAAGCCTGGCAACTGCATGGCAGTGGTCCACGCCTCCAGTGTCGCGCACAGTGCCTCCAGGCCTTGCTGCTCGGTGAGGCGCATGTCGTTGACCAGCACCTTGCCTGCATGCGCATAGCGCCACAAAGCACTGTGAGACGGTGTCGCCGCCTCCGCAGCATGGGCACCCTGCTGAGCCTGCAACAGCCGGATATTGGCACGCGTACAGGCGGCCACCAGCGTGCCGCACACCACGCCATGCGGCATGGGGAAGAACGCCCCCAGTGGCGCCGCCAGTCCGTGCACCGAGCCCAGGCCGACCTGCGCCAGCGTGATGCCGGACAACATGGCGGCATAGGCCATGTTGGCGCGATGCTGTGCCTGATCGCCAGCATCCGGATCGCTAGCACCCTGATTGCTAGCACCTTGATACCAACCGATCAGGCTGTCGCGTACCGCGCGCAAGCCAGACATGGCCAGGGCATCGGTGATCGGGTTGGCACGTGTGGACACATAGGATTCCAGTAGCTGGGTCAGGGCATCCATGCCATTGGCGGCGATCAGCGCCTGCGGGCAGCTGGCCAGCAGGTCCGGGTCGACCACTGCATAAGCAGGCACCAGCGTATCGTGCCGGAATGACTTTTTGAAACCACCCTCGCCCTGCTGGGACAGCACGGCGTTCTTGGTGGCTTCCGAACCGGTACCTGCCGTGGTGGGCACGGCGATCAGCGGCACTGCCGGGCCAGGGTAGGGCAACTCCGGCCCCACACCTTCAAGAAAATCCATCACGCTGTTCGGCACGCGCAGCAAACCTGCCAGGGCTTTGCCGGCATCCAGCACACTGCCCCCGCCGATGGCGAGCACCACGTCGATGCCCGCCTCGCGATGCTGGCTGCTCAAGGCATCCATGCGGGACGGCGACGGTTCGCCATCGATGGTCACATGCCGCCATTGCAGACCGGCCGCCTGCAAACCAGTCAGCAGTTCCGGCCAGGCCGGGGTACGCTGCAAGGCCTGCTTGCCCGTGACCAGCAGCACAGTGTTGCCGTAACGCGCTGCCAGTGTTGGCAACTGCGCGCGCGTGCCCGCACCAAACACGATGCTAGGCACATGGCCGAAGCTGAACGCCGGGATCTGGGTCATGCCGGCATCACTCGCCGATCAGGGTGAGCAGCACGCGACGCTGATTGCTCATGGTGCGATGTTCATACAGGAAGATGCCTTGCCACTGCCCGAGCGCCACCTTGCCATTCAGGAACGGAATGGAGATGCTGGTCTGCGTAAGCGCCGAACGCACATGCGCGGGCATGTCATCCGGGCCTTCCACCGTGTGGATGAACAGAGGGTCGCCATCCGGCACCAGGCGCGCAAAGAAGGCCTCCATGTCCACCAGCACATCGCTGTCGTAATTTTCGTTGATGAGCAGGCTGGCCGAGGTGTGCTGGATGTACAGCGTCAGCAGGCCGTTGTTCAACCCGCTTTGGCTGGCCCAGTTGAGGACTTGCGGTGTGATGTCATAAAGACGGCGTCCCCGGGTGGGGACGCTGATCTGATCTTGAAGTTGACGCATGCGGGTTCACCCAGATTAAGTTCTACCGCATTGTAATTGCAGAACTACCAGCGGCCAAAGCCGCGGTGGTACCAGGGGCCGGAATAAAAGCCGAATCCGGAATAAGGACGACCAAAACCGTAACGTGGATAGCCAAAATCCCAGAACGGGTCGTAGTAATAGGGGCGTGACTGGTATTGCCAGCGCAAGCGCTTCTCGGCCTGACGCTTCTGCTCTTCGCGCTTGTTGATCTCATCGGCAAAGCTGTCTCGCATGGATTGCTCGCGCGAGCTGTGCATGTAATCCAGCACCTTGGCCGACACGCCTTTCTGACTCAGACTGATGGTGTCGGTCGGCGTCAGGTTGTAATACGAACCCGTGGCCTTGATCCTGGCGATGATCTCGTCTGCTGCCACGCCTTGCTTGGACAAAGTAACGATCTCGTCCACCGGCAGGTTGGGCAT
This sequence comes from Pseudomethylobacillus aquaticus, assembly GCF_003730115.1. Taxonomy (GTDB): domain Bacteria; phylum Pseudomonadota; class Gammaproteobacteria; order Burkholderiales; family Methylophilaceae; genus Pseudomethylobacillus; species Pseudomethylobacillus aquaticus. The sequence continues at coordinate 448,192 of NZ_RJVP01000002.1, read as the reverse complement.
GGCCTTGGGGATGATGCGCTCCAGCTCCTCCGGTGAGATACGCGCGATCTGGTTAGGCTGCGACGTTGTCGCGCAGCCCGTTAAGAGCAGCGGCAACAGCGCCACTGCGAGCAACATCATCTGCATCTTGACCATGACAACTCCCGATGGGACAACGCCCGATGGATGGACGCCAGCGTTCAGGCTGCTGGTGTCGGCTTCTTTTCAAAGGTCATACGACCTGACCTGATGTCGATTCTGACCGTGTCCTTGGCCGAAAAATTCCCGTTGAGGATCTCTTTTGCCAACGGGTTTTCGATCTCGGACTGGATCGCCCGTTTGAGCGGGCGCGCTCCATAGATCGGGTCGAACCCGGCATTGGCGATCTCGGCCAGTGCAGCATCGCTGATATCCAGCTGCATGTCCAGTGCTGCCAGGCGTTTGGCCAGGCCTTGCAACTGAATATGCGCGATGGATTTCACCTGCGCTTCACCCAGGCTATGGAACACCACCACCTCATCGATACGGTTGACGAATTCGGGACGGAAATTGGCTTTCACCTCGCCCATCACGGCCAGCTTGATCACCTGATAATCATCGCCAGTCATGTTCTGTATCATCTGCGAGCCCAGATTGGAGGTCATGATGATGACGGTATTCTTGAAATCCACCGTACGCCCCTGACCATCGGTCAGGCGGCCATCGTCCAGCACTTGCAGCAACACATTGAACACGTCCGGATGGGCTTTCTCCACTTCATCGAGCAGGATCACCGAATAAGGCTTGCGACGCACCGCTTCGGTCAGTGCGCCACCTTCTTCATAGCCGACATAGCCCGGTGGCGCGCCTATCATGCGCGAAACCGAGTGCTTTTCCATGTATTCGCTCATGTCGATGCGGATCAGATGCTCTTCCGAATCGAACAAAAAGCCAGCCAGCGCTTTGGTGAGCTCGGTCTTGCCCACGCCGGTAGGCCCCAGGAACAGGAAAGAACCGTAGGGACGGTTGGGGTCGCTCAAACCGGAGCGTGAGCGACGGATCGCGTCCGACACCAGGCGCACCGCTTCATCCTGCCCGACCACACGCTGGTGCAGCTTGTCTTCCATGTGCAGCAGCTTCTCGCGCTCACCGGTCATCATCTTGGAGACCGGGATGCCAGTGGCACGCGACACCACTTCTGCGATCTCTTCCGCGCCGACCTGGGTACGCAGCAGTTTGTATTGTTGCGTATCGCCCTGATGCGCCTCGGCCTGTTTGAGCTGCGCCTCCAGTTGCGGCAGTTTGCCGTACTGGATCTCCGCCAGCTTGTCATATTGCCCGGTGCGCTGCAGCTCGGCCATCTGCGCCTTGAGGCGATCGATCGCTTCCTTGATGTGTGCCGAGCCTTGCACTTGAGCTTTTTCGGCCTTCCAGATCTCCTCCAGATCGGCGTATTCCTTGCCCAGGCGGGTGATCTCCTCCTCGATCAGGTCAAAGCGCTTCTGCGAGGCTTCATCCTTCTCGCGGCGCACCGCTTCGCGTTCGATCTTGAGCTGGATCAAACGGCGGTCCAGCTTGTCCATCACTTCCGGTTTGGAGTCGATCTCCATCTTGATGCGCGAAGCCGCTTCATCGATGAGGTCGATGGCCTTGTCCGGCAGGAAGCGGTCGGTGATGTAGCGGTGCGACAACTCGGCCGCCGCCACGATGGCCGGGTCGGTGATGTCCACGCCATGGTGCAGTTCGTACTTTTCCTGCAGGCCGCGCAGGATGGCGATGGTGGCTTCCACGCTAGGCTCATCCACCAGCACCTTCTGGAAACGGCGTTCCAGTGCGGCATCCTTCTCGATGTATTGACGGTATTCGTCCAGGGTGGTGGCGCCCACACAGTGCAGCTCGCCGCGCGCCAGCGCGGGCTTCAGCATATTGCCTGCGTCCATCGCCCCTTCAGCCTTGCCCGCCCCCACCATGGTGTGCAGCTCGTCGATGAACACGATGGTCTGGCCTTCATCCAGCGCCAGCTCCTTGAGCACGGACTTGAGCCGTTCCTCGAATTCGCCGCGGTATTTGGCACCGGCCAGCAGGGAGGCCATGTCCAGCGACAGCACGCGCTTGTTCTTGAGTGATTCCGGCACTTCACCGTTGACGATACGCTGCGCCAGCCCTTCCACGATGGCGGTCTTGCCCACACCGGGTTCGCCGATCAGCACCGGATTGTTCTTGGTGCGACGCTGCAGTACCTGGATGGCACGGCGGATCTCGTCGTCACGGCCGATCACCGGGTCGAGCTTGCCCGCACGGGCACGTTCGGTGAGGTCCAGGGTGTATTTCTTGAGCGCCTCGCGGCTGCCCTCGGCTTCCTGGCTATCCACACTGCTGCCACCACGCACGGCTTGTATAGCCTGCTCCAGCGCCGTTTTATTCACGCCATGCTGTTTGAGCAGACGCCCGATGGCGCCTTTGTCATCAGCCAGTGCCAGCAGGAACCATTCACTGGCGATGAAGGCGTCGCCGCTTTTCTGCGCCAGTTTGTCGGTCAGGTTGAGCAGGCTGTTGAGTTCACGCGACAGTGATTGCTCACCTGCGTTGCTGCTCATCTTGGGTAGATCATTAAGCTGTTGCTGCACTGCCGTCTTGAGCGCCGCCGGATTGGCGCCCGCGCGCGACAGCAGGGACGCGGTGCTGCCATCGTCCTGATTGAGCAAGGCCGCCAGCAGGTGCGCGGCCTCGATATTGGGATTGTCGTTACCGACGGCCAGGCTCTGGGCGTCGCTCAGGGCCTGTTGGAATTTGGTTGTCAGTTTGTCGAAGCGCATGCTTGCCTCCATCCATTCAAGTTAGTCACTAGATGGGGTAAAGCGGGACGATTTCAACTGCCGATAGCGCTTGTCATACAGCGCGCTTACAGTCATGCAACGCGCGCGGCAGCCATACAGCACCCTCAGTTGCCGGGCAGCGCGAGCGGTTCGCTCCAGTTGCGGCCTTCGTCCTCCGAGCTGACGCTGCGCGTCTCTGCCGCGCCCTCCTCCTGCCAGCGCAACTGCAAAGGCCCGTCCAGACTGAACTCGATCTGTTTTGCGCTGTTCCGGCTGAAGCGCTTGGGCGGAGAAGACACCCAGGCGGCACCGTCCATGCGGGCATAGAACACGCCACGGGCGCTGGACCAGGCCAGATGCCAGCCCCAGTCACCACCATGCGCCATGGCCAGCGCCTGGAAATGACAGCCTGCCTCACGGCTACCGCCGTAGGTGACACGGCGGATCTGATCAGGCGCTGCGGGGCTGGCCATCACCAGATCCTGCACCTCGTTCGCCAGCCGCACAGGCCAGAACTGGTAGACCACACCGCTGGCATCACGGGCTTCAGCGCGTAGCGCAGCCGGACAATCCTGGGCATGTGCCGGAATGGCTGCCAGCAACAATGCTGGCCAGACGAGTCGTATCGATCCCTTCATTACAAGCTGCATCCTGACTCCTGACTAAGCCTGAAGCCTTGGCCTATTGAGGTAGACCGGGCTTCTTGTTCTCAAGTTGCGTTGTTGCTACCATGCCTGCATGCATGTGTTCAGACAACATCGTCGTTTCATCAGCTGGCTGGCTGCGCTGGCCATCGTGCTGAACGCACTGATGCCGACGGTATCACATGCCATGGCCGCCGCCCAGCAGGAAGCGGCACCCTGGCTGGAGGTGTGTACCGTCTACGGCATCAAATACCTCAGCCAGAGCGTTCAGGACCAACAGAACGCAGACCCGGCTCCTGAACGCTCCGATATGCAGAACATGCAGCATTGCCCCTACTGCACGGTGCATGCCGCCAGTGTAGTCATGCTGCATGACACCGGCCTGCCTGTATTGCAGCCACTGACACAGTACCGTGTCGCTGCGCTGTTCCTGCACTCCCCTCGCCCGCTGTTCGTGTGGGCGAGTTCCAATCCGCGCGCTCCTCCCGCTCTAGCCTGACGTTCAGGCCATGCGCTGCATGGCCACCTCAGTCTCGCTGTCGCGCCTAGATGCCGACACGCGTTAGCCTAGCCTCACGGGGGAGCCCCATGAAAGTACCCTACACACCATTATGCATGGCCATCGCCGCCATGTTCAGCAGCCATGCACAGGCGGATCACAGCATCAAGCTACCCGCCATCGAGGTTGTCGACCAGGCGATCAAAGAACCGCTCACCCAGCCTGGCATCGAGATCGCCACCGAGCAGATCAACAAAACCGCAGGCGGTGTCGGCATCGTCGATATGGAACAGGTGCGCGAAGGCCGCGTCTCCACCTTCAATGACACGCTGGGCCTGGCCGCGGGCGTGTTCGTGCAGTCGCGTTTTGGCGCTGAAGAAAGCCGCCTGTCCATACGCGGTTCCGGCCTGCAGCGCACCTTCCATGGCCGTGGCATCAAGCTGATGCAGGACGGCATCCCGGTCAATCTGGCTGACGGCAGCTTCGACTTCCAGGCCATAGAACCCATGGCCACCCGCTATATCGAGGTGTACCGTGGTGCCAATGCATTGCGCTACGGGGCCAGCAATCTGGGCGGCGCCATCAACTTCGTCTCGCCCACCGGCCACACCGCACCCGCACTGGAAACCCGCGTGGAGTTCGGCAGTTTCGGTTATCGCCGCTTCGGGGTCGCGACTGGTGGTGTGATCGGCGATCTGGATTATTTCGTCAGTGCCAGCACCTTTGATCAGGACGGCTTCCGTGACTTCTCTGAACAGCAGGCGCAGCGCATCAACGCCAATATCGGCTATCGCATCAATGAAGACATCGAAACCCGCTTCTACCTGGGTTATTCTAAAAGCGACTCCAACCTTCCCGGCAACCTGACCAAAGCCCAGCTACGCAATGACCCCAGCGATGCTTTCCTGAGCCCGGCCACCTTGCAGCAGAAGCGTGACCTGGAAGTGACCCGCATCGCCAACAAGACCACCCTGCGCTGGGATAATGCACAGCTGGACATCGGTGCCTACTATTCCGACAAGAATCTGTTCCACCCCATCTTCCAGGTGCTGGATCAGGACAACCACGATGCTGGCCTGGATGTGCGCTACACACGCACCGGCAGCCTGTTCGGACACAAGAACGAGGTGGTCGTCGGCTTCAACCCCAGCTATGGCGTGACCAATGACGACCGCTTCGTCAACATTCAGGGCAATCGCGGTGCACGCACCAATCAAAGCCGTCAAACGGCCAAGAACCTGGAAATGTATGCCGAGAACCGCTTCTATGTCACGCCGGAGCTGGCGCTGGTAGCCGGCCTGCAATACACCAATGCCAAGCGCAAGCTGGAAGACCAGTTCTTTGCCAACGCGGCACAGGACGAAAGCTTCAACGTGCGTTATGTGCAGACCAACCCCAAGCTTGGTGTGCTGTATCAGGCCTCCCCGCATGTGCAGTGGTATGCGAACGTCTCGCGCAGCTATGAACCCCCTTCGTTCGGCGAGCTGGCCGGTGGCTTGAGGCCCAATATCGTGTCTGCACAGGAAGGCACCACCTTCGAGATCGGTACGCGTGGCCAGAGCACGCATGTGGATTGGGATGTCTCGGTGTATCACGCCAAGCTGCGCAACGAACTGCTGCAGACGGCCGTGTTCGTTGCCGGCAACAACCCACTACCCGTGGCGCAAACCACCAATGCGGGCAACACCACCCATGCCGGCCTGGAAATGGGCCTGACCGTACGCCTGCCCTGGCAACTGCAATGGCGCCATAGCCTGCTGCTCAACGAGTTCTACTTTGACGGCGACAACAGCTTTGGCAATAGCCGCTTGCCGGGGATACCAAGGGCCTTGTTGCGTGGTGAACTGCTGTATCGCCAGGGTGGCTTCTACATCGGCCCCACCATCGAAAGCTCACCGCAGCGCTACGCCGTGGACTTTGCCGAGACGCTGTACGCGGACAGCTACACGCTGTTCGGTCTGAAGGTGGGGCACCAGATCAACAAGCACTGGTCCTGGTTCCTCGAAGGCCGCAATCTGGGCAACGAAAAATATGCAGCCACGACCAGCGTGATACGCAACAGCAACGGCATGGACGGCCCTTTGTTCCTGCCTGGAGATGGCCGCAGCGCCTACCTGGGCGTGCAATGGCGTTATTGAAGCGAGCAGTTCACCACCGTTAGCAAACAAGCAGGCGGTTGTGCCATAACGGCAACCGCCACTGATCGTTCAAGGCAGGGTAATGACACATTCCTGGCAATTCTGGCACCGCTGGCTGGGCGTTCTCAGCTGCATAGGCCTCATTCTGTGGGGGCTTTCCGGCATCTCCCACCCTATCATGACCCGCGTGCAGCCGGTGCCCGCCGCGTTCCAGCCACCGGCACAGCACCTGGACCTGAAAGCGGCCATCGCGCCTGCGCAGCTGTTACCGCAGCACGGTATCCACGCCCTTAACCAGCTCAGCGTGCATGTGCTGGACGGCAAACCCGCTTATCGGGTGGTGACGGACATGCGCAAGCCCGCGCTATGGCTGGACGCCAGATCAGGTCAGCGCATCGAACATGCAGACCGGGATTATGCGATCCAGCTGGCCCGTCATTACACCCATTGGCGGCAGCGTCAGGTAGTCGATGCGCGCTGGATCACCGGGTTCAGCACGCAATATCCGGCTGTGCAGCGCTTGCTGCCCGTGTGGCAGATCACGTTCGAAGGCGACGACCGGCCACGCGCCTATATCGACAATGGCCAGATACGGCTGGCCACGCTGTCGGATCGCAGGCGCGACCTGTTCTCCGCCTGGTTCCATTTTGGGCATAACTGGGGATTTCTGGATAGCGTGCCAGGCCTGCAAGTGCCGCTCGCCGGCCTGGTGCTAAGTGCCATTCTCATCTCGGCCATCAGCGGTCTGGTGCTGGCGCTGCGTCGTCGCGGCGGCGGCCGTCAGCACGGCGTGCGCCGCGTGCACAGGCAACTGGGCCTGGCGGTTGCACTGGCCACCTTGCTGTTGGCGAGCAGTGGCTTGCTGCATCTGATGGTCAGTGCCGAGCAGGCACAGCGCGCCATGCCTCTGGCAAGCTCCACCATCACGCTGGCCGATCTGCAGGCTGCACCATGGCAGGCGCTGGCCGAGCAGTCCTTGCGCCAGCTCACACTGCTGCAACTGGGCGGAAAACCCTACTGGTTATGGCAGAGCACGTCAGCCGCCACGCCGCGATCGCAAGTGGGCGTGCTGGCACAGGAAAGCAAACCTGCCAAAGCTGCGGATACCAAAGCTACGCATGGCAATGCTACGCTGGCCAAAGCTACACTGGGCAAGGATGCGCATGCAGAACACGGTGGTCACGCCAACCACGGCCGCCTGCCGAATGCCTGGGCCGCAGATCAGCCGGTGGTGTTCGATCTGCCCATGCTGGCCATCGCGCGCCTGCAGCTCGCCATGCTGACCGGACGTCCGGTCGCCGACTTCGGGCACACCTCGGTGGTGCATAAATTTGGCGGGGAATACGGTTTCATCTTCAAACGCCTGCCGGTGGTGCGCATCGACAGTCTGCTGGCCGATGGCCAGCACTATTACATCGAACCGGCCACCGGGGTGCTCGCCGCGCAAATCGAGCCTATGGACCGGTTCGAAGGCTGGGTATTCGCCTATCTGCACAAATGGGTGTTTGCAGATGCCAACAAGACGCTGCGTGATCTGCTGGTCTCGCTGTTCGCGTTGGGCAATGTGGTGCTGGGCGTGCTGGGCATGCTGCTATTTCTGCGTAGAAAATAGTTCTACGCAGAAATAGCCTCTCTCGTGCCGGACATGGCAGCGCCAGGTAAAACACAAGCAAAACACCAGCCGCTGACACTCATGGCATGCACGCGCCATCCGCGCCTTAGCCTGGTGTGGCATGCAAGCCACCAGCACGCCAACATCAATAGCAATTAACTATTGCTCCTATAAAAACTATTGTCTTTATTTATTAACATTCCAGTTCTATGATGCCATGACTGAAGTTCAAACAGCATGACGGGCCGGTGTATTTGCTAATACGCGTGATGGCCGATCACTTCAGTGCATCGCCTTGATTAACTTGATTGATTAACTTTTTCGAATAGCCAAGTCCATGTCGGCTGGCTACAATTTTTCGAAGCATCGCCCATAACAACATGAGGAGAGATTCATGAGTAACGAAGCAAAATGTCCCTTCAGCGGCGCACATGGCGCCCGCACGACGGCTGCCGTACGCTCCAACCGCGACTGGTGGCCCAATCAACTCAACCTGGGCATCCTGCATCAGCATGCGCCTGCCTCCAACCCGCTGGGCGATGATTTCAATTACGCGGAAGAATTCCAGAAGCTGGACCTGCAAGCCCTGAAACAAGATCTGTATGCCCTGATGACAGACTCGCAGGACTGGTGGCCAGCTGACTGGGGCCACTACGGTGGCCTGTTCATCCGCATGACCTGGCACCAGGCCGGCACCTACCGTACCGGCGACGGACGTGGCGGCGCAGGCACCGGCAATCAGCGCTTTGCACCGATCAACAGCTGGCCGGACAACGGTAACCTGGATAAGGCGCGTCGTCTGCTCTGGCCCATCAAACAAAAATACGGCAACCAGATCTCCTGGGCCGATCTGTTCGTGCTGGCCGGGAATTGTGCGCTGGAATCCATGGGCTTCAAGACCTTTGGTTTCGGCGGTGGCCGCGTGGACATCTGGCAGCCGGAAGAAGACATCTACTGGGGCAAGGAAACCGAATGGCTGGCCACCAGCGACAAAGCCAACAGCCGTTACAGCGGTGACCGCGAGCTGGAGAACCCGCTGGCGGCCGTGCAGATGGGCCTGATCTATGTGAACCCGGAAGGCCCGGACGGCAACCCGGACCCAGTGGCCTCCGGCCGCGATGTGCGCGAGACCTTTGCGCGCATGGCCATGAACGATGAAGAGACCGTGGCGCTGGTTGCGGGTGGCCACACCTTCGGCAAGGCCCACGGCGCGGGCGACCCTGCCTTGGTGGGCGTGGCCCCGGAGGCTGCGCCGCTCGAGGCACAAGGCTTTGGCTGGATCAACAGCTTCGCTTCCGGCAAGGGCGTGCACACCACCACCAGCGGCATCGAAGGCGCATGGAAACCCAACCCGACCACCTGGGATAACGGCTACTTCGACATGCTGTTCGGTTACGAGTGGGAGCTGACCAAGAGTCCATCCGGTGCCCACCAATGGGTAGCCAAGGATTGCAAACCGGAACACATGATCCCGGACGCGCATGACCCGAGCAAGCAGCACCCGCCCATGATGACCACCGCGGACTTGTCACTGCGCATGGACCCGGCCTATGAAAAGATCTCGCGCCGTTTCCATCAGGACCCGGACGCTTTTGCTGACGCGTTCGCACGTGCCTGGTTCAAGCTCACGCACCGTGACATGGGGCCCAAGGCACTGTACCTGGGCCCGGAAGTCCCGGCTGAAGACCTGATCTGGCAGGACCCGGTACCCGCCGTGGATCATGCGCTGGTAGATAGCCAGGACATCGCCGCGCTGAAGCGCGAGATCCTCGCCAGTGGCTTGTCGATCTCGCAACTGGTCGCCACCGCCTGGGCGTCGGCTTCCAGCTTCCGTGGCTCGGACAAGCGCGGCGGCGCCAACGGGGCACGCATCCGTCTGGCACCACAAAAGGATTGGGAGGCCAACCAGCCAGCGCAACTGGCCAAGGTGTTGGCGATGCTGGAAGCGATCCAGACCCGCTTCAATGCCGCACAGACTGGCGGCAAGCAGGTATCGCTGGCTGATCTGATCGTACTGGGTGGCAATGTCGCCATCGAAGCGGCGGCACAAGCGGCAGGTCATGCCATCGAAGTGCCGTTCACGCCGGGCCGTACCGACGCCACGCAGGCACAGACCGATGTGGAATCGTTCGAGGCACTGGAGCCATTGGCCGACGGCTTCCGCAATTATCAAAAGACCGCCTACACGGTCTCTGCGGAAGAGATGCTCATCGACAAGGCCCAGCTGCTGACACTGAGCGCACCGGAACTGACCGTGCTGGTAGGTGGCATGCGTGTGCTGGATGCCAACACCAACGGCAACCAGGATGGCGTGTTCACGCACCGTCCGCAGGTGCTGAGCAATGACTTCTTCGTCAACCTGCTCGACATGACGACGGTGTGGCAGCCTGTATCAGAAGCCGGTGCGCGCTTCGAAGGACGCGACCGCAGCAGCGGCGCGGTGAAGTGGACCGGGACACGTGTGGATCTGGTATTCGGCTCCAACTCGCAGTTGCGCGCGCTGGCTGAAGTGTATGCACAGCACGATGCACAAGCCAAGTTCGTGCGTGACTTTGTCGCGGCCTGGACCAAGGTGATGAACCTGGACCGTTTCGACCTGAAGTGATGCAACCGTAACACGGCCCGGCGCTGGATGCCGGGCCTATGCAGCACCAACGCCTCACCTGTGTGGGGCGTTTTTTTATGCGGCTAAATGCTTGAACTGGCGTGGTTTATGCGTTCTTCTCAGGCGATCGCCACCGCCGTGACGGCGTATAAATGAAGCTGTAGCAAGACAGTAAGCAAACAGGAAAGCGAGTCGTTAACAAGGATGTAAGTACGCGATGTAACACATAAGGAATGTCATCATGAGCACACTAGAGCACGCCACAACAGAGATCACCCGTATAGACTGGGATTTTTCCACTATTCCCGGCTGGAACGCCACGCAGCAGATGTGGGACGAATGGGACGATATCGCCGCCGAAGAATTCGAGGTGTCCAGCAATTACAGCCCGATCCCGGCCGTGATCTACCACATCGAAGACTACCAGTAAGCCCGGCAGCTCACTCGGCGCTGAGTGCGCGTATGTGCGCACAGGCACTGCGGCCCAGTGCGCTCAGCGCATAGCCGCCCTCCAGCACCGACACGATGCGGCCTGCCGCGGTGGCCTCGGCCTGCTGCATGAGCAGGCGCGTCACCCAGGCATAATCCGCCTCGCGCAGCGCCAGCCCACCCATCTCGTCTTCACGGTGAGCATCGAAGCCTGCCGAGATGAAGATCATCTCCGGGGCGAACGCCTGCAAGGCGGGCAGCCAGAACTCGGTCACCGCCGCCCGGAACCGGTCACCGTCTGCCCCGGCAGGCAGGGGTACGTTGATGCGGTGCGGGCTATGCGGGCCTGTCCCGCTATATGGGTAGAACGGGTGTCGGAAGGTGGAGCACATCAGCACACGCGGCTCATCATGGAAGATGGCTTCCGTGCCATCGCCGTGATGCACATCGAAATCCACCACCGCCACACGCCGCAAACCGTGATGATGCAGGGCGCGCGCCACCCCCACCGCCAGATTGTTGAAGATGCAGAAACCAGCCGCCTGATGCCGATTGGCATGGTGGCCGGGTGGCCGCACATTGCAAAAGGCATTCAGCGCCTCACCGGCCATCACCATGTCCACCGCCTGCACCACAGCCCCCGCAGCAAAACAGGCGGCCTCCAGCGTATGCGGACCCAGTGCGGTGTCGTCGTCCAGCTGCACCAGCGTCCGGGTCTGTTGTTGCACGCTCGCCATGGCGTACATGCCATCCACATGCTCCACACTATGCACCAGCAGCAACTCCTCGCGCGTCACGGAACGGGCCTGCTGGTAATCCAGCAATTGCATGAGGCCGCTGGCGATGAGTTGGTCCTCGATGGCGTGCAGGCGCGCCGGGGTTTCCGGGTGGTCGCCACCGAGATCATGTTTCAGGCAGGCAGGGTGCGTGAGGTAAACGGTAGGCATGCGCTTACAGCGCTTTCTCGACCAGCCTGAGCGTGTTGTCATCCGGCATGCGGCTGACCGTGAAGCCCAGGCTCTGCATCAGGTGCAGCATGTTGCGGTTATTGTTGAGCACATAGCCTTTCATGCGCTTGAGGCCGTGTGCCCGCGCGGCATCCATGAGCGTGAGCATCAACTGGCGCCCCACGCCGCGTCCGTGCAGCGCGTCGGCGACCACCAGCGCGAACTCGCAACTCAGGCCGTCCGGGCTGATGATGTAACGCGACACGCCGATCTGCTCCTCTTCGCGCTGCTCCCCACTCTGCTGTTTATCAGACGGCACCGTATGCACCGCCATCAGCGCCATCTCGCGGATGTAGTCGAACTGGGTGAACTGCACCAGCATGGTCTGCGACAACTCCTTGAACATGCTCATGTAGCGGAAATAGCGCGATTCCTCGGACAGCCCGCGCACAAAGCGCTGCACCAGGCCGGCATCCTCAGGCCGCATCGGGCGTATGGTGATGTCGGTACCGTCCAGCATCACATAGTGACTGACCAGATGGGTGGGATAGGGGTAGATGGCCATGTGCGCGTAACGCGGCCGCTCCGGCACCTGCGCCTCGATGACCATGCGCGCGTCCACAGCACACACGCCGTTCTCGTCCAGGATCAACGGGTTGATGTCCATCTCCACCAGCCCGGGCAGCTCGCATGCCATTTCCGAGACGCGCAGCAGCACCATCTCCAGCGCCTCCATATTGGCCGCAGGCAGATGACGGAACGCCGCCAGCACCTTGCTGACGCGGGTGCGCTGGATCAACTCGCGCGCCAGGAAACTGTTGAGCGGTGGCAAGGCCACGGCACAGTCGGCCAGCGCTTCGACAAAGATGCCGCCCGCGCCGAAGCTGATGACAGGGCCGAACACCACGTCACGGCTGACCCCGACGATGAGTTCGCGCCCGTGCGGGCGACGGATCATGGGCTCGATGGCGATGCCGGTCAGCCTGGCCTGCGGGCGCTTGACACGCACGTTCTCGGTGATGGTCAGGAAGGCAGAGCGCACATCCGCCGCACTGTAGATATTGAGCACCACGCCGCCCACATCGCTCTTGTGGGGGATGTCCGGCGAGCACAGCTTCATCACCAGTGGATAGCCGATGTCTCTGGCGATCTCCAGCGCTTCACTGACCGAATGCGCCAGCCTGGCGACGGTGACCGGGATACGGAACGCCGCCAGCACCGATTTGGATTCCAGCTCGTTGAGCAGCGTGCGACCTTCGTCCAGCGCCTGTTCTATCACGCCACGCGCACGCTTGATGTCCGGCTCTTCATGGTGAGAGAGCGGGCCAGGCAGCTGCATGAGCAGCTTCTGGTTCTGGTAATAGGCGCTAAGGTAGGAGAACACTTCCACCGCAGGTTCGGGGGTGCGGAAATGCGGCCTGTGCGCCTGGATGAATGCCTTGCGTGACGATTCCACCTGCACCTCGCCCATCCAGCAGGTGATCAGCGGCTTGGTCTGGCCGGCGCCCGCTGCAATCACCGCACCGGCGGCGGCCAGCGGGTCTGTCATCGCCTGAGGGGTCAGGATAGCCAGCACGCCATCCACTTGCGGGTCGTCCAGGCAGGCCTGGACGGCATGGCGATAACGGTCGGCCTGTGCGTCACCGATCAGGTCCACCGGGTTGCCGTGCGACCAGTTGGGCGGCAGCACGGCATCCAGTCTGGCCAGCGTGGCTGGTGACAAGGTGGCCATTTCGATCCCCAGGTCAGCCGCACGGTCGGCCGCCATCACGCCTGGGCCTCCACCGTTGGTGACGATGGCCAGCCGGTTGCCGGTAGGCTGGAAGCCGCAGGACATGGCACGCGCGGCCGAGAACAGCTGAGCGATGGTCTGCACGCGTATCACCCCCAAGCGACGTACCGCCGCATCGAACACAGCGTCGGACCCCGCCAGCGAGGCGGTATGCGACATGACCGCTTTGGAACCGGCGGCATGACGCCCCACCTTGACCAGGATCACCGGCTTGACACGGGCGATGGCGCGCAAGGCACTCATGAAGCGCCGCGCATCGTGGATGCCCTCGATGTAGAGCAGCACATTGTGAGTCTGCACATCGTGCAGCAGATAATCGAGGATATCGCCGAAATCCACGTCGGCACTCGCACCCAGTGACACCACACTGGAAAACCCCACGTCGTTGTTCCTGGCCCAGTCCAGGATGGCCGTACACAGCGCGCCGGATTGCGACACGATAGCGAGGTGGCCGGAATTGGCACTGCCTTTGTTGAAGGTGGCGTTGAGACCGATGGCGGGACGCATGATACCCAGGCAGTTGGGGCCGATCAGGCGTATGCCGTGGCGCCGCGCCGCCTGCAGCGCCTGTTGCTCCAGCTGCCTGCCGGCCTCGCCAGCTTCTGCGAAGCCCGCCGTGATGATGACAGCCGCCTTGACCCCCTGCTGGCCGCAGGCTTCGATGATGCCGGGTACCGTAGCCGCCGGAGTGGCGATGACGGCCAGATCCACCGCTGACGGCACCTGCGCGATGCTGGCATAAGCTGACTGGCCCTGTACCGTGTCACGCCGTGGATTGATGGCATACAAAGGGCCAGTAAAACCGGCTGCGAGCAGGTTATGGAACACGATCTGCCCGATGGCATCCGCTGTATCGCTGGCGCCAAACACCGCTACCGCGCGCGGCGAGAAGAACGGAGTCAGGTAGTGGGATTCCATGATCTGCTTATTGTCGCGCATAAGCGCTCAGGAAAGAACCCGAGTTGCACTGACGCATGGCCTACAGCCAGCCCTGTGCAGGCTCAGGTACGCAGCTGCTGGCAGAGGATCTCGCAATTGCGCTCGGCCAGCGCCGCGATGGTACGTGATGGATTGAGACCGATGGCACGCGGGATCACCGCACCATCCATGACATACAGGTTCTGGTAGCCGAACACCTCGCCATTGGCATTGGTGACGCCGTTGGCAGCGGTCAGGCCCATATTGCAGCCGCCCAGTGGATGCGGCGTGATCAGGTTACGCAACTTGGTCCAGGTCGCTGGCACCACCGCCTCGCCACCCGTCGCGGCGCTGAGCTGCTTGTGCACGGCGATCATGGCTTCCACCGCCGATTCGGAACGCTGGAAGCGCCAGTCGATCTTGAGCTGACGCTGCCAGGGCGCATACCAGCGCCGCCCCAGATAGAGGCGGCCATCCGCGGCATCGATGGCCTGACCGAACCAGGGCATCATGCCGGCCAATGGGTCGGCTGTCTCACTGACCTGGCCGATCTGTTGCCACAGGCGACGCAATTTGCCATGTGGCAAATGCTTGAGCCGACGGCGCACAAAGTCGGTGGCCAGGTTGGGCACGCCCCCGTCCTCGATGAATAGCGCCTCCCCCTGGAAGGAGCGGTCCAGCAGATCGATGGCACTGGAGATGGTGACGCCGTGCGAGGGCGCGATGGTGCGCTTGGTGTAGAAGGCAGGCGTAACGAAATCCCCGTTGAAGGCCCAGCCTTTGCCCAGACAGGCAGACAGGCCGGGTAGCGTGCGGTACTGGTCACGACTACGCAGCAGCAGCTCGGTACTGCCGATGGAACCCGCCGCCAGGATCACGCGCTGTGCGCTCACCGTGCCGCGCTTGCGTTTTCCGTTCGCTAGAACGTCATAGTGGATACGCCAGCCGCCATCGGGCAAGGGCTGCAGATATTCCACCAGATGCAGGGGACGGATCTCGGCGCCGTGATCTTCCGCGACCGCCAGATAATTCAGATCCAGCGTATTCTTGGCCGACACCTGGCAGCCGATATCGCAATTGCCGCACTGCACACAGGTGCCCTGCTCGCGGCCATGCGGGTTGGTGAAGCGCTTGGAGTGATGATCATGCCGGGCATCGGGCAGGTTCTCGTTCCAGTCCGGGTCGAAACTGACCGCCAGCGGTACGGTACGGAAACGGTCACCCCAGCCGCACTTCTCGGCGCCCTCTTTCATGAGGCGGGTACGTGCATTGAACTGCGTAGCTGGCAGCTCGCTCACCGACAACATCTGACCGACACGGTCATAATAAGGCTTGAGTGCCTCATAACTGATGGCGGCCGGCCAGCCGCGCGCGAACGCTTCCGGCTTGGCCTCGACCGACACATTGGCATAGATCAGCGAGCCGCCACCCACACCGGCACCTGCCGCCACCCACATGTCGCTGAAGGTACGCAGATCCGCCCAGCCATTGCATTGATGTGGCTTGTCCTGGTTCCACAGCCAGGCATCGTTGGCATCACGCGGATAGGTCTGCGGCGTCCAGCGCCGCCCGCGTTCCAGCACCAGCACCTTCTGGCCCTGCTCGGACAAGCGGCAAGCGGACACTGCGCCGCCAAACCCGCTCCCGATCACCACTGCATCAAACTCGAACTGTGCCATCGCAGCTCCATCCATGTTTATGGTTCATCGCATCCATGCCCAGCTTGTACCAGGCCCGTGCAAAGGCCTCATCCCTTAGCCAGCGGGACGCCGCAACAGATAGGTGCGCGCCAGCTGCCCAGCGAAAAAACGGAAAAAGGTTGTGATCGCACCTGCCGCTTGCCAGCCAGTGGCGGCATGGGTGGCGTGCACGGTGCTGAGCAGTCGCAACAGTTCGACCACCCCCAGACGCAGCACCCCGGCGCCTATCACTGCAGCACTGGCATCCTCACCAGCGTGCAGCGTGGTGTACAGCGTGGTGGTTTCCGGCCACAGCTTCCACGGCCCGCCCAGCTTCACATGCTTCTTGCCTGCCAGATAATAGGCCTGGCCATCCAGCCGGAACGCCAATTCATACACCATGTAACGGAGCGCAGGGTCGCCACTGGGGCTGAACAGCCCGAACACGCCGTTCTGTGCCGGAATGGACATGCCAAGTGGCGGGAAATCGATGTGCCCGGTGAGCCCGGCCTTGTGCTGCGGATCGGCCACAAACGCCGCAATGTCGTCGATATGCACGGTGGCATGCATGGCCAGTGTGGCCGTGATCTGCGCCACGGGGGGCTTGTCGACCCCCAGCACGAAATCACCGGCCATGGTCTCGCGGAAGGAAACGCCCAGACCAGGCTCGCGCATACGGGTGGCGCTGGGGTCTAGTGGGGAAGCGGGCTGCTGCATGGCGCGGTGCGCATCGCGATACCCCATCGCGATCAGCGTGGCCGCATTGATACGGCCAAAATAGAAATCAGGATCGAGTGGCAAGGGAACCTCCGGTTTGATGATGTGCACGGAAATCGCTTGAGTATGGCCGTGTACGGTTTCACCCGCGGCGATGCGGGCATTGATGGCAGCGATGGCCGCCAGTTCTGCGTTCAGCGCACCGATGGCGCTCATCTCTATCATGTGCACATACTGGTTGAACAGGCCGTCACGCCATACCGGTGTATTGCCTATGCACCACACTAGCCATAGCTCGCGCGCACCGCGTTCGACACAGGCCAGCAGATTGGCGTCCTTGATCCATACCGCATCGGTCCAACAGCTGCCATCCGCTTGCACAGCGGGCATCAGCATAGGCAAGGAGGCGGCCGCGACCAGCCTGGGCATATCCAGCTGCGTATGCGGCAAGGCCACCACAGTCTTGTCGTCAAAACGGCACACATTAAAACTGGCCTGGATGCCAGTGGCTGCACGCAGCTTATCGATCTCTATGCCCAAAGTCGGGTAGACATGCTGCAACAAACCATCCGCATCACCTAGCGAGGCCATGCGTGCCGCCCTGAAATAGTCGCGCGCCGGGCGCAGTGAGGCGAACTTGCGTACCTTGAGCGCACGCCAGCGCTGGCACAGGCGATCGATGTCCACCCCCGACAGTAGCGCAGCCAGATTGATCGTGCCGCCAGAAGCCGCATCGGCATGTGCAAAGCGCATACCGGATTCCAGCAAGGCCTTCACCGCCCCGGCCTGATAGGCGACACGCATGCCGCCGCCGGCCAGCACCAGTGCGCGCGCCGCCTGTGCGTCACCTGCGATGGCGGGCTGGTGAGCTGCGATCATGTACCCTGCCTTGCTAGCGCGAGCCTGCGCCCAAGGTCCAAATACAGCACGGCAGTAGCAAAATCGAATGCCGCCACCAGCCAGGCGACTGGTGCAAACACCTCCAGCCAGACGCCCAGCCCGACCAGTACGGCAGCACCGAGCTTCTGCCAGGCGGACCAGTACAGCACCAGCGGCAATGCGCCAGGCACACGCAGCGCATGCACCAGCGCGCCGCCGAACAACACCATGAACATGCCTACGGTGACAAACAGATGGGCGGCTTCCGCTGTCGCGGTGATCCCCAGCAAGGGCAGTAACAGGGATGGCACCAGCATCTGCGCAGCGCCCGTCAGCGCAGTGAGCCAGGATATCCAGGCGGTCAGGCAACGCTCCAGTGCAATCAGCTTCATCTTCAGCTCCTTGTTGTTAAGGTACGGTCGGCGCAAAACGGGCACGACAAGCCCAGCGCGCGAAATACCAGGCCAGTACCAGCCACTCCAGCGCCCATAACCACAGGCGCAGGGTACTCAGGCGCATGAATTCATCAAGCACCGCATGCATGCGCGCTTCGTCCCGGATATGCCCCGCCATCTCCTCATTGAGCGGGAAGATCATCTCGGTGGTGAGCAGCGATGCCGCGATCAAGGCCAGCAGGAACACGATAGGCACCCAGCGTGTAGGTTGACGCCATTCTGCGATCAGCATGATGGTGCCGCACACCAGCATCACCTTGACCAGCGCGGTGAAGAACTCGGTCGCGGCCTGGATCTGTGGCACGTAATGCAGCCAGTAATTGTCCACGGTGAGCTGTGAAGCAACCGGAAAACTGAACAACACCATGGACACACCGGTACCCAGGTAGATCGAGGCACACAGCAGCAGGATCAGATGATTGATGGTCAGCAGCTTGGCTTTCATGATGCATTCTCCCAGTCAGATGCACGTTGAGGAGGGGCCAGCCACTGCTCGGAGCAGCCCAGTGCATGGGTGGTCTCCAGGCCAGGCATGGGCTGGGCCGGAGGCGCAGGCTCACTGATGAACCAGCATTCGAAATGGTCATCCAGCACACCCGCCGTGGTAGGAAAATATGCCGCGAACACCGGGCAAGGCGTGATGTCCAGCGTCTTGAGCAAGGCCATGCGCGGATGGTCCCCGATCAGCAGGCGCGCCGCGTCCTTGCGCAACATGGAAAACCCCAGCTTGCCGCGGAAATAGATGTAGGACTTCATCAGCATGCCGCGGAACGCACAGTAATTGGTGGCGCCCATATTGAGCGGCAGCCAGGCGCAGGATGGCTTTTTCACATCCAGCCGCATCAGCATCTGCCCATCCAGATCATATTGGCTGCTGACCCAGTCCCGGCCCTCTACGAAATCCAGGCTGGCCTGATGCTTGGGCATGCCCCAGATGCCCTTGCCGCCCTTGACCGACACTTCACTGGACACCGGCAGGTCCAGCACATACTGACCGGTACCATAGGTTTTCATGAGCACACCAGGTAGCAAACGCGGCGCGGGTCGCTCGCCATGGGTGCAGGCGATGGCGATGGAATATTCCACATATCGACCGATATCGGTAGTCACATAATTGATCACGGTGACCACCAGCAGACCTCGTCTCCAGAGTTGGAACGGATGCAGTTCGTTGCCCGGCAACAGACGCCGCGCCGCCTCCAGGTCGATGGAGAACGCCGCCATGAGCACCGGTGAGTGCTCCGAATTGACGGGCAAGGTGAAGGGAATGCCGTCCACCAATGCGTGACGGCCAGCGAGGCGTTTCTGTCGAGCCGGGAGTGCCATTTTTACCTCCTGCTTGAGTCGATCATAAGATTGAACAGATGGATCAGTCTGGCCGGTTCAGCGCATCCAGCAAGATGGGGAAGGTGTCACGTGCCGCATGCTGCCCCATGAACACATCCAGATGCCCGTAGCCACTCAGCACATGCAGGCTGTGATAATTGGGCCGCTGGCGATCGAACCAGTCGAAGCTTTGCTGCTGACTTTGCCAGTGAAAACAGTTGTTCTGCTCACCGGCGATGAACACAAAGCGCGCATCGGTTCTGGCCGGCCCCACCAACAGATCGGCCGGGATGCCAGGCAGACGCTCACCGCTGGGCAACAATGCGCCCGCAGCAAGGCAGCGCGCCATCTGCCGGAAGAAGGTCATGGGCACCGCGCCGAACTCCTGACGCAGCCAGTCATGGGTGGCCGCATTGAGGTTCTCATGTCGCCACAGCACCGGAAAACCATACCCGTAGGTGAAGCTGGAAAAGCGGCATACCGCGTTATCGCATTCATGGTGGGTGAGCTTCACCAGCGCCTGCAGCAGCCTGGGCACCAGCCCGGTTGCCGATTCACCCCACTGCGGGTTCAGATAATCGGTCATGCGCGACACCAGCGGCACCGCCAGCATGGATTTGAGACGTGCCGGAAACGACACGCGCGGGTGCAGGGAAACGGCATTGGAAACGATGGTATCGACTTGCGGCAACAGGCCGGCAACAGCGGACATCACAAAACTGGTAGAGCCCTGACAGTGCACCACCGCTTTGATGCTGCGGGCACCCGTGTGTTGCAGGATGGTGGAGACCGCACGCGGGTGATCGTAGACAGCGGCCTGGTCCAGTGTCCAGGGATTAGGGGCAAGGTCGATACTGGCCCGCCAGTTCTCCAGCCAGACATCATAGCCAGCCTCAAGCAGGGCATCGACAAAACTCACGGCCACGGGCGGGCGGAAGATGTTGGCACGTACCCCGGCCCCGTGCACCAACAGCACTGGGCCTCTGCTGGGTGCGTGCCTGCCATGGACATGAATCAGGTTGCAGGTCCTGCCGTCGTCGGTCACGAACGGGATGATGTCTTCAGTCGCAGCATGCATGGGGTGGTTTCCTCGACCTTATGCTTGTTTTTATAGCAAATCTGCGAATCGACTGTACCACCTACGTGGGTGGATGACTACACCACGAAACTACTACCAAAGGCGGGGCACCCCAACACATGTGGGCGCTTGAAGCTGGACGAGACTGGACGGCGCCTGCAAGCGAACCGCCGGCCCGCCCGCGCTTGGCCCAGTGCAGAACGGACGCGGCCAAGCGTTGAGCAGCGGGTTGGCAGCTGAGCTAATCTGGCAGCCGCTGAGCTAATCTGCTTGGCCGCTGAGCGGAGCCAGTTCGGCCGATTGAGCCTTGAGCCCGGCGGAGCGTTGAAGGACAAGCCTTGAATCTAGACGGGATCGAACTTCAGCGAGGCCGAATTGATGCAGTAACGCAGGCCAGTAGGCGGCGGGCCATCCGGGAACACATGCCCCAGATGCGCGTCGCACACATTGCACAGCACTTCGGTGCGTACCATGCCATGCGAACTGTCGCGCTTTTCGCGTACATTGGCTGCCACGATGGGCTTGAAATAGCTGGGCCAGCCGCAACCCGCATCGAACTTGGTGTCCGACTCGAACAGCGGCGTGCTGCAGCACACACAGGTGTAGATACCGCGTGCAAAATGGTAGGCATATTCCCCGGTACCAGGCCGCTCGGTGGCGGCACGGCGGGTGACTTCATATTGCATGGGCGTGAGTTGTTGTTTCCACTCTGCTTCCGTCTTCACCACTTTTTGCATGATGGTCTCCTCGTCATGGGCGTACTGCCGACGCCTGTTTCCCTAAGACTGATGGCGTTATGTGACGCTTGAGCATCTGTTTTTATCAGCAGGTACGTGCCATCCGCGCCCCGCTTTACTGGTACTTATTGCTTGTTTTGATTGCTTTAGCACTGACGCCAGCCATACAGCGCGGATGCCAGCCTAGCAGGGTTCTACCGTCAGTAATCTTCATCCGTGAAGCGCTGCTCCTCGAATGGAAAGGCCTCGTTGTGATAGCCGCGCGTCTCCCAGAAACCTGGGCGGTCGAACTCGTGCAGCTCGATGGCCTTGATCCATTTTGCACTTTTCCAGGCATAGCGTTTCGGCACCACCATGCGCACTGGCCCGCCATGCGCGGTGGTCAACGGATAGCCCAGCGCACTATGCGCAATCAGCACATCGTCGTCGAGCAGCGCGTCCAGCGGCAGATTGGTGGTGTAGCCGTCATAAGCATGCAGCGTGACATAGTGAGCATTTTCCAGCGGCACTGCCTGCATCAGCAAGGCACGCGCACTGACGCCGTCCCACTGCATATCCAGCTTGCTCCAGCGCGTGACGCAATGAAAATCGGAGATGTCGGTCATCTGCGGCAGCGCCTGGAAAGCGTTCCAGTCCAGGTTCAGCTCCTGCTGCACCATGCCGTAGATGCGCAGTGTCCAGTTATCTTTATTGATGTCGGGCAGGACACCAAGATCCAGGATGGGGAAGTTGGTCACCACGGTCTGCCCCGGCGGCACACGCGCATCCAGACTGGGCTTGCTGGGCGGGTTGCCCAATGCGCGCTGCTTTTCAGCCAATGCGATCTTGGCCGCGATCACCTTCTGCCAGTCTGGCACCTTGCTCTCCTTAACCCTGCCCTGCATACAAACATGATTGGCTCAACGGCTCACCTGCCGCCGCATCACGAGGACACCCCTACCTAGCTTGGTCGGCGTGACGGCCTGAAACTGTCGATCAGCAGCAAGGCCACCCCCACGCAGATGGCGCTATCTGCCACGTTGAAGGCTGGCCAGTAGTAATCCTCATAGTGGAAGAATAAAAAGTCCACCACATAACCCAGCGTCACACGGTCGTACAGATTTCCCAGCGCACCTGCCAGCACTAGACTCAGGCCCAGCGCATAAAGTTTTTGTGCAGGTGATTTGTACAATAAATAAATCATCACGGCAGAGGCGATCATGGCCACCGCGCTGAAGAAGTGTTTCTGCCAGCCACCAGCATCGGCCAGAAAGCTGAACGCCGCACCTTCGTTGTGGAAACGCACCAGATCGAAGTAGGAGGTGATGGTGAGATGATCACCATAGGCAAAGGCCTGCAACACCAGGTGCTTGGTGTAAAGATCCAGCGCGATGACGAGGCTGCTCAGCAGCAACCATTTAAGGAACAAAGGCAGTTTCATAAGCAGTGGTTTCCGGACAGGTGCGCAAATGACAAAGGTTCAGCAAACAATCGACCTGCTCCGTGGTGCATGGCGGAGCACAAAGTGGCGGAGCACAAAGTGGCGGAGTGCAAAGCACCGCAGCGCCTGCGCATGGCGAGCAAGTGGCGCGCGATCACATTCCGTCCGTCATTCCCGCGCAGGCGGGAATCCAGTTCACTCGGTATCTGCGGATACTTAACAAGCAGCACGCAAGCAAGCTTTGCGGCTGTGATAAAGGCCTGGATTCCCGCCTGCGCGGGAATGACGCTGCGATCAAGCATAACGGCGCGTTTCACCGCGACCGAACAGGTTGCTGACGCAGCGACCACAGATATGCGGATGCGCCGGATCGTGGCCCACATCGGCACGGTAATGCCAGCAACGCTCGCACTTGGCATGTGGGCTGGCGGCCACATCGACACGTGTACCCGCAACCTCACTGGCATGCAGGGTGGCACGCGACGTGATCATGACAAAACGCAGATCGTCTCCCAGATGGGAAAGCGCCTCAAATGTGGCCGCATCAGCATGGATATCCAACTCGGACTGCAGCGATGAACCGACATGACCTTGCCCACGCTGCTCTTCAATGGCTTTGTTGGCCAGCGCACGCACTTCACGCACAGATTGCCAGGCCGCAAGCGCGGCATCGCTCAAACCGTGCGCAGGCAGCACATACCAACGATCTTCAAACACGCTTTGCTCGGCGTTCAGGCCCAGTGTCTGCCAGACTTCATCAGCGGTGAAACTCAGGATAGGTGCCATCAAGCGCAGCATGGCATGCGTGATGTGATGCAGCGCGCTTTGTGCAGAACGGCGGACATGCGAGCCCTCACCCGTGGTGTACAGGCGGTCCTTGAGGATATCCAGATAGAAGCCGCCCAGCTCTTCCGAACAGAACCCGACGAACTTCTGTACCGCCAGATGGAATTCATAGCGGTCATAATCGGCACGCACCCCGTCCTGTAATTGCTGGGTGAGCATCAGCGCATAGCGGTCGATCTCCAGCCACTGGTCTACCGGCAACAGGTCACGGCTGGCGTCGAAATCAGCCAGGTTGGCGAGCAGGAAGCGTAGCGTGTTGCGGATGCGGCGATAGCCATCGGCCACGCGTTTAAGGATCTCGTCCGAGATGGTCAGCTCGCCGGAATAATCGGTGGAGGCCACCCACAGGCGCAGGATGTCCGCGCCATAAGTGTCCATCACCTTTTGCGGAGCGACCACATTGCCCTTGGACTTGCTCATCTTGTGACCTGCGCCGTCCACCACGAAACCATGCGTGAGCAGCGCGTCATAAGGCGCACGGCCATCGATGGCGCAACCGGTCAGCAAGGAGGACTGGAACCAGCCACGATGCTGGTCCGAGCCTTCCAGATACAGATCAGCCGGGTGCTGCAGATCCGGGCGACGTTTCAACACCGCCGCATGCGTGGCGCCGGAGTCGAACCAGACATCCAGTGTATCGGTGACCTTTTTGTACTGCTCGGCATTGGCCGGTGCGTGCTCTGCCAGAAAAGCCGCACCGTCCAGCGAGAACCAGGCTTCGATGCCCTGCTGCTCCACCTGCAAGGCCAGGGTTTCCAGCAGTTGCAGGGTTTGCGGATGCGGTTCGCCTGTCTCTTTATGCACGAACAGCGGCATGGGCACGCCCCAGTTGCGCTGCCGCGACACGCACCAGTCCGGGCGATTCCTGATCATGGCTTCCAGACGCGCACGCCCCCAGCTCGGGAAGAACTGCGTGGCCTCCACGGCTTTATTGGCATGTTCACGCAAGCTCACACCGGCCTCATCCTGCGAGTTCATGCCGATGAACCACTGATGCGTGGCAAGCTGCATGAGCGGCGTCTTGTGACGCCAGCAGTGCGGGAAGCTGTGGTGCAGACGTGCGCTGGCCAGCAGCGTGCCGTTGTCCTGCATCACACCCAGGATCACCTTGTTGGCATCCTGACGGCTCAGACCGCGGATGGCGGCCAGCTCGACCAGTTCACTGCTAAAGAACTTGCCATCGCCACCGATCAGTACGCGCGGCTTTTCGCTAGGGAAATGGGCGCGCATCACCAGCCAGTCGTCATTGCCATGTGCGGCGGCGGTATGCACCAGGCCGGTACCGGCATCGGTGGTGACATGCTCACCGGTGATGACAGGCACTTGGCGCTTGTCGAAGGGGTGCTGCAGTAGTAAACCCTTCAGCACCTCGCCTTTGCAGGAAAATAGGGTGGTTGGATTTTCCTCACCGTAACGCTTCAGCGTTGATTCAACTAACTCATTCGCTAAGATCAACACACCCTTACTAGTTCGTACAAAATCGTATTTCAACTCAGGATGTACGCTAACCGCTTGATTAGAAGGAAGTGTCCATGGGGTTGTTGTCCAGATAGCTACGTATAGCTTTTCTCCACCATTTCCAATCAAAAGTTTTGAATAATAATCTTCATCAAAAACGTCCTGATCAGCGTGGCCTCTATCAATAAGAGTTGCAAATATGGAATCAACGTTTTTAACTTCAAAAGCAACATCAATAGCGGGTGAATTGACGTCCTCATACTCGACTTCGGCTTCTGCCAGTGCCGAACCGCAATCCACGCACCAGTGCACAGGCTTGCTGCCCTGATACAGATAGCCGTTCTGGTAGATGGAACCCAGCGCGCGCATGATGTCCGCTTCGGTGCGGTAATCCATGGTGAGGTAGGGCTGATCCCAGTCTGCCAGCACGCCCAGGCGGATGAAATCCTTCTTCTGCTTTTCCACCTGCTCGGCGGCATAGGCACGGCACAGCTCGCGGAATTTGGCGGGGTCTATGTTCTTGCCGTGGTTCTTCTCTACCACCAGCTCGATAGGCAAGCCATGGCAGTCCCAGCCCGGCACGTAAGGCGCGTCGAAGCCGTCCAGGGTCTTGGCCTTGACGATGATGTCCTTGAGGATCTTGTTGACGGCGTGACCGATGTGGATGTCGCCGTTGGCATAGGGCGGGCCGTCATGCAGGATGAACTTTTTGGCGCCGGCACGTGCCTTGCGGATACGCTGATAAACCTGTTTGTCCTGCCAGGCTTTGACCCAGGCGGGCTCGCGTTTAGCCAGATCGCCACGCATGGGGAACGCCGTTTCCGGCAGGTTCAGAGGGTACTTTACGTCTTTTTGATCAGTCATTATTAGTCGGAACGCTATCTTTTAGAAAATCAGCTTGGCTTTAGAAAACCATCTTTGCTTAAGTTTAAGCATCAACCCTGAAAGTAGGCGCGTGCCGCCGATTCGTCGGCACGTATCCATTGGATCAGGGTGTCCAGGTCTGCAAATTTCATCTCGTCACGGATCTTGTGCATGAAATGCACACGCACATGACGGCCATAGAGATCACCATTGAAATCAAACAAATGCACTTCCAGCTTGGGTTTGCCACGGTCGGTGACCGTGGGCCGCACGCCCAGGCTGGCCACACCGGGCAGCAGCTTGCTGCCCAAACCTTCCGATTTTACCGCGCCTTCGAGTTTTACGGCATATATCCCGAAAAGCGGCGGTCTGTCGTGGCGCATGTGCACATTGGCGGTCGGATAACCGAGCTGGCGGCCGATCTTGTCGCCATGCACCACCTTGCCGCTGATGGTGTAAGGGCGGCCTAGCAGGGTGGCGGCATGGGCCAGATCACCTGCCGCCAATGCTTCGCGCACAGCAGTGCTGGAGACACGCTCCTCGCCCACCAGCACATCAGGCAGACTCAACAGGGAAAAGCCAGCCTCGGCAAAATCCGTCACGCTGCCGCTGCGACGCGCGCCAAACCGGAAGTCTTCACCGACCAGGATGGCCTGCGCGTTCAAGGACACACGCAGCATCTGCATGAATTGCTCGGCACTCAGGCTGGCAAAACGGCGGTCGAAGCGGCATACATACACATACTCCACCCCGGCTTCTGCCATGTATTCCAGCTTTTCACGCAGCGAGGCCAGGCGGCTGGGCGCCTGCTGCGGGGTGAAGAACTCGCGCGGATGCGGCTCGAACGTCATCACTGCGGCGCGCAGTTGTTGCGCCCTGGCGGTCGTCACCAGCTTCTGCAACAGCGCCTGGTGGCCGAGGTGCATGCCATCGAAATTGCCGATGGCCAGCGCCAGCGGGCTGCCATCGGCCTGATGAAAATGACGGAATATCTGCATGTTGTGTGGGATCTGGGTCGCGTTGATCTAGATGGCGGTTCTGCGCATGAAGTCCTGCACGCGTATCCCCAGCAGCCACAGCGTGGCAAAGTAACTCGTCGCGCCCACCAGCACCAGGCCGGCCAGATGTAACAGTTTGGGCAATACCGTGTAATTCAACCACAGGCTGCTATCGCCACCTGCGAACCACAGGCACAGCACCATCACCGCAATGGCGGTGAGCAGCTTGAGGAGAAAGCGCCACCAACCGGGCTGCGGCTGGTAGATCGCCGCCTTGCGCAGGTGGTAATACAGCAAACCCGCGTTGATGCAGGCACCCAGACCGATGGCCAGCGCCAGGCCAGCATGATTAAGGCCCATACCGAACACAAAACCGATGTTCATGAGCTGCGTGGCGATGAGTGTGAACAGCGCTATCTTGACCGGCGTCTTGATGTTCTGGCGCGCATAGAAACCGGGGGCCAGCACCTTGACCAGGATCAGGCCTAGCAGGCCCACGCTGTAGGCGATCAGCGCCTGTCGCGTCATCGCCACGTCGTGTGCCGTGAACGCGCCGTAATGGAACAGGCTGGTCACCAGCGGCACAGACAACACGGCCAGCGCCACAGCGGCTGGCAGGGCCAGCATCCAGGTCAGGCGCAGCCCCCAGTCCATGAGCTGGGAATATTCCCCATCCGCCTTATCCGCATAGGATTTGGACAGACTGGGCAGCAGGATGGTCCCCAGTGCCACACCTAGCAGACCAGTAGGGAACTCCATGAGCCGGTCCGCGTAATACAACCAGGACACGCTGCCAGACACCAGAAAAGAAGCGAAGATCATGTTGATCAGCAAGGAGATCTGCGCGATGGATACGCCGAACACGGCAGGCCCCATCAGCTTGATGATGCGCCACATGCCAGTATCGCGCAGGTTGAGCCGGAAGCGCGGCAGCATGCCCAGCCTGAGCAGGAACGGGATCTGGAAGGCCAGCTGCAACACGCCACCCAGGAACACCGCCCAGGCCAGCACCAGCACCGGCGGCTCGAAGTAAGGCGCGAAGAACAGCGCCGCCACGATGAACGACAGGTTCAGCCACACCGGTGTGAACGCTGGCACGCTGAATTTGCTGTAGGTGTTGAGTACACCGCCCGCCAGAGACACCAGCGAAATGAAAAAGATGTACGGGAAGATGATGCGCAGCAGCTGCACGGTCAGTTCGAACTTGGCGGCATCAGCAGCAAAGCCGGGCGCACTCAGTTGCACCACCAGCGGCGCACCCAGCACACCCAGCAGCGTGACCAGCACCAGCGTCAAGCCCAGCAAGGTCGCTACATGATCGACCAGCTGGCGGGTCTGCTGCTGTCCGCGCTGATTCTTGTATTCAGCCAGCACCGGCACGAAGGCCTGCGAGAACGCGCCCTCGGCAAACAGGCGACGCAGCAGATTGGGGATCTTGAAGGCGACGAAGAAGGCATCGGTGTAGAAACCGGCCCCGAACACGCGCGCAATCAGCGTATCGCGGACAAAGCCCAGCACACGCGAGATCAAGGTCATGCTGCCAACGGCAGCCAGGGCTCTAAGCAGATTCATCAGGCTTTTAAAAGCGGTTAAAATGGCGGTTAAAACGCAAGCGCGATTCTAGCATGCCGCAGGCGAACACCCCGCAATCAAGCACCTGATTTGCCTTGCAAACAAAACTGAAACCAGTTAATATGCGCGGCTTCGAATTTTGTTAATCGACTGGACTTTTCATGGCAAATAGCGCACAGGCAAGAAAACGTGCCCGTCAGGCAGTGAAGCAGCGCGCGCATAACGCAAGCTTGCGCTCTACTTTGCGTACTGCGGTCAAAAAAATCATCAAGGCAGTGGAAGCTGGCGATAAAGCCGCTGCACAAGCCGCTTACAACGAGAACGTCAGCATCATCGATCGTATCGCTGACAAGCAGATCATCCACAAGAACAAGGCCGCTCGCCACAAGAGCCGCCTGTCCGCCGCCGTCAAGGCCATGGCGTAAGTTCTTGCCCGATGTGAGAAAGCCGAACCTTGTGTTCGGCTTTTTTATTGCCTGCGGCCAGGCCAGGCTGGCCGCAGCGACAGCAGGACCGGCCACCACGAGCGAGTGAACCAATTGCGCGCAACACTCTCACAGGCATAGCGTTTAATCGTAGGGATGCCTAATCATGCACACAAGCTCTCACCATCGTTCAAAAAATTACTTGCTGTCTGGCGGCGCAATGCTGATGTTACTCAGCGCAGCCGCCCTGTTCAGCACACCGGCCAGCGCTTGCGATAGCGAGCTGCAACGCGGCGCGCTGTATGCACTGGAGTCGCAAAAACTGCTGGAACATGGCCCCAGCTTCCGGCATGGTTGGGAAGACAACGCCATCACGCTGTCCGTAGAAAACCCGGTCAACGCCGCAGCGCAAGCCTGTAAAGCCGAGCTGTTGGTACAGATACCACAGCAGGACCTGGACGAGGTGAACCGCTACCTGGATCAAAATCCAGCCAAACGCATCCTGCTGGGCGCACAAGG
The DNA here is from genome assembly GCF_003730115.1 of Pseudomethylobacillus aquaticus. GTDB lineage: Bacteria > Pseudomonadota > Gammaproteobacteria > Burkholderiales > Methylophilaceae > Pseudomethylobacillus > Pseudomethylobacillus aquaticus. The sequence continues at coordinate 418,861 of NZ_RJVP01000002.1, read as the reverse complement.
CTACAGCGTCCCGGCCAGCAACAGCATACGCGTCGAGACTGCCTATAGCGTCAGCAACACAGGGGACATCGCACTGACCGACTCCCCGGATCGCGCCTATAAAGACATGCACAACAGCCTGGAATTCATGTACCAGCTGTTAGCGCAATTGCGCACCGAAGTGACTGCAAGCAGCCGCAACACGCAAGCCTGGCCTGCCACCTTGCTGGCCGAGGAGCGCAAGCAATGTGCTGCCACGCTCAAAGCCCAGGACATCACAGCCGCATGTGCCTGCCGCACTGACGCACTGGCAAGCAAGATCAGTCCCCGCCAGATGGAACTGGTGTACACCTTGCTGCAACAGCCCTACTCGACCGCCACCGGGGCCTTGATCAGTTACACCACGTTCAGCAAACAAGTGAATCAGCAATGCGGGCTGCAAAAACCCTAAGCTGATGGCACGCACGGCGCGGCTAGACTGGACTGGCCTGACCTGGCACTGCTTGCCAGTCTAGCCGCGCTTCCTTGGTGCGCATGCACCCAATGTGTGCACCAGGCAGATGCGCCAGCATGCACCGGCCTTCCTAGCCATACGGAAAATTCCCTTTCCGCATCATCATCTTAAAAAAAATCCCACATTTCTGGCATGGCAATTGCATAATGCGGTTTGAATCACTTTTGTTGGGTTGGCAATGCTCCGGGTCATGCTGGTTGATAATCACTTGGAGCGGACAGCTCCGCTCAAGGAATCGCTAACAGCAGCCGGGTACGAAGTGATCGCTCATCTGACTGATACCGCGAACCTGGACGATGCTGTGAACCGCTTGCATCCTGATGTGGTGATCATCGATACCGAGTCGCCAAGTCGGGATACGCTGGAACATGTGATCGTGATGAGCCAGAACGCGCCCAAGCCGACCATCATGTTCACGCATGATGGCGATACCGAAAAGATACGCGCAGCGACGCGCGCCGGTGTCAGTGCTTATGTGGTGGGCAACCTGCCCAGCGAGCGTCTGAAACCGATCATGGATGCGGCGATCGCACGGTTCGAAGAATTCAAGGCCCTGCGCCTGGAGCTGAACGAGGCCAACGCCAAGCTCAGCGAGCGCAAGGTGATCGAGAAAGCCAAGGGCTTGCTCATGAAGCAGCGTGGTGTGGACGAGAACGAAGCCTACCTGCTGTTAAGAAACATGGCCATGCGCGAGAACATCAAGCTGGCCACACTGGCAGAACAAGTGGTACAGGCAGCAAAGTTGCTGTTCTGAGCCAACGCGAAACCAGCTAGTACTGGATTGTAATGACGGCAGGCCCAACGGCGGGTTTGTTGTAGCAAGTTTGAAGTAATCAGGTCAACGTTGACCACCGGACAAAGGCGTCCTTGCAGATGGAGTTAATCCATCCGCAGGACGCCTTTTTTATTGCCTAAAAGTTTCAGGAGAATCGCATGAGTGTTGAGCAAAAGACCCCGACCACAGCGGTCGATAACAGCCGTCGTAACTTTTTCCGCGCCAGCGCGGCCAGTGCAGGCATCCTGGGCGCATCCGCCCTGATGGGCATGGTGCCCGAGAAATTGCGCAGCAGCGCCTGGGCCGCCGGCACGGACAAACCGGAGATCACCGAGGTCAAGATCGGCTTCATCCCGCTGACCGACTGTGCCCCTATCGTGGTCGCCGCCGAGATGGGCTTCGACAAGAAATACGGCATCAAGATCACCCCGTCCAAGGAAGCCTCCTGGGCCGGCATACGCGACAAGATGGTCAATGGCGAGCTGCAGGCTGCCCATGTGCTGTACGGCCTGGTCTACGGTGTGCAGCTGGGCATAGGCGGTCAGCAGAAGGACATGAACGTGCTGATGACGCTGAACAACAACGGCCAGGGCATCACGCTCGCCAACCAGATCCGCGAAAAAGGCGTCAAGGATGGTGCTTCACTCAAACGCCTCATCAATAACGAGAACCGCGACTACACCTTCGCACAGACCTTCCCCACCGGCACCCACGCCATGTGGCTGTACTACTGGCTGGCGGCTTACGGCATAGACCCGTTCAAGGATGCCAAGACCATCGTGGTACCACCACCACAGATGGTGGCCAACATGCGCATCGGCAATATGGACGGCTACTGCGTGGGCGAACCCTGGAACGCCCGTGCCATCCACGACAAGGTCGGCTTCACCGTGGCCACCTCGCAGGACATCTGGACCGACCACCCGGAAAAAGTGCTGGGCACCACCGCTGAATTCGCCGCCAAAAACCCGAACACTGCCCGCGCCATGATCATGGCCATCCTGGAAGCAGCACGTTATATCGACGCCACCGCCAACCGTTCCAAGGTGGCCAAGCTGATCGCCAGCAAATCCTATGTGAACGCGCCGGAAGAAGTCATCGAAGGCCGCTTCCTGGGTCACTACGACAACGGCATCGGCAAGAAGTGGGAAGATCCCAACTACATGAAGTTCTTCAACGACGGCAAAGTGAGCTTCCCTTACCTGTCCGACGGCATGTGGTTCCTGACCCAGCACAAACGCTGGGGCCTGCTGAAGAGCGACCCGGATTACCTGGGCATCGCCAAGAAGGTGAACCGCATCGACCTGTACACCGATGCCGCCACGGCACTGGGTATCGCGGTACCTAGCGACCCGATGCGCAGCAGCAAGCTCATCGATGGCTTGGTCTGGGACGGTAAAGACCCGCAGGCCTATGCCGCCAGCTTCAAGATCAAAGCCTGAGCAGGAGCGCAACCATCATGACGCAAGCTTTGATCAAACTCAGCGTGGTCCCCGACGCTGCCAACGAAGTGGCAGCACCGCCTGTGGCCAATGTCAGCGTGCTGACGCCAGCCGCTGCACCGGTCACCGTTTCCACCGTGGCCGCCGCCCCCAGGCCTGGCATCCAGTGGTCGCAACTGGCACGCCAGTTCGCAGGCTGGTTCCTGCCGCCCATGTTCGGCCTGCTGCTGTTCGGCGCGCTGTGGGCGCTGGTCTCGCAGCAATCCGACGGTCTGCCCGGACCGATCTCCACCTGGCATTCGGCGGTGGCACTGTTCAGCGACCCGTTCTACAACAATGGCCCGAACGATCAGGGCATAGGCTGGAACATCCTCAGCTCGCTGCAGCGCGTCGGCCTGGGTTTTGGCATGGCCGCGCTGATCGGCATCCCGCTCGGCTTCATCATCGGCCGCTTCCAGTTCATGTCACGCATGGTAGCGCCCGTCATCAGCCTGCTGCGTCCAGTGTCGCCACTGGCCTGGCTGCCTATCGGCCTGCTGGTGTTCAAGGCGGCCGACCCGGCAGCGATCTGGGTGATCTTCATCTCCGCCATCTGGCCGATGATCATCAACACCGCCGTGGGCGTCAGCAAGGTGCCGCAGGACTACATGAACGTGGCACGCGTGCTGAAGCTGTCCGAATGGAAGATCTTCACGCGCATCCTGTTCCCTTCCGTGCTGCCTTACATGATGACCGGTGTGCGCCTGTCCATCGGCGTGGCCTGGCTGGTGATTGTGGCCGCCGAGATGTTGACCGGCGGTGTGGGCATCGGCTTCTGGGTGTGGGACGAATGGAACAACCTCAATGTCGAGCACATCATCATCGCCATCTTCGTGGTCGGCATCGTCGGCTTGCTGCTTGAGCAAGGCCTGCTGCTGATCGCCAGACGCTTCAGTTACGAGTAAGGGAGAGCATCGTGCATAAATATGTCGAGCTGGAAAACGTGAACATGGTGTTCCACACCAAGCAAGGCCGCTTCGAAGCCCTGCGCAACATCAACCTGCAAGTGAAACAAGGCGAGTTCGTCTCCATCATCGGGCACTCCGGCTGTGGCAAATCCACGGTGCTGAACCTGATCGCAGGACTGCTACAACCCACCGACGGCCTGCTGTTCTGTGCCGGCCGCGAGATCGCAGGCCCGGGCCCGGAACGCGCCGTGGTGTTCCAGAACCATTCCCTGCTGCCCTGGCTGAGCTGTTTCGAGAACGTCTACCTGGCCGTGGAACGCGTCTTTTCCGCCAGCGAAAGCAAAGCCCAGATGCGTGCACGCACCAGTGCCGTGCTGGAACTGGTGGGCCTGTCGCACGCCGCAGAGAAACGTCCCGGCGAGATCTCCGGCGGCATGAAGCAGCGTGTCGGTATCGCCCGCGCCCTGGCCATGGAACCCAAGGTGCTGCTGCTGGATGAGCCATTCGGTGCGCTGGATGCGCTGACCCGTGCCCATCTGCAGGATGAACTGATGGGCATCATGGCCAAATCCGGCTGCACCGCGGTGATGGTCACCCACGATGTGGATGAAGCCGTGCTGCTGTCCGACCGCATCGTCATGATGACCAACGGCCCGGCCGCCACCATAGGCGAGATCCTGGAAGTGGACCTGCAACGCCCACGCCAGCGTCTGGCACTGGCCGAAGACCCGCACTACAACCATTTGCGCAGCGAAGTGCTGAAGTTCCTGCACGAACGCCATGCCAAAGCAGCATAAATCCGAGCCAGCATAAAAATAATGGCCGAAAAAAAGCCCGCACAAGGCGGGCCGAAACGTCACTCACCACTCGCTAAAGAAGGAGCAACACCGTGCAAACTAATATGACTTACCCCTTGCGTCAAGTTTCACTCGCTGTGCTGCTGGCATTCGGTCTGGCCCAGCCTGCGGTGCAGGCCGCCGAACTGGACCTGGTGCCGGAATACACCTTGCTGGATGCCATCAAGGATGGCAAGAGCCTGTCCAGCCTGCGCCTGCGCTATGAACACGTGGATCAGGACCTGTTCCAGGCCAATGGCGACAAGCTGGAAAGCGCCAATGCCTTCACGCTGCGCAGCCTGATCGGCTGGCAGAGCGCGCCGTTCCACAACTTCAGCGCTGCCGTGCAGGTCATCGATGTGGCCAAGATCGAAGATGAATTCAACGACCGTGAAGGCAATGTGCCACAAGTCAGCCGTGCCGAACATGCTGTGGTGGTGGATCCGGAATACACCAACATCAACCAGCTGTTCGTGGACTGGACCGGCATCAAGAACACCAAGGCGCGCTTTGGTCGCCAGCAAGTCAATCTGGACAATGTGCGTTTTGTGGGTGACATCGCGTTCCGTCAGGTGATGCAGGTGTTCGACGGCCTGTCCGTCACCAACAAATCCATCCCGGATACCGAGATCTTCCTTGCGCACTTCGACAAGGTGCGCCAGATCAACACCGAGCTGCGTGACGGCAATATCGAGATCGTCAACGCCAAATACCGCATCTCGCCCAGCGAATCGCTGGTGGGCTATGGCTACTTCATCGACGCAGACAACCTGAGCCAGAACCTGGGCAACCCGGCGGCGGCAGGCAACATCCCGCAAGGCGGCAACGGTCTGGGCGCCAGCAGTGACAGCACGCCGGGCGCCACCACCGATGCCAGCAGCCGCACGCTGGGCCTGCGTCTCGATGGCGTACGCAAGATCGACGACAACTGGAAAGCGATCTACACCGCCGAATTCGCCAAGCAGAACGACTACAAGGATGGCAGCTCGCTGATCAACGCGCATTACCTGCGCCTGGGTGGCGGTGCCGCCTTCGACAAATGGTCGATCCGCCTGGACCACGAAGTGCTGTCCAGCAACAACGGCCAGTATGCGTTCCAGACGCCACTGGGCACCAACCACTTGTTCCAGGGCTGGGCCGACCTGTTCCTGGTGACCCCACGTCAGGGCATACGTGACACCTATGTCACGGTCGCCACCACCGTGGCCAAAGCCAAGATCAGTGCCGAATACCATGTGTTCCGCTCCGACGAGAACTTCACCACGCTGGGCGGGCAATCGGCCAACCAGTACGGCAAGGAATTCGATATCGGCGTCACCTACCCGTTCAGCGACAAGCTGATGGCCAAGCTGGAATATGCCAAGTTCATGGAAGACGACGTCTACGGCACTTCGCTGGCCGCCAGTCAGCGCGCCTTCCGCAAAGCGGACACCGAGAAGATCTGGGCCACCGTGATGTTGTCGTTCTGATGGAACAACTCTAGCGAGAAAAGCCAGGCGAGATAAACAAGAGGATCAGGCGCCGGGACAACGTGTCGGCGCCTGCAACAAGCAAACATTCAAAAGCACCTAGATTCAAAAAGCAGCAATTGAGCAAAGAACGTTAGCAAGACCAACCGAGAAATGGAATCACCATGGCAACACTACACGATCTACATGCATGTACACCCTGCCACGCCAGCCTTGCGCTGGCTTCTGGCTGGCTAGTGACCCCCTTGTTCGCTGGGCGGCCGATCGAACAAAGCATGCAACAAACCATGCGAGGTGCACGATGAAAGCAAGCGTCTATCTGGTGGGCGCAGGCCCCGGCGATGCCGACCTGATCACCCTGAAAGCGGTCAAGGCGCTGCAGGCGGCAGACGTCATCCTCATCGACGACCTGGTCAATCGCGCGCTGCTGCAGCACGCGCCGCAGGCACGTGTGGTGGAAGTGGGCAAACGCGGTGGTTGTCAGTCCACGCCGCAGCACTTCATCAACCGCTTGATGATCTCGCTGGCAGAACAAGGGCAGACCGTGGTGCGCCTCAAGGGCGGCGACCCGTTCCTGTTCGGACGTGGCGGGGAGGAGATGCTGGCGCTGCGTGCAGCCGGCATCCCGGTGGAGACCGTGCCCGGCATCAGCAGCGGTGTGGCGGTGCCTGCCAGTATCGGCATCCCGGTCACGCACCGCGCTTACACACATGGCGTCAGCTTCATCACCGGCCACACGCAGGACGGCGGCAGCCCGGACTGGCAGGCACTGGTGGCCAGCGGCACCACGCTGGTGATCTACATGGGCATGAAACATCTGGCCGAGATCAGTCGCGGCCTGCTGGACGCGGGCATGCCCGCCGACATGCCCGCCGCGGCGATACAGAACGGCACCTTGCAACAGCAGCGGCAAGTGATCAGCACGCTTGCAGAACTGAGCATGGCGGTACACCAGCAAGGCCTGGAAAGCCCCGCCATCATCGTGGTAGGTGAAGTAGTAAGACTGGCAGACAGCGCGATGCTGGCAACGGCACTGGCCGCCGCCGCATGAGGCGCATCGCATACATTTCAGGAATAAGGGCAGATGCCGTGAGCAGGAGCAAACAATGCAAAAAATGAAACTGGTAGTGATAGGCAACGGCATGGCAGGCATGCGCACCGTGGAGGAGCTGCTGAAGATCGCACCCGATCTGTATGACATCACGGTGTTCGGTGACGAACCACACCCCAATTACAACCGCATCATGCTGTCGCCGGTGCTGGCGGGCGAGCAGACCATCTCGGACATCATACTCAACTCGCGCGAGTGGTATGCGGAGAACAACATCACCCTGCACGTGGGCAAACGCATCAACAAGATAGACCGCATGCGGCGCATCGCCTACGCCGAAGATGGCAGCGAGGCAGAGTACGACCGCCTGTTGCTGGCCACCGGCTCCAAGCCCTTCATGCTGCCCATCCCGGGTGGTGATCTGCAGGGTGTGATCGGCTTCCGCGACATCAAGGACGTGGACACCATGATAGACACCGCCAAGCAGTTCAAGCATGCCGTGGTCATAGGCGGCGGTCTGCTCGGCCTGGAAGCGGCCAACGGCCTCAAGATCCAGGGCATGGACGTGACCGTGGTGCACAGGAACGAATGGCTGCTGGAACGTCAGCTCGACAGGACCGCAGGCAAGATGCTGCAGAAATCGCTGGAGGCCAAAGGCCTGACCTTCCTGCTGCAAAAAGATACCGAACAACTGATAGGCAAGGACGGTCGTGTCGCTGCGGTGCGTTTCAAGGACGGCCAGCAAATCCAGGCTGACCTGGTGGTGATGGCGGTAGGCATACGCCCCAATTACGCACTGGCAGAATCCGCTGGCATCTATTGCAATCGCGGCATCGTCGTCAACGACACGATGCAGACCTATGACCCGCGTGTGTACGCCGTGGGTGAATGCGTGGCACACCGTGGCATCAGCTACGGCCTGGTCGCGCCTCTGTTTGAAATGGCCAAGGTGTGCGCCACGCACCTGGCCAACTTCGGGATCGGCCGCTACGTGGGCTCGGTCACCTCGACCAAGCTCAAGGTGACCGGCATCGATCTGTTCTCGGCCGGCGACTTCAGCGGCGGCGAGGACACCGAAGAGATCGTTTTGCACGATGCGGTGGGAGGTGTTTACAAGAAGCTGATCATTAAAGATGACAAAATCATCGGCAGCGTGCTTTATGGTGATACCACGGATGGCAGCTGGTACTTTCAGCTGCTGCGTGACAAAAAGCCCATCCACGAGATCCGCGACCACCTGATGTTCGGCCAGGACAGCTTGGGCAACACCGGCCATCAGGGTCAGGACAAGGCGTCGGCGATGACCGACGAGATGGAAGTATGTGGCTGCAACGGCGTGTGCAAGGGCACCATCGTCAAGGCCGTCAAGGAAAAGGGCCTGTTCACGATAGACGACGTGAAGAAGCAGACCAAGGCGGGTTCCAGCTGCGGCTCCTGCGTGGGCCTGGTGGAGCAGATCCTCGCTTCCACGCTGGGCGGTGGCTATGCGCCGCCGTCCACCAGCAAGGCGGTGTGCGGTTGTACCGACATGAGCCACGAGACCGTGCGTCAGGAGATCCGTACCCATAAATACCTCAATATCCCGGATGCCATGCGCGGCATGGGCTGGCGCACCCCGAACGGCTGCGCCACCTGCCGCCCTGCCCTCAACTACTACCTGATCTCCACCTGGCCGCACGAGGCGGTGGACGATCCGCAATCGCGCTTCATCAACGAGCGCGTGCACGCCAACATCCAGAAAGACGGCACCTACTCGGTGATCCCGCGCATGTATGGCGGCGTCACCAGCCCGGATCAGCTGCGCAAGATCGCCGATGTGGCCGACAAATACGCCGTGCCCATGGTGAAAGTCACCGGCGGTCAGCGTATCGACCTGCTCGGTATCAGCCGCGAGAACCTGCCCAAGGTATGGGCGGACCTGGACATGCCGTCCGGCTACGCCTACGGCAAGAGCATACGCACCGTGAAAACCTGCGTGGGCTCCGAGTTCTGCCGTTTCGGCACACAGAATTCCACGCAACTGGGCATCGACATCGAAAAAGCCTTCGACCACATGTGGGCACCGCACAAGGTGAAGTTCGCGGTCTCCGGCTGCCCGCGCAACTGTGCCGAATCCGGCATCAAGGACGTGGGCATCATCGGTGTGGATTCCGGTTGGGAGATCTATGTAGGCGGTAACGGTGGCATCAAGACCGAAGTCGCGCAGTTCCTGTGCAAAGTGAAGACGGCGGAAGAGGTCATCGAATATTCGGGCGCCTTCATCCAGATCTACCGCGAAGAAGCGCGTTACCTGGACCGTACCGTGCACTGGATCGAACGTGTCGGCCTGGATTCTGTGAAGCAGCGCATCCTCGAAGACGCGGAAGGCCGTAAAGCCGCGTTCGAACGCCTGCTGTACGCGCTGCAGGGTGCCGTGGACCCATGGGCCGAGCGTGCGCAGAAACGCGACACGCACAAGGAGTTCGACACCATCACGGTATAGCCAGCATGGTATGCCCTGGCAGATCCACACACCGTCATTCCGGCGCAAGCCGGAATCCAGTCAGGCGATGGTGGGATGTGCTTGCGGCAAGCACATCACTTCCGTTAAACGATGGGTGAGTGCAAGACCCATCACCCACCCTGAATCACCTCCCTCATGCGCTTGCGAGACAAGACGGGGTAAGGTCTACATATTGAGGAGCACGTCATGCAAAAGAGTTTCTGGCAGGCTGGGCACAAACCCACGCTGTTTTCGGCATTCCTGTATTTCGACCTGAGTTTCATGGTCTGGGTGTTACTGGGCCCACTGGCGGTCCAGATCGCCACCGATCTGGTACTGAGCCCGGCACAAAAAGGCCTGATGGTGGCCACGCCGGTATTGGCCGGTGCGCTGCTGCGTATCGTCATGGGCGTGCTGGTGGATCAGATCAAGCCCAAGATGGCGGGCCTGATCGGCCAGCTCATCGTCATCTCGGCACTGGCCACAGCATGGCTGCATGGCATCCAGAACTTCCAGCAAGCCCTGCTGCTGGGCATGTTCCTGGGTGTGGCCGGTGCGTCTTTCGCCGTGGCACTGCCGCTGGCGTCACGCTGGTATCCACCCGAACATCAGGGCACGGCGCTCGGCATCGCCGGGGCAGGCAACTCCGGCACCGTGTTCGCGGCGCTGTTCGCCCCCGGCCTGGCCGTCGCGTTCGGCTGGAACAATGTATTCGGTCTGGCACTGATCCCGCTGCTGATGGTGCTGGTGGTGTACATGATCTATGCCAAGGACAGCCCGGATGCGCCTCCCGCCAAATCCCTGAGCCAGTATCTGGCCATCCTCAAGGACAAGGACGCCTGGTGGTTCATGTTCTTCTACAGCGTGACCTTTGGTGGTTTCGTCGGCCTGGCGTCTTCGCTGACCATCTATTTCAATGATCTGTATCACCTGGGCCCGGTGGTGGCCGGTTATGCCACGGCGGCCTGTGTGTTCGCAGGCTCGCTGGTACGCCCGATAGGCGGCTACATCGCCGACCGTATCGGCGGCATACGCACCCTGCTGCTGATGTATGGTCTGGCCAGTGTGTTGCTGGTCATCATGAGCCTGGGGCAGCCCAGCCTCACCAGCGCGCTGCTGGTCACCGTTCCGGTGATGGCTGTGCTGGGGATGGGTAACGGCGCCGTGTTCCAGTTGGTGCCGCAGCGCTTCCGCAAGGAGATCGGCGTGATGACCGGCCTGGTCGGCATGGCAGGCGGCATTGGCGGTTTCTACCTGGCGGCCAGCCTGGGCTGGTTCAAGCAGATGACAGGCAGCTACCAGATCGGCCTGCTGATCTTTTCCGGCCTGGCAGTGCTGGCCATCCTTGGGTTGACCGGCGTGAAGAACCGCTGGCGCACCACCTGGGGCTCGGCCGCCGCGACCTCGGCCAAGGTATAAATAGCTCATCGATGATACGCTACGCAGACCAAGTCGCCCCGGGCAGCCTGCCATGAGCTTGAAGATACGCGTAGGTCAAAGCAGCCAGACCGGACTGCGCGCCCGCAATGAAGATTATTGCGGCGTGGTCACGCCACCCGGCGAGCCATTGACCAGCAAAGGTGCACTGCTGGCCGTGGCGGATGGCGTCAGTGGCAATGCCGGTGGCCGTGAAGCAGCCGAGATGACGGTACGCAGCGTGCTGTCCGACTACTACGCCACGCCTGACACCTGGGAAGTACATACCGCGCTGGACAAGGTGTTGACAGCCGCCAACCGCTGGCTGCTGGCGCAAGCCGCCGCTAACCGCGACCTGGCTGGCATGGCCACCACCTTGTCGTTGCTGGTACTGCGTGGTCAGCGCTACTACATGGCGCACATCGGCGACACGCGCATCTACCGCTTGCGTAACGGCGAACTGGCTCAGCTGACCACGGACCATGTGTGGGACAGGCCGGACATGCGCCATGTGTTGAAACGCGCGGTCGGGCTGGACCAGCACCTGGCCGTGGATTATGCCGAAGGTGCCATGCAGGCTGGTGACGTCTATGCCCTGCTCACCGATGGCGTATGGGAGCCACTGGGTCAGAAAGCCATCCACCACGCGCTAGGCCTGTACGACAACCCGCAGATGGTCAGCGACCACTTACTCAGGAGCGCACTCAGTGCTGGCAGCCAGGACAATGTCACGGCGCTGGTAGTGCGCGTGGACGCGCTGGGGGCAGACTCGCTCAGCGATCTGCTGTCTGCTGCAAGTCAGTTAGCCGTGCCGCCCAAGTTCAAAGCAGGCGAGCACATCGATGCCTTCGAAGTGCAGGAGCTGCTGCACGAATCCCGTGTCAGCCTGCTGTACCGGGTGCGGCACCAGCAAAGTGGCCAGGTATGCGTATTGAAGACCTTGCACCCCGCGCTGGCGGAGGACCACGACAGCATGCAGGCGCTACTCAATGAAGAATGGCTGGCACGCCGCGTGGTGTCACGCTATGTGCCACAGGTGCTGCCGCTCAGCATGGAACAGCGTACTGCGCTGTATTACGTGATGAGCTGGCATGTGGGGGCCACCCTGCAACGCCGCCTGGATCAGGGCCATCACTACAGCAGCAGCCAAACGGCGGGGCTAGGCATACAGCTGATGCGTGGCCTAGGCGCGCTGCACAGACTCAACATCCTGCATCGCGACATCAAGCCTGCCAATCTGCATCTGGACGAAAGTAACCACTTACGTATCCTGGACCTGGGCGTGGCGCTGAACACCGGCATGGCGCATATCCCGGCCATGCATAACCCGGGCACGCCCAGCTTCATGGCGCCCGAGCTGTTCGAAGAGCCGACCGCCAGCGTGGCCACCGACCTGTATGCCGCCGGTGTCACGCTGTATCACCTGCTGACACGGCGCTACCCCTATGGCGAGATCGAGCCGTTCCAGCACCCGCGTTTTGGTGAACCGGTACCGCCCACACGTTACCGGCCAGACATTCCACACTGGCTGGAGAACATCCTGCTCAAAGCCGTGGCACGCGAGCCCGCTGCCCGGTTTGAAACCGCAGAAGAGTTACTGCTGGCGCTGGAACAAGGCGAACTCAAGCCCATCCTGCCACCGCAGCGCACGCCACTCATCGCACGTGCACGGCTGATCAAATGGCAGTGGATCGCGCTGCTGTCCACGGTCGTGAATGTATTACTGATTTATTTGTTGCTTGTTTCCTGAAAGAGAATGATGAACCACTGGATCAAAATCACACCGCTCGCCGATATCCCGCGTCTGGGCTCGCGCGTCATCAACAGCGCCAAAGGCGAGATCGCCGTGTTCCGCACCGAGGACGACCAGGTGTTCGCCCTGCACAACAAGTGCCCGCACAAAGGCGGCCCCTTGTCGCAAGGCATCGTCTACGGTGACAAAGTGGCCTGCCCGTTGCACAACTGGAAGATCAGCCTGGTCAGCGGCGACGCGGAAGAACCGGATGAAGGCCATACCGCCTGCTTTGCTGTTAAAGTCGAAGACGACATGGTGTATCTGGAGCTCTAATTGGCAGTCACTGAAACAAAAAGCACCTGCTGCTACTGCGGTGTAGGATGCGGCGTCATCATTGAAGCTGAAGCGGGCAAGATCACCGGCGTGCGTGGCGACCCGGATCATCCAGCCAATTTCGGCCGTCTGTGCACCAAAGGCTCCACGCTGCACCTGACTGCCAAGCCGGATGCACGCGCGCTGTTCCCGGAACTGCGCCGCAACCGCGGCGAGCTACGTCAACGGGCCAGCTGGGATGAGGCCCTGGACCATGTGGCCGAACGCTTCGCCAGCATCATCCGTGAGCACGGCCCGGACGCGGTGGCCTTTTACATCTCCGGCCAATTGCTGACCGAGGACTACTACGTCTTCAACAAGCTGGCCAAAGGCCTGATCGGCACCAACAATGTCGATACCAACTCGCGCTTGTGCATGTCCTCGGCCGTGGCCGGCTACAAGACCACGCTGGGCGCAGATGCGCCGCCAGCCTGCTATGAAGACATCGACCATACGCGCTGTCTGTTCATCGCCGGCTCCAACACCGCCTATGCGCACCCCATCCTGTATCGCCGCATCGAAGACGCCAGGGCTAAAAACCCGGATCTGAAGATCGTGGTGGTCGACCCGCGCCGTACCGATACTGCCGAAGCAGCCGACCTGCACTTGCCCATCCTGCCCGGCACCGATGTCGCGCTGTTCAACGGCATGCTGCATCTGATGCTATGGGAGGGCCTGCTGGACACGCGCTACATACAGGCGCACACCACCGGCTTTGACGCGCTGAAGAACACGGTGCGTGAATACACGCCCAAGATGGTGGCCGATATCTGCGGCATCAAGGAAGCCGACCTGATGACGGCGGCACAGTGGTTCGGAACCGGACCCACCTTGTCCATGTATTGCCAGGGCCTCAACCAGTCCACCAGCGGCACCGACAAGAATGCCGCACTGATCAACCTGCATCTGGCCACCGGGCAGATCGGCAAGCCGGGCACCGGGCCGCTGTCGCTGACTGGCCAGCCCAACGCCATGGGGGGCCGCGAAGTCGGCGGCATGGCCACCTTGCTGTCCGGCCACCGCGATCTGGCCAATGCCGGGCACCGCGCCGAAGTCGCGCGACTGTGGGGCATAGCCAGCGTGCCGGAACGCCCAGGCAAAACTGCCGTGGAGATGTTCAACGGCCTGCGTGATGGCAGTATCAAAGCCGTGTGGATCGCCTGCACCAACCCCGCGCAGTCCATGCCGGATCTCAACAGCGTGCGCGACGCGCTGGGCAAAGCCGAGCTGGTGGTGCTGCAGGAAGCCTATCACGACACCGAAACCACCGAATTCGCCGATGTGCTGCTGCCTGCCACCACCTGGGGGGAGAAAGAAGGCACGGTGACCAACTCCGAGCGCCGCGTCACGCATGTGCGTCCGGCACTGGCCGCCCCTGCAGAAGCACGTGCGGATTGGCAGATCGCCGTTGATTTTGCTCACCGGCTTGGCGCCTTGCTGGAGCAGGCTCCGGTTGCCGAAAAACTGTTCCCGTATACGCAAGCAGAACAGGTCTTCAACGAACACCGCGAGACCACACGCGGCCGCGACCTCGATATCACCGGCCTCAGTTATGCGCTACTGGATGCCCAAGGTCCCCAGCAGTGGCCGTTCCCGGCCGGAGCAAGCACTGGCAAACCACGTCTGTATACCGATGGCGTGTTCGAACAGGAAGATGGCAAGGCGCGCTTTGCCAACACCCTCTACCGCGCCACCGCCGAGAAGACCGATGCGCGTCACCCCTTGCATCTGAACAGCGGTCGTCTGCGTGACCAATGGCATGGCATGAGCCGCACCGGCACGGTGGCGCAACTGTTCAACCATGTGGAAGAACCGGCCATCCTCATGCATGCCAACGACATGCAGCGCCGCAGCATCCATCATGGCGATCTGGTCAAAGTCAGCAACAAGCGCGGCACGCTCATTTTGCCCGCGCACAACTCGGCGGACATGGCGCCGGCACAGACCTTCATTCCCATGCACTGGGGCAGCCAGTACATGAGCGGGCTGGGCGTCAATGCGCTGATGCCCAGCGCCTTTGACCGTGCCTCCAAACAGCCGGAGCTCAAGCACGCAGCGGTCAAGGTCGAGAAGATCGACCTGCCCTGGCGCATGACCGTGATGCGCACCTCGGGTGCCAATCTGGCCTTGCTGCAACAACTGCGCAGCTTGCTGGCCAAGTTTGATTTTGCCAGTTGCGGCCTGTTCGGACGCGGGGAAGGGACGGTGATCCTGCGGGCGGCTCACCATGTCACACCGGACCCGGCCATCATCGCCGAACTGGACCTGCTGCTGGGCATGGGCGACGAGGTGCCCATGCTCAATTACCGCGATGCCAAACGCGGCATCTCCAAACGCATTCTGGTCGAGGCTGAGCAGGTGACCGGTGTGCGCCTGGTCGGCGAGATATTGGCGACCGCCTGGCTCAAGGAAGTGATGGCCAACGGCCAGTTCACCGATGAACTGCGACGCTGGGCACTGGCACCACTCAGCAGCCCGCCCAGCGGTCAGCGCAGTCGCGGCAAAATCATCTGCAACTGTCTGGATGTGGCAGAAACTGATATTCTCGACATCATCAAGTTGGGTGGCAATCTGGCCGCCTTGCAAGCCAAACTCAAATGCGGGACCGAATGCGGCTCCTGTGTGCCGGAGCTGAGGCAGCTGGTCAAGCTGCATGGCAAGCACGAGGCCTGAGCCAGGCGACGATCATGGACAGATGTGGAGAGATGCAATGCAAGAATGGGTGATGAAGTGGATGCCGGTGGCGGTGCTGATGAGTTTGCTGAGTGCCGCCTATGCCACACCGGCATGGGCTGAACAAAAAGCGGGCGTGGACATTGAAGCTGTGACCGCTCAAGGCGACAAGGTGATCCTGCAGCCCAACGGACGCTGGAAATTCGTGGACACCGGCAAGGCGGCAGAAGCCGACCAGGTGGCCAAGCAATATGTGGAGAACCAGGGCTGCCCCAATGGCACCCAGGGCGGCTTCCTTGGTTTTGGGCGCTGTATCGCGCCGGGCGACAAGGACTTCAACCGGGGTTCCATGGGTGGCAAAGGGCGGTGATACCGCTTAGGCGTAATCAGCCATGCTCAAATGCAAGGGCCGCTATATGCGGCCCTTTTTATTTTGTCACTTCTGGTTATTTTGTCACTTCTGGCGGCACATTTCAGGGCGCAAGCAGCAAACTCACCTACAATCCACCCTATGAAAACCCCTAAAAGACTTGAGTCGCTGATCGAAGACGGCTTGATCGATGCAGTGAACCGTCAGCTGATGAGCGGCAAGGAAGCCACCGTGTATGTGGTGCGTTGTGGTGATGAGGTGCGTTGCGCCAAGGTGTACAAGGAAGCCAACAAGCGCAGTTTCCGCCAGAGTGTGGATTACACCGAAGGACGCAAAGTAAAAAGCAGCCGTCAGGCACGTGCCATGGAAAAGGGCTCCAAGTATGGCCGCAAGGCGCAGGAAGAAGCCTGGCAAAGTGCCGAAGTGGATGCTTTGTATCGCCTGGCCGCTGCCGGTGTGCGTGTGCCCGTCCCCTATAATTTTTATGAGGGCGTGTTGCTCATGGAACTGGTGACCGACGAACACGGCAATGCCGCGCCGAGGCTGAATGACGTGGAGTTCAGCGCCGAGGATGCGCGCAAACACCATAAAACCCTGCTCAATGAAGTGGTGCGCATGCTGTGTGCGGGCATCGTGCACGGCGACCTGTCTGAATTCAACATCCTCATCGGCAGCGAAGGGCCGGTCATCATCGACCTGCCGCAAGCCGTGGACGCGGCCGGCAACAACCACGCCAGCAGCATGCTGGAGCGTGATGTGAACAACCTGAGCGCTTATTTTGGCCGCTTTGCACCTGAGTTACTGAGCACCCAGTACGGCAAGGAGATCTGGGCGCTATATGCGCATGGCAATCTGACGCCTGAGACTGTGCTGACGGGCCGGTTCCGTGAGAGCAACAAGCCGGTCGATCTCAAGAGTGTGATCCGTGTGATTGACGACGTACGCAAGGAAGAAGCCGCGCGCAAGCTGCGGCAGGCGGAAACTTAGCCAGGGCTGAACAGCCTGGCGCTGAAGAGGCTAGTGCTGAAGAGGCTAGCGCAGAAGAAACTGGAACAGCAAGTCATGCTGAGGAAACGCATCGCATTGGGCTGAATCTGATTTGGGGCTAGCTTTCATAGCCGTTCCTCTGCAAGTTCATATGCTTTGAGTTTATCGCGTCGGCCTATGGCGATCACTGTGACATAAACAATGTCCTGATCGACGCGATACACCAGCCTGAAACCCATGCGCCTTAATTTGATCTTGTAGCAGTCTTTCATGCCGCTTAAGGCGTCTGCAGCAACGCATGGATCCTCCAGCCGTTCAGCGAGCTTTTTCTTCAGTGGTTGTTTGATACTGCCATCCAGCTTTTGCCACTCGGCTAAAGCAAGCTCGTGAAACCTTAACTTGTAAGTCATGGAGCTGGCTGATTACAAATCACTCAAATTGACATCAACAAATGGCCCATTGGCGCGCTCTTGTGCCAGCTTTGCATCTTCCAGATCTTCCAGATAAGCCATCAGTCGCTCGTAATTTGCAGCTGCCAATAAATAGGCTTCTGGACGATTGTGGTTGAGAATAGCGATCGCGCTTTCGTTTGCCTGCTTAACGATTTCAGCATAATTACGCTTGAGATCGGTGACGCTCACTGTTGAATTGGTCAGAATCGTATCCATGATGGCCTCTGCACAAATTAATTGGCATTTAATTTAGCATCAAATTAAGTTTTTTTATAGCATTTAATTGCCAAATTGAATGGGTATCCCGTTATAAAAAGCCACGTTCCGCAAACGACATGGTGGTATTACCCGCCACGATGAAGTGATCCAGCACGCGCATATCCACCAGCGCCAGCGCCTGCTTCAAGGCGGTGGTGAGTAGCTGATCCGCCTGACTGGGCTCGGCCACGCCGGACGGGTGGTTATGCGCCAGAATGAGAGCCGCGGCATTCAACTCCAGGGCGCGCTTCACCACTTCGCGCGGGTAGACGCTGGTTTGCGTGAGTGTGCCCGTGAACATCACTTCGTGGCAGATCACCCGATTCTGCGCATCCAGGAACAGCACCATGAATTGTTCACGGGGTTCTGCGCCCAGCTTCAGGCACAGGTATTCGCGCACCAGTTGCGGTGACGACAAGGCATCGCGCTGACGCAGTTGCTCACTCAGGGCACGTCGGCTCATTTCCAGAATGGCCTGCAATTGCACATATTTGCTGGCCCCCATGCCATGCACCGTACTGATCTCTGTTGCGCTGGCAGCAAAGATGCCATTCAAACTGGCAAACCTGGCCAGCAGCGCACGCGCCAGATCAACCGCACTGCAGCCACGCACCCCCACGCGCAAAAAGATGGCCAGCAACTCGGCATCTGACAAGGCCGCCGCACCCTGATGCAGCAGCTTTTCACGCGGCCGCTCTGCCGCCGGCCAATCGGTAATCGCCATCGCCCAGCCTTTCGGATAAAATTCAATGGATTAGCAAACAAGCCATTATGAAACTCCTACACATCAAAAAACTATTACTCGGAATGACTGGTGGCATCGCCGCCTACAAGGCAGCAGAACTGGTACGCCTGCTGGTCAAACAGGGCATCGAAGTGCAGGTGGTGATGACTGAAGCCGCCACGCGCTTCATCACCCCGGCCACCATGCAGGCCCTGTCGGGACGCCGTGTATACACCAGTATGTGGGATGACAGCATCGCCAACGGCATGCCGCATATCGAGCTGTCACGCGAGACGGATGCCATTCTGGTAGCCCCGGCCAGCGCTGATTTTATGGCCAAACTGGTGCAAGGTCGCGCCGATGATCTGTTGTCCACGCTGTGCCTGGCACGCGACTGTCCGCTGATGATCGCGCCAGCCATGAACCGGCAGATGTGGGAACACCCGGCCACGCAGCGTAACGCCATGCAACTGGAGATCGACGGCGTGCGTCTGTTCGGCCCGGATACAGGCGTGCAAGCCTGTGGCGAGACCGGCATGGGCCGCATGCTGGAAGCGGAACAGCTGGCCGCCATGCTGCTAACGCCACCCGTCGAGCCAGTGTTGAGCGGAAAACGCATCCTCATCACGGCTGGCCCTACCGTCGAAGCCATCGATCCGGTGCGCGCCATCACCAATTTCAGTACCGGCAAGATGGGGTATGCGGTTGCGCAGGCGGCCCAGGCCATGGGCGCCGAAGTGACACTGGTCAGTGGCCCCACGGCATTGGCCACGCCCCTGGGGGTCAAGCGCATCAACGTCACCAGCGCTGGCGAGATGCTGAATGCAGTGATGCAGCACATCGAAGAACAGCAGGTTTTCATCGCAGTGGCGGCCGTGGCGGATTACCGTCCGACCACGCCACAGCTGCACAAGATCAAAAAACAGCAACAGGCACTGATGCTGACACTGGAGCCCTGCCCGGACATTCTGGCCAAGGTGGCAACGCTGCCCAAACCGCCGTTCTGCGTGGGTTTTGCGGCAGAGAGCGAGAACGTACTGGAATACGCCGCGCAAAAACGCCTGGCCAAACAACTGCCACTGATCGCAGCCAACTTGGTCAGCATCGCCATGGGCGGAGACGACACCCAGCTGACCCTCATCGACGATCAGGGCCAGCACGCCCTGGCTGCGGGCAGCAAGCTCGCCTCGGCACACCTGTTACTGCAACATATCGCTGCCATGCTGGCAGAAAACCGCTGAAAGAAAACCACCATGTCATTGAACGTAGAACTCAAGATCCTCGATCCACGCCTGCATGGGGCCTTGCCAGCCTACGCGACACCGGGCTCGGCTGGTCTGGATCTGCGGGCCTGCATTGAGCATACCCAGACGCTGCATCCCGGTGAAACGACACTGATCCCGACCGGCATCGCCATCCATCTGGCCGATCCCGGCTATGCCGCCATGATCCTGCCACGCTCCGGTCTGGGACATAAGCACGGCATCGTGCTGGGCAACCTGGTCGGGCTCATCGATTCGGATTATCAGGGCCAACTGCTGATCTCGTGCTGGAACCGCGGCAAGGAATCGTTCCTGCTCAACCCCATGGAACGTATCGCACAGCTGGTCATCGTGCCGGTCATACAAGCCAGCTTCAGCGTGGTGGACGAGTTCGCTGCATCGGAACGTGGTGAAGGCGGCTTCGGCAGCACGGGCAAGGCCTAAAAAGCATCTTCTGGCAAAAGCACTGGCGCGCGAAGTGAATCCAGATACCAGCCTGCTGGCCGCCGCTCAGGTGATTCAACGCCTGTCACGCATGCATCACCCTGGTAGCGCAAGGATGACCATGGCATGCGGACAAGAATCCTGGTTTATTTAGCGATTGTGCTTGAGGATGATCCGGGTTTTATGGTATAAATTCGGTTTTTCGAAATTCGGAGTCAACCATGGCACGCGTATGTCAGGTAACCGGCAAAAAGCCGATGGTGGGCAATAACGTATCCCACGCAAACAACAAGACCAAGCGTCGCTTCCTGCCGAACCTGCAGAATCGCAAGTTCTGGGTAGAGAGTGAAAACCGTTGGGTCAGCATGCGTATCACCAACGCCGCACTGCGTACCATCGACAAGAACGGCATCGACGCTGTTCTGGCTGATATGCGCGCCGCTGGCGAGAATATCTAAGGACTGAATCATGCGTGAAAAAATCAAGCTCGAATCCAGCGCCGGTACTGGTCACTTCTACACCACGACCAAGAACAAGCGCACCATGCCTGAGAAGATGGAGATCAAGAAGTTTGATCCAGTCGCTCGCAAGCATGTGATGTACAAAGAAACCAAGCTCAAGTAATCGAGGTTTGGTGATCATGAAAAAGCCCGCAGCTGCGGGCTTTTTTATTGTCCAGTGTTTTACCTTTATACAGCCTTAAGGCTGTATTTTAGCCTTGCGCACCGCGCGTCCATCAAGGGCGCTTTAGAGGACGCAACACATCTGGCGTAGTCCTCTCATCTGGCCCGGCGAGCCATCAGCAACACCGGGGCAGATTGTGCTTCAGCTCATGCGGTAACTGCGCAGACGACGCGAGAACTCCTGCAAGGCTTCGATACCGCTAGCCTCCGCCTGGTGACACCAGTCTTCCAGGGCTTTCAACAATTGCTCCTGACTGGCCGAGGAGCGCGCCCAGATCGCCGCCAGCTCCTGCTTGAGTCGATAGAGGGTCTCCAGTTGCGCGCTATGCCGCAAGGTGGCCGCCAGAGCCTGGCGGTCATGCACCGGTAGCCGCGCCGCATCCAGATGCAGCCAGTGGCGCAGGCGCTCGATGGTGAGCGGCTCATGCCCTTCCTGTTGCGATAGCTGGCGCAATTTGGCGATCTCCTGCTTGCAGGCACGCTTGATGACCAGACCGTACTTGCCCATCACATCGAAACGATGGGTGATCACTGCTTGCAAGGTATCCAGGTCACAGCGCGTCTTGGCCCAGTCAAAACGGATCTGCGGTGCCAGCTTCTTGACGCGCGCCAGACCGGATAACTCCATCATGCGGATGTACATCCAGCCTATATCGAACTCATACCACTTGCTGGACAGCCGTGCCGAGGTGGCATAGGCATGGTGGTTGTTGTGCAGCTCTTCACCGCCAATGAGGATGCCCCAGGGCAACAGATTGGTACTGGCATCGTCGGCGGCAAAATTGCGGTAACCCCAATAGTGTCCAGCGCCGTTGATGATGCCGGCTGCAGTCACCGGGATCCATAGCATCTGCACCGCCCAGATGCTGATGCCGATAGGCCCGAACAGCACCAGATCGATCACGAACATCAGCGTGATGCCCAGGCTGCTGTGCTTCACATACACATTGCGTTCCAGCCAGTCATCCGGGGTGCCACTGCCGTACTTGTCCATGGTCTCGTTATTTTTGGATTCGGCGCGGTACAGCTCTGCACCGCGCCAAAGCACTTCTTTGATACCACGGGTCTGCGGACTGTGCGGATCTTCTTCTGTCTCGCAGCGCGCATGGTGCTTGCGGTGTATGGAGGCCCATTGCTTGGTCTGGATGCCGGTGGTCAGCCACAACCAGAAACGGAAGAAATGGCTGATGACGGGATGCAGGTCCAAAGCACGGTGCGCCTGACAGCGGTGCAGGAAAATAGTGACCGCGGCGATGGTGACATGGGTCAAGCCCAGCGCCACCAGCACCACGCCCCACCAGGGTAGATCGATCATTCCACTCAACATAGCAGGCCCTTACTTTTCCAGTATTTCTTTATGTGCGTCTTCAATTGCAGAAGCCGCTGCGCCAGCAGTATTCAACACGCGCACCTCACGCTGCGGGAACGGGATGCTGATGTTGTGTTTCTTGAAGGCATGCCACATGTCCATATAGATCGCCGACTGCAGCGCAGCTGTGCCATTCTCCGCGTCCGCCACCCAGACGTTCAACAGCAGATCGATACCGCTATCGGCAAAGCCCTTTAGCAGCACATTTGGTTCGGGATCGGCCAGGACACGCTCCTGCGTTCTGGCCGCCTCCAGCATCAACTGCATGGCCTGTTCCAGTGGCGTTTCGTAGCTGACCTGCACCGCCATCTGCACGCGTACTTTACGATCTGTCATGGAATGATTGATGACCAGATCGGTGACCATGGTCTCATTCGGGATGATCACTTCGGTGTTGTCCAGCTTGCGTAACACCATGTAGCGAGAGCGCAGCTCACTGACCACGCCATAATGGCCCTGCACAGTGACGATGTCGCCGATGTGGATGGATTCATCCAGCAGGATGATAAAGCCGCTGGCGTAGTTGCTGGCGATCTTCTGGAGACCAAAACCCAGGCCCACGCCCAGCGCCCCACCAAACACCGACAACAGGGTGATGTCCAGCCCCACCGCAGACAAGGCCATCAGGATAGCAAGCAGCGAGAACAGGATACGCACCACCTTGGTCAGCACCACCCGCATGTTCATGTTGAGGTGCTGGGAGGCCATCAGACGGTTCTCCACCATACGCGACAGCCACAGCGCTACGAACAGGGTGACCAGAATGATGAACACCGCCTGCAACACCAGCCACACGTCAAACTGGGTTTTGCCTATCTTGAAGGTGATGCTTTCCATGACTTCGATGGCGTCTTGCGTCAAACCGGTCATCTGGAAGGCGAGTATCAGCCAGATCAAACCAGCGATGGCATGTTCCATGGTGCGCAGCCAACTGCCGGGCGCGAAGATATAACGCAGCGCATAGACGACAAGACGTATCACTGCCATGGCCAGCAACAGCGTAGAAGCAAGGCGCAACATGCTGGTGTGCTGCCATTCCTGCAGCAGCAAGGCGCCCACACTGACAAACAGCTGCGAGCTGAGCGGGAATAACACGCGGTTGATACCGCCGATAGCGATCTTCCAGCTTTCACGTGCATGACGTACCACATAAGCACGCAGCAGGCCGTTGATGGACCAGGCCAGCCCCAGGCTGACCACGATCACCAGGATCTGCCACAACATGGCCGGGGTGTGCAGGTCGGCCTGCAGCTCCTGCCAGATCAATTGAATTTCACTGTTCATACACTAGATCGCCACTTAAAAATCACAATGCCAAAAACTCACTTACAACAAGAAGATGGTAGCAAGACCAAGGAAGATGAAGAATCCGCCGCTGTCGGTCATGGCGGTGATCAACACACTGGAACCGACTGCAGGATCACGGCCGAACTTGGTCATCCACAGCGGGATCATCACCCCCATCACCGCTGCCAGCAGCAGGTTCAAGGTCATGGCACCCGTCATCACCAGACCCAGCGCCATATTGCCGTACAGCAGGAACGCGACCAGGCCGAGCACGCTGCCCCAGATCAGCCCGTTCAATAGGCTGACGCCCAGTTCTTTCTTGAGCAATGATTTCATGTTGTGCCCGGCGATCTGGCCCAGCGCCAGGCCGCGCACGATCATGGTGGTGGTCTGGTTGCCGGAATTACCGCCTATGCCCGCCACGATAGGCATCAGTGCAGCTAGTGCCACGATCTTCTCGATTGAGCCCTCGAACACCCCGATGACACGCGACGCGATAAAGGCGGTGACCAGGTTGATAGCCAGCCAGGCCCAGCGGTTCTGTACCGATTTCCATACGCTGGAGAACATGTCTTCTTCTTCACGCAGACCGGCCATGGACAGCATGTCGCTCTCGGCTTCCTCGCGGATATAGTCCATCACCGTGTCCACGGTCAGACGCCCCACCAGCTTGTTGTTCTCGTCCACCACCGGTGCCGTCACCAGGTCATAGCGCTCGAAGGCCTTGGCGGCTTCGTCGGCCGTGTCTTCCGGGTGGAACACCACCGTATCTTCGGCCATGACGTCGGCCACGCCGGATTCCAGGTCCTTGACCACCAGACGCTTCAGCGGCAACACGCCGCGCAGGATGTCATGTCTGTCCACCACGAACAGCTTGTCGGTGTGGTCGGGCAGGCTGCCTATCCTTCTCAGATAGCGCAGCGCTACTTCCAGCGTAATGTCTTCGCGTATGGTGACGATATCGAAGTCCATGAGCGCGCCTACGGCGTCATCCGGATAGGACAGCGCAGACTGCAGGCGCTCGCGGTTGCGACTGTCCAGACTATCCAGCAGCTCCTGCAGCACGTCTTTGGGTAAATCGGGTGCCAGGTCGGCCAGTTCGTCCGTGTCGAGTTGCTCGGCAGCGGCCAGCAACTCTTCGCTATCCATATCGGCGATCAGCGTCTGGCGTACCGCATCGGATACTTCCAGCAGGATCTCGCCGTCACGCTCCGCCTTGACCAGCTCCCACACATCGAGACGCTGCTCCAATGGCAGCGCTTCCAGGATGTAAGCAACGTCGGCAGGGTGCAGAGCGTCCAGCTTTTTTTGCAGCTCAGCCAGATTCTGCTTGTGCACCAGCGACTCGACCAAGGCGTGTTTGGGCATGTCCTGCTTGTGGACCAGCCCCTCAACCAGCTTGTGGCGATTCAGCAGCGTAATGATCTGCTGCAGGCTCTCGGCCAGACTTTCTTTGGTTTCCTGTACATCGGTCATGGGTTCAATCCGGATGACAAGCTGAGCTTGCGCGTTGATGGAAGCAATTGCTTTATTATCGTGCTTTTTAGGTCTGACGAACACCTTAATTACGTGTGCAGGCGATGCCTGTATGCGACAGGATACCTGATGAAACTGTATTTATTCTCGACCAGCGCCTGCCATCTTTGTGTACAGGCCGAAACCATGCTGCAGACTTGCGGATTGAGCGCTGCAGTGGATTATCAGGTGATAGAGGTCAGTGAGGACGATGCCTTGTTGCAACGCTATGGCATCAGGATACCGGTACTGCATGACACCATGAGCACACAAGAGCTGGACTGGCCATTTGATAGCCTGCAACTGCATGCTTGGCTGACACGATTGCCACAAGCGTAGCGCCATAAAGCAAAAAGCCGGCACAAGCCGGCTTTTTGTCAGTGTCGCAGCACTTACTCTGCAACTACCACTTCTGCGTCAGTCTCAGGACGATCAACCAGCTCGACCAGTGCCATCGGGGCATTGTCGCCCTGACGGAAACCACACTTCAGGATACGCAGGTAACCACCGTTACGTGCCTGGTAGCGTGGGCCCAGTTCACCGAACAGCTTGCCGACGATATCACGGTCACGCGTACGGCTGAATGCCAGACGACGGTTAGCCAAGGTTGCACTCTTGCCCAGCGTGATCAGAGGCTCAGCAACACGACGCAGTTCCTTGGCCTTAGGCAGCGTAGTCTTGATGACCTCGTGCTGCAGCAAGGAGTTAGCCATGTTACGCAGCATCGCTTGGCGGTGGCTGCTGGTACGATTCAGTTTACGATTACTGTTGCGGTGACGCATAGTGATACCCTCAAAATTTTAATTGGCTGATGCCGTTCAGTTGAGTTTTTCCAGACCAACCGGCGGCCAGTTTTCCAGCTTCATGCCCAGGGTCAGACCCTTGGAAGCCAGAACATCCTTGATTTCGTTGAGCGACTTACGGCCCAGGTTAGGGGCTTTCAGCAACTCGTTTTCGCTACGCTGGATCAGGTCACCAATGTAGTAAATATTTTCTGCCTTGAGGCAGTTGGCGGAACGCACCGTCAGCTCCAGGTCATCCACCGGGCGCAACAGGATAGGATCGATCTGTGGCGTGTGCTTGACTTCAACTTCATCAGGCGCGCCTTCCAGATCAGCAAAAATCGCCAACTGACCCATCAGGATGCGTGCTGCATCACGAATCGCCTGCTCAGGCTCGATCACGCCGTTGGTTTCCACGTCCATGATCAGCTTGTCCAGATCGGTACGCTGTTCAACACGGGCGCTCTCGACTTGATAGCTGACCTTGTTGATCGGGCTGAACGACGCATCCACCATGATGAAACCAATGACATGGTCTTCATCGTCCGTCTTTTGGCGTGCTGGCACTGGCTGATAGCCACGGCCCATCTCAACCTTGACTTCCAGATTGATCTTGCCGCCCTTGGTCAGGTGAGCGATGACATGATTAGGATTGACGATCTCGGCATCGTGGCCGGTATCGAAATCACCTGCAAGCACAGCGCCCTCGCTGGACTTGTTCAGCGTCAGGATCGCTTCGGTCTTGTTATGCAGCTTAAGGGCAACACCCTTCAGATTCAGCAGAATGTCGACCACATCTTCCTGCACGCCATCCAGCGTGGAATATTCATGCACTACGCCATCGATCTTGACTTGCGTGATGGCGAAGCCAGGAATGGACGACAACAACACACGACGCAAGGCATTGCCAATGGTGTAGCCGAAGCCACGTTCCATGGGCTCGAGCGTGACACGCGCGCGCACCAGAGAAAGTGCTTCTACATCCACGACACGCGGTTTCAGATATTCAGTCGAGCTATTTTGCATATGCGGTTCCTTAATGCGTATTCTTTACGGCGAATTACTTGGAGTAAAGTTCGACAACCAGCGATTCATTGATCGTTGCTGGCAGTTCATCACGCTGTGGCTTGGCCTTGAAAGTGCCCTTCAGGCCCTTGACATCGACTTCGATCCACTCTGGGAAACCACGCTGTTCAGCCGCAGCCAGAGCGCCGGTGATGCGCAGTTGGCTCTTGGATGCTTCAGCAACTTGCACAACATCACCTGGCTTCACTTGATAGGAAGGGATGTTGACGCGCTTGCCATTGACCAGGATGCTGTTGTGGCGAACCACTTGACGTGCTTCGGTACGCGAGGCGGCCATACCCATACGGTAGGCCACGTTGTCCAGACGGCACTCCAGCAGTTGCAGCAGGTTTTCACCGGTGATGCCCTTGCGACGATCAGCTTCAGCGTAGTAACCGCGGAATTGACCTTCAAGGATGCCGTAGATACGACGCAGCTTCTGCTTTTCGCGCAGCTGTACACCGTAGTCGGACAAGCGCTGGTTACGGCGCTGACCGTGCTGACCTGGAGGGAAGTTGCGCTTCTCAATAGCGCACTTGTCTGTGAAGCACTTTTCGCCCTTCAAAAACAGCTTTTCGCCTTCACGACGGCACTGACGGCACTTAGGATCAAGATTTCTAGCCAAGGTGTTTCTCCTGTTGTCTTTCCGGCCGACTTAAATACGGCGCTTTTTCGGTGGACGGCAGCCGTTGTGCGGCACTGGAGTCACATCCGAGATACTGGTAATTTTGAAGCCGGCGGCGTTCAGCGCACGCACAGCAGATTCACGACCAGGGCCTGGGCCCTTGATACGTACTTCCAGATTCTTCACGCCGCATTCCTGAGCTGCCTTGCCGGCGGCTTCTGCTGCGACCTGAGCTGCGAAAGGCGTACTCTTGCGCGAGCCCTTGAAACCTGCACCACCCGAAGTCGCCCAGGACAAAGCATTGCCCTGACGGTCGGTGATGGTGATGATGGTGTTGTTGAAGGATGCATGCACATGGGCAATGCCCTCGGCAATGTTTTTCTTTACCTTCTTGCGTACGCGAACGTTAGCTTTAGCCATGTTGCATTATTCCTTAGCAATAATCTTACTTGGATGCCTTGATAGGCTTGACCGGGCCCTTGCGGGTGCGGGCATTGGTCTTGGTGCGTTGACCGCGAACTGGCAGACCGCGACGGTGACGCACACCGCGGTAGCAGCCAAGATCCATCAAACGCTTGATGTTCATGGTAACTTCACGGCGCAGGTCGCCCTCAACCTTGATCTTGGCGACTTCATCACGCAGCTTTTCAACTTCTGCGTCGTTCAGATCCTTGATCTTGGTGGTTACAGCAACACCTGCTGCCAGACAAATCTGCTTTGCTGTGGTGCGGCCAACGCCGTAAATGGACGTCAGTGCAATTTCAGCATGTTTATGGTTGGGGATATTGACCCCTGCAATCCGTGCCATGTAACTACTCCAAAATAATGGCCAACTTGTTTCAAGTCGCCAAAAAAGCCGAGAATTTTAACAGCTTAGTCAAGTTTTAACAATCTCGACCAAGCACTCCAGCTGATAGCGCGTTATCAGCCCTGACGCTGCTTGTGACGCGGGTCAGTACAAATAATGCGTACAACACCGCGGCGACGCACTACCTTGCAATTGCGGCATAAAGCCTTGACTGATGCACGTACTCTCATTTTGCTACCCTCACTAAAATTATTTGGCGCGGAAAATAATCCGCGCACGCGTTAAATCGTATGGCGTCATCTCAACGGTGACTTTGTCACCTGGCAGGATGCGGATGTAATTCTTGCGCATCTTGCCGGAGATGTGCCCCAGCACGACATAATCGTTTTCCAGCTTGACGCGAAAGGTGGCATTGGGAAGGTTTTCCAAGACCACGCCCTGCATCTCAATCGAATCCTCTTTGGCCAAGCTCGCGATCCCTCGATCAACGGGGGCTGATTGCCCCACCCTTAAAATTCGCCTTCTTCAACAACCCTTCATATTGGCTGGACATCAGGTGGGATTGCACCTGCGTCATGAAGTCCATGGTGACCACCACAATGATCAACAAAGACGTACCACCAAAATAAAACGGTACGTTGTATTCCAGAATCAGGAACTCTGGCAACAAGCAAACAGCGGTGATGTACAACGCGCCAGCCAGTGTCAGACGACCCATGATGCGGTCGATGTACTTGGCCGTTTGCTCACCAGGACGAATACCCGGCACAAATGCACCACTCTTCTTCAGGTTATCTGCCGTTTCCTTGGGGTTGAACACCAAGGCGGTATAGAAGAAACAGAAGAAAATAATCGCTGTTGCAAACAACAAAATGTACAAGGGCTGGCCTGGGGACAAGGTCGAACCGATGTCCTTCAGCCAAGTCATGTTCTCATTACTACCGAACCAACCCGCCATGGTGGCCGGGAACAGGATGATGCTGGAAGCGAAGATGGGAGGGATCACACCCGCCATGTTCAGCTTCAGGGGCAGATGACTGGTCTGACCACCAAATACCTTGCGACCAACCTGGCGCTTGGCGTAGTTGACCGTGATCTTGCGTTGACCACGCTCAACAAACACTACGAACGCTGTTACTAGAATCGCAGCGATAAACAGGAACAGCACCAGCGGGATAGAGAATGCACCCGTCTTCGCCAATTCCAGCGTACCGAAGATCGCACTAGGCAAGCCCGCCACGATCCCTGCAAAAATAATGATCGAAATACCGTTACCAATACCACGCTCGGTGATCTGCTCACCCAGCCACATCAGGAACATGGTCCCGCTGACCAGCGTGACGACCGCAGTGAAGCGGAACATCAAACCCGGATCCAGCACCAGACCTGCCTGGCTTTCCAATGCGATGGAGATCCCCAGCGCCTGGAATGTCGCCAGGAACAGTGTGCCATAGCGTGTGTACTTTGCGATCTGACGACGGCCGGCTTCGCCTTCCTTCTTCAGTTGCTCCATCTGCGGCGACACCACGGTCATCAACTGCATGATGATGGAGGCCGAGATGTAGGGCATGATGCCCAGCGCAAACACGGTGAAACGCGACAGTGCACCACCCGAGAACATGTTGAACATGCCCAAGATGCCACCACTTTGCGATTCAAACAGCTTGGCCAACACATCCGGATCAATGCCGGGGACCGGGATATGGGCACCCAGCCTGAACACGATCAACGCACCGAGAACAAATAACAACCGTCTTTTGAGTTCGCTCATCTCAGCCTGTCAGTTCATCACGTCGATAACGCAGCGCGCTATCTTATTCGACTACCTTGCCACCGGCTGCTTCAACGGCAGCACGTGCGCCCTTGGAGAGCACCAGGCCTTGCACGGTCAGTGCACGGGTGATGTCACCGGACAGATAAACCTTGGCACCGCGTACCGAAGCTGGAACCAGCTTGGCTTGCTTCAGTGCAAGCAGGTCAACCACGTCAGCCCCGACTTCCAGCAACTCACTGGTACGCACATGTGCAGTGTCAGCAGCGGTCAGCGAATTGAAACCACGCTTGGGCAGACGACGTTGCAGAGGCATTTGACCGCCTTCGAAACCAACTTTGTGGAAACCGCCAGTACGGGACTTTTGACCCTTATGACCACGACCTGCGGTTTTGCCGAGACCAGAACCGATGCCGCGGCCTACACGGCGCTTGGCATGCTTGGCGCCTTCAGCAGGCTTGATGGAATTCAGTTTCATTATGCTTCTACCTTCAACAGATAACTCACCGCATTGATCATGCCGCGATTTGCCGGGGTGTCCTGCACTTCAACCGTGTGGTTGAGGCGACGCAGGCCCAGACCACGTACGCTGGCGCGATGGGACTCGATGCGACCGATAGTGCTCTTGACCAAGGTGACCTTGATCATCGCAGCTGCTTGTTTAGCCTTAGCCATGATTAACCTCGGATTTCTTCAATGGATTTGCCGCGCTTGGCAGCAATTTCAGCCGGGGTGTTCATGGACTGCAGACCATTCAAGGTTGCACGCACCACGTTGTAAGGATTGGTAGAACCAATACACTTGGCCAATACGTTGGTCACACCCATCACTTCGAAAATGGCGCGCATTGCACCACCCGCGATGATGCCGGTACCTTCGGATGCTGGCTGGATGAACACCTTGGCAGCGCCGTGCACGCCGGTCACTGCGTGATGCAGCGTACCGTTGTTCAAGCTGACCTTGACCATACCGCGACGTGCTTCGTCCATCGCCTTTTGTACAGCCACTGGTACTTCACGCGCCTTGCCCTTGCCCATGCCTACCGTACCATCGCCATCACCAACCACGGTCAGTGCAGCGAAACTCATGATACGACCACCCTTAACAGTCTTACTGACGCGGTT
Source organism: Pseudomethylobacillus aquaticus (assembly GCF_003730115.1). Classification (GTDB taxonomy): domain Bacteria; phylum Pseudomonadota; class Gammaproteobacteria; order Burkholderiales; family Methylophilaceae; genus Pseudomethylobacillus; species Pseudomethylobacillus aquaticus. The sequence goes on along the minus strand of NZ_RJVP01000002.1, from coordinate 387,644 downwards.
TACGGAGATCATCTTCTCGCGCATGCCATCGGTCTGCTGCTGTTCCATTTCTCTTGCTTTTGCCATCATCAACCTCGCCGATTAGAAGGACAGACCGTGTTCACGCGCGGCATCTGCCAGCGCCTTGATACGGCCGTGGTATTTAAAACCGGAACGATCGAAGGCAACCTTGGTGATGCCAGCGGCTTTAGCCTTCTCGGCAATACGCTTGCCGATCAGTGCTGCAGCAGCCACATTGCCACCATGCTTGAGTTCGTTGCGGACTTCAGCTTCAACCGTCGAAGCGCTAGCGAGAACCTTATCGCCACCTTCGGCGATGATCTGCGCATAAATGTGCGTATTGGTACGGTGCACACTCAGACGCGTGACCTTGAGCTCAGCGATTTTGGCACGGGTTTTACGTGCACGACGCGAACGCGAGTTTGCGTTATTCAAAAGATTATTCATGGCTAAACCTTACTTCTTCTTGGTTTCTTTAATGGTGACGACTTCGTCCGAATAACGTACACCCTTGCCCTTGTAAGGCTCTGGAGCACGGTAAGAACGAATCTGCGCAGCCACCTGGCCAACCACCTGCTTGTCAGCGCCGATCAACAGCACTTCGGTCGGAGTTGGCGTCTGCACGGTCACGCCTGCTGGCATCTTGTGGTTGATGGGATGGGAATAACCCAGATCCAGGTTCAACACAGCGCCTTGCGCCTGAGCCTTGTACCCCACGCCGACCAACGTCAGCTTGCGGCTAAAGCCTTGAGAAACACCATGCACCATATTGGCAACCAGTGCGCGCAGCGTGCCCGACATGGCACGAGCGTGCTGACTGTCATTGGCAGCAGCGAACGTGATGGTGTCACCTTCACGGTTCAGACTGACCGCATTGGTCAGCGGATGCGACAGCTTGCCCAGCGGGCCGCTGACCGAAATCAGGTCAGCTGTTAAGGCCACTTCAACCTTGGCAGGGATCGCGACTGGATTCTTAGCTACACGTGACATTGCGTACTCCTTAAGCCACGACGCAGAGCACTTCACCACCGATACCGGCAGCGCGCGCTTTACGATCAGTCATCACACCCTTGGACGTGGACACGATGGTCACGCCCAGGCCGTTCATTACCACAGGGATATCCTGATTGCCACGATAAACGCGCAGGCCAGGCTTGCTGACACGCTCAATCTTCTCGATAACAGGGCGACCTGCATAGTACTTGAGGCTGATGTTCAGCTGAGGCTTGCCATCGGCAGCGTCAATCGCAAAATCATCGATGTAGCCTTCATCTTTCAACACCTTGGCAATGGCACCCTTCAGCTTGGAAGCTGGCATGGACACTGCAGGCTTGTTCACACTTTGTGCATTGCGGATACGCGTCAGCATATCGGCAATTGGATCACTCATACTCATTCTATAATCCCCCGTTACCAGCTGGCTTTGGTGACGCCTGGCACTTCGCCACGCATCATCAACTCACGCAGCTTGCTACGTGCGATACCAAATTTACTGAACACGCCGCGTGGACGTCCGGTGAGCGCACAACGGTTACGCAAGCGCACTGGGCTCGCGTTACGTGGCAGACTCTGCAACTTCATGCGCGCTTCGCGGCGATCTTCAGGCGAAGCCTTCACATCATTGGCGGCGGCGAGCAGTTCAGCACGCTTGGCAGAGAATTTATCAACAGTTGCGCGACGCTTTTGCTCGCGCTCGATCATGCAGGTTTTCGCCATAATCGTTAGTTCCTAAAAGGGAAGCTGAAAGCGGAAAGCAGTGCGCGTGCTTCTTCGTCAGTCTTGGCCGAGGTTGTAATGGTGATATTCATGCCGCGCAGCGCATCAATCTTGTCGTATTCAATTTCAGAGAAAATGATCTGCTCTTTAACGCCCATGTTGTAGTTACCACGGCCATCAAATGCCTTGCCGGAGATGCCGCGGAAGTCGCGGATACGTGGCATGGCGATCGTCACCAGACGATCCAGGAATTCGTACATGCGTTCACGGCGCAGGGTTACCTTGCAACCAACCGGGTATCCGTCACGGATCTTGAACGAAGCAACCGACTTCTTGGCAACGGTAACCACTGGCTTCTGGCCTGCAATCTTCTGCAGATCAGAAACAGCGTGTTCCATGACCTTCTTGTCAGCAACTGCTTCACCCACACCCATGTTCAGCGTGATCTTTTCAATGCGCGGGACTTCCATCACAGACTTATAACCGAACTGTTCGATCATTGCCTTGACGACGGTCTCTTTGTAATAATCTTTTAAGCGAGCCATGATTCAACCTTATGCATCAACGACTTCACCGCTCGACTTGAACACACGCACTTTGCGTCCGTCCTCGAGGGTCTTGAAGCCCACGCGATCACCCTTTTGGGTCGCCGCATTAAACAAAGCCACGTTGGAGATGTGAATCGGCATTTCTTTGCTGATAATGCCACCGGTCACACCACGCATCGGGTTCGGCTTGGTGTGTTTCTTGGCCAGGTTCACACCCTCAACCAACACATGACCGGTTTCAAGCACGTTGAGTACAACGCCTTGCTTACCCTTGTCCTTGCCGGTATTGAGAACGACCTGGTCGCCCTTACGAATCTTGCTCATCTGGCAACTCCTTACAATACTTCTGGTGCCAGCGACACGATCTTCATGAAACGCTCGCTACGCAGCTCACGTGTCACAGGCCCAAAAATACGGGTGCCGATCGGTTCCAGCTTGTTGTTTAACAATACTGCGGCGTTGCCATCGAACTTGACCAAAGAGCCGTCAGCGCGGCGCACACCCTTGGTGGTGCGCACAACGACGGCACTGTAGACTTCGCCTTTTTTGACACGGCCACGCGGAGCAGCATCTTTGATCGTGACCTTGATCACATCACCGATACTGGCGTAACGACGCTTGGAGCCACCCAACACCTTGATGCACATTACAGAACGCGCGCCAGTGTTGTCGGCAACTTCCAGCCGAGATTGCATTTGAATCATGAGAATAATCTCCAACTTAATCCGTTAAACCAACACCGGCCGTTTGAATAACACGGCCGGTAGACCACGGTCAGTATTGGGGCGGGAGCTTGCTGCCCGCCGAAAAGTCCAACATTATATATTGCGCTGCTAGCACAGCGCAATCAAAACCTACTTGCTGACGATCTTGCTGACTTTCCAGGTTTTGGTCTTGGAAAGCGGACGGCTTTCTTCGATCACAACCAGGTCACCTTCTTTGCAAGCATTGGCTTCGTCATGCGCGTGGAATTTCTTCGACAGACGCACAACCTTACCGATCAGCGGGTGCTTGACCTTGCGCTCAACCAGCACGGTCACAGTCTTGTCCATCTTATCGCTGACGACACGACCGCTCAGCGTACGAACGACTTTTTCGCTTTGGGTATCAACCATCATTACACCTGCTTCGCTTTCTCGGCCAACACGGTACGGACACGCGCGATGTCGCGACGGACCTTACCGACTTGGTCAACCTTGTTCAACTGCTGGGTGGCCAGCTGCATGCGCAGGGAGAACTGCGCGCGGCGCAGCTCAATCAGCTCATTGTTCAGCTCGTCCACGGACTTTGCTCTCAACTCAGTGGCTTTCATGTTCAGCTCCCAATATGACGGGTGATGAAAGTCGTTTCGATAGGCAGCTTGGCAGCCGCCAGACGGAACGCTTCACGTGCCAGCTCTTCGCTGACGCCGTCCATTTCATACAGCATCTTGCCTGGCTGGATCTGGGCAACGTAGTACTCGGTACTACCCTTACCATTACCCATACGCACTTCTGCTGGCTTCTTGGAGATCGGCTGATCCGGGAAAATACGGATCCATACACGACCGCCGCGCTTGATGTGACGCGTCATTACGCGACGCGCTGCTTCGATCTGACGGGCGGTCAGACGGCCACGGCCAATGGCCTTGAGGCCAAATTCACCGAAGCTCACCTTGTTACCCGTGGTCGCAATACCCTTATTGCGACCCTTCTGCATCTTGCGATATTTTTGTCTAGCTGGCTGTAGCATTTTTCGCCCCTGGCTTTCTTACTCTTTTCTCTGGTTCAGCACCCGGACGGCTGCGCTTTTCAGGTTCTGCGCTTGGCGCGGCAACAGGCTGCTCGCCCCTGCCTGCAAACACTTCGCCCTTGAACACCCAGACCTTGATACCGATGATACCGTAGGTGGTCTTGGCTTCCGCCACACCGTAGTCGATGTCAGCGCGCAGGGTATGCAATGGCACACGACCTTCGCGATACCACTCGGTACGTGCGATCTCGATACCGTTCAGACGACCGGCGCTCATGATCTTGATGCCTTGAGCGCCAAGACGCATGGCGTTTTGCATGGCACGCTTCATGGCACGACGGAACATCACACGTTTTTCCAGCTGTTGCGCGATGCTTTCAGCGATCAGCGTGGCGTCGATTTCAGGCTTGCGCACTTCTTCGATGTTCAGATGCACAGGCACGCCCATCAGACCTTGCAGGCTGGAGCGCAAGGATTCGATATCCTCACCCTTTTTGCCGATCACGATGCCTGGACGGGCGCTGTGAATGGTGATCTTGGCGTTCTTTGCCGGGCGCTCGATGATGATCTTGCTGACAGCAGCGTGTGCCAGCTTCTTCTTCAGGAACTCGCGCACTTTGACGTCGCTGTTAAGCATCGCCGGGAAGTTTTTGCTGTTGGCATACCAACGAGAAGTCCAGTTCTTCTGAACACTCAGGCGGAAACCAATTGGATGAATTTTCTGACCCATGGCGATTCCTTTAGTTACCGACCGTCACAGTGATGTGACAAGTAGGTTTGATAATGCGACCAGCACGACCCTTTGCACGCGCACGAATACGCTTCAGCACCAACCCCTTATCAACGAAGATCGAAGTCACCTTCAGCTCGTCGATATCAGCGCCGGCATTATGCTCAGCATTGGCAATCGCGGACTCAACCACCTTCTTGATGATCCCAGCACCCTTTTTCGGGGTGAAGTTCAAGATGTTGAGTGCATTGTCAACGGTCTTGCCACGGATGAGATCAGCCACCAGCCTAGCCTTCTGCGGGGACAGATGTACGCCTCTTAATACTGCGGATACTTGCATCGTCATCTCCTACTTCTTGGCTTTCTTGTCGGCAGCGTGACCCTTGAACGTACGGGTCAGCGCGAATTCGCCGAGCTTGTGGCCTACCATGTTTTCCGAGATCAGCACCGGCACGTGTTGGCGGCCATTGTGCACAGCGATCGTCAGACCAATGAAATCAGGCAGGATGGTGGAACGGCGGGACCAGGTCTTGATCGGCTTGCGATCACGACCGGCAGATGCGGTTTCCACTTTCTTTGCCAGATGGCCATCTACAAATGGCCCCTTCTTAATTGAACGTGCCATATTGATTACCTCTTATTCGCAGGACGGCGGCTGACGCGCATGTTATCAGTGCGCTTGTTGCTACGCGTACGATAACCCTTGGTTGGCAGACCCCATGGGCTGACTGGATTCATACCAGCAGCGGTCTTACCTTCACCACCACCGTGCGGGTGATCAACCGGGTTCATGACCACGCCACGTACGGTTGGACGAACACCGCGCCAGCGCATTGCACCAGCCTTACCGATGGAACGCAGGGAATGTTCGCCGTTACCGACTTCACCCAAGGTTGCCTTGCAATCTACGTGCACACGGCGAACTTCGCCGGAGCGCAGACGCAGCTGAGCATAGCTGCCTTCACGTGCCAGCAGCTGTACCGAAGTACCTGCGGAACGTGCCAGCTGAGCGCCCTTGCCTGGTTGCAGCTCGATGCAGTGAATGGTGCTGCCGACCGGGATGTTGCGCAGTGGCAGGGTATTACCCACCTTGATCGGCGCATCAGAACCGCTCACCAACTGCATGCCAGCGCTAACGTCGCGCGGGGCAATGATGTAACGACGCTCACCATCTGCGTAGCACAGCAATGCAATGTGCGCGCTGCGGTTAGGATCGTATTCGATACGTTCCACGGTCGCAGGAATGCCATCCTTGTTACGACGGAAGTCGATCAGACGGTAATGCTGCTTGTGACCGCCACCTTGGTGACGGGTGGTGATACGGCCGTTGTTGTTACGGCCAGCGTTCTTGCTTTGCTTCTCCAGCAGCGGCGCATGGGGCTTGCCCTTGTGCAGACCAGGTGTCACCACCTTGACTACGGCGCGCCGACCTGGGGAAGTTGGCTTGACTTTGATCAGTGCCATGATTTCTCCTTATTCGCCCGCTGCGAAGTTAATTTCTTGACCTGGCTTCAGGCTGACATACGCCTTCTTCCAATCCTTGCGGCGACCCATCACGCGACCAGCACGCTTGGCCTTACCGCCGACGTTGACCACGGTAACCGCGTCAACTTCCACCTTGAACACCAACTCAACCGCCGCCTTGATTTCCAGCTTGGTTGCATCGGTGCGCACCTTGAACGCGATTTGCTGATGCTTATCAGCAATGCGGGTGGCTTTTTCAGTGATTTGTGGAGCCAGAATGACTTGCAGCAAACGGTCCTGGGTATGAATCAGCGCGCTCATGCCAGCATCTCCTCAAGCTTCTTCACTGCGCCTGCAGTGGCAACAACGTTGGGGAAACGCACCAGGCTGACCGGGTCAGCGTACTGGGCTTCTACCACCAGAACATTTGGCAGGTTGCGGGAAGATAGGTACAGGTTCTCATCGAAACCATCGATCAGCACCAATACACCTTCGCCGTAACCCATGCCCTTGATCTTCTCGACCAGAGCCTTGGTTTTTGGCGTGTCGATGACGAACTCTTCGACTACGCTCAGACGTTCCTGACGCACCAGTTCAGACAAAATGGTACGCATACCAGCGCGGTAAGCCTTACGGTTTACCTTGTGGCTGAAGTTTTCGTCAGGGCTGTTAGGGAATGCACGACCGCCTCCACGCCAGATCGGGCTGGAGCTCATACCGGCACGAGCGCGGCCCGTACCCTTTTGATTCCATGGCTTGTGGGTGGTGTGGCTGACATTGCCACGACCCAGCTGTGCGCGGGTTGCAGTGCGGGCATTAGCCATATAGGCCACAACCACTTGATGCACCAGCGCTTCGTTGAATTCGCGACCAAAGGTCACTTCAGACACTTCAACACCCTTTTTGGCGGGCTGACCGTTCTTATCAATTAGCTTGAGTTCCATTATGCGCTCGCTTTCGCTTTGATCGCTGGACGGACGACGACGTCACCACCCTTGGAACCAGGGATTGCACCCTTGATCAGCAGCAGGTTACGTTCAGCATCAACACGCACCACTTGCAGATTCTGCACAGTGGTTTTGACCGCACCGAGGTGGCCAGGCATACGCTTGCCGGGGAATACACGGCCAGGATCCTGCGCCATACCGATGGAGCCAGGTACATTGTGCGAACGGGAGTTACCGTGCGATGCACGGTTGGAACTGAAGTTGTGGCGCTTGATAGCACCAGCGAAACCCTTACCGATAGAGGTACCAGTCACATCGACCAGCTGACCAGCCTGGAACAATTCAACAGTGACGTTGCCGCCAACCGCATGATTCGCCAGAACTTCTTCAGTAACAGTGAATTCTTTCATGCCAGAACCGGCAATAACGCCAGCCTTGGCAAAATGGCCTGCCAGCGCCTTGCTTACACGGCTGGCGCGACGCTCACCAAAAGCAACTTGAACGGCGGTGTAGCCGTCGCTGCCTGGCGTTTTGATCTGTGTCACACGGTTGGGCACGACTTCCAGCACAGTTACCGGGATGCTTTCGCCATCTTCGGTAAATACGCGGGTCATACCCACCTTGCGACCAATAAGCCCTAAGCTCATGATCGTTTCCTTATAATAATTAAAGGGCTGATTACAATTGACCAGCCCGTTTACGAGAGGCCGGATTATATCCGACCACCCACTGATTTACAACAAGTTACAGCAAATTAAAGCTTGATCTCGACGTCGACACCTGCTGGCAGATCCAGCTTCATCAGTGCATCAACGGTCTTGTCGGTTGGATCCACGATATCCATCAGACGCTGATGGGTACGGATCTCGAATTGGTCACGAGAAGTCTTGTTGACGTGCGGGGAGCGCAGAACATCAAAACGTTCGATGCGGGTAGGCAGAGGCACTGGACCTTTAACCACAGCGCCAGTGCGCTTGGCAGTTTCTACGATTTCCAAAGCAGACTGATCGATCAGACGATAGTCAAATGCCTTCAGACGGATACGGATTTTTTGAGCTGCCATGTTGATTCCTTTAAAGAGCGATGTTTCCAAAGAACGAAAAGGCCGCAAATCGTAATTTGCGGCCTCGCATGTAACGACTTATTCAATAATTTTAGCGACGACACCAGCACCAACGGTACGGCCACCTTCGCGGATCGCGAAACGCAGACCATCTTCCATCGCGATCGGCGCAATCAACGCTACCGTAATGGACACGTTGTCACCAGGCATCACCATTTCAGTGCCCGCTGGCAGCTCAACCGCACCCGTTACATCGGTGGTACGGAAGTAGAACTGTGGACGGTAGCCGTTGAAGAATGGCGTGTGACGACCACCTTCATCCTTACCCAGCACATAGATCTCGGCAGCGAACTTGGTGTGCGGCTTGATGGAGCCGGTCTTGGCCAATACTTGACCACGCTCAACTTCTTCACGCTTGGTACCGCGCAGCAGCACGCCGACGTTATCACCCGCTTGACCTTGGTCCAGCAGCTTGCGGAACATCTCAACACCGGTGCAGGTAGTCTTCAGCGTAGGTTTGATACCCACGATCTCGATTTCATCACCGACCTTGACGATGCCACGCTCGATACGACCCGTCACCACAGTGCCGCGGCCAGAGATCGAGAATACGTCTTCCACAGGCATCAGGAACGTGCCGTCAATGGCGCGCTCTGGCGTAGGGATGTAGGAGTCCAGCGCTTCTGCCAGCTTGAAAATCGCGGGTTCGCCGATTGCGGACTGGTCGCCTTCCAGCGCCAGCTTCGCAGAACCGTGCACGATCGGGGTGTCGTCGCCTGGGAAGTCATACTTCGACAGCAGCTCACGCACTTCCATCTCAACCAGTTCCAGCAGCTCGGCGTCATCCACCATGTCAGCCTTGTTCAGGAACACGACGATGTAAGGAACACCTACCTGACGCGCCAGCAGGATGTGCTCGCGGGTCTGTGGCATCGGGCCGTCAGCAGCGGAACATACCAGGATCGCACCGTCCATCTGCGCAGCACCCGTGATCATGTTCTTCACATAGTCAGCGTGGCCTGGACAGTCAACGTGCGCGTAGTGACGCGTCGCCGTTTCGTACTCAACGTGAGCGGTGTTGATCGTGATACCACGTGCCTTCTCTTCCGGTGCCGCGTCAATCTGATCGTAAGCCTTCGCTTCACCACCAAACTTCTTCGACAGGATCGTCGTGATCGCCGCTGTCAAGGTCGTCTTGCCATGGTCTACGTGACCAATCGTCCCTACGTTCACGTGCGGCTTCGTCCGCTCAAATTTGCCTTTTGCCATTTTGTATTCCTTAATTGATCAATCTGTTTTAACAGTGTTATTTCTTGTTGATGATGGCTTCTGCCACATTACGAGGCGCTTCGTTGTAGTGCTTGAATTCCATCGAATAGGTCGCACGACCTTGTGACAGAGAACGCACTACCGTCGAGTAACCGAACATCTCGGACAACGGGACCTCAGCGCGAATCGCCTTACCGCCACCTGGCAAATCTTCCATGCCCTGGATCACACCGCGACGGGAAGACAAGTCACCCATCACATCACCCATGTAGTCTTCAGGCGTTTCCACTTCAACCGCCATGATAGGCTCCAGCAGCACGGCGTCGCCCTTGCGCATACCTTCCTTGAACGCCATCGAAGCCGCCATCTTGAAGGCGTTTTCGTTGGAGTCAACGTCATGGTAGGAACCGTCGAACAAAGTAACTTTCACGTCCACAACCGGGAAACCAGCCAAAATACCGGATGGTATGGTTTCTTTCAGACCCTTTTCAACAGCAGGGATGAATTCACGTGGCACGGTACCGCCCTTGATGGCGTCCACGAACTCAAAGCCCTTACCAGCTTCATTCGGCTCCATGATGATCCATACGTGACCATACTGACCCTTACCACCGGACTGCTTGACGAACTTGCCTTCGACTTCGACCTTTTTCTTGATCGCTTCGCGGTAAGCCACTTGCGGCGCGCCAACGTTGGCTTCAACATTGAATTCACGGCGCATACGGTCAACCAGAATTTCCAGGTGCAATTCGCCCATACCGGAAATGATGGTCTGGCCGGACTCTTCATCGGAACGCACGCGGAAGGACGGGTCTTCCTGCGCCAGACGGCCCAGTGCGATACCCATCTTTTCCTGGTCAGCCTTGGTCTTAGGCTCAACAGCCACGTGGATCACAGGCTCAGGGAACACCATACGCTCAAGAATGATAGGCTTGGCGATGTCAGACAAGGTTTCACCAGTGGTAACGTCTTTCAGGCCGATACAGGCGGCGATGTCGCCAGCCAGAATCTCATCCACTTCCTGACGGTCATTGGCATGCATCTGCACGATACGGCCAATACGCTCTTTACGACCCTTCACGGAGTTGTAAACGGTGTCACCCTTCTTGAGCACGCCGGAGTAAACACGCACGAACGTCAGCTGACCAACGAACGGGTCGGTCATCAGCTTGAATGCCAGCGCGGAGAAGCTCTCGCCATCATCGGCATTACGCGTGGTCGGCTCGCCATCATCGGACTCGCCCTTGACCGGCGGAATGTCGACCGGCGATGGCAGGAACTGGACCACGGCATCCAGCATGCGCTGCACACCCTTGTTTTTGAATGCGGAACCACACAACATAGGCTGGATCTCGCCAGCGATGGTGCGGGTACGCAAACCAAGAACGATCTGCTCTTCAGACAACTCACCGTTTTCCAGGTAAGCGTTCATCAGATCTTCGCTGGCTTCTGCTGCGGATTCCACCATCTGCTCGCGCCACTTCTCAGCGATCGCTACCAAGTCTGCAGGAATATCACTATAAGTGAACTTCATGCCCTGGCTGGCTTCATCCCAGATGATGGCTTTCATCTTGATCAGGTCAACCACGCCGGTGAAGGTATCTTCCTTGCCGATAGGCACGACGATAGGCACCGGGGTTGCCTTCAGGCGGGTGCGCATCTGCTCGACCACCTTGAAGAAATCAGCACCGGAACGGTCCATCTTGTTCACAAAGGCCAGACGTGGCACCTTGTACTTGTTGGCCTGACGCCAAACAGTCTCGGACTGAGGCTGCACACCACCTACTGCGCAATACACCATGCAGGCACCATCCAGCACACGCATGGAGCGCTCCACCTCAATGGTGAAGTCCACGTGACCCGGGGTATCGATGATGTTGAAACGGTGCTCAGGCAAGGACAAGTCCATGCCCTTCCAGAAACAGGTCGTCGCTGCCGAAGTAATGGTAATGCCGCGCTCTTGCTCCTGCTCCATCCAGTCCATGGTGGCAGCGCCATCATGCACTTCACCAATCTTGTGGTTCACACCGGTGTAGAAAAGAATACGCTCGGTTGTCGTCGTCTTGCCGGCGTCAATGTGCGCACTAATACCGATGTTACGGTAGCGTTCAATAGGGGTTTTACGAGCCACAGCAATTACCTTTTAGTGAATCTTACGGAGTGTTTAGAAGCGGAAATGCGAGAACGCCTTGTTGGCTTCTGCCATACGGTGCACTTCTTCACGCTTCTTCATGGCAGAACCGCGACCCTCGGAAGCTTCAACCAGCTCAGCAGCCAGACGCAGACCCATGGACTTTTCACCACGCTTGCGCGCAGCGTCACGCAGCCAACGCATGGCCAGCGCGCTACGGCGGCTTGGACGCACTTCAACTGGTACCTGATAGTTAGCACCACCCACACGGCGGCTCTTCACTTCCACGACTGGACGCAGGTTGTTGATGGCAACAGTGAACACTTCCAGCGGATCTTTGCCACTCTTGTTGGACACTTGTTCGAAAGCGCCGTACAGGATGCTCTCAGCGACAGACTTCTTGCCACCGGTCATCAGCACGTTAACGAACTTGGAAACTTCCTGGCTACCGAATTTTGGATCAGGCAGGATGTGGCGTTTGGGGACTTCTCTACGTCTAGGCATGGTTGTTTATTCCTTAAACTGATGCGGCTGTTTACTTGGCCGCTTTAGGACGCTTGGCGCCGTACTTGGAGCGGGATTGCTTACGATCCTTCACGCCGGCGGTATCCAAGCTGCCACGCACCATGTGGTAACGCACACCTGGCAAGTCCTTGACACGACCGCCGCGCAGCAACACAACCGAGTGCTCCTGCAGGTTATGACCTTCACCGCCGATGTAGCTGATGACTTCGTAACCATTGGTCAGGCGCACCTTGGCAACCTTACGCAATGCGGAGTTCGGCTTCTTTGGCGTAGTGGTGTAAACACGGGTGCAAACGCCACGCTTTTGCGGGCAGCTTTCCAGTGCAGGCACCTTGCTTTTGCTGACGACTTTTACGCGCGGCTTGCGCACGAGTTGATTGATGGTTGGCATTGCTTATAGCCTTTTGTGTTAGCTCGCTAAAAATAACGGGACGGCGAGCCTCGCCATCCCGAAAAGCGTAGCATTCTATTTATGGTTCAAGATGTTGTCAAGCCGCGTCATCAGTGGTGACTTCCACTGTCGGCTCAATCAGCGGCTCGCTGCTTGCTACTACTGCATCCACGCCTGCTGCCTGTCGTCTGCGGGCCTCGTGATAAGCCAGACCGGTACCGGCTGGAATCAGACGACCCACAATGACGTTTTCCTTCAGACCACGCAATTCATCACGCTTGCCCAGGATGGCCGCTTCGGTCAGAACACGCGTGGTTTCCTGGAAGGACGCCGCGGAGATGAACGAATCGGTCGACAGCGATGCCTTGGTAATGCCCAGCAGCACATACTCAAATGTTGCTGGACGTTTGTCCTCTGCAATCACACGTTCGTTTTCGGTCAGCACATCTGCACGCTCGACCTGCTCACCCATGATGAAGTTGGTGTCACCGGCATCACTGATACGCACACGACGCAGCATCTGACGCACGATCACTTCAATGTGCTTGTCATTGATCTTCACGCCTTGCAGACGGTAAACGTCCTGCACTTCGTCGATGATGTAACGTGCCAGCGCTTCACGGCCTTGCAAACGCAGAATGTCTTGTGGATCCGCCGGACCGTCAACGATAGGCTCACCCTTGGTGACCACCTGGCCGTCATGCACGGTCACGTGCTTGTCCTTGGGGATCAGGAACTCGCTGACCATGCCGTCCAGGTCCGTAATGACCAGACGCTGCTTGCCCTTGGTGTCCTTACCGAACGAAGCGGTACCGGTAACTTCAGCCAACAGGCCGGCATCTTTCGGCGAACGTGCTTCGAACAGCTCGGCCACGCGTGGCAGACCCCCGGTAATGTCACGGGTCTTGGACGACTCTTGTGGGATACGTGCCAGCACTTCACCCACGCCTACATCCTGACCGTCCTTGACGGTGATGATGCAGCCCAACTGGAAGGTGATGTTAACGGACTGATCACCACCGGCGATCTTGACCTCGACACCATTGGCATCCAGCAGCTTGACCTGTGGACGCAAGCCCTTGGACTGACCTGCACGCTGCTTGGGATCAATGACCACCAGCGAGGACAGACCGGTCACATCGTCGATCTGCTTGGCCACGGTCACGCCTTCTTCGACGTTCTCGAATTTCACACGACCAGCGTACTCGGTGATGATAGGACGCGTATGCGGATCCCAGGTGGCCAGTGCCTGGCCAGCCTTGACTTGCTTACCGTCGCCCACCACCAGCGTGGCACCGTAAGGCACCTTGTGACGCTCGCGCTCGCGGCCGTTCTCATCCTGGATGATGGCTTCGCCATTACGCGAAATCACCACCTGGTCGCCACGCGCATTGGTGACATAACGCATGGTGGCGTTGAAACGCAGCACACCATTGGACTTGCTCTCGACCTGGCTCACCGAAGCGGTACGCGATACCGCGCCGCCGATGTGGAAGGTACGCATGGTCAGCTGGGTACCAGGCTCACCGATGGATTGTGCCGCGATCACGCCGACGGCTTCACCCATGTTGATCAACTTGCCACGACCCAGGTCACGACCGTAACACTTGGCGCAGATGCCGTAACGGGTATCGCAAGTCAGTGCAGTACGCACTTTGACTTCGTCGATACCCAGGGCATCGATATGTTCGACTTCATCTTCGGTCAGCAGCGTACCGGCCGGGTAGACCACCGCCTGGGTTTCCGGATGCAGCACATCCAGTGCCGTGGTACGGCCCAGAATACGATCATGCAGCGGCTCGACCACTTCACCGCCCTTGACCAGCGCCTTGGTGACCAGGCCTTCGACGGTGCCGCAATCGTGCTCGGTAACCACCAGATCCTGAGTCACATCGACCAGGCGACGTGTCAGGTAACCGGAGTTCGCGGTCTTCAGCGCCGTATCGGCCAGACCCTTACGCGCACCGTGAGTAGAAATAAAGTACTGCAACACGTTCAGACCATCGCGGAAGTTCGCAATGATAGGCGTTTCAATGATGGAGCCATCCGGCTTGGCCATCAGGCCACGCATACCGGCCAGCTGACGTACCTGAGCAGCAGAACCCCGCGCACCGGAGTCGGCCATCATGTAAATGGCGTTGAACGACTCCTGACGCATGACCTTGCCTTCCTTGGTCATGATCTGCTTGCCATCCACGTCCAGCACGTCTTCTTCGCGCAGTTGCTTCATCATGGCGTCGGCAACCTTGTCACCGGCACGACCCCAGATATCCACCACCTTGTTATAGCGCTCGCCCTGCGTCACCAGACCGGATACATACTGGTCTTCGATTTCCTTGACTTCCGCTTCAGCAGCAGCAACCAGCTGCTCCTTCTCTGGAGGGACCAGCATGTCATTGATGCTGATCGAAATACCAGCACGCGTTGCGTAGCTGTAACCGGTGTACATCAACTTATCGGCAAAGATCACGGTTTCGCGGATGCCGACCTTACGGAAGCTGGCATTGATCAGGCGCGAGATCTCTTTCTTCTTGAGTGCCTTGTCGATCACGCTGAACGGCAGACCAGCTGGCAGGATTTCGGACAGCAGGGCACGACCGACCGTGGTTTCGTAACGGTTGATCTTCTCGTGCTTGGTGCCGTCGAGATCCAGCTCATATTCCTTAATACGCACGGTGATGCGCGCATGCAGGTCGATGTGGCCGCCGTCATAGACGCGCTGTACTTCATTGACGTTGGCAAAGCGCATGCCTTGACCACGTGCATTGATCTTTTCGCGGGTCATATAGTACAGACCCAATACGATATCCTGCGACGGCACGATGATAGGTTCGCCGTTGGCTGGGGACAGCACGTTGTTGGAGGCCAGCATCAGCGTACGGGCTTCCATCTGCGCTTCCAGCGACAGCGGCACGTGGACTGCCATCTGGTCACCGTCAAAGTCGGCGTTGAATGCCGCACAGACCAGCGGATGCAGCTGGATCGCCTTACCTTCGATCAGCACCGGCTCGAACGCCTGGATGCCAAGACGGTGCAGCGTAGGTGCGCGGTTCAGCAACACCGGATGCTCGCGGATCACGTCTTCGAGGATATCCCAGACTTCTGGTCCTTCCTCTTCAACCTTCTTCTTGGCTGCCTTGATGGTGGTCGCCAGGCCCAGCACTTCCAGCTTGTGGAAAATGAAGGGCTTGAACAGTTCCAGCGCCATCTTCTTGGGCAGGCCGCACTGATGCAGTTTGAGCTGCGGGCCGACCACGATCACGGAACGACCGGAGTAGTCTACGCGCTTGCCCAGCAGGTTCTGACGGAAACGACCGCCCTTGCCCTTGATCATGTCAGCCAGGGATTTCAGTGGACGCTTGTTGGCGCCAGTCATGACCTTACCGCGACGGCCGTTATCCAGCAGCGAATCCACGGCTTCCTGCAGCATGCGCTTTTCGTTGCGCACGATGATCTCAGGCGCTTTCAGCTCCAACAATCGCTTGAGACGGTTGTTACGGTTGATCACGCGGCGGTACAGATCGTTCAGGTCGGACGTGGCAAAACGGCCGCCATCCAGCGGGACCAATGGGCGCAGTTCTGGTGGCAGCACAGGCAGCACTTCCAGAATCATCCATTCCGGCTTGATGCCGGACTTCTGGAACGCTTCCAGCACCTTCAGGCGCTTGGCGATCTTCTTGATCTTGGCTTCGGAACCGGTTTCACCCAGGTCACGGCGCAGCTTCTCGATCTCGGTATGCACGTCCATGGTACGCAGCAGTTCACGTACCGCTTCCGCACCCATGACCGCATTGAACTCATCGCCGTACTCTTCCAGCTTGGCCAGATAGTCGTCTTCGGTGAGCAGCTGACCACGCGTCAGCGGGGTCATGCCTGGATCGATCACGATGAATGCTTCGAAATACAGCACACGTTCAATATCACGCAATGCGATATCCAGCACCATGCCCAGACGGCTAGGCAGGGACTTCAGGAACCAGATGTGCGCGACTGGCGATGCCAGCTCGATGTGCGCCATACGCTCGCGACGCACCTTGGACAGCGTGACTTCAACGCCGCACTTCTCGCAGATCACACCACGGTGCTTGAGGCGCTTGTACTTGCCGCACAGGCATTCGTAATCCTTGATCGGGCCAAAGATCTTGGCGCAGAACAGGCCATCACGCTCAGGCTTGAAGGTACGGTAGTTAATGGTCTCTGGCTTCTTCACTTCGCCATAGGACCAGGAACGGATCTTCTCTGGAGAAGCCAGCGCGATCTTGATCGCGTCAAACTCTTCTTCCTGAGTTACCTGCTTAAATAAGTCTAATAGAGCTTTCACGCGGGTTCTCCTTAATTACGATCCAGGTCAATGTCGATAGCGAGCGAACGGATTTCCTTCACCAGCACGTTGAACGATTCCGGCATGCCGGCATCGATCTTGTGCTCGCCCTTGACGATGTTCTCGTACACTTTGGTACGGCCAGACACATCATCCGACTTGACCGTGAGCATTTCCTGCAGCGTGTATGACGCGCCGTATGCCTCCAGTGCCCATACTTCCATCTCACCGAAGCGCTGACCACCGAACTGGGCTTTACCACCCAGCGGCTGTTGCGTCACCAGCGAGTAAGGACCGGTGGAACGGGCGTGCATCTTGTCATCGACCAGGTGATGCAGCTTCAGCACGTGCATGTAACCCACGGTCACTGGACGCTCGAAATATTCACCGGTACGGCCATCGATCAGACGCACTTGCGTCTTGCCGGCAGCGAATTGCAACTGCTTGGTGCGTGCGTCATCATCCGGGAACGCCAGATCCAGCATGGC
Organism: Pseudomethylobacillus aquaticus; assembly: GCF_003730115.1. Classification (GTDB taxonomy): domain Bacteria; phylum Pseudomonadota; class Gammaproteobacteria; order Burkholderiales; family Methylophilaceae; genus Pseudomethylobacillus; species Pseudomethylobacillus aquaticus. The sequence goes on along the minus strand of NZ_RJVP01000002.1, from coordinate 370,320 downwards.
ACGGATATCCAGCTCGGTCGCACCGTCGAACACCGGGGTCGCGAACGGCACGCCCTTTTGCAGGTTCTTGGCCAGATCGAACACTTCAACGTCGGTCAGCGACTGGATGTCTTCCTTCTTGCCGCTGCTGCTGTTATAGATCTTGTCGAGGAAGTCACGCATCTCGGCGGCCTTGGCTTCTGCCTGCAGCATGGAACCGATGCGCATGCCCAGGCCCTTGGCAGCCCAACCCAGGTGGACTTCGAGGATCTGACCGATGTTCATACGCGAAGGTACACCCAGCGGGTTCAGCACGATGTCCATCGGGGTACCGTCGGCCATGTGTGGCATGTCTTCCACAGGCACGATCTTGGAGACCACACCCTTGTTACCGTGACGACCAGCCATCTTGTCACCAGGCTGGATGCGACGCTTGACGGCCAGGTAGACCTTGACCATCTTCTGCACGCCAGGCGACAGTTCATCGCCTTGGGTCAGCTTACGCTTCTTCTCTTCGAACTTGTTGTCGAATTCCTTGCGTGCCTGCTCCAGGCTGTCCTTCAGCTGCTCCAGCTGGCGAGCGGCATCTTCATCCGACAGGCGGATGTCGAACCAGTCATAGCGGCCGATATCGTCCAGATATTCAGCGCTGAGCACTTCACCCTTCTTGAGCTTCTTGGGACCACCGGTCGCCGTCTTGCCTTCCAGCAGGCGGCGGATACGGCCAAACGCGTCGTCTTCCACGATACGCATCTGGTCGGCCAGGTCTTTCTTGTAGTGATCCAGCTGATCGTCGATGATCTGCTGGGCACGTGCATCACGGTCTATGCCTTCACGCGTGAACACTTGCACGTCGATGATGGTGCCGGACATACCGGAAGGTACGCGCAGCGAGGTGTCCTTCACATCGGACGCCTTTTCACCGAAGATCGCACGCAGCAGCTTTTCTTCAGGCGTGAGCTGGGTTTCGCCCTTGGGCGTCACTTTGCCGACCAGCACATCGCCGGCTTCGACTTCAGCACCGATGTAGATGATGCCGGAATCATCCAGACGGCCCAGCATACGCTCGGACAGATTGGAAATGTCGCGGGTGATTTCTTCAGGACCCAGCTTGGTGTCACGTGCTACCACCGACAGTTCTTCGATGTGGATCGAAGTGTAACGGTCATCAGCGACGACGCGCTCGGAGATCAGGATCGAGTCTTCGAAGTTGTAGCCGTTCCATGGCATGAACGCTACCAGCATGTTCTGACCCAGAGCCAGCTCGCCCATATCGGTCGAAGCGCCATCGGCGATCACATCGCCACGCGACAACTGGTCACCAATATTGACCAGCGGACGCTGGTTGATGTTGGTGTTCTGGTTGGAGCGGGTGTACTTGGTCAGGTTGTAGATATCCACACCGACTTCACCGGCACCGGCTTCCTCATCGTTCACACGCACCACGATACGACCGGAGTCGACGTAGTCTACGGTACCGCCACGGCGGGCGATCACGACCGTACCGGAGTCAACCGCAACGGTACGCTCGATACCGGTACCTACCACGGCCTTTTCGGCACGCAGACATGGCACCGCTTGACGCTGCATGTTGGCGCCCATCAATGCGCGGTTCGCGTCATCGTGTTCCAGGAACGGGATCAGCGAGGCTGCAACGGACACGATCTGGCCTGGCGCCACGTCCATGTACTGCACACGATCCGGCTGCGACATGGTGAATTCGTTGTGGTGACGCGCGGAGATCAGGTCTTCCTTGAAATGACCGTTCGCATCCAACTCGGAGTTGGCCTGCGCGATCATGTACTTGCTTTCCTCGATGGCCGACAGGTAATCGATGGTGTCGCTGACCTTGTTAGCCTCGACCTTGCGGTACGGGGTTTCCAGGAAGCCGTACTGGTTGGTACGCGCATACAGCGCCAGAGAGTTGATCAGACCGATGTTCGGGCCTTCCGGCGTTTCGATCGGGCAGACACGACCATAGTGGGTGGTGTGTACGTCACGCACCTCAAAACCAGCGCGCTCGCGCGTCAGACCGCCAGGGCCAAGTGCCGATACACGGCGCTTGTGGGTGATCTCGGACAGCGGATTGGTTTGGTCCATGAACTGCGACAGTTGTGAGGAACCGAAGAATTCACGGATCGCGCTCGATACTGGCTTGGCGTTGATCAGGTCGTGCGGCATCAGGTTCTCGGATTCCGCTTGCGACAAACGCTCCTTCACGGCACGTTCGACACGTACCAGACCGGCACGGAACTGATTCTCTGCCAGCTCGCCTACGGAACGGATACGACGGTTACCCAGGTGATCGATGTCATCGATCTCGCCACGGCCATTGCGCAGCTCCAGCAACACGGCCACTACGGCCAGGATGTCGTCATTGCACAGCACGCCAGCACCTTCGGCGCCTTGTGGACCGACGCGTTCCAGGAAGCGGCGCTGCCAGGCTGGCGAACGCTCTTCGTTCTTGTCGGGATAGACACGGCGGTTGAACTTCATGCGGCCGACCACCGACAGGTCGTAACGGTCTGCATTGAAGAACAGGCCATCAAACAACGCTTCCACGGCATCTTCGGTTGGCGGTTCGCCAGGACGCATCATGCGGTAGATGGCAACACGTGCACTGTACTGGTCAGGGATCTCGTCGATGCGCAGGGTTTGCGAGATGTAATCGCCATGATCCAGATCGTTGGAGTACAGGGTGTTGATCTGGGCGATGCTGGCAGCACGCAGCTTTTCCAGCAGCGTCTCGGTGATTTCGTCGTTGGCGCTGGCCACGACTTCACCGCTGTCGGTATCGACGATGTTCTTGCTCAGCGCACGACCCAGCAGGAATTCTTCCGGCACCGGGATCCTGCTGATGCCAGCCTTTTCCATGTCGCGGATATGCTTCACAGTAATGCGCTTGTCCTTGGCGACCAGCACGCTGCCGTCCTTGGCCAGGATGTCGAACTTGGCGACTTCGCCACGCAGGCGTTCAGGCACCAGTTCGAACAGCACGCTGTCCTTGGTCAGGTGGAAAGTGTCCAGATCGTAGAAGGTGTCCAGGATTTGCTCCGGGTTGTAACCCAGCGCTTTCAGCAGAATGGTGACTGGCATCTTGCGTCTACGGTCGACGCGGAAATACAGGTAATCCTTGGGATCGAATTCGAAGTCCAGCCAGGAGCCGCGGTAAGGGATCACGCGGGCAGAGAACAGCAACTTGCCGGAACTATGGGTTTTGCCACGGTCATGCTCAAAGAACACGCCAGGGCTACGGTGCAACTGCGACACGATGACGCGCTCGGTACCGTTGATCACAAAGGAACCATTTTCGGTCATGAGCGGCAGTTCGCCCATGTACACTTCCTGCTCCTTGACTTCCTTGACGGTAGGCTTGGAGGCTTCCTTGTCCATGATGGTCAGACGCACTTTGACGCGCAATGGCGCGGCATAGGTCAAACCACGTTGCTGACATTCTTTGACATCGAACGGCTCTGCGCCCAGCGTATAGCTGACATAGTCGAGACGCGCATTGCCGGAATGGCTGACGATAGGGAATACCGAGCTGAACGTCGCTTGCAGACCTTCACTCAGCCGCTTGTCGGCGGGAACATCGGTCTGCAGAAAAGCTTTGTACGATTCCAGCTGCATTGCCAGCAGGTATGGAACCTCCTGCACGCTCTCGCGTTTGGCAAAGCTTTTACGAATGCGTTTCTTCTCGGTAAAGGAATAGCTCATAGCATCTCCTGGAGGGGTAAAGGGCAGGAAATAGCACACTGAAACAATGCGCTATGTTCTACCATTTCAAAAATGCACAAGGCTGGCGGTCTCCCGCCAGCCTCTACTACGGTCTAACAGCGATTACTTGATTTCGCCGGTAGCGCCAGCTTCGATCAGCTTCTTCAGTGCAGCGTCAGCATCCGCCTTGGATACGCCTTCCTTAACAGCCTTAGGTGCGCCGTCAACCAGGTCCTTGGCTTCCTTCAGGCCCAGAGCGGTCAGCTCACGAACAGCCTTAATTACACCAACCTTGTTCTCACCAGCGCCGGTCAGGATCACGTCGAACTCGGTCTTTTCTTCAACTGCAGCTGCAGCAGCAGCTGGAGCGGCAGCAACAGCAACAGCGGCAGCTGCTGCGGATACGCCAAACTTTTCTTCCATTTCCTTGATCAGTTCGGACAGGTCCAGAACCGACATGGAAGCGATTGCGTCAAGAATTTCTGCTTTGGAAATTGCCATTTGTAACTACTCCTAAATTAATATTGATTGATGCTGTTAACAGCTTAAGCAGCTTGCTTTTGATCACGCACCGCAGCCAGACCACGCACAAAGCTGGTAGGTACCTCGTTGAGGGTACGTACGAACTTGGCGATCGGAGCTTGCATGGTGCCGAGCAACATAGACAGCAACTCTTCACGGCTAGGCATGGAGGCCAGCGCTTTCACGCCGTTCACATCCATCACCTGGTTAGGCATCGCGCCAGCCTTGATCACGAACTTGTCATTGGTCTTGGCAAAGTCACTGAGGACCTTTGCTGCAGATACCGGGTCGGTAGAAATACCGAACACCAGTGGACCGACCATTTGATCAGCGAGGCCAGCAAACGGAGTACCGTCAACAGCACGGCGTACCAGGGTGTTCTTCAACACGCGCAGGTAAACTCCGGATTTTCTGGCTTCGGCGCGCAACTTGGTCATCGCACCAACTTCCAATCCGCGATACTCGGCGACGATGATTGCCTGTGCCTGAGCGACTTGCGCGCTGACTTCAGCAACAACTGCCTTTTTCTCTTCAAGATTAAGACTCAAGGTCTTCTCCTTCCGTTAATTAAGCTTGCACCAGCTCCCGCCAGCACAAACCCTACACGGCGACCTGTCATCAGGAATACTTATTCAGCATTTAACCTGTTTCGGGAACACCATCTGCGCAGGGTTCAGGGTGTTGTCGCCAGAGGTCAAGAACACGATCTGTTCCGACACCCAACCACGTCACCACTTCCATTAAGCGCTTATTCAGAACGTTGCCGTTCCGCCAGCACCCCTACGGTCTTTGATAACCCCACCAGCTTCGATGCACTGAAACTGGGGGCCCAAAGTTCTTGCTACCAGCCGAAATGGCTGGCTTGTTCAAAGCCGATCAGGCCAGATTGGACTGATCGACGCGCACGCCCACACCCATGGTGCTGGATACGCTTAATTTCTTCAGGTAGATACCCTTGCTGGAAGCTGGCTTGGCCTTGTTCAGTGCATCGACCAGAGCGACTAGGTTGCCCTGCAGTGCTTCAACCGGGAAAGAGGCACGACCGATGGTGCAATGGATGATGCCGCCCTTGTCGGTACGGTATTGCACTTGACCAGCCTTGGCGTTCTTGACAGCTTCAGCGACGTTCGGGGTCACGGTGCCAACCTTGGGGTTAGGCATCAGGCCACGTGGACCCAGAACCTGGCCCAATTGACCAACGATACGCATGGCATCCGGCGTCGCGATCGCGATATCGAAATCCAGCATGCCACCCTTTACTTGTTCAGCCAGGTCATCAAAACCGACGATGTCAGCACCTGCCGCCTTGGCAGCTTCAGCCTGCGCACCCTGTGCGAACACGGCTACACGCTTGGTCTTGCCGGTACCGTTAGGCAACACCAGCGCACCACGCACCAGCTGGTCGGATTTACGCGCATCGATACCCAGGTTGATCACTGCATCGACGGATTCGTCGAACTTGGCAGTAGCCGTCTCTTTGATCAGCGCCAGCGCTTCAGCAACAGGGTACAGCTTGGTACGGTCCACTTTGGCGCGCAGCGCTTCAGCTCGTTTGGAAATTGCCATGTTATACACCCTCCACTTCAATACCCATGCTGCGTGCACTGCCAGCGATCGTACGAACCGCAGCATCCATATCGGAAGCGGTCAGGTCCGGCATCTTGGTCTTGGCGATCTCTTCCGCTTGTGCGCGGCTGATCTTGCCTACCTTGTCGGTATGAGGACGTGGGGAACCCTTGTCGATCTTGGCAGCCTTCTTGATCAGGATGGTCGCCGGTGGCGTCTTCATGATGAAGGTGAAGCTCTTGTCAGCGAAAGCGGTGATCACGACCGGGATCGGCAGACCTGGCTCTACGCCCTGGGTCGCGGCGTTGAACGCCTTACAGAACTCCATGATGTTCAGACCACGCTGACCCAGTGCTGGACCAACAGGTGGGCTTGGGTTGGCTTTACCTGCAGGGATCTGCAGTTTGATGTAGCCGATGACTTTCTTTGCCATGCTTGACTCCTTGGGTACAAACGCTCGGACGAGCTCCCCATATGGTTGAATTCAGCGCCTAGGCGCTACTTGGTACTGCCAATGACACAACTGCTTTACTACTTGCTTGCTTCGTGACCCAAATGCGCATCTGCGATGCTTTGGTCAACATATTTGATAAAACCTTTGCCGCTTAAACTTCGCGCTCGACTTGGGTGAAATCCAGCTCCACCGGAGTAGCACGACCAAAAATGGTCACATTCACGCGCAGCTTGCTCTTTTCGTAATTTACGTCTTCCACATTGCCGGAGAAATCCTTGAACGGGCCGTCGATGACACGCACGGACTCACCCTTTTCGAAGGTAAGCTTTTGCGCTGGATTGTTCTTGCTGTCGTCCATGCGCTGCAGAATGATGTCGACTTCTTTATCCTTGATAGGCGTAGGCTTCTGCGCGCTACCGCCAATGAACGAGGTGACGCGCGGCGTGCTCTTGACCAGATGCCAGCTTTCGTCGTTCATCTCCATCTGCACCAGCACATAGCCCGGATACAGCTTGCGCTCAGTGATGGACTTCTGGCCGCCCTTCATCTCCACGACCTCTTCAACGGGAACGAGGATCTGACCGAACATGTCCTGCATGTTGTGGCGAGCGATACGCTCTTCCAAACCGCGTAGAACGGACTTCTCATAACCGGAAAATGCCTGTACGGCGTACCATCGCATTGCCATGAATTAACCTCTTCCCATCAACTTCTGCACGGCCCAGAGGAAACCGACATCGACTATCCACAAGAAAATCGCCATCACCAGAACCAGAACGAACACGATCAGCGTGGTCTGCGTGGTCTCTTTGCGGCTAGGCCAGACCACCTTGCGCGTTTCGGCCACAGATTCACGCGAAAACGCGAACGCCTGCTGACCCAACACCGTCGTCCATAACACAGCCAGCGCAGCCGCGATACCCGCCATCACAGCAAGAATGCGCAACACCAGAGCCTGTTCTGCCAGCACATAAAAGCCGGCCAAGCCTGCCGCCAATAGCAGCAGAGCAAGCACCAGCTTGATTTTTTCGGTCATAGTTTTTACTTAAAAGTGGCAGGCCAGGAGGGTCTCGAACCCCCAACCCTCGGTTTTGGAGACCGATACTCTGCCAATTGAGCTACTGGCCTGTAATCGTTGCAAATGCAGAAGGGCCACACACCGTGCAGCCCATCGCATTAAGTGACTACTTATTCAATAATTTTAGCGACGACACCAGCACCAACGGTACGGCCACCTTCGCGGATCGCGAAACGCAGACCATCTTCCATCGCGATCGGCGCAATCAGCGCTACCGTAATGGACACGTTGTCTCCAGGCATCACCATTTCAGTGCCCGCTGGCAGCTCAACCGCACCCGTTACATCGGTGGTACGGAAGTAGAACTGTGGACGGTAACCGTTGAAGAATGGCGTATGACGACCACCTTCATCCTTACCCAGCACATAGATCTCGGCAGCGAACTTGGTGTGCGGCTTGATGGAGCCGGTCTTGGCCAATACTTGACCACGCTCAACTTCTTCACGCTTGGTACCGCGCAGCAGCACGCCGACGTTATCACCCGCTTGACCTTGGTCCAACAGCTTGCGGAACATCTCAACACCGGTGCAGGTAGTCTTCAGCGTAGGCTTGATACCGACGATCTCGATTTCATCACCGACCTTGACGATGCCACGCTCGATACGACCCGTCACCACAGTGCCGCGGCCAGAGATCGAGAATACGTCTTCCACAGGCATCAGGAACGTGCCGTCAATGGCGCGCTCTGGCGTAGGGATGTAGGAGTCCAGCGCTTCTGCCAACTTGAAAATCGCGGGTTCGCCGATTGCGGACTGGTCGCCTTCCAGCGCCAGCTTCGCAGAACCGTGCACGATCGGGGTGTCGTCGCCTGGGAAGTCATACTTCGACAGCAGCTCACGCACTTCCATCTCAACCAGTTCCAGCAGCTCGGCGTCATCCACCATGTCAGCCTTGTTCAGGAACACGACGATGTAAGGAACACCTACCTGACGCGCCAGCAGAATGTGCTCACGGGTCTGTGGCATCGGGCCGTCAGCAGCAGAACATACCAGGATCGCACCGTCCATCTGCGCAGCACCCGTGATCATGTTCTTCACATAGTCAGCGTGGCCTGGACAGTCAACGTGCGCGTAGTGACGCGTCGCCGTTTCGTACTCAACGTGAGCGGTGTTGATCGTGATACCACGTGCCTTCTCTTCCGGTGCCGCGTCAATCTGATCGTAAGCCTTCGCTTCACCACCAAACTTCTTCGACAGGATCGTCGTGATCGCCGCCGTCAAGGTCGTCTTGCCATGGTCTACGTGACCAATCGTCCCTACGTTCACGTGCGGCTTCGTCCGCTCAAATTTGCCTTTTGCCATAACCGTATCCTTTAACCGACTGCTATCAAGTTAATGAAGTAGTGCGACTTACGCATCTACACTGTGCGCATCAACACCAAGTAAATGGTGCCCATGGCGGGAATCGGACCCGCGACCTCTCCCTTACCAAGGGAGTGCTCTACCACTGAGCCACATGGGCGTTTAATCTTCAAAACCACTGGAGCGGGCGACGAGGTTCGAACTCGCGACATCTTGCTTGGAAGGCAAGTGCTCTACCAACTGAGCTACACCCGCATGCCCGCATTTCCAACGCCTACTGGCTCACAACGAATATTTGGTGGAGAGGGCTGGATTCGAACCAGCGTACTCTGAGAGAACGGATTTACAGTCCGTCGCCTTTAACCACTCGGCCACCTCTCCCAAACGAGCCCGAGATTATGCTGATTTTAGTTTTGCCTGTCAAACGCTATCACGCATCAATCTGCACAAAAGCACTAACAGGCAAAACAGTATCTAGCACACCAGAAATGGTGCCGGATGTCGGAATCGAACCAACGACCTTCTGATTACAAATCAGCTGCTCTACCAACTGAGCTAATCCGGCTTACGACAACGGGCGTCTCGAGCGGCGCCCATTATAGATTATTTGACGATGGTCAATGTTGGCTTTTTCGGAGATTCCGGCGGCGCTGCTTCAGGCGTTGAATCCTCCGCCACTTCAGGCTCCGGCTCAAAGAACATGCCATGGCCATTTTCACGGGCATAGATACCGCGCACAGCCGAAATGGGCACATACAGCGAGGTGGACACGCCCGAGAAACGGGCAGAAAAGCTGATGGCATCGTTGCTCATCTGCAGATCCTTGGTGGCCGCCGGCCCCAGATTAAGCACGATCTCGCCATCCTTCACATACGCCATCGGCACCCGCGTCTGACCATTCACGGTCACCAGCAGATGTGGGGTGTAGCCATTATCCACGCACCACTCGAACAGGGCGCGAATCAGATAAGGCTTGGTGGAGGTCGGCTCGCTCAATCCGGCGGCGCTCAATTCTGAACAGCCTGCATCAACGACGCATGGCCTTTTCAGACGGGGTCATCGCTTCGATGTATGCAGGGCGCGAGAAGATACGCTCGGCATACTTCAACAGTGGCGCTGCCTGCTTTGGCAGTTCGATACCATAGTGCCCAAGACGCCACAGCAACGGCGTGATGGCCACATCCAGCATGGAGAACTCGTCACCCAGGATGTATTGCTGGCGGCTGAACAAGGGCACGATCTGGGTCAGGTTGTCACGAATCGCAGCACGGCCTTCGTCAGCCAGCTTGGCATCTCCGGACTCGATGGACTTGATGTGACTGAACAACTGGTCTTCAAAGTTGTGCAGGAACAGGCGGGCCCGGGCACGCATGACCGGGTCAGCCGGCATCAGCTGAGGATGTGGAAAACGCTCATCGATATATTCGTTGATGATGTTGGCCTGCTCCAGTACCAGATCACGCTCGACCAGCACAGGTACGGTATTGTGCGGATTGATGACTGCCAGATCCTCAGGCTTGTTGGCCAGATCCACATCGATCACCTGGAAGTCCATGCCCTTCTCGAACAACACAAAGCGGCAGCGGTGGCTGTATGGGTCTGTAGTCCCTGAATATAAGGTCATCATAATGGTGTAATCCTGCTTTCTTTCAAATCTCGACGCTCAAACGCCTTGGTGGTCGGACGCCCCGATAGCACGAGGCCTGGGTGCATGCACCCTGAGTGCACAGACCCTGGTGCATGGAGTTAATGCACGTCTTTCCAGAATTCTTTCTTTAGGTAGTAGCTGACAATGAACATGAGGCCTAGGAACAGCAGCACGATCACGCCCAACTGCAGGCGCTTGCCCTTGCTCGGCTCGGACATGAACACCATGTAATTCACCAGATCAGCGATGGTGGCATCGTATTCCGCAGGCGATATCTTGCCCGGCTTATCCAGCACCAGCTGCTTCACTTCGGTTTCATGACCATGCGCATCACGCTTGAGCTCGGTCTTCAGCACCTGCTGACCCTGCAGCTCCCATAACACATGCGGCATGGCCACCTTGTCGTAGACGGTGTTGTTCCAACCGGTAGGCCGGCTGCTGTCACGGTAGAAACCGCGCAGATAGGTATACAGCCAGTCCGCACCGCGTGCACGCGCTTCCACCGTCAGATCCGGCGGCTGCGCACCGAACCAGGCTTTGGCATCCTTGGCAGGCATCACCACTTTCATGGTATCGCCGACCTTGGCACCAGTCAGCACCAGGTTGTCCTTGATCTGTGCTTCGGTCAGCCCGATGTCGACCAGTCGGTTGTAGCGCATATAGGCAGCGCTATGGCAATTGAGGCAGTAGTTGACGAATACGCGCGCACCACGCTGCAGGGATGCCTGATTACTGGTATCGATAGGCGCTCTATCCAGATGCACCTCAGCCTCACTCGCCACCCCAGCCAGAGGCTGCCACAAGGCCATCAGCAAACCGCACAACAACCCCATCTGTTTCATTTCTGCGAACTTCATGCGGTCACCCTTTCCGGCACAGCCTTGGTCTTGTCGCGGCTGCTATACCAAGGCATCAGAACAAAGAACAGGAAGTAGACAAGGGTGAAGATACGCGCGACCACCGTTGCCACATCCGCACCACCCAAGATGGCCACATCCGCACCAAAGGTGCCCCACACATTGGAGGGCTTGGTGCCCAGATAACCGAGGACGATGAAACTCACCACAAAAGCGGCCAGCCAGGATTTGTAGAGGTTGCCACGATAGCGTATGGACTTCACCGGACTACGGTCCAGCCAGGGCAGCAGTGCAAAGATCACTACCGATAAGCCCATGGCGGCGACGCCCGGGAACTGCGAATTCATGATGGGCGGTACCGCACGCAGAATCGAATAATACGGCGTGAAATACCACACCGGCGCAATGTGGGCGGGCGTCTTCAGCGGATCGGCCGGGATGAAATTATTGGCTTCCAGGAAGTAGCCCCCCATCTCCGGAGCAAAGAACAGCACCGCGGAAAACACGATCAGAAACACCGTCACACCGACGATATCCTTCACTGTGTAATACGGGTGGAACGGGATGCCATCCAAAGGAATATGCGTGACCGGATCCTTGTTCTTCTTGATCTCCACGCCATCCGGATTGTTGGAACCGACTTCGTGCAAGGCGATGATGTGGGCAACCACCAGGCCCAGCAGCACCAAAGGCAATGCGATCACGTGGAAAGCGAAGAAACGGTTCAGCGTCGCGTCCGACACGGTGTAATCACCGCGCAGCCAAAGCGCCACATCCGGACCGATGAACGGGATGGAAGCAAACAGATTGATGATCACCTGAGCCCCCCAGTAGGACATCTGCCCCCAAGGCAGCAGATAGCCGAAGAAGGCCTCACCCATCAGCACCAGGAAGATGCCCACACCAAACAGCCAGATCAGCTCGCGCGGATTACGGTAGGAACCGTAGATCAGGCCACGGAACATGTGCAGGTAGACCACCACGAAGAACATGGATGCACCCGTGGAATGCATGTAGCGGATCAGCCAGCCCCAGGACACATCGCGCATGATGTATTCCACCGAAGCAAATGCCAGGTCAGCATCCGGCTTGTAGTTCATGGTCAGAAAGATGCCGGTCAGGATCTGCAGCACCAGCACCAGCAACGCCAGCGAGCCGAAGAAATACCAGAAGTTGAAATTCTTGGGCGCGTAATACTCGGTCAGATGCGCCTTCAGGTTGGAAGTCAACGGGAAACGCTGATCGACCCAACCCAGTACGGAGGTCATGTACTTACCCATGATTATGCTTCCCCTTGCGCATCAACGCCGACGACCAGCAGGCCATCCGATATATATTTGTGTGGCGGCACCACCAGATTCACAGGCGCAGGCGAACCCTTGAACACGCGCCCAGCAAGATCGAACTTGGAGCCATGGCATGGGCAGAAGAAGCCACCCGTCCAATCCGCACCCATGTCGTTACCAGGCTGCAACTTGGGCGAAGGCGAACACCCCAGGTGGGTACAGATGCCCACCAGCACCAGCATATTGGACTTGATGGAGCGATCCGGGTTGTTGCAGTAATCCGGCTGCTGACTGGTCACTTGCAGCATGGGGTCGGACAGATTGTCATTGTTCTTGGCCAGCGCATCCAGCATCTCTTGAGTGCGGTTGACGATCCATACCGGCTTGCCACGCCATTCTTCGGTGATCATGGCACCGGGCTCGATCTTGCTGACATCCACCTCGACAGGCGCACCCGCCGCTTTGGCGCGCTCGCTTGGCAGCATGCTGCCAACGAAGGGCAAGGCCACTGCTGTTGCCGCCACGCCACCTGCAGCACCTGTGGCTGCAATCAAAAAACGTCGCCTGTTTGTATCCACCTGATTAGCCATTGCGTTCTCTCACTCAAGCATTTTACGAATTCGTCATCGCGCCATGGGCGCTACTTGCATCGCGCGACAAGCACACCTTGCAGATGCAGCCAGGCACGGATTGCGCATTACCGATTGACAGCGCTGTTAGTTACGCGCTTTTAATTAACCCTTCATTTTACAACGCCAGCTCAAAAACTTAAACATTGATTCATACCGGATTATCAATATCAATGAACTGATGCTCAAGCTCGTATCGTCTGGCCAGTTCAGCACCCAGCGCCTGCACGCCATAACGCTCGGTGGCGTGATGCCCGGCCGCAATATAGGCCACGCCGGATTCACGTGCCAGATGCACGGTAGGCTCGGAAATCTCACCGCTAATATAGGCATCCACGCCCAGCGCGATGGCTTGTTCAAAAAACCCCTGTGCTGCCCCCGTACACCAGGCCACACGGCGAATCTCGCGGCCCACATCGCCGATCACTTGCGGCGCTCTTCCCAAGCGCCGTCCTATCTCCAGGCAAAAATCCGCCAAGGTCTGCGGCAACAGCAAATCGCCTGTTGCCAGCATAGACTGACCCGAGCCCAACGAGATTCCCTGCAAACCCAAATGTTGCCCCAGCTGCATGTTGTTGCCGAATTCGGCATGCGCATCCAGTGGCAAGTGGTAAGCCAGCAAGTTGATGTCATGTGCGAGCAGGAATTTTAGACGTGCTTTTTTGATGCCGCGTATGCACGCATCCTCGCCACGCCAGAAATAGCCATGATGCACAAGAATGGCATCCGCCCCAGCCGCTTGCGCCGCCTCCAGCAGGGCCATGCTGGCAGTGACGCCAGTGACGACCTTGCTCACCATCGGCTTACCCGCCACTTGCAAACCGTTGGGACAATAATCCTGGAACTGCGTTGGCTGCAGAAGTTGTCCGGTATAATCAAGTAGTTCTTTGATGTTGACTGTCCCCAACTCACACCCTCAATCTTGTTGCGTACTTACCCATGAAAAGACTTTGGCTCGTTTTCGCTCAAACCGTCACCATCAGCCTTGCCGCTTTATTCGTATTACAGACATTCTATCCGGAAGTCGTACATCGCTTCAGCCAGAGCACACCCTATGCTCAGCCCCCATCACTGCAACTGAAGCAGGCTGAACAGGCCAATGTCACCACCGCCGCCAGTTCTTACCGCGATGCCGCCAACAAAGCCATGCCCTCGGTGGTCAACATCTTCACCAGCAAAAAAGCCAGCAGCAAGCCGCACCCGCTCATGAACGACCCGCTGTTCCGTCACTTCTTCGGCGAGCAGCAGGAAGAAAACCAGAAACCGGAAAACAGCTTGGGCTCCGGCGTCATCGTGGACAGCCAGGGTCTGGTACTCACCAACCATCACGTCATCGAAGCGGCTGACCAGATCGAAGTTGCGCTGGCAGATGGCCGCAGCGTACCCGCCCGTGTCGTGGGCACCGACCCGGAAACCGACCTGGCCGTGCTACGCATAGAAGCAAGCGACTTGCCTTCCATCACACTGGCGGTGGACGAAAAAGCTGCCATCGGCGACGTGGTGCTGGCAATAGGCAACCCGTTCGGTGTTGGCCAGACCGTGACCCAAGGCATCATCAGCGCGCTGGGCCGCAGCCATCTTGGTATCAACACCTTCGAAAATTTCATCCAGACCGATGCGCCCATCAACCCTGGCAACTCGGGCGGCGCACTCATCGACACCGAGGGCCATCTGGTTGGTATCAATAGTGCCATCTATTCACGCAGCGGCGGCTCCATGGGCATAGGCTTCGCTATCCCGGTGAGCCTGGCTAAACAGGTGATGGAACAGATCGTACGCCAAGGGCGCGTCACGCGCGGCTGGATAGGCATCGAAGCCCAAGACATCTCGGCTGAGCTGGCTGAATCGTTCAAACTGAATCAGCATTACGGCGCGCTGATCGCCGGCGTGTTGCGCAACAGCCCGGCAGAACGCGCTGGCCTGCGTGCTGGCGATATCCTGCTGGAGATCGAAGGGCGCCAGGTCAGCGACAGCTCCACCATGCTGAACCTGATCGCCGGATTACAGCCGGAGCAAAAAGCCAACGTGAAGATCTCGCGCAACGGGCGCTTGATGGACGTGGTCATCAGCATTGGTACGCGACCGGCGATCCAGCGCGTGCAACGCTAGGGACATCGCCTTGACTAGGTGCACCGCCTTGAGTGGTGCAGTTAACGCCTGAGTCGGCAGTTGATTTGCGCTTTAGTCTGGGTCAGCCCTGTTCATCTGGCAGTCTGGGGCTTGCATCGCGCTGGCGCTTGAGTACGCCGGCGATGATGATACCCAGCTCGTACAGCAGCCATAGCGGGATGGCCAGCATGATCTGTGACAGCACATCCGGTGGCGTGAAGATCGCCCCCAGCACAAAAGCCCCCACCACCACATAACCACGTGCCTCTTTCAGGCTGGCGATCTCAACCCAGCCGAACAGCACGATCATGACCACGGCCACCGGGACTTCAAACGCCAGCCCAAAGGCCATGAACAAGCCCAGAATAAAATCCAGATAATTGCCGATATCGGTCATCACTGCCACGCCCTGTGGTGCAATGCCGGTGATGAAGCCGAACACCACAGGCAGCACCAAAAAATAGGCGAATGCCATGCCCAGTAAGAACAACAAGGTACTGGCGAACACCAGTGGCGCCATCAATTTGCGCTCATGTGCATACAAGCCAGGGGAAACGAAGGACCAGATCTGATACAAGCTATGTGGCAGGGTGAGCAGGAACGCCGCCATCATCGCCACCTTCATCGGCACGAAGAACGGCGTCGTGACTGCCGTCGCGATCATCTGCCCGCCAGCTGGCAGCTTGGCCAGCATGGGTTGCGCCAGCAGGGTGTAGATGTCATTGGCAAACGGGAACAGGCAGATGAACACCGCCACGAACACCAGCAGCGTACGTAGCAGGCGGTCACGTAATTCAAGCAGATGGGAAATAAACGTATTGGTAACACTCATGGCTTGCTATCGGGCGGTGCGTCCAAGGCGGGCGGATAGCCGGGGCTCTGCGGGGCGTTGATGGCTGCAGTGCCGAGTATGCTGTTTTCGGCCTCTCGCGCCGCTTGATGCAGGTCGGTTTGCACTTCCTGCACGCCAGACTTCACTTCGCGCACGCTTTGCTGGATCTCATCCTGCAATTTGTGCAGATCCTGCAGCTGCAGCTCACGATCGATATCCGCCTTGACCGTGTTGACATAGCGCTGCATGCGCCCGAGCACCGAGCCCAGCGTACGCGCCACCTTGGGTAGACGCTCAGGGCCGATGACGATCAGCGCGACCAGCGCGATGACGATCAACTCGGAAAAAGCGATATCAAACAAGACGGAGAGAGCTTGTTATATGCAAGCAGTCGGCCAAGTGGAAGATCACTGCTTTTGCTTGTGGCTGACTTCGTTCTCTACCGTCTCGCCGGTGGACGCATCATCCAGCTTGGGCGTGGACTTTTCGTCACGCACCGCGTCCTTGAAGCTCTTGACCGCACCACCCACGTCACTGCCGATATTACGCAGTTTTTTGGTGCCAAAAATCAACACGACAACCAGCAAAACGATCAGCCAATGCCAGATACTGAAGCTTCCCATGCCAAATACTCCTGAAATTAAGTTCTGGGCAGCGTATCGCCGCCGCCAAAGACGTGCACATGCAGATGGAACACTTCCTGGCCACCTTCGCGCCCCGTGTTGATCATGGTACGAAAGCCTTTCAGCCCCTGTGCAGCGGCCAGCTTGGGCGCCAACAGCAATAGATGGCCGAGTAAATCTCGTTCCGTTTCAGCGCATTCCGCCAGACTGGCGACGTGCAGCCTGGGCACGATCAACAGATGCACTGGCGCGATGGGATGGATATCCTTGAACACGACAACCTGGTCATCCTGATGCACCATGGTACTGGGGATCTCCCCACGGATGATCTTGCAAAAAATACAGTCAGCACTCATGGCCATTCCTTACGATTTCGTCACCAAGCTGCTGCACCACGGAAGGCTGCGCAGGGCAGCAAGCCATTAGCAGCTTACTCTTTGCTGCGCGCCGCTTTTTCTTCCAGGCCAGACAACCCTTCACGACGCGCCAGCTCGTCCAGCACCTGCTGCGGGTTCAGACCAGCATGCGCCAGCATCACCAGCGTATGGAACCAGAGATCCGCCGTCTCATAGATCAGATGTTGCGCGTCGCCATCTTTAGCAGCGAGGATGGTCTCTGTCGCTTCCTCACCCACCTTCTTGAGGATGCTGTCCATGCCTTTGGCATACAGCTTGGCCACATAGGACGACTGTGGGTCAGCCTGCTTGCGCTGCTCCAGCAGTTCCGCCAGACGCTGCAACACATCATTCATGATAGATCGCTTTCGGGTCTTTGAGCACGGGCTGATCGATGACCCAGTTACCCTGGTCCAGTTTCTGGAAGAAACAGTTGTGACGACCGGTATGACAGGCGATACCGCCCACCTGCTCCACGGTCAGCAATACCACGTCTTCATCGCAATCCAGCCGGATCTCGTGCACATGCTGCACATGACCGGACTCTTCGCCCTTGTGCCACAGCCTGCCACGCGAACGCGACCAGTACACCGCATGACCGGTCTCGGAGGTGAGTTGCAAAGCTTCGCGATTCATCCAGGCGAACATCAGCACACGCCCGCTGCCTGCCTCTTGTGCAATGACGGGCACCAGACCATCGGTGGTCCAGTTCACCTTATCCAGCCAGGCAAGCTTGTCTGGAGCGCTCACAAACGTACCTCGATGCCGTGCTCGCGCATGTATTCCTTGGCCTGGCGCACCGTGAATTCACCATAGTGGAAGATACTGGCGGCCAATACAGCATCTGCACCGCCCTCCTTAACCCCTTCAACCAGGTGCATCAGGTTACCTACACCACCAGAGGCAATGATGGGCACATCCACCGCATCGCTGATGGCACGATTCAGCGGCAGATTGAAACCGACCCGCGTGCCGTCCCTGTCCATGCTGGTCACCAGCAACTCACCAGCACCCAGTGCCACCATGTTGCGCGCCCAGTCCACCGCATTGATACCGGTAGCCTTGCGCCCACCATGCGTGAACACTTCCC
This sequence comes from Pseudomethylobacillus aquaticus, assembly GCF_003730115.1. Classification (GTDB taxonomy): domain Bacteria; phylum Pseudomonadota; class Gammaproteobacteria; order Burkholderiales; family Methylophilaceae; genus Pseudomethylobacillus; species Pseudomethylobacillus aquaticus. The sequence continues at coordinate 352,234 of NZ_RJVP01000002.1, read as the reverse complement.
AGTGATCACCGACCTGTTTGGCATCGATCGCCACCACGATGCACTGTGAACCGAAGCGGCCAGCGGCATCCGCCACCAATTGAGGGTTGAGCACGGCTGAGGTGTTGATGCTGACCTTGTCTGCGCCGGCATTGAGCAGGCGACGCACATCTTCCACCTCGCGCACCCCGCCACCCACCGTGAGCGGAATGAATACCTGCGAAGCGACTTGTTCGATGATGCCAAGGATCAGGCCGCGGTTATCCGAGCTGGCAGTGATGTCGAGAAAAGTCAGCTCATCGGCACCCTGATCATCGTAACGCTTGGCGATCTCGACTGGATCGCCTGCATCGCGCAGCTCCAGGAAATTGACGCCTTTGACCACACGACCATCGGTCACGTCCAGACAGGGAATGATACGTTTAGCAAGCATGGGCAACTCTAGGGAGAACCGCTGCACGCTTCAAGGTGCGCGGTAGAAGAGAAAAACAGCTGGTGGAACCCTTACCCATTCAGTTCATCAGCCAGTTTTTGCGCTGCGGCAAAATCCAGCGTGCCTTCGTAGATGGCACGTCCGGTGATGGCGCCGATCACGCCTTCACTTTCCACCGCACACAAATGGTGCACGTCGTCCAGATTGGTGACACCGCCACTGGCAATCACCGGGATGCGCAACGCCTGCGCCAGCGCAACGGTAGCCTCGATGTTGACACCACTCAGCATGCCGTCACGACCGATATCGGTATACACCACGGCTTCAACACCATAATCTTCGAATTTCTTTGCCAGATCGATCACGTCGTGACCGGTCAGCTTGGACCAGCCATCCACCGCGACTTTGCCATCCTTGGCATCCAGGCCCACGATGATCTGGCCTGGGAAGGCATAACAGGCTTCGTGCAGAAAGCCAGGATTCTTCACCGCAGCCGTCCCGATGATGACATAGCTGATGCCGCTATCGAGGTAGCGCTCGATGGTGTCCAGATCGCGGATACCGCCACCGAGCTGGATGGGGATATCCCCGCCAACCGCTTCCACGATGGACTTGATGGCACCTTCATTGACCGGCTTGCCGGCGAACGCGCCATTCAGGTCGACCAGATGCAGACGTCGGCCGCCACGGTCCACCCAATGGCGCGCCATCGCACCCGGGTCTTCAGAGAACACCGTAGCATCCTCCATCAAGCCTTGTTTGAGGCGAACACAGTGACCGTCCTTGAGGTCAATGGCAGGAATCAGCAACATAATGTGATAGTTTCAAAAAGTCAGTTGGATACGCCATTCCAGCGCACGAAATTGGCCAACAGCTGCAAACCGTCATGCTGGCTTTTTTCCGGGTGGAATTGCACGGCAAAAATGTTGTTACGGGCGACACAGCTAGTGAAGCGGGTTGGGTATTCACTATACCCGGCCTCGATGGCCGCATCCTGAGGCTGCACGTAGTAGCTGTGCACATAGTAAAAGCGTGCACCCTGTTCGATACCAGCCCATAGCGGGTGCTTATCCGACTGATATACCTGGTTCCAGCCCATGTGCGGCACCTTGAGTTTGCCGCCCAGAGCATCATGCATGTCCGCGGCAGCAAAGCGCTTTACCTGACCGGGAACAATGCCCAGCCCAGCCACATCACCTTCTTCGCTATGGTCGAACAGTAACTGCAGGCCAATGCAAATACCCAGAAACGGCTTATCCGCCGCTGCAGCGATCACCGCCTCACGCAACCCACGTGCATCCAGCTCACGCACACAGTCCGGCATGGCGCCCTGGCCAGGGAACACCACACGACCTGCTGCCGCGATCTTGGCTGGGTCACTGGTCACCACCACACGATGATCCGGCGCTACATGTTCCAGCGCTTTGGCCACCGAGCGCAGGTTACCCATGCCGTAATCCACTACCGCAATATCAATCATGATGGTTGTATCTGAAACAGCAATCGTTTAAACAGCAATGAGTTAGAGCGTACCCTTGGTCGATGGCATGATGCCCGCCATGCGATCATCGAACTCGACCGCCATGCGCAACGCGCGACCGAATGCCTTGAAGATGGTCTCTGCCTGATGGTGCGCATTGTCACCACGCAGGTTATCGATGTGCAAGGTGACCAGTGCGTGATTGACGAAGCCCTGGAAGAATTCATGGATCAGATCCACATCGAAATCCCCGATACGGGCGCGCGTGAATTCGACGCCGAATTCCAGACCGGGACGACCGGACAGATCCAGCACCACACGCGACAAGGCCTCGTCCAACGGCACATAAGCGTGGCCGTAGCGACGCACGCCGCGCTTATCGCCAACCGCCTTGGCAAAAGCCTGCCCCAGCGTGATACCGACATCTTCTACGGTGTGATGCGCATCGATGTGCAGATCACCTTTGGCAGCGATGGCAATATCCATCATGCCATGGCGGGCGATCTGATCCAGCATATGGTCAAAAAAACCTTGCCCGGTAGCAAGTTGCGAAACACCAGTACCGTCCAGATTGATGGAGGCTGTAATTTGGGTTTCAAGGGTGTTGCGGTTGACTTCGGCGATACGCATTCGATTATCAGGCATGAAATTAGCTTGTACTGATTTTAACTCAGATTATTCTTTTGCGCCGTATCTTTGCCTGAGTGATAATCCGTGCAATTGCAGACAAGTCACTCATGATTCGTATAATTGTGTAATCATTGATGTGATTTAATCTTAAGAATCGTTTGTGCATGCAGTGCATACAGCCAATTAAAATTACCGCCTGTGTCATGATAGTCGCGCTTACTTCGATCAAGCCGACACATCACCAACCATAATTCGGCCTTACATTGACAACCATTACCAACCCTATCGACCCCACCAAACGATCTGCACTAAACGTGACCTGGTCTGTTTGGCGCGCACTTTTTTTGCGCGAATCATCTGCCAATCTCTCAGAAGGGCGTGTGCCCTGGTTCTGGATCATTTTTGAGCCATTGTCCCATGTGCTGGTCTGGTTACTGATACACACCTACCTGAATATCCGGTTCGTACCTGGAGTGGATGTTGTCACCTTCTTTATCAGCGGTCTGTTAGGCATCATCATGTTCCGCGAAGTTGTGATGAATGGCATGAACGCAGTATCTGCTTATGCCGGCCTGCTTTCATACCGACAGATCAAGCCAGTCGACTGTGTCATCATCCGAGCTGTATTCAGGGGCTTTGTGATCATGATGGCCAGCATCATTTTCTTCACGGTTGCCGCCAGCATAGGCCGCCAGGCCGTGCCCAACGAACCACTGACCGTTCTAATCGCCTACTTTTTGATTTGGGTGCTAGGCTTAGGGCTTGGAATGATCCTATCTGTGATAGTGCGGTTCATGCCAAAAATCCAAAGCATTGTGACCGTCACCCTGCGCGTCATGTACTTCACTAGTGGTGCCATCATTCCAATCACCTACATACCCAACCCCATCAAAGAGTACATGATGATGAATCCTCTGGCTCATGGCTTTGAATCGATACATGGGGGGTTTTTCAGCGCCTACCCTCCCGCACAAGGCACTTCGCTTATGTATCTTGCATCTGGCGCTGTAGTAACACTCTTTATTGGTCTGTTCCTGCAATACCACATGTCGCATCGACTACTATCCAAATAAATGATTACGATAGAAAACCTCAGTAAACGCTATGAAACAGATACAGGTTATAGCGACTGGATATTACGCAACATCAATCTGCAGATTCCTTCCAATGTCAATGTAGGTTTGATTGGCAAGAATGGGGCCGGAAAATCGACACTGATACGGCTGATTGGTGGACTGGATACGCCTAGCACTGGCAAGATCACTGTCGACTCCAGAATTTCATGGCCGATGAACTTTCAGGGGGGGATGAAAGGGAACCTAACCGGTAAACAAAATGCAAAATTCATATTACGCATTCATGGCATACCAGAGCATGAGCTTCCAGAAAAGTTGGAATTCGCTCAACAATACTCCGAATTGGGCAAGGCATTTGATGACAAAATCAACACTTACTCCAGCGGCATGAAATCACGTTTGAATTTCAGCCTTTCGCTCGCGTTTGATTTTAATGTCTACCTTGCCGACGAAATCCTGTCCGTAGGTGACGCGGCATTCAGAAAGAAGATCACCAATTCTTTTCTTGGAGAAAACCGCTCAAAGAATCTTATACTTGTTTCGCACAATGAAGCCACCCTGTTGCAAATGTGCGAGGCTGGCATCTATGTAAAAGACGGTGGAGCCATATGGTTTGATAACATCCGGGATGCACTTAAAGCTTATGGGGGCGCTCGCTGAAGCTGCTTATGAAAGTTAAGATCCAATCAATCTCGATGCGAAGCATATAAATGAAAAATCTACGGAAAAAGCCATCTCTGTGGTTGGCAACTTTTGTTGCCATGGCCAGCATAGCCTACTGGGGGGTGATCGCAAGCCCCCGGTATGTCTCTGAATCCCATGTCATGATGCAGAGCACCAGCATCACAGGGCAGCAACAAAGCCAGGTCGATCTATCCGGGATTCTTGGTAACGGAGGCCCCTCAGGCGGCATCGCAAGGCCAGACCAACTGCTGCTAAAGGCCTATCTGACTTCGGTCGACATGATGCAAAAGTTGAACAGCGAACTTAATCTTCGCAAGCACTACAGCAATACCGACATTGACATCATCAGCCGCATGTGGTCCGAAGATCTGTCCAACGAGTGGTTCTATCGCTATTACTTAAGGCGAGTGGAGGTAACGTTTGATGACGCTTCCGGCATCTTGATAGTAAAAACGCAAGGCTTTACTCCAGAAATCGCTCAGGCCATCAACTCGTTCATGTTGCTGGAAGGGGAGCGCTACATGAATGCCGTTGCGCAGAAGATCGCGCTCGATCAAGTCGGCTTTCTTCAAGGCCAGGCCGACAGAGCCGCCAAGAGGAATCTGGAAGCAAGGCAATCCTTGGTAAGCTATCAGAACGCCAAAGGTTTGGCTTCACCCGAAACCACTGCCGAGAACATCGCCTCCATCATCAGCAGCCTGGAATCCAAGCTGGCTGAGCTACGTGCCAAGAAAAAAGTGATGTCCAGCTACATCAATCCTAATTCACCCAGCATCATTGAAGTTGACTTCAACATCAGTGCGCTTGAAAGCCAGATTGAACAGGAACAGCGCCGTTTAACCTCAAAATCCGGCAAAACACTCAATAAATCGGTGGAAGAATATCAACGCCTGCAACTAGCGGCCGAATTCGCACAAGAGATGTACAAGAACACGCTTGCCACGTTAGAACGAGGCAAGCTCCAGGCTGCGAGCCAACTTAAAAAACTCACTGTGATCCAGACACCAACATTTCCTCAGTATCCACTGGAACCACGTCGCATTTTCAACAGCTTTGTATACCTCGTCTTCATTTTGCTGATCACTGGTATTTTCCATTTGATTGCAGCCATCATCCGGGATCATAAGGATTAACTATGAAACACTTCTTACTGTTACTTGCCCTGCTTGTGAGCGCCAACGCATTTGCCGTAGGCGAAGATCTCGGCGTGGGCAATGCCGGAGTCAGTTCTCCCCTACTACCCGGAATTGGGCAAAATAACGCCCAAACCGCAGTACAGCAGAATGGTCAAAGCGCCAATGCACGTGCGGCAACCCCGACTGCCGGGAATTTGGGGCAATCAGTAACCAATAGTCTGGTCATCCCTACAGCACCCCAGCTTGCTGACTATGAGAAGAATACTTTGTCTGACGTGTTCGGCGCCCAGTTGTTTACTGGGGCATTCGCAAAGCCAGGAGCATCCCAGTTCAACCCAAGCTATACCATCTCGGTAGGCGATAGCATTCAAGTCAAGCTGTGGGGTGGTTACAGCTTCGAGAATATTCTGGTTGTGGACCCAAAAGGCAACATCTTCATCCCTGAAGTAGGTCCGGTAAAGGTATTAGGGGTAAAGAATCAGGACCTGCAATCGGCACTTCAAGCCGCAATCGGTCAGATCTTCACCTCCAATGTCCAAAGCTATGCCAGCTTAGCTGCTGCACAACCAGTACGTATCTATGTAGGCGGCTTCGTACATCATCCCGGCCTGTATCACGGCACCTCGCTTGACAGCCTACTGCATTACCTTGACCAGGCTGGCGGCGTAGATCCTGAACGTGGTAGCTTTCTGAATATTCAAGTCAAACGTGATGGCGTGATCCGCAGTGAAGTCAATCTCTACGACTTTCTGCTTAAGGGCGTCATGCCCCTGGTTCAATTCTCCGATGGCGATGTGATCTTCGTGGGTCAACGTCAAAATTCGGTATTGGTCACAGGCATGGTACAGAATCCGAAACGCTTTGAATTCCAGGATGGCAGCATCGACGTAAAAGAATTGATTAAATTTGCAAAACCAACCGCCGTGGTGACTCACCTGCGCATCAAGCGCAATACAGGCACAGTCATGAACACCGAGTACTTCCCCATCAACCAGACAAAAGCATTGAGTATCCTCAGTGGCGATGAGATCGAGTTCACCTCAGACAAGCGCCCAGGCACGATTGCAGTACGAGTACAAGGTGAACATCTTTCACAGCAAGAATACATCCTTCCCTATGGCACAAGGCTTGGGGAGTTGATCAAAGCGATCCAATTCACAGAACGCTCTGATAAAACCAGCCTGCAATTGTTTCGGCAGAGTGTCAAAGCCCGTCAAAAAGCCAACCTTGAACTAACGCTTAAGAATCTGGAAGCAAGCCTGTTAACGGCGCGCTCTGGTACGGCTGAAGAGGCTGGGCTGCGCTCACAAGAGGCCGCGCTAGTGTTGCAATGGGTGGATCGTGCTAAAGAGATCGAACCCAACGGTCAAGTCTTGATCGCCAAGGCAGAGACACGCGATGAACTATTACTTGAGAGCGGTGACATCATCAACGTACCAGTCAATGACAACCTGGTATTGGTCAGTGGCGAAGTCCTGTTCCCGAACACCATCGTCTTCGACAGAAAATATAGCGTGAATGATTATATCCAGCTCGCTGGAGGCTATACCCAGAATGCTGACAATTCCAGAATCATCGTCGCACACCGTGATGGCAGCTATGATGATGGAAGCAAGATCAAATCGATTGCCGCAGGCGACCAGGTGATGATACTGCCCAAGGTAGATGTAAAATCACGCCAGCTTTTCAAAGACATAACACAGATGATCTTCCAGCTTGCTATCGGAGCACGTGTTGTGCTTGGTGGCAGGTAAGCTATCAACTTAGCCAGAACACCCGTCAAGAGACTGCGGCAAGTTGAGGTGTCACTAGGTAAACCGATGTATTCGTCATGCATCGGTTTGCCTCATTAAAGTGAGCCACACGCACATGCCTGATCAAAGGATTTTGCTAGAACTATTCTGAAGAATAGAGACCGTTTGGTCATGTGAATAACACACTGATTAACTCAAGGCCTGGAAACCCAGGAACAAGATTGAAATTCAAGCTGTTCAATTATCTTAAAAGCCGCTTTTTAAGTTTCAAACCTGATTCCAGTCATGTCGATATGGCGCTGGAGGGTTGGCGTGCGTACTGTAACAACCAACTCTCCTCCATAACTGATGCACAAGCACTGGCATTGCGACGCCTAGACTACGAAGCAACAAAAAGGCATGTGCTCGGCTCCACCCGGGCTTACAGAAAGGTATTTGAGCTAAAAAAGCCTGATGAATTTTTGTCCTCAAAATTCTCAAAAGCAGAACTATCTCAAACCATCGCCCTCGCTGCACAGCTTCTTGATGAGGGGTTCTGCAACAAGCTAGTCAATGAAGCCTTAGACCAGGACCAAGTGTCTATTCAAGACCCCTTTGGACCGGGTCTTGCATACTGCAAAGAAAGCTTTCATATCAGCAGCGGGGTAACCTGCCTTCGCTTCATATCACCGAATCAGGAAGTATTCTTCTTATTCCAGTATGTGACGTCTGGCGATGCCATTTACTTCCCGACTAGAGATATCATCTTTATCCATCAGCACGTTAACGTCGACCTTATACAATCTAGCATTCACCAGCTATGCAGAAACTTTGCTCAGCACCTTGAATATTCCAGAAACAGCAAACAGCACCGATTCCTCGGCCTGGTTGCGACTCAAGGACGGCCATACCACCTTTACTACGATGTCTTGCTGGGCATGCATCAGCTTCATCTGGCAGGTCTCATAAAGAGGTTACCTGCGCTTTACGCACTGAGAGGCGGTGTTTATATCTCCATGAAGTCACTTTATGACTTTCATGGTGTTGAGCATATTTTCCATGGGGCTGACATGGAATTATATGCAAATGAGCACCAAGGCTTTTTATTGCAGGCGGGATTGTGTTACACCAAGCAGAAGACGCTGCAGACCAAAGTTAAGGAAATGGACACCTATCTGGTCGATCATGTACTCAATCAGATGTCCGTCAATACTGCGTCCGAGATCAGCACGGCTTTGCAAGCCTTCCCTCTGGTATGGTTTGGAATCTCCATACAAAAACGCGCTTGGGTTGAACAGGTAGAAGGCACAGCAAGCCTCATCCGTGCACTGAAAAGGAGATTCCCGAATATGGGTATCGTTATCGATGGCTGGACACAGAATCTATACCCTTCTGTTTATGATGAGGCCGAATGTCGACGGGAGTTTCAGATTTTCAAGGAAATAAAATCGCTCATCCCGGACGATATTCCGGTGACTAACCTTATAGGTGCCCAATCAGCCAGGAAGATTGCGTTTGCATGCGCAATTGATCTATTCATCACCAATTACGGCACCGCATCGATCAACGTAGCCCGCATGGCAGCAAAACCAGGGGTAGCCCATGCCAGCACGACCATGCCAAAACGCGGCCATCTTCATTACAACACCATAGAAGTCGATAACAGCTGGATTCATGACATTCCTCACCCAGAAGTCGAGCGCCATGACTTTGTCAGCTACAGTCTTGATTGGGAACGTATCCTGGCAACAGCAGAGCCCTTGCTGCAAGTAGAGGCACTAGCGCTTGTGAGATCCTCCACCTACAGTCGGTTTGCCACCACTGGCAGACCTATCCAGTCAGCCTGACGTATGTTCCGTCCTTCTTATCCTATTCCCCACAAGAACAAGACCTCCTTCCTATTACGGTTTTTCCGTGGCTGGCATTCCTGGCTGGATGTCCTGTTCGAGCGTAGTTATTTCATGAAAATGGGCAAGATACGCCAGCCTGGCCTGGACATTTTCATGATCAACGACCCAAACTGGGTCAAGCGCATACTGGTGGACGAGCCAAAGAAGTACCCCAAACATGCGCTGATGCACAAGATGCTGGAACCCTTGCTGGGCAATAGCATCTTCACGACCAATGGTGCGGTGTGGGAACGGCAGCGGCGACTGGTGGATGCGGGCTTTGGCCAGGCCAGGCTCAAGCTGGTGTTCCCGCTGATGACTAGCGCCATCAGCGAGATGCTGGCCCGGCTGGATCAGTATGCCGACGGCAGCCCGTATGAAGTCGATGGCGAAATGACCCACATCACGGCGGACATCATCTTCCGCACCATTCTGTCAGAGAACCTCAGCGACAGTGCAGCGCGTGGCATCTTCGAAGCCTTCAACGAATTCCAGGTGCACGCTCAACGTGCACTGATGTTGCGCATCTACAAGCTCCCCACCTTCTTCGCCGAGCGCGCCAGTCAAAGAGCTGCTGACAAGATACGTCCTGTGATCGCCGATGTGATCGCACGGCGCTATCAGGAACGGGCAGGCGGTTCCTCGGGCCACTATCAGGACATTCTGTCTGGCATCATGGACGCTGTGGATCCTGTCAATCAGGACAGTTTCAGTTATGAAGAAACAGTGGATCAGATCTGCATGCTGTTCCTTGCCGGGCACGAAACCTCGGCTAGCGCATTGACCTGGTCACTGTATCTGCTCTCCAACTGCCCACACCTGCAAGACCGCCTGATCGAAGAGATCGAAGCCGTTGCAGCTGATCGTCCATTCGTATTTGAAGATATCAAACAGCTCAAACTCATCAATAACGTGTTCAAGGAAGCCTTACGTTTGTACCCCCCTGTCGGTTTCTTCTCACGAGAAGCGACCGAAGATCACTGCATACGCGACAAAGACATCGCAACAGGTTCATCGCTACTGATCTCGCCATGGTTGATACAGCGCCACGGCGATTATTGGGATAAGCCTCATGATTTTGACCCTGACCGCTTCGACACAGCAGAAGGCCAGGAATCAGCGAAATGTGCCTACTTACCCTTCAGCAAAGGCCCACGTGTTTGTATAGGCCAAGGGTTTGCCATTCAGGAAGCCATCCTGATACTGGCCAATATCGTGCGCCGCTATAGAATAGCAGCCGTGGCCGACCATATACCCAAGGCAGTAGGTCGGGTCACCATACGGCCGGAAAATGGCGTTAAAGTCAGGCTGGAGTCGCGTAAGTAAACTGCGCAACAAGTTAGCCATGATCAGGCACAGAATCTGCTAGGGTTATTGCAGGCCCCTCATTGCCATGCTGAAAATTAAAAGTCGTCTCTTATCGACACAAACAGGCCTATGACCGACAAAGAATTGATTCATATCATCAGTAAAGAATGTCCTTCACAAGACTGGCTGGTACTAAGCAGCTTGATCGGGAAGCTTTACCATAACCGCGGAAACTGGTCGCTCAGCCCTATCGGTTCACTATTGAGAATTTTCAAACAACATGGATTTGAGCAGCAACTGCTCGACATGTTGTGGGAGCATCGGCAGCTGACGCTAAAAGACCTGCGTACTGCAGCCACCTTTATACAAATGTGCGGCAATGAAACCTGGGATGAGGCGTATTTCGAGACTGCATATGCATTGATCGAAGATGCGCCATTTACTCCCAACACGACAGCGGAAGGTGATTTTCTGTCCAGCTTTGGCAACCTCAGTGCCAAGGCCAACGCCTATCTGCTTAAACTGAAGTTCGGTAAATTTCTGGAAGTCCCTGCAGGCGATAATATCTTTGAGGACGCGCGGCCTTATGCCGATGCGATCTTCCTGCATCAGGAAACCTCCGACTTCCTTTATGCAAACTCCAGATATCCATTGAACAGCAAGACCGAGTGGCTGGCAGAGCGCAAAACCGCCTTTTTCCTGGATCACTTTTTCTCTGACAGCAGCGTGATCAATGCTTATCGAAAATCGTCCATGGACAGCACTCGCATCGCAACGCTGTATCAGCGCTCGCATCTACTGGATGGCGTGATCCAGTCGCCAGACACTGCCGCGTTCTTTGATGAGATAAAGCGCACCGGCTCTTATCTGATGTGTACATTCCACGCCGGGAATTATCTGGTATCGCAATCCATTTATCGTGTTCACATGGCAGACCACTGGACGGTGCGTAATCGTGGAAATGCGGCGGGTAACCATATCGTCGTCAGTGAAAATCGACTTGGCTCGGCGTTCAAAGCCATTAAAGTGCTGATGAGCGGAAAGTGCTTGTTGATCGCACCCGACTCGAATGTAGAGGACAGCCAATCCGTTTCAGAACTGAATATCTTTGGCTGTAAAGTGAATATCCCCGATGGCGCAGCCAGAATCGCCTATGAAGCGCATGCAAAGACTGCCTGGTACACGGCAACCATCAACGGTAGCCAGTATGAGCCAGTCTTTGTTGAAGGCCCGCAAAGAGCCGCGCGGGAGTCTTTCGACAGCTTCAAGACCCGCTTCGCCGAGTTTTATTCTGCACAAGTGGCATTTGCACTATCAGGACACCCGCGCAACACCATCCTGAAATCTTTTTTCCTTAAATTCATCAACCTGTCGATTTCCGCCAATTCTGAAACAGACGAGGTGGAAAATGAGACCAGTGACGAGAACTAAACCAGTTCAGAGCATGGCCTGTTAACATCCCGTCTTAACTACCCACATTTTACAGAGGAAGCCGATATGAGTATTGCACCAGAAGACATCAAGAACATTTTGCAGGACATTCTCGACACCGATCTCGAAGAGTTTACTGCAGAGACCAGCGCCAAGGACGTTGACGGCTGGGACAGTCTTAATAACGTGCGCTTGCTTCTGCAGATCGAGCGCGAATACGGGGTAGACATTCCGGTCGATGAGATTGAGAACCTGAAGAACGTAGGCGACCTGATTACCGTCATCAATAAGTTGGTAGCAGAGAAGGCCTAAGCTGGCATTGTCCATCTCCTCAACCTTTTGAACAGCGAGAGATCCATGCAATCCTGGCTTGCCCCAAAATCAGCTGACGATGAAACCCAGTTAGCCAATCGCGCAGAAATTGACTCTGCATCCCTGTCCCAGCTTGCAGCACTGGCCAACAAGCGACTTAACGACAAGGATGTGCGTCGTGTTGCAAAATCGGCACGCAGTGCGATCAAGAATGAATGTGATCGCAGCGGACTTGTTCCAGTGCGGCTCTGTCTGGCATCCCAGACGACTGCGGACTTTTTCATCGACGATTTGCTGGTCGCCGGTTTACGCAATGGTTTACTGTTAGACATGATCAAAACCGACTATAACCAGTTGGCTGATCTGGCTTTCGGGGATTTTCTGAATGCGCCTGAGAATCAGGGCATCACGTTCACATTTGTGGGACTGGATTATCGCCAGCTTGGATTCCGCGCTGATTTACTAGGCAACGCCAGCGCAGCGACTGAAGAGGTCGCTTCGAAACTCACATTTGTGCGCCACATCGTGCTGGGGATTGCGGAGAAAACCGGCACAGCCTGCCTGATTCAGAACCTTGTTCCACAGCCCGAGCAAACCATTGCCAGCATCGATGCACGGCTGCCAGGTTCCGCGTTGTGGATGATAGACGAATTCAACCGCGGTCTGGCTGCATTTGCTGCAGAGACTGGCCATATCCTGTTTGATGCCGCAAGCTTGGCATCGAATTGTGGCTACTCGGTTTGGCATGACCGCGCGCTATGGTTCATGGCAAAAGCGCCCTTCTCGCAAGACGTGGTGCCACTTTACGCACAGCGCTTGGCCGCCTCCCTGGCAGCCGCCAAGGGAAAAGCAAAGAAGGTACTGATCCTGGATCTGGACAATACACTCTGGGGTGGCGTGATCGGCGACGATGGCGTCAATGGCATACGCATCGGTCAAGGTTCGGCTGCGGGTGAGGCCTTCCTGGATATACAGCGCACGGCACTTGCACTAAAAGCGCGTGGCATTGTGCTGGCCGTCTGTTCCAAAAATACAGATGAAGTGGCACGTAAACCCTTTCAGGAGCATCCAGATATGCTGCTCAAGCTGGAGGATTTCGCCGTGTTCACCGCCAACTGGGAAGACAAGGCCAGCAACATCAGCCATATGGCAAAAACGCTGGAGCTGGGCTTGGACTCCTTCGTGTTCCTGGACGACAACCCAGCCGAACGCGAACTGGTTCGTCGCACTCTGCCCAAAGTCACTGTTCCGGAAGTCGGTGACGACCCGGCCACTTACCCATTGGCGATCATAGAGCCAGGATTCTTTGAAGCATTGGCCTTTAGCGAAGAAGATCGTGCGCGGGCCAAGATGTATCAGGAAAACGCCAAACGTGCACAGCAGATGGAGCAGATTGGGGACTTCGGTGCTTATTTGAATTCGCTCAATATGGCCATGACAGTCGGGCCGGTAAGTGATGCCAGCCGCGAGCGCGTGGTGCAGCTCATCAATAAATCCAACCAATTCAATCTGACCACACGCCGTTATACCGTGCCCGAAATGCTGCAACTGGAGCAGGATTCCAGCGCCTTTACTTTACAAGTGCGGCTGACAGACAGCTTTGGCGATAACGGCATTATTGCGGTTGTACTTTGCCTGACCGAAAGCCGGGACTGGGTCATTGACACCTGGCTGATGAGTTGTCGCGTACTCAAGCGTCGCGTCGAAGAGCAAATGTTGCAATATCTGGTTGAACAAGCCGCTCAGCGCGGAATCGAGCGCTTGATCGGCATCTTCAAACCGACCGAGCGCAATGGCATCGTAGTGGATCACTATAAAAACCTGGGCTTCACGCGTGACTCAACTTCGCCTGAAGAAGAGCAACGCTGGGTACTCAGCATCGCCAGCTATCAAGCCGTTGAACTGCCATTCCAGGTAGTGTCCGACACGACAGTGCCTTCATCCCATCTTGAGGTAACTTCATGACCAGCAGATCCTATCTGACATCAGACCAAGATCGTTTTGCCGAACTGTCCGGCGACTTCAACCCCTTGCATGTCGATCCGGTACATGCGCGCAGATTGATGTTTGGCGCAGCTGCTGTACATGGCGTACACAATTTGCTGTGGTCCTTGGAGGTGTGGGCAGCCAATGGGGAAGGCCCTGTGACGCTGCAAAGCGTGAACGCCGCTTTCACCAAACCTGTGGCAGTGGGCACTACAGTACGCTGTGCAACTCGCAGCAGCGAACCGACTCGCGAGCGTTTGCAACTGTTCATCGGTGATGACGTGGTTGCCAAGGTTGATTTTACCTGGGCTCCCGCAGAGAACGGTCACCCTGCAGCCGAATCTGGCGCTTTTACCAAACAAATGCCGGACGAACATAGCGAATATGCTGAATTGAGTGGTCAACTACCACTGATCATGGACAGCAGCCTGGCAACAGAAATGTTCCCTAACCTGATGCGCCGATGCTCACCGCGTCAGATCGCCGCACTGCTTGCCAGTACAAAAATGGTAGGGATGCACTGCCCTGGCTTGCACTCCGTGTTCTCGGAGCTGAACATCAAGTTCACTCCGGAAGCAGCGGCTAGCGGCTTTGCTTATCGGGTCACCCGTCATGACCCACGCTTCTCGATGCTCAGCATTGAATTGAGTGGTGAAGTAGCCGGTAGTGTCACGGCTTTCGTACGTCCCAAACCGCGCGATCAGGCAAGCTTTGCCAACCTGTCTGCGCTGGTCAGCGCTTCAGCCTTTGCCGGCCAGCGTGCAGTCGTGGTAGGTGGCTCCAGAGGCTTGGGCGAAGTCGTCGCCAAGCTGCTGGCGGCTGGCGGCGCCGAGGTCATGATCACCTACCATCAGGGCGCCACGGACGCAGCTGCCATCTGCGATGAGATCAACCAAGCAGGTGGTAAGGCAGCGTCTTGTGCCTACAATGTATTGCTGGCCAGCGACACGCCACATGAGACCTTGTCAACCTGGGGCGCCACGCACTTATACTACTTTGCAACGCCGCATATCAGTACTGGCAAGCGTGGACGGTTCTCAATGCCGCTCTACGAGAAATTCTCCGCCTACTATGCTGGTGGATTATCTTCCACCTTGAATGTGCTGGGGGTCAAACAACTCAAAGCCGTGTACTGCCCTTCCAGTGTATTTATCGATACGCCGCCCGACACCTTGCTTGAATACTCTGCCGCGAAAGCGACAGCCGAGTTTGTCTGTTCAAGCCTGCAAAAACAGCACGGCATGGTTTATCAGCTGTTTATGCCACGCTTGCCCAAGATGGATACCGATCAGACCGCCAGTTTTGGTGAGGCCAGCGGCCTGGATCCTTCGCAAGTCATGGCGCAGTCATTACTGGATATTCACTTGCCAGTTAGCGCGTAAGCACTCCTTCTTTTTCTCGTGAATCAGTATCAGGTAATCAAAATATGCCATCACCAGCATTTTGATTGCCTGTGCCTATTAATGCTCCGCACACAAGCCAGACGATGGCTATACTGCGGCCCTGTTTCTATCCATATCAAATAAACGATGTTAGAGTTAATGGGCTAACAGCACATTAGAGGCTGAGTACCTGATTGATGCGCCCTCACAACTACCCAGCTGTTGATTCAGTTAACAAGAGACCGCAATGAAGCTAGCCGCGATATTTCGTCAATTAAGATCCAACTTGCTCATATTATTATGGTTGCCATCGATCTTCTCACAATCGAAATCGTTCTCTGGTAACCCGGTCATTGGCAATAAATTCCTCAATGCGAACGGTCTGCATGTCTTTCGTTTAAGACTGGCACACCGATTGGCCTCATTCAGACGCAATCAGCTGTCTTCCGGTCTGAGCAAGGAGGATCTACAGCAGTACCATGCGCAGGGATTCATACTCAAGGAGGATTTCTTACCTGCTGGTTTATTCGAAAAGTTACGTCAGGAGGTGTTCAGCGCAGACTGGGCACTGCGCGAAATGCAGCAAGGGAACACCATTACGCGGCGTGTTTTTCTGGATGAAAAAGGGATAGAGAAAAAAGCGCCTGCACTCGCCAAGCTGATGCAACACCACCCTACCCTCAAGCGCTTGATCAGGTATGTTGCCGCCACCGGCGGTGAACCGGTATTTTGCATTCAGGCTATTATCACCAGTGGCGCGAATGCCAACGACCCGCAAACAACACCACATGCAGACACATTTCATCCCAACGCCAAAGCCTGGCTGTTCTTGCAGGACGTAGCCGACGACGATGGCCCGCTATGTTATGTGGAAGGCTCGCATCAGTTAAGCGCCAAGCGCCTCGCCTGGGAACAACAGCAAAGCCTGAGTGCTGCGAAACACGCTAATCGCTACCATGCACGCGGATCGTTCCGGGCATCGGCGACTGATCTGATCCAGATGGATTTACAGCCTCCCAAACGCTTCGTGGTCAACAAGAACACCTTGGTGATTGCAGATACTTTCGGATTCCATGGACGTGCAATTTCGGACAGACCCACGATGCGTATAGAGATTTATGCTTCATTGCGCAGAAATCCGTTTGCACCTTGGACTGGTTTTCATTTCTTGTCGCTACCCTGGTTCAAACACAAAACCGGTAGTAGCTATCTTGGCATTCTGGAATGGCTTAAGAAGTGCAAGCTGGGTGTACAACCCTGGAAGAAAGTGACCAGAGGAAAAATTGACCGCCTAAGCACTCCGGAATGATATTCAGGGGTGGATGTTCCCTGCAGGGTTATTTATTAGACCCTCATCCAGCTTTCACGACAACCTTACAACTACAGTGCGATGCGCCGCTGTTCCAAACCGGGCGATTCCAGATTCAGGGCCGGGCTTAAACCATCTTCCACAGCATCATGGTAAGGAATGTCATCGAGAGCTGGCATGCCTGCATAAAAACTGACGTTAAGCTGCGTCTGATCGATCATGAACGAGCGGAAGCGTTGATAGAACTCGTAGTTCACTTCGCCTGGATCAGACCAGAAATCTTCGAGCGCACCCTGGTAGGTCAAGCCTGGAATACCGTAACAAGACTCGCCCATCACTTTTACCGGGCAACGGTGGAATAGCGACTGCAAGCCTGCTGTGCTGTTGATGGTGACCATGCCACGCGCACGCTTGATCAGGGTCGGCAGGTGCAAGTCGTGCACGTAGAAGATGCGGCCACGTAAATGGTATGCATTTTCCAGGTTGGCCAGCAGCTTTGAATAGTCGGTATATGGTTTGTCCAAGGGGTGATGCTTGAATACCAAGGAATATTTGGTATCTGCGTTGGCCGCAAAACTCTTGACCACCTTACGGATAAAATCTTCAACAGACTCATACTGGGAATGGGCCATGATCTGGCTGTCGTTATGCACCTGCAGCGGCACGATGAACCAGTTCTTGCGTTGTTCCTTGGACAACAGATGCTGCCTGACCTTGAGGTCGATGGGTTGGTAGCGATATTTTCGAAACGCCGCCCGCACCCAACGCAAACCCTCTTTGATGGGGTGCATGCAGCGGTGATGCTCATAATGGGGAAAAAACGGCTTGGAGATATACATGGCCAAGGCATAGGCCATGGCCAGCCAGGCTGTTCTGGAGAAGTTCTGACCCGTCTTTGCCGGATCGAACATCGGGGTTTTACGCCAGAAGGCATATTCAGAACGCTTGCTTGGCAAGGAAGACAAGCCATTCACGCCGTCTTTTTCCAGCGTCACGTAGTTAGGCCGGATGTAGCCTTCTTCGAACACATAGACCGCCACGCCCAATTGCTTGGCAATCTCGCGTGCCTTGACCTTGAGTTTGCGCATCTGGCCAAACAATACGATGGCATCGATATTATGTTGTTGTATGGCATCGGTCAGGAATCCGGGCCACTCATCATCGGTACCGCGGAAGGAGCTGGCAGGTGTGGCGTCGTAGAACATCCAGTCGCCGCCATTGAAGTGGATCTTGTGCACATTCTTGCCTGAAGCAAGCAACGTTCTGGCGAGGGAGTCGAAGAAAAAGCCGATCGGCCCTTGCAGCAGCAGAATGTTTTTTTGTTGCAACAATGATCGAAAAGACAGTGGTAACGACATACCAACCAAACTCCTGTGCACCATTATGGTGAAAGTACGCGTATCTTAAGCGTTATTCTTTACAAATTTAATAACCCATTAGATTTATACAAATATAAAAATCCGTGAGTTTCCATCAATCAAGCGGCATCAGGCATTGCTTATTTGATGGTCTGATGATGCAGTCCTTTCTCCAGAACCAGATCAACGACGGCCTGCTCGCGCTTGTTTGAGCGCATGCAGTGGTTGTCATGAAACAGGTTGGTTACCCATATCACCAGTTTGGCCCAACGTTTCTCGCGCATCCGCCAAGCATGCGAGGAAACCGATTCCCAAGCCAAGCCATTGAACACACTGGCATTCACAAAATGGTCCAGAGCCCGCACACCAGAGCGACCCCGCTCTGTTTTACCAAAAAACCCGACCAGCACCAGAATCAGATAACCCAGCAAGGCCATGGGCACGATGGCCGTCATCAGGACGAATCCTGCAAATCTTTCTTTCATCGATGCTTCCCTGAGGTCCGTCTTCACGGCCATCTGACGACAGTTCACCGTGTAATGGTTATACTCAATGCACGTTACTTGCACCACCAAAGTATGAATACTCAGGAACCGCTTGTGCTATTTCAAGCAATTCTCATACCGGATATACATTGATTTCTAAACGACGCGTTTATTACGTTAGCGGCTTCGATCCTAGGGGCGCAAGTTTCTATCACCGCCTATTTCGCGAGGAGTCTCGCAAGCACGCCAGATTGACAGGGGCAGATATCACCACCCAAAAACGACAACGCGACAGCGCGATCGTCAACAGCTGGCAGATCAAAGCAGACTGGGGCAATGATAGTATCACATGCGATTATCGTTTTCTATGCTGGGACGACCTGATCCGCGCCCACTGGGCGCCCAGCCTGCCTCATCTGATTGCGCGCGCCATCCCCATGTATGGCTGGCATTTGCGGCACGGCCTGTTCAAGAAATTCAGAGCCGCTGGCCGCGGTCCCTATCTGAGCAGCATATTACCCATGCTGTATGCGTTGACCTGCCTGTTCATCAGCGCAGCCGCCGTCGTCGTCGTCGCATGGATGGCTCAAAGCTTACTTGGCCTGTGGCCGGTCACTGTCGTACTTGCTGCCTGTGCAGCAGTCGCCTTACTGCAGCAAGCAAAGAAGCGTGGCGAGCAGCTGAATGTGTGGTGGATATTACAAACCTATATGTTCCTTGCCACCTGGGGCAGAAAACCCATCCCGGAGCTGAACGAGCGTGCAAAAGCCTTCGCAGCGCTGATAGAGCAGGAGCAGCGTGCAGACCCGGTAGAGGAGATCGTGCTGGTTGGACACTGCGTAGGCTCGATTGTGGCGGTTGAGATTGTTTCTGAACTTTACAAGCTGGGAAGCCAGCTTCCAAAGCAGCAATTGACACTGGTGACACTAGGCCAATGCATACCCTATGTAAGTTACGCTCATGGCGCACATCACTTTCGTCGCGCGCTTTCCAACATCGCCTGCACTGCGGACACACACTGGCTGGACATGGGCGCACGGGCTGACCCTTTATGCTTTCAGCAGATCAATCCATCTGAAGCCGAAGGCATTCCACTCAAGCCGCCAGGGCAGCCGCTCAAGACCACAGTACGTCCTTATCTGATGTATGGTGCAGCGGCGTACAACGCGCTGAAAAAGAACAAGTTACGCCTGCACTTTCAATATCTGATGAGCAGTGATCTGCTGACAGCTTACGACTACTTCCGCCTGACTACCGGGCCAGAACCGGTAAGAGAACAGCATCACGATTGAACACCGTCCAGTGACTGGCGGGATGCCATGCGCGTGAACACCTGCAGATGGGCATCTGCGCACTGGCCATAATTCAATGGTGCGCGGATACCGCTGGTCAGCAAGTCCCAGTCATCGCTCATCGCGGCGGCACGCTGCAGTGCCGTTGACCATGCCAGGCGATTGCCCATCGCCACCGACAGGCCGTTCACGCCATCTTTCACTTTCTCTGCCATGCCGCCAATATCGGATGCGATCACCGGGCGGCCGCACACGAACGCCTCCTGTATCACCATGGGCGAGTTTTCCCACCAGATAGAAGGCACCAGCACCCAATCAATAGCCTGCATGCGGCTGTGCAGCTCGTGTGGCTGGTAAGGGCCAACCCACTGCAGCACCCCCTCCACCTCAAGCGGCGCACGCAATGCCGCGATCTTTTCCTGAAACGGTATGGACTGGGTATGCAGGTTGGCGCCGTGTATCTGCACCAGCAGATTCTGGCGTTGCTCTGCCGGGATCAGCATCAGTGATTCCAGCAGCAGATCGATGCCCTTGTATGGGTTGATCTGCCCAAAGAAGGCAAAGCGGTTACGTGACTCATTGGCCGCCAGCTTGCGTGGTGGCAGCTTGGATGAAACTGCCTGACCGTTCTCTATCATCACGATGCGCTCAGACGGAATCCCCCAGGTTATATAGCGCTGACGCAGGAACTCAGAGGGCGAGATGAAACCATCGACCAGATCAAAGTGGCGCTGAAAATAGTGTTTTCGCAGCCAGAAATCGGCTGGTGTTTTATCGGGGAAACAGCGGTGGCAATCCTGCAGACTCGATTGTTCGCATAGCTTGAAACTGCCAGCTTTGATCATCTGTCCATCGTTCAGGCAGATCGCGAGGAACTCATGCAGCGTCAGATAAATACGGATGGTAGGATCGACCGTCTTGATGACGCGCAAAAACTCCAGGCCCAGATGTAAATAATGGTGCGCATGCACCACGGTAGGTCTCAGCGCCCGCAATAGATCAGCAAATGCGCCGGTCAACGAGGCTTGATGACGCGCCTTCATGCGAAAATTGTCCATGCTGGCCTGCTGCCAGAGGTACTCGTCCTCACGTCGCAGACTGATCTCGCCTGTGACACCGGCCCCAAGATCGGCACGCGCCAGGAACCATGCTGCTGCGATACGCTCATCCTGCCGGTAGGCATTGAACAGATTGTAAGCGGCGATCTCGCCGCCACCCAAGCTGAAATCCGGGTGCGCATGTGCCATCACCAGAATGCGTTCAGACTGGCTCATGCGCCTTCCTTCCCGATTGGTTTCACTGGCATCGCGAACCCTGCATACCCGTCCGCTGCACGCTGTGCGATCAAGTCTGACCAGCGCCGTTTGAACCTGCTCAGATTGTAAATAGCGATACGGCTGCGCAAATCGCCGGCTCCGGGCTGCACATGCGAGAGACGCTGCAAATGCACCATGACCACCTGCGGCAACATCACGACTTGCGATGCTTGGTGATGCGCTTGCATCGAAAGATCGACATCAGTGAAATCACCCATCAGATATGCAGTGTCCCAACCGCCCCAGCGATCAAACTGGCTACGCCGCATTGCAATACAGGCACTCGAAAGCAAGGCAGCGGGAACACCGATCGAGGCTGCGGAGATGCGGGTGTTCAGCGCGGGCGGCAAGCCGCGCTCCGACTCCTTGACTGTCCACAGATCAAATGCCGCATGCCAGTCCAGCTCCAAGTGGCTGTGCTGCATAGTTCCATCCGCACTTAGCAACTGCGGACCGACCAGCCCCAACTCAGCATGCTGTTGCAGCGGGGCTATCAGCTCCGCTGCCCATCCTGCGGAAACGGGGATGACATCATGGTGCATGAAGATCAGGTAATCGCCACGCGCACGACTTGCCCCCAGATTGCATGCGCCTGCGAAGCCGCGATGCGCCCCACCCCACAACCATTGCATGGCAACCGGATAGAGGGTGTGCAAGGCAGCGATCTCCTGCTCAAACAGCGCAGCAGTGCGGCCATCGTCGATGACATAGATCAGCTCGGCATTCGCCATCAGCCAGTCATCCATCACGAACTCGAGCAGCTGATGCTCAACCAGCCGCAGGTCACCATACACGGGAATGATGATACTCAGGGTAGCCTGGGCCGGCGCTTGCCCAAATTGGCGCTGCGTCACGCTGAGCTGTGACCAGTGGCTCACGTCAGCCTGCAACAAGCCCTCGATGATAGTGTTTTCGACGCGCTGCATACGCCGACTCAAGCCAGACAAGGCAGAAGGCACGGCAAGCAGGTGTTTGGCTGCCAGCACCGGGTCGGACGTCAGCAGGGTAGGTTCCAGCACAGAAAGATAACGCAGTTCATCGCCCACGCGCACCTTGAGCTTGATCGCACCGCTTGTTTGAGCAAAGGGCAGCTTGAGAATGAACGCCGCCTCGCCACATCGGTAACCTGCCTCATCGCCCAGTGCTCTGGCCACATCTTCCCGATAATAACGGTAAGCGCCGGCCAGTGAGTGATCACTCCCATCCGGCATCTCGATCAGCATCATGGCGGTGGGGTTATGCACCACCCAGCCGTAGATGATCCAGTCGCCCGTCTGCTCGCACACCAGCACTTTATCGATTGCCCCCATGGCACAGGGACCCGTCTCGGGTGGATAAGCAAGCTCGTCCAGTCGTTCTCGCCAATCGGAAGAGAGCATCTGGTCAGGCAGATCAGGCCACAACCCTGGCAGTGACTGTGCAGACTGCAAACCAAGGTCATGTTGAACTTCAAAACTGAGGGGGCTGGACAAGCTGTAAGGATCAGCGGAGCCAGCTCGCCAACCCAGACACAAATCCTGTGTGGATGAGACCTGTGCGAACAGTGTGAAGCCCAGCTGAGTCGTCGTGTTCAGCCCAAAATGACGGGCCACGTCAGGCCGTGCAGAAGTCGTCTTATAACAATCGACTGGTTTGCCGCCTACGAACAAGGCCAGCTCCAGCGACCCGGTCACCCAGCCATACAGCGTCAGACGGCCATCCAGGTTCTGCACACTATCCAGCTTGAGGAACTGGCTGTTACCGGCCGTATCCAGATGGCGTACAGGCGATGCCTGCACATCAGGCAGAACCCTGCCCCCAGCCACATTTGCGCGTAACCAGCGAGCACTCAAGCGCCTGATCTGGCGACTGATACGCAGCAAATTAGCTGGAATAACGATAATCAATATCCTGTGCAGTAAAGTCGTTTATTGGCCTGAGCCAGGGCGGCGTACCTTCGATTGTAATCGAATCCCGGCACGCATACCCGCTATTAGCCTACGCTCTACTTCAGTGACTCTTCTGCTCCCATGCCCAGGCATGGCCGATGATCGCTTCCAGATCGTCATATTGTGGCTCCCAGCCCAGCACGGCCTTCGCCTGTGTCGCATCGGCGATCAGCCGCGCAGGATCTCCAGCGCGGCGCGGTGCGTATTCCACCGGGACCGGCTTGCCTGCCACCTTGCCCGCCACATCGATCACTTGCTGCACACTGTAGCCAGCACCATTGCCCAGGTTGAAGGCGCGTGAAGCACCGCCAGCTTGCAGATACTGCATGGCCAGCAAGTGCGCGGAGCTCAGGTCGTCCACATGGATGTAGTCACGCAGACAAGTGCCGTCCGGGGTGTCGTAATCGGTGCCGAACACCTTGAGTGCCGGACGCCTTCCCGTCACGGCCTGCAAGGCCAGCGGGATAAGATGCGTCTCTGGTTCATGACGTTCGCCCATACGCGCCTGTGGATCAGCACCAGCCGCGTTGAAGTAGCGCAAGGCCACATACTTGGTGCCGTGAGCACGATCGAAGTCAGACAATATCTGCTCTACCATGTACTTGCTTGCGCCGTATGGATTAAGCGGAATCTTGGGATGTGCCTCATCAATCGGCACGTAGGCAGGCTCGCCATAGACGGCGGCCGTGGAAGAGAACACAAAGTTCTGCACCCCATGGTCGCGCATGGCTTCCAGCAATACCAATGTTGCGAAGGTGTTAGCGCGGTAATACTTGGCCGGGTTGTTGACCGACTCGCCCACCAGGATCTGCGAAGCAAAATGGAACACCCCGTCAAAATGATGCTTGGTGAACAACGCGTCCAGAAATGGGCGGTCTGCAAAGTCATGCACCAGCAACTCCCCACCCAGTAGTGCATCCGCATGGCCCGATGAAAGGTCATCAAGCACGACCACCTGATGACCATGCTCGATCAGATGTTTCACCATGTGCGAGCCTATGTAACCCGCACCGCCTATTACCAAAAATTGATTCGAAGACATGTCACCGGTTTCTTGAAAGGTTATTGAGATATAGCACAGCGTATTGATTTTAGCCTGTTGTGCACACGCATGGATGGCAAAAGCAAAATTCGCACTCGTTGTGCTTGCAAGCTGTGAGTGACCATGCGAGCAGCACCGTGTCAGGCACTAAAGCAACCCATGCCCCATATGTAACCCCTTCAATAATGGCTGCCTGCTTCTGATGATCGCCATAGCAGCATCGGCTTAAACGAAACCTGGCGCAGCTTAAACAAGGCCATAATCATCAGGGCTGACCTTGCCAGGGAAAATGGTGTCCAGCTGCGACTGATTCAACCCATACATCGCCTTGAACAACCCAGCCAACGTATTGCGGTAATCATTCAGAATCGGCGTATCCCTATCCTGGAATAAAGTCCCGGCTTCCAGTTTTTGCTGTCGCCCGGCGACCTTGCCCCCGGAAATACCGCCACCGAGTAACCAGTAACTGGTGCCATGCCCGTGATCGGTGCCTTTATTGCCATTCTCGCGGAAGGTGCGGCCAAACTCGCTGATCACCATCACCACCGTATTCTTCCAGGCAGGCCCCATCTCCTGAGAAAAGACGCTGAGGCCTCTGGCAACCTCGGTGAGCTTTTTGGGCAAGGTACCTTCCAGCCCGCCCTGATTGACATGCGTATCCCAACCACCAATATCCACAAACCCTAACTGATATCGATCACGCATCATGGCAGCAATGCTCGCAGCCTCCGCTTCAAAACCGCGCGTAGAGACGGCACCACGCGCTGCCTCTTCAGGTTCTCCTGCCATACTGAGCGAGGCTTCATCACGCACGGTAAACCCCTCTTTAACCTGTTGCTCCAGCGGGCTACCTGCGTACATTTGCATGATGAGTTCGCTTTCGGCACTGGCAAATGCCGCTGGCGGCATGCCATCCTTCAGCGGAAGGTTGGGGACTGTCATGGCGCCGCGAAATATGAGCGGGACATTCTTGGAGAAGGCGATCGAAGCTGGCTGACCTATCAGGCTGGCCAGTCGGTTCATGAACCCGGATTTGTAATCACGACTGCCTTGCGTGGGTTGTCCAAGTTCGATCGAGTCCTGGGTTTTGAAATGGCTGCGCGACAGATCGTCTGTGCCCGAGAAGGGGATGAACGCCATTTGCCCTTTGGAAAACAGCGGGAACAAGGTATCACGCATCAACGGATGCAAACCCCAGTCCGCATTGATCCCGATCAGCGAGGTTTTGGGAATGGCGATACTAGGGCGCGACTGATAGTAAAGCTGGCTACCCACTGGTACCAGCAGACTATTTGCATCGTATGCGCCACGCAGAAACACCAGCAGGAATCTGGGAGCATCGGGTTTAGCCGTAGCGGCTAACGCCTGCCAACTGAATGGCAGCGTTGAAGCCGCGAGCGTCAGCTTGAGGAAATCACGTCTGTTCATTTCACTCATCCTTAGCGATACATCATTTCAGGGGCACTCAGCAGCAGGCTATTCCATTGGCGCTGATTCTTTGCCTTAGCGAGCACCTGCAATGTGGCCGGGTTCAGTGTGGGCTGCAAAACATTCTGGTAGTAATGGTTATTCAGGTTTATTTCCACTCCCGACTTGGCCACATCCCGGGGGCTCATCAACAGGCGGCTGTACTGTTGTCCAACCAGCTTGGCGGCATCAAACCTGGCCGCCAGCTGGCCAGAGCCTTGCCAGGCAGCCGACATCAGCGAATATCCATCCGGGGTCGTCATGCCAAACATTGCCTGTCCCATGTTCTCAAGTGGCTTCATCACGGCTGCGCGTTGATTGATGGCGACATCAGGCGGCAGCAGGCGCAACAAACCCACCCAATATTGATATGGATTACGCAGCTTCTTGCCTAGTGATTGGTTAAATTCTTCCGTAGAGAACAGAAAATTCAACACGGCAGGGATATCACCGTCTGTTTTCAGAAAAACGTTCGCCATGTCGCCGACCAATTTGTCGGAAGGGCTGTCAGATACAAAATAGTTGGCGAGTTTTTTAGATATGAAGGTTGCAGTAGCCGGGTGTGTTGAAAGAATATCCAGTACTTCACGGATTTCATCGTAGCCGCGACCCTGGATGGTGCGTCCCAGAAATTGCTTGTTACTGAAATCATGGCGTGCCGGATTGAACTCGAACAGACCATCCCGGATATACCCGCTGGGGAATGACTTGCCCGGCTCAGCTGGTCGAATATTGACACCAGCACCCGTCAGGATCTTGGCCAGCTCCTGCACATCCTGTTGGGTATAGCCTGCATCCACACTCAGCGTATGCAACTCAACCAGCTCGCGTGCGTAATTCTCGTTGATGCGCTTGACTGCATTCTTGTCATTATTGAGATACCAGAGCATGGCCGGATGCCGCAAAGTCGCCTCAAGTAGATCACGAAACTTTCCGAGGGCGTGTGGCCGGATCGCCTCATGCTCATAGCAAGCCACCGATGCGCGGAGTGCCGCAGTCCCTTGATAGACATTGAAATGATTAAACCAGAACCAGGTCATCATCTCCTGTAACTGATTGGGGGAATACACGGCATACAGGACACTACGGAAAGCGCCATCCTGATAAATCTCATACGAATCCTTGGATAACACCCGCGTCGCCTTGACGCGCTCGTTAGGATTGTCGATCTTGTTGGAGGTGCTGCGCAATAACTCACGTGACTGGATAAATGCATCACAGCTGGGCTTGGCCAGATTCAACTGTCCGACCACGGCACCAAGCGGACCGCCAGGATGCCACTCTGCAGGCTTGAGCTGCTGTGCCAGATAAGCAGAGCGACCCAGCTTTTGCAGTTGCTGATAATCAGCGGCATTGGCTCCCCAGCTAATCCTTTTTAGCCATGCAAGATCAGAGGCTGAGGTTTGCTCCGGGCTGGCTGCATGCACTGCTGGCGCATTGAGAAAAACCGCCGCGATGAACAGACCGAGATAAACAACGCCACCCAATCTTGCACGTATGGATTTCATCTGACACCTCTGTTGAATAAACGCCGGTAGAAGTTATTTTACCAAACCCGGTCAAACCCTATGTGGCGGTTTGAAGATGACTGACTCTGGCAATTTATCCAGAAGGACGTGGGCAGTCTATGCAGGAAAGGACTTCCAGCAGCCGAACTGGTTAAAGCATCTGTAAAACACACATGGCTTATACATGATGTATCAGCATCAGTGTTGCAGGCACGTCAGGAATGAGCATACTGAACGAGCCGAGTCCCGAATCAAGGCCTGCTTAGCCTGGAAGGCTCCTAGAGCTAGGTTTGGCTGACTGCGTCACACGTGTCGATACTGCAATCATGACTTAATGAAGGCGGTTGGGATCTGCTGCACCAAACCGAACGTAGCCCCTTCGATTCTTTGCTGCAGAGGGGTGAGCTCCTCAGGCCGAATCAACAATTCCGGTTTTCCGTTGATGGCCCACCACAGTCGGTACAAAAGTTGCCTGAGCACACATAGCTTTTCGACAGATTCAATCTGTGAAACCGAGTACTGATTCAGATTCTGACATTGCACCTTGAATGTATGGATATGGCGGTCCATCTCGGCTTTTGGACACATGCCAGAGGCAATATCGGTCTGCAAATAGCGCTTCAACTCGAATGCAGCGTGAATCACCGCCAGCTGCATATTCCCGGCCACATCGACCTCACTCTGCGCATTGAAATAGGCTTCAATTTCATGATCGTAGCCATAGGCGGACGCCAGACGCACCAACGCGAAATAGTAGGCATCTGTACCCGACAATGGCTTCAGCCGGGCCAGAATGTCATCAAAACTCGCCGTAGGGAGCAGATCCTGCTGA
Source organism: Pseudomethylobacillus aquaticus (assembly GCF_003730115.1). Taxonomy (GTDB): domain Bacteria; phylum Pseudomonadota; class Gammaproteobacteria; order Burkholderiales; family Methylophilaceae; genus Pseudomethylobacillus; species Pseudomethylobacillus aquaticus. Next base: position 324,238 of record NZ_RJVP01000002.1, on the reverse strand, counting down.
TGGCGCAATGCGACTGCACAGTAGGAAATAAGCGCCAGTACTTCGTCGCCATAATCGGCAAGTTCCTTGCCCTCTTCGCGCACCAGCAGCCAGCATGCGACGGCCCGCTTAAGCTCGCGCTCGGCCAGCGCGATTCTGCCGGACTGAGCGGCAACTTCGGCAATGCGCTTGTGCAAGCCATCACCGCGGAAACGTGCCAGATCAAGAGAAAACTGCTCAGGTCCGAAATTGAGCACGATTTCGCCTTGAGAGCCAGCGAATAACTGCCTGGCAGCCGATGGATCCAGACTGAACTCAAAACCGGTTTCGATCTCGTCTATCTCAAAACCTTTGGAAATATCCGGGCGGGCAACACGCTGCAGCGCCAGCCAGGATGATTCCATCTCGCCGACACGATAGCGGATCTGCTCTACCGGGCTGCCAGCTTGACTGAACGCCCACCCGGAGACGACAAAAGCTTCGCCATCAAAGAGCAGGTCATCCATGAAATGTTTAGCCATCACAGCTTCCCCCGCGTAGCCAGCACATTGATATACCCACCTAGCTGCTCAACTTTGTAGGTTTTCAACAATTGCGCGCTATCCATACTATCCATCTTGTCCAGAATACCGCGGGCGATCCTTGCGCCAGCCAGGGTGATGTCGAACTCGGTAAATTTAAACACCCCCGGGCCCGGATCATCGAGATCAGAGAACCAGACGCCATCCTCGGCGACGCGGATCACTTCTTCGAGCAAGGGGCGTACTTGCTGCAAATGCCCCATCTTGATATCAAAGTCTGCAATTAACAGGCCTGCACGCACCAGATTGGTTTGCACCAGGGGTGCATAACTCAAGCCATAGCGGTAATAGAACAACCGGCGCAACTTCTGTATGCCGTCTTCATAACGATCGAAATTGATGTCGATATACGCATTCAGGATCAGACAGGACGTCGCCCAGCGCGTGTGGTGGTATGCGCTAACCGGGTCGCGCCAGCGCAACAGGCGGTTGACCTCGGTTTGCAACCAGCCCATATCACGATCTTGCGGATCGTTGGCATCCAGCACACGGTAACCCAAGGCGCAGATGGCGATACCAGCCACATCGTAATTATTATGGAAGCGCTTGACAGCACGTTTGCAACATAGACGCAGTAGATTGGGATTCCTGATCGAGCGCGCCGTGCTCACCACGCGCTCGTAGAACAACTCTTTCAGGTCCACATTGAACTCGCTGATGATGAGCGTCGATATCTCAGTGTTTGCCGGGTGCTCCTGATGATCATCCACCAAGATAATCACGCGCGCATGGCTGATGTTCAGCACCTCGAGCAGCTTGCCATGATCCAGCCTCAGGCACAGCTTGCTGCCCTCTTCAACACGTGGCTCCAGATCAATCGGTGCATGTTCCGGAATGCTCAGAATAGCGCTATGTACTGTAGCGGGCTGATCCAAGCGGACGGCCATCATACTGCTGCCTACCTGATGATCAAAATCGATATGCATACTCACTCTACTCAGGGATTTTCTACTTAGCAAAATGCTTAAAATTTATTTTATGCATCTGATAGACTAAACATTAAGATATGCAGATGCAGATATATTGATGCAAAGGTATCATTTTTGCTTAGGTTTCTGCACGCGATTTTTTTAAACATCACTGCTGGAATCAATATTGGAATACAAACATTCTATTGATCATACATTGATCAGCCTCGATGGATCCCCATGGGCTGGCGCATCCAGCGTCACTCTGACTCATCAGGACACGCAGATCGTCTTGGAGAAAATCTCTTCTGACAAAAGGACTTTCTACAAGATTGACCATAACACTCTTATCGAGTTTCCACATTTTAATGATTTAAAAGTAACGACAGATTCCAGCAACTCAACGGAACCACTGACGGCCAAGTTACTGTTAGAGCCTTTTGATGTTGACGAATATGAAGTTGCCTGGAAGCGGATCGCATCTACAGCGCGTCCGATCAAAGATGCAAACTTACTGCGGGTTTGCTGTAAACGTGCCATCTGGCTCAATCAAAGCAGCTTCGAAATGCTGGGTCTGTGTGTATGCCCAGTAGGCTACCGCATTCTCGACGCAGATGACCCAAACGACCCTGATCTTGTGTGGTTCGAGCAACAATCCCAACGTCTTCTTGATTGGGAGGAAGAAGTCAAGGTACCCGCTTTTGCACGCTGGAGCACCTCTGTACTCATGGTATGGGGATATATCTTGCTGAACCTCGGCAAGTATGAGGAAGGCATCGACTGCCTCAGGAAACTGCTGCATTATCGTGCCAGCATACGCTATGCCGCGTTGATTCAAACCAATCTGGTACGCTCGTCGCTTTTGATCGCCGACTATGAAATCAAGCATGGCCAGATGAGTTCTGCCATACGCCACTTGGAAGAAATCTCTGAGATTACTTGTGATGGCATCATCTTCTCTGACATCAGCAAGCCCAAGAACGGCTATATCAAATTCAGTGAATTCGAAGCTGTAGTGCGCGGGACCAAAGAAGCGAAGAAAGCACTCATCGCGATAAATCAAGGAAAAACGCCTGAACAGATCACTGCAGCTTACCGGGTTACCGAGGTTGGCGGTTATGTCAGCGTATTGCACAAACGGGGCAGGATCATCAATGGCGCATAGTTATATCGACCATGTACGCATCGACCAGAATACTTACTATATTGGTGGATGGGCACTTTCTGACCAAAACGAACCAGCAACTGGTTTTATTTTCGGCAAAAAGAAAAAACATGCCCTTAACTTCACTGCTATCGAAAGGAAAGACCTGGTAAAAAAATCTGGTGCATCCGCCTTGATGGCAGGATTTGAAGTCGCGCTCACCGATGCGGAAGCTAAAAGCTTCTTTATTGACAGCAACGCTGATATATCAGCCAATTTTGCAGATGGCACCAGTCTCGCGCTTACTGCACCAAGAAATATCAAAGACTACATCCCATCAAAGTCTCAGGGCTTGTTTGATAAAAGCATCACCGCATTTATTGAACTGGACTTTCAGCGCTTGGCAGCCTACTTGGTCTTGGCTCAGGAAGTTGGCATCACGCTGCAACTTGACAGCCCGATACTCATAGAAAAAGCGATTGCGGCTATTCAGTTTGCTCGGGTTGATACAAAAGTGGCCAAGCCATTACTGGATAGACTCAGACTGCAAATACAACAGCACAGTCAGGATCCGGCCTACAGCGTGCCCGCACTCCGTCTAGCGCTATTGGATGCTGCCGGTAAGCATCCACTGTCTGAGCTTGCTGCGTTATCCACGCCTACCTCCAGCCAAGATGTATATCCGGTGTTCTGTCATTCAGTACGCTTGTTACACGACTTTCATCTGAGCGACGAAAGCGCGGAATCACTCAAAGATTACATGGCTTATTCATGGACAAATTACAAGCTGCTGGCCGACATGCTTGGGGAAATGAGCTTGGACGAGCTGGAGTGCTATGACCGTCTATGCTTTGTAGCGCAACTGCTCTATCGGATGTCCTGGCTGAAAGCTGGTGAAGAAGCGGTCAGAATCAAGGAACACGAAGTAGTCGGGGTTTTTAGAAAGTTATTCATCAGCGGTTTGGGATGTATACACCCGAATCAACTTGCCTGGCTACAAACTAAAGCGTCATTGTCACAAAGTAAGTAGTGTGCCTGAGTTGGCATTTCCAGAAGGAAATGCCAACTTGATGCAAGGTGGGGATGTGTATGCACGCCACTTCGGCTCGCCAGCAAAAGCTGGCTGGCCATGCCACCCGATCGCTATGGTTTCTTTTTACCTTTGCCGGTCACAGCATTGATCAACTTTTGGATCGGTGACTTTTGCATCTTCGCTATCTTGTCTTGGATAACCTGAATAAACTCTGTATCTTCCGCACTGAATTTACTAACGTATTCCTTTAAACCTTCAGTGGCCTGCTGCTTATCCTGCATAGCGCACAGCACGCGTAGCCTGAGCTGCCAAAACTTCTCTTCATCCCCGCCTGCCGGAACGCGCTTCAGCCTCTCCAGGGCATCGGCATAGCTTTTATTCGAGAACTCCATCCTGGCTAGATTAAGCACCATCTGCGGGTCGTCAAAAGTGCCAACCACGCTCTTTAAGTATGCATAAGCCTGCGCCTTGTCTCCCATTTTTTCCAGAATCTTGGCCTTACGTTTATGCAATCCAAGTACATGACTGGGCCGGACCATTTGCTGAATGCCAATCTCAAGCCTTTCCAGCGCCTGTTGATAATCTTCAAGCTCATACAGAAGGTCGATCGCGAACAACAGGCACTGCTGGTCCGCAGGTTGCATATCGATCGCTTTTAGGCCATGTGTCAGCGCATTCTGCATATCTTTTCTTGCGTAATAAATCTCGGCGATCCTTTTTTCAAGGCGCGCCGAAGGCAAGGAATCCGGGCGCAACGCGATAGCCATGGTGTAAAGCCGGATAGCCCAGCTCGGCTTATGTTTCGCCAGACAAACGTCGCCCAACGTACTGAGATAGGCTGTAGAGCTACGGCGTAGCTTCCGTGTGCCTGAGACATCATAAGGTTTTCCGGCGAACACACTCATCATCAACGATTTGAGCTGGCCTGTTTCGTACAGAAAATGTCCTGAAGGATGCCCAGAATAGGGCAGTTTGATCAACTCCACATTGCCATAAGGGGACATTGCTGCAAACCTGGACGCATGCAGGAAATCCATATCATAAGGATCGGCGATGATGTAATAACGGCAATCCTCAGCGATCGCCTCTGCATTAATGAAGTAATTGAACTTTATTTTCTTGGCATAGATTCCCCAGCGGGTATCCCAATCCTGAGAAATATCAATCTGCGGTGATATAGCCGCCACGATATCCATTTTCAAAATGCGTGAGAATGCCAGTGCGCCAAAGCCCCCCATGCTGCTACCATACCCAATACGGGTTTGATACTTTCTGCCAGAGTCCTTGATGGCTTGCTCTATCTTCTCAAACGCTGCAGCGCTGACACCTTGGAACCAGTTATTTTTGTTTCTTGATGTCTTGAACGTAATGATGTCATAGCCTTGCTCAAGCAAGAATTTGCCGCCATAGCCCAAGCCACCACTTTGAGCCTGATCCAGATTCGCAAAGGTAAACACCAGCGTGCGCTGAGTTTTGCGCACCGCATTCTGGATATAGTCGATTTGCGTGTCACTCTCGACCGAAACGGTATCGATAGTCCAGCTTAGTGTTGATTCTGTGCTTTTTGCCATAACACTTTAGTCCGATCATTCACACTGAGAATAGCGCCGCTGAAACTCCGGGGCGCAGGCAGTTTATCGGCCGATCAAATCCGCGACACGCGTGATGATCTGAATTTCATGGGTTTGAGTATAGTTCTTCCAGTCCGGGAACTCGGTCCAGCCGTCCGCAAACACAAAATCAAGTCCGACCCGTGTCGAGGCCTGATGATCGTAGCGGCTATCACCAACGAACAGTGACGGCAAAGTCAGCTCACCAGAAGCGATGAGTCTTGCCAGGATCTCGTCTTTCGAATCCGGGCTGCCGAAGATGCCCCCCTCAAACAATCGACTCAAGTTGCGCGCAGCGAACACTTCACGCAGCTCCTGCTGATCACCGCCCGAGATCACCAGCCATTTGCTTTGGCGGCTATATTCACGCAGCTCTTCAAGCTGCGGCGTGATGGCGCATTCCATCAGTCCCTGATGCACGTAGTTAGCATAGTCCTGCAAGACCTTTTCCATCTCGCCTGCTGCTGGCGCGATCTGCAGGATGTCGGTAAAGAAATATTCGAACTTCTTGTAACGGGATATCCCGCCACGGCTTTGGTGATAGTCCTTGATGGCTTGAGCCGGCCCGGCACCATAAGGTAAGGCTGCCTCATAGAAGGAGTCTGTTTTGACACGATTGGAGTCGAGTAAAACGCCATCACAGTCGAACACGAGGGCTTGGTATTCAGAAAGCTTGCGTTGCATAGGTTCCTTGAAGTTCAGCGCGCCAGCGCCTGTGTCTACAACAGACCAGGTTTATTCCAGGCGCGGCGCTGGTTTGAAGCGCTATCAGGCTTTAGTCGATTCCAGCTGGCGTATCGCCGCTTCGACCAGCGCGATGTCTTCCGGTGTGTCCACCGGCATGGAGTTCTCTGACATGGGGATCATGCGCACTTCCCAACCCAGTTCCAGAAAACGCAGGATCTCGATGTCTTCCATCTGCTCCAGCGGGGTCTTGCTGGCCTGTGCACTGAATGCCTGAAGCGCTGCACGCGGAAAAGCATAGGTGCACACCTGGCGCCAGGAGCTCACGAAACTATGCGTCTTGGTGGTAGGGATCGCGCCTCGCGACATGTACAGCAAGCGACCATCCTGACGGAATACCGCTTTGGGTGTGGTCTTGCTGCGGAAATGCGCTTCGTCATGAATGGCACAGTAGCCATTGAGCACCTCGCCTGGGTACTGCTTGGCTGCTTCCAGCAGCACTTCGATATCCGCAGGGTCAAACAGCGGCTCATCCCCCTGCACATTAATGAACAGGTCTGCATCCAGCAGCGCAGCACATTCCGCCACACGATCGGTACCGGTCAGGCAATCCTTGGAGGTCATCAGCACCTGGATGCCCTCCGCCTCGCACACCTCGCGGATCAGATCGCTTTCAGTTGCCACATACACCATGGCCGGGTCACAGGCTTTGATCACCTGACGGTAGGTTCTGACCACCATGGGCACACCGACCAGACTCACCAGTGGCTTGCCTGGCAAACGCGAGGATTCGTAGCGGGCAGGGATGATGACCGCAATCTTGCTACTCATTCATAGCCTCCCAGTGCATAGATGGATGTCGTGTCGATCTTGTATTTGGTGGGTGTCACCGAGATCACCGGCGGCGCGGCTTCAACATTGGCATACAAACTGAATACGCGATCAAGTTCGTGACTGCGCGGATCATCGGCACCGTACCCATCAAAACCTGCCAACAGGATACGGTTGGCCTTGCCACTGGCAGCCATTGCCAGCACATAAGAGATCACCAGCGAGTTGGGGATCACGCAAGACGTTTCGTTGAACTCAAACGTGGATTCCTTGATCGACAAACCATAATCCAGCAAAGGCTTGTCCTTGAGGACTTCCTTGACGTTATCTGGCAGGGCAGACACCGGCGTGATCAAGGGTTGTGGCAGCTTGGTGTGTTCTTTGGAATCCGCCAGCAGGCGGATAGGGTGACAAGCCGCACGCAGCTGGATCAGGTCGGCACTGATACTGGCTTGTGTGTTCAGGGAGATCACCACCGGCTTTTTGTTGCGGATATAGCGCTCGATCTCGGCGCGATGGCGTCTGGCGCTCGGGCCTGCACCCACGACCAGCAAGTCTTTTCCGGAGAGTTGTTCAGCCGGGTTCCAATGGCCATCGCTACCGCCGTTGAGGATGTTGCGCCCAGTCTCCAGATCTTCCGCGCGGAATTTCTTGCCACCCTTGGATTGCAAGTATTCGATCACCGCCAGAATGTCTTCTTCGGTATAGCGCGAATCGGACAGCATCTCCTGCACATAGGTCGGGTGGATGCCGTATTTGCCAGCCAGGAAGTAGTAAGTATTGGTACCCCAACCGCACTTCACCTGCATGGGGCGGAAGTGCTGCTCGATCACTGACAGCAAAGGGGTGAGGTCCGGCTTGACCTGACGGAACTGCTCCAGCTCGATCACCAGATGCTCGGTCTTGACGTTACCAGGGCCACGGCCCATGCCGGTGACCGTACCATCGATCCAGGTCGCGCCATCCGCCACAGCACGCAAGGAGTTGGCCAGCGCGTTGCCCATGTTGTCATGCGTGTGGATACCGATGGCGCCAGCCCAACCGCGACGGATGATACCGATGATGCGCGTGGTTTGATCTGGGGTCATGCTGCCCATGCTGTCAGCAAAGTACAGCGCATCCAGCGGGTACTGGCTGGCCGCATTGGCGAGTTTCTCGATTTCCTGCTCAGGAAGATCCGCGATCTGCATCATGTTGCCACCGACCAGGTAACCCTGCTGCTTGAGCCAGGCCACACCAGGCAGGATGGCTTCGAATTCATAGGCATGGCAGGCGATACGCACCAGCTTGACTGGCGACTGAGCGGCTGGCTTGAACAGCTTCTGCAAGGCCGCGATAGGGCCGCCTTCGTATTTAAGCAGCTCGCTGGCATTTACCATCACACCGATGTTGAGGCCAGCCGGGATAGGCAGGTTCAGGATGAAATCATCCGTACCATAAGCGAAACCGCCTTTGAAACCATGACTTTCGAAGGAGCGCAGACCCACTTCGACAAAGTCTGCGGACACCGCCGACATGGCCTGGAAATACTTGGCCACCATGACAGGCTCAAAGTCCCAATCGTTATAGTAGCCGCCGTCCCGCAAGGTGCAGTCAAGCAAATGAACTTTTTGATCCATTATTGGGTGCCTATCTTTCAGTTGGTTGATACAGTCTCAGGCGTGCTGTTACAGAACGCCATGTAGTCCAACGCCATCTGTTTGCAGTCTGGCGGCAATTCGATACCACTCTTCAATCGGTGATGCAGGTTCTTGGCTTTGGAAGCCTTGCGCAGAATATCCGCCCATTCGGTCACCGCCCCCGGCGTGACATGGATACCGGTCACACCATGCTTCACCTTCTCGGCCATGCCGCCTATGCTTGAAGCGATCACCGGCAGCTTGTGGATGTAAGCTTCCTGAATGATCATCGGGGAGTTCTCCCACCAGATCGATGGAATTACCAACCAGTCGGCACGGCGCATGCGCACCTCAAGTTCGGTGCGCTCATAGGGACCGTTCCAGCGCAGAACACCTGCCTCCAGCAAGGGATCGGCCAGTTTCTTGATACGATCGCGGAATTCCCCTGTCTGCGTTTCGATGTTGGCACCGTTGATCTCGACCACCAGATCGGTATATTCATCGCGCACCAGCTGCTGTAAAGCCATCAGCAGGATATCCAGCCCCTTGTAGGGATTGATCTGACCGAAATAGCCGAACGTTGCCGGGAAGTGGCTACTGGCATCGATGTCTTCCCTGTCGTCGGCAAAGATATCGACCGTGCTGGTTTCCACTCCGCTGTCAGCCACCAGTGCATGCTTGGCATCAGCCTGCCCGTTTTCGATGACAGCGAACTTCTCGAGCGGCAGACCCCAGGCCACATAGCGGTCACGCAGAAAGTCTGACGGGCTGATGAATTTGTCGAATAGCGCAAAGATGGACATGAAGGTGTTTTTGCGCTTGGCAAAGAAGCTCAGCTCATGCTCCGGGAAGCACTTGCCGCACAAGAATTCGTTCGCCTCCTTGCATAGCGAAGTGCTACCCCGCTTGATCATCTGGCCGTCGTTCATGCAGATCGCCAGGAATTCATGCAGCGTCATGACGAACTGGGCCTTGGGCAGGATGCGCCGCATGTGGATGATGGCATCGGTACCGATGTTGAAGTAATGGTGAAAATTCACCAGCTCCGGTTCGTAATTATTGAAAAAATCCTTGATGGAGGCCGCCAGCACCTGCGTGTGGCCGTTACGAAGCAAGCGTGGATCTTCCACGCAGCCGCCCAGCAGGTATTCATTCTCGCGGTACTGCACGATCTTGCCTGGCAACACCCCGGAGTTAACCGCCGCCAGAAAACGGACGTCGCAATCCGGATAGGCTTCACGAAAACCGTTGTAGGCATTGTAGGCAGCGACTTCACCGCCACCTTTGGAAAAGTCAGGATGGGCATGGGAAACAACAAGAATGGTTCTCATGGTTTAGGCGCCCACATTCGCTAGTTCGTACATCTGGATTTCCTTGTGCAGGCTCTCATGATAATTGAGTACCTTGTTCTTGTTCTTGGCAAACGGCAGGCCGCCCGCATACACCTCGACCTCGAAGGTTTCGTTCAGCTTTCTGTGGATATGCAACACCAGATACAGATAATCGATCTCGTCCATGGGCACGGTAGGTGCAAGGTTGGTCAACTGTTTGAAGGTCTCTGCATTGCAGGCGAATGCCCCGTAGCGGGCGCTGCTGAACTTGGATTTTATGCCGGACAACTCGGACTCGGTCCGGTATTTGCCAAGCTCGGTCAAGCCTATGCTTTCCGAGGTGCCATGCACGTCACGCGCACGGAAGAAGTTGATCTTGCCAGACTCGATATTGTGCAGGTCTATGGTCTTTAGGCCACATAATTCAAGCCCTGAGCGCGCATCCACCACCAGGAAATTGGCACTGGTATTGCGGCTGAAGGAATGCCGGATATTGCCCAGCATCAGATTATTACAACCGGAAAAGACGCGTGTGGCACAGCCGAACAGATTATGCATGCGCTCCGCAATGGCCTGCATGCGGCCGATCTCCTGCTCCTGGCCCTGTATGAAGATGTTGAGGCTGATCTGCTGGGTGGCTTGCCCCAGCGTGCACATGGAGATGATGGAGTTGAGCAGATCACCTTCATAATCCCCCGAGACGATCAGGGCGAGGTTCAGCATCGATTTGGTCTGACGCACGCGTATGGAATAATCTTCCATCATCAGAAACTGATTGTGTCGCTCCGAGCGTCTGGCGTGATGCGACAAGGGGCCGTCCACGGCCAGCACGCGCTCCACCATGGTGTGCTGCGGCGTGTAGATGCCGTTCATGAAGGTTTGAATATCGACATAAGGGACACCACGCTCGATATTGCTGGATTCTTCCACCAGGCGAGCCGAGTTGGTCTCTTCGTCAACCAGGTAGATGCCGGCCTTTTCATGTGGAACGGCAGCGGCCGGAACCACGACGATAAAGCCAGCATTTTTGGAACCTTGTCCGAATGCAGTGGCAAAGGCATCTTCAATATCTTTGCGGACATATTTGAAACAATTACTCAGCATCACCGCGTGGCTGCCAGATTTCAGCGCCAAGGCATCCGGCAATTTACCGGCCGCCCAGCCGATAATCAGCAGATCGCCGCTTTCCTGCACTTCTTTCAGCACTTCAACGTAACCGCTGGCATTGGTGTTTTCACGTCCCTCCTGCAGCAGGTACTTGCGATCACCAACGATCAGCTTTTCTTCAAACAAGGTCTCCGGGAGCTGTTTGCCCAGTTTGTACTGTTCTACGATCTCCATGCCTGGCGCTTGATCCGGGCTCACTTCCAGCGGAACAGCACGAACCGAATGACCAGACTCGTCTTTCAGATGCAGCACCGTATCCGATACAGAAGCTTTGTAGCCCTGCACATAAAGGATGAAACCAGAACATTCAGTGACACGGATCCCAAAATAACTGCCGACATCCGGCCGCTCGACCAGCAATATCTGATAAGGGACAACCTGCTCACCATGCAACAATTCCAGTGTCGCATCGCCTTTGTACCAACCGGTGACGACCAGGTCATCCCTATCCGCCAAGACATAATCAATATGAAACTCTGCTTTGGTCTTCGCCATCTATTTTTCCGTTAGAATTTTCGTCCGTTAGACTTCATCATCAGTCTTCAATGAATATAGCGCATTCGCGTTACATTCTGCCTACTGTTCAACGCAGGCTCCCAATTTACAACCCCATCTGCTACTTGAGCGCACCAATACGGGGCATTTCATGGGCGACAGCATTTTATTGGCACAACAAACCGGCAGGCAAGGAGCCTAGATCGTTTGATCTCAAGCCAAGACCGCCGTTTATTACAACCTCAACCGTATGGCCATGCTGAATATCAATCGTTTGAATCGATTTGGATTTTTTGCTGGATGTAAGGTAGGTTGTCATTTCTGGAACCTGCCCAGGATTGGCGCCGCGCCATGCACTGCAATTTTAAAGCCTGATATCTGCATAAAATCCCCTGTCGAGGGCAGCCATGCGTATGCAATTTCCACACCATCCTTGCATGGCTACAACAGACTCCATTAAAGTTGTATCCGTATCCTACCACCACCGACCACAGGGTGCGATTTTTCAAGCCATATCGCGCCACAATCAGGCAGCAAATGCAGACCGGGCGAGATAGCTTGCAAGACAAGTTATTTTAATGATGCGTGATTATCTGGTAAAAAGACAAATGAGCGCCGCTGTAGCTGGAGCACCGACCAGGCGATCCTGTTTGAGCTTGCGGGCAAGTATGGGCTCACGAGCGCTTGGCGCGCGGTATAAAAACGTTATAAGTAGACTGCATATCATTTTTCTTCATTTCATTCACTTGCGGTTCAGAACGCCATTCCATGGGGCTACATGCCCATGAACAGAATCGCACTGGTAGCCTGCAACAAGAACGCCGCCAAGTTCAAGGATGACCCTTCGTTCATCTACCGTTGCGTCAATCTTGCCGCTGGCTTGAAACAGCATGGCAACGAGGTTCTGGTCTGCCATATCAGCCAACTGCCATGGCTACGCGACTTTGATGTGATCGTGTTTCACCGCCCTCGTGCCACGCTGCGCTTCAAATTGCTGATGGCCAAACTACGCCGCAGCAAGTCCATACTGATCGCCGATTTCGACGACCTGATCATGGATCCTGACTTCGTTGATTACAGCCCGGGCGTACTGAATGGCATGGTGAGTATCGCGGCAACCCGTCATTTGTTCAAACAGCATTTCCAAGCCCTGCCTTATTTCGATGCGTTCACTGTATCCACCACGCCACTCGCTGCACACCTCCATCGACTCAGGACCGATGCCAATGTGGGCGTGATCGCCAATGGCGTTTACCACGATTGGGAAGGCAAGGCGCTTTTACACAGGGATTCGGCACACAAGGACCCGGCTAAGCGCAGCGCGGCTGTCAGAAAGTGGACCATCTCCTACAACCCGGGCACACCCAGCCATGACCGTGACTTTGCCAGTGTTGCGCCAGCACTGGAACGCTTCCTGGCCAGCCACCCGCAGTCAAGGCTGGTAGTCACCGGACCGCTGAGTTTTCAGTTACGTGCCCAGCCACACCAGATCGTACGTCGCGAAAAAGTGCCGTTCGACAGATTCCATGAGTATGTACGCAGCGCCGATGTGAATCTGGCACCTCTGGAAGCCACCCCCTTTACGCGCTGCAAATCGGCCCTTAAAGTACTGGAAACCGGGTTCTGGAACATCCCGACCATCTGCTCGCGATTCCCGGATGCGGAACGCTTCATTGATGCAGGCGCGTTGATCGCAGACAATGAACAAGCGTGGTTCGACCACTTGGTCAATCTTTACGAGGATGAAGCATTCTATGGCGATTGCGTGCATCAATTACGCGCGCGCGTGTTGGAAAAAGGGAATGTGGTCAGCCTATCCGCACAATGGCTGGGCTACGTGGCCCAGACGCGCCTTGGAGCTTAAGAACTACACCATCGGGATGATGGCGCTTTACTTTGCCGTCAAACTGCGCAAAAAAGGCTATTACACCCGCCGCTCCCTCAAATGCTACCTGTTCGCCTGGCAACATCTACGCTCCACACCCGCCTTGATCCGCTATGTGGAATTCCGTCGCGACATGGGCATGCTGCTCACCAAGCGGCTGGCACAGTTGTTGCAGAAGGGATTAGGCAATCTCAATGACTATGACTACTACCTGGCACTGAGCTTTTTACTGGAGCGCACCCCGGAGCTGATCATGCCGGCCTGCTTCAGCCAGAACGCCAACGGCCTGCTGACCCCGCCCCTGGCAGCCAGCTTGCCGGAAAAGTCAGCCAAGATGGCGCTGATCTCCGAGATCCACCAGCAACAAGCGCAATGGCGCGAAGCGTTTGGCAACTGGGTCAAGCAGCAGCAGTCCGCGGGTATCTGCGTCGTGGGCAACGCGGCCAGCCTGACCGGCAAGAATATGGGGCACAAGTTCGACCAGTTTGGTGCAGTGATACGTTTCAATCTGTTCCAGACCGATGATGACACCTATGCCGATATCGGCACCCACCACGACGCCTGGGTGATGGCTCCTGGGTTTCGTGGATATGCGCCACAAAAAGTGAAGTGGTGCATCATCACCGGGCCTGATATGCGCTTCCGGCTGTCGTACTGGGACACAGTACTGCCATTGCTGCATGACAACATCCCGGTACTCACCGTGCCACTACCGGTGTGGCGTGACATCGTGGCAAAACTGAAATCACCACCAAGTGCAGGTATTGTTTTTCTCGCGTTCTTGCGTGAGCTGTTAGGTAGCTGGGAAGGCGTGCATATTGCAGGCATCGGTACCGGATTGACCTTGGGCGGGCGTTACCATAGAGCGGACAGCAAGCAGCATGCCGTGACCCGGCATGACTGGCATAAAGAAGCCAGGCTGATACGCAAATGGCAACAAGAAGGATTGAGCATCCTTGATGATGCATCCTAAAGCCCGCCATTTAGCCAAATAGGGGGCGTATTGATCGGCTTGTTTTCCAGAGCTTTATCCCGGATCCCGCATCTGGAGACCCTGCTGGGTGAGCCCACCATGCTCATCAGCCGGTTCCATGCGCCGGGAAGATTGGGACACGTGGCCGGCTGGGGCTTGAAAGCGCCCTCCTTGCGCGCCCAGCATTATGCTGAAAAACATCTGATCCCCTATTTGTATCTGGAAGAGGGTTTTCTGCGCTCGGTGAACCTGCCAGGCAAGGACGCCACGCTCTCCCTGATCGCCGACCCTGTCGGGATTTACTACGATGCCCACCACCCTTCGCTGCTGGAAGAACTGATCCCCCAGCCGCTCGACGCCCGCGCAGCGGAGCGGGCACGCCGCCTGATCGCACAATGGCGCGACAGCCGCATCTCCAAATACAACCACAACCGCGACTACACCGAAACACTGCCCACCCCGTATGTGCTGGTGGTGGATCAGACGCTGGGCGACGCCTCCATCCAGCACGGCATGGCCGATGCCGCGACCTTCCAGCACATGCTGTCCAGCGCACTGGTCGAAAATCCGGAGTGCCAGATCGTGCTCAAGTTGCACCCGGAGGTGGCTAGCGGGCGTAAGCGCGGCCATTTCGACCTGAAGCAGCTGGCAAACACGCCGCGCCTGACCGTATTGGGTGATGATGTCCACCCTGCCAGCCTGATCGCAGGGGCAGCCGCCTTGTATGTGGTCACCTCGCAGATCGGTTTCGAAGGCCTGTTATGGGGCAAACCTGTGCATACCTTTGGCATGCCGTTTTACGCAGGCTGGGGCTTGACCGAAGACAGGCTGGCCGCACCGGCACGCCGTCAGCCAGTTGAATTATTGAAGCTGGTGCATGCTGCACTGGTTGCTTATCCACGCTATGTGGATCCGGAATCCGGCCGACGCTGCGAGGTGGAACGCGTCATCAGCTGGCTGGGCCTGCAACGTCGCCTGCGTATGCGGCTGCCGGACAAGATCACGGCAATGAATTTCTCATTCTGGAAAGCGCCCATACTCAAATCATTCCTGCAAGGCAGCGAGATACGCTTTGTAAGCTCGCCCCACAGCATCGCCACGGATAGCCCGCTGGTGATCTGGGGCAATCGTAGCCGTGCAGAGCAGCTACCCACTAGCAACATCATTCGCATCGAAGATGGTTTTCTGCGCTCGGTTGGCCTGGGTGCCGACCTCACACGTCCCAGTTCCTGGGTCATCGACCGGCAGGGTATCTACTACGACGCGACCCAGGCTTCGGAACTGGAATCGCTGCTCAAGAACACCGAGTTCGATGACACCCTGCTGCAACGTGCGCAAGCGCTGAGACGCGAGATCGTCAAGACCGGCATCACCAAATACAACACCGTGGAGCGGGCGCGCTGGAAACGTCCAGACACGCAGAAGAAGTTGATCCTGGTGCCTGGCCAGGTGGAGAGTGATGCCTCCATCCAGTATGGCGGTACCAGCATACGCAGCAATCTGTCACTGCTCATGAACGTGCGTTTTCGCCACCGCGATGCCTACATCATCTACAAGCCACATCCGGACGTTGTCGCCGGGCTACGCAGCCGCGGCAAAGGCGAGTCCCAGGCACCGCACTGGTGCGATGAACTGATCACTGACATCCCCATGCACATGCTGCTGGACCAGGTGGATGAAGTACATACCATGACCTCGCTCACCGGTTTTGAAGCGCTGATGCGCGGCATCCCGGTGGTGACCTATGGTCAGCCGTTCTATGCAGGCTGGGGCCTGACCCAGGATAATGACATTCTGCCGCCGGTGCTGGCCAGACGTGGCCGCCAACTGTCGCTGGACCAACTGGTGGCCGCCACCCTGATCCTATACCCACGCTATATCAGTCGCATCACCGGCAAATTCACCACACCGGAACGTATCCTCACCGAACTGCAGATCTGGCGCAATGAGGAAGCCGGCAAGCGCCGCATCGTCCGCAAACAGCTACGCTGGTTGTTGCGCCTCAGACGTTATTGATCTCCGGGCTGTTGAGCTCTGTTGGCGATTGATTTCTCTGTGTTCAGCAGGGAACGTCAGCCCGCTTCGTCAGTCCACCTCAAGGTACGATTCAAGCAGTACATGCTTAATGTGTGCAAGTGCCACTACTTGCACGCCAAGCCGCTGTGTTAACTTGCCTGAAATGCGATCGCAGTGATGACCGTATTGCCACAAACCAGCGCCGCTGCAACAGTACCGCGATAACAGTACAGCGATAAACGAGCGTCGTGATAAACACGCAATAAATAAAAACGGCGCGATAAATAAAGCCTAACTCATGACCACCTCTCTTCTGCACCAGCGCCTGATTTCCTGTCGCCAGCATAGCGTCACGCTGGCAGAGCCGCTTAGTGAAGCCGACCTGCAGATCCAGGCAGAGGACTTCGCCAGTCCGGGAAAATGGCATCTGGCGCACACCAGCTGGTTCTTCGAAGAATTCATCCTGCGTCCGCGCGGACTGCAGTCCTCGGTCGCAGAATCGTTCCGCTTTTTGTTCAATTCTTACTACGACACTATCGGCCAACGTCAGCCACAAGGCAGGCGCGGCCTGATCAGCCGCCCCAGCCTGGCCGAGATACTCGATTACCGCGCCGAGGTCGATCATGCACTGGCCAGCTTGATGCAGACAGCGCTCGACCAGGACACACTGGAATTACTGGAACTTGGCATCCAGCACGAACAACAGCATCAGGAGTTGTTCGTCACCGACATGGTCTACAACCTGTCACAGAACCCGCTGTTACCTGCTTATTTACCCCCTGCCACAAGCAGGACTCAGCCTGCCTGCGATCAGCACTTCCTCTCGTTCGATGGCGGTCTGGTCACGATAGGCCATGATCAGGCGGGTTTCTGTTTCGACAATGAGTGCCCTGCCCACAAACACTACCTGGCGCCTTTCAAGCTGGCCAACAGGCTGGTCAGCAACGCAGACTGGCTGGCCTTCATGGAAGCGGGCGCTTACCAACAGCCTCTGTTATGGCTGTCAGACGGTTGGAAACAACGGCAACAGGCGGGCTGGGAAATGCCCCTGTACTGGCAACGCGACCAGCACGCTGGCTACGCCGCTTATGGCATGCACGGGCTGCAGCCTGTAGACCCGGCTGCCCCGGTGCGCCATATCAGCTACTTCGAAGCCGATGCGTATGCACGCTGGGCAGGTAAACGCCTGCCTACAGAAGCCGAATGGGAGCATGCCGCGCGCTCATCCAGTGCTGACACAGCGCATGCGCATGCAAGGTTTGCTGACCTGGCGCGACCAAAGCAAGCGACCATGCATGATCTGTTTGGTCAGGCCTGGCAGTGGACGGCCAGCCCCTATATCGCTTACCCGGGCTTTCAGACACGTTCGGGTGCGGTGGGGGAGTACAACGGCAAGTTCATGAACGGTCAGTACGTGCTGCGCGGCTCTTCAATCGCGACACCTGCAGGCCATGCGCGTGCCAGTTACCGTAATTTCTTTGCACCCCACCAGCGCTGGCAATTCACCGGCTTGCGGCTGGCAGAACAAGGCTGATGGATGAATCTACCCGCAGAGCAGATCGACACTGCAAACGATTTTGGTCACGATGTGCTGTACGGTTTGTCACAGCCGCAGAAAAGCATCCCCTGTAAATGGTTCTACGACGAAGCAGGCTCGCTGCTGTTTGAGGCCATCACCCGTACCGCAGAGTACTACCCGACGCGGGTCGAAACACGTCTGCTCGCAGAAGTAGTGCCCGCGCTGGCACGGATCAAGCCCGGCATACAGTGTGTGATCGAGCCCGGCAGTGGCGCCAGCGTGAAAACACGCGCCCTGCTACAAGGTTTGCCTCTACTACAAACCTATGTGCCCATGGACATCTCCGCTGACTTTCTGCATGAGGTCAGCCTGCAGTTGCAGCGCGATTTTCCCGCACTTGCCATACACCCGCTGGTGGGAGATTTCAGTGATGCCGGGTTCGCCAGTGCCATCAACACCGCAGACCTGCCTATCGATAGCGAACGCCTGGTGTTCTTTCCCGGCTCCACCATAGGTAATTTCCATCCAGAAGCGGCGGCACGCTTGCTGGAGCAGTTCCATGCGCTGGCAGGCGGGTCTGGCTGTTTATTGATCGGGGTGGACACCACGCAGGATGAAAAGCGCCTGCTGGCGGCCTACAACGATGCCGCAGGCATCACCGCGGCCTTCAACCAGAACCTGCTAAAACGAGCCAACCGCGAACTGGGCGCTGATTTCGATGTGCACAGTTTTAGCCATGAAGCGCGTTTCAACCCTAGTGAAGGTCGTATCGAGATGCATCTGGTCAGCACCCGCAAGCAATCGGTACAGCTGGCAGGAAAGTGTTTCGGGTTTGATGCGGGTGAAACCATCTACACCGAGAGCTGCTACAAATACCGCAGTGCCGCATTCATCGCCATGGCGCAGGCGTGCGGCTGGCACTTGCAGCAACACTGGCAGGATGAACAGGAATCGGCATTCACGCTGTTCCTGCTGCGTTCCGCGCGCTAGCGTGTGACGGTGACGCCCTTCCAGAACGCCACATGGCCGGTGATCTTGCTGGCCGCTGCTTTGGGCTTGGCGTAATACCAGGCAGCGTTGGCATTCACCTTGCCATCCACCACCACATCCAGATAACTAGCCGTACCTTTCCAAGGACACACCGTTTCGTGCGCGCTGTCACGGAAGAAGGCGGGGACGAGTGACGCGCGTGGGAAATACACATTGCCTTCCACCAGCTCAAAGCTGGCGCTGTCTGCAATGACCTGACCGTTCCATACCGCTTGTGCCATTAACGCTTCTCCAAAGGTTGTAATGCCTGTGCGAGGTCCTGGATCAGATCCTGCGCATCTTCCAGACCGATATAGAAACGTACCAGCAGGCCAGCATACGAGTAGGCCGCATGCATTTGGTTCCGCGTGAACGGCACCACCAGGCTGACCGCCCCGCCCCAACTGAAGCCCAGATGGAAGAGCTGCAAGGCTTCCACACAACGATCCAGCGCTGGCTGCTGGATATCCTCACGAAACACCACCGAGAACAGGCTGGCCGCCGCTGTAAAATCACGCGCCCAGATGGCGTGGCCAGGCGCGTCCGGCAATGCCGGGTGCAACACATGCGCCACGGCAGGGTGTTGACTTAACCACTGGGCGACCTGACGCGCCGCCTGGTCCTGCGCCAGATAGCGCAGGCGGTAATGCGGCAAACTGCGCAGGATCAGCCGGCAATCCTCAGGACTCACGCCTATGCCCAGGCTGACCACGGTTTCAGACAATGTACGGTACAAGCCCTCATCCGCCGTGGTGACACAGCCCATGAGCACATCGCTGCCACCCGACTGGTACTTGGTCAGCGCCTGTATGGACAGATCCGCGCCCAGCTCGAACACCGGCAAGGCGATTCCGGCTGCCCAGGTGGCGTCGATCGCCACCAACACCTCATGCTGATGCGCCAAGGCCGCCAGCGCTGGCAAGTCAGCCACTTCCATGGTCACCGAGCCCGGTGTTTCCACCCATAACAGGCGCGTGTTGGCAGCAAACTTGAGCGTATCCAACTGCATGGGATCGTAAAACGCCAACTCAATGCCAAACCGTTGCTGCAACAGGCGTGCCGTATCCAGCGCAGGCACGTAACTGTTGAGCGGCATCAGCACCTGATCACCGGCTTTTAGAAACGCCAGCAGCAAAGTACTGATGGCCGACAAGCCGGACGGGAACAGCAGTGCGTGCTCAACGCCATCGATGGCTGCCAGCTGCCGCTCCAGCCTGCGGCTGGTGGGTGTGCCGAGCAAGCCATAGGTGTATTGCTGCTTGTCACGCCAGTCGCGCTGACGCAGCTTTTCCACGCTATCGAACACCACGGTCGAAGCGCGTGCCACCGGGTCGGCCAGACTGTTGAAATTGGCGGAGGCAGCGAAGTCCGGCTGCACCAGCGTAGTCCAGACAGAAGGGGGCGTGACGGGCTTGGCCATGGCGGTGAGTCTCGTAAAGGATCAGCACATGGTAATGGATTTAGCGCGTATGCGTGAGGCAGGGCTCGCACGCGCGTGCAGTGCGCCTAAAAGAAAAGGCTAGCGAAACGCTAGCCTTTGTTTGGTGGCCCCCCTGTGAGTCGAACACAGCACCAACGGATTATGAGTCCGCTGCTCTAACCAAGCATGAGCTAGGGGGCCGTGACCTGCTTAATCGTTGCCGGTTTCCAGGAAACTGCGCAGACGCTCGGAACGCGTCGGGTGACGCAGCTTGCGCAGTGCCTTGGCTTCGATCTGACGGATACGCTCACGCGTAACGTCGAACTGTTTACCCACTTCTTCCAGCGTGTGGTCGGTGTTCATTTCGATACCGAAGCGCATACGCAGCACCTTGGCCTCGCGCGCCGTCAGGGATTCCAGCACTTCCTTGGTGGCTTCGCGCAGGCTGGCATAGACCGCTGCATCGACTGGCGCCAAGGTGGTGTTGTCTTCGATGAAGTCGCCCAGATGCGAATCGTCGTCGTCACCGATCGGCGTTTCCATGGAGATAGGTTCCTTGGAGATCTTGAGGATCTTGCGGATCTTGTCTTCCGGCATTTCCATCTTTTCGGCCAGCGTGGCGGGGTCCGGTTCCAAACCGGTTTCCTGCAGGATCTGACGCGAGATACGGTTCATCTTGTTGATGGTTTCGATCATGTGCACCGGGATACGGATGGTGCGGGCCTGATCCGCGATGGAACGCGTGATGGCCTGACGGATCCACCAGGTGGCATAGGTCGAGAACTTGTAGCCGCGACGGTATTCGAATTTGTCCACCGCCTTCATCAGGCCGATGTTGCCTTCCTGGATCAGATCCAGGAATTGCAGACCACGGTTGGTGTACTTCTTGGCGATGGAGATCACCAGACGCAGGTTGGCCTCGATCATCTCGCGCTTGGCACGACGGGCACGCGCTTCGCCCGTGGACATCTGCTTGTTGATCTCTTTCAGTTCCTTGATCGGGATGCCGACGCGGTCCTGAATATCCAGCAGGCGTTGCTGCTGGTCGACGATGGAGTGCTTGAAGCGCTCCAGACGTTCGACATAGGGTTTGTTCAACGCCAGTTCACCGGCCAGCCATTCCAGATTGGTTTCATGGCCCGGGAACACCTTGATGAAGTGGGGGCGCGGCATGCCGGATTTATCCACGCAGAAGTCCATGATCTTGCGTTCGTGACCACGGATCTCTTCGACCATGACACGCACCTGATCACACAGGGCTTCGACTTGCTTGGCGGAGAAACGGAACGCGGTCAGTTCTTCCAGGATGCCGTCCTGCAGCTTTTTGTATTCTTTGTCCTGCGAACCCTTGGTCTGCAGGATGGCGGTCATCTTCTGATGTGCTTCGCGAATCACGGCAAAGCGCGTCAGCACTTCGGCTTTCAGCTTGGCCAGTGCCTCGGCAGAGATGGCAGCGGCCTTGGCGCCATCGGCGTCATCGTCCTCTTCTTCATCTTCTTCCGTGGCTTCTTCTTCAGCTTCTGCGGCTTCTACCACCATGGCGTCGTCCAGACCGACATCGGTGTCGATCAGGCCGTCGACCAGATCGTCCACACTCAGCTCGTCTTTTTCGACCTTGTCCACCATGGCCAGCAATTCGGCGATGGTGGTAGGACAGGCGGCGATGGCTTGCACCATGTGCTTGAGGCCGTCTTCAATGCGCTTGGCGATCTCGATCTCGCCTTCACGCGTGAGCAGGTCTACCGTGCCCATTTCGCGCATGTACATACGCACCGGGTCAGTGGTACGGCCGAATTCGGAATCCACCGTGGAGAGTGCCTGTTCGGCTTCTTCCACCGCATCTTCATCGGTGACCGCAGGTGGTGCGTCCGACATCAGCAGCACCTCGGCGTCCGGGGCTTCCTCGTACACCTGGATACCCATGTCGTTGATCATGCCAATGATGCCGTCGATCTGTTCCGAATCCTGCACATCATCCGGCAGGTGGTCGTTGATCTCGGCGTAGGTCAGGTATCCGCGCTCCTTACCAAGCACGATCAGCGTTTTCAGCCGCATGCGACGGACTTCTGCGTCGGTTCCCTGGTGTTCTACCTTGTCGTTTTGTTGCTCGTTTGCCATGTCCGACCTCAACTCCATCAATCCAGATGTTTGCGGAAAACCGCGTATTATACCTTAAACTATTGTGGCTCTTTGCGATGGCCCCAGCGACTTTGCTTGAGTAGTGCGCGCTGCGCATCGGTCAGCGCCTGTAAACCCTGCTCCTGCGCGATACGCAGCAGATCCACCGCCTCTGAAGACTCGCGTTCCTGCAAGCGCCGCAGCTGCGACAGCGCGCCCTCGAACTCTGTGGTTAGCAATTCCGGTGCCACCGATTCCATCATCTTGGCACTGAGCTGTTGCCGGTAACGTTCCGGCATTTCCGCCTGTAACTGCTCAAACAACACAGCGGAAGACAAGCCGGGCTGACGCTGGATCTCACGGCGCAGACTGCGCAACAGCTGCGCCTCCGGCGTGACACCCACGATCAGCGCATCATCCAGCTGCACTGCCAGTTCCGGTGCATGCAGCAGGATCTCCAGCAATTTCCCCAACAACACTGGTGCACTGCGGTCTGCCCGTGCCCCTGCACTGCGACGCACCGTTGGTGCCTTCAACTGCATGTTCTGCTCAAGTTCGGTTTGCGACAGGCCAGCCAGTTCCGCCACCCGCTTGCGTAGCAGCAAAGCCAGACGCGGCGCCTGGATCTGCTGCAGGATAGGCTCG
Source organism: Pseudomethylobacillus aquaticus (assembly GCF_003730115.1). GTDB lineage: Bacteria > Pseudomonadota > Gammaproteobacteria > Burkholderiales > Methylophilaceae > Pseudomethylobacillus > Pseudomethylobacillus aquaticus. Next base: position 301,251 of record NZ_RJVP01000002.1, on the reverse strand, counting down.
GCTTCATTCAGGAAGCGCACCCGGTCTTCTTGCGCCTGCAGCGGGTTATCCACGCTGAGCTGCTGTATCAGATATTGCGAGAACGGTAACGCACGCTCGATAGCCGCGCCAAACGCTTCTTTACCGAATTCCCGCACAAAGCTGTCCGGGTCGTGCTCTTTAGGCAAAAACAGAAAACTCAGGCGCAAACTGTCGGTCAGCGCAGGCAAGGCATTCATGGCCGCACGCCAGGCAGCTTTTTGTCCGGCGGCGTCACCATCAAAACAGAACACGATGTGGTCGGTCTGACGGGTCAGTTTTTGAATATGGAACGGCGTGGTCGCGGTACCCAGTGCAGCCACTGCGTAATCGATGCCGTACTGTGCCAGCGCCACCACATCCATGTACCCTTCGACCACCAGCGCGCATGCCGCTTCACGGATCGCACGCCGCGCTTGGAACAGGCCATACAACTCGTGACCTTTCTGAAATAGGGGTGTTTCCGGCGAATTCAAGTACTTGGGGCCGTCGTCCTCGGATTCGATGACCCGGCCTCCAAAGCCGATCACCTGACCTTTGCTGTCATGGATAGGGAACATGATGCGGTCGCGGAAGCGGTCGTAGCGCCGTCCCTGCTCGTTGTCGATGACCAGCCCCACCGTTTTCAATCCATCGTGCTGATAGTCATCGAACACGGTGGCCAGGTTCTGCCAGCCCGCAGGCGCATAACCGATCTGGAAACGCGCGGCGATCTGGCCGCTCAAGCCGCGCCCCTTCAGGTAGTCGATGGCACGCGTCGATTTCTTCAGCTCCGCCTTGTAATACAGCGCTGCCGACTGCAAGGCCTCCTGCAAACCAGGCATCAGCTTGACCTGCGGCTTATCAGGGTCGCGCTGCTCCTGCGGCACGATCATGCCCGCCATCTTGGCTAGCTCCTGCACCGCCTCGACAAAACTCAGGCCCTGATATTCCATCAGGAAGCCGATAGCACTGCCGTGCGCGCCACAGCCGAAGCAGTGGTAGAACTGTTTGCTGGGGCTGACGGTGAACGAGGGGGATTTTTCGTTGTGGAATGGGCAGCAAGCCTGGTAATTGGCGCCGGCCTTCTTGAGCGGTACGTTGCGATCAATCACATCGACGATGTCGATACGATTGACCAGTTCCTGGATGAATGCCTCTGGAATCATAGTCAAGCCCAGACCAAGCGGCGATATGGACGAAGGACTACCTTGCGCGGCGCTGCAAAGCCTGACGTCATCGCCGATGTCCGGCTTGGCGTCATCCTTGGGGTCATGATGGCTGCGCTGCACGCGTTTTGCCGTTCATCCAGCTTGCTCACTGATGCAAGGCCTCCTTGTACACAAGATGATAGCCCAAAAAACAAAAAGGAGCCTCAGGCTCCTTGTTTGCTGCGTTGGCTGCTGGTTTCCGCTTAAGCACTCAGTCGCTGCTTGATCAAGCCAGAGATCTTGCCCATATCTGCACGCCCAACCACCAGTGGCTTGAGCGCTGCCATGACCTTGCCCATATCCTTGATTCCCGCCGCGCCGGTGTCAGCGACCACCTGCGACAGGATGGAACCCAATTCTTCTTCGGTCAGTGCTTGCGGCAGATATTCATGCAACACGCTTACTTCAAACTTCTCGACGTCGGCCAAGTCGTGGCGGTTGGCGGCTTCGTACTGGGAGATCGAATCACGACGCTGCTTGAGCATCTTCTCGATGGCTTCGATGACTTGCTGGTCATCAAGCTCGATACGCTCGTCCACTTCACGCTGCTTGATGGCAGCCTGCAACAGACGGATGGCTCCCAGACGTGCACTATCCTTGGCACGCATGGCGGACTTCATGTCCTCGCTGATACGGACTTTCAAAGACATGAACGGATCGCCGATTAGTACAGCTTGGCTGGCAGCGTTTGGCTGCGGATACGACGGTAATGACGCTTGACTGCAGCAGCAGCCTTGCGCTTACGTTCCCAGGTTGGCTTCTCGTAGAATTCGCGCGCGCGCAGGTCGGTCAGCAGACCGGTCTTCTCGATCATGCGCTTGAAGCGGCGCAGCGCTACGTCAAATGGCTCGTTTTCCTTGACACGTACAGTAGACATTCGGGGTCGGTTCCTTGGGTTAGGGCGAAAAAGTCTGATATTCTAGCGGCCAATCTCTGATTTATCAATCTTTTATCGACATCATTTATGCTAGTCCTGGGTATTGAATCCTCTTGCGATGAAACTGGCATCGCACTTTATGACACCGAACAGGGCTTGCTTGCGCACGCCTTGCACTCGCAAGTGGAGATGCATGCCGATTATGGTGGCGTAGTACCGGAGCTGGCCTCACGTGACCACATCCGCCGCGTGCTGCCACTTACCCAGCACGTGCTGACACAGGCAGGGCGCACTTTACAGGACATCGAAGGCATCGCCTATACACAGGGTCCAGGCTTGTCTGGCGCGCTGCTGGTCGGCACCAGCGTGGCGGCCTCGCTGTCATTCGCGCTGGGCGTACCCGCGCTGGGCGTGCACCATCTGGAAGGCCACCTGCTGGCACCACTGCTGGAACAGAATCCACCGGCGTTCCCATTCGTGGCGCTGCTGGTATCGGGCGGCCATTCCCAACTGATGCGTGTTTCCGCGATCGGTGACTATGAACTGCTGGGCGACACGCTGGATGACGCGGCCGGTGAAGCCTTCGACAAGACTGCCAAGCTGCTAGGCCTGGGCTACCCCGGCGGCCCGGCGGTGGCGAAGATCGCCGCCAAAGGCGTGCCCGGGCGCTTCAAACTGCCACGCCCTTTACTGCACAGCGGCGACCTCAATTTCAGCTTCAGCGGCCTCAAGACGGCCGTGCTGACGCTGGTCAATGAACAGTTGCGATCGGCCCGAGCCCAGCTCGATCATGCAAATATGAACAGCGGGCAAGACGGCATCGTCGAGCCCATGGCGCTGGACGAGCAGACCAAGGCTGATATCGCCTATGAATTCCAGGAAGCCGTTACCGAGCTGCTCAGCCAAAAATGCATGGATGCCCTACGCAAAACAGGTCTGAGTCGCCTGATTGTCTCTGGCGGCGTAGGCGCCAACACGCGCTTGCGGGAACGTCTGAATCAGGTCACATCGAAGCGCGGCTGCAGTGTGAACTACCCGCGTCTTGAATTCTGCACCGACAATGGGGCCATGATCGCATTCGCGGGCGCCATGCGCCTCAAGGCACTGAAAGCCGAAGCCTCGCATCTATCCGGCACGTTCACGGTGAGGCCACGCTGGGATCTGGCAGAGCTGCAAACGCCCTGAAGGGGTGATGGTCCGGGCGGACGATTGCCCGGGATTATTGCCCGGGATCACTTCTTGCCGAAGCCGGATTCGGTACCGTCCAACAGTTTCTTGATGTTGCTGCGATGTCGCCAGATCAGGAACAAGGCCAGCACCACGGTGGTGAACACATAATCACGGTAAGGCAGCAGCGCATAGGCATAGACCGGTGCCAGCGCTGCCGCTGCCAACGCCGCCAGTGAAGAATAGCGGCTCACCGCAAACACCAGCAACCAGGTCAGCAACACGGCCAGGCCCAGCCAGCCGGACAGGGCCAGCAGCACACCCAAGGCTGTCGCCACACCCTTGCCGCCCTTGAAGCCATGGTAGAGCGGGTACAGATGGCCGATGAAGACCGCCAGCGCCACGCCACTCACCACCCACATCAGCATGCCGGACTGTAAGGCCAGCCACACCGGGAACCAGCCCTTGAACGCGTCACCCAGCAGGGTGATCAACGCCGCAGACTTCTTGCCGCTACGCAGTACATTGGTGGCACCGGGATTACCGGAACCCACGGTACGCGGATCGGGCAGGCCGAACAACTTGCTGACCAGGATGCCGAAACTGATGGACCCCAGCAGATACGCTGCCACGATCCAGATCACAGGCACCAGTGTTACCGAAAAAAATCCCAGCTCGTTCATGTTGTATATCTCTTGAAATGGCATAGTGCGTGATTGCGGGCTTGACCCGGAATCCAAGCAGACTTGAATATAGCAGACTTGAATATACTGGATTCCCGCCTGCGCGGGAATCAGTGCATACAGCGGAGCATGGATATGGACAGCATCTTTTTGAGCGAAGTCAAAGTACAGACCCGGCTGGGCGTACCGGATTGGGAGCGCATGACCGCACAAACCATCGTGCTGGATATCGAGATCGCCATGCCGCACAGCCTGTCCTGCCAGAGTGACGCCATCGAAGACACCATCGATTACGGCCAGGTAGTGTCACGCATTCGCGACACACTGCAGCAACACAGCTTCAAACTGGTCGAAGCACTGGCTGAGCATGTGTGTCAGCTTATCCTCAAGGAGTTCGGGGCGCCCTGGGTCAAGATCAAGGTAGCCAAGCCAGGCATACTGCCGGGGCTCAAAGCGCTGGGTGTCAGCATAGAACGGCAAGCGAGCGCGTAACACCAGTGGCGTCTAGCCTGAGGCACCCATTCACCCGCTCATGGAAAGGCCATCAGCCACGCGGATGATGCAGGCTGTGCAGCTGCTTCAGGCGCTCGCGCGCCACATGAGTATAAATCTGCGTGGTCGAGATATCCGAATGTCCGAGCAGCATCTGCACCACGCGCAGGTCCGCACCATTGTTGAGCAGATGGGTGGCAAAGGCATGGCGCAGCACATGCGGTGAGATCGGCCGGTTGATGCCGGCCAGCAGGGCATAGCGCTTGATCAGGAACCAGAAGCCCTGGCGCGTCATCGCTTCTGCACGCTGGGTCACGAACACCGCATCACTCAGACGCTGCTGTAGGATGTCGGCACGCGCTTCGCGCAGGTAACGTGCCAGCCAGCTCACCGCCTCCTCGCCCATGGGCACCAGGCGCGTCTTGCTGCCCTTGCCGGTCACGCGGATAACACCCTCCTGCAAACTAAGCTCCGCCATGCGTATGCCCACCAACTCGGATACACGCAAGCCACAGGCATACAGCAGCTCCAGCATGGCGCGATCACGCATGCCGAGCGGCTGTGTGGTATCGGGCGCATTGATCAAGGCCAGCACCTCGTCCTCATTCAAGCTTTTTGGCAAGGAACGCGGCAGCTTGGGCGAATCCAGCTGCGCGGTCGGGTCATTCGTCACCAATTGCTCACGCAGCGCATAGCGGTAGAAGCGGCGCAGACTGGCGATCAATCGCCCCATGGTGCGCGGTTTGCTATTGGGGAAGCGCACCGCCAGATAATGCTGCAGATCGGCAGCATCCGCGTCCGTCAATGATTTATGTAATTCCTGCTCCAGCCAAGTGGCGAACTGCAGCAGATCAAGGCGGTAGCTTTCCAGCGTGTTCTTGGCCAGGCCATCTTCCAGCCACAGGTGATCGATGAAACTGTCCAGCAGCGCGCTACTCGCGTCTGGCGTGGCTTCAGGCATGATGACGCTCGAACCGGAACAGGTACATGACAGCGCGGCCTAGGCTGATGCCAGCTGTTCGTGCTGCAGCAGCCATTGCTTGATAAGCAGACCGCGTGGATCTCCCTGCATGAAACCACCCAGGCCATGACGCGCCACGATGCGGTGACAGGGGATCACTAAGGGCACCTGATTGGCACCACAGGCATTGGCCACGGCACGTGGGCCAGAACCCACCATCTCGGCCAGCTCGCCATAGCTGCGTGTTTCGCCGCTGGGGATACTGGCAATGGCACGCCAGACCCGGCGCTGGAATGGTGTTCCGGTGATGGCGATGGGGATATCCAGCCCGGCATGCGGATCGTTCAGATAGGCCTGCAGCTGATGGATGACACTGTGCACGAAGGGCGTCGCGGCGACCTGCGCCTCTGTTGACGCAGGCACTTCTGGCAACAAGCTCAGGCCCAGCAGGTAATCATCCTGAGTACGTATGCCGATGGCGCCGAACGGCGCTGGCAGGATAGCGTCAAAGACTAAGCTCATGCGTCATGGTAGCGCAAAAATACAGCACAAATAAAAAAGCCCCGCAATGCGGGGCTTTTCAATGCAACAAGCAGCGTGTGCTGCTGCGTGCTTGTTCTGCAGCGCTCTTAGTCTGCAGTGCTTGGTGCTGCCACTTCCTTGTCACGGATCTGCAGCTTTTCCTTGATACGTGCGGACTTGCCGGAACGCTCACGCAGGTAGTACAGCTTGCTGCGACGTACGTCACCACGGCGCTTCACTTCGATGGAAGCGATCAGTGGGGAGTAGGTCTGGAACGTACGCTCCACGCCTTCACCGGACGAGATCTTGCGCACGATGAACGAGGAGTTCAAACCACGGTTACGCTTGGCGATCACAACGCCTTCGTAAGCCTGTACGCGCTTGCGGGTACCTTCAACCACGTTCACACCAACCACTATGGTGTCGCCTGGGGCGAAGTCGGGAATGCTTTTGCCGAGGCGGGCGATTTCTTCCTGCTCCAGCATCTTGATGATGTCTGCCATTTCAGTTCCTTTTAATTGTGAAGATTCCTGTTCCTGCTACAGCTTGCGCTTGCCATCCACCTGCTCATGGTCAAGCTCAGCCAGCAGCCGAGATTCTTCTTTCGTCAACGACCTTGCGGCCAATAAATCCGGGCGCCTGTCCCGGGTTCGCTGCAATGACATTTTAAGGCGCCATTGCTTGATCTTGGCGTGATTGCCGGACAACAACACGGCAGGTACTTTCACGCCTTGGTATTCTTCTGGCCTTGTGTAATGCGGGCAGTCCAGCAAGCCATCCACAAACGAATCCTCGCTGGCAGAATCGGCATCACCGAGCGCACCCGGCAGCTGTCGCACAATCGCATCCATCAACACCATGGCGGGTAACTCACCGCCGGATAGCACATAATCGCCAATGGAGATTTCCATCTCCACCTGGTTGGCGAGCAAACGCTCATCCACCCCTTCATAGCGGCTGGCCAGCAGGATCAGCCCCGGCGCCTGCACCAACTGCATCACCAGCGCATGACTGAGCGGCTGGCCTTGCGGTGACAGGTGGATCAGCAGACTCTTTGGCACACCGGCCTGCTGCTGACGCGCCTTGGCGGCCGCAATGGCTTTTTCCAGCGGCTCGGCCAGCATCACCATGCCAGGGCCACCACCGTACGGCCTGTCATCGACCGTTTTGTAATTATCACTGGTGAAATCACGCGGATTCCACAGCGACAATCCGTACAGCTTTTTTTCCAGCGCCCGTGCCGTGATGCCAGACTGACTCAGCGCGTCGAACATCTGCGGAAACAAGCTGATGACATCGAACTGCAAGGCAGCGGTCAAAACGTCTCGTCCCAATCCACCTGCATGGTCCTGGCCGTGATATCCACCTCCAGCACCACCTGAGCGATGAAGGGGATCAAGCGCTCACGCGCTTCTGCTTCCTTATCATCCTGCTTCGTCGCCTGCTCGACCGCCACCTGCTTGACTACCAGCACATCGTTGGCGCCGGTTTCGAACACATCGATGACCCTGCCTAAGGGCACCTGCTGCAGATTGACCACGTCCAGCCCGATCAGGTCAGACCAGTAGTATTCATTCTCATCCGGCACTGGCAACTGCTCGCGTGGCACGGCGACCTGCCTGGATTTCATGGCGAATGCCGCATCGCGGTCATCCACACCTTCCAGCTTGACCACCAGCGTATTGCCATGCATTTTGGCGGTTTCAACGGCATATTTCTGCCATTGTCCGTTCTTGCCCAGCCACCAATCCGGATAATCGAGCAGACTATCCAGTGTTTCGGTGTCGGGCTGGATTTTCAGCCACCCAAAAATGCCATATGGGGCGACGATGCGCCCCATCACTACCATCTGGCTTGCAGCCGTCTCCATCACTGAAAACGGGCGGACTTACTTAAGCCGCTTTAGCCGCTTGTTTGACCAGGCGTGCAACCGAGTCAGACAGCTGAGCACCATGGCTTTTCCAATGGCTGATACGCACGCTGTCCAGGCGCAGGCCTTCTTGGCCTTCCTTGGCCAGCGGGTTGTAGAAACCTACGCGCTCGATGAAACGACCATCACGGCGATTGCGGGAGTCAGCCACTACAACACTGTAGAAAGGGGCCTTCTTCGAGCCACCACGGGCCAGTCGAATGATAACCATATATACGTTTCTCTTGAAGATCTGCGGAAAGGGGCGGATTTTACGTTATTTTTTAATGCTTTGGCAAGGCATATATTGCCGCATCAAGCGGGCTGGTAATGCGTAGGGTCCGCAAGCCCTGCCTGGGCAAAGCCATCACTGCGGAAGCGGCAGGAATCGCAGCGTCCACAAGCGCGGCCATGCGCGTCGGCCTGATAGCAGGACACCGTCATGCCGTAGTCCACACCCAAGGCAACGCCACGCTGAATGATCTGCGCCTTGCTCAGATCGATCAGTGGCGCATGCACAGTGATGGCGTGCCCTTCCACGGCCGCTTTGGTAGCCAGATTGGCCATGCGCTGGAACGCCGCGACATATTCACCACGACAATCCGGATAGCCGGAATAATCCAGCGCGTTCACGCCGATGAAAATGTCCTGCGCCTGCAGCACTTCGGCCCAGGCCAAGGCCAGCGACAACATGATGGTATTGCGTGCTGGCACATAGGTGACCGGGATACCCTCGGATGGCGATTCCGGCACATCGATGAGGTCGTCCGTGAGGGCCGAGCCGCCGAACATGGACAAATCCAGCCTGGCGGTACGATGTGCGGCGGCACCGAGCGCCGCCGCCACACGCTGGGCGGCCTGCAACTCGGCGATGTGGCGTTGATGGTAATCCAGGCTCAGGCAATAACAGTCAAAACCCTGACTACGTGCGATGGCCAGCACGGTGGCAGAATCCAGACCGCCAGACAGCAATACGACCGCGGGCTTCATTTTCCTGGCGTCTCCCCCCACAAGATCTTGTGCAGTTGCAACTGCATACGCACCGGCAACCGGTCAGCCAATACCCATTCCGCAAGCTGGGTGGGGTTCACCTGGCCATACACGGGCGAGAACAGCACAGTACACGTCTTATCCAGCGCCCGCTCGGTCACCAGCTGCCTGGCCCAGTCATAGTCATTGCGGTCACACAGCACGAACTTGACTTCATCCTGCGGCTTCAGGCGCGTGAGGTTATCCCAGACATTGTTGTCCAACTCGCCCGAACCCGGGGTTTTAACATCGAGAATCACCGAAACACGCGGGTCTACATCTTGAGTGGACACCGCACCACCGGTTTCCAGCGAGACCGAGTAGCCGGCATCGCACAGCTGCGTGAGCAGGGTCAGGCAAGGCTTCTGCGCCAGCGGCTCGCCGCCGGTCACCGTGACAAAACGTGTGCCATGACTGGCGACCTCGGCCATGATCTGTTCCAGCAGCATGGTGCTGCCGCCATTGAAGGCGTACGCCGTGTCGCAATAGACACAGCGCATCGGGCAACCGGTCAGGCGCACGAACACAGTGGGCAAACCGACGCGCGTCGATTCGCCTTGCAGGGAATGGAAGATTTCGTGGATACGCAGTTTCATGAACAGGAGCGCCGCGCCTACGCACAGCGGCAGATCCGCTAGCGGGTTTTGATGGCGTCCAGTGCAGTCAAACGGCGCTTGGCAGCTGGCGCAACTTCACTGTTGGGGTAACGCGCCAGCAATTCACGCAAGGTGACCTTGGCAGCCCCGATGTCGGCGAGCTGGATCTGACTGTTGGCGATATTGAACAAGGCATCAGGCAGCTTGGCACTATCCGGATACTGGGCGAGCAACTTTTGCTGGGTAGAAATGGCCGCTTTGTAATTCTTCAAGGAGAACTGCGCGAAACCAAGCCCGTAATAAGCATCAGCGCGATAGGGGCTGGATGGATAGGTCTGCAGGAATTTGTCGTAGGCATCGAACGCTTCACGATGACGCCCGGCATTGGCCAGGCCTTGTGCCGCTTCGTAGGCTTTCAGTTCATCCGCGCGCTCGGCGGAAACGGGGGTATTCGTAGTGGGCGGTGCTGAGCTTGCGGGTGCATCAGCGGGCTGACCGTCCACTGGCACGGCCACAAAGCCTCCAGCGGATTGTGCCGCCTGGCCAGATTCCTCCAGCTTGCGTAAGCGCGCATCGGTATCGGCATACAGGTCGCGCTGGCGTTGCTGGGTCAGATCGACATCATGGGAGGCGACTTCCAGATCACCCTTGACCTTGCTGAGCTCCTGCTTGAGTTGTTCCAACTGGCTGAGCAGTTCCAGCATGCCCTGCCCTTTGACCAGCGCTTCAATATCGCTGAGTCGCTTGTCCAGCTTGCTTAATGTTGCCTGATTGGCCTGGTTCTGGGCTTCCACACTCTGTTGCAGCTTGTTGACCTTGTCGCGCGCTTCATCATCAGAGAACAATCCCGCGTGTGCACTGCCCGCAACAAGGCCGCCAATGACGACAAGAGCCTGTAGGCCCGGAACCAGGAACCGCATGCTTACTTCTCTACCTGGTAAGCGATATCAACGCGGCGGTCATCTTTGTAGCAAGATTCTGCTGCGCAACCCAGCTTGGCTTTTTCTTCACCGAAGCTGACGGTCTCGATCTGAGTGTCTTGTACACCCAGCACGTTCATGACGCGCTTGACTGCCACGGCACGACGCTGACCCAGGGACAGGTTGTACTCGCGCGCACCGCGCTCATCGGTATTGCCTTGCAGTACCATGCGTGCGTTAGGATGTGCCAGCAGGTACTTGGCATGCGCTTCGATCAGAGGACGGTACTCAGCATTGATGGTGTCGCTGTCGTAATCGAAATAGATGCTGCGCTTGTAGAGGATGCTGCTTGGGTCGTTCAGTAGCGCGCTCTTGCCGGATTCATCATCTGCCACCACGGATGCAACGGTATCACCGCCTGCAGCTGGTGCGCCGGTGTCCGCCATGGCTGGGCTCTTGTCAGCGACAGGGGCCGATGCGTCCTTGGCTGCCTTGTTGGAACATGCACCCAGCAGCAGAACGACCAGCAGGCTTGCCATCAATTGTTTATTCATTATTACGCTCCTTGATTTGATTCAAACATAAAAAATAGCGGCCGTATCAGTTTGATACGCGCTCATTAAAATCACTTACTGGCAGGACCCCATGCGGGTTCACGCACATTACTGCCCGATTCACTCAGGCGCTGCTTGACGCTACCGTCAGCAGAAACTGCTGCCAATGTGCCCCGACCACCCACATTGGTCGCATACAAGATGATGCGACTGTTGGGTGCAAAACTCGGCGATTCATCTTTCGCAGTGTCGCTCAGCACTCGAACCTGGCCGCTGGTCAGCTCCTGAACAGCGACTCGGAAGCGCCCCTCGACCAGCCCGATATAAGCAAGTAGTTTGCCATCTGGCGACACTCTGGGCGAAACATTATAACCGCCACTGAACGTAACGCGTTGTGGATTACCGCCTTGCGCAGGCACGCGATAGATCTGCGGGCTACCACCACGATCGGAAGTGAAGTAAATGGTCTGACCGTCCGGCGCCCATACCGGCTCGGTGTCGATGGTGCTGCTGCGCGTGATCGGCTGCAAACCTGTGCCATCTGCATTGATGGTATAGATCTGCGAATTGGCACTGTGACTGAGCACGATAGCCAGCCGTTTACCATCTGGCGACCAGGATGGTGCACTGTTGTTACCTTTGAAGTTGGCAAGCACATAGCGCTGACCCGAAGACAGCGACTGCACATAGATGATGGGCTTTTTCTTTTCAAAGGAAACATAGGCCAGCCTGGTACCGTCTGGCGACCAGGCCGGCGAGATGATAGGCTCCTTCGATGTCAGCATGGTTTGCGAATTGAAACCATCGGCATCCGCCACTTGCAGGGTGTAATGGCTGGCCGTGCGGGTGACGTAACTGATCTTGGTAGCAAACACGCCTTTTTCACCGGTCAGCTTTTCGTAGATGATGTCTGCGATGCGATGGGCGGTGATACGGTATTGCGCGGGGGTGAACTCAAACTCCATGCCCACCAGCTGATTCTGTTTCAGCACATCCATCAGATAGAACGACACCTTGAGGCGATTGCCCGGCAGCGTCTGTATATTGCCCACGGTCAGGGCCTGCGCCTGCAATGCTGACCATTCAGCGTAACGTACACCCGCAGCATCGCTGGGCTGATTGGCCACGCCACGTGTTTCCAGCACACGGAACAAACCGCTACGCCGCAAGTCGGCACCGATGATAGCCGCCATGTTGTCGCCTGGGCTGGGTGACTGGGCGAACGGGACGACCGCAATCGGAATCTGCTGGGCAGCGCCACCGACGATATCGATGGTCAGCTCGGCCCGCACCCCCACCGACAGACATAACAACAAAAAGAAAGAGAAGAGGCGAAACATGGAAAATGATTTGATCATAGTATTTTTAGGGCAGTTCAAGAATTAAAAGTTCCCCAGCGCAAAATGCACCAGCCTGCATACCAAGTCGCAGGCACCATTCTAACAAACTAGCTGCCGCCGTTAGGACTAAATTTCAATTTCAGGTTACGAAAATTGCTGAACAAGGTGGGGTCGTTCGGCACGGGTAAAGGGTCCGAAGCCCGAATGGCACGGTCCACCGCCTGATCGCACGCGGGGTTACCACTGCCCTTGAGCATCACCGGGTCACGACTCAGCTGCCCTGTTGGCAGGATGGCGATCTGGAATTCCAGCTCGGGCTGGCCTTCGCCACACAACTGTTTATTCACATTACCACGGATCTTTTCACGTATCCTGGCCACGTACTTATCCACTTCACCCGCATTCGCTGCGGACGTGGGCCCTGCCGGGGCCGCCTTGGCGGGCGCGGGCTGAGTGGCCCTGTCTTCTTCAGCGAACATCTTCTGCAACTCTTCCAGTTTGCGCTTTTCCTCTTCCCGCTGCTTGACGGCAGGGTCAGGCTTGGGCTTCTCCGGCTTGGGCTTTTCTTTTGGCTTCACTTCCGGCTTGGGTGGCTCAGGCTTGATCACGATCTCCGGTTCCGGCTCGGGGACTGGCGGTGGCGGCTCAGGCTTCACTTCCGGGACAGGCGGCACAGGCGCAGGCTCGGGCAGCGGCTTGGGGGCAGGGACTGGTTCCGGCAGGCTGTCCCACAGCTCCACCTGGGCCACGTTCATGGGCTGCACGTTCTTCCAGTTGAAGCTGAACACCAGCACCAGCAGCAACAGTGCATGCACCGCGATAGCCATGGCACCGGCGCGTGCCGCCAGCGCCTGTTCACGTTGACGTATCATCACGACCTCAGCCACCTGCCGGCTTCAACAGCAAGCCGACTTTTTCCACCTTGTTTTGCTTGAGCAGGTCCATCACACCGATCACATCGTCATACTTGACGTTCTTATCGCCCGCAATGACCACGGAACGCTGCGGATCCTTTTCCAGCGCAGTGCGGATGGCGAACAACAGCTCATCGCGCGGCATCTCCTTGCCGTCCAGCCACAGCGTTTTGTTGGCTTTGACGCTAAGCACCAGTGGCGGCGCACTCGGCTGCTTGAGGGCCTGACCCACCTGTGGCAGCTCCACCACACCGGGGTTGGTCAAGGGCGCGGTCACCATGAAGATGACCAGCAGTACCAGCATCACATCGATATATGGCACCACATTGATCTGGTTCATCATGCGGCGTTTGCGTTGGCTGCGCATGCTCAGGCCTTGCGGTGCAGGATGTTGGTGAATTCTTCGGTGAAGCTTTCGTAACGTATCGCCAGCCTGTCCACCGAGGAAGCGAAGCGGTTATAGGCGATCACCGCCGGGATGGCAGCGAACAGGCCGATCGCCGTGGCGATCAGCGCTTCCGCGATGCCAGGCGCCACCTGGGTCAGTGTCGCCTGCGCTACGTTGGAGAGGCCGAGGAACGCATTCATGATGCCCCACACCGTACCCAGCAAACCGATATAAGGGCTGACTGAACCCACCGATGCGAGGAAAGGCAGATGGGCATCCAGATGATCCATCTCGCGGTTATAAGCGGCGCGCATGGCACGGCGCACGCTTTCAGTGGTCACCGTGGCATCCAGGCCGCCCTGACGTTTCAAGCGGCTGAATTCGCGGTAGCCCGCTTCGAACAGGCTGGCCATGCCCTTGGGCGTGCGACGCCCCGCAGTCAATCCTTGATAAAGCTGATCCAGATCACTGGAATGCCAGAAAGTCTCTTCAAAATCCTCGGCTTCTTCAGAAGCCCGGCGCAACACGAACACCTTGATGAAGATGTACCACCAGGAAGCCAGCGAGATCAGCAACAGCAACAGCATCACCAGTTGCACCGGCACACTGGCGCCAGTGACCAGCGACACGATGGACATGTCGGCGGCAGGTTGTATGTCAGTCAAGTTCATGCAAGCTCCATTTGATTCAATATGAGTCGGATATTAGCGGGAATGCTGACGGGCTTGAAGTGCTGCGCATGCACGCACACCACCTCGACACGGGCCAGCGTCAGCAGCACATCGTCACGCACGATGCGCTGCTCGAACACTAGCAGGCTGCGCCCCACCTGCAGCAAGCGGGTATGCACGTTTACCAGATCGTTGAATACGGCCGGCAACTGAAAACGCATGTCCAGGTGCCGCACCACGAACAGCACATGCTGCCCGGTGCGTAACGCGGTCTGCTCAAAACCAAGCCGACGCAACCATTCGGTGCGCGCGCGCTCCATGTATTTCAAATAATTGGCATGGTAAACGACACCGCCGCCGTCCGTGTCTTCATAATAGACCCGCACCGGCCAGCTGAACGCATTCACTGTTGCCATAACTCTCCCGAGGCCAGGCTGTCCGGCAAGGCCAGACCAAAATGCTGATAGGCCAGCCGCGTGGCCACCCGGCCACGTGGGGTACGCATCAGATAGCCCTGCTGGATCAGGTAGGGCTCCAGCACATCCTCTATGGTGTCACGCTCCTCACCGATGGCCGCGGCCAGATTATCCAGCCCCACCGGACCACCACCGAACTTCTCCAGCACCGCTTCCAGCAGCTTGCGGTCCATCAGGTCGAAGCCCAGCTTGTCCACGTCCAGCATCTTCAGGGCAGCGTCCGCGATATCGGACGTGACCACGCCATCGGCCTTGACCTGTGCATAGTCACGCACACGGCGCAGCAGCCGGTTGGCGATACGCGGTGTGCCGCGCGAACGCCGCGCGATCTCCAAAGCACCGGCGTCCACCATGGGCACTTCCAGCAGACCTGCAGAACGATGCACGATCCGCGCCAACTCGTCTGCAGTGTAGAACTCCAGACGTGACACGATACCGAAACGGTCTCGCAAGGGGTTGGTGAGCATGCCGGCACGTGTGGTGGCGCCCACCAGCGTGAACGGCGGCAGATCCAGGCGCACCGAACGTGCGGCCGGGCCTTCGCCTATCATGATATCGAGCCGGTAGTCTTCCATGGCCGGGTAGAGGATCTCTTCCACCACCGGGCTCAAACGGTGGATCTCATCGATGAACAGCACATCGTTGGGCTCCAGATTGGTCAGCAAGGCGGCCAGATCACCGGCGCGCTCCAGCACCGGGCCTGAGGTCTGACGCAGATTGACGCCCATCTCTTTGGCAATGATGTGCGCCAGCGTGGTCTTGCCCAGACCGGGCGGGCCGAATAACAACACATGATCGAGCGGCTCGGAACGACCACGCGCCGCATGGATGAAGATCTCCAGCTGGCCACGCGCTTTTTCCTGGCCTATGTATTCGTCCAGCACCTTGGGACGCAAAGCGCGTTCCAGCGCCTCTTCCTGCTGGCTCAGCGGGTTGGCGGCGATCAGGCGGTCGGTTTCTATCATGGGCTCAGCGCTTGGTCAGCGATTTAAGGGCGAGGCGGATGCCATCCGCCAAGGTGACATCGGCGGGCAGCAACTTGACGGCCGCCAGCGCCTCGCGTTCCTGATAGCCCAGGCCGACCAAAGCGCTCAATACATCGCCTTCGGCGGATTGTGGTGCAGCAGGCATAATCAGACCGACTGTGAATTTATCCTTGAGTTCCAGCAACAGGCGCTCAGCGGTCTTTTTACCGACGCCGGGCACACGTGTCAGCATGGCGGTATCCTGCATGGCCACGGTCTGGATCAGCTCATCGACAGACAGGCCGCTCAGGATGGCAAGCGCCATTTTGGGACCTACGCCATTGACCTTGAGCAACTGGCGAAAGGTGGCACGCTCCCGTTCCGTACCAAAACCGTACAGCAATTGTGCATCTTCGCGCACGATGAACTGGGTCAGCAGCACCAGTTTTTCGCCGACCGCAGGCAATGCATAGAAGGTGCTCATGGAGACTTCGCATTCGTAGCCCACGCCGTGCACATCCAGCAGCACATGGGGCGGGGTCTTTTCCAGCAGGATGCCACTGAGACGACCGATCACGGCACGCACCTCATCACCGGACTGAACAGGCGTTTCATCATTGATGTTTCAGCGCGGAACATGGCCAAGGACAGAAGTGACTTCATACCAGACGCCCGCCGCGCACACGAAAACCAGCGGTAGCCAGCTTGCCCATGCCTTGCCCGCCGTGCGCATGACAGATGGCACAGGCCAGCGCATCAGCCGAGTCGGCCTGGGGTGCGGCGGGCAGATTGAGCAGACGTTTGACCATTTCCTGTACTTGCTCCTTGGCAGCGTGGCCATTGCCGACCACCGCTTGTTTGACTTGCAATGCAGTATATTCTGCCACAGTCAGGTCATTTAGCACGGCCGCACAAATGGCGGCACCGCGCGCCTGACCCAGCAGCAAGGTGGATTGCGGATTGACGTTGACGAAGACTTTTTCGACCGCCACCTGCTCAGGCTGATGCAACTGGATGATCTGCTGCAGGCCTGCTAGGATGATCTTGAGGCGGGCCGGCAGATCTTCGGTGTCCTCACCCTTGGCCGCTGCCGTCTTGATGACGCCACTGGTCACATAACGCAGTTGTTCGCCGACCTTTTCGATGACACCAAACCCGGTGCAACGCAGGCCAGGGTCTATGCCGAGGATACGCATCATGTTGCCGACAGGGTGTCAGCCGCGGACTGCATTCAGCCCTCGATGACGGCGGTAGTGTAAACGTCCTGTACGTCGTCGAGATCGTCCAGCGCGTCCAGCAACTTCTGCATCTTGACGGCATCGTCACCGGTGAACACGGTCTCGTTGCCCGGCTTCATGGTCACTTCTGCAAACACCGCCTTGAAGCCGGCCTGCTCCAGCGCCTCTTTGACAGCGCTGAAATCAGCCGGGGCGGTCAGCACTTCCACGCTGCCGTCATCGTCGGTGATCACGTCCTGCGCACCGGCTTCCAGCGCTGCCTCCAGTACCGCGTCTTCGCTGGTGCCTGGCTCGAACACCAGGCTGCCACAATGCGTGAACAGGAAGGCAACCGAACCATCGGTACCCAGATTGCCACCGTATTTGGTCAGCGCATGGCGCACATCGGCGACGGCACGCTGCTTGTTGTCGGTGAGGCAGTCGATGATGATGGCGGCACCGTTGATGCCATAGCCTTCATAGCGGATCTCTTCGTAACTCACGCCTTCCAGCTCACCGGTACCCCGCTTGATGGCACGCGTGATGTTGTCGGCCGGCATGTTTTCTTCTTTGGCTTCAGCCACCGCAGCGCGCAGGCGCGGGTTGAAATTGATATCACCGCCGCCCAGGCGGGCCGCCACGGTGATTTCCTTGATCAGCTTGGTAAATATCTTGCCGCGCTTGGCATCCTGACGGCCTTTGCGGTGCTGGATATTGGCCCATTTGGAATGACCTGCCATGTGTAGAACCCTTCAATTCGTAACTGCCCGGATTCTACCATAGCGCTTGAAGCAGATAAGCCCGACCGGGTTCAATCCTGCCCCATGGCAGGCTCCACTGCCTTGTGCAGGCGCATGGTCTGCACTGAGATGATCACCAGCGCCACACCGATCAACAGCATGCCGAACGCTACACTGGGGACTGGTACCTCACCCAGTTGCAGCCAGGCGGCCAGCACGCCGATCACCGGCGCCAGCATGGAGGCCATGCTGGCCACACCGGCTTCCAGACGCTGCAAGGCATACAGCCACAGCAGCCAGGCCAGCGCATTGCACAGCACCGCATTGAAGGCTACGGCGCCGATGAAGCCCGCAGTCCACTGGATAGGGGGTGCGGGGATCAGCAGCGCCACCGCCACCAGCGGCAGTGAGCCGAACAGCATCTGCCAGGCCGTCAGTGACAGCAGATCCAGATCGGGCGCGCGTTTGTGCAACTTCTTGGCAACGATCACCGACAAGCCCCAGAACGCGCCGCCCAGCGTGGCCAGCATCATGCTGAACATGTCGGCGCCCAGATGCAGCGGATCCAGGATGAACAACAGGCCGGTCAACGCGGAGATCACCGCCAGCCATTGCCAGGCACCACGCACCTTCTCACCCAGCAGAGGCCAAGCCAGCAGCAGCACCCAGATGGGCATGGTATAAGTGAGCACGGCAGTCTTGCCTGCGCCGCCTTCCACCAGCGCCCAGATGATGAGGCCGGTGAAGCCGCAGGTCTGCAGGATACCCAGCACGATCAGGGTAGGCACTTCGCGCGGACGCAGCGGCCTGCGTAACACCAGCAGCAGGGCCATCAGGCACAAGGCACCGATAAAGGTGCGCAAGGCGCCGAACTGGAATGCACCGGCATACTGCAATGCGCCTTTCATCACCACCCAGTTGTAGCCCCACAACAGGGTCAACAACAACAGTGCAGCAAAGGCACGCACGGTCTCTGACTTCCAGGCCATCTATTGCTGACTTTCTGCTCGGTGCTTACGTCCCAATTGGCGACAACTTCCCGCTCAGTTCCAGATATGAGTGAAGATCTTCCAGCCACCTTCGGGCTGCTTGCGGTACAGCAGGTGCAGATTGCCGCTGAACTGCTGACGCTGACCTTGTGCGTCCACCGCTGCGGCGCTCCACAGACCACGCTGGAACGCGAACTGCTCATCGCCGCCCGCTTCGATCAGCTCGATCTTGTGGTCGACGATGCCCTGCGCCAGGGTATTGGTCCAGAATTCCAGTATGGATTTTCCGCAGCTCACTTGCGCAGCACCTGCCGGCAGCACGGTCGCTTCGTCGTCATAGAACGACGCTACCAGCGTGGCCTGCTGGCTGTTGAACGCGGCATCCCACTGGGCATTCATCTCGCTGAACTGGGCTTGCAGTTCGACATTACCGTTATCGATCTTCATGATGCTCTCCTTTGAATCAAACAAATAAAATAATTAGCCAGCTAACCATTGAGGCAATAAAGCGGTGTTTTCAGGACATGGCGCAAACGCTGGCCAACAACAACGCCTAACGCGTGAATGCGTCCACATTGCTGGCGATATGCCCCAGCATGGCTTGCAACTGGGCGCGTTGCGCTTCATCCAGGCCCGCCATGCACAGACGCAATCGGGAGTAATAATCCGGCATCACCTGATCCAGCCTGGCCTGGCCACTGGCGGTAAGGCGTATCGACACACGCCTGCGGTCTTGTGCGTCGAAGATGCGCTCCACCAGCCCATCGCGTTCCAGCCCGTCCAGCAGACCGGTCATGGTGGCGCGTGTGACACCGGCCTTGTCTGCCAGTGTAGACGGCATCGATGACAGGCTCTCTTCACGCATCAGCAGGATCAACACCCACCAACGGCCTTGCAACAAGCCATGGCGCTGCAGGCATTCGTCCAGCGCGCTGGAAAGGTCGGTCGCCACACGCAACAGATGCAGAAAGCTGGAGATGGCGCTGATGTCAGCTTCCGGGTAGCGCTGCGCGAATTTCTGCAGGGTTTCCGGCGTAGGAAGGTCACGTAATTGCAACATAGTTAGCCACATTATAGTTAGGAAGCTAACAATGTCAAGCTTTGCTTTAGCCCATGGAAATTAAGGTGTATATTTTTGTTTAAAACAACAACGACATTGAGGAGGCCATCATGAAAACCGTCCATCAACTGCTGGAAACCAAAGGCAATGCGGTTTACTCGGTGTCAGGCCAGGCCACGGTCTATGAAGCACTGGTGATCCTGGCTGAAAAGCACATCGGGGCCATCACCGTGGTCGATGACGGCAAACTGGTCGGCATCCTGTCGGAACGCGACTATGCGCGTGAAGTGATCGTCAAAGGTAAATCTTCGAAGACCACGCGCGTGGAAGAGATCATGTCCACACAGCTGGTCACGGTGACCTCCCACCAGACCGTGGAAGAATGCATGAACCTGATGTCGGAGCGTCGCATCCGCCATCTGCCCGTAGTGGATGACGGCAAGCTGGTCGGCATCCTGTCCATAGGCGATCTGGTCAAGGAGACCATCGCCTACCAGCAGTTTCTGATCAAGCAACTGGAAAGCTACATCCAGGGTTAGATCCGCGGTTTGAGCCCGTCTCATGGCGGATAGGCTCAAACCACAACATGGTCACAGCGACTATTCGCCGATGATCTTCACCAGCACGCGCTTTTTACGGCGGCCATCGAACTCACCGTAGAAGATCTGTTCCCAAGGGCCAAAATCCAGACGCCCCTCGGTGATCGCCACCACCACTTCACGCCCCATCACCTGACGCTTCATGTGCGCATCGGCATTGTCTTCGCCGGTGTCATTGTGGCGGTAACTGTTGATGGGCTCATGCGGTGCCAGTTTTTCCAGCCACTGGGTGTAGTCATGATGCAGGCCGCGCTCGTCATCATTGATGAACACGCTGGCGGTGATATGCATGGCGTTCACCAGCACAAACCCTTCACGCACACCACTTTCACGCAAGCATTCCTGCACCTGTCCGGTGATGTTGATGAAGGCCACGCGCGTGGGCGGATTGAACCAGAGTTCCTTGCGATAACTTTTCATGGTCATCTCCGCTCAATCACCGCCACGCAGGCGGTCCAGCTTCTTGTCCGTGTTGTATTCGCTGAGTGCATACACGGACCAGATCGCCGCCGGGATCCAGCCGATCAGCGTGACTTGCAGGATCAGACAAATGATGCCAGCGATAGGACGGCCAATGGTGAAGAACTGCAGCCAGGGCAGGAAAATTGCCAATAACAAACGCATGTCACATCTCCAATCTACAGTAAGCTGATCTCGATTCTACACAGCACGCCTGACCAGTACCAGCCATGCCAGGTCGTCACTGCCAGCACATCGTGCGATAATTCATACACCACTTATCAGGAATCACCATGACCGCCTCCGTCACTGTATCCACACTAGAACTGATCAGTCTGGTCTTGTTTGTCATTGCCCTGCTGCACACCTTCGGCGCCAAATCGTTCGAGATCCTTGCGCACCGCTACCCTGCCCACGGTGGCATCTTCCATCTGCTAGGCGAGGTGGAAGTGGTGTTCGGCTTCTGGGCCATGGTGCTGATCGTCATGATGGCGGTGGTCGGTAGCGGGGCAGACGCGATCACGTACGCCGAATCCCGGCATTATACCGAGCCCTTGTTCGTATTCGTGGTGATGGTGGTAGCCGCCTCGCGCCCGGTGCTGGAATTCGTGCGCAGCGCCATGGCCATCACCGCCAATATCGTGCCCATCCCCACTACTACCGCACTGGTGTGGCTGGGGCTTGCGGCCGTGCCTTTGCTGGGCTCGCTGATCACTGAGCCTGCTGCCATGACCCTGGCAGCGCTGATGCTGGCACCGCAGATCTTCTGTCGCGGCGTGCCGGAATGGCTCAAATATGGCGCACTGGGAGTCCTGTTCGTCAATGTCTCCATAGGCGGCACGCTGACCTCATTCGCCGCACCGCCGGTGCTGATGGTGGCAGCCACCTGGCAATGGGACAGCGCCTTCATGGCGGCCAATTTCGGCTGGAAAGCGGCGATCGCGGTGCTGATCAACGCCACGGTGGTGACTTTTTTATTGCGCAAACACATACAGGCCGCCAAGGATGTGAGCAAGGACAAGGCCGTGCCCTGGCTGGTAAGTGGCGTGCATCTGCTGTTTCTGGCCGGCGTCGTGATGTTTGCGCATCACCCGGTGATCTTCATGGGCCTGTTCATGTTCTTCATCGGCTACACACAAGCCTACAAGCGCTATCAGAACCCCCTCATCCTCAAGGAGGGCCTGCTGGTCGGCTTCTTCCTGGCCGGGCTGGTGGTGCTGGGTGGCATGCAGCAGTGGTGGTTGCAACCCATCGTCAGCAGCCTGGAACCGCTGGCACTGTTCTTTGGCGCGCTGGGCTTGACCGCCATCACCGACAATGCCGCGCTGACCTATCTGGGTTCGCTGATCGTGGGGATTTCGGATGAAGCCAAGTACATGCTGGTGGCGGGTGCGGTCGCAGGTGGCGGGTTGACCGTGATCGCCAATGCCCCCAACCCGGCCGGGGTGGCCCTGCTGAAAGCAGGCTTCAATGACAATTCCATCGGTGCGCTGGGCTTGCTGCTGGGGGCCTTGCTGCCCACACTGGTGGCGGGGCTGCTATTCCTGCTGTGACCCGGCAGGCGGCTTGAACACATAGAACAGATTGGGTTCGCTGACGATATACACGCTGCGGTCCGTGCCTATGGTGATACCCTCGGCCTGTGGCACATTGCGGTGCAGACCGTGAAAGCCTGCCCACAGCGCCAGCATGCTGACCGGTTGCATGGCGGTGTCAAATTCTACGGCCAGCTTTGATTCGTCACTGAGTAGCACGAAATGGCCGTTATCGTCTGCGGTCACCGAGGACAGGTCACGCAAGCCGATCAGGGCGTCAACCGGGGCCTGCAGGTTCTTGATGCGCATCACATGGGCGCGCTCCAGCAAGCCTTCGACGGACAGCAAACGCAGGGGGTCACGCTCCTTCACCACCAGCAGGCGCTGCCCTGCGTCGTCCCAGGACACGCCTTCCAGACCTTTGTTGACGCTGCGTTTTTCGAAATCCAGCGAGATCTCGCGGCCCGCGCTTACGTCGATCTCGCGCGTGTCCTGGTCGATCTCCACCTCGAACAATCGCTGGCCGTTCTCGTCACCGAGCACGTACAAATTAGCCGATACATGTGTGATGCCTTCCATGTCCTTCACGCCATGTACCAGCATCTTGCGCAACACCTTGCCATCCAGTGACAACTCCGCCACCACCGGCTCGCGGTTCAACACTGTGAACAAGGTGTCGGTATGGCGGTTGTGGGTCAAGCCGGAAACATCATCCGCCAGACCTTCGATCCTGGCGCCTTCGATGACCACCTGGTAATGCTGCAGCTGCAAGGCATCCGCAGGCGCTTCTGCCGTGTACGTGTGCCAGCCATACCAGAGCAAGGCCTCCAGACGCCAGTAATAGACAGCGGCTGGCAGTGCCAGTACCAAGGAAATGATCAGGAATGGTGTTATGCGCATGGCCTTGCACTTGCTCGTATAGATGGTCGTGTGTGAAGCAATCAGGATGCCAGAAATCATCAGACCCGCTCACCTTAGCGGTGAGCGGGTCTGTAGAGCAACCATAACCTTAGAACCAGTCGCGGCTGACCTTGCGGGTTTCACCGGTTTTGGCGTCGATGTCCACATCCCACTCGACACCGGCCGCATCGACGATCTCGAACTCATAATCCCAGCCTTTGGGCCATTTGCGATCCTCCAGTTCGACTTCGATCACAGTACCTGGCTTGGCGACCAGGGCTTTTTCTGTCGCTTGCTCGACACTGATCAGGCCAGCCGCCTCGATGATGCGCTGCATCTTGGCTGGGTCGTCATCGGCATGGGCAAGGCCCAGACTGGCAGTCGCCAGCAAGCCTGCCAGCAGCATGGATCGCACCGGCTTGAAGTCGGCCTTGAGCATGGTGTTCATACGGGTCATGATGTACTCCTTTGAATGTGGTGGTAAGCACACTCTAGGCAGTCAAACTTAATTCAGCATGAATTATGGCGAAGGGCGCTCATGGCCAGCGAAGATGCGTGTCTCGCCATGGCGCAACAGCAAGAACGCCTCATCTGCCACACCCAGCCTGGCCCTGGCAGCGGGCAGGTCGCCCATCACCTGATCCAGAGGCTCATCAGAAAGCTCGAAGGTGCCCCAGTGCACACCGATGGACTGGCGAGCTTTCACATCACGATGGATCTGCACCGCCTCTTCTGGATTCACATGCTGATTCTTGATGAACCAGCGCGGTTCGTACACCCCCACCGGGATGGTGGCCAGATCGAAGCCGCCGAAGCGGCTACCGATGTCCGCAAAATCAGCGGAATAGCCAGTGTCGCCGGAATAATAGAAACTGAAGTTCGGCGCTTGCGCCACCCAGCCGCCCCACAGCACCCGGTTGCGGTCACCAAGGCCGCGTGCCGACCAGTGCTGTGCAGGCACGAAGGTCAGCTTCACGTCGTTCAGCTCGGTCTGTTGCCACCAATCCAGCTCCAGGCTGTTCGCCAGACCCTGCGCCTTCATCCAGCTTTGCATGCCCAGCGGCACCAGGAACAAAGGCGAACCTCCAGGCTGCTTGCTGAGCGCTTTCAGCGTGGGCAGATCCAGATGGTCATAGTGATTATGGGAGATGACCACCACCTCGATATGCGGCAACTCACTGAGCGGAAACGGTAGCGGCGTCTTGCGTTTGGGCCCTAGCCAGGAAAAAGGCGAGGCGCGCTCCGAAAAGATCGGATCGGTGAGCAGATTGATGCCGCCCATTTGCACCAGCCCACTGGCATGCCCGATCCAGGTATAGGTGGTTTGTGTACGATTGCTGCGCAGGAACGCCGTGTCGGTCTTCACCAGCGGAAAGTGATAACCCTGCACGAACTGCGACGGAGCGGCTGGTTTGCCCTTGCTTTCACGGTACCAGCGCACGATGTCGGAAAACGGCACGTTGATGGGAGGCAGGTAGTTATTACTGAACCCATCGACACGGTGATGCGCTTTGTTGGCGTCGTAATGCGGATTGAGGTGGGTGCAGGCACTGCAGGCCAAAAACAGCAACAGAACGAAACAGGATGGCGGTCGAATTGGCATGACTGCAGTATAGCCCAGCTGGTTTGCACACAAAACATGTGCCCACAAAAGAGACCGTTGTCAGGGCCTGCTGTAAAGCCCTGCTGAAATGACAAAAGGAGGCTTACGCCCCCTTTTGTCACGATCTTTGCAAGCTTGACCGTAACGCTGTTTCTTGCTTACAACTTTAGCGGTTGCGCTATTGCTTGTTTGCAAGCTTGGCGGTTGCGCTATTGCTTGTTCGCAAGCTCAATGGTTGCGCTGTCGCTTGTTTGCAAGCTTAACGGTTGCGCTATCGCTTGTTTGCAAGCTTAACGGTTGCGCTATTTTTTGTTTGCAACCTTAACGGTTGCAAACGTACATCGTCACTTCAAAGCCAAAACGCATTTCGGTAGCAGCTGGGGTGGTCCACATGATGATTCTCCTAAACAAGATTGGAAAGTTTTTCAGCACCGCGCTCTACAGACTGGTGCAAGTGCGTGGTGTGAGTGCATTATGGCAACTTCGTCTTGGCGCCACACGCCCGCATTCATGAATCCCCCATGCGGATTTCCATGAACACAGGCTGGTTTACACGCTGAGTCTATACAAACAGCCCGGATACAAACCGCATGCCCTCCAACACCACCACCCCCTGCATCCAGTGGACTGAAACCACCCCCGACGGCGCATCCCGGCTGCGCAAGGCACGCTGGTATTCAGATAAATCCGCGCCCGGACCCAAACGCGTGATGGCGGTCGATGACCGCCTCAGTGCCGATGAGGCATTCCGGCTGGCCAGCAGCGGCACCGCGCTACTCTGGCAAGGCGATTATCACAATGCGCGCCAGCTGCTACAAGCCATGGCCAGACGCATGGACAGCCGTGCAAGCAAACGCAAGGCCATCCACCATGACAACCCTGCAGAGGCCTTCCACCAGCACCGTCAATCGCAGGCACAACGCGCCAACACCTTGGGGATGCTGCTGATCCCGCTGCAGCAGGATTACCACATCCCCTTGCGACGTGCCCCCGATGTGCAGGCCGCCTGCGAGGCAGCGTGGGGCCCCTATCAAACGAGTCACCAAACGGCCAGCCACAATCAGGCCAGCAGTGAAGATCAAACTAGCCATGAAGAGCAGACAAACTGCGAGGCGGTCCTGCCCGGCGCCGTGTCCCTGCGCGCCCTGCAGGGCGTGACAGGCGCTTATGAATGGTACCGGCAGGGCGTGGAGGTGACGGCCTTGAACGGCAGGATCCACCCGCGCTATGGGGTGTTCTCCCCCGTGCGTGGTGAGTATGTGGCCCTGCTTGCAGAAGCCGCGCTGCCCGCCGCCTTGCAGCAGCACAGTCTGGCGTTCGACATCGGCACCGGCACCGGCGTGCTGGCGGCCATGCTGGCCAAGCGTGGCATCAGCAAGGTGATCGCCACCGATCAGGACCCTCGCGCGCTGGCCTGCGCGGCCGACAACCTGCAACGTTTGCAGTACACACAGCAGGTGCAGTTGCTGGCAACCGACATGTTCCCGGACGGACAGGCGGCACTCATCGTGTGTAATCCGCCCTGGATCCCGGCACGCCCCAGCGCACCGGTGGAATACGCCATCTACGACCCGGACAGTCGCATGCTGCGCAGTTTTCTTGCCGGGCTGGCAGCGCACCTGCTGCCTGGCGGTGAAGGCTGGTTGATCCTGTCCGACATCGCCGAGCATCTGGGCCTGCGTGATCGCGCTCAACTGCTGGACTGGATAGATACGGCTGGCTTGCAGGTGATGCAACGGCTGGATACCCGGCCTCAGCACCCCAAAAGCCAGGATCATGATGATCCGCTGCATCAGGCACGCAGTCGCGAGCTCACCTCGTTGTGGAAGCTGGCACTAAAATAAACTTGGCAATGTCACAAGCCGGTAATGCCTGAATTTACAGGTCAAAGATGACAACACGCGGAGAGCACATGCCTGAAGATAGCGCTGACCATACACTCACAACGATGCTTGCCGCCTTGCTTCTCGCCTTCAGCCTGGTGTGCAGCGCCCATGCTGCCGCGGAACCCAAGCCCGAGGCGGTATACAAACTGAAAGGCTCCATCGTCAAGATCCATACCGTGACGCGTGACGGCGGCCAGGGTGTGGGGTCCGGCGTAGTAGTCGCGGAGAACCATGTGGCCACCAATTGCCATGTGCTGGGCAGTGCCAGCGGCATCAATATCGCGGCCTCCGGCGAGACGCATAGCCCGGTGGCCATCAAGGAAGACTGGCGCCATGACATCTGCATCCTGCGTTTCAAATACCTGCCATTCAAGCCAGTACCGCTGGGCGACAGCGCGCACCTAGAGTACGAACAGGGCATCTTCTCGATCGGCTTTCCAGGCGGACCACCCAAGCCGCAAACCACCTTCGGCAACATCAAGGCCATATATCCGCTGGACGATGGGCACATCCTGCGCGTCTCCACCTCCTTTGTGCTGGGTGCCAGCGGCAGCCCGGTGTTCAACGAACAGGGCGAGCTGATCGGCCTCAGCACCTTCAAAAGTCCGGGGCGCAACAGCTATTTTTACGCCGTGGGCGTCAACTGGCTCAAAACCTTGCTGGCGAGTGATCAAGAACAACTCAAGGTCAGCGACGGCACACGCCCCTTCTGGGATGCGCCACCGGCAGATCGGCCGTTCCTGATGCAGGTGGTGATCCCCATGCAGAACAAAGACTGGAAAAGCGTACAGCAGATCGCTGCCGCCTGGGTGCAAGCCGAGCCATTGAATGCCGAAGCCCACTATTACCGGGCCTTGGCACTGCAACAGCAGGGCGAACCCAGCCTGGCCAAACCGGCTTATGCCACGGCCCTGCAATACAACGCCAAACACGCCAGCAGCATCGCGGCGCTGGCCAGCCTGGCCCGACAGGAAGGGGATACTGGTGGATACGCCAGTCTGATGACCAGACTGGAATCACTGGATGCTGACTTGGCGGAAAGCGTGCGTTCCCAGCCACAATGAGTCAACGCTAGCGCAATCGCTATAGATTCAGGCTGGCCTGCGCCGCAACCGTCACCACGGGCGGCAAGGCCAGACAGCGCACTGCATCCCCACAACGGAGGGTGCCGCCTTGCACGATGCGCGCATTCAGCCCGCCATGACCACGCATGGCGTTGTAGCCGCCTGACCCCAGCACTTCTTCCATATGGGAACATGGCTCGCATGGGCCGGTGATCTCCAGCACGGCCTGCCCGATCTGCAGCCGCAAGGGCTGGTCTTGGAACAAGCTGCGTGCTGCCAGCAGATTCAAACCGGATACCAGCAGATTGCGTCGCAGCAGCCTGGGGTCCACCTCGGCCTGGCCCAGAAATGCCGCGATCAGCACAGGCCTGCGCCGTTCTGGACGCAGCAGGATCAACTCCAACCGCCCCGGGTGCGGGAAACGGCTGGTCAACGCGCGTAGATCTGTTGTTTGTTGCATCTGGCCTGCTGCACCGGGTTTGCGATATCAAACTGCATCTGCCATGGCCTGGTGAAAGGTCACCAGATTGCCATCCGGATCCAGAATAGCGAATTCCAGAGTGCTCCAGGGTGTTTCGGCCAGAGGGGCATGCGGGTGCACGATGCCTGCGTTTACACAGCGCGCATACAGCGCTTCGATGCCATCCACGCGGATGCGGCAGCCGGTAGCTTCGGCGATACGTTTATCTGCGCAGGCCCAGAAATGCAGCTGCACCGCGCCCTGCTCCACGATGCCATAGCTGCCTTGCTGCAGATACACCTGCGCGAAGCCAAGCTGCTCAACGAAAAAGGCGACGGAGCGCGCGATATCCAACGAAGCCAGCACCGGTGTGGCACTTACAAAAGCTGTGGTAGTGGTCATGTTCGCCGCGCTAACTTGGCAGGCTTACTTGCCAGCGATCTTGCAGCCGGTATAACGCAAGGCGCCATCGCTCAGGCTGCCAGCCTCCGGGCTGGTGTTGAGCACGGCGATGCCGTTGCTGTACAGATCGGTACCGGTACGCTCCAGACGCAGCTCACGATCCGGCAGGATCAGCCAGACCGCATTGCTTTCCTTGTCCAGCTTGCGCACGTAGAAGCGCTTGAACTGCTCGCATTGATAGGTGATGGAATTGGCAGGCGCGACCGGGTCCGGATCGATGCGCTCTTCCTTGAACGGATTCAGTGATTTGACGGTACCGCAAGCGCTCAGCAGTAAAGCGGCAACTAGGGAGATACTGATGGAATTAAGCAGCATGGGATCTCGCAATCTAAACTCGGAATCGACACAAAAGGACAGGGCGCCCGCAAGCGCCCTGTAGTCTATCAGTTTCTAACTGCCTGGTTACACATCCAGTTGTGGACGTGCAGGATCCGGCCAGTCCACGTGGAAGAACTTGCCACGCGGCTGATCCACACGCTCAAAGGTGTGCGCACCGAAGTAGTCACGCTGGCCTTGCAACAGGTTGGCTGGCAACACCGCGCTGCGATAACCATCGTAGTACGCCAGTGCCGCACTGAAGCCTTGTGCCGGGATGCCGTTGGTGACCGCCAGCGCGATCACTTTACGCCAGCCTTCCTGACCTTCGTTCATGGCCTGGGTGAAGTACGGGTCCAGCATCAGGTTCTTCAGGCGCGAGTTCAAGGCATAAGCGTCGGTGATCTTCTGCAGGAAGCGTGCGCGGATGATGCAGCCGCCGCGCCAGATCTGGGCGATCTCGCCGAAATTCAGCTTCCAGTTGTACTGCACCTGCGCCTTGTCCATGAGCTGGAAGCCCTGTGCGTAGGCACAGATCTTGGAGCAATACAGTGCGTTCTTGATCGCTTCGATGATGGCCTGCTTGTCGGATTCGGTCTTGATGACCGGGCCCTTGAGGATCTTGCTGGCTTCGACGCGCTCTTCCTTCACGCTGGACAGTGCACGTGCGTACACAGCCGCGGCGATCGCGTTGGCGGGTGCACCCAGCTCCAGCGCATTGGCAGCGGTCCACTGACCAGTGCCCTTCTGGCCTGCGGTATCGAGGATCTTGTCGACCAGGAAGCCTGGGCCGACCGGGTCCTTCTGTTGCAGGATGTCACCGGTGATCTCGATCAGGAAGCTGGATAGTTCGCCCTGGTTCCACTCTTCGAACACCTTGCCGATCTCGTCGGCTTCCATGCCCAGCAGATTCTTCATGAGCCAGTAGGCTTCACAGATCAGCTGCATGTCGATGTATTCGATGCCGTTGTGCACCATCTTGACGTAGTGGCCGGCACCGTCAGGACCGATGTATTCGGTGCAGGAGAAGCCACCTTCGATCGGCTTGCCTGGGGCAGCGCCTTCCAGCGGTTCACCGGTCACGGCATCCACCTTGGCGGCGATGTCACGCCAGATGGGTTCCAGCGACGCCCAGGCCATGCGGGTACCACTTGGCATCAGCGATGGGCCGAAACGTGCGCCGGTCTCGCCACCGGAGACGCCGGAGCCGATGAACTCGATGCCCTTGGCGCGCAGCTCTTTCTCGCGGCGTATGGTGTCGGTCCACAGGGAGTTGCCACCGTCGATGATGATGTCGCCCTGTTCCAGGAACGGCACCAGCGCGTTGATGGTGACATCGGTCGCGCTACCGGCTTTGACCAGCAGCACGATCTTGCGTGGACGCTTGATACTGAGTACGAAGGACGCCAGATCCTCGAACGGCAGCAGACGCGCATGGGATGGTTCGCTTTGTTTGGCTTCTTCGATGAATTTACGGGTCTTGCCTGGATCGCGGTTAAACACAGCGATGTTGTAACCATGATCCGCGATGTTCAGTGCGAGGTTCTGGCCCATGACGGCCAGACCTACCAAGCCGATATCGGCGTTGTCAGTTTTCATAGGACTCTCAAATGTTGGGAATAAACGATATTGGTGAAGAACAGCACTATTATACTAGCGATGAAACATGATAAAAATGTGTTTTGTGTCATTTATTTAACAGCTTAGACTCCTTCATGAAATCCACTGATTTTGTAGCTGACTCACTGCGTCGCGCTGTCGATGCCGCACTGGCGGACGACTGGGATCTGGCTCACCAGATCGCCCAGGATTCCAGCCACCCCCTGGCGAATTGGCTGCACGCCGTGTTGCACAAGATCGAAGGTGATGCATGGAACAGTCGCTATTGGTACTCCAGAACCGACAAAAAGTTCGAGGATTTTGACGATCATCGTGCCGAGTTGATGGCCATCGCAGTTGAATTGAGCAAACTGAACCGCCAAGCACCCACTACTCCGCTTTAAGCCGCCAGCGGTTTGAGCCATAATGGATTCCTGACTTTTGCCATAGCAGAACCTTCCATGCCATCGCTTTATTTCAACCGTGAGGAACGTGTACAGGACGTGGTCGTGGCCTACCTGAATCCGGAAGCCTCCACACGTTATTCACTGACCCACGGTGCCCGCTACCTGCCGTTCAGCGAGGCTGAAAAAGCCGCGCTGCGCGAAGACCGTGCCTGGGCACTGGCGCGCTTGTGCATAGACAAGGTGATGCGCCTGCCTGACACGCACTATCAAACCCAAAGGCAGGGCTGAAAGCGGGTTCACTAGCAGCAGGCGCAGACGGGACAAGCTGCCGGGGAAACCAAGCCACCAAGCAAAATAAGGTGCCGAGGAAAACAAGGCCTCAAGAAAAATAAGATGCTAAAAAATAAGGTGTTAGTGCGCCTGATCTATAGCGGCAGCGTCACACCAGGTCAATGACGACTCATCGGCTTGTTCGCACAAGCTTACTGCCTGATTCACTGCACTAACCCGTTCAGTTTAGCGCCTCACCCGGTTTACCGCTATCATCCTGCCGGCTCACCTCAACGACATCCATGCTCCAGTCCATGCCTCCAGCACCCCATCGCAATTTCAAATTCCTGCAAGTGCTGTCGTTCCGCTTCCAGCTGGTACTGGCTTACCAGATGATGGCCGTGGTGGTGGGCTGGCATATCTACCAGATCACCGGTGACCCCCTCGCGCTGGGCCTGGTAGGCCTGGCCGAAGTGGTGCCTTACATGTGCACCGCCCTGTTCGGCGGTTATCTGGTCGATCATTATTCGCGGCGCTGGTTCGGTGTATTGGCCGCCGTGATGCTGCTGATCAATGGCCTGGTGCTGTTAGGGGTCTCCAACGGCTGGGTGGAAGGCGACCCTGAACTGTGGATCTACGTCTCCATCGCCTTCACCGGCTTTGCGCGCGCCTTCATCGCCCCCACTTACAGCGCCTTGTTCGCCCTGGTGCTGCCGCGCGACCAGTATGCACGTGCCGCCGGGCTGGGTAGCTCGGTATTGCAGATCGGCATGGTCACCGGCCCGGCCATAGGCGGCATCCTGATCGGCTGGGCCGGCACCGGCGCCGCCTACCTCACCGCGGTGGTGCTGTGCTTCGGGGCGATGTTGTCACTTGTCCTGCTCAAGGTGAAGCAGCCGCCTCGCGCCGAGAGCGCCCCCGTATTCACCAGCATCGCGCAAGGCCTGCGCTTCGTTTACAGCAACCAGATCATGCTGGGCGCGCAATGTCTGGACATGTTCGCCGTGCTGTTCGGTGGCGCGGTCGCACTATTACCCGCCTTTGTGAACGACATCTACCACTACGGCCCGGAAGGGCTGGGCATCCTGCGTGCAGCGCCAGCCGTGGGCGCCGTGGTGATGGGCTTGTGGCTGGCACGTCACCCCATCAATCTGCATGCCGGACGCTGGCTGCTGCTGGCGGTAGGCGGTTTCGGACTGTGCATGATCGCCTTCGCACTCAGCACCCACTTCTGGGTGGCGGCTTTTGTGCTGCTGCTGTCCGGCGCCTTCGATGGCGTATCGGTGGTACTGCGTACCACCATCATGCAACTGATCACCCCGGACGAGATGCGTGGACGTGTCTCCTCCATCAATGGCATCTTCATCGGCTCGTCCAACGAACTGGGCGCGTTCGAATCCGGTGTCGCGGCCAGGCTGATGGGCCTGATCCCGTCGGTGATCTTCGGTGGCAGCATGACCATGCTGGTGGTCGCCGTCACGGCCTGGCGCGCACCCAAGCTGCGCAAGCTGGAGTTGCAGCAGCTGCACTGAGCAGACCATGACTGGCAAGCCAGACAGGCTTTGAGTATGCTGTGACTTTAGTGTATTGAACGAGACACCCATGCTGATCACTGACGGGGCGCGTGCCCATGCGCAACACCTGCTCGATTTCATCGACGCCAGCCCCAGCCCGTGGCATGTGGTGAATACCGCCAGTGAGCACTTGCTGACTGCTGGCTATATACCGCTGGAGGAGACGCAGCCCTGGGCATTGGAGGCAGGTGGTCGCTATTTTGTCGCCCGTGGCGGCGCGCTGATCGCCTTCACGCTGGGGACCGCCGCGCTGCACGGCCACGGCATG
The DNA here is from genome assembly GCF_003730115.1 of Pseudomethylobacillus aquaticus. Classification (GTDB taxonomy): domain Bacteria; phylum Pseudomonadota; class Gammaproteobacteria; order Burkholderiales; family Methylophilaceae; genus Pseudomethylobacillus; species Pseudomethylobacillus aquaticus. The sequence continues at coordinate 268,172 of NZ_RJVP01000002.1, read as the reverse complement.
CGCATCATAGGCGCGCACACGGATTCGCCCGGGCTGCGCCTCAAACCTCATGCCGACCACTGCTGTGATGGCATGCAACGCCTGGGCGTTGAAGTGTATGGCGGGCCTATCCTGGCTACGTTCACCGACCGCGACCTGAGCCTGGCGGGCCAGGTCATGGTGCGCAGCGCACACGGCCATGACCGCCACCTGCTGCGCTTCGACAGCCCGCTGGTGCGCCTGCCCAACCTCGCCATCCACATGAACCGCGAAGTCAATGACAGCGGCCTCAAGCTGCACAAGCAGAACGAGCTGCCCTTGCTACTGGGCCGCCAACTGGATGCCGACACGCCCGGCTTCAAAGCGCTGGTGGCCGGGCAACTGGACATCGCGGACAGTGACATCCTCAGCATGGAATTTAATGTCTACGACACCCAGCCCGGCAGTTTCTGGGGCGTGCATGAAGAGTTCATCGCCGACAGCCAACTCGACAACCTGGCTTCCTGCCATGCCGGGCTGACCGCACTGCTGGCAACCGCCAGCACCGAACATGGCTGCATGCTGGCGCTGTTCGACCACGAAGAAGTAGGCAGCAGCAGCCATAGCGGTGCTGACGGCAGCCTGATCGCGGATGTGATGCAGCGTATTTTCGCGCTTCAAGGCCTGAACGAAGAACAGCGTCAGATCGCTCTGGCGCGCAGCTTTTTCATCAGCGCCGACATGGCACATGCCTACCATCCGAATTTCCCGCAAGCCTACGAGCCGCAACACCGCGTCATGATCAATGGCGGCCCGGTGATCAAAGCCAATGCCAATCAGCGTTACAGTACCAACGCAGAAACAGCTGCGCGCTTTGTGAGCTGTTGTGAACAAGCAGGTGTCCGCTATCAACAATATGCGCACCGCACCGACCTGGGTTGCGGCAGCACCATAGGCCCACTGGTCGCCGCCGGGCTGGGTGTACCCAGCGTGGATGTGGGTGCTCCGATGTGGGCCATGCATAGCCTGCGGGAAAGTGCCGGTGTGCAGGACCACGCCGACATGATCGCGGTGCTGAGCATCGCGTTATCTGCGCCGCGCTGATGACAGCCAGTTGAGCTAGCGCCCAAGCCGGCCCCCACGTAAGTCGTATTGATGTGCACCCTGCCGTGGTAGCACGATATGGGGAATGGTCGCTGCGTAAGGCTGAGCATCAGGGCAAAGCATCAGAGCTGAGCATTAGCGCTGCTAGCGCTAGCACATCAAAAAACAGCACAGGTAAACAAATACGGCGGGCACACGCTGGCAGACTGGTGGTGATGACACGCCAGGCGAGGGAGAGAAGCGATGATGATGGTCTATCGTATGGCGGCAGCACCAGGGACCTTGTACCTTTGGGTGGGGCTGTTCAATGTGCCGCAGCCTGCCATGCCTGTGGCCAGCACATCTTCGGCACCAGTCAATGTCAGCATCCACAGCCCGCTACGCGCCATCCGTGATGGTATCGCCGATAACGACCAGCACCCGCTCAATCATCGTGTGGTGTTCAAACTCACTGGTCTGGCAAACGATCAGGACGCCGAGATCACCATCCGGTCCGGCACCGATCTGCAGACACTGCGCTGTCGCAGCCTGCCTGCGCAAGTGCCCTGGGCCATGGACGGCAGCTTCAATATCCTGCTGTGTTCCTGTTATTCCCAACCCGATGATGGTACCGGCCTGTTAAGCAAGATTGTCTCCGCACCCCATCTGCGCCCCGACCTGACGCTGATGATGGGTGACCAGATCTACGGCGACCTGCCGCTGTTCGAAGACCTGCCTACCGACACGCCGGGCCTGGCACGCAAGCTGGGCCGCAAGTACCTGAACAACTGGCGGCCCATGCAACAGGGAGAATCCGGCTCCGGTCTGAGCAGCGTGCTGAGCAAGGCGCCCTCCCTGTGTGTAGCCGACGATCACGAATACTGGAACAACTACCCCTACCGGCAATACCAGTTACCCAAGACCTATACCGCCAAAGGGCGTGCACAATGGCGCGCAGTGGCGCAGGCCTTGTATCAGGATTATCAGCTCATAGACCCGGCCCTCCCCATCGACCCGGAGATGGACAAAGTGGTGTTCCACAACACAGCTTTGCAGGTGGACCCGGCGCGGCCCACGCTGGATGTGGTGCACAGGCTGGATATAGACCCGCTCAAGCTGCTGGTGGTGGACTTGCGCAGTGACCGCGACCCCGGCTACTGGCAGAAGGACTTTCCCGTCAGCGCGCCGCATGCCCAGCCATTTGACAGCTTGGTCAGCCCCAAGGTGATGGCCGAGATGCGCCGCTGGGCGGACGACCTGCTGCTGGCCAAACAGAACAGGCAACCGGCCTTCGGGCTGTTCAGCTCGGGTCAGGCTTTTCTGATCCCGCCTGCCGAGGAAAAGGACCGTGAGAAAGTCGATGCGGAAATGGCCAATTACCGCCAGTTCAATGAGCAGATCATGCCCATCTTCGAACAGCTGGCAGCCGCCGACATCCCCGTGGTGTACATCACCGGCGATGTGCATTGGGGCCGGCTGGCGCAGGCACGCCAGTCTGGCAGCAGCCACACCACGCTGCACGAGGTGATCAGCTCGCCGTCCTTCGTGATCCATGTGGCCGCCACCGACAGCTTCAAGCTGATCGGCAACTCGGTACGCCGCCTGTTTGGCCAGAGCGACCCCTGGCCCAGGCACCCCAGCGTGCCCCAGCCACCGGGCAAGGTCGGGCGCCTGACCCTGCCGCAGTTCGACCCGGAGCACGGCAGCGGCCTGCGGCAGCGTGGTGACCAGATCGCCATGCTGTCGTTTCGCCGTGCCGGCGCCGGCATCGATTTCGATGTGACCTACCACGCGGTCACCGATAACAGGAAACTCCCCCCACAACAGTACAGCCAGACCTTCAGTCTGCGCGTACTTTAAGCTACCCAGGAGGCATGCTCATGATCCGCCAGACCCGCTCCAAAGCCACCGAACGCAATCCCGAATTCCCGGAACAGCAACGCGAGCCAGGCGAAAGCAACCTGGCCTGGGGCCGCCGTGCGGTCAAGGCCATGGGCATCAAGGACCCCAAAGCCTGGAGCTACATCGTCCTGCTGGGCGGCAAAGACACCATGGCCTACCGGCTGCGCATCGCGCAATCGCAACTGCGCCCGGACCTCAAGCCCTCGCTGTGGTCCGAGGCCATTCTGGTGGAGCTGCAGCACAAGCAGCTGGATGATGCACACGCCATCCATGTGCCACTTCTGCAACCCGCCGAGAGCGGCTTCGCGCCGCCACGCAACGGCGTGGTAGTACGTGACCTTGCCGATTTCGACGACCCGGCACACTACCCCAATATCGCGCTGATCGCACTACCGATCGCGCAGCAGCGCGTCATGGAAAGACTGGAAGCCTTCAAGATGAGCCGCTCCACACTGGACACGCTGGAGCATGTGGTGCGCTGGCTGGCGTTCTGCTGGAGTGCAGGCAACACCGGCAACCCGCTGCTGGAAAGCGTAGGCCTGCCCTCGGCCTGCATGCTGGAAACGCTGCTGGGGGCAGAAGGCTTTGACCTCACGCCCGGCCTGGAGTCACGCGTCTCCTGCCCGGAAGCGATCTGGAGTGCCACCAGCTACTGGCAGGATTATTTCGACCAGTCCGGCAGCAGGCCCCCCATAGGCCGCTTTAACCATGAGCATTTCTACGACATCGTGGAACCGGCCTGAACCAGGCAGGTTACTCAGCACACCTACATGCAGCGCGCATAAAAAAACAGGCCCTCAGGCCTGTTTTTTGTCTGAGCCTGCGGACTGCAGGATCAGGGCGACCTTGCTATTAAGCTCGCTTTACTTCTCGACGAAGGCACGCTCGATCACGTAGTCCCCCAGGTCACCGATACGCTTGGACACCTGCAGGCCAGCCGCGTCGAGGATGCGGCAGGTATCGGTCAGCATCTGCGGGCTGCCACACAGCATGGCACGGTCGGTTTCCGGGTTGAGTGGTGGCAGGCCGATGTCGGCGTACAACTTGCCGCTTTCCATGAGGTCGGTCAGGCGGCCCTGATTGCGGAATGCTTCACGTGTCACGGTCGGGTAGTAGATCAGCTTGTTGCGCACCTCTTCACCGAACCACTCGTTATCGGGCAACGTCTTGGTGATGAATTCTTCATAAGCCAGGTCATTCACGTGGCGCACACCATGCACCAGGATCACTTTGTCGAACTTCTCGTAGATCTCCGGATCCTGGATCAGCGAAATGAACGGTGCGAGGCCGGTGCCGGTGGACAGCAGGTAGACGTGCTTGCCCGGCTTCAGGTCGGACAACAGCAAGGTACCGGTGGGCTTGCGGCCGACCAGGATGTCGTCACCCACCTTGAGGTGTTGCAGGCGCGAGGTGAGTGGGCCGTTCTGCACCTTGATGCTGAAGAATTCCAGATCATCGGCATAGTTGGGGCTGGCCACGCTGTAGGCGCGCATCAGCGGCTTGTCGTTGACTTGCAGACCGATCATGACGAACTGGCCGTTCTCGAAACGCAGGCCCGCATCACGCGTGGTCACAAAACTGAACAGGGTGTCGTTCCAATGTTTGACCGACAACACTTTCTCGGTATTAAAAGCACTCATTGCTATCACTTTCGCTGGATTCGTTGACGCCTGCTACTGCGCGTCGATTCATGAAATTAAGATTTACAAGCCTGACGCTGACTGGCCTCAACCGGCAGCCAGCGCCGCATCCAAAGCAGGCACCGCCTGGAACAGATCCGCCACCAGGCCATAGTCAGCATGCTTGAAGATGGGTGCATCCGGGTCGTGGTTGATGGCCACGATCACCTTGCTGTCCTTGATGCCGGCCAAGTGCTGCATGGCACCGGAGATGCCGATGGCAATGTACAGATCCGGCGCGACCACCGTACCGGTCTGGCCGACTTGCAGGTCATTGGGCGCAAACCCCGCATCCACGCACGCGCGCGTGGCGCCTATGGCAGCGTTCAACTTCTTGGCCACCGGGTCCAGCAGCGGGTTGAACTGCTCGCCCAGACTGCGACCGCCCGAGATCACTACACTGGCGGTTGCCAGCTCAGGGCGCTCGGACACAGTTTTGTGTTCGCTCACCCAGCGCGCTTTGCCGAATGGAGCAGGCACGGCAGCGCTGACGATCTCGGCCACCCCTGCATTGGCCGCCGGGGTGAATGCGGTAGTACGTACCGACACCACTTGTAGCGCATGGGCGTTCTTGACCGTGGCCAGCACGTTGCCAGCATAGGTGGGGCGCACATAGGTATCGGGGGCCTGTATCGAGACCACATCAGACACCATGCCCACACCCAGCAGGGCCGCTGTGCGTGGCAGGGCGCCCTTGCCCAGCGTGCTGTGTGCCGCTAGGATCACGCTATAGCCAGCCGCGTTCTGCAGCAAGGCGGCCGCGACATCTTCGGCCAGCACATGGGTCAGATGCGGGGCTTCGACGCGCAATACGCGGCTTACGCCCGCGATCGCCGCAGCTTCATCCACCACGGCAGACAGGTCGCCGCCCACCAGCAAGAGATGCACGTCCTGTTGCCAGGCGCCGGCCGCTGTCACCAGTTGACGGGTGGATTGCTTGATGTGGTGGCCGTCATGTTCGGCCAGGATCAGTACGCTCATGCCAATACCTTTTCAATACGCAGTTTTTCGACCAGCTCCGCGACGCTGTTGACCAGCACGCCAGGCTTGCGCGGGGCCGGTTCGGCCACCTTCTGCAAGGACAGGCGGGGCGCGTAGTCCACACCCAGCTCGGCGGCGACCAGGGTTTCGATCGGTTTCTTTTTAGCCATCATCATGTTGGGCAGCTTGATGAAGCGCGGCTCGTTCAAACGCAGGTCGGCCGTGACCACCGCTGGCAGTTGCAGCGCCACCAGCTCGCTGCCGCCTTCCACTTCACGCTGCACTTCCACCTCATTGCCGTTCAGCGTGATCTGGGAGGCGAACAAGCCTTGCCCCACGCCCAGCAAGGCCGCCAGCATCTGGCCGGTTTGGCCGGCATCATCGTCAATGGCCTGCTTGCCGAGCAGGATCAGTTCGGGCTGCTCGCGGTCGATCACGGCTTTCAGCAGGCGGGCCACGCCCAAGGGTTCCAGCGCACCTTCCGCCTGGATCAGCACGGCACGGTCCGCACCCATGGCCAAGGCATGACGCAGCGTGTCCTTGCTGTTGTCCGCACCGATGGAGACCGCGATGATCTCCTTGGCGATGCCTTTTTCCTTGAGACGCAGCGCTTCTTCCACGGCGATCTCGTCAAACGGGTTGATGCCCATTTTCACGCCGGCGATCTCGACATCGCTGCCGTCCTGTTTGACGCGCGGCACGATGTTGTAATCCACCACGTGCTTCACGGCCACGACGATTTTCATACCCACACTCCCGGAAACTATTGCCCGCTATTGTAGGGGACACTAGAATATCTAATAAATTGATTATATTGATAACGTATATCTGCAAAACCAATATGCAAATCCTGCTTGCACTGACCATACTGCCATGCGCTACACACTGAGACAGCTCGAGGTGTTCGTCGCTGTCGCCCGCACCGAAAACGTGTCGCGCGCGGCTGAAACACTGGCACTGTCACAATCGGCCGCCAGTACTGCACTCGCCGAATTGGAACGCCAGTTCGACTGTCAGTTCTTTGATCGCGTGGGTAAATTGCTACGCCTCAATGACCTGGGCCGCAGCCTGCTGCCGATGGCCGCCGCACTGCTGGAGCAGGCTGGCGAGATCGAGAATATCCTGCAAGGCAAAACATCGGTGGGGCTGCTCAAGGTGGGCGCCACACTGACGGTCGGTAATTATATCGCGACACTGCTGATCGGCGCATTCATGAAACAGCACGCAGAGTGCCAGATCCAGCTGCATGTGCAAAACACCAACACCATCCTGCAGCAGGTGGCCAACTACGACCTGGATCTGGGGCTGATCGAAGGCAATTGCCAGCACCCGGATCTGGAGGTGGAACCCTGGATCGACGACGAACTGGTGGTGTTCTGCGCGCCCGACCATGTGCTGGCAGGGAAGCAGCATGTCAGCATGGCCGATCTGCTGGCAGAAACCTGGATCCTGCGCGAACTGGGCTCGGGCACACGCGAAACCTTCGATCACGCCATGCGTCATCATCAATCCGCGCTTAAAATACGCCTGGTGCTGGAACACACCGAAGCGATCAAGCGCGCGGTGGAATCCGGCCTCGGTATCGGCTGCATCTCGCGGCTGGCGCTGCGCGATGCCTTCCGGCGCGGCAGCCTGGTGCCCATCGAGATGCCCACGCTGGACCTGCGGCGCCAATTCATGTTCGTGTGGCACCGCAAGAAATACCTGACGGCCAGCATCCGGGCCTTTCTCGATTACTGTCGCGCCTACACGGTGGATGCCGCACGCAGCGACGAACTTAACCTGCCATTGATCAAGTAGCCATTTATGTCACAGCCTCAACGCGATGTCATGCAATATCAAGTCCTGATCGTCGGTGCCGGCCCTGCCGGCCTGTCCGCCGCCATCCGCCTCAAACAACTGGCCAATGCCGAGCAGCGCGAACTCAGCATCTGCGTACTGGAAAAAGCCAGCGAAGTAGGTGCGCACACGCTGTCCGGCGCGGTGATCGACCCCATCGCCCTCAACGAACTGCTGCCGGATTGGCAAGCCTTGGGCGCGCCGCTCACCACGCCGGTCAAGGAAGACCATTTCCTCTACCTCACCGAGCATAAATCGTTCACCATCCCCGATGCGCTGCTGCCACCGTTGATGCGCAATCATGGCAATTACATCATCAGCCTGGGCGCGCTCACGCGCTGGCTGGGCGAACAAGCCGAAGCGCTGGGCGTGGAGATCTACCCCGGCTTCAGTGCGGTAGAACCTTTGTATGACGCATCCGGCGCACTTAAAGGCGTGATCAGCGGCGACATGGGCCGTGCCCGTGACGGCAGCGAAAAACCGGGCTTCGCGCAAGGCATCGAACTGCATGCCGATTACACGCTGATCGCCGAAGGCACGCGTGGCTCGCTGACGCGTCAGCTGGAAGCCAGATTCGATCTGCGCCGTGAAGCCGAACCGCAGAAATATGGCCTGGGCTTCAAGGAGCTGTGGCAACTGGACCCAGCACAGCACAAGCCCGGGCTGGTGCTGCACGCGCAAGGCTGGCCACTCGATGACGCGACAGGTGGCGGCGCGTTCATCTATCACCTGGAAGACAACATCGCCGCCGTGGGCTATGTGGTGCACCTCAACTACAGCAACCCGTACTTGAGCCCATTCGAAGAATTCCAGCGCTTCAAGACCCACCCCGCCATCGCCCCCATGCTGGCTGGTGGCAAACGCCTCAGTTACGGCGCACGCACCATCAACGAAGGCGGCCTGCAATCGCTGCCGCAGCTTTATTTCCCGGGTGGCGCGCTGATCGGCTGCGCGGCGGGCTTCGTCAACGTGCCACGCATCAAGGGCAGCCACAATGCCATGAAATCCGGCATGCTGGCGGCTGAAGCCGTGTTCGAAGCCCTCTCGGCCGGGCGCAGCCAGGACAGCCTGATCGCTTACACCGACAAACTGCACGCCTCCTGGGTATGGCAGGATCTGGATCAGGTGCGCAACGTCAAACCCGCCATCTCGCGCTTCGGCAATCGCCTGGGCTCGCTCATCAGCGGCGCAGAGATGTGGCTGGCCAGCTTAAAGGTGCGCCTGCCCTGGACACTCACGCACGGCAAAGCCGACCACGAGACACTGGACCCCAAAGATCAAGCCCGGCCCATCGCCTACCCCAAGCCCGACGGCACGCTCAGCTTCGACCGCCTGTCATCGGTGTTCCTCGCCAACCTGCAACACGACGAAGACCAACCCGTGCACCTCACCCTCAAGGACGCCAGCGTGCCTATCGCGGTGAACCTGGCCCGTTACGACAGCCCGGAACAACGCTACTGCCCGGCTGGCGTGTATGAGATCGTGGAAAGAGAAACCGCACCACGCCTGCAGATCAATGCGGCCAACTGCGTGCACTGCAAAGCCTGCGACATCAAAGACCCGACGCAGAATATCGTGTGGGTGCCCCCAGAAGGTGGGAGTGGGCCTAGCTACATGCATATGTAATATGGCTTTAAGGTCAGGTGCTTCCAGTTTCCAAAGGTACGAAAGCTATTCAACAACAGCATTCAGGCAATCGGAAACGATTACACACCGTCATGGGAAACCACTTTCCTTATCATCATGCGGTAGCACCAGAAGAGTTAAGCACCTAGCCTCCCACGAAAGTAGGAGTGGGCCAAGCCGAACGAATAGGTAGAATGTTGTGGCAAACCCCAACACCATCCACCGGAGCCTGCCACTGTGAATCGATTGCTCATTCTGTTTATCGCCAGTTTGTTTTTAGCTGGATGTGCAAGTTACGGCCCTTCCGTTCCGACCGACTACGCCGGGCCGCAAGCCTCGATCAAGGATTCAGCGCAAACCCACAGCGCGAGCAAAGTGGATATCTTCTACGTCACCCATGTGGATGGCCGGGAGATCGAGAATAGCCTGATCAAAACGCGCACCACCAACCGGGGGCGCGGGTTGGCCATCACAGCCCAGCTTCTGGAAAACCGAATCCCCGCAAGAGCGACCACGGTTTATATCGTCGGCCGAACCGAATACGCAGCCCCGATCCTGGCGCTTACCAACACCGTGTATCAGGTGAAAGGCTCGGTGGAATTCATACCCGAACCCGACAAGCGCTATGTGGTGCGTGGTGAGCTTGGCGAAACCTACTCTGCGGTCTGGATAGAGGAAGAGGCTTCCAGCCTGCTCATGGGCAACAAAGTGGAGATCCACGGTTCCAGCAAACTCGGCACTTTCGAGAAGTAAGGCGTTCTGTTCACATCAGTTTATGGTCAGGTTTATCTGGTGACATGTATGGAAGATGCCAACGACCATCCATGAATACTGTGATGTCCAGCTAAAAATCCATTCTCGTCAACATTAACAGCCAGGCAAATCCTCAAGCCATCAGGGAAATTCGCTCAAGGTATTACCGCAAGCCATTGCAATCCCGCCCACCGCACCCACCTACCCATCATTCAGCGCATCTCGCCATGCGCGCAAACGAAGCAACTGCCGCGCAAAATGCGCTACGATAAAGTATGAGAACCATCGTCAAGATCGCCACCTCCAAGCTGCCCACCGAAACGGGTGAGTTCGATATCCATATCTATCAGGAGATCAAAACCGGGCTGGAACACGTGGCGCTGGTGAAAGGCGACATCACGCACGGCCAGGATGTGCTGACGCGTGTGCATTCCGAGTGCATGACCGGCGATATCTTCGGTTCGCAGCGTTGCGATTGCGGTGAGCAGCTGCATCTGGCGCAGCAACGTATCCAGACCGAAGGCACGGGCGTGCTGATCTATCTGCGCGGGCATGAAGGGCGTGGCATCGGGCTTTCCAACAAGATCCGCGCTTATGCACTGCAGGACCATGGCCTGGACACCGTGGAGGCCAACCTGGCGCTGGGCCTGCCCGTGGATCAGCGTTCGTTTGCGATCGCGGCCGAGATGCTCAAGTGCCTCAAGGTGTGCAGCATCCGTCTGATGAGCAACAACCCGGACAAGAACTCCTCGCTGCAACGGCATGGCGTCACCGTTAACGCCATCGTGCCGCTGCGTATCCCGGCGAATGCCAACAGCCGCAAATATCTGGAAACCAAGGCCAGCAAACTGGGCCATCTGTTCTAGTAACTGCTTACTATTGGCAGGGAAAATACTCTGCTTTTTAAGCTGCAAGACCGTGCCTATGTCAGAAATCTTCGCTGCGCACTCTTGTTGTAGTGCGCTGAAAAGGCCGTGAAACCGCCATTCAGCGCCGTTTTTGGCCTAAAACCAGCCTGATTATGCTCAGTTACAAAATAGTGTTTGCTATTCGTTTGGTTATGGAGCATAGTCTGCATTGCGATTTCAAGCAGCCTTGTTGTGTTCCGGTTTAGTTCTCCGCTTCAACAGTGTAGTCATTCCCGTGTTACCTTAGTCTTCTTGATATTCGCCCCTGATCGGGGCCAAGCTCCGTTTATTATTATTTTTTAGGAAATCAAGATATGGCAACAGGTACTGTTAAGTGGTTCAACGACGCTAAGGGCTTCGGCTTCATTACTCCAGAAAATGGTGGTGCTGATCTCTTCGCTCACTTCTCCGCGATCCAATCCTCCGGCTTCAAGACTCTGACCGAAGGTCAGCGCGTGACATTCGACATCACCACTGGCCCTAAGGGTCAGCAAGCTTCCAACATCCAGCCTGCAAACTAAGCATTGATTCTGAACCAGGTTCAGAATCAACAAGGGTCTGCCTGGTGCAGACCTGCTTGACCGTCAAGCTACGCAGCCCGGCTTATGCCGGGCTTTGTCTTTTCAGCTAAGGAGTTTGCATGGCAAAAGAAGAATTGATCGAAATGCAGGGCAAGGTCATGGAAGTGCTGCCCGATTCACGTTTTCGCGTCACCCTGGACAATGGTCACGAGCTGATCGCTTACACCGGCGGCAAGATGCGCAAGCACCGTATCCGCATCCTGGCAGGTGATAGTGTCACACTGGAACTGTCCCCTTACGATATCAACAACGGCCGCATCACCTTCCGCCACATCGAAAGCAAGGCGGCGTTCACGCCAAGAAAGCGTACATTCTAAGGCCATTGCCAGCACTGGCCATCGTGCCGGTTATTCGCAGGCCTTTAATCTGCAAGCGCATTTGCATTAAACTGGCAAGCTTTGAGTTTGTCGTTAGTCAAAGGATTGGTATGTCGATACAAGTAGAACACGCCCCCTCCACCAGCAAGCTGGAGACGCTAGGCGTTTCCAAATGGGCGACCTGGAAGAAGGAGGTTTCCGTGTTCCCGTGGGTGTTTCCAGAACAGGAAATCGCTTATATCCTCGAAGGCGAATGTGTGATCACACCTGAAGGTGGCACACCAGTCACTTTCGGCAAAGGTGATCTGGTGACTTTTCCCGCCGGCCTGAAGGCGAGCTGGGAAGTGAAACAGTCCCTGCACAAGCATTACAAGCTGGACGGCAATACATTGACCCAGATCTGGCGTCGCCTCAAACTCAAGGTCTGTGGCTGAAGGTATAGTCCGCTATGCAGGCAGCTCGTCCCTAAGCAGGATGGGCAGGCCAGTCAGCACGCCATTCTCCTCTCTGCCGGCATGCGCGATAAGGGTCACTCTCTTATCCGCAGCGCCTATCCGTATTACCAGACACCCCACACCGACTTAGCATCATGGCTGGATCGGTATTGGCCGACCCAAGCTTGTTGTTTATCATGGCCTGTCAGCATCAGGCACCCCTGAAAAGAAGCCGCCCATGTCCACCCTAGGCATTGCCCACATCAATATCCGCGCACCGCGCGCGTTACTGGAACAGTTGCATGCGTTCTACCGTGAGGTGGTCGGCCTGCAGGACGGCCCACGCCCGCCTTTCACACGCTTCGGTTACTGGCTGTATGCCGGTGGTCATGATGTGCTACACCTGATCGAAGCTTCGCCCGAAGAGCAACGCCTGGTGAATGTGATCACCACCGTAGACCATATCGCGTTCAAATGCACCGACCTGCCCGAAACCACCAGGGGCTTGCAGCAACGTGGCATCCCTTATCGGGTCACCGCCATTCCATTATCGCAACAGCAGCAGATCGTACTTAAAGACCCGGCTGGCAACACCGTGGAACTCAATTTCGCTGACGCCAGCTAGAGCGGCGTGTAGCCCACATCTCAACGCGGTTTGTATTGACTGTAGCAATAGGCTCGCGTCACCTTCGGGCTGCGCAAAGCAGCATGCTTGGTCTTGCGCCCGCTGACGCGTGCACGCCACATGCGGAACGAGCTGGCTTTCATCTCACAGCGCATCAGCGTAATCACCTGAGCTTCACTCAATCCATGCGTCGCCTGTATGGCCTCGAACGGCGTGCGGTCTTCCCAGGCCATTTCGATGACGCGCGAGATCTGTTCTGCCGTCAATTGCTGACTTTTCATATTGCCTTTCACCATGTGCACCTACGGACGGTATTTTGTCCACCGCATTATGAGCGCCAGCACGGCAACAGGTTCGACCGCCATGTGCAAAAGGGGCCACATGTGGCCCCTTTTTCCTACGCTGCGAACCTTGCAGGCTATCTGGATGGGCTGCCTGGCTGCACCAGTAGCGCAACCACACGCTCCACCCAAGGGCTTACCACCAGGATGGAAACGAACACCACCGGGCACGCCGTTACGAAGGCGGCCAGCCACTGCGGCACAAAGGCGACACCTGTCGGCAGATGTAACCAGGTCAGCACCGCAGAAACGATGAGCGACATGCTGACCGACATCACTACGGCATACACCATTCTATGAAAGCGGGCGGGAATACGCATTACCAAGGCAGGCTAGCGTGCTCATGGAAGAACCCGCCCGTCACACCATCGGCTGGCAGGGTGGCGAGGAAGAGACTGGTCTTGTTGCTGTCCACCAGCTCCATCGGAGCATGTTCGCCGCCCAGCTCGGTCTTGACCCAGCCCGGATGTGCAGAATTGACCTTGATATTGGTGTCGCGCAGTGCATCAGCCAGGTGCACGGTCCAGCCGTTCAGGGCCGTCTTGGAGGTGTTGTAGGCAAAGCTCTTGGCTGGCGCGATCGGCGAATCTGCCATGCTGTGCAAGGTGAGCGAGCCCAGGATACTGGACAGGTTCACAATGCGGCCAGCCTCGGCCTTGCGTATCAATGGCAGCAGGCGCTGGGTGAGCGCAATCACCGCAAACAGGTTCACCTCGAAGGTATGGCGCACCGCATCCAGCGCCACGTCCGCACTGTTGTTACCGCCCATCAACTGCTCTTCGGAGATGCCAGCGTTGTTCACCAGCACGTCCAGCTTGCCGAATTGCGCGGCGATGTAGTCATGCACGGTGGCGATGGTCTTGCTATCGTCCGCATCATAGTGCACTGCCACGGCTTGCAAACCCTGTTCACGCAGCGCAGCCGCAGCGGCATTGCCTTTTGCAAGATCACGCGCGCCTATGATCACGGTCATGCCCAGTTCAGCCAGCCCCCTGGCGGTTTCCAAGCCGATTCCACGATTAGCGCCGGTGACGAGCGCGACTTTAGTTGTATTTGCAGACATGCTGATTTCCTTTTTTGTAGTGAGATTCAGGTACTTCATTTATTTAATTACCAATCGGTAAATAAATAATAGTTCGCCTCCCCACAGACTGTCAAATGTTTTTTACTAAGTGGTACAATATTCATATCAATTCAGCCAAGAGCACTACCATGACCACCACCAACAGCACCGACGCCCCACCCCGCCCACGCGGAAGACCTGCTGCATTCGACCGCGAAGCCGCCTTGCAACAGGCGTTGCTGGTGTTCTGGTCACACGGTTATGAAGGCGCCTCCATGGCTGAGTTGACGGCTGCCATGAACATGAACAAGCCCAGCATCTACGCCGCATTCGGCAATAAGGAAGAATTGTTCCGCCATGCCTTGCATGCCTATACGGCCAGGACAGGCACGTTCATCCGTAAAGCGCTTGAAGCGACCAGCGCCAGGCAAGTGGTCGATCAGTTACTGAACGCGGCAGCGGCCATGCTCACCGACACCAGCCACCCGCCGGGCTGTATGATCGTGCAAACCGCATTGGCATGTGGCGCCGCATGTACCGAGATACGTGAGGAATTGACCCGCTATCGCCATCGTATGCGACAGTTGCTACAACAACGCTTTGAACGCGCGCAAGCGGAAGGCGACCTACCTGCCGATGCCGTACCCGCAGATCTGGCACGTTATGTGGCGGCCATACACCAGGGCATGTCCGTGCAGGCCAGTAGCGGCGCTAGCCGCGAAGAGTTACAGGCACTGGTGCGTGTGGTGCTGCAACTATGGCCATCGCGTTAGCAGGCAGTGCGGTTGCCCGTGCAGATCGCTGCAAAAACCGGCTGTACGCTACAGGAGCTACAGTCACTCAATGAGCAATTGACCCGTTTGCGTAGCCGCCTGATCGCGAACTTGTAACAGCGGATTCTTAAATTATTTTCAACTTGAGGAATGGCCATCATGAACAAAACGCGCATCGCATTATTGGTGGCACTGAGCTTCTCGCTCAGCGCCAACGTCTACGCAGAAGCTGACAAACCCGTCACCGAACAACTGGTCGATACCCTGACCAAACTGTCCGGCGGCCCGCATGCCGACTTCCGCGCCAACCATGCCAAAGGCTTGGTGGTGCAGGGTGATTTCGTCCCGGCAGCAAGCGCCAGCAGCGTCTCCAAAGCCGCGCATTTCACTGCCAAATCCGTACCCGTTACGGTGCGCTTCTCCAATGCCACCGGTGTACCCAATATCCCGGATGCCAACGGCAACAGCTTCCCCAAGGGCATGGCCATCCGCTTTGGCCTGCCCGATGAAAGCTATACCGACATCGTGGTCATCTCTGTGAACGGCTTCCCAGCCGCCACGCCAGAAGATTTTCTCGGCTTGCTGAACGCCGTTGCGGCAAGCGGTGGCGATGCGAAACCCAGCCCGGTGGAACAGTTCCTGGCCACACACCCGGCAGCGCTCAAGTTCGTGACCACCCCCAAGCTGCCACCCGTGAGCTTCGGCACGCAGCCCTTCTTTGGCGTGAATGCTTTCAAATTCATCAACGCCAAGGGTGAGGTGAACTATGGGCGCTACCTGATAGCCCCAGTGGCCGGCGCTGCCTATCTGGATAAAGCGGACGCAGACAAGGCGGACCCTGATTACCTGATGAATGAATTGCCGGCCCGCCTCAAGCAAGGCGCGGTGCAGTACCGCATCGCGGTACAACTGGCCGAGGCTGGCGACGCCATCAATGACGCCACGCAAACCTGGCCAGCGACGCGCAAAGTGGTCGAACTGGGCACACTGAGCGTACGCAACGTGCACCCGCAAGGCACTGCGTTTGAAAAACAGACCATGTTCAACCCGCTGATGCTGACCGATGGCATTGAGGCCTCGGAAGACCCTATCCTGCTGGCGCGCCCTGGCGCGTATGCGGTGAGCTTTGGCCGTCGCCTGAAGTAAGCCGCTACTACTTCACACTCAAAACAAAAGCCCCTGCGATGTTGCAGGGGCTTTTTCATGCTCAGTGAGCGCGTACTCTGCAAAAATCAGGTGCCGCAGAAGGTCTGGTATACCTCATCCGAAGGCGGGGCCGGGCTACGGTAAGCCAGGTTCTCCGGCGTTTCTTCGAACGGCTTGGCAAGCACCGCCAGCAACTGGTGCAAAGGCCCGAGGTCGCCATGGTCGGTGGCGGCATCCAGCGCTGCTTCCACCTGATGATTCCGCGCAATGACTGCCGGGTTGGCGGCACGCATGCTAGTGCTCACATCCTCCGGAGTGGCTGTCTGTCGCCGCACACGCTGTTGCCAGCGCTTGAGCCAGTTTTGCACGTCCGCCGCGTCGGCATTCGGCAAAGTCTGCTCTATGCTCAGGCGACGGAAGCTGTTGGTGAAATCCATGCCGTGGTTCTGCATGCAGGTGAGCAGATCCTCAACCAGCGCCGCGTCATCCTCCGCCTCATCCAGCAAGCCAAGTTTTCGCCGCATGCCAGCCAGCCAGGACTGCTGGTATTGCTCAGGGTAGGCATACACCGCCGATTCCGCCAGGCGGATGGCGATGGCTTTATCTTCATGCAGCAAGGGCAGCAATGTCTCGGCGAACCGCGCCAGATTCCACTGCGCGATGGGCGGCTGGTTACTGTAGGCATAACGGCCCTGCCGGTCGATGGAACTGAACACTGTGGCAGGCGCATAACGGTCCATGAATGCACACGGGCCGTAGTCTATGGTCTCGCCGCTGATCGCCATGTTGTCGGTGTTCATCACGCCATGGATGAAGCCCACCTGCATCCATTTGGCCACCAGCGCAGCTTGGGCCGCACAGACCGCATTAAGGAAGGCCAGGTACGGGTTGTCGGCCAGAGCGGCCTCCGGGTAATGGCGCTGTATGGTGTAATCCGCCAGTGCCTTCAATGCCACCGGGTCCTCCAGCACATAGGCATACTGGAATGTACCCACACGAATGTGGCTGGCTGCCACCCGCGTCAGCACCGCACCCGGCAATGGGGTCTCGCGGTAGACCGGCTCGCCTGTAGTCACCACTGCCAGGCTGCGCGTGGTGGGAATGCCCAGCGCATGCATGGCCTCGCTGATGATGTACTCGCGCAACATCGGCCCCAATGCCGCCCGACCGTCACCACGACGCGAGTACGGCGTCACGCCTGAGCCCTTCAGCTGGATATCGACACGCGTGCCCTGCGGCGTGATGTGCTCACCCAGCAACAAGGCACGGCCATCGCCCAGCATGCTGAAACCACCGAACTGATGCCCCGCATAAGCCTGCGCGAGTGGCCTCGCCCCCTCGGGCACCTGATTGCCGGAGAACAACTGCGCGGCGGCTGTGTCAGTCAACGCTGCCGAGTTCAAACCCAGCTGCTCTGC
Source organism: Pseudomethylobacillus aquaticus (assembly GCF_003730115.1). GTDB lineage: Bacteria > Pseudomonadota > Gammaproteobacteria > Burkholderiales > Methylophilaceae > Pseudomethylobacillus > Pseudomethylobacillus aquaticus. The sequence continues at coordinate 250,745 of NZ_RJVP01000002.1, read as the reverse complement.
CAGCGCATGGTTGAAAATGACCAGATGCGGATCGCGTGCCCGTGTGGCGCTTTCACGCACATGGAACGGCGCAGGCAGCTGGGTGTAACTGGTGTCGAAACGCCAGCCGATAGATGAAAATTGTTGTTCAGACATAGACCAGCACTGTACCGTGAAGCAGCCGGGACGTCATGAGTTACAGAAAGCCTATGCTGAACCTGCCACGCTCTGCAGCCGCCTAGGCAGCGTATCAGCCAGCAGTGGCCTCAGGAAACCCGTCAATGCTCACTCCAAAAAAGCTATTCAATTACACCTTATTCATTAATTTCCTGAGTGGGCTTTCATGGTTTTAGGCACCGTTAAGCCAGGTGATGTAACACATCATTACCAGGCTGAATATGAAACGCAGTGCTTAACCATTTTCAAGATAAGGGAGTTACTCATGAAGAACACATGGATCACAGCCGCACTACTGGCTGGTGCTATCAGCGCCTGCAGCGGGGATAAGGCTGGCGACAAGATAGACCGCATGCACTCGGACAAGATGGAGTCGTTCAGCTCTGCCACGCTCAATTGGCAGGATGAAGCCATCCTGCCGCCGGGTGCTCAAAGCGCTCTGCTGGTAGGTGACCCGACCAAAGCGGGGGTGTTCATCGTACGCCTGAAATTCCCACCCAATTACCCCATCCCGGCACACACCCACCCGTTCACGGAGGTCATCACCGTGCTGAGCGGCAAACTGGGTAACGGCATGGGCGAAACGTTCGACACCAGCAATGGTGAGGTGCTCAATGCGGGTGACAGCTTTGTATTACCGGCTGGCCATTCGCATTATGTATGGACCACGGACGAGGAAACCATCGTCGAGTTGATCGCCACCGGCCCGTGGGACATCAGCTACATCAACCCCGCAGATGATCCGCGTAACAGCAAACCATAAGCGCACGGTCAAAGCTGACCAGCAGCGCCGACCAGGAGGCACCATGATAAGACTCAGCGCCCTGATGTTATCCACTCTGTTGCTTGGCGCATGCGATGCGGAACAACCCAAACCGCCGACGCCAGAAACCGCAGGCATCTCCCTGTTCCCAGACCAGCTCACCTCGCCATTGGCGGGCATCATCAACGTGGATAGAAACAGGAATATCGCCAAGGTGCTGGCCGAGCGCGATGTGTGCCAATCAGAAAAATCTGCCCAATACCGGCAGTCGAATTGGTTGGTGGTCAGCAATCAGTGATGTGGCGTGCTGCCAGCACCTCGTTGCAAGAGGTGGGGCAACCGCCGTTTTATCGACCTGAGCTGTATCAGCGCAGCATAAGCGGTATGCCCGGCCTCACTGTTTAAGGCCTTACTACTTGCTGTCTTACTGCTCGGGCTTGATGCCCATGGCCAGTTTGAGGCGGTCCGCCATGGGCGCGTCCAGGCTGTTCAGCATGGCCACCCGACTAAGTGCCTCGTTACGCTTGCCGCCTTCATCTGCGATCAGCCCCAGATAATACAAGGCCTGGGTATGCTGATCGTTTAGTGCCACCACGCGCGCCAGATGCTGTTCCGCCACCTGACTTTCATGCTTGCCATAGGCCGCGGCCGCCAGATAGAACCAGGCCTCGGCGTTTTCCGGCTCGTTTACGGTCCATTGCTGTGCGATCACTTCCAGCGCCTGCCAGTCCTCAGTGAGGTAAGGCTGCACCACGCGCATGAAAGCTGGCCATTTATCGAACGATTCCGCCCAGAACGCCACCTTGTGCGGCTCACTAAAGCTGGCCTGTGCTGGCTGCTGCATCAGCGCCTGTATCCACTCCACCGGCATGAAGTAGTAATAGGCGTTGCGTCCTGGGCTTTTCAGGGTGATCACGCCCACCAGATTTCCTGCATCGTCAAACAAGCCACCACCACTATCGCCCAGCCTGAAGGTGGCCGAAGCACGGACGATGACACTGTCTTCCATGGAATAGAGTGCCTGAACATGCCCAAAACTGGTGCATGCGATCATGGAGAAATTGGGGAAGCCTGTCGCAAAGACCGGTTGCTGATATTTAAGGGCTTTGCTGGAACCGATGCTGGCCACTGGCGCATTGAGACCCTCCACCTTGAGCAGGCACAGGTCATGATGCCAATCCGCCTTGGTGGTTTTGGCCACATACACAACACCACTATTGAGTACACGGATGTTGCCGGCATTAGCCACCACATGGCAGTTGGTCACCACCTCATCCTTGGCCACCACCACCCCGGAACCCACGCCCATGCCGCCATTCGCAAGGCCAACCTGCACCCGCACCACCATGGCGTTGGCTTTTTGCAGCAGTTCATCGGTGGGCAGCGCGGCTGCCGGAAGTACCTGACTCAACAACAATAACGCAAGAACAAGCCGTGTCATGTTTGCCTCCTGTTTACTCAAGCAATCTGGTTACACCTCATAGATCGAAATATCTGAACGTTCAGTAGTACCTAAGCAACGGATATGCCACTTGTCATGCAAGCGGATAAACCGGCCCAGTCGATGTAGAATCGGCAATCGCGCAGTTTTCTTGATGTTAACCCGCTGGTTCAGGAGGCTTTTGATGAAAAAGAGTGTTGTTTTGCTGCTAGTTCTGAGCTTATTCAGTGTGATGAACACCGCCTGTTTCTATAAACCACACCCGCATGGCTGCCCACCGGGTCAGGAAAAGAAGGGGAATTGCTAATAAGCAAGCGAGTAGCTCAACAACGAGCGAGAGCACGGTTTGACACTGACCAACTGATGCTGTGCCAGCAGCTGTTCAGCAGTGCTGGCCAAGTTGCGCAGGAGCACACGCCAATATGGACATGATCAAAGTCAGCGCAGGCAAACTGCGCGCCATCGGCTACCAGCCGCAAACCCGCACCTTGCGCGTAGAGCTGGAGGACGGCAGCGCGCTGGAATATGCAGGTGTGAGCGACAGCCTGTGGCGCAACTTGAAAAGTGCCAGCGCGCAGTGGAGCTATTACCGCGACAACATCGAAGACGAATTCACCGCGCAGCGCGTCTCGACCAAACCCTCCGGTGGCAAGAACCCGCTGGACGAGCTGTTCGGTTCATAGCCAGGCAAAATGCGCTGGCACGGCAAGGTTAAGCGTCGGGGCGTGAGGCTGACGACAGGGCAGGCTGCTGTGGAGCAGGCTTAAGGCGATTCATGAAAATCCGTAGCCGTATCTCATGGTGGGCAGCAGGGTGGAAACGGAACGTGTGGGTATGATGTGAATCATACAAACAAGCAATCATTGCTTATTTGATCAACCAAACAAAGGAGATACATCATGTGGACCAAGCCAGCTGCTACTGAAATGCGTTTCGGTTTCGAAGTCACGATGTACGTTTGCAATCGCTAAGTCGATCTATCGACTAGTCGATACGCATTCAAATAAAAACGGCGCCTAGTGCGCCGTTTTTATTTGTGCAAAGGTTACTAAAGCTGTTTGGCTACCGACAACAAAATAAATGTTCTTGACACCATAACTTGCAGCCTCTTCTGTAGCAGGTGAAGTTATTTACAAGTGGCAGTATCAACATAAAGCACAACTGTACTACTCCAAAAGGTGCAAGTTTATTTACACAATGTACGTATAACTTGCAGCTCGTCTTCTTAAAAACATCCAGTAATCCAGTTGGCGCTGCTTTTCAACACCGAATCCATTGGCTTAGAATCAATCCCAGCCAATTTACGATCGGGAAGAACCAAATGGCATTCGTGTTTCAGCAACCTGGAACTGCAAAACTTCTGCATGCAATTGACAACGCTGCAGTCAATGCGGACAAAGGTGGCGGGGTTTTTGCGTTTGCTTCAAAAGGGGGGATTGATGCGCTCTTCGACAGCCCCAACATTGCCAACATGCTTGCTGCTGGTCGGCACTTCCATTTGATCGTCGGTATCGATGCAATAACCAATGCCGAAGCGTTGCTATGCCTCAGTGAAAGAGTAGCCTCGTATCCTGCATTGTTGGCGGTTAATGTTTTTTTTCACAATCACCCAAATAGCACTTTCCATCCGAAATTCTCGTGGTTTTGGCAGGGAAACAATCTCCGTCTAGTTACTGGTTCGGGGAATTTGACACGACGTGGTCTGGGTCAAGTTAGTATGGACACTCCCCCTCCTGGTAATTGGGAAGCTTTCAGCGTACAGAATCTATCAGGGGCGGATGCAGAAGCTGCCCAATTAGAGATCGATAATTGGCTATCAGCACAGCAGGAAACCGGAAGGCTACTTTCGCTCGATGATGAAAAGGTTCGCGAACAAGCAATGGCTAACGGGCGCGTACGTTTCTCCTCCACTATCGCTGCGGCTCCTCCAGCTCCAGCAGCCGGCGTTCCAGCTCCAGCAGCCCCAGCGATCCATGCAACCCTCGTTGATGGTGTGGATCTAGGTACGCCAGAGGTATTGGTGCGAGAAATACCCGTTAACCGAACAGGCCAAGCCGACGTGGGAAAAAGTGCGTTAATGGAGTTCTTTGGTTATGAAGGGGTAGCGAAAAATGTCTTTGTGCAGCATGTTTCAAGGGATGATGTACTTGGACCTGTCGAATCAATTCGCTTGTTTGTGAATCAGAGCCAGAACTACCGCCTTGAGTTACACGCTATAGCCGACTTGGAATACAAGGTTGGTGCTGATGATAGCCGGATGATTCTGGTTGCTACCAAACTTGATCGCCGCTCTTTCCGCTACACCATAGTTCCTGTCACATCTGCCGACTACACCTTCGTCTCTGAACTGTTGGGACCAATTCCGCCCCATGGACACCGGCGCTTGATGAGAGAGAGGCGTATCTTGCCGGAGAATTTGCGTGCTGCATGGCCCGATGCGCCTCCCAACTTGCTTCCTGTTGAGCTGCTTACGCCAGAACCTTAATCGCTTCACGACAAACTCTTAGCGGAAACACTTGAGAAGTATTTCTGCTTGGTCGCGAGTCTTTAAGGTCAGCTCGCTACTGTTGAGTTTGTTGTGAGTCACCCCGTCGACAGTGCAAACTTCGACTCGATCATAGTGGGCGTGTGCCAGTTCGACTATCTGGTTCATAGACACCACCCGAGGATGCGTCCCATCCCCAGTTTCATGGGGTGAATATGAGAGCACCAAAGGTAGATCATGTTCCCGTGTCGCTTTGAAAAGCGCATCAAAGGCTGCGGGTGCAGCGGATCGAATACAAAATGCTGATTGGTGGCGGTCCTCTCGATACGCGCCACGACTAGGGACGCGTTTACTGTCCTTCATTACCTTCGTGATAGCCGGATTGTCTCGAAGGCACATAGTTTCAAGGACATGATAAAAGCGACTGTAATGATCTCTTGTATAGGGCGGATCAGCATATGCCACGGTGCAATTGGAAGCGTTCTGACCAATTGCGGCAAGGTAATCTTGGCGAATGGCTTGTGACTTGCCTCTTGCGCTTGGCAACCTGGCGTACCGATCCAACCATGTCCGATACAGTTGCAATGTATCTAGCGAACGATCACGCTGAACAACTTTCACAAGTCCGGGCTTCACGGCGCCAGATTTGTTTTTTGGTTGAATTGGCTGAGCGAACTGTTTCCCTACGGTATTTACAAGTTGACTTGCAGTCCCGAGAGCGGCTGCAGTTAATGTGTCACGACATTGTTCATCAGAGGAATTGGCAACAGATAAAAGTGCATCAAGCATGGCGGCCTGAATAAACGAAAAATATAAGCCTCCAAAGTACCGAGACACCGTAGTTTCTGCCGATTGCCACAATCCTTTCCCGTGCAATCTATGTATAGCCTCATGAGCAGCGTCGCCAAGACGGGTAGAAGGAGCGGCAAATTCGGGGATGGAGTGCACCGCTAATGGGGGAGATTCCAGTAATTCGACGAGCTCACTGAAGTCGCCCATGATAGCTTCGCGAATACACTCTCGTTCATGGTCAAGTAGTGGCTGGAGACACCATAGCACCTGTTTCGTAGTTTCATTTGATGCGGCACGAGCAACGATGTTTGTTATCTCGGCCTGCGACAAAGCTGATGGACTTAAAACCGCCGAGCATAGGACACGAGAGTATTCCTGCACATCGACTGTCGTCACTTCGCGACGACACCCTAACGCCGCCCCAACAGAGCCCGTACCAGCAAACAAGTCAAGCAGTCGACCGCCGCTAGGATCTACGTCGTCGATTGCTGCCTGAATGGCTGATGTAAAGCTATTTTTGCATCCCAGATAATAGATGGGGCGAAAAAGGTCTGCCTGTTGCTCTACTTGTTCTCTATAGTCGATAGAAGTCAAAACCGCCGCCACCTTGCCACCCAATCAGTTTGGATATACCACCTTTTTCCCCGCCGACAACTTGCTGCAATCTCTCTACACAGTGTGTCTTGATATGCGCACCGACTTCTATGCCTATATAGCCTCTGCTCATCTTGTGGGCTACTGCCGCAGTGGTTCCGGAACCAAGATAGGGGTCAAGCACCAAATCACCCGGGTGAGTACTGATTTGTAGGATGCGATAAATCAATTGTTCGGGTTTTGGAGTGTCGAATAGGGAGGTCTCCTTGAACAACTCCAGGAGGTGTTTCTTGGCTGTACTCGTTGTCCCAACCTCATCTGCACGCCATAGAGTTTCGGGGGTCAGCCCTTTTTTACGATCAGTCAAGAAACGCTTTAAGCGTGGGACAGCGTTACCGTCTTTGCCAAACCAAACATTGTTTTTCACGATTTCTTCGAGCATTTTTGGTTCGCTATATACCCAGCACCGCCCTTTAGGAGGATGGTGGACCCGTCCATTGGGCGCACGAAGTGCATAATATTGCTGTGGGGTTGCATGTCCTTCTTGGACATTAGCGGATACGGACTGCCATGGGCCACGGGGATCGGAATCTAGATTCTTGTAACGTTTCTTCACATCCTGCGTGAGTGGCAATGAATTACGTACCCTCGACCATGCCTCTATATTTTTTGCATAGACGAGAAGATACTCATGGTTTCTCGAGAGCACTTTGCGGTTTTCCCGTGTCGTCCTGCGCTCCCAAATGATCGTGCCTACAAAATTGTTTCGCCCGAATACTTCATCAGCGGAAACTTTAAGATAGTGAAGCTCGGAATCATCAATGGATATCCAGACACTACCATCTTCGCGGAGCAGGGCTCTGATCTGTTGTAAGCGGGTAGTGACTGCTTCCAGCCACTCATCGTGACTCATACTGTCGAAATAATGCTGGTAGCTTTCACCGTTATTGTACGGAGGGTCGAGGTACGCACATTTCACAGAGCCAGCGTGCGTTCTGGCTAGCAGTCGAAGCGCTGTTAAATTATCTCCGTGGATTAGCGCATTCCCTGTCCCCTCAATGCCAGCAGACCACTTTTCTACGCGTTTTATTGCCTTGTCAAATTGATCACGAGGGCCAGTCGAAACTCCCATCGGGTTATGTATCGCCAAAATGGCTTCGGAGGCGTTATCCAGATTCATGTCATCTCTCACCATTTAAGTCCCGTCTGCAGAGCTATGGTGAATCGCTGCTTTCCACATTGGACTGACCTGCAGCTTCTTTCCATTCGCGTACCACCTTCACAATCTCGTCGTTTTCCAGCAAATTCAGCAGATTCAATAGTGCTTTCATGGCCAAAGGGGCGTTAGTTCCCCGTTGATACTCCAAATAGGTGCGGTGCCCCACACCAATACGATGGGCCATGTCGACTTGAGTAATACGCTTTTTTTCTTTTGCCTCAATTAGATGATGCGTACCGCGTATCAGGTCTTTTAGCTCCACTGAAAATCCCGGCAACAGTTTCCAAGCACCAATTAAACCACGTTATCGCATTAATGCAAAGAATATGTCTTTTATTGATATATATAAATCTTTTTTAGATATAATTATGTCAACATTCGCATTCTAATAATACATATTTATGTATAAATAATACATTTAAGTAACAAATGCATGCTCTCCGACATATCGGCACTATTTTTCTTAACAGCCATGGTTAGTATTTTGGCTTTTGGCCGACCATGGCAATGTCCTCACAGAACGTGTGTCTGGCGAATCACAGCAACGAAACGGTTTACCAGACCTCTTGCACCATCAATGACGCGAAAATCCCAGAAGGTATAAATGGTGATCTGGGGACAGTCATAGCCATGCCGACAGATCAAAGGAGGAACCGCACTTTCTGTTCAATATGACGGAATGTTCACGTCACGTGAACATTCCAAAAAGTGAACAGCCAATGTAAGATTGGCGGGGTAAAAGTTGCGTTAAGCGGGTGAAAAAACGTAGCGCCGCCCGGGCAGCCGGGTGCCACCTGGAGTGGCTAGGTGCGAAAGCACCGAGAGAACCTCGCATGCAACGGCCGCTGAAGCGGCCGTTTGTTTTTTCCGCATTCAAGGCCTCCTCACGCAGCTAGCAGTCTTGACGATGCATCGCAGTGAATACCCAGCAACATGGCTTGCCGCCGCTCAATAAGGCAGCCTTCTGCCGATTGCCCATCGCCATGCCAATTCAGCACTTCAAGCTGTAACTCCTTGCACAGGGCAATGAGTTCTTTTTGCGTAAGGCTCCTTAAAGAATTAAGCGTCAGTTGTCTCATTCAGCAGCTTCAAACTGACCGTCCGCTTAAGTCGATAACGGTCGTTGAGCACAGACAAAAGCCCGCATGTGCGGGCTTTTAATTACTTGCAACTTATGGTGTTAAAAGTTGCAGCTTATGCTGTAAAACCTGCAACTTATGGTGTCAAGAACAAAAGGGGCTCTCGCCCGTTTTAAAAATCAACCGCACTTACTTTCCCCACAATTCAAACACGTCAAACACCCGTCCATCACGATACTGGCCTTGGTGTGGCACTTGTTACATAGCTGCGCACCCTTGGGGAAGCCTTCTTCGTTCACTGGCTCGTCTGCGTGCTTTTGCAGGTATTCGGTCTTCTTTTCTTCGATGAGCTTTTTCTGGTGTTCGTCCGGGCCGGACTTTTTCAGCATGCCGATCTCTTGCAGGTGCTGTTCCAGCACTTCGCCGATCTCAGCCACCAGGCTGGGGATGTATTTGCCGCCCTTTTTAAAATAACCACCGCTGGGGTCGAACACACTGTGCAGTTCTTCCACCAGGAAGGTGACATCGCCACCCTTGCGGAACACGGCGGACATGACGCGGGTGAGCGCCACGATCCACTGGAAGTGTTCCATGTTTTTGGAGTTGATGAACACTTCGAACGGGCGGCGGTGTTCCTGCGGCGTGCCTTCGTGCATCACGATGTCGTTGATGGTGATGTACAGCGCGTGTTCGGTGACCGGGGTCTTGATCTTGTAGGTGTTGCCGACCAGTTTTTCCGGACGGCTCAGCGGCTCGCCCATTTGCACCACTTCAGCGGATTTTTGCGCCGCAGCGTGTGCTTCGGCCGCGGCCTTGGCTTTGTCTTCTTCTGTCACCACGTTGTAACCGGTGATTTTCTTTTCGATCTTGATTGCCATTGTGTTCTCCTTAGTCGAACGTGAAATGTGAAAGGGGAAAAGTGAAATGTATGAACCACCCTACGTTTCACCTTTCACGAGCCGCATAGCGGCATCACGTTTCACAGTTCTTAAAACTTGCCGTAGTAGCCCTCTTTCAGCGCGTCGTACAGATTCGCTGCTGAGTGGATCTCGCCGTCGTATTCGATCTCTTCATTACCCTTGACCTCGATCTCGCTGCCGTCGTCCAGGGTGAACTTGTAGGTGGTGTTCTCCAGATCCTTCTCGGTCACCAGCACGCCCTGGAACGCTTCAGGGTTGAAACGGAAGGTGGTGCAGCCCTTCAGGCCCTTGTCGTAGGCGTACAGGTAGATGTTCTTGAAGTCCTCAAAGTCGTAATCGGTCGGCACGTTGATGGTCTTGGAGATGGAACTGTCGATCCACTTCTGTGCTGCCGCCTGGATATCCACGTGCGCTTTGGCCTGTATGGTGGAGGAGTCGAGGAAGTAATCCGGCAGCTTTTCTTCTTCCGAGGTGCCGAACGGCATGGCCTTGGCGTTGATAAGCTCGCGGTAGGCCAGCAGCTCGTAGGAGAACACGTCCACTTTCTCTTTGGACTTCTTGCCTTCGCGAATCACGTTGCGGCTGTAGTGGTGCGCGAAGGATGGCTCGATGCCGTTGCTGGCGTTGTTAGCCAGCGATAGCGAGATGGTGCCGGTCGGTGCGATGGAGCTGTGATGCGTGAAACGCACGCCTTTTTTGGCGATCTCCTTGCGCAGCGCCTCCGGGAACTGCTGCATGTAGCGGCTATACAGGCCCAGCAGCACCTTGCCCTTGACCTTGGCACCCAGTTTGATGCCGTCTTTGAGCATCTCCGGGCGCTTGGCCAGCATGTCACCGGTGACGATGAACTCTTCTTCCATGATGGGCGCAGGGCCTTTTTCATCGGCCAGCTGCACGCCGATCTCCCAGCCCACTTCAGCCATGATGCGGGTGACTTCTTCGGTGAACTTGATGGAGTCGGCTTCGCCGTACTTCATCTTCAGCATGGTGAGCGTTGACCCTAAGCCCAGATAGCCCATGCCGTGACGGCGCTTGCGCATGATCTCGGCTTGTTGCTCGGGCAAAGGCAGGCCGTTCACTTCTACCACGTTGTCCAGCATGCGCGTGAAGATGGCGACCACATCGCGGTATTCGTCCCAGTCGAAATAGGCCTTGTCGGTGAACGGGGCCTTGACGAACTTGGTGAGGTTGACCGAACCCAGCAGGCAGGCGCCATAGGGTGGCAGTGGTTGCTCACCACACGGGTTGGTGGCGCGGATGTTCTCGCAGAACCAGTTGTTGTTCATCTCGTTGACGCGGTCGATCAGGATGAAGCCGGGCTCGGCGAAATCGTAGGTGGACGACATGATCACGTCCCACAGGCGGCGCGCCTTGATGGTCTTGTAGACACGGCAGGCGACCTTGCCGTCGGATTCGCGCGTGACGTATTTGCCCTTGACCGGCCATTCGCGCCAGACCACCTGCTCGCTGTCGTCCAGGTTCAGGCCATCGGCTTCGGCTTCCTTGGCGCTGACCGGGAAGGCCAGCTTCCAGTCGGCTTCGGCCTTCACGGCTTCCATGAACTCTTTGGTGATCAGGCAGGACAGGTTGAACTGACGCAAGCGGCCGGCTTCGCGCTTGGCCTTGATGAAATCGGTGACGTCCGGGTGGGAGATGTCGAAAGTGGCCATTTGCGCACCACGACGGCCACCAGCAGAAGACACGGTGAAGCACATCTTGTCGTAGATATCCATGAACGACAGCGGGCCGCTGGTGTAAGCGCCTGCGCCTGCCACGAACGCACCCTTGGGGCGCAGCGTGGAGAACTCGTAGCCGATACCGCAACCGGCTTTCAGCGTCAGGCCGGCTTCGTGTACCTTGCCCAGGATGTTGTCCATGCTGTCTTCGATGATGCCGGACACGGTGCAGTTGATGGTGGAAGTGGCAGGCTTGTGCTCCTGCGCGCCAGCATTGGAGGTGATGCGGCCAGCCGGGATGGCACCACGGCGCAGCGCCCACAGGAACTTGTCATACCAGACGGCACGCTTCTCGTCGCTGTCTTCGGCATCGGCCAGCGCACGAGCCACACGCTGATACGTGCCGTCCATGTCCTGGTCCAGGAATTCGCCCTGCTTGGTCTTCAAACGATACTTCTTATCCCAGATATCCAGTGATACGGGTTGCACGGGAACCTGTTGCAGATCCGGTGCTTGATCCGGGCTCGATTTGACGGCCTTTAGCATGGGTTTTCTCTCCTGATGGATGCGGGTTTTAATTAGTCGCGGTTACCGCTTAAACCACAATATGTAGTGATTGGATGCAAAGTTATTTCATTTAGTAGGGGCGGTCAAGCGCATTCTTATTGAAAATCCGTCTCAAAAATACAACACCGCGCTGCAAGCCTTGTCATTCCACAATTCCCGAAAATCAATAGGGTCAAAAATATTTTCTGCAGGCAAAAATGGCTGGCGAAACACGCTGGCAACACAGCGCACCAAACGTCGATTCTTTGCATGGCTTTCCGTGCAGATGCACCGGGCATATTTAGCATGCCGAATGGCGGCTTTGACGCTGGTGTTCATGGCGTCACGCTCCTATCGCAACGCTTGCCGCGCCGCGCAAGCGAAACAGGTGTGCGAGAATACCGCCATGCCGCGTTTGCTCTACACCTTGCTGATCTATGCCCTGCTGCCGCTGACGCCGCTCAAGCTGCTCTGGCGCGGGCTGCGCCAGCCCGAATACCGCCAGCACTGGGCGGAGCGCTATGGCTTTTACGGTCAGCCAGACCAGACTCCCCACTCATCGCAGCGCCCGCCCCTGATCTGGCTGCACTGCGTCTCGGTGGGCGAGACGCGTGCCGCAGCGCCTCTCATCGCGCTGTTGCAGCAACGCTACCCGCAACACCAGATTTTGCTCACCCATGCCACACCGACCGGCCGCGAGGCGGGTGAACAGCTGTTCGGCGAACGCGTACTGCGTTGTTACCTGCCTTATGACACACCGGGCGCGGTGCGGCGCTTTCTCAACCACTTCCGTCCGCAGTTCGGCCTCATCATGGAGACTGAGCTGTGGTTCAATCTGATCGCCGCCTGCAAGGCACACAACACCCCATTGCTGCTGGTGAACGCCAGGCTGTCGGCGCGCTCGGCGCGCGGTTACGGCAAGTTGGCAAGGCTGACCGCGCAGGGCCTGCAAAGCCTGCACGCCATTGCGGCACAAAGCGAAGCCGATGCGGCGCGTCTGCATGCGCTGGGTGCCTGCAGGGTGACCGTGACTGGCAACCTGAAATTCGATGTGACGCCGCCCGCCGATGCGGAGGCCAGCGGCCAGGCATTACGCAAGCGGATAGGCGCTGACCGGCCAGTGTTCCTGGCTGCCAGCACGCGTGAAGGTGAGGAATCCCTGATCCTCGATGCCATTGCCGAAGCCAATATCGCGCAGTTGTTGACGGTGATCGTGCCGCGTCACCCGCAGCGTTTCGATGAAGTGGCCAGCCTGCTGCAGGCCCGTGGTGTACGGTATGCGCGCCGTTCCGGGCTGGGTGACGCGCTATTGCCTAGAGAGACTCAGGTACTGCTCGGTGACAGCATGGGCGAAATGTTCACTTATTATGGCGCCTGCGACCTGACCCTGATCGGTGGCAGCCTCTTGCCCTACGGCAGTCAGAACCTCATCGAGGCCTGCGCCATGGGCAAGCCGGTGCTGATCGGCCCGCACAGCTACAACTTCGCCCAGGCCAGCGCACAGGCGCTGGAATGTGGTGCGGCGCAACAGGTGGACGGGGTGGAACAACTGGCACAGGCACTGCAACACCTGCTACTGCATCCGCTGCAGCGCGAGGCCATGGCGCAGGCGGGGCTAAAGTTCACGCAGGAAAACCGGGGCGCTACAGCGCGCGTTGTAGCGGTGATAGTCAACAGCCTGGCTGCTTCGCTGCACAGCGCCTGAACGGCTCAACCATGGAGCGCCGCAAGGAAGGGCGCGGCTCAACGATTTCGCGCCGCAAGGCACCAATCGCCTGACAGGCTCAGCGTAACAGCTTGCTGATCTGCTTGAACACATCGCCTTCGGCTTTGCCCAGCCACTCGAACACGATGGATTCACTATTGCTGATGATGACGCCAGCCTCGCGCAGCCGCGCCATTGCATTGGCATGATGGCGCGGGTCACGCGAGATGACGGCATCCTCGGCCACGAACACCTGTTTACCCAAGGCCTGCAAGCCCATGGCGGTCTGCAGCACACAGATGTGTGCCTCCATGCCGGCCAGCATCACCTGGGGCCGGTCGCTGTGCAGCTGGCGGCAGAAGGTAGGGGCGGCTGTGCAGGAGAACGCGGTCTTTTCGATGCGCGGCGCTGTGCCCAGCAGCTCCTGCAACATGGGCACGGTGGGGCCCAGGCCACGCGGGTATTGCTCGCTGCATAAGGCCGGCACTTCCAGCAGGCGCGCCGCCTGCAACAGCAGTGCACAGGCGTTCAGCGCTGTCTTTAACTGCGACTCCGGCATCACCGCCACCAGCCTGGTCTGCACATCAATGACCACCAACTGGCTCAAATGGGCTTGCGACAGGGCGCTGCTGCTCATGGCTTATCCTTTGGGCGTGTGCACATCGAGTTGCTGGTTGACGATAGCGAGGTCGTCCGGCGTGAGCAAGCCCACGGCGGCCTTGAGCCTGAGCGTGCTGAGCAGATAGCTGTAGCGTGACTGCAGCAGATCGCGCTTGGCGTTGAACAACTGCTGCTGCGCATTGAGCACATCCACGCTATTGCGCATGCCCACCTCGTAACCCAGGTTGGTTGATTCCAGCTGACTCTCGCTGGAAGTGAGCGCCTGCTCATAGGCCCTGATCTGGGCCACATCGCTCATCAACTGCAGGTAGGACTGGCGCGTTTCCAGCGCTGCCTGGCGACGCGCCGTCTCCACGTCGTCCTGCGCCTTCTGCTGATTGGCCACGGCCTGACGGGCACGCGAACTGATGGCACCGCCCTGATACAGCGGCACTTGCAACTGCAGGCCGATCACGGCGCTTTGCAGATCGCTACCGAAACCGTTGGCGCTGCCATTGGCGTAGGTATCGGTGTAGGCCCCCACCAGATCCAGCGTGGGCAGATGGCCGGCATTGGCACGGTCCACTTCCTGCTGGGCAAACAACAAAGCCTGCTGACGTATGGTGAGCGCCAGATTGTTCTGCTCGGCCAGCTCCACCCAAGGCTCGATCTTTTGCGGCTCAGGCAGTTGCGGCTGAAAGTCGCGGCGCGCACCAGCCAGCGCACTGGCAGGCTGACCGATGATGGCCTGCACGGCATGCCGGCTGGCCTGCAGCTGGTTCTCGGCAGCCAGTTGCTGGGCGGTGACAAGGTCGGCGCGCGCCTGCGCTTCGTTGACATCGGTGATGGCCACCGTGCCCACTTCAAAACTGGCCTTGGCCTGATCCAGCTGTCGCAGGATGGCCGTCTTCTGCGCCCCCAGTAATGACAGCCTGTCCTCGGCCAGCAGCACGTCGAAATACGCTTGTGCCACGCGCAGCATCAGGCTTTGTTCGGCCAGCAGCAGTTCGCGGTCAGCCTGCGCCACCTGGGTCAGCGCCTGCTGGTATTGCACGCTGTTCTGTTTGCGGAACAAGGGCTGGCTGATGTTGATGCCAAAACCGAACACCTCGAAGCTCTGGCGGCCTTCGGTACGGAACACCGAACCGGGACCGATATAACGGATATCGGTCTCGGAACGGTTGGCATTACTGGTGAAATTGACGGTGGGACGGGACAACGCCTTGCCCTGCTCGATCAACTCCTGTGCGGCGCGGTTGCCGCTACGCGCAGAAGCCAGTTGCGGGTCGCTGAGCAGCGCTTGCTGGTAAATATCCAGCAGCGTCTGGGGTGGGCCATCTGCTGCTGCCGGGCCTAACCACAGCGCCAGCAGCAGGGCGGTCAGCAGTGTGGGCAGAGCCCCGGACCGGGCAGATTCAGAACTGGAACTTCTCGGGCTGCGGGGCATGCGCGAGCATGGGCAAACAGGTTTCAAACAACACCTCACGCTTGATGTCAGTGGCATCGGACAACCGACGGAACAGGGTGGCATGCATGACAGGCACCTCGCCGATGACAGCAAACAGACGACCACCCGGCTTCAGGCTGGCTAGCGCCTGCGTTGGCGGCAAGGCCAGCGAACCAGTGTAGACAATGACATCGTAGGGCCCTTCCGCGTTCCACCCCTGGCTGGCATCACCGACACGCAGCTGCACATTGGGGTAAGCCTGCAAACGCTTGGCCGCCTGCTGGCTGAGTGCCGCATGCAGCTCCACACTCACCACCTCGCGTGCGGCACTGGCCAACAGGGCAGTCAGATAAGCGCTGCCGGTGCCGATCTCCAGCACACGGTCGTCCGCCTTGATCTGCAGCCCTTGCAGGATGCGGCCCTCGACCTTGGGCGACAGCATGGTCTGCCCGTAGCCCAGCGGGATCTCGATATCGGCAAAAGCCAGGCCTGCATACTGGGCCGGAACGAAGTCTTCGCGCGGGATGCGCTGCAATAGCGCCAGCACCACCGGGTCCAGCACGTCCCAGGGGCGGATCTGCTGCTCGATCATGTTGAAGCGTGCGGTTTCAGTTTGGATGTCGGTGTGCATGGGAGTGACCAGAACAAAGATTTAACTACGATTATAGCGTAAGCCCATGGCTACGTTGAGAACGTCTGCACGGCCTGTCAGCCGGCATCACACAGCCTGCAACATTGGGATGACTGCGCAAATTTTGCAGGCAAGCAGCCCTGCAAAATTTGTCCACACTCACGCTCAGCATCTTGAGCGTAGGCTTGATAAAAATTTCAAGCCATTGATTAAAAACACAATACATACACCCCACTACAAACCTGCATCTTTCCCAGACCTTATCTTGCTCTCGGGCACAGCGTTTGCGCCACCTGTCATGCCTGCAAACAAGCGCGGCAAGCCCGGGCTTATCGCTTGTTAAGGCGTAAGCCGCTGCTTGCTGGCGCTTCATTTTTACAACCTTGATCCGCTGTCTCACGATGCCGCTGTTAGGAACACCGATGTCTAGCTTTTTCTGGCGCACACTCAACCGTGCCGGCTTTTACGCACCCTTGCTGGCCATGTACCTGCTTACGTTACCTTTGCTCACGCTGTCCCGCGTCGGCCTGACCTTATGGCAATCCGACCGTGTGCTGGCCACGGGTGCCTGGGCCGACATCCTGCTGCAAGGCGTGCGTGTAGACCTCATTATGCTGGGGCTGATCAGCATCATCCCTCTGCTGCTGGCCCCGTTGTTTGCGGCGCGCCCTGGCTGGGTGTGGTGGCGCCGCTTCAGCCACTTCTGGGTACTGGCGGCCATCACGCTGCTGGTGTTCATGGAAGCGATCACACCCGGCTTCATAGCCGAATACGATACCCGCCCCAACCGCCTGTTCATTGAATATCTGCAATACCCGCATGAAGTGATCCCCATGCTGTGGAATGGCTTCCGTGTGCATGTGTTCGTCGGCCTGGGCGCACTGGCACTGACGCTGTGGCTGGTGATGGGCTACCTGCGCCCCTGGCTGCAGCAAGCGCGCCCGGCGACTACGGGCAAGCACTGGCTGGCTTTGCCGCTGGTGGTTCTGCTGGTGGCGTTCTCGGTACGCTCCACCACCGACCACCGCCCTGCCAACCCGGCCATGTTCGCCATCACCACGGACAGCATGGTGAACACGCTGATCCTGAATTCCAGCTGGTCGGTGGCGCATGCCATCTACAACCTCAGGCACGAGAACAAATCCAGCGAGATCTACGGCGAGATGACCCAGACCCAAGCCATGGACCAGATCCGCGCCAGCCGATCATATCTGCGCGATCAACGGCCACTGATAGGCGATGCCAACCTGCCCACGCTGACGCAGCAGACCGCCAGCGTCCAACGCGATAAACCGCTCAACCTGGTCATCATCCTGCAGGAAAGCCTGGGGGCGACCTTTGTGGAGTCGCTGGGCGGTGTGCCGGTCACGCCAGAGCTGGAAAAGCTCAAGGCCGAAGGCTGGTGGTTCGAGAACCTGTATGCCACCGGCACGCGCTCGGTGCGCGGCATCGAGGCGGTGGTGACCGGCTTTCCACCCACACCTGCGCAAAGCGTGGTCAAGCTGTCCAAATCCCAGGACAACTTTTTCACGCTGGCCAGTCTGCTCAAGACCAAAGGCTACCTGACCGAATTCATCTACGGCGGCGAGGCGCATTTTGACAATATGCGCACCTTTTTCATCAACAACGATTTCGATCAGGTGGTGGATGAAAAAGACTACGTGAACCCAGTGTTCATGGGCAGCTGGGGGGTGTCGGATGAAGACCTGTTCAACAAGACCCATGAACAACTCCTGAAACACCATGACAGCGGCCAGCCGTTCTTCAGCCTGGTGTTCACTTCCAGCAACCATTCGCCGTTCGAGTTCCCGGATGGCCGCATCAGCCTGTACGAGCAACCCAAAGCCACCGACAACAATGCGGTGAAATATGCCGACTACGCCATGGGCCAGTTCTTCAAACAGGCCAAGGACAGCCCGTATTGGAAAGACACCGTATTTCTGGTGGTGGCCGACCACGACATCCGCGTACGTGGCGATGACCTGGTGCCGATCAAACACTTCCATATCCCCGGGCTCATCCTGGGCGCGGATATCCAGCCACGCGTGCTGAAGACCGTGGCCAGCCAGATCGACCTGCCCACCACGCTGATCTCGCTGATGGGCATCGACGCCGTACACCCCATGCTGGGCCGCGACCTCAGTAGCGAGCCGGACGGCCTGCCCGGACGCGCCATGATGCAATATGAGCAGAACTACGCCTGGATGGAAGGTGACAAGGTGGTCGTGCTGAGGCCGGGCAAGCCAGCAAGCTACGGTCACTATGACCGTGACCGCAAGACCCTGCTGACAGCACCTATGCCCGACTCCAGCCGCAATATCCAGCAAATGGCCATGAGCAAACGCGCGCTGGGCCACGTGCTGCTGCCCTCCATCCTGTACCGCGAACAGGACTATCACCTGCCGATGTGAGCCTGCATTCGCTTGATTAAAGAACCGTTTTAGCGTAACTTCCAGCCATTGCTAGGGGTCTGTATGCAGCTGCATGCAGTGAGAAATACCCTTCGAACCTGATGCGGGTGATGCCGCCGTAGGGAAGCACATCGCTTCCCTACGAATTTGAGTGAGAAGCACATCGCTTCCCTACCAGATTAAACGGGAAGCACATTGCTTCCCTGCCAATTTGAGTGAGAAGCACATCGCTTCCCTACCGGATTACAAAGGGAAGCACATCGCTTCCCCATCAGGTCAAAAAGGAAGCACTAGGCTTCCCTACTAAATCACAATGGCGGGAAGCAACTGGCTGCTTCTCTGCACAATTCCATCCTTGAGGAGCCGCCTGATGAATGCCACTGACAAGAATCTCCATTCCCAGTTTTTAAATGAAACCGCTGAGGTGGACGCTGGTGCCACCCAGCCGTTTGCCAAATCACGCAAGATCTATGTTGAAGGTTCGCGCCCGGATATCCGTGTACCATTCCGCGAGATCTCGCTGTCCGACACGCCATCCGTGTTCGGTGCAGGCAAAAGCGAGCCTAACCCGCCTGTCGTCGTTTACGACACCTCCGGCCCGTACACCGACCCTGACGTGAAGATTGACATCCGTGATGGCCTGCCTGCCCTGCGTGCCGGCTGGATCATGGAACGCGGCGACGTTGAACAACTGGACGGCCCCAGCTCCGAATTCGGTAACGAGCGTCTGAATGACCCGGCCTTGTCCAAGATGCGTTTCAACCTGCATCGCAAGCCACTGCGTGCCAAACCCGGCATGAACGTGAGCCAGATGCACTATGCGCGCAAAGGCATCATCACGCCGGAGATGGAATTCATCGCCATCCGCGAGAACCAGCGCCGCGAGAACATGAGCGCGCTGCTGCAAACCCAGCATCCGGGTCAGCACTTTGGCGCCAGCATCCCCAAGGTGATCACGCCTGAGTTCGTGCGTGACGAAGTGGCGCGCGGCCGGGCCATCATCCCGCTGAACATCAACCACCCGGAGATCGAGCCGATGATCATCGGCCGCAACTTCCTGGTGAAGATCAACGCCAATATCGGCAACTCCGCACTGGGCTCCTCCATCTCCGAAGAAGTCGAGAAGATGGTGTGGGGCACCCGTTGGGGCGGCGACACCGTGATGGACTTGTCCACCGGCAAGAACATCCACGAAACGCGCGAATGGATCATCCGCAATTCCCCCGTGCCTATCGGTACCGTGCCTATCTATCAGGCGCTGGAAAAGGTCAACGGCAAGGCCGAAGACCTGACCTGGGAGATCTTCCGCGATACGCTGATCGAGCAGGCGGAACAAGGTGTGGACTACTTCACCATCCACGCTGGTGTGCGCCTCGCCTACATCCCGATGACTGCCAAGCGCATGACCGGCATCGTCAGCCGCGGTGGTTCCATCATGGCCAAATGGTGTCTGGCCCACCACAAGGAAAGCTTCCTGTACGAGCACTTCGAAGACATCTGCGAGATCATGAAGCAGTACGACGTGTCGTTCTCCCTGGGTGATGGCCTGCGCCCCGGCTCCATCTACGACGCCAACGACGAAGCACAATTCGCTGAATTAAAGACGCTGGGCGAACTGACCCAGATCGCCTGGAAGCACGACGTACAGTGCATGATCGAAGGCCCTGGCCACGTGCCCATGCATCTCATCAAGGAGAACATGGATTTGCAACTGGAGCACTGTGGTGAAGCCCCGTTCTACACCCTGGGGCCATTGACCACCGACATCGCGCCTGGCTATGACCACATCACCTCCGGCATCGGCGCCGCGATGATAGGCTGGTATGGCTGCGCCATGCTGTGCTACGTAACGCCCAAGGAACATCTGGGCTTGCCGGACAAGGAAGACGTGCGCGTCGGCATCATCACCTACAAGATCGCTGCGCACGCCGCCGACCTGGCCAAGGGTCACCCGGGTGCGCAGATCCGCGACAACGCGCTCTCCAAAGCCCGCTTCGAATTCCGTTGGGAAGACCAGTTCAATCTGGGCCTGGATCCTGAGAAGGCCAAGGAATTCCATGACGAGACCCTGCCTCAGGAAGGTGCCAAGCAGGCGCACTTCTGCTCCATGTGCGGTCCGCACTTCTGTTCCATGAAGATCTCGCAGGATGTGCGTGATTACGCGGCAGAACAAGGCATAGACGAGACAGAGGCCTTGCAAAGAGGCATGCAGGAAAAAGCGATTGAGTTCGTGAAGAAGGGCGCGGAGGTTTACAGCAAGGTTTAGTTCGAACGTCCACTTTCGATAAAACAGCCAGCATCGCTGGCTGTTTTATTTTGTAATTACCGAGTTGCGGCGTATCCATTCAGCAAACGCCTCCTCGCTGATTTCTCCAGCAGCAACATCCATCATCACCAATACACAGTTCACGTCACTGGCCGTTAACTCCCAGCCATTCAGATCAAGAAACAATTCGCACGCCACAAACGCCGTAAGCTTATTTCCATCAATAAATGGATGATTGTTTGCGATGCCATAACCATAGGATGCAGCAAGTTGAGCCGCATCCGGAGTGCCGTACAAACTCAGATTTTTTGGTCTGGCGAGTGCAGATTCCAGCATATTCTTATCGCGTATACCCGACCGGCCACCATGCTCTGAAAGCTGCCTGTCATGAATAGTTAAAGCGAGCAACTCACTGACCCAGTGCCAATCTACATCCGTCATTTAGCCAGCTCTCGCAGCACGTTACGGCGCTTACGCATGATTTTTTCTGCTGCCTTTAGTTCTTTTTCAAACTCTGAATCATGCGGGATCAGGTTGAATCCATCGGGGCTTTCGCTAACGATCAACTCGTCACCTTTTTCCAGCTTGAATTTACCCAGTAACTCTTTGGGCAGGATCACGCCCAGCGAATTACCGATCTGTGTCAGTTTTAGTGTGGTCATGTCTGGCTTTCCAATAAAGTTATAACAATAGTTATAATACTCGTGAAGTTATTTGCTGAAAATAAGAAATTCGCGGTTAGCGGGGATGCGCTGTAAAATGAAGCCATTCAAGAAAGTACGCCGTGACCACACTCAAACTCCCTGGAAAATCAGCGCCTGCTGACAGCGCCACCCACAAGCCGGTACGTCGCGGCGACCCGGCAAAACGTTCGCGCCTGACACCACCCGTCAAAGCAACCGCCCCGGTGCCCGGTGCCGCCCCTGCTGCCAAGCCACGCGCCACCGAACAAAGCCGCCCGGCACGTACCCGTGATGCCGAGCCGCGCCCATATTCAGCAAGACAGCCGAAATCGGCCACACCGGACAGTCGCCAGGCACCGGCGCGCGGTATCCAGATCGATGGCAACAAACGCAACACGGAGACACGCGACCGGCAGTCGCGTGGCAATCCAGAGCGCCAGCAATCAGAGCGCCAGCAATCAGAGCGCCGCCAGCCAGAACCTGGCCGTGATGAGCGCAGCCCGTTCCAGCGTCGTGCCGCACAAGCGCATGCAAAAGACCCGGCACAAGGCCGCGATACGCCACGCCGTGGCGGCAAGGCACGTGACGGTTTCGAGCAGGGCAGCTTCAATCAGGACCGGGCCAGTAACCCCATGTTCGCGCCCAAGCCGGTTGCCAGCCAGCCCGACCTGCCACGTCTTTCCAAGCGCATGGCCGAGCTGGGTTTATGCTCGCGCCGGGAAGCCGATGAGTGGATCGTCAATGGCTGGGTAAAAGTGGACGGTGCCGTGGTGGACACGCTGGGTACCCGCATCAGTCCGGATGCCAACATCGAAGTGAGCAAACAGGCGCAACAACATCAATCCGAGATCGTCACCATCCTGCTCAACAAGCCGGTGGGCTATGTGTCGGGTCAGGCGGAAGACGGCTACGAGCCTGCCATCGTGCTGATACACCCGGATAACCAATGGGAAGAAGATCCGGTCGACAAGGTGTTCCAGCGCGGCTTCCTCAAAGGCCTGGCGCCCGCCGGGCGGCTGGATATCGATTCCACCGGCCTGCTGGTACTGACGCAGGATGGGCGTGTGGCGCGCCAGCTGATCGGTGAAGACTCCACCACCGAAAAAGAATATCTGGTCCGTGTCGAGGGCGAGCTGTCCGAACAGGGCATGCGCAAGCTCAATCACGGCCTGTCGCTGGACGGCGTGGAGCTCAAGCCCGCCAAGGTGTCCTGGCAGAATGAAGACCAGCTGCGCTTTGTGTTGCGTGAAGGCCGCAAGCGTCAGATCCGCCGCATGTGCGAACTGGTCGGTCTGCACGTGGTGGGCCTGAAGCGGGTGCGCATCGGCAGCGTGACCTTGGGCAAGCTGCCCCCAGGCCAATGGCGCTACCTGCGCCAGGGCGAACGATTTTGATCATGAAAGTAGCGAGATGGGCATACTCGATAGCATCGCCAGCTCCGTGGCGCGTCAGGTCAGCGACGATCCGGCCAAGCAGGCGCAGATCCTGCTGGGCTGGAAACTGCTGCGCGATTACGGCGGCGTAGACGGCCTGCTGGAACGTTTCCGCAGCAGCGGCTTCAGCGCGCAGGTGGATTCCTGGCTGGCAGTGGGTGACAACATCGCATTGAAACCGGAAGACATCCGCACGGTGTTCGGCGCAGAGGGCGTGACCAAGATGGCCAGCGAGTTCGAACTGCCGGAAAGCCAGGTCATGAGCCGCATGGCCAAACACCTGCCTTTGGTCATCGACAAACTGTCGCCGGATGGCAAGCTGCCGGGCAATCAGGCTGCCATGCTGATGCAGGGCCTGCGCCTGTTCAAAAGCTGATCCACTCAAGAAGCCAATCAAGAAAGCCGCATGGACCTCCTGTTATTGCTCAAAGCCCTGATCCTGGGGCTGGTGGAAGGCGCAACCGAATTCCTGCCGGTCAGCAGCACCGGTCACCTTATCATCGTTGGCGATCTCATCGGTTTCAACGATGAGAACAGCAAGGTGTTCAAGATCGTGATCCAGCTGGGCGCCATCCTCGCCATCTGCTGGGAATACCGCGCACGCCTCGGTAACGTGGCCACCCGGCTGGGCAGCGATCTGGGAGCACAGCGCTTCGCCCTGCACGTGGCGCTGGCTTTCCTGCCTGCAGCCCTGCTCGGGCTGGCCTTCCATGACCTGATCAAGGTCTATCTGTTTTCACCCGTGACCGTGGCCGTGGCACTGATCCTGGGCGGCCTGGTCATCCTCGCCGTGGAACGCAGCGCTGCCAACCCGCAGGGGGTGATCCGCATGCGCACCGCCAGTGTGGAGCACATGACGGCAAAACAGGCGCTGCAGATCGGCTGTTTCCAGGCATTGTCGCTGGTGCCCGGCGTGTCACGCGCAGGCGCGACCATCCTGGGTGGCATGGCCTCCGGCCTGTCGCGTCAGGCGGCGACCGAGTTCTCCTTCTTTGTCGCCATCCCCATCATGTGCGCCGCCACCGGCTATGACCTGCTGAAAAGCTGGCACCTGCTGGGCGCCGAGGATGTCGCCGCGATCGCGGTGGGCTTTATCACCGCATTTCTGGCCGCGCTGGTCGCGGTGAAGACCTTGCTGCGCTATGTGGCGCAGCATGATTTCCGTGTGTTCGCCTGGTATCGCATCGTATTTGGCCTACTGGTGTTGGCCTATTTCTGGGAATTTTGATGAAAAGTTATGATGAACTGGTGGCCACCCTGCTGCGTTTTGCCGAGCAGTCCAAACTGCAGCCACTGACGCTGGGTGAAGCACTGGACAGCCTGGACCGCACCGCCTTTGCCTTGATATCGCTGATCCTGGTATTGCCGTTCCTGCAACCGCTGCCGCTGGGGCCGATCACGGTGCTGGGCGGCATCACCTTCGCCACCCTGGGCTGGCAGATGTGGCGTGGGCATGAATCACCGCGCCTGCCGCAAAAGGTGCGCGCCATCAGCATGAACGAAAAGACCTGGTCGGTGCTGGCCTCGGTGAGTGTGCGCATCGTCAACTTCTGTCACCGCTTCACGCGTGAGCGCATGGTGCACCTGGTGGACGGTCGCAGAGGCCAGAAGATAGGGGCTTTCATCCTGATGGCGGCTGGCCTGCTGATGGCCATCCCGTTCGGCGTGTTACCGCTCAACAACCTGGTACCCGGCCTGGCCGTGCTGTTCTATGCGTTCGCGCACATGGAACGGGACGGCCTGATGATCATCATCGCATTTGGCTGGCTGGTGGTGACGGTTGTATATTTCTCATTGTTCTTTCTTGCACTGTACTATCTTGGTAACGAAGCGTTGCAATACTTCCAGTTCGGCAATTAAGCCAGGCGCTCATCCAGACCGCGCCATGACCCGGCTCTGTACGGGTCGCCCCCTGAAACGAGGTTGCTCATGAATAAATACGTCAAATACGCTCTGATCGCCGTCGCCAGCGTGGTGCTGGTGGTCGTGGCACTGGTCGCCGTGGTGGCTGTCACCTTCAACCCCAACGATTACAAGCCCATGATCGTGAAGCTGGTGCAGGACAAGAAGCAGCGCACGCTCAATATCGAAGGTGATATCAAACTGGCCTTCTGGCCCAAGATAGGTGCCGACCTCGGCAGGATCTCCATCTCCGAGCACAACAGCGACAAGCAGTTCGCCTCGGTCAACGGCCTCAAGGTGTCGCTGGCACTGCTGCCGCTGCTGGCCAAGCAACTGGTGGTGGACACCGTCTATGTGGACGGGGCACAGGCCAACATCGTGCGCAACGAAGATGGCAGCTTCAACTTTGATGACCTGCTCAGCAAAGAGGAAGAAGAGCCCTCCGAGCAGATCAAGTTCGATGTGGAAGGCATCGTGATCAGTGATTCGGCAGTGAGCTTCAAGGACCTGCAAGCCAAAGCGGAATACAGCATCAGCAAGTTCAACCTGAAGACCGGTGAAGTGGCACTGGCCAAACCGTTCGACCTGAGCACCAATTTCAGCGTAGCCGCCAGCCAGCCCAAGGTGCTGGCCGATGTGAAACTCAAGGGCAACTTCATGGCGGACCCGGAACAGCAACATTTCGTGGTGCAGGGCCTGGACGCGCTGGTGACCGGCGCTGTGGACGACATCCAGGATCTGCAAGTGAAACTGAGCGGCAATGTGGACGCCAAACCACAGGAGCTGGAATTCATCGTAGACCGCATCCAGCTGGCTGTTGCCGGCAAGCGTGATGGCGCCAGCATCAAGGCCGACCTGGACGCGCCACAACTGGTGATGCGCAAAGACCAGTTGCTGGGCAAGGAAGCGACGCTGAACCTCAGCCAGCAAAAGGATAAACAGTCGGTGACCGCCAAGGTGGTGCTGGCCGACATCGCCGGCACGCCAGCACAATTCACCAGTGGCGGCATCCGTGCGGAGGTGAACGCGGTGCAGGGCGAGGACACGGTACAGGCCAAGCTGACGCTGGCCGATGTGAAGGGCACCCAGACCACCCTGCAAAGCAGTGGCGTCAACGGCGAATTCACTGCCAAACAGGGCGCACGCAATGTGGCAGGCAAGTTCTCGGCACCGTTCAACGGCAATCTGGAACAACTGGTGTTCGACATTCCCAAGCTGGCCGGCACCCTCAACATCAAGGACCCGGCACTGCCCAAGGGCGCACTGGCGGGTGACTTTGCCGTGAAACTGCATGCCGATGTGAAACAGCAGCGTGCCGATACACAGTTCACGCTCAATGTGGACAGCACGCGTCTGCAAGGGGATGTGGACGTGGCCGGCTTTGCCACCCCCGCCATCAAGTTCAACCTGAATGCGGACAAGCTGGACCTCAACGCACTGCTGGGCAAGCCGAGCAAGACCGCGGCAGCCGCACCGGCCAAGGACAGCGGCCCGGCCAAAGCACCAGACTTGAGCGCGCTAAGCCAGTTGCAACTGGACGGCAAGGTCAACATGGGCAGCATCCTCTACGACCAGTACCGCATCAGCAACCTGGCGCTGGCGGTCAAGGCCGATGGCAGCAAGCTCAGCATCAACCCGATCAGCCTCAAGCTGGATGACTCGCAGATCAAGGGCATGCTGGCCATCAGCCAGTTCGCCAAGCCCTTGTACAGCTTCGACATCGAGATCGACAAGATCGATGCCAACCGTTATGTCAGCGCGGCACCAGCCGCTGCCGAGAGCAAGCCTGCTGCCAAGACGGCAGGCGACGACAAGCCACTGGACCTGAGCGCACTGAAGGCGCTGAACGCCAATGGCAGCCTGCGCATAGGCTCGCTCAAATATGGCGAGATCCAGTCTTCCAACATCCGCATCGACCTCAAGGCAGATGGCGAAAAACTCAGCCTGAACCCGCTGGCCGCCAAAGTGGATGACAGCCAGATCAACGCCAACCTTGGCATCACGCGCTACGCCAACCCGGTGTTCAATTTCAATGTGAACATCGACAAGCTGGACGCTGACCGTTACATCACCAAAGACAGCTCCGCCCCGGCCAAAACGGCAAAACCTGCCGCCAAGACCGCAGAAGACACGCCTATCGATCTGAGCGCGCTAAAAAAGTTTAATGCCAGCGGCGAAGCCAATATCGGCGCGCTCAAGCTGGCGAATGTGAAGACCAGCAATGTCAAAGTGGGCCTCAATGCCGCAGACGGTGTGGTGAATGTGTCACCGTTCGCCGCCAATCTGTACCAGGGCTCCATGGCGGGCAACCTCAAGGTGGATGCACGCAGCACGCCGGTGATCAGCTTCAAGCAGGACATGCAAGGTATCACCATCGGGCCCTTGCTGGCAGATGCCATCAATAACGACATGCTGGACGGCAAAGGCAGCCTCAAGCTGGATGTCAGCACCCAGGGCGCCAGCGTCAACGCGCTCAAGCAGGCACTGAATGGCACTGCCGCGCTGAACCTGGCCGATGGCGCCGTGAAGGGCATCGACATCGCTGGCACACTGCGCGGGGTGAAGAACAAGCTCAACGTGCTCAAGGGGCAGGACACGCTGGGTGCAGACCAGAGCAAGAAAACCGATTTCAGCGAAATGAAGGCCAGCTTCAACATCAAGAACGGCGTGGCGCATAACGACGATCTGAGCATGAAGGCGCCGCTGTTCCGTATCACCGGTGCAGGCGATATCGACATAGGCAAGGAAACCATCAACTACCTGGCCAAGCCTACCGTGGTGTCCTCGCTCAAAGGGCAGGGCGGCGATGATCTCGCGGCGCTGAACGGGCTCACCATCCCGGTCAAGCTCACCGGTACCTTCTCAGCACCCAAGTACGGCATGGATTTCGCCGCCGTGGGTAGCGCTTTTGCCAAGAGCCAGCTGATCGACAAGGTCGGTGGGGACAAAGCAGAGGCCGTCAAAGGCCTGCTGGGTGGCAGCAAGGAAGACGCACTGAAATCATTGATCGGTGGCAAGAAGGCCGCACCGGCAGCTGCGCCTGCAGGCACGGAGTCTGGCACGCCAGCACCTACCGAAGCCGCCCCCGCAGAACCTGCACCGGCCCCTGCCACACCGGAAGATCAGGTAAAAAAGAAGCTCAACAACATCCTGGGCTTCTAGTCTGCTGCGTTCAGAGAACCACTAAAGCCCGATATGCAAGTGCTGACCTCGCTACCGGTCGACCTACCACGACCGGTAGCTGATGGCGCTTGTGACCACCTGCCCGGCATGCGCTTACCGGAAGTGGCACTTAATTCTACACAGGGCGGCCTGGTCGCCTTGGCCAGCCTGCCGGAGCGGCTGCTCGTTTACTGTTACCCCATGACCGGCCAGCCCGGCGTGCCACTGCCGGACGGCTGGGACCAGATCCCGGGCGCGCGTGGCTGCACCCCGCAAAGTTGCGCCTTGCGCGACCATCATGCCGAACTGCAAGCCCTGCATATCCAGGTGTTCGGCCTGAGCACCCAGACGACGGCATATCAAGCGGAAGCCGCGACGCGTTTGCACCTGCCATTCGCTTTGCTCAGTGATGCTGATCTGGCTTTCAGTCAGGCGCTGCGCCTGCCCATGCTGGAAGTGAAGGGCATGCAACTGATCCGCAGGCTGACGCTGATCGTGGATGAGGGCGTCATCAGCAAGGTGTTCTACCCGGTGTTTCCACCGGACCAGCATGCGCAAGTGGTGCTGGACTGGCTTAACACGGCACCCTGAACAGGACAGCGACAGACTCACTCAAAGCGCCAGTTTGAGCTGGTCTTTTTTGCCCGGCTTGCGTCTGCGCTTGCTCTGTATCAAATCCACGTTCATTTCACCGTTCAGTGTGGACGCATAGTGCCGCTCTATCATCTCAACGGAGGTGCGTGCGTTGCGTGCCAGGGTCAGCACATCGATGCCCTCGCCATACAATAGACGGAAGGTGATGGCGGTATGGCGCAGGCTGTACAGGCTGCGCCCGATGCCGTGCGGGCCCTGTTTGATGTCGACCTCTTCCATCAGCCAGTTGAACAAAAAGCCCATCACCCGCAGTGCATAGACACGGTTGGTGAATTGCGGCAAAAACACATAATCGTCAGGCGAGCCAAAGCCACGTGCTTTCGCATCGCGCTGCAAACGTCTGTAGATGCCCACCGCGCAACGCATGGTGACGATGGGCTTGTCGTGTTTTTTGGTCTCGGGCAATGACAATCTGAGGTAGGTGTTCTCGCGTTCCACGATCTCGACATGTTTGTGCTGCATCAACCTCAAGTCACTTGGACGCACAAAACTGTTGACCATGAAGCCGATCAACCAGCGCATCTCGCTGGTGATCACCAGATAATCCTCGTCTATGCCCTCGGTGCGCAAGTTGATGTAATGCGCGCGCTGTTTGAAACTCACCCCGCGCATGCGCCAGGACATCTTGAGCAGCTGGTGATACTCGGGCAAGGTGAAACCACCACGCGAGGTACGCTTGGCTTCAACCGTAGGAAATTGCGGCAGCGCATCGATAAAGCGCATGGAATGTGCATATTTAAGCACTTTGCGCACGATCACCAGGTACTGGCCTATGGAGACGCCACCCAGTTTTTCTTCATTGAGCAGATTCACGAACGCTTGCAGGCTGTCGATCTGGATATTGCCGATCTGCATGTCCTTGAAGAAAGGCAGGACAAATTTTTCGATGCGGTAGTGCGTGATTCTGAGTGCTTTCTCGGCCAGCTCGCCTCGATTGACGCGTGACTGCTCGTTGTGCAGCATCTTGGGCAGCAGATTGCCAAATGTCATGCTGTTATCGTTGATGAGTTTTTCAACGTTCTGAACTGCAGGATTGGCAAGGGCCACGGGCGTGGCGCGCTTCTCTGCCAGAGCTGCCAGCAAGGCCTCATAGACTTGCGGATCCAGCAGGTAAAACGCCGTGGTATTGCGCGAGATCACCGCAACCGGGTTCATCCCAGCGTCATGTTTGACTTTGGACGGGTTGCGCGTCAGCTCAGACATTTTGACGCAATACCCAGCGCACATTTGTTCCAAGGCGGTCAGATCCACGTTTTACCCCGAAGAGCAGAGGCAAAAGCGCTCTGTGACTCCAGGGTTGGTCGTCAGAAATTTACTTTGCTTACAAAATTTTAGGCAAAGAAATGGATTCCTCTGTTTTGCTGAGGGGGAGAAGACGGTGACCACCTCGTGGACACCGTTAAAGCTGGCTTGCTTGTAAGGGCACCTACCCAGGCAGGTGCCCTTACTGCAGGGTTTAACGCTTTAGAAGAACAGGATGGCACCCAGGGAGATGTTGTCCTCTTCTACACTACGTGCTGGACCGTTGTCGGTCTCCGATTTGGTGCGCACATACTCGGCAACCAGGTTCAGGCTCTTGGTGAGTGGGTGGTAAGCACCAAATACCCAGGAGCTGTTCTTGGAAACCAGGTTGGTGTTGGCATCGACCGCATTGGCATCCAGGTTGGATTCACCATAGCTGACAGCCAGCTTGGTACCAATGCCTGGCAGCTTGTAGGCTGCTTGCAGGTAACCACCGTCGGAATCACGCTTTCTGCCGTTGGCATCATGCGACAGCACCAGGAAGCCGGTCGTACCAGCACCACGGCCATCGTAGTAGTAAGCCAGCAGTTCAATGCCGGAGAATGCGATCTTGCCGCCGATATCGACGATGGTGGCACGGTAGTCCTGCACACCGTTCAACTGGGTGTTGATGCCGTCCACTTCCTGCGTCCAGAAGCTGGACCAGACCTTGCCGGTCACGTCACCGGTAAACTCATAACCCACCTTGCCCTGGAAACCAGGCGAGCTGTAATCGCCCTGAACACCAGAAAACGCATCGGTACCGGAAGCGGTGGTCTGATACGGCTCAACCGCAGCGACAGCAAAGCTGAAACCGTTCCAGTTTGGCGAGGTATACGAAACTTGTGCCACCCAGTCAGCATACAGATAGCCGATACCGATACGGCCCAGCGAGGTGCCAGAGCTGGTGGCACCACGCGCACCACCCTGGTTGGAACCGGTTCTGTAGTTGCCACCGGCAAAACTGGAACCGGTACCCAGCAAGGTCACATCCGACAGAATCGCGTCTGCGCCGAACAGGCCCAGATCACGACCCAGCTTGATGCTACCCCAGCTGCTATCCCCCACGGTCAGGAAGGTCTGACGGTTTTCCTGGTCGGTGGTACGCAACGCGCCTGCCGTTGAAGTGCCTGGCTGCAGGCTGATGGTAAAGCCGATGTCCAGATCGTTCTGGCGGGTTTTACCGGAAACGCTCAGGAATGCGGGCAACAAGCCGGTACGGACATTGCTGATATCAGCGTTCTGGCCGGGGACAGATTCGTCCACATTACAAGCCAAACCGCCCACGATGCCAGGACCTGTTTTATTGTCGCATTTGGTGAAGTTGTAGTAAGTGTTGACGTTACCGCATCCCCGTTTCAAGGCCGAAATAGAGAAAATTCAATGCGGTGACACCAGCATCGGCAAAGCCATTTATCATGCTGGAATGTCAGAATTCGCTACCGCTCTGATCGCCTGGCAGAAACAGTCCGGTCGTCACGATCTGCCCTGGCAGAATACCCATGACCCCTACGCCATCTGGGTGTCCGAGATCATGCTGCAGCAGACCCAGGTCAGCGCCGTGATCAGCTATTACGCCCGCTTCATGCAGCGCTTTCCGGATATCGCCAGCCTGGCGGCAGCGGATCAGGATAGCGTGTTGCAACACTGGAGCGGCCTGGGCTATTACTCACGTGCGCGCAACCTGCATAAAGCTGCGCAGCGCATCGTGGCCGAGCATGGCGGCGTGTTCCCGCAGCAACTGGAAGCCATTGTGGACCTGCCGGGTATAGGCCGCTCCACCGCCGCCGCTGTGGCGGCTTTTGCCTTCGGTCAGCGTCAGGCCATACTGGATGGCAATGTCAAACGCGTGCTGGCACGCCATGCGCTGATCGAGGGATGGCCGGGCCTGCCCAGAGTGGAAAAGCAGTTATGGGCCTTGGCAGAATCCCTGCTGCCCGCACACGATATCCATGCCTACACGCAAGGCTTGATGGATCTGGGTGCCACCCTGTGCACACGCAGCAAACCACGCTGCGATGACTGTCCAGTGCGCGCCGACTGTGGGGCACGGCTGCATCAGCGCACGGCCGAACTGCCTCACAGCAAACCGCGCAAGACCTTGCCGCAACGCGACATCACCATGCTGTTGCTGTTGGATGACGGCCGCATCCTGCTCGAGAAACGTGCGGATAGCGGTATCTGGGGCGGCTTGTGGAGCCTGCCGGAACTGGCCTGTGGTCAGGCTGTGCTGGCCCATGTGCAGCAGCGCTTCGGCATATCAGGTGAGCTGCTCGCACCCATGCCGGAACTGCAACACACGTTCTCGCACTTCAGGCTCAACATCCAGCCGCAACCCGTGCAGATCCGCCGCCCCGGCTTGATTGCCGCCGAGCCTGGCATCGTGTGGTTGCCGCTACAGCAGGCGCTGGAGGCAGCACTGCCTACCCCGATACGCACGCTGCTGCTTCAACATCTGGCCAGCGACCCGGCATCTGATGGCCGCTAGTCCCCGCAACACTTGTCTTAACCTGCAGTTATTGCAGGGTCGCAGCAAGGCACAGATACACGGCGTTTATTGAATATTCTTTTATTATCAATGCACTGATTGCCATGTGATCAATCTTTCCCGTCGTGTGCCTGCAGGCACACGACTTGCCAATAGGGTACTTGTCTCCTTAACGACAAGTAGCCCAATTGAAACTCGCCAAACTGTATACCCCGCAACACCGCTTGATCATGCTGGTCGCCTTGTTCCTGATGGCAACGGCCAACCTTAGTTTTCTGCATCGTTTGCTGGACGACTACCCTGCAGGACTGCAACATATCCTGTTCACCGGCTCGGTAGCGGCGCTGTTCACGCTGGCGACCATGTGGCTACTCATGCTGTTCTGCTTTGGTCGTGGCACGCGCTGGGTACTGGCGCTGGTACTGGTGCTGGCCTCTGTACTGGCTTATTTCATGGACCATTATGGTGTGGTGGTCGATCAAGTCATGCTGGTCAACCTGCTACAGACCGACTGGCGCGAAGCCAGTGACCTTTACAGTCTGAAGCTGTTGACTCATGTCGCAATCACCGGCCTGTTACCAGCCTGGCTATTGCTTCGCAAGCCTGTACACATTGAACGCTTCAAGACCGAGGCTATCTCCAGGCTGTTCAGCCTGGCCACTGTCAGCCTGCTGATTCTTGCCTGCGTATTGCCTTTTACTGCGTCTTACGCCAGCTTCGCACGCGAACATAAAGAGGTGCGCTATTACGTCAACCCGGGCTATTTCGCCTATTCCGTCATCAAGCTGGCCAGCACCAGCATGGAATCCGCGAAATCCGCCACACTGACCAGAACGGCCAGTGATGCACGCCATGTCGGCACACATGACAAACATGAGCTGATCATCATGGTAGTAGGGGAAACCGCGCGTGCCGATCATTTCGCGCTGAATGGCTACCCGCGCAACACCAATCCTCGTTTGATTAAACAACAGGTAGTGAGTTTGAAGCGGGTGAGCTCTTGCGGCACCTCGACAGCTATCTCGGTACCCTGCATGTTCTCGGCATTGTCGAGAGCTGGCTTCCAGAGTGGCGAGCAAGCAGCTCGTCATGAGAATGTACTGGATGTACTGAAGCGCACCGGCGTCGATGTATTGTGGCGCGACAACAATTCCGACTCCAAAGGCGTTGCCACTCGGGTCAAGTATGAAGATTTCCGTCACGCCAATACCAACCCGGTATGCGACCCCGAGTGCCGCGATATCGGCATGCTGGCGGGGCTGCCTGCACACATCGAGCAGCATCAGGACCAGGACATGCTGATCGTGCTGCACCAGATGGGCAGTCATGGGCCGGCGTATTACAAACGTTATCCGGCAGACTTCGAGCAGTTCAAGCCTGCCTGCCAGAGCAGCAATCTGGCGGACTGTTCATCCGAAGAGATCGTGAACGCCTATGACAATACCTTGCTTTACACAGACTATTTTCTGGCTGAAGTGATCGATCTGCTCAAACAATATGACGGTCGCTTTGAAACAGCGATGCTCTATGTGAGCGATCATGGTGAATCTCTGGGCGAGCATGGTGTTTACCTGCATGGGGCACCTTACCTGTTTGCCCCGACTGCGCAAACACACGTGCCCGCCGTAGTTTGGATGGGTAGCAGCTTCGATTACTCGTCCAGTCAGTTCAAACCTCTTGAGAACATCGCCCTCAGCCACGATGACCTGACTTGCAGCCTGCTGATCGGTTACGAGATCGACAGCAGCTTATGCCGCGACCGACTCGCGGTATTCAGTCAGTACCTGAACCGCTACACGGCCATGGCACTGACCGGCACTTCAAGCAAAGCTGTGCAGCAGCAATAATAGCGCGGCAAGTACAGCAAGCAGCGCAAATCCGCCCTCGATCAGACCCTGTCCCAGTTTGCCAGCCAGTGCATGGCCCAGCACCAGGCCAGTCACCGCCCCAATACTGAATGTGAGAGCCAATTGCTCATCCAGCTGACCACCGATCAGGCTGGCCGTGACGATGCTGGTGGAGACCAGCGCGATCACGGTGAGCGTGGTGGCCACCACGGAACGCATCCCCAACGGCGAGATGCGCTGCAGCGCAGGCACTAGTACAAAGCCGCCGCCCACCCCGACCAGCCCGGACATGAAGCCAGCCAGGCCACCGGACAGCAGTACCGAACGCGAGCAGCGACTGGTCCAGACGAACCGCCCCGTGTCCTCACCCAAGGTGCAGGGCAGACTGTTATCCAGCGCGACCTCGTGACGGTCACGCACTGTTTTATAAGCCACATACACCAGCACCAGTGCAAACACTGCCGCCAGCAGACGCTGATCCAGTCTATGGCTCAGCCACACACCTAGCGGAGCGACCAGAACACCGGCCAGCGCCATCAGCAGCGCGGCGCGGTAGCGCACCAGACCGGCACGCAAGCCCATGACGGCGGCAAGCCAGGCAGCCAGCGCCACGCCCAGCAACGCAATGGGCACCGCTGCTGTGATGCTGATCCCCAGGCCAAACACCAGCAGCGGCACGGCCAGCATGCCGCCACCTGCGCCTGTCATGCCCATGGGAAGTCCGACCAGCACGCCCAGCGCGATCACCAGCCACATGGGTTTGCGCCTGCGTGCTGCTTATCTGGCAGCGACACGTCGATACAGCTCATACAGGCCCATGCCGGCCAGCATGGCCACAAAGATGATCCAAGGCTGCTCGGCACCTGTAGCCAGTGAGGCAACGATGGGGCCGGGACAATACCCGGCCAGGCCCCAGCCTATGCCGAACAATAAAGCGCCGGTCAGCAAAGGCTTATCCACTTTGCTGCTGGCAGGCAGCTGCATGGGCTCGCCCAAGCAGGTTTGCTGGCGACCACGCGCCAGCCGGAAGGCGGGGAAGGCCACCAGAATGGCACCGGCCATGACCAGCGCCAGAGACGGGTCCCAGGCACCGGTCACATCCAGAAATCCGATCACCTTGGCTGGGTTGGTCATACCGGAAACGATGAGGCCGATGCCAAACAGCAGGCCGGCGATGAAGGCAGTGATTAATGTGTTCATGTGAGCTCCCTATCACCAGTGACGCAGCAGGGCTACGGTCAGCATGCCCGCCAGCATGAAGGTCATGGTGGCCAGTAAGGAACGCAAGGAAAGACGACTCAGCCCGCAGATGCCATGACCACTGGTACAACCAGCTCCCAGACGGCTACCGAACCCCACCAGCAGGCCGGCCAGGATCAAGGTCGCGCCCGAGGCGCTCACCAGGGCTTCCGGCAAAGGGCTGACCAGACCATACAGCACAGGCGACGCCACCAGACCCGCGAGGAAGACCAGCCGCCAGGGGTGGTCACGCCCCGGCGCTTTCAACAGATTGCCGAGGATGCCACTGATACCAGCGATACGGCCGTTGAATAGTAGCAACAGGGCGGTGGCGAGGCCGATCAGCATGCCGCCAGCCAGCGCGCTCCAGGGGGTGAATTGAGACCAGGCGATCATCACGACTCCTTGTTGGATTGACAGAATTGGGTATACAGCAGCTGCATGATCTGCAAAGCTTCCGGACGGACGATGCGGTAATACACCTGCTTGCCGTCGCGACGCGTGTCCACCAGCAGTTCCTTGCGCAGCACCGTCAGTTGTTGTGACAAGGTAGGCTGGCGTATGCCGGTGTGCTGTTCCAGCTCACTCACGCAGCGCTCGCCCTGACTGAGCTGACACAGCAGCAACAAGCGCTGCGGATTGGCCAGCGCCTTGAGGAACTGACTGGCCTGGCTGGCATTGGCGTGCATGGCGCTGTAATCC
The DNA here is from genome assembly GCF_003730115.1 of Pseudomethylobacillus aquaticus. GTDB lineage: Bacteria > Pseudomonadota > Gammaproteobacteria > Burkholderiales > Methylophilaceae > Pseudomethylobacillus > Pseudomethylobacillus aquaticus. The sequence continues at coordinate 214,623 of NZ_RJVP01000002.1, read as the reverse complement.
AGCATGCTAGGCTCCGTGGTGGTCGCTGACATCATCTGCACTTGATATACATTATATAAAATAATATTATGTTATTTAATAAAACGTTGCAAGCATGATGTGGAGCACACGATGATCTTCAGGCAATTGTTCGACCCTTTGTCCAGCACCTATACCTACCTGTTGGCCTGCGAGCAAACTGGGCAGGCCATGCTCATCGACCCGGTGATCGCCACACTGGAGCGCGATCTGGCCGAACTGGACAAGCTGGGGTTGAAGCTGGCCTACAGCGTGGACACACACATCCATGCCGACCACATCACCAGTGCGCTACAACTGAAACAGCGCACGGGTAGCAAGATCGCCAACCCGGCCATCGACCGCCTGCCCTGTGCCGATGTCTGGCTGGAAGAAGGCACGCCGCTGCAATTGGGCAGCGTGCGGCTGGATCCTCTGCACACGCCCGGCCACACCGATGGACATTTCGCCTACCTGGCTGGCGATAGACTGTTCAGTGGGGACGCCTTGCTCATCGACGGCTGTGGACGCACCGATTTTCAGAACGGGTGCTCAGAAGCGCTCTATCACAGCGTGCACACCAAACTGTTCAGCCTGCCGGACGAGGTGCTGGTCTACCCCGGCCATGACTATCAGCAACGCTTCGTATCCAGCATCGCCCAGGAAAAACAGCGCAATCCACGCCTGGGTGGCGGCAAGTCGCTGCAGGAATTCGTGACCATCATGGACCAGCTCAAGCTGCCCTATCCCAAGTTCATCGACTACGCCGTGCCGGGCAACCGCGCCTGCGGGGTGTGCCCGACCGACTTGCCTGCACATCTGGAAGACTACTGCGGGCAGAGCAGTGACAGCATCCAGGGCTGAGCTAAAGTCCGGCACAATAAAAAAGCCCGCTGCGTTACAGCGGGCTTTTTACATGCGCAGCTCAGTCAATCGCTGCTGCGTATGACCTACTGGAAGCTTAGATATCGCCCCAGGATTCGTCCCACATGCAGTGCTTGATCTTGTGGCGGTTGGCGATCAGCTCATCAATGGAAGGCTCGTCGTTGAGGGCACGCTTGATCGCCAGCTTGGTGGCTTCGTAGTTGTTCTTGTACATGTCGGCCTTGTCCAGCTTGCCTTCTTTTTCCAGCGCGATACAGCCCGGATCGATCCACACCAGGCTGATGATGCACAGCTCGTTGACCTGGTCCTTGGGGATGATGCCTTCGATGACACAGTCCACGATCGCATCGGCCGTTGCCGCCTGCACCACACCGCCGAACAGACCCACGTCGGTGCTGCCCTTCAGGGTGACCTTGGGCACCATCATCGCCGCCGGGCGCACCAGCTGGTTGATGTCACGCACCACGAACATGGCGGTGTGACCCTTGTTTTGCGCCATCATGTTGGCAAAGGAAGCACCCACAGGGCCGTCCACGCTACCAATGAGGATCTCCGGCATGGCCGCAGTTACGTCCTTGCCTTCGCTGAAAACAGTGGCTTCACCAGCCTTGAATACGATCTTTGACATGAGTGTTCCTTAAGAGGGGAGTGAATTGAGCTAAAAATCCGTGTGCGCATTGTATCCAAAGCCAGTCTGCATGGCAAACCTGGTTTGACGCTTATCAATATAAATCAATCGCTTATATCAAGCAGCATGGTCTGGTGCGGGATGCCGGCATCGTCATAGACCTCGCTGGACACGACAAAACCGAAACGCGCGTAGAAAGGGATGGCGTGCACCTGAGCCGACAGACTCAATTGCCGCAGTCCGTGGTCACGACAGTAGCTGATGGCCGCCTGCAACAAGGCACTGCCTATACCCTGCCCACGCCAGGCTGGCAACACGGCCATACGGCCTATGCTGCCGCCCGGCAGCACGCGCGCGCAGCCGACCGCACACTGCTCGCTCACCAAGGCCAGCAAATGGGTGCAATCGGCATCGATCGCCTCCCACTCCAGTACTTCCGGCACCGCTTGCTCGTCGATGAACACCTTGCGGCGTATGGCCTCCAACGCGGCCTGAGCCTCCGCCCAGCGCACGATTTGTATGCGGAATGGACGACCACTCGCACGAGCGGGCTGCTCACGGTTACAATAGCGCGTCATTTACTCAGTTGGATAGGATCTGAACGTCATGAACAAATTGCTCACTGTTGTTGCCCGCCTGCTACTGGCACAATTGTTTTTGGTACACGTCTGCATTCTGCTCGCACAAATCATGAGCCACCCTGCTGGCTATGAACAGTATCAGATCCTGCTCGGTCAGTATGGCCTGCCCGGCATCTTCGCACCGCTCACCATCCTGATCCAGTTGCTGTTCGGCGTGCTGCTGCTGATCGGCTACAAGACCAAACTGGCGGCTTATGTACTGGCAGGCTATGCCGTGTTCATCGCAGTGGCACTGAAACTGGCTGACCCCATCGTGTTCATGCAATATCTGGCGATCGCAGGCGGCATGCTGGCACTGGCGCTGAATCCGGTCACGGCGTTGAGCATAGACAGCTGTGTATGCAGAAAGAAAGCCTGATGACGATCCACACCAAGGCATAGCCCTGATGATGACAACAGCCTGCTTCGCTTGACGAGGCAGGCTGTTTTGTTTGGTGATTCGAATCAACGCTTGATGGTCGGCACGGCGCTGGTCAGGTTGCGTGGCAACTGGAACACCACATTCTCCACCACTCCTTCCAGCTCCTTCACTTCGGCTCCGCCCAGCGATTGCAGCTTGGCGATCACTTCCTGCACCAGCACTTCCGGCGCCGATGCGCCCGCCGATACCCCGATACGGCGTCTACCCACCACCCAGGCCGGGTCCAGCTGGGTGGCGTTATCGACCATATAAGACTCCACACCCTGGTGCTGTGCCACTTCACGCAAGCGGTTGGAGTTGGAACTGTTGGGCGAGCCCACCACGATCACCAGATCGCAATCACCCGCCATCAGCTTGACCGCATCCTGTCGGTTCTGGGTGGCATAGCAGATGGAATCACTGCGTGGCGAGCGTATCTGCGGGAACCTGGTTTGCAGGGCGCTGACCACCGCGGCTGCATCATCGATGGACAAAGTGGTCTGCGTCACATAGGCCAGCTTGGCCGGGTCGTTGACCTGTAGCTTGAGCACATCGTCCACCGTTTCCACCAGATACATGCCGCCTTCGGATTGGCCCATGGTGCCTTCCACTTCCGGGTGACCGGCATGGCCTATCATCACCACTTCCAGACCTTGGGTGCGCATCTTGCTGACTTCGATATGCACCTTGGTGACCAGCGGGCAGGTGGCATCGAACACGCGCAAACCACGTGCCTCGGCATCGGCACGTACAAGCTGCGGCACGCCATGCGCACTGAACACCACGGTGTTGCCGGCTGGCACTTCGTCCAGCTCCTCGATGAACACCGCGCCTTTGCTGCGTAACTGTTCCACCACGAATTTGTTATGCACCACCTCGTGGCGCACGTAGATAGGCGCGCCGAACTTCTCCAGCGCCTGTTCGACGATGATGATGGCACGGTCCACCCCGGCGCAAAAACCGCGCGGGTTGGCCAGCACGATATCAATGGCGTTCACATCTGTAGTGGTTAGATCGATAGCAGTCACAGCGGTATCTCGCAGAATCTTGTTGAAAGCAGCCTCAATGGCCCAGCCAGTTGGCGAAGGTGAGCAGGAACAGCAAGCCGACCATGAGCACCAGCACACGCCACACCAGCCCGACCGAGCTACGCAGATAATCCGCATCTGCATCATCCCCCAGGCCGATCTCGGGGCGGTAGCGCAGCACGCCCTGCTCGGGCAGCGGCTGCCCCAGCTTCACCCCCAGCGCACCGGCACCACTGGCCAGCAGGATGCCCAGCGATTTATCGCCCCAGCTGGCTGACTGCATGCGCCAGCAATACACGGCATCCTCAAAATCACCCACGATAGCGAAACAACCGGCCGTGATGCGGGCAGGCAGCCAGTCCAGATAATGGAAGGCGCGCTCGGTGAACTGACTGAACTGCGGGTTTTGCGGGTCCTGCCATTCCTGTCTGGCCAGATGCGCGAGGCGATACAGAAAAGCACCCGCCGGACCCAGCACCGCGAACCAGAACACCGGGCCGAACAGGCCTTGATGCGAGCGCCGCAGCACGGTCTCGATGGCGGCACGTGCCAGCTCGGTTCCGCTATAACTTTCGCTATCGGCACCTTCCCAACCATTGTAGATGGTGCGCGCCTGCTCCATATTGCTGGTCTGCAAGGCACTGGCGATGCCCTCGGCACGGCGCCCGAACTGGCTGATACGCAGGGTCAGATACAGCACGCCCATGCCGAACACGATGCCCAGCAGCGCATGCACGGCAAACAAGGCGTAATAGATTGCCGCCACGGCAGCCACCGGCAGCAGCACGCCCAACAGCCAGGCGATGATGCCGTGCTGGCGGCGACCATCATTGCAATTGTGTTCCAGCCAGCGCGCATAAGGCGCGTACAGCTGTTGCAGCAGGTCGATCTTCTGGTGCGGTTTGTAATAGCTCAGCGCAAGCGCACCGAGCAGGGCGAGAAACTTCATGGTCGGCCTCCTTGTGGCGGCATGGACGCGTTTTCAGGCAAGGGCATCTCAACGGTGAGCACGCTGTGCTCGCTGAGTTCCACGGTAGGCAATTGCAGGTCGAGCTGCAACTGCCCGGAAAAATCAAGCAAGGCAGAGTACGCCTTGCCATAGGCGAACAGGGGATGCGCCTTGATGCGGGCGACCGCTACATGACGAACCGGCACGCTGGCCACTTGCAAGGGTGGCTGCGGCTGCACGCCCTCAGCCAGCAGATAACCGGTCTGCGCGCGCAGCTCCTTGTAAGGTGTGCTGCGTGGATCGGACAGCATCAGGGTCAGTTGTACGCCAGGCGTGATGCCCTGTTTTTCCAGCTCGAACAACACTTCCTGCTGTTTGTTACCCAGTTTGGAATATGGGCCTTCGGCTTCCAGGTAGGCGTAACGGTAAGGGCCGCGTTCGGCCACTTCCACGCTGGCACTGGAGAACATGCCCCACCACCACAATACGCCGACAACAGGGATCGCGAACACCAGCAGGAAGTAAGGTAATTGCTTTTTCACCAGTTGGACTCTTTAACACGTGCTGCGACCACATGGCTCGCCTTGCTCAAAAGATACCATGCCCCGCTTGCACTGACCAGCCGGGCGTGCAGCATGCAATCCGTTATAATGCGGCTTGTTTTGCTTTTAAAGACAGTGCACTGACCATGAAAAATACCGCCACTTTGTTGATCACCTGCCCGGACCGCAAAGGTCTGGTTGCCACCATCGCGGATTTCCTGCACCGCCATGGCGCCAACATCCTGCACGCAGACCAGCATCAGGACGCCGAGAACAATCTGTTCCTGATGCGTATCGAGTGGGATCTGGATGCCTTTTCCATCCCGGTAGCGGAGTTCGATGCGCAGTTCGCGCCGGTGGCCGCACGTTTTGACATGCACTGGCAACTCAAGCTGTCCGGACAGCGTCCACGGGTGGCCATCATGGTGTCGCAATACGACCACTGCCTGGCCGACCTGCTGCACCGCCACAAGAGCGGCGAACTGGCCTGCGACATCCCGCTCATCATCAGCAATCACCGGGACACCGAGGCGCTGGCCGCCTTCTATGGCATCCCCTTCCATCACATCGCCGTGAGCAAGGACACCAAGGCCGAAGCCGAGGCCGCCCAGTTCGCGCTGTTCGATGCGCACCAGATCGACCTGATCGTGCTGGCGCGCTATATGCAGATCCTGTCGCCGGATTTCGTCACGCGCTACCCGCAACGCATCATCAACATCCACCATTCCTTCCTGCCAGCCTTCATAGGCGCACGCCCGTATCACCGTGCCTTCGAGCGCGGCGTGAAGCTGATCGGTGCCACCAGCCACTATGTGACCGAAGTGCTGGACGAAGGCCCTATCATCGAGCAGGACATCGCGCGCATCTCGCATCGCGACGAAGTGGAAGACCTGATCCAGAAGGGCCGCGACCTGGAGCGCATCGTGCTGTCACGCGCCGTGCGCTGGCATATCGAGAACCGCATCCTGCTATACGCGAACAAGACCGTGATCTTTAACTGACCGTGATCTTCAACCGATAGCGCCGTTGCAGACACAAAAGCCCGCTGGCATCACTGCCAGCGGGCTTTTTCAATACGCACAGCGGCTTAGCCTGGCAGCACGGATTCCAGCGCGAACAGTTGCTGCACGGTCTCGCGCTGACGGATCAGCGTGACACGATCACCGTCCACCATCACTTCAGCGGCACGTGGCCGCGTGTTGTAGTTGGAGCTCATGCTCATGCCATAAGCGCCAGCCGACAGGATGGCCAGCACATCTCCCGGCTGTAGCGCTAGTGCGCGGTCGTGCCCCAAAAAGTCACCGCTTTCGCATACCGGGCCGACGACCTCATACACTGCCGTGGCGGCTGCGCGAGACTGCACTGGCACGATGGCATGGTAAGCGTCGTACAGGGCCGGACGCATCAGATCGTTCATGGCGGCATCGACGATAGCGAAGTTCTTGCTCTCGCCCGGCTTCAGGTATTCCACTTTGGTCAGCAAGGCACCGGCATTGCCGACCAGCGCACGGCCAGGCTCGAACACCAGCTTGACCTTGCGCGTACCAAGGCGCTGCAGCATGGCAGCGGCGTAGGCGGAGAAATCAGGTGGCGTCTCGTCGCTGTAACAGATACCGATACCACCACCTGCGTCGATGTGCTGCACCGCGATGCCCACCGCGGCCAGTTGATCCACCAGCGCCAGCACGCGGTCGAACGCATCCAGGAACGGCGACAGCTCGGTGAGCTGCGAACCGATGTGGCAATCCACGCCATGCACCGCAAGGTGGGGCAAGGCGGCGGCGCGCTGATACAGGCTGTAGGCATCTTCATAAGCCACGCCGAACTTGTTGTTCTTAAGGCCGGTGGAGATGTAGGGATGCGTCTTGGCATCCACATTGGGGTTCACACGCAGCGACACTGGCGCGACCTTGCCCAGCGCAGCTGCCACCGCATTCAGGCGCTCCAGCTCGGCGGCCGATTCCACGTTAAAACAGAAGATACCCGCTTCCAGCGCAGCACGCATCTCGGCTTCGGTCTTGCCTACGCCCGAGAACACCACCTTGGCCGGATCACCACCGGCTGCCAGCACACGCGCCAGCTCACCACCCGACACGATGTCGAAACCTGCTCCCAGACGGGCGAACAGGTTGAGGATGGCCAGACTGGGGTTGGCCTTGACGGCGAAACACACCAGATGGTCATGCCCGCTAAAACCGGCACTGAAGCGCTGGAAAGCCTCGGTCAGGGCCGCGCGCGAATAAACATAGCAAGGCGTGCCGAATTCGGCAGCCACCTGCGACAAGGCGATATCTTCAGCATGGAGTTGGCCATGTTTGTTTTGAAACGCGTTATGAAATGCGTTTTGGATTGAATTGGCGTATGAAGTCACGTGTGAACCATCTCGATTGCGGCTGATTGTCGGACCGGACTCACTTGTCCGGTGTTTGAGCTGGCGTCGCCGCAGGCGCGGGTTTGGCGGCAGGCGCAGGGTCTTGCGGATACTGCTGCTCGGGGATGTACAAATCTCCCTTGGTACCGCAGGCACTGAGCATCAGGCACAGGGTCATGGCGATCAGGCATGGGCGCATCGGTGTCTCCGGTCAAGGCCAGCCGGGCTGGCGCATTGCAATGGGTATAGGCAAGCAGGCATCGCTAAAACAGCGCTGATTTTATCACGAGCGCGGCGCTGCATCGTGGCTTGCCAGCAAGCGGGCGACCACCAGCCCGTTGACCAGGCCGAAGATCAGCGCCGCCGTGGCGAACACGGGCACCAGATATGCCACGCCCACATGCGGGATCAGCCACAAGCGCACCACCAGCAACTGCCCGGCGATGTGGGCGAAGGCGGCCAGCACACTGAGGCTGACCGGGCCGAACCAGCGCCGGGGCAGGCGACTGGCCAGCACCAGCATCAGCAGGCTGGTCAAGGCACCACTCAGGCTCAGCATGAAGGTCGGGGTGAGGAACTGCCCCAGCAGCAAACTTGCTGCAAACACGCGCAGCAGGCTGACCCAGGCGGCCGTGGTCAAGTCGAACCGGTACAGCACGAACAGGGTGACGATGTTGGCGATGCCGGGCTTCACACCCGGGATGGGTGAGGGCAGGATGGCTTCCACCATATGCAGCCCGATCGCCAGCGCCGCCAGACGCGCAATGTGATGGTCCTGTGGGGTGGTCTGTATCTGCACGTCAGTAATTCAGGCTGTCGTAGGACTTGCGCTTGCCCAGCAGCTCCAGACTGATCTGATTGGGCAGACAGATGGCGACCTGACCGGCACGCGTCAGCCAGCCCTGATGCACACAATACTGGCTGTTGCAGGGTGCGCGCAGGAAGCGCACGCGGCCATGATCGATGACGATCTCGGTCTCTCCCTGCGGCCCGTGCAGGTGCAAGGTACGCTTCTGGTCCAGGCTCAGTGTGGCATACACGGTATCGCCCTGACGGATGCGCAGCTTGCTGGCTCCCTGGCTTTGCCACAAGGCCTGGAACAGCAGCACCACCAGCAGCAAGCTCGCCAGCAATGTCAGCCAGTCGCCCGCCAACAGACGCGGGAAGGGATGGGCGCGGGCGGCACTGAGCGCGGCGCGCATGGAGGCAGCGCGGCGTGTGAATGCTGGTCTGGAAAAGCGCTGCCGCAAGGAGCGCACGCGGCCGAGGTGCCTTCTGGCGTACAGCCCGGACCGGCTGGACAAGCTAGAAAAGAAGCTGCGTCTTCGCATGTTTGTCCAACCAGTTCAGGCGATCGGCCATGGCGCGACTAAGAAAGCGCTGTCCGTGTTCATCCACCACCAGCACGTGCTGCACCTGCATGGCCTGTGCGACTTGCGCACGCTGCTGTTGCGCTGCGATGAAGATGGGTTTGGATGCCACATCCGAGAGTGTACCGGCTTGCGGCCCGGGCGGGATCAATACCGTCACCGCCTGCGTATGCTGTGCCGGATAGCCGCTGCGCGGGTCGATGAGGTGACAGTAGCGCTGGCCGTCCAGCTCGAAATAGCGCTGATAATCGCCCGAGGTACCGATGGCCCAACCGTCTTGCAAGGCCACGGTGGCCATGGCGCCGGGCTGGCGTGGATGCTGGATGCCGACGTTCCAGGGCCGTTCGCCATGCTGGCCCAGCGCGATCACATTGCCGCCTATATTGACCAGCGCATGCTGAATACCTGCCTGGCGCAACTGACGCAGCGCACGGTCCAGTGCCAGGCCTTTGGCATAGCCACCCAGATCCAGCTGCACAGCAGGGTTGTCGCTGCGGATACTGCCAGATTCGATATGCAGATCAGACATGCGCGGGGCGGCCGCGACCAGCGCCTCTACACGTACCGGGTCTATGTCTACCGGCGTATATTCATCACGCTGGAATCCCCATTGCCGGATCAAGCCACCGATGGCAGGGTTGAACAGCCCGCCAGCGCGTGCTGAAAGTTGACTGGCATCATTGAGCATGTCCGCCAGGTCGGCCGCGACTGGCGCGGTTTCACCGCGTGCCAACGCACGGTTCAGTTGTGATAGCTCGCTGTCCGGCTGCCAGGCATGCAAGCGTTGATGCAGGGTTTGAAAATCCTTCAACACCGCATCGGCGGCCGCACGTGCTTGTGCCTCGGGTGCCCCATAGATACTGATATCGACCAGCGTGCCGAACACATAGCTCTGCGCCTGATACAAGGGCGGATCCGCGCAGGCACCGAGCAACAGCAACACCGTCAGCGACAGCTGACGCGCTAGCCAGCGCATAGGGTTTCGAGCGCTTCCACGAAGGTCAGTGCAGGGTCGCAATCGGTCTGCGCGGCGATCTCCACCATGCCGGTCGGGCTGGTCACATTGATTTCGGTTAGATGGTCGCCGATGACATCCAGGCCGACCAGGAACAGGCCGCGTGCACGCAGCTCGGGGCCGACCGTGCCGGCGATGTAATGATCGCGCTCACTCAAGGGCTGTGCCACACCGGTGCCACCTGCGGCGAGGTTGCCGCGTGTTTCACCCGCCTTGGGGATGCGCGCCAGCGCGTAAGGCAAGGCATGACCGTTGATCATGATGATGCGCTTATCACCCTGCAAGATTTGTGGCAGATAACGCTGCGCCATGATGGTACGTGTGCCAAGTGCGGTCAGCGTCTCCAGTATGGAACCGATATTGGGGTCGTCGGTACGCAAGCGGAAGATGCCGCTGCCACCCATGCCATCCAGAGGCTTGACCACGATATCGCCCTGCTCCGCCAGGAACTGCCGGATCAGATCGTTATCACGCGTCACCAGGAAGGCAGGTGCCAGCTCGGGAAACTGCGCGACGGCGAGTTTTTCGTTCCAGTCACGCACCGAAGCTGGATGATTGAGGATGCGCGCACCCTGCTGCTGGGCCAACTCCAGCAGATAAGTGCTGTACAGGAACTCGTTATCGAAAGGCGGATCCTTGCGCATCAGCACGGCATCGAAACTGGCGGGCGTCTGTTCCTGATGTGGGCCCAGCGCGTACCAGTCTGGACCATTGCCGTTGAACTCGAAACTGCGTGTACGTAGAACGGCCCGCGACTGGCGCAGCAGCAGATCGCCCTGTTCGGCCACATACAAGGCATGACCACGCGCGGCGGCGGCGCGCATGATAGCGAGACTGGTGTCCTTGTACGCTTTGAGACTGGCTAGCGGATCGAGGATGACAGCGATACGCATCAGTGCTGGTTCTCGGGATCTTGTTCCTGCAACTCGATGGCGGCGGCCAGCAATGCCAGACGTGCCACCACGCCGTAGGCATAGAAGCGGTTAGGCAGTGAATCCGGTGCGCCGCCACAGTCGGGCATGGAACATGGCTGTTCGAACGCCAGAGGCACGAACTGCATGCCAGGCGCATTGAGGTTCTCGTCTATGCCACGCCCGGTGTGCACGCGATAGAAACCACCCACCACGAAGTGATCCATCATATAGACCACAGGCTCGGCGACCGCATCCTCTATGCTCTCAAAGGTGTAGACCCCTTCCTGGATGATGACTTCGCTGACCTGCAGGCCTTCTTTCACCACCGACATCTTGTTGCGCTGCTTGCGATTGAGGTCACGCACATCGTCCGGGCTCTTCACCGTCATGATGCCCATGCCATAGGTACCGGCATCGGCTTTGACGATCACGAACGGCTCCTGCTCCACACCGTATTCTTTGTATTTGGCACGGATGCGCATCAGCATGGCTTCCACATTGGCGGCCAGACAATCCTCGCCTTCACGTGCATGGAAGTCGATCTCGCCACACGTCGAAAAGTAGGGGTTGATCAGCCATTCGTCGATGCCGATCAGCGCAGCGAATGCTTCGGCCACGCGGTTATAGGCAGCAAAATGCTGGGACTTGCGCCGCGTCGCCCAGCCGGCGTGCAAGGGCGGGATCAGCGTCTGTTCCAGATTCTGCAAGATATCGGGGATGCCGCCGGACAGGTCGTTATTGAGCAGCACGGCGCAACTGTCGAAGCCGTCCAGCACCAGACGGTTGCCCTTGCGTTGTACGGGTTCCATGTGCAGCGCATGGCCATTCTGCAGATCCAGATCCACCGGTGCGGTGATCTCGGGCGAGATGCTGCCCACGCGCACATCCATGCCGGCCTGACGCAGGATATTGGTCAGCGCCGCCACGTTACGCAGGTAATAGGTGTTACGGGTATGGTTCTCCGGGATCAGCAACAAGCGGCGCGCATCCGGACAGATCTTCTCCACGGCGGACATAGCGGCCTGTATGCCTAGCGGCAGGAAATCCGGATTCAGGTTATTGAAGCCGCCCGGGAACAGATTGGTATCGACCGGGGCCAGCTTGAAGCCGGCATTGCGCAGATCCACCGACGCATAGAAGGGCGTAGCGTAGTCCAGCCATTGTTGGCGGAACCAGTGCTCGATCTCCGGCATGGAGGCCAGCATGCGTTTTTCGAGGGTGAGCAGGGGGCCGTTGAGGGCAGTTGTAAGGTGGGGGACCATGGTTTGTTTTCCTGAATCCGGCTGATTCTAGCGCAGATGCTACAGTTGGGGGCGAAGCCGCCGGTTTCAAGCAAAAAAAACGGACGCTGATGCGTCCGGAGAGGAGGAGATTGAAATGCAGATGAACGTTCACGGCGGGTATTGCATACGCAGATCGCGTTCAGTGTTTATCATGCAATAACAATGCCAACTTCAATCTGTCTATAAACATGACTTATTCCTTGCAGTTTGTGGCTTAACCCGGCTGGTAGCCAGGCTTGCGCTACGGATTACGCACCAAATATGGGCAACTGCCACCCACAAGCTGACAAACAAGTGACCATTTTTGACAGCCAAAACAAAGCGGACACCGAAGTGTCCGCTTTGATTAACTGCTAAGGCTTAAGCTACAGGCTTAGTAGTGGTAGGCACGCTCACCGTGTTCGGTGGTGTCCAGACCTTCACGCTCGGATTCTTCCGAAACGCGCAGACCAACCAGCACATCCACGATCTTGTACAGGATGTAGCTGATGACGGTCGCCCACAGGATGGTGACGCCAACCGCAACCACTTGCGAGTACATCTGTGCACCCATGGTCACACCTTCAGCGTAACCAACACCGCCCATGGCGCTATCCATCAGTACGCCAGTACCCAGTGCACCGATCAGACCAGCCACACCGTGGATACCGAATACATCGAGAGAGTCATCGTAACCAAGCTTGGCCTTCATGCTGGTGACGGCCCAGTAGCTGACGATACTGGCAACGAAACCAAGGATGATGGCACCCATCGGGCCGATGAAGCCACAAGCCGGGGTGATCGCCACCAGGCCAGCAACTGCGCCGGAAGCACCACCCAGCATGGAAGGCTTACCCTTGCCCAGCCATTCAACGAAGATCCAGCCCAGTACTGCAGCAGCGGTCGCCACTTGCGTGTTGACCAGAGCCAGGCCAGCCACGCCGTCAGCAGCCAGTTCGCTACCGACGTTGAAGCCGTACCAACCCACCCACAGTAAGGAAGCACCAATCATGGTCATGACCATGCTATGCGGAGGCATGGCTTCCTTGCCGTAACCCAGACGCTTGCCGAGGACCAGAGCACCCACCAGCGCGGCGATACCAGCGTTGATGTGTACCACCGTACCACCCGCAAAGTCCTTGGCACCCAATTCAGCCAGGATACCGCCGCCCCACACCATGTGTGCGACCGGGATATACACAAAGGTCACCCACAGTGCCACGAACAGCAACACTGCAGAGAACTTCATGCGCTCAGCGAAACCACCGACGATCAGCGCAGGGGTGATCGCAGCGAAGGTCAGCTGGAAGGTGATGAACACGAACTCGGGAATGGTGCCGCTCAGCGTGTCAGGCGTGATACCCGCCAGGAACGCCTTGCTCAGACCACCGATGTAGCCGTTGAGGCTGCCACCATCCGTGAACGCCAGACTGTAGCCATACACCACCCAGATCACAGAGACCAGCGCACAGGTGACGAACACTTGCATCAGTACCGACAGCATGTTTTTGGTGCGTACCAGGCCACCGTAGAACAGGGCCAGACCAGGAATGATCATCGCCAGCACCAGCACCGTCGCCACGATCATCCAGGCGGTGTTACCAGCATCCAGCGTAGGCTCTTCTTCTGCAGCAGCGGCTTCTTCAACAGGTGCCGCTTCTTCTGCGGCAACAACCGGCGCTGCTTCTTCAGCAGCAGGTGCTGCCTCTGGTGCAACGACTTCAGCAGCCGCTTCAGCTGGCATTGGCTCTTCGGCAAAACCTTGGGTACCAAAACCCAGGCCCAGCACGCCAACCAACGCCATCATGGATAAGATTTTTTTCATTTCCATCCCCTTTTACAGTGCGTCCGGGCCGGTTTCGCCGGTGCGGATACGATAGACTTGTTCGAGGTCGAATACGAAAATCTTGCCATCACCGATCTTGCCGGTGGTAGCCGATTTCTCGATCGCCTCGATCACCTGATCGAGCAAGTCGTCTTTGATGGCGACCTCGAGCTTGACCTTGGGCAGAAAATCAACAACATATTCAGCACCACGGTACAACTCCGTATGGCCCTTTTGACGCCCAAAGCCCTTGACTTCGGTGACGGTGATGCCCTGCACGCCGATGGCGGAGAGGGATTCACGCACTTCGTCAAGCTTGAATGGCTTGATGATCGCGGATACGAATTTCATGCTTGTCTCCTGATGTTATGAATGGGCGGCAACCAACCCCGGACGCCGCCCCGCAAAGCCTAACTTAGAAGGTTTTCTGAACGAAGACCGTGAACTGATCCTTGGCCAGGTTGTAGCCGGAAGCATCGGTGAAGCGGGAAACTTGACCATCGGTCGCAGTGAAGTAGCCACCCAGGTTCACGCCGTTGTCCCAGGACTTGGTCAGACCCAGTTTCCAGTCGGTGTAATCAAAGGTGCTGTTGCCAGCGCCGGTGAAGTCTTGATAACCCACATGAGCCAGACCAGTGAAGCCCTTGCCCAGTGGTACGTTCAGGTTCAGTTCGGAGTAGGTGGTGCCATCTGCATCAGCAAAGCCGAATGCATTGCTGGAAGCAACAGCGGAGATCTTGGCAGAAACCCAGCCGTAAGCCAGGCTACCGTAGATTTCGGTGGTGTCTGCATTCTTGGAACCAGAGAAGCGGTTACCTGGATACAGATACTGCAGGATACCAACGTTGTAGCCGATGCCGGTTTCACCGATTTCGCTGGCGTAGCCGCCGTAAACGTCAACTTCCAGGCTGGAGTTGGCGTAGTAGTCACCGTCGGTCAGCCAGCTGATGTTGGAACCCCAGGCGCCCAGGTAGAAACCGCTGGCGTGGGAGTAATCGACACCGCCTTGCAGAGCAGCGGTTTCGCGGGTTTGGGTCAAGCCACGGAATATGTACTGGCTGTACAGACCAACGTTGTAGGTGAACGTGTGCGGGGATTCAGCTGCTGGGGCTACCGCTTCTTCTGCAAGTGCTGCCACTGGCAAAGTCAGAGCGCCAAGTACGGCGGCAACGAGAATAGGGTTACGCATGGAAAATCCTTTCGAAATTAAAATAAACAAAACACACTGCAAATTTTGCGATAAATGCTAAGCAACCGCCGTGCCAAAATAATGGATTAAATGAAATCAAGCACTTACTCAACCCATCGGAAGCGGTGTCCACAAAAATACCGTTGGAAGGATGTTTGCAATAGAATGCAGCACAACAACAGTGCAGTCAGCACTGGAGAAGATGGTTTGCACTTGCCATGACAGTCAGAGCACATTAGGAGAGTACCATGCTCAACAACCCGACGATTGAGAATTTATCAAATAAATTCAGGGATTTAATCAATTCAAGCCCCGCCGGTGATGTGGAAAACAACCTGCGTGCACTATTACAGGGCGCGCTCACCAAAATGGAACTGGTGACACGCGAAGAGTTCGATATCCAGCAAGAGGTGCTGCGCCAGACCCGCGCCAAGCTGGATGCACTGGAAGCCAGAGTGGCTGAACTGGAACAACCCGCCACGCAGGAAAACGCACTCTAATCAGGCAGAGCGCACTTATGGGCCTCGCAATTGTGCATAGCCGTGCGCTGGCCGGCATGGACGCCCCACCGGTGGTGGTCGAAGTGCATCTCGCTAACGGCCTGCCCAGCTTCACCATCGTCGGCCTGCCCGAGACCGAAGTCAAAGAAAGCAAAGACCGTGTGCGCGCGGCGCTGCAAACAGCGCAATTCGAATTCCCCATGCGCCGCATCACCGTCAACCTGGCGCCCGCCGACTTACCCAAGGAAAGCGGCCGTTATGACCTCCCCATCGCGCTCGGCATCCTCGCCGCTTCCGGGCAATTACCGGCCAGCGTGCTGGACAATTACGAAGTGGCTGGAGAGCTGGCGCTGACCGGTGAATTACGGCCCATACGCGGCGCACTGGCCATGACCGCCAGCCTGCAAGGACAAACCTCAAGCCCGTCACGGGCTTTTATTTTGCCCGCTGCCAATGCGGCAGAAGCGGCGTTGGTGCAACAGGCGGTGATTCTGCCGGCCAACAACCTGCTGCAGGTCTGCGCGCACCTGCAAGGGCACGCCTTGCTGACACCGCAGGCCGCCAGCACCTTGTCATTGGCCAGGGATTATGCAGATTTTGAAGAAGTGAAAGGCCAGGCGCAGGCCAGGCGCGCACTGGAGATCGCGGCCGCAGGCGGGCACAGCGTACTGATGAGCGGGCCGCCGGGCACCGGCAAATCGATGCTGGCCAGCCGTTTCCCCGGCATTTTGCCTACCATGACGGAAGCCGAGGCGCTGGAATCGGCCGCCATCCAGTCCCTGAATGGCGGTTTCCGGCTGTCGCACTGGCGGCAACGGCCGTTCAGAAACCCCCACCACACCGCATCGGCTGTGGCGCTGGTCGGTGGTGGCGGCAACCCGCGTCCAGGCGAGATCTCGCTAGCCCATCATGGCGTGCTGTTTCTGGATGAACTGCCTGAATTCGACCGCAAGGTGCTGGAAGTGCTGCGCGAACCGCTGGAATCCGGCCACATCACCATCTCGCGCGCGGCACGGCAGGCTGACTTCCCGGCCAGTTTCCAGTTACTGGCCGCGATGAACCCCTGCCCATGCGGCTATCTGGGCCATCACAACAACAAATGCCGCTGCACGCCAGACCAGGTGGCACGCTATCGCAGCCGCATCTCCGGCCCGCTGCTGGACCGCATCGACCTGCATATCGAAGTGCCTGCACTGCCAGAACATGAACTGCTTAAATCCAGCAAAGGTGAGCCCAGTGCCGCCATCCGCCGCCGCGTGGAGCAGGCGCGCGCCTTACAACTGCAACGCCAGGGCAAAGCCAATGCCAGCCTTGGCAGCCTGGAGATCGATGCCTATTGCCAGCCCGACCCAGCCGGACTGCAACTGCTGAGACTGGCCATCGCCAAGCTCGATCTTTCTGCGCGTGCCTATCATCGCATCCTCAAAGTGGCACGCAGCATCGCCGATCTTGCGGCGTCCAAACAGGTACAGCCAGCGCATATTGCAGAAGCCATCCAGTACCGGCGTCTCGCTGGTGACTGAGTTCTGCGCTTGCCGCCTGGTTAAACCGTGATTTAGCC
This sequence comes from Pseudomethylobacillus aquaticus, assembly GCF_003730115.1. Taxonomy (GTDB): domain Bacteria; phylum Pseudomonadota; class Gammaproteobacteria; order Burkholderiales; family Methylophilaceae; genus Pseudomethylobacillus; species Pseudomethylobacillus aquaticus. Next base: position 197,546 of record NZ_RJVP01000002.1, on the reverse strand, counting down.
GCGTGCACCCTTCGGAAGCGGGCTGTTAAAGTGTTAAAATCAAGCCTTTAATCCTTGCTGCGGCAATCGTTGTTTTTGATGACACAATCCACCGTTCCAACTGCTACTCCATCCCCTGCTTACCGCATGTCGCCGACCGAAGCACGCCTGCGCGCACTGCTGGCCGAGCGCATTCTGATCCTGGACGGCGCCATGGGCACCATGATCCAGCAGTACAAGCTCACCGAGCAGGATTACCGCGGTACGCGCTTTGCCGACTTCCAGGCACCCGCAGGGCAGCGCGAGATCTTCCTGAAGGGCAATAACGAGCTGTTGACGCTGACGCAACCGCACATCATCCGCGATATCCACGCGCAGTATCTGGCCGCCGGTGCCGACATCATCGAGACCAACACCTTCGGCGCCACCACGGTCGCGCAGGACGATTACCACATGGCCCATCTCGCTTACGAGATGAACGTGGAAGCCGCCAGGCTGGCCCGTGCTGCCTGTGACCAGTACAGCACGCCGGACAAACCACGCTTCGTGGCGGGCGCACTCGGCCCCACGCCCAAGACCGCCTCGATCTCGCCGGACGTCAACGACCCGGCCGCACGTAATGTCACCTTCGACCAGCTCACCGCCGCTTATCTGGAACAGACGCGTGGCCTGGTGGCAGGCGGGGCGGACATCCTGATGGTGGAAACCATCTTCGACACCCTGAACTGCAAGGCGGCCCTGTTCGCCATCGAGACCTTTTTCGAGGAGCACGGCACACGCCTGCCCATCATGATTTCGGGCACCGTCACCGATGCCTCCGGCCGCATCCTGTCCGGTCAGACCGTGGCCGCGTTCTGGAACTCGGTACGCCATGCCCGTCCGCTCACCATAGGCCTGAACTGCGCGCTGGGTGCCACGCTGATGCGTCCGTACGCCGAAGAGCTGGCGCAGATCGCCGACACCTTTGTGTGCATCTACCCCAACGCGGGCTTGCCCAACCCGATGAGCGACACCGGCTTTGACGAAAAACCGGCCGATACCTCCTCGCTGCTGCGCGAATTCGCCACCAGCGGCTTCGTCAATATCGCCGGTGGTTGCTGCGGCACCACGCCGCCGCACATCGCCGCCATCGCCCGCGAAGTCAGCAGCCTGCCACCACGCCTGCTGCCCACACCGCCGGTCGCGACGCGCCTGTCCGGGCTGGAGCCGTTCGTCATCGACGATGACGCGCTGTTCGTCAACGTGGGCGAGCGCACCAACGTCACCGGCTCCAAGGCGTTCGCGCGCATGATCATCAACGAGCAATACGAAGAAGCACTCAGCGTGGCACGCCAGCAGGTGGAGAACGGCGCGCAGGTGATTGACATCAACATGGACGAAGGCATGCTGGACGCCGTCAAGGCGATGACGCATTTCCTCAACCTGATCGCCTCCGAGCCCGACATCGCGCGCGTGCCGGTCATGATCGACTCCTCCAAATGGGAAGTCATCGAAGCCGGCCTCAAGTGCGTGCAGGGCAAGGCCATCGTCAACTCCATTTCCATGAAGGAAGGCGAGGCCGAGTTCCTGCGCCAGGCCACGCTATGCCGTCGCTATGGCGCGGCCGTCATCGTCATGGCCTTCGACGAGAAGGGACAGGCCGATACCTACGAGCGCAAGATCGAGATCTGCAAGCGCGCCTACGATCTGCTTGTGAGCGAGATTGGCTTTCCGCCAGAAGATATTATCTTTGACCCCAACATCTTCGCCATCGCCACCGGCATCGAGGAACATAACAACTACGCTGTGGATTTCATCAATGCCACACGCTGGATCAAGGACAATCTGCCCTACGCGCGCATCTCCGGCGGTGTGTCCAATGTGAGCTTCAGCTTCCGTGGCAACGACCCGGCGCGTGAAGCCATCCACACCGTGTTCCTGTATCACGCCATCAAGGCGGGCATGACCATGGGCATCGTCAATGCCGGCATGATGGGCGTCTACGACGACCTGAATGCCGAGCTGCGCGAGTGCGTCGAGGACGTGGTGCTGAACCGCAGACCGGACGCTACCGAGCGCATGATCGCCATCGCCGCCACGCTCAAAGCAGGCGGCAAGAAAGAGATGGCGACCAGCGAATGGCGCGGCAGCGCAGAAGCCCCGGTGCCGGTGGAGAAGCGCCTGGCACACGCCATGGTGCATGGCATCACCGAATTCATCGTCGAAGATACCGAAGAGGCACGTCAGGCGGTGTTCAACAAGGGTGGCCGACCCATCCACGTGATCGAAGGTCCGCTCATGGACGGCATGAACATCGTGGGTGACCTGTTCGGCCAAGGCAAGATGTTCCTGCCACAGGTGGTCAAATCCGCTCGCGTGATGAAACAGGCAGTGGCCCACCTGATCCCCTACATCGAAGCCGAAAAACTGGCTGAAGAAGAACGCACGGGAGCGAAATCCAAGCCCAAGGGCAAGGTGGTGATCGCCACCGTGAAGGGCGATGTGCACGACATTGGCAAGAACATCGTGTCGGTGGTGCTGCAGTGCAATAATTTCGAAGTGGTCAATATGGGCGTGATGGTGCCGGCCAGCGAGATCCTGGCCATGGCCAAGGCCGAGCATGCCGACATCATCGGCCTGTCCGGGCTGATCACGCCCTCGCTGGAAGAAATGGCGCATGTGGCCCGCGAGATGCAGCGCGACGACCATTTCCGTGGCCTCAAGACGCCGCTGCTGATCGGCGGTGCCACCACCTCGCGCGCGCACACCGCCGTGAAGATCGCACCCCACTACGACGGCCCTGTCATCTACGTGCCGGACGCCTCGCGCTCGGTGTCGGTGATGCAGTCACTGCTCACGCCCGAGCAGCGCGACCACTATGTGGCCGAGGTCGCCAACGACTATGAACGGGCACGCCAGCAGCACGCCAACAAAAAAGGCACGCCCCTGCTCAGCATCGAAGATGCGCGCGCCAACAAGACGCGTGTGGCATTCAGCGGCGCACAAGCCCCGGTCAAGCCCAAGTTCATCGGTCGCCGCGAGATCAACAATATGGATCTTAGCGTGCTGGCGGATTACATAGACTGGGGCCCGTTCTTCCAGACCTGGGACCTGGCTGGCTTTTACCCGGCCATCCTCGATGACGCGGTCGTTGGCGAAGCGGCGCGCAAGCTGTTCGCCGAAGGGCAGGCCATGCTCAAGAAGATCATCGATGGCCGCTGGTTGACCGCCAACGGCGTGGTGGCCTTGTTACCGGCCAATAGCGTCAATGACGACGATATCGAAATCTATACCGACGAGACCCGCAGCGAAGTGGCGTTCACCTGGTATGGCATGCGCCAGCAGAGCGTCAAGCCGGTGGTTGACGGGGTGGCCAGACCCAACCAGTGTCTGGCCGACTTCATCGCGCCCAAGCTGGTCGATGGCCAGCCCAGCGGCATCGCCGACTACATCGGCCTGTTCGCAGTGACGGGCGGCCTGGGCATAGAAAAGCATGAACAGCGCTTCCTGGCCGCCCATGACGATTTCAACAGCATCATGCTGAAATCACTAGCTGACCGCCTGGCTGAAGCCTTTGCGGAATATCTGCATGAACGCGTGCGTACCGACCTGTGGGGCTATGCAGCGGGCGAACAACTGAGCAAGGCAGCGTTGATCAAGGAAGAATATCAGGGCATACGGCCGGCGCCCGGCTACCCGGCCTGCCCGGACCATACCGTCAAACCGGACATGTTCCACTGGCTGCAGGCCGAGGCCATCGGCATGACGCTGACCGACTCGTTCGCCATGACGCCAGCGGCGGCCGTGTCCGGCTTTTATCTGGCGCACCCGCAAGCGCGCTACTTCAGCGTGGACAAGATAGGCGCAGACCAGCTGGCCGACATGGCCGCACGTCGCGGCCTGCCAGTGGACTATCTGGAGCGCTGGCTGGCGCCCAACCTGAGCTAGGAACCCCATGCACATCCATATCCTTGGCATCTGCGGCACCTTCATGGGCGGCATCGCGGTGCTGGCCAAGCAGGCCGGTCATACCGTCACCGGCTGTGACGCCAATGTGTACCCGCCCATGAGCACGCAGCTCGAAGCGCAGGGCATCCAGCTCATCGAAGGTTTTGCACCCCAGCAGACCGCGCTGAACCCGGATATCTATGTGATCGGCAATGTGGTGTCGCGTGGCAATCCGCTGATGGAGGAGATCCTCAATCGCGGCCTGCCCTACATCTCTGGCCCGCAGTGGCTGGCAGAGAACGTGCTGCACAGCCGCTGGGTGCTGGCGGTGGCGGGCACCCACGGCAAGACCACCACCAGTTCCATGCTGGCCTGGATACTGGACTATGCCGGCCTGGCACCGGGCTTTCTGATCGGTGGCGTGCCACAGAACTTCGGCATCTCGGCGCGCCTGCCTGGCATCTCGCCCAATGACAGCCTGTACCAGCGCCCAACCAGCACACCAGGCAATAGCGCGCCCGATGATGATGCATGTTCGCCGTTCTTCGTGATCGAAGCCGACGAATACGACACCGCCTTTTTCGACAAGCGTTCCAAATTCGTGCATTACCGGCCACGCACGGCGGTGCTGAACAATCTGGAATTCGACCACGCGGATATCTTTGCCGACCTTGCCGCCATCGAAACGCAGTTCCACCACCTGGTGCGCACCGTGCCGCAACAGGGCCTGGTGGTGGCCAACGGCACGGAGGCCAGCTTGCAGCGCGTGATCCAGCGCGGTTGCTGGACCCCGGTAGAGACGTTTGCCATGGAGAACTTCGGTGCCACTGACGGCTGGACCGCCAGCCATGTCGATGCCGAAGGCAGTTTCGATGTGCACTTCCAGCACCAGCGGCTGGGCCGCGTGCACTGGGCGTTGCTGGGTGAGCACAACCGCATGAATGCCCTGGCAGCCATCGCTGCCGCACGCCATGTGGGCGTGGCACCGGATGTCGCCATCGCGGCGCTGGCAGAGTTCCAGAACGTGAAGCGCCGCATGGAAGTGCGCGGTGTGGTGCATGACATCACCGTCTACGACGACTTTGCCCACCACCCGACCGCCATCGCCACCACAGTGGCCGGGCTACGCGCCAAGGTTGGCGCCAGCCGCATCCTCGCGGTGCTGGAGCCACGCTCCAACACCATGAAGCTGGGCGTGATGAAAGCCGCCCTGCCGGACAGTCTGCGCGACGCCGATCTGGTGTTCTGCTATGCGGGCAACCTGGGCTGGGATGCTGCAGCGGCATTGCAGGCTATCGCCGCCAGAACAGTGGTCTCGGAACACCTGGATCTGCTGGTGGATGCCATCGTGCAGGCGGCCCGGCCGGGTGACCATGTGCTGGTCATGAGCAATGGCGGCTTCGGCGGCATCCATCAGAAGTTACTGCAAAGGCTGGCGGGGTGAAGTTCATGTTGCAGCGCTGGCGCGATCCTTTGACCGCCATGCTGGCGGTATCGGGATTGATCCACCTGGTGCTGATCGTCAATCTGCACTTCCAGCCGCCCGAACCACACATCCTCAAGCACAACACCCCGCCCATGGATGTGGTGCTGGTGAATGCAAAATCGCAAACACCTCCGGACGACCCCAAGGCACTGGCGCAGGCCAACCTGGATGCGGGCGGCAACACCGCCAAGGTGGTACGCAGCCAGTCGCCATTGCCTGTGGAAGCACGTGCCACCAGCAGCAAAGCGCCCAAACCGCAGCCAGTGCCGGACATCGCCGAACAGGAAGTGGAGCAGAAGCAGGCACGTGTGGCAGAGCTGGAAAAACAAGCCCAGGAGTTACTCAGCCGTTCGCAGGCTGAGCCTGTGCTGCCAGTGCCCGAACCCGCCAGATCCGGTACGGCAGACCAGCCGCGCAAACCCCTCAGCGGCGTCGATCTGGCCGCCAGCAGCATGGAGATCGCGCGCTTACAGACCCAGATCTCCAAGCAGCAGCAGGCCTACGAACAGCGCCCACGCCAGAAATTCATAGGCGCGCGTACCCAGGAATCCCGCTTTGCTGCTTATGTGGAAGCCTGGCGGCAAAAGGTGCAGCGCATCGGCAATCTCAATTACCCGGCGGAAGCCCGTGAAAAGAAACTGTATGGCCGCCTGCGCATGACGGTGTCGATCCGTCAGGATGGCAGCCTGGAACGCATCGAAATCAACCAGAGTTCCGGCCATGCCGTGCTGGACGATGCCGCGCGCCGCATCGTGGAACTGGGTGCCCCCTACGCGCCGTTACCTGACGATATCCGTGTGGATACCGACATCCTCAGCATAGAACGCACCTGGACCTTTACTCGCCAGGACAGCCTGAATTCAGATTGAACCCCTACCACCCAAGCAGATGAAGATAGCCAGCTTATGAGCGACAGCCATTACCGATACCATGTGTTTTTCTGCCTGAATGCGCGCGAAGATGGCGCACAGTGCTGTGCCGACAGCGGCGCGGAAGCGGCATTTGACCACATGAAGTCACGCGTCAAGAAACTGGGTCTGAACGGCGCGGATGGCGTGCGCATCAACCGCGCCGGCTGCCTGGACCGTTGCGGCCTGGGGCCGGTGATGGTGGTCTACCCGCAAGCGGTGTGGTACACCTTCGTGGACCAGGAAGATATCGACGAGATCATCGCCTCCCATCTGGTGCAGGGCAAGCTGGTGGAGCGGCTGCTGGTTTAGTGCCGCTTGCGGGCTGGGCTGGTCAGGTCAGCAACTGCTGGATGCGGTTCTTGAGTTTGCTGGCGGTGTGCACATCGATGGCGTGTGCAGGCGTCTCACGGCGGGCAGGCCCCCAGATGGCGTTAGGGAAATGCCGGTCCAGCGTGAAGCGCGGGATCACATGCCAGTGCAGATGCGGGATCACATTGCCGAAGCTGGCCAGGTTGATCTTGTCCGGGTTCATCACGTCACGCACGGCCTGCTCCACACGGAACACGATGTCCATCAGGCGCATGCGGTCTTCCACATTCAGATCGGTCATTTCCTTGATGTGGCGATTGAGGATCACCCGGCAAAAGCCCGGATAGTCCGGCTCATCGATACGCACCACACGACACAAGGCGTCCTGCCACAGCAGTTCGCCACCCGGGTTGTCACACAGATCACATGCAGCCATACGTCTCTCGTTGAATAACAGCTTGGCGTTTATCGCCACATTGCGTTTATCGCTACATTAGCGACCAGGCTGGATTATAGCGGACTTGCGCCTGGACCGCGCCGCATCAGCCAGCGACGGGCGATATCAGCATAAAAAGTGCCCAGCACCAGCATGATGGCCAGCAGCAGATACAGCCAGCGTACGGAATAGGCGGTCACAAAGGTTGCCACCGGCGGCTGCGCATGCAGGAAGCGGTAGAAGGCCGCGTCATCCTGCGCCTCGATGTAGCGCGCGCCGATCTCCTGCGCCAGTTCACGCAGATAGCCATCTTCCAGCTGCGACAGGTAGCGGTCGAATTCGGCAGACGCCACCACCGGGTCCGGGTCATCCTTGCTGGTGTCGTTATAGGTCACGCCCACTGCACCCGCCGAGAACTCCTTGGCATCCGCAGCCCAGAAACCCACCCACTGGTTGTTGCTGTTGTAGCGCGGGATAGGCACCGGCTGTTTGCCGCCCACGCCGACGAAGATCACCTGCTTGCCGATCTGCACACCACGGAGGTCCAGCTTGTTGATGGCGTTGACCTTGGGCGCCTCGTCACCATCGGTGAAGAACAACATCTGAGCGGGTGCATTCAGTGAATCCAGCACCGTGGCCGCCGCCTTGACGCCAAAGCTGAGCCTGCTATTACCACGCCAGGACATGCGCCACTCCAGATGGTCGATGGCATCGACGATCACATCATAGTTGGCACACACTTCCAGGGGCATGAAGGTGAGCGCCACATTCTCGGCAGCGAACACGCCCAGGCTCACATAGGTGCCACAGGGCGAGGACTCGACGGTTTTACGCATCAGGTGGCGCACATAAGCCATACGGCTGACGTTGCGCCCGTCCAGCACGGCATCTTCCGCATTCATGCTTTGCGAAACATCGGCCAGCAACAAATAGTTATGCACATTCTGGCGTAGCGCTATCTCCGGCTTGAACACGGCCAGCAGCAACAGCAGCAATGCCGCGCCATACAGCAGGCTTTCCTGGTAGGCGTGCAAAAACCATCTGACCTTTTTCATGATCAAGGCAAACCTATCGGCAGGTTACTCAGCTCCATGCCGCTCTGCTCACGCTGCGGATTGCGCAGATGTTGCGGCAATATGGCCAGCAGCAGGCTGAGATTGAAGCGCGCCGCAGGCTGCGGGTTCAGACGCAGCGACTGCTCATAAGCCACCCGTGCCTGAGTCAGGTCATACAAGGCTGCGTCGATCAGGCTGCCATCGTCGTTGATACGCCGGTTCAGAGCCGACAGGAACAGGTTGTTGCCGATGTTGTATTGCAGGCTGGCCTGACGGGCTGGCGTTGGACTGGTCTCCAGCAGCTGCCCATAGCTTTGCACCGCATGCTTGTAATCCTGCGCACGGCCATGCTGGTAAGCCGCTGCGAACTTGGCCTCATAGGCATAGCGTTCATCGGCGATCGTTTTCCCTGCTATCGTTTCCCCCGAGAGCAAGGCCTGATTGAGCTGGCGGATATGCGCGACCTGATAAGCCTCATAGGCGGTAGCGGCAGCACCCAGGATCAATAACAGCGCCCACCAGGCGCTCAGGCGTTTGATGCGTTTTTCCATGTATGCACTCTCAGATTCTTGGCGATCAGCAATAGCAGACCGCACAGGATGGCCAGCAGGATCAGCGGCCGGGCGTAGTTATGGCCGGGCACCGTGACCGTGTATTTGATCAGGTTCTTCTCGCGGCTATCGATATCCTGGATGGCCGATTGCAGCGCCGTCGGGTTATCCGCCTCATAAGCCTTGTACTTGATGCCCAGCGACTTGAAGAACAGATCCAGCTCGATGGCCGCCGGAGCCAGGCCTTCTTCATAGTGCGCGCCATTGAAGATGCTGATGTCATCCGGCTCGCGCAGCACGATCCAGTACAGGCTCAGGCCGTTCTTTTTGAGCGTTTGCTTGATACGGCTCTTGACGCGCGGGCTCAGCTTGCCGGCACCGTCCGACATCAGGATGATGGCGCGTGAGCCCGAGTTCTGGATATGGTCGAACAAAGTGGTCGCTGCCGTCATGCCAGCGCCTATATTGGTCTGATTGATGCCGGCACTGGTGGCCGCGTTGATGGCGGCATGGATGGCGTCACGGTTGGAGGTGATCTTGATGCCATACAAAGCCGAGTTGGTGAACGCCACCACGCCCATCATGTCGTCCGGCCGTGAGTCGATGAAGCGCGTGATGAGGCGGCGTGCAGCAGCCGATTTGATCTCGCCAGCGCGGCCACTCTGATCCCCTGCGAAGGGATGATCCATGCTCACGCTGCGGTCGATCACCATCACGGTCTGGGCCCCCTTGCCGACCTTGACCACTTTACGTTCCTCGCCATGCAGGCCGGCCAGCGCCAGCACCATGCAGGCCAGCATCAGCGCTGTGACGATGCGCAACGCCAGGCTGGCCAGGTCAGAAACACGGTCCATGGGCACCATCTGCAACCAGGAATAAGCCTGCCCCTGACGGCCCTTGAACACAAACGGCACCAGTACCAGCGGCAATAGCAGCAAGGCCCATGGATAAACAAAGCTGGCTTGCAGAACAGTCATGCCAGGCGCCGCTCACAATGGCGTAAACGACGTGCCAGCGTCAGCAGGCCGTCAATGAAGTGCGCATCGCCAGCCTGCCCCGTGAACAGACGCTGGCTGGATTGTGCATAAAAAGCAGCAATATCTTCACGCAGGCTTAAAAACTGCGGATGGGCGGCGACAAAGTCATCCACTCCAGCTGCGAACAGGCTGACGCCATGCACACGGTCGAACGCCTGATGCAAATGCAGCAGCGCTTGTGCCTCGTGCTGTTGGGTAGGCGGCAAACGCCGGATGTGGCGGTAAGCCTGCGCAAAAGCGCCGCCCATGAACGGCAGCCAGCGCCGGTCCGCATGCACATAAACGAGGCCAGTCAGGCCAGCTAGCAGACACAACAGCCCCAATGCCAGCCGCTGGTAATGCTTGGACAAGCTGATAAGTGCAGGGGGTACCTGCGGCTGCAGATTGGTTTTGGCCAAGCCTACAGTGCCCGCCGCCAGCGGCGAGAACCAGAAATGCCAGGCTGGCACTTCCAGCACCAGCGCCCTGGGGCCACCATTGAGCGCGATGCGCTCGGCCGGTAACTGCAGAATGGCCGGACTGGTACTGGCGGCGAACACCTGATAACGCAGCAGCAGTGTGTAGATGGTGGATGCCGATACGCTGGTTTTCTCCAAACGCACATCGGCAAGTTCGATGCCATGACGGTTGGTGCCCTTGAGCGGCAGCGCGCTGATGGCCAGCTGATAGGGCTGCGCGATCTCCACCTGCAGCCTGCGTTCCAGATAATCACCGATCTGGATGCCGGTGCTGCGCTTGGGATTGTGTAGCTCAAGCACCCTGATCTCGGCATCAGCCGCGTGCTCAGTAGACGCCACCGCTGGCACGGCTTGCCCGGCGAGCGCGGCGCCAGATGCCAGCCAGCCCAGCGCAAACAGCACCGTCAAGGTCAGCAGGCGCAATAGCGCAGTCCATGTGGTGCGTGATGGTATGGTCATGAGGCAAAGTACTTTTCAAAGTAGTGGGTCAGGGCCTCGGCATGGTATTCACCATGCAGGAACAGGGCGGGGCTATCGAACCGCAGGAACAGGTCCTGCAGATCATGTCTGCGCTGCTCGAATGCGGCGATGAACTGACGGCGCAAGGCGTCGCGGAAGAACACGGTCCTGTCCTGCCCGGTCTCAGGGTCGATCAGCGTACCAAAGCCAAAACGCGGCAGACGCAGGTACTCCTGCTCGTCCCACAATACGATGGGCACCACCTGATGCTGCGACAGCATGCTCAGCGCCTGCTCGACCAGCAGCAGCGGCATGTGAAAATCAGAGATCCAGAACACCAGCGCGCGTGACTGGCTCAGATACTGCGCCACCTCCAGGATGCCCTCACCAGCCGGCACCAGTGTTTCGCGCTCCTCCAGTGCCGTGAGCAGTTCAACCACGCTATGCAAAGAAGTCCCCAGCGGCAGGCTGAAATCTTCCACCACGTGGCGGTCATAGCCCACCAGCCCGAACTGGTCACCTGCATCGCTGGCCGAGCGGGCAACAGAAGCAGCGATATGGATGGCTTGATCCAGCTTGCGGCGTCGGCCCCGGTAGTACATGGAGGCCGACAAGTCACACACCGCGAACAGGGGCGTGATGTTGTCCTGATTGAACAGGCGTACCTGCACCTGCTCATAGGGGTCGCGCAGCGTCTGGCGTATGTCGATACGCCGTGCATCCGGGTAATCCACCAGCGGCAGATTACCGCGGTAATCAAAGCCCAGCCCACGCTGATTGCCGCGATGTCCGCCCAGATGCTGGCTGCTGGACTTCCATGGCACGTAGTACTGGAACGGTTGTGCCGTCTGAACTGCCATGAGCTTAGCGCGCCGGAACCGCGATGTGGGCAAGGATGCGGCTGGTCAGCTCACGCGACAGCGCAGTACGGCGGTTCTCGTACATGCTCTGGAACACCAGCCGGTGCGCGATGATCTCGTGGAACACCGCATGGATATCTTCCGGGTAGACATGTTCGCGGTTCATCAGCCAGGCGTGCACACGCGCCGCTTTGAGCAGCATGCCCATGCCGCGCGGGCTGGCGCCAGCCTGCACCAGGCGGTGGATATCGGCACTGTCCAGGGTGATGCCGAAACGGGCCGGGTCCTGCGTGGCCTCCCACAGGTCCAGGGCATATTCCTCCAGTGTTTCGCTGGCCTGGATATGGCGTTGCAGCAGGTCGGAAAAGGCATTCAGCTGGTCGTACTGCAGGATGCCGGACGGCACCTGCTGGGTCAGCGTTTCAGCGTGCTGGAAGCGCGTATCGAACATCAGCGCCCGGCGCAGGTCGCGGTCATCCGGGATATGGATGGGGATCTCCATCATGAAGCGGTCACGTGCCGCAGACGGGATCTCGAAGGTCTCGTTCTTCTCCACCTGGTTACGGTCAGCGAACACCACCATGTGCGGCAGCCGGTATTCACGCTTGAAGGCATGCAGATGACGTTCGGCCATCACGCGCAGCATCAGCGCATGCACTTGCGGACGGGCACGGTTGATCTCGTTGAAGAAGAACACCGACAGCCGCTCGCCTGATCGCAGCAATGGGCCTTCGTCGATCTGCGGGCGACCATCGCTACCCAGATAAGTGTGGTAGACCAGGTCATTGGGCATCAGGTCTACCGTGCCCTCGATACGCTCATAGCTGCCGCCTATGCCACGTGCGATGGATTGCAGCAGTGTGGTCTTGCCCACCCCCACGCCGCCTTCAAGCAGCACATGCCCACGTGCAAAGATTGCGATGGTGATGTGGCGGATCGCCTTGTCCTGGCCGACGATGACACCTTGTACGGCTTGTTCCAGTTTAAGCGCGTGATCGCGCCAATCGGTCAACTGATTCTGCGAGACGAGAGTTTCCATGGGTTCCCAGGTAGTGGCTTAAGGTGAGTAAACGTGGTTGCGAGCCTGTGATACAAGCAATTGGCACAACAAAATATACAGGTCTGTATATACCACTCTACTGGATAAGTTTGTGGTGATGCAACCAGAATGATGAAGTCAGGCGCATATCGGGAGAAATTCCCGGTCCGCGCCTGCTAGACGCGATCAGCGCTGATGCACAGCGGTGGGGCTGGCCGACCTGCTCAGCCAGTCCACCAGCCTGGCGTTGAGTACCCCCATGCTGGCACCGATCAGGATGCAGGGCGGCAAGGCGAGGATGACATTCTGCATGGACAGGCTATGCAAAGCCTGCAGGCTGAAATGCCCGCCTGTGCTCAGAAACGCCCATACGCTGGCATAGCCATAGATGATGGCCGGTGTGACCGCAAAATAGCCGACCACGCCCAGACGCACCAGCGCACCGATGACCAGGCCGATTACCACCGGCCCCCACAAGGCATGCAGCAGGCCCTCGTTCCAGGGGCTGGCCAACAGCAATAAAGCCGTCAGCCAGGCGGTGAGCACACCCAAACCGATATGCGTCACCACGGTACGGAACGCTGCAGCGGGATGTTCACCGCCACCAACATGGAAGAAACAGGCCCAGGTGATGAACAGCATCCAGGCCGGCAAGGCCGGGTAGCCCTGGGTGAGCAGCAGTACGACGGTGGTGAGCAGGGCAGCGCAACAACAGGCGGCGTTGAGACGGGTCATGGCAATTCTCCTCTAGCAGGTGGCAGATTCAGGCCTGGCCTTTCATGACCAGCTCGCCATATTGTTCCGGTGTGATCACACCGCCCAGACGCTCGGCCAGCGCTGCATCACGCGGATGCAGCACCTCCTGCAGGGCGTCGATACGCTTCCATTGCGCCAGCGGGGTCTCGCACTGCGCTTGCGGCACATAAGGCGAAGCGGCCAGACGCTGATAGCGATGGATGTAGCGCGGGCAATTGATGAACACTTCGCTGATGGTCACGCGCACCACCAGCTCGGCCTCGTGGAATGCGGCCAGCAAGGGGTCGTCGCGGCTGACACTGGCAGTGCCATGCAGACGCACGCGATGCGGTGTCTCGAAATCAATGAACAACATGCCGATCTTGTCGTTGGCGGTGATGTTGCCCATGGACAGATACATGCCGTTGCCGTCCAGACTGGGGAATGCCAGCGTCCTGCTGTCCAGCACCTTGACGAAACCGGTCTGGCCACCTTTGTAGGAACAGGTTGGGAAGCCGCGATGGTCCACCGTGGTCAGAAAGAAGAAATCGCGCGATTCGATGAAGCCGCGATGGGCATCGGCAAGCTCGGGGACGACGATCTGTTCGCCCACCCGGTCGGCCAGCCTTGTGCTCTCGAACGCTGCCTGCATGGCGCGATGCTGAGTTCCGTATAGCTGGTTTTCATGTGGCTCGTTTTCGCATAGCTCGCTCATCTTATCCTCCACAATGTCATCCGATTTTCGGACATCATTAAAATCTCGTGGAGCTGATATTAATAAGCATGCTTTAATACAGTCAACTGAGCGACCATATTAATATGTCCGGTATTCGGATAACTTTAAGGACAGATGATGAGCACTCCGGAAACCAGCCCGCAGGCCGCCGGCAGCCTTAACCGCGCCACCATACTGCTGACCACGCTGGCACGCGGCTCACGCAAAGGCAGCACGCTGACAGAGCTGGTGAAACGCAGCGGACTGCCACGCCCCACCATCCACCGCGTGCTGGATAGCCTGATGGAGCTGGGATGGGTGGAGCGCGAGCCGGACAGCGGCCGCTACAATCTGGGTGCCGACCTGGCCGCGCTGGGCTATTCCGCGATCGCACGCCACCCCATCGCACGCGTGGCCGAGACCACACTGAGCGCACTGGCGGAAAGCTTGCGGCAAGTGGTCTATCTGGGGGTGCGTTCAGGGCTGGACATGGTGTGCATAGGCCGCTACGAAAGCCCTTCACAGATCCAGATCGGCAAAGGCTATGTAGGCCTGCGCGGCCCGTTCGGCATGAGCCTGAGCTGCATGGCCATGTTCGCACACCTGCCAGAAGCAGAGGTGCAGGACATCATCAACGCCAATATGGCCCGCTATCACCGCATCGAAGGCTTTGACGAGCAGGGTTTCCACCGCACCGTGGCGGATGCCATGCGCAATGGCTACGGCACCTATGACAACATCATCCTGGATCGCAGCACCAGTGGACTGGCGGTGGCCATCCTGGACCCGTCCGGCCACCCGGTCGCCGCCATCGGCACCACCTACATCACCGGCTGGCTGGACGACGCAGGCAAACAGCGCTGTCTGGAGCAACTACAACTGGCTGCCAGCAAGCTGGCGCAGCGCTTGTTCATGGAGCTGCCAGCCAGCTGAATACCTTGCGGAATGCCGGACAAGCAGCCCGAGCTGGCAAGCAGGATTGAAAAATCACTAGGTGCGCAGGATAATCCTTGCTGGGCGACAGCCCGGTTCACAAGCGGTTACGGGGTGTAGCTTAGCCTGGTAGAGCGCCACGTTCGGGACGTGGAGGCCGGAGGTTCGAATCCTCTCACCCCGACCAAAGCCATGCCCTCACCTGCCGTCAGAACGCCCAGGTCCCGCCGATCAGCCAGGTGCCGTTTTCCTTGAAGTTCAGTTGGTCCAGCCGGTTCTTCTCGTAGTTGTTGTATTGGATCGAGAACGTAAAAGGCCGCCAGTCGCGTCTGCCGAAAGCATAGCTCCAGGTGGCGTTATCGCCATTCACCGGGATATCGATCGCCGTGTATACATACCAGGGCGCCACCGGTGTCCATTGCATACCCAGCCGCATGGACGGCGCATCCTGCGAGAAGGGTGAGATCAGCGCAGCAAAACTGGAGATGCGTTTCTGCTCCAGCAGTTCAGAACGGAAGTTATAGCTGAGTGAGGCCACTGCACGTTCTTCTGCCAGCGCCTGGCCAGTCTGGATAGGCCCCCAGTTATTGACTTGCAAAGACCAGGTGCCTGGACGCCAGTCGTAATAGCCGAAGCCCCAGGAGTAGTTGAATTTGTCACCGCTGTCATTGCGGTATTGCACATCCGCACCCAGCCGCACGAACCAGTTCGGTTTGGGTGCCCACAGCGCCACGCCACCGTAAGACGGGATGTTACTGCCCGACCGGTAGGCGGTGTAGTAGTTACCGGAAAACTTGTTGTTCTCGCTATCGATAGGAACCGAGGCGATAGAAGGGCTGGAGCCGGCATTGGGGATGGCGCCTGCCAGGCTGGCAGGCGGTCCGTTTTGCATATCCGGCACGATAGCCAGTTGCTGCAGCTCCTGCGGGCTGCGCTTGCTGACCACCGTAGCAGGTTCCGCCTGGTAGGCTGCCGTCAGCCCATCGCGATAGCCAGCCTGGCGACCTTCAGCCAACCCCGCTTCGTAACTGGCAGCAGACCAGAAGCGCTGTTTTATGGCGGTGCGCTGCTCAGGGGAGATCAGGTTCTCGCGCCCGGCGACATTCGCTTCCAGCGCCGCATCGCGACGGCCCAGACCAGCTTCCAGGCCACTCACATAACCTTCGCTGTAGCCATCGGCAGCACCGAGATCGACTTCGCAGGCTGGCCGCCATTGATAAGGATAGGCGGTGGTCTTTCCGGGGGCAGAAGCTGTGGCCTGACGCAAGCTGCCGGACAAAGGCAGCAGATGCGGATTGACCAGCTCACCATCCTGGCTACGCACCGGGATGCATTGACGCCGCAGCTGTTCAGGGCTGGCGACCGCCGTCGGGGAAGCCCTCTCCGGGGCCACCAGCGCAGGGAAGCCCCACTGTGCCAAGCCTAGTTGCCCGGCCGGGAAGGTGGTGGCTGGGGTGCGTTTCTCCAGGCGACCATAGCGGGTTTCGATATCGAACATAGCGCCGTCCTGCAACACACCGCAGTAGTTCCAGCCAGCGAACAGACGGTTGATCTGCGGGGTCAGCTGCGGGAAACGTGCGGCGGCTTCGTCCAGGCTGCGCAATACGATATCCAGCGAAGCCAGATACAGCGCATTGTTGTTGCGGTCGTGGAACACATCATAGGGCAGCTCCATGTCGGCCGTGGTGTGGCGTTCCATCTCCTGCAGCGCAGCCGCCGCCTGCTCCTGCGTGCTGGCACAGTGCAGGGCCTGAGCGGCCTGAATGAACACAGGCGGCGTCTCCTCGGCCCGGGCCAGCGCGCTCATGGCGCATACCAGCAGGGCCGCCAGCCAGCGGGCGGGGGGCAGTGGCGCTACTTTCTGGGAGCGGCGGCGCATAAGTCAGGATTCACACACGCGTTGGCCTGGCCGGTCGGCAGGCAATGATCGGCATAGCGCTTGTCTTCCAGCACCAGTCGGTCGAATTGCAGATGACGCTGGCATTGACGGCAACCCTCTGCCAGCGGGCCATAGGCACGGTACAGGATGGTCTCCAGAATCACACCGTTGGTATTGGCAGTGAGCGCCTTGTTATAACCCAGCCCGGTCTCATAGACACCGGAATACCAGCCGTAGTCCGGGTCATAAGCGCTGCGCACATGGTCGATGAGCACCTTGGAATAGAACTCGCGTGGCTTGAACAGGGCCATGCTGATGGCCGCCTTGGTGGATACCGAGCGTAGCTGGCTCATGTCCCGGCCGGTGTCCGTGATGGCCGACCATGGCTTGCCTGCAACGAAGATGGTGTTGTAGACGAACCAGGGATCACGGTCCACATTATCTTCGGATACCGCCGTCACCTGACCGGTCTGCTCCCAGCGCTTCTGCTGCACTTTGTAGATATTATCCACCAGCGGTGACAGCTCGGGATCCAGGCCATTCTCCATGGCGTCCATATAGAAGGACTCGGTCACTACATAGTTGTAAGCGCCCAGGTCCTTGGGGTCACGTTTGTCATACGGGATGCTCACCCCGTAGATGTCTGTGGCCGTGGCGTGCTTGTTGCGGTAGGTTTTGGAGATGCCGGTATCAAAGCCCAGGCGCGAGAAGATCTTGCCTGCATATTGCTCGTAGCCAAGACGGCCTTCCTGCAGCACCTGGATCTGTTTGCCCTCTCGCGACAGGCCATACATCTCGCCATTCTTGATCAGGCGGCAGTATTTCCAGCGCGCCATCACCTGGCGTGCGATCAAACGGTGTTTGGGATGCATGCAGGACAACACGTTCAACCATTGCGACAAGCGCGCCAGATCCAGCGTGGACACGCCGATACCATCCTGGGTGGGCTTGTTGTTGTAGTCCGACATCTCGCCGTCCAGCGTGTTATAGGCTTTGTTGGGCGCTTCTTCGTTGAACAGACGCATGGTGTTCAAGGTGGCCAGCAGCGCAGTGATGCGGTCGTCGAACTCCTTCTGGCTGATGAATTCCAGCTCGCGTGCAGTCAGCGTGGCAGCAATCGACGAGCCGGTGTCCCACATGGTGGTGGAGGGATACTGATTGGCTGAATTGACCAGCCCGGTCTTGGCCTGGTAATTCTTCTCGAAGTATTTCCAGGCGATGCGCGCCATGTCGAGCTCCTGCTCGGACAGGATGTTCTTGCGCTTCAGGCAACAGCGCTCGGGGTAGCCGACAAACGGCATCTCATCTTCGGTCAGCGTGGTACTGGACATGGCGTTGGCATTGATCTCGCAGGCGTTCTTGGGCAGGTCGGGGGCGGCCATGGCCAGACCGGGCAGGCTGAGGCTCAGGGTCAGCAGGGCAACACTGCACAGCACGTGCAGCTTCATCAGTGGGGCGGTTGCAGTGTTCATGGTTATTGCGCCTTTTCTGTAATCGTTGTTTGCGCTTGTCGCATCAGCGGGCCGAACTGCCGGTAGCACAAGCTTTCCAGCACGATGGCATTGGTGTTGGCGGTAATGGCCTTGTTAGGCTTGCCACTCTCTTCATACACCCCGGAGTACCACCCCTTGTCCGGGTCATGCAGGCCAGCCACCGCCTCTACCAGTTGCTGCGTGTATGGCGTACCGTACAGCGCGTGCCAGCCGAAGGCCGCCTTGGTGCTCAGGCTGCGGAACCTGGAAGCATCCTGACCGCTGTCGGTGATGGTCTGCCAGGTTTTGCCGCCGGTATAGACGGTGTTATAGACGAAATACGGCGCCTCATCGATGTTGTCTTCGCTGACCGCAGTGAGTTTGCCGGTGGCCTGATAGCGTTTTTCCTGCACGGCATAGACCCGGTAGGCGAACTCACGCGAGACCTGATCACCACCGTACTCCAGCCCATCCAGGATATAAGGCTCGCTGACCACATAGTTATGCGCGATGTACTTGGCGGGATCACGGCTGTCGGTCGGCACCGGGATACCGTAGATGTTGACATAGCTCAGATGGGCCGCGTAGTTCATGGCTGTGGAAACATCCTGACCCAGCAGGCCGATGGACTTGGCGGCATACTGTTCGTAACCCAGACGGCCTTCCTGCACCAGCTGGGTTTCGCCGGTGCTGGTCAAGGTGGCACCGAACATCTCGCCTTGCTCGATCAGGGCCGGGAAGGACCAGCGCACCAGCAATTGCTGCACCAGCGCCGTATGCTGCGGGTAATTCCACACCAGCAGGTTCAGCGGCACCAGGATACGGCCGATGTCGATGGCTGACCAGCCTATGCCACGCGCGCTGGGCTGGTTGTTGTAGTCCACCATCTGCAAGGTCTGGGTGTTATAGGATTTATTGGGCAGCTTCCCGTCGAACAGCTGCAAGCCGGCCAGGCTCTGCAACAGCTTGGCCACACGGGCATCGAAGCTGGCACGGTCGATCAAGGCCAGCCGTTCGGCGGAGATCAGTGCCAGCAGATAAGAAGCGGTATCCCACAGCGTGGAGGCCGGGAAGGCATCCGCCGAATTCACCAACCCGGTCTGCGGCTGGTAGTTGTTCTCGAAATAGCGCCAGGCGATGGCGGCCCAGGCACGCTCCTGCTCGGTCAGCACGGCCGTAGGGGCTAGCAGCGTAACCGGCTGCAGCTTCTGCGGCACCGGGTTATGTGCCTGGGCACTGAAAGCGGGTTGCCATTGTTCCAGCCAGATCACCAGACTGAAGGCGACAGCCAGGCCGATAAGGAACACGAAGTGGCTACGGGCTCGGATCAGGTTCTGTTTGAAGCTCATGGTAGTCGCGCTTTCGTCATACGGGGTCGTTGATGTTCATGGGGAACCCGGGCTTGCCTCAGGTCGCGGCCAGTTCGGCTGTGCTCGCCGCTGCAGGCTCAGGCTGCCAGAATGCCGCCAGCACGATACCGCTCAAGGCCACCACATTATTCATGCCCCAGAACGTGTTCACGATCAGGCCATTCAAGGTGTAATCGGCTGCGAACAGCAGATACTGAAGCCAGGCATACAACAAACCCAGCAGGGTCAGCATGATCACCACGAACTGCGGCATCACCAGATGGAAGAAATTACCTTCCTGGCGGTCTTTGGGTGTGGTCGGGAACTTGATCTTCTGACCACGCATCACCGTCCAGATAGCGCGCAGGTTGATCGGAAAGAAAGACAGATAATTGGTCTTGGCCTTGTAACTGGAGATCCCCCAATACGCTGCCATGAACGCGATTTCCGTGGCCACCAGGAAAGGCAGGATATGTTTGTAGAAGTCGATGGAGTAGGCACTCACGGGCGCGATTGCGGTAAACAGGTAGACCAAGGGGGCGATCAGGAAGATCAGGTTCCACACCCCGCCCAGATAAGACCATACCGTGGTCAGGTACATCAGCCGTTGCGGCAGGCTAAGACCAGGACGCATCACCGGATTGTCGTGCACGGCGATGTCCAGCGTGCCACCGGCGTACTTGAAGCGCTGGATGGTCCACGACAGCAAGTCCTGGGGTGACAGCATCTTGGATTCCACTTCCGGATGCATCACCGACTTCCATTTACGGTGCGGGTCGGAATGCAGCACGATGGAGGTGTAGATGTCCTCGGAGACGTGAAAGCGGTAGGGCGTCAGCTCTTCTTCCTGTGCCATGCCCTGCCGCAACAGGCCTGCCGTGCTGGTATCCGCCGATTTCTCGCCGGTCAGACGCTGCATCTGCTTGAGTTGCCGCTGTGACTTGCGCTCGACCTCGTCAGCAAAGCCCTTCAGAGCCGCCTCCATCACCGCGTCGCGGCGGTGGATGGACCCGGCACCGCAACAGAACGAGGCATTGGCCCAGTTCCGCCGACGCTGGATCAGGTCATAGAACATCTTGGGATCATTGACGAACGGGTCCTCACCGAGGCGGATCGGGCCGATCAGCCGCTCCACACCACGCCCCAGCCAGTAGCCGGGGCGGCCCAGTCTACGCTGCAGCGCCACAGGCAGCGGCTTGCCTTCCGGCAGGTCGAAGAACCATTGCGGTGTTTGCACCCAGGCTACATCCGGGTCACGGAAATAACCCAGCGTGTGTTCGAGTATGGTCGGGAAAGGCCGCGTATCGGCATCGCAGATGACGATGAAATCACCGGAGGTCTGTTCCATGGCGTTACGCATGTTGCCGGCCTTGAAGCCGATGTTGTTGCTGCGCGTGAAGTAGCCTACGCCCTCCTCGTCTGCCATCTGCTTCATGCTGGGGCGCCGGCCATCATCGAGTACGTAGATGTTGAGTTCGATGGGATGCGGGTAGGTCACGCGCTTGGCATCGCGCACACTCAGGCGCACCAACTCCGGATCTTCATCGTAGGACGGAAAGAACACGTCCACCTTGAGCGGGCGCTGCTCTGCCGCTTCATCACGCGTACATTCACTGATGAACTGTGGCGGCGGGCGTCTGGGATAATCCTTGACCTTCCAAAGATTGAATGCGAACAATATCAGGCCGATGTAAGCGCCGGTCTCAGCGATCACCAAGGGGATGGCGTACCACAGTGCATCGTAGTTAAGCGAGGCAGTCCAGCGCCAGTGCACATACCAGGCACCTAGCACCAGCGCGATGACGAACAGGCACTGCCACACCGCCTCCAGCACCGGAGAATAGGGCAAGGGCGGCTCCGGGCGCCGCTGTTCGAACTGGTCAAAATAAAACGCCATCACTATGGTCCCGTGTGTGGTTGTCCCTCAGCCGCAAGCGGCCGTGTTCTGCTCAGCGCTTCGATCAGACCGATCAAAGCGGCATTGTAATCAATCGCATATTCGTTCGACGCATAAGCCTGAGCATGGTCGATATAGCTCAACGCGCCTAGGTTCTTGGGGGTGATGCCGTCTTCGCCATGCACAGAAGGCCCACCCACCATGAGGCCGGCGAGTCTGGCATCGCTGTTACGCATGGGAATGTGGTTCGGGTGCTGTACCGAGCGTTGTCCGAAACCGGTCACATAGGCCATCGCGAACGGATTCACACCGAGTAGATAATCTAGCTGATGTGTGGCCGCACGTAAATATTTGGTGTCCGCGGTAAGCCAGTAGGCATACACCAGATTGATGCCTTCCTCGGCGATCAGCTTGTTGGACCCCCACACGAACTGGGTGTCGGCCAAGCCATAAGCGTTGCCATCGGCGGTACGCAAGGCCCGTTCAGCACGGGCCAGCAACTTCTTGCGGATATGTGCACGCGCCGCCTTTAGCGGCTCTCCGCTGCTGCGCTGCAACAGATGCCACAGGCCCAGTGAAGACATGTCCTTCCACTCGAACAAGGTATAGTCGGCACGCGGGATATAGCGCTGTAGGTAGCCCAGGTACTCGGGGCTGGCGGTAGTCAGGTAAAGCTCGCTGGCAGCCGCCAGCCTGTCGTCCCGGTCGGTGGCCAGACTGGGCTCGCGGTCTATGCCAGAGGCAAGATAGCTACCAGAGCCACCATCATCGGCAGGATGGTAGTCGATGGTCTGGTCTTTGACGGCGGGGATGTCCTTTGCCCCGTCTACGCCCTTGCTGCCTTGCAGCCATGTCCAGGCACGGCTGGCGGCCTGCAGGCAGCGTGCCGAAAAGACCGGATCGAACGCAGCGTAGACACGCGCCGCCTGCGCGAGCGTGGCGGCGAACTTGCCCGTATCCGGGCTGGAGACCCCATACACCAGTCGTACTTGATCGTCTTGATGCGGCATGACTTCCTTGGGCCACCGCGCACCTGAGAGCTTGCGATACACTGCGCCGTCCTGACGCTGCATGTTCAGCATCCATTCCAGCTCGAACCTGGCTTCATCGAGCAGATCCGGTACTGCGTTGGCAGATTCCGGGATATCCAGACGCAGGGTGTTGAACCGGTCTGGCGCGGCTTCGTACAGGCTGAGCAAACGGCTTACCGTCACAGCGGCGGTGGCGATGTACTTTCCATAATCACCCGCATCATGCCAGCCACCGTTGGCTGGCCAGGCTTGGCCCTGGCGGTTGATGCCGTCGTCACGCGCGATGCGGCCGTCCAGCGGGTGGCAGACCGGATGCCGCAAGCCGGAGACCGGGTCATGGATGGCCGTGTTGCAGCGCTGCAAGTAATAACTGCGTAATGCCGATTTCATCAGCGCTGCATAAGGCAAGGCCTCGATGCGGAAGCGGCTGGAACGCAGCGCGCCCTGCACCAGCAGATACTCGCCGGAGGTATTGAGTGCGCTGAACTCCACCTGTTGTACCGCAATGCCATGCCCGGCTTTGCGCACCACACCCGGCGTGAGGCTGGCCAGTTCGATCTGGCTGTGTGCATCCAGCACCAGGACTGGCAGGCTAGGTTGCGGGCTGTTGAGCAAGAGGGCACGTTTATGGCCGTGCAGCGTATAGCCCAATTGATTGACTGCGATCGCAGCCGTCAGCGCTGACGTGGGGGCAGTCTGCGCCAGTGCTGGTGCAGACAAGCCCAGGATGGCGAGCATCAGCGGGGCCGGCATCCATCCTCTCATAAGGCCCCCTTGTTACCGGCTGGCTGGCTCGATGGGGCAGTCTGGTCTGGCGCTTGCACCGCGAAATCCAGGCTGTTCTCGCCTAGCAGGCGACCTGTGTTGCTGACCTTCACACGCAGTTGATAGGCACCGGCGGGCAAGCTGGCGAACTGCAGGTCAGCCACCGCCGTGCCGCTGTCCGCTGGCATGGCCACCGCCCAGTGTTGTTCATGATGTCGTTTACCGTCACGCCAGAGCGTCGCCTGGTAGTCGACCTGAGAATAGTCTTGCCAGCTGTCGTTGATGAGCCACAGCCCGAGATTCACGGCTTCGCCCGTGACATAACGGTCACTGCGCCAGGCGATGCTGGGCAACACCGGCTGGTAGGCTTTTTTGAGCGCATGATAGCCCTGTTTAGGCGTACGCCAATAGTCCACCACTCCCCAGTTGATGGACGGCCAGTCTTCATTGAACATGAACTGGAACAAGGCACTGACGGGCGCATAGCGCTGACGTCGATAGGATTCGGTGGCGTACTGGATCACCCTGGCCTGATGCTGCTGGCTGTTGTGGATGAACTGCTGGATATTGTTGCCTTGCTCCACCTTGGCGATGTTGAAGGTCTCGTGCGGCTGAAAATTGTGGAAACTCCATTTCTGCCAGTGCTGCTCGGTGGTCGGCCACAATTCCTCATCACTGAACATGCGCTTCAGCGCGGCCAGATCGGGCAGCGCCTGGGCGCCGTATTCGGTCACCCAGGGTAGCAAGGGCTTGCCCGCATAATCCTGCCAGCGTCCAAAGTACCAGCCCAGCCAGACATGCTCATCGGTGGCGGATTCGCGCCTTACCACGCGCGTGGGGTCCAGGCGGCTCACATCCTCAAACAGCAACTGATCCAGCTCACGGTTCTGATCGGCGCGATAGTTCGGGTATTTGTCACGCATCCAGGGCGCATCCCAGGGCGGCTCGTTGTGCATGGTCCAGGACACGATGGACGGATGCCTGTGGAAATGGTGCACCATGTCGGCGGCCTGACGGCGGGCTTCCCGCACGAATCCGGCCTCATCGCGGTATCCCCACTGCAAGGGGAAATCCTGCATCACCAGCATGCCCAGCCGGTCACAAGCCGCGTAGAACGCTGGCGCTTCGATATGGGCGTGCACCCGGACAGCGTTGATATGCGCCTGCTGCATCAGCTGCAAGTCGCGCTGGTAAGCGGCAGGCGTCATTTCGGCCAGCCACTGGGTGGAAATATAGTTGGTACCGCGGATGAACAGGCGACGGCCGTTGATCTGCCACTGCAAGGTCTTCGGGTCGACCTTCACTTCCCGGAAACCAATCTCGGTGGCGCGCTGCGCGATGAGCCGTCCCTGCGCATGCAAGCGCACTTGCACTCGGTAGAGCCGCGGGTCCCCGTGCCCGACTGGCCACCACAAGGCGGGCTGCTGCACCGCCACCCGCACGGGCAGGATCTGCTCGCCAGCTTGTACGCGGCGCTGCGTGGTGTAGCGGTAGCGCCTGGCTTCGAAGCCGACCGGATCGATGACGATCTCGATCTGGACATCACGTGCAGCGCGCCCAGCCACCTTGAGCTGCAGCGCAGTGTTCAACTGCCAGCCCCAGTCCTGGCGCGTGGCGACCGGTGTGATGCCACGCAGGGAAACCGCACCATCCAGCTCCAGATGGACCGGCCCCCAGATGCCGCCGGTGTTCTGCTCCTGTCCACGCTCGGACCAGGCCCCGCCGGGACGGGTATCGTGATGCGACAGCACGCCTTTGATCAGGCGCTTGTTGAGGGACCAGTCGGCAGGCTGCTCCAGCGGGCTGTCCACCAGGACCAGCAACTCGTTCTGGCCGGTGCGCAGATGACGGCGTACCTCGAATTCAAATGGCTGGAAGTAACCTTCATGCTGGCCCAGATGCTGGCCGTTCAGCCAGACATCGGCACGGTAATCCACGGCAGCGAACACAAGGTGTGCACTGGCATGCTGGAGGGCATCCAGCTGAAAGGTCTTGCGGTACCAGGCACGACCGCTGATGTCGTACCCCTGTCGATACCAGTTGTCCGGCACCTGGATAGCCGTCCAGGATGAACCGGGGACTGGCTTGGCGGCTGCCGTGATCGGCACAGGCTGGAACTGCCAACGCCCCCCCAGATCCAGCCGCTGTGCCGGGCCGTCACTGGCAGCGAGCGCCGGGCTGAGCAGCGTCAGGGCAAGTAATGCGAGCCAGCCTAAGCAAGAAGCGCGCTGTTTACTCCGTGCCATTCAACAACTTCACCAGCACCAGTCGGTTCATCGTGCCGTCACTGAGGTAATCGACATCATCCACCAGCTGGGTCATCAGACGCAGGCCTCGGCCGCTTTCTTCCAGCAGCATGAGGGTGATGGCGTCGTCGTCATCCTGTTCGGCTTTGATCTTTTCGAGCTTTTCCGTATTCATGGTCATGCCTGTGTCCCAGACTTCGATGACCAGGCGCTGCGCGTCAAAACGACCCCGCACTTCCACGGTATGCCCGTCCTGCAGCTGATACGCATGTTCGACGACGTTATTGACGGCTTCGACAACCGCCAGCTCAAGCTGCATGGTCGCGGCCTCCGACATGCCTGCCTGTTCTGCCAGTTGATGCAACCAGGGTGCGACCAGATGAACGTCATCGTAGCTGCTTTTGATCGAGATTCTGTGACTGTCCATAATGAAGTCGCCTGGTTACTTGTGATTGGGAGGGTCTGCACGCATCAGTGCAGCGATTTCCTGCGCCGTGTCGTGCGGCTTTACCGCGTTTCTGACATCGTCCAGCACGAACCCGATGTCTGCGGCTTGTATATCGATCACGGTGTCATCCATGGGGTCGATGCATTTATTACCGAACACGATCTTGCCTTCGAGATGAGCAAGGCCGCTGACCCGCGTGTAGTCCTCGACGATACAATCCTTGAGCAGGGCACCAGACTCCACCACGCAGTTGGCACCGATCACCAGCGGACCGACCAACTTAACGCCGGGCTGGATCTGTGTGCTGCCACCGATATACACGGGGGGTGTGATCTCCACCTGATCGAAATCCACACTGACATTGATGCCGGTATGGACGCCAGGCCGGATCTCGCGACCTGGCATCCTGAAGCCATGCACCTCGCCTTCGAGGATGCTGCGCGTCACAGTCCACACATCCTGCACATTGCCGATGTCCAGCCACTGGAACGGCAGCGCGATGCCATAGAAGGCTTTGCCAGCACTGGCCAGGGCCGGGAACAGCTGGCCGCCGATGTCGTACTCTGTCGCAGACGGGATGTAATCCAGCACTTCGGGCTCAAAGATGTAGATGCCGGTGTTGGCCATATTGGATACGGCCTGCTCGGGTGCGGGCTTTTCCTGGAATTGCAGGATGCGTCCATCGTCATCCAGCTTCACCACGCCATACTTGAACACTTCTTCGGGTGGCACCTCGCGGATGATGATACTGACGATGGCCTGTTTCTCACGGTGGATGCGCAGGGCTTCGGTGAGGTCCAGATCGATCCAGGCATCCCCGCACACCACCACGAAGGTCTCATCGAAGAAGCCGGAGAAATCCTGGATCTTCTTCATGCCACCCGCCGAACCCAGCGGGCAGCCGGTGGCCACCCCATCCACGAAGGAGCCCTCGTAGGAATACGCCATCTGTACACCGAATTGCTCGCCGTCACGGAAGTAATCTTCGATGACCGGCGCAAGGTGACTGGTGTTGACCATGATCTGGGTCACGCCATGCTGCTTGAGCAAAGCCACGATGTATTCCATCACCGGCTTGCGCACCAGCGGTATCATCGGCTTGGGAATGTCATGGGTGATGGGCCGCACCCGTGTTCCCTTGCCCGCCCCCAGTATCATGGCTTTCATGGCCGCTCCCGATCAGCTATTCAATTTGGCGACAGCATCGGCTTCGCTGGCAACGATCACGAACACCCGGTCCATGCGGGTCAGTTTGAACAACTCGGCCACGATGCCGGTCGCGCCGCATAGCACCAGATCACCACGTGCGCCCACGGTCTTGAGCACCGCGACCACCGCACCCAGCGCACTGCTGTCCATGAACTTGACCGCTGTCAGGTCCAGCACCAGCCGGGTCTTGCCTGCCGCGACCGCATCCACGAAGAACTGCTTGAACTGCACCACCTTGGCGGCATCGAAGCGCTCCTGATTGAAGCTGATGCAGCTCACCCCGTCGACCGTTTTTTCATCGAGGAACATAGATATCGTCTCTTTCTAATTTTTGAATGGGTGCACTATCCCCGTTGAACTCCAGGATCAGGCAACTCACATCGTCATTGAATGGTTGGCCCAGACCCCGCCAGTTTTTCACCTGCTCATAGATCGCCTGCTTGCACTGGTCCAGCGCTTGGTCGTGCATGATGCGGAACAAGGATTTCAGCTTTTGCTGTCCGAACACCGAATGCTTGGCATTCTCGCAATCGGTCACGCCATCCGAGTAAACGCACAAGCGGTCACCACGCTTCAAGCTCAGCTGGACCGCTTCATAGCTGGCATCTTCCACCAGCCCGATCGGAAAACCACCTTCGCCCAGGCATCGTATGTCACGGCCACCGGCTGACATCAGCAAGGGGCAAGGATGCCCGGCCTGCACCAGCGCCAGCTCACCAGTACGCGTATCGATGATACCAAACAGCATGGTGAAGTATTCGCCAGTATCGGTCTTGCGCATGTAACGGCTGTTATACAGGGTAAGAAAGGAGGTGGCTGTTTCGGATAAATCACCAAAATGGGCCAGCAACTCGGCGATATGGGCCGTGGAGGCCAGCATGTCGTTGTGCACGGTGAATGCATGCATGGCCGCTGTCACGCCGTGACCGGAAACATCCACGGCATAGAACATCACGCGATGCTCGTCCACCTGGAAATAATCCATGATGTCGCCGCCTACATGGTTGGAGGCCTCGAAGAACCATTCGAACCGGACATTGCAGATCGTCGTCGGGGCGGGCAGCAAGGCAACCAGGGTATTGCGTGCTTCGGCAAGCTCCTGCTGCAGTTTGTGGTGTGATTCCGACAACGAGGCATGCAGGTCTGCCTTTAAGCGCATGTCACGCCGCAGGAAGCGGTCTGCGAACAGCAGGCTGCTGGCGATGATGATGAACAACACGATCAGTGCCGCTTCAAGCTTCAGGTAATAATCATGTTCGGAAGCACGACGGCTTTGTAGCAATGCAGCTTCAGTCGCCAACATGCCATCGAACAGCCCAAGGATCTCGGCATCGTCAAAGATCAGCGTCTTGGCCTGTGCTGCCTTGATGACTTCGTCCGGGGTAAGCGTGCCACGCAGACTGATGAGCTTGCGATGACTGCCAGTACGATCACCGATCAGTTGCAGCAGCGTTTCCAGCTTGCCTTGCTGCTGCTGACTGTCCGACATGAGGGTGGTCAGTTTGACCATGGACTGGTTCAAGCCCAGATAAGCCCGGTCATAGCGCTTCAGGTATTCTTGTTCGGCACTGAGCTGATAGCGCAGGTGATACAAAGACAAGTTGTTGAAATGGAACTTGGAATCCGCGATCTGCAGCATCACCGCTTCGGTGTGCGAGACCCATTGTGTGCTCTGGTTCAGGGATTGTTTGAGCAACAGTGCGCCGACCAGTACAGCGAACGAGAGCAAGGTAGGCGCAATCAATATCATCGACACCTTGGTCTCGATATCGATCTGACTAAACCACGATTTGAGCCTGGAATTGAGGTTCTGAATGGCCATCTACATCCGAATACAGTTCAGGTAGGCTGACCATCAACATGATGGTTGCCATGACGAATCTAACCATATTCAGCGGCTAATTGAACAGCGCTCAGAAAAAATTACAGCAAATCTTTACGCCTCAACTGCATGCATACAACAGATATCCCGGCCGTGATGGAACAGGGGGTCAGTCGCGGCGGATGCGGTACATGGCCAGGCTACCCAACAGGTTGGGCAGGCGGTGCACCGCCTCACCGTTGGTGATGACGCGCCGCTCCAGCACCTGAATGTGGTGATTGACACAGAATTCGTCAAAATCCTTGATGGTGCACAAGTGCACGTTAGGCGTGTCGTACCACTGGTAGGGTAGCTCTTCAGACACTGGCATCTGCCCGGCGATCAGCTGCATGCGGTGACGCCAATAGCCAAAATTCGGGAAGGTGACGATGGCTTCACGGCCGACGCGCAACATCTCCTGCACGATGCCCTCGGTGTTGCGCATGGCCTGCAGGGTCTGCGACAGGATGACCACATCGAAGGAACGCGCCTCGAAACCGGACAGGCCGGCCTCCAGGTCCATCTGGATCACATTGACGCCGTTGCCCATGGCGGCCAGGCAGTTGGCATCGTCTTTCTCCACGCCATAGCCGCGCACTTCCAGCGATTGCCGCAGGAACTGCAACAGGCTGCCATCACCGCAGCCCAGGTCCAGCACCTTGCCACCGAAGGTCATCCAGCCTGCGATGATGGCAAAATCCTGCCGGAACTCGGCGCTATTCAGCGGGCTGGTCATGATGCAACTCCTGTATCAGCAGCACTGCGACTAGCGTCATCCGCTGCACTCAGCACCGTACCCAGATAGGTACGCAGAATGGCGTGGTAATGCGGATCCGGCATCAGGAACGCATCGTGGCCATGTGCCGCGGTCACTTCGGCATAGCTGACCGACAGCTCGTTATCCAGCAGCGCCTTGACGATCTCGCGTGAGCGCGCCGGCGAGAAGCGCCAGTCACTGGTGAAAGACACCACCAGGAATTTGGCTTTGACCCCGGCCAATGCCGCCGACAAGTCGCCACCATAAGGCAGCGCCGGGTCGAAATAATCCAGCGCACGCGTCATGCGCAGATAGGTATTGGCGTCGAACTCGCCGGCGAACTTGTCGCCCTGATAGCGCAGGTAGGATTCCATCTCGAATTCCACATCGAAGCCATATTTGATGTTGCCGTCGCGCAGCTTGCGCCCGAACTTGGCGCCCATGGCGTCATCGGACAGGTAGGTGATGTGGCCCAGCATGCGCGCGATGCGCAAGCCACGGCGCGGCACCACACCCTGCGCGTAATAATCGCCACCGTAGAACTCCGGGTCAGTGATGATGGCCTGGCGTGCCACTTCGTTGAAGGCCATGTTCTGTGCGGTGAGGTTGGGCGCCGAGGCGATCACCAGCGCATGACGCACACGCTCCGGGTAGGCCAGCGTCCACTGCAGCGCCTGCATGCCCCCCAGGCTGCCGCCGATCACCGCGGCCAGCTGCGAGATGCCCAGATAATCGGCCAGCCTGGCTTGTGAATTGACCCAGTCTTCCACGGTGACTACCGGGAATGCGGCACCCCAGGGCTTGCCAGTAGCAGGATTGAGGGTGGCCGGCCCGCTGGAGCCATGACAGCCACCCAGATTATTGAGGCCGATCACGAAGAATTTATTGGTATCCAGCGGACGCCCCGGGCCGATCAGGTTATCCCACCAGCCCGGATACTTATCCTCCTCGCTGTGCTTGCCCGCCACATGGTGGTGGCCGGACAGGGCGTGACAGATCATGACCGCATTGGAACGGTCGGCATTCAGAGTGCCATAGGTCTCGTAGACCAGGTCGTATTGCGGCAGGATCTCGCCGCTTTTCAATGCCAGCGGTTCGCTGAAATGAGCGATTTTTGGCGCGACGATGCCGATAGAAGTAGATTCAGACATGCGCGGATTATACTACGCCTTATGCATAGCAAACTCTCGGCCTATCAAGGCATTGCGCCGGTTCTGGCGGCTGGCGTGTACGTTCATGACAGCGCCACCGTCATCGGTGACGTGCATGTTGGAGAAGATGTCTCCATCTGGCCCGGCGTGGTGATCCGTGGCGATGTGAACCATATCCGCATCGGGCGCGGCAGCAATATCCAGGACCTCTCCGTGCTGCACGTCAGCCACAAGAGCGCCGCTGACCCGCAAGGCTCGCCCCTGATCGTGGGCGATTACGTCACCGTGGGGCACAAGGTCATCCTGCACGGCTGCACCATACAGAATGAATGCCTGATCGGCATGGGCAGTATCGTCATGGACAAAGCGATCATCGAGAACCAGGTGTTACTGGCGGCGGGCAGCCTGGTGCCTGAAGGCAAGGTGCTGCAAAGCGGGCATCTGTACATGGGCAGCCCGGCGCGGCAGGTGCGCGCCTTGACCGCAGACGAAGTCGCGTATCTGCGCTACTCTGCCGACAATTATATCGCGCTCAAAAACCATTACCCGGAATCGACGACGCCTCGCTGACGGGCGTGGCGCGATGCACGCGACCAGCCCAGCCAGCGCTTAGTGCTTGCGTGTATAGCGTGCGCTCATAAACTGCTGCCACACGCCACCTTCTCCCAAGGTGTACGAAGTCAAGCGGCGCTCACCTTCATTGACGATCTCGATCACGTCACGGTATTGCAGGACCTTGCCTGGCGCAGTGAAATCCGGTCCGCTGGTACTCAGTGTCAGGATACGGCCTGTAGTATCCAGCTTTCCTTCGTACACCCATAGATGGCTCATCATCGAGCCTAGCCAGGTACCCACATAGACTTGCTTGACCGGGTCATACCCCAAGGTCATTTGCATGGTGGCAACACCCCCGCCCGGCATCTCGCCCTGCCCACTAAGCTGCACCCAGAAATCGCCCAACATACGGCCGGTTTCCGTACTTTTGAACTGTTGAGCGGCCTGCCCTGGCTCGCACACTCCCTCGGATTCACCTTGCCACTCACCTTGCAACTGCTTTAACCAGTCATGTTCTGGACCAGGCTGCATCTCCATACGGCCTCCTGAATGAAATATAGATAGATCGTTGTCGAATCTAGCGCTGGTTGCCATCATGTTGCGAGCTTGATTGAACAGGAAACATGCTAAGCCCTGAAAGGTGTGATGACAACCATGCGAAGAGCGCAGCCAGTGCAACTAGGCGTGGTGAGCAGGATGCCAGCGGGCTGTCAGTTCAAACTCGCCGACTCAAACTCCCGGTTCAAATGAGAACAAAGGTGTGCAGCGCGAGGTCAAGCTGCCTTGCGCAGCGTCAGGTTGATGCGGACATTGCCCAGCAAGGGGTGTGAACCAGGCTTGACCGGCAGCACGCCATGGTAGCGCAGCCTGTCCTCCCCACCCCACACCAGCACATCGCCATGCTGCAGCGGCACACGCATGGCTTTGTCGCTGCGGCGGGCACCTCCCCACAGGAACACCGCCGGCAGGCCCAGCGAGACCGACACGATGGGCTGATTGAAATCCTGTTCGTCCCTGTCCTGATGCAGTCCCATGCGCGCGCCGGGTTGATACTGGTTGATGAGGCAGGCATCGGGCACGAAGTCCGCATAGCCGGCTTGCGCAGCTGCCTGGGTGGCCAGTTGCAACAACACCGCTGGCATAGGTGGCCAAGGCTGATTAGTGTGCGGGTCACGTTCGCTGTAGCGGTAACCACGCCGGTCACTGATCCAGCCCAGCGCGCCACAACTGCTGGTCAACACCGACATGGGCTGACCGCCGGGTGTGACCATCTGCCGCAGTGGCGCGTGTGCCAACGCGTCTGCGATACCTGCCAGCAGTACGGATTCTTCTGCCAGGGCATTACCGTGCAGCCAGACACTACCGCTGCCCAGACGCGTGGATTGAGACTCAGACTGCCATAGCGACAAATCCATGACCTCTGCACCACTCTCGCTGTGTTTTCTGCTGTTGCTGCAATGCTGTTCCAATCACTAAAATGGCGGGGCCGCCGCTTGCCGGAGCTTGATCAGCCGCGACCGCTGTGCGCCATGATCGCGGCATGAAAGTTCGCCACGGCATGCTGCATCTGGCCATCTTCAATCAATTGCGCCAGCGTATTGTGCTCACCGTGCTTGCCAGCCAGCAATGACACATTGGGCAAGTCTAACAGGCGCTCGGCATGTGCCACGTCAAAGCGGCAGGTCGATCCATAATGGCAATGCACCACCGCATGGGGGCTGCGAGCCGCCAGGCCAGGCAGCACATCGTGTGGAACACTGGCTCCGCGGGCCAGGATACGCTTGAGTATGGAAGCACGGCCGCCGCCTGATTCTTCAAGATTGGGCATCTTGGTGTGCGGCGACAGGGCCAGAGCACCTGCAGCAGGCATTTCGCCTGCATAAATCAGCGCGCCTGTCGCATTCAGCGAATACCCCATCAGACCATAAACCGGATAAGAAAGCGCCTGCAACTGTTCCGCCAGAAGCTGCTGGGATGCCGGTCGATTGAACAAGTTCGTACCAAAACCGAACAGGCCGCCCAGACGTGAGCGGTCTATGACCCGCACCAGGGAGATCTTTTGCTCACGCAGCATGGATAACACGATCTCGAAATCAAACATGATCTCTTTGGCGGGGCCGGTGATCCAGACGATGCAGCTATCATGACCAAACCGGTAATGGTGGATAGCGCCATCATCAAACATCTCATCCGGGCGTGAATGGTGCTGGGCCACTGCAAACTGGCTGGCTGGAGCCGTGCTGACTTCTTCAACACGCTGAGCCAGCTGCCGGATCTCTTCATGATCATCCGGCAAGGCTGCGGATTTAAGGATCAGCCCCTGCAGGCGCTGCGCCTCCTGCCAGACCCCCAGCTCAAGCAGTCTATGGGCAAACTGTATGCGCAAATGCGCGCCTTCTTCACCGGGCGTGGCGTTCAGCATGATCGATATTGCCTGACGGTACATGCCCATGCGCAGCGCGATCTCGATACGCCGCTTGATACGTTGCTGCTTTTTCAACAAGGACAGGCTGGCTGAGCTCGCGCGCAGCTCCTCCTCGGACACCGCAGCAGGCAGACCAAAGTGCACCAGCAGGGCATTACGCTGACGTGGCTGACTGAGACCGTCCGATATCGCGGTGAGCAGCTCTGCTGAACGCAGCCTGAGCTCTGCAGGCAGGGCTGCAATCAATTCCTCCAGGAACTGAATGCCTGTCTTTGGAATGTTGGCAACCACCAGACCATCAGCATGCTCAGCCAGGTCGGATGGCCGATAAACACGCAAAAGCGCCACAGCAAACAGCTTGAAACTGGCATGGACTGGAACCGACGCTGCGACGGACTGCAATTGCAACAATGAATCAAAACTGGCAGTGGCTGCACAGGCATACAACCAACGTGAATACTGCTTGACCCCGCTCACCGCGCCGGGACTGGCTTGCATCAGCACGAGATAAAAACCGAACTGGCGATGCGTATAAGCAAGCTCGGCCAGCTTGCGCAAACCGGCTTGCGAAATAGCGCCCTCGCGCAAACAGCGTTGCAGCGTCAGGATGGCATCCTGTTCACGCTCAAGACTGAGCTCGGCCGCACACTGCATCAAGCGCATGGCAGACAGCTGGTCCGTTTCGGTTGCGGTCATCTGCGCCAGAATGGCCAGGCATTCAGC
The DNA here is from genome assembly GCF_003730115.1 of Pseudomethylobacillus aquaticus. Classification (GTDB taxonomy): domain Bacteria; phylum Pseudomonadota; class Gammaproteobacteria; order Burkholderiales; family Methylophilaceae; genus Pseudomethylobacillus; species Pseudomethylobacillus aquaticus. Next base: position 162,888 of record NZ_RJVP01000002.1, on the reverse strand, counting down.
CAGCTTTCCACTTGCGCGTGCGGCCTCCGCTTTCAGCATGTGGATGGCAAAGCCGGATTTACCCGTATAAGCCGCCAACCAGTCATCGGCCTGCGCATAGGCTTTGACTGACAACGCCAGCCGCACCGCCGACATCAGAATACCGGCCGAATTCCTCTGCAAGGTTATGGCCTGTTCAAGCGCCGCCAGGCCCGCCGCCATGTCATTCACCTGTAAAGCCTGCCGTGCCTGATCGACCAGGCTTCTGGCTTGCGCCATCGAAACTGCCAACATCATTTTATCCATGTGCCCCAAGCCACTAGTTCATATCATCGCGGATTATTATGATTTTTTATACATCGTTTTATCCCTGCTGATAACTACCCAACATAATGGGTTTCATGTTCATAAAACCCGTCACTGTCACGAAACCGGCACAGCCACACATGATGCTGGCGGGGATCAGACAGCCCAGCGGCGTCTGTCATCATGTTTCACTGCATAAACATAGATATAGACAACTCGCCCTGCTTGATGTCTATATATTGTGTTTTTAATGGTTGACACCCACCATACCTTCCGCGCTATAGTGACAACACTACGGTTCTCGGTGCTGTTTCCAGCATCGGATTAAAAGGGAATCCGGAAGCCCTGTATCCATTTCAACTCATGCCCAGCGCATCGGTTGCGCTGCACACAAGGCCAAGCCGGAGCTGCCCCCGCAACTGTGATCGGCGAGCCTGTTGTCCATCTAGCGTCACTGGGAGTGTTGTATAACTTCCGGGAAGACCGACAACCTGCATAGACCCGATAGCCAGGAGACCTGCCGTGGATTTTCATCAACGTTTGAGGCGGGGTGTCCTCGGCACGGAATTGGCGCGCGCTGTCTACGCGGTGACCGCCGCTTCTTTGTAGTCTCCAGTCGCTGACATGCTGTGCTGCCGGAGCCGTCCCCCGCCCTTTGACAGGGAGCCCCACATGGACGACACCGTATTTTCCAGCCCGCATGCCGCCACACTGCAAGTCATCCGCCGCAATGGCAGCGTGGTGACCTTCGACGCCGACAAGATCACCCTCGCCTTACACAAAGCCTTCCTTGCCGTGAACGGGCAAAACAAGGTATCCAGCCATCTGCGTACGCAATTGCAGACGCTGACGCAGACCGTGCTGCAAGCGCTGATGCGCCGCCTGCCATCCGGTGGTGCCGTGCACATCGAAGACATCCAGGATCAGGTGGAACTGGCACTGATGCGCTCCGGCGAACACGATGTGGCGCGCGCCTATGTGCTGTACCGCGAGAAACGCGCAGCCGAACGCAGCCAGCAGCAGGCCGCAACACCCACGCTGCACATGCTGTGCAATGGCCAGCGCCAGCCCTTGCAGCCTGCGCTGCTGATCGCGTTGGTCAGCGACGCCTGCATAGGCCTGGGCGACGCGGTACAACCCGCCCGCGTGGTGGATCAGGCCCTGCGCGACCTGTACGACGGCATCCCCTTCGACGAAGTGCGCCGTGCCCTGATCCTGTCTTCACGCAGCCTCATCGAGCACGAACCCGCTTACAACCAGGTCACCGCGCGCCTGCTGCTGGACCAGCTGCGTGCCGAAGTCCTCGGCGAAGCCACCCCGCATGCCGCCATGCACCAGCGTTATGCCGAATACTTCAGCGACTACATCCGCATCGGCGTCAATGCCGAGCTGCTCGACGAGCGCCTTGCTCAGTTCGACCTGCAACAGCTGGGGGCTGCGCTGGAGGCCGACCGTGACCTGCAATTTGCTTATCTGGGCCTGCAAACCCTGTATGACCGTTATTTCCTGCACATCGAGGAACGCCGCATCGAGCTGCCGCAAGTGTTCTTCATGCGCGTGGCCATGGGCCTAGCCATCAACGAGATCGACCGCGAAACACGCGCCATCGAGTTCTACCGCGTGCTGTCCAGCTTCGATTTCATGAGCTCCACGCCCACCCTGTTCAACAGCGGCACGCGCCATTCGCAACTGTCCAGTTGCTACCTGACCACGGTCAGCGATGATCTGGACGGCATCTATCAGGGCATCAAGGAGAACGCACTGCTGCAGAAATTCGCAGGCGGCCTGGGCAATGACTGGACCCCGGTACGTGCGCTGGGCTCGCGCATCAAGGGCACCAATGGCAAGAGTCAGGGCGTGATCCCCTTCCTCAAGGTGGTCAACGACACCGCCGTTGCCGTCAATCAGGGCGGCAAGCGCAAGGGTGCGGTATGTGGCTATCTGGAAACCTGGCATCTGGATCTGGAAGAGTTCCTGGACCTGCGCAAGAACACCGGCGACGACCGCCGCCGCACTCACGACATGAACACCGCCAACTGGATCCCCGATCTGTTCATGCAGCGCGTGCAGGCCAATGCCGACTGGACATTGTTCTCACCCTCCGACGTGCCCGACTTGCATGACCTGTACGGCAAAGCCTTCGAAACCGCCTACTGCCACTATGAGCGCCGTGCCGACAATGGCGAGATCAAGCTGTTCAAGCGCGTACCGGCCGTGCAGCTATGGCGCAAGATGCTGTCCATGCTGTTCGAGACCGGCCATCCGTGGATCACCTTCAAAGACCCATGCAACATCCGCTCGCCGCAGCAACACGTGGGCGTGGTGCATAGCTCCAACCTGTGCACCGAGATCACCCTGAACACCTCGGACACCGAGATCGCCGTGTGCAACCTGGGCTCGGTCAACCTGCTGGCCCACCTCAAGGCCGAAGGCGAAAGCTATGTACTGGATCAGGACAAACTGGCCGCCACCATCCGTGTGGCGATGCGCATGCTGGACAATGTGGTGGACATCAACTTCTACGCCGTAGGCAAGGCACGCAACGCCAACTACCGTCATCGCCCGGTGGGTCTGGGCATCATGGGCTTCCAGAATGCCTTGCATGCCATGCGCGTAGCCTACGCCTCGCAAGCCGCGGTGGAGTTCGCGGACCGCGCCATGGAAGCAGTGTGCTACCACGCCTACCTGGCCTCCACCTATCTGGCCGAAGAGCGCGGTGCCTATTCCAGCTTCAAGGGCAGCCTGTGGGATCAGGGCATCCTGCCGCTGGACACGCTGAACCTGTTGTCCGATGCACGCGGTGGTGCTGTGGAGGTGGACCGTACCGCCACGCTGGACTGGGATGCTCTGCGCAGCCGTATCCAGCAAGTGGGCATGCGCAACTCCAACTGCGTCGCCATCGCGCCAACCGCCACCATCTCCAATATCGTTGGCGTGTCGGCCAGCATCGAGCCGGAATACCAGAACCTGTACGTCAAATCCAACCTGTCCGGCGAGTTCACCGTGGTGAATGAACAACTGGTGCAGGACCTGAAAGCGCGCGGCCTGTGGGATGACGTGATGATCTCCGACCTCAAGTACTACGACGGCTCGCTGGCTGCCATCGCCCGCGTACCGGCCGAGCTCAAGCAGCTGTATGCCACGGCCTTCGAGGTGGATCCGGTATGGCTGGTGGAAGCCGCTGCGCGCCGCCAGAAATGGATCGATCAGGCGCAATCGCTGAACCTGTATTTCGCTGCACCTTCAGGCAAAAAACTCAATGACGTCTACATGCTGGCCTGGTTGCGTGGCCTCAAAACCACCTACTACCTGCGCTCGCTGGGGGCCACGGCGGCCGAGAAATCGACCGGCCAGGGCGGCGAACTGAATGCAGTGTCGTCATCGGTGACGGCACCCGCAGAAGCCGAGCCTAAACAGTGTTTGATTGATGACCCGGAGTGCGAAGCCTGCCAGTAATGCGAATGGGTAAGTCGCGCTGAACATCCTGACCGTCATTCCCGCGCAGGCGGGAATCCAGGCAAGTCTGAAAAGCAGACGAAGCTTGAGACTAATCGCTGGTTATATTTACTTCGTTAATTAGGACTGGATTCCCGCCTGCGCGGGAATGACGAAGTGGATGCAAGGAGGGGCAGGGTTTGCAATGTCGAGAATTAGAACAACGGTTTGCCACAACAAATACCGCAAACTTTACCAAGAACAGGAAACCAATATGTTGAATTTTGAAGAAGCCATCATCACCGCCCCTCCGGCCTCGCCGCTGGAAAAAGCACCTGAGTTGCCCCTGGCGCCACTAACATCCGTGCCGCCAACGCCGCTGGTCGCCGCCAACCAGCCCTCCGCCAGCGGCCGCGTCAATGCCAACGACAAGCGCATCATCAACGGCCAGACCGATGTGAATCAGCTGGTGCCGTTCAAGTACCACTGGGCCTGGGACAAATACCTGGCGGGCTGCGCCAACCACTGGATGCCGCAGGAGGTATCCATGAGCCGCGACATCGCACAGTGGAAGGACAGCACCGCGCTGAGCGCCGACGAGCGCCTCATCGTGAAGCGCAATCTGGGCTTTTTTGTCACCGCCGATTCGCTCGCCGCCAACAACATTGTGCTGGGCACCTACCGCCACATCACCGCGCCCGAATGCCGTCAGTATCTATTGCGCCAGGCCTTTGAAGAGGCTATCCACACCCACGCCTATCAGTACATCGTGGAAAGTCTGGGGCTGGACGAGAGCGAGATCTTCAACGCCTACCAGGAGATCCCCAGCATACGCGCCAAGGATGATTTCCTGATCCCGTTCATCAACACGCTGACCGACCCCGAGTTCAAGACCGGCACGCAGCACAGCGACCAGCAACTGCTGCGTTCGCTGATCGTGTTCGCCTGCATGATGGAAGGCCTGTTCTTCTATGTGGGCTTTGTGCAGATCCTCGCGCTGGGCCGCCAGAACAAGATGCCGGGGGCCGCCGAGCAGTATCAGTACATCCTGCGCGACGAATCCATGCACTGCAATTTCGGTATCGACCTCATCAACACGCTCAAGCAGGAGAACCCGGCGCTATGGACGCCCGCCTTCCGTGAGGAGATCCGCGACCTGATGCAGCAAGCGGTGGAGCTGGAATACCGCTACGCCGAAGACACCATGCCGCGCGGCGTGCTGGGCCTGAACGCCGGCATGTTCAAGGAATATCTGCGCTTCATCGCCAACCGCCGTCTGCAGCAGATCGGCATCGATGCGCTGTATCCGGGTGCCAGCAACCCGTTCCCGTGGATGAGCGAAGTGATTGACCTCAAAAAGGAGAAGAACTTCTTTGAGACCCGGGTCACCGAGTATCAAACGGGTGGGGCGTTGAGCTGGGATTAAAAAGCGGAGATGCGCCAAGCCAGCATTGGCTAGGCTCTCATAGGCTAAGCGGTCATCGAACGCGCGCCAGCTCCACAAACGCGCGCAGGTAGTCGATGTCGGCATCGGCTTCGCGCACACCCAGAAAGATCTGTTTGGCGATGCCAGCCTGGCCCAGCCGGATGGCGCGCACATTCAGCTTGGCCGCGTATTCCTCCACCAGCCAGCGCGGCAAGGCCGCCACGCCGCGACCACTGGCCACCATCTGCAGCATGATGTCAGTAGTCTCGATCGGCTTGTGCCGCCTGGGGCTGATGCCGGCCGGCATGAGGAATTGCGTGTAGATATCGAGCCGGTCTATGGCCACCGGATAGGTGATCAGCACTTCATCCAGCAGCTGTTCGGGCTGCACGTACACTGCATCGCGCAAGGGATGCTCAGGCCCGACCACCAGCACCTGCTCGTAATCGAACACCGGCTCGAACAGCAGGCCACTTCGGTACAGCGGATCCGGCGTGACCAGAATATCGATGTCATAGCCGAACAGCGCGCCCAGGCCACCGAACTGGAATTTCTGCTTCACATCCACATCCACGTTCGGCCAGGCGGCCAGATAAGGCGAGACGATCTTGAGCAGCCACTGGTAGCAGGGGTGGCATTCCATGCCGATGCGCAAGGCACCGCATTCACCGCGTGCGAATTGCTTGAGGCGCTCTTCCGCGTGGCTCAGTTGCGGCACCAGCCGGTTGGCCACGGCCAGCAGATATTCACCCGCCTGAGTGGGGTGCAGGCTGCGACCCTCACGGCGCCAGATGGCCACGCCTAACTGGTCTTCCAGCTTGCGCATGGTGTGACTCAGCGCCGACTGGGTCAGATGCAAACGCTGGGCGGCCGCCGTCAGCGAGCCGTGCTGATCCACCTCACGAATGATGGCCAGATGCATGCGTTCCAGTATCGCCATATCCATCCTTGATGAAAAATATTCATTGATAGATGAAACAATACCATTTTTATTCATTTGAATAGCACTCTACGATAGCGCTACTCAAAAACCACTCAAAAAATACAAGCGAAGGAAAACAGCATGGCACACACCCATAACCTCGGCTTCCCGCGCATCGGGGCCAAGCGCGAGCTGAAGTTCGCGCTCGAATCCTATTGGAACGGGCAATCTTCGCGCGAGGAACTCAAATCAGTAGGCGCTGCATTGCGCCGCAAGCACTGGCAGGAACAGTCGGCACTGGACCTGACGCCCGTGGGCGATTTCGCCTTTTACGATCAGGTGCTGGACATGAGCTTCACGCTGGGCAACCTGCCTGAACGCGTGCGCGATTTTCATGGCGACCCGCTGGACAACTATTTCCGCGTGGCGCGCGGCCGCTCTGCGCAGCCTTCAGAAGCGCATGACCATTGCTGCCATGGCGTTGCGGCGGGCGAAATGACCAAGTGGTTCGATACCAATTACCACTATATCGTGCCCGAATTCAGCTCCAGCACCGCGTTCCAACTGGATGCCAGCCGCCTGCTGGAACAACTGGCCGAAGCGCGGGCGCCGGGCGTCAAAGCCAAGCCGGTGATCATAGGCCCGCTCACCTATCTGGCCATCGGTAAAACCAAGGATGGTTCCGAAAAGCTGACGCTGCTGGAGCGCCTGTTGCCGGTGTACGTGGAACTGCTCGCCACACTGGCCGCACAAGGCGTGGAATGGGTGCAGATCGACGAGCCCATCCTGGTGACGGAGCTGGATGCCAGCTGGCAGCAGGCGTTCACGCATGCTTATCAGGTGCTGGGCGCCAGCAAGGTCAAGCTGCTGCTGGCCACTTATTTTGGCGAACTGTGGGACAACCTGCCGCTGCTGGCCAGCCTGCCGGTGCAGGGGGTGCACATCGACGCCATCAACGCACGGCAGGAAGTGGACGCGCTGCTCGCCCAACTGCCGCCCGAGCGCGTGCTGTCGCTGGGCGTGATCAATGGCCGCAACATCTGGAAGACCGACCTGAACGCCACGCTGGACTGGCTGGAACCGCTGGCCCAGCGCCTGGGCGATCGGCTGTGGATCGCGCCATCCTGCTCTTTGCTGCATGTGCCGGTGGATCTTGATAGCGAGCAACAACTGGATGGCGAGATCAAATCCTGGCTGGCGTTCGCCAGGCAGAAACTGGAAGAGCTGCAGGTGCTGGCCAGCGCGCTGAATCAAGGCCGTGCCGCCGTGAAACAAGCGCTTGCCGCCAACCGCGCCGCCATCGAAGCACGCCGCCACTCGGCACGCGTGCACAACCAGGCCGTGAAAGCCGCCATCGCTGAAATCAACCCGCAACTGGGTGAGCGCAACAGTGCGTATACACAGCGCGCCGCCCGGCAGGCCGCCTTGCTGAAGCTGCCAAAATTCCCGACCACGACCATAGGCTCGTTCCCGCAGACCGCTGCGATCCGCCAGGCGCGTCGCCGCTTCAAGGCGGGCGAGATCGACGAAGCCACCTACAACGCCGCCATGCGCGCAGAGATCGTGCACAGCGTGCGCGAACAGGAGGCTCTGGGGCTGGATGTGCTGGTGCACGGCGAAGCCGAGCGCAACGACATGGTGGAATACTTCGGTGAACAGCTGGAGGGCTACGCCTTCAGCCAGTTCGGCTGGGTGCAATCCTACGGCTCGCGCTGCGTGAAGCCGCCCATCCTGTATGGCGACATCAGCCGCCCCAAGGCCATGACCGTGCACTGGACCCGCTTCGCACAAGCGCTCACCGACAAGCCGATGAAAGGCATGCTCACCGGCCCGGTCACCCTCCTGAACTGGTCCTTCGTGCGCGACGACCAGCCGCGCTGGGTGTCCTGTTACCAGCTGGCGCTGGCGATACGCGCCGAAGTGCTGGATCTGGAAAAGGCCGGTGTGCGCGTGATCCAGATCGACGAAGCCGCCCTGCGTGAAGGCCTGCCGCTACGCAGATCGGAATGGCAGCACTATCTGGAGTGGGCCGTCACGTCGTTCCGCATCAGCGCCAACGGCGTGGGCGACGCAACGCAGATCCACACCCACATGTGCTATTCCGAGTTCAATGACATCATAGCCGCCATCGCCGACATGGATGCCGACGTGATCACCATCGAGACTTCGCGTTCGGATATGGAACTGCTGGACGCCTTCGACCACTTCAATTACCCGAACGAGATCGGGCCGGGCGTGTACGACATCCACTCGCCCAACATCCCCAGCGAAGCGCACATCGTGCAACTGATGCAGAAAGCCGCCGAGCGCATCCCGGCCGAACGGCTGTGGGTGAACCCGGACTGCGGCCTGAAAACCCGGCAATGGCATGAAGTGATCCCTGCGCTGCGTAATATGGTGGCCGCCGCGCAGAAGTTGCGTGAAACGCTGGCGTAAACGCGAACGGAAGTGTGAAAAACAAGACCCTGATTTCAGCGCGACTAGCTAAATACTAGCGCTGAAGGCAGGGCCTTTTTCTGCAGATCGACTGTGCGATATGTGTGGATTCGACCATACCGCCAAAACAGGCAGCAACTTAGCCTAAGCCCCTGAAATTTTAGACCAGCTGCTCGAACAAGCGCCTGGTCCTCAAACCTTGCATTCGAACCGTAAATAGTCAGTAAGCCGCCTGGACTCCGCAATGTCATCGTGTGGCACCAGCAGGTAACGCCAAGGCTTGCCACCGACCGATACAGCGTATTCCGACGCATGCTTGCACCAGCTCACTGCTGCTGCAGCTTTGGCCTGCACTTCTTGGGTTTCGATGTCAGCCCGGGCTTTGGTCTCGACCATGAAAATCATGGCTTCCGTCTCGGCCACAAAGTCAGGGATATACTCCGGCTGCTCACTGCCCAACTTGTAGTAAATCTGGAACTGCCCCTTGGCGGGCTTGAACCACTTCAATGTATCCCGTTCAAGAATGACTGCAAAACGCCGCTCCGTGTCAGAGTCAAACTTCTGCAACGGATACAGACAGCGAGTAAAGCCACCAAACAGCATCTGTTTGATCTTGCCCAGCTCAGTCACGGTTTCGCGATAGTGTTGCGCCGTCTGCCCCGCGATTACAGTGTAGTTACAAGGTTTAAGTTCGGTGTAACCACGGCTGACCTGCACATCGTATCCAGCTGCATCTTCCCAGAAATGAGCCATCATCTCGACCCGAATCAATCGCGCCAGCTCTGCACCATAGGTGTCGAACACCTCGTGCAGTTCATTTTCTGAGTAATTCTGCTTTTGGTAATGAGCAACTGCCTGCCCAGCCAGGTCGTACAGCAGCTCAGCCTGTGTGAAGTAGTCGATATCATCAAAGTCGATCAGCTTCTTGACGATGTAATCCTCAAAGCGCTGCTCCTTGAGGCCTGCCTCCCGGCTCATGGTGAACTGCTCATTCGTGCGAAGTTCCTGCCCGACGATTTCACGCTGCCCCGGCTGAAAGTTGGGTAGCGCACCCAATTTGAACGGATGGAAGCCAGTAGTGACTTTGCCCGTAGGCACTACCGCTATTCGGGGAATGTCGATAGTTTGTTGCACCACGATTGCGGTGGTCCTGGATACTACTGCCGACAGATCAAAGGCAGGCGCGTTATCATCCACGTCCGCCAGCAAGTCGCCCTGGGCAGGCTTCAGCCGTTCTGCCACTTCAGCAAGAATAGCTGATTGGACTTGGGGGTTAAGCAATGCTGCGCTGGTCGGCACAAACTCGCGCTTTGCCTCGTACTGACCGATCACCGCCATCACCGCACGTGCAGCTTGAAGCTCGCGTTCCGTGGTGAACATTGGGACAAAGGATGATCTGGCCGAGCCCATGTCTGCATTTGTATGGGCACTGCTTATCGGTGGCAGATTGGTAAGCCCAAGCTGAGTCATCGCCCCGGAGCCCACCTGCACACTCACCTTTTTGTCGTCAGCACTCGGCGCCTCAAGGATTACCTGTTTCAGCCTGATCGGTGAGTCGCCCCGGTTGGCTTCGTCGATGATCTCCTGAAACTTGTCATGTGCCACGATGTTGAGCCGATCTACCGCTGCCACGCCCGTGCGCTTTCCATAAGGCAGTCGTAGACCACGCCCGATGGACTGCTCGATTAGCGTGCGCGCGTTGGCGGCGCGCAGTGGCACGATAGTGTAGAGGTTGGTCACGTCCCACCCCTCTTTGAGCATGTTGACGTGAATGACGATCTCGGTGGGTTCATCCACGCTTTCCACCGCAAGAAGGCGTGTGATCATCTCTTCTTCCTCCGCGCCGGTGCGGCTGGAGTCCACCTGGATCACCTTGCCCTGGTAACGGGCATCAAAAAAGGCTGCTGACTCCATAAGCGCCAAAAGTTGCCCGGCATGTGTGGTATCCCGCGCAATCACAAGCATGAAAGGCTTGACCACCTTGACGCCGTTTTCGCGGGCGTACGTTAGCAGCTCGACCTTGGTAGTTTCGTGCAGGCGAACACCATCCTCCAGCTTGATCTTCTCGGTCTCTTCGGCTGAATGCGCCTTGGCGTCAAAGTTGCGCTGGGTCACAGCCGCTGGCTCTTTGACGAAACCGTCTTCCATCGCTCGTGCCAGTGGGTAGTCCATCACCACGTTCTTGAAAGGCACGGGGCCACGGGATGACTCGACAAAGGGTGTTGCGGTCACCTCAAGACCAAACAGCGGCTTCAGCTCATTGATGGAGCGCACCCCGGCGCTGGCGCGGTAGCGGTGTGACTCATCCATCAGCAGCACCAGATCGTCCAGGCCGGCCAAGTGGTTGAAGTAGCTGTCGCCCAGCACCTCTTTCATCCGCTTGATACGCGGCTCCCTGCCGCCGCGCACTTCCGAGTTGATCTTGGAGATGTTGAAGATATTGATACGCACATCGTGCGCAAAACCGCCCAGTGTCGATACAGCCTGATCCTGCACAACAGCGCCCGTCTGGTCGTAGTTGTCGCCCGTGATGATCAATGGTGGTTGCTGAGCAAACTCGGCGATCCCCTTGAACACGTACTTGGAGGTGTTGCGGGTAAAGTCAGCAATCAGCTTGTTGTAGATCGTCAGGTTCGGGGCCAGCACAAAGAAGTTGTTGATGCCATGCGCCAAGTGCAAATAGGCGATGAAGGCCCCCATCAGGCGCGTTTTACCTACCCCCGTTGCCAGCGAGAAACACAGGGAGGGGAACTCGCGCTCAAAGTCTTCCAGCGTGGAAAATTCAGCCTTGAGCGTGGACAGAATGGCGGAGACATCGCGCTCGTGAGTCAGCAACTCGGGTGCAGCCTCCAGTGCCCGCAACAGACGGGAGAGCGATTCCGCCTGCGGCGACCGCAATGACAAACGGGCCGCAATGTGGTTCTGAACGCGGGCGCTCATGCTTCATCTTCCTTGTTATTGATATCAGTTATCCGAAAATTTCGGATAACTGATTCTTCCGCCAACTCACTCTCCAGCTCTTCCACCGTTGGCAGGCTTGTTGCCAAGGTTTCCGGCAGTGAGCGCACCAGTTCGTACTCGGCAATACCAATCGGCTTGTCTATGCCTGAGAGCGCATATTCGGCCACCAGCCGGTCCTGGGTTTTGCATAACAGCAGGCCGATGGTGGGTTTATCGTCTGGCGCTTTAATTTGCCGATCCACGGCGGTCAGATAAAAATTCAACTGCCCGGCGTGTTCGGGCTTGAACTCGGTGGCTTTCAGCTCCACCACCACATAGCACTTCAGGCGCGTGTGATAGAACAACAAGTCGATAAAGAACTCCTTGTCGCTTACCTCCAACCGGTATTGCTGCCCGACAAAGGCAAAGCCGCTGCCCAGTTCCAGCAGGAAGCGGGTAATGTGCCGTACCAGCGCGTTTTCGATATCGCGTTCATGCGCTTCATCACCCAAGCCGAGAAAGTCGAACAGATAGGGGTCTTTCAGCGTTTCGTGCGCCAGTTCCGAATGCGGCTTCGGCAATCGGGCCTGGAAGTTGGTGACGGCTTGACCTTGGCGTTCGTGCAGCTGGCTGCGGATATTCAGTTCCAGCGTAACGCGCGACCAGCCCTCGGCGCGGGCTTTCTCGGCGTAGTACAGCCGCAGGGAGGGGTCTTTGATCTTGTCTAGCAGCGTACACAGGTGGAACCACGGCAATTGTGCAGCAGACTGCTGCACAATTTCGACGTCCGGCCAGCTTTCCGCAAACGCCCGCATATACATCAGGTTACGCGTGGAAAACCCCTTCATCTCCGGAAAAGCGATTCGCAGGTCGCGCGCCAGCCGCTCGATCACCTTGCTGCCCCAGCCTTGTTGGGCTTGTCGTTCCAGAATGTCGCGGCCGATCTGCCAGTAAAGCCGCACCAACTCGGCGTTGGCAGCCAGCGCCGCGCGCTGCCGGGCCGCGGTCACGCGCGACTTGATGTCGGCCAGCCAGTCAGCGTAGTCCGCAGGAAACAAGGCACTCTTCTTGTTCATGCCTTACCCCCCCGCATCGCCAAACAAATCCACCGTCTGCGAAACCGCTTTTTTATTGCCCCCTTTTCCCGCCTGCGGGAGAAGGGCCGGGGGTGACGGCGGCTGCGCCAAGGGCAGGTTCGCTACATTCAGGCTGTAGTCATCGCGGCCCCACTCGCAACGGGCCAGTACCATCTTGGGAATCTTTTTCAGCGTAAGGTTAGGCCAGCGCTCGGAGGCCAAGGCTGCAGTGATGCCGTGGAAGGCGGCGCAGCAGACGAGCAAGCTCTGATCGCTACCGACTTCATCGGATAGCGCTTGCAGTTGCTCGGCCGACAGGTTTTGAGTCGTGACGTAGATGAAGTCACGCTCGCTGGAATGCCCGTGCTGCCACCATTGCACCTCGGATGGTGCATAGGTAAAGCCCTCCAACTTGGCAAGTGCCTCCGCCAACTGCGCCGCGTTGTACTCGGGATTGATGACCGGATTGCCCCAGCGATCACTGACGATCAGGCTAGGTGCGAGCTTATAGTAGCGGAAGCCACCACCACCCTGCCAGCTCACACTTTCGGTAATGCCGCCCTTGTCTTCACCATCAATCACCTTTTTAAGACGCGGGATGATATGCGTGTGGCAGTGCTCGCCCAGCTCTACCATGATCCAGCGGCGGCCCATTTTGTGCGCGACTGCCCCGGTGGTGCCGGAACCGGCGAAAGAGTCGAGTACCAAATCACCCGGCTGAGTCGCTACATGCAAAACAGTTTGGAGCAGCCTTTCTGGCTTTGGCGTTGAAAAAACTTCATGCCCGTAAAGGGCCAACATCTCCTTTGCGGCGTCTTGGTTGTGTCCAGCCAAGGTGTGCTTCCAGAGTGACATCGGCATCATTCCCTGATTGATCTCAGAAAAGAAATTTTTCAGTGCAGGGACACTATTTTTTCCTTTAGTACCCCACCATATCCGGCCCTCACGCGCGTTCTTCTCGTGCACTTCGCGCGACATTGCCCATACGCGGGTGCGTTTCGGTAAGACTTCTTCGCCTGTATTTGGTTGGCGGATTGGGTAGTACAGATTAGGACGCTCATCTACACTGTAACGACACGTATAGTCCATCGCCTTCCAAGGGCCGCGAGGGTCGTTGTCTGGATTTTTGTATCGCCCAGATTGATCTTCTGTCAGTGGGAAAAGATTTCTCCGAAAGCTTGCGCTCTTTCGGTAAACAAGGATGTGATCGTGGACATATCCAAAATCCTTGGTGTCAGGTGGTGGGGAATACCTCTTCTCCCAGGCGATGTCACAAAGAAAATTGCTGCGCCCAAAGACCTCATCGCAAATGACCTTGAGATAGTGAGCTTCATTGTCATCAATGGTGATCCAGAGCGAAGCCTCGTCTGACATCAGCCGACGAATGATCTCTAGCCGATCACGCATTAGGCCTAGCCAAATGGAGTGCTCCAAACCGTCGTCATAGTGCTCGAATGCGCTGCCGGTGTTGTAGGGAGGGTCAATAAAAACGCATTTCACTTGGCCCGAGAATTCCTGTTCCAGCGCCTTAAGCGCAAGAAGGTTGTCCCCGAAGATCAGCCGGTTATCGAAAATGTCGTTGTCAGAAAATCGGTGTGTAGCATGGAATGACCTGTGCGGGTCTTCCAGCAGGATGCGCGGCTCCAGCTTAGGCCGCTTTTCCTTGCCGATCCAAGTGAGTTCTAGTTTTTGTTTGTTGTTCATTGACGGTCTCCGCTCATCCCACTTTCTTTTTGACGGGTGCGTCAAACATTTCATGGTTGATGGGGGATTCGAGACGACCGTTATTGAGCAGCGTCAGAACTAAATCTACATTGCTTTCGTTGACCACAATGACTCCATCCTGAACGATCAGCCCCCAGTTTTTCTCTTGATTCACCTTGATAAGGTCGACCAGATACTGTGGATTTTTGTAATACCCACTTTTCTGAATGGACGATATTTTTCTCAACAGGTGAAGGTTCGCCCCGACACTTTTACGGATTGGCTCTACGTCGTTGAATACCTTTAACTGAAGGAACTCGCCGAGAACAACATCCCGGTTTTTCTCCATGCCTGCCCTGAAATTCAAGGCGTTTTCAAATTCTTTTTTATTGGTGATAAAGGTTGTTCCGTCATAGGCGAAAAAGTCGATATGGGTGTCAATGGCAAATATTTTTTTGTCTTCAAGATCGACCAGTTTTTTGTCCTCGAACAGAAAATAAGACACCGACGTGACCTTGGCCGCTTGCGTGAATTTGTTGATCTTCCGTACGCCGTACACCACGTTTTCGCCGTGTTCAAGTTTGATGACATAAGCCCATGAATTCAGCAGGTCTTCGTATTTTTCAACTTTAGGATTGGTGAGTCCTTTATCGACCTCGCCCTGAATTTTCACAAAGTCGGTTTCAGATGACTCGATAGTAAATAGCTGGTTGTCCTGGTCTGCCGTGAGGAAGTCATACGCTTCGAGCTTGTAGTCAGCCCCTTGTATCCGGTCTGTGACAGCTTTCTTGAGCTTGTTCAGCAGCTTTTTGTCGACGTCAACACGCAACACGGAATAGTGGGCCTGCTTGTGAAGATCTAGACGCCGCTTGACTAGCCATATCGTTGTTGCCCAAGGGTTGAAATCGGTTTGGCGTAGTTGGCTTATTTTGTTTTTGATCGTGGTCGCCATTATTTTTGTTCCTCAGGTTTGACACTGCTGACGAAGTAAAGGTGGCTGGATAAGCGCTCAATGATGCAGGTGTCACCCAGCTGGAATTCATGTTTAGAAATCAGCAAGCCTTGAACATCACGCTTGCCATCCTTGAACTGGCAGTCATAAAGGCCGTAGCCAGCCAGTGCCATAACGGGGTTGATGAATACGTTCTTTGTCCGGTAGGCCAACGCAAACATCAGTGCCATGAAGACGAAAAGACTCAGCAGCGTCTTCCAATCGCCAAGGTTGAAGTTGTAGAAAGAGATCATGTAGGGAATGGTGTAAGTGAACATGTCGCCTGATTTATTCGAGACCTTCGTCACTTTTACAGGCAGACCACTTTTGATCTTGTTGGCAGCCAAGAGAACAACTGCGCAAGCCAGCGAGGTCACGACGACAATCATCGCAGCCGTCACCGGGTGACTGGGGAGGTAGGTCTTGTTGTCTAAATCTTTGATGATAAAAATGAGCGCCAATGGAAAATAGGAGCTGATGAACATCAATAGTGATGGAATAAATCGCAATTTCATTGCAACGCCCATTCAACGGTGAACAGGGTCTGCTCTTGCATATCCTGCTGCAACTTAGCTTCCAACTGATTGATAAGATCATTGCGCTCAGACTCAATGGCATCTTGGCGATTGAACAGCTCGTGCCGGAGCTTCGTTCGCTTGCCTTCCAGCTCCCTTTGCTGCTTCTGCCATGACAGTTTCTCTTCCAGTGTGGGCGCACTGGCTGCCGTGCGCCGCACTTCCTTGATCTGGCGGTCGATCTCTTTGATCTCTTGCTCAATGCCCAGCTTCAGGTCGTCCGCCCATGCATCGAGCTTCTGGACTTCCTGCTCGAAGTAGCCTAGGTTGCGTTGATTGATTTCTCGAAGCACGGCGCTTGCGCGTGCCTTTAAGTCATCACTGAGAGGCGATGCCTCGGCGCAACCATAGTCGAGAGGATGCGCTCGTGCGGGTAAGCGCAGCAGCTTTTCAGGGTCGTCTTCAGCCAGCACGTGGCCGTCTGATGTGATAGCTGCCACAACCAGGCACTGCTCCTGACTGCCCAGGGCTTCAACCGACACTAACTTCAAAGTTAACAAGCCGGTTTTGCCACGATACGGCTTAAGGGTGCTGACTTGGGCGCCGTGTGCATCGTAATCAAAAACAAGCCGCGTGCCGGCAAGCTCACGGCTCCTGGCTTGCGTTGTTACCCACTCTGCAAGGGGGTGGCCGATCCTATAGAGGTGTGCATCGCCAGAGCGGCGAGGCAACTCATAGCGCCCCAGCTCAACCATGCCCAGACTGCTTGCTGGCAGGTGCTTAAGCACGAACCCATCGTCGTCAAAAAGGGCATAATCCGCCAGTTCGGCTCGCGTCAGGGCTAACAGCATGTGTTCGTATTTGCTGCGTGCGGCGCGGCTGTCTTCCGCCCGGATGCGCAATTTGTCTTGTACTTCTTCGTCGAAGTTTTCCAGCAGAATTTGCCGCGTCTTGACCATGGCCTCGTTGATCTCGCCAGAAAGGTCGCGCTGCAACTGCTCGAAGCTGGCCTTGATTTCCTCGGGGTCTCGGCAGTGCTGGTAGATATCTGCAATGCGCCGCTCGAAATCCACACCGGAGCCAATGGCCCCAAGCACTTCGTCACTGGCACCAAACACGCCTTCAAACAACTGGAATTTTTGATCCAGCAGTTCGTAGACTCTGGCGTCAGCTTCATTGCTGCGGTCCACGAAGTTGACTACCACCACATCGAACTTCTGCCCGTAACGATGGCAACGGCCGATGCGCTGCTCGATGCGCTGCGGGTTCCATGGCAGGTCGTAGTTGATGACCAGCGAGCAAAACTGCAGGTTGATGCCCTCGGCCCCCGCTTCGGTGGCGATCATCACTGTACCGCGCTCTTTGAAGTGCTCGACCAGTGCGGCACGTGTGTCGGCGGTTTTGGAGCCAGTGATGCGATCTGTTCCCTCATGGCGCTTGAGCCAGTCTTTGTAGACAGCTTGTGCTCGGCTATCGCTATTGGTGCCGTTGAACAGGACAATGCCCTCTCCGTAAGGCGTACCCGCCAGGAGAGAAAGCAGATATTCCTGCGTGCGCTTGGACTCGGTGAAGATGATGGCTTTTTTGGCCGCCCCAAGACGCTCCAGCTCTGCGAATGCTCTATCTAGCGCGGTCAGCAATGCTTTGCCCTTGGCATTGTCGCGAATATTAGTCGCTAAGGCCTTGAAGTGCCTTAATTCGGCGATTTCATGCGCGATTGCGTCTCGTTGGCTGTCGAGAGATGTTGCGTTGTTTTTTTCCTGCTCATTCGATTCGTCAGCGCGCTCTTCTTCGGTTTGGTCGAGTGACTCATAGTCATCATCAAATACTTCCACAAGATCAGGAATATCGGCAGACTCGTCGAGTTCGCCTTGAAGCCGCTTGGCCATGGTCTCCAGCGCACCCGCAATTGCGTGGGTAGATGAGGCCAGCAACTTCCATAGCACCAGAGAGATCAGTTGCCGTTGCCCCTCTGGGAGCGCTTTGAGATTAGGCCGCCGCAGATACTCTGCGACAAGGTTGGATAGTTCCCGCTCCTCGGTGGATGGAGTGAACTCTTCAACGATGGCCCGCCTTGCTGTGTAAGGCACGTACTGCTGAACCTGGCGGCGCAACGTGCGTTTACACACAGTGGCGAGGCGGCTTCTAAGCGCGGTGAAAGCCTGTTCCCTAGGCTGCGCCGTGAACTGCGAGCGAAAGCTGTCAATGTCACCAAAGACGCGGTCATCGATCATGCTGACCAGACCGTAAAGCTCCAGCAGCGAGTTTTGCAGCGGTGTTGCAGTCAACAGCACTTTTGAATGCACGTGGGCTAGAGCATCTTTCAGCGTCTTGGCGATCACGTTGCTGGTTTTGTAGACGTTGCGTAACCGATGCGCCTCGTCGAGCACCACCAAATCCCAATCGATGGCCTTGATGTCGTCTGCTTTCGACTTCGCAAACTGGTACGAGCAGATGACTGGACCCGATGCCATCAGGAATGGATTCTGACGCTCCTGCTTGCGTATGGCGTTGTAGTTCTTGGCCTCCAGAATCAGGCCCTGCAGATTGAATTTGTCCTGAAGCTCCTGATGCCATTGCTTGCGCAAGTTGGCGGGTACGATGATCAGAATACGGCGGCGACGTTCGGCCCAGCGCTGCGAGATCACTAACCCGGCTTCGATGGTTTTCCCGAGCCCGACTTCATCCGCCAGAATGACCCCTCGCGAGAGCGGATTGGCGCAGGCGAACAGGGCTGCTTCAACTTGGTGCGGATTGAGGTCAACCTGAGAGTCAACCAGGGTGGATGCAAGGGACTCCACACTGTCGCCCGCTGCGCGCCGGGTCAGCAGCCACGCGTAGTACATGCTTTGTTGTGGAGTGAGGAGCTGCTGTGTCATCAAACTGGAGTTTTCAAGCCATCGGGTTTAATTAAAATTTAGACTCAAATTTCTAATCGCTTTCGAAACGACAAGTTGAACATATCACAACTAGATAATTAGCTCATCAGAATGAGGGGGTTCTCGCTGCAGTCACTCTTCGATGTCCGGCCAGATCGTTGGCATGGCTGATCTCGGTAAACCTTTCGAACTTCATTAACCCAGCTACTGCATCCGCCTGGTCATAGCCATGCTCCAGCATCAGCCAGCCACCCGCTACCAGGTGGTGCGGCGCTTGCGCGACAATATGGCGGATGTCATCCAGGCCGTCGGCCCCGGAGGCGAGCGCGCTCATGGGCTCAAAGCGCAGATCGCCTTGTGTGAGATGCGGGTCACCGGCGGCGATGTAAGGCGGGTTGCTGACGATAAGATGGAATCGCGCGCGGTCAGGCGCACCTTCTGGCTGGCTGTTCAGCGCGCTGAACCAGTCGCTTTGCAACAGCCGCACATTGGCAAGACCGAGCTGCAGGGCGTTGTGCTGGGCTACGTTGAGTGCGGCGGCGGAAGCATCGACAGCGGTGACCTGCACCTGCGGGCGCTGCTGCGCGATAGCAAGTGCGATGGCGCCGGTGCCGGTGCCGAGGTCCAGTACCTGAAAGCCCTGAGCCTGGCAGCCTTGCTGCAGGTCATCAGGCTTGAGCAAAGGTGTTGCCGGGATCTTTGCCAGCGCGGCTTCGACCAGCGTTTCGGTATCCGTGCGCGGGATCAGCGTATCGGCCGTGACGCGCAGCGCCAAACCGTAGAACTCACGCTGCTCAAGGATATAGGCGATGGGTTCACCGGCCAGTCGGCGCTGCAGCAGCGCGTCGAACGCGGCCTGCTGGGGGGCGGTGAGTGCTTCCTGATCATGGCTGATCAGCCAGGCATGACTGACGCCCGCCAACACGGCGGAGAGCAGCATACGCGCCTCATTACGCGCTTCACGGCTATCAAGAAGTAGCACGTCGGCCAGTTGTTGATGGGCGGCACGCAACAGCTGCTGTATGGAGGCCATGGCGGTCAAGGACGCAGATTGCGCCACAGCACAACAACGATGATCAGGTTGAGCTGCAACAGCGCCAGCACCAGCCAGGAAGGCTGACGCAGCAGCTCGATCACTTCCAGCGGCAGGTAGACCGCAGCACTGGCCAGGCCCAGCCATTTGGCCCAGCGCTTGCCGAACCAGAGTCCGTAGGCCTCGGCCCAGCGCAGCGCGACATAGACCAGCCCGCCTGTGGCGATCATGAGCATGCGCGGCTGGGTGAAATCGTGCGCCAGTTCCAGCAGGAAACGAGGCGTGTGTTTGGCGGGGTTGAGGTGCAAGTGCAACATGACCTGTTCCAGCGCCATCTGCCAGTCGGTATCCAAGTGGCTGAACAGGGCGATGGCCGTGAGCAGGATCAGCAAACCGCGACCAAAGGCCAGCAGCGCGATGGCGCGCAAGCTGGCTGGTGTACTTTCTGGTGTACTTACGGCGCCACTTTTCACACTTGCTGGCTTGATCGCCATGCGGGTTCCCGGTTGTTCTAGTGCTGGTTGGCTTGCGACTGGTTCACTCAGCCTGCTTACATTCTGGCGGCTGATCACTCAGCCTGCCCAACTTGAATCAGGCTTAAATTAGCCTTGCCTGAATTAGCTTAGCCTGATTATCCGTATTTGATTAACCAAACTTAATTATCTTCGCCCAGCGTGGCCAGCAGGTCGGCCTGGTGCTCCGCCGCCAGCGCGCCGATGAGTTCGTCCATATCGCCCTCGGTGATGGCGTCGATCTTGTACAGCGTGAGGTTGATGCGGTGGTCGGTGATGCGGCCCTGCGGGTAATTGTAGGTGCGGATGCGTTCGGAGCGGTCGCCCGAACCGATCAGCGATTTACGCTCGGAGGCGATCTTGGACTGCTGCTCGTCTACCTGCTTGGCCTTGATACGCGCGGCCAGCACCTGCATGGCCTGCGCTTTGTTGGAATGCTGGCTGCGGCCATCCTGACACTCGACCACCAGGCCGGTAGGGAAATGGGTGATACGCACGGCGGAGTCAGTCTTGTTGATGTGCTGACCACCCGCGCCAGAGGCACGGAAGGTGTCGATACGGATATCCGTCGGGTTGATCACCACATCACTCACCTCATCGGCTTCCGGCAGGATGGCCACGGTACACGCGGAGGTGTGGATGCGGCCCTGGGTCTCGGTCTCCGGTACGCGCTGCACGCGGTGGCCACCCGATTCGAACTTGAGTCTGGAGTAAGCACCGAAGCCCTCTATCTTGGCGATGACTTCTTTATAGCCGCCCACTTCGGATTCGCTGGCCGACACCACTTCCACCTTCCAGCGTTGACGCTCGGCATAGCGGCTGTACATGCGGAACAGGTCACCGGCGAACAGCGCCGATTCATCACCACCCGTACCGGCGCGGATCTCCAGGAAGATGTTGCGCTCGTCGTTGGGGTCCTTGGGGAGCAGCAGTTTTTGCAGCTGCAGAGCGATCTCCTCCTGACGCGCCTTGGCGGCTTCGATCTCTTCCTGTGCGAAGGCTTTCATCTCCGGGTCGGACAACATCGCCTCGGCTTCACGCAGGTCGGCCTGGCAGCGCTCGTAAGCACGGTATTGCTCGACGATGGGGGTGATCTCGGCGTGTTCACGCGTGAGCTTGCGGTAGCCGTCCATGTCGTTGGTGGCGCCTTCACTGGACAGCAGGCGGTTCAATTCGTCTAGGCGCTCGCTCAAGGAGGCGAGCTTTCTGAGCATTGAAGGTTTCATAGGGCGGGTTTCATTCGGCTTGTTTCTTGGTGTTGAGTCACTCAGCGGCAGGTTGCGGGCGACAGGCCGCGGTTAATTGTCCAGCTGGTACAGCTGTCGCAGCAGCGTATCCAGTTGCGCGTGGTCATGCCCGTGCTGCTGGTTGAGCGCATGACTGGGGCCATGCAGCAGTTTGTTGGTGAGCGCATTACTGAGCGCGTCGAGGACGGCGGCCGGGTCTTCGCCACGCGCCAGCATGCGCTGGGCTTTTTCCAGCTCGTTCTGGCGCATGCGCTCGGCCTGGTCACGCAGCGCGCGTATGGTGGGCACGGCCTCGCGGTTCTTCAGCCAGTGCATGAAATGGTCGACACGGGCGGCGATGATGGTCTCGGCCTCGGCGGCGGCTTCCTGCCGACTGCCCAGACCCTGTTGCACCACTTGCGCCAGGTCATCCACGGTATACAGGAACACGTCATCCAGCGCCGCGGCTTCGGCTTCCACATCGCGCGGCACCGCCAGGTCGACGATGAACATGGGTTTGTGTTTACGTGCCTTGATGGCGCGCTCCACCATGCCCAAACCGATGATGGGTAACTGGCTGGCGGTACAGGTGACCACGATATCGAATTCGGCCAGCCGGTCCGGCAGATCCATGAGCAGCATGGCCGCCCCGCCGATCTTCTCGGCCAGCGCCTGACCGCGTTCCAGCGTGCGGTTGGCCACCACCATGGCGGCCGGTTTCTGCGCAGCAAAATGGTCGGCACACAGGGCGATCATCTCGCCCGCGCCCACGAACACCACCTTGCGACCGGCCAGGTTGCCAAAGATTTTCTGCGCCAGCTTGACCGCTGCGGCGGCCATGGACACCGAATTGGCGCCGATCTCGGTGGTGGTACGCACTTCCTTGGCCACGGCGAAGGTGCGCTGGAACAGCTTGTGCAGCAAGGTGCCCAGCGTGCCTGCATCTTCGGCGATACGCACCGCCTGTTTCATCTGCCCCAGGATCTGCGGCTCGCCCAGCACCATGGAATCCAGCCCGGCGGCCACGCGGAAGGCGTGCTTGACCGCGTCCTGCTGTGGCAATGTGTAGGTGTAAGGCTGGATGTTCTGCGGATTGAGCTGGTGATATTGCGCCAGCCAGGCCAGCGCGCGTTGCGGGTCGTCGGTGTTGCAATACAGTTCGGTGCGGTTGCAGGTGGACAGGATCGCCGCCTCGCTCACGCCGAAACCCGCGCCCGGCGCGGTCAGCGCACGCAGGGCGGGGCCCAGATGCTCGTGCTGAAAGGCGACATGTTCGCGGATGGAAAGCGGAGCGGTGGTGTGGTTAACCCCGACGGTGAATAATTGCATGGGCGTGATTTTCCAGCATCAGACGGGCATAAGCAACAATTTCAGCCGCTTAGGCTGTATCTGTCGCGCAGATTGCGGTTAAAATAGGGTCTTTTCGCGCAACCGAAGTTAAAAACAACATGGCCAAACAATTCCGCATCGCCCCTAGCATCCTTTCCGCCAACTTTGCCAAGCTGGGCCAGGAGATCACCGATGTGATCACTTCCGGCACCGACATCGTGCACTTTGACGTCATGGACAACCACTACGTTCCCAACCTGACCATAGGCCCGCTGGTGTGCGAAGCGATCCGCCCGGTCACCGATGCCATCATCGACGTGCATCTGATGGTGAAGCCGGTGGACCGCATCATCCCGGATTTTGCCAAGGCCGGTGCCAACATCATCACCTTCCACCCGGAAGCGTCCGACCATATCGACCGCAGCCTGTCGCTGGTGCGTGAGCACGGCTGTAAATCCGGCCTGGTGTTCAACCCGGCCACGCCGCTGGATTACCTGGATTACGTCATGGACAAGGTGGACATGATCCTGCTGATGTCGGTGAACCCTGGCTTCGGCGGCCAGAAGTTCATTCCAGGCACGCTGGACAAGCTGCGTCAGGCCCGTGCCCGTATCGATGCCTACACCGAAAAGACCGGCCGCGAGATCTGGCTGGAGATCGACGGTGGCGTGAACCCACAAAACATCGCCGAGATCGCCCGTGCGGGTGCCGACACCTTCGTGGCTGGCTCTGCCGTGTTCGGCAAGGCCAGAGACACCGACCCTAACCGCTACAACACCGTGGTCGGCGAACTGCGCGCCGCACTGGCGACGGTTTAAGGCCTGTAACCATGACATTTCCTATCCTGAGCTGGCGATGGTGGCACTGATCTAGCCACTGGCCCGGTTTGTCCGGGCATCGTCATCGTCTGTACTCAGGATTAGGGGATTTTCATGTTGCACACTATCAATCAAGCGGAATTCGACGCCCTCGCCAGTGAGGGTTATAACCGGATCCCGCTGGTGGTCGAAACCTACGCGGATCTCGACACACCACTTTCGCTTTACCTCAAACTCGCCAATCAGCCGTATTCCTATCTGCTGGAATCGGTGCAGGGTGGCGAACGCTTCGGCCGTTATTCCATCATCGGTTTGCCCGCCAGCACCCGCATCGTCGCGCGTGGCCGCTCGGTTGAGGTCATCCGCAACGGGCAGGTCATCGAACAGGCCGCGGACGTCAATCCGCTGGATTTCGTACAGGCGTTTCAGCGCCGCTTCAAAACGCCACCTTATGCTGGCCTGCCACGCTTCACTGGCGGCCTGGCCGGTTACTTCGGCTATGAGACCGTAGGCTATATCGAGCGCCGCTTGGCCGAGGTGAGCAAACCCGATGCCCTGGGTGTGCCGGACGTGCTGCTGATGGTGTCCGAGCAACTGGCCGTGGTGGACAACCTGTCGGGCAAACTGTATTTCATCGTGTATGCCGACCCGGCGGAGGCCAACGCCTACACGCAGGCCCGCCAGCGCCTGAGCGAACTGCTGCAACTGCTGCGTACGCCCGCCAGCATCCCGTCAGCCCGCCCGCTGCCTGCCAGCAGCGCCAGCTCCGAATTCGGCGAAGCTGGTTTCAAGGCAGCGGTGGAGCAGGCCAAACGCTATATCTTCGATGGCGACATCATGCAGGTGGTGCTGAGTCAGCGCATGTCGCAGCCCTTCGCCGCGCCGCCGCTTTCCTTGTACCGTGCGCTGCGCAGCCTCAACCCCTCGCCCTATATGTTTTATTACGACATGGGCGATCACCATGTGGTGGGCGCTTCGCCGGAGATCCTGGTGCGTCTGGAACATGACATGGTGACCGCACGTCCCATCGCCGGTACACGGCCACGCGGCAAGACGCGCGAACAGGATATTGCGCTGGCCGAAGAGCTATTGGCAGACCCCAAAGAGCGTGCCGAACACGTGCAGCTGATGGACCTCGGCCGCAACGATGTGGGCCGCGTGGCGCAGACCGGCACGGTCAAGGTCACCGACAGCATGGTCATCGAGCGCTATTCGCATGTGATGCACATCGTCTCCAATGTGGAAGGCAAGCTGAAGCCGGGCATGGATGCCATCGACGTGCTCAAAGCCACCTTCCCGGCCGGCACCGTGAGCGGCGCCCCCAAGGTGCGCGCCATGGAGATCATCGCCGAACTGGAGCCCAGCAAGCGCGGCATCTACGCGGGCGCGGTGGGTTATCTGGGCTTCAATGGCGACATGGACGTGGCCATCGCCATCCGCACCGGCGTCATCAAGGACAACACCCTGTATGTGCAGGCCGGGGCTGGCATCGTGGCTGACTCGGTAGCGGACAGCGAATGGATGGAAACGCAGAACAAGGCCCGCGCCGTGCTGCGTGCTGCCGAGCTGGTGCTGGCCGGCCTCGATACCGATTGCGAAGGAGAGTAAGCGTGTTATTGATGATAGATAATTACGACTCCTTCACCTACAACCTGGTGCAATACCTGGGTGAGCTGGGGCAGGACGTGCAGGTGTACCGCAACGACGAGATCGACCTGGCCACCGTGGCCAGGCTGAAGCCACGCCATATCGTCATTTCACCCGGCCCGTGCACACCTAACGAAGCCGGCATCTCGGTGCCGCTGATCCACGAATTCGCAGGCAAGATCCCCTTGCTGGGCGTGTGCCTGGGCCATCAGAGCATAGGCCAGGCTTTTGGCGGCCGTATCATCCACGCCAAGCAGCTCATGCACGGCAAGACGTCGCAGATCCACCACCACAATGTCGGCGTGTTCCGCGACCTGCCCAACCCGTACACCGCCACGCGCTATCACTCGCTGGTGATCGAGCGCGAGACCATCCCGGACTGTCTTGAGATCACCGCGTGGACAGACGATGGAGAGATCATGGGCGTGCGCCACAAGACGCTGCCCATCGAAGGCGTGCAGTTCCATCCGGAATCCATCCTCACCGAGCATGGCCATGCCCTGCTGGACAACTTCCTGAAGGCGTACTGACATGGCCGACATCAAGGCGGCACTGACCCGGCTACTGGCGCGCGAGAACCTCACGCACGCCGAGATGCATGCGCTGATGCAGGACGTGATGACAGGCGCGCTGACCCCGGCACAGATCGCCGGTCTGCTGGTCGGCCTGCGCATGAAGGGCGAGACCGTTGAGGAGATCAGCGCAGCTGCGCAGGTGATGCGCGAGCTGTCCACCAAGGTCGCCATCCAGGACACGACCCATCTGGTTGACACCTGCGGCACCGGCGGTGACGGCATCCAGACCTTCAATGTCTCCACCCTGAGCGCCTTTGTGGCCGCTGCAGCAGGCGCCAAGGTGGCCAAGCATGGTGGCCGCTCGGTGTCTTCCACCTGCGGCAGCGCCGACGTGCTGGAAGCGCTGGGCGTCAATGTCAACCTGAGCCCGCAGCAGGTAGCACAAAGCGTGGACAGCATAGGCATAGGCTTCATGTTCGCGCCCAACCACCATAGCGCCATGAAACATGCCTCGCCGGTGCGCCGCGAACTGGGCATACGCACACTGTTCAATCTGCTGGGCCCGATGACCAACCCGGCGGGTGCACGCCGTCAACTGATGGGGGTGTTCCACCGCGACCTGACCGGCCTGCTGGCCCGTGTGCTGCAGCAACTGGGCAGCGAGCATGTGCTGGTGGTGCACGGCGCGGACGGCATGGACGAGATCTCCTTCTCTGGCGATACCTGGGTAGCCGAGCTCAAGCACGGTCAGGTGCAGGAATATGTGGTGAATCCGCAACAGTTCGGCCTGCCGCTGCATCCACTGGCCAGCATCCAGGTGGCCGATGCGGCCGCTTCGCGTGACATCATCCTGTCGGTGCTGGCAGGCCACACCGGCCCGGCACGCGACATCGTGCTGCTGAATGCAGGCGCGGCTATCTATGTGGCGGGTGTGGCCCGCGACATGCAGGCCGGCATCGCAGAGGCCGCACGCATGCTGGACAGCGGTCTCGCGCTAGACAAGTTACATGCGCTGCAGGCCTTGAGTAACAGCGCATGATGCGCCTGCTGCTGATCCTGGTGATGGCCGTGATCTTCACGGTCAACCGTCACAATGCCAGCAGCGCACCAGATCAGTGGCAGCAAGATGGCGTCAGCGCTATTGCACAAGCCTATGCTAAGCAGTGCAGCAAGTTAAAAGTGCAAGCGGAAGGCGTGTTCAGCTCATGTGCTTGATGCAAAGACAGCAGCTCCGTTATTACGAAAGAACCTCATGTCGGACATACTGAACAAGATCATCGAAACCAAACGCGTCGAGATCGCCGCGGCACAAGCGCTCATGCCCGTGGACGAACTGCGCCAATTGGCGCATGACGCACCGGAGGCCCGTAATTTTGCCGGCAGCCTGCACAGCAAGCTGCTGGCCGGCAAGCCCGCCGTGATCGCCGAGATCAAAAAGGCCAGCCCATCCAAAGGCGTGATCCGCGAAGACTTCCGTCCGGCCGAGATCGCACGCAGCTACGCCAACGCCGGGGCCGCCTGCCTGTCGGTGCTAACCGATGCGCAATACTTCCAGGGCTCGGCAGACTATCTGAAGCAGGCACGCGCCGCCTGCAAGCTGCCGGTACTGCGCAAGGACTTCATGATCGACGCTTATCAGGTGTATGAAGCGCGCGCCATGGGGGCAGACTGCATCCTGCTGATCGTGGCGGCGCTGAGCCTGCCGCAGATGCAGGAGCTGGAAGACATCGCCAATGACCTGGGCATGGCCGTGCTGGTGGAGTCGCACAACGCCGAGGAACTGGAACTGGCACTGCAGCTGGAAACGCCCCTGATCGGCATCAACAATCGTAATCTGCGCACTTTCGAGGTCAGCCTGCAAACCACACTGGACCTGCTGCCCATGATCCCTGACGACCGCTGTGTGATCACCGAATCCGGCATCTTCACGCCTGAAGACGTGGCACTGATGCGCGAGCATGACGTGCAGACTTTCCTGGTCGGCGAAGCCTTCATGCGCCAGCCTGACCCGGGCATGGCGCTGAACGCCGTGTTTGGCTAAGCTGGTGACATCCTCACCGCCTCTTTGACCGCCATCCTGATTGCCTCTGAACGCCACGCCAAGATTGCTACTATGACTTCGAGGAACGCACCATGACCCAGTTCATCGCCCGCCGCCCGCGCCGCATGCGCCGTGACGATTTCTCGCGCCGCCTGATGCGCGAGCATCGCCTGTCCGTGGATGACCTGATCTATCCGGTATTCGTGCTGGAAGGCGAGGGCCAGACCGAGGCCGTAGCTTCCATGCCTGGCGTGCAGCGCCAGAGCATTGATGTGCTACTGAACACAGCAGCGGAATGCGTCGCGCTGGGCATTCCTGCACTGGCGCTGTTCCCGGTGGTGCCCGCCCGATACAAGAGTCTGGACGCCGCCGAAGCCTGGAACCCGGACGGCCTGGTGCCACGCACGGTACGCGCCCTGAAAGCCGCCTTCCCGGAACTGGGGGTGATCACCGATGTGGCGCTGGACCCCTACACCACACACGGTCAGGACGGGCTAATCGCCGACAGTGGCTATGTGATGAACGACGAGACCGTGGAAGCACTGGTACAGCAGGCCTTATGCCATGCGGAAGCCGGTGCGGACGTGGTCGCCCCGTCCGACATGATGGATGGCCGTATCGGTGCCATCCGCGATGCACTGGAAGAAAGCGCTTACATCCACACGCGCATTTTGGCCTATTCGGCCAAATATGCCTCGGCGTTCTACGGCCCGTTCCGCGATGCGGTGGGCTCGGCGGCGAACCTGGGCAAAGGCAATAAATACACTTACCAGATGGACCCGGCCAACAGTGACGAGGCGCTGCAGGAAGTGGCGCTGGATCTGGAAGAAGGCGCAGACATGGTGATGGTCAAGCCTGGCATGCCTTATCTGGACATCGTGCGCCGCGTAAAGGACGAATTCGGCGTACCGACCTATGCCTATCAGGTCAGCGGTGAATATGCCATGCTGAAAGCCGCCGTGCAGAACGGCTGGCTGGACGAACAAAGCTGTGTGATGGAAGCCTTGCTGGCCTTCAAGCGCGCCGGTGCCGACGGCATCCTCACTTACTTCGCCATGGACGTCGCACGCTGGCTGCAGCATAAGTGAATTTAAGCAGCGAAAAGCCGACCTGAACATAGACTGGCGATGGGTAGGCTGTGAGTGCCTAGCCAAGGATGCCACTAGCCGCCGGAAACTAGCTGTTAAAAACTAGCCCAGCGCGGCTTGCGGGTCCGGGGTCGCCTGCTCACGCAGCAATGCGCGCACCTCTTCGATGCCGGCACGCAGTGCGTTGCCACCGCTAGCCGCATGCTTGGTTGGCACACGCTGGCCATCCACTTCGAACACGCTGAGGCGGATCAGCCCGTTCGGGCCGTCCAGCGTGAACACTGGCACCTTTTTGCGTTCACCACCCTTGCGGTGCTCACTGGCACCGCTCACACGGTAGGATTTTTCATTGGTCTCGTACGGCACCTGGCTGTTCAGCAGGAAGATCTCCACGTCCTTGAGGCTGTCCGCAAACAGGTGGATATGGGTCTCGGCATACTTTCCTGCCGTACCTTCCAGCACGGCACCGGTCAGATGTGGATTGAAGCGCTGCAGCAGTTGCATCACCACCAGCGCATCGCTACGCAGCTGGCGCAGGCTGGCCGGCTGGTCGTCGCTGTTGTACAACTCGTGGTAAACACGGATCTCGGCCTCGATCTCGGCATTGCTGGGCAAGTCGGCTGAAGCCGCACCCAGCTGACGCCCTGCCTTCTTCTTCGCGTAGGCGAAATCATGGATGCCGTCCTCGGCCATCATCGCGGCAGCGAGTTGAGCGATGCGCTGGCGCATCTGCCAGCTGGTACTGTCTTTGGCCATGGGCCTTGCCTTGCTAAAACAATTGATCTGGTTGCAGCGGCGAACGTTTCCTGGTGTCGGCTGACTCCGCTCTTCTGGGCTCGGCCTTGGCAGGCGCAGGCTGCGCCATGCGCGGGTCGATCTGCGATTTCGGTTCTGTGACAGGTTTGGTCTCGGCCACCACTCTGCCCGCTGGAGCCGAGGCAGGCGTCACCACGGGGGCTGGTAATGCCGCTCCAGCGCCTGGCGATGGGTGCCCGGGGAACGGGGTGATGGGGTCCGGCTCTTCGGTGTACTCCGGCTCTGGCAAGGTATCGGCTGGCGGGAACTCGTCATAGAAATATTCGTAGTAACCGCCCTCACCCTCGACCGAGCGCAGACCGGTGTAAGGATTGACTTTGATGCTGTTGATGCCGGGAGGCACGCTCATGGGCTGATCCGGCATGCCTTTCAGCGCTTCGGCCATGTAATTGATCCAGATCGGCAAGGCCGCCTGACCGCCGGTTTCGTTGTTGCCCAGCGACTTGGGCTGGTCATAGCCTATCCAGGCCACCGCGACGTGTTTGGGGTTGTAGCCGGCGAACCAGGCATCGAACTGGTTGTTGGTGGTGCCGGTCTTGCCAGCCAGATCACTGCGGCCCAGTTGACGGGCTTTGGCGGCAGTACCGACACGCGCGACATCCTGCATCATCGAGGTCATCAGGAAGGCATTGCGCGGATCAAGCACGCGCGGCGCGTCCTGACCAGCACGCAGGATGCGGCTCTTGTCCACCACCTTGCCCTGACTGTCCTCGATGCGGCTGATGATATAGGGCCGCACACGGAAGCCACCATTGGCGAACACCGCATACGCGCCAGCCAGCTGCCAGGCGGTCACCGAACCGGAACCCAGCGCCATGGCCAGGTAAGCTGGATGGTCTTTGGTGGAGAAGCCGAAGCGCGTGATGTAATCCTGCGCGTAAGACACGCCTATGCCTTGCAGGATACGCACCGACACCATGTTCTTGGACTTGGTCAGTGCAGTACGGATACGGATGGGGCCCTCGAACTTGTTGTCATAGTTGCGTGGTTCCCAGGCTTGCCCGCTGCCGGTTTCGGTGGAGCTGATGTAGATAGGCTCGTCCTCGATCAGCGTAGCCGGGGTGTAGCCTTTTTCCAGCGCGGCGGAATAGATGAAAGGCTTGAAACTGGAGCCGGGCTGACGCCAGGCCTGAGTGGCGTGGTTGAACTTGTTGCGCTCGAAGTTGAACCCGCCCACCAGCGCGCGTACTGCACCATCTTCGGAATCCAGCCCGACCAATGCCGCTTCCACCTTGGGCAGCTGCGAGATATGCCAGACTTCGCCCAGCTTCATGATGCGCACCAGCGCACCGGCCACCAGTTTGCGCTTTTCCGGCTCTTTTTCGTTGAGCTGCTTCTTGACCAACTCCAGCCCGGCACCGGTGATGACGACCACCTCACCGTATTTGGTATAGACCTCCACCTGCTTGGGCGAGGAGGTCATGACCAGGGCAGGCAACAACGGTGGATAGGCTTCGACCTCGTCCAGCGCTTCGTCCATCCAGGTGTTGTCCGTCGCACCCTCAGGGGCTTTGAGCTGTTTTTCCGGCCCACGATAGCCATGACGTCTATCGTAGGTGAGCAGGCCCTGGATCAACGCCTCATTGGCGGCCTCCTGATTGGCTTTGCGCAAGGTGGTATAGACCTTCATCCCGCTGCTGTAGATGTCGTCCTTGTAGCGCTCGAACATCGCCTGACGGGCGATCTCGGCCACATAGTCGGCACTCAAGTCCAGCGCCTGACGCGTCTTTTTGGCTTTGACCGGCGTATCCAGTGCGGCCTGATAGGTCGCATCATCGATGAAGCCCAGCGCGTTCATGCGGCGCAGCACGTATTGCTGACGTGCCATGGCACGCTTTGGGTTCACCAGCGGGTTGTAACGTGATGGTGCCTTGGGCAGGCCGGCCAGCGTGGCCAGTTCGGCGACATTGAGCTTGCTCAAGGGCTTGCCGAAATAGACCTGCGCAGCAGCAGCATAACCATAGGCACGCTGACCAAGGTAGATCTGGTTGATGTAGATCTCCAGGATCTGGTCTTTGGTCAGGCTGTGCTCGATCTTGATCGCCAGCAGGGCTTCGTTGAGCTTGCGTGTGGCGGTCTTTTCGCGCGACAGATAGAAGTTGCGTGCCAGCTGCATGGTGATGGTACTGGCGCCTTCCTTGAAGCCGCCTGCGGTCACATTGGCGATGGCGGCGCGCAGGATACCGATGGTGTCCACGCCACCATGCGTGTAGAAGCGCTCGTCCTCAGCGGCGAGGATGGCATGCTTCAAGTCTTGAGGTACATCCTGAATGGAGACCAGCGCGCGGCGCTCTTCGCCGAACTCACCGATCAGATGACCATCTTCTGTGTAGACGCGTAACGGAACCTTGGGGCGATAATCGGTCATCGCTTCCAGGGAGGGCAGGTTAGGATAGATCAGCACGGCGGCGATGCCGACCAGCGCGGTCGCGACCAGCCCCAGCACCACACCTGCCAGCACCAGTAACTGCAACCATTTTTTCAGGAACATGGGAAAGTGTTTCTAACTAGAATCCAAACCCATCTTAATATATGTGGGCAGGATATTGAACCTAAATCTGCCGCAGCCCTTACTGCGATGGACTCCTCCGGACTGATAACGCAGCAATCGACCCGGTTCATCCTCATGCCTGCTTGAGCTGTAAGCACCGCTCTTCGCCGTGATAGCGCAGGAATCTGACAGGCGCAACGTATTCCCTTAAAATAAAGCGTTTATTTGATCGCTGGACTCTCAGCCAATGCAGGACAATATTTTTCTGGTCGGCCTGATGGGCGCGGGCAAAACCACTGTGGGTCGCCTGCTCGCCAAGCATCTGGGCTATGACTTCTACGACAGCGATCATGAGATCGAGCATCGCACTGGCGTGCGCATCCCGCTCATCTTCGAGATGGAAGGCGAGGAAGGGTTTCGCAAGCGTGAAGCCATGATCATCGACGAACTCACCCAGCTGGGGCCTATCGTACTGGCGACCGGCGGTGGCGCCATCCTGCAGCAGGAGAATCGCGACCACTTGCGCGAGCGCGGCACGGTGATCTATCTAGCGGCCAAGGTGCATGATTTGTGGCAGCGTACGCGCCATGACCGCAATCGCCCGCTGCTGCAAACCGAAAATCCACGCGCACGACTGGAGCAATTGCATGGTCAGCGCGACCCTTTGTACCGCGAAGTGGCGGCACTGGTAGTGGAAACTGGCGGTCAGCCGGTGACACAACTGGTGCACCACATCGAATCTTTATTGAATACCCGCAGGACGGTTCAACAGCATGCAAACCCTTAACGTCGAACTCGGCGACCGCCGTTATCCCATCCATATCGGACGTGGCCTGCTGGCGCAAGCAGCGCTGATCCTGCCGCACCTGAAACGCAAGCAGGTCGCGATCGTCACCAACACCACGGTGGCGCCGCTCTATCTTGAAAAACTGGCACAGCCGCTGCGTGACGCGGGTGTTGCCGTGATCAGTATCGTGCTGCCGGATGGCGAGGCCTACAAGAACAGCGCGACGCTGAACCTGATCTACGATGCGCTGCTGGAGAACCGTTGCGAGCGCAGCACCACCCTGATTGCACTGGGTGGGGGCGTGGTGGGCGACCTCACCGGCTATGCCGCAGCCACCTATCTGCGTGGCGTGCCCTTCGTCCAGGTGCCGACCACGCTGCTATCACAGGTGGATTCTTCTGTAGGCGGCAAGACCGGCATCAATCATCCGCTGGGCAAGAACATGATAGGGGCGTTCTACCAGCCACAGCTGGTGCTGGCCGACATCGACACATTGCACACACTGCCTGAGCGCGAACTGGCAGCCGGGCTGGCCGAAGTGATCAAATATGGCCTGATCCGCGATCTGCCGTTCTTCGAATGGCTGGAAGCACATATCGACAAGTTGACGGCACTGGACACCGATGCCATGCGCTATGCGATCTACCGCTCCTGCGAGAACAAGGCGGAAGTGGTGGCCGCGGACGAGCGTGAATCAGGCGAGCGCGCCCTGCTCAACCTGGGGCATACCTTTGGCCATGCCATCGAGAACGGCATGGGCTATGGCGTCTGGCTGCACGGTGAAGCGGTCGCGGCGGGCACCATGATGGCCGCCGACCTGTCGCGTCGCATGGGCTGGCTCAGTGATGCCGAAGTGGCCCGCATGGATGCCATCTTCCGCGCTGCCAGGCTGCCACTGGAGCCCCCTGGTTTGGGCGCAGACCGCTATCTGGACTTGATGGGGCTGGATAAAAAAGTGCTGGACGGCAAGATCAGGCTGGTACTGCAGCAAGGCATAGGCAGATCCGTCGTTTCCAGTGACTACGATGTGGCCGCTCTGCGCGCCACGCTGGAAAGCCCGCTGCATGGCTGATGCGGTGTCGACGGCTCATACACAGCCGGCTACCATACTGGCCCCTTACGCTGCCGACCCGGCACACAGCCAGGGCCGTCACCACGCGGAACCAGCACCACAAGGGCGCAATGAGTTCCAGCGCGACCGCGACCGTATCATCCACTCCAGCGCGTTCAGACGTCTGGAATACAAGACTCAGGTATTCGTGAATCATGAAGGCGACCTGTTCCGCACCCGCCTCACCCATAGCCTGGAAGTGGCGCAGATCGGCCGCGGCATCGCGCGCTCACTCGGCTTGCACGAAGACCTGGTCGAAGCCATCGCGCTGGCGCACGACCTCGGGCACACGCCATTCGGCCATGCCGGCCAGGACGCCCTCAACGCCTGCATGAAAGAATACGGCGGCTTTGAGCACAACCTGCAATCGCTGCGCGTCATCGACCACCTTGAGCAACGCTACGCCGAGTTTGACGGGCTGAACCTGACCTTCGAACTGCGCGAAGGCGTCCTCAAACACTGTGCGCTCAAGAATGCAAGGCAACTGGGCGATGTCGGCCAGCGTTTTCTGGACAAGACACAACCTTCGCTGGAAGCGCAAGTCGCCAACCTCGCCGACGAGATCGCCTATAACAACCATGATGTGGATGATGGCCTGCGCTCCGGCCTGATCAAGCTGGAGCAGCTTGCGGAAGTCAGGCTGTTCGCCGATCAACTGCAAGGCGTGCAGGAAAAATACCCGGACTTGCGCGGCCGTCGCCTGATCCATGAAACCATACGCCGCATGATCAATGCGCTGGTGGTCGATCTGTGCATGCAAAGCACGCTGAATATCCAGATGGCCGCGCCGGCCGATATCGACGCCGTACGCCGCAGCCCGCCACTGATCGCTTTCAGCAGCGGGATGCAGGCTCAACAGGCTGAGCTCAAGCGTTTTTTACGCAACAAGCTGTATCGACACTACCGTGTCAACCGCATGAGCGCCAAAGCCGAGCGCATCATCCGCCAGCTGTTCGAGGTGTTCATACAAGATGCCAGCCTGATGCCGGACGAATTCCAGCTGCGCGCCCGCGAAGACCATGCACGTGCGGTTGCAGACTATATCGCCGGCATGACAGACCGCTATGCCATACGCGAATATCGCCGCTTGTTCGCCATCGAAGAGCAGCCACTCTAGCCTGCTTACACATTGTTGCGCTTTTGCAACACTTTGATACAACTTACTCAACCAGTCTGCATTCAGCGCTTGCTGTGCGTAATCGCGCTTTGGCATACTGGCCCTACCTTCTCGTAAGGGGAGTTCGCGAACTCTGTCGTCGGATCCGCAACTCAAGGTAGATCAGACGAATTTAATTAGAAATATATTAGGAGATACAGATGAACAAGAAACTAGGCTTGGCAGTTGCTGGTGCCGTCATGGCATTCGGCGCTTCTGCTGCAAACGCTGGCATCATCATCCCAGCTGGCGATTGGACGCTGGACATCGGCGGTAACGTCAACACCTTCTACACCTACAACAAGTGTGATCGTAACAGCGGCATCGCTGGTCAAACCGCTTGCTTCGGTGCTGGCACTGTTGATGACAACCAAACCAACATCACCACCGGCCTGCTGCCTAACTACCTGAGCGTATCCGGTAAGACCCGCCAGAACGATCTGGACGTAGGTTTCACCATCAGCCTGCAACCAGGTAGCTCCACCAACAACGCTCTGATTCAAAACCAGAACGGCAACAACCAAGAAAACCGTCAAGCATTCCTGACCTTCGGTGATGCTAGCTGGGGTACCATCAAGCTGGGTAAGGATCTGGGCATTTTCGGTTCTGACGCT
The DNA here is from genome assembly GCF_003730115.1 of Pseudomethylobacillus aquaticus. Classification (GTDB taxonomy): domain Bacteria; phylum Pseudomonadota; class Gammaproteobacteria; order Burkholderiales; family Methylophilaceae; genus Pseudomethylobacillus; species Pseudomethylobacillus aquaticus. The sequence goes on along the minus strand of NZ_RJVP01000002.1, from coordinate 127,095 downwards.
ATCCTGAACGACATGACCCTGCTGGGCGTGGGCGGCGGCGGCTTCCTGAGCGGTAACACCACCACCATCGGCGGTATCGGTACCGGTTACCTGTACGCTGACTGGAAGGCACAAGTTTCCTACATGTCCCCTAACTGGAACGGCTTCAGCTTCGCAGCTGGTGTTATGCAACCTTGGAACAACTTGGCTCTGAACGCTGACGCAGCAATTGGCAGCCGTTCTACCCCAGGTTTTGAAGGTAAGGTTAACTACGAGTGGGCTGGTGATGTTTCCGGTAAGATCTGGGCAAGCTTCATCACCCAAAAACTGGAAGATCTGGGCGCTGGTGGCATTCTGGGTGACGAAACCGCTCGCGGCTTCGACGTCGGTGCAACCGTTAAGGTAGCTGGTTTCGGCCTGACCGGTTACTACTACGACGGCAAGGGTATCGGTACCACCGGTTTCCTGCTGGGCGCAGTTGATGCTGCTGGTAAGCGTCGTGATTCCGACGGCGGCTACGTACAAGCTACCTACGCTTTGCCAGGTATTGGCACCAAGCTGGGCGCTAGCTACGGCGTGAGCAATCTGGACAACACCGGAACTGACGGTGCTGCGAACTTCGTTAAGAAGAACGAGCGCTGGACCATCGGTGCTTACCATCCTCTGACCAAGCACCTGAATCTGGTTGTGGAATACTCGCAACTGGATACCGAGTCCCATGCAGCTGTTCAAGACAGCGAGCAAAAGACCATCGCTGCTGGCGCGATTCTGTTCTTCTAATTTAGTTTAGAAGGCAGTACGCTTAAAAACGGCACCCTAGGGTGCCGTTTTTTATTGCCTAAATTAGTTGAAATAAATCAAAACACTAGTCGATTTCAAACCCTAATGCTGGCTTCCTCCTAGCCTTATCCGGCCAGGCATTACTCGTCGATGCCTAACTCCTGGATCTTGCGGGTCAACGTGTTGCGCCCCATGCCAAGTTGATTGGCAGCTTCGATACGTCGTCCACCGGTATGCTGCAATGCCTTGCGGATCATGATGCGTTCAAACTCTTGTGTGCGTGTTTCCAGCACGTCCTGCTCACCGCGATTCAATGCATCCATGACTTCCGCAGCGAGCGCTTCCTGCCAGGAAGCCGTGCTCAATGGCCTGGCTGCGTCTTCTTTAAGCTCAGGTGGCAGGTCAGCGACATCGATGTTCTGACCAGGCGCCATCACGGTCAGCCAGTGGCAGACGTTTTCCAGTTGCCGTACGTTACCACTCCAGTTCATACCCGCCATGTATTTCAGCGCAGCCACAGAAGGCTGTTTTGCCTCCACGCCCAGACCTTGCGCGCTTTGCTGCAGAAAGTGCCGTGCCAGCAAGGGCACATCTTCACGTCGCTCACGCAGTGGCGGCAAGCGTAGACGGATCACATTCAGGCGATGGAACAGATCTTCACGGAACAGGCCCTGCTTGACGCGCTCTTCCAGATCCTGATGGGTTGCGGCGATGATGCGTACATTGACCTTGACCGGCTGGTGCCCGCCCACGCGATAGAACTGCCCATCACACAACACGCGTAGCAGCCGCGTCTGCAGGTCGGAGGGCATGTCACCGATCTCGTCCAGGAACAGGGTACCGCCATCTGCCTGTTCAAAACGCCCGCGACGTGCAGCCTGCGCGCCGGTAAATGCACCACGCTCATGGCCGAACAGTTCTGATTCCAGCAGATCCTTGGGGATGGCTGCAGTGTTGATGGCGATGAACGGCTTGTCTTCACGCGGGCTGTGCCTGTGCAACGCGCTGGCCACCAGCTCCTTGCCGGTACCGGATTCACCGTTGATGAGCACCGTGGCGTGCGACCGGCTCAAGCGGCCGATGGCACGAAACACTTCTTGCATGGCAGGCGCCTGGCCGATGATCTCGGGCGTGGCTTCCGGGGCGACCGCTTCGATCGCCTGCCGCATGCTCTCGTCCACAGCACGGCGGATGATGTCCACGGCCTGGTCCACATCGAAGGGCTTGGCCAGATATTCGAACGCGCCGCCCTGGAATGCGGCAACCGCACTTTCCAGATCTGAATAGGCGGTCATGATGATGACCGGGATATCCGGCAAGCGCTGTTTGATCTCCTGCAGGAAATCCAGCCCGGAGCCATTCGGCATGCGGATATCGCTGACCACCACCTGTGGCGTTTCCTGCTCCAGCCCGTTCAGGGCTTCCGCAATGGACGCAAAGGTCTTGAATTCCATGTCCGTACGGCCCAGCGCTTTTTCGAACACCCAGCGGATGGAACGGTCGTCGTCAATGATCCAGATTGGTTTCATGATGTCCTGTAAGTTACGTGTGGTTCTGAATAATCATTGCCGTGCGGCAACGTGTTTCCTGACACTGCTTTCAATCGGCAAGAGGATGGTGAACGTCGTCCTGCCCGGCTGGCTCTCGCATTCGATCATGCCATGATGCTGGGTCACAAAGGTTTGCGCCAGGGTCAGACCCAGGCCAGAACCACCTTCACGACCAGACACCAACGGATAGAAGATGCGGTCACGTATGTCTTCCGGGATGCCCGGGCCGCTATCCACGATCTGTAATTTGATGGCCACGCGGTAGCGCTTTTTGGCCAGCGTCACCTGCCGTTCGGCCCGCGTTCGCAGCGTGATCTGACCAGTGCCCTGCATGGCCTGTACCGCGTTACGTGCGATATTCAGCACGGCCTGGATCAGTTTTTCGCGGTCACCGATCAGCTCCGGCAAGCTGGTATCGTAGTCGCGACGCACCACGATGCTTTGCGGCGATTCCGCCAGTAACAAGCTGCGTACGCGCTCGAGCACCTCATGGATGTTGGTCGGCTCGTATCGAGGCACGCGATGCGGCACCAGCAAGCGGTCCATCAAGGTCTGCAGGCGATCCGCTTCCTTGATGATCACCTGCGTGTATTCTCGCAGCGAAGGCTGCGGCAACTCATGTTCCAGCAACTGGGCTGCGCCGCGCAAACCGCCCAGCGGGTTGCGGATCTCATGCGCCAGATTACGCAGCAATTCCGCGTTGGCTTGTTGCTGGATCAGCATGCGCTCCTCGCGCGCGATACGCAATTGCTGATCCATCTGCTGAAACTCCAGTACCAGACAGGCCGGCTTGAGATCCACCGGCGTGACCGCACAGGTCACCGCCAATGAGTGCTGACGCAGCGTGGTGATGGGGAATTCATGCTCACGGAACGGGCTATTGTGCTGGATGGCATTATCCACGGCCGAATGCAGGATCTCGCAGCCGGGAAACACCTGCGACAACTCCAGGCCTTCGATCTGACGCGCACTGAGTGCAAACAGGATCTCGGCACCGGGGTTGGTATAAACCACGTGGCGTTCACGGTCCAGCAGAATGACGGCCGTGGCAAGGTGTTCGAGTCCAGCGAATGAAGAAGGGATTGTTTGTACCATGGCGCTCAACTTAAGCAAAAGCCAGGCCAGTGCAAAAGCCAGGGCAGTGATAGACAGCCGGGACAATACTAGCGGATCAGCTGCAGCTCTTTCTGTAGCAACTGGATATTGCGCTCGTGATTGGCGAGATCCGCGCGGATCTGCTCGATCTTTCGGCTATGACGACTGCTGGCACGGCCATCTGCTGCCAGCTCTGGCGCGGCACTCGCTTCTGCATACTGCTTACGCGCCTCAAGCAATGCCTGTTGTTCACTTTGAAGCTCGCTACGCAGGATCACCTTGCGCATGTCGTCGCGTTGCAGCTGAGTGGCTGTGTCAATGCGCGGGAACCCATTACTCAAGGCAGGCGCGGCGATACGTGGCGGCTTATCCACGGCAACGCCATTGGCGGAATTGCTGATCGGCTTGCTGGCAGGCGCAGGCGACTGCGGGATGCGGGTTTCCAGGTTGAGGCTGCGTGCGTCTTTGCTGGGTACATTCGAATAGGTGGCGCGACCTTGCGCGTCGCGGCTCACGTAGATCTCGGCGTGCACGGCGAACGCCTGACACAACGGCCATGCAAGTATCAGCAGAACAGTGACTTTATGCATGCAGGCAGTGTAGTGGAGTTGCTAAAGTGAAACAACCCGAGCACGGGTCTGCGCGCAGCAACGAAGCGTGCAATCTACAGATGCCAGAAACGCAAAAGGCGGGTTTCCCCGCCTTTTGCTTGCTACGCTCTGCTAGTGATTAGCCGCTCTAGCGATTAACAGCGCGATTAGCAGCTGTAGTACAGACCGAACTCAACCGGATGCGGCGTCATGCGCACCTTGTTCACTTCGTCCATCTTCAGTGCGATGTAGCTGTCGATCCAGTCTTCGGAGAACACGCCACCACGGGTCAGGAACTCACGATCCTTGTCCAGGGCTTCCAGCGCCATTTCCAGCGAAGAACAGACGGTTGGGATCATTGCATCTTCCTCTGGAGGCAGATGGTACAGATCCTTGGTCGCTGGCTCGCCTGGGTGGATCTTGTTCTGCACGCCATCCAGACCAGCCATCAGCAGAGCGCTGAATGCCAGGTAGGGGTTGGCGATAGGATCCGGGAAACGGGCTTCGACGCGACGCGCCTTGTCGGAATGTACGAACGGGATACGGATGGAAGCAGAACGGTTCTTGGCAGAGTAGGCCAGCTTCACTGGTGCTTCAAAGTGCGGAACCAAACGCTTGTAGGAATTGGTGCCTGGGTTGGTGATGGCATTCAGGGCACGTGCATGCTTGATGATGCCGCCGATGTAGTACAAGGCGAAATCGCTCAGACCAGCGTAGCCATTGCCTGCGAACAGGTTCTTGCCATCTTTCCATACGGACTGGTGCACGTGCATACCGGAACCGTTATCACCAAAGAATGGCTTGGGCATGAAGGTAGCGGTCTTGCCGTAAGCGTGGGCGGTGTTCAGCACCACGTACTTGAGGATCTGGGTCCAGTCAGCGCGCTGTACCAGCGTGCTGAACTTGGTACCAATCTCACATTGACCAGCAGTCGCGACTTCGTGGTGATGCACTTCAACAGGCACGCCCATGGCTTCCAGGGTCATTACCATGGCGGAACGGATATCGTGCAGGGAGTCGACGGGGGGCACGGGGAAATAACCGCCCTTTACACCAGGACGGTGACCGGTGTTACCGCCTTCGAATTTTTCATTGGATGCCCATGCACCTTCTTCGGAGTTGATCTTCACGGAACAACCCTGCATGGTGTTATCCCACTGGATCGAATCGAAAATGAAGAATTCCGGCTCTGGACCGAAATAGGCCACGTCACCGATACCGCTGGATTGCAGATAGGCTTCAGCGCGCTTGGCGATGGAGCGTGGATCACGATCGTAACCCTTGCCATCAGTCGGGTCGATCACGTCACAGGTCAGGATCAGGGTGGGCTCGTCCATGAATGGATCGATGTTAGCCGTATCAGCATCAGGCATCAGTTGCATGTCGGAAGCCTGGATACCCTTCCAGCCAGCGATGGAAGAACCATCGAATGCATGACCTTCGGTGAACTTGCTTTCGTCAAATGCAGAGACAGGAACCGTTACGTGCTGCTCTTTACCCCGGGTATCGGTGAAACGGAAATCGACAAACTTGATGTCGTTGTCCTTCACCATTTGCATTACATCAGCGACCGCCATTTAATTCTCCTAATTAGATAGGTTTTGTTAAAAATCCGACATGTAACTCTAGCAGGAAATGTGCCACGATAAAATTGCAATATTTCATTTTGGCACAGCCGCTTAACCCGCGCCAGCAAGGCCGTTCGCACATTTATGGTGCGGCCTTATTATACCTCGCACCAATTGCGTGCACCTGCAAGCCTGCTTGTTTTGGCGCTATACTTGGCACTTATAGTATCCGGTAATTTGGAGTCATCATGGAGACACTGAACAAGATTTTGTTGCGTGCAAAGCAACGCGCAGAGCAATTACAGCTGCCGTACGCTGGTGCATTGACGCCAAACGAAGCGCATCAGGTGCAGCAACTGGTACCACAAGCCACCCTGATCGACGTGCGCAGCCGTGCCGAGCTGGAACTGGTGGGGCGCATCCCTCAAGCCGTGCACATCGAATGGGCGTTCTATCCCGGTATGAGTGCCAATCCGGATTTTGCAGCACAACTGGACACTCAAGTGGACAAAGAGCTGTTGACCATGTTCATCTGCCGTACCGGTGGGCGCTCGCACAACGCGGCGGCGGTAGCGGCAAAGCTGGGCTTTACCGAAGCCTATAACGTGCTGGAAGGCTTCGAAGGCGAAGCGACGCCAGACAGCAAACAACGCGGCAGGATTAATGGCTGGAAAGCCGCCGATCTGCCGTGGACCAACGCCTGACAGGTCATGCGCGATCACTACGCCGTCATCGGCAACCCGGTACAGCACAGCAAATCCCCACAGATCCACGCCATGTTCGCCGCCCAGACCGGCCAACACATCGATTATGGCCGGGTGCTGGCCGCCATTGATGGCTTCAGCAGCACCATCCACAGCTTGCGCGAGCAAGGCTACCGTGGCGCCAATGTCACCGTTCCGTTCAAACTGGAAGCGTTTGCGCTCAGCGATCAACTCTCCGAACGCGCGCATGATGCCGGTGCCGTCAACACGCTGATCTTCAATGAGCATGGCATCACCGGCGACAATACCGATGGCGCCGGTCTGGTGCGTGACATTCAACACAATCTGCAGCGCCCCCTGCAAGGGCAGCGCATCCTGCTGATAGGCGCGGGTGGCGCCGCCGAAGGCGTGCTGCATCCTCTGCTGGAACAGCAGCCACAGCTGCTGGTGATCGCCAACCGCACACTGGACAAAGCCTTGCGCATGATACGCCGCGTCGAAGAGCGCGGCGACCTGCGCTATGTGTCGGTCAATGCACAAGCGTTCGAAGCACTGGCAGGCCAGACCTTCGACATCGTCATCAATGCCACCTCCACCGGCTTAAGCGACAGCCAGTTACCCTTGCCGGAGCAGTTGTTTGCAGCGGGCGCGCTGGCATACGACATGATGTACGGCCGCGAAACCCCGTTCATGGCCTATGCGCGCCAGCAGGGCGCCGCCATGATCGCGGATGGCCTGGGCATGCTGGTCGAGCAGGCCGCTGAAGCCTTCTTTGTGTGGCGCGGCATACGCCCGCACACCGCCGCAGTCATCGCTGCACTGAGAGGATGACGCCATGAAAGCCTTGCGCCGTTGGCTGCTGCGCGGCCTGTTCCTGTTGTTCGTGATCGTGGTGGGCTATCAGCTGTGGATTTTTCTGCACATCTGCTGGTGGATAGACCACAACCCTGGCTCCAGCGCCTTCATGCGTGACCGGCTGGCAGTCATGCAGAAAGAGGATCCGAACGCCAAACTACGTCAGCAGTGGGTGGATTACCGGCATATCTCGGTCAGCCTGAAGCGTGCTGTCATCGCCTCCGAAGACGCCAAGTTCCTTGAACATCAGGGCTTCGACTGGGAAGGCATCCAGAAAGCCTACGAAAAGAACCTCAAAAAGGGCCGCATCGTCGCTGGTGGCTCCACCATCAGCCAGCAACTGGCCAAGAACCTGTTCCTGTCCACACAACGTACGCCCTGGCGCAAGCTGGAAGAAGCCTTCATCACCCTGCTGCTGGAAAAGATGATGAGCAAGCGCCGCATCCTGGAGATCTACCTGAACGTGATCGAGTGGGGCAATGGCGTGTTCGGCGCGCAAGCGGCTGCGCGCCACTATTACGGCATATCCGCGTCACAACTCAGCCCCTATCAATCCGCGCAACTGGCCGCCATGGTGCCCAACCCGCGCTACTACGACAAACGGCGCAACAGCCCCTACCTCGCCAAGCGCACCGGCACCATACAAGCACGCATGTACTACACCCCGGTGCCTTAATGTATCGAGCATCTGCTGACAAGTCAGCGCGGCGCTTGGCTTGACCGCGCACAGGAGGCTGAAAAATGGAAATGTTATGGTTGTTGGCACTGCTGCTGGTCATCGCTGGCGTCATCGGGCTGGTGTTCCCAGCCTTGCCCGGCATCCCCCTGCTGTACGGAGGCTTGCTGCTGGCTGCCTGGATCGATGACTTCAGCCTGGTGGGCGGCTGGACCATCGCCGTGATCGGTGTCATTGCCCTGATCGCCTGGCTGGTGGATCTGGTGGCCTCGGTCGTGACCAGTCAGCGCGCTGGCGCAAGCAAGCAAGCCTTGTACGGCACCATGATAGGTGGTGTGGTCGGCATCGTGGGCGGGGTGCCCGGCATCATCCTGGGGACGGTCATCGGTGCCATGCTAGGCGAGTTGATGGCCAGACGCGGCGCCGGTCAGGCCACACGGGTGGGCATCGCGGCCGGCCTGGGCTTTGTGCTGGCGCTGGCCGCCAAGGTGCTACTGGGCTTGCTGATGCTGGGGATGTTCGCCTATGCCTATTTTGTCTGAACAAGCGTTATCCGAAACGCATTTACCCAAACAGCACGCATGAAAGCAAGCTGCCTGCAGCGTCTTGGAAAAGCAGCGGCAAAGCCGCCAAGACGCTGCAGAAAATCACTTCAGCATAGGTAGCAAGTAGCGCCCGGTGTGGCTGGCAGCGCAAGTGGCCACTTGCTCAGGCGGGCCTTCTGCCAGAATGAATCCGCCACCATCACCCCCCTCCGGGCCCAGATCCACCAGCCAGTCGGCTGTTTTGATCACGTCCAGATTGTGCTCGATGATGACGATGGTGTTGCCATGGTCACGCAGTCTGTGCAGCACATCCAGCAGCAGCTGGATATCGGCAAAGTGCAGACCGGTGGTGGGCTCATCCAGGATATACAAGGTGCGGCCAGTGTCGCGCTTGGACAGCTCCAGTGCCAGCTTCACGCGCTGCGCCTCGCCGCCAGACAGCGTCGTCGCAGACTGACCCAGCGTGATATAGCCCAGGCCCACATCCAGCAGCGTGCGCAATTTGCGCTGTACCGCAGGCACGGCATTGAAGAAGTCATGCGCCTGCTCCACCGTCATCTCCAGCACTTCGCGGATGTTCTTGCCCTTGTAGTGGATCTCCAGCGTCTCACGGTTGTAGCGATGGCCCTTGCACACATCACACGGCACATACACGTCAGGCAGGAAGTGCATCTCGACGCGGATCACGCCGTCACCCTGGCAGGCCTCGCAGCGCCCACCCTTGACGTTGAAGGAGTAGCGTCCAGGCCCGTAGCCGCGGGCGCGTGATTCCGGCACCCCGGCGAACAACTCGCGGATGGGTGTGAACAGGCCGGTGTAGGTTGCGGGGTTGGAACGCGGCGTACGTCCGATCGGGCTCTGATCCACATCGACCACTTTGTCGAAATATTCCAGACCGGATACCTCGCCGAACGGTGCAGGCTCGGTGGAGCTGCCATACAGATGCTTGGCCACCACGCGATACAAGGTATCGTTGATGAGCGTGGATTTGCCGGAACCGGACACGCCGGTCACGCAGGTCAGCAAGCCGACCGGCAGCTTGAGCGTGACGTCCCGCAGGTTGTTGCCCGTGGCATTGGTGAGATGCAGCCAGCGCTGCGCGTCCGGGGCATGACGTTCGCCCGGCACTGCGATCTGCTTGCTGCCGCTCAGGTACTGGCCAGTGAGCGAGGCGGCGTTATTCTGGATCTCCTCTGGCGTACCGAAGGCCACGATATTGCCACCGTGTTCGCCAGCGCCCGGGCCGATGTCCACCACGTAATCGGCGGCCATGATGGCGTCCTGGTCGTGCTCCACCACGATCACGCTGTTGCCGATATCGCGCAGGCGCTTGAGTGTTTCCAGCAGGCGGTCGTTGTCGCGCTGGTGCAAACCGATGGACGGTTCATCCAGCACATACATCACACCAGTCAGGCCGGAACCGATCTGTGACGCCAGACGGATACGCTGCGCCTCGCCGCCGGACAAGGTCTCGGCCGAGCGCGACAGGGAAAGGTATTCCAGGCCCACGTTGGTGAGGAATTTGAGGCGGTTGCTGATCTCTTTGACGATCTTGTCGGCGATGGCCAGTTTCTGGCCGGTGAGCTCCAGCGTGTCAAAGAACACCAGCGCCTGACGCAGGGGCGATTCGCACACTTCGTGGATGTTGCGCCCTCCCACTTTGACGTGGCGTGCTTCGCGGCGCAGACGCGTGCCGCTGCAATCCGGGCAGGCTTTGGAATTCAGGTATTTGGATAGCTCTTCACGCACGGTCACCGAATCGGTCTCGTGATAACGGCGCTGCAGGTTGTTGAGGATGCCCTCAAAGGTGTGTGATTTGCTGAAGAACACACCACGCTCGTTGAGATAACGGAACGGGATCACCTCACGGCCGCTGCCATTGAGCAGAATCTCTTGAGTTTCAGGCGGCAACACCTCGAAGGCGGTATCCAGGTCAAAACCGTAATGTGTGGACAGGCTCTGCAGCATCTGGAAATAGAACTGGTTGCGCTTGTCCCAGCCCTTGATCGCACCGGCGGCCAGCGACAGATGCGGGAAGGCCACCACGCGCTTGGGGTCGAAGAAACTGATCTGGCCCAGGCCGTCACACTTGGGGCAGGCGCCCATGGGGTTGTTGAACGAGAACAGACGCGGCTCCAGCTCCACCAGCGAGTAATCGCACAGCGGGCAGGAGAATTTGGCCGAGAACAGATGTTCCTTGCCGCCATCCATCTCCATGGCGATGGCCTTGCCTTCGGCCAGACGCAAGGCGGTTTCGAACGATTCCGCGATGCGCTGCTTCATGTCCTCGCGCACCTTGAGCCGGTCCACCACCACATCCACATTGTGCTTGCTGGTTTTGGCCAGTTTGGGCAGGCTGTCCATCTCATAGATCTCGCCGTCCACGCGCACGCGCACGAAACCCTGTGCCTTCAACTCGTCGAACAGGTCCAGCTGCTCGCCCTTGCGGTTGCTGACCACCGGGGCCAGGATCATCAGCTTGGTGTCTTCCGGCAAGGCCAGCACACTGTCCACCATTTGCGATACGGTCTGCGCTTCCAGCTTGATGGCGTGCTCCGGGCATTCCGGATCACCGGCACGCGCGTACAGCAAACGCAGATAGTCGTGGATCTCGGTGACGGTGCCCACCGTGGAACGCGGGTTGTGCGAGGTGGATTTCTGTTCGATGGAGATGGCAGGCGACAGGCCTTCGATCAGGTCCACATCCGGCTTGTCCATGCGTGCCAGGAACTGACGGGCATAAGCCGACAGCGATTCGACATAGCGGCGCTGACCTTCCGCATACAAGGTATCAAAAGCGAGGGAAGATTTTCCTGAACCGGACAGACCGGTGATGACCACCATCTTGTTGCGTGGCAGATCCAGCGAAACATTCTTGAGATTGTGCGTGCGTGCACCGCGTATGCGTATGAATTCCATTAACCATCCGAACCGAAATAATCCCGATCAAGCAGCCGCCAGTCCATCCGCGCGATGCGGATACACCTACGACACCCTGAACCTGAGCCAGACCCAGGCACGTTGCGATTCAGCCGCATGTTGGCAATTCAACCGCCTGCTGAATGCGCGCAGCTAAAGACGCAGCCCACGCTTGCAAACCCGGCGGCGTGCCGGGCGCGAACACCGGGCCAGCAGCCAACGACACAAAGTCCGCACAGTGACAGGTACTTAAGCGAAGCAACCTGATAATATACGCAACTTTCCGCATTCCATTCAAATAGTTTTCATGGCCCATTCAGAACGTATGTCCTCGCTGGAGTTGCGGGCCAGCATGAGCCTGGCCTCCATCTATGGCCTGCGCATGCTGGGCATGTTCCTGATCCTGCCGATCTTCTCCATCTATGCAGAAACCCTGCCCGGCGGCGATAGCCATCTGCTGATCGGCCTGGCGCTGGGCGCCTATGGCCTGACCCAGGCCATGTTCCAGCTGCCGTTCGGCATGGCGTCCGACCGTTATGGCCGCAAGCGCATGATCTACATCGGCCTGGTGCTGTTCGTCATCGGCAGCCTGGTGGCCGGCTTTGCCGACAACCTCTATACCATCATCATCGGCCGCGCCATTCAGGGCGCAGGTGCAGTGTCTGCCGTGGTCACGGCGCTGGTGGCCGACCTCACGCGTGAAGAGCACCGCACCAAAGCCATGGCCATGATAGGCGGCACCATAGGCGTCACCTTCGCGCTGTCGCTGATCCTGGGCCCGGCGCTGAATCAGGTGATCGGCGTGCCCGGCATCTTCCTGCTTACCGGCGCGCTGGCCGCACTGGCCATCCTTGATGTCAAATTCCTGGTACCCGACCCGGTGGTCAGCCGTTTTCACTCCGATGCAGAAGCGGCGCCCAGCAAACTCAAGGATGTCCTGCGGAACAAGCAACTACTGCGCCTGAATTTTGGCATCTTCGCGCTGCATGCGGCACAGATGGCCATGTTCGTGGTGGTGCCGTTCGCCATCAAGCAGACCAGCGGCATGAGCGAGAACGATCACTGGCTGATCTACCTGCCCATCATGGTGTTGTCGTTCGTGCTCATGGTGCCGGCCATCATCTACGGCGAGAAGCGCGCCAAGCTCAAACTGATCTTTGTGGGTGCCATCAGCGTGATGTTGCTGGCACAACTGATGTTTGCTGCCAGCATCACCCACTTCTGGGGCATCATCCTCTCGCTGTCAGCCTATTTCGTTGCCTTCAACGTGCTGGAAGCCAGCCTGCCATCCATCATCTCCAAACTGGCACCGGCGGCCTCCAAAGGTACCGCCATCGGGGTCTACAACACCGCACAATCCATCGGTATATTCCTCGGTGGCACTCTGGGTGGTGTGCTGTCGCACTATTACGGTTATGCCTCGGTGTTCCTGTTCTGCAGCGTGCTGATGGGCATCTGGCTGCTGCTGGCCATCAGCATGCAGCCGCCACCTGCGGTCAAAAGCAAGATGTACCATGTGGACGAGATGAGCCCGGAAGCCGCCGCCAGTCTGGCCAAAGCGCTGGGCACACTGGCAGGTGTACGCGAAGCGGTGGTGCTTGCCGACGAAGGTTTGGTTATACTTAAGATAGACATGCAGCATGCTTTCGACGAGACGCAAGCACTGCAATTGATAGGGAGTGAATAATGGCATCGGTCAACAAAGTGATTCTGGTCGGCAACCTGGGACGCGACCCGGAAATGCGCTACATGCCCTCCGGTGACGCGCTGGCATCCTTCAGCATCGCCACCACGGACAGCTGGAAAGACAAGAACGGCCAGAAGCAGGAGCGCACTGAATGGCACCGTATCTCCATGTTCGGCAAACAGGCCGAAGTGGCCGGTGAATACCTGAAGAAGGGCTCCAGCGTGTACATCGAAGGCCGCTTGCAAACCCGCAAATGGCAGGACAAGGAAGGCAACGAGCGCCAGACCACCGAAGTGGTGGCCGACCGCATGCAGATGCTGGGCGGACGTAGCAGTGGTGGCAGCTACGACGGTGGCATGGACGACGGCGGCATGGACGATTTCAACCAGGCGCCGCCTGCACGGGCCGCCGCACCCAGCCAACGCAGCGCACCTGCTGCGGCAGGCGCAGCGGCTGGCACTGCTGCCGCTGGGGCGAAAAAATCAGGCGGGTTTGATGACTTTGAGGACGACATCCCGTTCTGATGCCGCTACCCGGGCTGGTGCCGTTGATTGGCCGCCATCCCTGTGGATGCTCAGCAAGACCGGCCTAGGCCGGTCTTTTTCATGCTGACAATCGCGTTAAGCTCTTGATAATCTGCCGCTAATCGCCATGTAGAGCTTGGCGCCTTCGGGTATAATTCGACTTTTTTCGGGGTGATGTCATGCCTATCTACGATTACCAGTGCAGCAGCTGCGGCTGCAAAAAAGAAGTGATGCGCAAGGTCAGCGAACCCAACCTGACCACCTGCCCATCCTGCGGACTAGAGACCTTCTCCAAGCAAGTGTCGGCACCGAGCTTCCAGCTCAACGGCACCGGCTGGTATGCCACTGACTTCAAGGGCAGCGGCAGCAAGCCGGCCAAGAAGACCGAAGAAGCCGCTGCACCTGCCGCCTGCAACCCTGGCTGCGCCTGCCACTAAGGCCCACATGAAACGCTACTTCATCACTGGCCTGCTGGTCCTGGTCCCGCTGTCCATCACCGTATGGGTGCTGAAGACCCTGATCGGAGTCATGGATCAAAGCCTGCTGCTGCTGCCGTACGAGTGGCGTCCGGAAGCCCAGCTGGGGCAGGACATTCCGGGCATAGGGGCCATCCTCACCCTGTTGATCATCTTCGGCACCGGCCTCATCGCCACCAATTTCTTCGGCAAACAGCTGATCCTGCTGTGGGAAAACCTGCTCGGCCGCGTGCCTGTGGTGAAAAGCATCTACAACAGCGTGAAGCAGGTATCGGACACCCTGTTCTCCGACTCCGGTAATGCCTTCCGCAAAGCCCTGCTGGTGCAGTATCCACGCCAGGGCAGCTGGACCGTGGCCTTTCTGACCGGCCAGCCCGGCGGGGACGTGGCGAACCATCTGCAGGGTGATTATGTCAGCGTCTACGTGCCGACCACGCCCAACCCCACTTCCGGTTTCTTCCTGATGATGCCGCGCGCTGACGTGATCGAGCTGGACATGAGCGTGGATGCCGCACTCAAATACATTATTTCCATGGGCGTCGTCGCACCTGCCGACAAGCCCGCACCTCTCCAACCTCCCATCCAATAAGAATTTCAATATGCGTACTCATTACTGCGGTCATCTGAACCGCGAACACATCGGCCAGACCGTCACCTTGTGCGGCTGGGCTCATCGTCGTCGTGACCACGGCGGCGTGATCTTCATCGACTTGCGCGACCGCGAAGGCATGGCGCAGATCGTCATCGATCCGGATACCCCGCAAGCGTTCCAGCTGGCCGAAACCGTACGCAGCGAATTCGTGCTGAAGATCGTCTGTAAAGTGCGCGCGCGCCCTGAAGGCACCGTGAACCCCAACATCCCCACCGGCGAAGTGGAGATGCTGGCCAGCGAGATCGAGATCCTCAACCCGTCGCTGACGCCACCGTTCATGCTGGACGACGACAACCTCAGCGAAATGGTGCGTCTGGAGCATCGTTACATCGACCTGCGCCGTCCTGCCATGCAAAAGAACATGATGCTGCGCTACCGTGTGGCCAAGACCTTGCGCGACCACCTGGACAGCAACGGTTTCATCGAGATTGAAACCCCGATGCTGACCCGTTCCACGCCGGAAGGTGCGCGTGACTACCTGGTGCCGTCGCGTGTGCATCACGGCATGTTCTTCGCGCTGCCGCAATCGCCGCAGCTGTTCAAGCAATTGCTGATGGTGTCCGGCTTTGACCGCTACTTCCAGATCACCAAGTGCTTCCGTGACGAAGACCTGCGCGCTGACCGTCAGCCCGAATTCACACAAGTGGATATCGAGACCTCCTTCCTGGGTGAAGAAGAGATCATGAACATCGTGGAAGACATGATCCGCAAGATGTTCAAAAGCGTGCAGAACATCGACCTGCCAGACCCGTTCCCACGCATGCCATTCAGCGTGGCAATGAGCCGTTATGGCTCCGACAAGCCTGACATGCGCGTCACCCTGGAGATCACCGAACTCACCGACGTGATGAAGGATGTGGATTTCAAGGTGTTCGCCGGTGCGGCCAACATGGACGGTGGCCGCGTGGCCGCGCTGCGCGTGCCTAACGGTGCCGGCATCAGCCGCTCCGAGATCGACGCCTACACCGAATTCGTCAAGATCTACGGCGCGCGCGGTCTGGCTTACATCAAGATCAACGACATCACCAAGCTCAACGAAGAAGGCCTGCAATCGCCTATCGTCAAGAACATCCACGGCTATGCGCTGAAAGCCATCATTGAGCGCACCGGCGCGCAGAACGGCGACATCGTGTTCTTCGGCGCCGACAAGGCCAAGGTGGTCAACGAAGCCCTCGGCGCGCTGCGCCTCAAGGTCGGCCACGACAAGGGCCACGTCGATGGCCGCGCCTGGGCACCGCTGTGGGTGGTGGATTTCCCCATGTTCGAACACGACCAAGAGAACGACCGCTGGGTCGCGCTGCATCACCCGTTCACTTCGCCCAAAGACGGCCACGAAGATCTGCTCACCAGCAACCCCGGCGCAGCGCTGTCCAAGGCTTACGACATGGTGCTGAACGGCTGGGAAGTGGGCGGCGGTTCCGTGCGTATCCACAAGCAGGACGTGCAATCCAAGGTGTTCGACGCCCTCAAGATCAGCAAGGAAGAAGCACAGGAGAAGTTCGGCTTCCTGCTCGACGCCCTGCAGTACGGCGCGCCGCCACATGGCGGCCTGGCCTTTGGTCTGGACCGTCTGGTGACGCTGATGGCGGGTGCAGAATCCATCCGTGACGTGATCGCCTTCCCCAAGACGCAGCGTGCGCAGTGCCTGATGACCAACGCACCGAACGAAGTGGACGAGAAACAGCTACGTGAATTGCATGTACGCTTACGTACCCAGAATGTGAGTTAAGTATGACTATCGACAATATGTCCGACGAGCAACTCAAGAATTATAGAGAGGAAATGCTGCGTCAGATTCCTGATGTTGGAGCTATTGGAAATGTGTCATTACAAAAAAAATTGAAGCTGAAAGATGACGTCTATTGGTTTGTCAGAAATAAACTGATAGAGGAAGGCAAATTATCAAAAGCAAAGGGAAAGGGTGGAAGTGTTACTAAAGTGAGCCAATTGGTTGAAGGCGCCCCCTTGGATGAAGAGGCAGCGTCAAATGCTGACAGAATTGCTGAACTGGATTTATACGAACCACTCCATAATGTGATTAAAGATCAGTGGGCAAAAGATTATCAACTTGATTCATTAGTTGGGGAAATTACCGGAAAGCAGGGTGCAAGGAACACTGGTGGTAAGTGGACTAGACCAGATATCACGGTTGCGAGCTACAAAACTTATCCATATGTTCCCGGAAAGCATTTTGAAATTATTACTTTTGAGGTCAAGCCCTCTGATTCAATAGACGTAACTGCTGTATATGAAGCACTTGCCCATAGGCGAGCGGCTACGAGGGCTTATGTAATTATTCATGTACCTTCAAACAAGCTGAATCTGCTAGAAGTGCAAATTGAGGAGTTATCTTCTGAAGCAAAAAAATTTGGTATTGGTGTAATACAAGTTGGTGACCCTAAAGATTATGCAACATGGGATGAAATAGTTGAGCCTACTAGACATGAACCCGACCCAAGTAGGTTAAACGATTTTCTAGCCACACAAGTTTCACAAGGTTTTCGAGAGCAAATAATTAGATGGTTTAGGTAAAGTGTTCAAGACTTAAGCTACCAATGACTATCAAGTCTCTCATACGCACCATCCCGCATTACCCCAAGCCGGGCGTGCAGTTTCGTGACATCACCACGCTGCTGAAAGACCCGCTGGGTCTCAAGGTGACGGTGGATGCGCTGGTCAAGCGCTATGCGGATCAGCGCATAGACAAGGTGGTGGGCATAGAATCGCGTGGTTTCATGGTGGGTGCGCCACTGGCCTATCAGCTGGGCGTGGGTTTCGTGCCGGTGCGCAAGCAGGGCAAGCTGCCTGCCGAGACGCTGGGCCATGATTACCAGCTGGAATACGGTAGCGACCGGGTGGAGATCCACACCGATGCCATCACGCCGGGCGAACGCGTGCTGCTGGTGGACGACCTGGTCGCGACCGGCGGCACCGCCCTCGCTGCAGCGACGCTGATCAGCAAGCTGGGCGGGACGCTGGTGGAATGTGCCTGTGTCATCGACCTGGTCAGCCTGGGTGGCCGCAAACGGTTGGAAACTGCGGACATCCCGCTGTTCGCGCTGTGTGAATACGAAGGCGATTAGTGCGTTATAAAACTCCGATCTCGGCGCTGGTGCTGATCCACACCTCCGATCTGCAAGTGCTGCTGCTGGAACGTGCCGACAAACCCGGCTTCTGGCAATCGGTGACCGGCAGCCTGGAAGATGGCGAAACACCTGCGCAGGCCGCCATACGCGAAGTGCAGGAAGAGACCGGCCTGCAGGCGCTGGATCACAACTTCTACGACATGCAGGCGTCCAACGTCTACGAGATCTACCCGCACTGGCGCCACCGTTATGCGCCTGGCGTCACTGAAAACACCGAACATCTGTTCGGGCTGGAATTATCCGCCGCGCTGCCGGTCAGGCTGGCGCCGGATGAACATCTGCAGTACACCTGGGTGGACTGGCGCACCGCCGCTGCACAGGTGTTCTCATGGACCAATGTCGATGCGCTACGCCGCCTGGGCCTGCGCTACGGACTAACCTTATAGGACTGAACACGATGGAAACCGCCGCCATGATCAAGGCTGAGCCGATCAAATTCGAGCGCTACCTGGCCACTCAGGAAGAGGAGCTGCAAGCGCGCATCCTGGCGGCCAAGGCCAAGCTGGGCAAACGCCTGGTCATCCTCGGCCACCATTACCAGCAGGAAAGCGTCTACCGCCATGCCGATTACACCGGCGATTCGCTGAAACTGTCGCGCTTTGCCGCCGACACCGATGCCGAGTTCATCGTGTTCCTGGGCGTGCATTTCATGGCCGAAGTGGCCGATATCCTGTCGCGCCCCGAGCAGATCGCCATCCTGCCCGATCTGTCAGCGGGCTGTTCCATGGCGGACATGGCCAACCTCGCCAAAGTGGAACGTTCGCGCCGCGAGCTGGCCAAGGTGCTGGATTTCGACGCGACCATCACCCCGGTCACCTACATCAACTCGGCTGCCGATCTGAAAGCCTTCTGCGGCGAGCATGGCGGCATCGTCTGCACCTCCACCAATGCCCCCAAGATCATCGAATGGGCATTCGCACAGCGCGAAAAAGTGCTGTTCTTCCCGGACCAGAACCTGGGCCGCTGGAGCGGTTACAAGATGGGCATCCCGCTGGAACAGATGCCCGTGTGGGACCCGGACCTGCCCATGGGCGGCCTCACCGAAGAACAGATCCGCAATGCCAAGATCCTGCTGTGGAAGGGCCACTGCGCCGTGCACCAGATGTTCCGCGAGCAGAACATCACGCGCTTCCGCGCCGAGCATCCGGATGGCTTTGTGATCTCGCACCCGGAGTCGCCGTTCGAGGTGTGCCTGAATTCGGATTATGTGGGCTCCACCGAATACATCCTCAAGACCGTCTCCGATGCACCCGCGGGCAGTAAATGGCTGGTGGGCACCGAGCTGAATCTGGTCAACCGTCTGGCCGACCAGATGAAGCCGCAGGGCAAACACGTGCAGTTCATGTCGCATGTGATCTGCGAATGCTCGACCATGGCGCGCATCGACCCGCAACACCTGGCCTGGACGCTGGAGAACCTGGCCGAGGGCAAGGTGGTGAACCAGATCAAGGTCCCGGAACACGAAGCCGAGTTGGCCCGCCTGACGCTGCAACGCATGCTGGACGCGTCCTAGGTCTGCGCAGCAGGGCATGACCCGCTTCGTCGCCAATAACCAGATCACGCTGCTGCGCAATGGCGAGGAATACTTTCCCGCCTTGCTGGATGCCATCGCCAGCGCGCGCTACGAAGTGCATCTACAGACCTTTATCTTCGAGGCCGACGACACCGGTCTGCGCGTAGCGGCAGCACTGCAGGCCGCAGCGCAGCGCGGCGTGTCGGTGCATGTGCTGCTAGACGGCTATGGCAGCCGCAAGCTGACCCGTACCGTGCTGGACGGCATGCGTGCCGAAGGCATCGAAGTGACCTTCTACCGCCCGCAGATCTCGCCGTGGACCTTGCAACGCAACCGTCTGCGCCGTCTGCACCGCAAGGTCAGCGTCATCGACGGCACCACCGCCTTCGTGGGCGGCATCAACATCATCGACGATTTGAACGTACCTAACGGCATGCCGCCGCGTGTGGATTACGCACTGCGCTTGCAGGGTCCGCTGGTCAAGGACATCCACACCAGTTGCGTGCGCCTGTGGCAGCGTATCTCCTGGGCCAATCTGCAGCGCACGCACAGCAGCCGCGTACCGCTGGCGTTACTTGACAACCCGCCGCCAGGGCAGTTGCGGGCGGCTTTCGTGGTGCGCGACAATCTGCTGAACCGGCGCGCCATCGAGCGCGCTTACCTCAAAGCCATCGGCAATGCGCGCGAAGAGATCCTCATCGCCAACGCCTATTTCGTACCGGGACGACGCTTCCGCCGCGCGCTGGTGTCCGCCGCCAGACGTGGCGTCAAGGTCAGGCTGTTGCTGCAGGGGCGCATGGAATACTGGCTGATGCTGGCGACGCATGCCTTCTACCGCCAGTTTCTGCGGGAAGGCATCGTCATCCATGAATACCACAAGAGCTTCATGCACAGCAAAGTGGCGGTGATCGACGGGCGTTGGGCCACAGTGGGCTCCTCCAACATCGACCCGTTCAGCCTGCTGCTGGCGCGTGAAGCCAATGTGATGGTGCTGGACGCGGATTTCAGCCAGCAACTGCGCAGCGATATCGAACGCTCCATCCGTGACGGCGGCCAGCAGGTGCATGCGGATGACTGGGAACGCGAGCGCTGGGGCAAGCGCGTGGTGTCCTGGCTGGTATTCGGTATGGTACGTGTGATTCTGGGCATGCTGGGCCACAGCAACAAGCATTAAGTGGTTTGCCGCCGCCCGCGCGAAACCGTATAATCGCGGTCTGCCCCAAAACGTTCAGTCAAAGTGCCGGTGTAGCTCAGTTGGTAGAGCAGCGCATTCGTAATGCGAAGGTCGTAGGTTCGATTCCTATCTCCGGCACCACAACATCCAATATAAAACAGTCGTTTATATTCAACTGGTCATTATCCGGGCCGCTTTGGCACAGTAACGGTGGCAAAATCCGATCTCCGAAGTGGAAGCATTTGTCGCATCTGAACACGCTGGTATCACTGGCCCTCAAGCTATGCAGATGCTGTAGCGACCGTAACGTTGATTTTACTTTGCGATCCCCAAAAACACGGCTAAGCATCGCTCAACTTCCAGTGTTGTATTCGCGTCCAGGTGGCCGAACACTGGCCCGATTTTGTCCCGCTTAACCGTTATCGCCTTGTCTACCATGACTTGTGATGGCTTCTGCAAGCCATTTTCAGCGCTGGGCTGAACATTGATCCGCAGCAAGGGCGCTGGTACCAGCAAGCTGCTTATGGGTAACACGGTGACAGAGCCATGTGTGCTGAACTGGTCTGCTTGAATTATCAGCGCTGGGTACGGTTTCCCAAAATCACCCTGCATGGCAATGGTCACCAGGTCGCCACGCATCACTCCGTCCAGCCGTCCACATCGGCTACCGCCTTTTCCATGAACGCCTGCAAATCACTATCTGCAACTTCTGCCTCTGCAACAAGGCGACATTGACGGCGGCATTCCTCAGCAAAGTCCGGGCTGCGTGTATCAGGTACCCAGATTTGCACTGGCCGCAATCCCGCCACACGCAGTGCGTTACGGTGCTTTTGTACTCTCGCGTTAACGTGTCTGGTGCCCATTGGGAATCCCCTATCAAGTTACATGCAACATAACAGGCCCTGACTCCGTTACATGCGACACACTTGGGCTGCTATCCCCATAGAGGACAGACTCAGGCGATCCATGATGGCGCCGCCATTTTATAGCGGCAGCCAGAAGGCCGGTTAAACGTGCTGGCACTTGTATAGACCAGCACTGGCGGATGATTCCCGCCACCATTTTCCCCACAAAGCCCCGTAAATCAGCACAAAATCTGTGTTCAGCTAGTAGCAATTCCTGATGACTGGGTTAAGATAGTGTTCCGCCAACTTTTTTAAGAGTGATCTTTCCTATGAACAAGCAAGAATTGATCGAGCAAATCGCCGCCAGTGCCGATATCAGCAAAGCCGCTGCTGCCAAGGTAATCGATGCTTTTACTGACAGCATCACCAGCGCTCTGAAGAAGGGCGACAGTGTAACCCTGATCGGCTTCGGTACTTTTGCAGTATCCGAGCGCGCAGCCCGCACTGGTCGCAACCCACAAACTGGCGCTGAACTGCAGATCGCTGCCCGCAAGGCCCCTGCATTCCGTCCAGGCAAGGCACTCAAGGACGCACTGAACTAAATTGGTTCTGTCCTTAACGTCGTCGCATAAACGCCAGCCAGTCTGGCGTTTATTCTTTCTGGCGCGCGCTTTCCTGCATGTGCGGCAAGGCCGTGCCCGGCTCCCAACCGCCGCCCAGTGCGCGCATGAGCTGTACCGTCGCGGCAAACTGTTGCCCGCGCAGCGTCAGCAGGGTGCGTTCATTGTTGAGCGCGATGTTCGCCACCGTCACCACATCGAGATAACTGATCAGCCCGGCCTGATACTGGTTGGTGCTGATCTCCAGCGATTGCCGTGCAGCCTGCAAGGCTTGCGTCTGCAATACGATCTCCTGCTGCAACACATTCAAGGCCGCCAGGTTGTCTTCCACCTCCTGGAACGCGGTCAGCGTGGTCTGGCGGTAGTTGGCTACTTGCTCGTCATAGGCGGCGATCGCCTGATCGCTCAAGGCACGACGTCGGCCCGCATCGAACAGGGTCAACGCCAGCGCAGGCCCGACCGACCAGAAGCGGTTGGCGATATCGATCAGGTTGGCCGAACTGGTACTCTGAAAGCCACCATTCACAGAGAGATTGACGGTAGGGAAGAAGGCTGCCTTGGCCACGCCGATCTGCGCGTTGGCCGCTGCGACGCGCCGCTCCGCCGCAGCCACGTCCGGGCGGCGTTCCAGCAGTTGCGAGGGCAGGCCCACAGGCACCAGCGGTAACTGTTCGGTGAGCCTGGTCACAGGAATGCTCAGGCTGGACGGCGGTTTGCCGGTCAGCACGGCGATGGCGTTCTCTAGCTGGGCACGCTGGATGCCGGTATCCAGCGCCTGGGCGCGCGTGGCATTGAGCTGGGTTTCGGCCTGTACCACATCGGCCTTGCTGGCCACGCCCGCTGCATAGCGATTACGCGTCTGCTGCAGGGATTTTTCATAGGTCGCGATGCTGTCTTCCAGCACCAGACGCTGGCTGTCCGCCAGCCGCAAGGCAAAGTAGTTCTGCACCAGCTCGGCCTGGGCACTCAGCAGGGCGGCGGATACATCGCTGGCACTGGCGTCGGTACCGGCACGGTTGGCTTCCACGGTGCGGCTGATGCGGCCCCAGATATCCGCCTCCCAGCTCAGGTTGGCCGACAAGGTATTGTTGGTGTTGAGCCGGTTACCGTTGAAGGTGCGGTTACCCAGCTGCGAAGACTGGCTGCGGGTACGTGACAGCGTACTGCCTATGGTGGGGAACAGGTCGGCACGTGCGGCACGTGTACCGGCGACCGCCTGTTGGTAACGGGCCAGTGCGGCGCGCAAGGTCTGGTTGGACACTTCCACTTGCGGCACCAGCTGGTTCAACAGTTCATCATTGAACACCTGCCACCAGGGGCCGCGCTGCACATGATCCTGCGGTTCAGCCTGCTTCCATTGCGTACCGTCGGCCTGCTTGAACGCCGCCGGGGTGTCCACCTCGGGTTTGATGTAATCCGGGCCTACCGTGCAGCCTGCCAGGCTGAACAGCAATAGCCAGATCGGTGTTTTCATCGTGTGTCTCATCCTTGTCCCAGTGTTGTCGCCAATCGCGGCTGGCTTGCACTGCCGCGCTTCCACCAGCGGCGCTGTGCCGCGTCCATATAGAGGTAGACCACAGGCGTGGTATACAAAGTAAGCAGCTGACTCACCATCAGGCCGCCAACAATGGCGATGCCTAGCGGCTGGCGCAGCTCGGCACCTTCGCCTATCCCCACCGCCAGCGGCACCGCACCCAGCAGGGCGGCCATGGTGGTCATCAGGATAGGGCGCAGGCGCATCTGGCAGGCCTTGAAAATGGCATCCTGCGCGGACAAGCCCTGCTCACGCTCCGCCATCAGCGCAAAATCGATCATCATGATGGCGTTCTTCTTGACGATGCCGATCAGCAGGATCACGCCTATGATGCCGATCAGGTTCAGATCCTGCCCCATGGCCAGCAAGGCCAGCAGCGCGCCGACCCCGGCACTGGGCAAGGTGGACAGGATGGTCAGCGGGTGCAGCAGGCTCTCATACAGGATGCCCAGCACGATATACACGGCCAGCAAGGTCGCCAGGATCAGCCAGGGCTGACTTTTGAGCGACTGCTGGAACACCTTGGCCGTGCCCGCAAATGCGCCCTGTACCGAAGCTGGCACACCGATACTCACAAAGGTGTCGCGTATCAGCTCGGTGGCTTCCCCCAGCGAGATGCCATCGGTAAGGTTGAAAGTCACCGTAGTGGCCGCGAACTGGGCCTGATGATTGACCTCCAGTGCGGTGCGCGTCAGTTCGTAGCGACTGAACGAGGACAGCGGCACCTGGGTACCATCGGCGGCGCGCACATAGATATAGTGCAGGGCGCGCGCATCGGCACTGAACTCGGGTGCCAGCTCCATCACCACGCGGTACTGGTTGAGCGGGTTATAGATCACGGACACCAGGCGCTGGCCGAAGGCGTTATTGAGCGCGCTGTTGATCTGCGCCATGCTGATGCCCAGCCGGGCGGCCGTGTCGCGGTCTATCACCAGCGAGGTTTGCAGGCCGCGATCTTCCTCGTCGGTATTCACGTCCTGCAGCTCGGGCAGCTGACTCAGTGCCTTGCGGATCTGCGGCGCCCAGTCACGCAGGTCCTTGAGGTTGTCACTTTGCAGGGTGTACTGGTATTGCGCATTGCCCTGACGCCCGCCGATACGGATGTCCTGTACCGATTGCAGGAACAACTGGGCACCCGGCTCCCCCTTGAGCTGTTCACGCAGGCGGTTGATGACCTCGTCGGTGCTCACATCGCGCTCCGCCACCGGCTTCAGGGCCAGGAACATCACGCCACTGTTGCGGCGGCCACCGCCGGTGAAGCCGACCACACTTTCCACCGCCGGGTCACGGCGCACGATGTCCATAAAATGGGTGAGCTTGTCCTGCATGGACTGGAACGAGATCTGCTGGTCGGCCTGGATGGAACCCGCGATACGGCCAATGTCCTGTTGCGGGAAGAAGCCCTTGGGGATGACCACATACAAATACACATTGAGGCTGATGGTGGCCAGCAACAGCACCAGCATCAGGGCGCGAAAACGCAAGGCCCAGTGCAGGGTGCGCGCATAGCCGTTCTGCATACGCGTGAAGGCACGCTCGAACGCCAGACTGACCCGTCCCGGCTGTACCGGCTTGTCGCGCAGCCAGCGCGCGCACAGCATGGGCACCAGCGTCAGCGACACCACCAGCGACACCAGAATAGCCACCGACAGCGTCACCGCGAATTCGCGGAAGAAACGCCCGACGATGCCGCCCATGAACAGAATGGGGATGAATACCGCCACCAGCGACAGACTCATCGCCAGCACGGTAAAACTCACTTCCCGCGCGCCCTGCAAGGCCGCCTGCATGCGGCTAGCCCCGGCCTCCAGCTGGCGCGTGACGTTCTCCACCACCACGATGGCATCGTCCACCACAAAACCGGTGGCGATGGTGAGCGCCATCAGCGACAAGGTGTTCAGGCTGTAACCGCACAGGTACATGGCGGCAAAGGTGCCGATCAGCGACACCGGCACCGCAATGGCGGGGATCATGGTGGCGCGCCAGTCACGCAGAAAGATGAACACCACCAGGATCACCAGCGCGATGGCGATGAACAAGGTATGCGTCACCACATAGATGGACGCGCGTATGCCCACGGTGCGGTCCTGCACCAGCGCGATATCGATGGCGGCCGGCACACTGGCACGCAGCACCGGCATCAGCTCCTTGACCCGGTCTACCGCCTCGATGATGTTGCCACCCGGCTGTGCACGCACCAACAGCAGCACGGCCGGTTTGCCGTCGGACAGGCCCGCGTTGCGCACGTCCTGCACCGAATCCGTGACCTCGGCCACGTCCCCCAGACGCACTGCCGCCGCATTGCGGTAGCGGATGATCATGGGCAGGAAATCCTCGGCACTATCCAGCTGGTCGTTGGCGGCGATCTGCCATTGCTGCTCGCTGCCCGCCAGTGCGCCCTTGGGACGGTTGACGTTGTTGCTGGCGATGGCGTTACGCACCTCGTCGAGGTCCAGGTCGTACTTGTTGAGCGCACGCGGGTCTATATCCACACGTACCGCCGGCAAGGAGCTGCCACCCACGCTGACTTCACCGATGCCGCGCACCTGCGCGATCTTCTGCGCCAGGATGGTGGATGCGTAGTCATACAGCTCGCCACGCCGCATGGTATTCGAGGTCAGCGCCAGGATCATGATGGGCGCAGAAGCCGGGTTCACCTTGCGGTAGGTGGGGTTGGACGGCAGGCCGGTGGGCAGGGTGCTGCGTGCCGCATTGATGGCCGCCTGCACATCGCGGGCGGCCCCGTCGATGTCACGGTCCAGGTCAAATTCCAGATTGATACGCACCGAGCCCAGCGAGCTGCTGGAAGTGATCTCGGTGACCCCGGCGATACGTCCTAGCGCGCGCTCCAGCGGCGTGGCCACGCTGCTGGCCATGATCTCCGGGCTGGCGCCAGGCAGGCTGGCACTCACCGAGATGTTCGGATACTCCACTTGCGGCAAAGGGGCCACCGGCAACTGACGCAAGCCCACAAAACCGGCCAGCACGATACCCAGCGTCAACAAAGTGGTGGCCACCGGCCGCCGTACGAATAATGCCATCATGGACATATCAGGCCGCCCTGGCAGTCCACTGCCGCAGGCGCTGTGCCGTGCGGTCAAAAGCCAGATAGATCACCGGGGTGGTGAACAGTGTCAGCACCTGACTCACCAGCAAACCACCCACCAGCGCGATACCCAGCGGCTGACGCAGCTCCGAGCCCACACCGCCCGCGATCACCAGCGGCAGCGCGCCCAGCATGGCCGCCATGGTGGTCATCAGGATAGGGCGCAAGCGCAGCAGGCAGGCCTGGTAGATGGCCTCCTCGGGGGACTTGCCCTCGTTACGCTGCGCGTCCAGCGCAAAGTCTATCATCATGATGGCGTTCTTCTTGACGATGCCGATCAGCAGGATGATGCCGATGATGGCCACCACACCGAGGTCGCTGCCGCTCAGCATCAGGGCCAGCAAGGCTCCCACCCCGGCACTGGGCAGCGTCGACAGGATGGTCACCGGATGGATGAAGCTTTCATACAGCACACCCAGCAGGATGTAGACGGTGATGATGGCCGCCAGGATCAACCACAGCTGATTGCCCAATGCAGCCCGGAACGCCTGGGCAGCGCCCTGGAAACTGGTCTGCATGCTGTCCGGCAGGCCAAGCTCGGCCTGCGCCTGCTCGATGGCCTGCACCGCATCGCCCAGTGAATAGCCTTCTGCCAGATTGAACGACAGCGTACTCACCGGGAACTGGCCCAGCCGGCTCACCAGCAGCGCGGCTTGCTGTTCGCGCACGCTGGCCACCGCCGTCAACGGCACTTGCGCGCCTTCTGCGGTGGTGAGGTAAAGGTTGGACAGCGCCTGCGGACTTTGCTGCAAGTCAGGACGCACTTCCAGGATCACGCGGTATTGGTTGGACTGCGTGAAGATGGTGGAGATCATGCGCTGGCCATAGGCGCTGTACAGCGCATTGTTGATGTCTGCCACGCTGATGCCCAGGCGTCCCGCCGCCTGTCTGTCTATATCCACATAGGCCTGCAGGCCTTTCTGCTGCAAGTCACTGCTGACTTCGGCGATCTGCGGCAACCCGGTCAGTGCCTGCTGCAAGCGCGGTACCCAGATGTTGAGCTGCTGCTGGTCCGGGTTGCTCAGCGTGTATTGGTACTGGTTACGGCTGACCTTGTCCTCGATGGTGAGGTCCTGCACCGGCTGCAGATAGACATGGATGCCGTTCACTTCTGCGGCACGCTGCTGCAGACGCGCCAGGATAGTGTCCGCCGAGGCATCCCGCTCCGCATGTGGCTTCAGGTTGATGAGCAAGCGACCACTATTCAGTGTGGCGTTGATGCCGTCCACCCCGATGAAGGAGGTGACGCTGGCCACGTCCGGGTCGTCCCCCATCACCTCGGCCAGGCGTTGCTGACGCTCGGCCATGGCGGTGAAGGAAACCGTTTGCGGCGCTTCGGTGATGCCTTGCAGCAGGCCGGTGTCCTGCACCGGGAAAAAGCCCTTGGGGATCATCACATACAGCACCACAGTGAGTGCCAGCGTCGCCACCGCCACCACCAGCACCATGGGCTGACGTGCCAGCACCCATTGCAGCGCACGCCCATAGGCCGCGGCCAGGCGGTCGAAGCCCTTGCCGACCACCACATCGAAGCGGCTGCGCTCCTGCTCCGGGATATGCCGCAACAAGCGCGCGCACATCATAGGCGTGAGCGTGAGTGAGACCACGGCCGAGATCAGGATGGCCACCGCCAGCGTGATCGCGAACTCGCGGAACAGGCGGCCGACCACATCGCCCATGAACAGCAAGGGGATGAGCACGGCGATCAGCGACAGCGTCAGCGAGATGATGGTGAAGCCGATCTGGCTGGCGCCTTTGAGCGCGGCCTGCATGGCACTCTCGCCGCGCTCCAGATAGCGCGCGATGTTCTCTATCATGACGATGGCGTCATCCACCACAAAACCGGCGGCGATGGTCAAGGCCATCAAAGTCAGGTTGTTGATACTGAAACCCGCCACATACATCACGGCAAAGGTGCCGATCAGCGACAGCGGCACGGCCACCGCCGGGATGATGGTGGCGCGCAGGTTGCGCAGGAACAGGAAGATCACCAGCACCACCAGTGTCACCGCCAGCACCAGCTCGAACTGCACATCGTGCAGGGCGGCGCGGATGTTCACGGTGCGGTCACTCAACACCTCCACGCGCATGTCGGCGGGCAGATTGGCCTGCAGCTCCGGCAGCAGCGCACGGATGCTGTCCACCACCTTGATCACATTGGCGCCAGGCTGGCGCTGCACATTGAGCAGGATGGCCGGCTTGCCATTGGCCCAGGCGGCCAGCTTGCTGTTCTCGGCGCCGTCCACCAGCGTGGCCACATCGCCTAGCTTGACTGCCGCACCGTTGCGGTAAGCAAGCACTAACTTACGGTAATCTTCCGGGCTACGCAGCTGGTCGTTGGCATCGATGGTGGACGCCCGTGACGGGCCGTCGAAACTGCCCTTGGCCTGATTCACATTGCCGCTAGTAACGGCGGTGCGCACATCGTCGATATTCAGGCCTTGCGCAGCCAGTGCGCCCGGATCCACCTGGATGCGTACCGCGGGGCGCTGACCGCCACTCAGCGACACCAGGCCCACCCCGGACAATTGCGAGATCTTCTGCGCCAGACGTGTATCGGTCAGGTCCTGCAAGCTGGGCAGCGGCAGGGTGTCCGAAGTGATGGCCAGCGTGATGATGGGCGTATCCGCCGGATTCACCTTGCTGTAGATGGGCGGCGTGGGCAAGTCCTGCGGCAGCAGGCTGGCGGCGGCATTGATGGCCGCCTGCACTTCCTGCTGGGCTGAATCCAGCGTGCGTTCCAGGCTGAACTGCAGGGTGATCACCGAGGCACCGCCCGAACTGCTGGACGACATTTGCACCAGCCCCGGCATCTGCCCGAACTGCCGTTCCAGCGGGCCAGTGATGGAGGCCGCCGTGACCTCCGGACTGGCGCCCGGATACAGCGTCACCACCTGGATGTTGGGGTAATCCACCTCGGGCAGGGCAGACAGGGGCAGCAGGCGGTAGGCGAGCAGGCCGACGATGAGGATCGCCAGCATCAGCAGAGAGGTCGCGATCGGCCTCAGGATGAAGATGCGTGACGGATTCATGGCGCAGTGCGGGCTGGTTTGGCAGATGCTGGTTTGGCAGATGCTGGTTTGGCAGATGAAGGATCAGCTCGTCTGCCACTAGGCTTGTCCGCCTTGTCGGATAACACCACAGGCTTGGCCAGCGCCACTTCCGCACCTTCACGCAGTTTGTCAGCACCGTCGGTGACCACCTGCTGGCCAGGCTGCAATTCACCACGTACGGCGGTGATGTCACCTTCAACAGTCAACACCTGCACCGGCTTCACGGTCACGGTACGGTCAGCCTTGACCACATACACATAATCGCCCTGTGCACCACGCAGTATTGCATTGTTGGGCACCGTCAGTACTTGCTTCAGCGTGGAGGTAAGCAGTCGCACATTGACGAACTGGCTGGGGAACAAGGCTTCGTCTGCGTTGCTGAATTCCCCTTTGAGCTTGACGGTGCCGGTGGTGGTATCGACCTGGTTATCCAGGCTGCTCAGCACGCCTTCGGCCAGAAGGGTCTTCTGGTCACGTGCGTAGGCACTGACCGGCAGGCGCTCACCCTTGCGCAGCGGGCCCAGCACCGCAGGCAGATCATCCTGCGGCAGCGAGAACACCACATTGATGGGTTTGATCTGCGCGATAGTGAGCAGGCCGGTGGCATCCGCACTGCTCACCATATTGCCGGCATCCACCAGACGCAGACCGATGCGACCGCTCACTGGCGCGGTGATGCGCGTGAAACTGAGCTGCAGTTTGGCGTTATCGATCACGCCCTGGTCGGTCTGGATGGCACCCTGATACTGGCGCACCAGCGACTCTTGCGTATCCAGCTGTTGCTTGGCCAGCGAGTCCTGCGCCAGCAGGGTCTGATAGCGCTGCAGATCCAGTTCGGCGTTCTTGAGCAAGGCGCGGTCACGCGCCATCTGGCCTTCTGCCTGCGTCAATTGCACCTGATAGGGACGCGCATCGATCTCGGCCAGCAAATCGCCCTTGTTCACATATTGGCCTTCCTTGAACAGCACACGGATCAGCTGGCCGTCCACGCGCGGCTTGACGATGACATTGCTGATCGGCGTCACGGTGCCGATGGCGTTCAGGTATTGCGGGATGTCCTGCTGCTTCACTTCTGCCACCCCCACGGTGGACATCTGGTCGCCACCACGGCCGCCCTTTTTACCGAATTTGCCGGGCTTGCCAGGCGGCCCCGGTTTGTCCGTGGCCGTCTGCTGTGCAGCCTGGTCAGCGGCCTGATCATCAGACGCCACAGGCCAGAACCACCAGGCAGCCACTGCCAGCAACGCCAACACAAACAACCATGGCAGCACACTACGAATGAAGGAGGAGGAACGAGGGGCGGGACTGGCCGTCATGATTATTCTCTGGGTCGCGTGACAGAAAAAGCAGTAGGGTAAAAAGGCTTCAGGTAATGCGATACATTACCTGAAGACCCGGTGAGGTGGAGTGAGTTTCCTCAGTTAAGTGCCACGGCAGAGGCTCAGCTAGCCGTAGGCGCCTTGTCTACTGGTTTGCGCTTTTCACGCCACTGTTGCATCTGCTGTTTCTGCTCTTCAGTCAGCACGGCAAAGAACTGATGCATGGCCTCGGCGCGCGCAACCGTCATCTGGGCACGCAGCCTGGCCTGGTCGTTAGCAAGCTGTTCGACACGGCTACGGTCAAAATCCTTGGTACGCGAAGCGGCATACAAAGCCTGCTGTGTCTCGCGCATGGCCTCACGGTTCTTTTCCTGTGCGGCGCGCTGCTTTTCAAAGATCTGCTTGGCCTGCGCCTGTTGCTCGGGCGTCATCTTCAGTTTGTCCATCTTGTGCTGCCAGAACGCGCCCTGCGGACCCTTGCCGTCCGGGCCATGGCCACGGTGGCTGGCGTGTTCACCACGCGCCGGACCATGACAGTTTTCACCTGAACCGGCAAAGCTGCTGATGCTCAGGGTGGATAGAACGGCAGCGAGAACGCCTGCCAGCATGAGATGCTTACGATTGGATTGCATGGTGATGTTCCTTTTCAATGGATCAAGAAATAACGGCATCAAGTCGGCTTAGTAAGCCCGGTAGATGATGGAAACCGGAGGTGCATAGAACTGCCAGTTGTTGCCCACGATCCACCAGCTGCCGTTGCGACCGGCATGCCAGCCGTGGTGCCAGTAACCACCATGGCGGCGTGGCAGATCATGACGATAGGTGTAGTGCGGTACGCCGCGGCCACCATAATGATGGCCAGTGGAATAGTAGTTGCCACGGTAGTGATCGTGACGGCCATAGTCATGGCGACTGTAGTCATGACGGCGATGGTCGTTGCCACGGTAATCGTGACGACGGTCATCACGGCCACGGTCACCACCACGGTGCTGCTGTCCATGATTCTCATAGCCATGACCACCACGATGACCGCGGTCGTCACGGTCGGCATAAGCCGGGCCAGAGATCGCGAGCACCAGACCGACAGCGGTCAGACTTGAAGCGATAAGCTTGCTAATCTTCATGATGCATACTCCTCAATTGCGATGGGTGGGCGGCCCGGATTTTGTTGCCCGGTGCTATGAGGGCCATATTCCACTAAATGTTTGTATGCTTGGGTTACGCTGGTGTAAAACTAGGTAAAAGTATGTAAAGCGCCAGCACAGGCACTACGGACAGGGGCAGAATGCACTGCGTCTGTTACCGTTCTGGTGGAGCTGCTGTGCGAAAGGAGTCGCAATTGCTAAATGTGTTGATGATCGATGACGACATCGAACTATGTCAGATGGTGCGCGAATACTTGTCCGCCGAAGACATCGGCATACAGACCGTGCACGATGGGGAAGAGGGCGCCAAGCTGGCGCTGGCAGGTCAGGCTGACCTGGTGATCCTGGACGTGATGATGCCCCGCATCAACGGCTTCGACACCCTGCGTCTGATCCGTGCCAGCAGCCAGATCCCGGTCATCATGCTCACCGCCAAAGGTGACGAGATCGACCGCATCATCGGTCTGGAACTGGGCGCGGACGACTACCTGGCCAAGCCCTTCAACCCGCGTGAACTGGTGGCCCGTCTGCGTGCCATCCAGCGCCGCACCGGTCAGCGCAACCAGCCGGCAGGCGAGACCCTGCTGGTCGGCAACATTATCATCCACCCGGCAGAACGCATGATCGCATGGCGCGGTCAGGCACTGGACATCACCAGCAGCGAATACAGCCTGCTGGAAGTGCTGATCCGCAATGCAGGCCGCGTGGTCAGCAAGGCAGACCTGTTCGAACAGGCCCTGGGCCGCGCCGAGAGCCGCTATGACCGCAGCATCGATGTGCACATCAGCAATCTGCGCGCCAAACTGGGCCTGCTGGACGATGGCCGTTCGCCCATCCAGACCGTGCGCGGGGTGGGTTACCAGCTCATCCCGGGAGAATAAGCATGGGCAGACTGTTCTGGAAGATGTTCATCGGCTTCTGGCTGACGCTGGTGATCACGGGCGCGGCCGTGGGTATCGCGGTCTATTTCGAGCGCGTCAACTCGGACGAGGAGTTCTCCACCGACCGGCGCTCTGAATTTCTGGTCACCATGGCCGCCAACGCGATCCAGTTCGGCGGCAAAGCCGCACTGGATGCACAGTTCCGGCAATGGCCCAGCGCGCGGCCGATCGACGTGCTGGTGGTCAACGCGCAAGGGGTGGATATCTATCATAGACCGGTGCCGCCCAAGGCGCTGCAGCAGGCACGCGTGTCGCTGGCCACCAACCAGCCTTCACCCAGCCTGCGCAAAACGCAGGACGTGAGCGGTGCGGAATACATCGTGTTCGTCCCGGCGCATCACAAACGTCCGGGCGGCCCGCTCAAGAACAGGCTGCCACCGCCCGAGATGCAGATGCTGATCGCCTTCATCGCCAGCCTGATCTTCAGTGCCCTGTTCGCAGGCTACATGACGCGGCCTATCCGGCATCTGCAGCATGCCAGCCGCAAGCTGGCCGACGGCGACCTCAATGCCCGCGTCAGTGACAATATGGGCAGACGTAACGACGAGCTGGCAGATCTGGGGCGTGACTTCGACTTCATGGCCACGCGCCTGCAGACCCTGGTCGATTCGCAGAAACAGCTGCTGCATGATGTCTCGCATGAACTGCGCTCGCCGGTAGCGCGCATGCGGCTGGCGGCTGGCCTCGCCCAGCAGCAACCGGAAAAACTCGCCACGGCGCTGGAACGCATCGAACGCGAAACCGAGCGCCTGGACGACCTGCTGGGCCAGATCCTCACACTGGCCAGACTGGATGCCGGTTTGCTGGCAGATTCCAACGAGCGCATCTGCCTGAACGAACTGCTGGCCGACATCGTGCACGACGTCAATTTCGAAGCGCAGGCGGTGGGCAGCGAAGTGGTGCTGCAAGCCACGCGCGATGTCTACATGCCGGGCAGCTACGAGCTGCTGCACCGCGCGTTCGAGAACGTGATCCGCAACGCACTCAAATACAACCCGGCCGGGCAGACTGTACTGGTGCGCCTGTATCAGGATGAAAGCGGCGTGCATGTCACCGTGCGCGACCACGGACCCGGGCTGGCCGAAAGCGAGCTGGAGGCGGTGTTTGAACCCTTCTACCGCGCCAGCACCAGTCAGGGTGGTGGCTTCGGGCTGGGC
Source organism: Pseudomethylobacillus aquaticus (assembly GCF_003730115.1). Taxonomy (GTDB): domain Bacteria; phylum Pseudomonadota; class Gammaproteobacteria; order Burkholderiales; family Methylophilaceae; genus Pseudomethylobacillus; species Pseudomethylobacillus aquaticus. Next base: position 92,942 of record NZ_RJVP01000002.1, on the reverse strand, counting down.
CTGGCCATCGCCAAGCGTGCCGTGCTGCGCCACCAGGGACGCATCCTGCTGAGCAACCGCGCCGAAGGCGGGCTGCTGGTGGAGATGGTATTCGATAGCGCCGCTCAGGCAAGCAGCTGAGCAGTAGCCGGTTCATCAACCCAGCGCAATATTAAAGCAGCGCAATAAAAAAGGAGGCCTGAGCCTCCTTTTTTATCGCCTATGCTGCTGGCCCAGCTACTGCCGGATCAGATAATCGAACGCCCCCAGCGAGGCCTTGGAGCCTTCACCCATGGCGATGATGATCTGCTTGTAAGGCACCGTGGTCACGTCACCGGCAGCGAACACGCCGGGCAGCGAGGTCTGGCCATGTGAGTCGACCTTGATCTCGCCGAACTTGCTAAGCTCCACCGTGCCCTTGAGCCAGTCGGTGTTGGGCAGCAAGCCGATCTGCACGAACACGCCTTCCAGTTCCAGCTTGTGATCGAGGCCGGTGGCGCGGTCCTTGTAGATCAGGCCGTTGACCTTGTCTGCACCTGTCACCTCGGTGGTCTGCGCGTTGATCACCACGGTCACGTTGGGCAGGCTGAACAGCTTGTTCTGCAGCACGGCATCCGCACGCAGCTTGGTGTCGTACTCGATCAGGGTGACGTGGCCGACGATACCGGCCAGGTCGATAGCGGCTTCCACGCCGGAGTTGCCACCGCCGATCACGGCCACGTTCTTGCCCTTGAACAAGGGGCCGTCGCAGTGTGGGCAGTAGGCCACGCCTTTGCCGCGGTACTCGCGCTCACCCGGCACGTTGAGTTCTTTCCAGCGTGCACCGGTGGCGATGATCACCGTCTTGCTCTTGAGCGTGGCGCCGCTTTCCAGCTTGATCTCGATCAGTTCGTCACGCTTGAGCGATTCCGCACGCTGCAGGTTGATGATGTCCACATCATAACTGCGCACGTGTTCTTCCAGCGCGGCCACCAGCTTGGGGCCTTCGGTTTCCTTGACCGAGACGAAGTTCTCGATGCCCAGCGTGTCCATCACCTGACCGCCAAAACGCTCGGCCACGATGCCGGTGCGTATGCCTTTACGGGCCGCGTAGATCGCCGCTGATGCACCCGCCGGGCCACCACCGACGATGAGCACGTCGAATGGTGCTTTCTTGTCCAGCTTGGCGGCTTCACGTGCCACCGCACCGGTGTCCAGCTTGGCGAGGAACTCTTCCACCGTCATCCGACCGGAACCGAATGGTTCGCCGTTCAGGTAGGTGGTCGGCACGGCCATGATGTTGCGACCATTGACCTCGTCCTGGAACAGCGCACCGTCGATGACGGTGGTTTTCACCTTGGGGTTGAGGATGGCCATCAAGGCCGTGGCCTGCACCACGTCCGGGCAGTTGTGGCAGGACAGGCTCATGTACACCTCGAAGCTGAAATCGCCGTCCAGCGCCTTGATCTGCTCGATCACCTCGGGCTCCACCTTGGGCGGATGGCCGCCGGTCCACAGCAGGGCCAGCACCAGCGAAGTGAATTCGTGTCCCATGGGGATGGCGGCAAAGCGTACGCCCTCCGTCTCGCCTTCGCGGGCGATCACGAACGATGGCTTGCGCGCATCCTCACCGCTGGCATCAAAGCTGACCTTGTCGGACAGGCTGGCGATCTGCTCCAGCAGGCCGCGCATTTCGGTGGCATTGGCGCTGTTGTCCAGCGTAGCGATCAGGCGGATCGGCTGGCGCAGCATGCCTAAATAAGTCTGCAACTGGGTCTTGAGGGTATCGTCGAGCATGGTGTTCTCCAGTGACTGGGTGCAAGCACCCTGGTGTTTCAGGCTAGTGTTTCAAGCAAGTGTTTAAAGCATAAATTCAGCGTGCAAACACCCTGCGCCTTGCACTCCGGGTGCAGGCCGATGTTCAAAAATCGTACAGGGGGATCGCGTCGAGGGCAGGACATGGACTGATACGCCTATGCCCTGTACTCGACGCCCTGCCGCAGCAGGGGCGTCTCGTGACTACATATCGCTACTGTCTTTCATCAGACAGGCGTCAGCCGCCTTAGATCTTGCCGACCAGATCCAGGGATGGGGTCAGCGTCTTTTCGCCTTCCTTCCACTTGGCTGGGCACACTTGACCTGGGTTGTTGGCCACATATTGCGCGGCCTTCAGCTTGCGCAGGGTTTCGTGCACGTCACGCGCGATGGCGTTGTCGTGGATTTCTGCGGTCTTGATCACGCCGTCCGGATTGATGATGAAGGTACCGCGCAGTGCCAGGCCTTCTTCTTCAATGTGCACGTGGAAAGCACGAGTCAGCTGATGGGTCGGGTCGCCGACCAGCGGGAACTTGGCCTTGCCCACGGCTGGGGAGGTTTCGTGCCAGACCTTGTGCGAGAACTGGGTATCGGTGGTGACGATGTACACTTCGGCACCGGCCTTCTGGAATTCGGCATAGTTGTCAGCGGCATCTTCGACTTCGGTAGGGCAGTTGAAGGTGAACGCGGCTGGCATGAAGATCACCACAGACCACTTGCCACGCAGGTCTGCGTCGCTCACGGTGATGAACTTGCCATTGTGGAAGGCATTGGCACTGAAAGGGGCCACTTGGGTGTTGATCAAAGAACTCATAGTCAGATACTCCGTGGTTGGTTAAAAATGAACAGCGATTGTATGCCGGGGCATGTCTTTAGTGAAATTGAATGTAAATATCGTATTGATAGATTTTTACAATGTGATGTCAGTGTGCCGATGTTCAAGCATGAATAAACACATGGATGACGCGTCGGCATGCTGCAATGTACCGCTCAGTTGACTGGCCCTCAGCAAAAAAGTTGGCTGAACAACGCAATTCCGCTCTGCAAGACACAACGGGCCCGCCTTGAAGTGCGTGCTAGGTTATATTGAGCAACACTCGATTAATTCAAGATAAAAAACCAAGGTTGCGAGGAGGACGCATGATAAGGACCCTGTTGCGCGGCTTGTGCCGCCTGCTGTTCAGGATAGAGGTGCATGGCAAGCAGCATCTGCCGCATCAAGGCAAGGTGCTGGTCATCGCCAATCATCAATCCTATCTGGACGGCTTGCTGATCGGCCTGTTCCTGCCGTTCCGCGCCACCTTCGTCATCCATACCACGGTACTGGATAACTGGCTGTTCCGGCAGATATTCCGTTACGTGCCCTACCTTGCCGTGGACCAGACCAGTGCGCTGGGCATGAAGAAGATCCTCAAGCTGGTGGACAGCGGGGAAGCGGTGGTGATCTTCCCCGAAGGCCGCATCAGCACCACTGGCAGCCTGATGAAAGTGTACGAAGGGCCGGGTTTCATCGCGGCCAAGACCGGCGCGCAGATCGTGCCGGTGCGCGTCGAGGGCGCCGCCTGTTCCATCTATGGCCGCCTCGATCGCGCCTTCCCCAGACCGGTGTTTCCCAAGATCTCGCTGTACATACAAGCGCAAGAACAGATCGCCATGCCGGAAGCAGCCAACTCCAAACTGCGCCGCAAGCTGGCGGGCGACGCCATGCAGCAACTGATGCAGCGCATGCTGGCCACGGGGCACAGCGAGCACACCCTGTTCAGTGCCTTGCTGCAAATCATCCGTCTGCATGGCCGCCGCCGCCAGGTCATGGAAGACATACGCCAGACCCGCGACAGCTATGGCAGCCTGCTGAAAAAATCGCTGGCACTGGCGCGTCTGGTCAGCAAGATCAGTCAGCCCGGCGACACGCTGGGTGTGCTGATGCCCAACCTCAACAGCACGGTGTGCCTGATCTACGGCATGAGCGCCGTACAGCGTGTGCCTGCCATGCTCAACTACACGGCGGGTGCGCAAGGCATGCACAGTGCCTGCGTCACGGCCGGTATCCGCGTCATCCTCACCTCGCGCCAGTTCCTGGAAGCCGCCAAGCTGACCGAGATGGTGGCGGCCATCCCGGATGTGCAACTGGTGTATCTGGAAGACCTGCGTGCGCGCTTCACGCTGCCAGACAAGCTCTGGTTGCTGGGTTACGCGCTGTGGCGGCCGCAGCAGGTCAGCATCCCCACCAGCGCCGATGCGCCCGCTGTGGTGCTGTTCACCTCCGGCTCGGAAGGCAAGCCCAAAGGCGTGGTGCTGTCGCATCGCAACATCCTCAGCAACGTGACCCAGATACGCGCCGTGATCGAGTTCTCGCCACACGACAAGTTTTTCATGGCACTGCCGCTGTTCCATGCCTTCGGCTTCACGGCCGGGGCTATCCTGCCAGTGCTGTCGGGGGCCGGATTGATGCTCTACCCCTCGCCGCTGCATTACCGCGTGATCCCGGAGGTCATCTACGACCGCAACTGCACGGTGCTGTTCGGCACCAGCACCTTCCTCGCTCACTATGGCAAGTTCGCGCACCCCTATGATTTCAACCGCCTGCGCTATGTGGTGGCGGGTGCAGAAAAGCTGGCCGATAGCGTCAAACAACAATGGATGGACAAGTTCGGCATCCGCATCCTGGAAGGCTATGGCGCTACCGAGTGTGCGCCGGTGCTGGCGGTGAACACACCGATGGCGCAGCGCGCTGGCAGCGTAGGGCGCTTGATGCCCGGCATGCAGTATCAGCTGCTGACGGTGCCCGGCATCTCACGCGGTGGACTGCTGCATGTGCATGGCCCCAACGTGATGCTGGGTTATTACTTCCATGATCACCCGGCGCGCCTGCATCCCACGGCTGCCATATTGGACGGTCACACTGAACGTGCAGGCTGGTACAACACCGGCGACATCGTGGAGGTCGATACCGAAGGCTATGTGCATATCCTGGGACGGGTCAAACGTTTTGCCAAGATCGCCGGGGAGATGGTGTCGCTGGAAGTGGTGGAACAGATCGCCGTGCATGCCTCACCCGAGCACCAGCATGCCGCCAGCACCCAGCCTGATGTGCAGCGCGGCGAGACCATCCTGCTGTTCACCACGGATGCCCAGCTCACACGCGAGGCTTTACAAACCACAGCGCGCCAGCTGGGCAGCCCGGAGATCGCGGTGGCACGCCGCATCATCGTGGTCAAGGAGTTGCCCTTGTTAGGCACCGGCAAGCTCGATTATGTCGCGCTCAAATTGCTGGCAGAATCACAGCAGTGACGCCGTGTCACCGCAAACACCCTTCAGAGACATAGCGCGATTGAAAAGGAAGCCTGCATGCAAGCCAGTTTGATACCCGGGCAGGAGGATGCAAGACCACTGCTGACACGCGGCATGCTGGCCGTGCTGATCGCCCAGTTCCTGTCGGCACTGGCCGACAACGCCCTGCTGTTCGCTGCCATCGCCTTGCTGCGGTCGCAGGCCGCACCTGCCTGGCAGTTACCGCTGCTGCAGGAGTTCTTTGTGCTGGCCTTCATCCTGCTGGCACCCTTCGTCGGACCGTTCGCTGACAGCCTGCCCAAAGGCCGCGTGATGATGCTCGCCAACAGCATGAAATTCATCGGTGCGGCGGGCATGCTGTGCGGGCTTAACCCATTGCTTGCCTATGCCATGGTGGGGCTGGGGGCAGCGGCCTACTCACCCGCCAAGTACGGCATCCTGTGCGAGCTGGTCAGCACCGACAAACTGGTCAAGGCCAACAGCATGATGGAAGGCTCCACCATCGTCGCTATCCTGCTGGGCGCCGTGCTGGGCGGCTGGCTGGCCGGGCAATCGGTGCAAGGCGCGCTGATGGCCATCACTACCTGCTACCTGCTGGCGGCGCTGATCAATCTGCTGATCCCGCGCCTGCCAGCGGCGCATCCGCTGCACCAGTTGTCACTCAAAGCGCTGCTCAAGGACTTTCTGATCGCGCTACGCACGCTGTTCGGCAATGCGGATGCGCGTTTCTCGCTGCTGGGCACCAGCATCTTTTGGGCAGCAGGCAGCACCTTGCGCTTCCTGCTGGTGGCCTGGGTACCGGCCACCTTGCTGATCACCGATAGTGCGCAGGCACTGAGCACGGCCGCCAACCTGAGTGGTGTGGTCGCCATCGGCATCGCGGTTGGCGCTGCGGCGGCGGCGCGCTATGTGACGCTGGCCACGGTGAACCGCGCCTTGCCTGCCGGCTTGCTGATCGGCGGCCTGATCATGGCGTTTTCGCTGGTAGACCAGCTGTCACTGGCCATCACCCTCCTCATCATCACGGGTGCCTGTGGCGGCTTTTATGTGGTGCCACTGAATGCGCTGCTGCAGGAACGCGGTCATGAAAGCGTGGGCGCCGGGCATGCCATCGCCGTACAGAACCTGTGCGAGAACTTCTGCATGCTGGGCATGCTGGGCATGTACACGCTGATGCACAAACAGGGGGCCAGCATCAGCACCTCGACCGTGGCTGTGGGGGCACTGGTGCTGGTCGCCATCAGCGTATTATCGTTTGCAAGATGGCGCGCCGCGGGCAGAAACGCTTAGCGAGTGCGCCCGCAATCTAATGAAAATCATGAGTAGCCATTCATGAGTTTAGGCACGTGATTAAATCCGGCTGGCAGTAAAGTACTACTCACGTAATGCAGTTGCGATTCGCAAATGCGGGACGAAATCTAAAACTAAGGAGATTCATCATGTGGACCAAGCCAGCTGCTACCGAAATGCGTTTCGGTTTTGAAGTCACCATGTACGTTTGCAATCGTTAATTCGATCGCATCGTCATGCAACGGGAGCTTAGGCTCCCGTTTTCGTTTGTAGACTCCCGTTTTAATTCCCCGATCCCTCACCCCGGCCACCCGATCAGATGGTCGGTACTTTAAATCTTCATGCGGCGGCGTGCATCAGCACACACCCGCCTGAATGATGACCGCCTGATCCCGGCAGCATGGGGTTGGCGTTGTAGCACGCCTTTTCTTTAGGTCTTTTCTTTAGGTCTTTTCTTTACAATGGTCGCCATGACCACTTTATTCGTTTCTCACGGTGCGCCCACACTGGCGCTGGAACCCGGCAAAACCGGCCAGGCACTGGCAGCACTGGCCGGTGAACTGGAGCGGCCTGCTGCCATTCTGGTGATCTCCGCGCACTGGGATACCGCTCAGCCACAAGTTTCGCTGGCCGTCACGCCAGAGACCATCCACGATTTTTACGGTTTCCCCAAGCCACTGTACGCTTTGCAATACCCTGCGCCGGGCGCCCCTGCACTAGCCAGTAAGGTGGCAGGGTTGTTACAGCAAGCGGATATTGCCGTGGCGCTGGATGCCAGCCGCGGTCTGGATCATGGTGCCTGGGTGCCGCTGATGATGATGTACCCGGAGGCCGACATCCCGGTCACCCAGCTTTCCATGCAGGGGCAGGCCGGTCCTGCAGCCCACTATGCCCTGGGGCAAGGGCTGCGTGCACTGCATGCCGACAAGGTGCTGATCCTGTGTTCTGGCGCCATCACCCATAATCTGCGCGACTTTTCGGGCGGCAGCCGCGATCAGGCGGCGCTCGACTATGTGCCTTTGTTCAGTGACTGGATGGCGGGGAAGATCGCGGAACAAGACATGACCAGCCTGCTGGATTACCGTCAGCGTTGCCCGCAAGGGGTACGTGCGCATCCGCAAGACGACCATCTGTTACCGCTGTTTGTGGGCCTGGGCAGCGGGCAGGGTGTGCCGCGACGCATACAGCCGGAAACCACCTACGGCCTGCTGGCCATGGATATCTACCTGTGGGATGCAGCGCACTAGCGCGTGCTATATGCGCTGTCAGAAATGACCGGCGAAGGTAAGAAGCCGGGACCTGAACATGAACCTGATGCCAGCACAGCTCAAACCTAAGAGAGCTTAGGCGGTTCAGTTAGCGCTGGCCGCGCGCAACTTGAAGCCTTTGGGAAGCAACACCCAGATCTTGCCCGGCTGCTTCATGGCACCCGCGCGCTGACCTGCTTCTGCACCCGCACCCCAGTAGAAATCAGCCCGCACGCCACCTTTGATGGCACCGCCCGTATCCTGTGCCAGCATCAGCTGGCGCAAGGCCTGACTGCTGTTGGGCTGGGTCGTGGACAGGAACAATGGCGCACCCAAGGGGATATAACGCGGGTCCACCGCCACACTGCGCTGCGCGGCGATGGGCACACCCAAGGCACCTAGCGGGCCGGGCAGACCAGCTGGCAGTTCACGGAAGAACACATAGCTCGGGTTCTGGTTGAGCAACTCACGCAGCTTGTCCGGGTTGTTGCGTCCCCACTGCTTGATGCTCTGCATGGACGCCTGTTCCAGGGTCATCTCGCCACGCTCCACCAGCACTCTGCCTATGGACTGGTAACTGTAGCCGTTCTGATCGGCATAGCCCACGGGCACGCGTTCGCCCGATTCCAGCTGGATGATGCCCGAGCCCTGCACCTGCAGGAAGAACAGGTCGATGATGTCATCCACCCACATGAATTCCAGGCCGCGCAGTGGCGCAGCAGGCGCTTCGATGTCGCTGCGCGGGTAATAGGGCAGCAGCTTGCCGTCCACCAGACGGCCACGCACGCGCTTGTTGGCCAGCTCCGGATACAGCTCACCCAGCTCTACCGTGATGAGATCAGCGGGGCGGCTGTACAGCGGATAACGATAACGCTCGGTGGCTTTACGGCTGCCTTTGAGCAAGGGCTGGTAATAGCCGGTGATCAGGCCGGTGTCGCTGCCATCCACATTGGTGGCGCGGTAAACATCGAAATGCTGACGCAGAAAACTCTGGATAGCGGCACTGCTGCGCGGATTGAGTTGGGCGGATCTTTCGCATACTGCTTTCCAGGCAGCGCGGTTGACCAGCGTGCTGCAGCTTTGCAGCCAGGCCGGCCAGGCCGGCCGCAGATCGTCCTGCTGCAAGCCTTCCATCTGCTCCCAACTGGCGGCCTGCAAGGTGGTGTAATCGACCGCCTTGACGCTGTCGACAGGCTGGGGCTGGATCATCGGCTTGCCACCCTCCACCGGGATCTGCACGGGAGGGAGCTCGCCCTGAGCCGCTGGCGGCGTTGCAGGGGCGGGCTGGGCTGGCGGGCTGGGAGGCGGAGCGACGGGCTTGACGGCTTGCTGGCCGCAGGCGGTTTGCAGCAGGACCAGACAGACAAGCAGGGGCAGACGCATCGTATCCTAGTGCAGGACGCGCGGCATGGTCAGCTCGAACTGCGCGATCGCGGCTTCGAACTGGGTGCCGTCTTCTGCGGTGAGGTAATAAGTGCCTTGCATGGTGCCGCTCGGGGTGGCGATCACCGAACCGCTGGTGTACTGGAACTGTTCACCCGGCTTCAGCAGCGGCTGCTCACCGACCACGCCCAAACCACGCACCTCGTTGACGTCGTCATGGGCATCGGTGATGACCCAGTGACGGCTGATCAGCTGCGCAGCCACCGTGCCCACATTGGTCACGGTGACCGTGTAGGCAAAGGCGTAACGGTTCTGTTCGACATCAGACTGCTCGGCCAAAAACGCTGTTTCAACCTGCACCGAGAATTCATAGCGTTTGTGCGTAGGCATGTGGCGTCCTTACTCGATCATTCCGCTGGTTGGGGAGCTAGGCGCGGCCGAGTAGAGCTTTTTCGGCATGCGGCCAGCCAGATAGGCATCACGGCCGGCTTCGACCGCACGCTTCATGGCGCTGGCCATGAGGATGGGGTCGCGCGCAGCGGCGATGGCCGTGTTCATGAGCACGCCCTGACAACCCAGCTCCATGGCGATGGCCGCGTCTGAAGCCGTGCCTACGCCCGCATCCACCAGCACCGGGATATTGGCATTTTCGATAATGATCTGCAGGTTCCAGGGGTTGAGGATGCCCATGCCGGAGCCGATCAGCGAGGCCAGCGGCATCACCGCACAGCAGCCGATGTCTTCCAGCTGCTTGGCGATGATGGGGTCATCCGAACAGTAAACCATGACATCGAACCCGTCCTTGACCAGAGTCTCGGCGGCTTTCAGCGTCTCGATCATGTTGGGATACAGCGTCCTGGGGTCACCCAGCACTTCCAGCTTGACCAGTTTGTGGCCGTCCAGCAGCTCGCGCGCCAGACGCAAGGTACGCACTGCATCATCGGCGGAATAGCAGCCCGCAGTATTGGGCAGGTAGGTGAATTCTTCAGGCGGCAGGTAATCCAGCAGCGAAGCCTCACCGGCATTCTGGCCGATGTTGGTGCGGCGGATGGCCACGGTGACGATCTGGGCACCACTGGCGTCGATGGCGGCACGCGTCTCGGTGAAATCCTTGTACTTGCCCGTGCCCACCAGCAAGCGGGAATGGTAAGACTTGCCTGCGATATTCAATGTATCCATATATCCGTATCTATGTCTCAGCCGCCACCCACTGCGCCTACGATCTCCAGCTTGTCACCGGCCTTGAGCGCGGTCGCCTGAAAAGCGCTGCGCGGCACGATATCACCGTTGAGTTCGATGGCCAGACGTTTACCCTGCAAGCCCAACAGGGTCACCAAGGCCTCGACAGTGAGGCTGCTGTGGTCAAAATCTCTGGAATTGCCGTTGATCAACAAATGCATCGGGTGAACGGGAGCTTAAGCTGTAAAAGCACCATTTTACGTAGGTTCAAGCACTTTTAGCAAACCAGCCGCCACCTGAACGCAGGGGTGAGCAGGCTTGGAACAAGTTTGCACAGGCTGGCGTTCGCCACGTAAAATGGGCAGCGCTGCGGGTGTAGTTCAATGGTAGAACGCCAGCTTCCCAAGCTTGATACGCGGGTTCGATTCCCGTCACCCGCTCCAGCCAGCCCTGAATGCAGACAGCAAGCCTGCGAGCGTTCAGAACTCCAGCATCTCAAAATCTTCCTTGCGCACGCCGCATTCCGGACAGGTCCAGTTCGGTGGCACGTCTTCCCAGCGCGTACCCGGGGGGATGCCGTCTTCAGGCCAGCCTTTTTCTTCTTCGTAGATCCAGCCGCATACATTACAGATCCAGGTTTTCATCGCATACTGTCTTTCGTGATTATTCAGTCACATATTACGCTAAAATGATGGGCTGAATTCCATAAAACCGTGCAGGCACAACGCCTGTCCTAGCAGAACAAACAATGCCCCAGACCCCGAATCGCAGTCTTTCCAGCAACCCCATCCATCCTGACATGAACCCCATGCCTCCAGCCGTCATGACTTTTGCAGCCACCGACCCCACCAGTGGCGCCGGCATCCAGGCTGATATCCTGACGTTTGCCAGCATAGGCTGCCACCCGCTGTCCGTGATCACCGCATTGACCGTGCAGGACACGCTGGGCGTGGACAATGTGATGGTGTTCGATGCCGACTGGGTCAACGAGCAGGCGCGCATCGTGCTGGAAGACATGCAGGTCTCTGCCTTCAAGCTGGGCATGCTGGGCAGCGTGGAGAATATCGCGGTCATCGCCGAGATCATGGCGGATTATCCGGACATTCCCCTGCTGATCGACCCGGTGCTGTCTTCCGGGCGCGGCGATGAGCTGGCCAATGAGGAGATGCAGGCGGCCATGATAGACCTGCTGTTCCCGCAGGCCACGCTGATCACGCCCAACAGCCTGGAAGCACGCCGGCTGGCCTTCAACGACGATTACGATGACAACGAAGATGCTTCGCTGGATGACAGCGCCAAGCGCCTGCTGCAGATGGGCTGCGAGCACGTGCTGATCACCGGCACCCACGAGCGCAGCGCCGAGGTGGTGAACACCCTGTATGGCAGCAAGGGGCAGATCAAGTCTTTCCACTGGGAACGCCTGCCCGGCAGCTACCACGGCTCCGGTTGCACCCTGACCTCCGCCATCGCCGCCTGCATGGCGCATGGCCTGACCGTGGAAGAAGCCGTCGCGGAAGCTCAGGAATACACCTGGCAGACCCTGCGCCACGCGTTCCGTCCCGGCATGGGCCAGTACATCCCGGACCGCATGTTCTGGGCGCGCGACGAGGAAGACGAAAGTGAGCAGGGCTAAGCCCGTACTGCGCGGCCTGTACGCCGTCACGCCGGATCTGGACGACACCGCCTCCCTGTGCCGCATGGTGGAAGCCAGCCTGCGCGGCGGTGCGGCGCTGCTGCAATACCGCAACAAACTGGCCGATTCGCGCCTGCGCATCGCCCAGGCCAGCGCACTGTTGCCGCTGTGCCGTCAGTACAAGGTGCCATTGATCATCAATGACGACCTCAAGCTCTGCCTGGCACTGGATGCCGACGGCGTACACCTGGGTGCCAGTGACGGCGACCTGCAGGCAGCACGTGCCCGTCTGGCGCCGCATCAGCTGCTGGGTGCCTCCTGTTATGACCAGCTCGAACTGGCGAACTCGGCAGCGGGAGCGGGGGTCGATTACATCGCATTCGGCGCCTGTTTCAGCTCTGGTACCAAACCGCAGGCCGTGCAGGCCAGCCTGACCCTGTTCCAGACGGCCAGGCAAGCGGGCTTGCCGGACAGCGTCGCCATCGGTGGCATATCGCTAGAAAATGCAGCGCAGGCCATCGCGGCTGGCGCCAGTGCGATTGCCGTGATCGGCGCGCTCTGGAATAGTGCCGATATCGAGCACACTGCCCGACAATTCCATCAATTATTCACGCATCGAGCATCATGACCTCACGTAACCAGCAACTGTTCGAACAATCACAGCGCCTGATCCCGGGCGGCGTCAACTCGCCGGTGCGCGCTTTCCGCTCCGTAGGCGGCACACCCGTGTTCTTCAAACGCGGCAAAGGCTCGCGCCTGTGGGACGAAGACGGCAAGGAATACATAGACTACGTGGGTTCCTGGGGCCCGATGATCCTGGGACATGCACATCCTGAGGTGTTCGCTGCGGTGCAAAAAGCTGCCGAGAACAGCCTGTCGTTCGGCGCGCCGACCGCACTGGAACTGGAGATGGCCGAGCTGATCTCGACGCTGGTGCCCAGCATGGAACAGGTCCGGCTGGTCAGCTCCGGCACCGAAGCCACCATGAGCGCGATCCGCCTGGCACGTGGCTACACCGGCCGCAGCAAGATCCTCAAGTTCGAAGGCTGCTATCACGGTCATGCTGATTCCCTGCTGGTCAAGGCAGGTTCTGGCGCACTGACCTTCGGCCAACCCAGCTCCGCAGGTGTGCCACCCGAGCTGGCCGCGCACACGCTGACGCTGGCCTACAACGACAATGCCGCGGTCGAACAGCTGTTCGAGCAGATGGGCAGCGAGATCGCCTGCATCATCGTAGAGCCGGTGGTGGGCAACATGAACCTCATCGTGCCGCAGAACGACTTCCTGAATCTGTTGCGCGCACAGTGCACCAAGCATGGTGCAGTGCTGATCTTTGATGAAGTGATGACCGGCTTCCGTGTCGCACTCGGTGGCGCGCAAGCACTGTATGGCATCACACCTGACCTGACCACGCTGGGCAAGGTCATCGGTGGCGGCCTGCCGGTAGGTGCGTTTGGTGGCCGCCGCGACATCATGAATTGTCTGGCTCCACTGGGGCCGGTGTATCAGGCTGGCACCTTGTCCGGCAACCCGGTGGCGGTTTCGGCCGGCCTCGCCACACTGAAGCTGATCCAGACGCCCGATTTTCATGCACGCCTGAACCAGACCACGCACCAAATGGTGCAGGGGCTGGTGAATAGTGCACGCAATGCTGGCGTCACCTTCAGCGGCCAGAATGTGGGTGGCATGTTCGGCCTGTACTTCAGCGCCAGCTGCCCGGACAGCTTCGATGCGGTGATGCAGTCAGACAAGGAGGCGTTCAACCGCTTCTTCCACGCCATGCTGGAAGCAGGCATCTATCTTGCTCCATCCGCTTTCGAAGCAGGCTTTGTTTCTGCCGCACATACAGCAGAAGACATTGCCGCCACGATAGCGGCGGCTGACAATATCTTCGCGCACTGGTAAAGGCGGCCATGCCCCTCGTGTGCGCATGAATTTTGCTCTATGTGATTGAACTCATAATATTTTGACGGTAACATTGAAGGTTCGCTGAATAATCGCGGCCAAGCTGATTTTGGCCGTACAACGCGCAAATACCTTCGATTTGTGCGTGATTTAAGAAAAGAGAGCTTGAAAATCACAATCGACGGTTCGCCGTGCAAGCACCTTTGCGCAGCCACACCGCAGATTTTCGAGGATGTCTTGAAGTCGAGGGATGGATAGGGGCAAATAGTTTGGTAACGCAAGTCAATACGCCGATCAATGCGGCGCAAGTGAGTGAGACGCAAGCGCTGAACAAGCCAGAGAAACAGGGCCTGTATAACCCTGCCAATGAGCATGACGCCTGTGGCGTGGGTTTCATTGCCAACATCAAGGGCAAGAAGAGCCACGACATCGTGCGCAATGGCCTGCAGATCCTGGCCAACCTGACGCACCGTGGTGCCACCGGCTACGACCCCAAACTGGGTGACGGCGCCGGCATGCTGATCCAGATGCCCGATGCGTTCATGCGCAAGGAAGCGGCCAAGCTGGGCATCACCTTACCTGCAGTCGGCCAATACGCCGCCGGTACCGTGTTCCTGCCGCAATCCCAAAACGGACTGATCGCCTGTGAATCCGTGGTGGCCCGCATCATCCACGAAGAAAAGCAGACCCTGCTGGGCTGGCGCGACGTGCCGCGCGACAACCGCAATATCGCCAATGCCGCACGCGAAGTCGAGCCGGTGATGCGTCAGGTGATGATCGCCAGCACCGCCGCCAGCCAGGACGAGTTCGAGCGCAAGCTGTTCGTCATCCGCAAGCGCATCGAACATGCCGTGCGTGCACTGAAGCTGGAAGATGGCAACCAGTTCTATATCCCGTCGCTGTCCAGCCGTACCCTGGTTTATAAGGGCATGCTGCTCGCCAACGAAGTCGGCACCTATTATCTGGACCTGCAGGACGAGACCATGGTCTCCGCCCTTGCACTGGTGCACCAGCGCTTCTCCACCAACACCTTCCCGGCCTGGGAACTGGCGCACCCGTTCCGCATGATCGCGCACAATGGCGAGATCAATACCATGCAGGGCAACGTCAACTGGATGGCAGCGCGTCACGCCGCCATGCGCTCCGACCTGATCGGTGAAGATCTGGAAAAGGTCTGGCCGCTGATCGCCGATGGCCAATCCGACTCCGCCGCCTTCGATAACGCGCTGGAGCTGCTGGTGGCCGGTGGTTACTCGCTGCCACACGCCATGATGATGCTGATCCCGGAAGCCTGGTCTGATCCGCTCATGGATGAAGAGCGTCGCGCCTTCTACGAATACCATGCCGCACTGATGGAACCCTGGGACGGCCCGGCCGCCGTGGCCTTCACCGATGGCCGCATGATAGGCGCCACGCTGGACCGTAACGGTCTGCGTCCGGCACGTTATCTGGTCACCGATGACGACCACGTGATGATGGCCTCCGAAATGGGCGTGCTGACCTTCCCGCAGGAACGCATCATCAAGAAATGGCGTCTGCAGCCAGGCAAGATGCTGCTGATCGACATGGAACAAGGCCGCATCATCGACGATGCCGAAGTCAAGCAGCAACTGGCACAGGCCAAGCCATACAAGCAGTGGATCGAAAAATCCCGCTATTTCCTGGGCGACCTGCCCAAAGTGGACGGCAAGCTGGAGATGGCCGCCGACATGCTGGATATACAGCAAGCCTTCGGCTACACGCAGGAGGACATCAAGTTCATCCTGCAACCCATGATCACCAATGGTGAAGAGGGTGCCGGCTCCATGGGCAATGACAGCGCGCTGCCCGTGCTGTCCAACAAAGCCAAAACCCTGTACAGCTACTTCAAGCAGCTGTTCGCGCAGGTGACCAACCCGCCTATCGACCCGATCCGCGAAGAGCTGGTCATGTCGCTGGTGACCTTCATCGGCCCCAAACCCAACCTGCTTGGCATCAACGAGACCAATCCGCCGCTGCGACTGGAAGCCAGTCAGCCGGTATTGATGCTGGATGAACTGGACCAGTTGAAAGCCATCGACACGCTGACCCAGAACCGTTACCGCGCGCTGACGCTGGACATCACTTATCCAGTAAGCCTGGGCAATGCGGGCATGGCCAACGCCATCGAGGCGCTCAGCAAAGCGGCCTGCAAAGCCGTCAACGAAGGCTTCAATGTGCTGATCCTGTCTGACCGTCAGGTCAGCCAGAGTCGTATCGCCATTCCGGCCTTGCTGGCCTGTGCTGCGACCCACCAGACACTGGTGCATTCCGGCTTGCGCACCAACACCGGCCTGGTGATCGACACCGGCTCCGCACGCGAAGTGCATCACTTTGCATTGCTGGGCGGTTACGGTGCCGAAGCCGTGTGCCCATGGCTGGCCTTCGAGACCATCAACCAGATGGCCGCCAAGGATGGCAAAGACCCCAAGGAAGCCGCCAAGAAATTCGTCAAAGCCATCGGCAAGGGCCTGCACAAGGTGATGTCCAAGATGGGCATCTCCACTTACCAGTCTTACTGTGGCGCACAGATCTTCGAGGCCATCGGTCTCAACAGCGCCTTCGTGAAGCAATATTTCACCGGCACCGCCACCAACGTCGAAGGCATAGGCCTCAATGAAGTGGCCGAAGAAAGCCTGCGCCTGCATAACGCGGCCTTCAGTGACGACCCGGTACTGGCTGGTGCGCTGGACGCAGGCGGTGAATATGCCTTCCGCGTACGTGGCGAAGAACACATGTGGACCCCGGATTCCATCGCCAAGCTGCAACATGCGACGCGCACTGGTCAAACCGAGACCTACAAGGAATACGCCAAGCTCATCAACGACCAGACGCGCCGTCACATGACCTTGCGTGGCCTGTTCGAGATCAAGAACATAGGTGCGCCGGTACCGCTGGCGGAAGTGGAACCTGCCAAAGAGATCGTCAAGCGTTTCGCCACGGGTGCGATGTCGCTAGGCTCCATTTCCACCGAAGCACACGCCACGCTGGCCATCGCCATGAACCGTATCGGTGGTCGCTCCAATACCGGTGAAGGCGGTGAAGATCCCAAGCGCTTCATTCCGGTCGCCAAGGACACCACCATGTCTGCCGTGATCGGCAGTAGCCAGATCGAAGTGGATATTCCGCTCAAAGCGGGTGACTCCATGCGCTCCAGCATCAAGCAGGTAGCTTCCGGCCGCTTTGGTGTGACCGCGGAATACCTGGCTAACGCCGACCAGATCCAGATCAAGATGGCACAAGGTGCCAAGCCCGGTGAAGGCGGTCAACTGCCCGGCCACAAGGTCAGCCCATACATCGCGGAACTGCGTTTCTCGGTGCCCGGCGTAGGCCTGATCTCGCCGCCACCGCACCATGACATCTATTCGATCGAAGATCTGGCACAGCTGATCCACGACCTCAAGAACGCCAACCCCAAGGCTTCGGTCTCGGTCAAGCTGGTATCGGAAACCGGCATCGGCACCGTGGCGGCAGGCGTGGCCAAGGCCAAGTCCGACCACATCGTGGTGGCTGGTCATGACGGCGGCACCGGCGCATCGCCGATCTCCTCGGTCAAGCACGCTGGCACCCCCTGGGAGCTGGGGCTGGCTGAAACCCAACAGACGCTGGTGTTGAACCAGCTGCGCGGCCGTGTCGTGGTGCAGGTCGATGGTCAGATGAAGACCGGCCGCGATGTGGTCATAGGCGCACTGCTGGGCGCAGACGAATTCGGTTTCGCCACCGCACCGCTGGTGGTCGAAGGCTGCATCATGATGCGTAAATGCCACCTCAATACCTGTCCGGTCGGCGTTGCCACGCAGGACCCGGAACTGCGCAAGCGCTTCACCGGCCAGCCTGAGCATGTAGTCAATTACTTCTTCTTCGTCGCCGAAGAAGTGCGCGAACTGATGGCCGAGATGGGCATCCGCAAGTTCGACGACCTGATCGGCCGTGCCGATCTGCTGGACATGCAAGCCGGCATCGCGCACTGGAAGGCGCAGGGCCTGGATTTCAGCCGTATCTTCCATCAGCCCAAGGTCAGTGCAGCGGTCTCGCGTCGGCATAACGAAGATCAGGAACACGGTCTGGAACGCGCCCTCGACAACAGCTTGATCGCGAAAGCCAGCCAGGCGCTGGAAAGCGGTGAAAAAGTAGTCATCGAAACGCCTATCCTCAACACCAACCGTACGGTAGGCACCATGCTGTCGCACGAGATCGCGCGCCGCTATGGCCGTGCCGGTCTGCCGGACGACACCATCACGGTCAAACTCAGCGGCACCGCCGGCCAGAGTTTTGCCGCTTTCCTCACGCAAGGCATCAGCTTCGAGCTGACCGGTGAAGGTAACGACTACGTAGGCAAGGGCCTGTGTGGCGGTCGCATCGTGATCAAGCCGCCAGTGGCCTTCCGCGGCATACCAGAGCAGAACATCATCGCGGGTAACACCGTGATGTATGGCGCCACCAGTGGTGCCAGCTACCTGCGTGGCGTGGCCGGCGAGCGCTTCTGTGTACGTAACTCCGGCGCCTCTGCCGTGGTCGAAGGCGTGGGTGACCACGGCTGCGAATACATGACGGGCGGTACCGTGGTGGTGCTGGGCCTGACCGGGCGCAACTTCGCTGCTGGCATGTCGGGTGGCGTAGCTTATGTGTACGATGAAGACGGCATGTTCGCCAAGCGTTGCAATATGAGCATGGTCAGCCTGGAAAAGGTCGAATCTGCGGAAGCCAGCGTCGGTCAGGTGCAGCATCTGGGCCAGCCGGACGAAGTCACGCTGAAGACGCTGATCCAGCAGCACGCCGATTACAGCGGCAGTGACCGTGCCAAGATGATCCTGGCAGACTGGAACAATCAGCGCGCCAAGTTCGTCAAAGTCATGCCGAACGAGTACAAGCGTGCATTGACCGAAATGGCCGCTGCTGCACAAAAACAAGCGGCCTGAGTCGCAAGTTAAATATAGAGATTGATAAAACGCTATGGGTAAAGTGACCGGGTTTATGGAGTACGAGCGACTGTCAGAAGACTATCTGCCAGTCCCGGACCGTATCAAGAACTACAAGGAATTCGTGCTGCACCTGACCGACGATCAGGCCAAGCTGCAAGGTGCGCGTTGCATGGACTGCGGCATCCCGTTCTGCATGAGCGGCTGTCCCATCAACAACATCATTCCGGACTGGAATGATTTGGTGTATCAGCAGGACTGGCGCCGTGCCATCGACGTGCTGCATTCCACCAACAACTTCCCCGAATTCACCGGCCGTATCTGTCCGGCCCCATGCGAAGCCGCCTGTACGCTCAACATCAATGCGGATGCCGTGGGTATCAAGTCCATCGAACACGCCATCATCGACAAGGCTTGGGAGAACGACTGGGTAGTGCCTCAGCCACCCACGCACAAGACTGGTAAAAAGGTCGCTGTGGTCGGTTCCGGCCCGGCTGGCCTGGCTGCTGCACAGCAACTGGCCCGCGCCGGTCACGACGTGGTGGTACTGGAAAAAGAAAGCCGCATCGGTGGCCTGCTGCGTTACGGTATCCCTGACTTCAAGATGGAAAAGTCCCACATCGACCGCCGCATGGCGCAGATGCAAGCCGAAGGCGTGGAATTCCGCACCGGCCAGTACGTGGGCGAGAACGTCAGTGCCGATGCGGTGGTCAGCGAATACGACGCCGTGATCCTCGCGGGCGGTGCCGAGCATCCACGTGACCTGCCCGTGCCCGGCCGTGAGCTGGATGGCGTGATGTTCGCCATGGATTTCCTGACCCCGCAGAACAAGGTGGTGGCGGGTGACACCATCCCCAATCAGGTGATGGCCACCAACAAGCATGTGGTCGTGATCGGCGGCGGCGATACCGGTTCCGACTGTGTAGGCACCTCCAACCGTCATGGCGCCGTCTCCATCACCCAGTTCGAGCTGATGCCCCAGCCACCTGAAAAAGAGAACAAGGAACTGACCTGGCCGAACTGGCCACTCAAGATGCGCACCTCCAGTTCGCATGAAGAAGGCGCCAACCGTGACTGGTCTATCACCACCAAGGGCCTGATCGGCGAGCATGGCAAGGTCACCGCCCTGAAGGCCGCCAAGGTCGAGTGGAAAGACGGCAAGATGTCCGAAGTGCCGGGCTCCGAGTTCACCATCCCGGCCGATCTGGTGCTGCTGGCCATGGGTTTCGTCAGCCCGATCCAGAAAGTGCTGGACGCCTTCGGTGTCGAGAAAGACAACCGCGGCAACGCCAAGGCCAGCACCGATGGCGAAGGCTGCTACACCACCAGCAAAGCCAAGGTGTTCGCCGCTGGCGACATGCGCCGTGGCCAGTCACTGGTGGTTTGGGCGATTCGTGAAGGCCGTCAGTGCGCACGTGCCGTGGATGAGTTCCTGATGGGGTCTTCCGAGCTGCCTCGCTAAGGCCTGCTGGTTCGTAGCACAAACCGAAGTAGAATCATGGGGGATACCGCTGCGTATCCCCTAATTTTTTAAGTGAAGCCGATGACTGTCCTGCAAAACGATACCTTTCTGCGTGCCCTGATGCGCGAATCCACCGAATACACGCCGGTGTGGATGATGCGTCAGGCCGGGCGTTATCTGCCAGAGTACCGTGACAGCCGCAAACACGCTGGCAGCTTTCTGCAATTGTGCAAAAGCCCGAATTTCGCCACCGAAGTCACCTTGCAACCGCTGGACCGCTACCCGCTGCTGGATGCCTCCATCCTGTTCTCTGACATCCTCACCGTGCCGGATGCCATGGGCCTGGGCCTGTATTTTGAAGAGGGCGAAGGTCCCAAGTTCGAGCGCACACTGCGTGAAGAAGCCGACATCCTCAAACTTGCCGTCCCGGACATGGGCAGCCTGCAGTATGTGTTCGACGCCGTCAGCCAGATCCGCCGCACCATCAACGGCCGTGTGCCGCTGATCGGCTTCGCTGGCAGCCCATGGACACTGGCCACCTACATGGTGGAAGGCAAGGGCGGCACCGATTTCCTCACCATCAAGAAGATGGCGTATACACGACCGGACCTGCTGCACCGCATTCTGGACATCACCGCGCAAGCCGTCACCCAATACCTCAACGCGCAGATCGCCGCCGGTGCACAAGCGGTGATGGTATTCGACTCCTGGGGTGGTGCGCTGTCCCACAACGCTTACCGTGAGTTCTCGCTGCAATATCTGGAAAAGATCATGCATGGCCTGACGCGCGAACATGAAGGCCGCATCGTGCCACGCATCAGCTTCACCAAGGGTGGCGGCCTGTGGCTGGAAGCGCAGGCAGGCATAGGTGCGGATGCGCTGGGCCTGGACTGGGCCGTGGACATCGGCAGCGCACGCGCACGCGTCGGTGAGCAGGTGGCACTGCAGGGCAATCTGGACCCGGCCATCCTGCTATCCACACCGGCTGCCATCGAAAAAGAAGTCGCCAGCATCCTGGCCAGTTACGCTGCCGTGGACGGCAAAGGCCATGGCCATGTGTTCAACCTGGGGCACGGCATCACGCAGTGGACCCCCCCGGAAAACGCCGCCGCCATGCTGGCCGCGGTGCGCGCTTACAGTCTGCAATACCACGTCGCGTAATAGTGACTACCCATCCGGCGTTTCAGTGCAGACTAACCTTCAGGTTAGGTCGGAGCTAAAACGCCGCCGCCATGCTGGCTGCGGTGCGGGCCTACAGTCTGCAGTACCACATCGCGTAATAGTGACTACCCATCCGGCGTTTCAGTGCAGACTAACCTTCAGGTTAAGTCGGAGCTAAAACGCCGCCGCCATGCTGGCCGCGGTGCGGGCCTACAGTCTCCAGTACCACATCGCGTAATAGTGACTACCCATCCGGCGTTTCAGTGCAGACTAACCTTCAGGTTAGGTCGGAGCTAAAACGCCGCCGCCATGCTGGCTGCGGTGCGCGCTTACCGTCGGCAGCGACAACTTTGCTTAACATTTCGTCTATCGGTGAATCCCTTGACCTGCATCAAGGCAAAAGCGGCCAGCAGCGCTAGCATGGATGGGAATTCAACTCATACAGACTGGAGCGCAGCATGCTCAAGGATCTACTCGGTAGTTTGTCCGGGGTGCTCAGCATCATCAGCATCGCACTGGTGATCGTGATGGGCGCTTATCTGACGGTAACGTTGATGAGGCTAAGCCGTGCGGAAGTGCCACGAAAATAGCCGCTGTTTTCAAGCGGCCTTGGCTTTCAACACCACAGGCTCCACCACTACGGTGTTACTGGTGTCCATGAACCAGACCTGATCGTCTTCGATATTGCATTGCAGCTGCATGCCACGCTGCACCATGGCAGCCAGCGCCTGTGTGCTTTCCTGCGGCAGATTGATCACGGTGAGGTTCTTCAAACGCGCGAACTGGGCGCTGTTCTGCGCGTACCACATCTCCGCCACACGCCCACCATAGCAATACACGATGACCTGATCGGCACGCCCGCAGGCTTTGCGAATGAGCTTTTCGTCGGGCAGGCCCACATCGATCCACCGTTCGATCACACCGGTCAGATCCTTCTGCCACAGATCCGCTTCTTCATCGTCGGTCATGCCCTGGCCAAACGTCAGGTATTCATGGGCGTGCAGGGCGAATGCCAGCAAGCGTACCATCAAGCGTTCGTCGGTCTCTGACGGGTGCTGCGACAAGGTGAGTGCATGCTCGTGGTAGTAATGCCGCTGCATATCGGCGATTTGCAGATTGACTTTGTAAACGGTGGATTTGATCGCCATGGTGGCAGCAAGGTCCTAAAAATATCAAAAGTGAGCCGGTAGCCGGGCAATCGGTTAGTCGGCTCAAAGGCAGCTAGAACTCCAATGGATCGACATCGACCGCCCAGCGCACCTTGGCATTGAGCGGATGCTCGCGCAACGCGGCCACTAGTGTACGCAACAAACACTGCAATGGTGCACGGCTGTCCGCCTGCATCAGCAATTGCCCGCGTTCCATGCCTTTCAAACGCTCCATCTGCGGACGTACCGGCTCATAACTCAGCACATCCGTGCCATGCGCATGCGCCCAATCCGCGGCATAGCGTAACAGGCCGGACACCAGCGCAAACTCGTTGGCCTCGGCCTTGAGCAGGGCCAGATACTGGTAAGGCGGGAACTGCGTGATCGCACGCTCCTGTAACAGCGCCTGCGCATAAGCCGCGTAATCCTGGCTACGCAGCGCGTTGAACAAGGCATGCTCCGGAAAGGCGGTCTGGATCAGCACTTCACCCGGTTTATCGGCACGTCCGGCACGGCCCGCCACCTGCATCAACTGCGCGAACAAACGCTCGGCAGCACGGAAATCCGGGCTGAACAGCGCGCTGTCCGTGTCGATCACGCCCACCAGCGTGAGCTTGGGAAAGTCATGCCCCTTGGCCAGCATCTGGGTGCCCACCAGAATATCCACTTCATCCGCATGCACCGCCGCGATCATGTCTGTGAGTGCGTCTTTACGCCGTGTGCTGTCTCTGTCCACGCGCAGGATGCGTGCCTGCGGCAGCAGCGCCGCCAGCGTCTGTTCCAGGCGCTGCGTGCCGTGACCGGTGGCATGCAGGTCGGCGTTGCCACAACTGGGACACTGCCGGACGATCTTTTCTTCATGCCCACAGTGATGGCAACGCAAGCGCCCCTGACGCAGGTGCACCACCAGCCGGCTGCTGCAGCGTGTGCACGGCGCTATCCACTGACAGGCGCCACACAGCAGCACCGGGGCGTAGCCACGCCGGTTGATGAACAACAGGCTCTGTTCGCCACGTGCCAGACGGGTACGCATGGCCTCTATCAAGGCGGGCGACAGGCCGTCCTGCAATGGCTGTTTGGTGACGTCGATGCAGCGGATCTGCGGCAAGGCCGCTGCGGCCACGGCACGCTGTCCCAGGCTGAGCAAACCGTATTTGCCGGTTTGAGCGTTGTGCCAGGTCTCCAGCGCAGGCGTGGCCGAACCCAGTACGATGGGAACACCGGCGCGTTGCGCGCGCACCAGCGCCACATCGCGTGCGTGATAGCGCATGCCGTCCTGCTGTTTATAGGAACCGTCGTGCTCCTCATCCACGATCACCAGCCTCAGGTGGGGCATGGGCGTGAACACGGATAAACGGGTGCCGATGACGATGCGCGCCTGACCTGATTGCGCCAGACGCCAGTTCTGCAGGCGTTCACTTTCGCCCAGATTGCTGTGCAAGGACACCAGCGGGAATTGCGGCAATCGGCTACGGAAACGCGCTTCCAGCTGCGGCGTCAGGTTGATCTCGGGTACCAGCACCAGTGCCTGCCCTGGCTTATCCGCCAGCTGCTGTTCGATGAGACGCATATACACTTCGGTTTTGCCGCTGCCGGTGATGCCGTGCAGCAGAAAAGGCGCGAACTCCTTGGCCTTCGCCAGGATACGCGTCACTGCTTCGGCCTGGTCAGGGTTGAGTATGGGCGGCATCAGCGTACTTGGGCTGGCAAGGCTGAGCCCGGCGATGACTTCGTGCGCGGTCAGCCAGCCCATCTGCTGCAGCGCGTTCACGGCCTTGCGCCAGCTCGGCGAGAGGGCCGCCAGTGCAGCTTCGCTCATGCCGGAACCATGCTGCCCGACCTGTTGCAGCAAGGCCGAGTAAAGGCGGCGCTGTATCGCCTGGCGCTTGGGGATGGCGTCCAGCCCGGCGGCAAGGCCGAGTTCGTTTAGCGCGTACAGGTACTGCTTGCGGCTGACGGCAGCCTGGGTCTGACGCAGGCGCGTAGGCAAGGCCGACAGCAAGGCCTGACCATAAGGGTAGTGGTAATAATCTGCGCAGAACTTGAGCAAAGCCAGCGTATCCGCATCCAGCAGCGGTTCGTGCTGCAGCACTTGCGTGATGGTTTTGAGCCTGGCGGGATCGAATGCGCTGTCTGCGCTGTGTCCGAGTACGATGCCGACCTGCTGACGCCGACCGAACGGCACTACCACGCGCTGCCCCACTTGCGTGGGGATCTCGCCAGCACAATAGTCAAATTGACGGTCTAGTGGGACATCCAGGGCGACCTGGACAAACGGTGCGGTCATCTCAATACGCTACTGCTGCGTTACAGGTTGATCGATAAACCTCAGCGCGTGGGTTAAAATATGTTTCTTTATCCATTGTTAGCCATCCTGTCTTGAAAGCACATCTTACCGAATTACTGACGCAGGCCGCAAAAAGCCTGTCACTGGACCTGACTGCGCAGAGCGTGCAGCTGGAACGTCCAAAAACAGCACAGCATGGCGACTTCTCCACCAACCTGGCGATGACGCTGGCCAAACCCTTGCGTCAGAACCCGCGTGCCATCGCCGAAGCGCTGATCCAGGCCTTGCCTGCGTCCAGCCAGGTGGCCAAGGTGGAGATCGCCGGTGCCGGCTTCATCAACTTTTTTCTGAGTGGTGAAGCACGTCATGCGGTGGTGCGTCAGATCCAGGCCGAGGGCAGCTGCTATGGCAGCAACAATCTGGGCAAGGGCCACAAAGTGCAGGTGGAGTTCGTTTCTGCCAACCCCACCGGGCCTTTGCATGTAGGTCATGGCCGTGGGGCGGCCGTCGGCGACTGTCTGGCGCGCCTGCTGGCCGCCAATGGCTGGGCGGTCACACGCGAATTCTATTACAACGATGCTGGTGCACAGATCGACAATCTCACCTTGTCGGTGCAGGCACGCTGTCAGGGCATCAGCCCGGACGATGCACGTTTTCCCGCCGATGGTTATCGCGGTGAATACATCGCCGATATCGCCCAAGCTTATCTGGCAGGGCAAACTGTCACGGCCGATGACATGGCGGTGACGGCCAGTGGCGATGTCCACGATGCCGAATCGATACGTCGCTTCGCCGTGGCCTACCTGCGCCACGAGCAGGACCTGGACCTGCGTGCGTTCCAGATCAAATTCGACGTGTTCTCGCTGGAATCCGCGCTATACAGCAGCGGCAAGGTCGAGCAGACCGTACAGGCCCTCATCAACAGCGGTCATACCTATGAGCTGGACGATGCCTTGTGGCTGAAGACTACCGCATTCGGTGACGACAAGGACCGTGTCATGCGCAAGAAGGAGGGGGGTTACACCTACTTCGTGCCGGATGTGGCCTACCACCTCGATAAATGGCAGCGCGGTTTCACGCGTGTCATCAACGAACAGGGCGCCGACCATCACAGCACCATCACGCGTGTGCGTGCCGGCCTGCAAGCGGTGGATGTCGGCATCCCGGCTGGCTGGCCGGACTATGTGCTGCATCAGATGGTGACCGTGATGCGCGGTGGCGAAGAGGTCAAACTGTCCAAACGTGCCGGCAGCTACGTCACCCTGCGTGACCTGATCGAAGAAGTGGGCTGTGACGCCACACGTTACTTCCTGGCCGCTCGTCGTGCCGATTCGCAGCTGGTGTTCGATATCGATCTGGCCCGCGCACAAACCAACGACAACCCGGTGTATTACATCCAGTATGCGCATGCGCGTATCTGCAGTGTATTGAGCCAATGGGGTGGAACATCCATGAGTTTGCACCAGGCCGACCTGACCCCGCTGACCAGTGCTTATGAGGCCGCTCTGCTGCAACGCCTGAGTGAATTCCCGGAAGTGGTGCAGAATGCGGCCAGCGAGCTGGCGCCGCACATGGTGGCCAACTACCTCAAGGATTTAGCCGCCGATCTGCACAGCTATTACAATGCAGAAAAATTCCTTATCGAGGATGAAGCGCTCAAGCTGGCCCGCATGGCACTGATCAGTGCCACACGCCAGGTTTTGGGCAACGGTCTGCATCTGTTGGGCGTCAGCGCACCAGAAAAAATGTAAACACCAACACCACGACCAGCACGCCCAAACCAACACTAGCAAAGACCATCGCCTTAGGCACCGAGGAAAATGAAGTGAGCCGAGATTACAAGCCCGTACAACGCCGCGCCAAACCCAGTGGTGGCAGCCCATTGATGACAGGTGTGCTACTTGGGGTGTTGCTGGGGGTCGGGCTCTCGCTGGGTGTAGCCCTCTACATCAAGGGCAGCGATATCGCCCTTGGCTTCAGAGCGCCCTCTGTGGCACCGCCTGTCTCCCCGCCAGCAAAGTCTCTCGAAACCGAGCCAGAGGCCAGCGAGGGCAGCGAAAAGCCCCGTTTTGATTTTTACACCATCCTGCCGGGCTCGGAAAAAGCCGTCAGCGAGCAGGAGATCCTCGAAGCTCAGCAAGCCCCTGCACCGCCTGTGGCAGAGAAAAAAGCAGTGAGCCTGTATCTGCAGGTTGGTGCTTACAAAACGGCCCAAGAAGCAGACAACATGAAAGCCAAGCTGGCCTTGCAGGGCATGGAAGTGGTGGTGCAGACCGCTGACATTCCGGGCAAAGGTATACTGCATCGCGTCAGACTGGGCCCGTACAACGACCTGGTGCAAGCCAATGAAGCGAAATCTGAACTGGAACGGAACGGTTTCAGCGCGAATATAATCAAAGTTGATGCAAACTAACCCTGACTTAAGGACAAAATGATGATGAGAAACATACTGGCGGGCCTGTTGCTGATCCTGAGCAGCCACGTGATGGCTGGCGGTGTCAGCAATAACCAGTTCAAGCCTACCATGGAGAACATCCCGGCCTTGAACGCCAGCAAGATCGAAGTGATCGAGTTGTTCTGGTATGGCTGCCCGCACTGCTATCAGCTGGAGCCCACGCTGGAAGCCTGGGTCAAGAAACTGCCGGCTGACGTGAGCTTCCGCCGCGTGCCCGGCATCCCGCGTGCTGACTGGGAACCGATGGCCAGAACCTACTACGCCATGGAAGCACTCAAACTGACCGACAAGCTGCACGGCAAGCTGTTCGAAGCCATCCACAAGCAAAAAGCCTTTGACCCACGCGACAAGAACGCGGCCATCGCCTGGCTCACCAAGGAAAGCGGTCTGGACACCAAGAAAGTAGAGGGCGCTTACAACTCCTTCTCCAATAACACCGAGATCAGCAAAGCCCTGAAGATCTTCCGCTCCTCAGGCGCCACTGGTGTACCGTCACTCATCATCGATGGCAAGTACGTCAGCTCCACCACCATCGCGGGCGGCAACCTGGAACTGATCGAAGTGGCCGACTACCTGATCGCCGAGACCCGCAAGGAACGCGCAGCAGGCAAATAGCAAACCCTGGCAACCTGAACTTACAAACAAAAGGCGAGCCCCCATGTCAGCGTCAGCAAGCAAAGTCTTCATCACCGGTGCATCCAGTGGTATCGGCCTGGCACTGGCGCGACATTACGCAAAGCAGGGTGCGCAGCTGGGCCTGGTGGCGCGCCGTCGTGAGCTGCTCAACAAGCTCGCTGCCGAGTTCCCGGGGCAATGCCAGGTGTATGTGGCCGATGTACGCGCTGCGGACGCCATGGCGACCGCGGCGGCCAGCTTCCTGCAACAATGCGGCACACCTGACATCGTGATCGCCAACGCGGGTGTCAGTCGCGGCACCCTCACCGAAGACCCCGCCGACATCGCTGCGTTTCGTGCTGTGATCGAGATCAATGTGCTGGGCCTGGTGCATACCTTCCACCCGTTCATCGCCGCCATGCGTGAGCGTGGTGATGGCCAGCTGGTCGGTATCGCCAGCGTGGCTGGCATACGCGGCTTGCCCGGTGCCGGTGCCTATAGCGCCTCCAAAGCCGCTGCCATCAATTACCTGGAAAGCCTGCGCGTCGAAATGGCGGGGAGTGGCATCGCGGTCACTACCATCGCACCCGGCTACATCCGCACCCCGATGACCGATGTGAACCAGCACCGCATGCCTTTCCTGATGGACGCGGATGTCGCCGCCCGCAAGTTCGCCGCTGCCATCGCCGCCAAACGGCGTTTTGTAGTGATCCCATGGCAGATGGGCATACTGGCACGCCTCATGCGCCTGATGCCGGCCGTACTGTGGGATTGGGGCTTGAAGAACGCACCACGCAAAGCCAGAATGAACTGGGACTGGCTTTAACATACTCAGGCTTCGCGCGCTGTACCAAGGAACCTGCCATGTCATCGATCACTGTTGAACATCAGCCAGATCCCGCCCGTTTACAGGCGCTGGGCGTGAAACACTGGCCCACCTGGTCCAAGGAAGTATCGGTGTTTTCTTGGACTTACACCGACCGCGAAACCGCCTATATCCTCGAAGGCGACGTGACCGTGACACCAGAAGGTGGTGTGCCGGTAAGTTTCGGTGCGGGCGATCTGGTCAGCTTCGCCGCAGGTTTGGTATGTCGCTGGGAGGTCAAGCAGCCGTTGCGCAAACATTATCGTTTCGGTTAATTCAGCCTGTTTTCAAGACCTTGCTGGCATGACAGGCCGAAATTCTCTAGAATAGCGGCTGGTGTGAAGTCAGCAGTACTCGCTTTCTCTTACCTCGTTGTTCGTTACGATCAACCCTCCCTATAAATCGGCATGCATGGGCTTACCCGTGCCTGCAACGAAAGGATTAGCACAAATGGCAAACGTATTCATCGATAACAATCCAACTCCTGAGCGCCTGGCTGAACTGGGTGTGTCCAAGTGGCCAACCTGGACCAAGGAAGTGTCCGTATTTCCGTTCGAATTCAACGCACGTGAAACCGCTTACATTCTGGAAGGCGAGTGCACGCTGACCCCAACCGACGGTAGCGCGGCGATCAACTTCAAGGCTGGCGATCTGCTGGTATTCCCGGCTGGTCTGGAAGTGACCTGGGAAGTGAAGAAGACCCTGAAGAAGCACTACAAGCACGGCTAAGTCGTCATTTGCTGTCTTCCGGCCAGGCTTGATATCTGCCCGGATGCAGTGCTGATACAAAAAAACTGCGGGGCTTGCGCCACCGCAGTTTTTTTACGTTTACATCCCGCTAAGCAAACCGCAATTGCGTTGATCCGCTTGTTTTGAACGATATGCTCAAGCTATCAGCTGGCGTGCAGCGGCGATGGCCAGTTTGACCTGACGTGGCGCAGTGCCGCCGATGTGGTCGCGGCTGGCCAGCGAGCCTTCCAGAGTCAGCACGGCATACACGTCGTCACTGATCTGCGCACTGAACTGCTGTAGTTCTGCCAATGGCAGATCGGACAGATCGCAACGCTTATCCACCGCATGGCGTACAGCCAGCGCGACCACTTCATGCGCATCGCGGAAGGGCATGCCCTTCTTGACCAGATAATCCGCCAAGTCGGTCGCCGTGGCGTAGCCCTCGAAGGCGGCCTGACGCATATTGGCCTTGTCCACCTTGATGCCGCGCAGCATGTCTGCGTAAATCTGCAAGGTCACCAGCAGCGTATCGGCGGTGTCGAACAGGGGTTCCTTGTCTTCCTGATTGTCCTTGTTGTAAGCCAGCGGCTGGCCCTTCATCAGAGTCAGCAAGGCCACCAGATGGCCGTTGACGCGGCCGGTCTTGCCACGCACCAGCTCGGGCACATCCGGGTTCTTCTTCTGCGGCATGATGCTGGAGCCGGTGCAGAACCGGTCCGCGATATCCACGAACGCGAAACGCGGGCTGGACCACAGGATCAGCTCTTCCGAAAAGCGCGACAGATGCGTCATGAGCAGCGCGGCCGCCGCCGTGAATTCAATAGCGAAGTCACGATCCGAAACGGCATCCAGCGAATTGCGGCATACCCCATCAAATCCCAGCGTGCGGGCCACCTGTTCACGGTCGATCGGATAACTGGTGCCCGCCAACGCCGCGGCACCCAGTGGCAGACGGTTGATGCGCTTGCGTGCATCGACGAAGCGTTCGGCATCGCGTTGCAGCATCTCGAAGTAGGCCAGCAGATGATGACCGAAGGTGACGGGCTGGGCGACCTGCAGGTGCGTGAAGCCTGGCATCACGGTATCGAAATGCTGTTCCGCCAGATCAAGAATGGAGGTCTGCAGACCACGGATGCCGGCCACCACCTCATCGCTGACGCTACGCAGCCACAGGCGCACATCGGTGGCCACCTGATCATTACGGGAGCGGCCGGTATGCAAGCGCTTACCAGCATCGCCTATCTTGTCAGTCAGACGCTTCTCGATGTTGAGATGCACGTCTTCCAGATCGAGCAGCCACTCGAACTGCCCGGCGCGGATCTCGGCCAGGATCTCGGCGAGGCCGGTCTCGATGGCGTTCACATCGGCCACACTGATGATGCCTTGCTGGCCCAGCATCTGGGCGTGAGCGAGCGAGCCCTGGATGTCGAATTCTGCCAGGCGTTTATCGAAGTCCACCGAGGCGGTGTAACGCTTGACCAGCTCGGCGACAGGTTCATGGAAACGGCCGGACCAACTCTTGGATTTATCTTGCATGTTTGTACTTTAGATGAGGCTAGGGTGGAAAAAGGCTTAAAAATAATGCGCTTAAGTATAAAGCACTCAAGTATAAAGTAATCAGGACATAATTTCCCCTGTGCTAAAATCGGTTTTCCGTTCATTTATGGCGAAATCGCCTGTTTCTCTTTGATTTCATGTCCGCTCATCCAGCCAAACTGATCATCGCCACACGCGAAAGCGCACTTGCCCTGTGGCAGGCCCATCATATCCAGGCACGTCTGCAGGCCTTGTATCCACAGACCCTGGTCGAGATCCTGGGCATGACCACCACCGGGGACCAGATCCTGGATTCCCCGCTGTCACGCATAGGCGGCAAAGGCCTGTTCGTGAAGGAGCTGGAACAGGCGCTGGCCGACGGTCGCGCCGATCTGGCCGTGCATTCCATGAAAGATGTACCCATGCACTTGCCGGAAGGCTTCATGCTGGCCGCCATCGGTGAGCGTGAAGACCCGCATGACGCTTTTGTCTCCAACGTGCACGCGCGTCTGGAAGATCTGCCGGAAGGCAGCATCGTCGGCACCTCCAGTCTGCGCCGCCAAAGCCAGCTGCAGGCCAAATTCCCGGGTTTGAAGATCGAGTCCCTGCGTGGCAACCTGCAAACGCGTCTGCGTAAACTGGATGAAGGCCAATATGCAGCCATCATCCTGGCCGCTGCCGGTTTGATGCGGCTAGGCCTGGAGGGCCGTATCCGTCAGCGTATCCCGACCGAATTAAGTATCCCGGCCGTCGGGCAAGGTGCGCTGGGCATCGAGATCAACGCCGCACGCACCGATCTGCTGGCTATCCTGGCACCGCTCAATCACCCGGATACCGCCGCCTGTGTGGAAGCCGAACGCGGCATGAGTCGCGCGCTGGCTGGCAGCTGCACGGTACCGTTGGGCGCTTATGCCGAGAAGCAGGGGGATCAATTGCACATGACCGGTTTTGTTGCCAGCGTGCATGGTCGCGAGATGCTGCGTGAAAGTCTCATCGCTGCCGCCGAGGCGCCTGAGCAAGCCGGTCAGGCACTGGCACAAAAGCTGATCGCACGCGGTGCCGACCGTATCCTCGCGGCACTGGCTGATGGCGCAGAACACTGAGCCTGGCCTGGGCGCCGGGCAGGCCCTGCAGGGACGCAGCATCGTCATCACGCGCCCGCCGGGGCAGGCCGGCAAACTCAGCGCACTGATCCGTGCACAAGGCGGTACGCCAGTGTTGCTACCCCTTATCGCCATCGCAGCGCTGCAAGATGATGAACCTCTAGATCAACAGCTGGGCCAACTCGACAAGCAGGACTGGCTGATCTTCATCAGTACCAATGCCGTTGAATATGGCATGCCCAAACTGTTGCAACACGGGCTGCCGCACGGGGTGCGTTTTGCCGCCATCGGCCCGCAGACCGCAGGCGCTTTACAGGCACATGGCATAGGCGATGTGCTCATCCCGCAAGGTCGTTTCGATAGCGAAGCGCTGCTGGCCTTACCGCAGATGCACGCCGTGGCAGGGCAGCAGGTGATGATAGTGCGTGGCGTAGGTGGGCGCGAAGTACTGGCCGAAACCCTGCGCGCACGTGGTGCCAACGTCTGTTTTGCCGAGTGCTACCGGCGTATAAACCCCCAAAAGGAGGATAACGCCCTCAAAAGCCTGTGGCAGAATGCACAGATGGATGCACTGGTAGTCACCAGCAGTGAAGCCATGCGGCATTTGCAGGCACTGGCGGGCCCTTGGCTCAAGGAAATACGCTTGTGCGTGAACCACGCGCGCATTGCAGAATCATTACCTGTTGACGCTCACGTTTTTGTAGCACAGGCACCGGGCGATGAGGCCATGCTGAATTGCCTGATCGCGGCCTTGCAAGACCGATGAGCTGCGTACACAGGAAAGGCAACCGTTTGTTTAGACCGCAGTGAACGCTCAACCTGATAAAGGCAAGATGACACAAGCAAGATGACCCAAGAAAGCACAGAGATCGTGGCAAGCGAAGTCGTCGTCAGCGCATCCAGGCCATCCATCAGCAGTAGCGCCGGGCGCTTCGCCCTGATACTGGTGGTCCTGGCGCTGGGCCTCATGGCGTGGATGTGGTGGGCCAGCAACCAACGCGCACAGCAGCTGGAGCAGAGCCTGGCTGTACGTCTTGACGACTTCAATGCGCGCACCCAGGAAACGCTGACCATCGCCAAACTGGCCGAGGAACGCAGCGTGACCCTGGCCGCCCGTGCCGAGATGCTGGAGCAGCGCCTGGCCGAATCACGCGGACAGCAAGAGGCACTGCAAACGCTGTACTACGAGCTGGCCAACAACCGCGAAGAACGCATCATCTCCGAAGTGGAACAGCTGGTCATCATTGCCAGTCAGCAACTGCATCTGGCCAGCAATGTGCGCTCGGCGCTGCTGGCACTGCAAACCGCAGAAAGCCGTCTGCAGCAGCTGAACACCCCGCAAGTCATCCCATTACGCAAAGCGGTGGGGCAGGACATCCAGCGTCTGCAAGCACTGCCTACCGTAGACACGGTAGGCATCAGCCTGAAACTGGAAGGCCTGGCTGACAGTGCTGACATACTGCCGCTGGTCAGTGAGCGCCATCCCAAAGCCACCGCCCTGGCCACTGGGCCATCGCTGGCCGGCAATACCTGGCAGCGTCTGGGTGCCGAGATCTGGCATGACCTCAAACAAATGATACGGCTGGAGCGCGTGGATCGCCCGGAGCCACCATTGCTGGCGCCGGAACAACATTTCTTTCTGCGCGAGAATTTCAAACTGCGTCTGCTGACCGCGCGTCTGGCGCTGCTGCAACACGACGAAGCGACCTATCGGGCCGACCTGCAGGCTGCGGAGAAATGGTTGGCGGCTTATTTCGATTTGCGCGAGATCTCCACCAATAACGCCCTGACCACCTTGAAACAGTTGTCTGCCAGCACCATTGTCATCGACCTGCCTGATATCAACGAGACGCTGGGCCTGGTCAGCAAGTACAAACTTTCACTCGAACGCTCGCCCGGGCAGGAAGCACGCTCCTGATGCGTTGGCTGTTCTGGTTACTTCTGGTGCTGGCCTTATCCATAGGCGTGTCCTTATTGGCAGGCAGCAATCAGGGCTATGTGTTGATCGTACGCTCGCCTTACCGGCTGGAATTGTCGCTGAACCTGCTGGTCATCCTCATCGTGCTGAGCTTTGTGCTGCTGCATGTGCTGCTGCGTTTCATCCACTACAGTCGTCGTTTGCCCGCCAATGTGCGTGCGCACAAGACCGCACAGCGTGTACGCGATGGCCAAACGGCATTGAAGCAGGCGCTGCACGCCATGAGCGAGGGCGATTACGAGACGGCCGAAAAAGCCGCCTCCAAGGCACTGGAGCTGGGTGAAGATGCCAGCATCAGTGCATTGACCGCGGCACGGGCTGCACACAAACGCAAGCATCGCAGCCAGCGCGACTATTACCTGGCTGAAGCCGAGCGGCTGGCACCGGAAGCCAGTGTCGCAAGATTGCTGGCACATGCCGAACTGCTGCTGGATGACCGTCAGTACAGCCAGGCTTTGCATCTGCTGCAACGTCTGGAAAAGACCGCTCCACGCCATGGTGCCGGCCTGGTGTTGCAGCTCAAGGTGCAGTTACGCCTTGGTAACTGGGAGCAGGCACTGGCGCTGAGTCAGCAAGTGCAAAAGCTGCAGGCGATGGAATCCTGGCAGCTGCGTGAATTCCGCCTGCAAGCCCTGCAGAACATGCTGCAACGTCATGCCAGCAACGTGGATGCGCTGCTCAGCTTCTGGCAAGGCATCGCCGAGGAAGACCAGCAACGTCTGACGCGGCCTGCGGCACTGGCCTTCATCCGTGCTGGTGATGGTGATCGTGCCGCCGAACTGGTGGAAATGGCGCTGACGCGGGAATGGGATAGCGACCTGGCCGCACTGCTTGGCGACTGCCTGAGCACTCAGCCACAGAAGCAGTTGCAACAAGCCGAACACTGGCTGTCGCAACATCCGGACGATGCGGCTTTGCTGCTGTCACTGGGCAATATGTGTCTGCGACTGGGACTGTGGGGCAAGGCACAAAGCTATCTGGAAGCCAGCATCGCGGTACAGCCCAAAGTAGCCGCACATTTGGCGCTAGCCGACTTGCTACAGCAACAGGGCCAGCAGACACTGGCCCACGAGCATTACCAGCACAGCGCACGGCTTGCCTTGCAAGCAGGCTGAGCCCCGTGCGTGGCTGGCCCACCTGCTGGACGCCGCTCTAGCTAAAGCCTGGTTTATTTGGCGGGCACCGGCGTGGCGAAGGTGAACGCATCCGAATAGAACGCACCTTCGGGCAGGCCTTGAGCAGAAAATTCCGCGTGCGCGGCCTCCACCATGCCAGGCGCGCCGCAGCAATACACTTCATATGCACTCAAGTCTGCGTGATCGGCCAGCACCGCCTGATGGACCAGACCGGTACGGCCATCCCAGCCATCCTGCGGCAATGGGTCTGACAGCACCGGGATGTAGGTCAGGTTGGGATGGGCTTCCT
Source organism: Pseudomethylobacillus aquaticus (assembly GCF_003730115.1). Classification (GTDB taxonomy): domain Bacteria; phylum Pseudomonadota; class Gammaproteobacteria; order Burkholderiales; family Methylophilaceae; genus Pseudomethylobacillus; species Pseudomethylobacillus aquaticus. Next base: position 57,537 of record NZ_RJVP01000002.1, on the reverse strand, counting down.
GCCAGCGTTGCGGCAAATCGTGCATGTAGAGATCCTCGCGCGTGCGGGCTCCCCAGTACAACAGGATACGCCGCCCGGTTTGATGATGCAGCGCGTGCTCGATGATGCCTTTGATGGGCGCGAAGCCGGTACCACCGGCCACCATGAGCATGGGCTTGTCGGATTCTTCACGCAGATAGAAGCTGCCGAACGGGCCTTCGATGCGCAGTATGGCTTTTTCCTGCATCTCGTTGAATACGTATTGGGTGAATTGTCCGCCTTGCACCAGACGCAGGTGCAACTCCAGCAAGGCATCATCGTGCGGTGCGTTGGCTAGCGAGAACGCACGGCGCTTGCCGTCCTTGAGTAGAAACTCCACGTACTGGCCGGCCATGAACTGCATGCGCTCATTGCTGGGCAGTTTCAGGGACAGCTTCATCACATCGTGCGACAGTTTTTCCATCCGTTGCACGCGCGCCGGCATGATGCGCGGGCGTACGCTTTTGCTGTCACTGATCTCGCGGCATTCGATTACCAGGTCGGATTGCGGCAGGGCACAGCAGAACAGGGTCTTGCCATCCAGTTTCTCTTCGGCACTGATGGCACCATATTGATGCTGCTCGCACAGCACCTCGCCACTCAGCACCTGTCCCTTGCAGGCACCACAGGCACCGTTACGACAGCCGTAAGGCAGATTGATGCCGGCTTCGATCGCGGCACTAAGCACCGTTTCACCACTGGCAACGGTAAAGGAATGGCCACTGGGCTGTATGGTCACCTGATAAGACATGCTGAAATCCCTCATGGAGGCAATTACTTAAACGCAAAAACCGGCTGGTTCGCAAAGTGCGGCAGTTTATCACATGGCCTGTACTCACTGCTCCGGCAGGCGTGGGCGCGGTGGCTCGTCCACTTTGCGGTACTCGCCCTCGATGATGTCATCGTTGGCTGCCCGGCCTGCTGGTGCCTGCCCGCGCAAGGAGGTACCGGGCAACAGTAGCAGCACCAGCGCGATGATATCGGTGAGTACTCCCGGGATCAGCAGCAGCACGCCTGCGACCAGGTTCTTGGCGCTGCCAAGAACCGCAGCGAGCGGATTGCCTGTCATCGGCATGCCCTGGGTGAAACCGCGTTGCAGATTGGCTTTTTCATCGCGCAGTAAGCGCCAGCCAAGTACACCGACTAACAACAAATAGATCAGAAATGTCCAGCCATATTCATCGGCCAGCGTGATCAGCAGCCATATCTCGAGTACCGGGAATACGAGTAGAATCGCCAGCAGGGAAACCAGACGCATGCAACCTCCATTTTCTTCAGATGAAATGCCAGATATGGCGCCAGATGTGATGCCAAGTCTGATGATAGCGCTCACTACGCTACCCTCGCGCGATGCGGCAGCAGCACTGGCGCGCCACCTAGTCGATGCGCGTCTTGCCGCGTGTGTGAACATATTGCCGGCCTGCCACTCCATTTACCGCTGGCAGGGCAAGGTGGAAGCCGCGGACGAGGTCTTGCTGATCATCAAAACCAGCAAAACCCGGCAATTGGCGCTGGAACAGCTGATATGCAATATGCACCCGTACGAACTTCCAGAACTGCTCTATGTCCCTATAGCTGGTGGTTTGAACGCCTATATTCAATGGATACAGCAGGAAACTTTATCTTGAACAGTGCTAGCTTGAACCGCGGGTGTAAGCAAGGTTGCTTGCTGATGGTGATTTTTTTCACCACACTCTTCACGCCGCTGGCCATGCCCACTGCATCAGCAGGCGCCAGTCTGTTTGTGAGTGCTGCGGACGAAGATGAGTTCCTGCCCCCCGATCAGGCCTTCAAACTCAGCCTCAAAGCCGTGGACAGCCAGACCCTGCAAGCCAGCTTCAGCGTTGCGCCCGGCCATTATCTTTATCGGGAACGCATCAAGTTCGAGGTGGCGGCACCGGCCAGCATCAGCAGCGTCGCACTACCGCCGGGTGAATCAAAACAGGACCCGACCTTTGGGCAGACCGAAGTCTATCATCATGACCTGATCGCGACCGTGCGCCTCGGCAACGTCAGCCAATGGCCGCTGCAGGTCACCGCCACCTATCAAGGTTGCAGTGAAAAGGGCTTGTGTTACGCTCCCATCACTAAAGTGATCGAAGTGGCTGCAAGCGGCAGCGCGGTTTCCGCAACGTCCAGTGGCGCTAACAACCTTGCTGGCACACCCGCAGGCAGTGATAGCCAGATCGCCAACTTGCTGCGCGGTGGTGAGTTCTGGCTGATCGTGGCGGGGTTCTTCGGTTTCGGCCTGCTGCTTTCGTTCACCCCTTGCGTGCTGCCCATGATCCCCATCCTGTCCGGTATCATCGTTGGCAGTCAACAGCCACTGAAGCGCCTGACAGGCTTCAAGCTTTCGCTGGCCTATGTGCTGGGCATGGCCTTGAGCTACACGCTGGTCGGGATCGCGGCGGGCCTGTCCGGGCAGCTACTCAGCAACTTCCTGCAGAACATCTGGTTCATCGGCGCCAGTGCACTCATTTTCGTGTTGCTGGCCCTGGCCATGTTCGGCTTTTACGAGCTGCAACTACCGCAGGCTTTGCAACAGCGCATGTTGCAAACCAGCAACCGCCTGCCTGGTGGCCGCCTGCTCGGCGTGTTCGCCATGGGGGTGCTGTCTGCCTTGATCGTGGGTCCCTGTGTAGCGGCACCACTGGCCGGCGCCTTGCTGTATATCAGCCAGACTCAGGATGTGTGGCTGGGGGGCGCAGCACTGTTCGCGATGTCCCTGGGTATGGGTGTGCCCTTGCTGCTGATCGGCACCTCGGCTGGGGTGCTGCTGCCCAAGGCGGGTGCCTGGATGCAGGCAGTACGCCATTTCTTCGGTGTGCTGTTGCTGGCGGTCGCTTTGTGGCTGATCGGTCCCTTTCTGCCCATGCCTTTGCAACTGGGTTTATGGGCTGCACTGCTGATCGTGGTCGCCATCTACCTGCGTGCGCTGGAAAGCCTGCCTGCAAGCGGCAGTCCCTGGCAAGCGTTGTGGAAAGGCATAGGCGTGCTGCTGCTGTTACTGGGTGCTGCCATGCTGGTCGGTGCACTGACCGGGGGGCGCTCTCCCTTGCAGCCTTTGTCCGGCCTCAGCCTGGCCGGCAAGAACAGCAGCCAAGCCGCACATGCCAGCCTGCCGTTCCAGCGTATCCGCACTGTGCAGGAACTGCAGCAGCGCCTCGCCGATACCCAGCAACCGGTGATGCTGGATTTCTATGCCGACTGGTGTGTGGCCTGCAAGGAGCTGGAACTGTATACCTTCAGTGACAGCCGCGTGCAGCAAGCCTTGCAGGGCGTGCTGCTGCTGCAAGTGGATATGACCGCCAACAACGCGGATGATCAGGCCTTGCTCAAACACTATGGGCTGTTCGGTCCACCCGCCATACTGTTTTTCGACCGCGATGGGCGGGCGTTGCCTGCACTCACCACCATAGGCTTCGAAACTGCTGACCGCTTCCTGAACATCGTCCAACAGTTGCCACGCTGATGTTACGTACCCGCAATATCGTCCTGCTCATCCTGGTGCTGATCGCTGTCAATGTAGGTTTGCGCATCTACAACCAGACCGGCTCGCTTGTTCCAGCACTGGATGCTAAGACCTCCACTCAAGCGCTGTTCGCCGCCAGTTTTCACGATAGCGCAGGCGATCTACAGAGCCTGGCGCAGTACCGTGGCAAGCTGCTGGTGGTCAACTTCTGGGCCAGCTGGTGCCCACCCTGCCTGGAAGAGATGCCGGAACTCTCGAGCTTACAAACACAGTACCTGGACCGTAATCTGGTCGTGCTGGGTATCTCCACCGACGATGTGGACAAGATGCGCAACTTCGCCGCCCACAACCAGGTGAGCTACCCCTTGCTTGCAGGGGATTTCGGCGCCATGCAATTGGCCGAAAGCCTGGGTAATAGCAAGGGTGCCTTGCCTTATACGGTGATCATCAAGCCAGACGGCAGCATCCATGGTCACTACTTTGGTCGTGTGTCGCATGCGCTGCTGGAACAGGCGTTGTTACCTCTGATGTAGCTTTCCTGTTGACGGCATGGCGAAGACAATTTCGCTAAATTCCGCCAATTCACTGGACAATAACCCCCCAATTACGGCAAACTTGCAGCCATGAATTTCTGCAAATCGTCGCAGCTCGGGCTTGTTTATGGTCACTGATTCCAGAAAATCCATTCTGGTTTTGCATGGCCCCAACCTCAATTTGCTGGGTTTACGCGAACCCGCGCATTATGGCCGTGACACGCTGGACAGCATCAATGCCAAATTGACCGCGCAAGCGGCACAGGCCGGCATCACGCTGGAAGCGTTCCAGAGCAACAGCGAAGCGGAACTGGTCGGCAAAGTGCAACAACTTGCCGGCAAACGTGTTGATTTCATCATTATCAATCCCGCTGCTTACACGCACACCTCGATCGCATTACGAGATGCGCTGGCGGCGGTCGCTATTCCATTCATCGAAGTACACCTTTCCAACATTCATGCACGTGAGCAATTTCGTCATCATTCCTATTTCAGCGATCTTGCTGTCGGGGTGATCTGTGGATTGGGGGCACGTGGCTACTTGTTGGCGCTGGATTACGCAATCAACACAAACGTTGAGACGTGATCCGATATCCATTCCCATCATTCAAATAAAAAGAGTTAATCGAGGTTCACCATGGATTTACGCAAACTGAAGAAGCTCATCGATCTGGTCGAAGAGTCCGGGATCTCCGAGCTGGAACTCACCGAGGGCGAGGAAAAGGTACGTATCAGCCGCCATATGCCCTTCAATCCTCATGCCATGCAATACGCACCTCAGTACGTGCAGGCGGCTCCCGCTACACCCAGCGCGGCACCTGCCGCATCCACCGGACCTGCAGAGGCTACTGCTGCCCCCGCTGCGATCGAAGGTCATGTGGTCAAATCGCCTATGGTCGGTACTTTCTACCGCTCACCTTCGCCTGATTCCAAATCGTTTGTGGACATCGGCAGTAGCGTCGCTGTTGGCGACACCATCTGCATCATCGAAGCGATGAAGTTGCTGAATGAGATCGAAGCAGACCATGCTGGCGTCATCAAGGCCATTCTTGTAGAAAATGGCCAGCCCGTCGAATACGGCGAGCCGCTGTTCATCATCGGCTAGGGGTCATCATGTTTGAAAAAGTCCTGATTGCGAATCGCGGCGAGATCGCGCTGCGTGTGCAACGTGCCTGCCGTGAATTGGGTATCAAGACCGTCGCGGTGCATTCCGAGGCGGATCGTGAAGCCAAGTACGTCAAGCTGGCCGACGAGTCTGTCTGTATCGGCCCGGCGCCTTCCAGCCAGAGTTATCTGAACGTACCGGCCGTGATCAGCGCGGCAGAGGTCACCGATGCTCAAGCCATCCATCCTGGTTATGGCTTTCTTTCCGAGAATGCCGATTTCGCCGAGCGCGTAGAGCAAAGCGGCTTCGTATTCATCGGCCCGCGTGCCGAGACCATACGCCTGATGGGTGACAAGGTCAGCGCGAAGGACGCCATGAAAAAAGCCGGTGTGCCATGTGTACCTGGTTCGGATGGTGCGCTGCCGGATGATCCGGCAGAGATCATCCGCATCGCGCGTGATATCGGTTACCCGGTCATCATCAAGGCAGCAGGTGGTGGTGGCGGGCGTGGTATGCGCGTGGTACACACTGAAGCCGCTTTGATCGCTTCGGTCAATATGACCAAGGGTGAAGCCCAGGCTGCATTCGGTAACCCTGTGGTTTATATGGAGAAATTCCTGGAACAACCACGCCATATCGAAATCCAGGTGCTGTCCGATCAACATGGTAACGCCGTCTATCTGGGTGAGCGCGACTGCTCCATGCAGCGCCGCCATCAGAAAGTACTGGAAGAGGCTCCGGCGCCCGGCTTGAATGCACGCTTGCGCGACAAGGTTGGTGCACGTTGTGCCGATGCCTGTCGCCGTATCAATTACCGTGGGGCAGGTACGTTCGAGTTCCTGTTCGAAAACGGCGAGTTCTATTTCATCGAGATGAACACGCGCGTACAAGTCGAACACCCGGTGACTGAAATGATCACCGGTATCGACATCGTGCAACAGCAGATCCTCATCGCTGCGGGCGAGAAGCTGGCGTTCCGCCAGAAGGATATCGAACTGCGCGGTCATGCCATCGAATGCCGCATCAATGCAGAAGATCCGTATACCTTTGTGCCATCGCCCGGCCGTATCACCACCTTCCACATGCCAGGCGGGCCTGGTATCCGCGTTGATACCCATGCTTATCAGAACTACCTGGTACCTCCGCACTATGACTCCATGATAGGCAAACTGATCGCCTACGGTGACACGCGCGAGCAAGCCATCGCGCGCATGCGCATCGCCTTGTCGGAGATGGTCATTGAAGGCATCAAGACCAATGTGGACCTGCATCGCGACCTGATGGTTGACGCTGCATTCCATCAAGGCAGCACCAGCATCCACTATCTGGAGCACAAGCTCGGCATCAGCTCCAAATGATGGGCCTGCGATGAGCTGGCTGCTACTCAAGATCGAGGCCCCTGCCGAACAAGCAGAGGCCTTGAGTGATGCCTTGATGGAGCTGGACGCCTTGTCGAGCAGCATAGAGGATGCCAATGCCGAAACACCCGATGAGCAGCCTATCTTCGGAGAACCAGGTGACCCGCCTCCCGGAATCTGGCAACACAGCATCGTCACTGCGCTATTGACCGAAGACACCGATATCCGCCTGCTGGTCAGTAAGCTTGAACAGCAATGCGGCCTGTCTGACCTGCGTTACAGTACCGAAATGCTGGCAGAACAGGACTGGGTACGCGCTACCCAATCCCAGTTTGAACCCATCCGTATCCGTGACGATTTATGGATCGTGCCGACCTGGCACGATGCGCCCAACCCGCATGCGCTCAACATCGTGCTGGACCCCGGGCTGGCGTTCGGTACCGGTAGCCATCCCACCACACATCTATGTCTGGCATGGCTGGCAGATCAGCTGCAAGCTGGCAGCAGTGTGCTTGATTATGGCTGCGGTTCCGGCATTCTGGCCATCGCTGCGCGCAAACTGGGAGCCGGGCAGGTGCATGGCGTGGACATCGATCCGCAAGCCATTTTGTCCAGTCAACAGAATGCAGTTCAAAATGGCGTAGTCGCTGACTTTTATCTGCCGGATGACCAGACCCCACCCCAAGTGGATGTGGTTTTGGCCAACATCTTGTCCAGTGCACTGACTTTACTGGCGCCAGCCTTGGCAGGCTACTGCAAGCCTGGTGGCAAGATCGCTCTTTCCGGCATCTTGCGCGAGCAGGAAGCCGCCATCACTGCCATCTATGAGCCCTGGTTCGATATGCAAGCAGCGCATTATATGGACGCCTGGGTGCTGTTACACGGCATCAGAAAATGAGTTGGATCACCTCCTGTCCGGCTTGCATGCAATGGTTTCACGTGGAACCTTCGCAGTTGCAAGTCAGGCAGGGCAGGGTGCGCTGCGGGCATTGCCATCAGGTTTTCGATGCCAGCCTGCGCCTCTATCCTCAACCAGAACCTGCGTTTGACAGCATGCAAGCGGTATCGGATGTCAGCTCTGATGTCAATTTAAGCGCTGATCTTAATTTAAGCGCAGCAGCTTCTCAAAGATCGCCGACCCTGACATCCTTGCACGCTCATCTGCCACCGTATTTTTATTGCTTCTGTGCGTTGCTGTTGTTGTGCTTGTTTTTTGGCCAACTGGCTTACTTCCTGCGCGCGCCTATTGCAGCGCATTGGCCAGAGAGCAAACCACTGCTGGTGAGCATGTGCTCTATGATCGGCTGTAACGTACCTCACGTCAGTGATATACGTCAGCTTGCCATCCTAGACTCTGAATTGCAGCAGGACAGCCAGCGTGACGGAGTCGTGTATCTGCATGCCACCATCGCGAATCGGGCCAATCACGTACAACCATATCCCATGCTGGAACTCACGCTGACTGATGAGCAAGACCGGGTACTGAGCAAGACCAGCTTCACGCCAACCCAATACCTGTCATCAGCCAGTATGGAAACTTCCGTGATGATTGAAAAGGGCATGTCCGCAGCTAGCCAGTTCAGAATCGAATTGCCCTTGCTCATCAATGCGCAACTCGCCTCTGGATACCGCGCTTTGCTTTTCTATCCCTGATCGCTTCAATATTTCAGATACAAGCCCAGAATCAAAACTGCTATTTTGATCCCTGAGCTCGGCAATATCGACTTCCACGCTGCGCCTGTAAGAGGAGTTCTCGCCCAAACCCTACCCTTACCATCAACAAGGGAAAATCGTTTGTTACAGAGCTACTACGTGCGTAATACGTGCTTACATGTGCTGTGCATCTGAGCAACTCCCTTGCTCATGCTGTTTTTTGGCATTGATGCAGATTCAGCCGTGCGCGCCAAAAAACAAAGGCATGTTGCTGCTTGCAGTTGTGAAGTGTATCGATAATCAAAAAGGCCCTTTCGGGCCTTTTTGATTATCGATGCAACGCTGATGTTTAAGTTCTGATATCGCTCAAAACCATATATCAACATCTGGATCAAGCTCCAGATATTGAGCGCCTAGATATCCAGGTTATTGACGCCTAGCGCATTGTTTTCGATGAATGCACGGCGTGGCTCGACCTGATCCCCCATCAATGTTGTGAAGATCTCATCTGCCGCAATGGCATCGTCAATCTGCACCTTGAGCAAACGGCGCACTTTGGGGTCCATGGTGGTTTCCCAAAGCTGGGAAGGGTTCATCTCGCCCAGACCTTTGTAACGCTGGATACCCAGATTATGTTTGGCTTCTTCAAGCAGCCAGTCTAACGCCTGCTTGAAGGTAGTGACTGCTTGCTGCTTCTCGCCTCGCTTGACCTGGGCGCCCTGACTAAGCAGGTCCTGTAGCATCACCGAAACCCGGCTGATCTGGCGGTAATCACCGCTGGCCAGGAAGTCTGCATCGATGACGCAGGATTCCAGATTACCGTGCACGTATTTGTTCACTTCCAAACGGTAAGTACTAGCTTCCTGATCGAACGCGACCAGCACCTCTGAACCTGTCGCTCCCAGGATAGGACGCAGACGTGTTGCTGCCGTTTCGGCACTGGCCTGGTCGGCCAGACTGATCTCGCCCAGATCCTGTATGGCGCGTAGCACGCTCTCGTCATACAAAGAGGAGATGCGGCGTATCACCGCTTCGGTCAGTACCATTTGTTTAGCGATCTCTGCCAGTGGTTGACCCGTGATGATGTTGCCGCCTTCGCCGGTCAGCAGCTCGGCGCCATTCAGTGCGGATTGCAGCAGGTATTCATCCAGCTCGTGCTGATCTTTCAGATAACGTTCATCACGGCCCTGTTTGACTTTGTACAAGGGTGGTTGGGCAATGTAGATATGGCCACGCTCCACCAACTCGGTCATCTGGCGGTAGAAGAAAGTGAGCAGGAGGGTACGAATGTGAGCACCATCCACGTCCGCATCGGTCATGATGATGATGCGGTGATAACGGAGTTTCTCGGCCTTGAAATCGTCTTTGCCTATACCTGTGCCCAATGCGGTGATCAGTGTGGCGATCTCCTGAGAGGACAGCAGTTTGTCAAAACGGGCTTTTTCCACGTTGAGGATCTTGCCTTTGAGCGGCAGGATGGCCTGATTCTTACGATCGCGCCCCTGTTTGGCAGAACCCCCTGCTGAGTCGCCCTCGACCAGGTAGATCTCGCACAGGGCAGGGTCTTTCTCCTGACAGTCAGCCAGCTTACCTGGCAAGCCCATGGTGTCCATGGCGCCTTTACGACGCGTCATTTCGCGTGCTTTGCGCGCTGCTTCGCGTGCGCGTGCCGCGTCGACGATCTTGCCGCAAATGATCTTGGCATCGATGGGGTTTTCCTGCAGAAAATCCGCTAGCTTGGCCGATACCACTTCCTGCACTACGGGCTGCACCTCGGAAGAAACCAGCTTGTCCTTGGTCTGCGAAGAGAACTTTGGATCTGGCACCTTGACCGACAGTACACAGGTGATGCCTTCGCGCATGTCATCGCCGGTGGTCTCTACCTTGGCTTTTTTGGCAGCGTCACTCTGGTCGATATACTGGTTGAGCGTACGTGTCATGGCAGTACGCAAGCCGGTCAGGTGGGTGCCCCCATCGCGCTGCGGAATGTTATTGGTGAAGCATTGCACCGTTTCGCCGTAGGAATCGTTCCACTGCATGGCCACTTCTATGGTGATGCCGTCCTTCTCGCCCATGGCATAGAAGGTTTTTGGGTGCATGACCGATTTATTCCGGTTCATGTATTCGACAAATCCCTTCACACCACCGGAGTAAGCGAAATTCTCGGATTTACCATTACGCTGGTCCACCAGCTCGATCTTGACGCCATTATTGAGGAAGGACAGTTCGCGGATACGCTTGGCCAGTATCTCGAAATGATATTCCACCAAAACAAAGGTTTCGATGGAAGCCAGAAAGTGCACTTCGGTACCACGCTTTTCGGTGGTACCTGTCACGGCCAAAGGTGCTACCGGCACACCACGGCGGAATTCCATCTGGTGGGCTTTGCCGCCACGGTAGATCTTCAATCGCAACCAGTCAGAGAGGGCGTTCACCACGGACACGCCCACACCATGCAAACCACCTGATACCTTGTAGGAGTTCTGATCGAACTTGCCGCCTGCATGCAACTCGGTCATCACGATCTCGGCGGCAGAGCGTTTGGGTTCGTGCTTGTCATCTTCCTTGATACCGGTAGGGATACCTCGCCCGTTATCGGAAACACTGATGGAATTATCAGGGTGGATGATGACTTTGATGTCATCACAATGCCCAGCCAAGGCTTCATCGATCGCATTGTCCAGCACTTCAAACACCATGTGATGCAGACCACTGCCATCCGAAGTGTCGCCTATGTACATGCCCGGACGCTTGCGTACTGCGTCCAGACCCTCAAGGATGGTAATACTGGAAGAATCGTAATCAGTCATAGGGAATTCTGCTTGGTTTCACGTGAAACATGAATGAATGACAAGTGCATCGCAACTTAGATGCGCATCGGCATGACCACATATTTGTAGTGATCATCACCAGGAATAGTTACCAGACAACTGCTATTGGCATCGGCAAAAGAGAATACCACACGTTCGCCATCCATGTTGTTGAGCACATCAATCATGTAGGTGACATTGAAGCCGATATCCAGTGCCTGCCCTGCATAACTGATCTCCAGTTCTTCTTCCGCCTCTTCCTGCTCGCTGTTGGTGCTGATCATGCGCAGTTCGTTGGCAGTCATCACCATGCGGATACCACGGAATTTCTCGTTGGAAAGGATGGATGCACGTTGCATAGCCAGCAGCAAACGCATGCGCTCCACTTCAAAACTGTTTTGATGGCCGGTTGGGATGACACGGTTGTAATCTGGGAATTTACCGTCAATTACCTTTGAAATCAGGTGGATATCGCCAAATGTGAAGGTCACCTGATTACCACCCAGCTCCATGCTGACTTCTTCATCGCTATCGTCCAGCAGTTTGATCAGCTCGATCACTGTTTTGCGTGGCAAGATCAATTCATGCTTCTGATACGTTTCTTCAAGCAGGGTAGAGGTATAGCTTAATCGGTGTCCATCAGTACCCACCAGATTCAACTGATGACCGTTCACCTCCAGCAGCAAGCCGTTCAGGTAATAACGGATGTCCTGCTGTGCCATGGCGAATTCGACCTGCTTCAGCAATTGCTTCAATTGGCGCTGTGCAATACGCACCAGAGTCTTGTCTGCAGATGTTGCGCTGGACATTACCGGGTAATCACTTGCAGGCAAGGTTTGCAGGTTGAAACGGCTTTTGCCAGATTTCACCAGCATCTTGCTGTCTTGCAGTTGCAAGTTGATATTCGCGTCATCACTCAGTGCACGGCAGATATCCAGCAATTTCTTTGCCGATACCGTGGTGGAAAGGTTGTGTGCGCCCGGACTATGGATATTCACCGTGATCTGCAACTCCAGATCGGTAGCGGTCAGCATCACTTGATCCTGCTTAGCTTGCAACAATAAGTTGGAAAGGATGGGCAGGGTATGTCTGCGTTCAACGATACTGGTCACTGAAGACAGTGGTTTTAGTAGTAAATCACGCTGAATTTGCATATTCATTATGTGTAACCTAATTTAAGTATTTATTTTAAGTCTGATAATAATGATGACTCAAAGCTGTTGATAAGCCAAAAATCCTATATAGATCAGTTTTTTAAATCTAAAAACACGGCATGGACAACTAGCCTTCAGCCTGTGGATGAATTGTTCATGATTTTAGCATTTTCGTAATCCGCAGCTAAACCCGTTGTTTCACCCAGACCTTATCCACAACATAAGCTTAATCGCGGATGACTTGAACCAGAAACGCAATGTCCCTGGCCAGAATATGATCGTTCTGGCGTAGTTGTTCAATCTCATCGCATGCATGCATCACTGTCGTGTGATGTCGACCACCAAACGCTTCACCGATCTCAGGAAAACTATGATTGGTGAGTTCGCGAGCCAGTGCCATGGCGATCTGCCTGGGGCGTGCAAAATTACGTGACCGCTTCTTGCTATACATCTCCGCCACCTTGATTTTGTAATAATCAGCGACGGTCTTCTGGATGTTCTCTATGGTGACCTGACGACCACGTACGGCGATCAGATCCTTGAGCGCTTCTTTGGCGAGATTCACATCGGCATCACGGCCAGTGAAGTTAGACATGGCGATGATGCGGTTCAGTGCGCCTTCCAGTTCACGCACGCTGGAGCGTACCTGCTTGGCGATAAAGAACGCGACATCCTCATGCAGCAGGAAGCGGGCGGCTTCTGCTTTTTTCAACAGGATGGCGACACGCATTTCCAGTTCAGGCGGCTCTACCGCAACGGTCAAGCCCCAACTGAAGCGCGTGCGCAAGCGTTCATCCACATCCGCGATCTCCTTGGGGTAGGTGTCGCAAGTGATGATGATCTGTTTTTTGGCTTCGATCAGCGAATTGAACGCATAGAAGAACTCTTCCTGCGTGCGGTTCTTTTTGGCAAAGAACTGGATATCGTCGATCAGCAGCAGGTCCAGCGAATGGTATTGCTGTTTGAATTCATCGAAGGATTTGTTTTCGTACGCTTTTACCACATCCGATACATAACGTTCTGCATGTAGATAGCGGATCTTGGCATCCGGGCGCTGCAATTTCAGATGATTGCCGATGGCTTGCAGCAAATGCGTCTTGCCCAAGCCCACGCCACCGTAGATGAACAGCGGGTTGTAAGCGGTGCCCGGGTTCTCGGCCACCTGCAAGGCAGCGGCGCGCGCCAACTGATTGGCACGACCGGTCACGAAATTATCGAAATTGAAAGAGGGGTTGAGTCCGCTGCCTGCCGGGGCATGCTTTCTTGCCTGAGCCAGGCTTTTAGCCGCATTGCTGATCGCGGCTGGCTTGGTGGCCGACTGGCTGACTGGCTGGCTTTCCTGCACCACATCCTTGGCAGCTGCAGGCACGTGGTCCATTAACACTAATTCAACCCGGCCCGAGGAATTCAAAAGTTCTTCAGCCAGGCTCTCTATGCGTTGCAGGAAGCGGTCACGCACCCATTGCTGAACAAAACGGTTAGGTGCCAGTACGCGCAGCCCGTGTTCACCGGTCTCCACGCGCAATGGCTTGATCCAGGTATTGAATTGTTGGGCCGAGAGCTCCTGCTGAAAACGACTAAGACAAATAGACCAAAAATTTTCCATCGGTCGCCCGGGTCCTCCAAAATGGTGGTGATTCGCCCGATATCAGTCGGCTTGCAACTGAACGGGCCTGATCGAAGCGAGCACTATGCCTGATGCATTAGGTTTGTTGTGGCGATAGCTTGTGGACTATGCCTGGCAAATCTCGCGATACTTGCGTTGTCATGCGGATTGCCGCATTGTACGGAGGCTGTGGACAACATGGTGAGCCAGCCATATCTGGAATTTATTTTAGCCCCTTTGATTCAACTTATCCACAGGCGACGTAGGTAATTGACTAATAAATAAACATTGACAAGGCAAGGCCGTATCGGGTTAAATCACGCCCTTGCTCAAATACGCTGTATCTGGAGATTGACTATGAAACGTACTTACCAACCATCCAAGGTTCGTCGTGCACGCACCCATGGTTTTCTGGTGCGCATGAAAACGCGTGGTGGCCGCGCAGTGATTGCTGCACGTCGCGCCAAGGGCCGTGCGCGTCTGGCTGTATAAGCCTGCTCGACCTGCTTAACCCTGCCAGAGTGAAAACGTCAGGTTTTCCTCGTCAGGCGAGAATCACAAAAACGGATGATTTTTCATCCGTTTTTAGTTTGCGCAAACGCCTTACTGGTCATTTTCTCGCCATACATTACGCGCATGCTGTAGGCGGTGAGGCCAGAATCGGTCTGGTGGTCGGGAAAAAGACTGCGCGCCGTGCCATCAGCCGCAACTACATGAAGCGTGTATTGCGCGAACTGTTCAGAAAAACCCGTTGCGCGTTGCCAGCTTTTGAATTGGTCGTGCGTGCGCAGAAACCGTTCAGTGACACGGACTATGCCGTAGTGGAGCAGGAGTTCGCTGCATTGCTGGCAAGATTGCCACGGCCTAAACCACAGGCCGACGCGTAGAGGCTTTGATGGCAAAAATATTGATAGCGTTGATCAGGTTATATCAGATAGCGCTCAGTCCTTATTTCGGCACACAGTGCCGATTCAGTCCGACCTGTTCTCATTACGGCATCGCAGCGATTCGAAAACATGGCGCGCTACGTGGATTTGCCTATACCATACGGCGTCTGGCACGTTGTCATCCCTGGCACCCGGGTGGAATCGATCCAGTGCCCTAAGTACAGCCTTACTTCCACTTTCCCTGCAACCACATTGCAAGATTGACCCTATGGATACCAAGCGACTCATTTTATTCGTGATTTTCTCGTTCTCACTGCTGATGCTGTGGGATTCCTGGCAAAAACAGAATGCGCCTGCAGTAGCTCAGACACAAACAGGAGCGATTGCCCAGGCAGGCGATAGCAGCGTTCCGTCCGCACCAGCTGCCGCAGCGAATCAGGAAGTTCCGGCTGAAAGTGGTTTCCAGTTAGCCAGTGGACAACGTATCCAGGTCAGCACCGACCTGTTCAAGGCCGAGATCGATACCCAGGGCGGTGACCTGCGTCGCCTGGAGTTGAGCCAGCATCTGGCCGACAGCAAGGAAAATCAGCCTTTCGTGCTCATGAATGACCGTAACGCGCCAGCCATCTATGTGGCCCAGACCGGTTTGCTGGGCAGCAATCTGCCTACACACAAAGCCGAGTTCACCAGCAGCCAAAGCAGTTATCAGCTGGCAGATGGCACGGACCAGCTGGAAGTGCGACTGAGCTGGGTGGGTGAGGGTGTGGAAGTGGACAAGATCTACCGCTTCAAGCGCGGTAGTTATGTGATCGAGGTAGGTTACGAAGTGCGCAACAACAGCGCAAATGCCTTACAGCCTTCGGTCTATTATCAGATCGTGCATGACAGCGAATCCAACAAGGCCTCGGCCATGATGCCCACCTTCACAGGTGGCGCCTATTTCACCGATGCCGAGAAGTTCAAAAAAGTCCCCTTCGGTGATATGGCCAAACAGGACCTGTCCAAATCCAGCAAAGACGGCTGGATCGGTTTGGTCCAACATTACTTTGTCAGTGCCTGGATCCCGCCAGCGCAGCAAAGCCGCGAGTACTACACCAAGAAACTCAGCGACAAGATCTTCTCTCTGGGTAGTATCAGTCCTCTGGGCACGGTGGCGCCAGGCGCCAGTTTGACTCAGACGGCGCAGCTTTACGCGGGCCCACAGACCCAGTCCACGCTGGAAACGGTAGCACCTGGCCTCGAATACACCGTGGATTATGGCTGGCTGACCGTGATCGCTGCGCCGCTGTTCTGGGTGTTGTCCGCGATCCAGGGCGTGGTGCATAACTGGGGGGTGGCCATCATCCTGCTGACCGTGCTGATCAAACTCGCGTTCTATCCATTGTCGGCGACCAGTTACCGCTCCATGGCGCACATGCGCGAGATAGCGCCGCGACTGCAAAGTCTGAAAGAGAAGTTCGGCGACGACAAGCAGAAGATGCAGCAGGCCATGATGGAGCTGTACAAGACCGAGAAGATCAACCCTATGGGTGGCTGCCTGCCTATTCTGGTGCAGATCCCGGTATTCATCGCGCTGTACTGGGTGTTGCTGGGCAGTGTGGAGATGCGTCATGCACCGTTCATGCTGTGGATCACTGATTTGTCTGCGATCGATCCCTATTACGTGCTGCCTATCCTGATGGGCGCCACCATGATCATCCAGACCAGGCTGAACCCGGCTCCGACCGACCCGATCCAGGCCAAGGTCATGATGATCATGCCTATCGTGTTCAGCGTGTTCTTCTTCTTCTTCCCGGCTGGCCTGGTGCTGTACTGGCTGGTCAACAACGTGCTCTCCATTGCCCAGCAATGGCAGATCAACCGCGCCACCGAGCGCGCAGCGGCCAAGAAAAAAGGAAATGGCGGCCGCTGAGCCAGCTGACACCATTGCCGCCATCGCCACCGCAGCCGGGGCGGGCGGTATTGGTGTAGTGCGCGTCTCTGGTCCGGCCAGTGCGTTGATCGCGGACGCCGTGCTCGGCGACTGTCCGGCCGCGCGTCACGCCGCCTACCTTGGCTTCAAGGATGCCGATGGCAGTCTCATCGATCGTGGCATCGCGATCTATTATCCTGGCCCCAATTCCTACACCGGTGAAGATGTACTGGAGCTGCAAGCCCATGGTGGGCCTGCACTCATGCAGATTTTACTGGCGCGTTGCCTGAGCCTAGGCGCACGCCAGGCCGAGCCGGGCGAATTCACGCGTCGCGCTTATCTCAATGACAAACTCGATCTTGCCCAGGCAGAAGCCGTCGCCGATGTGATCAATGCGGCTACAGCGGAAGCGGCGCGCAGTGCGGTGCGTTCCTTGTCTGGCGAATTCTCGCAACGTGTGCAGGTGCTGCTGAACAGCCTGATCCGCCTGCGGCTCTATGTCGAGGCTTGCCTCGACTTCCCCGAAGAAGATATCGATTTCATCACCCAGGGTGGCGTGCGTGCCAAGCTGGAAGAGGTGAGCGTGGCCTTGCAGCGGCTACATGCCAGTGCGCGTCAGGGCAACCTGCTGCGCGAAGGCATACGTGTGGTGCTGGTGGGCCAGCCCAATGTGGGGAAATCCAGCCTGATGAACCGTCTGGCGGGGGAGGAGGTCGCCATCGTGACGCCCATCGCCGGCACCACGCGCGACACCATAAGCAGCCTGATCCAGATCGAAGGTGTGCCTTTGCATGTCATCGACACCGCTGGTCTGCGCGACACAGCAGACGAAGTCGAGCAAATGGGCATCGAACGTACCTGGCGTGCGCTGGAGACCGCCAATGCCGCTATCCTGCTGGTGGATGCCCAGCACGGCATCACCGGAGTGGAAGCCGCCATTCTGGCGCGCTTGCCCGCTGACCTGCCGCGCGTGTGGCTGCACAACAAGATAGACCTCAGCGCAGAACAGCCGCGCAGCGAGCTGCGTGATCAGGAAACCCATCTGTTCGTTTCCGCCAAACACGGCGACGGTATCGAGCTGTTGCGCCAGCACCTGTTGCAGTTGGCTGGCTGGCAGCCAAGTGGGGAAGGCGTGTTCATGGCCCGCGCCAGACATTTGCAAGCTTTGTCTGTAGTGGACACTCACTTGCAGTACGCCTTGGACCAGCTTCAGTACCCTGAATTATTGGCCGAAGAGTTGCGGCTAGCGCAGGACGCACTCAGCAGCATCACGGGCGAATTCACCCCGGATGATCTGCTGGGCGAAATATTCAGCCGTTTCTGCATAGGAAAATAGCCGTCCGTTCCACGTGAAACACTGGCAGGCATGACGAACCACCTGCAATCAAGTAACATAGGGCGCATTCAAGGCTGGATATTAGCAACATGCAATACACTGAAAAATTTGATGTTATTGTGGTTGGCGGTGGGCACGCCGGCACCGAAGCGGCGCTGGCCAGCGCACGCATGGGGCGTCGCACGCTACTTCTTACGCATAACATCGAAACGTTGGGACAGATGTCCTGCAATCCGTCGATAGGCGGCATAGGCAAAGGCCATCTGGTCAGGGAAGTCGATGCGCTGGGTGGTGCCATGGCAGCGGCCACGGACGAAGCCGGTATCCAGTTCCGCATTCTGAATTCCAGCAAAGGCCCGGCAGTGCGCGCCACCCGTGCCCAGGCTGACCGCGTTCTATATAAAGCTGCCATCCGTTACCGGCTGGAAAACCAGCCTAATCTGTGGCTGTTTCAGCAGGCCGTGGATGACATCATTCTGCAGGGTGAGCGCGTTGCGGGCGTGGTGACGCAGCTGGGTCTGCGTTTTGAAGCGCAAGCTGTGGTGCTGACGGCCGGCACTTTCCTTGGCGGGCTGGTGCATGTGGGCCTGGCCAATTATCAGGCTGGCCGCGCCGGCGACCCGCCGTCCATCTCGCTGGCGGCACGCTTGCGCGAGATCGGCCTGCCAGCCGGGCGCCTCAAGACCGGCACTCCGCCGCGCATCGATGGCCGCACGATTGATTATTCTGTGATGACCGAACAGCCGGGTGATGATCCGCTGCCAGTATTTTCCTTCATGGGCCGCGTGGAACAGCATCCGGCGCAGTTGCCATGCTGGATCACGCATACCAACGAAAAGACCCACGACATCATCCGTAGCGGCCTGGACCGTTCGCCCATGTATACCGGCGTGATCGAAGGCGTGGGCCCGCGCTACTGCCCATCGGTGGAAGACAAGATCCACCGTTTTGCCGACAAGGAATCGCATCAGATCTTTCTGGAACCGGAAGGCCTGACCACCCACGAGATCTACCCCAACGGCATCTCGACCAGTCTGCCATTCGATATCCAGTATCAGCTGGTACGTTCCATCCGTGGTCTGGAGAATGCGCACATCCTGCGTCCCGGCTATGCCATCGAATACGATTACTACGACCCGCGCGGCCTGAAAAACACGCTGGAAACCAAAGCGGTTCAAGGGTTGTTCTTTGCTGGTCAGATCAATGGCACCACCGGCTACGAAGAAGCCGCCGCCCAAGGGCTGTTAGCGGGCGCTAACGCCGCCTTGTATGCCCGTGGTGTAGAGGGCTGGTGCCCGGGGCGTGAACAAGCCTATCTGGGTGTGCTGGTCGATGACCTGATCACGCGTGGTGTCAGCGAGCCCTACCGCATGTTCACCAGCCGTGCTGAATACCGCTTGCTGCTGCGCGAGGACAATGCCGATATGCGTCTGACCGAAGCGGGTCGTCGTATCGGGCTGGTGGATGATGTGCGCTGGGACGCGTTTTCACGCAAGCGTGACGCGGTGGCGGCCGAGCAGGAGCGGCTCAAGCGCAGCTTTGTGCATCCGCAACATTTGCCACAGGAAGATGCGCTGCGCGTGCTGGGTAAGCCGATCGAGCGTGAGTACGCACTGTTCGAGTTACTGCGCCGCCCCGATGTCAGCTACCACGACCTGCTCAGCCTGCCTGGTGCAGGAGATGGGGTGGAGGACCCGGCGGTGTGGCAACAAGTGGAGATCGCCGCCAAGTACCAGGGGTATATCGACAGGCAACAGGAAGAGATCGACAAGCAGCGCGGCAGCGAAGTGACCGTGCTTCCCGAGGATCTTGATTACCGTGAGGTGCATGGTCTTTCCATTGAGGCGCAACAGAAGCTGAATGCCCAGCGTCCACAAACCATAGGTCAGGCCAGCCGCATCTCCGGCATCACACCGGCCACCATCTCGCTGTTGCTGGTGCATTTGAAGCGCAGCAACAAGAACCGCAAAAGCAGCGAGCGCGTGGCATGAGTCTCAAGCTGAAACTGGAGCAGGGGCTGCAACAGGCTGGCATCGTTTTGAGCGCCGAACTGGTCGAGCGTTTGCTGGCTTACCTGGCCTTGCTGCAAAAGTGGAACAAGGTACACAACCTGACGGCGGTGCGCGACCCCGACGAGATGGTCACGCTGCATCTGCTGGATAGTCTGGTGATACTGCCGCACATCCACGCTGAACGCCTGCTGGACGTGGGCAGTGGTGCGGGCTTGCCTGGCATCCCGCTGGCGCTGTGTCTGCCCGACTTGCAGGTCACGGTGCTGGATTCCAGCCACAAGAAAACCAGCTTCATGCGTCAGGTCAAGGCTGAACTGCAGATCGATAACCTGCAGGTGGTGTGCAGCCGTGTCGAGCAGTTCCAGCCTGAGCAGCCGTTCGATGTGGTGATCTCGCGCGCGTTCTCGGAGTTGCAGTTGTTCCTCACGCTGACCGCACATCTGTGTCGCCCGGAAGGCCTGTGGCTAGCCATGAAGGGGGTGTATCCGCATGACGAACTGGCGCAGATCGAGCTAAAACCTTCGACGCCCAAACCTTCAGCGATTGTACCGCTGGTCGTGCCTGGTCTGGATGCACAGCGACACCTGGTTTTTCTGCCCAATCTGACGGCGACCGCCCAAGCGGCTGCCTGACAAGGACCCCATGCGTATTCTGGCCATTACCAATCAGAAGGGTGGAGTAGGCAAGACCACCACCTGTGTCAATCTGGCGGCCAGCCTCGCCGCTACCAAACGCCGTGTGCTGCTCATCGACCTGGATCCGCAGGGGAATGCCACCACTGGCAGTGGGCTGGATAAATCTGTCCTGAAACGCACCGTGTATCACGTGCTGATCGGCCAGAATTCCCTGCAGGAAGTGACGGTCAGCTCGGGTGAAGGCAAATTCGATGTGGTGCCAGCCAACCGTGAGCTGGCGGGTGCCGAGGTGGAACTGGTCAACGAGATCGCGCGCGAGACCAGGCTCAAGGTGGCGCTGGCCGAAATGACCCAGCACTACGACTATGTGCTGATCGATTGCCCGCCGGCACTGAATCTGGTGACCGTGAATGCGCTCACCGCCGCGCATGCGGTGATGATCCCCATGCAATGCGAATACTATGCGCTGGAAGGCCTGTCCGATCTGGTCAACACCATCAAGAAAGTGCGTGCTCACCTCAACCCGGGTCTTGAGATCGAAGGTCTGCTGCGCACCTTGTTCGACAACCGCAATATGCTGGCGCAGCAGGTATCCGCCGAGTTGTCGCAGCATTTTGGGGACAAGGTGTACCGCACTGTGATCCCGCGCAATGTCAGGCTGGCCGAAGCGCCCAGCTATGGCATGCCGGTGCTGATCTATGACCGCGCGTCCAAGGGCGCACAGGCCTACCTGGCACTGGCGGGCGAGATGATCAATCGCGCTGCGCAACAAAAAGCGAAAGCTGACAAGCAATTGAACGTACAGGAAGTCGAGTAATGGTAAAACCCAAAGGCTTGGGACGCGGGCTGGATGCCTTGTTGTCTGGCGACATGCAGAGTGTGAGTGAGCAGGACACGCTACGCACGTTGAACGTGAGCGAATTGCAGCCCGGCAAGTACCAGCCGCGCACGCACATGGATCAGGCTTCGCTGGAAAGTCTGGCCGAATCCATCCGTTCGCAGGGCATCATGCAGCCCATCATCGTGCGTGCGGTCGCGGGCGGACGCCACGAGATCATTGCGGGTGAACGTCGCTGGCGTGCTTCCCAGCTGGCAGGCCTGACGGAAGTGCCGGTGCTGGTGCGCGAGATCGCCGACGAAGCTGCGCTGGCCATGGCGCTCATTGAGAACATCCAGCGCGAGAACCTCAATCCACTGGAAGAAGCCAGCGGCATCAAGCGCCTCATCGACGAATTCGCCCTGACCCACGAAGCGGCCGCGCAGGCGGTCGGACGTTCGCGCACGGCGGTGACCAATCTGCTGCGCTTGCTAAACCTCAATCCTGCCGTGCAGGAGTTGTTGATGCAGGGCAAGCTGGAAATGGGCCATGCGCGTGCACTGTTGACCCTGGAGCCCGCGCGCCAGATCATGCTGGCCGAAAAGATCGCGCTGGAGCGCCTGTCCGTGCGCGAAGCCGAGCGGCTGGCCAATCAGCCCGAAGCGAGCGCGCCGCGCCCGGTGGTAGAGCCGGACCGTGACGTGCTGCGTCTGCAGGAATCCGCCAGCGAGCAGTTGGGCGCCAACGTCACCATCCAGCATCAGGCGCGTGGCGCAGGCAAGCTGGTGGTGGACTATAAATCCCTCGATCAGCTGCAAAGCATCCTGGCGCGCATCGGCATACGCGCCGACTAGCGCCGGTTTGACAGGGATTGCATTCATTGATAGTATCCAAGTCCTTGTTGTCTGGTGCAAAAACATTTGCTGCAGAGAGAAGTTATGGCCGTCGTGTCATCTGCCTGCAACTTATGTTGATCACGATCTGCGCAGTGCTGGCGATATACGGTGAACGTATCGATATCGCCAAGTCTCTGGTCTGGGGTGGTGTTTGCGCGTTGAGTAATGTGCTGTTGTTGGTATGGCGCATGCACCAACGCAAAAACTTGCAAAGTGCGGGCAAGCAGTTGGGCATGATGTACCGTTCCGTAGTGGAGCGGTTTTTTGTTGTCATATGTTTGTTGGTGATCGGCATGCTGAAGATGCAGCTGTCACCACTCCATGTCATGCTTGGCTTTGTCGTTGCCCAGTCGGCGCTGATATTGGTTTCCCTGATGAGTGTGTTCGGTCAGGGGAAAGCACGCAATAACGCGTGAAGATGTTTTTATTGATGGTTAAAGAAAAATGGCAAGCGAATCCATAACCTCTTCTGAATATATCAAGCACCACCTGCAGAATCTCACCTGTACCTTGCAAGAGGGCCATTTTCATTGCGCCCACTCTGCTGCAGAAGCCAAAGAGATGGGTTTCTGGGCTCTGAATGTCGATACTCTGGTCATGTCCTTCCTGACCGGTGTCATCTTCCTGTTCTTCTTCTACCGTGCCGCCCGCAAGGCGAGCACCGGTGTTCCTTCCGGTCTGGTCAATTTCGTCGAGTGGGTCATTGAATTCATCGACAACAGCGTGCGCGGCTCGTTCACAGGCCGTAACCCGCTGGTGGCCCCGCTGGCGCTGACCATTTTTGCCTGGATCTGGCTCATCAATCTGATGGATCTGGTGCCCATCGATTTCGTTGGTCAGCTGATCGCTTTGTATGACCCGCACATGTACTGGAAGCTGGTGCCTAGCACTGATCCAAACGCCACCTTCGGTCTGTCCCTGAGTGTCTTTGTTTTGGTGGTTTACTACAGCATCAAGATGAAGGGCCCGGGCGGTTTCTTCGCCGAGCTGGCCTACCAGCCGTTCGGCAAGTTCGCAGCCCCGATCAACCTGTTTCTGGAAGGTGTTTCCCTGCTGTCCAAGCCGGTCTCGCTGTCGCTGCGACTGTTCGGCAATATGTACGCTGGTGAAATGATCTTCATCCTGATCGCTCTGATGGGCGGTGCTTGGGCAACGGCCAGTGTGGGCAGCGTGACGCTGTTCGGTTCGCAGATTCTGCTTTCCCTGGGCTGGGCGATCTTCCATATTCTGATTATTACCCTGCAAGCCTTTATTTTCATGACGCTCACCATTGTCTATCTGGACATGGCGCATCAGGAACATCATTAATTTTTCAAGCAACTTTATAACTTTCCACTAATAGGAGATTGATTCAAATGGAATTGTCAACCGCATTGCTGTACGTCGCTGGTGCCCTGATGATGGGTCTGGGTGCAATTGGTGCCGCTATCGGCATTGGTATCCTGGGTGGCCGCTTCCTCGAAGGTGCTGCACGTCAGCCAGAGTTGCTGCCTATGCTGCGTACCCAGTTCTTCATCGTCATGGGTCTGGTTGACGCGATCCCGATGATCGCTGTCGGTATCACCATGTACATCCTGTTCGCTGTAGCAGGCTAAGGGCATCCTGAAAATTAATCACGGAAAGGTCTTTGCATGAATATCAATGCAACCCTTATTGCCCAAGCGATCATGTTCGCTTTGTTCGTCTGGTTCTGCATGAAGTTCGTGTGGCCACCGATCATGGATGCGCTGGCTGCGCGGCAAAAGCAAATCGCCGACGGACTGGCTGCCGCCGATCGTGGCAAACATGAACTGGAACTCGCTGCCAAAAAGGCGAACCAGGAACTGAATGCTGCCAAGGAAAAGGCTTCTGACATCATTGCGCAAGCTGACAAGCGCGCCAGTGAGATCGTGGAAGAGGCAAAAGGCAACGCCAAGGTTGAAGGCGACCGCATCATCACGGGTGCCAAGGCTGAAATCGAGCAGGAAGTGAATCGTGCCAAGGAAGGTCTGCGTCAGCAGGTCTCCGCACTGGCGGTTGCTGGCGCAGAGAAGATCCTGCGTAAAGAGATCGACGCCAAGGCACACGCTGACATGCTGAAAACCATTGCCAACGAGCTGTGAGAGTAAGCGACCATGGCTGAAGCAATCACGATAGTCAGACCTTACGCTGTGGCGGCTTACCGCCTGGCAAAGGAACACAACGCGCTGTCGCGCTGGTCAGAAATGCTGACCTTCGCGGCTGCCGTTGCCAACGACGCGCAAATGCGTGCGCTGATCGAAGATCCGAAAACCTCGAGCGCTGAGCTCGAGCGTGTCTTTCTGGCGGTCTGTGCCGACCGTCTGGACGAGCCGGGCAAGAATCTGATCAGGCTGCTGGTGGAATATGACCGCCTCGACCTGTTGCCGGAAGTGGCTGCCGCGTACGAAGCGCTCAAAGCGCAAGACGAAGGCGTGCTGGATGCCGTCATCACCGCCGCGGTAAAGCCCAGTGCTGCCGAGATCAAGGCGGTGGTTGCACAGCTGGAGCGCAAATTTGGCAAAAAGGTAGAAGCGAGTGTCAAGTTGGCACCTGAAATCATCGGCGGTCTCAAGATCGAGCTGGGTGATACGGTGATTGATGCTTCCGTTCAGGGTCAATTACAAGAATTGGCTTATACGCTTAAAGGTTAGACCTTAAAGGTCAGGAGACAGAGTAATGCAGTTATCCACATCAGAAATCAGTGAGCTGATTAAAACCAGATTAGAGAATTTCTCGCCCAGCGCCGAAGTGCGCACCCAGGGTACGGTCATCTCGGTCACCGACGGCATCGTGCGTATCCACGGTCTGTCCAACGTGATGGCCGGTGAAATGATCGAATTCCCCGGCAATACCTTTGGCCTGGCGCTGAACCTGGAGCGTGACTCGGTCGGTGCTGTGGTGCTGGGTAGTTATGAACACATTACCGAAGGTGACACCTGCAAGTGCACCGGCAAGATCCTGGAAGTGCCAGTCGGTCCGGAACTGATCGGTCGCGTTGTGAACGCGCTGGGTCAGCCTATCGACGGCAAGGGCCCGGTCAACGCCAAGATGACGGACAAGATCGAAAAGATCGCCCCTGGCGTTATCGCACGTAAATCCGTTTCCCAGCCTGTACAAACCGGCCTGAAGTCGGTGGACTCCATGGTCCCAGTCGGCCGTGGTCAGCGCGAATTGATTATTGGTGACCGTCAGACCGGCAAGACCGCCGTAGCTGTCGATGCCATCATCAACCAGAAGGGTCAGAACATGACCTGTATCTATGTCGCGATCGGCCAGAAGGCGTCGACCATCGCCAACGTGGTACGTAAACTGGAAGAGAACGGCGCGCTGGAGTACACCATCATCGTGGCCGCGACCGCTTCCGACTCCGCTGCACTGCAATTCATTGCACCGTATGCTGGTTGCACCATGGGCGAATACTTCCGTGACCGTGGTCAGGATGCCCTGATCGTTTACGATGACTTGACCAAGCAAGCGATCGCTTACCGTCAGATCTCCCTGCTGCTGCGTCGCCCACCTGGCCGCGAAGCATACCCAGGCGACGTGTTCTACATCCACTCCCGTCTGCTGGAGCGTGCTGCTCGCGTCAATGAAGATTACGTCGAGAAGTTCACCAACGGTGAAGTGAAAGGCAAGACCGGTTCCCTGACCGCGCTGCCTATCATTGAAACTGCAGCCGGCGACGTTTCCGCCTTCGTTCCAACCAACGTGATCTCGATCACCGACGGTCAGATCTTCCTGGAAACCGACCTGTTCAACGCGGGTATCCGTCCTGCGATCAACGCCGGTATATCCGTATCCCGCGTCGGTGGTGCAGCACAGACCAAGGTCATCAAGAAGCTGGGTGGTGGTGTGCGTCTGGCACTGGCTCAGTACCGTGAACTGGCTGCGTTCGCGCAGTTCGCTTCCGATCTGGACGAAGCCACCCGCAAGCAACTGGAACGTGGCCGTATGTACACCGAGCTGATGAAGCAGGCACAGTACGCACCACTGAGCGTGTCCACCATGGCAGTGACCTTGCTGGCTGCCAACAAGGGCCATCTGGACGACGTGCCGGTCAACAAGGCGCTGGCGTTTGAATCCGCACTGCATTCCTTCATGAACTCCAAGTACAAGCCATTGATGGACAAGATCGAGTCCACAAAGGACCTGGCAGGGGACGACGAGAAGGCAGTTGAAGCAGCGATCCGCGACTTCAAGGCAACCAACGCTTACTAACTAACCCGACTAGGGCGAACCAGATATGGCCGGTAGTAAAGAGATTAGAACCAAGATCAAGAGCGTAGAGAATACGCGCAAGATCACCAAGGCGATGGAGATGGTCGCCGCATCGAAAATGCGCAAAGCGCAGGATCGTATGCGTGCAGCCCGTCCCTATGCCGAGAAGATCCGCAATGTCGCGGCACACTTGTCCAAGGCGAACCCCGAGTACAAGCATCCTTTCGTGATCACTCGCGAGAAGGTGGCCAATGTCGGCATCATCGTGGTCAGTTCAGACAAAGGCCTGTGCGGTGGTTTGAACACCAATGTGCTGCGTCTGTCGCTGAACCAGATGAAGGCCTGGGAAGCTGAAGGCAAGGGCGTTTCCGTGTGTGCGCTCGGTAACAAGGGCTTCGGTTTCATGGGCCGTGTCGGTGCCAAGGTCAAGTCACACGTGATCGGCCTGGGCGACCGTCCGCACATGGACAAGCTGATCGGCCCGGTCAAGGTGATGCTGGATGCCTACATCGCTGGCGAGATCGACCAGCTGCATGTGGTGTATACCCGTTTCATCAACACCATGAAGCAGGAGCCTGTCATCGAGCAGTTGCTGCCACTGTCGGGTGAAGAGATGGGCAGTGCGCAAGGCCACTGGGACTACATCTACGAGCCGGAAGCCAAGGGCGTGATCGATCAGCTCATGATCCGTTACGTGGAATCGCTGGTGTTGCACGCTGTTGCCGAGAACATGTCGTCCGAGCAGAGCGCACGTATGGTGGCGATGAAATCCGCTTCCGACAACGCCAAGAACGTCATCGGCGAGCTCAAGCTGGTCTACAACAAGGCACGCCAGGCAGCGATCACCAAGGAAATCTCTGAAATTGTGGGCGGCGCCGCCGCGGTATAACGAATAAGTATTGATTGAGGAAACCAAGATGAGTCAAGGTAAAGTGGTTCAATGTATCGGCGCGGTGGTTGACGTAGAATTCCCACGTGACCAGATGCCTAAAGTGTATGACGCGCTGATTCTCGATGAAGAGAATTCCACTGCAGAACCAGGCCTGACCCTGGAAGTGCAACAACAACTGGGTGATGGCATCGTACGTACCATCGCCATGGGCTCCAGCGACGGTCTGTCGCGCGGCATGAAGTTCAAGGCCACGGGCGAACAGATCACCGTGCCAGTTGGTAACGGTACACTGGGCCGCATCATGGATGTGCTGGGTCGCCCGATCGACGAAGCCGGTCCGATCGAAGGTAATGAGCGTCGTTCCATACACCAGGCTGCGCCTACGTTCGAAGAGCTGTCGCCTTCCGTTGACCTGCTGGAAACCGGCATCAAGGTGATCGACCTGGTTTGCCCGTTCGCCAAGGGTGGTAAGGTTGGCCTGTTCGGTGGTGCCGGTGTAGGCAAGACCGTGAACATGCTGGAACTGATCAACAACATCGCCAAACAGCACGCTGGTCTGTCCGTATTTGCCGGTGTAGGTGAGCGTACCCGTGAAGGTAACGACTTCTACCACGAAATGGCAGAAGCTGGCGTCATCAAGCTGGACAACATGAGCGAGTCCAAGGTGGCGATGGTGTTCGGTCAGATGAACGAACCACCGGGCAACCGTCTGCGCGTGGCACTGTCCGGCCTGACCATGGCCGAGAAGTTCCGTGACGAAGGCCGTGACATTCTGTTCTTCGTTGACAACATCTACCGTTACACCCTGGCTGGTACCGAAGTATCCGCACTGCTGGGCCGTATGCCTTCCGCCGTGGGTTACCAACCTACGCTGGCCGACGAAATGGGCCGCCTGCAGGAGCGCATCACCTCCACCAAGGTAGGTTCGATCACCTCCATCCAGGCCGTTTACGTGCCTGCGGATGACTTGACCGACCCATCCCCAGCCACCACGTTCCAGCATTTGGACTCCACCGTGGTACTGTCGCGTGACATCGCGTCCCTGGGTATCTACCCGGCGGTTGACCCGCTGGATTCCTCCTCACGCCAGCTGGATCCGCTGATTGTGGGCGAAGAACACTACACCGTGGCCCGCTCCGTACAGTCCACGCTGCAACGCTACAAGGAACTGCGCGACATTATCGCCATTCTGGGCATGGACGAACTGTCTCCAGAAGACAAGCTGGCTGTGAACCGCGCACGTAAGATCCAGCGCTTCCTGTCGCAGCCATTCCACGTCGCTGAAGTGTTCACCGGCTCCCCAGGCAAGTACGTCACGCTGAAGGACACCATCAAGGGCTTCAAGGCCATTGTGAACGGTGAATACGATCACCTGCCAGAGCAGGCCTTCTACATGGTAGGCGCGATCGAAGAAGCCGTAGAAAAAGCGAAGACCCTGAACTAATCACTCAGGCTTCCAAACACCAAGCATTGAAGCAAGGATCAACATGGCAATGACGATACATCTGGACGTAGTAAGTGCTGAAGAGTCCATTTTCTCCGGGCTGGCAGAATTTGTTGCCGCCCCGGCGATCATGGGTGAAGTCGGTATCTACCCACGTCACGCGCCCATGATCACCACCATCAAGCCTGGCCCCTTGCGTGTCAAGGTGCCGAACGAGAGTGAAGAGGTTCTGATCTTTGTCTCGGGTGGTATCCTGGAAGTGCAGCCTGGCGTGATCACCGTGCTGGCCGACACCGCCATCCGCGGTGCCGATCTGGACGAGGCCAAGGCACTGGAAGCCAAGCGTGCGGCAGAAGAAGCGCTCAAGAACAACGCTTCCGAGATCGACTACGCAACGGCGCAAGCCGAGCTGGCCGAGGCCATCGCGCAGCTGCAGGCCATCCAGCGTCTGCGCAAGCCTGGTCACTAAGCAAGGCGAATTTAAGCAAGGCGTATTGAAGTAGCAGCAACTGACCTTAGTGTCGGTGCATGACAAAAAGGGCAGCTCAGGCTGCCTTTTTTGTTTTATCTCAACGCACAACTGGATAGAATCGTAGTGACTGTTCCCCGTATGAATCTTTCAGGCCCATGAACAAACTCAATATCGTCATCCTTGCCGCAGGCAAGGGCACACGCATGCATTCGGACAAGCCCAAGGTGCTGCATGCCATCGCAGGCAAGCCTTTGCTGGGCCATGTGATCCAGTGCGCAAATCAACTTGCTCCAGAAAAGATCGTGGTGGTCTATGGCTTTGGCGGTCAGGCCGTACCACAGGCGTTTTCCGGGCAGGCTTTGCACTGGGCGGAGCAGGCACAGCAACTGGGCACCGGCCATGCGGTCATGCAGGCGGTCGCGCATCTGGAAGATGACGGTGTCAGTCTGATCCTGCTCGGTGATGTACCGTTGATCGAGGCTGCGACCTGCCAGCGCGTGCTGCAGCAAGCCGCTAGCAGTCTGGTACTGCTCACGGTGGAAAAGCCGGATCCCACAGGTTATGGCCGCATCGTGCGCGATCATGCAGGCGCCGTTGTCGCCATCGTGGAACACAAGGACGCCAGCGCCGCCCAGCGCGAGATACGCGAAGTGAACAGCGGCATCATGGCGCTGCCCAATCGCTGGCTCAAGCAGTGGCTGTCCTCGCTCAGCAACCAGAACAGTCAGGGCGAGTATTACCTGACCGATATCGTGGCCATGGCGGTGAGTGACGGCGTGCCTGTGCATGCCGAGATCACCGAGGACGAATGGCAGGTGGCTGGCGTCAATTCCAAGCTGGATCTCGCAGCAGTGGAGCGCGTCTATCAGCTGCGCGCCGCACACAAACTACTGCAGGCGGGGGTGACGCTGGCCGATCCTGCGCGCATAGACCTACGTGGCACGCTGGAGACAGGCCGCGATGTGGAGATCGATGTAGGCTGTGTGTTCGAAGGGCAAGTGAAACTAGGCGATGGCGTGAAAGTGGGCGCTTACAGCATGCTGCGTGACACGGCCATAGGCGCAGGCACCCAGATCGCCCCCTACACCCACATGGATCAGGCCAAGGTGGCAGAAGATTGCCGCATCGGGCCTTACGCGCGTTTGCGTCCAGGCACCGAGTTGAGCCGTGATGCCCATGTGGGCAATTTCGTGGAGCTCAAGAACGCGCAGGTGGACGAGGGCAGCAAGATCAATCACCTCAGTTATGTGGGTGATGCCAGCATAGGCAAACAGGTCAATATCGGGGCCGGGACCATCACCTGCAATTACGACGGTGCCAACAAATTCCGCACCGTGATCGAAGACAACGTATTCGTCGGCTCGGATACCCAGCTGGTCGCACCGGTCACCGTCAAGACGGGCGCCACCATCGCCGCTGGTTCCACCATCACACAGGAAGCCCCGGCCGGACAGCTGACCATGTCGCGTGTGCGCCAATTCACCATCAGCGGCTGGCAACGGCCACAAAAAATCAAGAAATAACCAAGAAATAAGGACACACCATGTGCGGGATCGTCGGCGCCGTAGCGCAACGTAATGTAGTGCCAATGCTGGTCGAGGGCCTCAGCCGCCTGGAATATCGCGGCTATGATTCTGCCGGCATCGCCGTGCTGGATGGCGACATCAAGCGTGTGCGTGCCGTGGGCCGTGTCTCCGAGATGCAGCGCAAAGCAGAAGCCACCGAACTGAGTGGCCATGTGGGCATAGGCCACACGCGCTGGGCTACCCATGGCGGCGTGACCGAATCCAACGCGCATCCGCACGTGTCGCCGAGTCAGAACGCGGGCGAACTGGCCGTGGTGCATAACGGCATCATCGAGAACCATGACGAGCAGCGCACCCGCCTGCAACAACTGGGTTATGTATTCGAGTCGCAGACCGACACCGAAGTCATCGCGCATCTGGTGCATCACCATTACAAGCAGGGTCTGACCCTGCTGAACGCGGTCAAGCAGGCGGCCACCGAGCTCACCGGCGCCTACGCCATCAGCGTGATCGCACTGAACCAACCCACCATGATCTGTGCCCGGCAGGGCTGCCCGCTGCTGATCGGCCTGGGCGAGGGTGAGAACTTCATCGCTTCCGATGTTTCGGCCGTGCTGTCGGTGACGCGTAATGTGATCTATCTGGAAGATGGCGATGTCGCCGAGATCCGTCAGGACGGCGTGCAGATCTTTGATGCCCAGAACCAGGTGGTGGAGCGCAAGGTGCACCGCAGTGACGTCTCGCTGGCGTCCATGGAGCTGGGGCCTTATGCCCACTTCATGCAGAAGGAGATCCACGAACAGCCACGCGCGCTGACCGACACCGTGGAAGCGCTCATCGATGACGGCGCGTTCAGCACCCAGCTATTCGGTCAGGACGCGGAGGAGGTGTTGTCCCAAGTGGACAGCGTGCTGATCCTGGCGGCCGGCACCAGCTATTACGCGGGCCTGACCGCCAAATACTGGCTGGAAAGCATCGCCAAATTGCCCACCAATGTGGAGATCGCCAGCGAGTACCGTTACCGTCAGTCCGTGCCCAACCCGCGCCAATTGATCGTGACCATCTCCCAGTCCGGCGAGACGCTGGACACCATGGAAGCGTTGAAGCACGCCAAATCGCTGGGTCAGCACCTGACGCTGGCCATCTGCAACGTGCAGGAGAGTGCCATCCCGCGCGCTTCCCGCCTGGTGTTCTACACGCGCGCCGGTGCCGAGATCGGTGTAGCCTCCACCAAAGCCTTCACCACGCAGTTGATGGGCCTGTTCATGCTGGCGGCCACCATCGCCAAGCTGCGCGGGCAACTCGGTAGCGAGCAGGAACAGGAATACCTGGATTCGGTCCGCTTGCTGCCGGGCAGTGTGCAATATGCGCTCAACCTGGAACCGCAGATCCGCGAATGGGCCAACGCCTTCGCGCCACGCTATCATGCGCTGTTCCTGGGTCGCGGCATCCATTACCCCATCGCGCTGGAAGGCGCGCTCAAGCTCAAGGAGATCTCCTACATCCACGCCGAGGCATACCCGGCTGGCGAGCTCAAGCATGGCCCGCTGGCGCTGGTGGACCAGTACATGCCGGTGGTGGTCATCGCCCCCAATGACAGCCTGCTGGAAAAGGTCAAATCCAATATGCAGGAAGTGCGCGCGCGCGGAGGCGAGCTGTTCGTGTTCGCCGATGCCGACAGCAACTTCACCGGCAGTGATGGTGTGCATGTGATCCGCACGCCGCGTCATGTGGGCGTGCTTTCGCCCATCCTGCATACCATCCCGGTGCAGATGCTGGCCTACCATGTGGCCTTGCTGAAGGGCACGGATGTGGATAAGCCCAGAAACTTGGCAAAATCGGTCACGGTGGAGTAGTCTAGCCACGATTCGCACCACAAACCAAACAAACACCATAACAAACAAGGAGGCAACACCATGCAGCACGTTTCCCATCTGGCAGGTCGCATCTTACTGGCCCTGATCTTTGTGGTCGCTGGTCTAGGCAAACTGGCTAATCCGGAAGGTACCGCGGGCTACATGGCCTCCGTAGGGGTGCCGGAGATCCTGCTGTGGCCTACCATCGCGCTGGAAGTACTGGGCGGCTTTGCCATCGTCATCGGCTTGCAGACGCGTCTGGTGGCCTACCTCTTGGCCGGGTTCAGCATCGCTACCGCCGTGCTGTTCCATGCCAACTTCGCTGACCAGATGCAGCAGATCCTGTTCCTGAAGAACCTGGCCATCGCCGGTGGTTTGTTGCTGCTGGCCAGCAGTGGCGCAACCGCCTTGTCCGTCGACAAGCGCTAAGCACGACTCAGGCTATACCCGCTACGGGCGCTGCCAACTGGTAGCGCCCGTTTTGCATGCCGCGCATGCGGGTAAGCCTCAGCCTTGTGGTCACTTTCATGACGCCAGCCTCGCATTCCAGCCACCATCATCGCCACCTGACGCGCCTGCTGCTGCGTTTTCTGGTGTATCTGCTTGCCCTGTTCCTGGTGTGCATGGGGCTGTGGGTGAATGACAACTTTGGCGAGCCTTCGCTGGAGCAGGTGCTGTACCACCTGCAATTCGGCATGGAAGGCCTGGTGGACACCGATGCGCAGCTGATACACAGCTTCATCCAGCAGGCGTTGCTGTTGCCGCTGTTGCTGGCTTTGCTGGTGGTCGGCTTCGAGTTTGTGAGCGGCTACTATCTCAGCCGCACCCTGCATCACCCGGCCGGTTGGGCTCACAGCCAGGCGCGCCGCGCGCTCAAGGTCAGTTACTGGGTCATCAGCCACCGCGCGCCGGTGTATGTGCTGATGAGTGCGCTCGCTTACTTCTGCGTACAATTCTCCATGCTGGCCTATCTGCACAGCCAGTTCGGGCGCGATTACTTCTCTGAACATTATCTGGACCCGCGCAAGGTCACCATCACGGCGCGCCAGCCGCTCAACCTGGTGCTGATCTATGTGGAAAGCCTGGAGAACAGCTACCGCGACCCGGCTTTGTTCGGCAGCAACCTGCTGGCCAGCCTGGATGCTCTCAACGGCCTCCGTTTTGAACGGTTCCGTCAAGCGCCGGGCACCGGCTGGACCATTGCCGGCATCACCGCCACGCAATGCGCCGTGCCGCTCAAGAGCGTGAGCCTGTATAACGGCAACGATCAGGGCCATAACATCAAAAGCTTTCTGCCCAACGCCGTCTGTCTGGGCGACATCCTGCACGACTTTGGTTATCGCAATGTGTATATGGGCGGCGACGCGCTGTCGTTTTCCGGCAAGGGACGCTTCTTTCTGGACCACCATTACAGCGAGGTGTATGGCCGCGAAGAGCTGAAGCAGGGCCGCAGCAAGGCGGACATGAACTTCTGGGGCCTGTACGACGACGATCTGTTCGTCTATGCACGCGCCAGGCTGCAGGCACTGCAGCGCGAAGGCAAACCGTTCAACCTGACGCTCACCACCATCGACACGCACGGCCCGGACGGTCACTTCTCAAGGCACTGCCAGCAACGCGGCGTGACGGATTTTCCTGGCATCGTGCGCTGCACGGCAGACCAGGTCGCCAGCTTCGTGCAGTTCATGCAACGCAAGGGCTACCTTGCCAATACCCGCGTGGTCATCCTGGGCGACCACCTCGCCATGTCCAACCCGGTGTACAAACAACTCGACAGCCTGCAGCAACGCACCATCTACAACCAGTTCATCGGGCTGCCCAGCGCGCAGAAGCTGCGTGAACAAGTCCTGCATTTCGACATGCTGCCCAGCATCCTGGAATTCATCGGCTTCAACGTCGAAGGCGGCAGGCTGGGCTTGGGCTACAGCGCGATCAAAGCGCCTAAAGATGTGGACATGCCCCTGCCTGAAGCCACGATCTTCGAAGAGATGGATAAAGACCTGCTCAATGAATCGGACACCTATTTGCAGCTGTGGAAGCCGTCAGTGCATTAGTACTATGGTATTCAGTAAACTCAGTTTCATTATTATGATTAATCAACTTCAAAACTTTGGATCTAAATATGGAACTTTATGTATTGAAAGCATCGGTGTCAGGTATTGATTATCCTGCATATATAACTGCGATAGGCACTTTGATTTCTGTAGTTACTGCTATATGGATAACGAGATGGGAGAGCAGCAAAGCTGCTTCACGGCTTAGGAAACAAGAGGCTGAAAAACTTCAAAGAATTATTCATTTAGTCAAAGCATGCTCCTTGCTTTTTCGGTCAGCACAAGGCGCCCTTGCAAGTGAGGATGAATTTGATAAATACAAAAAAGACAGCTCGATTACTAGACACCAAGTAGCTAGGAATTGGGTAACAAAAATTGAGATTTCGGATACACCTAGTGATGCAATTGCTAATTTGTGTTTTGACTTGATTGATTACATTGATAAAACAATCATTATTCGGCAAGAAATGGATACACATAATTCCTTTGATAGCATTGCTAGTAAAAGGAAGGAGTGGCTCACCACAACTGATGAGTCTTTGAGAAAATGCAAGCATATAATTGATATTCTGGAAAAAGACAAAGAAAAGCTTATAGGCAATCCCGATAAAATTAACGGTAAGCGATTTTTCTTCTGGCGCAGAAAGTGATCAAGAACCAAAAGCGCTATTAGGTCTTTTAAAAGAACAAAGTCGGTGGCTAAAAATAGTTGCCTGTTCACTTAAACAGAGGACAACAACATGCTACGACACCATATCCTCTAAGCCAGTATCCGCTATCCCGTAAACATCTTTATCCTACGAATTAAAATAGCCCTGGCCGTGTTCTCCAACTAATCCAGCGCATGCTTTACACTTCCACCTTCAGATAAATCAAGCGATTCGCATCATGGCCCAATATGTAATGTCCATGCTCCGTGTGAGCAAAGTGGTTCCTCCCAAGAAACAGATCATCAAGGATATTTCGCTGTCCTTCTTCCCGGGCGCCAAGATCGGCCTGCTCGGCCTGAACGGTTCCGGTAAATCCACGGTGCTGCGCATCATGGCCGGGGCTGACAAGGAGTTCGAGGGCGAGGTGCAGTGGCAGCCCAACCTGTCCATCGGTTATCTGCCGCAGGAGCCGGTGCTGGATGCCGACAAGACGGTGCGTGAAGAAGTGGAATCCGCGCTGGGTGAGGTGATGGAGGCCAAGCAGAAGCTGGAAGCGGTCTATGCCGCCTATGCGGAACCGGATGCGGATTTCGACAAGCTGGCAGAAGAACAGGCCAGGTACGAGAACATCATCGCCGCCAGTGGCTCCGATGTGGAGCACCAGCTGGAGATCGCCGCCGATGCGCTGCGCCTGCCCGCCTGGGACGCCAGGATAGGCCCTTTGTCCGGCGGTGAAAAGCGCCGCGTGGCGCTGTGCAAGTTGTTACTTTCGCGCCCGGACATGCTGCTGCTGGACGAGCCCACCAATCACCTGGATGCCGAGTCGGTGGAATGGCTGGAGCAGTTCCTGGTGCGCTTCCCCGGCACCGTGGTCGCGGTCACCCATGACCGTTATTTCCTCGACAATGCCGCCGAGTGGATCCTGGAACTGGACCGTGGGCACGGCATCCCGTGGAAGGGCAATTATTCCAGCTGGCTGGATCAGAAGCAGGAACGCCTCAAGCAGGAAGAGTCGCAGGAATCTGCGCGCCGCAAGGCATTGAACACCGAGCTGGAATGGGTGCGGCAGAACCCCAAGGCGCGTCAGGCCAAGAGCAAGGCGCGTATCGCCCGCTATGAAGAGCTGGCCAGCGCCGAATACCAGAAGCGTAACGAAACGCAGGAGATCTTCATCCCGGCCGGTGAGCGTCTGGGCAATGAGGTCATTGAATTCAAGAATGTCAGCAAGGCGTTCAAGGACCGTCTGCTGATGGATAACCTCAGTTTCAGCATCCCGCCCGGTGCCATCGTCGGCATCATCGGCCCGAACGGGGCCGGTAAATCCACGCTCTTCCGCATGCTCACCGGCCAGGAAACGCCGGATTCAGGCGAGGTCCACATAGGCCAGACCGTGAAGCTGGCCTATGTGGACCAGAGCCGCGATGCGCTGAGTGATGCCAAGACCGTGTTCGACGAGATCTCCGGCGGCTCCGATATCTTGACCGTGGGGCGTTACGAGACGCCATCGCGTGCCTACATCGGGCGCTTTAATTTCAAGGGCGGTGACCAGCAGAAGATCGTGGGCCAGCTTTCCGGTGGTGAGCGTGGCCGTTTGCATCTGGCCAAGACGCTGATCTCGGGCGGCAATGTGTTGCTGCTGGATGAACCGTCCAATGACTTGGACGTGGAAACCCTGCGCGCACTGGAAGATGCCTTGCTGGAGTTCGCCGGCAGCGTGCTGGTCATCTCGCATGACCGCTGGTTCCTTGACCGCATTGCCACGCATATCCTGGCCGCAGAGGGCGATTCGCAATGGACCTTCTTCAACGGTAACTATCAGGAATATGAAGCCGACAAGAAGAAGCGTCTGGGTGAAGAGGGCGCCAAGCCCAAGCGTTTGCGCTACAAACCCATCAGCCGCTGAGTCGGGGCAGTGTGATAAGAAACGGGCACTGCGGTGCCCGTTTTTATTGGTGCGAGTAGAGCAGGCTTGGTTGAGCAGGCTTACAGGAACAGTTGCAGTAATTCGTTCAGATAGCGTTGGCCCAGCAGCGTGGGCTGGATGGCCTCCGGCGTCACGGTCAGCAGTTCACGGCGTCGGGCGAGGTTGATGGCATCTTGCACCGCACTGAGTGGCAGGCCGGTGCGCTGCTGGAACAGGCGCGTATCGAAGCCTTCGGTAAGGCGCAGCGTGTTCATCATGAACTCGAAGCCCAGTTCGTCGCTGGGGATGGTCCAGGTCTGATCGACGGCCTGTCCCTGCGGGGCCAGCTCCAGATAGCGTTTGGGGTGTTTGTGGCGCGTTTCGCGCGTGATCTTGTCGTGATAACTGAGCTTGCTATGCGCACCAGCACCGATGCCCAGATAATCGCCAAAGGTCCAGTAATTGAGGTTGTGGCGGCAGCGCTTGCCGGCCTGTGCGAAACCCGAAGTTTCATAGTGGCCGTAGCCATGCTGCGCCAGCAGCGCTTCGATGGCTTCCTGCACGCCAGCGGTGGTGTCGTCATCGGGCAGGCCGGGCGGTGGCGTGCGGTGGAACGGGGTGTTGGGTTCCAGCGTGAGGTGATAGCAGGACAGATGTGCCGGGCCCAGTGCGCAGGCGGTGGTCACGTCTTCCAGTGCCTGCGCCAGGGTCTGGCCGGGCAGGCCGTACATCAGGTCCAGGTTGACACTATCGAAGGTAGCAAGCGCTAACTTCGCGGCAGAGATGGCCTGCTCGCGATCATGGATGCGGCCGAGCGCTTTCAGGTGTTGTTCGTTGAAGCTCTGTATGCCCAGCGATACCCGATTGACGCCCGCCTCGCGGTAGCCTTTGAAATGCGCCGTGTCCACGGTGCCTGGGTTGGCTTCCAGCGTGACTTCAGCGTCGTATTCCAGCGGGGTGAGCATGCGCACATTGGCCAGGATGCGGTCGATGGCGGCCGCCGAGAACAGGCTGGGAGTGCCGCCGCCGAAGAACACGCTGCGTATCTTGCGGCCCCAGACGCGCGGCACGGATTGTTCCAGGTCGGCGATCAGGGCATCCACATAAGCGTCTTCCGGGATGTCGCTACGCGCTTCATGCGAATTGAAATCGCAGTACGGGCACTTGCGTACGCACCAGGGAATGTGGATATACAGCGCCAATGGTGGCGGGGTGCTCAAGCCTGAGGGCTGTACACTGGCGGCCAGGCCCCCTGGTGAGGAGGCCATGCTGTCGACCGGGATGATAGGGATCATGCGATTACATCGTTCTACATCAGGGGTTGCAACAAGGCGTCAGGCTTTGCCGTAAGGGTTGATGAGCTTGTCCACCAGCGCATGCAGGGCTTCGCGCATCTGCGCTTCGGACACTTCCATGAGCAAGCCGTCTTCCAGCGCGTCCTGGGCGATCTGTTTTAGCTCGTCAAAGTTCTCGGTCATCACTTTGACCTTTTCGGTGCAGGACACCACGCTGCCATCATCACGCAGCCATTTGGGCCATTCGCTATTCATGGTTCCAATCTTTCAATCAAATGCAGCATGCGGCTCAGTGCCTGGCCGCGATGGCTGATACGGTTCTTGATCTCCAGGGGCAGTTCGGCGCCGGTCTTGCCTGTCATCGCATCAAGGAAGATAGGGTCATAGCCGAAACCACCGTCGCCACGCGGCGCCTCCAGGATCTCGCCTTGCCAGACGCCTTCCGCGATCAGCGGTTGCGGGTCATCGGCGTGGCGCACCAGCACCAGCACGCAGTAGTAATGCGCGGTGCGCTGTTGCTGACCGTGCAAGGCCTGCACAAGTTGCTGGTTGTTGGCCTGGTCCTGACTCAGGCCGGGCAGCGGCGCGGCGTAGCGCGCAGAATGTACGCCAGGCGCGCCCTGCAAGGCATCCACACAGATGCCGGAATCATCGGCCAGCGCAGGCAATCCGCTGTGACGGCTGGCATGGCGTGCCTTGGTCAGCGCATTCTCGATGAAGGTCATATACGGCTCGTCAGCGGGCGTTACGCCCAGCGTGGTCTGCGGGATGACCTCAATGGCGAGCGGGGCCAGCAGTTGCTGGAATTCGCGCAACTTGCCGGCGTTGCCGGTCGCGATGACCAGTTGCTTAAGCACCGAGCGCTTCCTGTTGTTTGGCGATCAGTTCGCAGATGCCCAGCGCGGCCAGGTCCAGCATGTGGTCCATCTGCTCGCGTTCGAAGGGGACACCTTCTGCCGTGCCCTGGATCTCCACGAAGCCGCCACTGCCGGTCATCACCACGTTCATGTCGGTGTCGCACTCCGAATCTTCCAGATAATCCAGATCCAGCACCGCCTCACCCTGATAGACGCCAACGGAAATGGCGGCCACGGCATCTTTGAGGGGCGATTCGCTGAGCAGGCCGTTCTCCATCAGCAGCGTTACGGCGTCCTGCAGTGCCACGAACGCGCCGGTGATGCTGGCGGTGCGTGTGCCGCCATCCGCCTGGATCACATCGCAATCGATGTGAATGGTGCGCTCGCCCAGCTTTTCCAGATCGATGATGGCGCGCAGGCTGCGGCCGATCAGGCGCTGGATCTCCTGAGTGCGGCCGGACTGTTTGCCTTTGGCCGCTTCACGGTCCATGCGGCTGCCCGTGGAGCGCGGCAGCATGCCATACTCGGCGGTGACCCAGCCTTGTCCCTTGCCACGCAGGAAGGGCGGCACCTTCTCGTCCACACTGGCGGTGCATAACACATGGGTGTCGCCAAACTTCACCAGCACCGAACCTTCGGCATGCTTGGTGTAATGGCGGATGATCTCAACCTCGCGTAATTGGTCGGGTTGACGTTGACTGGGGCGCATAACGATTCCTGCTGGGCAAAACACTATTATAAGGCAGCAGCCTGCAGGCGGCGGATTTGATACCATCGCGCTTTAGGTTGGCCTGCATGCTTTAGGTGGGCATGCTTGCTTTAGGCTGCCTGCCACGCACCGCCTTTTCAAGAGTTTAGGACAAACCATGATCTACAGCATGACCGGCTTTGCTGCCATCGAACGTGAAACCGCCGCTGGTGTGGTGCTGCTGGAGTTGCGCTCGGTGAATCATCGTTATCTGGAGCTGCAGCTCAAGCTGGACGACCATCTGCGCAGTTTCGAACCCATGCTGCGCGAGCAGATCAATGCGGGCCTGGGGCGCGGCAAGGTGGAATGCCGGCTGGCGCTGGTGCAGCGCGGCGGCCAGAAAGCCGATACCACGCTCGATGGCCAGGCTTTGCAGCAGCTATGGCAGCTGTCGCAGGCGGTGCAACAGCAGTTCCCGCACAGTGCACCATTGAGCGTGGCCGACATTCTGCGCTGGCCCGGCGTGCTGGCCACGCAAACGCTGGATCAGGACGAACTGAACGCCGAAGTGGGGGCGGCCTTGCAGCAAGCCTTGCTGGCACTGCGCGAGGCGCGTGGCCGCGAAGGCGCCAAACTCAAAGCCATCATTCTGGAGCGCCTGGCCGGCATGGAAGCCTTGGTGCAACAGTCTCAAGCGCTGCTGCCAGCGCAGTTGCAGGCCTATCAGCAACGTCTGGCGGCCAAGCTGCAGGAAGCGCTCAACAATGTGGATGAAGAGCGTCTGCGTCAGGAGCTGGTGCTATATGCGCAGCGTGTGGACGTGGATGAAGAGCTGGGCCGCCTGACCGCCCACATCAGCGAGGTGAAGCGTATCCTGGCGGCCGGTGGCGCGGCGGGCAAGCAACTGGACTTCCTGATGCAGGAGCTGAACCGTGAAGCCAATACGCTGGGTTCCAAATCCGTTTCCAGCGAGGTGTCGCAGATCGCCATGGGCTTGAAAGTGTTGATTGAGCAAATGCGCGAACAGATTCAAAATATCGAATAAAGCTAACCACACCTTAAAGACATTCCATGACTGCCAACCTTTTCATCATCAGTGCGGCTTCTGGCGCTGGCAAAACCAGCCTGGTGCACGCGCTGTTGCAGCAGGACCCCGCTGTCCGGCTGTCGGTGTCGCACACCACGCGTGCACCACGCCCAGGCGAACAGGAGGGCGTGCATTACCACTTTGTCAATGTCACGACCTTCCAGCGCATGCAGGAGGAGGGCGATTTCATCGAAAGCGCGCATGTGCATGGCAACCGCTATGGCACCTCCCGATCAGCGGTCGAGGCCCAGCTGGCGGCGGGTTTCGATGTGATCCTGGAGATCGACTGGCAAGGTGCGGCCCAGGTCAGGAAGCTGTTGCCACAAGCGGTCAGCATCTTCGTCCTGCCACCTTCGCTTGAAGAGCTGGCCCGCCGCCTCAATGACAGAGGCCAGGACAGCGCCGACGTGATCGCCATCCGCCTCGCTGCCGCCCGCGAGGAGATGCGGCATGTGACCGAATTTGACTATGTTACAATCAACGACAGTTTCGCCGTGGCGCTGGAGGATATCCAGGCCATCGTGCGCGCCCAACGTCTGAGGTCGCAAGCGCAGTTGAAACAGCATGCTGCGTTGATCGGCACTCTGGTCTGAATTCATGATGAAGCACCTCTGGAGAAATTTCTATGGCACGTATTACTGTTGATGATTGTCTGGACAAGATCCCTAACCGCTTTCAGCTGACCCTGGTGGCCGCCTACCGTGCACGCCAGCTGGCTAATGGCTCCGAATCCATGGTCAACAACCATGGCCAGAAGGACAAGCCTACCGTGATGGCACTGCGCGAGATCGCCGCCGGCAAGGTCGGGCTGGAAGTATTGAACCGTGGCCATGCCTAACGTGTCCGTTCGTCTATGCCAACATCTGCAGCCAAACATGCACTAGACGCACTACCGATGACCCCCTTGCTGCCTGCAGACAGCGAGGATTCTCCGCTCACCCAGCGACTCAAGCTCTACCTCAAACCCAAAGACATCGCCCAGATCTGGGCGGCCTATCGCTACAGCGCGGCGGCTCATGAAGGCCAGATCCGCAAGAGCGGCGAGCCCTACATCACCCATCCGGTGTCGGTGGCCTGCATTCTGGCCGAGCTGCATCTGGATACGCCCACGCTGATCGCTGCATTGCTGCACGATGTGGTGGAAGACACCGGCGTCACCAAGCAGGACATCAGCGAGCAGTTCGGCAAGCAGGTGGCCGAGCTGGTGGATGGCTTGTCCAAGCTCGACAAGATCGAATTCCAGAGCGCCACGCAGGCGCAGGCGGAGAACTTCCGCAAGATGCTGCTGGCCATGTCGCAGGATGTGCGCGTGATTCTGGTCAAGCTGGGCGACCGCCTGCATAACATGCAGACGCTGGACGTGATGGGGGTGGAGAAGCGCAAGCGCATCGCGCGCGAGACGCTGGATATCTATGCGCCCATCGCCAACCGGCTGGGCCTGAATGCCATCTACCAGGAGCTTGAAGACCTCAGCTTCAAATACCTGTACCCGATGCGCTACAACGTCATCGCCAAGGCCATCAAGGCGGCGCGTGGCAACCGCAAGGAAGTCATCGTCAAGATCCTGGATGCCATCAAGCAGCGCTTGCAGGACATGCACATCGAGGCTGAAGTCACCGGCCGTGAAAAACACCTGTACGGTATCTACAAAAAGATGACCGGCAAGATGGTGACCTTTTCGCAGATCTACGATATCTACGGCTTCCGCGTCATCGTCAAGGACATGCCCACCTGCTATCTGGCACTGGGCGCCTTGCACGGGCTGTACAAGCCCATCCCGGGCAAGTTCAAAGACTACATCGCCATCCCCAAGGCCAATGGCTACCAGTCGCTGCACACCACGCTGTTCGGCCCGTTCGGCACACCGATCGAGGTGCAGATGCGCAGCCGCGAGATGCACAACATCGCCGAGGCTGGTGTGGCGGCGCACTGGTTGTATAAAACGACCGATGCGCATCTGACCGCGCTGCAGCAGCAGACTCACCAATGGCTGCAACGCCTGATCGATATCCAGAACGAGAGCGCCGATTCGCTGGAGTTCCTGGAGCACTTCAAGGTGGACCTGTTCCCGGACGAGGTCTATGTGTTCACGCCCAAGGGCAAGATCATGGCGCTGCCCAAGGGTGCGACGGCGGTGGATTTTGCCTATGCGGTGCACACCGACATCGGCAACAGCTGCGTGGCGGTCAAGATCAATCAGGAACTGGCGCCGCTCAGAACCGAGCTGCACAACGGTGACCACGTCGAGATCATCACCGCCAATAACGCCAAGCCCAATCCGGCCTGGCTGAACTATGTGATGTCCGGCAAGGCGCGTGCGCATATCCGTCATTACCTCAAATCCATGCAGTCCACCGAGTCCGCGCATCTGGGCGAACGCATGCTGAATCAGGCCTTGCGTGCGCTGCATGCCGACCCGGCCAGCATCGATGACGCACGCTGGCAGAAGCTGGCACGCGACTACGCGGTCAAGGGCAAAGAAGAGATCCTTACCGACATCGGCCTGGGCAAGCGCCTCAACGTCATGGTGGCGCACCAGTTGATGGCGCTGGGTGAAGACCCGGCCGAGCGGCAGGGCAAGCATCCCAATAAACCCCTGGGCACCATCACCATCCGTGGTTCCGAAGGCATGGCCGTGCAGTTCGCCCAGTGCTGCCGCCCCATCCCCGGCGACCCCATCCTGGGCTTCCTTAACAAGGACAAGGGTCTGGTGATCCATACCCATGACTGTCCGGGCATGCGCAAGATGCGTGTAGACCCGGACAAATGGCTGGATGTGGAGTGGGATCCGGACAGCAAGCGCCTGTTCAAGGTCAACCTCAAGCTGACCGTGGCCAATCAGCGTGGCATGCTGGCCAAGATCGCTGCCGGTATCGCCGATGCGGGTTCCAACATCGACAATGTCAGCATGGAAGATCCCGACGACAGCGCCTATAGCAATATGTATTTCACGGTGCAGGTGGAGAATCGCGTGCACCTGGCCGACCTGATCCGCCGTCTGCGCAAGATCCAGGACGTGGTGCGCATCAACCGCGTCAAGGGCATAGGCTTCGAGCAACGCGTACAGTAATCATTTCAAGGGCAGTTCCTCATGCAGAAACAGATCATTCAAACCGCTGGTGCGCCTCAGGCCATCGGCACCTATTCCCAGGCGGTCAAGGTCGGGGCTACGGTGTATCTCTCCGGCCAGATCGGCCTAGACCCGGTGAGCATGCAGCTGGTCGAGGGCATAGAAGCGCAGATCCACCGTGTGTTCCAGAACCTGCAGGCCGTGGCGGAAGCGGCGGGCGGTTCGCTGGCAGATGTGGTCAAACTCAATGTGTTCCTGACCGACTTGGGCCATTTCGCGCTGGTGAACAGCATCATGGCGGAATATTTCAGTC
The DNA here is from genome assembly GCF_003730115.1 of Pseudomethylobacillus aquaticus. Classification (GTDB taxonomy): domain Bacteria; phylum Pseudomonadota; class Gammaproteobacteria; order Burkholderiales; family Methylophilaceae; genus Pseudomethylobacillus; species Pseudomethylobacillus aquaticus. The sequence continues at coordinate 13,008 of NZ_RJVP01000002.1, read as the reverse complement.
AGCCTTATCCGGCACGTGCAGCGGTCGGCGTGGCCTCTCTACCCAGAGGCGCGCTGGTGGAAGCCGATGGCGTGCTCGTACTGGAATCCTGACCGTTCTGAGCCGCGCCGCCGACTTCTCTTCCCTGCCTAAACCGGCGCAGGCCAATCTGCGCAAGCTGGGCATTATCGATGCCCAGGGCTTGCTGCTGCACCTGCCTCTGCGTTATGTCGATGAAACCCATATCACGCTGGTGCGCGATGTGCGTCAGGGGGATCAGGTGCAGATCGAAGGCGAGATCGTGCACAGCGAAGTGCAGTACCGTCCGCGCAAGGTGTTGATCGCCCGTCTGCAAGACGATAGCGGCCAGCTGACCTTGCGCTTTTTGCATTTCTACCCCAGCCAGATCGCCCAGCTCAAGGTCGGACGCCGCCTGCGCGTGTTCGGTGAAGTGCGCGGCGGCTTTTTCGGTTGGGAGATGGTGCACCCTCAGGTGCGTGCCGTGCGTGAGGGCACGCCGGTGACCGAGACCTTGACGCCAGTGTATCCCACCACCGCCGGTCTGTCGCAGGCCAGTCTGCGTAAATACATAGACTGGGCGCTGGACAACGCGGCGCTGGAGGAGACCTTGCCCGCTGCGGTCTACACGGACTTGCCCGGTTATGCGGAAAGCCTGCGTGCTCTGCACAGGCCGCCGCCGGATGCGGACCTGTATGCCTTGCAGGAGCGCAGCACGCCAGCCTGGCAGCGTCTGGCCTATGAAGAGTTGCTGGCACAGCAGCTGTCCATGCGGCGCCACTATGCCAAGAGGCGCAGCCTGGGTGCGCCTGCACTGGCGCCATCGAAGTTGCTGATACCCGCTTTGCTGGCCAGCTTGCCGTTCGCGCTGACCGGCGCGCAGGGCAGGGCGCTCACCGAGATCAGCCGCGACCTGGCCCAGCGCTATCCCATGCAGCGTTTGCTGCAAGGCGATGTAGGCAGCGGCAAGACCATCGTCGCGGCGCTGGCGGCGCTTCAAGCTGTCGAGCAGGGTTGGCAGGCCGCGATCATGGCGCCCACCGAGATCCTTGCCGAACAGCACCTGCACAAGATGCAGAGCTGGCTGCAGCCGCTGGGGCTGGAGGTGGCGTGGCTATCCGGCAGTCAGAACAAGAAAGCACGTACGCAGGCGCTGGAAGCTATCGCCAGTGGGGCAGCCAAGCTGGTGGTCGGTACCCACGCGCTGTTTCAGGAGCAGGTGCAGTTTGCCCGGCTGGGCCTGGCCATCGTCGACGAACAGCACCGCTTTGGTGTGCAACAGCGCTTATTGTTGCGTCAAAAAGGTCAGCCTGAGCCGCATCAGCTGATGATGAGCGCCACCCCCATTCCGCGCACCTTGTCCATGAGCTATTACGCGGACCTGGACGTGTCGGTGATCGACGAGCTGCCGCCCGGACGCACGCCCATCGTGACGCGGCTGGTCGCGGATGCACGGCGTGACGAGGTGTTGCAGCGTGTGCGTGACGCCTGCCTGCAGGGCAGCCAGGCGTACTGGGTGTGCCCATTGATCGAGGAAAGTGAAGTCTTGCAGCTGAAAACAGCGGAGGAGACCTATGCCTTGTTGCAGGCTTCGTTCCCTGAGCTGCATGTCGGACTGGTGCATGGCCGCATGAAGCCGGCTGAAAAACAGGCGGTGATGGCGGCATTCAGTCGAAACGAGCTGCAACTGCTGGTGGCCACTACCGTGATCGAAGTGGGGGTGGATGTGCCGAACGCCAGCCTGATGGTGATCGAGCATGCCGAACGTATGGGCTTGTCGCAGCTGCATCAGTTGCGGGGTCGGGTCGGGCGCGGCGCCGCCAGGAGCAGTTGCATCCTGTTGTATCAGCAGCCATTGTCGGAAATGGCGCGGCAGCGTCTTAAAGTGATCTATGAATCCAGCGACGGTTTCGAGATCGCGCAGGCCGATCTCAATCTGCGCGGCCCCGGCGAATACATGGGCGTGCGCCAAAGCGGGGTGCCCATGCTGAAGATCGCTGATCTGACGCGCGACGAGCCCTTGCTGCACCGGGCGCGTCAGCTGGCAGAAGACCTGCTGCGCGATCATCCGTCAGCGGTGGAAGCGCATTTGCAGCGCTGGCTGGGCCATGCGGCCGAGCTCGTCAAAGTATGACCCGGCCTGCGATAATCCTGCTGTGAACAAATTAAGCTATTTGCCGGTGGGGCGTCATGGCTGGCTTAAAAAGCCCTTGGGGAGCCTGGCGTACCGCGACTGGCTGAGCAACGAGGGCTCCTTGACGCGACGGCTGCAGCTGCATTGCCGTGATTTTTCCGTGCGCGGTGTACGCCTGTCCAGCGCCAGGCCGCAGCGCGATGAAGCCGCATTGCTGCAGCTGAAGCCGCGCCAGCATGCCTTGCTGCGTGAAGTGCAGCTCAGTTGTGATGGCGTGATCTGTGTGTTCGCGCACAGTGTGATCCCGCATGCCAGTCTGCGTGGGCCTTGGCGCGGCTTGGGGCGGCTGGGTAACCGTCCGCTGGGCGGGGCCTTGTTCGCTGACCCCAGGGTCAAGCGTACCCATCTGCAATTCAAGCCATTGCATGCGCACCATCCCTTGTTTCAACGCGCCAGCGCGCATCTGGCCGCGCCGCCTTCCAGCTTGTGGGCCAGGCGTTCCGTGTTCAGGCTGGGACGCGCGCGCTTGCTGGTGACCGAAGTGTTCTTGCCGGAGCTCCTGTACTGATGCGTATCAAGTTGAATGCCTATCTGCGGCTGATGCGGCTGGACAAGCCCATCGGCATCCTGCTGTTGCTGTGGCCCACCTTATGGGCTTTGTGGATCGCGGCGCAGGGCGAGCCGGAGTTGAAGGTGCTGGGTGTTTTTGTGCTGGGCACCGTGTTGATGCGTTCGGCGGGCTGTGTCATGAACGACATCGCGGACCGCAACTTCGATGTGCATGTACAGCGTACGCGCTTGCGGCCATTGGCGGCCAAACAGGTCAGTGTGCGAGAGGCCTTGCTGTTGACCTTGCTGCTGGTGGTGCTGGCGTTTGCGCTGGTGTTACAGCTGAATGCGCTGACCGTGGCCTTATCGTTCCCGGCCTTGTTCCTGGCTGCCAGCTACCCGCTCACCAAGCGCTTTCTGGCCATCCCGCAGGCCTATCTTGGCATTGCCTTCGGCTTTGGCATTCCCATGGCCTTCGCCGCACAGACCGGTGAGGTGCCTGCCATCGCCTGGTGGATGTTGCTGGCCAATGTGTGCTGGGCCATCGCGTATGACACCGAATATGCCATGGTGGATAGGGAAGATGACCTCAAGATCGGCATCCGCTCGTCAGCGATCTGCTTCGGGCGCTACGATGTGCTGGCTATCATGGTCTGCTATGCGCTGACCTTGCTGCTGCTGGCCTATGTGGGCAGGCAAAGTGGCCTGGGCTGGCCGTATGCTGTGGGATTATTAGCGGCGGGCGCCATCGCCGTGTATCATTACCGGCTTATCCGGCTGCGTGAACGCAGCGCGTGTTTCCGCGCGTTTCTGCACAACAACTGGCTGGGTGCGGTGATTTTTGCCGGTGTAGTGCTCAGTTATGTAGCACCGTTTTAGCGGTTGATCTAAATACGATGGATAAATATGTCATTGATTCCAAGATAGCGTTTGACAAGGCGCTCGGGCATGACATAAAATCCGCCTCTTGATTTTTTCAGCGATTATTGAGTAGTCCGATGAAAACCTTTTCCGCAAAAGCGCATGAAGTAAAGCGCGATTGGTTCGTGGTAGATGCCACCGACCTGGTGCTTGGCCGTCTGGCAAGTGAGATCGCTCACCGCCTGCGTGGCAAGCATAAAACCATTTACACGCCGCACGTGGACACGGGCGACTACATTGTCGTGGTCAACGCCGACAAGATCAAAGTGACCGGCAACAAGGCGGGCGACAAGCAGTATCACCGCCACTCCGGTTACCCTGGCGGTATCTCCACCACGACCTTTGCCAAGATGCAGGAACGCTTCCCAGGCCGTGCGCTGGAAAAAGCGGTCAAGGGCATGCTGCCTAAGGGTCCGCTGGGTTACGCCATGTTCCGCAAGATGAAAGTCTACGCCGGTGCTAAGCATGACCATGCTGCACAACAGCCACAACCTCTGGTTATTCAAAGCCAGGCTTAAGGATTAAGCGATGATTGGTAAATACAACTATGGTACTGGCCGCCGCAAGAGTTCGGTTGCCCGTGTGTTCCTGAAGTCCGGTAGCGGCAATATCGTTGTAAACGACAAGCCTGTTGACGAATACTTCTCCCGCGTCACCTCCCGCATGATCCTGCGTCAACCGCTGGAACTGACCGAGAACCTGGCTAGCTTCGACATTCTGGTGAATGTGGTCGGTGGCGGTGAATCCGGCCAGGCTGGTGCGGTACGTCACGGTATCACGCGTGCCCTGATCGACTACGATGCAGCGCTGAAGAGCGCCCTGTCCAAGGCAGGCTTCGTGACCCGTGATGCACGTGAAGTAGAACGTAAGAAAGTCGGCCTGCGCAAGGCGCGTCGTCGTAAACAGTTCTCCAAGCGTTAATCTGGATGACTCAAAAAAGCCGCACACTGTGCGGCTTTTTTGTTATTTAGCTTGCATTTGTTACTATGCAAGCCCGGACCAAGGTGAAAAGTATGCAAAAGATCAAAGTGGGTATCGTCGGCGGGACAGGCTATACCGGTGTCGAGTTGTTGCGTTTGCTGGCTGTGCACCCGCAGGTGGAACTGGTGGCGATCACCTCGCGTGGTGAAGCCGGCATGCCGGTGGCTGACATGTTCCCCAGCCTGCGTGGCTATGTGAGCCTGCCGTTCGTGGACCCGGCCCAGGTGGACCTGGGCCAGTGTGACGTGGTGTTTTTTGCAACGCCCAACGGCGTGGCCATGCAGCAGACACGTGCCTTGCTGGACAAGGGCGTGCGTGTGATCGATCTGGCGGCGGATTTCCGTATCCAGGACATCGCTGTCTGGGAGAAGTGGTATGGCATGACCCACGCCTGTCCTGACCTGGTGTCAGAAGCGGTATATGGCTTGCCGGAACAGAACCGTGCGCAGATCCGTGGCGCGCGTCTGATCGCCAACCCTGGCTGTTATCCAACAGCGGTGCAGCTGGGCTTCATGCCTTTGCTGGAAGCGGGTGTGATCGATAGCGCCTACCTGATCGCCGATACCAAATCCGGTGTCAGTGGTGCAGGTCGCAAGGCCGAAGTGCATAGCCTGTTTGCTGAGGCCGGTGACAATTTCAAGGCTTATGGTGTGGCTGGCCACCGGCATTTGCCCGAGATCAGCCAGGGGCTGGCACGCATGCATGGTGACGCGGTCGGCCTGACCTTTGTACCGCATCTGACCCCACTGATCCGTGGGATCCACGCAACGCTGTACGCGCGCCTGACGGGTCAGGTGGATCTGCAGGCCTTGTTCGAAGCGCGCTATGCCGATGAGCGCTTTGTCGATGTGCTGCCCAAAGGCATGCATCCGGAGACACGTTCCGTGCGCGGTTCCAACCAGTGCCGCATCGCCGTGCATCAGCCGCAAGGTGGCGACACCGTGGTGGTGCTGTCGGTGATCGACAATCTGGTCAAGGGCGCTGCTGGCCAGGCGGTACAGAACATGAACATCATGTTCGATCTGGACGAGTCCAGCGGACTCAATGTGGTGCCTCTGCTGCCTTAGGTGGCATCAACGATGAAGTATCCGTACCGTCGATTGCGAGGTCATTCCAAGCTGGCTGTCAGCACGCTGTCGATCAAGTCACGCCGTCCCTGGTACTGGTGGCTGGCGGCTCTTGGCTTGTGCGGTGGTGTGGGCTATTTGATCGCGTACTGGCAGTTCGGCCTGGCAGACCTGAATGGCCTGAATCAACGGCTGGTACGTGCGCAGGCCCAGAATGAAGTGTTGCAAGTTGCGCTGGTGCAGCAGGAGCGTCAGTTACAGATCGAGCGTGTGGCGCAGGAAACCTTGACCAAGGAGCTGGCGCAGCTGCAGCAGGAAAGTACCACGCTCAAGGAAGATGTCGCGTTCTACAAGAACATCATGAACACGCCGGCCGAGCTGGGTAAATTGAAGCTGCAGAGTTTTAGCGTGAGCAAGTCGGCGCAGCCTGACCAATATGACTATGACATCATGCTGGTGCAGCCCGGCAAGAACAGCAAGGAAGTCAGTGGTGGTTTGCGCCTGGTGATCAGGGCAGCCGGGACCGAAGCGGTCGCTACCACAGCCATCAACCTGAATTTCAAGTATTATCAACGTGTCACCGGCAGCCTCAAGGTGCCGCATGCCTTGCATGCAGGCACTGCAGAGCTGACATTCACGGAAACTGGCGCAAAGAAACCCGGCCTCACACAACAGTTAACGCTGGCGGATTAGCGTCGTCGTTATGACGACGGCTCAGTCATTGCCAGCCTGTCATTTGAAGGAATGCATGATGTTTTCAAAAAACAAGAACAAGATGCCCAGCAAGATCGACACCTTGATCGGTGCTGGCACCAGGATAGAGGGCAATATCCACTTCAGCGGCGGTTTGCGTGTAGACGGGATTGTGAACGGCGACATCAACGAAGCGCCGGGTGCGGTCGGTGCGCTGGTGTTGAGTGAGCAGGCGCAGGTAGAGGGTGCAGTGACGGTTTCGCATCTGGTGTTGAACGGTAACGTGGTCGGCCCGGTGCGTGCGAACGAATTCATCGAATTGCAGCCTAAATCGAGAATCGTGGGTGATGTGTATTACAAATCGCTGGAGATGCATACCGGCGCTGTCATAGAAGGCAAGCTGGTACCGCTGGCAGATAGCAACGATGCGCCACAAATCAAAATGGTTGAAAATTAATGACTTGGTTGACCGCATGACGTGCGGGCGCGATAATGAATTACTAAATGAATGAAGGATTTACATCATGAACGCAATTGCTGAAATGCCTAGCCCATTGGTCTTTACCGACAATGCGGCAAAAAAAGTAAAAGAACTGATCGAGGAAGAGGGCTCACCTGACCTGAAGCTGCGTGTATTCGTCAGTGGCGGTGGCTGCTCCGGTTTCCAGTATGGCTTCACCTTTGAAGACAGCGTCAATGACGATGACACCCAGGTGCAGAAGGACAATGTGGTCCTGCTGATCGACCCGATGAGTCTGCAATACCTGACCGGTGCCGAGATCGACTATCAGGACAGCCTGCAGGGCTCGCAGTTCGTGATCCGTAATCCGAACGCAACCAGCACCTGCGGCTGCGGTTCGTCGTTCTCTGCCTGATCCATTCTCTACGCATTCAGCGTACTGATGAATAACAAAAAAGGGGCTGCTGCCCCTTTTTTGTTGTCCACCGTTACGGCTGATATTTTGATCTAGCTGCCTGTGATATGGCCGCCTGTGATGTCAATGCTGAACCTTAGCGGCCATCCATAGGCACATAATCGCGTCGCGTCGCACCCATATAAAGCTGACGTGGACGCCCGATCTTGGCCTCCGGGTCGCTATTCATCTCGTTCCATTGCGCTACCCAGCCTGCGGTGCGTGCCAGCGCGAAAATGGCCGTGAACATGGAGTTCGGGATGCCCATGGCGCGCATCACGATGCCGGAATAGAAATCCACATTCGGATACAGGCGGCGGTTCACGAAGTATTCGTCTTCCAGCGCGATCTGCTCCAGTTTCAACGCCAGCTTGAACATCGGATCATTGTGCAGCCCAAGCTCGTCCAGCACCTGGTGGCAGGTCTCACGCATGATGGAAGCGCGCGGGTCCATGTTCCGATACACACGGTGGCCAAACCCCATCAGGCGGAAGGAGTCACTCTTGTCCTTGGCGCGCTTGATGAATTCACCGATGCGGCTAACATCGCCCATCTCTTCCAGCATCTTGAGCGTGGCTTCATTGGCGCCACCGTGCGCCGGGCCCCATAACGAGGCGATGCCTGCTGCGACGCAGGCGAACGGGTTGGCACCGCTAGACCCCGCCAGGCGCACCGTGGATGTCGAGGCGTTCTGCTCATGGTCGGCATGCAGGATGAGGATACGTTCGAACGCTTTGGCGAGGATAGGGTTAGGCTCGTATTTTTCGCAGGGCGTGGCGAACATCATCTGCATGAAGTTTTCCGCATAGTTGAAGTGGTTCTGCGGATACATGAACGGCTCGCCGATGTTGTACTTGTAGCTCCAGGCCGCGATGGTCGGCACCTTGGCCAGCAGGTGATAGGCGGCAGCCAGTCGGTTGTTGGGGTCACGTACGTCGGTGACTTCCTCATAGAACGCCGACATGGAGCCGACTACACCGACCATGACCGCCATCGGGTGCGCATCACGGCGGAAGCCACGGAACACATTGGTTAGCTGGTCGTGCAACATGGTGTGTTTCATCATGGTGCTGGTGAAGTTGGAGCGCTGATCGGCATCCGGCAGTTCGCCGTGCATCAACAGATAGGCGACTTCGAGGAAGTCGCTATGTTCGGCTAGCTGCTCGATTGGATAACCACGGTAGTAGAGCAGACCTTGCTCGCCGTCGATGTAGGTGATCGCGGACGGACAGGAGGCGGTCGACAGAAACCCTGGATCGTAGGTGAACACCCCATGTTTGCCCAGATTGCGAATGTCGATGACATCCGGCCCCATATTCCCGGATAACATCGGTAATTCGATAGGCGGGTCGCCGTTATCAAAAGTGAGGGTGACTTTGGTTGCTTTGCTCATGATGTTTCTTGGTTGATGGGCTGTTTTGGCAGCCTAGTTATAATAAATCGCGCCTAACACGCGTGGGCCGCGTGCACCGGTGACCGCAGGCAGGTTGCCAGTGCTGCGGTGCATGGTCTGTCTCGCCAGCCAGGCAAAGGCCGCTGCCTCTACCCATTCCGGCGCTATGCCCAGCGCGGCGGTAGTTTCAATTCTTACAGTACCCAGCAATTGCTGCAAGCGCCGTGCCAGCGCCGTATTGTACGCGCCACCGCCACACAAGTAGACCGCGTCCACTGCACCACAATAGCCGGTGATTGCGTCAGTAATGCTGATGGCGGAGAGCTCCAGCAAGGTGCGCTGCACATCTGCGGGGTTTGATCCGGGAATAAGCTGTTGTTGCAGCCAATCCATATGGAATTGGTCGCGCCCACAACTTTTGGGCGGCGATGCACCGAAATAAGGCAAGGCTAGCAAGCTGGCCAGCAAGTCGGGAATGATCTGACCGGTTTCTGCCCACGCACCATGCTGGTCGTAGGTCAAGCCTTGCTGCTGCATGATCCAGGCATCCATCAGCATATTGCCGGGCCCGCTATCCCATCCGGTCACCTCGCCTTGCAGCGGTAGATTGCTTAAATTGGCGATGCCGCCGATATTCAGGATGACGCGATGTTCCAGCGTGCTGCCGAACATGGCGTGGTGAAAGGCCGGGACCAGCGGCGCGCCCTGACCGCCGGCGGCGATGTCGCGGCTACGGAAGTCGGCCACCACTGTGATATCGCACTGCTCAGCCAGCAGTGCCGAGTTGACCAGCTGTAAGGTGTAGCCGAGTTCTGGGCGATGGCGTATGGTTTGCCCATGACAGCCAATCGCACGAATGGCAGAGGGGGGGAGTGCTGCACTTTCCAGCAAGCCGGCCACCGTTTCTGCATAGAGTCTGGAGAGCGTGTTGCCTATCAGCAGGCTGCGTTCCAGCTCATTGTCGCTAGGTTTGTGTAACTGGAGTAACTCGCTGCGCAGGCTGGTGGAGTAAGGCAGGCTGTAGTGATGGCCTAGCCGCGGGCTGGCATTGCCGGAAGGTGGCAGTTCCAGCAAAACGGCATCCACCGCATCAAGGCTGGTGCCGGACATCAGCCCGATATACAGCTCCGCCGTGTCCAGAGCTGGGACCTTATTCGAGTACTGCAACCTGGCGGCGGCTCAAAAGCTCCAGTTGGGCAACCAGATTGCTGCTGGCGAGATTGAACTCCTGACGGTACTTTGCCGGGATCGGAACTGCTGTAGGCAGAGCGACACGTAGCGGGTCACGATGCTGGTTGTTGAGCAGCAGCTCATAGTGCAGATGTGGTCCAGTGGCCATACCGCTCATGCCTACATAACCGATGATGTCGCTCTGCGATACCTTCTTGCCACTACGCAGGCCCTGGGAGAATTTCGACAGGTGGCCATACACGGTCTTCATGCCATTATCGTGACGCAGGATCACCACATTGCCATAGCCACCTTTTACGCCTACAAAGTCCACCGTGCCGTCAGCAGCAGCTTTGACACGGGTGCCGGTCGGCGCGGCGTAATCCACGCCCTTGTGGGCGCGCATGCGTTGCAGAATGGGGTGGAAGCGGCCCAAGCTGAAACCTGAACTGATACGTGTGAATTCCAGTGGCGAGCGCAGGAAGGATTTGTGCAGGCTCTTGCCTTCAGGGGTGTAGTAATTACTATGGCCATCCGGGTGGCGGAACAGTACGGCGCGATAGCTCTTGCCATTGTTGACGAACTCGGCAGCCAGCACCTTGCCGGAGCGAACTGGCTCGCCATGGCTGTAGCCGACTTCATAGACCACGACCAGACGATCACCTTTGCGCAGGTCGCTATGAAAATCGATGTCGCCGGAGAAGATCTCGGCCAGCTGGATCGCCACTTGGTCCGGGATTTCGGCAGCATCGGTGGCGCCGAACAGCGAGCTATTGATGGTCGCGGCTTTGAACACACTGCGCATCACCACGTCCGGGCTGTCTTTTACCAGGCGGTAGCCATTGTCTGCCGCTTCAATGGTCAGCGTCTGTTCCGGGGTGACCTGATACTCCAGGCGCGAAAGGACACCTGCCGCATTGGTTTCGGAGCGGATGATGCGACCTGGACGCAGATGTGCTGCGATCAGACTGGCTTCGTTGTTGTACTTGAGGAAGGCTATGGCTTCAGTGTTCTTGATGTTCAGACGGTCGATCAGGCTGTCCAGCGTGTCGTCACGGCGCACCACCTCGGTTTGCCAGTATGAGGATTCATTGAAAGCGACGGCCTCGCTAACGGGTAACGGTACTTCTTCGGTGATGGTTTGGGTGACGATGTCTTGTGTGATGGTCTGCGGAGCGATACCAAAAGCGGCATAGATACCAAATAAAGGCAGTGCTGAAATAACGATCAGCCAGCGCAAACGCAGCTTGCGTTCTTTATGTGTCAGGTTTTGCGCTAAAATGTTTTGTTGGTATTCAGGCTCACGCTTCTGCATTGGTGCAGGCCTTAACGAGATCATTGATGCTGGATGCTAACAGAAAAATATCTGCACATGGAAGCGCAAACTACCCCATAAGGGGTAAAAAACTCAAGCGCACGAACGATTTAGAGGTGGTATGACGGATTTACATCACAATTTGGCTATCATCAAACGCGGTAGCGACGAGCTGCTGGTTGAGGCGGAGCTGATCGAAAAGCTCAAGGCGGGCAAGCCGTTGCGCGTCAAGGCAGGCTTTGATCCCACGGCGCCAGACTTGCATCTGGGGCACACTGTGCTGCTGAACAAGTTGCGCCAGTTCCAGGATCTGGGCCATCAGGTGTTGTTCCTGATCGGTGATTTCACCGGCATGATAGGCGACCCAACGGGCAAGAGCGCCACGCGTCCACCGCTGACCGCAGAGCAAGTGCAGGAGAATGCGCGCTCTTATAGTGAGCAGGTATTCAAGATACTCAAGCCGGAGCAAACCGAGGTGGTGTTCAATTCCACTTGGCTGAGCCAACTTGGCGCGGCCGGTATGCTCAAGCTGGCGGCCAGCCACACCGTCGCGCGTATGCTGGAGCGTGACGATTTCGCCAAGCGTTATAAGAGTAACCAGCCGATCGCCATCCATGAGTTCCTCTATCCTTTACTGCAGGGCTACGACTCGGTAGCGCTCAAGGCCGATATTGAGCTGGGCGGCACCGATCAAAAATTCAACCTGCTGATGGGCCGCGAGCTGCAGAAGCAGGCTGGGCAGGCGCAGCAGTGCGTGTTGACCATGCCGCTGCTGGAAGGGCTGGATGGCGTCAACAAGATGTCCAAGTCGCTGGGTAACTATATAGGGGTCGCAGAACCTGCCAATACCATCTTCAGCAAGATCATGTCGGTGTCCGATGAGCTGATGTGGCGTTATATCGAGTTGCTGTCGTTTGAATCACTCGACACCATCGCTGGCTGGAAGGCTGCCGTTGCGGCTGGCAGCAACCCGCGCGATATCAAAGTGCGCTTCGCTCAGGAGATCGTCACGCGCTTCCATAGTCATCAAGCCGCCGAGCAGGCGCTGGTCGATTTCGAGCAGCGTTCCCGTGGCGGCATTCCTGATGAGGTGCCGGAAGTCACAGTCACTACTGACGCCGATACTATAGGTATAGCGCAATTGCTCAAACTCGCTGGTCTGGTGGCCAGCACGTCCGAAGCCTTCCGTGCCATCGAGCAGGGCGGCATCAAGCTGGATAGCGAAAAAGTGGCGGACAAGGGTTTGATGCTGGCGCGTGGCGCTACTGTCGTGGCCCAGGTGGGCAAGCGAAAATTCGCCAGGATCACCATCCAGTAAGGAATCCAGTCATTCTTTAACTATTTCGTCACTGGCTATTGACCAATATTAAAAGGGCTGTAGAATGCGCGGCTCGCTTGAACGAAGCGGCGCAGTGAAAAACGAAACACAGCAAAAATTTCATTTTTCACTTGACCAAAATAATACGGTCTGTAGAATGCGCGGCTCGCTTGAACAAGGCAAAGCGCGGTGAAAAACGAAACAAAACATCGAATCATTTTTCACTTGACCGAAAGAAAACGGTCTGTATAATGCGCACCTCTCGTTGCTAAGGCAGCGAGTGAAGCGAAAGCGGCAAGGCTGCTGACGCTGTGTAGTAAGAAGTAAAACTGCTCTTTAACAAGATGAACAACTGATAGGTGTGAGTGCTTGTGGTTGACGCAGTCACCTGATGGTTTGATAGCCCCGGACGCAAGTTTGGCGCTGTTAGATTGCAGACGGATGACACTCAAGATACAAGTGCTTATACCTTGAATGAAACTTTGTAAATCGCTCTGGTCAGCAATGACTGGAGCCGACGCACCTAAGATTCATTTGAGAATTTAAGCCAAAGCGA
>NZ_RJVP01000001.1 GCF_003730115.1 Pseudomethylobacillus aquaticus | reverse complement strand
GATGCAAACGCTAATTGACGGAAAGGAGGCGTGGCACGATAAAATCACTACATTGAACATCTGAATTTGATCTGACAGTCACTTCCGTCAAATCGGGTGTCTGTCAGATCGGGTCGCGACTACTACAGCTTAATTAATTTTTCAATTAGGTTGGGAGCTAAGAGGGCGCATCTTCGGCTGCGCCCTTACTCTTTGACGAAGTTGCCCTGCTCCGCTGGGGCGAGCAGTGTGAGCAGCTCGCTGCCTTTCAGTGCCAGCGCGTAGCCCAGCACGCCGCTGCCGATCACCAGAGTTTCAAAGCCGTGCACGCTTTGATCGACCAATACGCGCATGGACGCGGGCAGGGCGACGGGTGGCACGGCACCCACTACATAGCCGGTGGCTTGCGGTACTTCGTCGTATTCGGCCATGCGCAGTTTACGTTCGTCCAGGTGCTTGCGCAGCAAGGCCCAGTCGGCACGGCCGCCACCCGCGACGGCCAGCAGCACGAATTGCCCGGATTCGCCACGGAACACCACGCTGCGGACCACGCATCGCGGGTCCAGCCCTGTTGCGGTGAGCAGCTCTTCGAGGCTGCGTACCGGTTTTTTGTCCTCGCTGAGCGGGATCTCCACAATGTCGTAAGCGATGCCTTGCTGTTGCAGCAGTGTGGTTACGAGGGAATTCAGTGCAGTGTCCATCAGAGGCTCCGGCGGTAATCAATGTCTTGAAGTGGCACGCATGTGCGGCCGCTTCCCGCATAGGGGCATGCGGCCATAAGTTCAGTATAGGGTTGCAGCGCGGTTGAGGCGCAAATTACGAGTAAGGTTGTGAGCAATGCTGCGCAGCGGTCAGGGTTGAGCGCACTCAGCCAAGTGACATCACGTGCAATTGCGCAGACATCTGCTTGAGTGCGTGTTCGGCTGATTTGTAATCCGGGTACAGGCTGCCGACCAGGGCCCAGAATTTGGGCGAGTGGTTCATCTGTTTGAGATGGGCGAGTTCGTGACAGACCACGTAGTTGATGATGTGGGCAGGGGCCTGGATCAGGCGCCAGTTGAGCCTGACTTCGCCACGGCTGTTGCAGCTACCCCAACGGCTGCGCGCATTGGAGAGGTAGAGTGGCGGAGTGGGCACGCCGAGCCGGGCGGCGTAGAGTTCCAGCCTGCGCTGAAAGTCTTGCCCGGCCTGCTGCTTGTACCAGAGCAGTACCTTGCGCGCCACCGCGCTGGTGTCCTCCACATCCGGCACGCCTACCGACAGTCGGCCTGCGTCTATCTGCACCTGGCGTTGTCGGGGACGGTTGTGGATGTCCAGCGTGAGCGTTTCACCCAGCAGCAATACGGACGCACCCGACTGCCAGTGCATGACCGGAGCCGGATGGTCTTGGCGGGCCTGCAGCTTGGACTGGATCCAGCCCGCTTTGCTGAGCAGCATGGTTTCCAGGGTTTTGATCGACAGGCGTACCGGGGCATTCACCACCAGGCCTTCGGCACTGATGCGCAAACCCACGGTACGGCGCGCGCGGCGCTGCAAGATGTAGGGGATGCGGCTGCCGTCCGGCAGTTGCAGCTGTTGCGGGCTCATGGACGCGGCAGGCGGGTCATCTCCTGCTCTATCCAGTCTTCTACCTGCTGATTGAGCGCGTCGATCTTGAGGCCGGTGGTGACGATAGGCGGGCCGATACGCACGGTGATGGTGCCGGGTTTTCTCAGGAAGGAATTCTTGGCCCAGAACTCGCCGGCATTGTGGGCCACCGGCGTCACCGGCGTGCCGGTATGGCTGGCCAGCCAGGCGCCGCCGATGTGGTATTTGCCACGTTCACCGGGCGGGATGCGGGTGCCTTCCGGGAAAATCACCACGCAGAAACCCTTGGCCAGCCTGTCCTTGCCTTGCGAGACCAGTTGCTTGAGTGCTTCACGGCCAGCAGCGCGGTTGATGGCGATGGGCGAGGTCATCGCCAGGCCCCAGCCGAAGAACGGCACCCACAGCAGCTCGCGTTTCAGTACCCATACTTGCGGCGGAAAGATCTCCTGGAACGCCAGCGTCTCCCAGGCCGACTGGTGCTTGGACAGAATGATGCACGGCGAAGTCTGGATATGCTCGCGGCCGATCACTTCATAACGCACCTTGCAGGTGACGCGCAGCCACCACAGCATGGATTTTGCCCACAGCGAGATGAAGCGGTAGCGCGTGACGGGCGGGAACGGGAAGGTGAACAGCGCCAGCGTGGTGAAGATGGGCGTGAACAGCCATTGGCCGAGCATGAACAGAGTGGAACGCAGGTAGATCATAGGCCGTCAGCGATGATCCGGGTGGCGGCTTCAGCCAGGTCGGCGCAGATCCAGGTGTTCTCCGGCAGTTCGCCTTGCTCCTGCGTGAGTTTACCCTTGCCAGTCAGTACCAGAATGGGCTGTGCGCCACGCGCCGTGCCCGCTTGCAGGTCACGCAGCGAATCGCCCACGCTGGGCACGCTTTCCAGGTCGATACCGAAACGGCGGCCGATCTCGTCTATCATGCCGGACTTGGGTTTGCGGCAGTTGCATTTGGTTTCCGCAGCATGCGGGCAGTAGAACAGCGCATCGATGCGGCCGCCGAACTGGCTCAGGCTACGGTACATCTTGTCGTGGATGGCGTTGAGCGTGGCCATGTCGAACAAGCCACGGCTGATGCCGGACTGGTTGGTGGCCACGGCGATGCGATAGCCACTCTGGTTCAGCAGCGCGATGGCTTCCAGGCTGCCCGGGATGGGCTTCCATTCGTCCGGACTTTTGATGAACTGGGCGCTGTCGTGGTTGATGACGCCGTCGCGGTCCAGGATGACGAGTTTCATTCCGTGAACTCCAAACTGATGGCTGCGACAGACCAGCGCGGTGTTGCGCGGTACTCACATCCTCGCCGTACTACATGTACTGTCATCGTCGTTGCGTTCCGTGCGCCTTGCGCTGTTGCTGTCTCGCTCATTAGTTGGAGCTCACTCTAGCTTACGCTGCCAGCCTCAAGCTGCCAACTTGGATAAGTCAGCCACGCGGTTCATGGCCTTGTGCAATTGCGACAGCAAAGCCAGGCGGTTGGCTTTCAGCGCGGGGTCGTCGGCATTGACCATGACGTGGTCAAAGAAGGCATCCACCGGCGCTTTGAGCACCGCCAGTGCCTGCAGCGAGGCGGTGTAATCACCCGCTTCGAACAGCTGGTCGGCTTTGGGCTTGGTTTCTGCCAGTGCCTGATGCAAGGCTTGCTCGGCCACTTCTTGCAACAGCGCAGTGTCCACGACAGCGTTCACCTCGCCTTCCACCTTTTTCAGGATGTTGCCCACACGCTTGTTGGCGGCGGCTAACGCGGGCGCTTCAGCAAGTGCGGAAAAATAGCGTACTGCAGAGAGGCGGCTGCTGATATCACCCAGCAATTGCGGGCGCAGAGCCAGCACGGCATCGATCTCTTGTGGGCTGTAACCGGCTTCACGCAGCGCGCCAGACAGGCGGTCGTAAATGAAATCGATGAGCTTGGTGTCGGCACCAGCGTCCAGAGTGCTGAAGCTGGCGGCCGCCAGGGTGATCAGCGTGGCAAGCGAGAGCGCCACGTTAGCTTCGGACAGCATGCGCACCACACCCAGCGCATGACGACGCAAGGCGAACGGGTCCTTGTCGCCGGTGGGCACATTGCCGATGCCGAACATGCCGACCAGGGTCTCCAGCTTGTCGGCCAGTGCGACACACAGGCCGACCTGATTGCGCGGCAGGCTGTCACCGGCAAAGCGTGGTTTGTAGTGATCTTCAATGGCGTCGGCGATGGTCTCGCCCAGGCCGTCGTGGCGTGCGTAATAGCCGCCCATGATGCCTTGCAGTTCGGGGAATTCGCCCACCATGTCGGTGAGCAGGTCGGCCTTGGCCAGCAGCGCAGCCTGTCTGGCCTGGGCGGCCAGCGTGTCGCCACCCAGCGGCTGTGCGATGCTGGCGGCGATGGCGGCTACGCGCTGCGTGCGCTCGCCCTGGCTGCCCAGCTTGTTGTGGTACACCACCTTGTCTAGATTCGGCAGGCGGGATTCCAGGGTCTTCTTGCGGTCCTGATCGAAGAAGAACTTGGCATCGGCCAGGCGTGGGCGTACCACACGCTCGTTGCCGCCAATGACAGCGCTGGCGTCCGCCGGGTTGATGTTGCTGACGATGAGGAATTGATTGGTGAGCTTGCCCTGACTATCCAGCAGCGGGAAATACTTCTGGTTGGATTTCATGGTCAGGATCAGGCATTCCTGCGGCACTTCCAGGAACGCCTGCTCGAAGGTGCCGACCAGCACATTGGGGCGCTCTACCAGGGCAGTCACTTCATCCAGCAGGGCATCGTCCTGCACGGCCTGCAGGTTCAGTTTGCCTGCGGCGGCGTCCAGTTGACGCGCGATCTCGGCGCGACGCTCGATGAAGCTGGCGATGACGGCACCATCGTTCTTGAGTTGATCGGCATAACTGTCGGCATCTTTCACCACGATAGGGTCCACGCTGGCTTCGAAACGGTGGCCTTGCGTGGTGTTGCTTGCAGTCAGGCCCAGTATGGAAACCGGCACGATTGCACTGCCATGCAGGGCGACCAGGCCATGCGCGGGGCGCACGAAATGGACGCTGTCCCAGCCGTTGGCGAGCTGGTAGGTCATCACCTTGGGGATGGGCAGCTTGGCAATGGCTTCGGTCAGCGCGGCCTGCAGGCCTTCTTGCAGGCTGGCGCCCTTGACCAGGCTGTCATGGAACAGCGCTTCGGCCTTGCCGTCCATGGCACGCTTGAGGCTGGCAACGGCGCTGGCATCCGCACCCAGCGCAGCCAGACGTTTTTGCAGGGCAGGCGTAGCCTTGCCTTCAGCATCCAGGCCGACGGTCACTGGCGTCAGCTTCACCGAGACCATCTTGTCGGCAGCCCGTGCGGCAACATCACTGATGTGCACCGCCAGACGACGTGGTGAGGCGTAAGCGGTGACCTTGGCGTCGTCTGTTGCCAGGCCTTGCGCCCGCAAGTTGGCAGACAGGGTTTCGGCAAAACTGTCACCCAGCTTTTTCAGCGCTTTGGGTGGTAGTTCTTCAACGAATAATTCGACCAGCAGGTTTTCGACCAACAGATTGTTAACAGACATTATAGATTTTCGTCATTCCCGCGCAGGCGGGAATCCAGTTCAGGTGAGTTGATGATAAGGTCACATTGTCGGCCGGGCTTAAGCCACTTTCTTTTCTTTATCCAGTTTGGCCAGCACTTCATCCGCCCAGTCTTTGGGGGCCATCGGGAAGCCCAGACGTGCGCGGCTGTCCAGGTAGCTGGCGGCCACGCTGCGTGCCAGGTTGCGGATGCGGCCGATATAAGCAGCGCGTTCGGTGACCGAAATGGCACCGCGTGCATCCAGCAGGTTGAAGGTGTGCGCGGCCTTGAGCACTTGCTCGTAGGCGGGCAGGGCCAGCTGGTTCTCCATGAGGTGCAGGGCCTGTTTTTCGTGTGCGCCAAAGGCGGTGAACAGGAACTCGGCATCGCTGTGTTCGAAGTTGTAGGCGGATTGTTCTTTTTCGTTTTGCAGGTAGACATCGCCATAGCTCAGGCGCTTGCCAGCCGCATCGACGGTCCAGGTCAGGTCGTAGACGTTCTCCACGCCCTGCAGGTACATGGCCAGACGTTCCAGGCCGTAGGTGATCTCGCCGGTGATGGGCTTGCAGTCTATGCCGCCCACTTGCTGGAAGTAGGTGAACTGGGTGACTTCCATGCCGTTCAGCCACACTTCCCAGCCCAAGCCCCAGGCGCCCAGCGTGGGGTTTTCCCAGTCGTCTTCCACAAAGCGGATGTCGTTCTGCTTGAGGTCGAAGCCCAGTGCTTCCAGCGAGCCCAGGTAAAGCTCCAGAATGTCGGCTGGTGCGGGTTTTAACACCACCTGGAACTGGTAGTAATGCTGCAGACGGTTGGGGTTCTCGCCGTAACGGCCGTCCTTGGGGCGGCGGCTGGGCTGCACGTAGGCGGCTTTCCAAGGTTCCGGGCCTAGCGAGCGCAGGAAGGTGGCGGTGTGGGAGGTGCCTGCGCCCACTTCCATGTCATAGGGCTGCAGCAGCGCGCAGCCTTGTTTGTCCCAGTATTGCTGCAGGGTCAGGATGATTTGTTGAAAAGTGAGGGCCATGGTGTCCGACGGGTCAGGCGAAAGGGCTTGATTTTACTTCTTTTCGCTACTGCTTAGAAGCAGGCATGACAGTCGGGTGCGCCAAAGCCGGACAAGGCCGCCTGTGCAATGATTGGTACTAGCGCTTTCCTGTTAACTGCGCGACTTAACTGCGCGACTTAACTGCGCGATATGGACCACCAGGCACGCGCCCGCCATCTGGTCAGCAGCAGGATGAGCAAGGCTAGCAACAGAAAGCCGTAATTACCGTAGACGATGAACGGCGTGCTGCCGCGATAGCCCTGTACTTCAGCGCTCAATGTCGCAGTCTCGAAATGCGGCAGCTGGGACAGCACGCGGCCATCGCGGTCGATGACGGCAGTGGCGCCAGTGTTGGTGGCGCGCAGCATCACCCGCCCGGTTTCCAGTGCGCGCGCCTGCGAGATCTGCAGGTGCTGATAGGCCGCGGTGGAACGGCCATACCAGGCGTCATTGCTGGTGTTGACCAGTAGCGTGGCCTCGGGCAGTTGATGGATGATCTCTTCGCCGAACACATCTTCGTAGCAGATGTTCACGGCGACCCGCTGCCCGGCGATCTGCAGTGGGCGCTGAGCGAAACCGCCGCGTGCGAAGTCGGTGAGCGGGATGTTGAGCCAGTCCTGATACACCCAGCCGAAGATGGCCTTCAGCGGGATGAATTCGCCGAATGGCACCAGGTGGCTCTTGCGGTAGCGCTGACTCTCGGCGCTGCCCAGACTGAGCATGGTGTTGTAGTAGTGCGCGTTCTCGTATTCCACGATGCCGACCAGCACATCGCCTTGTTGCTGCTTGCCGTGTTCGGCCAGCGCCTGCAGGTAATCCTCCGGTGCCTGTTGCAGCAGCATGGGCAGCGCGGTCTCCGGCAGCACGATCAGTTTGGCCTGGGCGTTCTGCACCAGCTGCAGGTAGCCATCCAGCGTGCGCTGTGCTTCTTCAGGCTGCCATTTGAGGTCCTGGCTGATGTTGCCCTGTAGCAGCGCTACGCTGACCGGTTCGCCATCCGGCGTGGTCCACGGCACCAGTTTGAGCAGGCTGCCCGCCAGCCACAGGCCCACCAATGCCAGCAGGGCGGGTTTGCGTTTTGCGGGTTGCAATAGCAGCACCAGCAGGGCGGCGGATGCGGCCGTCAGCAGCGAGATGCCATAGATGCCCAGCAGCGGGGTATAGCCCGCCAGCGGGCTGCCCGGCACTTGCGAATAACCCACCGTCATCCACGGGAAGCCGGTGAAGATCCAGCCCCGCGTCCAGTCGGCCAGTGCCCACCACACCGGTGCGGTGATCAGCAGCGCTGGACCGTGTTTGCTTAGCCAGCCCGCCAGTGCGGGGAACAGCGCCAGAAAAGCGGCCAGACAGAAGGTGGCGAAGGCCGCGCCTGCGGGCGGCATGCCGCCATAGGTATGCAGGCTGATGTAGATCCAGTAGATGCCCGCGCCGAACAACCCCAGGCCGAAGCTGAAGCCTAGTCTGGCGGCCTGGCCTGCCGTGCCGGCGCGCTGCCACAGCCAGAACAAGCCAGCCAGCGCCAGCACCGGCAGCGGGAACAGATAGAACGGCGCATAGCCGAACATGGCACCTGCCCCCAGCAGCAATGCCAGCAGGTACGGGAAAAGAAGACGCGGCGATGATGGATTCATGGTTGACTCGATGAGGGCTTGCTCCGCATTATAGCGACTGGCTTGTAGCAAAAAACCACCGTAACAAGACTATCTTGAATAAGGCAATGGCATAGGAGGCTGGCAGCATGTTGAAAGAGTTTCGTGAGTTTGCAGTGCGCGGCAATGTCGTGGACATGGCCGTGGGGATCATCATAGGCGCGGCATTTGGCGCTATCGTGAAATCGCTGGTGGATGATGTGATCATGCCGCCCATCGGTTTGCTGCTGGGCAATGTCGATTTCAGCAACCTGTTCTTTGTGCTGAAAGAAGGTTCCACCGCTGCGCCATACGCCACACTGGCGCTGGCCAAGGCCGCTGGTGCGGTGACGCTCAATTACGGCATGCTGGTGAACGCGGTGGTCAGTTTCATCATCGTGGCATTCGCGGTATTCATCCTGATCCGCAACATCAACCGTTTGCGCAAGCAAGAACCCGCAGTGCCCTCTGAACCAGCGCCAACGCCGGAAGAGATCCTGCTGTTGCGCGAGATCCGCGATAATCTCAAGAAGTGAGTTGTGCGTTTATTGCCGTCCCCGTGAGTACCGTGTTCGGTTCATGGCCATATTTGGAAAATGAAAAATGAAAAAGGGCGGTTATCCGCCCTTTTCTATGGTGATGTCTATAGTGATGGTTTTGTACCCGTGATGCGCGTTCGCCGCTGCCAGCGCCTATCTGCACCAGGGTACAAGCTGATTTACATTTCTGGCTTGATCTCGATCTTTTTCACTTCTTCAGGGCTGCCCTTGCCATCGTTATTCATGAACACCACCATCACCACCTTGTCGTTGACGATGTCCAGTTCCGTGGTCTGGTAGTACTGGCCTTCCGCATCGGTGTTGAGATACTGGTATTGCCAGATAGAGGCCACCACTTCACCGGTCTTGCGGTCTTTCAAGTCGTCACGCTTGCTGGGCTCGCCAAACTGGGAGATGAGTTGTGCCGAGCTATATTGATTGATGACGCTGACGAATTCTTTTTCCGTGGTGGGGATCTGCTCGGCCAGAGAGGCTTGCGCAGGTGCGGATTCAACCGGCGCTGGTTCCGCCAGGGCGATACCAGCCCAGGCAAAGAGCACTACAAAACTGATGGCTTTCATGGTCTACACTCCCTAACGTTGACTGGTTGATTCCAATATCTGCATGGAGAGATGTTTGCGCGCTAAAGTTCCCGCGCCAGGTCCATGCCTGCTTGCTGGATTGCCCGACTGTACGCCTTGCTGCTGGCGCTTGCTGCTGCATTCAGATCAGGTTTGCGATCTGGTAGCGGTGGCTGGCCGATGTGCTGACTCAACTATCCGGCATCACCGGCTCGCTTGCAAGTACCTCCACCAGTATGGTGTGCAGGCGGCGGCTATCGGCACGCAATACCGTGCATTTAAGCTGGTCGAACACGATCTGTTCTCCGCGCTTGGGCAGGTGTGCGAATTTGCTGACCACCAGCCCGCCTATGGTAGAGAACTCTTCATCGCTGAAGCGGGTGCCCAGGATGGCGTTGAAGTCGGCGATCTCGGTGAGTGCCTTGACGCGGTAACGCCCCTGGCTGTCACGGATGATGTTGTCTTCGGTTTCGTCGAAATCGTATTCGTCCTCAATGTCGCCCACGATCTGTTCCAGCACGTCCTCGATGGTGACCATGCCGGCCACGCCACCGTATTCATCCACCACGATGGCGATGTGGTTGCGGTTGCTGCGGAACTCTTTCAGCAGCACGTTGAGGCGCTTGGATTCCGGGATGAAGATGGCCGGGCGCAGCATGTCGCGCACATCGAAATCCTCACCGGCGTAGTAGCGCAACAGGTCCTTGGCCAGCAGAATGCCGATGATGTCATCCTTGTTGTCTTCGATGACAGGGAAGCGCGAGTGTGCGGCCTCGATCACGAAGGGGATGAAGCTCTCCGGCGAATCGGAGATGTCGATCACATCCATCTGCGAGCGCGGGATCATGATGTCGCGCACCTGCATCTCGGACACCTGCATCACGCCCTCTATCATGGCCAGCGCATCGGCATCCAGTAATTGCTTCTCGTAGGCTGAATGTAACAGTTCGACCAGTTGTTCGCGGTCTTCAGGTTCCCGCAGCAGCAGGTGGCTCAGGCGTTCCAGCCAACTCTCGGATTCACTCATAAGGGGGTATTTACATCCTTTTCGCTTGCATAAGGGTCAGCGTAGCCCAGTTGTATGACAATCTGCGATTCCAGGGTCTCCATGAGCTCGGCTTGTGGATCGGTCTCGTGGTCGTAGCCATGCAGGTGCAGCATGCCGTGCACGGTGAGGTGGGCATAGTGGGCCAGCAGGGGGATGTTCTGTGCGGCCGCTTCCGCTTCCACCACCGGGGCGCACAACACGATGTCCCCCATCAGCAAGGGTGTTTCGCTCAAGGCGAAGGTCAATACATTGGTAGCATAATCCTTGCCACGATAATCGCGGTTGAGCATGCGGCCTTCTTCTGCATCGACGATGCGCAGTGTGGCGACACAATCCACGCGCTGCGCGATGCGTGCCCAGCGCCGGAACTGACGGGCTGACGGGGTTTGCGTGGCGGTGGTGGCGTATTGCACGGCGAGTGACAGCTCAGGCATCAGCGCTCCGGCACGCCATGGGCGGCGTCGTATTCTTCATAGGCATTGATGATCTTCTGCACCAAAGGGTGGCGTACCACGTCCTGCGACAGGAAGTGGGTCATGGCGATACCGCGCACCTCCTTGAGGATCTTCTGTGCTTCGATCAGGCCGCTTTTCTGGCCGCGTGCCAGGTCGATCTGGGTGACATCGCCGGTGATCACGGCCTTGGTGCCGAAGCCGATACGGGTCAGGAACATCTTCATCTGCTCAGGCGTGGTGTTCTGCGCCTCGTCGAGGATGATGAAGCTCTGATTCAGCGTGCGGCCGCGCATATAAGCCAGCGGCGCGACTTCAATGGCGCCACGTTCGAACATCTTGTTGACGGTGTCATAACCGGCCAGGTCATACAGCGCGTCATACAGCGGACGCAGGTAAGGGTCCACCTTCTGCGACAGGTCGCCGGGTAAAAACCCCAGACGTTCGCCTGCTTCCACGGCGGGACGTACCAGCACGATGCGTTTGACGCGGTCACGGGTCAGCGCATCCACGGCACTGGCCACCGCCAGGTAGGTCTTGCCAGTACCGGCCGGGCCGATGCCGAAGGTGATGTCGAATTCCTGGATCTGCTGCAGGTATTCCACCTGACGCGGCGTGCGGCCATGCAGGTTCTGACGGCGTGTCATCAGCACCGGCATGGCGGTACTGGCGATGGCGTCCGGGTTCAGCTTGTCCAGTTCCACCAGACCCAGCTGGATCTCTTCCAGGCCGATGGGCTTCCTGGCGCGCTCATAGAAGCTCTCCAGCAACTGCGCGGCAAGCTGCATGTTTTCTTTTTCACCCGACAGGCGGATGTGCGCACCACGGCGGGCGATGCTGACATCCAGCGCGTCCTCGATCTGTTTGAGGTTCTCGTCCAGCGCGCCACACAGATTGGCGAGGCGATGGTTGTCTTCCGGGCTCAGGGTGATTTCCACTTATATTCTCGACTTCATGTTTTCAATTACCTGCTTCAGGCCGCGCATGCTCAGACCAGTTCCCCGCGCAGCGTATGCGGCTGCGCATCGGTGATGCGCACGTCCACGAACTGATGGACCAGTGTCGCCGTGCCCGGGAAATTGACGATGCGGTTATTGTCGGTGCGGCCTGCCAGTTCAAGTGCGTTCTTTTTGGACAGCCCCTCCACCAGCACGCGCTGTATGCTGCCCACCATGCGCTCGCTGATGGCCTTGCCTTGCGCTTCGTTGAGGGCCTGCAAGCGCGCCAGGCGCTCCAGTTTGACGCTTTCCGGTGTGTCGTCGCCGAGGTAGGCGGCAGGCGTGCCGGGACGGCTGCTGTAGATGAAGCTGAAACTGAAATCGAATTCGATCTCGCGCATGAGCTTGAGCGTGGCTTCAAAATCTGCTTCGGTCTCGCCTGGGAAACCGACGATGAAATCCGAGGTGATGCAGATGTCCGGACGCGCCTGGCGCAGCTTGCGGATCACCGATTTGTATTGCAGCGCGGTGTAGTTGCGCTTCATCGCCATCAGTACGCGGTCTGCGCCGGCCTGCACCGGCAGATGCAGGTGCGATACCAGTTTGGGGATGCGCGCGAAGCAGTCGATCAAGGCCGGGCTCATCTCGTTAGGGTGAGAAGTGGTATAGCGGATGCGCTCGATCTGCGGGATCTCGGCGATGTAGTCGATCAACAGCGCGAGATCAGCCGCACCACCGTCATCCGTCTCGCTGCGGTAGGCATTCACGTTCTGACCCAGCAGGGTGATCTCCTTGACGCCCTGCTCGGCCAGTTGGGCAGCTTCCAGCAGGATGTCCGCGAAGGGGCGCGATACTTCGTCGCCGCGCGTGTAAGGCACGACGCAGAAGGTGCAATATTTGCTGCAGCCTTCCATGATGGACAGGAAAGCCGCGCCACCTTCGACGCGCGGCGGCGGCAGTTGGTCGAATTTCTCGATCTCGGGGAAGCGGATATCCACCTGCGCGACACCGCTATGGCGTCTGGCGCTGATCATGTCCGGCAGGCGGTGCAGCGTTTGCGGACCGAACACCACATCCACATAGGGCGCGCGTGCGACGATGTTCTCGCCTTCCTGACTGGCCACGCAACCGCCTACGCCGATGACCAGGTTCGGGTTCTTCTGCTTCATGGGAATGAAGCGGCCCAGGTGGCTGAACACCTTTTCCTGTGCTTTCTCTCGCACCGAGCAGGTGTTGAGCAGAATGACATCGGCGTCTTCGGGGTTATCGGTGGCTTCCATGCCGTCCGTGGCATGCAGCAGGTCTGCCATGCGCGAGGAGTCGTACTCGTTCATCTGGCAGCCGAAGGTCTTGATGTACACCTTGGGCGGATTGTTTTTGGGCACGCTCATCGTATGGCGCCTGAACAAGCTGCGCTGGATGCGGCGGTGGTGGCGCCAGAAATGGTGATGTCTGGGCGGGCAGGGTGCGGTTGCAAAATGTCTCAATAAAACAGAAAACTAAGTCGGGATTGTAGCGGAGCCGCTGGGGAATGCCAATTGCAGAGTAAAATGCGCGCATGGATGCATTACCGATTTTTATGAACATAACGGGCCGTCACTGCGTGGTGATCGGTGGTGGTGAAGTGGCGGCGCGCAAGGTCAGCCTGCTGCTGCGGGCCGGTGGAGCGGTGCAACTGGTGTCCCCGGAGCTGCACCCGGAACTGCGTGAGCTGGCCGATGCAGGCGCCTTGCAGCATGTGCAGGCGCTGTTCGAGCCCAGCCACCTGCAGGCCGCTTGCCTGGTGATCGCGGCTACTGACGATGAAGCGGTCAACCGCGCGGTGCATGCGGCCGCTGTTGCGGCCAACATCCCGGTCAATGTGGTCGATGTGCCGCATCTATGTACCTTTACCATGCCCTCCATCGTGGACCGCTCACCGTTACTGATCGCCATTTCCAGTGGCGGTGCGGCGCCGGTGCTGGCGCGTCAGCTGCGTGCACGCATCGAGACGCTGGTGCCTGCCAGTTATGGCCGTCTGGCCGCACTGGCAGCCGAGTTCCGTGGTGCGGTCAAGCAGAGGTTCGCCACCACCCAGCAGCGCCGCATCTTCTGGGAACAGGTGATGCAGGGGCCGATCGCCGAGCGTGTGCTGTCCGGTCAGGAGGCGGCTGCCCGTGTGGCCTTGAATGAAGCCCTGCAAGGCGCGGCCGATGTACATCATGGGGAAGTCTATCTGGTCGGTGGCGGTCCGGGCGACCCGGACCTGCTCACTTTCCGCGCCTTGCGCCTCATGCAGCAGGCCGACGTTTGCGTCTACGACAAACTGGTCAGCAAGGAAGTCATGGAGCTGGTGCGCCGTGATGCGGAGCTGATCTATGTAGGCAAGGCGCGTGATCAGCACACCTTGCCGCAAGAAGAGATCAATGCCTTGCTGGTGCGTCTGGCCCAGGAAGGCAAGCGGGTATTGCGCCTGAAAGGCGGCGATCCGTTCATCTTCGGGCGTGGCGGCGAAGAGATCGAAACCCTTATGGCGCATGGTGTGCCGTTTCAGGTGGTGCCAGGCATCAGCGCCGCCAATGGCGTGTCTGCCTACGCGGGCATTCCACTCACGCACCGTGATTATGCGCAGTCCTGCCTGTTCACCACGGGCCACCTCAAGGACCACAGCATCGAGCTGGACTGGCCTGCACTGGTGCGGCCCAATCAGACGGTGGTGATCTACATGGGACTGGTGGGGCTGGCGCAGATCTGTGAAAAACTCATCGCCCATGGCTTGCCCGCAACCACGCCGGCTGCGGTGGTGCAACAGGGCACCACGGTCAGGCAAAAAGTGGTGGTCGGCGATCTGAGTACGCTGGCAGCGCGTGTGGCGGCGGCAGACATGAAGCCGCCGTGCCTGACCATCATTGGAGACGTGGTGCGACTGCGCGACAAGCTGGCCTGGTTCGAGCCTGCGCCCTGACGCATGCCATGCGGCGGCTGTATCCCGGTGCCGCCAGATCTCTCAAGGCTGGATAGGCAGCGTCAGTCGCGCTTCCAGGCCGCCCTGTGGGCGATTCAGCAGTTCCAGCTTGCCTTTGTGCAGCTTGGCGATGCGGTCCGCGATCGCCAAGCCCAGCCCGGTGCCACCTTCGTTGCCACGCGCCTTGTCCATGCGTTCGAACGGGCGCAGCAGACGCGCCATCTGCGAAGCCGGGATCCCCGGCCCGTTGTCCAGTACGCTGATCACATAAGAGCCAGCATTGATGCGGGAGGTGACGATCACCTCGCCACGTCCGTATTTGAACGCGTTGTCGATCAGGTTGCCCAGCAAGCGCTGCATGCCCAACTCGCGCAGCGGGATCAGGTGGGTAGGCGACAGGTTGAGGCGCAGGGCCCGCCCGGCACGTTCATGGCGCTCGGCGATGGAACGCAGCAGCATGTTCACATCCGACATCTGCGCTGGTTCACCTTCCACGCCACGCACGAAATCCAGGAACTGATGGATGATGTTATCCATGTCGTTGATGTCCTGGATCATGCCAGCCTTGAGGCCTTCTGCCTGGCTTTCCGGCAGCATCTCCACGGCCAGGCGCAGTCTGGCCAGCGGGGTGCGCAAGTCATGTGACACTCCTGCCAGCAGCAGGGTGCGTTCTGTGTCGAGGCGCACCAGCGCCTCGGTCATTTCGTTGAAAGTGCGGCATACCTCGCGCAACTCGTTGGCGCCTTCTTCGGGTAGTTGCAGTGGCTGTTCGCCGTTACTGATGCGGTCTGCCGCCTTGGCGAGCAGTTTGAGCGGCTGGTTGAGGCGGGCTGCGATGACATAGGCACCGATGAGTGACAACAGGAACATCAGGGCACCCCAGCCCAGCCACTGCCAGGGGAACGGGCGCTCCACCTGGATGCGCGGGATGGCCACCCAGTAGTCGTCCTGGTCGATGTTGAAGGTCACCCACAGCCCGTCCAGACCGTAGTGGTTGACGGCGACCAGCGTGTTCGGCCCCAGCCGCTCGCGGATCTTGGCCGCGATCATCTGGGTCAGCGGGTCTTTGGGCAAGGGTTCCACCTGTTCCAGCAAGTCGGCGGCATAGACACGCACACCTTCACGGCCGGAGAGTTCGGATAACAAGGCCAGCCGCCGGTTCTCGTGCGAGGCCAGCAGCGCGGCCCGGGTGAAATTGACCACGGTGATGGCTTGCAAGGCAGCGGCGATGGCGCGTGGTTCGCGTTCGAAGTAATCGAACAACTTGAGTGCAGCGAACTGGCCGACCGCAAGCAGTAGCGCGATCAGCAGCATCAGTCTGGCCAGCAGGGTGCGTGGTAACAGGTTCATGGGCATTGGCGCTGCCCTGGGTCAGCTTTTTTGCAGCTCGCCGTCAGGGATGAACACATAGCCGAAGCCCCACATGGTTTGCAGATAACGTGGATGAGCCGGGTCCGGTTCGATGATGCGACGCAGGCGTGACACCTGTACATCGATGCTGCGATCGAACACATCCAGTTCGCGGCCACGCGCCAGTTGCATCAAGCGGTCGCGTGACAGCGGTTGGCGTGGATGATCGACGAACACCTTGAGCAGCGCGAACTCGCCGCTGGTCATCGAGATCACCATGTTGTTGCGACTCAGGCTGCGTGTGGCAGGGTCGAACACGAATTCGCCAAAGCTGATCTGCTCGCCATCGCTATCAGGTGCACCGGGGATGCTGCGGCTTTGGCGGCGCATCACGGCATTGATACGTGCCAGCAATTCCCTGGGATTGAAGGGCTTGGGCAGGTAATCATCAGCGCCCATCTCCAGGCCGATGATGCGGTCCACCTCGTCGCCACGTGCGGTCAGCATGATGATGGGCATGTGGCTGCCAGCCGCGCGCAGACGGCGGCAGATGGCCAGGCCGTCTTCGCCCGGCAGCATCAGGTCCAGCACCAGGATGTCGACGTGCTCGTGCGCCATGGCGAGGTCCATCTCCTTGCTGTCGGAGACGGTCTTGACCGAGAAGCCTTGCTCACTGAGGTAGCGCTGCAGCAGCTCGCGCATGCGCAGGTCGTCGTCTACCATCAGGATTCGTTTGCCTGGAGTTTGCATAGGCCGTATTCTTTAATGTGCTTGCAAGCCTGAATTCGATAGCACTAATTCTAAGCTAAATGTGCTGATTTCGATGCAGAAAAATCGCTGCAATCCCGTTACAAATTTTTACAATGTGCGCAATACGTGAAACATTCGATTTACATGGATGCGTCATGATGGCGGCTGATTCAACGGGGAAAGTGTCGTCCAGGCGGCGATACCATAAATAAAATACAAACTTTCCCGATGAATCAGGCTCTATAAGCGCATGTGCAGCCGCGCGCGCAACCAATAATAAGCAGCATCAGCAGGGCGTCGTTCGAAGACTGACGTAGTTGGCAGTTTCTGGGACTCTGACTTATGGTGAATAACAACAATGCACGCAACTGAATACCGGGGGAGTGACAGCAGATCAGCTATCGTGCTGGTGTGTCTGTTGTGTGGTTTTGTCATGCCAGCCCAAGCTGGCCCGAAAAATATCCCCAATAGCAAACTTGCTGATGCCAGCTTCAATAGCGAGGCTGGTAACGATAGTGACGTCCAGGTGATCACCGAGGCGCCTGCCAATGCCGTGATCAAGGCCACGCTGGAACAGCGTGTCAGCATGGAAGAGTTGATGCGCTTGCGCAAGGACCTCGACGACTACTCCAGAAGCATCGACCCTGCCCATGTGCAGATCGAAGAACGTCGCCGGGTGATGCGGCAGCGCATCCAGGAGCGGTTCCTGGGCTCCGACAAGGACAACGACGGCAGCATCAGTCGCGAGGAAGCCACTGAAACCATGCCACAGATAGCGCGCCAGTTCAGTGTGGTCGATCTCAACGGTGATGGCGTGATCACCCTCAACGAACTGGAACAGGCGCAGGCACGTGCTCTGGAACGGCAACGTGCTCACCTGCTCAAGATGCAGCAAGAGGCTTTGCTTGCTGCGGAAACGGAAAGGGCTGAGAAAGCCGAGGCCGAAAAAGCCAAGAACAAACAAGCCGCCTCCGTCAATCGCCGGAAAAGCGCCCTCTAAAATCCCTGCCTGGAATGTCGCTTCTGCTGATCCGTTCGACCCGTCTCGTGGTTTAATCGATCTTGATGGACGTTGATCAACTGCTTGTCGCTGGTGCCATCAGCGAAATCGCTGCGGAGGAGTGGGATGCCCTGCATCCCGGCCTGCCTCTGCTCAGCCATGCCTGGTTGAACGCACTCGAAGCCAGCGGCTGCGTCAGCAGCGAAACCGGCTGGCAACCTTTCCATCTCGTGCTGCGATCCGGTCAGCGTTTGCGTGCGGCCATGCCGCTTTATCTCAAAAGCCATTCCTACGGCGAATATGTGTTCGACTGGGCCTGGGCCGATGCCTACGCCCGCTACGGCAGCAGCTATTATCCCAAGTTGTTGAGTGCCATCCCGTTCACGCCGGTGAGCGGGCCGCGCTTGCTGGCTGAGCCTGATGATATCGCGGCGCAAGCCCTGTTGCTGGATGGCCTGAAACAGTTGCTGCAGCAATACCAGCTTTCTTCCGCCCACATCCTGTTTCCGGAAGGCCAGACTCAACACCTGCTGCAGGCGGCAGGCTGGTTGCGCCGTGATGGTGTGCAGTTCCGCTGGGAGAATAGCGGCTATGCCAGCTTTGAGGCCTTCCTCACTACCTTGTCGGCGGACAAGCGCAAGAAAATCCGTCAGGAACGCAGCAAGCTCATCAAGGCCGGTATCAGCGTGCGTCGTATGACCGGTGACCAGATCAGCGCAGCGGACTGGGATTTTTTCTATCAGTGTTACTGCAACACCTACCAGCAGCATCGCTCCACGCCCTACCTGAATGCCGATTTCTTCAAGCGCATCGCCGAGCACATGCCACAGCACCTGCTCATGATCATGGCCGAGCAGGAGGGTGAGCCGGTGGCTGCTGCCTTGAACGTTTACGGTAGCGAGGCGCTGTATGGGCGCTACTGGGGGGCTACACGCATGGTGCCTGGACTGCATTTCGAGTTGTGCTATTACCAGGGGCAGGAGTTCTGCATAGAGCAGGGCGTGCGTTATTTTGAAGGCGGCGCGCAGGGTGAGCACAAGCTGGCGCGTGGCTTCAAGGCGAGGCCGACCTGCTCCTACCATCACATTGCCAGGGACGAGTTCGCCGCTGCCATCCAGCGTTATCTGCAGCTGGAAGCAGCACACATCAGCGAGTATGTGGACGAGTTGGACGAGCGCGCACCGTTCCGGCGCAGCTGAGATTTGGCAGGGTTCGCGCGTATGGCGCTATGTTGTCTGGCACTGCTACGGCACCGGAGCCCCAGGGTGCCGATGCTATAATCAGGCGCATGAAATCCCCCCTCATTTTCCTGCGCAGGTTTGTCTGATGAGTGACCTGCTCGACCAGGCTGTCAGCCACACACCGATGATGCGGCAATATCTCAGCATCAAGGCTCAATACCCCGATATGTTGCTGTTTTATCGCATGGGTGACTTTTACGAGTTGTTCCATGACGATGCAGAAAAAGCGGCACGCCTGCTCGGCATCACGCTGACCAAGCGCGGCGCGTCGAATGGTGAGCCGATACGTATGGCAGGTGTTCCTTACCATGCGGCCGAGCAATATCTGGTCAAACTCAGCAAACTGGGCGAAGCGGTGGCCATCTGCGAGCAAGTGGGCGACCCGGCCAAAGCCAAGGGCCCGGTAGAGCGCCAGGTCACGCGCATCCTCACGCCGGGCACGCTCACCGACAGCGCCTTGCTGGACGAGACGCGTGACAATCGGCTGCTAGCCGTCTGGCAGGAGCAGAGCGTGATCGGCCTGGCCAGCCTGAATCTGGCCGCTGGCCAGTTCGTGCTGAGTGAGGTTGCGCCTGGCATGCTGGCGCAGGAACTGGAGCGTATCGCGCCAGCCGAGTTGTTGTGCGCAGATGGTTTTGAGCATGCGGCGCTGGCTGGCTGCAAATGTCCAAAACGTCGCCTGGCCACCTGGCAATTCGATCTGGATACAGCCAGACAAAGCTTGACCCGGCAGTTCAACACCCACGATCTGGATGGCTTTGGCTGCGACGGTTTGCACGCCGCGATTGCCGCTGCCGGTGCATTGCTCGATTACGTCAAGCATACCCAGCGCACCGCTCTGCCGCATATCACCGGCCTGAGCGTGGAGCAGGGCGGTCAATACATCCAGCTGGATGCGGCCACACGCCGCAATCTGGAGATCGATCAGACCTTGCGCGGCGAGCCAGCCCCTACCTTGTATGCCTTGCTCAATACCACACAGACCGCCATGGGCGCTCGCTTGTTGCGGCACTGGCTGCACCATCCCTTGCGTTCACAGGCGGCCGTTGCGGCGCGGCACACGGCGGTCTCCGCTTTGCTGCATGACGATAGCGGCGATGCCCTGCGGCCACAGTTGCGGCTTGTTTCCGACATGGAGCGCATCACTGCGCGTATCGCGCTGCGTTCGGCACGCCCACGTGATTTGTCTGCATTGCGCGACAGTCTGCAGGCCTTGCCGGGCTTGCAGCAGACGGTCGCAGCAGTGGATGCACCTTTGCTGCAGCAGCTAACCGTGCGCCTGCAGTCTCCGCAACATGTGCTGCAATTGCTGCAGGCCGCGATCCAGCCAGAACCCGCTGCCGTGCTGCGCGAGGGCGGCGTGATCGCCACCGGGTTCGATACCGAGCTCGACGAGTTGCGCTCCATCCAGACCGATTGCGGCGATTTTCTGCTGGCGTTCGAAGCGCAGGAGCGTGAGCGCACCGGTCTTGCCAACCTCAAGGTCGAATACAACAGCGTGCATGGTTTTTACATCGAGCTGAGCCGCGCCCAGGCCGAGCTGGCGCCAGCGGAATACCGTCGCCGCCAGACGCTCAAGAACGTGGAGCGTTACATCACCCCCGAACTCAAGACCTTTGAGGACAAGGTGCTGTCGGCCAACGACCGGGCACTGGCGCGCGAGAAGCTGTTGTACGAGCAGGTGCTGGATGCGCTGGCACCGTTCATCAGTCCTTTGCAGACCAATGCCCAGGCCATCGCCGAACTGGATGTGCTGTGTTGCTATGCTGAACGTGCCCGTGCGCTGGCTTATGTGGCGCCCGAATTCACGGCTGAGCCCGGCGTGCGTATCCTGGCCGGGCGACATCCGGTGGTGGAACAGCTGGCGCAGCCTTTCATTGCCAACGATGTACAGCTTAGCCCTTACCGGCAGCTGCTGCTGATCACCGGGCCCAATATGGGCGGTAAGTCGACCTTCATGCGCCAGACCGCGCTGATCGTGTTGCTGGCTTATTGTGGTTGTTTTGTGCCAGCGCAGCAGGCCGTGATCGGTAACATTGACCGCATCTTCACGCGTATCGGTGCCTCGGATGACCTGGCCGGTGGCCGCTCCACTTTCATGGTCGAGATGACCGAAACCGCTAACATCCTGCATAACGCCACACCACACAGCCTGGTGTTGCTGGACGAGATCGGACGCGGTACGTCCACCTTCGATGGGCTGGCGCTAGCCTGGGCGGTGGCCAAGCAGTTATTGGAGAAGAACCGCAGTTATACTCTGTTCGCCACGCATTATTTCGAGCTGACGCGGCTGGTGGAGGAGTTCAAACAGGCGGCCAACGTGCATCTGGATGCAGTGGAGCATGGTAGTGGCATCGTGTTCCTGCATGCCGTGGAGGAAGGGCCTGCCAGTCAGAGTTATGGCCTGCAGGTGGCTCAGCTGGCGGGGATCCCGCGCACAGTAGTGGCGGCAGCCAAGCGCAAACTGGCGCTGCTGGAACAACAAAGTGTGGCGCAACAGGGACACACGCCACAGGTGGACATGTTCGCTGCGGTGGCGCCGGAAACAGCAACGCCTGCAGAGCACCCGGTCGTCATGGAACTGGATCGTATCGACCCTGACGACCTGACACCCAAGCAGGCGCTGGAGCTGGTCTACAGCCTGCGCAAGTTGTTAGATCAAGCGCAGACCTGACGCCATTGTTGAGGCGGCTTAGTGGTGATGGCCGCCGGCGCCGTGCACATGCTCGTGCTCGACTTCTTCCTTGCTGGCAGAACGCACGGCCGTGACCGTGGCCTTGAACAGCAGGCGTTCACCAGCCCAGGGGTGGTTGCCATCCACGACCACCTTGCCATCTTCGATGTTGGTGATGGTGTAAAGGACCACATCGCCCTTTTCGTCTTCACCTTCGAATTGCATGCCCACTTTCAGATCTTTGGTCGGGAATGCCGCCGCAGGTTCGATCTGAACCAGCTCTTCATCGTAATCACCAAAGGCATCGGCGGGTTCCAGTGTGATTTCGACGGTGTCACCTACGGATTTGCCATGCAGCTCTTCTTCCACGCGCGGGAAGATATTGTCATAGCCGCCGTGCAGGTAAGCCACCGGCTCCTGACTGGATTCAAGGACGTCGCCTTCGCTGTTGCGCAGCTCGTAGGACATGGTAACAACGGTATTCATGGCGATTTGCATGATGGGTTCCTTCAGTGTGAGGATTGCAGGGTTTGTACGAAATGCAGCACTTCTGCTGCATGGCCCTTGGCCGCAACCTTGTAGTTGCAGTAACACAATTGGCCAGTGCTATTGATGACGAAGGTGGAGCGCACGATGCCCATCTTGCGGACACCGTCTTTTTCCTTTTCCTGCCATACGCCGAATTTCTGGCACGCTTCACCATCAACGTCCGCCAGCAGCGTGACGCTGAGGCCGT
Source organism: Pseudomethylobacillus aquaticus (assembly GCF_003730115.1). GTDB lineage: Bacteria > Pseudomonadota > Gammaproteobacteria > Burkholderiales > Methylophilaceae > Pseudomethylobacillus > Pseudomethylobacillus aquaticus. The sequence continues at coordinate 742,770 of NZ_RJVP01000001.1, read as the reverse complement.
GCTTGTCGCGGAAATCGGCATGGCTGATGCAGTCATCACGGCTGATGCCGATGATCACGCAATTGAGGGCGTCGAATTGTTCCAGCAGGTCGCTGAACTCGATGGCTTCCACCGTGCACCCAGGGGTGTCATCCTTGGGGTAGAAATACAGTACGACATGCTTGCCGCGTAAGCGGGAGAGTTTGACCAGCTCCATATCGGCGTCGGGCAAGGAAAAGTCGGGCGAGTCGGTACCGGGCTGCAGCATAAGCGGGATGGAGGATTAGGTCGCAACGATTCTAACCCATTTCCGCGAGGCGATTGCTATGCATTATCATGACGCCATGAAAAAACCTGAGCCTGATATGGCCGGTCTGCCGCTATTGGGTGGCATCTCGGCGCACGAATTCCTGCGTGATTACTGGCAGAAGAAACCGCTGCTGATCCGTGGCGCACTGCCAGGTTTCAGCGGGGTGCTGAGTCCTGACGAATTGGCCGGACTGGCCTGCGAGGACGAGGTGCAGTCACGCCTGGTGCGCCACGCCGACCCGCAATGGCAGGTGGAGCAAGGCCCGTTCGACGAGACCGATTTTGCTGAGCTGCCAGAGCGTGACTGGACTTTACTGGTGCAGGGCGTGAATCACCACTTGTCTGAAGCCGCCGAGTTGCTGCAGCAATTCAACTTTATCCCCTATGCGAGGCTGGATGATCTGATGGTCAGCTATGCTCCCGATGGCGGCGGTGTAGGCCCGCATTTCGATTCCTACGACGTGTTCTTGCTGCAAGGTCAGGGGCAGCGGCTATGGCGGGTCAGCGAGCAGCAGGACTTGTCTATCGTGGAAGATGCGCCGCTGCGCATCCTGCAGCGTTTCGATACCGAGCAGGAGTGGCTGCTACAGCCGGGTGACATGCTGTATCTGCCTCCCAGGCTTGCACACTGGGGGATTGCCGTCGGGGAATGCATGACCTACTCCATCGGCTTCCGCGCGCCATCCGCACAGGAGCTGGGCCATGAGTTCCTGAGCTACCTGCAGGAGCATCTGCGCCTGCCAGGCTTGTATGCGGATCCGGATCTGCAGCTGCAAAGCAGCCCGGCGCTGATCGCTGCTGCGATGCAGACGCAGGTCGCTGACATCTTGAGCCAGATCCGCTGGGATGCCATGGATATCGCGCAGTTTCTGGGCCGTTATCTCACCGAACCAAAGCCGCATGTGCAGTTCACCCAGCGCAAACCTGCTACGACCAAAGGTTTTTTGCGTAAAGCCCTGCAAACCGGTGTAGGCCTGGATATGAAGACGTTGATGCTATACGACCAGCATCACATCTATCTGAATGGCGAATCCATGGCGCGTGCCCCTGAGGATGCCTGGTTGCTGGCCTTGGCGGATCAGCGCATGCTGGATGCGCAAAGTGTAGGCTTGCTGTCAGCAGCTGGGATCGCGCAGTTGTCGGACTGGTACCAGCTTGGTTATATACAGCCACTTGAATGATCGCAGCTAAATTCGGCAGCGAATGTGGTGTTTTTGTCAAAAGCCCCGCCAGTGCTGGAAAAACAGTGGTTTTTTTGGAAATAGGTGGTAGAATTTTCGTACTCGGCTGACATACAAATGGGTAGCCGCAGATTAATTTTATTGACATCGTTAAGGGATTAAAAATGACTCGTTCCGCTCTGCTTGCCGCTCTGTTCGCTCTGTTCTTGGTTGCGTGTGGCCAAGAAGAAGCTCCTGCTGAAGCCCCTGCTGCTGAAGAAGCAATGCCTGCTGAAGCTGCACCAGCTGAAGCAATGCCAGCTGAAGAAGCGGCTCCTGCTGCTGAAGAAGCTGCTCCTGCTGAAGCTGCACCAGCAAACTAATTGATCACCGCTTAAGCGGTGTCAATCGAGAAAGCCGATCATTGATCGGCTTTTTTGTTGTCTGCTGTCGTGATCAAAAGAGCGCGGTGATATGAGCGCTCGATAGCAAACCGGTCAGCCTGGGAAAGCTGGTCAGCGTGCGCTGATTTCGCGCCAGTCCAGTCCATCCAGTTGTGTCGCCACCGCGATCCAGTCCTGCGTGCAACCCAGGGCCTGGCTCAGAGCCTGGGTGGCCAGCGCGGGGGTGTTGTTCTGTGCGCTGAGGTGTGCAGCGACGATGTGCTGCAGCTTGCTGTTGTCCAGTCCGGCCAGCAAGTCGGCGGAGCTGGCATTGTCGAGATGGCCGAGCCGGCTGCTCACGCGCTGTTTGAGCGTGCGTGCATACGGACCATGCATCAGCATATCAAGATCGTGATTGCATTCCAGCACCAGCGCGTCGCAGCCGCTCAGCATGGCGGCGATGTGCGGGGTGCTTGCACCAGTGTCGGTCAGTACTCCCAGACGTTGGCTGCCATCGCCAAACACATACTGCACGGGCTCGCGCGCATCGTGCGGTACCGGATAAGGTTGTATCTCCAGATCACCCAGTGCGAACGCCAGGTGGCTGTCGATGACGTTGAGGCTAAGCTTGTCAGGCTTGTTGAGCAGGCGTTCCACCATACGCAGGGTGCCGTGAGTCAGCCAAACCGGTATACCGTGCCGCGCGGCCAGCCTGAATACACCGCCTGCATGGTCATCGTGCTCGTGAGTGACCAGGATGCCCGAGAGTTGCTCCGGGCTTACGCCTAGTCTTCCCAGGCGTTGTTCGCTGTCACGTAAGCCAAAACCGCAATCCAGCAATACGCGGGTATTGCCGGATTCGACGACCAGACCATTGCCGTTGCTGCCGCTACCCAGTGAAGCAAAGCGCATCAGCGGGTCAGCGGCGAGGCAGTGGCTCTGTTAACGCAACTGTTCATGCAACAGGTTGATGATGCGGTTGCTGGTGTTGGAGTGGTTACCATCCTTGTCAGTCACATCGACCAGTGTGCCCGCACCCTCGGTTGCGACCTTGATCAGGTATTGGCGCTCCGCATCGGCACGCTGATCTTCCTTGCTCTTCCAGAACTTGAGCTTGTCCACCACGCCGGTGTTTTCCCTGGCAGGGTCTGCCACCGGCCGTTCTGAGGCTGGCTTTTGCGCTTCGGATTTTTCATCGCCCCAGAATTTCAGCTTGTCCAGCAAGCCCTTCTTTTCTTCCGGCGCATCATCGATGCCGAATTCGGAATAGCGGACGTAGTACAAGCCTCTGGAACGGTCGCGGTCTTCCACCACAAAGCCGACCCGGTCCAGTGCCAGGCCGACCTGGCGCCAGCTACGATCGAACGGATCGTTCATGAGCAGGCTGATGGTATTGTTTTCCTGACGTAGAGAGGCACGGCGCTCGATCTGCGGATTGGCTACGATATCACGGGCACGGTTCTCTGCAACGCCCAGTCTGACCATCAGGCGACGCAGCAATTCAGCGTCCAGATCGGCGTCCTGTTCATTCTGTTTGACTGTTTTTGAATCCAGACGGAAGCCAGTCTCCACTTCACCGAACGGGGTGCGCTGGCGCACTTTGCCATCATCCGGGGCAGTGGTGACGGTGCGATGGGTCAGGTAGATCTCGGTATGGCCCGGGCTTGCACCACGCTCCAGCCGTGTGCGGAATTTCTGGCGGTTGGCAAGTCCGGACAGTCCGTCCAGGAACTTGTCGAAGCGGTCCAGGTAGCCCAGTTTTTCGTCTTTCTTCAGCTTGCTGGCATCAGCCCACTCGGTTTCCATGACGCCGGTTTCCAGATTCTCCACGCGCACGGCAAAGCCCAAGTCAGCCCAGAACTCGCGCACCACAGGCCAGATCTTCTCTGGCGGCGCTTCGACCACCAGCCAGCGCTGGGCGCCTGCGCGCTCCATGCGCACATTGTCCGGGTTGGCCAGCAGTTGCTCGGCCTCGGAAGCCGGGCCTTGCGCGGTTTGACTGAAATCGGAGAAAGTGGTGGCACCGCCCGGCACGCTGTAAGTGTCCCCAGCAGAAACCGAGGTCAGGTCCGGAGGGACTTCCAGCGGTTTGGCACGACCAGCGGTCTTGTATTCGGAGGTTTTGCTCAGGAACGGAATGGACTCGCATCCGCTCAGGGTAGCCAATACAGTGGCACCGATCAGTAGTTTGACACCGGTGGTGCGTTTGAAACGGGGTTGATTCATGAGGTTCCTCATCACAGGATGGAAGCTTGCTGCATGGCGACACGCAAGGTGTCGTGATGCTGGCTGGCCAGCGGTGTCAGTGGCAGACGTAGACCCGATTGAATAAGATGCATCTGATTCAAGACCCATTTGACCGGGATTGGGTTCGCTTCAACAAACAATTTTTGGTGCAGCATGAACAGCTGCTGATTGATGGTACGTGCTTCTTTTAGATCCCCGCGGAAGGCGGCTGTGCACATGGCATGCATCAGCCGCGGGGCGACGTTCGCCGTCACCGAGATCACTCCATGTCCGCCCATCAGCATCAAGGCCAGGCTGCTGGCGTCGTCGCCACTGTAGATGGCAAAGTCTGCAGGTGCGCGCTGGATCAGGTCGGTGCCACGTTCGATATTGCCCGTGGCGTCCTTGATGCCGATGATATTGGGTATCGCGGCCAGACGCAGCGCCGTATCGTTGCTGATATCGCAACCGGTGCGGCCAGGCACGTTATACAGTATCTGCGGAATGGCCACGGCTTCGGCCACGCTACGGAAGTGCTGATACAGGCCTTCCTGTGTGGGTCGATTGTAATAAGGCGCGACCAGCAGGCAGGCATCTGCGCCTATGGCTGCCGCGTGGCGGGTCAGGTTGATGGCTTCGCGTGTGGAATTGGCGCCGGTACCGGCGATCACGGGAACACGCTTGGCGACATGCTGGACTGCGGTTTCGATCAGCAGGCAATGCTCTTCCACATCCACGGTGGGCGACTCCCCTGTGGTGCCCACGATGACGATGCCGTCACTGCCTTCGTTGATATGAAAGTCGATCAGGGCGCGCAAACTCGCCAGATCCAGGTCGCCGTTTTCGTGCATCGGTGTCACGATGGCGACGAGACTGCCTTGCAGCATGATAAATCCGGGTAAATGGTTGAATCCAAATATTCTAACCGAAAGCGCTGGACGCTTGCACCGGATTTTACAATGTGCAAAGCCATGTCGCTGCGTGTGGGGAGCTGCAGGCCTGGTATGGCGGACCCGGACGGATAGCCGCCGGGCCTGCCTGACCACGGTTGCAACCCCGGCGGCTGGCCGCTGTAGCTGTTGGTGTACGCCGGGCCGGGACGGCGGTGGTGCCCCGCCCATCTGTCGGCACCGGTCTGCGTCGTTGCAGCCTGTATAAAGCCTGTATAATTAGGCTTTTAATTCGCCTGCCATTCTGATGCTTGAGAGCACGCTGATCATCTTGCTGGGTACGGTGCTGGTCAACAACATCGTGCTGGTGAAAATCCTGGGTCTCTGCCCGTTCATGGGCGTGTCCAAGAAGCTGGAAGCCTCCATCGCCATGGGCTTGGCCACGGCTTTCGTGCTGACGGTGGCGTCCGGCACCAGTTATCTGATCAGCGAATACCTGCTGGGTACCGAACTGTTCTACCTGCGCACCTTGTCGTTCATCGTGGTGATCGCGGGTGTGGTGCAGTTCACCGAGATGTGGATGGAGAAGAACTCTCCGCTGCTGTATCAGGTGCTGGGCATCTATCTGCCACTGATCACCACCAACTGCGCGGTACTGGGTATCCCGCTACTCAACGTGCAGGCGCAGCATAATTTCCTTGAATCCTTGTTGTTCGGTCTGGGCGGCGCGCTGGGGTTCTCGCTGGTGCTCATTCTGTTCTCTTCCCTGCGTGAACGCATGGAGGCGGCAGAAGTGCCGACGGTGTTTCGTGGTTCCGCCATCGCCATGGTCACCGCAGGCCTGATGAGCCTGGCCTTCATGGGCTTTGCCGGGTTGGTGCGCTGATGCTGACCGCCTTGCTGGTGATGGTGGGGCTGGCGCTGTTGCTGGGCCTGGTGCTGGGCTACTCTGCGCTCAAATTCAAGGTGGAGGGCGACCCGCTGGTGGCGCGTATCGACGCCATCCTGCCGCAGACCCAGTGCGGCCAGTGTGGGTATCCTGGGTGCAAACCCTATGCCACGGCCATCGCCAATGGCGAAGCCGATATCAATCAATGCCCGCCGGGTGGCGATGCAGGCGTGCATGCGCTGGCTGACCTGCTGGGCGTGGAGTACAAGCCGCTCAATGCCGAGCATGGTGTTCCCAAGCCCAAATCGGTGGCAGTCATCGATGAGCAGACCTGCATAGGCTGTACGCTGTGCATCCAGGCCTGCCCGGTGGATGCGATCCTGGGCGCAGCCAAGCACATGCACACCATCATCGCCGCCGAATGTACCGGGTGCGAATTATGCCTGGCGCCATGTCCGGTGGACTGCATCAGCATGCAGCCGCTGGCCGAGACGCCGGATAACTGGAAGTGGCGCTACCCGGTGTTTTCCATCAAGCCCGTGCAGGCTACGCTGGAGAAAGCGGCATGAACGCACTGGTGAATCTGGTCAAACTGTTCAAGTTCAATGGTGGCGTACACCCACCCCAGCACAAACAGGCCTCCACCACACAGCCTATCCGTGTGCTGCAGGCGACACTGCCGCTGGTGCTGCCGCTGCGTCAGCATGTGGGCAACATCCCGCACCTGCGCGTGCAGGTCGGTGAGCGCGTGCTCAAAGGCCAGTTGCTGGCAGAAGCCGAAGGCGGGATCTCGGCGGCCATCCATGCCCCCACCTCCGGCATCATCACCGCCATTCAGGATGCGCTGATCCCGCATCCGTCCGGTTTGCCGGACCGCTGCCTGACCTTGCAGCCGGATGGGCTGGATGAATGGACGGTGTTGACGCCCATAGACTGGCAGCACATGGAGGCCCGTGCGGTGGTGGCCAGTCTGCGTCAGTCCGGCATCGTCGGACTGGGTGGGGCTGCGTTCCCTACCCACATCAAACTGCGCAGCGATGGCCGCTCGGGTATCCATACCCTGGTGATCAATGCTGCCGAATGCGAGCCATACATCACTTGTGATGACATGGTCATGCGTGAGCGGGCGGCCGATCTCCTGCGTGGCATCGCCATCACCCAACACCTGCTGGGAGCCGAACGTTGCCTGATCGGCATCGAGGACAACAAACCCGAAGCCGCCGCCGCGCTACGTGCAGCTTGCGACGCAGCGGACAGCAGCGCGCAGGTGATCGTGGTGCCGACTATTTACCCGAGTGGGGATGCGCGCCGCCTGATCCACGTGCTGACCGGGCTGGAGATCCCCAGTCATCAGCGTTCTGTGGATGTGGGCGTGCAATGCTTCAACGTGGCCACGGTGCTGGCCATCTACCGTTACATGCGCTTTGGTGAACCGGCCCTGTCGCGCATCGTCACGGTCACCGGCAATGTGGCCAGGCCAGGCAATTTCGAGGTGCCACTGGGCATGCCGGTCAGCGCCTTGCTGGAAGCGGCTGGCGGGGTGCTGGAGGACACCAGCGAGTTCATCATGGGTGGGCCTATGATGGGCTTCAGTCTGCCATCGCCCGAGGTGCCCGTCACCAAGGCCACCAATTGCATCATCGCCTCCACCCCCCGCCTGTTCCCGCCTGCAGCACCGGCCATGCCCTGCATACGCTGCGCACGCTGCGCCGAGGCCTGCCCGGTCAGTCTGCAACCGCAAGAGCTGTACTGGTTCGCCAAATCCGACAATTTCGACAAGGCGCGTGATTACAAGCTGTTCGACTGCATCGAGTGCGGTTGCTGCAGCTATGTGTGTCCCAGCAACATTCCGCTGGTGCAGTATTACCGCTATGCCAAGAGCGAGATCATCGCCCAGGACCGTGCCAAGGAAGCCGCCAACCTGGCGCGCGAACGTAACGATTTCCGTCTCATGCGCATCGAGCGCGAGAAACAGGAGCGCGCCCTCAAGCATGCCCAGAAAGCGGCAGGTGCCAAAGCCGAAGCCGGTAAAACAGAGCCCAGCAAAGCAGAGTCCGGTGTTCAGTATGCAGGAGATGCAGCCGTCAATGTCGCCGCAAGCCCGGCCAGCGCACAGGCCGAAGCTGTAAAAAAAGCCGCCATCGCTGCTGCGATCGAGCGTGCCAAGGCACAAAAAGCGGCTCAGGCAGCCCAGAACACCGCCGCTGTGAACCCGGCAGTGGCTGCCGAGATGGCAGCCATCGATGCACGGCGTGCCGAGGCGGCCGCCCTTGCCGCAAAGATCAACAAGGATGATGTGGCAGAGGCCGCTGCAGCGACGCATGCCGCTGACCAGCACAGCACCATAAACGGTGTATCAGCCCAGGTGGCCTCGTCTGTAACGTCCAATAGCAAGGAGCCTTCATGAGCCGCTCACCTTATCTGAGCAGCGCACCCAGTGTCTCGGTGATCATGCTGAAAGTCCTGCTGGCGCTGCTGCCAGGTATCGCGACTTATGTGTGGGTCTATGGCGGCGGCATCCTCATCAGTCTGGCATTGGCTACCTTGACGGCCTTGTTGGCAGAAGCCGCCGTGCTGCGCTTGCGGCAGCGGCCAGTATTGCCCTTCCTCATGGATGGCAGTGCCATTGTCACCGCCTGGCTGCTGGCGTTGGCGCTGCCTCCTCTGGCACCCTGGTGGCTGGTGGTGGTAGGTACGCTGTTCGCGATCGTGGTCGCCAAACAGCTGTATGGCGGCCTGGGCTACAACCCGTTCAATCCCGCCATGATAGGCTATGCCGCGCTGCTGATCTCGTTCCCGGTGTTGATGACGCAGTGGCCCAGCCCGCTGGAGCTGGCCAAGGTGAGCTTGAGCTTCACCGATCAATGGCATTACATCTTCATGCGCAGTCTGCCGCTGGGGGTGCCGGTGGATGCCATCAGTTCGGCCACGCCGCTGGATTACCTCAAGACCCAGCTGATATTGCAACAGCCAATATCGGATATCAGCAACACGCCGATCTTCGGTTGGCTGGGTGGTCGTGGCAGTGAACTGGTGGCGCTGGCCTACCTGCTGGGCGGCATCTATCTGTTACAGCAGCGCATCATCAGCTGGCATATCCCGCTTGCTTTCCTGGCCACGCTGACCCTGTTGTCTGGCACTTTTCATCTGTTTGCTCCCGGCCTGTATGCCAGCCCACAGTTCCATCTGTTCAGTGGTGCTGCCATGTTGTGCGCGTTCTTTATCGCCACCGACCCGGTGAGTGGCCCCACCACGCCGTTGGCCAAATTAGTGTTCGCTGCGGGCATTGGCGTGTTGACCTATGTGATCCGGGTGTTCGGTGCTTATCCGGATGGCATCGCGTTTGCCGTTATCCTCATGAACATGTGCGTGCCTTTGCTGGATGCCTACACCCAGCCGCGCGTGTTCGGACATGAAAAATAAGGCAGCTGCATGAAGGCCATGCTCAACGTGCTCAAACATGCCATGGTGACCGCCGCCATCCTGGTGGTGTTCGCGGCCGTGGGCACGCTGCTGCTCACGGGCACTTACCAGCACACCCGTGCACCGATCGCGGCCAGCGAACGGGCCGCCAAGCTGGCCTTGCTGGCGCAGGTGCTGCCATCCAGCCTGCACGACAACGACCTGCTCCAGCACAGCATCATGCTGCCTGCCGACCCCTTGCTGGGGCAGCGTCTAGCCTCCACAGCCTACCTCGCCAGCCTGGCTGGACAGCCCAGTGCCGTGATCCTGGAAGTAGTGGCACCGGATGGATACAGCGGCGATATCAAACTGTTGGTCGGCATCACCGTGTCGGGCCAGTTGAGCGGGGTGCGGGTGCTGACCCACAAAGAGACCCCGGGCCTGGGGGATTACATCGAAGTGCTGCGCAGCGACTGGATCCGTCAATTCGATGGCCGCTCGCTGGCAGCGCCGCCGCCGGCAGCCTGGGCGGTACGCAAGGATGGCGGCGCGTTTGACTACATGGCGGGGGCGACCATCACACCACGCGCCGTGATCAGGGCCACCCAGCGCGCACTGCAGTATGCCGCGGCGCAACACGCGCTGTTGTTCCCTCAAACCAGCGCGCTGGCCGCCTTGATGCCAGCCAGCATGGCAACTCCATCGCCGGGGCCGCTGTCAGAAACCGCAACAGGAGAACCGTGATGGGGCAATACCGTGACATCGTGGAGCATGGGCTGTGGAAGCAGAACCCGGGCACCATGCAATTGCTGGGCTTGTGCCCCACGCTGGCCGTGACCAGCACGGCGGTGAATGGATTGTCTCTGGGGCTGGCCACCGCGCTGGTGATGGCCGCCAGCAACGCCGCGGTGGCGCCGGTGCGCCGTTATGTGCCGGACGAGATCCGCATCCCCGTGTTCATTCTGGTGATCGCCGCCTTGGTCACCATCATCGATTTGTCCATGAACGCCTTTGTGCACCCCTTGTATGTGGTGCTGGGCATCTTCATCCCCCTGATCGTGACCAATTGCATCGTACTGGCGCGTGTCGAAGCGTTTGCGGCCAAGAACCCGATCACCCCCTCCGCGCTGGATGGCCTCATGATGGGGCTGGGCCTGACCCTGGTGCTGACGCTGCTGGGGGCGGTGCGGGAGTTGGTCGGCAAAGGCACGGTTTTGTCCGGCATCGACCTGGTGTTCGGTGCAGAGGCCAAGGCCTGGGTGCTGCAGCTTATCCCGGATTATCCTGGCTTTCTGCTGGCCATCCTGCCGCCGGGCGCGTTCATCGGCCTGGGCCTGTTGATCGCCACCCATAACTGGCTGGAGCAGCGCCGCCTAGCTAAAGCAAGCATGCAGGCAGCGTTGCCGGTCGCCCAATCTCACTAGGTAATCGTTTGATGAATGCAACACAACGCCTGGAATTCTTCCGCAGGCTCAAGCAGGCCATCCCCGAGCCGGTCACCGAGCTGGATTACAGCAGCACCTTCGAGTTGCTGATCGCCGTGATGCTGTCTGCGCAGGCCACGGACAAAAGCGTCAATCTGGCTACCGCCAGGCTGTTCCCGGTCGCCAATACTCCGCAGGCCATGCTGGCGCTCGGGCTGGATGGGCTGAAAGCGCATATCAAGACCATAGGCCTTTATCACAGCAAGGCCAACCATGTGCTGGCGACCTGCCAGATACTGGTGGAGCAGCATGGTGGTGAGGTGCCGGCCACGCGCGAGGCGCTGGAGGCCTTGCCGGGGGTAGGGCGCAAGACCGCCAATGTGGTGCTCAACACCGCATTCGGACAGCCTACCATCGCGGTGGATACGCACATCTTCCGCCTCGGCAACCGTACCGGTCTGGCCCCCGGCAAGACGCCGCTGGCCGTGGAGCTGAAGCTCATGAAGGCTGTCCCCAAAGAGTACCTGCAGGACGCGCACCACTTGATGATCCTGCATGGGCGCTACACCTGCATGGCGCGCAAGCCGCATTGTCACCAGTGTGTGGTGATCGACCTGTGCCGCTTCAAACCTAAGACCGTTGCCCCCGAGGGCTTTGCGAGCGCACCGGCATGAGTCTGTTCAACCCCAGCCGCGATCAGGTGCGGCAGTTCTTCTTCGATGCCTGGACCAGGTTCCGTGCCCAGCAGGCGCTCAGTAACATCGAGGCGCTGGCGGTCAGCATCATGCAGGCGCATCCCGAGTATCATGGCGTGCTGGACCAGCCGGAGCGCTATTTGCAGCAGGCCTACTTCCCGGAGATGGGCGAGACCAATCCCTTTTTGCACATGAGTCTGCATCTTTCCGTGCTGGAGCAGATCAGTATCGACCAGCCGCCGAGTATCGCGGCAGCCTATGCCGCCTTGCTGGAGCAGGAGGGCGATGCGCAGGCCGCACAGCATGCCCTGATGGATTGTCTGGCTGAAGTGGTTTGGCAGGCGCAGCGCAATCAACAGCCCCTGGACGCGCTGGCATACATTGCCAGCCTGCGCAGGCGCGCAGGGCTGCATGTAGACTAGATGCATCTGACAACAAAGGCGATGGGTGCATGCGCGAGCAACAGGCGTGAAGCCGTATTTTACGTCGCCTTAATGCACATGACGCAAGGATGTGGTATCACTTGCTGGATGTGGCAGGCATAAAACCAATCAGCTAAAACATACTCCCAGGCAGGGAGACAGATTCAGGGAGCAGGACATGGCAGCGCAGCACGACTGGTTGACCGAGCACGGTGATTTTCTTTATCGATTTGCGCTGGCGCGGCTGCGCGACCCGCACCTGGCCGAAGACGCGGTGCAGGATACGCTGCTGGCTGCCATGCAAAATCAGGGCTTTGCTGGTAAATCGGCACCGCGCACCTGGCTCACCGGCATACTCAAACACAAGATCATCGACATCATCCGCAAGCAGTCACGCGAGCAGGTGGTGGAAGACCTGGGTGAAGACCTGCCGGACGAGGCTGGCATGGATGACTTCTTCGCGGACGATCAGCGTCACTGGGCCGACAAGCCGCAAGCCTGGGGCGCTCCGCAGGACGAGCTGGAGCAGAAGCAGTTCCTGCAGGTGTTGCAGGAGTGCATGAACCGTTTGCCGACCAAACTGGCACAATTGTTCATGCTGCGCGAAGTGCACGAAACCGATAATGAAGAAATCTGTAAGGAACTGGATATCAGCACGACGAACGCATGGGTCATGTTATATCGTGCCCGGATGAATCTGAGGAAATGCCTGGAGCTGAATTGGCTAGGCAGTTGATGCGAACCTTTGTTACAGGAACCGTGATGTTAAGTTGCAAACAAGCCAGTCAGTTGATTTCGCAATCGCTCGATCGTCGTTTGAGCCTGCGTGAGCGTTTTGCACTGCGCTTGCATCTGCTGATCTGTGATGTATGCGAACGGTTCCGTCAGCAGCTGCTGCTGTTGCGTGACATGGTGCACAAATTGCGCAGCCATGCAGAGCAGGATGCCGATGTGCAGTTGACGGCGGCGGCGCGGCAACGCATCGCGGCCCGGCTGGAACATAGCCCCAAACCTGAATCCGGAGGGTATTGATGCACGTATATGACCATGCAGTTCGCAACAATAAGCTGAACTTAATCGAGTACTTATCCAATTTAGGAGATACAAAATGAATGCATCCAACAAAACCCTCGCTGCTCTTCTGGGCACTGCTTTCGTCGCCAGCCTGGCGGCTACTTCGGTGAGCGCCGCTGAGAACCCATTCGCACTGAAGACCTTGTCCTCCGGCTATATGGTAGTGGCTGACAAGGGTGCCGACGGCAAGTGCGGTACCGGTAAGTGTGCTGCCGAAAAGGGCAAGGAAGGTTCCTGCGGCGGTGACAAGGCCATGGAAGGCAAGTGCTCTGCTGACAAGGCCAAAGAAGGTTCCTGCAGTGGTGACAAGGCCAAAGAAGGCAAGTGCGGTACCGGTAAGTGTGGCGCTGAAAAGAAGTAAGCTGACGAGCGGAGCCTGGCGTTGAATCCAGTCCATGTCATCCGAGGTGCCGGCCTGGGGCTTAAGCGCGAGCTGATCCCCCAGGTGCAGGCCGCTTACGGGACTGCGTTGTTGCAGTCGCTGGGTTTTGTGGAGATCGCGCCAGAGAACTGGATAGGCGTCGGTGGCCGTGTCGGCAGGCAGCTGGCATGGTTCACCGAGCGCTTTCCCATTGCAGCACATGGCTTGTCGCTGTCATTGGGCGGGCCGGATGCGCTCAATGAATCGTTTTTATATGAAGTGCGTGATTTTCTCGATCAGCATGGCATCACCCGTTACACCGAACACCTCAGTTATTGCAGTGATGGCGGCTATATGTACGATTTGCTGCCCATTCCGTTCACCGAAGAAGCGGTCAAGTACGTGTCGGCTCGCATACGTCGCACCCAGGACATCCTTGAGCGCCGCATCGCGGTAGAAAATGCTTCTTTCTATGTGGCAGCGCCAATTGCCGAGATGGATGAGCTGACATTCATCAATGCCGTGTTGAGCGAGGCGGATTGCGATCTGCACCTCGATATCAATAATGTCTACGTCAACAGTGTCAATTTCGGTTTCGATCCCATCACTTTCCTGCGTGGCCTGCCCGGCGAGCGCATCGTCTATGCGCATATCGCTGGCCATGACCGCGAAGCCGAAGATTTGATCATCGACACGCATGGGCAGGACGTCATAGCCTCGGTATGGGCCTTGCTGGAAGAAGCCTATCGTCTGTATGGTGCTTTTCCCACCTTGCTGGAGCGCGATATCAACATCCCGCCACTGCAGACCGTGATGCAGGAAGTGGATCGCATCGCCGCCATGCAACGCCTGGCTGAGCCGTACAGGCCTGATGCGTGGGCTGTAGGCACGCCGTATCTGCCCAAAGTGGCGGCCTGATAACAGCCTTTTCATGACCAGTACCATTCCAGCCCTGCCGGGCTTCATGCAGTATCAGCAACAGTTCTGTGCACATGTGCGTGACCCCAGGCATGTACGCAAACCCGCGCAGGTGCGCGCCGAGCGCATGCAGGTATACACGGAGATCGTGTTCAACAATTTCTACAGCTCGGTATCAGCCTGCTTTCCGGTGGCGCAGCTGGCACTGGGTGCGCGTTTATGGCGCCGGCTGGTGCGCAGCTTCTTCATCCATCACCGTTGCAGCAGCCCGCTATTCCGCAAGATCCCAGAAGAGTTTCTGCAATACCTGAGCCAGATCCAGCAGCATGATCCGGCGTTGCGCTTGCCAGCCTACCTGCCGCATCTGGCCCACTATGAGTGGGTGGAGATGGCGCTGGCGGTGGCCGATGTGTCCGTTGCGCCAGACAGTGTGGAGACTGCTGGTGATCTGCTGGAGGGCCAGCCGGTGTTGGCGCCCGCACTGGCTTTGCTCAGTTATGACTATCCGGTGCAACGCATCTCCAGGCAATTCAAACCCAAAGCGGTCGAACCAGTGCAGTTGCTGGTGTTCCGCGACCCGCAGGACGTGGTACGCTTTGTGGAGTTGAACCCGGTGACAGCGCGGCTGCTGGCGCTGTTGCAAACCGGTACGGTGAATGGCCGTCAGGCGCTGTTGCAGATCGCCAGTGAGCTGGGTCAGTCCGATACGGAGATGGTGGTGGGCTTCGGTACCCAGATCCTGGAGGACCTGCGCCAGCAGGGTGCGTTGCTCGGTATCAGCCGCGCAGCCTGAGCAACGCAGCTAGCCGACTTTCTTTCTGGCCGTCAGGCCGTGATGGCGGTCCAGCAGGCTGTAGTAGTTGGAGGGCTCCAGCACGGTGGGGATCGCTTCGCTCAGCATGTCCGGATAGTCGCGGCTGTAATGCAGCCCGCGGCTCTCATGCCGCTCCATCGCGCTTCTCACGATCAATTCCGCCACTTGCAGCAGGTTACGCAATTCGATCAGGTTATTGCTGATGCGGAAGTTGCTGTAGAACTCATGCACTTCGCTGCGCAGCATGTCGATGCGGTTCAGGGCACGCTGCAAACGCTTGGTGGTGCGCACGATACCCACGTAGTTCCACATGAAGCGGCGCAATTCGTTCCAGGTGTGCGCGATGATGATCTCTTCGTCCGCGTCGGTGACACGGCTCTCATCCCAGTAGGGCAGCTTGCTGCAAGGTTTGACCGGCTGTAGCAGGATGTCACGTGCTACTTCTTGCCCGAACACCAGGCATTCCAGCAATGAGTTGCTGGCTAGCCGGTTGGCGCCGTGCAGACCGGTACAGGCGGTCTCGCCTATGGCATACAGGCCGGGCAGGTCGGTGCGTCCGATGTGATCGGTCATGATGCCGCCGCAGCTGTAGTGCGCGGCTGGCACCACCGGGATGGGTTGTTTGGTGATGTCGATGCCCAGTTCCATGCAGCGCCGGTAGATGGTGGGGAAGTGCGACAGGATGAAATCGGCCGGCTGATGGGTGATGTCAATATAGACGCAGTCAATACCGCGCTTTTTCATCTCGAAGTCGATGGCGCGTGCCACCACATCGCGCGGAGCCAGTTCGGCGCGCTCATCGTGGGCGGGCATGAAGCGCGTGCCGTCTGGCAGGCGTAGCAGACCGCCCTCGCCACGCACCGCTTCAGAGATCAGGAACGACTTGGCTTGCGGGTGATACAGGCAAGTGGGGTGGAACTGGATGAATTCCATATTCGCGACACGGCAGCCCGCCCGCCAGGCCATGGCGATGCCGTCGCCAGTCGCGACATCAGGATTGGTGGTGTACAGATAGACCTTGCCTGCACCGCCAGTGGCCAATACGGTTTGCTGTGCCGCCACGGTGATGACCTTGCCACTGGTATTGTCCAGCAGGTAGGCACCCAGGCAATCGGTGCCACGCACGCCGGCCTTGGTCGAGGTGATCAGGTCTACCGCGATGTGATCTTCCAGGACACGGATATTGGGGTGCCTGCGTACCTTGTCTGCCAGTGTCTGCTGCACCGCATGCCCGGTGGCGTCAGCGGCATGGATGATGCGGCGATGGCTGTGGCCACCTTCCCGGGTCAGGTGGTAGCCGCTGTCATCGGCCTCGCGTGTGAATGGCACGCCTTCCTCGATCAGCCATTCCACGGTCTCGCGTCCATGTTCGGCCACCAGTCGCGTCACCGCGGCATCGCACAGACCGGCACCTGCCACCAGCGTATCCTGGATGTGCGCCTCGATGGAATCGTCGTCGTTGAGCACCGCGGCGATGCCGCCCTGGGCCCAATTGCTGGAGCTGTCGTCCACGCTGCGTTTGCTGACCAGACACACCTGCCGGTTGGCCGCCACCTTGAGTGCGAGGGTCAGGCCAGCGAGACCGCTGCCCAGGATAAGGACGTCATATTGTTGCATTGGGCATAGACAATCTGAAGGTGATGGGCCAGACCTTGGTTGCGATATCTGGATGAACTTTTGCGAGTGTAGCGCTGTCTTCCCTTGCAAGCTAGTTAGGTTGAAATAGCGCAATCTCTACAGGGAGTAGGGCAATGATAAACAGCAAAAATTTCCAAGAGTTTTCCAGTCTGGGATTCGTCGACACCAAGCTACAAGGTTATACTCCGGCCATGATCAAATTTCCGGCAGGAGATGCCAAACCTGCAAGTGCCAATACCAATGCGGCTGCAGGTAATCGCGAGCTGGACCAGGCGCTGGTTGAGCGTGCCCAGCACGGCGACCAGCGTGCCTTCGGTTTGCTGGTGGAAAAGTACCAGCGCAAACTGGGCCGTCTGCTGTCGCGCATGATACGTGACCAGGCTGAGGTGGAGGATGTGGTGCAGGAATCGTTCATCAAGGCGTATCGCGCCTTGCCGAACTTCCGCGGTGATAGCGCGTTTTACACTTGGCTGTACCGTATCGGCATCAACACGGCCAAGAACTACCTGGTCTCAATGGGACGCAGACCGCAGGTCAGCAATGACATCGAGATCGAAGACGCCGAGAACTTCGAGGATGGCAACGAGCTGCGCACCATGGACACGCCGGAAACGGAGCTGATGAGCAAGCAGATCGCCAAGACAGTCAATGACACGGTGGCTTCCCTGCCGGAAGAGTTGCGTACTGCGATCACCTTGCGCGAGATCGAAGGCCTGAGCTACGAAGAGATCGCGACATTGATGAATTGCCCGATAGGTACTGTGCGTTCCCGCATCTTCCGCGCGCGCGAGACCATCTCGCAGCAGCTGCGGCCCTTGCTGGACACGCCTAAAGATAGACGCTGGTAAGTGTAGTCACTGCCAGCATTGAGGAGAAGTATATGAAAGAACAAGTTTCGGCATTGATGGATGGAGCGATTCCGATCGAGGAAGCCGACCATCTGTTCAGTTCGCTGAGCCACGATGGCGAGATGCGCCGTAGCTGGGACACCTATCATCTGATCGGTGACGCCATGCGTGGCAATGCGATCCTGTCGCCAGGCTTCGAGCAGCGCCTGATGCAAAAGCTGCGTGAAGAGCCTGTGGTACTGGCACCCAAGCCATCCCGTCTGCGTGCGGTGGCTGGTGCCTGGTCTGGCTCCGGCGGCTGGTCTATCGCGGCTTCCTTCGCAGCGGTCATGTTCGTGGGCTGGATGGCCTTGCAGCAGACCGGTGGTCCAGTCGCTTCCATTGAACTGGCTGCGCTCAGCTCAAGCAGTGAGTCTGCTCAGGGTGAGCTGGCCCAGACGAATCTCACGCAAAATCGTTCCGTACAAGTGGTGGCTATCGAGCAAGCATCCCGGCAAGTCGAGCCAACCCCAGTGCTGGTGTCCGAATTGCCAGCAGAATACCTGATGGCGCATCAATCCATGGCGCCGAACGCTGCTTACTACATCCAGCCTGCGGCGTATGCCGAAGGCGGACGTTGATGAGATCAGCAGCGCCAGCATACCTGCTGGCCCTCTGTCTGGTATGGACCACGGCGGGTCACGCAGAAAACCAGCCTGAAGATGGCTGGTCCTGGCTGCAAAAGACCGCTCAGGCGGCTCGTGACCTCAGTTACCGTGGCATCTTCGTTTATCAGGGCGTCAATACCAACAGCAAGTCGGTGCAGATTACCCACATGAACTACGGTCAGGGCGAATACGCCCGTATCGTGGTGCTGGACGGGGCCCCGCGCGAGATATTGCGTCAGGGTAACGATGTGGTGGTGTTCAACGCCCGCGATGAGAAAGTCGTCATCGAGAAGCGCAAGGACAAGAACATGTTTCCGGCCTTGCTACCGGTTGACATGACTGCGCTCAAGCAAAGCTACCACAGCAAACTGGGCGCCACGGAACGCATCGGTGGCCGTGACGCGCAACTGGTCTACCTGGAAGCCAAAGATGGCTACCGTTACAGCTACAAGCTATGGGTGGATCGCGAATACGGTCTGCTGCTCAAATCCATGTTGCTTAACGAGCGTCAGGAACCGGTCGAGCAGATCGCGTTCAGTCAGCTCAATCTGCTGGATACGCAGAATATGGACTGGTTCCAGCCCAAGGTGGATGTCCGCAAGCCCTATGTCATGGAAGAAGTCACCGATCAGGCTGGGCTGGCGCAGGCCGAAGTCTGGCAACTGGGTGCACTGCCTGCTGGTTTTCACAAGATCGATCATGTGGTGCGCAAGCTCCCCAACAAGCCAGCACCCGTCAGTCAGCTGATTTTCTCGGACGGTCTGGCCAATGTTTCCATGTTCATCGAGGCGGTCAGTAACCCAGCGACGCCCATCCGGCTGGGCCACCGTGGTGTCGGTCCAACCAATATGTTCGTGAATGTCAGTAATGGCTACCAAACCGTGGTGGTCGGCGAAGTGCCGGCTAGCACGCTGATGCAGATCTCCAACAGCATCAGTTTCAAAAGCAGTCCGCTCAGCTACAAAAAATAAACCGTTTCATCCATCCCATGATTGAAGAACAAGCCGTCGTCCTCACTGTCTATGATGACGCAGCCGAACTGGAAGTGGTGAGATCCAAGGCGTGCAGCCTGTGTGGGCAGAGTCGTGGCTGTGGGGTCGCGTTGTTCGGGCGTTTGTTCCGTCATCATCGCCGCGTATTCAGCGCCAGCAACACCATCGGTGCACAGCCTGGCGATCATGTGATGGTGGCGGTTGCCCCGCAAGCGTTGCTGGTGGGGGCGCTCAAGGTATATGCAGTGCCCCTGCTGAGTTTGTTGCTGGGCAGCGCGGTCGGCAGTGTACTGGGTGCTGGCGCCGATCTGCATGCGGTGCTCGGTACTGTGGCAGGCTTGGCCCTGGGTATGTTGTGGGTGAGGCTGCATAGCATGGGCGCGAGCGTGCAGTTCGCCGCGCGTCCGCAGATCGTTCGTTTGCTTCCAGCCGAGGCCGTGCACGCCATCCATTTCAAGTAATGCCATATCAGCTAATGCAACTCCATCATGAACGAGGGTAATAAATGATCAGAAATTTAGTTACGGTGTTGGCATTGAGCCTGACGCTGGCAGGTCAGGCTGTTGCCAGGGATCTTCCGGATTTCACTGAGCTGGCCGAGAAGCAGGGGCCTGCAGTGGTCAACATCAGCATCACCCAAACCATGCAGAGCGCTGCAGCATCGCCGTTCCCTGGCTTCCCCAACGATGAGGGGCTGAGCGAGCTGTTCCGCCGCTTCGGTATCCCAGCCCCAGGTGGCGCGCCAGGTGCGCCGGGTGCTCCGCAACAAGAATATAAATCCAGCTCGCTGGGTTCCGGTTTCATCATCAGCAGTGACGGCTATGTGCTGACCAATGCGCACGTGGTCAGCCAGGCGGACGAAGTCATCGTCAAGCTGCATGACAAGCGTGAATTCAAGGCCAGGATCATCGGCAGCGACAAGCGTACCGACGTGGCCCTGCTCAAGATCGAAGCGACTGGTTTGCCCAAGGTGACCACGGGCGACCCTAGCCAGCTCAAGGTGGGCGAATGGGTGGCCGCGATCGGCTCCCCATTCGGCCTTGAGAACACCATGACGGCGGGCATCGTCAGCGCCAAGGGCCGTGCTTTGCCGCAAGAGAACTTCGTGCCGTTCATCCAGACCGATGTTGCCATCAACCCCGGTAATTCCGGCGGCCCGCTGTTCAATCTGCGCGGTGAAGTGGTCGGCATCAACTCGCAGATCTACAGCCGCAGCGGTGGTTCCGTGGGTCTGTCTTTCGCCATCCCCATCGATGTGGCCATCGACATCTCTAATCAACTTAAAGCCAGTGGCAAGATCACGCGAGGCTGGCTGGGTATCGCCATCCAGGAGATGAACGCAGAGCTGGCTGAATCGTTTGGCATGAAGGGCGCTGGTGGTGCGCTGGTGGCGGGTATCGAAAAAGGCAGCCCGGCCGAGAAGGGTGGCCTGGAACCCGGTGACGTGATCCTCAAGTTCGACGGTAAACCCATTACCACTTCGTCCGATCTGCCACGTGCCGTCGCAGCCGTGAAGCCGGGCAAAACTGCGCAGGCGGAGGTGTTGCGCAAGGGGGCTGCCAAGACCTTGAACATCACCGTAGGCAATATGCCGGATGCGGAAGAAGCGGCCAGTGCGCCACGTGAGTCGGCCAAGCCCGAGGTCAACCGTATCGGTCTGATCCTGCGTGAACTGACCCCGCAGCAGAAAAAGCAGCTTAACGGCCAGAACGGCCTGCTGGTGATCGATGCACAGGGCGTCGCTGCTCAGGCGGGTATCCGCCGTGGCGATGTGGTGCTGGGCTTGAACAATACCGAGGTGGTCAGCCTGGATCAGTTCAACAAGCAGCTTGCTGCTGTTGCTGCAGGAAAGTCCGTGGCCTTGCTGATCAAGCGCGGCGAAAACACCTTGTACGTACCGATTAAGGTCACCACCGGCAAGTAAGCATGCTGCAGAGGTGCGGCCAGACGGCGTTTGCTGTAAAATTGGCCGCATTATCAAGCCGATAAACGTACAGGCCGAAAAATCGTTGCAACGGGGGCGCTCAGGCGCCCTTGTTGTTGCAAGCATCCAATCATGAAAAATATCCGTAATTTCTCCATCATCGCCCACATCGACCACGGTAAATCCACGCTGGCTGACCGCATCATCCACCTGTGTGGTGGTTTGTCTGACCGTGAAATGGAGGCTCAGGTGCTCGACTCCATGGACCTGGAGCGCGAGCGCGGCATCACCATCAAGGCGCAGACCGCGGCACTGGACTATGTGGCGCTGGACGGTCAGCGTTATCAGCTCAACCTGATCGATACTCCGGGCCACGTCGACTTTTCCTATGAGGTGAGCCGTTCGCTGTCTGCCTGCGAAGGCGCGTTGCTGGTGGTGGACGCCTCGCAAGGTGTGGAAGCGCAGAGTGTGGCCAACTGTTATACCGCCATCGACCTGGGCGTGACCGTCACTGCCGTGCTCAACAAGATCGACCTGCCATCGGCTGACCCGGACCGGGTGATCCAGGAGATCGAGGATGTCATCGGCGTGGAAGCCACCGACGCGGTGCGTTGTTCCGCCAAAACCGGTGAAGGCGTGCGTGATGTGCTGGAAGCGGTCATCGCCAGGATCCCGCCGCCAGTCGGCGACCCGACCGCACCCTTGAAGGCGCTGATCATTGATTCCTGGTTTGATAATTACGTTGGCGTGGTGATGCTGGTGCGTGTCATCGACGGTACGCTCAAACCCAAAGACAAGATCAAGATGATGGCCACGCGTGCCGTGCATCTGTGCGAGCAGGTGGGTGTGTTCACGCCGAAATCGCTGGTCAAGGAATCGCTGTCGGCCGGTGAAGTGGGCTTCATCATCGCCGGTATCAAGGAGCTGACGGCTGCCAAGGTGGGCGATACCGTCACGCTGGATACGCGCCCGGCTGCCGAGGCCTTGCCCGGCTTCAAGGAAGTGCAGCCACAGGTGTTCGCCGGTTTGTATCCGGTGGAATCCAACCAGTTCGAAGCCTTGCGTACCGCGCTCGAAAAACTGCAACTCAACGATGCCTCCCTGCAATACGAGCCGGAGAACTCCACGGCACTGGGCTTTGGCTTCCGTTGCGGCTTCCTGGGTCTGCTGCACATGGAGATCGTGCAGGAGCGGCTGGAGCGTGAATACGATATGGACCTCATCACCACGGCACCGACCGTGGTTTATGAGTTGTTGCTTAAGAGCGGTGAAGTGCAGCAGATCGAGAATCCTTCGCGCCTGCCCGAGCCTTCACGCATCGACGAGATCCGCGAGCCCATGATCACCGTCAATCTGCTGATGCCACAGGATTATGTAGGCCCGGTGATGACGCTGTGCAATGGCAAGCGAGGCGTGCAGCGCAATATGCAATACATGGGCCGCCAGGTCATGCTCACCTACGAGATGCCGCTCAATGAAGTGGTGCTGGATTTCTTCGACAAGCTGAAATCGGTGTCGCGTGGCTATGCCTCCATGGATTACGAGTTTCTGGAATTCCGTGCCGCTGACCTGGTCAAGCTGGACATCATGGTCAACGGTGAGCGTGTCGATGCCCTGTCGCTGATCGTGCACCGCGCCAACAGCGTGTACCGTGGCCGTCAGCTATGCGCCAAGATGCGCGAACTGATCCCGCGCCAGATGTTCGACGTGGCCGTGCAAGCCGCCATCGGCGCCAACATCATCTCGCGCGAGACCGTGAAAGCCATGCGCAAGAACGTGCTGGCCAAGTGTTATGGTGGCGACATCACGCGCAAGAAGAAGCTGCTGGAGAAACAAAAAGAAGGCAAGAAGCGCATGAAGCAGGTGGGCAATGTGGAGATCCCGCAGGAAGCCTTCCTCGCCATTCTGCAGGTCGAAGACAAATGATGGGCGCTGACGGCCTTGCGCTGCAAGCTGTCAGCTGGCCTGCTCAGCATACCCAATTGGCCAATGGCGCTGCGCATGCAGGCGGACATGGCGGCAGTCAGTGGAGGTTGTACCTATGATGTTTGCATTGTTCATGCTGGTGATCCTGGCGGTGACCGGCTTAATCTGGTTGCTGGATAGCCTGTTTCTCAAGAAGCGCCGTGCGCCGGGCAAGGCCGAGCCGGTACTGGTGGAGTATTCCAAGAGTTTCTTCCCGGTGATCCTGCTGGTGTTCGTGATCCGCTCTTTCATCGTCGAGCCGTTCAAGATCCCGTCCGGCTCCATGATGCCCACCTTGCTGGCGGGCGATTTCATCCTGGTCAACAAATTCACCTACGGCCTGCGCGTGCCCATCCTGAACAACACCTTCATCGCCCTGGGTGAGCCCAAGCGTGGTGATGTGTTCGTGTTCCATTACCCGCCTGACCCGTCCATCGACTACATCAAGCGTGTGGTCGGCCTGCCAGGCGACAGGATCAGCTACCGCGACAAGCAGCTGTTCGTGAACGACCAGCCGGTGCCCACCACGGCCGATGGCAACTACGATTATGTAGGCTCCGGCCTCAGCATGATCAGTGCGCGGCGCATACAGGAACAGATGGGCGACAAGCATTACGACACGCTGATCCATGACGACAGCCTGTCTATCGACGGCGAAGCCGTGGTGCCGGAAGGGCATTATTTCGCCATGGGCGACAACCGTGACAACAGCCGTGACAGCCGCGTGTGGGGTTTTGTGCCGGAAGATAATCTGGTTGGCCGTGCCTTCCTGATCTGGTGGAATTTCGATGACTTCGGCCGTATCGGTACCCGCATTGAATAAGCGCGCCTCTGTTACTGGCCTGCGCGGAGCGGCACGCTGATGGCGGCGATCGGCCTGCTGCGACAGCTGGGGCACGACTTTGCCAACCCGGCGCTGCTCACCCAGGCACTCACGCACCGCAGCCTGACGGCGGCCAACAACGAGCGTCTGGAATTCCTCGGTGATGGCGTGCTCAATTGCGTGGTCGCGCACCTGCTGTACCAGCAATATCCCAAACTGCCTGAAGGTGACTTGAGCCGTCTGCGTGCTTATCTGGTCAAGGAACAGACGCTGAGCGAGATCGCGCGCAGTCTCAACCTGGGTGAAGCGCTGCTGCTGGGTGAAGGCGAGCTGAAAAGCGGTGGCTGGCGCCGTCCTTCCGTGCTGGCCGATGCGGTTGAAGCCATCATCGGCGCCGTGTTCATGGATGCCGGTTATAGCGCTGCCGAAACGCTGGTGGTGCGTCTGTATCAACCTTTGCTGCACGGGCTGGACCCCAAGACCATAGGCAAGGATTCCAAATCACTGCTGCAGGAATACCTGCAGGGCCAGAAGATGGACGTGCCCGAATACACGGTGGTCAGCACCGAAGGCGAAGCCCATTGCCAGACCTTCCGTGTCGAATGCTTCATCGCCGGTATGAACCTCCATACCTATGGCGAAGGCAGCAGCCGCCGCATCGCCGAACAACAGGCCGCGCAACTGGCCTTCAGCCAATTGCCTGCCGTCAGGAAAGTACCCTCATGACTGAAACCAATCCCGTCTTCCGCTGCGGCACTGTGGCCATCGTCGGCCGCCCCAACGTGGGCAAATCCACGCTGCTGAACCATATCCTCGGCCTCAAGCTCAGCATCACTTCGCGCAAGGCGCAGACCACGCGTCACCGCCTGCTGGGCATCCATACCACCGCCGATACCCAGTTCCTGTTCGTGGATACGCCGGGCTTCCAGCAGAAGCACATCAACGCGCTGAACCGCACCCTCAACAAGACCGTGACGCAAGTGCTCACCGAGGTGGACGTGGTGCTGTTCGTGATCGAGCCCATGCATCTGGGTGAAGCCGACCGTCTGGTGCTGAACATGCTGCCCAAGGACAGGCCGGTGCTGCTGGTGGTCAACAAGGCTGACCTCATGGGGGACAAGAACAACCTGTTGCCGCTGATCCAGGATTTCGATCTGGAATTCCCGTTCGCCGCCATCGTGCCGGTCAGTGCCAAGAAGAGCCTGTATCTGGACGAGCTGCTGACCACGGTGCGTCAGCATCTGCCCGAGCAGCCTGCCATCTACGCCGAGGACGAGTTCACCGACAAGAACGAGCGCTTCCTGGCTGCCGAACTGCTGCGCGAAAAAGTATTCCGCCTGCTCGGTGAAGAGATCCCGTATGCGGTCACGGTGGAGATCGAGCAGTTCCAGCAGGAAGGCAAGTTGCGCCGTATCCATGCCGCCATCATCGTGGACAAAGAAAGCCAGAAGCCCATGCTGATCGGCAAGAACGGTGAGAAGCTCAAGCAGATCTCCACCGAAGCCCGCCAGGACATGGAAAAACTGTTCGGCGGCAAGATCTGGCTGGAAGTGTGGGTCAAGGTCAAGTCGGGGTGGGCGGATGATGAGCGCGCCCTGAAGAGCCTCGGCTACTAAGGCGCATGCGAAATCGAACGTGCGCAGCGTTGGCCTCGCTTGCCGTAGTTCCATCTACTGTCTGCGCTCGGCCGCCTTGTTCACGCCCGATTTGGCACACGCCAGCAGGCGGGAGACGGTACTTAATGGCCGGCCCGCAAGCGAATCCCAAACGGCTTGAAGTGCTGGAGTAGCTGAACGTGGCAGTAAGCGCTTCCGTTCGTCACGACCATCAGCCAGTCTACGTGCTGCACACCTATCCGTTCAAGGAAACCAGTCTGGTGGTCGAGCTGTTCAGCCGCGAGCTGGGCCGTGTCGCTGCGGTTGCCAAAGGTGCGCGCAGGCCACGCTCTGCCATGCGCGGCATGCTGCAGTCGTTCCAGCCCTTGCTGGGCACCTGGTCCGGCAAGGCCGAGCTAAAGAACCTGCACAGCCTGGAGTGGGGCAGTGGTTTGCTGCTGTTGCAGGGCGAGGCGCTGATGTGTGGTTTTTATCTCAACGAATTGTTGTTGCGCTTGCTGCCGCGCGAAGATGCCCATGACGGCCTGTTCGATTTTTACGGCCTGACCTTGCGTGTGCTGGCCAGTGGGGGTGAAACCGCGACCACACTGCGCCGCTTCGAGCTGCAGCTGCTGCAGCAACTGGGGTATGCGGTGCCGTTGCTGCAGGACGAGGCCGGGCAGCCCATCCAGGCGGAACTTGCTTATGACTATCAGCCGGAGCGGGGTGCCTGCCGTGCAACGCAGGCGCAAAGCGGCGTAAGATTACAAGGCAAGACCCTGCTGGACATGGGTGCAGACGATTACAACGACCCGCTCACGCAGCAACAGAGCAAGCAGCTGATGCGCATGCTGCTGGCCTTTTATCTGGGCGACCAGTCCTTGCATACACGGCAGTTATTGATCGATTTGCAGGGCTTATAGCGCTGCAGGATTTATAGGAACCATTTTCGCATCATGATCAAACTCGGCGTCAATATCGACCACGTCGCCACGCTGCGTAATGCACGTGGCACCCAGTACCCCAGTGTGGTGCAAGCTGCATTGCGCGCCGAAGAGGCGGGGGCCGACAGCATCACCATCCATTTGCGTGAAGACCGCCGCCATATCCGTGATGAGGATGTCTACGCGCTGCGCCCCTTGCTGCAGACCAAGATGAACCTGGAGATGGCGGTCACCGAGGAGATGGTTGGCATCGCACTCAAGGTGCAGCCACAGGATGTGTGTCTGGTGCCGGAGCGGCGCGAGGAACGCACTACCGAAGGCGGCCTGGACGTGCTGGGTAATTTCGAGCGCGTGGCCGAAGCCTGCGACCGTCTGGGTGAAGCGGGCATCCGTGTGTCGCTGTTCATCGCGCCGGATATCGCGCAGATCGACGCCGCTATCCGTGCCGGTGCGCCGGTGATTGAGCTGCATACCGGCAAATTCGCCGACACATCAGGCAGTGTGCAGCGTCATGAGCTGGCGCGCATCGTCGCCGCCAGTCTGCATGCACAGCAGCAGGGCCTGATCGTCAACGCTGGTCATGGTCTCAACATCCATAACGTACACGAGATCGCCGCCATCCCGGATATCGAAGAACTTAACATCGGCCACGCCATCGTCGCGCATGCGCTGTTCGTGGGCTGGGAATACGCCATCCGCGAGATGAAGCAGCTGATGCGTGCCGCCGCAGGTCAGGCCTGAGTCGTATGCGCAGCCGTTTGCTCTCGGTGGGACGTTTCCCTTCCCCTTGCTCCCTTCTCCCTTCTCAGCCTTCATGATCTACGGCATAGGAACCGACATCGTGGCGGTGGCGCGCATCGAGGCTTCTTTGGAACGCTTCGGCGAGACCTTTGCCAGGCGTGTGCTGACCGCACAGGAATTCCCGGTGTGGCAACAGTCACCGCAGCAGGCACGTTTTCTGGCCAAGCGTTTCGCCGTCAAGGAAGCGTTCGCCAAAGCGCTGGGCACCGGCCTGCGCGCGCCAGCGCTGATGCCTAACATCGGTGTGCAGCATGACGATCTGGGCAAACCTGGACTGATCCTGTCGGCTGATCTGCAACACTGGGTGAATCAGCAAGGCATTGCACATACGCATCTCACCATCAGCGACGAACACAGCATGGTGGTGGCCTTCGTGGTGCTGGAGCGCGCGTGAGATCTGCGCTGGCAGCCATGCTGCTGCATGCGGTGCTGCTGACCAGCCCTGCTGCATGGGCGGACTGGCAGGCGGTAGGCAAGAGTGTGGCCGGGGAGTATTTCATCGACCCGGACACCGTGCAGATGCAGCCGGAGCAGCGCAGCTTCACCATCATGACGCGTGTGGTGCAGGCAGATGGTGGCGTGTGGAACACCCAGATGCAGGTCGATTGTGCCAACAAGCAATACCGTTATCTGCGCGGCGGCCGCACCTTCAACAAGCGCGAGTTCGATCGTTTCGACCAGCCACAGTCGGTGCAAGCCATCGCGGCGGATTCCCTCCCTGACCAGCTCAGGCAGGCTTACTGTGAGGCGGCCGGTGCAAGCGCGCAGGTGGCTGCAAGCCCGTCCAGCAATAGCGCTGAACCGCAATGGGAGCTGCTGGCGACCAGCAAGCAGGGCGAGGTCTATTTCGATCCGGCATCCCTGCTGCGTTCTACCGACCAGCAGGCGTTCCGTATCAATACCCGCGTCATCAAACCGGCTGAACAGGAAACCAGCTTGAGCACCTTGTCGTTCGACTGCGCCAGCGACACGTTCCGTATCCTCAGCCTGAGCCAGATCCGACAGGGCAAGCCGGTGCAGGTGTTCGGCCGCGCGCAGGCACCGGTACCCACCAGCAGGACAGAGACACTGGGGCGCTTGAGTGCCATGTTCTGCGCTAAAGCCGATACGCTGCCTGCAAACAGCGCGGCGACCATCAGCACTGCCTGTCAGCAGCAGATGGACAAACTCAAGAAGCTGGAAGTGACCATACAAAAAGCGGTAGATAGCGGCAAACTGGCGTGCAGCCAATCCATGGCCTTCATCCAGGACTTGCAGGGCATCGCGCAGCAGGTGCGCCAGCAGCAATGCCCGGTCGGCGATCTGAGCGAATACATCCAGAGCGTAGCGGAGGTCGAGTGCAGGAAATAGTGCCAGCCTCGCAGACGGATCTCTCGCCTGACCTCGCCCCTGAGCTCGTCCCTGACTTGGCGCGACGCTTTGCTGGCGTGCGGCGCCTGTATGGCGAGGCTGGACTGGCACGTCTGCAGGCCGCGCATGTGTGCGTGATCGGCATAGGCGGTGTCGGTTCCTGGGCTGCCGAGGCGCTGGCGCGCAATGCGGTAGGGCATATCACGCTGATCGATCTGGACAACATCGCCGAATCCAACGTCAACCGCCAGCTGCATGCGGTGGAAGGCGCGTTCGGCAAAGCCAAGGTCAGCGCCATGGCGGCGCGTATCCTCAGCATCAACCCGCTGTGTCAGGTGCACGAGGTGGAAGACTTCATCACTGTTGATAATGTGGCCGCGATGCTGGGTCAGGGCTTCGATGCGGTGCTGGATGCCATCGACGATGCGCGCGCCAAGGTGGCGATCGCAGCCTGTTGCAAACGCCAGCACATCGCGCTGGTCACGACGGGTGGGGCAGGCGGACGCCTGGACCCGACGCGTATCCGCATCGCCGACCTGGCGCGCGTGCATGGCGACAGACTGATCGCCAAGGTGCGCAACCAGCTGCGCCGTGAGCATGGCTTCCCCCAAGCGCCGCATGGCAAGCAGCTGGCGACTGTGTTCGGTATCCCCTGCGTGTATTCGGACGAGCCGGTGCAGCCGCCGGACCCCAGTTGTGAGCTGGAGACCACCATCGATCAACATGCCGGTATCACCGGCCTCAACTGTGCCGGCTACGGCTCCTCGGTGTGCGTGACGGCGCCGTTCGGCATGGCCGCTGCCGCCCAGGTATTGAACCTGTTGCAGTCTGGCCAGTCTGTGGCTGGATGAGTCCAGCCAAGCCGCAATCTCCGTCTTTCAAAGGCAATAAATCCTGTCTGCCCAGCAAACCCTGTGCGGTCTGTGGCCGCGACATGAGCTGGCGCAAAGCCTGGGCCAACAACTGGGAACAGGTGAAATACTGTTCCGAAGCCTGCCGTAAACGTGCCAAACCCGGAGCTGCCTGATGCCTTGCCGCCACCTGATCCTGATCCTCGGTGATCAGCTCAACCACGACAATCCGGCATTGGACGGCTTCGATGCCGCACAAGACCACATCCTCATGGTGGAAGCGCCTGCCGAAGCCACGCTGGTGTGGAGCCACAAGGCGCGCATCGCCTTGTTCCTGTCGGCCATGCGGCATTTTGCCGTGCAGCTTGAAGCGGCGGGCTTGCCGCTCACTTATTTGAAGCTGGGCGCGCATGCCTACCCCAGCCTGTCCGCGGCCTGGCGCGCGCAGGTGCTGCAGTTGCAGCCACAAAAGCTCATCGTCTGCGAACCGGGCGAATACCGCGTGTTGCAGGCGCTGGAACAGTTGGCTGTGGAGATGGGCTGTGCCCTGGCGGTGCGTGATGACACGCATTTCATGTGCAGCCGTGCGGATTTCAAACGCTGGGCAGGCAGCAATAAAAGCCTGCGCATGGAGTTCTTCTACCGCTGGATGCGCAAGCGGCATGACGTGCTCATGGAAGCGGGTGAACCGGCAGGCGGTGCCTGGAATTTCGATGCCGATAACCGGCAGTCGTTTGGCAAGCGCGGTCCGCAGCAGCTACCGTCCGCGCCTGCGGTGGCCGTGGATGCCATCACCCACGACGTGCTGGCCGATGTGGCGTTCCATTTTCCTGAGCATCCGGGCAGCCTGGCGCATTTTGTCTGGCCGGTGACGCGTGCCCAGGCACTGGCTTTCCTGGACGATTTCATCCAGCACAAACTGGGGCAGTTCGGCCCGCATCAGGATGCCATGTGGCAAAGCAGTCATGGCCCTGGGCAAAGCAAGAGCATGCTTGGGGAAACTCCTGGGGAAAGTCAGCAAGCGCAAGCCACGCCGTTTCTGTGGCATTCCTTATTGTCGTCCTCTCTCAACCTCAAGCTGCTGGACCCGCGCGAAGTGATCGCGGCCGCCGAACAAGCCTACCGTCAGCAGCGCCTGCCGCTGGCCAGCGTGGAAGGTTTCATACGCCAGGTGCTGGGCTGGCGCGAATTCATCCGTGGTGTGTACTGGCTGGACATGCCAGGCATGGCCAGTGCCAATCATTATCAGCATCAACGTGCGCTGCCGGTGTGGTACTGGACCGGCGACACGCACATGAACTGCCTGCGTCAGACCATAGGCCAGACATTGGAATATGGTTATGCCCACCATATCCAGCGCCTGATGGTGACCGGCCTGTTCGGCTTGCTGGCGGAGATCGATCCGCGTCAGGTGGAAGCCTGGTATCTGGCGGTGTATGTGGATGCGGTGGAGTGGGTGGAGCTACCCAACACGGCGGGCATGGCGCTGTATGCCAATGGCGGGCGCTTCACCAGCAAGCCCTATGTGGCAAGTGGCGCTTACATCAAGCGCATGAGCAATTACTGCACGGGTTGTCGCTACAAGCCGGAGCTGCGCAGCGGGCCCGAGGCCTGCCCGTACACTACCTTGTACTGGCATTTTCTGGCTAAACACCACGACACCTTTGCCGCCAACCCGCGCACCGCGCTGATGGCCAAGAACTTCGAAAGACTGGACGCGGATGAGCGCATGCGCATCGCCGCGCATGCGGACAAGGTGTTGAACGGCCTGGATGCGCTGTAGCGGCCTTAGGCGGGTTCACCGCCTGCCACGCTTGGCGGGCATCAGCGCTATAGTCATCAGCGCTGTGGTTATCAGTAGATGTCGCGCCGGTATCGACCGCTAGCGATCAGCGTCGACATGGTGGGTGCGCCCAATAGCTTGACCAGCATGCCATGCACTTCGGGGGCCATGCCCGCCGCGCTGCCGCATACATAGAGGCTGGCGCCCTGATCCACCCACTGGCGCAAGCGGGTTTGCTGCGCCGGCAGCAGGTCCTGCACATAGCGTACCGTGTCGCCGTCGCGCGAGAAGGCGGTGTCCAGTTGTTGCAGGCTGCCCTCATGCAGCCACGCCGCGCAGTCCTCCGCAAAGTGAAAATCCACGGCAGCCGAGCGTTCGCCAAACAACAGCCAGTTGCGGGTATGCCCTTGCGCGATGCGCTGTTTGATCAGGCTGCGCAAACCGGCGATGCCGGTGCCATTGCCGATCAGAATCATCGGGCGGTCATCTTCCGGGATGTGGAAGGAGGGGTTGCTGCGTATCTGCAGCTCGATGTTCTGCCCTGGCTGTGCCCAATGACAAAGCCAGCCTGCGCCTACACCGGGTGCGCCGTTGCCGGTTCTGGATTCGCGCACCAGTAATTCGATCTGGCCGTCCGCAGGCACAGAGGCGATGGAGTAGGACCTGATCCCTAAACGTGGCAATCTTTCAGCCAGTTTGGTGATATCCAGCGGGTCTGCAAGGCCCTGATGCCAGTCGGTATGGATCTGCCGGTCAGCCAGCAGGTCCGTGCCTGGCCAGCCAGGCTGGTTACCGGCTTTACTCGACTGGCTTGCATGGCCTTGCGCTGCCGTCAGCTGGTCCAGCACCGCCGCGATCAGATGTGGCGGGTTGCGTGGCACGATCTCGGCGATGTCGCCGGCACGCCAGTGGCCGGATGCCAGCGCACGCGCTGGCTTCAACACCAGATGGTAGACCGGTAAGCCGCTGCTGCCGGTGTTGAGACAGGTGCGGCTCTGTAGTACCCAATCCTCGGTGTCGCCAGGCAGCCAGTCTGGTGATGCCTGTTGTGGAGACGCTGGCTGCTGGGAGGCGGACTGTTGCGAGTAGGGCTGTTGCAAGTAGGATTCTTGATAGCGCAGCTGTGGCACGCTGTGCTGCAGGGCCTGCTGCCAGGCTGCCAGCGCCGCCGGATCACGCTGGTTCACCTTGATCATGTCGAACAGCGCTGTTGCGCCAGTCTGTTGCAACCACGCTTCCAACTGGATGGCGAAGCCGCAATAGTGCTTGTAACGCTGGTCGCCCAGCGCCAGTATGCCGTAACGCAGCGCCGGCAAGGTGAGCGCCAACGGCATCACCTGCTCCACAAAGATGGCTGCATTGTCTGGTGCATCCCCTTCACCCGTGGTGCTTGCAATGAACAGCACGCGTGCGTGCTGTTGCAGCGTGGTGGCTGCTGTATGCATCAGCGGCATCAGCGTACAGCCCAGCCCGGAGGCGCGTAGCGCATCCGCCGTGCTGCTGGCCAGCTGTTGTGCATAACCGGTCTGGCTGGCATACACGATCAGCCAGTCGGTGTCTGGGGCCGCCCCAACTGGGGCGCTGTTGCGGCGATGCCTGGCATGGATCCAGATGCACAGGCACACATAGACAAAAACCGCTGTCAGGGCCAGGCTCAGCCTTTCAGCGGTCAATACAGGTAGATCAGTCAGCATCGATCGAATACTTGGTGTCTGCGGGGACTATTTAGGCAGTACTTCCAGCGTCACCGTGTAGGCCAGGCTGCGTTCCTTGGCCAGTTTGTCGCTGACCTTGTTGTCGGTGATGTCGGCGTCCAGCCAGTACATGCCGGCTCTTTCCAGCGCAAGACGCACGCGGCCATCTGCACCGCTGGTGAGCTTGAGTGGCTCCGGGTCGTTGCGGTAGCGGGATTCACCGCGTACCACTTCGATCTGCACGCCAGCGGCAGGTTTGCCATCGACCAGGAATTGCAGGGTGATCTGCTCGCCTGCCACCAGGTCGTTAGGATGGGTTTCCGAGCGCATCTCCAGCCCTTTTTGATCCAGCGGTGGTTCGCTCGGTGTGCCTACCGTGACGTAAGTCTCGATGCGGCTGGCGGATTCATTCACTTCCACATCGGTGGCATTGGCTGGCAGTTGCTGGCGTAGTTTTTCGGCATCGCCCATGAAGCGCTTGGCTTCGCTGCCTTCTTTCCAGCGCGCGCGCAGACCGCTGCGCACGATCTGCAGCTTGTAGGTGCCGGTCTGTTTCAGATTGGCATCGAAGGTGGTGCGCAGTTCGCCTTTGGCGACGTTCTCAGGCGCGAGCAGCGATCTGTCCGGGGCCACGATCTTGAGTTGATCCACAGGCAGTGGGCGATGGTTGAAATGGAAGATGTCATTCGACACCGCGGCGTCAAAGGTGACGAACTGTGGTGCGGACAGCACCGTGCTGGATGGCAGCAACCAGATGCCATGCGCGTGCGCGCTGGTGGATAGCAGGGCGATCAGCAGCGGGGACAGCATTAACCAGGGTTTCATGTAAGGCTCCTTGATGGTTTAAAACAGGGGTGTCGTAGGTGCGTGTGCTCTGTCATCGGATACACGCAGGCTGATTGGAAACGCGCAGGCTCAAGGCTGGAGCGAGAGCTGTATCATGCCCAGCTCTTCACTGCCTTTTTGCTGCCGTTGTGCCGCTACACTGACCGGCAGGCGGAACGGGATCTTCACGAACTCGCGGCCGCCTTTTTCGCGGGCCGCTTCTACCACCAGCCGGTATTCACCACTGGCCAGACTGCGCAGCGTGGCGTCATCGACACGCAGTTGATGCTGCCCGACTTGCCGGGTGGCGCTACTCATGCCGTCCATGGGCATCTGCAGTTCGCGGCCGCCCTTGCGCCACCACAGGCGCAGGTCTTTTAGCCACTTGGTGCCTTTGTTCTCGGCAGCGGCCTGGTCATACCAGACCGCCACATGCCTGGCGATGCTCTCATCCGGCTTTTCTATCCACACCGCGACATAGGGGCGGTGATATTCCGCGACAGACATGGCAGGGATGTCGATGCGTATCTGCATCTCTGCAGCCATCAGGTTCGCACTGAACAGGGCAGTGCTCAGCCCCAGTAATACTTTTCTCAACATGACGTGCTCCGGTAGGTCCAAATCGATTAGATAGTGATCAATGAACGAAAATAACAAGTAACAACAAGGGCATCACAAAGCCCAGTCCCACCAGTGGCCAGGTGGATGGGCGATCACTGGCACGCATGCACAGCAGCAGCATGCCGGTCAGCGAAAACAGGATGGCGGCCACGCTGAAGATGTCGATGAACCAGCTCCACACCGTGCCGGTGTGGCGGCCTTTATGCAGGTCGTTCAGGAAGGCGATCAGGCCGCGGTCCGAGTGTTCATAAATAAGCTCACCGGTGCGGCGGTCTATGGACAGCCAGGCGTCTGCACCGGCTTCCGGCATGGACACGTAGATCTCCTGTTCCGACCACTCTGCTGCGCGTCCACGCGTTTGTATCTGCAGGTTTGCTTTAATCCACTCGCTCACTGGCAGGGGCAGGGTCTTGCTCTGGGCTGGCTGCGTTTCCACCAGCTTGATGAGCGCTGCCGGCAAGGTGGCGGAACGCTCGACGACGGCCGCTTCCGATTCGATATGCGCGGCGTTGTTGAGCGTGATGCCCGTCACCGCAAACAGCAGCATGCCCACCAGACACAGTGCGGAACTGATCCAGTGCCATTGATACAACTGCCTCAGCCAGAAACTGCGGCGTGCGGGTGCGGTACTGGGCCTGGGTGTAGGCGTTGAGGTTGAAGGGCTTGCGTCTATGGACATGGCATCAAAGGCTGCGGGTGGTTGGTTTGCTTACTCTATATACCGAATTGGATACAGCATTGGCCATGGCCATCTGCTGCCAGCTGGATGCGCGCCGCACACAGGGCAGGCCCGCTACGCGCTGCGGTTCAGTTGCAGCACCAATATAAATGAGAATCATTATAGATTATAGCCTAAATCCATTGGCCTGTAGACGCGGGCTAGCCTGCTTTTCATCCACAGCAGATCACTAAAGGGGCAAGTGATTGTTGCGCGAATGCGACGCTGTTGCATATCTTTTGTAAATCTAAATAAGAATAATTATCAATTGTGTTATTATTCGTAAAAATTTGCAAACATCATTCATGTGAAAAGGGTGGAATATGTCCAATAAAACAAAATCAAGCAGGCAATTCAAACTGAAGCCGGCAGTCTCTGCGCTGGCCTTGGTATTTGGCAGTACGGTGTATGCGGAAGAGGCGGCGACCTTGCCGGTTGTCGATGTGAAAGCTTCCAAAGTCGAAGAGGCGCTCGGCTACAAGGCCGAGCGTTCTGCCAACCAGAAATTCACGGCGCCTCTGCTCGACACCCCTAAAACCGTGACGGTGATCACGTCTGACGTGATCCAGGACAGTGGCGCGACCACTTTCCAGGAAGCCCTGCGTACCACGCCAGGCATCACCTTTGGTGCGGCTGAAGGCGGCGGCGCGTTCGGTGACCGCCCCTTCATTCGCGGTTTTGATGTGCAAGGTTCCACCTATGTGGATGGCGTGCGTGACCTGGGTTCTCAGTCGCGCGAGATCTTTGCAATCGAGCGTATCGAAGTGCTCAAAGGCCCTAGCGGTGCATTCGATGGTCGCGGTTCCGCGGGTGGCAGCATCAACATCATCACCAAGCAGCCCAAGGCGGAGAATTTCGTACGTGGTTCCGTAGGCCTGGGCACGGATGATTACATGCGCGGCACCATAGACGTCAACCAGAAGCTGGGTGACGATGTGGCGGTACGTCTGGTCGGCATGGCGCACGATGCCGATACGCCGGGACGTGACCATGTCACCGGCAGGCGCTATGGTGTTGCGCCATCCATCACGCTGGGTCTGAATTCTGCGACCTCGGCCACCATCAGTCTTTATCACCTGGAAACCGATGAACTGCCAGATTGGGGTATCCCGTACTTCAACAACGGCACATCCATCGTAGGCAAGCCATTGTCCGTGGATAAAGACAACTTCTACGGCATCAAGGACCGTGATTTCCGCAAGACCCGTGTTGATATCGGCACCGCAGCGATCAAACACGAGTTCGATAACGGTGTGGTGCTGCGCAACACCACACGTGTGAGTTCGGTCAACAACGATTATGTGATGACGCGGCCTACGGTGTCGGTGGCTGACCTGGCCGCTGGACTGGTCACCCGCAGTACGCGGGGTCGTGACAGCACCACTCAAGGCATCGCCAACCTGACAGATTTGACCGTGCGTTTTGACACAGCAGCACTGAAACACACGGTGAACACCGGCGTAGAGTTCAGTGACGAGGAAACGGATGCCAGGACCTATCAGACCGTGAACGGACCGAGTGCAGACCTCAACAACCCGAATGCGAATGACCCAAGTCCGGATTCCTTGCCGGCGCTGACCAGCACCAAGTCGCGTGTATTGTCGCGCTCGGCTTACGTGTTCGACAGCATCGAGCTCAGCAAGCAATGGATCCTGAATCTGGGCCTGCGCTACGATAACTACGATTCCAATGCGCAATCCTCGGCTGCCGGTGCGCCGCGTTTCAGCAACAGCAAAGGCTTCTTTAATTATCAGACGGGTATCGTTTACAAGATGACGCCGAGCTCCAGTCTGTACGCGTCTTACGGCACAGCCAGCTCGCCAGTGGGTTCCGCTGCGGGTACCGGCAATCAGGAAAATGGCAACAATCTGGGCGTTGGTACGCAGGATCTGGATCCGGAACGCAGCAAGTCGTATGAGCTGGGTGCCAAGGTTGAAGTCATGGAAGACCTGCTGTTGACCGGCGCGCTGTTCTACACCCAGAAGACCGATGCACGGGTCGCCACCGCGGTGGCCAACGAGTTCGTCAACGCGGGCAAGATCGCCGTCAAGGGCATCGAGCTGGGCCTGGCAGGCAAGATCACCAAGCAATGGCAAGTATTCGGCGGTTACATCTTCATGGATAGCGAGCTCAAGGACGGCGGTGATCAGGTCGGTAATGCCGGTACCTTTGGTACCAGCAACGAAGGCAACGAGATCCCGACCATTGCGCGCAACAGTGCCAGCCTGTGGACCACCTATGACCTCAACCCCAAGTTCCGCGTCGGTGGCGGTGCGTTCTACATGGACCGCGTGTTCGCCAACCCGGGCAACACCGCGTATCTGCCTTCTTATGTACGTTGGGACGCCATGGCCAGCTACAAGCTGGACAAGAACCTGAGCTTGCAGCTCAACGTGCAGAACCTGACCGATGAGCGCTATTTCAATGCCACCTATACCAACCACGGTGCATTGGTAGCGGCCGGACGGCTGGCCTTCCTGAGCCTGAACTTCAACTACTAAGGTGACCTGGACCATCGTGCTCATGGCATGATGGCTGGACAGCGATCCCTGCAAAGGTGACTTTGCAGGGATTTTGTATTGACTATGGTGGTTTTACGGAGACGCAATATGCTGCTGGAGATCCCAGAAGTACTCAGCAAGGCACAGGTGGCACAGTTTCGTGAGCGTATCGATGCAGCGGAGTGGGTGGATGGCAATGTCACTTCCGGGCATCAATCCGCGCTCGCCAAAAAGAATCTGCAGCTTCCCGAACATTCCCGGGTGGCACGCGAGATCGGTGACTTGATCCAGGATGCCTTGTCCGCCAATGCCCTGTTCATTTCTGCGGCCCTGCCGCTCAAAGTGTTCCCTCCTCTGTTCAATCGCTATGGGGTGGGGCAGCAGTTCGGTACCCATGTGGACAATGCCATACGCTATCTGCGCGGTACCAGCTTCCGCATCCGCAGCGACCTGTCCGCCACCCTGTTCCTGAGCGAACCGGAAGATTATGACGGTGGCGAACTCAGCATCGAAGACACCTACGGCGTGCAGCGCGTCAAGCTGGCGGCCGGGCATATGGTGTTATACCCATCCAGCAGTCTGCATCATGTGACGCCGGTGACACGTGGCGAACGCGTCAGCTCTTTTTTCTGGATGCAAAGCATGGTGCGGGACGACGGACAGCGCAGTTTGTTGTTCCAGCTGGACGCCAATATCCAGAAACTGAGCCTGAGTCGTGGTGGCAAAGACCCCGAAGTGATCGGCCTGACCGGGGTCTATCACAACCTGCTACGCATGTGGGCAGACAGCTAGTGGGCAGACAGCCAGGCCGCACGCGGCAGCCGTCCTGGTCGGGGCGGTCAACCGGGTGAGGACAGTCCAGCGCGGCTGGCGCTCAGGCCAGCAGGCGCAGGCCGTAATGGCCGAACACTTCCAGCAGCTCCAGCGTTTCCACCAGCCAGGGGCAGAAAGCGCCCAGTGACATCATGCTGCCGCGCTTGAGGAAGCCCGGTGTCTCCTGCGGCTTGACATCGAAAGCCACGCAGATGCGTGCCTCGCTGGCATCGAACGGGATGGTGCGGTGGAACAGCGAGGAAGGGAAGATCACGATATCGCCCACCTCGGGTGGAATGGCACGCCGCGGGAAATCATCATGCTGTAGCGGGTAGTTGTCACCATGGGTGCTGAACTCGATGCTGCCCGCATCGCTGCCTGCGGCGCGGCGTGGCATGGCCAGATACAGCGAGCCGCTGAGCCAGCCTTCTTCATGGATATGCGAGCTGAGGTGGCCGCCCTGGCGCATCTTCACGAACCAGGAGCTGCTGAACTCGATGTCCTTGGGAAAATACTGCATCAAGCCGTTGTCAGCGCCAGCGAACCTGGCTTTGTAAGCCTCCACCTGTTGCTTGACCAGTGCGGCCAGTTTGCGGAACGAGGCTTCCGGGCGCTTGAACAGGTTGCCAGCAGACTGGGTGCCGTTCACCAGACGGCCCTGTTTGCGTTCCGCGATATCGGCCTGTTCGATGTCGTGGATCAGCTCGGCCAGCAAGGGGCTGTCTGGGTCTGACAGCTCCGGGATGCGCGCATGGAACACGAAATCCATCGGGTCCTTGCAGAAATCGTACGGGTCTTCCTGGCCGAAGTTGGCGGCATAGTGGGCAGACAAGGTGGCCAGGAACGGGGAGCTGTGCTTCTGGGCAAGCAAGGGCTCCAGCCTGCTGCGGAATGCATCGAACTGGCCGGTCTTGTACAGGCAATAAAGTGTACGTTCCTGCCAGTCGTTGATCTGCGCGCGCTCAAAGCAGGGGATGGCGAGTTCCAGCTCGCCGCTGTCGTAATAGAAGATACCCAGGTTGTAATTCGTCAGTGCATGATCCGGCGCAATGGCCAGCGCCTGCCGGTAACAGTGCACGGCTTGATTGGCCTTGCCCTGATGGAAGTAGATATCGCCCAGATTGCTGTGCGCATCCACATAGCCCGGTGCCAGTGCGATGGCTTGCTGATAACAGGCGATGGCTTCTTCCAGCACACCCTGGTTACGCAGCGCAGTCCCCAGGTTGAAATAGCCACGCGCATCCGGCTGGATGGCGATGGCTTTGCGGTAACACGCGATCGCATCGTCCAGTTTGCCCTGCGCCTGCAGCACGGCTCCCAGATTGCCGTGTGCCTCGAAAAAGCCCGGCTCCAGCGCTGTGGCCCGCCGATAGGCGGCAGTGGCTTCTTCCAGACGTTGCAGCGCTTGCAGGGCGATGCCCAGATTGAAATGCGCTACCGCCAGGTTCGGTTTCAGTGCGATGCACTTGCGATAACAGTGGATCGCTTCGTCCAGCTTGCCCAGCTGGCTTTGCACCACACCCAGATTGAAATGGATCTCGGCGATCTTGCCATCCAGCTGGATGGCTTTGCGGTAGACGGTCTCGGCTTCAGCGAATTTCTGCTGGCCTTCCAGCGCCACGCCCAGCACGTTGTAGATGATGAAGGTGGACGGATAGCGCTGCAGCATGGCCCTGGAGCTTTGCTCGGCCTGCGGCAGGCGTCCCTGATTCAACAGCTGCAGCAGCGGCTGCAACTCCATCTGGGAGGGTTGTCGGGTGTTCTGGAGTGGCGGCTTCATGATGGTTCGCTCTTGTTATCCAACGGTCTGACGACTAGTCGCATGATAACCATAACATGGTGCATTGCGCCAGCCAGCGCACACTTTACGGGCGCTCGCCTGCTTGGAACGCATCTTTCCGCACAGGTTCTGCACCATGATCGTGACGATGAGCGGCTAAGCGCCATCAAATCAGGCTGCCACGGCGGTGCAACGGTGAGGGTCGGGTGGTGCTAGCGGAGTGGTACTAGCAGAGCGGTGCTGGACAGTTACTGCGCTTGCTGCTGAGCTTCTGCCTGCAGGCTGGCGTTCTCTTCCTGCATCTGCTGGCGTGCCGAATACTGGCCATCGTAGACGATGTCATCCACCACCCAGTGGCCGTTCTCCTGCAGCATGCGAAATGCCACCGTTCTGCGTAGCTGATGGGCTTGCTTCAAGCTGGGGAACAGCTCGAAGCTGGCTTGTACCAGGTCGGGTGCGATCTGCTGCACCTGAGTTCCCGCCGCTTCATAGCTCAGGCCCGGGTCATGGTCCTGTGCGTTCAGATAGACATCGCCGCTGGCACCAAAGCCGCATACCCCGTCATAAGCGGCACATTGCTGGTGGTTATCCGTGATGGCGGCCTGAAACGCCCTGGAAAAAGGCAGTGCGGGTGCATGCGCGCGGTCTGGGGTCGAGGCGATATGCTGGAAATAGGCTTTGTAAAAAGCCTCAATCACATCCGCTGGGCTTGCTGCCCTGGACATGGAAACTGACAGGTAAGCCGCCGAAGCGGTGGCCAGTACCATCACCAGTAGCCCCATGTAGATGGTTCTGCTCTTCATCAGCGCGCCCCTGTCAGCAGCATCATGCGGATGTGCATGCTAGCGGCCTATGTGTTGTTCGTATTCCGGGAAATAGCGCCCGATCACGCCCAGGTCAAAACTGCGCAGGATGCTGGTATTGGATTCGCGTGCCAGCAGGAACTCGAACGAGCGCTGCACCAGATCCTCGGTGCTGATCTTGCCGCAGGTGAGCTTTTCCGCGTAGTCCGGCTGCACATTGACGAGGTGTGTGGTGGTGCTCTGGCTGTGCACGGTGACTTCAAAGCGGGTATCGCTCAAGCGGTCTATGGTGATGACGCTCATCCTTGCTCCCAGGCTATGTGGTTGACGGTGATGTCATGATGGCGCGTGGCGCACTCCAGTGATGATGTTACCAGCGTCCGTCTATCTTCTTGGCACTGTTGTGCACGCAATTGCCACCCGTGATGTTGCCTTTGTCATCCAGCACACGGAAGGTCTTGTCCGAGGTGCGTTTATATACCAGGCCTTTGGACGAGCCGCTGGTCAGCCGCAGTATGCCGGTGCTGGCGTCATAACGGTAATTGCCGCGCCTGCCATCGAAGTCCCGGTAGGTGTTGCTGTTGATGATGCCGAAGTAAGCCCCGGTGAAGAGGCCGATACCGGGCAGTGTGCATTCGTAGACGCTACCGGTGCTGAGTGGCCCACCCAGGGTGCTGCCCGGCGGCGCTTTGCCGGCTGCCGGTTTGCTGGCCTGCTTGGCCACCACGTCTTCACCCATGTCCCACCACAGTTCGCGGCCATCGTCGGTCTGCCATTTGCAACCATAGCGCGGGTCCTTGGCGGCGCCCGTGGCGGTCACGCCGGTTTCGCCGGTAAAGCCTTTGATGATGAACTTGCCGCCCGCTGGCGGGCAGTCCTGGGCATAAGCGCTGCTCATGAACGAGAGACTGAGGCAGGCGATCACCATGCTCAATGTAGTCATACCCAATAATGCCCGTGTCAGGCCGGCACCGCGATGGCGGATGGGCGGTATGCACGATGCCTCATGACAGAGGCCGTGACCCCTGGCGCGTCTATGCCACAACAGGTTCTGCAACATGGTGTGTCTCCCCGGTAAGCGCTGGCAGGCTGTTATTTTGATGGGTACGTTTAGTTTTATTGGTTTTTTATTGCTGCGCCAGAAACATGAGAATGCGCTGCCTGCACCGAATAATCAAGCCATGCCTGCATCCGCGCACAAGCTCGCTGAGGTGCGCTATATTTCCTTCACGCACGCTGCTTGAAATCTGTCGCACTGCTCCCATATTCGCAACAAGGTTTTTACAAAGACCGTTCCAAATCAGCACGAGGGAGTTTGATCCATGACCACCGAAACCACATCCGACGTTAAACCACAGGCGGGCGGCGCCCAGAAGATGGCCTTCCAGGCCGAGGTGAAACAGCTGCTGCAGCTGATGATCCATTCGCTCTACAGCAACAAGGAGATCGTACTGCGCGAGCTGATCTCCAATGCCTCCGACGCTGCCGACAAGCTGCGTTTCGAAGCGCTCGCCGACAACAGCCTGTACGGCGACGATAGCAACCTCAGCATTCGTATTGCTTTTGACAAGGCAGCACGCACTGTCACCATCTCCGACAACGGCATCGGCATGAGCCGTCAGGAAGTCATCGACAACATCGGCACCATCGCCAAATCCGGCACCAAGGAATTCTTCCAGTCCCTGTCTGGCGACCAGGCCAAGGACGCCAACCTGATCGGCCAGTTCGGCGTGGGCTTCTATTCTGCTTTCATCATCGCCGACAAGGTCACGCTGCTGACACGGCGTGCGGGCGATAGCGAGGCGGTGAAGTGGGAATCGGCAGGTGAGGGCGATTTCACCCTGGAAGTTGCCGACAAGGCCACGCGTGGCACCGACATCATCCTGCACCTGCGTGAAGGCGAGGACGAGTTCCTCAATGACTGGAAGCTGAAGACCATCATCCGCAAGTATTCCGACCACATCACGCTGCCCATCGTCATGAAGGCTTCCGAGTGGAAAGACGGCGAGCAAGTCCCCACCGATGAAGACGAGACCGTCAACAAGGCCTCTGCGCTGTGGGCGCGCAGCAAGAGTGACATCAGCGAAGACGAGTACAAGGAATTCTACAAGCACGTTTCGCACGACTTTGAAGACCCGCTGAGCTGGAGTCACAACCGCGTGGAAGGCAAGCAGGAATACATCTCGCTGTTGTATGTGCCAGCCAAGGCGCCATTCGATCTTTACGACCGCGAGCGCCGTCACGGCATCAAGCTGTATGTGAAGCGCGTGTTCATCATGGAAGATGCCGAAAAACTGATGCCGCAATACCTGCGCTTTGTGCGCGGCGTGATCGACTCGGCTGACCTGCCACTCAACGTATCACGCGAGATCCTGCAATCCAGCCGCGACATCGACAACATCAAGGCCGGCTCTGTGAAGAAGGTGCTGGGTCAGCTGGAAGATCTGGCCGAGAACCAGCCTGAGCAGTACGCCAAGTTCTGGAACGAATTCGGTCGGGT
Source organism: Pseudomethylobacillus aquaticus (assembly GCF_003730115.1). Classification (GTDB taxonomy): domain Bacteria; phylum Pseudomonadota; class Gammaproteobacteria; order Burkholderiales; family Methylophilaceae; genus Pseudomethylobacillus; species Pseudomethylobacillus aquaticus. The sequence continues at coordinate 699,408 of NZ_RJVP01000001.1, read as the reverse complement.
GCTGAAAGAAGGCCCGACCGAAGACTTTGCCAACAAGGACAAGATCGCCAGCCTGCTGCGCTTTGCTTCCACACATGTAGACAGCGAAGAACAAGTCGTATCGCTGAAGCAATACGTAGAGCGCATGAAAGAAGGCCAGGAGAAGATCTACTACATCACCGCCGACAGCTTCGCGGCCGCCAAGCACAGCCCGCATCTGGAGATCTTCCGCAAGAAGGGCATCGAAGTGCTGCTGCTGTCCGACCGTGTGGACGAATGGATGCTGGGCAGCCTGACCGAGTTCGAAGGCAAGGCTCTGCAATCCGTGGCCAAGGGCGACCTGGACCTCGGCAAGCTGGAAGACGAAGCCGAGAAGGAACAGCAGAAGAAGATCGAAGACGAAGCCAAACCGCTCATCGAGCGTATCCAGACCGCGCTGGGCGACAAGGTCAAGGAAGTGCGCGTCACGCACCGCCTGACTGATTCCCCCGCTTGCCTGGTCACGGGTGACAACGACATGTCCGGTAATCTGGAACGCCTGCTCAAAGCGGCTGGCCAGAAGACCCCGGACACCAAGCCCACGCTGGAGATCAACACCGGCCACAAACTGGTGAACCGTCTACAATCGGAAAGCGACGAAGACCGGTTCAGCGACCTGGCATCGCTGCTGTTCGATCAGGCCCTGCTGGCAGAAGGTGGTCAGCTGGAAGACCCGGCCAGCTTCGTCAAGCGCATGAACAAACTGCTGGCTTAACTAGGTACTGCAATCAATATCAATCGCCCCGAATATTCGGGGCCATTTTGTTTTTAAGATTGGTCGAAGAAATGGTTATGAGTACAATGATTTAAACACCATATTTAGGCTTTCTTTAATGGAATCAATCGGTCCAGTTCGAACTGTTCATGTGGAAAGGGAATCACTTTATGTTTTCCCCGAGTCGGTGTGTGCTGTCCATACTTTTGTAGATCATCCAGATAAGCTTGTTTTTGTGAAGCAGTGGAGACCGGTTCATGAGACTTACACTTTAGAGTTACCTGGTGGACGAGTTGAGCCAGGCGAGAGTATTGAACATGCCGCACTCCGAGAGCTTAGAGAAGAGACTGGTGTAGAAGGAGAGTCGGCAGCTTATCTGATTAAGCTGGATATGGACTTTTCAATTTCGAGCCATATTACTCATCTTGTTGAAACAAGCTCATTGATGCCAGTACAACTTCGAGAAGAGTTGCTGCTTCTGGATTTATTCGATGCTTGGGATCTAATAACTACTGGCAAGATTTCACATGCTCCTAGCGTTACAGCAGTGTTGTTTTTAGTTGGGAGGGGGTTAACTAATGCTAACGCTGTTTGATATTTCAATTGTGGATTTGATAAAGGGGGTAGTTATCGATTTGATTAAGCTTGGAATTGCTTTTTTAGCTGGATATTTCTGGGCAAAAATAAAAATATTTAAGAATTATTACCTTGCTAAAAACATATGGAGACCATTCATTGCTAAATCACGGCAAGCTTCGGTAGTCTTGACTACAAAGCCTAGCCCTAATCACAGTGGTACTCCAAAAGTCAGTCTTAACGAAGTTCAAGCATTTTCAGAAATTCGAAATACTTTTTCAGGACTGGGAGCTGACGCCAAGCTTGTTGATGATCCATCTGTTGATTTGGAAAAGCTTTCAGACAACCATGTTATTTCTATTGGTGGGCCAAAATTTAATAATGTCAGTCGTGAAATATTGGCGAGAGTATCTAATAAATACGAGATTCTTCCCTTTTCATATAACGAAGCAGCAGGATGTATCGAAACCGTAAACAAAAGACTTGAAAGTGTTATTGCCGATGACAAAAGCCTTGCTACGGATTATGGAATGGTAATTAGAGTGCAAGGATTAAATGGTAAACCTATGTACTCTTGCTTAGTAGCTTTTGGGCTTCGTGGTTTGGGTACATGGGGGGCAGTCAAAGCGCTTACTGCTGACAGCGATTCGATGTCAAAAATTGATTCACAATTCGGTACAAAAGACTTTGCGATGGTCTTGGAGTTTAAGTTTCTAGAAAATAAACTCACGCACACGAAAATTCTGGCGGCAAACATGTTGGTTCCAACATCTTGAAACTTGTAATTGTTGGTGGATCGTCATTTGGATTGACTGTGGCAGAGATTGCTCGAAGAACAAAGGCTTTTGCAGTAGAAGGATATATTGACGATTCTCCTGAAAAACTCCCTTCATACTCTGCCTCAATTTACTGGGGAACAACGGATAGCCTCTCTGTAAAGAAAATCGGAAGTAAGAAACTATTTGTTGCAGTTGGAAATAACGCTAGTAGGCGTAATTTAATTCAACACATTATTTCACTAGGGCTGGAATCCTCTCTTGTGACATTGATTGATCCTGCGGCTGTCTTACTTGGTGATGTTTCAATTGGCCTTGGCAGCGTTGTTTTTCCAGGAGCTGTAATAGGACCTCATGCTAATTTAAGTAAGGGCGTAGTGGTTAATGCTCACAGTTTTATTGGTGCCATGAGCGATATCGGGGCTTTTTCAAACATTTGTCCCGGTGTAACAGTGGGATCATGTACGTCTATCGGCGAGAATGCTTATATCGGAATGAGGGCGAGCATAATTCAAAGTTTGAAAATTGCTTCAAACACTGTCATTGGGGCAGGCGCATCAGTCGTAAACGATATAGATTTCAGTGGTACCTATGCAGGGATACCTGCTCGTCAGATTTCGCTAAATTAGTCTAAGACCGTGCGCATAACATTAATTCGTCATGCTGAAAGCAGAAAAAATCTCGTTGATGTTATTGGTGGTATTGGCGAAAGATTGACTTTTAAAGGTCGCTTAGCCGCTCACCGTGCAGGTCGTTATCTAAAGCAACAATCCATTGATATTATTCTGTATGCGCCAACTTTACAGACTGAAGAGACGGCAGGCTTGCTATCAAAATACTGTAATACGACTACTCAATATAAATCTCCGTTACTAAGCCCAATTGGACTTGGTAGTTTGGCCGGCCTTAGAGTTGATGAGTCGAAATTGAGATATCCCTCAGCGATGGAGTCATTGCATCGTTGGAATCGAAGAGAAATCGAGATATCAGAAGTTGTCATTCCAGGCATGCAAGATATTTTTAGTTTCTTCTGCCAAGGTCTTTCACTTCTATTTTGTATACACAAATTACGCGTTAAAAATGTTTGTGTTGTGGCAACGCGATCTTCACTAGTTTTAATGAAGAATATTAAATTAAGAAACACGCCTGAGAGTGGTGGTGGCTACCTCAATCATCATTTCCGTTATGCACATCCAATATCATTCCGACTAACTCCGCAGGATATACAGTGGATAAGAAAGCAGTTGTATCTAACGCAGTCACAGAGTGGGATTTTGGAGCCTATAAAGTCGCGTCATTTGATATCCATCAAGAAAATGGAGCGGTTGCTCAGTTCAACGTATTAAAGTGTCCTGATTGGGTGAATATCATAGCTGTACTCGGTTCTGGTGAGATTGTCCTAGTGAGACAGTTTCGGCATGCTCTTGGGAGGGAAACTTTAGAGTTGCCTGGCGGCATAGTTGATGATGGCAAAACTCCATTCCAAGCGGCACAAGATGAGCTGCTTGAGGAGGCTGGGTTCTTTGGTGGAGAATGGATTCAATTAGGCTGCTATCTTGCTAATCCGGGACTTCAAAATAATTATGTACATACCTTTTTGTGCCGCAACCCATCTTTTAAAGAGGGCAGTGAACAAGAGGATGGAGTGATGGTTAGGTTGATGTCTCCCCAAGATTTTATAGTAGGACTACATCATGGTGAGCTAAGTCAGTCTTTTATGCTTGCCTCGGTTTTTATGGCAATAAACCAAGGGTTTATTCAATTTCAGAGTAAGTGATTTAACAGTGATGGTAATACGAACAAACAAAAAGCCCACGGCACGCCGTGGGCTTTTTGTTTGTTCCGACCTCTAGCGCTGGGTGAACGTGTTGTAGCTGTTGATCAGGTTGCGGTAATCCGGAATGTGGTTGGACAGCAAAGTCGCCAGGCCTTCCACGTCATTGCGCCAGTCGCGGTGCAGTTCGCAGGCCGCGCCGAACCAGGTCATCAGTTGTGCGCCTGCGCCGGACATGCGGTCCCAGGCAGAATCGCGTGTCAATGCGTTGAAGGTGCCCGAGGCATCAGTTATGACGAATACTTCAAAGCCTTCTTCGATAGCCGCTAAGGCGGGGAATGCGACGCAGACTTCGGTGACCACGCCGGCGATGATGAGCTGTTTTTTGCCGGTGGCTTTGATCGCTTTGACGAAGTCTGCATTGTCCCAGGCATTGATCTGGCCCGGCCGGGCGATATACGGCGCATCCGGGAACAGGGCTTTCAGCTCGGGCATAAGCGGGCCGTTGGGGCCTTGCTCGAAGCTGGTGGTGAGGATGGTGGGCAGCTTGAAGTATTTGGCCAGGTCGGCCAGTGCCAGTACGTTGTTGCGGAACTGGTCCGGGTCTATGTCGCGCACCAGCGACAGCAGGCCGGCCTGGTGATCCACCAGCAGTACCACAGCGTTGTCCTTGTCCAGACGGGTGTAAGGCTTGTTCATGATGAGGCTCCTTTTCAAAAGTGACTACCCAGCGATAAATCTCAAAGTAAAAATGACGTCCGGTGATGGCGGTGATTTGTCATCACCGGACGGCTTGCTCAATGTGTTGCAATGTCGGCGCCAAACCGGCCTGCGTTGAAATCCGTGATGGCCTGGTCGATCTCTTCCTGCGTGTTCATCACGAATGGGCCATAACCGACGATAGGTTCTGCGATCGGCTCGCCGCTCAGCAGCAGGATCACGGCATCGGTATTGGCTTCGATGCTGACGTTCTCGCCATCCCGGTCCAGCACCACCATCTGCGCTTCACGCGTGACCGCCGTGTCGTTGACCATCACCGTGCCGCGCAATACCACCAGCGAGGTGTTCCAGCCTTGTGGCAGTTGCAGCGTGGTGAGGCTGCCTTGCTTGAGGCGCATGTCCCACACCTGCATGGGTGAGAAGGTGTGCGCCGGGCCACGGCTTTGTGCATAGTCACCCGCGATCACGCGCACCGTGCCTGCGCCGTCTGGCAGATCAGCCACCGGGATGGCCTGATTCAGGATGGCCTGATAGCCGGGTGCGGTCATCTTGTCCCTGGCGGGCAGGTTGACCCACAGTTGCACCATCTCCAGCGTGCCACCCTGGGCCGTGAAGGCGGGCGAGTGGTATTCCTCATGCAGGATGCCACTGCCAGCGGTCATCCATTGCACATCACCGGGGCCGATGATGCCGCCCTGACCCGTGGAATCACGGTGCGCCACTTCGCCCTGATAGACGATGGTGACCGTTTCAAAGCCACGGTGCGGGTGTTGTGCTACGCCGCGTGCTTTTTCAGCCGGGCCAAAGTCGGCAGGGCCTGCGTAGTCCAGCATCAGAAACGGGCTGAGCGGTTTGCCGTGGCTGTTGTAGGTGAACAGCGAGCGCACCGGAAAACCGTTGCCCACCCAGTGACTGCGTGGCGCGCTGTAAACGCCGAGTACTCTTTTCATGATCTGTCTCCTTGTGGCGGTGATGCGTTATCGATGGAATGCAGTATATTTTTGTCATCAATGGTTGAGTAGTCTGCTAAATTACAACTCATCGTTTCATTTATAGGACGATGGAGTGCGCAAGGAGTGCGTATGCAAGACCTCAACGATCTCTATTATTTTGTGCAGGCCGTGGAGCATGGCGGCTTTGCCGCTGCCGGGCGTGCCATCGGCATGCCTAAATCCCGGCTCAGTCGGCGTATCGCGCTGCTGGAAGAGCGGCTGGGTGTGCGCTTGATCCAGCGCTCCACACGCACCTTTACCGTGACCGAGGTGGGGCGTCGTTATTTCGAGCATTGCAAAGCCATGCTGGTGGAAGCGGAGGCCGCGCAGGAGGCCATCGAAGTCACGCGTGCCGAGCCACGTGGCAGCGTGCGCATCTCCTGTCCGATCGCGCTGCTGCATGCGCACTTCGGGGCCATGCTGGCCGATTTCATGGTGCGTTACCCGCAGGTGGTGGTGCAACTGGAAGCCACCAACCGGCGTGTGGACGTGATCGCCGAGGCCATGGACATCGCCATTCGCGTGCGTCCGCCGCCTCTGCAGAGCAGCGATCTGGTGATGCGCGTGCTGGCAGACCGCAAGCAGTGTCTGGTGGCTAGTCCGGCCTTGATCGCACAGCTTGGTCTGCCAGAGAACCCGTCTGATTTGCAGCACTGGCCCAGTCTGGCGCTGGGCGCAGCGCAGCAGCTGCATCAATGGCAACTGCATGGCCCGAATGGCGCTGAGGTTAAGCTGCATCATCAGCCACGCTTCATCACCACGGACATGGTGGCGCTGCGTCATGCCGCACTGGCCGGCGTGGGGGTGGTGCAACTGCCATTGATGTTGCTGGAGGCAGAGCTTGCCGATGGCAGGCTGCGTCATCTGTTGCCGGAATGGGTGCCGCCTAAAGAGATCGTGCATGCCGTGTTCCCCAGCCGTCGAGGCTTGTTGCCCTCCGTGCGTGTCTTGCTGGATTACCTGGCCGAGCGATACGCCGAAGTCCATGAAGATTGAGTCTGGTGCGATATCGTCGTTCCCGCGTGGGAGGGGATCCAGGCAATTAAGCTGAATCGGGATGTGGATGCCGTGGCTAGCTGCTTTCCGACTGAGTGACGGGGCGAGTCGGGGTGAAAAAATAGGTGTGAACAAGTAGGGCGCCAATAAGCGCAGCGCATTGCGCCGTATGGTGTGCTCCAGGCTTCCTCGATATGCTTGAACAGTGCTGACCGAGTGGTGAGTTGCGCCGCCTGGATTCCGGCCTGCGCCGGAATGACGACAGCAGGTAGGGCGGACTCGCTTCAGCAGTCCGCCGAAACTAACTGTGTGAGCCGGTCTCGCCCGGCAGGCGAGCTACTTTCTCTTGTTTGCCCAAGAGAAAGTAGCCAAAGAGAAGGGCACCCCCTAGCAAGGCCTGCGGCTACCCTGCGCGACTCGGCCCGTCTGGCGGCTGCGCAACTCAGCCTGGTCGCTCACACAAGACGTGAGCGCCTGCGGACTTCAGACAGTGCTCGCCGAAGACCCCAGACGGGTCTGCGTTGCTCGGCTTGGCAGCAGGGGAGGTAAGTCAACACCACCTGATATCGTCTTCCGGTGCAAGCCAGAAAACGAGGTCACGGCATGTCGTCGTTCCCGCGCAGGCGGGAATCCAGGCAATTAAGCTGAACCGGGATGCGGGATGCGAGGCTAGCTGCGCTCCCGTTTGAACGACGGTATTTGCGTCCTGCCGGGAAGTGCATGTCGCGGGTGATTGACCTTGCCTGGGTTCCCGCCTGCGCGGGAACGACGACCCAATTCTGTCCATCACCTGTAAGTAGCCAAGTAGCCAGTCGCAGGGCGAACCCACTCAGCAGTCCACCATATCAAGCCATCAGTTCATCCTGCACGTCAGCAGACTCAAGTTTGTGGTGCTCATCATCAATTCCGCTTGACTCATTAAATGCGAATCATTATCATTATCAAAACTTAATCAGGAACAGGCGATGCAAACCGCTTCCAGCACCAATGACTACGATGTGGACCTGCCAAAAGCCAGCGACCTGCTGGCGTCTTTGAGCTGGATCGCCACGCGTTATGTGAATCAGCCCTCGGCTGATCTCGCCAAGGTCGCCCTTAGTCTCGCACGCAAGCTGCAGGCGCCGCATTACGCGGAATCCAGGCTGGTGTCCGAGGTGGCGGGGCGGCTTGTGGCGCAGTGGCAGGACATTCTGCACAGCCAGTCGGAAGCCGCGACACCCGAGGCGCAGGATGCGCTGATGTGCTCCATCCAGCCGGGTAGCGGCGTGGTGCATTGATGCCATGCACTTGCACTATGGGATCCAATTTTCGTGGATCCATTTTTTGCAGATCAATTTTTAGTTAGCGATTCAGGAAATAACGATGTCACGATTTACCGGACCACGACTCAAGATCATGCGCGCACTGGGGCTGGATTTGCCTGGCCTGTCACGCAAAAGCATGGAATCCCGCCCGACGCCGCCTGGTCAGCACGGTGCCAAGGCCACGCGCCGCCGCAAATCCGACTTTGGTGTGAAGCTGCAGGAGAAGCAGAAGCTGCGCTTCAACTATGGCCTCACCGAACGTCAGCTGCGCCGACTGATGATCGATGCGCGACGCGGTAAAGCACCGACCGGCGAAACCCTGCTGCAGTTGCTGGAGCGTCGTCTCGACAACGTGGCGTTCCGTGCCGGGTTTGCGCCTACCATCGCCGCTGCGCGCCAGCTGGTGTCGCATCGCCACCTGCTGCTGAATGGTCGCAGTGTGAACATCCCCTCCATGCGTTTGCGCGCCGGTGACAGCATCACGCTGAAAGCCAGCAGTCTGCAATTGCCTCTGGTGGTGGAAACGCTTAAGGATCTGCCGCTGACACGTCCGGAATGGCTGAGCTGGGACGAGCAGCAACACACCGCCACCATCGCCCACCTGCCAGCCGCCGATGATGTGCCGTTCCCGGTGGATGTGCAGCAGGTGGTCGAGTACTACGCCAACCGCATCTAGCACTATCGAATACAGGTCTCCTCACTCGGTCGCTTTCGGGCGACCTTTTTTTTCAATCACTTGACCTATTTAATAGGAATCATTATCATTAACGTTATAAATAACACTGCGGCACCAGGCCCTGTGAAAACACCGGGGTTGTCGATACCGCGCTACACCAGTGAGCAGCTGTTCGCAGGGGCTCGTGAGTTGATCATTCAGCACGCCGGGGCTGAATACCGTTTGCGGCTGACCAGTCAGGGCAAGCTGATCCTCACCAAGTAGGTGAGCGAAGAGAGGCGGTTATGAATACCAAACAATGCAAGCGCATCCTGCTGTCTGGCGAAGAGCATTGCCGGGTGGTGTATTGCGAAGAGTGCGGTGTGGCGGAGCTGGAAGTCGGCGCGCTCAGCCTGCGCCTGGAAGTCGAGGCATTTGAAACCCTGCACAAAGTGATGCAGCAAGCGGTCAGCAAGTTACAGGCGCTGAGTGCCTCCCGTGAGGTCAACCAGTTTTTGAGAAACCTAGGCAATGTCCACTAATCTACGTCTGGTCCCCCATTACGATACGCCGCCAGCGCGCAGCGTGCGTGCACTGTCGCCACTGGGTGGTGGCCGCGCGTTCACCGCCGAGCTGTCGCCTGCCTACGGCAAGCTGGCGTTCGTGCTGGCGGCGCATGCTGCGGTATTCGGCATGCTGCTGACCCATGCCGCGATCAAGCCCGCCGAGGTGCCCCAGATGGAGCCCATGACGGTCAGCCTGGTGGCCAACCCTGCCCCCAAGCCGGAACCGGAAGTGGTGCCGGTGGTGCCCAAGCCTGAACCTGTAGTCAAAAAAGTCATCCCCAAACCCAAGCCTGTGGTGGAGCAGCCCACACCCAAGCCTGTGACCGAAACGGCCGCCCAGCCGGTGGCTCAACCCGTGGTGGAAGCGCCGACTGCGCCGGTGGTGGTGCAAGCACCTGCGCCCGAGCCTCAGCCCGTGGTGGTGGCCGAACCCAAGCGCGAACCCGTGATCGAGCCGCCCAGGTTCGGTGCTTCTTACCTCTCCAACCCGCCTCCGCAATACCCCAACCTGTCGCGCCGTTCCGGCGAGGAGGGCCGCGTGTTGCTGCGTGTGCTGGTGTCGGTGGAAGGTGGGGCTGAATCGGTACAGCTGGAACAGGGCAGCGGTTACACGCGTCTTGATCATGCCGCTATCGCGGCGGTGAAAGGCTGGCGTTTCATTCCGGCCAAGCGCGATAACCAACCCATCAGTGCTTATGTGCTGGTGCCAGTCAATTTCTCACTGCAAAGCTAAGCGCACATAGCCCAGCTGCACAGCAGCCCTTGCTGCTGTGCAGGCTGGCGCTTTCAGTCCCTCATTCCAAAAAAGTTAATCGGAGTTTATCTGCATGCAGAACGCCTATGAATTCAACAGCCTCACCTTCATCACCGAAGGTGGTCCGGTCTCGATCGCCGTTGCCCTGATGTTGCTGGCGATGTCGGTCGCCAGCTGGTACCTCATCGTCACCAAGACCTGGCAGTTCCTGCAGCTGCGTCGTGCCAGCCGTGACTATGCACAACAGTTCTGGCAAGCGCCTACGCTACAGGCTGCGTTGCAGCCGGTGGAGACGCCACTGGCACGTGTGGCCATGCAGGCTGTGGATGCTTCCGAGCATCACCAGCAAGCGGCCAAGCGCCATGCAGAGGGCGTCAGCCAGGACGAGTTCATCGTGCGCGTGATGCGCCGTGCCATCTCGCAAGAAAGTGCCAGGATGGAACAAGGCCTCAGTGTGCTGGCCTCCGTGGGTAGCGTATCGCCATTCGTAGGTCTGTTCGGCACCGTGTGGGGCATCTATCACGCGCTGGCCAGCATCAGCATGAGCGGTCAGGCCACGCTGGACAAGGTGGCAGGCCCGGTCGGCGAAGCACTGATCATGACCGCCATCGGGCTGGCGGTGGCCATCCCGGCGGTACTGGCTTACAACGCCCTGCTGCGCGGCAACCGCGTGCTGATGGCCGAGATGGAACAGTTCGCACATGAGTTGCACACGCTGCTGACCACGGGCGCACCCATGATCAACCGCGCCGCCAAAGCGGCAGAGGCGGCACAGCGTGCCAGGCTGAAAGAGGTCACCGCATGAGTTTTCTCAATCCCAATGGCGATGCTCACGGCCAGCCCATGGCCGAGATCAACACCACGCCGCTGGTCGATGTGATGCTGGTGCTGCTGGTGATCTTCATCATCACCGCACCGCTGCTCACCCACGCCGTCAAGATCGACCTGCCGCAAGCCAGCAGTCAGCCGCTGCCGGACAAGCCCGAGGTCATTTCCATCGCCATCGATGAGGCTGGCAAGCTGTACTGGAACGATGTGCCTCTGGTGGAGGGTGAGCTCAAGGTCAAGCTGCAGCAGGCAGCGCAGATCGAGCCGCAGCCGGAGTTGCACCTGCGTGCGGACAAGAACACGCGTTATCAGTTGCTGGCCGGGATCATGGCCGATGCGCAGACCGTAGGCATCACCAAGCTGGGCTTTGTCAGTACGCCGGAGTGATGGCGTAAAGGCAGCACGGCACGGCGGCGAGTACGCCGCAACGCACTACAACGATTGAATCTGATGGCCATGGCATTTGTCGTGGCCATCTTGACTAAAACCACACGTATCACCAGCCAGCCAGTCTAGTGTAGCCAGCCAGTGATTCTTTAATCCGATTAAAGGAACACCGGCTATGTTCAAGCCCAATACTCTCCATCTGGCCGTGCTCATGGTAATGAGTGCGACAGCCCACGCTGCCCCGCTAGCGCCACCTGCTGACGTGCCTGCCGCCGCCGAGACGCTGCCCGAAGTCACCGTGAAAGCGGTCACCGCGAAAGAAAAGGCCAACGGCCCGGTGCAGGGCTATGCCGCCAAACAGAGCGCGACCGCCACCAAGACCGACACCCCCCTCAACGAAACGCCACAGTCGGTGAGCGTGGTGACCCGTGAGTTCATGGAAGACCTGGGCGCACAGAACATGCAGGATGCGCTGAATTACGCGGCAGGCGTGCGTTCCGATGCCTTCGGTGTGGATTCGCGCAGCGATGGCTATCTGGTGCGTGGCGCTTATCCCACCGAGTACCGCGACGGTTTGCGTCGCCTGTTCGGCTTCTATACCAGCACCATCCGTATCGATCCGTATGCGCTGGAACGCATCGAAGTGCTGCGTGGCCCGGCCTCGGTGCTGTACGGGCAGGGCAGCACGGCGGGCATCGTCAATGCCGTCAGCAAGATGCCGCAGGCGGAAGCCCAGAACGAGATCGGCGTGCAGCTCGGCAGTTTCAACCGCAAGCAGATCCGTGGCGATTTCACCGGCCCGCTCAATGAAGATGGCACTTTGCTGTACCGTCTGGTGGCGGTCGGCCGTGATGCTGATACCCAGGTGGACCATGTCAGCGATGACCGCGTGCTGATCGCGCCTTCCATCACCTACCGTCCCAATGACGACACCAGCTTCACGCTGCGTGCGGATTACCAGAAGGATAAATCCGGCTCGACCTTGCAGTTCTTGCCCTGGAGCGGTTATGTGACGCGCAATCCGAATGGCCGCATCCCCACTGACCGGTTCATAGGCGAGCCCGGCAATGACCGGTACGATTCCACCTACAAAGCCATAGGCTGGCAGTTCGAGCATCGCTTCAGCGATGCCTGGACCGTGCGCCAGAACTTCCGCTATTCCGATAACGAGGTGGATTACCGCAGCCTGTATGCGGATTCCTTCAGCAATCCCGGCAATTCCTACCTGGACCCTAACCAGCGCATCATCGGGCGCTATGCCTATGCCGCACTGACCAAGGCGCGCAACCTCACCGCAGACCAGCATCTGCAGGGGGATTTCGCGACCGGCTTCATACGCCACAAATTATTGCTGGGCCTGGATTATGTCCATTTCGATCAAAGCCTGAAGACCGGTTTTGATGCCCCGGTGGGACAGGGCGGTGGTGTGCCGGATATCGACGTGTTTAACCCGGTCTACACCGGCTACAAGATCCGCGCCACCAATGCCGCGCCTGACGCCATGCAGCGCCAGGTCGGTTTCTATGTGCAGGATCAGATGAAATTCGGCCCCAACTGGATCGTGGTGGCTGGCCTGCGCCGTGACCGTGCCTACAACGCCATCGACGGTGGCGGCACCGAGCAGGACGCTGCCACCACCGGGCGTCTGGCACTCATGTACGCGGCAGACAATGGCCTGTCGCCTTACGTCAGCTACAGTGAATCGTTCACGCCGGTGACGGGCACCAACTTCATCGGCCAGCGCTTCACGCCCATGGAAGGCAAGCAGCACGAGGTCGGCGTGAAGTATCAGCCCGTGAACGGCAATTACAGCCTGACCGCAGCGGTGTATGACCTGCGCGAGAACAACCGCCTCATCAACGACCCGAACAACCCGCTCAACCAGATCCAGGCGGGCAAGACCCAGACCAGCGGCCTGGAGCTGTCCTGGCTGGGTCGCATCACGCGGCGTATGGATGTGGCGGCGCACTATAACTATATCGAGAACGACAAGGCGCTGGACGGCATCCCCGAGCATCAGGCCGCCATCTGGAGCAAGTACCGCTTCAGCATCGCGGATATCGATGGCTTCTCGGCCGGACTGGGCGCACGTTATTTCAGCAGCTTCCGCGACACCACGGCGCCCAGTGTGGATTCTGTATTGCTGGGCGATGCCATGCTGGGATGGGAGAACAGCAACTGGCGTTATGCCCTCAATGCGCAGAACCTCACCGATGAAAAATACGTAAGCACCTGCCTGGGACGAGGTGATTGCTTCGTAGGCGCGCGTCGCAGCGTGCTGATCAGCGCCACCTACCGTTGGTGATCGCCATGCGTAATGTCTTCGTCATACTGCATCGCTGGCTGGGCCTGACCACGGCCGTGTTCCTGTTCGTGGCCGGGCTGACCGGTGCCATCATCTCCTGGGACCATGAGCTGGATGAGTGGCTGAACCCGGACCTGTTCCATGCGCGCAGCGCCGCCAGCAGCACACCGCAATCGGCGTTCGCGCTGGCCCGGCAGGTGGAAGCGCGCGACCCGCGCATGCTGGTGACCTATCTGCCCTTGCTGCACGAGCCCGGTCACACCACCGGCATGATGGTCAAGCCCAGGATAGACCCGGCCAACGGCAAAGCCTACACGGTGGACTACAACCAGGTGGCGCTGGACCCGGTGACTGCCGAGGAGCAGGGCCGCCGCATGTGGGGCGAGGTGTCGCTGTCGCGCGAGAACCTGCTGCCCTTCCTGTACAAGCTGCATTACAGCCTGCACATCCCGGATGGCTTCGGCATCGAGTTGGGCATTCTGATCTTTGGCATCGTCGGCATCCTGTGGGTGATCGACAGCTTCGTCGCGCTGTGGATCTCGTTCCCCAGCTTTGCCAGCTGGCGCAAGTCCTTCGCGTTCCGCTGGGGGCAGGGCAGCCGCAAGGTCACCTTCGATCTGCATCGCTCGGGTGGCGTGTGGGTGTGGGCGCTGCTGCTCATCGTGGCGGTCACCTCGGTGTCCATGAACCTGAATTTTCAGGTGATGCGGCCTATCGTCTCGCTGTTCTCCGAGCTGACCCCCAGCCCCTTCCTGGTGCGTGCCCCGCAAGCGCCTGATCTGCCCTATCAGCCCGGTGTGAGTCGTGAGCAGGTCGTGCAGCTGGCCCGCGCCGAAGCCAGCAAGCGCGGCTGGACCGACCCGGCCGGGGCCGTGTTCTATTCCACCGAAGTGGGCGTATACGGCGTGGGCTTTTTCCAGCCCGGCAACGACCACGGCGACGGCGGACTGGGCAACCCCTGGCTGTATTTTGACGGGCCGGACGGGCGCTATCTGGGCGACAACGTGCCGGGCACCGGCACGGCGGGCGATATTTTCATGCAGGCCCAGTTCCCGCTGCATTCCGGCCGCATCCTTGGCTTGCCCGGTCGCATCCTGATCTCGGCCATGGGGCTGATGGTGGCCATGCTGTCACTGACCGGCGTGCTGATCTGGTTGCGCAAGCGCCAGAGTCGCCGCATGGTCGCCGCACAGACCAGGCAGCCGCAAGCGGCCTTGTTGCAAAGCTAGGCGATTGCTCAGCCAGCTAGCTGGTCGGCTAGCTGGCAACGCCGCGCTGCATAGGTCTTCTGCAAGGCCAATCTATGTTTGCTCCAGGCATCACATTTCCTCTTCAGGCACCGCAATCCATCATTGCCAAGTGCTGTCATGCAGGCAGCGTGCGCATTTGCAGGTACTATCTGCCTTCGCTAATTCAATCCCTCCACGCTGAATGCAAATCGAAGATCAACAAGCCCCGCGTTACGCCGTTGTCGCGGCCGTACAACTGTCCGATGTGACGGATATCGAGTTCGAAGCCTCGCTCAACGAGCTGCGCGAGCTGGCCAAGACACTGGGCTATCAGGTGGTGCGTACTTTTGTGCAAAAGCGCTCCAGCTTCGACATGACCGCTTACCTGGGTGTGGGCAAACGGCAGGAGATCCGCGATTTTGTGAACCCGGAAGGCGAGGGGGAAGACGCGGACGAGATGACCCCCGACCCGGATGCACAGGAGATCGAGGCCCTGCTGGTGGACCACGAGATCTCGCCATCGCAGGCCCGTAATCTGGAAAAAGAAGTCGGCTGCGAGGTGATGGACCGCACCATGGTCATCCTGGAGATCTTCCACCGCAATGCCCGCTCCCGTGCGGCGCGCGCGCAGGTGGAGATCGCCCGCTTAGGCTATATGGCGCCACGTATGCGCGAAGCCGCCAAGCTGGCTGGCCCGCAAGGCCGTCAGCGCAGTGGCGCGGGTGGCCGTGGCGGTGGTGAATCGCATACCGAGCTGGACCGCCGCAAGATCCGTGACCGCATCGCCGAGCTGCAACAGGAGATCGTGGCCATGGACGCGGAGCGCAAGACCCAGCGTGCGCGCCGTCAGGACCGCCAAAGCCAGGCCAATGTCGCGCTGGTGGGCTATACCAACGCGGGCAAATCCACGCTGATGCGCGCCCTCACCGGCAGTGAGGTGCTGGTGGCCAACAAACTGTTCGCCACGCTGGATACCACCGTGCGCACCCTGCACCCGGAAAGCATGCCGCGCGTGCTGGTCAGCGACACGGTGGGTTTCATCAAGAACTTGCCGCACGGCCTGGTGGCCTCGTTCAAATCAACGCTGGATGAGGCGCTGGACGCCGCTTTGCTGCTGCATGTCATCGACGCCAGCGATCCGGGCTTCGAGCGCCAGCTGGAAGTCACCGACACCGTGCTGAACGAGATCGAAGCGCACGAAGTGCCGCGTATCCGCGTGTTCAACAAGATCGACCACGTGGGTGACGCAGCGGCTCAAGCCACATGCGAAGCGGCCCTGCGCGAAAAATACCCGGACTGTGTGGTGATGAGTGCGCGCCGCCCGGAGGAGGTCGCCAGGCTGCATCAGATCATCGTGGCCTTCTTCCAGCGCGACCTGATCGAAGCCGAGCTGTTCCTGCCCTGGTCCGCGCAGCAACTGCGCCGCGACATCTACGCCAACTGTCAGGTGCTGGAAGAAAGCGCCAGCGATGAAGGCGCACTGTTCCGTGTGCGCGCTGCGCCGGATGCGGTCATGCAGTTAAAGGAACAGGTCAGTCGGGTGGCGTGACCGCCAGACCGAATCAAGCAAGAATAGAGGCGGTGTCCGGCTTTTTAGAGCGGCTTACCGTAAGCGCACCCCATCTATCCATATTGCCTGCATGCATCAGATAATCAAACTCATGGGCATGGCTGCCCAGGTGATATTCGTGCTGCAGGATCAGCTTGCCCCAGGCGTCCGGGCTGATGTCGCGTAACACATCGGTCAGCCCCTTGTACCGGTAAGCCGGGTAGGGCACTGAATCGAGTCGTGGCAAATTGATCGGGTCTATCACCCAAGGGTAAGCCGCATCCAGATAAGACGGTGCGTAGACAAATTGTCCGACTGGTTTTTCTGGGCTGTCGGGCGTTTCGGGGCGCTCAAGCGTATACCTGCCTACGATCACCCAATCGCCATTATCCGGGCGCTGCAAATGCACATAGGCGCTAGAAGTAATCATCGGGCTCGCTGGCCTTTTTGTGGCGCACCCTGGCCTGCGAGCTTGCCATCAGCGCCTCTGTTGGGGTGGGGCACAGCGCATCCATCACCCCCAGGGCCAGCAGGGCATTGAGATAGGTCGATGCTTGTACAGTGGGCTCGCCACGCTCCATGCGTTGCAAGGTATCCAGGCTAATATTGAGGCGGTAGGCAAAGTCGCGCATGGGCAATTGCATCTGCTGCCGTTGTGCACGAATCACTTTAGCCCACTGTACCAAGCGCTGAATGACAGGCAGAGGGAAGGGCGTAACTTCAGGGTCTCGCCTAGGCATAATGCATACCGATAAATAAGTAATTACTGATTATATGTAATGTTTTATCGGTATGCAAATAACGGTGTGCATCGTGTTTGTCCATGCATGGTCGAGTTGGCATGTTGAGCTGGCATGTTGAGCTGGCATGTTGAGCTGGCATGTTGAGCTGGCATGTTGAGCTGGCATGTTGAGCTGGCATGTTGAGCTGGCATGTTGAGCTGGCATGTTGAGCTGGCATGTTGAGCTGGCACTAAAGACCAGCCCGGCAGCGTGCTGTTGGCCCACTCAGCCTCTAGCAGCTGCACAGCGCCTGTGCCGTGTGCGTCGGCATGTCGTAGCCATTGGCCGGGTCGTGGATGGGGTCAATCGTGATCTTGGGTGACCATGAATGGATGGCACCGAACACCGTGGCAAAGGCCACATCGGCGGCATCACGGCCGGTGCCCATGCGCACCAGCCCCATCGGGATGGAAACACCGCTAGGGTCGAACAGATACCAGCGGCCGCTCAGATACACCTCCACATAGGCATGAAAATCGCACGGCCCCAGTGCCGGGTCGGCACCATAATCGATGCCGGTGACAAAGCGCGCCGGGATATTCATGGCACGGCATAAAGCGATCAGCAGATGCGCAAAATCACGACATACACCGCGCTGCTCCAGCAAGGTGTCGGTGGCCGAGGTACTGCTGTTGGTGGTGCCGGATTGAAACGTGGTGCGCTCCAATATCCAGGCGATCATCGCCTGGACGCGGCTGAACCCGGGCGGCACATGGCCGAACGCCTGCAGCGCGAACTTGCCAAGCCGGTCGGACTGACAATAACGGCTGGGGTAGATATAGCGCATGATCTCCAGCGGCAGCTGCGCGATCGGCACTTCATGCAGCTGGCTCGGGTCCGCGATCGCATGCGTGATCTCCACCGTGGCCTCGTATTCTAGGCTGAGCGGCCCGGGCTGCGCATTCAGGCGCAGATAGCGGGTGCCGTAGAACGGGTCCACATACATTTCCTGATGCACATTCTGGCTGATGCTCAGGCGCTCGGTCACTATCCTCTGGCCGGCCGTTTCAGCGGCATGCACATTGAAAATAAAATCTGCCGGGCAGTTGAGCACCTCGTATTGCAGTCCGATGGAAAATTTCATGCCTATCATGACGATCTCGTTTCTGTGTGGTGGATGTGGATCGAATCGGCAGGGCAAGCACGCGCTTGCTCTGGTGAGGCAGTTGGGGCAACAGTTAAACAAGCAATAACAAGGCCGCGCGGGGCGGGGTGGGGTGCTACTTTAGGAAAGAGAGGCGATGCCTGACTGCAGTGTGCCATGAATCCCAGGCCGCACATGGATTACAGGCAAGAATTCAACGTGGAAGTGCTAGGTTTGGCGAATGCCAGGGAAAAGCGGTCACCCAGCTTGCCTAAGTGCGGGGTTTGTACGTCGATGATGTGCGCCGCCTGAATCAGGCAGTTACATGCTCAACCCCTAACTTTCGGGGGTGTTACATCGGGATGTAACTGATGTATTGTTTAACCCATTAAGGCTATGTTTGATTTGTGCGCGGACGGTCGTGTTCTTGCTGACAAAACACCTGATCGGCTAGTTGGAAGGTGGATGTTGTACTGGTGTATTTGCTATGTTGATATGCCCGTATGTGGGGCATATCAACATAGCAAATACACCACCTTTGTGGTGGCGCTGGACAGCTGTGCCCGGCTGCGGGTATGCACGCGTTCCCGAGCTGGACACACATAACACAATATAGGTCTTGCTTAAGGTAAGCGACGCAAGGGAGAGCAGAAGATGAGTCTGCACCAAGTCCATGTATTTATTAGTCACTCCTGGAAGTACTCCGAGGTCTACGACAAGCTAGAGGAATGGCTATTCTCTGAGTACTTTCAGTTCGGACAGGCAAAGATTGATTTTCGAAACTACTCCGTTCCAAAGCATGATCCGATCCACAATGCCGCAAATGCCGACGAACTCCGTGAGGCCATTTACAAACAGATCGCTATGTCCCACGTCGTGGTAATTCCGACCGGAATGTACACAACTCACAGCAAATGGATACAGCAAGAGATTGATGGTGCCAACTACTACGGAAAACCTATCCTTGCTGTGAACCCAAGAGGACAAGAGAGAGCCTCAGGCATAGTCGTAGATAACAGTAAGAAGCAGGTAGGCTGGAATACTTTAAGTGTCGCCCAAAGCGTCTGGGACTTGTACTACGAAAGGATCTGAAGTGAGAAAGGCGCTAGTTGTCGGCATCAACTACTACCCAGGCGCAGGATCACTTTACGGCTGCGTGAACGACGCCTATGCAGTAAATCAAGTTCTACTTCGTCATATGGACGGTGCTTTGAACTTTGACGTTCAACTTCACACATCCGTCGACTCAGCTTCCGCAATCAGTCGTAGGCAACTCAAGGACTTGGTGATTGCTCTCTTTGCAGACGACCCAGAGATCGCACTCCTATACTTTGCTGGTCACGGACACGTGGAAGATTCCGGCGGATACTTGGTCACCTCTGACTGCGATGATCCGGACGCTGGACTTCCATTGGATGAGCTATTGACCATCGCAAATGAGTCTAAGGCCAAGAACAAGGTCCTTGTTCTCGACAGCTGCTACTCTGGCGCCGCCGGTTCTCCAAAGTCGTTGGGTGAAAAGGCTCTACTCAGCGAAGGCCTAACAATCCTTACGGCATCGAGCAAGGATCAATACGCGACAGAGGAGAATGGATCGGGTGTTTTCACGAAACTCTTTGTGGATGCTCTGAACGGCGGGGCGGCGAACCTAACAGGAGAAATCACACCCGGCGGCATCTACGCTCACATAGATCAGTCGTTGTCGGCTTGGGAGCAGCGGCCAATCTTCAAAACCAACGTCAAACGCTTCTGCTCAATCCGAAGAGTAACACCGCCTATCTCGCTTGACGACTTGAGACAGATCGCGATCTTGTTCAAGAACCCAATCGATGAGTTTCCACTCGATCCTAGCTTTGAACCACAGCCGCCCGCACCGAACCATGGCATAGCCCCGGACCCCGAGAACAATCGCAAGTTTGCTCTTCTCCAGAAGCTCAACCGCCTGAATCTTGTCAAGCCGGTAGGTGAAGATCACATGTACTTCGCAGCGATGAACTCGAAGTCCTGTCGTTTGACTGTGCTGGGCGAGCACTATTGGAAATTGGTAACCAAGGGTCGCATTTAGGCACGGCTGATACCTAACCCATTGCTCAAGCCTGCTTCCGCGGGTAGCTAAACTTGAACGTTATGCCCCATCTCTGCGCGCCCAGATGGATATGGGGTAAATCTCTGTTGGGCACCCACAGGAGGGTTTATGAAACCTATATCAATCTTTGTAATTCTCGCTTGCGCATCGCTTGCAACTGGATGCGCCTCGAACGCTGCAATAAAGGCTTACGCAACAGTAGCAGAGGAGCACGCATCGGTAATGAAAGTCACTTTTGATCGCTGCTTGAGTGAGAAAAACGATCAAGTGAAAGATGCCGCTTGTAATGCCGTCAAGTCCTCAATTGAGGCGTATCGGCAGTCAGCAACCGAACTAAAAGAAATTAAATCAACGAATTAATTCTTTGGAGACTGTTATGAGCGCAGTTGAAGTAATTGAAAATTTGATAAAGATTGGGACCATCGCCGCTGACGCAGCAGAAAAAAACAAGAAGGACGGAAAGTTCGATTACGTTGGGTTTTTCTCCAGCGCAGCCCCCGCTGACATAGCCAGTGCCGTCAACACAATACTAAGCTCCCTCAAGACAGACGATCTAGAAGCCGCGAAAAATTCAGTTGAGAAAAAACAAAAGGATCTTCTGGCTGGAAAACAATTACATGAGCTAAGCACAGAAAAGATAGTTCAATACTCTTCACTCACTGATACGAAGTTAACACTTCAGACCGCTATACTTAAGCGGAGGGTTGAAGGAGATTTTTTCACTTGGCTAGTGGATGGCGGAGGGCTTTCCAGCATTATCAAAGTAGCAAAAGTTGTCGTTCCGTTGCTTGTATAGTAAGTGGGGCATAACCCATTTCCCCAAAGTACGTTATGTACAATAGGTGAGTCATGAAAGTTGAAGTTGGAAAATCCGTAAATGAGAAAGTCGACGTCGATTGCCGCGATTGCAGGCGCGCAACGAAGCATCTTGTTCTGGCATCCGTGGATCTAAATGGCAGTGAGCCAATGGGATCTGATGACTACTATCACTGGACTTCGGTCCTGCAGACGGTGCAATGCCAAGGGTGCGAAGCCGTTTCGTTTCGGAGGGTCGATTCGAATTCCGAAGACTACGTTCAGATTAGTGAAGACGAGTACGAGCACGCGAGGGTTGTCTACATATTTCCTAATCCAAATGAGGGAAGACCAAAGTTGGTGGATGCATATCTTCTACCGGATCAAACCGCTCGCATCTATGCCGAGACGATGAAGGCATTGAATGCGGGACAACCGGTGCTATGTGGTGTTGGCGTTCGAGCGCTCATCGAAACCGTCTGTAAGGATAAGAAGGCAAAAGGCCATGACCTGTACTCTCAAATCAACGATTTGGTATCGCAGGGCGTCTTAACTAAAGATGGTGCGGACATCCTCCACAAGGTCAGAACACTCGGAAACGATGCCGCCCATGAAGTCAAGCCGCATTCTGACGAGCAGTTAGGACTGGCTATGGACGTCGTTGAACACCTGCTTCAAGGCGTGTACATCTTGCCCGTGCACGCGAACAAGACATTCAAGTGAAGGTGGCCGTAGTGTCTAACCATCAGTTTCACCCGACGTGCCGGCCTCTGCGACTTCGCCGCTCCAGCCAAGCCGCGGGTGAACTGCAGCGTTGGGCACAATGAGAATTTTCAGCGAGCTTTCGTGAAAATAATAGAGGCAGACACGATATTCAGAGAAACAACGCAACCTTAATATCGTGTCTGCCCCTATTATTAGATTTCAACAAAAAAACCTGAATGGCAAGTATTAGCAGAGCGCAACGGTTGGGCTCCAAAATCAGCCGTTGTGTACATCTAGCCTACCCATCATTCACTAGGCGTTATGCCACACAAGCGGGTGCCCATGTTTAATCTCCAAGACAAAAAACGTAGCGCCTACTGCGCAGACGATCTCATGAAACTTGAAGCAAGTCTCAATGACTACTGGGACAAATCGCGGGTGCTTGAGTCGGAGAGAATCGTAGACCTTGAAAAACATCTCTGGCTGGCGAATGGCGCTGCAGCTACGGCATCCGTCGGTTTTATTCAGGCCAAAGCTGTAGTTTCACTTTGGCAGTACGTAGGCGCTTGGGCATTTGTCTCAGCGATTCTGCTACTCATAATTTTGAAATACGTGTCCGCATTTAACTCATCCCGCGACCGATACCGATTCCAAGACGCCAAGTCACGCTTTGATGCGGAAGAAGATTCTGATCGGGTATTTCGTACTGTTCGCGACGCAATGTTCCATGTTCTCGCTCGCTCCTATCACGTCCTCCAGTGGGGCGCAGGAGCCGCTTTCATTGCGGGGTTAATCTTTACGTTAATCGGGGTGCGGTGTGCGGCATAACCCAGCAGTGCGCGCGGACGCTGCGCGATAAAACCGCGCAGCGCCTGTGACTTCTAGCTTGGGCTTGAAATGAAGCGAGGAATGAAATGGCAATTCACAAGAACCGAAGCACAAAAAAATCGAGCGTCGGCCTTAAAGAAAAGAAAAAAGAGCCGCCACTCTGTCATTACCCGGGGCAAGCCGATACAAGTTGCATTGCCTGCTCGTGCCCTGCTTACAGAGAAGATGCTTCTGATCCGGAGAAGCGCTGCCTAAACGCTAGGCCACTACAGCCTTGGAAACTATGCGGTCATCTTCCTAAGCAGCATAAGCCTCCAGGTTGCTAGTCATGAACCTTAAGCCAACCCAATCACACCAACAAGTTGTTCAAACGGATGAGCTCGATCCGCCGCTTAATTTAATAATAGGGTTAGACTGATCTTACCCACGTTTGATGGATCCCCTAAAACAAGCCGTAGCATCTCAATTAGCCCTCTCGTCACTACCGCCAACCTCCACTTATTTCCCTCTCGACCGCCTTACGGAAACATCCCGTTTCGCTGACGGTCCTATCTGTTTCCCGTGTTAGACCGGCTACAATCCGGTCTCGCCACTTCTCCCTTTCGGAGTTCTGCATGTTCGCCTGGTTTGAAAAGCTGCTGTACCCCTACCCTGATGATGACATTCCGCCGCCGCCCAAGCGCTTCTGGCCGTTCGTGTGGGCGTGTACGCAGGGGCTGCGCGGCCACATTGCGCTGATGACCTTGCTCACCGCGCTGATCGGCGCGTTCGAGGCGATGTTGTTCGCGCTGCTGGGCCGGGTGGTGGACTGGTTGAGCGATGTGCCGCCGGACCAGTTGTGGAGTGAGCATGGCAGCATGTTGTTGCTGATCTGCGGCATTCTGCTGGCCAGCCCGCTGGCGATCGGCTTGCAATCGCTGATCAAGCATCAGGCGCTGGCCGGTAATTTCCCCATGCGCATGCGCTGGAACTTTCACCGCCTGATGTTGCGCCAGAGCATGGATTTCTACCAGAACGAGTTCGCCGGGCGTGTGTCGGCCAAGGTGATGCAGACCTCGCTGGCGGTGCGTGATGTGTGGTTCATCATGGCGGATATTCTGGTGTTTGTGACCATCTATTTCGTCACGCTGGTGTTCATCGTCGGCAGTTTTGATCTGTGGATGTTGTTCCCCATCCTGGGCTGGCTGGTGTGTTACATCGCCTCCATGTGTTATTACGTGCCGCGCCTTGCCAAGGTGTCGCAGTCGCAGGCGGATGCGCGCTCGCTGATGACTGGCCGCATCACCGACGCTTATACCAACATCTCCACCGTGAAGCTGTTCTCGCACGCGGGCCGCGAGGCGGGTTATGCACGCTCGGCCATGCAGGAGTTTCTGGGCACCGTGCATGGGCAGATGCGGCTGGTGACCAGTGTGGAGGTGATCAACCACGTGCTCAATATGGTGCTGATCCTGAGCATCACCGGCATCGCCATCTGGTTGTGGAGCAAGGGTGAAGTGGGCGTGGGTGCGGTGGCGGCGGTGACGGCCATGGCGCTGCGCCTCAACGGCATTTCGCATTGGGTGATGTGGGAGATGACGTCGCTGTTCGAGCAGGTGGGTACGGTGCAGGACGGCATCAACACCTTGTCGCGGCCGCATAGCATCAACGACCACGCCGAAGCGCAGCCCTTGCAGGTGACGCAGGGGGAAGTGCGCTTCGAGCAGATCGACTTCTCCTACGGCAGCACGCGGCGCGTGATCGAGGATTTTGCGCTGACCATACGCCCCGGCGAGAAGATCGGCCTGGTGGGGCGTTCCGGTGCAGGTAAATCCACCATCGTCAATCTCTTGCTGCGCTTCTTTGATCTGGAGCAGGGCCGCATCCTCATCGACGGGCAGGACGTGGCCAGGGTCACGCAGAACAGCCTGCGCGCGCAGATCGGCATGGTCACGCAAGATACCTCGCTGCTGCACCGCTCGGTGCGCGAGAACATCCTGTATGGCCGGCCGGATGCCAGCGAGGAAGACATGATCGTGGCGGCCAAACATGCCGAGGCGCACGAATTCATCCTCACGCTGACCGACCCCAAGGGGCGCAGCGGCTACGATGCGCATGTGGGCGAACGTGGGGTGAAGCTGTCCGGTGGGCAGCGCCAGCGTATCGCCATCGCCCGCGTCATGCTCAAGGATGCGCCTATCTTGCTACTGGACGAGGCTACCAGTGCGCTGGATTCAGAAGTGGAAGCCGCCATCCAGACCAGCTTGTACCGCTTGATGGAAGGCAAGACCGTGATCGCCATCGCGCACCGCTTGTCCACCATTGCGGCCATGGACAGGCTGGTGGTGCTGGACCGTGGACGCATCGTGGAGCAGGGCGATCACGCTGCACTGCTGGCACAGAATGGCCTGTATGCGCGCTTGTGGAAGCATCAGAGTGGTGGCTTCCTGGCGGAAGACATCAGCGAAGAGCCTGGCAACTAGGGGCCTCGATACAAAAGCATGGCGGCCTGCTTTTGTATGATGGAGTAGTAATGTGGGGTGATGCTGCAGGGCGGACCGGGTTGGCCTTGCCAGGCTGGCTTGGCCGCTGGTTGGATCTTACAGCCAGGCTTTAGCGCAGGTTCAAGGCAGTGCGCTGATGCGTTTTTCCAGCGTTTCTGCTTCGTAGCTATCCAGTGGCTGCATCAACGCCGCCATGCGCAGTGCCTCGGCTTTGTCGCCATTGCTGAGTGCGATCTCCGCCAAACCGGACATGGCGTCCAGATGGCGCGGGTTCTGGGTGATCACGCTGGTGAAGGTGGTGCGTGCCTCGCTGAGCTTCTTCAAGCCACGCTGTGCGCTGCCCAGGTAGTACAGGGCGTCGATATTGGCGGGCTCCCTGGCGTGCCAGGTCTGGGCGATCTGCTCCACGGTGGCCCAGTCACGTTTCTGGAACGGGATCACTACCTGCATGAAGAACGGCCGCTCCTGCTCGGGCAGGCTCCAGAACGGCATATCCGTCGCCGTCAAGGTACGTATCTCCGGGGCATCCAGCAGCTTGCGTATCCATTCCACCGGCAGGTTGTAGAAATAACTGCCACGTCCCGGACTCTTGAAGGTGGTGATGCCAATCAGGTGCTTGTTCTGGTCGAACAGCGCACCACCACTGGAACCCAGTGCGAACGAGGCATCCGAGCGCAGAATCACGCTGCCGTCATAGGGGTAGAGTGCTTTGACGCTGCCGAACGAAGGTTGTGGCACCGGGTTGTCGCCGGGGTAGCTCAGCACGAACACGGGCTCCTCGTATTGCAGGCTGGCGGTATCGCGCAGCGGCATGGGCTTCATGGGCAGGCCGTCAAATTTCAGCAGGCACAGGTCGTGTTTCCAGTCCGCTTTCAGGGCTATGGGCGTGTAGGCTTGCTGCAGTTTGGTGATATTGGCCCCGTTGGCATTGGCCAGCACATGGCAGTTGGTGGCCACATGGTCACCCTCGATCACCACGCCGGAGCCAGTCCCAGTGCTGCCATCCGGAAAAGTCACCGTGACTTGCACCACAGAGGCGAACATGGCGAACAGTTCTTCCCGCGTGGGCTGTGCCTGGGCACTCAGGGACGGTAACAGCAGGGACAAGCTCAGGCTGGATAACATCAGTTTGGATGCTATCAGTTTGGACATTATAGGTTTTGAGGTCGGCAGGGTACGCATGGCAGGCTTTCGTGATCAGTCACACTGTGATTGTTTCAAACACAAAAAGATTCAACACAACATAGTTCATCGTGACGCACATGATGCACGTATCTCGGTGATGGCGATATCCAGCCGTGCAAAACGGTGATGGCCACCTGCGATGAGCCGCAACCTGGCACGCCCACTGAAATTATCCACGCTCTCCTGACAGGGGATGGTCTCGTCGCCCTGCTCGTGTAGCACGGTGCAATGCTGCATGGGGTCAAAGCGCGGGTGTGGGGCGACACGGTAAGTCGGGTACTGATCCAGATCTGCATCTGTCATCACGCCGGTCTCGCCGCTGTAGTAATGCGTCACCTTGCCTACGGCGTAACGCAGCGAGCGCTCCGGGTGCATGCACGGGTTGAGCAGCACACAGCGCAGCCCCAGACGGCTGGCGAACTGATAAGCCCAGAAGCCGCCCAGCGAAGAGCCGATCAGCAGCGGGTCGTCTGCCGCCTGGATCAGGGTGTCCAGCTGCAGGTAAGCCTGTTGTGGATGCCAGCTATCGTAATGGGCGACCTGCAGGCCAGGAAAGGCCATCTGCAGTTGCTGCGATTTCTCGCTTTGCGGGCCGGAGTTGAAGCCAGGCAGATAGATCAGTGCGTGCATGTGCGGTTCTCTCATGTGCGGTTCTGTTGCGACGATGGAGGCTTATCGCTAGTATGCGCCTGCCTGTTTTTGCGTGGTGCAGTTGTTGCTTGAGCATCACCATCTTTCACCAGCATAGATGATCCAGTATGAGCCATACCAGTGCCGCCCTAGAAAAGAAGCTCAAGGAAAACATCCGTTATCTGGGCCGTGTGCTCGGCGCCGCCATCAAGGCCAAGGATGGCGATGCAACCTTTGACGTGATCGAGGATATCCGCAAGCTGGCGGTACGCTTCCACCGCGACAACGACGCCGAGGCGTCCGCCGTGCTGGAAGCCAAGCTGATGCAGCTCAGCCCGGAGCAGACCATCGCCGTGGTACGCGCGTTCAGCTATTTCAAGCACCTGGTGAATATCGCCGAAGACCTCTACTCGCACGAACTCACACGTCTCAACGAGGATAATCTGGCGCCCGACATGCTCGCGCACTCGGTCCAGAAGATCGTGCACAGGGAACTGGCATTCAGCGAGGTGGATGCGTTTTTCCGCACCGCATTGGTGTCCCCGGTGCTGACCGCGCACCCCACCGAAGTGCAGCGCAAGACCATCCTCGATACCGAACGCATCCTGGCCGACCTGCTGGCCGAGCGTGGCGGGCTGGTGTCGCGCAAAGAGCTGGCGCGTAACCATCTGCTGATCGAGGGCGCGGTGCATGCCTTGTGGCAGACCCGCATCCTGCGCTTCTCCAAACTCACCGTGTACAACGAGATCGAGAATGCGCTGAGCTATTACCAATCCACTTTCCTCGATGTGATCCCCGAGTTGCTGCAGGATTTGGAAGGCGAGATCAACCAGCACTATGCCGGTACGCTGGACGCGCCTTATCAGTTGCCCGCCTTCTTGCAGATGGGCAGCTGGATAGGCGGTGACCGCGACGGCAACCCCTTTGTGGATGGCGACACCCTCAACGAGGCCATCCGTCTGCAATCCGGCACGGTGATGAACCACTACCGTAAAGAGCTGGACGCGCTGCGCCGCGAGTTGTCGCCTTCATCGCGGCTGGTGGAAGTGACGCCGGATGTACTGATGCTGGCCAAGGCCTCGCGCGACCAGTCGCCACACCGCCAGGACGAGTGCTACCGCCTGGCGCTGAACAGCATCTACGACCGTTTGTGCAGCACGGCGGCCAGCCTGCTGGGGCAGCCGGGTGAGTTGCCCGGCGCCTTGCCTTATGCCGATGCCGACGCGCTGCTGGCCGACCTCAATGTGATCAGCAGCTCGCTGCGCAGCCTGTGTGGCGATGCGCTGATCTACCCGCGTCTGGGCAAACTCACCAAAGCCATCGAGACCTTTGGGTTTCATCTGGCCACGGTGGATCTGCGGCAGTCGTCGGATGTGCACGAGAATGTGATCCGCGAGCTGTTCCACAAGGCGGGCTACGATTTCAATTACGCCACGCTGACCGAAGACGAAAAGATCCAGACCCTGCTCGACGAGCTGAAACAGCCGCGCCTGCTGTTCTCGCCGTTCCAGCAATATTCCGAACTGGTGCACACCGAGATCGGCGTGCTTAACAAGGCACGCGAGCTGCGGCGCACCTTCGGGCCGCGTGCGGTGCGGCAATACATCATCTCGCACACCGAGACCTTGTCCGACCTGCTGGAAGTGGCGCTGCTGCAGCGCGAAGCCGGCCTGCTGCGCGGTATCTGGGGTTCGCAGAAAGTGCAACTGGAGCTGAGCATCGTGCCGCTGTTCGAGACCATCGCCGATTTGCGCAACGCGCCGCTCATCATGGGGCAATGGCTGAGCTTGCTGGGCATACGCCACGTGCTACGCAATCAGGGTAACGAGCAGGAGATCATGCTGGGCTATTCGGACAGCAACAAGGACGGCGGTTTCCTGACCTCCAACTGGGAGCTTTACAAAGCCGAGATCTCGCTGGTGGAGCTGTTCAACCAGGCGCGCATCCGTTTGCGCCTGTTCCATGGCCGCGGTGGTACGGTAGGGCGCGGCGGTGGCCCGACCTATCAGGCTATCATGGCACAGCCGGATGGCACCGTGGATGGGCAGATCCGCCTGACCGAGCAAGGCGAGATCATCGCCAACAAGTATGCCGACCCCAAAGTGGGCAAGCAGCATCTGGAGACGCTGGTGGCGGCGACGCTGGACGCCAGCCTGTTCCCGCAGGACACGCTGGAGCCCAAGCGGCGGCGTAGCTACGAAGGCTTGATGGAAGACCTGTCCACCACCGCCATGAGCAGCTACCGCAGCCTGGTGTACGAGACGCCGGGCTTCGCTGAGTATTTCTTCAACGCCACGCCCATCTCGGAGATCGCCGAACTCAATATCGGTAGCCGCCCCTCGGCGCGCAAGGCCACCGGCCGCATCGAAGATCTGCGCGCCATTCCCTGGGGCTTTTCCTGGGGGCAATGCCGCTTGTTACTGCCGGGCTGGTATGGCCTGGGCAGCGCACTGCACCAGTATCTGAATGTGGAAGATGAAGAGCAGAAAGCCACACGCCTGCAGACCCTGCGCGACATGGCCAACGAGTGGCCGCTATTCAGTACGCTGATCGCCAATGTGGACATGGTGATGGCCAAGGTGGACATCGTGGTGGCACGGCGCTATGCGCAGCTGGTGGAGGACGAGGCGCTACGCGACAGCATCTTCGCCACCATAGAGCACGAGCATGCGCTGACCACGCAGGCGCTCAACCTCATCCTGCAGAGTGAGCAGCGTCTGGCGGCGCAGCCCATGCTGGCCAACTCCATCCGCAACCGCCTGCCGTATCTGGACCCGCTCAACCATTTGCAGGTGGAGCTGATCCGGCGCTACCGCCAGGGCGAGAACGCGCCCAAGATCAAGAACGGCATCCAGCTTTCCATCAACGGCATCGCTGCCGGCTTGCGTAATACCGGCTGACGCGCGCCTGCGTCACATGATGACCGAGAAGAAGCTCAGGTAAGACAGGGCGATCAGACCAATGACGATGACCATGATGAAGTTTTCCAGCGTGAGCATGTGTTTCATGATGCACTCCCATAAGGTGAGCATGCATGGTGCAGCGACTAGCGTTTAAGGTTGTTGATCTGCATCAAACGCTAGGTATATGGTCACTAATAACCGCCTGGCCGCTAAAGCCCACGCTCATACCAGCCCCGGCTGCGATTCACCAACCAGACCACGCTGAGCATCACCGGTACCTCGATCAGCACGCCCACTACAGTGGCCAGTGCCGCCCCGGAGTTCAGGCCGAACAGGCTCACCGCCGTGGCCACCGCCAGCTCAAAGAAGTTGCTGGCCCCGATCAGCGCTGCCGGACAAGCCACGTTATGCGCCACTCCCAGTTTGCGGCTCAGCCCATACGCCAGCCCGGCATTGAAATACACCTGGATCAGGATAGGCACGGCCAGCAAGGCGATGATGAGTGGTTGCTGCAGGATCTGCGTACCCTGAAAACCGAACAGCAGCACCAGCGTGGCGAGTAGCGCCAGCATGGAGACGGGCTGCAAGCGCTTCTGTAACTGCGGCAGGGCGCTGTCGCTGCGGCGCAGCATGGCGGCACGCAGCCACTGGCTCAGGATCACCGGCACCACGATGTACAGCAGCACCGACAGCAGCAGCGTATCCCAGGGGATGGTGATGGCGGACAAGCCCAGCAGCAAGGCTACCAAAGGCGCAAAGGCGAACACCATGATCAGGTCATTGAGCGCTACCTGGCTCAGCGTGAACAGCGGTTCGCCGTGTGTGAGGTTGCTCCACACGAACACCATCGCGGTACACGGCGCGGCGGCCAGCAGGATCAGGCCGGCGATGTAGCTGTCGATCTGGTCGGCGGGTAACCAGTCCCTGAACAGCACACGGATGAACAGCCAGGCCAGCAAGGCCATGGAAAAGGGCTTCACCGCCCAGTTGATGAACAGGGTGACGCCTATGCCTTTCCAGTGCTGGCGCAGCTGCGACAGCGCGCGGAACTCGATCTTGAGCAGCATGGGGATGATCATCAGCCAGATCAGCGCCGCCACGGGCAGATTCACCTCGGCCAGTTTCATCTCACCCAGCGCTACAAACCCTAATGGGAACAGGTAGCCAGCCCCTATGCCCACGCCTATGCACAGGAACACCCACACCGTTAAATAGCGTTCGAACAACGGCATTCTGCTGTTTGCAGCTTGCGCGCTCGGGCAGGGCTGGTCAGCGTTGGACATGGACATCAGGCTCGTCGTTAAGTGGTGAGCAGGCAGGCAAGGGTGTTGACATGGCATTATATTTCCATAATTATAGAAATATGGAAAGACAAACTGTAATCACTGCGCTGGATGCGCTGGCCCAGGAGACCCGCCTGGATATCTTCCGTTTGCTGGTACAGGCTGGCGAGCCTGGCCTCGCGGCGGGGGCCATAGGCGAGCAGTTGAACGTGCCCAACGCCACACTTTCCTTCCACTTGCAGCAACTCAAGCATGCCGGTTTGGTCACCACGCAACGCAAGGGCACCACCATCCTGCACAGCGCCAATTACATGGCCATGAATGGCGTGATCGCCTACCTGACCGAGAACTGCTGTCAGGGTGCGCCCACTGCATGCGCGCCCAGCACCACGTGCTGCCCGCAGACTCCAGCCAGCTCGAAACCAGAACATGTTTAGGAGAGGTGCAAATGTCAGATAACAAGGTGTATCACGTGCTGTTTCTGTGCACGGGCAATTCCGCACGCAGCATCATGGCGGAAAAGCTCATGCAGCACTGGGGGCGCGGAAAATTCATGGCCTACAGTGCGGGCAGTTTCCCGACCGGCAAAGTGAACCCCTACGCCATCGAGACACTGCAGGCGCATGGGCTCTCCACGGAAGGCTTGCGCAGCAAAAGTTGGGATGAGTTCTCTGGCGCGGATGCGCCGCACATCGATTTTATCTTCACCGTCTGCGATAACGCTGCTGGCGAAATCTGCCCGGTCTGGCCCGGACACCCGATGACGGCGCACTGGGGAGTGGAAGACCCGGCTGCCATAGGCGGTAGTGATGAGGACAAGCGCGCAGCGTTCCGTCAGGCCAGTCTGTATCTGGAGAACCGCATCAAGCTGTTCGCCGCCTTGCCGCTGGACAAGCTGGATCGCATGGCGACGCAGCAGGAGATCCAGCGCATCGGGACGCTATGAGGCTGCTTTAAGCCAGCCTGCAGCCTGTTTTTTTACGGGATAGGGCAAGCAATAAAAACGGCACCCTGAGGTGCCGTTTTTATTGTCGCCAGGTATGAATTGTCGCTATCTGCAACTGGATCAAGGGTAACTGGATCAGTTCATCTGCTGGATACCGGCCAGCAGCCAGGAGGCATTGTCATCACGCAGGTACTTCTGCACATGCCACACCTCACTGACCTGCTCCACCGGGCCGTTATTCTCGCGCAGCTGCGCACGGAAGTGCACGCTGGCGATGGCGTAATCGCCTTCTTCGTTCACTTCCAGCAGTTGCGCATCCAGCGCTACCACATCGGTCTTCTGCGGCGAGGCATCGCGCTCGCTCAGTTGCATGGCGATCTCGGCGAACATCTCGGGGGTGGTGTACTCGCGGATGTCGTCCAGGTCCTTGCGGTCGTTGGCGGCTTGCAGACGGATGAACGAGCGCTTGCCGTTACGCAGGAAGGCATCGGTGGGGAAGTCAGCGGGGATGCTGGTATCCGCCATGCTCGCTGTCGCCAGCGAGGGCGCGGCGTTGCTGCCTGCCGAGCCAGCACCAAAGCTAGTTGGCTCCAGCATGCGCTGTGGCAGTGAAGCCGGGCTGCCTCCTGCATATTGCATGGCAGGTGCGCGCGCTTTGCTGAATCTGGCGATCAGGAACAGCACCAGCGCTCCTGCCAGCAAGGCCAGCATCAGCATGCCCATGCCTTCACTCATGCCCAGATGCGAGAACAGCGTGGCCAGGCCGGCACCGATGGCCAGGCCAGCCAAAGGCCCCAGCCACTTGCTGCTGTTGCTGGCGGGTGGGGTGGTTTTGGCCGGCGCGGTATTGGTGGTTTGCTGGGCGTCGCGCTGCACAGGTTTTTGTGCCAGATCGCGTTGTTTGCCGAAGCTGCTGCCGCCACCCAGACGTCTGGCGTCCGCGGCGGTGCTGAACAGGCTGAGGCAGGTGAACATGAGCGTGAGCATGATGGCAAAGCGTTTCATTGATTTCCTTATCGAGCTGAACGGGGGAAGTGGCCTTTTAGGCACACGGAATACGGTAGGGTTCCTACAGCTCAAGTTTATCAGCTTGGGCCACAGTCCGGCCTTGGCATCCTGAGTAAATTGTGTGACCTATTGAGGACACAGAAATCCGCTGTCGCCGGGGGCGTTACAGAGTGCAAAAGAAAACGGCCCCCATCGCTGGGAGCCGCATAAAGAGTGGTGGTGATGGGGGGACTTGAACCCTCGACCCCAGGATTATGAATCCTGTGCTCTAACCAGCTGAGCTACATCACCACGCGTAAACCATGTTTGCAAAAACAGTTGAAGAACCGTAATTCACAAAAGTCCGCTATTCTATTTTTTCAGCGCACTAAAGTCAAAGCAAAACGCGTGCTTTTGTGACACGGTCGAGTGATTAGACGTTGAAGCGGAAGTGCATCACGTCGCCGTCCTGCACGATGTAGTCCTTGCCTTCCAGGCGCATCTTGCCCGCTTCCTTGGCGCCTTGTTCGCCCTTGTGCTTGACGTATTCGTCGTAGGCGATGACTTCGGCGCGGATGAAGCCACGTTCGAAGTCAGTGTGGATCACACCTGCAGCTTGCGGAGCGGTGGAGCCTTTTTTGACCGTCCAGGCCCGCACTTCCTTCACACCTGCAGTGAAGTAGGTCTCCAGACCCAGCAGGCTGTAAGCGGCACGGATGACGCGGTCCAGGCCAGGCTCGTCCAGGCCCATCTCGTCAAGGAACAGGGCTTTGTCTTCTTCTTCCAGATCGGAGATCTCGGCTTCGATCTTGGCGCAGATGGCCACCACAGGCGCATGTTCCTGTTTGCCCAGCGCGACCACTTTGTCGAGCAGGGCGTTGTCGCTGAAACCGTCGTCATTGACGTTGGCGAGGTACATCACCGGCTTGACGGTGATCAGGCACAGCGGCTTGATGATGGCGAGCTGGTCGACATCCAGGCCCAGGGTGCGCACTTGTGCCCCGGTATCCAGATGCTTCTGTACCTTTTCCAGCACGTTGCACAGCGCGATGGCTTCCTTGTCACCGGATTTGGCTTTCTTGCCTTCGCGGTGCAGGGTCTTTTCCACGGTTTCCATGTCAGCCAGTGCCAGTTCGGTGTTGATCACCTCGATGTCGGACAGCGGATCGACCTTGCCAGCCACGTGCACTACGTTGCCGTCATCGAAGCAGCGCACCACGTGGGCGATGGCATCGGTCTCGCGGATGTTGGCCAGGAACTTGTTGCCCAGACCTTCGCCCTTGGAGGCGCCCGCTACCAGGCCAGCGATGTCCACGAATTCCACGATGGCGGGTTGCACCTTTTGCGGGTTGACGATATCGATCAGCGGCTTCAGGCGTGGATCCGGCACTTCCACAATGCCGACATTGGGCTCGATGGTGCAGAACGGGTAGTTCTCGGCCGCGATGCCCGCACGGGTGATGGCGTTGAACAGGGTGGATTTGCCTACATTGGGCAAGCCGACGATTCCGCATTTCATGATTTTTCTACCTTGGCGACAGTCTTGGGTTTGGTATGCAGTTTGAGCATGGCCGCTTCAAAAGCGCCATCGATCAACTGGGGTAAGGCGTTCAGGCTTTCGTCCATGGCGATCTCGATGCTGCGCATCTCGTCACGTGACGGCGTGTGTAATACAAAATGGACCACCGCATCGCGATCACCCGGGTGACCGATGCCCAGGCGCAAACGCCAGAAATCAGGTGTTCCGAGCGCAGCGGCGATGTCCTTCAGGCCATTGTGGCCGCCATGGCCACCGCCTTTTTTCAGTTTGATGCCACCGGGCGGCAGATCGAGTTCGTCGTGCACGACCAGGATGGCCTGTGGCGGGATACGGTAAAAGTTGGCCACCGCCGCAACGGCGCGGCCACTGGCATTCATGAAGGTGTTGGGTTCCAGCAGCCAGCAATCCTGCCCCTGGATACGTGCGCGACCAAGCAGCCCATGGAACTTGCTATCCAGCTTGAGGCTGGCGCCATGTTGGCGTGCCAATTGATCCACCCACCAAAAGCCGGCGTTATGCCGAGTAGCTTCGTATTGCGCGCCAGGGTTGCCCAGGCCGACGATCAGTTGGATACCGTTCATGATGGTTTGTATGCCTGAAAACGCGCACGCGCGCCCCAGTTGCCCGGAACGCGCGTGCGCACTACATCAGCTTATGATATCAGCCGGATTACTCGGCAGCTTCTGCGTCATCCGCAGCCGCGGCCTTGGCGCCGCGTGGAATGGCGATGGACGCGACCGCTGCGTCGTTGTCATGCGCCAGTTGCACGAACTCCACACCCTTGGGCAGCTTTATCTGGGACAGGTGGATGGAATGGCCGGCTTCCAGCGCGGACAGATCGACTTCGATGAACTCAGGCAGGTCCTTGGCCAGGCAGCTGACATCCGCTTCGGTCAGGATATGCGCCACGATACCGCCACCCAGTTTCACGCCAGGCGCGACTTCTGCGTTGATGAAGTGCAGTGGCACCTTCACGTGGATCTTTTCGGTTGCGCTGACGCGCTGGAAGTCGATGTGCTGGATGGTGTTGCGTACTGGGTGCAGTTGATAGTCACGCAGCAGGACGGACTCTTTCTTGCCTTCCAGTTCCAGCGTCAGGATGGACGCGTGGAATGCTTCGTGACGAAACTGCAGGAACAGTTCTTTGTGGTCGAATTGCACGCTGACTGCTTCTTTTTCACCACCATATACGACACCAGGAACGGTGCCAGCACGACGCAGGCGGCGGCTCGCACCCGTACCTTTGCTATCGCGCTTGCTTGCTTTGATCAAAATTTCCATGACTACTCCTAAAAATTGCCGGGCAACAACGGGTTGTCCGACATTAAAAACTGCCATCCGCGACCAGATGGCAGGCTTGCGACGGTCTGCCTTGCGGCGAGCCGTCTAAAAGGTTTTATCTTCAGTGCCTCAATCCATGAACAGCGAACTGACGGAATCCTCACGGCTGATACGGCGTATGGTCTCTGCCAGCAGCGATGCGCTGCTGAGCTGACGGATCTTGCTGCAGGCGGCAGCTTCCGCTTTGAGCGGAATGGTGTTGGTGACCACCAGTTCGTCCAGCGCGGAATTGCTGATACGCTCTGCTGCACCACCTGACAACACAGGGTGGGTACAGTAAGCCACCACCTTCACCGCACCTTGTTCTTTCAGGGCAGCGGCGGCTTCACACAGGGTGTTGGCGGTGTCCACCATGTCATCCATAATGACGCAGGTGCGGTCGGCCACATCACCGATGATGTTCATGACCTTGGCCACATTGTGCTTGGGGCGGCGTTTGTCGATGATGGCCAGGTCGGAGTTCAGTTGCTTGGCACAGGCACGTGCACGCACCACACCGCCCACGTCCGGCGATACCACCACCAGATTTTCATAATTCTGTTGCCACAGGTCGCTGAGCAGCAGCGGGGTGGCGTAAATATTGTCGACCGGGATATCGAAGAACCCTTGCATCTGGTCGGAGTGCAGGTCCATGGTCAGCACACGGTTGACGCCTACGCTGGTCAGCATGTTGGCGACCACCTTGGCGGTGATGGCGACGCGGGCCGAGCGTGGGCGACGGTCCTGACGGGAATAACCGAAGTAAGGGATGGCAGCGGTGATGCGGCCAGCCGAGGAGCGACGCAGCGCATCAACCATGACCATGACTTCCATCAGGTTGTCATTGGTGGGGCTGCAGGTGGATTGCAGCACGAACACGTCTTTGCCGCGCACGTTCTCCAGCAGCTCAACCAGGATCTCGCCATCACTGAAGCGACCGACTGTGGCACGGCCCAGACCGATGTTGAGATGAGCGACCACTTCTTCGGCAAGCTTGGGGTTCGCATTGCCCGTGAATACCATCATGTCGCCATTGGCCAAGATACCGGTTCCTTGTTCGCTAAATGTCTGATTGAATTGACAATCGCTGCCGCCGGGTCGGTGTGGCAGAAAACGG
The DNA here is from genome assembly GCF_003730115.1 of Pseudomethylobacillus aquaticus. Taxonomy (GTDB): domain Bacteria; phylum Pseudomonadota; class Gammaproteobacteria; order Burkholderiales; family Methylophilaceae; genus Pseudomethylobacillus; species Pseudomethylobacillus aquaticus. Next base: position 662,590 of record NZ_RJVP01000001.1, on the reverse strand, counting down.
CACGCCCGGAAAAACAAAAAAGCGTGTAATCAACACGCTTCCTGTACTGCTAGCTTATGGCTGGGGAGGAAGGATTCGAACCTTCGCATGCCGGAATCAAAATCCGGTGCCTTAACCAGCTTGGCGACTCCCCAAAAACTTAGTTGGCCAGATTATACAACGGGTGCTGCTGCAAACTGCTGGCACAGAATCCGGAAACTGCAATATTGTTCTGCAATCCTGCATCCTGCTGTGCCTGCTGCAACACTGCTGCGGCCTGGTCCCGACTTGAAAATGCAGCGAAGACCGAGGCCCCTGAACCGCTCATGCGGGCGGGAGCAAATCGACTTAACCATTTCAAACTGGCTGCCACAGCTGGATACTGCTGACAAACCACTGTTTCAAGATCGTTCTTAAATCCGTTATCCGAAACGCCCTTGCTGATCTGGCTCTCGGAAAAGGCCGCCATTGTGGTGGCAATCGTGTCCCTTGTCAATTCCTTGCTACCAAAAACTTGAGCGGTGGACACATGCACGCGCGGTGACAGCACCACGTAATGTGCAGGCGGCAAGCTAAGTGCTTGAAGCGCTTCACCTACACCTTCTGCCCAGGCGTCGCGGCCATACACGAACACCGGCACATCGGCGCCCAGTTGCAGGCCCAGGGTCTGCAGGGTGCTGCGCGGTAGCTGCAAGTCCCAGAGCTGATTGAGTGCCAGCAAGGTGGTGGCGGCATCCGAGCTACCACCGCCCAAGCCCCCGCCTATGGGGATGCGTTTGATCAGGTCGATGTCAGCGCCCAGCTTGCAGCCGGTGTGGTGTTGCAACAGCATGGCGGCGCGTATGCACAGGTCCTGCTCCAAAGGCACACCTGGTGTGTCGTTTACGCGCAGGATGCGGCCGTCGTCACGCACACGCAGCAGCACCTCATCATGAAAATCGAGCAGGCGGAATACGGTCTGCAGCAAATGGTAGCCGTCATTGCGGCGTCCGGTGACATGCAGAAACAGATTGATCTTGGCCGGGGCCGGGAAGTGCTGGAACGAAGAGCTCAAGGCGTGATACCGGTATTTTGCGGGCTGATCTTCCATTGCGAGCTGATCAGCTTGATGGTCAACTGCGCGTTGCGCAGGGTGATGCGTTGCGGTAGCTGGTAGCCATCCACTTGCAGGTACTCGCTGTAGACGATGTCCCAGCCATCCTGCTGCAATTGCAGCAGCCTGCCCATGTCATCCCAGCGGCTGAGTGTCACCGCGCTATCAGCGGGGCGACCCAGTACCCAGTCACTCAGGCCGCGCAAAGGCAGGCGCCAGCCCAGGGTCTGCTCGGTAAGACTTTCCGCATCGGCAGCCTGGTAGAGCTTGCCGTCCTGGGTGCGCAGGCTGACTTGCGAGGGGTCAGCGGCGATCTCGGCCACCTGGCTGCCCAGCGGCGAATACAGGGAAATCTGATCGGTGACGCCAGCATGCTGCCAGTCACTGCGCGCAGAGAAGCCGCGCTGGCCGTTCTGCACGGCGATACGGCCTTGCAAATGGAAATCACTGAGCTGGGCCTGTTTTGCCAGGTGTTCGGCATAGACGCTGGCCGGTGCGCTGGAACTGGCCACCGGCGTCACAGGCAGCGTGGTACAGCCTGACAGCAGCGCCAGACCCAGCGTCAGCGCCAGAGTGAAACGTGCCTGCGACATCAAAGTGCTTGTTTGAATTTTTGGCGCGTGGTGTTCAGCACTTCGTTCTCCGGATGCGCGCGCAAGGCATCTTCCCAGGTGCGCACCGCTTCATCGCGCTTGCCCTGTTGCCAGAGCACCTCACCCAGGTGAGCCGCGATCTCCGGGTCCGCCTGTGCCGTGTAAGCGCGGCGCAGGTAATCGGCGGCGGTGTCCAGCTTGCCCAGGCGGTACATCACCCAACCCATGCTGTCCATGATGTAGTGGTCGTCCGGGCTCAGTTCCAGCGCTTTTTCGATCAGCTTGCGTGCTTCTTCCAGCTTGATGTTGCGGTCTGCCCAGGAGTAGCCCAGCGCATTGTAGGCTTGTGCAAAGTCCGGCTTGATCAGGATCAGCTTGCGCAGTTCGCGCTCGGCCACATCCATCTTCTGCAGGCGCTCGGCGGCCATGGCGTAGTCATAGATCAGTTCTGGGGTGTTGGGCAGGGTGCTGACAGCGTTCTCAAGCACGGCATAGGATTCTTCATGGCGCTTGGCCTGCATCAGCAGGTTGGCCTTGGCTTGCTGCACCACGGCCTCTTGTTCGGTATTCAGTTTTTCCAGGCTGTCCAGTTGCGCGATACCGGCATTGGTGCCCTCCAGGCGTGCCGTGATGCTGGCGATGCTGAGTTTGGCGGCTAACAGACGCTCGCCCGGCTGCACCTTCTGATACCAGGCGATGGCCTGTTTCAGTTCCTGGCGGCGCTCATTGAGCTGGCCCAGATAGATATACAGCTGGTCAGGGTCACGGTAGCCCGCTTCCAGACTTTGTTTGAAATAACGTTCTGCTTCGGTCATGTCTTCCAGTTGCAGCGACAGCAGGCCGACGACGACCAGAGCTTCCGGGCTGCCCTTGGAAGATTCCAGCAGTTTCACGAACTGCGTCTTGGCCGCCTGGATCTGTTTCTGGCTGACCAGCAGACGTGCGTAAGCCATGCGCACTTCATCGCTGGCCGGATACTTCTGCAGGAAGGCGTCGTAGAAGCTCATCGCGCTGCCGGCTTGTTGTTTGGCCAGGATCTGGCCTTGCAGCATGGCCGATAATTCCCAACCCGGACGCAACTGCTCGGCGGCTTTCAGTTCATCCAGTGCACGCGTATTAAGCCCGTTGGACCAGGCTGCGTGGGCCACGCTGAAGCGCGCTTCCGGCAGATCCTGATAAGGTTTGGCCAGCTCTTCCATGAGGTTGAGCACCGCTTGTTTGTCCGGCTGGCCGGAGAGCAGGCCATTCAGATACAGAAAGCCATTGGCGCGTGTATCCGGTTTGAGCAGCAGTTTCTGCAGATGGGGTTTGGCTGCGCTGAGGCGGCCTACGCTGACCAGCACCTGGGTGCTGACTTGATTGGCCTCGATGGAATCCGGATCCAGGTCGCTCCACAGCTGGCTGGCCTGAACGGCAAGCGGAGCATTCTGACCCTGTACCGCGGCCTTGGCCGCGCGTTCGGCCAGGCGCGCATCGCGGCTACTCTTGGCCAGGTCCATGAACACGCTACCCGCCAGGCTGGCATCGCCACGTTGTCCGGCGATCTCGCCGACCAGATACTTATAAACGAATTCCCCGCTAAGCTCGGGTTTGGCCATGACCATCGCTGCAGGCTTGGCCTCTGTTTTTACCTCGGCTTTCACCTCGGCCTTGCTAGCCGGCTCGGCGAGCGCGCCTGCGCTGTATAGCAAGGCAAGCAGCAGCAAGCTGGTGCGTGCGCTGTTTAACGATAATGGCTGGAATAGGGGCATGATGGATCTCGATGGCAATAAATGCGGGTGATGATGCTGGAATATAGCATTATCCGCTTAGTCAGTGACAGTGTAGGCAAGTTCATCCATAATGCGCCGACCTTGGCCTGAGCAAGGCTGTGAGCGGGCTGTCAAGCGGTGTTGGATGTGTTTGTCGCTGACGCGGCCACCCGAACTTTTTGGGCAGGACGGGCTCCATTGGCACACGTCAGCCTTGACATACCGAGGTCGTTTTCTTAAGTTAGACAGCTTTAATTTTTGCGTGCGTGCGGTAACCTTGCCTGCATGCGTTTGCGGAAAGCATATTTCATGAATAGCGGACAACATCATGACTGACATCATTACCGTTGAAGCCACCGACCTGACCCGGATCTACGGCGGGCGCGAGGCTGTTAGCCATGTCAGTTTCAGCCTGAAAAAAGGTGAAGTGCTGGGTTTTCTGGGGCCGAATGGTGCGGGTAAATCCACCACCATGAAGATGCTCACCGGCAACCTGGCACCTAGCACCGGCACCGTCAAGATCTGCGGCATCGACATGCTGGAAAACCCCAAGGAAGCCAAGGCGCTGATCGGTTTTCTGCCGGAGCAGCCACCGCTGTACCGTGAGCTCACGGTGAACGAATTCCTTACCATCGCGGCGCGTCTGCATCGCGTCAGCAGCGGCCACATCAAGGCGGCGGTCGAGCGTGCCAAAGAGCGCTGTGGCCTGACCGAGATGGGCAAGCGCCTGATCGAGAACCTGTCCAAGGGGTATCAGCAGCGCGTGGGCATCGCCCAGGCCATCATCCATAACCCCATGGTTGTCATACTGGACGAACCCACGGTGGGCCTGGACCCGATCCAGATCCGCGACATCCGTGCCTTGATCAAAGAGTTGGGCGGCGAACATAGCGTGATCCTTTCCACGCATATTCTTCCTGAAGTGGAAATGGTGTGCGATCACGTGCAGATCATCCACAAGGGGCAACTGGTGTTCAACGGTTCCATCGATGTGCTCAAGCAGCAGCGCAAAGGCAATCGCCTGCTGCTGGGTCTGGGTCAGGCACCGGCTCAGGAGCAGTTGCTGCAGATCACGGGCGTGGAGCGAGTCGAGTCGCTGGATAATGGCCTGCTGCGCATCCACCACACGGCTGGCCAGTCACCTGCGCAGCGTCTGGTGGAAGCTGCGGTGGCAGGTCAATGGGGCATGTACCAGATCAGTCCAGACCAGACCACGCTGGAAGAGGTGTTCGTTCAGCTGACATTCCAGGAAGCGGCCTGAGTTGGCTGGCTGCTTATAAAAAAACGGGTTAAACCATGATTATCAATATCGCTAGAAAAGAACTCAAAAGCCTGTTCGCCTCGCCCATGGGCTGGGTGGTGCTGGCGCTGCTGCAGTTCGTGTTCGGTACCTTCTTCCTGATCGGTATGGATCAGTACTTCCAGACCATGTCCGGCATGATACGCCCGGAAGAACGGCTGGGAGTGACCCAGTTCGTCGGTCAGAATGTGTTCAGCATCGCCTCTTTCGTGATGCTGTTCGCGGTGCCGCTGTTGTCCATGCGCCTGATCAGTGACGAGCGTCGTCAACAGACGCTGACCTTCCTGTTCAGTGCACCTTTGTCCCTCACCGATATCGTGGTGGGCAAGTTCCTGGGTCTGGTCAGTTTCCTGAGTATCGTGCTGCTGTTCATGGGTGCCATGCTGATGTCGCTGGGTCTGTGGTCGGAGATCGATTACGGTTACATCCTGGCCAATATCCTCGGTCTGTGGCTGCTGGTGGCGAGTTTCTCGGCGCTGGGCATCTACGTTTCCAGCCTCACGCATCAGCCTGTGGTGGCTGGCATCATCACTTTTGTGCTGTTGTTCGCCTTGCTGATCCTGGACCGCTTCTTTGCCGGCGACCCCAGCAGCACCATCAATTATCTGTCGCTGATGCGTCACTTTGAGGCGTTCTCGCGTGGTTTGCTGGACACGCGTGATCTGGTGTACTTCTTTCTGTTTATCGTTACTTTCCTGACCTTGACGGTGCGTCGCCTGGACGCTGACCGTCTGCGCGGCTAAAGGCAGTATCCCCATGAAAATCAATCCTAAACTGCGCTTCCAGTTGTTCATGCAGAACAGCTTTTTCGTGCTGCTGTTCCTGGCCCTGGTAGCCCTGCTGGGCTATGCGTCGCGTGATTACTATGTGGCGCGCGACATCACCCAGAGCAATCGCAACACGCTGACCGAGGGCAGCCTGAATGTGCTGAAGCAGATGCCGGCGCCGATCAATATCACCGTATTCGCTTCCAATGATGATGAGTACCGCAGAAAGATCCACGCCTTCCTGGCGCGCTATCAGCGCAGCAAGCTGGATATGAATGTCACTTATGTGAACCCGGCCGAGCAGCCCAAGCTGGCACAGGAAGCCGGCATCAAGTCCGAAGGCGAGCTGGTGGTCGAATACCAGAAGCGCAGCGAGAACCTGGCACCTCCTTATGTGGAGCAGGACATGACCAACCTGCTGGTGCGCCTGAGTCGCAGCAACCAGCGTGCGGTGATGTATCTGGAAGGCCACGGCGAGCGCAACATGATAGGCGTCAAGAGCCATGACCTGGGCGAATTCGGCCGCAATCTGGAGAAAAAGGGCTTCAAGCTGGCCAATCCGGACTTGACCAAACTGCCAGCCGTGCCGACTGATGGTGCCATGCTGGTGATCGCCGGGCCGCAGGTGGATGTCAGCGCAGTGGAAGTGCAGAAGATCATCACCTATCTGGAAGCTGGCGGCAATCTGCTGTGGCTGCTGGAAGACGACAATCTGCGCGGCTTGCAGCCGGTCGCTGATTTCCTGGGCCTCACCGTCTATCCGGGCACTGTGGTTGACATGTCGGCAGCGCAGCAGGGCGCTGACGTGAAAGTGGCGTTCAACGGCCTGTATGGTGAACACGCCATCACCAAGAATTTCATGCTGCGCACCCTGTTCCCGGAAGCCCGCAAGATCGAGGCACGCGGCACCTTTGAAAATGGTTGGGAAGTCAGCCAGCTGGTGGAAGTGGCTGGCAATGGCTGGCTGGAAAAAGGCAGTCTGGACAAGATCAATTTCGATGACAAGACTGACGAAGCGGGCCCTATCAATATCGCCGTAGCGCTGGAGCGCGTCTATGGCAAGAAAGGGCAGCGCGCGGTCATCGTAGGCAATGCCAATTTCCTGTCCAATACCTTTGTCACCAACGGCGGCAACATGGATTTCGGTATCAATATGGTCAACTGGCTGGCGGGCGATGACAATTTCATCACCATCCAGCCGCGTCCGCTCAAGGACGTGAACGTGGCCATTCCGCCTGGCAGTCTGGCTGCTCCAGTGATCTTCCTGGGCTTCCGCTATGCACTGCCTATCCTGTTGCTGGTGGCGGGCGTGTGGCTGTGGTGGAGGCGTCGCAAGGCATGAGAGCACGCTGGCTGATCAATCTGTTTTTGCTGGTGCTGGTGGCAGGGGTCGCCAGTTTTCTGTACCTGCGTCCGCAGTCGAATGAACAAGGCACGCCCAGCTTCGAGTTGTCAGATCGCAAGATAGGTGACTTCAGCCGCATCAGCGTGGAAGAGCCGTCGCGTGCCGCTGTGGTGTTCGAAAAGGTCGATGGCTACTGGCATATCAACAAGCCCTACAAGGCGCGCGCCGATCAGGCGGCTATCAACCGTATCCTGTCCATCGTGGCAGCACGCACCACCGAGCGCTTTCCTGCTGAAGATCTGGGCCGTTTTGGCCTGGATAAACCGAGGCTGAGCCTGAAGCTGGATGATCAGGAGTTTCTGTTCGGTACCTTCAATCCGGTCAACGAGCAACAGTATGTTGCGTACGCTGGCAGTGTATTCCTGGTGGAAAATACTTATGAGCAATATGCCACCACCCAGATCGTCGAGCTTATCGACAAAAGCCCGCTGCGGCCTACGGAAAAGGTCGTTGGTTTTGATTTTTCCTGGCTGGAGCAATGGCAGGAGCTGGCACTGAAACTGGAACGCGCTGCGAACCAGTGGCAGGTCTCGGTTGCAGGTGCCAAACCTGAACAACAAGCCGTACAGGAATGGTTTGATGCCTACTGGGTACGTCCATTGGCAAGCTCTGTCGAGCCTTATATCCCGAATCGCCAGGCCGAACATCCTACTTTCCAGCTCAAGATGCAGGACGGCAGCAAGGTGCAGTTCGAAAAGCTGCAGGAATCCCCCGAGTTGCTGCTGGGCCGTCCGGATGAGGGCATGTTGTATCACTTCCCAATGGATGCCGGTTTTGCCATGCTGAATCCTCCTGCTGGCATCAAGCCCTGATCCTGCTGACCCCGTTATTGCGGCGACATGCCTGAACTTCCAGAGGTTGAGACCACCCGGCTAGGTTTGCTGCCTTTGCTGGGCGTGACGGTCAGCCGCGTGGCGGTCAGGCAGCCGCGGCTGCGCTGGCCGGTGCCGGATGATCTGGCGCAGCAATTGACCGGTCACCCCCTGCTGGCGCTGGAGCGTCGCGCCAAATACATCCTCGCCCGATTTGGGCATGGCACCTTGTTGCTGCACTTGGGTATGTCGGGCCGCATCTGCCTGTTGGCCGAGGATGAAGCGCCGGGCAAGCACGACCATGTGGATATCCACTTTGCAGACGGGCAACTACTCAGACTGCGCGACCCACGGCGTTTTGGCGCCGTGTTGTGGATGCAGGGCGATCCGAACCGGCATGCCTTGCTGAGTAGCCTCGGCCCGGAGCCACTGCAGGATGCTTTCGATGCAGACTGGCTGTATCGCCATACCCGAAAACGCTCGGTGGCGATCAAGATCGCCATCATGGACAGCCATCTGGTGGTGGGGGTCGGTAATATCTACGCCAGCGAATCGCTGTTTCGTGCCGGTATCCATCCCGAGACGCCGGCCGGTAAACTCAGCCTCGCACACTGTCAGCGCCTGGTAGAGGAGATCAAGGCAACGCTGCAGGACGCGCTCAAGGCGGGCGGCAGCAGCTTGCGTGATTTCTTCGGTGCAGATGGCAATCCTGGCTATTTTCAGCAACGCTATTTCGTCTACGCCCGCACCGATCAAGCCTGCCGCATCTGTGCCAACCCGATACAAACCCTGCGTCAGGGACAGCGCTCCACCTTCTTCTGCGCAGCTTGCCAACGACGCTGAGCTGGCGGTCAGGCAAATTGCGCGTTCGGGGCAGCGGCAACTTTCTGTTAAAATTCAGCTTTACTCCAGCCTTCGAATGTTCATGACCAGTCCGCATACCGTCCCCACCATGATCAGCCTGCGCGGTAGCGCTGCGCTTTCTACCTTCCGTCTCGACAAGATCGCCGCTACGCTGAAGGATCTGGCGCCGCGTATCGCGCATCTGTATGCCGAGTTCTGGCACTTTGCCTGGACGGATGGCGAACTGGACGCTCAGCAACAGCACACCCTGCAGCAGATCCTGACCTACGGCCCCAAGCTGCAGGACGAAGAGCCGGTCGGCGAGTTGCTGCTGGTGATCCCGCGCCCCGGCACCATCTCCCCCTGGTCCTCACGCGCGACGGACATCGCCAGACACTGCGGTCTTGAGCCGTTGTTGAGACTGGAGCGCGGCATCGCCTATTACGCCAGCACGCATGATGGCCTGCCCTTGTCGGCAGACGAGCTGCAGGTATTGAAGGCGCTGGTGCATGACCGCATGACCGAAGCGGTGTTCACCAGCCTGCAAGATGCGCATCGCCTCTATCACACGGCCACCCCAGCACCGCTCGCAACGGTGGATCTGCTGGGCGGTGGCAAGGCAGCGCTGGAAGCGGCCAATGCCGACATGGGCCTGGCCTTATCCGCAGATGAAGTCGATTACCTGCTGGAAAATTTCATCCGCATCGGCCGCAACCCCACCGATGTTGAGCTGATGATGTTCGCACAGGCTAATTCCGAACATTGCCGTCACAAGATCTTCAACGCGGACTGGGTGATCGACGGCGAGAAGCAGGATATCTCGCTGTTCGGCATGATACGCAACACCCACAAGCTCAATCCCGGCAACACCGTGGTGGCGTATTCCGATAACGCCTCCATCGTGCAGGGTGAACGTACGCGCCGCTTCTATCCGCAGGCGGATGGCAGTTACGGCTATGTCGAAGAAGACATGCACTTCCTCATGAAGGTGGAAACGCATAATCACCCGACGGCGATCTCGCCATTCGCGGGGGCGGCCACCGGTGCTGGTGGCGAGATCCGTGATGAAGGTGCTACCGGGTCCGGCTCCAAGCCCAAGGCCGGCCTGACTGGCTTCTCCGTTTCCAACCTGAACATTCCCGGCTTTGAACAGCCCTGGGAGCAGGCACACGGCAAGCCGGGGCGGATTGCGTCTGCCTTGCAGATCATGACCGACGGCCCGCTGGGTGGCGCTGCCTATAACAACGAATTCGGCCGTCCCAGCATCACCGGCTATTTCCGTACCCTGGAGCTGGAAGCTGCAGGCGAGGTGCGCGGTTATCACAAACCCATCATGCTGGCCGGTGGCGTGGGTAATATCTCGGCACAGCATTCCAGAAAGAACCCCATCCCGCCTGGTGCCGCACTGATACAGCTGGGCGGTCCGGCCATGCTGATCGGCCTGGGCGGCGGGGCCGCGTCCAGCATGGACACCGGCGCCAACACCGAGAACCTGGATTTCGATTCGGTACAGCGTGGCAACCCGGAGCTGCAGCGCCGCGCCCAGGAAGTCATCGACCGCTGCTGGCAGCTGGGCGAGAACAACCCCATCCTGAGCATCCATGACGTGGGCGCAGGCGGCATCTCCAATGCCTTCCCGGAGCTGGTCAATGACGCTGGTGTAGGCGCGCTGTTCCAGCTGCGCAATGTGCACAATGAAGAGCCGGGCATGAGCCCGCGCGAGTTGTGGAGCAATGAAGCGCAGGAACGTTACGTGATGGCCGTGGCACTGGATGACCTGCCACGCTTTGCCGAGATCTGCGAGCGCGAGCGCTGTCCGTTCGCCGTGGTGGGCCACGCTACTGAAGAGCGCCACCTCACCGTCGCAGATACCCATTTCGATAACAAACCCGTGGACATGGACTTGTCCGTGCTGCTGGGTAAACCGCCCAAGATGACGCGTGATGTGCAACATGTGCAGCGCAGCCTGCCCGCTTTCGATGCCAGCAGCATCAAGCTGGAAGAGGCGGTGCTGCGCGTGCTGCGCCTGCCTGGCGTGGCGGACAAGACCTTCCTGATCACCATCGGTGACCGTAGCGTGACCGGCCTGATCGCCCGCGACCAGATGGTCGGCCCCTGGCAGGTGCCGGTGTCCGATGTGGCCGTCACGCTGGCGGGCTATGAAACCTACCGTGGTGAAGCCTTCGCCATCGGTGAAAAAGCACCACTGGCACTGATCAACGCGCCGGCCTCCGGACGCATGGCGATAGGCGAATCCATCACCAATATCGCAGCCAGCCGTATCGCAGACCTGGGCGATCTCAAGCTGTCCGCCAACTGGATGGCGCCAGCGGGTCATGTCGGTGAAGATGCGGCCCTGTTCGATACCGTCAAGGCGGTGGGCATGGAGCTGTGTCCGCAACTGGGCATCAGCATCCCGGTCGGCAAGGACTCCATGTCCATGAAGACGGTATGGGAGCAGGATGGCGAGAAGAAAGCCGTCACCGCGCCGATCTCGCTGGTGGTGACCGCGTTTGCGCCAGTGACCGATGCGCGCAAGACGCTCACTCCACAGCTGCGTACCGACCTGGGCGATACACGCCTGATCCTCATCGACCTTGGCTTGGGCAAGAACCGCATGGGCGGTTCCGCGCTGGCGCAGGTCTATGGGCAGACCGGCGATACGGTGCCGGATGTGGACGATGCCGAACTGCTCAAGCAGTTCTTTGGCGTGATCCAGACGCTGAATCATCAGGGCAACCTGCTGGCTTACCATGACCGTTCCGATGGTGGCCTGTTCGCCACGCTGGCCGAAATGGCCTTCGCCGCGCGTTGTGGTCTGGATATCCAGCTGGATGCGTTGCCTGACGATGTGCTGAGCACGCTGTTCAACGAAGAGCTGGGTGCGGTGGTGCAGGTGCATGCCCATGAAGCAGATGTCTTGTGCCAGTTCATCAACCGCATGCTGCAACGCGGCGGACCGGCCGTGGCGCACCTCATCGGCCAGCCCGCCGCCCACCATGAACTGCGCATCGCGCGCGCGGGTACTGCAGTGTATGCAGCATCACGTGTGGATCTGCACCGTGCCTGGTCCGAAACCACCTATCAGATGCAAAAGCGCCGCGACAACCCGGTCTGCGCGCAGCAGGAATATGACCGCATCCTGGATCTGGCGGATCCCGGCCTGCACGCCAAACTGAGCTTTGACCCTTCCGACAACATCGCCGCACCTTATATCGGTGGCCGTCATGCGCCCAAAATGGCCATCCTGCGCGAGCAGGGCGTGAACGGTCAGGTGGAAATGGCCGCCGCGTTCGACCGTGCCGGTTTTGCAGCGCATGATGTGCATATGAGTGACATCATCAGCGGGCGGGTCAGCCTGCGCGACTTTGCCGGTGTGGTGGCCTGTGGCGGCTTCTCTTACGGCGATGTGCTGGGTGCAGGTGAGGGCTGGGCCAAGTCCATCCTGTTCAATGCGCGTGCACGCGAGGAATTCGCGGCCTTTTTCGAGCGCAGTGATGCCTTTGCGCTGGGCGTATGCAACGGCTGCCAGATGATGAGCAACCTGCACAGCATCATTCCGGGTGCTGCACACTGGCCGCATTTCGTGCGCAACAAATCCGAGCAGTTCGAAGCGCGCGTGGCCATGGTGGAAGTGCTGGACTCGCCATCCCTGTTCCTGAGTGGCATGGCGGGTAGCCGTATGCCGATCGCGGTTGCACATGGTGAAGGTTATGCGGAATTTTCTGATGCGGCGGCTGTCCATGCTGTGCTGGCTGATAAGCTGGTTACCATGCGTTATGTGGACAATGCAGGTTCTGCAACTGAAATCTACCCGTATAACCCCAATGGCTCGCCAGCGGGCATCACAGGATTGACGACGGCAGATGGGCGTTTCAGTATCATGATGCCGCATCCAGAACGTGTATTCCGCAGCGTACAAAACTCCTGGCAGCCAGATGGCTGGCAGGAAGATGGGCCCTGGATGCGCATGTTCCGCAACGCGCGCCACTTTATCGCTTGATAATACTCACTAATAACAATACGGAGATTGAACAGCATGAACATGTTAAAAGCAGGACTGGCGGTTTTGGCCTTGGTATTCTCGATGTCCAGCTTTGCGCTGACCGATGAAGAGCAGATCGAATTCACGACTGCGGTCACAGGCGGCAATATCAAGATGGTGAAGAAGTATCTGGATTCCGGCAAGATCGCGGTGAACGACAAATTCTTCGCATGGACCCCGGTGCTGTCCGCCGCCAGCAAGAACCAGACTGCCATGGTGAAATATCTTGCTGAACATGGTGCTGACATCAACTACCGCCATCCCGTCAATTACATGACATCGCTGGCACACGCCACATTCAATGCAAACAATGAACTGGTCGAGTACCTGCTGCAAAAGGGGGCCGATCCCCAGATCAAGATGCGCGGCGACCTTTCTATCCTGCGCATGGCGCGTGACCTGGGCAATACCTCCACGGCTGAACTGCTGACAAAATATGGCGCCAAGGATGATGGCTGCCAGGAAACCAAGTGCTTCTAAAGCACTAACGGCACGCTAGAAGACAGCACCATGTTGCTCAGGCTGACAGTGCTGGGTCTGTTTTATGCTCCGCTACTTGCTGTAGCGGGGCCGGACCATGTCACCACCTTGGCCGCCTCCTGCGCTGCGTGTCACGGAACCAACGGCAACAGTGTAGGCGGTACCCCGGTACTGGCTGGCCTGGATGCAAGCCATTTTCGCAAACAGATGCAGGATTTCAAAAGTGGCGTCAGACCATCCACGGTCATGCAGCGCCACGCCAAGGGCCTGACGGATGCCGAGATCGACGGTCTTGCGCTGTTCTTCTCGCAACAGCCCCGCCGCCCGGCCTCTTTGCCCACCCACCCCCGATAAGCGCTAGCTGCAGGAGGCTGCCGTCATGAAACTCAACCGCCGTGACTTCATGCGATTCTCTGCCAGTGCGGCGGCATTGACCCTGCTGCCTTTGTCCGGATGTGCCAGAGCGCTGCGTACACAAGCATCGCCACGCGTGGTGGTGATAGGCGGCGGTTATGCAGGCGCTACCGCAGCCAAATATCTGCGCATGTGGAGTGCAGGCAGGATTGAAGTGGTCGTGATCGAACCCAAGCCCAGTTTCATTTCTTGTCCGCTTTCCAATCTGGTGCTGGGTGGCAGCAAGACGCTGGCTGACCTGACCTTTGGCTATGACGGTTTGCAGCAGCACGGCATCCAGCTTGTGCAGGACACGGTGACTGCCATCGACCCGCTTGCCCGCAAGCTGCAACTGACGCGTGGCGAACTCCCTTATGACAAGCTGGTGATCGCGCCCGGTGTGGATTTCATCTACGACAGCCTGCCCGTACTGGATAACGCCGAGGCCCAGCAGCAGGTGCCGCATGCCTGGAAAGCCGGGCCGCAAACTGTGTTGCTGCAGCAACAACTGGCCGCTATGCCGGATGGCGGCGTGTTCGTCATGAGCGTACCCAAAGCCCCATACCGTTGCCCACCCGGACCGTATGAGCGGGTTTGTCAGGTGGCCTCCTACTTCAGCCAGCACAAGCCCAAAGCCAAGATCATCGTGCTGGATGCCAACCCGGAGATCACCTCCAAAAAAGCCCTGTTCGCCAAAGTGTGGGCAGAGCTGTATGCCGGCATGATCGACTACCGGCCCAACAGCCAGTTGACCGAGGTGGATGTCGCTGCGCGTGAGGTCAAAACCGAATTCGAGACGGTGAGCGCCGATGTGCTCAACATCATCCCGCCACAGCGGGCCGGCAAAGTGGCGCAGCTGGTGGGCGCTGCCAATGTGGACAAACGCTGGTGCGAGGTTGATTTCCTCAGTTACGCATCCAAAGTCGTGCCGGACACGTACATTATTGGAGATTCCGTGTCAGCGGCCTTGCCTAAATCAGCCCATATGGCGACCTCGCAGGCACGTGTCTGCGCCAGCGCCATACTGGCCACGCTGGCAGGGCAGGAGCCTGACCCGCAGCCGGTGTTCGCCAACACCTGTTACAGCTTTGTGAATGCACGCATGGCCATGCATGTGGCGCATGTGTACCGCTATGACCTGGATAAGAAGATCATGCTGCCCGCCGAAGGTGGGGGTGTTTCGGTGCAGCCTAGCGAGCAGGAAGGGCAATACGCTTACGCCTGGGCGCAGAACATCTGGTCAGACGTGTTGACCTGAGTTGACCTGAAAGGGCGCGTGCCGGCTGTGATCGCAGTGTCTGGCGATCGCTAGGGATCAGTTAACTGACAAGGAAAGGTGCTAATGAGCAAGAAACAACGTCTGGGACTGTTTGCAGTGACGGCCTTTGTGCTGTTGTTCACAACACAGTTGCTGTTCCGCATCCAGCCCTCCATGGCCGCACCAGACAGCCTCAACCTGCCTGAAGGTTTCAAGGTCCAGGTATTTGGCACAACACGCATGCCGGATGGTGAGCAGCTGCCCGGCGCACGCTTCATGACCTTTGGACCGGATGGTCACCTGTATGTCACTACCGCCCGCCACGGCAAAGTGCTGATGCTGCCCGACCGCAACAAAGACGGGGTGGCAGACGAGGTGGTGGTGGTGGCAGAGAATCTGCGTAACCCACAGGGACTGGTGTTCGTGGATGGCAAGCTGCTGGTTGCCAATGAAGATGCCGTGGTGCGACTGGAGCAAAAAGATGCTGACTGGCCGGCCAGTGGCGTGACCACGCTGATCTCCAACTTGCCTGCTGGCGGCCATTCCACCAAGACCTTGCGACTGGGGCCGGACGGCCATCTTTACCTGAATGTAGGTTCGACCTGCAATGTCTGCCTGGAGCAGGACCCGAATCGTGCCACGCTGCATCGTTATACCCGTGACGGGAAACCGGCCGGTGCGCTGACCACACTGGGCCGTCACGCGCAATCGCCGATCTGGGCGCGCGGTCTGCGCAACTCGCAAGGCTTTGCCTGGCACCCGGTCAGCGGCGAGATGTTCGCCACCAATAATGGCGCGGATAACCGTTCCGAGACCCGTAATGGCCCGGTCAACGATGAGTTGCCGCCTGAACATCTCAACCATATCGAAGGCGGCAAGCATTATGGTTGGCCACACTGTTGGGGGAATCAGTTCACCGACCCCAATTTTCCAGGTAGCGCTGGTTTCTGCGCGACGACCACGCCACCTGCGATCACCTTCCGCGCCCATTCCACGCCGCTGGGTATCAGCTTTTTGGATAAAACGAATTTTCCCAAGCCATATCAGTCAGATGCTGTGGTGGCCTTGCATGGTTCCTGGAACCGGGATCAGCCTTACGGCTACAAACTGGTACGCGTGCGCTTTGAGAATAACCAGCCAGTCGCAGTCGAAAATTTTGTGACTGGGTGGCAGAACGGCAGTGAAGTCTGGGGGCGGCCTGTGGATGTGATAGTCGGCCCGGACGGCGCTTTGTATGTGTCGGATGACAAAACCGGTGCGATTTACCGCATCACTTACGCAGCTTGAACGGCTGTGCAGAACGCTAATGCAGGAATGGAGAGAGACATGAACAGACACGGCTTGCTTGGATTGTTGAGCATCACATTGGGGCTTGCCATGGCGCCGTCGGCGCAGGCCGCCGACAGTAATGACATGCTGGTCTACATCAGCCCCAAGGAGTTCACGCACAGCTATCGTCTGAGTGAATATTACAACCGCGACTTCTGGTACAGCCAGGCCACGTATGTCGAGCCGCTGGCCAAAGAGAAGTTCGGCAAGGAATTCGGCAGCGTGGGCATGTGCCGCGGCCTGGAAACGGGCAAGACCCTGGTCTGGCTCAAGCCCAGCATGTTCTATAACCCACTGATGCGCGTGTTCTACAGCCGTGTGACCGCGAACGTGTATGCCTCCGATGGTCAGCCACTGGCCACCTTTGTGAGCCGCGCGGAACAACCCGGCTTCCTGGGCTACGCACCGCAGCGTAATATCGACACAGCCTACAGCGAAGCGATGGAGGGTCTGGTCAAGATGATCAAGGCAGACAGCAAAGTGCAGGCCGCGCTGAGTACCCCTCTGGCAGCAGAAGCACCCAAAGCACCATGCGCTAATATCGCCCTGATCACACCGATCGCGGCTCCCTTCGCGCTCGATCTGCAATACTGAGTCTGGACACGGGCCTTAGCAGCAGATAGCCTGACAGTCCGAACGGTATCGAATGGAGTCCTTTATGGTAAACCTGTGGCGTTGCAGTCCTGTATTCGCAGCATTGTTGATGGTGGCTTGCGCACCGGCAGAAAGCACCGGGCCTAGCAAGATAAGTGGGCTCAAAACACCTGAATCGGTGGTGGCTGCGGCCGATGGTCGCGTGTTTGTATCTGAAATAAACGGCTTCGACAAGAATGGCGATGGCCAGATCAGCGTGATCAGCCCGAATGGCAAGCTCAGTGTGTTTGCGACCGGCATGGACGACCCCAAAGGGCTCGCCATGATAGCTGATGACCTGTATGTGGCTGACAAGACCCGCGTGCTGAAGGTGGCACCGGATGGTAGCTGGACAGTGTTCGCCGACACGCTGGATTTCCCGCGTACGCCGCAGTTCCTCAATGATCTGGAGCCCGACCCGCAGGGTAATCTGTATGTCAGCGACAGCGGGGATCTCAGCAAGGGCGGTGCCATTTACAAGATCAACCCGGCCGGTGAGGTCAGCCTTATCATCGATGCCGAGCGTGATGCGCGCATCCTAGCCCCCAACGGCCTGCTCATGGACGATACCGGTACGGTGATGTTGCAGGTGGATTTCGCAACGGGCGTGCTGTATCGGCTGGATATCAACACCGGTGACATGGTCGATATCGCGGAAGGGTTTGGTGGCGGGGACGGCCTGGTACATACCGCGACCGGCGATATGTATGTCAGCGACTGGAAGAATGGCAAGGTGTTCAAGGTGGACACCGCGGGTGAGGTGCATCTGATCAAGGACGGCTTCCAGGCCTCGGCCGACATCGCCTTGTCAGCCGACGGCAAGCATCTTTTGGTGCCGGACATGAAAGCGGGCGAGCTGATCTGGTTGCCTATCTAGGTATCTATCTTTGAATCGAGGCTGCCCTCTTTGAAGCTTGAAAGCCACGCACCGCGTGGCTTTTTTATTTTATTTTTTAGATGGATGTGAAGTTTAGGGCGGTAATCTCAGAACATGGCGTTGCAATGCTGCACAAGTCTATGAACTGTATGGAAATGTATGCTAGATTAGCGCTAGCTATAATTTCACGGGGGTGGGGTAGCGATGAATCAGCCTGTCAGCAAGCGCAGAAGTCCAACGGCGCCATCGATCGGATTGGACGAGGCCATCAACCGCGCGTTGATGATCTACGATAACGAGCGCTGTTATCCGGCGCCCATGAATGCGGTCACACAACACATCGGTTTCAAAGCGGTACTCAATAATCCGGCTGCGTTTGCACTGATCACGGCCATGAGCCATTATGGCCTGGTCGAGTCGCCTGAAGAAGGCATGCTGGCGGTGAGCCGCGAGCTGGAGCTATACAAGAACAGCCACAACGAGCAGGGCCGCCAGCAATTGCTGCTGAAATGGCTGAAGACACCGGCGATCTTTGCCGAGCTGCTGGAGAAATACCCGGACAGTCTGCCGTCCCGCACTACACTCAAATTCGACCTGATCCAGCGCGGTTTCACGCCACCGGGCGCTGATGCCTGCATGCAGGTGTTCCAGAACAACCTCGATTTCGTTAAATATTTTGACTACGTTGCGGCACAGAAACTAGCTGCCCAGTCGGCCATGCAGGATGATACGGCCAGTTATGGTTTTGGTCGCGATGGCGGCAATGGCCGGGGCACCACACGCAGTGCCGGGCAGGCAGATCGCATGCCGATCCGGCTTTCTGGTGGGCGTCGCGCCTGGGTGGAGATCCCCACGCCTTTTTATGCCAGCGACAAAGACCAGTTACTGGCTCAGATCGAGTTGCTGGTCACGGATGACTGACGTCGTTTTTGTCAGCTAAACACTGAAGCTGGTTGATCACGGGTCGCTTGAGAGGGCCCGATTGAATCAGCGTCCAATTGAAAACACCAACGCCGCAATATTGCGGCGTTGGTGTTTTGTCTCACTGATTTATTTTTGTTTCATTCTTTAGGTGTTGCATGCCTTCGGCGCTGGTTCGCACCTGCAGCAGCGCCTTGTCGCGTTTATTTCTCGCGGCTTTGTGGCGTTTATTTGCCGCCGCTTTGAGGCGCTTATTTGCCGCCGCTTTGAGGCGT
The DNA here is from genome assembly GCF_003730115.1 of Pseudomethylobacillus aquaticus. GTDB lineage: Bacteria > Pseudomonadota > Gammaproteobacteria > Burkholderiales > Methylophilaceae > Pseudomethylobacillus > Pseudomethylobacillus aquaticus. The sequence goes on along the minus strand of NZ_RJVP01000001.1, from coordinate 643,836 downwards.
TTATCTAATAGTGACCTGCTCGATGACGATGGAGCGTACTGGCACATCACCACCGTCAGTGCGTGTCTTGGCGATGCGGTCCACCACGTCCATGCCCTTGGTCACTTTGCCGAACACGGTATAACCCCAGCCACGCTCGGATTTCTCGGTGAAGTTAAGGAAGGTATTGTTAGCCACATTGATGAAGAACTGCGCGCTGGCAGAATGCGGGTCGCCAGTGCGTGCCATGGCGATGGTGCCTATGGTGTTATTGAGACCGTTGTTGGCTTCGTTCTTGATCGGTGCCCTGGTCGGTTTCTCGTTCAGGTCGCTATCCATGCCACCCCCCTGCACCATGAAGCCCGAGATGACACGGTGGAACACGGTGCCGGTGTAGTGGCCATCTTTGGCGTATTGCACAAAATTGGCCACTGTATTGGGGGCTTTATCGCTGTTGAGTTCCAGCACGATCAGGCCTTCGCTGGTCTTGATCTCGGCAATGGGGCCTGCCCATACGTTAAGGCTAAGTGACAGCAGGGCGACTGCGGCCAGTTTGGAATACAAAAGCATTTTATAACTCCTGATTGGTTGAGAGCCTGATTGGTTGAGAGGGCGCACGCAAGTTCAAAGGTGTGCCCGCGCTCAGGCCGGGCTGAACAGATGGATCAAGCCATCCAGTCCGGTATGGTTGAGTGCAAAGCTCGCTTGTTGCTGCACCAGTGGCTTGGCGCGATACGCCACGCCAGCACCGGCCGCGGCCATCATTTTGAGGTCATTGGCGCCATCGCCTATGGCCACCACCTGCTTCTGGGTCAGACCCAATTGCAGGCGCAGGGTTTCCAGCAGATCCGCCTTGGCTTGCGCATCGACGATAGCGCCCAGCAGCTGACCGGTCAGTTTGCCGTCGATGATCTCCAGCTGGTTGGCGTGTGCATAGTCCAGACCGGCCAGTTGTTTGACGCGGTCGGCAAAGAAGTCGAAGCCGCCGGAAACCACCATGGTGCGGATGCCATGCTGTTTGCAGGCCGCGATCCAGTCCAGCGTGCCTGGGCTGAGTTGCAGCCGTTCGTCCAGCACGCGCTGCAGCGCGGAGGCATCCAGGCCAGCCAGCAGGGCGACACGCCGCCGCAGGCTCTCGGCGAAATCCAGCTCGCCACGCATGGCGCTTTCGGTGATGGCCGAGATCTGCGGTTTGAGGCCACACATGTCGGCGATCTCGTCTATGCACTCGATCGTGATCAGCGTGGAATCCATGTCCATCACGGCCAGCCCCAGTTGTGACAGGGTCAGCTCATCCGGCACGAAGGCATGGTCGAGCTGGCGTGGTGTGCACCAGTCCGACACGGCGGCCTGCTGGGTGATGCTTACTGCCAGCACGGCGGCCGTGCTGGTCAACGAGGTGAATGGGGTGTCGCCGAACAATCGACTCAATTCAGTCAGATCATGCTGGGGCAGGCTGGGCCCTTGAACTACGAGACGCATGCAAGACAACTTTGCAAAGACAAAAATGGAATTATACACAGCGTGGAAACTGCCTGGACACCGCATTCGCTGGCGTATTGGCGTATTTTCGGCCAAAATGCAGCATTCAGAAAATCACCTCGAATCCTTCGATTTCCTCTATGAATCTGCACGAATTCCAGTCCAAGCAGCTACTGCAGCAGTATGCGATCCCGGTGCCTCACGGCCAACTGGCGACCTCGGTCGCCAACGCGGTCGGCGCTGCCAACAATATCCCGGGTTCCGCCTGGGTGGTGAAAGCGCAGATCCATGCCGGTGGACGTGGCAAGGCCGGTGGCGTCAAGCTGGTCAAGTCCATCGCCGAGGTTGAAGCTGCCGCCAGCGCGTTGCTGGGCAAGACGCTGGTCACCTACCAGAACGCGCCGGACGGTCAGATCGTGCAGCAACTGCTGGTGGAAGAGACGCTGGACATCCGGCGCGAACTTTATCTTTCCATGCTGGTGGACCGCAGTCTGGAGCGCATCGTGGTGATCGCCTCTGCCGCTGGCGGCATGGACATCGAAGAGATCGCGCAGCATCATCCTGAGCAGATCCTGCAGGAAGTGTGTGACCCGTTCAACGGCCTGGTGGATTATCAGGCGCGCAATCTGGCGTTCGGCCTGGGCCTCGCCAACGAACAGATCGCGCCCTTTGCCAAGTTGCTGAAAGGCTTGTACCAACTGTTCTGCGATAACGACCTCAGCCTGCTCGAGATCAACCCGCTGGTGATCACCGCGAGCGGTGCACTGGTCGCGCTGGATTGCAAGATCAGCGTGGACGACAATGCGCTATACCGTCACAAGGCGCTGGCCGAACAGCGTGACTGGAGTCAGGACGATGCCAAGGAAGCAGTGGCGCATGCGGCTGGCCTCAATTACATCGCCCTCAACGGCAATATCGGTTGCATGGTCAACGGCGCAGGGCTGGCCATGGCCACCATGGACCTGATCAAGCTGCACGGCGGCGCCCCCGCCAATTTCCTGGATGTAGGCGGTGGTGCTACCGCGCAGACCGTCACCAAGGCGTTCAAGATCATTCTGGCCGATGCCAACGTCAAGGCGATCCTGGTGAACATCTTCGGCGGCATCATGCGCTGCGACATCATCGCCGAAGGCATCATCGCGGCTGTGCGCGAGGTGGGTATCCAGATCCCGGTGGTGGTGCGCCTCGAAGGCACCAATGTGGAGTTAGGCCGTCAGATGCTGCGCGATAGCGGTTTGTCGATTATTTCTGCGGCCGGCCTGACCGATGCCGCCCAGCAGGCGGTTGCTGCAACAAAGGTTTGATATGGCGATACTCGTTGATAAAAACACCAAAGTCCTGTGCCAGGGCTTCACCGGCAAGCAGGGCACTTTCCATTCCGAACAGGCGCTGGCCTATGGCACGCAGATGGTCGGCGGTGTCACCCCGGGCAAGGGGGGGCAGCTGCACCTGGGTTTGCCGGTGTTCAACACCATGCGTGAAGCGGTGCGCAGCACGCAGGCTAATGCTTCCGTGATCTATGTGCCGCCAGCTTATGCAGCGGATTCCATCCTGGAAGCCTGTGATGCGGGCATTCCACTCATCATCTGCATCACCGAAGGCATCCCGGTGCTGGACATGCTCAACGTCAAGGCGGCACTCAAGGCCAATGGTGCACGTCTGGTGGGGCCGAATTGCCCAGGGGTGATCACGCCGGACGAATGCAAGATCGGCATCATGCCGGGCAGCATCCATCTGCGTGGCAAGGTCGGCATCGTGTCGCGTTCCGGTACGCTGACCTATGAGGCCGTACACCAAACGACGGCGCTCGGTTTGGGTCAATCCACGTGCGTCGGTATCGGTGGTGACCCCATCCGTGGCATGAACTTCATCGATTGTCTGGAATTGTTCGAAGCGGATGCTGAAACTGAAGCCATCATCATGGTAGGCGAGATCGGTGGCAGTGACGAAGAAGCTGCTGCCGACTACATCAAGCACCATGTCAGCAAGCCGGTGGCTGGCTATATCGCCGGGCAGACCGCACCCAAAGGCAAGCGCATGGGCCATGCAGGTGCGATCATCTCGGGGAGTAGTGGCCGTGCTGAAGACAAGATGCAGGCGCTGGAGCAAGCCGGTGTGGTGGTCGCCAGTTCGCCTGCTGGTCTGGGTGAGGCAGTAAAGCAGGCGATACACGCCAAATCGCAAGTCTGACTTGCAGCTATGAACAGCCGACAACGGGATTGAGCGTACACACATGAACAGGGCAGGCAACATGGGCAAGCAAAACAAGCCAAACCAGCCAGGCAAGCCAGGCAAGCCAGAGCTAAGCAAGCCAGAGCTAGGCAAACTCGGCAAACTGGGCAGGGCGATCAGCAGCAGCATACTGACAAGCGCGGTGGCGTTGTGTCTGGTGTGGTCGCCGCTGAGTTTTGCCGAAGACAAGATCCCCTATCTGCTCACAGTGGCCTCTCAGGGCGATCTGGATACCTTGAAAGCCATGCTGGATAGTGGAGCAAACATCAATGTACGTGATGCCGACGGCATCACCGCGCTGATGTACGCCGCCCGCAAGGATCAGGTGAAAGCCGTGCAGCTTCTGCTCAGCAAGGGCGCTGATATCAATGCCGTTGACAGTGGCGGCTGGAGCGCACTGATGTTCGCCGCCAAAAAGAATCACATCGCCACCATCAAGCTGCTGCTTGAAAAGGGGGCAGATGCCAAGCTGCGTGACCCGGACGGCTGGAGTGCACTGGGCATGGCCGCCACCTCCGGTTTTCATGAGGCGGTGGATGCGCTGATCAAGCATGGTCTGGATGCCAACGCACGCAGTGATGATGGCAAGACCATCTTGATGTTCGCTGCCAAGAATGGCGACCTCGCCACGCTCAAGACCCTGATTGCCAATGGCGCCAACCCGGCCTTGCGTGACCGCCAGGGTGCGACGGCACTGATGTATGCGGCGCGCGCTGGCAATACCGACGCCATGGCCTTGCTGATGGATAACGGTGCCAGCGTCAAGGATTCCGACAGCTCGAAATGGACTGCACTGACCTGGGCTTTGCAGAAAAAAGAGGTGTCTGCCAGCACCTTGCTCATCGCCAGAGGGGCTGATGTCAACCACCGTGACGAAGCAGGCACGCCCATGCTGCATTATGCCGTCATTGAAGGCTCCACCGAGCTGGTGCGCCTGTTGCTGCAGAGCGGTGCCAATGTCAAAACCAAGGATCAATATGGCCTGACCGCGCTGGTGTATGCGCTCAAGGGCAAAGATGCCGAGATGGTCCGCATGATCAGGGATGCCGGTGGTAGCTATTAGCGATCTTAACAGCCAGACTGCAGCCCCGGAGCAGGCTGCGCCACTCTCCCAAGCCACGCAGCCGCTTGCCATGCAGCTTGCCATCGCACAAATCAATTGCACCGTTGCTGATCTAAGCGGCAATACTGACAAGATCATCGCCTGCGCGCGCCGCGCGCAACACATGGGCGCCAGCCTGCTGCTGACCCCCGAACTGGCCATCAGTGGCTACCCTCCGGAAGACTTGCTGCTCCGAGATGATTTTCTTACCGCCTGTGCTGCGGCCCTGGCCAGGCTCGCCGCTGCCGTGCCGGAGATGACACTGCTGGTCGGCCACCCGGCACGTGATAACGGCCTGTGCTACAACGCGGCTTCGGTCCTGCAGGGGGGCGAGATCGTCGCCACCTACTACAAACAGGTGTTGCCTAACCACAGCGTGTTCGATGAAGAGCGTTACTTCGCCAAGGGCGATGCGCCGCTGGTGTTCACGCATGCAGGCGTGCGCTGTGGGGTGCTGATCTGCGCTGACGTGTGGGAAACTGGACCGGCACGTCTGGCCAAACAGGCGGGTGCGCAATTGTTGCTGGCCTTGAACGCATCCCCCTACCATCAGGACAAGCAGGTCACCCGCCATGAAGTGCTGGCGCAACGCGTGCAGGAGACCGGCCTTGCCGTGGTTTACGCCAATATGGTGGGCGGGCAGGACGAGCTGGTGTTCGATGGCGCCTCGTTCGTGCTGGACCGCAGCGGCGAGCTGATGCAGCAATTGCCGGAATACGAAGAAGCCGTTGCGCTGGTGCGTTTGCAACAGGCTGACCCGTTGCCGGGCGAGATCGGTCCGCTGTTACCTTTGCCTGCCTCGGTGTACCGCGCCTTGTGCCTGGGGCTGCATGACTATGTCAGCAAGAACGGCTTCCCCGGTGTGGTGCTGGGCTTGTCTGGCGGCATAGACTCGGCCCTCACCCTGGCCATCGCCGTGGATGCGCTGGGTGCAGACAAGGTACGCGTGGTGATGATGCCCTCCGAGTTCACTGCCGATATCAGCATCAGCGATGCGCGGGAGATGGCGCAGATCCTGGGCGTGCAATACAGCGAGATGGCGATCAAGCCCTTGTTCGAGCTGTTCCGCGCCACGCTGGCCGAGGAATTCGCCGGGCGTCCGTTCGATGCCACCGAAGAGAACCTGCAGGCGCGCATCCGTGGCATGCTGCTGATGGCGCTGTCCAACAAGTTCGGCAGCATTGTGCTGACGACCGGCAACAAGAGCGAGATGGCAGTGGGCTATTCCACGCTATACGGCGATATGGCCGGTGGTTTTTCGCTGCTCAAGGATGTGCCCAAGACGCTGGTCTATCAACTGGCCGATTACCGCAACCAGATCGCCCCGGTGATCCCCACGCGCATCATCACGCGGCCACCATCGGCCGAACTGCGTCCGGATCAGACCGACCAGGACAGCCTGCCGCCCTACGAGGTGCTGGACGCCATCATGGAAGCCTATGTGGAAGACGATAGCAGCCGTGCCGAGATCCGCGCGCAGGGGTTCCGCGAGCAGGACATCGCGCGCGTGACCGGGCTCATAGACCGCAATGAATACAAGCGCCGTCAGGCCCCGGTGGGCGTGCGCATCACGCATCGCGGGTTTGGCAAGGACAGGCGTTATCCGATAACATACAAGCATCACTTTGCCGATTAACACCGGCTGACGTCTTACAATAATCCTAGGGGGACCGTAAATGAAAAAGATTGAAGCAGTCATCAAGCCGTTCAAGCTCGACGAAGTGCGTGAGGCTTTGTCCGAGATCGGCGTCAACGGCCTGACCGTGACTGAAGTGAAGGGCTTTGGCCGCCAGAAAGGCCACACCGAGTTGTACCGTGGTGCTGAATACGTGGTCGATTTTCTGCCCAAGATCAAGGTCGAGCTGGTGGTTGCAGACAGCCTGGTGGAAAGCGCCATGGAAGCCATCATCAAAGCCGCACGCACCGGCAAGATCGGCGACGGCAAGATCTTCGTTTCTTCCATCGAGCAAGTGGTGCGCATCCGTACCGGCGAAACCGGCGAGCAAGCCGTTTAAGCGTCATGCAACCATGAGAACGTAATATGCCGGCAGTGGCCAAGACCATCCTGTTATTGACCATTGCCAACGTCTTCATGACGTTCGCCTGGTACGCGCACCTCAAGAATCTCAACGACAAACCCTGGATCATCGCGGCGCTCGCGAGCTGGGGCATCGCTTCCATCGAGTACCTGTTCCAGGTGCCCGCCAACCGTATCGGTTTCACCGTGCTGTCACTGGCGCAACTCAAGATCCTGCAGGAAGTCATCACCCTGCTGGTGTTCGTGCCGTTCGCGCTGTTCTATATGCAGCAGCCGATCAAGCTCGATTTTCTGTGGGCGGGTCTGTGCCTGATGGGCGCGGTTTATTTTATTTTCAGGACTGCATGAAATGAAGATCGCCATCGACCGCATGCTGCACGCCGGCCTTATCATCGCCGACCTGCAACGTGCACGTGATTTCTACGAAGGATTACTGGGCCTGACCCCGAATCCGGCACGGCCGGATTTTGGCTTTGCAGGTGTCTGGTATGACATAGGTGCCAACCAGATCCACCTGATGGTGGTGCCAGACCCTTACAAGGACGTGACCTTGCCTGCGCATGGTGGACGTGACCATCATCTGGCCTTCGCTGTGCGCGATGTCATGCCTATCAAGGCCGCGCTGGATGAAGCTGGCATCGCTTACACCATGAGCATGTCGGGACGTGCTGCGGTGTTCTGCCGCGACCCGGACGGGAATGCGCTGGAGTTCTCGCAGATCGCCTGATATTGTGTTTGTTCCCCGCATCACGCGGCGTGCTTGTGCAGTGATGAAGTGCTTGAAGATGTTCAGAATAAACAGGTGTTCCTGTTCAGACATGCTGTGAAAGCATACAAGTCCGGAGGTGTGAGATGCGTCGTCAGCTGATACCCGTGGTCATCAAGTCAGTATTCCCTGAGTTTTCATTTCCCGGTATCGCCTTACTTTTCCCGGTGATTCTTGTTTCTATCAGCGCAGTGCCAGCGCTGGCGGCAGACTTTTTCGAGGGCCAGCCGCCGTTGCACATCGCCAGGCTGGAGAGCTGTCAGGTCGGTCAGCGCGTCATCACGCCGGGCGGAAAACCCGCCACGGTGACCGCCGTTCAAGGCTCAGGCTGCAAGGTCAGGAAGGACGACGTGAGCTATGAAGACACCTATTCTGCCTTCATGCTGGATGTGGTAGCCGGCAGCGGCCATGCATCAGTCGAACCTGTGAGCGCTCAAGCAGTGACCACAGGGAAATATCAATGCTATTTCCTGATCGGCAGCACGCTCAATTACTCCCTAGTCGATGTCAACATCCTCAGCGCTGGCCGTTATGCGGACAAATATGGCAACAAAGGCAAGTACCGTCAGAATGGCAAGGACATCGTGTTCGAATCCGGCACCTTTGAAAAACACCGTGCCTATACCATGAACGGCAACATCATGTTGAGTTCTCCCACCGGCTCCAACTACATGAGCTGCAGCAAGCAGCGCGGAAGCTAATAAGCAGTAAGTTGTCAGTAGTGCGCCGCCAGTAGTGCGACCTTAGCCCGCCGCAACAGCGCGTCGCCATCCCCATGCTGGCAAGCTTAATGGCTGGCGGCTTCTGCGCCTATGCCGGTCTGACTGCGCACGAACTGTGCTTCGAAGCGTGAGCGTTCCAGTTTGGCTTGCGCAGAGCGGTCGGTCACCGAAAACAGCCAGATGCCGGCAAACGCCAGGCTCACACTGAACAGCGCCGGGTTGGAGTAGGGCACCAGCGGCGTTTCCATCCCCAGCACCTGCACCCACACCGCAGGGCCCAGTATCACCATCACCACGGCCACCACCAGCCCCAGCGAGCCGCCTGCTACCGCGCCACGTGTGGTCATATTGCGCCAGAACATGGACATGATCAGTACCGGGAAGGTGGCGGAGGCGGCGATGGTGAATGCCAGGCCCACCATGAAGGCGATGTTCTGACTCTGGAACGCGATGCCCATTAGCACCGCCAACAGCCCTAGTGTGAGCGTGGCGCAGCGCGAAACCAGCATCTCCTGCTGATCACTGGCCTGTGTATTGATGACATTGGCATACAAATCGTGCGAGATTGCGGCGGCACCAGCCAATGTGAGGCCAGCCACCACCGCCAGAATGGTGGCGAAGGCCACCGCCGAGATGAAGCCCAGGAACAGGTCGCCACCCAGCGCATGCGCCAGGTGCACCGCGGGCATATTGTCGCCGCCTATCATGCGGCCATCGGCGCCGAAGTAGGCCGGGTCGCCGAGGATGAAGGCCACCGCCCCCATGCCGATGATGAAGGTCAGAATATAAAAATAGCCGATGAAGCCTGTGGCATAGAACACCGATTTACGCGCCTCGCGTGCGTCTGGCACGGTGAAGAAGCGCATCAGGATGTGCGGCAGCCCGGCGGTACCGAACATCAGCGCGATGCCTAGCGAAATGGCGCTGACCGGGTCGGACAGCATGCCGCCGGTGTACATCACCGCCGCGCCTTTGGGGTGCTGCTGGATAGCCGTGCTGAACAGCTTGTCGAAACTGAAATCGGACAGATACAGCACGCCCAGCGCCATAAAGCTGGCGCCACACAGCAACAGCACGGCCTTGATGATCTGTACCCAGGTAGTGGCCAGCATGCCGCCAAAGGTCACATAGGCGATGATCAGTACGCCCACGATGCTCACCGCCCATTCGAAGCGCAAGCCGAACAAGGTTTGGATCAGCGCCCCCGCGCCTACCATCTGCGCGATCAGGTACAGCATCACCACCGAGATGCCGGCGATGGCCGAGAACACGCGGATGGGGGTCTGCTTGAAGCGGTAGGCGGTCACGTCGGCAAAGGTGAAGCGGCCCAGATTGCGTAGCCGTTCCGACATCAGGAACATCATCACCGGCCAGCCCACCAGAAAGCCGATGGCATAGATCAGGCCGTCATAACCGCGACTGTAGACCAGCGCGGTGATGCCCAGAAAAGAGGCCGCCGACATGAAATCACCAGCCAGTGCCAGCCCGTTCTGCAAGCCGCTGATGCCACCACCTGCCGTGTAGAAATCCTTGGAGGTATGCGTGCGTTTGGCGGCCCAGCGCGTGATGCCGAGCGTGGCCAGCACGAATACGATGAACATCACATGAGCGCTGGAACTTGCCTGGCCGCCGTCTGCGTAAGCGAGGCCGGGAGTCAGGAGGCTCAGCAAGGTGAGCGCTGCACGGCTCTTCGTTAGACCCGATTGCTCAAAGCGCAGCTTCATAAAGTTGAGCTTCATGTAGTTGAGCTTGGCGAGGCTGGTCTTGATGCACAGGCGCGCCATCATGCGTGCACCTGCTCGCGGATGCGCTGCGTGAGTGCGTCGAACTGGCGGTTGGCGGCGTACACATAGATGCCAGTCAACACGAACGCCAGCAGGATGAGGCCGATACCGAGCGGGAAGCCGATGGTGATAGTGTCGCCCCACACGATCTGCTCGAAGAACGCAGGCTGAAAGGCGACCAGCAGGATGAAACCGAAGTAGGCGCTGCACATGATGGCAGACAAGGTCCAGGCCAGTCGGCTGCGGTTTTTGACCAACTGCTGGTATTCCGGCAACTGCTGTATGGCGTCCAACATTGACTGCTGCATGCTTCATCCCCGTCCAGGTGGCAAAATCGCCTCTAGTCCAGATGTTACTGCAGACGGTATGTTGCGCAAATGCTAATCACGAGCCGTGTGAACTGCACCAGGAGTTCCCATTTGCTGGCGGCCAAGTGCTTGCTGCGCCAGGACGGTTATGGCATCGGTCGAAAACAGGTGCAGACCCCCTGATGAAGAAATGAGTATCTAGGCGCTTTACCGCAAGCCCAACACCAGCCAGCGGCATGCCAAACATCCAATTTATCCGCATCAGCTCAGGAATCGGGTGATCAACGGGGTCAGTCCAGTCTGGGCCACCGACATCACCTAATGTGTCTCACTGATTACAGTGGTGGTTGTAATTAACCAGCAGGGGCTGACTGCAACCATAATCCAGCTACTCTAAGAGCCAAAATAAGGTGCCTGAAGTAATCTTTAGTAGCTTTGTGAATATATCAACCCATGTAAACCCACATAAGACGGGCGCTAGCAACTATCGGCACCATCATACGTATTGGTTTGATTTTCTTGGCATAAATGATGCCTCTAATCTTTATAACATGCTGCATATAAGCAACGCTCGGGAGCTACTTCTGTGAGCATCAAAACAAATATTCTCATTCTGTATTGCCTAGTGCTGTTGCTTTCAATGACGGGCTGCAATGCAAAACCCACAGGCATGCAACTAACCGCCAACCCGCTCTCCATCTCCAGTGATGGCCGATATATTCTGTATGGGCTGAACGACAACGGAAACTACTGGGTACAGCGGCACGATGTCGAAACCAGCCAAAATCATCGCTACACACCCGCAGCCGGATTTTCTTGGGATTCTGCTACCTTTGCGCCGGATGATCGCAGCATGGCGATCATCCGGCGTAATCTCAACGCTGCGGCAACTCAGAAAAACTGGTCAGATGGTGCGGAATTGGCGCTGGTCAATGTGGATGGTAGCAATCTCAAACAGCTCACGCATGATGGAGGTATCAAGATATTCCCGACGTTCTCACGTGACGGCAGCAAAATCTACTACTTCCGTGGTTTGCCTAGAACCCGAGGCAAAACTCCGGCCAGCCAATATGATTTATGGGTCTACGATTTAGAGAAGTCAACATCAAGGCAGCTAACTAATGCAGAGTTTTATTCGGTAAACAGTGTTGCAACTTATGATAATGGAGAGCTGTACATCTCTGCGACGCCAAGAAAAAGTAGTATCTACCGAAATGAAAATTCAAGCATAAACGAGTACATACTTCAGGTGTTTGCTGATGGGAAACTGAGAACAATGGGTATAGGTGGATTTTTGCTACAGGCAAAAGACACCAACAAAATTTGCTACGTGCTTGGAGAAAACAATTATTGGTTTGAACAGGAATTGTTTTGTGGATTGAACCAACCACAAAAACTCACCAATCTGGATTTTTGGCAAATAACTGGAATTGCAGCAAGCTCGAACGGCCATTATCTAGCAATGGCCGTTACCAAACGTGAAAGCAAAATGCTCAGCGAGTTAATTCGATAGACTTTGAAGAGCAGTTCAATCAATCGGCTAAACAGTGTCTACAAAGTTAGTGGCGATTCAGGGAGGTAATGGAGATAGCCGTTTTGCTCCAGTGAATAATCTGGATACGAGGGCGTAAGAATTTTTGTGTAAACGGTCATTTGGCAGGAAACTGCCGCTACTTTAGCCTGAACTACGTTAGTTGGGAGCTGCGCAAGATAGACCATGCCGCTACCCGATTGGAAGCCAGCGCTGAGCCGGTTCATCATCCAGTTCGAGAATCGGATGTCTTACCGCTAACCAAAACCCCGTTTACACAAAATTACGGACACCCCCGACGTTATCAACAGATCAATCAACCTATTGCGACCAATCAAGCTAACGGTGTTAGCAAAATGGTGAGCTTTGCGAATGCCTTAAAATTTGTCGGACTTTCATCAGACGGGCTCCACGGAAGTGGGGGTGATTTCAGACGAAAAGCGGGAAAGCCAATTTTAGGATAATCATTCTATGTTTAAATTTTTTGCAGCTTATAGTCTTATTTGTTTAATTGTTGAGGTCATTCTATTTAGTGTTTGGCTATATTTAGATTGCAAGCCAGAGTTAGCCTCGAAATATTGGCTTAACAATTACAACACTAAAAATATTGTTGATTTGAGTTATCGGCAAACATGCCTACTCCGGTTAATTTCATTTACAAAGTGGCTCACGATTACATTCCTGATAATTCATGTGATTGTTTTAGCAAGCAAACTTGTTTAGGGGGAAAGTCGCATGTCTCTGAATATGGAAGCCATAATCTCTTTGTTACAAGTTGAAACTGGTTTAGGAAACATAACGCAAGCAAATGACAATGTTGGAGTGTTGAATAATATTGCGCAAACTCTTGCTGCGGCAGCCGATTTAGCAAGAAATCCAATAGGAGTTATTGCTGCAAACGGCGGCGCTTTATTGGTCACGCTCGGGAAAATTCAAATTGATGCAAAAGAAGGCAAGCTACCCTCAGGAGGTGACTTATTAAGTGCTGCAGGTAACTTGGCTACAATGGGGGCAGCTTTGGGCGTAATAGTTAGTCCTCAAGGTAATGCAGCAAAAGTTTTTGCTTGGACTACAGCAGGTATCGGCGGGTCTCAATTGCTGGCCCCATTATTAGTAAGCGATGCCTCGGCTGAAACATTGGCTGCTGCCCGCGCCAAATTCGGCGATGCTAAAGCAACAACTTCCCCGATCATATTGGACCTCGACGGTGACGGTGTAGAAACCAAAGCAGTCAACCAAGGCACCTGGTTTGACCATGATGGTAATGGTTTTGCCGAAAGCACAGGCTGGGTAGGCAAAGATGATGGATTGCTGGTGCGCGATGTGGATGGAAGTGGTTACATCGACACTGGCCGTGAGCTGTTTGGCAACAACACCCTGCTAAGTAATGGTCAACTCGCCGCGAATGGTTTTGAAGCGCTGAAAGATTTAGATGCTGTTGCTAACGGCGGTAATGCCGACGGTAAGCTAGATAGTGGTGATGTGGCTTGGGCCAGCCTTCAGGTATGGAAAGACGCGAATGGAGACGGCTACCACAGTGATGGCGAGGTGATATCACTTGAGGAAGCTGGTGTGCAAAGCATCAATCTCAGCTACGCAAATTCCACCGCCATCGATGTCAATGGTAATGCGCATAAACAGCTGGGCAGTTTTACCAGGGCCGATGGCAGCACTGGTCATGCCACGGACGTGTGGTTTGGTGTCGACAAAATGAACGCCATCGCAGAAGACTGGGTTGAGGTCTCGCCTGAAGTGGCCTCATTGCCTTATTTGCGCGGTTACGGACAGCTGCACGATTTACATCAGGCCATCATGCGCGACAGCAGTGGTGAATTAAAAGCTTTAGTTGAAGCGTTTGCCGACCCTGCAAAAAGCCAGTTGCGCAATGAGGTGTTCACGGAATTGCTCTACAAATGGGCTGGTGTGGATGACATCGCCGCCTCAAGCAGAGGCCCCAATATTGATGCTAGGCAATTAGTTTTTATGGAGAAATTGTTTGGCGAGCAATTTGTGCAAGGCGCAGGTAATGGGGCTGGCGGGGTTAACCCGGCCACTAATTCAGCAGGGTTGTTAAGGTCGGCATTTAACGATGTTTTCAACTACTTTTCATCGTTGATGTTACTGCAAACACACTTGAAAGATGTCGTGGCGGTAATTAATTATGATTTTGAGTCTACTGAAATAGACTTTGATTTCACAGATGTTTTTGAACTTATGAATCAATCTATTGCTGCTAATCAAGCTAAGGGCGTCAGCAATATGGTGGATTTTGCGAATGCCTTAAAATTTGTCGGACTTTCAGATGAATATACTACGGTAAAAGATTATTTCGTGTTGCAAGACCCTGCCTTTGAGGGGTACTTCTCAGGAAATAGCAAAGCGATAGTGTTGAACGACGATGGTGGAATAATTCAGTTCACTGGTGGTTACAACCACTTGGTCTCCGGCATGGATGAGGCCGACATGGTCCGGCTCTACAACATGGGTGGAAGTGCTGTAAATCTCGCGCTTGGAAGCGGCGATAACATTGTGACGAATGGCATTTATTCGTCATCATCAAACACCCCGTACAAGGATTTTGGGGGAATAGCGAATATTACGGTGACGACGGGTGCAGGTAACGACGTGCTGCATTTGTTTACAGGCAACCACATTATTAACGCGGGTGATGGTAACGACAACATTAGCTTTGCTAATGGGTTAACCATCGTTGATGCTGGTGAGGGAGCCAACACTATCACTGGCGGCACGGGTGATCACTCGGTTGTAACAGGCGCTGGTAATGATGGCATCACCCTGCAGGCAGGCAATCAGACGGTTCACGCTGGGGAAGGCGATAACAACGTTATCCTGATTGGCACTGGTGCTAGGCTGGTTGAAACCGGTATGGGCATCGATACCGTACGTCTTTACAACATGGCAGGCAGTCCAGTCATCCTGAATCTCGGTAATAGCAACAATACTGTGACGAACGGTATTTACTCGTCAACATCAAATACCCCTTACAAGGATTTTGGAGGAATAGCGAATATTACGGTCACAACCGGTGCAGGTAACGACGTGCTGCATTTGTTTGCAGGCAATCACCTCATCAACGCGGGTGGCGGTGATGACCAAATTACATTTGGTAATGGTTTCACCAGCGTTGATGCTGGTGAAGGAGACAATATTGTTACTGGCGGCACGGGTGATCATGTAGTTCTTGCTGGCGCTGGCGATGATGCGATTACTTTACAAGGCGGGGCTCAGAAGATAGTTGCTGGTAGCGGAAATAACATCATTAAGTTGTATCAGTCAGGAGATCGTCAAATTACTGCTGGTGATGGCGCAGATGCTATTCGTCTCTACAACATGGGTGGAAGTAGTGTAAATCTTGCGCTTGGGAATGGCGATAATACTGTGACGAACGGAATTTACTCATCATCGTCAAGCACACCTCACAAGGATTACGGCGGCTCAGCGAATATTACGGTGACGACTGGTGCAGGCAACGACGTGCTGCACTTGTTTGTAGGCAACCACTTCATCAACGCGGGTGCTGGTAATGACAACATTAGTTTTGGTAATGGCTTAACCAGCGTTGATGCTGGTGAAGGAAGCAATATTGTGACCGGTGGTACGGGTGATCATACAGTTGTAGCTGGCGTTGGCAATGACGCGATTACCCTGCAAGCGGGCAACCAGAGCATTCAAGCTGGGGAGGGGAATAACAATATCACCCTGATTGGTGCTGGTGCCAGACTGATCGAGGCTGGCATGGGTTCCGACACAGTACGTCTGTACAACATGGGTGGAAGTAGTGTAAATCTTGCGCTTGGAAGTGGCGATAATGTTGTGACGAATGGAATCTACTCATCATCGTCAAGTATCCCTTACAAGGATTATGGAGGCTTGGCGAATCTTGCGGTGACGACTGGTGCTGGCAACGACGTGCTGCACTTGTTTGCAGGCAACCACTCCATCAACGCGGGTGCTGGTAATGACAACATTAGCTTTGGTAATGGGATAGCCAATGTCGATGCTGGTGAAGGAAATAACGTTATCACTGGTGGTACAGGTAATCATTCACTTGTAACTGGTGCGGGAAATGATGCGATTACACTGCAAGGTGGAATACAGGCGATAGCAGCAGGTGGTGGAGATAATCAAATCAAGCTGTATGAAGCTGGAGATCGTCAAATTACTGCTGGTGATGGCGCAGATGCTGTCCGTCTCTACAACATGGGTGTAAGCAGTGTGAATCTCGCGCTTGGCGATGGCGATAATACTGTGACGAACGGAATCTACTCATCATCGTCAAGTATACCCCTCAAGGATTATGGCGGCTCGGCGAATATTGCGGTGACAACCGGCGCAGGTAATGATGTACTGCAGTTGTATGCAGGCAACCACATCATCAACGCGGGGGCCGGTGACGACAATATTAGCTTTGGTAATGGGAAGGCTGTTATATACGTTGGTGACGGTAATGACATTGTGACATCTGGCTCTGGAAACAGCTTGTTAATCGGCGCGCGTGGTAACGACACGTTTACAACTGGCAACGGTTTTGACGTGATCAGTTTCAATAAAGGTGACGGGCAGGACATCATCAATGCCTCAGTAGGGGCAGACAACACCCTTAGCCTGGGTGGCAGCATTGATTACAGCGAGCTAAGCTTGAGCAAGGTTGGGTCTAGCTTGATCTTAAAAGTAGGAGATTCAGATCAACTTACATTTAAAGACTGGTACCTGGCTACTTCTAACAAAAGTATAGTGAGTCTGCAAGTGATTACGGACTCTCTAGTCGATTTTGAATTGAGTGGTACAGATGCTCTACGAAATAACAAAGTGGAGATCTTTAATTTTGCCAGCTTAGTCAGTCAATTTGATGCGGATATCGCTACCAATTCCGTAAACGCAACGAACTGGTCGCTAACGGATCAGCGTTTAGTTAATCACCTGCAATCCGGCAGCGACACAGAAGTTGTAGGTGGTGACTTGGCTTATCTGTATGGAATTAACGGGAGTCTAGGCGGCATGGCGGTCAGTCATGTGAACAGCCTGATTAGCGAAAATGCTTTTGGGCAAATCGCTCAATTGATCAACATTTCATCCTTGTGGCAGTCTGAAGAGCTATTTTTCTCGTAATTCAGCAGTAAACGCCGTAGGAAGTAGAGTTTCAGAGTGCGTGAGTTTTTAGCGAACTGCGGCCTGGTTTGAGCCAACTTAAAAACCGAGTGCACGCGCCGACTGATAAAAGATGAAGCTGACCACCCAGGCCAGCAGCAGCGACCAGCCGAGTGCCAACACGGTATAGCCCACGCTTTTGGACTCGCTGCGCATGGTGGCGATGGTGGACAGGCAGGGCGTGTAGATCAGCGTGAACAGCATGAAGCTCACGCCTTGCACCCAGTCCAGTTGTTGCGCCATGAGCAGTTCCAGCGCTTCGCCCTGCAGGCCATAGATCACTGCCAGCGCACCCACCACGATCTCTTTCGCCACAAAGCCGAAGATCAGCGCGATGGCCAGTTTGGCGTCTATGCCTATGGGTTCCAGGATGGGCAGGAAGAACTGGCCGATCTGACCCGCATAAGTGGCCTCACTGGCGGCAGGCACACCGGACGGGAAGTTGGTCAGCGCCCAGACCATGACCACGCCAAAAATGATGAATTTGCTGGCGCGATTGAGGAAGTGACGCACTTCTAGCCAGCCGCGCAGCACGATCTGTTTGGCGGTGGGGAAGCGGTAGGGTGGCATCTCCAGGATGAAAGGCTCGCTGGAGCGCATCTTGCCCTTGAAAATGAGGGCGGTGAGGAAGATGGTGACGAAACTCATCAGGTACATGCTGAACACCACCAGCGGGGCTTGCTCGGTGGTGAACAGGATGGCGCTCATGAAGACGAACACCTGCAGCCGTGCCGAGCACAGCGATAGCGGGATCACCATCATGGTGAGCAGGCGCATGCCGCGTGAACGCATCACGCGGGTGCCCATCAAGGCTGGCACATTGCAGCCAAAGCCCATCAGCACCATGACGAAACTGCGTCCATCCAGGCCCACGCGCGCCATCAATGCGTCCATCAGGAAGGCGGCGCGCGACATATAGCCGCTGTCTTCCACCATGGTCATCACCAGGAAGAACAGCACGATGATGGGCACGAAGGCCGCCACCGTCCCTACGCCATCGTAGATGCCGTCCAGCAGCAAACCGTGCAGCCAGGCGGGCAGGCTGGCGGTCAAGGGTTCCAGTACATCGCTACGGATCAGGTCCAGCAGCCAGGCGACGCCTTCCTGCAGCGGTGCGCCCACGGTAAAGATGAACTGGAACAGCAGGTACATGGCGCCGAAGAACAGCGGCAGACCCAGCCAGGGGTGCAGCAATACGCGATCGATACGCTCGGTGAGGCGGTCGGTGAGTTGCAGCGGCATCTGCACCGCCTGTTTGACGATGTGTTCCATCTGCTGCTCAAGCTGGGTGTCGGCCTCCAGCTTGCTGCTGATCTCGCTGGCGGAGATAGGCGCACGCTGATGTTCCAGATGACGCGCCGCGAGTTGCAGTGCCTGTGGACAACCGTCGCCGTACTTGGCGCTGATGGAGGCCACGGGCAGGCCGAGCTGGCGTGACATCTCGTCGATGTCGATGCTGATGCCGCTGCGCTTGGCTTCATCCTGCATGTTGAGCAGCAGCAGGGCGGGCAGGCCCAGCGCACGGATCTGCAGTGCCAACGACAGCTGGCGGTCGATCTGCGAGCTGTTCAGCACGATCATGACCAGATCCACGCTGTTGTTGGCGAGGAAGTGACGTACCACCTGTTCGTCGTCGGAAAACCCGTGCAGGTCGTACAGGCCGGGCAGATCGACCAGCTCGGCGATGTGACCACCGATGAGGATCTTGGCGCTCATCAGGTCTACCGTGATGCCGGGCCAGTTGCCTACGCGTGCCGAAGCACCACTCAGGCGGTTGAACAGCGTCGATTTGCCCGTATTGGGCATGCCCAGCAGTGCGATACGTTTCATGCGCGGGCGATCTGGATACGGTTGGCTTCGGTCAGGCGCAGGATGATGTCCGTGCTGCCCAGGCGTACATGCACAGGGCCGCCGAAGCTGGCCTGGCGTACCAATTCGATCTTTTTGCCGATACGGAAACCCATGGCATTGAGTCGGTGGAACAGGGACTCTTCAGCATGGATGGCGTGGATGTGGGCGGATTCCCCAGGCTGCAACTGGCTCAGATTCAACATGCGGTATCGGAGTTAATTGATAACAATTCTTAATTATGGCACATCTATAGAGCGACTGCGCGGAATTAAAGTTGCATGTCAGCCTGAGTAACCGGCATGACGCCGCCTCATAAAAAAGCCTGCGCACAGGCAGGCTTTTTGCTCGAATCAGGAACGGGCAGGCTTATTTCTTGGCGCTGCTGTCCACGATCTTGGCTTTGTTGCGCAGATCGGTGATCTTGGCTTCCAGCTTGCGTTGCTGCAGCTGCTTGGTCAAGCGGTCCTTGACGCTGTCCAGAGTAGGGATCTGCGCGTCACGCACGTTTTCCAGCTTGATCACATGCCAGCCGTACTGGGTTTGTACCGGAGTTTTGGTAAAACTGCCTTTGGTCAGCTTGCTGGCAGCCTCGCTGAATGGTTTGACCATGGCGGCAGGGGAGAACCAGCCCAGATCACCACCCTTGACCTTGCTGCCCGGATCCTTGGATTTTTCGCTGGCCAGCTTGGCGAAGTCTGCCCCTTTGCCCAGTTGTGCGATCACGTCCTTGGCTTCGGCTTCGGTGCCCAGCAGGATGTGGCGCGCACTGTATTCCTTGCCACTTTGTTCTGCCTTGAATTTGTCGTAAGCCGCTTTCACCTCAGCGTCGGTCACCGGGTTCTTGCTCACGAAATCCTGAACATACAGATTCATCATCAGTTCGCGGCGAGCCAGTTCTTCGCGGGCCACATAGTCGGGCAGCTTGTTGATGCCGATCTTCACGGCTTCCTGATAGATGATCTCGTTGGCCACCAGGCGATCCACCACCATGCGGCCGAAGTTCGGGTCTTTCTGGCCGTTTTCGACCGCTTCCTTGTTGATGTGATCGATCAGGGACTGATTGATGGCCTTGCCGTTGACAGAAACTTCAGCCAGCAAAGGCTGGGACAGGCTCAGCATCACAATGGCCAACAGGCTGCGCGTGCGCAATTTCATGGTTATTCCTTTAGGTTGGGGTGACAAATTTGATAGGTGACGAGACGGACATCAAGGTTAACGGTAGCAACAGGTCAAATGGCAAGGGCTTGATGCTTGAACGCTTCATCACTCGCATACACCTGCATGCTCAAGGCATGGATGCGATGCGGCATCAGGTCGGCCAGTAACTGATACACCAGACGGTGGCGTGCCAGTGTGGGTTTGCCGGTGAACGCCGGGCTGACCATGGTGAGCTGAAAATGCCCGCCACCATTATTGCCAGCATGACCTGCATGCAGCGCACTGTCATCACGGATTTCCAGATGCGAGGGATGCAGGCTTTGCAAGCGTGCGTGTATCTCTTCAGTCAGGTTCATGTGTCTCTTGTTTAGTCTAGTGTTCAGTCGAACTGGTTGTCTGGCAGCGCCGGTATGGCGGGCAGTGTCTTGCGGAACGGCTTGACGGTCACCTTGGCATAGACGCCGGCTGCGACGAACGGGTCCGTATTGGCCCATTCCTGGGCATGTCTAAGGTCGGCGAACTCGGCCACGATCAGGCTGCCGCTGAAGCCGGCTGCGCCAGGGTCGGTGGCATCAACGGCCGGGAACGGGCCTGCCAGCAGCAAGCGGCTTTCATCCATCAAGGCCTGCAAGCGCTGCAAATGTTGCGGTCGCGCAGCCATACGCTGCTCCAGGCTGTTGGGATGGTCTTCCGCGATGATGGCATACCACATGGCTCAGCTCCGTGATTCGGTGTCGTTGACGGTCATGTATTTGCTCAGCACCAGACTCTGTCCGATGACGAACAGCAACATCAGTCCCATGGTGCCGAACAGCTTGAAATCCACCCACAGATCGGTGGAGAAATTGAACGCAACATACAGGTTAATAACGCCCAGCACAGCGAAAAATCCAGCCCAGGCGAAATTTAATTTCTGCCAGATGGCGTCCGGCATCTGTACCTGCTTTTCCATCAGGCTGCGGATCAGGTTCTTGCGGAACGCCAGCGCGCTGATCAGCAAAGCGGCTGTAAACAGCCAGTACAGCACGGTAGGTTTCCATTTGATGAAGTTCTCATCCTGCAACAGCAGGGTGGCGCCGCCGAACACCACGATGATGACACCGCTGGCGATCAGGGAGTTGTCAACCTTGCCATGGCGCAGCTTGACCCAGGCGATCTGCACCAGCGTGGCGATGATAGCGGTGCCTGTGGCCGCATAGATACCTGCAAACTTATAGACGACGAAAAACAGGATGACCGGGAACAGGTCGAACAGAAACTTCATGGCTACCTCAGGCAAGTGGCGACTGACGGCAACGTGCCGGTGTCGGGCAAAGCTGTATTTTGCTATGATTCAACCAGCATCACAAGGTTGCATATCCTGAAGCGTGTTTATTCCGCCTCATAACCCTCTGCATCACGAGTCCATGCCATCAGTCACGCCATTCCCTATCGATCTGCATAGCCATTCCACGGTGTCCGACGGCTTGTTGTCCCCGGCTGCGCTGGTCGAACACGCCGCCGCGCAAGGCGTGCGCGTGCTGGCCTTGACCGATCACGACGACGTGGCCGGCCTCGCCGAGGCGGGCGAAGTAGCGGCCCGCTTAGGTGTGCAACTCATCGCTGGCGTGGAGATCTCGGTCACCTGGCGCAGACGCACGCTGCACATCCTCGGTTTGAAGGTGGATCCTGAGCATGCACCGCTACGTGAGGGCCTGGCTGCCATCCGCGCCGGACGCCACACCCGTGCCCAGGGCATGGCCGATGGCTTGTCCAGGATAGGCGTGCATGGCAGCCTGGAAGGCGCTTATCAGCATGCCAAACAAGGCATCATCAGTCGCAGCCATTTTGCGCGCTTTCTGGTCGAGCATGGTCATGCCAAGGATATCCGCGCCGTATTCAAGCATTTTCTGGTGAAAGGCAAGCCCGGCTATATCGAACATCAATGGGCCACACTGGAACAAGCCATGGGCTGGATACTGGGTAGTGGCGGGGTGGCCGTGATCGCCCATCCCGGACGCTACGACCTGGGTCGCACCAATATGCTGTTGCTGCTGGAAGAGTTCCGCGCCTTGGGTGGTACCGCCATCGAAGTGGTGACTGGCAGCCACAGCGTGGATCAATATGCTGAATTCGCCAAGCTTGCCCATCAGTTCGATCTGGCTGCATCGCTGGGTTCGGATTATCACGGGCCCGGCCATACCTATATCGAGATGGGCCGGCTGCCGGCACTGCCTGCCAAGTGCCGGCCAGTGTGGCAGGATTGGCCTGAAGTCGCTGAATTGAGTGCAGCCGCGCTTCCGGACAGTGCTTCCACTCTCAATACTGCTACTCTCGCTGCTGCTGTCACTGCAGTCACTCACTGATCGCGTTCATTCTGCCATGTCACAATATTTCGTCATTCATCCGCAAACCCCGCAGGCGCGCCTGATCCATCAGGCCACGCAGATCCTGCGTGATGGCGGGGTGATCGCTTATCCTACCGATTCGACCTATGCGCTGGGCTGCATGCTGGGGCACAAGGACGCGCAGGAGCGCATCCGTGCCATCCGTGGCGTGGATGAGTCGCATCATTTCACGCTGGTGTGCCGCAACCTGGCCGAACTGGCCACTTACGCGCAGGTCAACAACAGCCAGTTTCGCTTGCTCAAGGCCAACACGCCGGGCCAGTACACCTTCATCCTCAAGGCCACGCGTGAAGTGCCGCGCAGGCTGCAGCACCCCAAACGCAGCACGCTGGGCTTGCGTGTGCCTGCGCATGCGGTTACGCAGGCCCTGCTGGAAGCATTGAATGAACCCTTGCTCAGCATGACCTTGCTGTTGCCGGATGCCAGCGAGCCACTCAACGAAGCCTGGGAGATCCGCGATGTGCTGGAACATCAGGTGGATCTGGTGATCGACGCGGGTGCTTGTGTGGCAGAGCCGACCACCGTGATCGACCTCACCGATGACACGCCCAAACTGCTGCGTCAGGGCGCCGGGGATATCGCGCCGTTTTCCTTGTCCAACTGATTTGATTGACTGAACGATACTCATGATGGAATTCACCCTCCTACAAAAGATCAGCATCTACGCCTTGCCGGTGATCTTCGCCATCACCGTGCACGAAGCGGCGCATGGCTATGCGGCGCGCTACTTCGGTGACATGACAGCCGCCGCTGCCGGCCGCATCACGCTCAACCCGCTCAAGCACATCGACCCCATCGGCACCTTGCTGGTGCCGGCCTTCACCATGCTGGCGGGCGGTATCCTGTTCGGCTGGGCCAAACCGGTGCCGGTCGATTTCTCGCGTCTGCATAATCCCAAGCGTGACATGTTGTGGGTGGCCGCAGCAGGCCCGGCCTCCAATCTGGTGATGGCCGTGCTGTGGGCCATCGCGCTCAGTTTCTCTGCCAATGCGGGGCAGTTCGCCGTGCCGCTGGCCTATATGGCGCAGGCCGGCATCATGATCAACATCGTGTTGATGGTGCTGAACCTGCTGCCGTTGCCACCGCTGGACGGTGGGCGCATCGCGGTCAGTCTGTTGCCGCATCATCTGGCGGTGAAATTCGCCGAGCTGGAACGCTATGGCTTCATCATCCTGATCGTGTTGCTGTTCACCGGCATCCTGTCGCAGATCATGCAGCCCTTCATCGCAGGCAGTCTGCGTGTGCTGAGCTGGCTGTTCGGCTAGGCATACGCGCCTCGCACACTTGGTTATAATCCCTTCATCAAAACAAGAAACCCTGAACCATCATGGCAGTTGAACGCGTTTTATCGGGCATGCGTCCCACCGGCAATCTCCACCTTGGCCATTATCATGGCGTGCTCAAGAACTGGGTCAAGTTGCAACATGAACACGAATGCCTGTTCTTTGTGGCGGACTGGCATGCATTGACCACCCATTACGACACCTCGGAGGTCATTGAGGAAAGCGTATGGGAGATGGTCATCGACTGGCTGGCAGCGGGTGTCGATCCGGCCAATGCCACCATCTTCATCCAGTCGCGCGTGCCTGAGCATGCCGAGCTGCATACGCTGCTGTCCATGATCACGCCGCTGAGCTGGCTGGAACGCGTACCGACCTACAAGGATCAGCAGGAAAAGCTGGCCAGCAAAGACCTCTCCACCTACGGCTTCCTGGGCTACCCGCTGCTGCAGAGCGCGGATATCCTCATCTACAAGGCCAGCCAGGTGCCGGTAGGCGAGGATCAGATCCCGCACATCGAATTCACACGCGAAATTGCGCGCCGCTTCAACCACATCTACGGTCGTGAGCCCGGCTTTGAGGCCAAGGCCCTGGCCGCCATCAAGAAGCTGGGTGGCAAGCGTGGCGCATTCTATGAAGAGATGCGCACCGCCTATCAGGAGACCGGCGATGAAGAAGCGCTGGCATCGGCGCGCGCCATGATAGACGAGCAACAGGGCCTGAGCCTGGGCGACAAAGAGCGCCTGCTGGGTTATCTGGAAGGTGGCGGCAAGATCATACTGCCCGAGCCGGATTACAAGCTGACGCCAGCTTCCAAGATGCCGGGGCTGGACGGGCAAAAGATGTCCAAGTCCTACAACAACACCATCTCGCTGCGCGAAGCGCCGGACGTGGTAGCCAAGAAGATCAAGACCATGCCGACCGACCCGGCGCGTATCCGCCGCACCGACCCGGGCGATCCGGCCAAGTGCCCGGTGTGGCAGCTGCATGAAGTGTATTCGGACGAAGCACGCCAGCAGTGGGTGCAGCAAGGCTGCAAGAGCGCGGGCATAGGCTGTATCGAGTGCAAGACCCCGGTGATCGACGCGGTGATGGCGGAGCTGGCGCCTATCCAGGCACGTGCCGCCCAATATGCGGAAGACCCGACGCTGGTCAAGAACGTGGTGGCCGAAGGTTGCGAACGTGCCCGCAAGCTGGCGCGCGAGACCATGCGTGATGTGCGTGAAGTCATGGGCCTGAGCTACTCCTAAGCCCGGGAGCGCACAAACCCATGAAGCACAGACTCACGCTGTTATGAACCACTGGCTGGCACTCGGCATCGCCATCGTCGCTGAAGTGGTGGCCACCACGGCACTCAAATCCACCGAGGGCTTCACGCGGCTGTGGCCATCGCTGGTGGTGGTAGGCGGTTACGCAGCGGCGTTCTACTTCATGACGGTGAGCCTGCGCGTGCTGCCGCTGGGCATCATGTACGCCATCTGGGCCGGAGTGGGCATCGTGCTGGTGGCCCTGCTGGGCTGGCTGCTCTACAAGCAGGCGCTGGATTTACCGGCCATGCTGGGCATCGCCCTCATCATCAGCGGCGTAGTGGTGATCAATCTGTTTTCGCGCACGGTCACGCACTGACATGCAAACCAAGCTGGCGATCGATGCGCGCATCTACGGTCAGCAGCTGGATGCCATTCCACAAGACCTGTATATCCCGCCCGATGCGCTGGAAGTCTATCTGGAAGCCTTCGAAGGTCCGCTCGACCTGCTGCTGTACCTGATCCGCAAGCATAACCTCGACATCCTCGACATCCCCATGGCCGAGCTCACGCGCCAGTACATGCGCTATGTGGAAAAGATGCAGGCCTCGCGGCTGGAGCTGGCGGCCGAATACCTGCTCATGTCGGCCATGCTGATCGAGATCAAGTCGCGCATGCTGTTGCCCAAGCCTGCCGAGATCACCGAAGAAGACGATCCGCGTGCTGCGCTGGTGCGTCGCCTCATGGAATATGAGGCCATCAAGCTGGCGGCGCAGCGCTTGGACGCCTTGCCGCAGGTGGGCCGCGAGATCAGCGTGGCGCAGGCCTATTACGAGCACATCGTTCAGGTAGTGCCAGCTCAGGTGTCGCTGGACGAGTTGCTGGCGGCCTGGCAGGGCGTGCTGCAGCGCGCTAGCCATTATCAGCATCACCAGATCAGCCGTGAAGAACTGTCAGTGCGTGAGCACATGAGCCAGATCCTGCGCCGCTTGCGTCAGGATGGCATGGTGGAATTCTCCGCCCTGTTCGATGTGGTCACCGAAGGCCTGCCCAAGCTGGTGGTGTGCTTTCTTGCCATCCTCGAACTGGCGCGCGAAGGTCTGGTGCACATCACCCAGCAGGCGGCGTATACGCCTATCTATCTGCAACTGCACGGAGCCCCATGATGCAGGAACCGGAAAACACCACCGAAATGAAGCGGGTGCTGGAGGCGGCGTTGCTGACCTGCAGCGAACCCTTGTCGCTGGACGACATGCTCAAGCTGTTCGCCGGGCGCATGGAACGCGCCACGCTGCGCATGCTGCTGGACGAGCTGCGCGCCGACTGGCAGACCGGCACGCTGGAACTGGTGCAAGTGGCCAGCGGCTGGCGTTTTCAGGCCCGCGCCGAGTATGCCCCGTTCATCGCCCGCCTGACGCCAGACCGGCCGCAGCGCTACTCGCGCGCGCTGATGGAAACGCTGGCCATCATCGCCTACCGCCAGCCGGTCACACGCGGCGACATCGAAGAGGTCCGCGGCGTGATGGTCAACCCCAACATCATGCGACAGCTGCTGGAACGCCACTGGATAGACGTGGTGGGACAGCGCGAAGTGCCGGGGCGGCCATCGCTGTATGCCACCACGCGCACCTTCCTCGACGACTTCAACCTGCGTACCTTGTCAGAGCTGCCTGCCATGGACGACTTCCAGCATCCGGAACTGCAGCTCGATCTGCAACCGCACACGCCTGAAAGTCCCTCAATGAATTAAAGTCGCCCGAGGTGGCAGTGCTTTATAATAAGCACTTAATTGTTCAAGGCTTATTTGCATGGCACGTCCATTTCGACAGCAGCGCGCCGGTGGGGCTGCGAAAGCAACGCCACGTTCGGCAGCTAGATCCACCCCCAGATCTGCACCTACTACCACCGTCAACCCGGAAGATGGCTCCGAAGCACCCGTCAACACCGGTGCGCCCATACAACGTTTGCACAAGCTGTTGGCCTTGTCCGGCCGGGGCTCGCGTCGTGACATGGAAGAACTGATCGCCAACGGCCGCGTCACCGTGAACGGTCAGGTCGCCCAGGTGGGCGCAGGCGTCTGGCCTGGCGATGTGGTGCGTGTGGATGATCGTCCGGTGTTCCTGCAGTTCGAGCCGGAATTACCCAAGGTGCTCATCTACCACAAACCGGATGGCGAGATCGTCAGTGCGGATGACCCGGAAGGCCGTGCCAGCGTGTTCGACAAGCTGCCACGCGTGAAGAACGCCAAGTGGATCGCGGTAGGCCGTCTGGATATCAACACCTCGGGCCTGCTCATCTTCACCACCTCGGGTGAACTGGCCAACCATTTCATGCACCCGCGCTTCGAAGTCGAGCGCGAATACGCCGTGCGCGTCTTTGGCGAACTCACTGACGAGCAGATGCTGCAACTCAAGAGCGGCATCGAACTGGAAGACGGCCCAGCCAATTTCGACCATATCCAGGCCACGGGGGGCGAGGGTGCCAACCACTGGTATCAGGTCATCCTGCGTGAAGGCCGTAACCGCGAAGTGCGTCGTCTGTTTGAAGCCTTCCAGTTGCCGGTGAGCCGTCTGATGCGTGTCCGCTTCGGCCCCATCAACCTGCCATCCCGCCTCAAGCGCGGCATGATGCTGGCGCTGGAACCCAAGGAAGTGCTGAATCTGCTGGAATGGGCCGGTATAGCAGCCCCCAAGGGCCCGCTCAAGCAGCGCAGCGCCCGCGAGATCGAGAAAGCCAGCACCGCGTTCACGCCCAAGGCCCGCAAGATCGCGCCGCCGCGCGCCGGCGAACGTCAGGCCGATGGCGTCACGCGTCCCGGACGTCCGGATGCCAAGGCAGTAGTCAAGCCCAGCAAACCCACCGGGCCACGCCGCGTGCGGCAAAGCAGCGACATCCCGGCACCCAAGCCACAAAAACGCAGTGACCGGAACCGCGGCCGGGGTTAGCGTTCCAAGCAGCAAGTTGCGTCGCTTTTTGTGGGGGTGTCATGGTCTGCACGGGCTGGATAAAACGAACGGTGGTACTGGCAAGCCTGCTGATGGTGGGCTGCGCGGGCTATCTGCCCTTGCAGCGCTACCAGACCGCCGAGATCCGCAAACAGGACACCATCGCCGACGTGGAGCGCAAGATCAACGGTGCCAGCGTACAGGCCAGCCATCAGTTCAGCGTCGGTGATCAGTATTATCTGGCCAAGCACTATGATCTGCAGATCGGTGTGCAACAGCAGGTGTTCTACCGTTGCCGCCCTTATTTCGGTTGCTCTCCTATCGTGCATCACTTCCCGGTCACCGCGCCTTATGTGCTCATCTACCGCGAGCCCGGTGGCGAAGTGGTCGGCTGGGGCACGCTGGAAGAGCTCAGCAAAAACCCGGATGACCGCATCAGTGACCTCATGCCCGCCCTGAAAGCCTCTTATGCTGCCCATCGCGCTAAAAAGTGACCGTGTTCCAAGCTGGTTCAGGCCCGCGCTGGTGGCGGTGCTGGCCACCCTGCTGGTCGCCTGTGCCTCCCCGCAACTGCGCTACAGTCAGCTGGTGGTGCTCAACAAAGGCATGGCGCCTGCGCAAACCATCGCCGTGCTGCAACAGCCACCCATCACCGTGCAAGTGGTCGAACAGGCCGGCAAGGCCTACACCTTCCACCGCTATCAGCTCTACAACGGGCTATACAGCGATGTGTACCTGCTTTGCTTCGAGCAGGGCAAGCTCAAGTACTGGGGCTATGTGGAAGAATTCCGGCGCTATCCGGACCCGGCCATCAATCAGGCGGTGGAGCTGGCGCTGGACAAGATCATCGACAGCGAAACGCGCTGATCGCTAGCGGGTTGAGTTTGTCGCTGTTGAGGAAAGTAGGGTGGGTTAGCGCAGCCTAACCAGCAGCAGGTCTGGATTGCAGCAAGTAGCGGGCAGATTTAATTGAAGTGTTCGATAAACCCGGGTTACATCAGTCTGATCCCATTTATTTAGCCATTACGGCTGGTACTGTAAAGCGATGTTGAAATAGCCCCCCAATGCGCCTGCAATATGGATAGTGCTTTCGTTGAACTTTCAAGGCGCCCCATATCTATGGTGAAAATTTCAATGTCATGACCGTCTTTTGTACCGTTAATTTTTCCGATTTCAATTTCATGCTGATTGTAGGAGTTGAGCACGCCATGCACGCATACATCTCGAATTTGAACGGTGGACTTTGTCATTTTTATTAGCTCTTCGAGCGCTTCAAGGCTAACTATCTCGGATGGTATGTTGCGTTTAATGAAATCGAGCTTTGAACCCAACTTTGTCACCTTCCTTTTGGGCTTATTCGAGACGTTTAATTTTTCATATAAGAAATGGCAACATTGGTCTACATGTCTCTCGATGGGAGACCAATACACAGTCAGCATGCCAATAACAGCTAGCCAAGAAGTTAACAGCTGATGATCTGAAAGCGGCGTTGTTTGTGTATTTGAATCCATAACTATTTACAGAGAGTTGAGAGAGTGATTGCTAACGTGGAGGTCACCGGCGCTGCGCGGCTTTATCGCGCAGCGTCCGGTGGACCGCAGAGTTATGCAGACCATGCCGGTCAGAGTTCGGAACAAGGCTCCCTGCCGGGGCTTCTCTAATTGCCCACAAGTGCATTGAAGGCCTTAAAAACTTCCTCGAAACGATCGAGAGTCGCTTGAACTGCAGCCGTATCGGCATCCAATACGGAAGGGTTCTCCAATAGCCAACGCGACGCAGCGAAGTGGTCGAACTCCGCGACTGTCACGGGCATCAGCTTAAACAGGGCCTCCGCCTTCTTGACGATGCGCGGGGTTGGCGCTGCCGCCATTAATGCATCCTTCGTCACTGCATTGGCCGCGGGCGGCTTGTAGGCCCCATTGAGCAACTCGACAAACAGGTCGACATCGAACAAGTCTTCGACATCCGACTCGGCCTGATTTGTGAACTCTGCGCAAGTGTAGAAATGGCCGACCTTCAGGATGTCGGCCTTCTTCAAATTCTCGATCTTGGTTTTGTCGCCATTGGCGATGTCGGAGAGGACCGCCACTTTGATTCTGTTGCCGCCGAACAGTCTCACGAAGGGAGCGATCTTGTCGATGCCGCCCGATGGGCACAGCGTCCACTTCGGATCAAGGCCAACACGCCCGCGCTTGGTCAGCGCTTGAGACAAAACATTCAAATAGAGGATGTCCGATGGGCCTTCGACAAGCCAAGTGTTGGCGCCGATGAATAGCGACTGGGTCACTTCGTAGCCCAACGCGCCCTGGAGCGGGAAGAGTGTGTCGTCGTTAACCTCCAACACATCGGATCGAACCTTCGTTCCCTTGACCTCGGGGCGCTTGCCTGGTTTTTCGATGACCACGTCCTCTACGATGCGCACATCGGCGAGACGGTTCATCGGAACCATGAAGGGCGAGTGAGTGGTGAAGATGACCTGATGGTCCGGCAGCAGCCGCTCAACGATGTATCGCAGTAAATCGCCTTGGGCCTTGCCATGCAGGGTTAAGCCCGGCTCGTCCAACAAGATGATGGCATTGCCGTTGCCTGGAGTTTTCCTCAACTGCTTGAACTGGGCGAGGAAAGAGAAGAACCAAACAAAGCCCGCGCTGCGTTCTGACAAGGGCAGTGTCGCCTTGTGATTATTGTTCTTGATCCGAATTTCCGCCACGGTGCCGGTGTTGAATGGGGCGGGATCTTTGGGCTTTCCACTGTCAATGTCGATGAGGACTTCCAGCGCATTGTTCTGACTCCAAAACTGGAAAATCTCTTCGGTGATCTCGTTGCTTGCGGCCTCGCAAGTAGCCTTCAAGGTTTCCCGACGATCCGTATTCAGCAGTTCCTCAAGAGTCGTTCCAGCGTATTCCAAGAAAGCGAGAAAAATCTGATCGCCGACCGAAACTTTATTATTCTGTTTGTCCTGTTGGAGCTTCTGAATCGAAACCATTCCAGACATACGCTCAAAGTGCGAGGTGAAGAAGAACTTTGGCTGCTTGGCTGACAGGACATCAATTACGCCCTTGGTAAAGCTGGACTCCTTGCACTTCCTGATGTCCTGCAAGAGCGCCTCCTGTTTTGGCGTTCTCTCGGCCAACCCAGACAAAGCCTTGTCCGCTGCTGGGCCATCCGCCACTCCATGCAGGACGTTTCGCTCTGTTGCGTCGAGGGCATGCTTGCTGAGCATGTTTTCAAGCACCTTGGAGCTATCGACATCGATTACCCAAATGCGGCTGTCGTCCTCGTATCGAAATCCAAAGTGAGCTTCGAAAGTGTCGCCCTTCAAGACCCCTGCACCAAACCGCTTTTCAACAGCGGCCATGTCCACAGCTTCAAGTCGCCACCATGTTCGGATTACCTCCGCCGTCCCATCCTCATGGCGTTCGTCGAACCGAGTCGAGAAACGTCTCGGGTAGTCGATCGGTTCGTCGAACTCAAA
This sequence comes from Pseudomethylobacillus aquaticus, assembly GCF_003730115.1. Lineage (GTDB taxonomy): Bacteria > Pseudomonadota > Gammaproteobacteria > Burkholderiales > Methylophilaceae > Pseudomethylobacillus > Pseudomethylobacillus aquaticus. The sequence goes on along the minus strand of NZ_RJVP01000001.1, from coordinate 612,380 downwards.
CGGCTGCGCGGGCTTGAGGCCGCGCATGGCGCTCAGCAGTGCCGTCTTGCCCGCCTCGTTCTTGCCGACAAGGCAAGTGAGGTCGCCGATCTCGAATTCCCCGCTGTCTTCGACAGACCGATAGTTTTGGACGCGAACTTTGATTAGCTTCATGATTTATTTATCTCCCGTGTTGAACTTTGTGAAGCGAGATTCGCTCTTCCGGATCGATCGACCAATGTAAAACTCGACTTTGCCGCATAACGTTTGAGGTAAGCGGCAGCCGAAGCGAAACGTAGGGAACCACAAGCGCAGCTTGTGGCTGTCCGCTTGACCGAAGTGTTAGCTTTCAAGCCAAGCGCTCGTGACGTCTCTGTATTTGACTAGGATATCTTCTCTTCCTGACAATCGCGGGTCCGATAAAAGTTCATATGCTCGGTTAAGGGCAGCGCCTATTTCTTCTTTTTGAAGCTCCGCGCAGAACACGGAAAAGAAATCACGGATATCAACAATTGCCAAATCAAACGGCAAGTCTTGGACGAAATTAATCAGATTGATGGCAGGACTTATTTCAGGGTCGCCTCGCACTCCTGCTGCGAAGATAACGTACTTCGTCAAGTTTGCATCACGCGCTTTATTCGCGAAGTCAGAGAGTCGATTCTTCCAATCACTGCGGACAGTCACCTCATACGCTGCTATAAGTTCGGAGTCCCTGAATTCTTCAATGTCGCCTTTTGTTCCGTCGAATTTGTCGGAGGCATGAGGATGATGGGTCTGCACTCGATGCCCAAATCGCTTTCGATGGATTTCAAGGAATGCCGCGACCAAAAACTGTTGAATGTGACCTTCCGACGGAGCAGCAAGGAGAGCCTCACAAAGACTCAAACTGCGCGCATAGGATAGATACGTTCCCGGGAGAGGGGGCAACGCCTGCGGAACAACTCGTGATGCCGCGATTTTCCACGCTACATGGTTAAGAAGCCGAGACTTCTCTTCTATGTTTAGTGCAGCGAGTCCCGCAAGGTATGGCGCAAAGCGTGCATCTTGTGACAGATCGAATTGCTTTACTGCGCCCTTCCAGCCAAGGTTCTCACCGAACGCTGTTATGTTTTTGTGAAAGGTAACGTGACGGAATGTCAGGGAAGTGGCCAGCTTTTTATCGCCGTAGGTGCCTCGAACCCCTGTAGGCACAGAGCGATAGTCCCAGTGCTCATCGACAACGGAATATGCAGTAAGAAACGCACAGGCCAATCGTACGCTTCCTCCGTGTGAGGCTATGTGGCTGTCAAAAAGAGCCCGCGTTGCTGTTTTTGCAGGTACTCCAAGGGTCTCGCCGCCAACGACCTTGTCTACGAGGCTCAAGAGGAGGTCGACAGACTTTTCAACATTTACGTTCCTCACAGCGCAAGCTCACTCTGAATGTTCAAATGATCAAGGGATGGGTCGAGCAAAGGAAGCATTGAGGCTCTTCCATTTAGTTGAAAAAACACCGACCTCCCAACGACGAAGGCTAGATCTGGTGGTACTGCATCGCCAACCTGAGTGTACTGAGACGATTTGCGGCCCGCGAACCACATGCCTTTTGGGAACGTCTGGATAAGTGCACTTTCTTCTACGCTCATCCTTCGTGCTCCGGGCACTTCGCCTTCACGAGGCGCTCCACCTGCTTGCAGATGCGCGTGGTACTCAGGCGCAATATTTAGGGTGTCAAACCAATGCGTTTTATAGCCACCCGCAGACGCTAAGATCGTATGGCAAGGCCCGTTAGGATCGATAGGCCGCCCCCCGCCGTTATAAACATGTCCGGCATAGGGCGACGGACGAAGGTCCGGAAATCGTGCGAACTTTACTGGGCAGTTTGGGGCCTCACCAATGGGGTCTGTACCGAGTAAGTCAAACGCAGACAGGTATTCCTTTCCAGTGCCCGGTCCGTGCGTTGTTGCGGGAAAGCGTAGCTGCATGCTTCTCGACCCTAAGACGAATAGGCGTTTACGCTTTTGAGGGATTCCGTAGTCTGCAGAGTTCAAGACAGCCCAGTTCAACCGAAATCCGCAAGCAGACAACTGTGAGAGCGCCCAGTCGAAGTAGGGACGAGTGCGTTTCTGTATCAATCCTGGAACGTTCTCCATGATGAACGCGTCAGGCTGACACTCTTTCAGGCAGCGAATGAACTCGGGGATCATGTCGCGTTTGTCGGCTTGAGCTTTACGAAGCCCTCCCACCGAAAATGGTTGGCAAGGCGGGCCGCCAGCCACAATATCAACTACGCCTTTAAATCTCTCAAACGAAATTTCGCGCACATCACCGTTGTAATGGGTGGCATCGGTTTCGTGTGACGCGTATGTCTCCATGGCGTCACGGTTTATCTCGACATTTGCCAGTATTCGGTAGCCTGCGCGCTTGAGTCCGATAGAAAGCCCGCCGGGGCCAGAAAATAGGTCAATGGTGTTCATGTGTAGCTACTCCTTGTCTCTGGTAAGGGTACCAAATAAACGCCCATTGAAAGCTAACGTAAATTAGACACCAACTAACTACCTAATAATTTAGTGGGTCTGGTGTATAAACTGGATTCATGTTCTGATTTTTTCATTTAATCATGCCTTTATCGTTTTTAAATGCCCCACAAACGAGCATGTCAACATGGAAAATACACCAGCACAACCTCAGCCGCTAAAACTGCTTGATGCCGTGTTTTTGCCTGCTGGGTATCACACGCATCCACCTGCAGAGCAGACATACCTCGAATGGGTTAAACGATACATCAGATAACCTCCGGTGTAACACCCCCGAAAGTTAGGGGTTGAGCATTTGGGGGAGGGACTATCTGGCGCTAAACGAATGGATGCACGCTACAAATCCTGCACATACGAAGGTGGGCTGCAAGCCCGGCAGTCCAATAGCCCAGCAGTCCAGCCCACACACACCTGGCAGGGGAGACTTACCCGTTTAGCCCTGCTGCCATCAGTTGTTCACGCGTGACCAGGAACACGAACTGGTCACCGGCGGCCACCTCCAGCCAGGTGAATGGCACCTCTGGATAGGCGTCCATCAGCACATCACGGTTGTGGCCGATCTCGACGACCAGGATGCCGCCCTGATTCAGGTAGCTGGCGGCTTGCGTGAGCAGGGTGTGGGTATGGTCCAGGCCATCGGCACCACTGCCCAGCGCGATCTGGGGTTCGTTGCGGTATTCCACCGGCAGCTCGGCCATGGAGGGTGCATCCACATAGGGCGGGTTGCTGATGATGAGGTCATAGGTGCGGCCTTGCAGCGCGCTGAACATGTCCGATTGCACGGCGTTGATGCGGTATTCCAGGCCGTAATTGGCGATGTTGATGTTGCACACGGCGAGCGCATCCGGCGAGATATCCACCACATCGATCTGTGCGTCCGGGAAGGCGTTGGCGAGCAGGATGCCCAGGCAGCCGCTGCCGGTGCAGATGTCGGCGGCGCTTTCTACCATCTCCGGGTAGTCTATCCAGGGTTGCAAGCCATCATCGAGCAGTTCGGCGATGAAGGAGCGTGGCACGATGACACGTTCATCCACATAGAACTTGAAGCCGCGCAGCCAGGCTTCGCGCAGCAGGTAGGCGGTGGGCACGCGTTCGGTGATGCGCCGCTCGACCAGGTGGGCGAGGTGTTTGCGTTCGACCAGCGCCAGGCTGGCATCCAGGAAGTTCTCCAGGGTATCCATGGGCAGGTGCAGCGCACGCATCACCAGCCATACGGCTTCGTCATAGGCGTTGTCGGTACCATGGCCGAAGAACAGCCCGGCTTCTTCGAAGCGGCTGACGGTAAAACGTATCCAGTCGCGGATGGTGAACAGTTCTTCGTGTATCTGGTTGAATTGCATGGGGTCGCCTGTCGTCTGGAGCGGGTGCTGATGTTGATGGGGTGGCTGGCAATGAGGCCGCTGTGCCTGAGCGGCTTTTCAGCCTGAAGTCGAGATTCTATCCTGAGCGATCGCATTTTTCCTGTTTGCATGCGTTGTGCATGAGCATGCGCTGGTTTGCATGCAAGCTGGTTGTATACAGCCACTCTGGTTGCAGGGCTAACAAACCTGCGCATCACCGTTAGCGCATGCTTTTATGAATCAACCACTTGTAATGGTATGTAGCATGGTATGGAACTTGCCAATTAATCAAGGCAAGTAGGCACAGCATCTCGGGAGTTTCTCCTGTTTTGTTTAGTGCGCCTATCCTGAATAATCGAACGTCTTAGCCAAAGTATCGCTGATGAGCCTGACCGTACGCCTGATCGTGATGATCACTGCCTTGTTGCTGGCGGTGATGCTGGCGGGTGCCGCGCTGACGGTGAACAGTGCGCGCCAGGATGTGCGTGCCGAGGTGCGCTCAACGGCGGCACTGGCCATCCATCTGCTGGACGCCGAGATCCTGCATTACAGCTCCGATTATGCCTGGCTGAATGGTGCTGACCCGGCCAAAGCCTCCATCTTCCGTTTGCGCAGCCTGAGCAACATCCGCCATGTGCGTATCGAGTTCTATGACCAGTATGGTCGCTTGCGCGACAGCAATCGCGATGCCGCAGAACGTGCCGATCAGGAGAAAGCGCCGGCCTGGTTCGTGCGCCTGATGAATGTGGGCGCCCCTGCCGAAGATGTCAGGCGCAAGATCATAGTGAATGGCCGCTGGATAGGCGAGCTGGTAGTGACCCCTGATCCATCTTACGAGATCGCGGAAGTCTGGAACGACACCATAGGCGTGCTATGGCTGGCGGGTATCTTCCTGCTGGTGGTCAACGCCATGGTGTACTGGGCGGTGCGTTTCGCACTCAATCCGGTGGGCAAGGTGGTGGCCGCACTGACCGAGATGGAGCAGGGCAAGCTGGGCGCCAGGCTGCCTGGCTTCTCGCTGCCGGAACTGCAGCCATTGAGCAGCAAATTCAACGCCATGGCCGCGACCTTGCAGCACAGCATGGACAGCAATCATCAACTTACGCAGAAGATCATCAACCTGCAGGAAGACGAGCGGCGCAGTCTGGCGCGTGAGTTGCACGACGAGATCGGCCAGTCCATCACGGCCATCAATATGGACGCGCTGGCCATCATCAACAGCAAGCGCATGAGCGCAGCCAAACAGAGTGCGCAGGCCATCTCCGAAGTGGCGATGTCCATGCTGGACATGGTGCGCACCATGTTGCAGCGCCTGCGTCCCGGTGTGCTGGACGAACTTGGCTTGTCGATCGCGCTGAACGAGCAGGTGTATACCTGGCGTCAGCGTAATCGCGGCATTTCCAGCAGTATCCAGATCGCCGAGGACATCAACGACATCGATGAAGCGGTGGCGCTGGCCGCTTACCGTGTGGTGCAGGAGTCGCTGACCAATATCTCGCGTCATGCCAATGCCAGACGCATGGCCTTGACGGTGCAGCGCGATGCCAGCGAGCTGACCATACGTCTGGAAGACGATGGCAATGGATTCGATATCGACACGATCACAGAAGGGTATGGTGTAGCAGGTATGCGTGAACGGGTAGAGGGACTGGGAGGGCGCTTCAATATCAGCAGTCATCAATGGCAGGGCACGCGCATCGCGGTGAGCTTGCCGTGTGCCGGGCTGGCATGAGTAGCGCTGGCATAAGCAGCGCTCGCATGAACAGCGCTGGTATGAGCAGTCCCATCCGTGTGATGCTGGTGGACGACCACGCCGTGGTGCGTTCCGGTCTGCGGCGCTTGCTGGAGCAGGACGGCGGTGTGCTGGTGGTGGGCGACGCCGAGACGGGCGAGCAGGCCTATCAGCTGTATAGCGAATTCAGGCCGGATGTGGTGGTGATGGACATGTCCATGCCGGGCATGGGCGGGCTGGAAGCCTTGCGCCGCCTGCTGGCACGCTATCCACTGGCACGCGTGGTGATCTTTTCCATGCACGAGAATGCGGCGTTTGCCACGCAGGCGCTGAGTTCAGGGGCCAAGGGCTATATCTCCAAATCCGGCCTGGCTGGCGACCTGCTCAATGCCATTCGTGAGGCCATGGTAGGGCGCACCTGGATCAGTCCATCCATTGCGCAGAAGATCGCCTTGCAAAGCCTGATGGGCGATGACGACCCCATGCGCAAGCTGTCGGCGCGCGAGTTCGAGGTGTTCCGGTTGCTGGCCGAAGGGCGTTCGGTGGACGAGATCGCCATTCAGCTTAAGGTCAGCCAGAAGACGGTGGCCAACTATCAGACCCAGCTCAAACAGAAGCTGGGACTATCCAGCCCGGTGGAGCTGGTGCGCATGGCCATCAGATCAGGCGTTGTGGCGTCTTTGGATGCCGCGTGAGATCAGCTTGCCAGCAGCAGTTTTTCCAGCGTCAGGCGGTAGGTGTCCTTGAGCGGCTCGATGTCTTTCACGCCCACACACTCGTTGAGTTTGTGGATGGTGGCGTTCAGTGGGCCGAATTCGATCACCTGCTTGCAGATGTCCGCGATGAAGCGGCCATCCGAGGTGCCGCCTGTGGTGGATAGTTCGGGCGTCACGCCATAGGCCTGCTTGATCGCTTCGGCGATGGCTTCCACCAGATTGCCGCGCGGGGTGATGTAGGGCGGGGAATATTCCCAGTCCAGATCATAGTTCAGCGCGTGCTGGTCCAGGACGGCATGCACACGTTGCTTGAGGTTCTGCTCGGTGCTGCCTTGTCCATTCAGTTCAGGACAGAAGCGGAAGTTGAACAATATCTCCACTTCGCCCGGCACCACATTGGTGGCACCGGTGCCACCGTTCATGTTGGAGATCTGCCAGGAGGTGGGCGGGAAGTATTCGTTGCCCTTGTCCCACACCGTTTCCACCATGTCCTTGATGGCAGGCGCGACCAGGTGGATGGGGTTCTTGACCAGATGCGGGTAGGCAATGTGGCCCTGCACGCCTTTCACCACCAGCTTGCCAGACAGCGAGCCACGGCGGCCATTCTTGATCATGTCACCCACCACCTTGTTGGAGGTGGGCTCGCCGACGATGCAGTAGTCGAAATGTTCGCCACGCGCCTTGAGGGCTTCCACCACCTTGACGGTGCCGTCCACGGCCACGCCTTCCTCATCGGAGGTGATCAGCAGGCCGATGGAACCGGCATGGTCCGGGTGCGCTGCGACGAAGTCTTCGATCGCGGTCACAAACGCGGCCAGCGAGGTCTTCATGTCGGCCGCACCGCGCGCGTACAGCATGTCGTCCTTGATGGTGGGCTCGAACGGCGGGGTATGCCATTTATCCAGCGGGCCGGTAGGCACCACATCGGTATGCCCGGCGAACACCAGCAGCGGACCGCTATTGCCACGGCGGGCGTAAAAGTTGTCCACATCGCCGAAACGCATGCGCTCGATCTTGAAGCCTAGCGGCTCCAGGCGCGAGATCATCAGCTCCTGACAACCGGCATCTTCCGGGGTGTTGGAGCGGCGTGACAACAGGTCGATGGCCAGTGCTAGCGTGGGGGTCATGGGGCTCATGTTCACTCGGTTCAGAGGGCGCTTGCTGCAGCGCTCAGGGTTTTAAGAGGGTGGCGTAGCGGGCTTCATCAAAGCCCACCGCCAGTAGACGATCTTCCTGCTCCAGCAGCGGGCGCTTGATCACCGAGGTGTGAGCCTGCATCAGCGTACGTGCGCTGGCATGATCGACCACACCGGCTTTCTCGGCATCGCTGAGACCGCGCCAGGTGGTGCCGCTGCGGTTGATGAGCGTTTCCCAGGGCTGTTGTGCCAGCCAGCGCGTCAGCGTCGCTTCGTCCACGCCCAGTTTCTTGAAGTCATGGAACGCGTAGACGATGCCGCTGGCATCCAGCCAGACGCGTGCCTTTTTGACCGTGGAACAGTTGGGGATGCCGTAGAGCTTCAATGTGCGCCTCATCAAATCAAAACAGGTTGCGATAGGGTGTTCTCAAAACCGTTGCTGCCTGGATAACAGGGCCTATCTATAAGCGTAGCCGGTTTAAATGCCGCGCAGCAACTCGTTGATGCCTACCTTGCCCAGCGTCTTGGCATCGACCTTCTTGACGATGACCGCGCAATACAGGCTGTAGCTGCCGTCCTTGGATGGCAGGTTACCGGCGACGACCACCGAGCCAGCCGGTACGCGGCCGTAGGTCACGGTGCCGGTTTCGCGGTCGTAGATCTTGGTGGATTGGCCGATGTACACGCCCATGGAGATCACGCAGTTGTCTTCCACCACCACACCTTCCACCACTTCGGAACGTGCGCCTATGAAGCAGTTGTCACCGATGATGGTCGGGCCGGCTTGTACCGGTTCCAGCACGCCGCCTATGCCCACGCCGCCGGACAGGTGCACGTTCTTGCCGATCTGCGCGCAGGAGCCCACGGTGGCCCAGGTGTCCACCATGGTGCCTTCGTCCACGAAGGCGCCGATGTTGACATAGGACGGCATCAGCACGGCATTCTTGCCGATGAAGGAGCCGCGACGCACGATGGCGTTTGGCACCACGCGGAAACCACCAGCCTTGAAGTCGTCTGCGCTGTAGTCAGCGAACTTGGGTGGCACTTTGTCGAAATACTTGGTCACGCCATCGTCCATCAGCACATTGTCTTCCAGACGGAACGACAGCAGCACGGCCTTCTTGATCCATTGATGGGTTTCCCACTGCTGGCTGTCGCCGATACGGGTGGCCACACGCAGGCGGCCAGCGTTCAGTTCTTCCAGGACGCCGAATACCGCGTCTTTGACTTCCTGGCTGGCGGTGGCGGGGGTGATTTCGGCACGACGCTCGAATGCGTCTTCGATGATGGCTTGCAGTTGTTGACTCATGGCGTTTCCGTAAATGGGCAAAAAACGCCATTTTACCCGAAAGCATCACACTTTCGGGCTAATGGGCGCGGTGGAGCTTACTTGCGGGCTTGCTGGTACAGCGGCATCACACTGGGGATCAGCTTTTGCAGATCGGCGATGCGGTTGGTGCTGGAGGGGTGGGTGCTGAGGAATTCCGGCGGTGCGCTGCTGTTGAGCGCGCCCATCTTCTGCCACAAGGTCACGGCAGCATTGGGGTTGAAACCAGCGCGCGCAGCCAGTTCCAGGCCCATGCGGTCAGCCTCGCGTTCCTGTTCACGGCCATTCGGCAGGGCGAAGAACAGTTGCGAGCCCATGGCGGCCGCCTGCACGCCCGCCCCGGCGGTGCTGCTTTTGCTGCCCGCCGCCAACACGGCCAGGCCAGCGACACCCACCTGCTGCACCGCAGCGATGGACATGCGTTCACGGCCATGCTCACGCAGTGCGTGGGCGATCTCGTGGCCGATCACGGCCGCCAGTTCATCGTCGGTGGCTTTGAGTTTATCGATGAGGCCGGTGAACACCATGATCTTGCCGCCTGGCATGCAGTAGGCGTTGACCTGGTCACTTTCTTCCACATTCACTTCCCATTTCCAGCTGAGTGCATCGTCACGGAACACCTTGGTATGCGCGATCAGGCGGTTGGAGATGTTGCGCACGCGTTGCAGCTCGGCGCTGTCTGTGTTGAGTTTCTTGTTCTTGCTGGCTTCCTGCAGGGTCTGGGTATAGGCCTGTATCGACATGCTTTCCACCTGCGACTCAGGCAGCATCAGGAATTGTTTGCGTTCCACGCCGGATACGCTGGAGTTGGTGGTGGTGGCACAGCTGGCGAGTTGCGAAGCCGCAATGGCAAACATCAATACTAAAAGTTTTCTGTTCATGGTGTTTTTCCCGTACATGAATTGAAGGGTGAAACGTGAATACCAGAATTATAGTATTACCGCGTCGCTATAACAGCCTTGCTAACAAACAGCCTGCTTACAAAGTGACTTGTGCACCCAATTCGACCACACGATTCGGTGGTAGTTTGAAATGGTTGGTGGCGCTGTCCGCATTGCGGAACAGGCCGACGAACAGCTTCTCGCGCCAATAGGCCATCGCCGAGGCACGGCGTGCGAACAGCGTTTCCTTGCCAATGAAGTAGGAAGTGTCCATGGACTCCAGCTCCAGGCCATGTTGGCTGCTCAGTTCCAGATCGCGCGGGATGTCCAGATCGTCCTTGAAACCATAGTGCATGGTGATGCGCCAGAAACCGTGTTCCAGCGCCTCTACCTCAATGCGGTTATCTTCGGCGATGTAGGGGATGTCGCCCGTCTTCACGGTCAGCAGGATCACGCGCTCGTGCAGCACCTTGTTGTGCTTGAGGTTGTGCAGCATGGCATGCGGCACACCGCTGGCATCCGGGGTCATGAAGATGGCGTTGCCGGGCACGCGCGTGGGCGGGTATTTGCCCATGGCTTCAATGAACGGTTCCAGCGCCATGGATTCACTGCGCAAGCGGCTCAGCAGCAGATCACGCCCCTGTTTCCAGGTGGCCATCAGCGTCAGGATCACGGCCCCGATCAGGATAGGCACCCAGCCACCATCCGGGATCTTCAGCACATTGGCGCCGAACAGCGCCAGATCGATCACCAGGAACATCGCCACCAATACGCCGGTACGCCACAGGCTCCAACCCCACACGCCATGGAACACCACCCCGGCCAGCAGCGTGGTGATCACCATGTCGCCGGTGACGGCGATACCATAAGCCGCGGCCAGGTCACCGGACGAGCCGAAGCCCAGCACCAGTGCCATCACCCCTATCATCAATATCCAGTTGATGCGCGGCATATAGATCTGCCCCTGCTGGTTCTCGGAGGTATGCAGGATCTGCATGCGCGGTAAAAAGCCCAGTTGCTGCGCCTGGCGGGATACCGAGAATGCGCCGGAGATCACCGCCTGCGAGGCGATCACGGTGGCCAGCGTGGCCAGTGCGATGAGCGGGAACAGCATCCATTCCGGCGCCATCAGGTAGAACGGGTTCTTGATGGTGCTGGCGTCGTGCAGGATCAGCGCACCCTGACCGAAATAGTTGATCACCAGCGCAGGCAGCACCAGGCCGAACCAGGCCAGGCGGATGGGCTTGCGACCGAAATGGCCCATGTCGGCATACAGCGCCTCGGCACCGGTCACCGCCAGCACCACCGAGCCCAGCGCCACGAAGGCGACCCAGGGGCTGACGGCGAAGAACTGGTAAGCATAGTAGGGATTGAGCGCCTGCAGCACGGAAGGCTCCAGCGCGATATTGACGATGCCCAGCACCGCCAGAGTACTGAACCACACCAGCATGATGGGTCCGAACATGGCCCCGACCAGCGCCGTGCCTTTGCTTTGCACCCAGAACAAAATGAAGATCACCAGCAGCGTGATCGGCACGATCATGCTGTGCAGGGCCGGGGCGGCGACTTCCAGGCCTTCCACAGCGGAAAGCACCGAGATGGCGGGGGTGATCATGCCATCCGCGTAGAACATGCAGGCCCCGAGTATGCCCAGCAGCAGGATGGTGGTCTGCTTGCGCGCGTCGCCGGCCAGATTGCGCATGGCCAGCGCCAGCAGGGCCATGATGCCGCCTTCGCCACGGTTGTCGGCACGCATCACGAAGGCCACATATTTGACCGACACTACCAGGATCAGCGCCCACAGGATCAGCGACAGGATACCGAACACATTGTCGTGCGTGAGCGGTACCGGGTGCGGGCTCACAGCGAACACTTCTTTCATGGTGTACAGCGGGCTGGTGCCGATGTCGCCATACACCACACCCAGGGCGGTCAGCGCCAGAGCGGTCATGCGGGTTTTGTGCTGGGTGGTGCTTTCGGGTGAGGCGCTAGAACTGGCGGATTCCATGCAGATTTGCTTTAGAGGAGCAGGCAGTCATTCTAACGCCGTGCATGTATCGGGTGCCATGTAAATCACTGCTTGCGACATGAAATTTTTATGTTGTTGGGGATTTGCCATCCACTACAGCCGTGGCCTCACCTTCGCCCAGCACCAGTCGCACTGTACTACCGGTTTCCAGTTGCTGGCTGCTGCGTACCAGCGTGCCATCATCCAGATGCACCAGGGCATAGCCACGGCTCAATACGGCTTGCGGATTCAGGTGGCTAAGACTTTGCGACAGCCGGACCAGTTGCTGCTGGCGGTATTGCAGGCGCTGTTGTGCGGCGGTTTGCAGACGCCAGTGCAGTTGTTTCAGGGTTACGGCCGGTTTGCTGGCCAGCTGCAGGCTGGCGCTTTGCAAGCGCCATTGCAACTGGTTCAGTGCTGCACTGCGCCCGGCCAGTTGCTGGCTGGGGGACAGCAGGCGGCGTGCCAGAAAATCCAGCTGCTGGGCGTGGTTCTGCAGGCGCTGCTGCAGTCGGCGATGCAGTTGCGTTTGTTGCTGTGAGAGGCGCTGCAACAGGCTCAGGCGGTCTGGTGTCGCCAGTTCAGCGGCGGCGGTGGGGGTGGGCGCGCGCTGGTCGGCCACGAAATCGGCCATCGTGGTATCGGTCTCGTGACCAACTCCGCTGATCACCGGCATGCTGCAACTGGCAATGGCACGTGCGACGATCTCCTCGTTGAACTGCCACAGGTCTTCGATGCTGCCACCGCCCCGGCACACGATCAACACATCGCATTCGGCGCGCTCGCTCGCGCGCTGGATGGCAGCGGCGATGCGTTCGGCCGCGCCTTTGCCTTGTACCGGCGTGGGGTAGATCACCACCGGAATGCCGGGCATGCGGCGCTTGAGCGTGGTCAGCACATCGCGCAGCGCGGCGGCATCGGGGGAGGTGACGATGCCGATCTGGCGCGGCAAGGCGGGCAGGGCGCGCTTGCGGCCCGCGTCGAACAAGCCTTCGGCCTGCAGTTTCATGCGCAGGCGCTCAAAGGCTTCGAACAGGGCGCCCAGCCCGGCACGCTGCAGGGATTCCACGGTGAGCTGGAAATCACCACGTGCCTCGTACAGCGTGACCAGGGCACGCGCTTCCACCTTGTCGCCTTCACGCGGTTGCCAGTCCAGATAGCTGTTGCGACCACGAAACATCACGCAGCGCACCTGTGCGCCCTGATCTTTGAGTGAGAAGTACCAGTGCCCCGACGCCGCGCGCGTGAAATTGGATACTTCGCCACTGACCCAGAACAGCGGGATGCTGCGTTCCAGCACCTCGCGTGCCAAACGATTCAGCTCGCTGACAGTCAGTACCTGGGCGGTCAGTGCCTGCGCGGTCAGTACATGCGGCATTTGCGTGGGCATCACGCGGGTGGGGCTATCGGCCATGCGAGGTGAATCCGTTACAATGAACTCAAATTATAGAGGGACATCATGCTGAATCAATTTTTCTCTGGGCTGTTTGGCGGCCGTCGTGGTTATTTCATCGGTTTTCTGGTCAGTTTCGGTCTGGTGGCCTATGCCTTGTTCATCCAGCAGAAGTTCAATTTGGAACCCTGCCCGCTGTGCATCTTCCAGCGCATGGCCTACATGGCGCTAGGCGTATTGTTCCTGCTGGCGGCTTTGCATAATCCAGGGTCAGGCGGGCGCAAGTTGCATGGCGTGCTGCAGTTCATCGCGGCGGCGACCGGCGCAGGCATCGCGCTGCGGCACATGTGGATCCAGGCCAACCCGGATAAAGTGATGGCGGAATGCGGCGCAGGCTTTGACTACATCTTCGAGAACTTCCCGCTCAAGAACGCGCTGGATCTGGTATTCAAAGGCACCGGCGAATGCTCGGCCATGGACTGGAGCCTGTTCGGCCTGACCATCCCGCAGTTGTCGCTGATCGGTTTTGTCGGGCTTGGACTGTTTGCGGTCTATCTTGCCACCTTGAGAACGCGTTGATTGAAGTAGCAGACATGTATAAAAGACTCGAAGACTTCGTTGGCAACACCCCGCTGGTCCAACTGCAGCGCCTGCCCGGCAACACCAGCAACACCATCCTGGTGAAGCTGGAAGGCAATAATCCGGCGGGCTCGGTCAAGGACAGGCCGGCCTTGTCCATGATCATGCGTGCTGAAGCACGTGGAGATATCCAGCCCGGCGACACGCTGATCGAAGCCACCTCCGGCAATACCGGCATCGCGCTGGCCATGGCCGCTGCCATGCGCGGCTACAAGATGGTGCTGGTGATGCCGGACAATCAGTCCATCGAGCGTCGCCAGACCATGAAAGCGTTTGGTGCCGAGCTGGTGCTGACCCCCAGGGATGGCAGCATGGAACTGGCGCGCGATGTGGCGCTCAAGATGCAGGCCGAGGGCGAGGGCATCGTACTCGATCAGTTCGGCAATCCGGATAACCCGCTGGCGCATTATGAAGGCACCGGCCCGGAGATCTGGCGCGACACGGCAGGCAAGGTCACGCACTTCGTTTCCAGCATGGGCACCACCGGCACCATCATGGGCACCTCGCGTTACCTCAAGGAACAGAACCCGGCCATCCAGATCATCGGCGTGCAGCCGGAAGAGGGCGCGCAGATCCCCGGCATACGCAAATGGCCGCAAGAATACCTGCCCAGCATCTATGATGGCAGTCGTGTGGATCAGCTGATCTATGTGAGCCAGAAGCATGCCGAGAACACCACCCGCCGCCTGGCCAGTGAAGAAGGCATCTTTGCCGGCATCTCCTCCGGTGGTGCCCTGTATGCAGCCTTGCAGCTGTCCAAGCAACTGGAGAACGCGGTCATCGTCTCCATCGTGTGTGACCGTGGTGACCGTTACCTTTCCACCGGCGTCTTCCCCTGAAGCCAGGGTCATGCAGACATGGCGTTGATACCATGACCCTGGCTTGATGGCCCTGAAACAAGCCACTGCATGTGCTTTGGAGCGGGCGCACTGAATGCTCAGCCACGCGCCGCATCGGCTATGGTTCAGCGGTATTAGTGATGCCGACCTGCACCGCAATCCACTACCACCAGCCCGGCGCTGGATGATGGCCTTGCTGACTCTTGTGCTATCGCTGGCCTCGCCGTCGCTACACGCGGTCAGCAGCATCACGGTGCAGATCGGTGCGATCAGTAGTCCAAATTTCCAGGCCAGCGACCTCAATCTGGAATTGCCCTTGCATAGCGGCAAAGCCGTCACATTGAAGACCCGCTTAAAGCAAGCGGACAGCAGCTGGGCCGAGGCCAGCCTGCATTGCCCGGCGCTGGAGAATCCACAAGCGGGCATGTGGCGCTGCCGGGATGCCAAACTTGCCAGTCCGCAGGCGAATGGCAATGTCAGTGTAGCGCTGCAACTGCCTGTGGCGCAGCAGCCGTTCAAGGCGGATCTGCAGCTTGCAGCATTCAGTTTCAGTGACCGTGTGGGCCTGCATGCGGGTGACAAACTGGCAGCTGATGTCAGCTTGCAAGCCACGCACGATGCAACTGGCTGGCGCTGGCAGGCCGCGCTGGACTGGCGCGAGGGCGAGCTGTTCTGGCAACCTTTTTACTTTGCTAGCGGCGGCCACAGCCTGCATGCGGCCGGGCATTACAGCGCGCAAGCGCTGCAGGTGGACACGGCGCAACTCAAGCTCAAGGCAGTGGGCAGCGCTGATGTTTCCGGCATCTACAACCTGTCAGGCAAGCGCATCGAGCAACTTGCCTTGCAAACCTCGGCGCTGGATCTGGCCACGCTCTACCCGCTGCTGTTGAAGCCTTTGCTGGACAAGACTTCGCTCAATGACATGGAGATGGCGGGCACCGCCAGCCTGCAGCTCGCCATGCAGGCGGGTGAGCTGCAGGATTTCCGGCTGGATCTGCAGCAGGCGGACATCGCCGACCGCAAGGGCAAGTTCGCTCTGTACAAGCTGCAAGCCAGCATCCCCTGGTCTTATGATGCAGCGCAGCCGATCGCACTGGATTATGCGGGTGGCCATCTGCTCGACATTCCGCTAGGTGCCGCCAGGCTGCGCGCCGAACTGGAGCGCTACTCGCTGCGTACGCCACAGCTGGTGCTGCCTATCCTGGATGGCGCGCTGACGCTCAATGAGGTCTCTGCTGCCTGGGTGAACCAGCAATGGCACTGGCATCTGCGTGCCGATCTGGCCCCCATCAGCATGACCGAGCTCAGTACAGCGCTGGGCTGGCCGCGCATGGAAGGGCAGGTGGCGGCGGCCATCCCGCAAGTGACCTACAGCGATGGAAAGTTGGCCACCAGTGGTGCCATGCAGTTCAAGCTGTTCGATGGCACGGTCACCGTGGGCAATCTGTCCATGCAGACCCCGCTGGGGCTGACACCGCGACTGAACGCCGATGTACAGTTCCGCAACCTCGACCTGGGCGCGCTGACGCGTACCTTCGCCTTCGGCGCCATCGAAGGGCGCATGGATGGTGACGTCAATGTTTTGCAACTCGCCAACTGGAAGCCTGTGCAGTTCGATGCCATGTTCAAAAGCAGTGCTGGCCGTTATCCACGCAAGATCTCGCAACGCGCGGTGGAGAACATCTCGGCGCTGGGTGGGGCGGGTGCGGCAGCCGCGGTGCAACGCAGCGTGCTGCGTTTCTTCAAGGAATTCAACTATGCCCGCATCGGCCTGACTTGCCGCTTGCGCAACAGTAGCTGCGCCATGGACGGGGTGGACGGCAACCCGGCGCACGCCCCTGTCAACAACACGGCCAGCGGCTACGTTATCGTGGAGGGCAGCGGCGTGCCTGCCATTACGGTGCTGGGTTACAATCACAGCGTCGGTTGGGACGAGCTGCTGGCCCGCCTGCAGCGTATCACCGCAGGCAATAGCAAGCCTGTCATCCAATAGCTGCAACGTTATCGTCAGTGCAGGTTCAAACCAGTGTGCGATCTTGCCTATGCGATCTTGTCTATGCGATCTTGCCTGGGCAAGTGATGGGCACCGCCAAACAAGTGAACGAGAGGATATGAACACCATGAGGATTTCCAATATCACCTGGGCAGGGCTGCTGCTGGCGCTCACGCTGCAAGCCTGCGTCACCATCAACATCTACTTTCCGGCCGCTGCTGCGGAAAAAGCCGCCGACAAGATCATCGACGAAGTCTGGCAGCTCAAGGAAGGCCAGCCAGCCAACACCGACCCCGCTGCTGCACCCGCCAAATAAGGAACCATCATGAACATCAAACAAACGCTCACCGGTTTTTACTTGTTCCTGGCAGTGCTGATGGTCGCTCCCATCACTGCGCTGGCCGCTGCGGACCTGGAGGTCAACACCCCGGCCATCTCCACCTTGAAGAACAGCATGCAAACCCGTCATGGTCAGTTGGCCGCGCACTACGGCAGCGGCGCGGTCGGCCTGACGCGTGATGGCCTGATCGCCGTGCGCGATGCCAATGCGGTGCTGCTGGCGCAGCGCCAGGGGGTCAACAGCCTGGTCAGCGCCGAGAACGGCGACCGCAACGCCTTGTATAAAGAGATCGCCACCGCCAACGGTCATCCGGAATGGGAGGCCGAAGTGCGCAGCACCTTCGCACAGCGTTGGGTGCAAAAAGCGCAGGGCGGCTGGTGGTATCAGGACGCCAGTGGCGGCTGGAAGCAGAAATAAGCGCTGAGTGCCTTGCGCCAATCTGGCTTGGCGGGGCCACATGCGCAGGTTGTGACGGGGCGAGGCAACATCAAGCTAATTACCGTCTTTCCAGACTGGGCGGGAATCCGGCCAATATGGCATAGGCTGGCTCTGACCCTCAGCCGTCATTCCCGCGTACCCGGGAACCCAGTTGGTGAATACTTAGGATGCCGCGAATAATCGTCATTCCCGCGCAGGCGGGAATCCAGACAAGTGTGAAAACCAGCCATGTTGGAATGTGAGCTGGCTTAAAACATGGATCCCGGCCTGCGCTGGGATGACGAGTGTTTGGATGGTGCTTTCTTGCTGACCAGTCCTTGCTGGCTCTGGATCGTCATTCCAGCGTACGCGGGAATCCAGTTGGTGAATACTTAGGATGCCGCGAATAATCGTCATTCCCGCGCAGGCGGGAATCCAGACAAGTGTGAAAACCAGCCATGTTGGAATGCGAGCTGGCTTAAAACATGGATCCCAGCCTGCGCTGGGATGACGAGTGTCTGGAAGATGCATCAGTCCTTGCTGGCTCTGGAAGCTGCCAGCCTGCAGGGGCCAAGGCAGTGACTCTCTGTGTGCAGATTCTGCCAGTTCGATATCGTGGCGCCTGCAAATCCCAGTAGCTGAAGGTTCCAGCAGTTGTACCTCCCGGTAGTTGCAACAGTATGGCCGTGTAGGTTACTTTTCTGATATTCAACCCGAGCAAACAAACCCGAGTTCAAACCCCAGCCATGACGCCCACCCTCATCTTTGATATCGAAACCATCCCGGACACCGATGGCTTGCGGGTGCTGCTCGACTTGCCTGCCGACACCAGTGCGGAGGATGTCGCCAACATCGCTTTCCATCAGCGCCGCCAGAGCCACGGTCATGACTTCCTGCCGCTGCAACAGCATCGCGTGGTGGCCATCTCCTGTGCACTGCGCGAAGGTGACAATTTTCGGGTGTGGACCCTGGGCACGCCGGATGCGCCAGAAGCCGAGATCATTCAGCGCTTCTTCGATGGCATCGAGAAGTACACCCCCAATCTGGTGTCCTGGAACGGCGGCGGCTTCGACCTGCCAGTGCTGCACTACCGCAGCCTGATCCATGGTGTGGTGGCGCCGCGCTACTGGGACATGGGCGACGACGACCGCGACTTTAAATGGAACAACTACATCAGCCGCTATCACAATCGTCATCTGGACCTGATGGACCTGCTGGCACTGTATCAGGGCCGCGCCAACGCACCGCTGGATCAGATCGCGCAGTTATGCGGTTTTCCGGGCAAGCTGGGCATGGACGGCAGCAAGGTGTGGGACGCCTACAAGAACGGCCAGATCGACGCCATCCGCAATTACTGCGAGACCGATGTCGCCAATACCTATCTGGTGTATCTGCGCTTTCAGCTCATGCGCGGCGCACTTACAGCCGAAACCTATGCCAGCGAGATCCAGCTGGTCAGGGACACCTTGGGCGGTTATGGCGGGGAACACTGGCAGGAATTTCTGCAGGCGTGGAAATGACACACCGACGGTAACAAATAACAAAGCCTGATCATGCGGGCTTTGTTATTGCATCGGTTTACTTGGAGTGCTGCACTGACTCGAAGCGCAGCGCGCGGGTGATGGTGCGGACTTGCAGCGTTTGTCGGCCTTTTTTATACAAGAACCAGCAGCCATCCAGTTCCATGGAAACGCAGTCCACCACTTCCGGTTTTCCCTGTTGATAGACCTCTTGCGCATACAAGCTGCTGCCACTGATGTCAGGATTGCTGACCGCTTGCCAGCCTTGTTTGATCAGCGCTGCCTTGACTTCTTCATATGGTTGACCAGAGGAAAACGCAGGTATTTCAGCATGTGCTGGCAGTGTCCATAAAAATAAACATGCCATCCACAGCGGTTGGATAGTGCGGATCATGGTGGGCCTTTGCTTTTTTGAAATAGCACTTAAACATCTTGTAAATCACACTTGATTTGAGACTGCATCCGGCCGCACAGGATTCCATTAGTCAGCTTGGATAATCAAAAGATACTTCATTTTTTGGGCTTCTAAATAGCTGAATCAGCTATGAAATCGCCTCAATCACTATATTCCTATCTAAATAAGTGGGCACTTTTGCATAAGTATGCAGTCGTACAAATAGCGTAACCTTTCTGGTTCAAGCTAACCCTTCCAAAACCAAGGAGTGATTCATGAGTTTAAAAGATGCATATCTCGATAAACTGAAAGCCCAACTTGACGAGTGGAGTGCCGACATCGATGTGCTGGAAGCACGTGCACGCAAGGCAGAAGCCGATCTGCGTATCAAGTCGGAAGAGCATATCGCCACACTGAAGGCCAAGCGTGACGAAGCCAAGGTCAAGCTGGAAGAAGTACGCGCATCCGCAGGCGATGCCTGGGAAGAGCTGCGTAAAGGCAGTGACGATGCCTGGGAAAGCTTCAAGCATTCGCTTTCCGAGGCTCGCAAGAAATTCAGCGAGTGATATCGCTGAATTCATCATTGAGCGCTGAATCGCTAGCGCAGTGAGAACAACGGGGCCGAGGCCCCGTTTTTATTTTGGTGTCTGCCTGCTTGTACGCATTCAACCATCCTCCTCCAGATCCCATTCCCATGTGACATGCTCCGCTGCGACATCCCGGTGCAGTGGCAGCCGATTTGCACGTATCTGGTGCTCGTTATCCTCTTTCCCTCTGCATGACGATTGCTCAGAACCATGTTATTTTTTGATACAAAATATTGAATATAAATTAAAAAATGACCGATTTTTGAATCGGTTCAATAATGGCATGCCGGTTGCTTTGGTATTACTGAAATTTATTTCGATAATACTTTTAAGGAGCCAGTCGTGTCGTCATCTTCCGGTATCACAGGGTTCAAACAGCTACTGCGCCGCACCGTGCTGGTCGCAGGTCTTGGTCTCGCCATGGTGGTAGAGGCAGCACAGCCGATCAAGATCGGTTACAGCGACTGGCCGGGCTGGGTGGCCTGGCAAGTGGCCATCGAGAAGGGCTGGTTCAAGGAGGCGGGTGTCGATGTCAAATTCGAGTGGTTCGATTATGCCGCTTCGATGACGGCGTTCTCGGCTGGCAAGATCGATGCGGTGACGGTGACCAATGGCGATGCGCTGGTGACGGCGGCCGGTGGCGCCAAGAACGTGATGATCATCGTCACGGATTATTCCAACGGCAATGACATGATCGTCGGCAAGCCCGGCATCAAAAGCCTGAAAGATCTTAAAGGCAAGAAGGTCGGCCTGGAGATCGGCCTGGTCGAGCATCTGCTGCTGCTTAACGGTCTGGAGAAAGCCGGCCTCAACGAAGCTGATGTCAGCATCGTCAACACCCCCACCAACGAAACACCGCAGGCGCTGGCCTCGGGCAGCCTGGCGGCCATCGGGGCCTGGCAGCCCAATTCCGGCGAAGCCATGAAGCGCGTGCCAGGTGCCAAGCCCATCTACACCTCGGCAGACGAACCCGGCCTCATCTACGACGTGCTGACCGTCAACCCGGTCAGCCTGTCCACGCGCCGTGCCGACTGGGAGAAGATCGTCAAGGTGTGGGGCAAGGTGGTCACGTATATCAACGACCCCAAGACCCAGCCGGATGCCGTCAAGATCATGGCCGGCCGTGTCGGCCTCAAACCCGCTGCTTATCTGCCTTTCCTCAAGGGCACGCGCTTGCTCACGCTGGAAGAGGGCAAGCAGGTGATGGTCAAGGCCGATGGCTTCAAATCCCTGTATGGCTCGACCAAGATCGTCGATGACTTCAACGTCAAGTACGGCATCTACAAGAAGCCGCAGGATCTGGACAAGGCCATCGACACCAGTCTGGTCAACAAGTAACGGTAATCAGGCAAAACGGCAGGCAGGGGAGCAGCATGGAAACAACGGCATGGTTCGCGGCACGGCAGGAGTTGCCGCCCAACAGGCGCAAGCTACTGGCGATAGGCTCCTTCGTATTGCCTATCCTGATCTGGTGTCTGGTGAGCTATGTGCCTTTCCTGTGGCACCCCATGGTGCGCATCAGCGATCCCGGTGCGGTGGATTATTTCCAGGCTGACATGCTGGTGGACAAGGCCGTGTTCCAGGCCGAGCTGGAAACCGTGCAGACGCAGGGCGGGGCCCTTCCCGTGGGGGAGTTGTCCAACCCGATCTACCTGCCACCGCCGCACAAGGTGGCCGAAGCGTTCTACACCGGTTTTACTACGCCACCCGCCAGCAAGGATGGCTTGTGGCTGCACCAAAGCCTGTGGCAGAGCATACAGGTGATCTTCTGGGGCTTTCTGCTCTCCTCGCTGGTGGCGGTGCCCCTGGGGGTGCTGGCCGGCACCTACAGTGCGGTGTCACGCCTGTTCGAACCGTTTATCGAGTTCTTCCGTTACCTGCCTGCGCCGGCCTTCGGTGCGCTGGCGGTGGCGGTGCTGGGCATCTATGAAGGCCCCAAGATCGCCATTATCTTCATCGGCACTTTTTTCCAGCAGGTGCTGATCATTTCAAACACCACACGCAAGCTGGATTACGCCTTGCTGGAAGCCGCGCTGACGCTGGGCACCAGCCGCCTCAAGCTGCTGCGTCATGTGGTCATCCCGGGCATCCTGCCGGACTTGTACCGCGACCAGCGCATCCTGCTGGGCTGGGCCTGGACCTACCTGATCGTGGCCGAGCTGATCGGCACCTCGTCCGGCATCACCTGGTTCATCACCCAGCAAGCGCGTTATGAACACTTCGAGAATGTATACGCCGCCATCCTCATGATAGGCATCATCGGCCTCGGCACGGATCTGGTGCTGGCCTGGCTGGGCAAGCGTTTGTTCCCCTGGGACAAACCGGCCAACAAACAATAATCAGCAGCAAGGGCGAGCCTCATGGACAACACGACACACGATTATCTGAGCCAGTCTGACGCGGTCAAGGCGCGCTTCGACAAGCTCAAGCAGCGCGAAGTGATCCTGGAAGTGAAAGGCCTCAACAAGGTCTATAAAAGCGCGCAAGGCGAGACCACGGCGCTGAGCAATGTCAGCTTCAAGACGCACCGCCGCGAGTTCGTGTGCGTGATCGGCCCGTCCGGCTGTGGTAAATCCACGCTGATCCGCATCCTGGCCGGGCTGGAAAGTTACAGCGGCGGTCAGGTGTTGCTGGATGGCAAGCCAGTCACCGGCCCCGGGCGTGATCGCGGCATGGTGTTCCAGGGCTATACCCTGTTCCCTTGGCTCACCGTGCGCAAGAACGTCATGTTCGGCCTGGAGATGAACGGCATGAGCAGTGAAGAGGCGCGCCGCGAAGCCGATCTGTGGCTGGAACTGGTGGGGCTGGAGCGCTTCGCCAGCGCTTACCCGCATCAGCTGTCAGGCGGCATGAAGCAGCGTGTGGCCATCGCGCGGGCGCTGGTCAACCAGCCGCGTATCCTGCTCATGGACGAGCCGTTCGGCGCACTGGATGCGCAGACCCGCTGCAAGATGCAGGCGCATCTGCTCGACATCTGGCGCAATGTGGACGTCACCATCCTGTTCATCACCCATGACCTCGATGAGGCCATCCTGCTGGCAGACCGCATCCTGGTGCTCAAGGCCAACCCGGGCGAAGTGCAGGAACTCATCGAAGTGCCCGTGCCGCGTCCACGCAGTGTGGATCAGCTGTTCACGCCGGAATTCATTGCCACCAAAGCCCGGCTGGAAGCCCTGATCCATCCGCCTGCCAGTATCGCCAGCGACGAAGTCGAGACCGTCAAACCGCATATGATCCGGTTTACCAATGTGGCGGACAACGTTGAGTGATCAGCGCCACTGCCATGTTTGAACTCCCCAACGCTTAAAGACAACACCATGACAGAGAACTCCATGCAATGGGCACACGCCAGCTGGGACGCGCTGCCCGCCATGATAGGCAGTGCCGCCAATAGCGCCATCCTGCCCATAGGCGCGACCGAGCAGCATGGCCCGCACATGGGTTGCGGCATGGACTACGTGCTGGCCGACATTCTATGCCGCGCCGTGGCCGACAAGGTGCAGGTGCCCATGTTACCGGTGATGCCTTACGGCTGTTCCATCGGTCACAGCCGCCGCTGGCCGGGCACCATAGGCATCAGCCCGGTCACGCTCATCGAGCTAATCAAGGAGATCGGCGACTGGGCTTACCACAGCGGTGTGCGTCGCCTGTTCATCGTCAATACGCATGTCACCAACGCTGCGCCGCTACGCTGTGCGCTGGAAATGCTGCGCAGCGAGCACGACGACATGATGGTGGCAGTGTTCAACTCCGCACTGATCAGCCCGCGCGTGCGTGCTTTCCACTTTGCCGACGGCGAGGACTGGCATGCCAACGATGCCGAGACCTCGCTGATGCTGGCCACCGCACCGCACATGGTTCGTGCCGACAAGCTGGCCATGGCCGACGACCCGGACCGCACCGATGGTCTGGTGTTCTCGCACCCGGTCAATCGCACCAGCCTGAATGGCGTGACCGGCCAGCCCAGCGCGGCCAGTGCCGAGAAGGGCGCGCAGTGGTTCGCCTGGATGGTGGAAGACCTCAGCGCACTGATCGAGAAAGGCATGCAGGAGACCCCGCCATTGCCGCATTCCTATTTCGATGCCGCAAGTCATCCCCACGCGTGATAGCGACCAGGTTTTGTTTTTAGATCCATCTCACAAGCTGTTGAAAGGTAACAAATGACGAAGTCCGCAGCAGAAATCAGCAAGATCCAGAACGAATTGAAAGACAAAGGGGTGAAGTACTGCATAGGCGCTTATGTGGACATCCATGGCGTGCCCAAAGCGAAAGTGGTGCCCATCGACCACCTGCCACAGATGGCGGCCGGTTCCGAGCGTTACACCGGCTACGCGCTGGATGGCCTGGGCCAGGCGCCCAGTGACGATGAGCTGAATTCCATCCCGGATCTGGATCACATCATCCCGCTGCCCTGGGAACCCAAGGTCGCCTGGATGCCCGCTGATAACGGCTTTCAGGGCAAGCTGTATCCGCTGAACACCCGTGTAGCGCTCAAGAACGTGCTGGCGCAGGCTGCGGAGATGGGCTTCGGCATGAATCTGGGCATCGAGTGCGAGATCTACCTGCTGAAACAGGAAGCCGATGGCAAGCTGGCTATCCCCAATCCTGATGACAAGCTCACAAAGCCCTGCTACGACGTGCGCGGCTTCATGGACAACTTCGGTTGGCTGGACAAGATGGCGACGGCGATCAATGACCTGGGCTGGGACCTGTATTCCTTTGACCACGAGGACGGCAACAGTCAGTTCGAGTTCGATTTCAACTACAGCGACGCGCTGACCATGTGCGACCGTTTCATCTTCTTCCGCTACATGGCCAAGCATTACGCCAAGGAACAGGGCCTGCTGGCCACCATGATGCCCAAGCCCTTCGCCGACAAGACCGGCACCGGCGCGCATTTCAACATGTCGCTGTACGACCTGAACACCGGCAAGAACCTGTTCGCCTGCGACCCCAAGGACGACCCGCGCGGCCTGGGCCTCACCACGCTGGGTTACCAGTTCATCGCCGGTATCCTCAAGCATGGTCCGGCGCTATGTGCCGCGTTTGCGCCCACCGTCAACAGCTACAAGCGCCTGGTGCGCCGTGGTGCCATGAGTTACTTCAGCTGGGCGCCGGTGTTCAATTCCTACGGTTCCAACAACCGTACCAATTCCGTGCGCGTGCCCATGGGCGGTGGCCGTTGCGAATCACGCAATGCCGACGGTGCCGTGAACCCCTACCTGGCCGCTACGCTGGCACTGGCGGCTGGCCTGGAAGGCATACGCGAGAACCTCGACCCTGGCATTCCCAACGAAGACAATCTGTATGCCATGACCGAAGCCGAGCGTGAGCAGCGCGGTATCGAGTTCCTGCCGCAGACGCTGGAAGACGCGGTGGCCGCGTTCGCCGCCGACCCGCTGGTGGAAAAGACGCTGGGCAAGGAGCTGCGAGACGAGTTCATCACTTACAAGAGTCAGGAATGGCAGACCTATCATTTGACGGTGAGTCAGTGGGAGGTCGATCGGTACAGCTACATGTTCTGACCGCATGGGCGCTGGCTTACTGCGCCGCCGTGATCGGGGCGCATGTGCTGCTCGAAATCCTCACGTACAACATGGACGTTGCGGTTTCTGCGCTGCGCTTTGCCCCGCTGACAGCGGCTCGCAACAGCCCTCGCCCATGTGGAAGTGTCCCAAGGCAAGCCCGGAGTCGTCGAGATGTGGGATGTGCGCGCTGTGCGCCTTGCTCTGCCATCATCTCGCTGCGTCCTGACGCAGCTTCGGGCTGGAAACGCAGTAAGGTGGAAACGCAGCCAGCGGGTCAGAACAGTATCTAGTCAGACAGAGATGCTCGACAAGGCGGAAAACACGCCCGGCAACACCGCAGCGAACAGGAGGAAACATGAACGAGAAAAACAAAAAACCACCGGTGAATCGCATCAGCATCTCCTTGCCGGACGAGCTGCATGCCGATCTGGATGCCATGGTGGCCGAGCGTGGTTTTGACAGCCGCTCGCAGGCCATCAACGACATGCTGCGTCAGCATCTGGCCGAGCATAAGCGCGAGAAGGGCAACGAGGTCATGGTGGGCACCATCACCATCCTCTACAACAACGGTACGCGCAACCTGCAGAAGACCATTGCTGACCTGCAGTACCAGTATCTGGACGAAGTGATCAGCTCGCTGCACGTGCATCTGGCCGACAACCAGACCATGGAAGTCATCCTGGTACAGGGCCCGGCGCAGACCGTGCAGGCCATCGCGGACGAGATCATCGCCTTGCGCGGTGTGATCACCGGCAAGCTGCAATTGATGGGCGCCATCATTCCGCCGTTGCATCAACGTACGCCAGCCAGAGGCCAGTAGCCTTGATCATCAATACAACCGGCATTAGCAAAACCAAGGACAGCGCATGAGCACATCAGTCACTGAAAACGTCGTCAGCCCGCCATCGCCAGCAGGCGCATTGCCTGCCCCGGCACTGTGGGAGGAGGTCATCCCCGGTGGCCATCACTGGTCTGGGCTGATGCGGCGCGGTAGCGCACTGCGCATCACCGATCTGGAAGGTGGCGCCAATCTGTCCGCACTGTTGTTCAATCCCGAGGATAAGCTGGAGCGCTACAACATGCCGGATACTTTGAAGGCGCAACACACGGCCTTCCTCACCACCGGTCATGTGTGTTACTCGGACATGGGCCGGGTGATGTGCTCGGTGATCGCGGATAGCGTGGGTTGGCACGACACCTACTGTGGCGTCAGCGATGCCGGCATGATCGCCGCCAAATATGGCGCCACCAATTACCAGACCCAGCGCAACGCCATGACCCGTAACGGCCGAGATGGCCTGCTGGTGGAAATGACCAAGTACGGTCTGGGCAAGCGTGACCTGGTGGCCAATATCAATTTTTTCAGCAAGGCCGCGCCGGATGAGGCAGGCAAGCTGCATTTTGTGAGCGGGCACAGCAAAGCGGGTGATTTCGTGGAGCTGCGTTTCGATATGAACGTGCTGCTGGTGCTGTCAGCGGCACCGCATCCGCTGGCACCTGCCGGGCTGTATCAGCCCGCTGCCGTGAAGCTCAGCGCCTGGCATGCCGGCCTGGCCGCCGCCGATGATCTATGCCGCAACCATTGTGAGCAGAACCAGCGTGGCTTTGCCAATACGGAGCGTTATTACCTGTAAGACGTCATTGCCGTCGATGGGTCGGTGCGATACCGCGCAATTGGAAACAGCCATAGCCGTCATTCCCGCGTAGGCGGGAATCCAGGCAAGGTTGATGATGCCGCCTTGTCCTGCTAATGGCTTGTTGCTCAGCCGGAACTGGATTCCCGCCTGCGCAGGAATGACGGTGAGTTAAGAGTCCGGCGCGTGGTTTCTGCGAGCGATCCAGCATTCGAATGCTGGCCTGATGGAATGAAGCCCTTCAAGGAATGGAAAGACAGACAAAGCAGCCAAATGACGGAAGCAGCCACTATAAACGTGGCTGCATAAGCAAACAGCCAGTCAACAACATGGAAACCGACATGCAAGCAAGCCCACATACATTGACAGAAAGCAAGCTCAAGCCCGAACACGCGGTGCTGGACCAGGTTTGCCTGGCCGGTGAGCCGTGGATGGCCGAGCTTAAACAGGGCCAGACCTTCCGCATCCTCGATCTGGAAGGTAATCAGGCGGTGGATACGCTGTTCTACAGCGCGGCCGACCCGGAAGAGCGTTACAGCGCCACCGATACCATCGCGCGTCAGGGTCAGCTTTACCTGACCACTGGTTCTGTACTGTATTCCAGCGAGGGCAGGCCCATGCTGACCATCGTGGCCGACACCTGCGGGCGACACGACACGCTGGGCGGGGCCTGCGCCGCCGAGAGCAACACGGTGCGCTATGCGCTGGACAAGCGCCCCATGCACAGCTGCCGTGACAGTTTCATGCACGCGCTGAATCACTGTGGCTGTGCCACGCATCGCCAGATGAGCAAGCGTGACATCGCCGCCAACATCAACTTTTTCATGAACGTGCCGGTGACCCCGGATGGTGCATTGCGCTTCGCCGATGGCATTTCCGGTGCAGGCAAATACGTGGAGCTGCGTGCCGAGATGGACGTGGTGGTGCTGATCTCCAATTGCCCGCAGCTCAATAACCCCTGCAATGCCTACAACCCCACGCCGGTGCGGCTGCTGGTGTGGGATTGAGGCCGCAGACGCTGCATGTGCAGCACCGCCATCAAGGTCTGGCACGCCATGTGCTAATGATTACCCGCTGATCGATATCTGCTGATCCGCCCTCAACTCAGCATGAACAGATAAACAGCAGAGCACACAGCAGATAACAACAGATCAGCGCGCAGCATGCTGAATCAACCGCTCATCGGGACGGCCCGCTGAGATCCATACCGCTGCGGGACGGCCCGCACAAGGTCAAGATGTTCGAGAAGGTTTTGATTGCCAACCGTGGCGAGATCGCGTGTCGGGTGATCCGCACGCTCAACAAGATGGGGATACGCGCCGTCGCGGTCTACTCCGAAGCCGATGCCGGTGCCCGCCATGTGCTGCAAGCAGATGAAGCCATCTGCATAGGCCCCGCGCCCGCCGCCGAAAGTTACCTGAATATCCCCGCCATCCTGGCGGCCGCGCAAGCCAGCGGTGCGCAGGCCATCCATCCAGGCTATGGCTTCCTGTCCGAGAACCCGGGCTTTGCCGAGGCCTGCGAAGCGGCCGGTCTGGTGTTCATCGGCCCCACCCCGCAGCAGATGCGCGATTTCGGTCTCAAGCACACCGCACGTGCGCTGGCCGAGGCGCAGGGCGTGCCCTTGTTGCCGGGCTCCAAACTGCTGGCCGATGTGCACGAGGCGGCTCATGAAGCGGCACGCATCGGCTACCCGGTCATGCTCAAAAGCACGGCAGGTGGTGGCGGCATCGGCATGCGCCTGATCTGGAATGCCGATGAACTGGCCGAAGCCTATGCTTCGGTGAGCCGTCTCGCCAATGCCAATTTCAAGCAGGGTGGCCTGTATCTGGAAAAATACGTGCAGGCGGCCCGCCATATCGAAGTGCAGATCTTCGGCGACGGGCAGGGCCATGTGGTGGCACTGGGCGAGCGCGACTGTTCGGTGCAGCGCCGTAACCAGAAGGTCATCGAGGAGACGCCAGCGCCGCACATCAGCGACGATCTGCGGCGCGCACTCAGTCAGACCGCCATCAGTCTGGGCCGGGCGATCGGCTACCGCTCGGCAGGCACGGTGGAATTCGTATTCGACAAACACACCGAAGCGTTCTATTTCCTGGAGGTGAACACCCGTCTGCAGGTCGAGCACGGCGTCACCGAGCTGGTCAGCGGGGTGGATCTGGTGGAATGGATGGTGCGCTGCGCTGCGGGTGAAACCGGCTTTCTGCGCGCTTACCGGCATCAGCCCAAAGGCCATGCCATCCAGGTGCGTGTGTATGCCGAAGACCCTAACAAGCAGTTCCAGCCTGCCAGCGGCGTGCTCACCGAGGTGGCGTTCCCGGCACAGGCGCGCGTGGATAGCTGGGTGGAGCGCGGCAGTGAGGTCTCGCCGTTCTATGACCCCTTGCTGGCCAAGGTGCTGGTGCATGCGCCAGACCGGGCTGCGGCTGTGGCCGAGCTGCGCAGCGCCTTGCAGCACACGCGGCTGAGCGGCATCGCGACCAATCTGGCTTATCTGCGCCAGATCCTGGCTGACAGCGTATTCCCGGCCGGTGAACAAACCACGCGCTACCTGAACAGCTTTGCCTATCAACCTTGCACGCTGGACGTGTTGGACGGCGGGGTGATGAGCACCATCCAGGATTATCCGGGCCGCGTGGGTTACTGGAATGTGGGCGTGCCGCCTTCCGGCCCCATGGACCATCTGGCCTTCCGGCTGGCTAACCGTCTGGTTGGCAATGCCGAGGGCGAGGCCGGGCTGGAGATCACCCTGATCGGCCCCACACTCAAATTCAATACCGAAGTGGTGATCGCGGTCACCGGCCCCGAACTCAGCGTGACGCTGGACGATGCACCGCTCGCCATGTGGCAGGCACACCGTGTCGCAGCTGGTAGCACACTCAAGCTGGGCAAGTTGCGCGATGCCGGTTGCCGGGCTTATCTGGCGATCCAGGGCGGCGTTGACGTGCCGGACTATCTGGGCAGCAAATCCACATTCACGCTGGGCCAGTTCGGCGGCCATGCCGGTCGCGCACTGCGCACCGGCGATGTGCTGCCCTTGCTGCCACAAACCGGGGCAGTCGCGCATGCTGAGCCGCTGAGTCCGTCCTGCCGTCCTGCCTATGGCCATCACTGGCAGATCGGCGTGCTGTATGGCCCGCATGGCGCGCCGGATTTCTTCACCGATGACGACATCCGCATGTTCTTCAGCACCGACTGGGAAGTGCACTACAACTCCAACACCACGGGCATACGCCTGATCGGTCCCAAGCCGCAATGGGCACGCCGTGACGGCGGCGAGGCCGGCCTGCACCCTTCCAACATCCACGACAATGCGTATGCCATCGGTGCCATCGATTTCACCGGCGACATGCCGGTGATCCTCGGGCCGGACGGCCCCAGTCTGGGCGGCTTTGTGTGTCCAGCCACCATAGTCCAGGCCGAACTGTGGAAGATGGGCCAGCTGAAAGCAGGCGACACGGTGCGCTTTGTGCGCCTGAGTCAGGCCGAAGCGCGCGAACTGCAGCTGGCGCAGAACGCCATGCTGGCCAGCCTGCAAGCCCCTCAACCCACTACCGTCAGCGCGCTGGAAGCGCTGCTGGCGGCACGCCAGCCTGATACCGGGCAGCGGCTTTCTGGCGCTGAGGCCAGCCCCATCCTGGCCGCGTTCCCGCAGACCGCCGAGCGCGTCGCCGTGGTCTACCGGCAGGCGGGCGATCAATACCTGCTGGTGGAATACGGCCCGCTGGTGCTGGATATCGAGCTGCGCTTCCGTGTGCACGGCTTGATGCAGGCGCTACAGCAGGCGGCGGTGCCCGGCATCATCGACCTCACGCCCGGCATACGTTCATTGCAAGTGCATTACGACAGCCTGACGCTGCCGGTCGAGCAGTTGTTGCACACGCTGCAGGCGCTGGAGGCCACGCTGCCCGCCGTGGAGGACATGGAAGTACCCACGCGCATCGTGCATCTGCCCTTGTCCTGGGACGATGCCGCCACCCAGCTGGCCATCGAAAAATACATGCAGTCGGTACGCAAGGACGCGCCCTGGTGCGATGTGGCCAGCGGCCATGCCAGCAACATCGAGTTCATCCGCCGCATCAACGGCCTGCCCAGTGTGGACGACGTGAAGCGCATCGTGTTTGAAGCCAGCTACCTCACGCTGGGGCTGGGCGATGTGTACCTGGGCGCGCCGGTGGCCACGCCCATGGACCCGCGTCATCGTCTGGTCACCACCAAATACAACCCGGCCCGTACCTGGACCCCGGAGAATGCGGTGGGCATAGGCGGCGCTTATATGTGCGTGTACGGCATGGAAGGGCCGGGCGGCTACCAGTTCGTGGGCCGCACGCTGCAGATGTGGAACCGCTGGCGCGAGACCGCCGATTTCCGTGACGGCAAGCCCTGGCTGCTGCGCTTCTTCGACCAGATCCGTTTCTACCCGGTGAGTGCGGCAGAGCTGCTGCAGATCCGTGCCGATTTCCCGCATGGCAAGTTCAAGCTGCGCATCGAGGAACAGACCCTGCGGCTGCGTGATTACCAGGCGTTTTTGCTGGATGAGGCGGATTCCATCGCCGCGTTCAAGGCCACCCAGCAGGCCGCGTTCGAGGCCGAGCGCGAGCACTGGATCGCCACCGGTCAGGCCCATTATCAACAAGAGCAGGACACGGCTGGCGTCACGGATGCGGTGCACGTGCTGGGCGACCAGCAGCGTGCCGCCCATGCACATATCTCCGGCAACGTCTGGCAGGTCAATGTGCAGCCTGGCGACCAGGTACGGGAGGGTGACGCCGTGGTGATCGTGGAGTCCATGAAAATGGAGATCAGCGTGCTGGCGCCCTGTACCGGCACGGTCAGCCAGGTGCTGTGTCAGGCCGGGGGGCAGGTGGCCGCCGGGCAATCGTTATTGATCATCGATGAGGAGTTGGCAGCATGAGTATGCCGTTCAATCTGCAGATGCCGTTTCTGCGCCAGCAGTATCTGGAGGGCAGCCTGACGCCGCTGGCCCTGGTCCAGGCACTGGATAGCCTGATCGGCAGCGAGGATGCTGGCCATGTCTGGATCTACCGCTTGTCACTGGAGGAGATGCGCGCCTACGCCGAGGCTTTGCTGGACAAAGACCCGGCCAGCTTGCCGCTGTATGGCATCCCGTTCGCCATCAAGGACAATATCGATCTGGCCGGTGTGCCCACCACGGCGGCCTGCGCTGAATATGCCTACGTGCCGGAACGCAGTGCCACGGTGGTGCAGCAGCTGATAGACGCGGGTGCCATCCCGGTAGGCAAGACCAATCTGGACCAGTTCGCCACCGGCCTGGTCGGCACGCGCTCGCCGTATGGTGCCTGCCAGAACAGTTTCGACCCGGCCTTCATTTCCGGGGGCTCCAGTTCCGGCTCGGCGGTGGCGCTGGCCAGCGGCATGGTGAGTTTCAGCCTGGGCACCGATACCGCCGGTTCCGGCCGTGTGCCGGCGGCGTTCAATAATCTGGTCGGTCTCAAGCCGTCCTGCGGCCTGCTGAGTACGCAGGGCATGGTGCCGGCCTGCCGCACGCTGGATTGCATGTCCATCTTTGCATTGACAGCGGATGATGCCGCCACGGTGCTGGCGGTGGCGCAGGGTTTTGATGCCGAAGATGCTTATTCACGTGCTGCCCCCACGCCATTGCCTGCCGGGCCGCTGCCCGGCGCGTTCCGCTTTGGCGTGCCACGCCGCGAGCAGCTGGCGTTCTTTGACAATGCACATACCCCCGGCCTGTTTGATACCGCACTGGCCCGCTTGCAGGCGCTGGGCGGCACGCCGGTGGAGATCGATTTTTCCGATTTTCTGCAAACGGCGCGCCTGCTTTACGAAGGCCCCTGGGTGGCCGAGCGTTACGCCGCCATACGCACGTTCTTCGAACAACAGGCGGAGGCAGTCTATCCGGTCACGCGCAACATCATCGCTGGTGCCACACGCTTCAGTGCAGCGGATACCTTTGCAGCGCAGTACCGGCTGAAAGCCATGCAGCGCAAGGCGGCATCGGTATGGGGTAGTGTGGATGTGATCGTCACCCCCACCGCGGGCACCATCTACCGCATCGATGAAGTCAATGCCGACCCGGTGCAGACCAATTCCAATCTAGGCTACTACACCAATTTCATGAACCTGCTGGATCTGGCTGCCATTGCCATTCCGGCCGGGTTTCAGCCGGATGGCTTGCCGTTCGGCGTCACGCTGTGTGCCCCCGCCTTCACAGACAGCGCGCTGCTGGCTATCGCCGCTGCATGGGACCGTGCTGCACAACCGGATGGCAGTGCGCGCACGCTGGGCGCGACCGGCATTCCATTCAACGCTAACACTGGAGTCACCCTATGAGCACCACCGTCGACGTCGTGGTCTGTGGCGCGCACATGAGCGGCCTGCCACTCAATCATCAACTCACCGAACTGGGTGCCACGCTGGTGAGCAAGACCCGCACCGCGCCTGAATATCGTCTTTACAAGCTGGATTGCTACAGCCCGCCACGGCCCGGCCTGCTGCGTGTGAACGCGGACGGGGTGGCGATCGAGGTGGAGGTGTGGCAGTTGCCGCTGGCGGCTTACGGTGCCTTCGTCGCCAGCGTGCCGGGCCCGCTCGGCTTTGGCACGCTCAAGCTGGAAGACGGCAAGCAGGCGCAGGGGTTTTTGTGTGAGTTCTATGCCACGCAACAGGCGCTGGACATCAGTGCACTGGGTAGCTGGCGTGCGTTTTTACAACAAACAGCAGGTTGACCTGCGGATATGTAGCACGGAGGAGACGCTTTGCCGATTTGGGATAGTGCGCCCAAACGCAAAGTACGAGGATAGCTCTACCACTTTTGTATTAAATTTTTTGTATTGAATCGTTTGTATTGCGTCATTTAATTTAATTAGGGGATCACCATGATGAAACACAAGAAATTGCTGGGTGCTTTGCTCGCCGCCTATGGCCTGAGCTTCGCTGCGATGTCCATGGCCGAGGAAGCCGCTGCGGCCGAGCCTGAGCCAAGCTGGACCTTCCCGACCACCATCTCCTTCGTGAGTGACTATATCTTCCGCGGTCAATCGCAGACCTGGGGCAAGCCCGCCGCGCAAATGAGCGTGGAAGCAGTGCACAAGTCCGGTATCTATGGCGGCTTCTTCGCCTCCAACGTGTCTGACCACTGGTTGCCAGGTGCCAACCTGGAAACCGACCTGTACGCCGGTTTCCGCAGTGTCATCCCCAAGACCGAGATCAACTACGACGTGGGCGCGATCTACTATTTGTACCCAGGCGCAGACTGGAAAGAATCCGGCTTCAACCCACCCGCCTTCCCGGCTGGCACCACACGCGCCAACCGCCTGAACACCGGCGAAGCCTATGGCAGCCTGAATTACAAATGGCTGACCTTCAAGACCGGCATCACCTTCACTGAATACTTCGGCTGGAACACCAACAACTCCGGTCTGGGCTTCGGCTTCGCGGGTGACCCGAGCGCAGGCGTGACCGGCAGCACCAAGGGTTCCTACTTCTACGAACTGAACGGCGCCTATGAAGTGATGCCTAGCTGGACCCTCATCGGTCAGGTGGGTCGTCAGGTCATCAACAATGCCACCGGTCTGGACATCACCTACTACAAGGCGGGTGTGTCCAAATCCTTCAAGGGTGGCTGGTCGCTGGCGGGGACCTATTCCGGCACCAACGAGCCGGATGCCTACAAGGACTTCCTGAGTCTGCGTAACACCGTGTCCACCTCGGACGTGGCCAAGGACACCTTCTTCGTGTCCATCTCGCGCGCATTCTAAGCCGCATGGGGCATGACGGCGCCGCCGTCGTGCCCCCTTCACACCTTCTCTGGGGAACATCATGAGTTCAAGCTTGAAGTCGTCTCTTAATGGCTGGCACCTGTGGGGCCTGGCGGTCGGCCTGGTGATCTCCGGCGAGTATTTCGGCTGGAGTTATGGCTGGGCTGCTGCCGGTACCTTGGGTTTTCTGGTGACATCGGCGCTGATCGCCCTGATGTACACCACCTTCATCTTCAGTTTTACCGAATTGACCACGGCCATCCCGCATGCGGGCGGGCCGTTTGCTTATGCACGGCGCGCATTCGGCGAAAAAGCCGCGTTTGTGGCGGGGTTTGCCACCCTGATCGAGTTCGTGTTCGCGCCGCCCGCCATTGCCATGGCCATAGGCGCTTATCTCAACGTGCAGTTCCCCGGCGTGGACCCCAAGACCATGGCCATAGGCGCGTATTTCATCTTCATCGGGCTCAACATCCTCGGCGTGCGTATCGCGGCCAACTTTGAATTGTTCGTGACCGTGGTTGCCATCATCGAGCTGCTGGTGTTTATGGGCGTGGTGTCGCCCGGCTTCTCCATGAGCAACTTCGTGGCACACGGATGGGCCGGCGAGAACGAATTCACCATGGGTGCGCTGACCGGCATCGTGGCGGCCATCCCGTTCGCCATCTGGTTCTTCCTCGCCATCGAAGGCGTGGCCATGGCCGCAGAAGAAGCGCTGGAGCCGAAGCGGACCATCCCCAAGGCTTACATCGCGGGCATCCTGACGCTGGTGACGCTGGCGCTGGGTGTGATGATCTTTGCCGGCGGCGCAGGTGACTGGCGCGTGCTGTCCAATATCAATGACCCCTTGCCTCAGGCCATGAAGATGATCGTGGGTGAACACAGCGGCTGGCTGCACATGCTGGTGTGGATAGGCCTGTTCGGGTTGGTGGCTTCGTTCCACGGCATCATCCTCGGCTACTCGCGGCAGATCTTTGCACTGGCCCGTGCCGGTTACATGCCCAAGTATTTCGGCGAGACCAACGAGCGTTTCAAAACCCCGCACCGTGCGCTGATCGTGGGCGGTATCGTCGGCATCGCGGCCATTCTCAGTGACGACCTGATCCAGATCGGTGGCATGACGCTGACCGCCAACCTGATCACCATGGCAGTGTTCGGCGCCATCGTGCTGTACATCGTGTCCATGCTCAGCCTGTTCTCGCTGCGCAAGAAGGAGCCTAACCTGGAACGTCCGTTCACGGCCGTGGCCTACCCGGTGTTCCCCATCATCGCACTGGTGCTGGCGGTGCTCAGTCTGGTGACCATGATCTACTTCAACTTCACGCTGGCGCTGCTGTTCCTGGCACTGATGGCCATCGCCTATGCCTACTTCCACTTCACGCAGCAGCAGCGTGATACGGCGGTGGATCAGCGTCACGTGAGCATGTAAGCACCAAGGCAATATTGTTGGATGGCCCTCGCTGTTCTATTCTGTATTAGGTACAGCTGAGGGCCACGCAGGCAGGAGCATGACATGCAGTATCAAGCGACGGCAGGGGTGCATACCTACCAGTTCAAGGACTTGAAAGAGGTGCTGGCCAAGGCTACCCCGGCGCGTTCCGGGGATTACCTGGCAGGCGTGGCGGCGGAGACTTATGCCGAGCGCATGGCCGCGCGCCTGTGTCTGGCGGATATCCCGCTCAAGCACATCCTCGATACCCCCATCATCCCTTACGAGAGCGACGAAGTGACGCGGCTGATCGTGGATAGTCACGATGCCCAGGCGTTCGCCGCCATCAGCCACCTCACCGTGGGTGATTTCCGCGACTGGCTGTTGCTGGACAGCACCGATACTGCCACGTTGACGCGTGTGGCACCCGGCGTCACGCCAGAGATGGCCGCAGCGGTCAGCAAACTGATGCGCAATCAGGATTTGATCCTGGTGGCGAAAAAGTGCCAGATCACCACCGCCTTCCGTAACACCATAGGCCTGGCCGGACGCCTGTCCGTGCGCTTGCAACCCAATCACCCGACTGATGATGCGCGCGGCATCGCCGCTTCCATGCTGGACGGCCTGCTGTATGGCTCCGGCGATGCGGTGATCGGCATCAACCCGGCCACGGACAGCATCCCGGCGCTGATGGATCTGTACCATCTGGTGGATGACGTCATCAGCCAGTACGCCATTCCCACGCAATCCTGCGTGCTCACCCATGTGACCAACCAGATCCAGGTGATGGAGAAGGGCGCGCCGGTCGATCTGGTGTT
This sequence comes from Pseudomethylobacillus aquaticus, assembly GCF_003730115.1. Lineage (GTDB taxonomy): Bacteria > Pseudomonadota > Gammaproteobacteria > Burkholderiales > Methylophilaceae > Pseudomethylobacillus > Pseudomethylobacillus aquaticus. Next base: position 575,460 of record NZ_RJVP01000001.1, on the reverse strand, counting down.
CCAGTCCATTGCCGGTAGCGAAAAAGCCAACCAGAGTTTCGGCATCAACCTTGGCATCCTCAAGGAGGCCTACGAGGCGGCGCTATCACTCAAGCGCGGCACGGTAGGGCACAACGTCATGTACTTTGAAACCGGCCAGGGCTCGGCCTTGTCCGCCAATGCCAATTTTGGTGTGGACCAGCAGACCATAGAAACCCGCGCCTATGCGGTGGCACGTCATTTCAAACCGCTGCTCAGCAACACCGTGGTCGGCTTCATCGGCCCGGAATACCTGTACGACGGCAAGCAGATCATCCGCGCCGGGCTGGAAGACCACTTCTGCGGCAAGTTGCTGGGCCTGCCGCTGGGCTGCGACGTGTGCTACACCAACCATGCCGAAGCCGATCAGGACGACATGGACACCTTGATGACCCTGCTGGCCACGGCAGGCATCACCTTCATCATGGGCATCCCCGGTGCCGACGACATCATGCTCAACTATCAGACCACCTCGTTCCATGACGCGCTGTACCTGCGCAAGGTGCTGGGCCTGAAACCCGCGCCTGAGTTCGAACAATGGCTGATGCAGATGAACATCATGGATGCGCAGGGACGCGTGCAGCCGGTCACCGGCCAGCACGCCATGTTGCAGAACATGCCGCGTCACTTGCTGGTGGCCGCATGAGCGACGCCCTGTCTCCAGACCCCTGGCAGCAACTGCGTCGCCACACGCGTGCGCGCATCGCACTGGGCCGCGTCGGCAGCAGCCTGCCTACCAAAGAAGTGCTGGATTTCGGCCTGGCGCATGCCATGGCACGCGATGCCGTGCATCTGCCGCTGGATGTGGCCAAACTGGCCGCGCAGATCGAAGCACAAGGTTTGCCCACCGTGCAGGTGCACAGCCGCGCCGCAGACCGTCACAGCTATCTGCTGCGCCCGGACCAGGGGCGTCGCCTCAGTGCGGACAGTGCGGACAGCTTGCAAACATTACCGGCCAGCATGGCCGCGCCTGTGGATCTGCTGGTGGTGGTTGGCGATGGCTTGTCTTCGATGGCGGTGGAGCGCCACGTGCCGCCTTTGTTGGAGCAACTGGTGCAGCGCCTGCCGGAACACTGGACGCTGGGGCCGGTGGTGATCGCCAGCCAGGCCCGTGTGGCCATCGCTGACGAGATCGCCGTCACGCTCAAGGCGCGCATGGTGGTGATGTTGATTGGGGAACGTCCGGGCCTGAGCTCGCCCGACAGCCTGGGCATCTACCTCACCTATGCCCCCACGCTTGCCTGCAGCGATGCTGACCGCAACTGCATCTCCAATGTGCGGCCGGAAGGTCTGGACTACGCGGCCGCGGCGCACAAACTGCTGTGGCTGGCACGTGAGGCGGTGCGCCTGAAAGTATCCGGCGTCGCGCTCAAGGATGAGAGTGATATGAAAGAGGTCACCGGGTCCTTGCAGATCAAGTGAGGGTGAGCATCACGCCATGATGCTCAAAAGCGGCGCAACTTAAACCGTCAGCGGGATGCGCTTGCGCCCGCCTGCTGAGCGTTTTGCAATGCCGCGATCTGTGGGTAACTGCGTTCTATCAACTCGGCCAGCGCGTACACATGCCTGGCTGTCTCTTCCCCCAGCGCCGTCAGCGTGTACTCCACATGCGGTGGCACCACCGGGTAAACCTTGCGCAGCACAAACCCATCCGCCTCCAGGTTTTGCAAGGTCTGCGCCAGCATCTTCTCGCTCACGCCGTTCACTTTTCTGCGGATCTCGCTGAAGCGGTGCGTGCCCGCCAGTAGAACGATCAGTACCAGCACGCCCCACAGGCTGGTCACGTGCTTGAACACGGTCCTGGACGGGCAGTTGGCAGCAAACAACGCTCCACGCTGCAGGGCCGAGGCCAGCGATGCAGGCTGGTCCGAACAGGCGCTCATTTCATCCATGATTCCATCCGCGATTTTTACCATGACACTCACCTTTTTGTACGTACTTACAAAAAGTAAGTGTATCAGTTATCGTCACTGCTCATTTTACAAAGGAGCAAAAAATGATCGTGATCACAGGTGCAAATGGGCAATTAGGCCGTCTGGTCATCCAGTCCCTGCTTGAAAAAATACCAGCAACACAGATCGTGGCCGCCGTGCGCAGCCCGGAAAAAGCGCAGGACATCGCCGCTTTGGGCGTACAGGTGAGGCAGGCGGATTACAACCGGCCGGATACGCTGGATGCAGCGTTCAACGGGGCGAGCAAAGTGCTGCTGATCTCCTCAAGTGAGGTTGGCAGCCGGGTGGCGCAGCACCAGGCGGTGATGGCTGCGGCACAGCGCGCAGGCGTGGGCTTGTTAGCCTATACCAGCCTGTTGCGGGCCGACACTTCACCGCTTGCGCTGGCCAGCGAGCATGTGGCGACGGAGCAGGCGCTCAAGGCTTCCGGCATCCCGTTCGTGTTGCTGCGTAATGGCTGGTATACGGAAAACTATGCCGCCAGCATTCAGCCTGCCTTGACGCATGGCGTATTCATCGGCAGTGCTGGCACAGGCAGGATCGCCTCCGCCAGCCGGGCCGATTACGCACAGGCTGCCGCCACGGTGATGGCCAGCGAGGGTCAGGCAGGGTTGGTCTATGAGCTGGCGGGTGATGAGGCCTACACCTTGGCTGATTTTGCCGCTGAGTTGTCCCGCCAGGCTGGTCAGCGCGTGAGCTATCAGGATCTACCGCAAGCCGCCTTTGCAGATGCGCTGGCTGGTGCAGGTTTGCCGCCCGCATTTGCTGCACTGCTGGCAGATTCGGATGCAGGGGCTGCCAAAGGCGCACTGTTTGACGATGCGCGTCAGTTGAGCCGTTTGATCGGTCGCCCTACAACAACGTATGCCTCGGTGATTGCAGCCAGTTTGAAGGGCTAGCTGTGCTGGTGAACTGCCTGCCCATCCGTTCGGGCTAGCTTGCTTAATTCAGGCTACGCAAGCGCTTGAAGGTGGTGGAGGGCAGTTCGCCGAACATCTTTTTATATTCCTGCGAGAAATGCCCGAAGTGCCAGAAGCCCCAATGCGCGGCGGCCTCGGTAACGGAGTTGGCGGTTTTCAGCATGCGGCGCACGCCGTTCAGGCGCTCGGCGCGCAGGTAAGCCACCGGGTTGGTATGCAGGTAATGCTGAAAGCTGTATTGCAGGCTGCGCCGGCTGATGTCCAGGTGCTGGCACAGGTCGGCCACGCTGATCGGGCTGTCGTAATGCTGCTGCACGAACTGGCGTGACTCGCCCAGCATGTTCCAGCATTTGCTGGCAGCGCTGGTGGCATGTGCGTCGCTGGTTTCGCCCGCCAGCACGGCGGCCACCTGTTGCAGCACATGGTGCTTGAGCGATTGCATGGCCACCGGTTGATGGATCAGCGCCGGGTTGCTGCGCAGCATGTCGAATGCGCCTGTCATCAGCTCACGCAGCGGGGTCAGTTGCGACTCCGGCATGCGCAGCAGGTGCGAGTCACGGCACACGCGGCTCAGTTGCTGTTCGCCAGCCTCGCCCATGTAGGCCAGCAGTTCCTGGCGCTCAAGCGCGATACCGGCCATGAGCAGACCGGTGGGGGAATAGAATTCAAAGCCGTTGCGGCCTGAAAAAACGTGCAGGGACTGGGTGCTGGATGGGGCGCCGCAGAAGATGCCGGCATTCTGCAAGGCCAGCGGCACGCCGATGGCGATCACCGATTCTGGTAACTGGCCGTGCTGGAACAGGCTCTGGCTGGTGAATTCATGGAACAGGTGCATGCCTTGCACATGCAGCTCGGTGACATAGCCTTTGAACGCCCCGGAGGAAAGCTGCACATAATCCTGATTCCAGCCGCTCAGCAGGCTGGCCTGCTGCTCAAAATCGCCCGAGCTCTGGTTGCGAAAACTGGTGCCGGGGCGCAGGGCGGGTGCTGCCTTGTGATATTCTTGCGGCTGCATTTTGTCTGGCCATCGATAAAGATGTGCTAGCAGCATGCAATAAATGTTCCTTGCGAACAAGCTAATTTTTATATTGAATAATCAATCTGTTGGGCCGCTTTTGTGGCGTGTCTGGCAGAGGGTTGCGCTGCCATGCACCAAGGCGGCACATTCAGTGCACTGATGATCATTTATGCAAACGCTCCCTATCGCTCAAATTGAATCCCTGGACCAGGAAGGCCGTGGCGTCGCCCATGTGGATGGCAAGACCATCTTCATCGATGGCGCGCTGATCGGCGAAACCGTCACCTTCAAATCCCACCGCAGTAAAAAGAGCTACGAAGTGGCCAATGTGGTGGATGTGCTCACGCCCTCCGGCCTGCGCACCAAGCCCAAATGCAAACACTTCGGTATGTGCGGCGGCTGTGCCCTGCAACATCTGGACTTCAGCGGCCAAGTGGCCGCCAAGCAGCGTTTATTGGAAGCGGATATGTGGCACATCGGCCGTGTAAGGCCAGAGACCATGATGCCGCCCATCTACGGCCCGGCCTGGGGCTACCGCCACAAAGCCCGTCTGCGCGTGCGGCATGTGCCCAAGAAGGGCGGTGTGCTGGTCGGCTTCAACGAAAAGGCCAGCAGTTATGTGGCGCACATGGACAGCTGCGAAGTGCTGCCACCCAAGATATCGGCCCTGATCGTGCCCTTGCAGCAGTTGGTGGCCAAACTCAGTGTCATCAACCAGCTACCGCAGATCGAAGTGGCCGTGGGCGAGCACGCCACCGTGCTGGTGCTGCGCATCCTGGAAGCCCTGCAGCCGCAAGACACCCCGCACCTCAAGGCGTTTGCCGATGAACACGGCGTACAGATCTGGACGCAGAGCAAAGGCCCGGACACCGTCAAACCGTTCTACCCGCTGGATGGCCCGGGGCTGAGTTATTCGCTGCCTGAATATGAACTGACCTACCCGTTCAAACCCACCGAGTTCACGCAAGTCAACCCGCACATCAACCGCGTGATGCTGCGCCGCGCCATGCAATTGCTGGATCCGCAAAAAAACGAACGCATCGCCGACTTTTTCTGCGGATTAGGCAACTTCACTCTGCCCATCGCCCGCAGTGGTGCCAGCGTGCTGGGCATGGAAGGCTCCGCCAGTCTGGTGGCACGTGCGGTGGAAAGCGCCGCGCTGAACGGGCTGGCTGGCCAGGTCGAGTTCCGCGAGGCTGACCTGTTCAAAATGACCCCCGAACTGCTGCAAACCTTGGGTAGCTTCGACAAATGGCTGATCGACCCGCCGCGTGACGGCGCGCTGGACCTGGTCAAATCCCTGCCGGACGCCGTGAACGAAGAGGGCGTGCCGCAAGCCCTGTGGGGCCCGGAGCGCATCGTCTACGTATCCTGCAACCCCTCCACGCTGGCGCGCGACGCGGGGGTGCTGGTCAACCTCAAAGGTTACCGACTGCGTGCGGCGGGCGTGATCAATATGTTCCCGCATACCGCGCATGTGGAATCGATCGCCTGGTTTGAGCGGGGCTGATGTCTAGGGCGGCATGATGTTGCTGCCAGTACTGCTGAAACCTCGGGCTTTGCTACGCGGTGGCAAACTATCAGGGTGGTAGGGCATATCTGCCCGTGGTGCGTTGCAGCCCAATAGGGCCTGCCCGCTTGCGCTACGCCGCAAAGAAGTGCACGAAATGAGTAAACAAACCAAAGCATTTGCCCTTAAGATTGAGTTGCTGTTGAGATGCGTGTTTCGGTTTTTGAAGATGGACGAAGTACTGGATATTATTCATACGGCGTACCGCAAGCGGGTACGCCCTACCGGTCTTGATCAAGTAACGTGAGCACCGCCGATATTGATTGATTTTCTACAGAAAATTAGGACGTACTAAAATAATTTAGTCATACTGATTAAAAATAAATTGATATCAAATACTAAACTTTTAAGGAAAACTATGACAACTACGATTACGATTCAATACCAAGAATGGAATGAAACAACCAAAAGGCCTGATGATTGTGCACTTAACGAAGACAATTTAACAGCTCAGTCAATTTCAGACATACCGACAGTCGGCGATTATGTTTGCCTTTCAGTTACTGATGACGCCTACAAAATTCGCTCACGTTTGTTTACATACTCATCCACAAGCACTATTTCTGTAAATCTAGTAGTCGAAAAAGCCAATAACTTTTCTGAGCTACTTAAAGAATAATGCCTAACCCCTCTCTAGGGACTTCCCCCGCCCGTCAAGCATAATGATCCTGACACCCGGTGAAGCCGGGTATGGATGCGCCTTGATTGTTGATTGGTACTACTTTCCCCTGCAATTGCCCGATAACTTCAAGGATCAGACTGCATCTCTCTAGTCGGCCTTGTTGCGGATCATTGTTGCTTCGCGGGCCATGATATTAGCCGCGCACCTGGACCTCATTCATTCATCGGCCTGGCCGGGTTCGCTGATCAGGCTCCCCCGCGTGTTGCCGGCCATCAGGTTAGTCAGGTTCTCCAGGTGCTCGGTCTTACCTCTTGGCTATCGCTGCATTTTGCAGTGCGGTTGCTCTTTTACGCTGGTGTCACGCTTCGCTTCCAGGCGTCGGCGTCATAGGCTTCGTCTTTGGCCAGCATCGCCCACAGAATGCGGGCGTGTTTGTTGGCAATGGCAATCAGCGTCTTGTGGTAGCCCACCCGCGCATAGACTTCCACGATCCAGCGCTGGAGACGGCTGGCGCGTTCCGGTGGCTGTTTCAGGGCGCTTTGCAAGCTACTGCGGGCGCCTTGAATTAATAAATAGGGTCAGACACGATATTGACGGCTAAAGCTATGATTGTGCTCGGTTTTTATTCACGCTTACCCGGTCTAATACTCAATCTGCAACGATCAGCCACCTGAACTTTTATTCTGTGGCCCTGCGTCAGCCATAGGGGTATCCGCTTTCATCACGCAGCATGACAGTACGCACCTGAGTCAATTCAAGTGATTGATTATATTGTGTAGTCTTGTTTTTTCATGAGGGGGCTTATTCGTGATCCACAAAGAACGACTGACGGCGACGCTTGATGGGGACTTCGTGGTGTTTCTCATCGGCATGCGCATCAACCAACCCTTGAAAGTGCATAAGTGGCTGCCTGCGGCGGCTGCCATGCCGCGCATGCTCAGGGAGTTGAAGCGCCAGCCGGAGCTGGGCTTGATACACGCCGAAATGTGGTTCTCTCGCAACATCATCTTCGTGCAATATTGGCGCTCGATGGAGCAGTTGCTGGCCTACGCCAAAGATAAGCAGGCTGAGCATCTGCCAGCCTGGCGTGCGTTCAATCAGGCGGTGGGTACTGATGGCTCGGTTGGTATCTGGCATGAAACCTATCACGTCTCGCCGGGTGGGTATGAAAACGTCTATGTCAACATGCCGCCGTTCGGCCTGGGCAAGGCGGGTGTGTTGCAGCCAGCCACGGGCGGCAGGCAGTCTGCAGCAGGGCGCTTGAAAAGCAGCTATCACGTTCCTTGACCCTGTCGCTAAGAGGTGGTTTGCATGGGTATTACGCTGCCGCCAAGATGGTATAAGTATTGCCATCAAGGCGCGTGCCGAAAGAAATGGGCGGACACGCGATTCAATTTTAAGCCACTGACTGAACTCAACATAATCAAGTTGCGTAAATTGTTAACGTGTCCAACCCCGGATGGCTGTGAATCTAGAACAGGATGTCCACGTTTTCCAGCTTGCTCACGCCCAGCAGTTCGATGGTAAAGTCAGCTTGCCCGTCACCGTTCACATCGCCAGAAAGCAGCGTGTCTTCGCCGACCTGGGTTGCCACCAGACGACCCGCCACGCCCACTTCAAACGCCTCTGCCATCACGAATTTCTGATTGCCACGTGCCAGGACGTTTGCGTCGATCTTGCGGAAATCCAGGTGGTCTAGCCCGCTGGTGAAGTCGGTCACTACATCGCGTGCGCCTGCACGTGTGCCGATCTGGGTCACATCCCCAAAAATAAACACATCCTTGGCACCGCCGCCAGTCAGTTCATCCACGCCTTCGCCAGAGGCCAGGCGCTCGGAGCGGTCGGTTCCCTGCAGGATACGGGTCAATCCAAACACGGTGAGGGTGTTGCTCACCTCGTTGGTCAGTGCCAGCAGCGCTTGACCGGTGGGGCTGTCGCTTGCGCTGACATAGGTGAGGCCTTCAGGGGAAATGTCGCCCAGGTTACGCACATAGGTTACAAACTGCACGCGGTCCACATTGGTCACGTCGTAAATCATCGCGCCACCGCCGCCACGCTCCACACCAACGATGGCAAAGCTACGGCCGGCGATGGTGGCAATGGTCACGCCTTCTGGCTCTGGTCCTTTGTCATCGCTGCGGCTGTCATCAAACGTGCCGCCACTGCTGAAATTGCCCTGGCTCGCCATGTAACGTTCAATATGATCGCCGCTGTCAAACACCACCTTGCCGGTGGAATCCAGAATCGAGAAAGAGCGGCCACCGTAGGCCAGAATCTGGTCGATGTCGCCATCACCGTCGGTATCGCCGGAGATCCACTGGCCTACCTGGTCAGGGTCCGGTGTGTTCAGGCGCCCCAAGGATGAGTTGCTTTGCAATGCGGCGGCATCGGGGAATTTTTCCGGATCCAGCTTCAGGCTGGACAAGCGTGCTTTTTCACCACCAGTGATGAAATCGTCACGGTCATCGCCTTCATTGGCAATCGCGTAGTAAGTCTTACCAGCAGTCGAAAACGCGGCGATGGCATCCGGCATGTACATGCCAAACACCGGCTTGTTGGAGGTAGGCACATAGGCGTTGCCGCCAGTGCTGCTGTCGCGGTCACTGAAGTCATACTTCATGCCTTCATAGCTTTTCAGGCCCAGAGGCACAATCTCGGTAATCTTGGCTGTTGCGATGTCCAGAATGGCCACGGCATTGGCTTCCTGCAGCGTGATCATGGCCGTTTTGCCATCCGGGCTCACGGCGATGTATTCGGGCTCCACGTCCTGGCTAACCGTTTTGCCGTGAAAAATGCGTACCCCGGCTTCGCGCAGAGCGTCTTCTGTGCCATTGAATGCAGTGAAGTCAGCGGTCTGTACGCTGGCTTGTGCCACGCCGCCAGACAGGTCAATGATGGAAATGGACCCTTCAGGATCAATCGCGCCATTGGGCGCACTGCGTTCAGCTTCGTTGGCCACCAGAATCTTGCTGCCGTCCGGGCTGAAGGTCAGCATGTCTGGTTGCGCGCCTACGGTGATGCTGTTCAGCAATTGTCCGTCAGCATTGATCAGCAACACCTTGCCGGGCTCGGTTTTGGGGGAGTTTTCGACGGCAATTGCGATGATGCCGTTTTTTACGGCAACGCTGTTGACGCCATTCACAAAGGAAAACGGCTCAGCGGTGAGGTCCAGGGTCTTTTCCAGTATCAGGTTTGCCGGGTCGCTGGCATCCACGATCAGCAGGCCATTACCTGGCGTGGTCACAAAGAATTTCTGGGAAGCCGCATCGTAGGCGGAGATTTCCGCACCGCTGAGTGCAATGGAATCCAGCACATCAAAGCGTGCGTCGATAAATGAATTGCTGATCGCTGTTGCCATGTTTTCTCAATCCTCTAGGGTGACCTGAAAGGCAGCTATTAGATGATTCATACATGACAGCCGTATGGCGAATGTGTGAAACGGTGATCGTGCTGGGGTGGGGGAGGTCGCTACCTCTGGCAAGGTGTTGATTTATTTTATATTGATAGTTTTTATATGGCATGAACCAGCATGTATTGAAGTTGCTTAAGTTCACATTTTCGCCATCGCCGGGCATGTTCTCGAAACTTGTCTACGCTATCGAGTAGCCCAAAATGCGGGTGTCTTCATTCCATCAGATGCTGAATATCCGTCTTTAAATTGCAATTCATGCTGGCGATCTGTCCATTTCCTGCATTTATTTATCAACCGATTGCGCACTATCTGGTCTGACCTCGTTTACCATTGATTCCGAATGCTCGCCTGAGCCTACTGAACAGCGAAGTAACGCCGAAATCTTGTCATCCGCATCCCAAAACCCAGAACTGCCATGGTCCAAGTCGCGTCGAGGTGATCGCACGCTTGATATCCGCATCAGCCGTAATACGCTGGTGGCGGCGATCGCGTCCATCCTTGTGCATGCGGTGCTGCTGTTCTTCTTTTTTCCGACCACGCCGCTGATGCCGCCATCGGGCGCCACCACGCCGAGCAAAGAGATCGTGGTGCAACTCAGCCCACCCCCAGCCAGGCAGGCCGAACCTCCACCGCCGGTGGAGGCGCCGGTGCTACAGCCGCCACCCAAGCCGCGCCCGGCTAAACGCGCGCCCGCGCCCAAGGCGCCGCCGGTGATGGCGGTGGACAAGCCACCCGTGGATGAACCACCCGTGCAAACGCGTCCTTTGCCGCCGCCCCCTCCGCCTGCGCAGCCCGACAGCGCGGAGCCTACTGACATGATGTCTTACATCGCCGCAGCGCGGGCGCGGCGCGAGCGCGAGGAGCGGCTGGCCGCGATCGAGAACGCCGATGCAGTGGCCAGGGAACGTGGCCCTACCGAAGAAGAGCGGCGGGACGCCATCATCAAGCGCAACCTGCAAGGCCGTGACAGCAACGGCGGCATGTTCCTTGTGCTGAGCAAGAACAGCCGCAGTGCCACCATCCGCTTCAACGGCTGGAAGGGCGATTACAGCATCTCCAAACAGGAAACCTACGAGATCGAACCCGGTGCCGATGGCGACATCAATAAAGCCATCATCCGGCGTGTGATCGAGCGTATCCGTCAGGACAACCCGGGCGATTTCCCCTGGGAGTCGCGCCGTCTGGGTCGTACCGTCACGCTGTCAGCGCGCAGGGAAGACAATGCCGGGCTGGAGGATTTTCTGATGGAAGAGTTCTTTGGCACCCGCGGACGGTCGTTCAACCCCTAGATCGCAGCGGCAACAGCGCAGGCTAGGCTATCGATACCCGGCGGCTGTTGGCCCGAACGGCCTAGCTGGTTTGTTGAAGATGCGCTTGATCGGCAAGGGGCTTGCGTAGTTCTTCCAGCACCAGGCCCTCCACCTTGGCGATGCCAAAGCGCGGGTCACGCGGAAAGGCATGCAGGATGCCGGTGCGCTGATAGCCCAGCCGCTGGTAATAGGCGATCAGCGTCTCGCGCAGGGTGATCACGGTCATGCGCATGGTGTTGGCCTGCCATTGCTGCTGCGCCAGCCTTTCGCATTCTGCGATGAGTGCCCGACCTATGCCACGCGCCTGCAGCTGCGGGTTGACCACCACCATGCCCAGATAAGCCCCAACCGGGTCGCGCTTGAGATGGGCGGAGGCACACAGGCTGTGCTGTGCAAAACCCAGAATGAACAGGGAATCCGCTGCCGCGATCAGCTCGCTGATCTCGTCGGCTTCGGTGCGCTGGCCGTCCAGCAGGTCGGCTTCCGTAGTCCAGCCAGCGCGGCTGGCGTCGCCCCGGTAAGCGCTGTTGACCAGCGTCACGATGGCAGGGGTGTCGGCGTGCGTCGCGATGCGCCAGCTGATGTGGGGTGGGCTGCTTGTCATGGCGCGCTATAGTGCCGCGGGTGGCCTTGCAGGGCAAGTTGCCAGGCCTCGCGCTTGGCGTGCAGAGACATGGCGGCGTGTGCCGGGCTGGTGGAGGGCGCACGTATCAGTTGCACTGCGGGCGAGGCGGGTAGCAGCGCGTGCACATGGCGTCGCCACAGCGTGTATGCGGTGCTGCCGTTGAAGATGATGCGCTGCAGTTCCGGGTGGCGCGTCAGCATGGGCGCGAAGTCGTTGACTCGCAGGCTTTGCGGCTGGATGGCGCTATCCAGGCTGCCGGTTCGCTCACAGGAGGCCAGCACATCCCAAAGCCCGATGCCGTGTTGTTGCAACTGGCTCAGGCGCGCTGCATAGCACGCTGCCTTGATGCCTAGCAGCCCGCTCAAAATAGGCCAGAACGCGTTGTGCGGATGCGCATAATATTGCTGCGCCTGCAAGGAGCGCACGCCCGGCATGGAACCTAGGATCAGGGTATGCATCTGTGCAGGCTCCACGGCATTGAAACTGCGCGCGAGGTGGCTGGCTGCTGGTGAGGGTGGGGTGGACATGCCAGCGATTGTAATCTCAAGTAGACTGCGCACATGCTGCGCATCCGCTTCTTCTCCTGCTTCTTCTATGAGCTTTTTTCTAGTTTCCGCTCCGGCTCCAGCCTGGTTTTACCCGCGAGTACCCACCCAGTTGCACTACCTGCTTATGCGCTGGCGCTGGCGCTGACGGCTTGCGGGGAGCAGCCTGCCGCCACACCGCCAGCCACATCGGCCTACGCCCCCATCCGCATGGCCGTGGCACAGGCCCCGGTGAACCTGGACCCGCGCGTGGCCACCGATGCTGCTTCCGAGCGCGTCAACCGCTTGTTGTATCGCCCGCTGGTGGATTTCGATGCACAGTCGCGTCCGGTGCCTGCGCTGGCCAGCTGGGAGAGGCTGGACGCGACCCATTACCGCTTCACATTGGTGCCGAACACCACAGGCACGCTGCGTGCGTTCCACAATGGTCAGCCGCTCACCGCGCATGACGTGGTGGCCACTTACCGTTCATTGATGGGCATGGCTGCGTCGCCACGCAGTGCGGAGTTCGCCAACATTCAGCGTGTGGATGCGGTGGACGACGACACCGTGCTGTTCCAGCTGAAACAGCCGGATGCGGATTTTCCGGCGCGGCTGGTGGTGGGCATCCTGCCTGCGGCGCTGATCCAGGCTGGGCATGATTTTGCGCGTGCGCCAGTCGGCAGCGGGCCGTTGCGCTTTGTGAGCTGGCAGGGTGCGTTGACCTTAGAGCGGCTGGCCGATCAGCAGCGCATCCAGATCAGCGAGGTGAAAGACCCCACCGTGCGCGTGCTCAAGCTGCTGCGCAGCGAGGTGGATCTGTTGCAGGGGGATTTGCCGCCCGAATTGCTGCGCTATTTGCAGGGGCGTCCTGGCATCCAGGTGCAAAGCGCGCCCGGTGCCAATTTCTCCTACCTTGGCTTCAATTTTAACGATCCGGTGCTGCAAGACCTGCGCGTGCGCCAGGCCATCGCCCATGGTGTGGATGTGGCGGCCATCGTGCGCCAGGCGCTGGTGCCGGGCAGCCGTGTGGCTGGTGCAGTGCTGCCGCCCGAACATTGGGCGGGCAATGCTGGATTGGCGGCCTATGCGTATGATCCGGCGCGTGCACTGGCCTTGCTGCGCGAGGCAGGCGTGCCGCTGCCGCTCAAGCTGGTATATAAAACCTCCACCGATGCGCAGCGCGTGCGTCTTGCCACCATATTACAGGCCCAGTTGAAACCGGCGGGCATCGCACTGGAGATCCGCAGCCTGGATTGGGGTACCTTTTTCGAGGACATCAAACAGGGGCAGTTCCAGTTATATGGCCTGACCTGGGTGGGGCTGCGCACCCCGGAGATCTACCGGCTGGCGTTCCATGCCGGCAGCGTGCCGCCACGTGGGGCCAACCGTGGGCGTTATGCCGACCCGGTGCTGGACGGCATGATAGCGGCGGCGGACTGGCCAGCGGTGACGCAGCGTGTGCATGCGCAACTGCCGTATCTGCCGCTGTGGTACGAAGGACAGTTTGCCGCGATGCGTGTGGACATGCAGGCTTATCAGTTACGGCCGGACGGCAACTGGGACGGTTTGGTCAGCCTGCGTAGAAGTGTTGAACCTTGATGCCGGTTTGATAGGTGCATACCGGGCTGTGAATCGCATGTGTTAGCATGTACACATTGTGTTTGGAGGCTTTCATGACCACGACCGTCACCATCCGACTGGAGGATGGCATCAAGGAAAAGCTGGAAAAGCTGGCCGATGCCACCAATCGCAGCCGTTCATTTCTGGCGGCAGAGGCGATACGCGCTTATGTGGAAACCAATGAATGGCAGATCCACGAGATTCAGCAGGCATTGCTAGAGGCTGACGCCGGTGATTTTGCCAGCGAGCAGGAGTTGCAGGCGGTGACAGAGAAATGGCGTCACACGGAACCTGGCTGACATGCAGGTGAAGTGGCTGCGTGCAGCGCTCAATAATCTGGACGAGATCGCCGCCTATATTGCGCTTGAGAACCCGCAGGCGGCGGCCATGGTGGTGGCGCGCATCATGAGTGCGGTGCAACAACTCAAGACCCTGCCAGCATCGGGCCGGCCAGGCCGGGTGCTGGGTACGCGAGAGCTGCTGGTGACAGGCTTGCCTTATCTCTTGCCTTACCGCATCCGTGGTCAGCAGATTGAAATCCTGCGTGTGTTTCATACCTCAAGGCAGCCACCAGCGCATTGGTAGGCCTGGGTGATATTGTGTCAATACTGGCTGTACCATTGCGTTTAAGCAGCATCCAAACCGGCGATGGGTTAAAGCTGTATTGATCAAAAGCCGTACTGATCAAAAAAAACGGAACGATTATCAAAGCCTATCCCTAACAAAACCTATGCAGATCGATATCTCCATCCCTGACCAGACCCTGCGCCTGCTGGACGCCACCGGGCAGCTGCGCGCGCAATATCCGGTTTCCACCGCACTGAACGGGCCGGGTGAGCTTAAAGATAGCGGCTGCACGCCGCGTGGTCAGCATGTGGTGCGGGCCAGGATAGGCGAGGGCGCAGAGGTGGGCACGGTGTTCCGTGGGCGACGCCCTACAGGCGAGATCTGGTCGCCTGCGCTGGCAGCGGCGCATCCGCAACGGGACTGGATATTGACGCGTATCCTGTGGCTGTCCGGCTGCGAGCGCGGTATCAACCGCCTGGGCGCGGTGGACAGCATGCAGCGTTACATCTACATCCACGGCACACCGGATAGCGAACCCATGGGCGTGGCGCAGTCGCACGGCTGTATCCGCATGCGTAATGCCGATGTGATCGATTTGTTCGAGCAGGTGCCGGTTGGCACCGTCGTGCACATCCATGCTTGAAAACGCTGCTTGAACGCTATTTTTGAAGGCTATCCTTGAACGTGATGATTAGGAACGATGCTTAAACGTTTGCTGGGTGTGCTGCCGGTGGTGTTCGGGGTGCTGCTGCTGACCTTTTTGCTGGTGCATCTGGTGCCGGGCGATCCGGTCGAGGTGATGCTTGGCGAATCCGCCACCCAGGCCGACCGTGCCGGGCTACGTGCTGCGCTGGGCCTGGATCAGCCGCTGCCTGTGCAGTTCGGCCATTACCTGCTGCAGCTTACCCAGGGGGATTTTGGGCGCTCCATCCATAGTGGTGCCGACATCGCCGGGCTGCTGGCAGAACGCCTGCCTGCCACCTTGAGACTGGCTTTGCTGGCGCTGGCGATCGCCGTGCTGATCGGCTTGCCGCTCGGTATTCTGGCGGCTTTGCACGCCAGACGCTGGCCTGACCAGTTGGCGACCATCGCCAGCCTGACCCTGTCGGCCATGCCGCACTTCTGGCTGGGCCCTTTGTTGATGCTGCTGTTCGCGCTGTGGCTGGGCTGGTTGCCGGTGAGTGGCATGGAAGGGCGCTGGGCTATGGTTCTGCCTGCGCTGACGCTGGGCTTCGGCCTGGCTGCCATCCTCACCCGCATGACACGCGCCAGCCTGCTGGAAGTGCTGCACGAGGATTATGTGCGCACAGCGCGCGCCAAGGGCTTGCCTGAACGGCAGGTGATCCTGGGGCATGCGATGCGGGCCGCCTTGCTGCCGGTAGTGACGGTGCTGGGCCTGCAACTGGGTTCGCTGCTGGCTGGGGCCGTGATCACCGAGACCATCTTCAGCTGGGACGGCATAGGCCGCTTGCTGGTGGAATCCATCGAAAAACGCGATTATCCGGTTACCCAGGCCTGTGTGCTGGTGATCGCCCTGAGTTATGTGCTGGTCAATCTGCTCACCGACCTGGTCTACGCCAGGCTGGACCCGCGTATCCGGTTCGCGTCATGAAGCACTGGGCTGGGTATGTAGTGCTGTTCTGGCTGCTGGCCGCGCTGCTGGGTTTGCTGCTGTCCGTGTCAGGGCTGGCACTGCCCGGTTTTGCTCAAGCGGACCAGATCGACCTGAGCCACTTGCTGGCTTTGCCGGACAGCAGCGCCTGGCTGGGGCGTGATGATCTGGGGCGCGATATCCTGTCCCGTTTGCTAGAGGGTGCCTCGGTGGCGCTCAGTGTGGCCCTGGTGGTCACCAGCATCACGCTGCTGTTTGGTACCTTGCTGGGACTGCTGGCCGGGTATTACGGCGGCTGGCTGGACCGGCTGCTGATGCAGATCACCGATGTGTTCCTGGCTTTTCCTGGCATCCTGCTGGCCATTGCGTTTGCGGCCGTGCTGGGGCCAGGCCTGCTCAATCTGGTGATGGCGCTATGCCTGACCTCCTGGGTGGGCTATGCACGGCTGACGCGTGTGCAGGCCTTGTCCTTGCGGCAACGCCAGCATGTGCAGGCGGCCGAGTCTCTGGGCGCCAGCGTGCCGCGCATCCTGCTGCGGCATATATTGCCTTTGCTGGCTGCGCCGCTGCTGGTGGAAGCCACTTACGGCATCGCCGGGCTGGTCATCGCGGAGGCCAGCCTGTCGTTTCTGGGCTTGGGTATCCAGGCTCCGCATGCCTCCTGGGGCAGCATGCTGCGTGATGGTGTGCGTTATCTGCTGGTGGCACCACATTATGTGCTGGCGGTGGGCTTCAGCCTGATGTCGCTGGTGCTGGCCGTGAATGTGCTGGGTGACCGCCTGCGCGATGCGCTGGATGTACGGCGCAGCGACTGATGTGCTGGCGTTTCCCTGCTAACATGAACCATCCTTCTTCTTCCAGGCTATAAGCCGTATGCAAGCCAAACGCCAGTATCGTCACTACGACCTCATGATGGCCGCGTTCGTCACCGTGCTGGTGTGTTCCAACCTGATCGGACCGGCCAAGGTGGCGCAGATCGAGCTGGGGCCGTTCGGCGTGTTGGGCATGGATACGCTGACCTTCGGCGCGGGCATCATGTTCTTCCCGATCTCGTTCATCTTTGGCGATATCCTCACCGAGGTGTATGGCTATGCCAATTCACGCCGGGTGATCTGGGCCGGGTTTCTGGGGCTGGCATTCGCGTCTTTCATGGCCTGGGTGATCGTGGCCTTGCCACCAGCGCCGTTCTGGGACAATCAACACGAGTACGAAGTGGCGTTCGGTTCGGCCTGGCGCGTCTCGCTGGCCTGTCTGGTGGCATTTGCGGCGGGCGAGTTCGTCAACTCTTACATCATGGCCAAGATGAAGATCTGGACTGCCGGGCGTCACCTGTGGGGGCGCATGACCGGGTCCACCATCTTTGGTGAGGGCGTGGATACCGTGCTGTTCTTCCCGCTGGCGTTCTATGGCACCGGTGTGATCCCGGATGATCAGATCTGGTATGTGGTATGGATACAATTCGTGGCCAAGGTGGCCGTGGAGGTGGCGTTCATGCCCATCACCTATAAAATCGTGGCCTGGCTCAAGCGCGCCGAGAACGAGGACTACTATGACCGTAACACCGATTTCAATCCGTTCAGCATGAAAGGTGCAGAATGAGTTTAGGCCCCATCATGCTCGATGTCGTCGGCACCGAGTTGACCGACGACGATATCCGCCGCCTGCAGCATCCGCTGGTGGGCGGGGTGATCCTGTTCGCCCGCAATTACACCTCCTGTGCGCAGCTCAAAGCGCTGACCGCCAGCATCCATGCGGTGCGGCAGCCACCGCTGTTGATCGGCGTGGACCATGAAGGCGGGCGTGTACAGCGCTTCCGCGACGGCTTCACGCGCATCCCGCCCATGCGCGAGTTCGGCAAGATCTGGGACCAGCACCCCAAGCGTGCGCGCCAGCTGGCCGAGGCGGCGGGCTGGATCCTGGCCGCCGAACTGCGTGCGCATGGCGTGGATTTCAGCTTCACGCCAGTGCTGGACATGGACTATGGCGAAAGCCTGGTCATCGGTGACCGTGCGTTCCATGCGGACACCCAGGCCATCCACGAGCTGGCGTTCGCGCTCATGCAGGGGCTCAGAAAAGGCGGCATGGCGGCGGTAGGCAAACACTTCCCGGGTCACGGCTTCGTGGTGGCGGATTCACATGTGGCCATGCCGGTGGATGAGCGCAGTTTCGACCGCATCGCCGAGGCGGATCTGCAGCCGTTCCGGCGCATGATAGACGACGGCATCCCGGCCATCATGCCTGCGCATGTGATCTACGCTGCGGTGGACGACAAGCCGGCCGGCTTCTCGGAGCGCTGGTTGCAGAAAGTGCTGCGCCAGCGGCTGGGCTTCAATGGCGCGATCTTCAGTGACGATCTGACCATGGAGGCGGCGAGTGCTGGTGGCGATGTCACCACACGTGCGCAGGCCGCGCTGCAGGCGGGTTGCGATATGGTGCTGTTGTGCAACCGCCCCGATCTGGCCGATGAGCTGCTCGCCCGGCTGGAATGGCGCATGCCGGCGCAGAGTCTGGCGCGCTTGGCACGCATGCACGGCGCGCATCATCCGGCCAGCATGGATCAGTTGCGTGAAGATGCAAGCTTCGTGCATGCGCTGCACGAGGTGGGCCTGGTCGGCAAAGTGGCCGGCACGCTGCCGTTGTGACGCAGATACCGATTTGTTATAGCTGATTTGTTACATGAGCAAGGTTGAAACTTTGCTATAGTTTGGGTAGTCTTAAACTCAGTTGTTCACCAAGGAGTAAGTGATGCAAAGCAATTATCAAGTTTCCACGCAAGCTGGCGGCCTTAGCGCCGAGAGCCACAAGGTATTGCGTAACACCTACGCCATGCTAGGCCTGACCATGATCCCGACCGTGATCGGCGCGTTCATCGGCATGAGCATGAACTTCAGCTGGATGCAGGGCAGCCCGATCATGAGTTCGCTGATCATGCTGGCGGTGATCTTCGGCATGTTCTTCCTGATCTCGGCCAACCGTAATAACAGCATGGGCGTGGTCCTGCTGCTGGGCCTGACTTTCATGCTGGGCCTGATGCTGGGCCCTATCCTGCAAGTGGCATTGAACCTGCGTAATGGCGCCGAGCTGGTCGGTTTGGCCGCAGGTGGTACCGGCATCATCTTCATGACGCTGGCTGGTATCGCCACCACGTCCAAACGCGATTTCAGCTTCATGGGCAATTTCCTCATGATAGGCATCATCCTGCTGATCGTGGCTTCGCTGGCCAACCTGTTCTTCCAGATCCCGGCCCTGTCGCTGGCCTTGTCTGGTGTGGCAGTGCTGCTGTTCTCCGGCTTCATCCTGTATGACGTGAGCCGCATCGTGAACGGTGGCGAAACCAATTACGTGATGGCCACGCTGGGCATCTACATGAGTATCTACAATCTGTTCGTGAACCTGCTGCAACTGCTGATGGCGTTTGCTGGCGACCGCGAATAAGCACGGAATTCGCTGGCAAGCGGATCTGGCCGGCCCTTCGGGGCCGGTTTTTTATTGTCCGCCGTCTGCGTCCGGGGAGGCCACGTCAGTCACAGGTTTGGCTTTGCGTCGGCGCACAGCGAAGAAGTCGGACAGGATCTGGCCGCAATCCGCTGCCAGCAGTCCGCCTGCGACCTGGGTGTGATGATTGAGTCTGGGTTCTGCCATCAGGTCCAGCACGCTGCCGCAGCAACCAGTCTTGGGGTCGTGCGCGCCATACACCAGGCGGGTGATGCGCGCATGCTGGATGGCGCCGCTGCACATGGCACACGGTTCCAGGGTGACATACAGGCTGCAGTCCACCAGACGGTAGTTGCCGAGATACGCGGCGGCGTCACGCATGGCCATGATCTCGGCATGCGCAGTGGGATCATTGCCGCTGATGGTAGCGTTGCGGCCACGCCCGATGATGATGCCATCCTTGACCACCACCGCACCCACTGGCACTTCGCCCAGCGCGGCGGCTTCGGCAGCCAGTTGTAGCGCCTGCTGCATGAATAGCTGGTCGGTGCTGGACTCGGTCATCGGGAGGCAAGCAGAAACGGCTTAATCATGCAGCTGTTTCTGTCCCCAGCGCACCAGCACGAAGGTGATGGCCAGCCCCAGGCCTGAGCCTACCCACAGGAACAGTTCTTCCGCGGTGGGCGTGATCTCCTGCACCGGCAGCACGATCAGTTTGCGCAGCACCAGCACCATGGCCACTTCGATGAAGGTCTCCACACGCAGCTTGCTGCCCATCAGATAGCTGATCTCGGCCGAGATCAGCGCCGACACCGACCACAGCAACATCAATGTGCCCAGCGCATGCAAAAAGCCATGCACCAGGTTGTGTGAGTAGGCGGCTTCTTTCACATCCACGAAGAACAGCCAGGTGAACATGATGACCGAAACGGCCAGTGCCAGCCCGATCACGATGTGTGCAAAGCCGTTCAGCCACAACATGGCGCGCACGATGTAGCGGTTGACGACACTGAACTCTTCAGGGAAATGGGTCTGGGGCATGGCGGGTTACCGATTCACGTTGGCTTGAGACCCCCGCATTTTGGCATCAGATGATGAGTTGTTCCAGTGTGAGCTGTTCAAATTGTTTCAGCAGCCACTGCTGCGCCTTGCCGCCTTCGCTGCACCAGGCGAGGTAACTCACTGCTTCTGGTTTGGGTTCGGCGACGCGCTTGATACGCAGGCGACCTGCCGCTGCCTCGCGTTCAGCCAGGCCCTGCGGCAGATAGCCTACCCCCAGGCCATGCACTTGCGCCAGCAGCTTGCTGTGCATGTCCGGCACGGTGAGCACGTCCTGACCGCTGAGGATGCCGGAAGTGCGTGGTGGCAGGTTGCGTGAGCTGTCCGCAGCGGAGATGGAACGATGCTGCTGGATGTCCTGATTCTTGAGGGGCTCGGGTAGCGCCGCGAGCGGGTGATGCGGGGCTACGCAGAAGTGGAAATTAAGCGGCCCCATGGGCCGGATGGAATAACCACCTCCGGGCGGACCTTCGCCTGGGGCGCCAATGGAAATGGAAGCGCGTCCGCTGATCAGGGCGTCCCAGCTGCCGCCATACACTTCGCGCAGCACGCGCAAACGGGTGCCGAAGCCCTGCGCATAGAAGCGTTCCAGGATGGGGTAGAGCGGTGCTATGCGCAACAGGTCGCTGACGGCGATGGCAAGCTCGGTTTCCACGCCGGTTGCCACTCGTTTGACACGTGCTTCCAGTTCGCCTGCGGCCTGCAGCAGGTGGCGACCCTCGCGCAGCAGTTCGGCACCGGCCTCGGTGAGCAGGGCGCGGTGACCGCTGCGGTCGAACAGGCTGACGCCCAGATCTTCTTCCAGCTTGCGCACGCTGTAGGTGATGGCAGACGGTACGCGGTGCAAGGCATCCGCCGCCGCTGCAAAGCTGCCCTTGCGGGCGATGGCGTCGATGACCTCCAGCGCATCCAGCGATAATCTAATGTTCATTTATTTTGAACAACCCATGCAAATCATTTCGCTTTTTTCATAAATCGATCAGGAATAGCATACATCATCTTATTCAAACACGTTGAATGAAAAGGACCTCACCATGATCCAGTTACGCAGATCCGAGCAGCGCGGCCACGCCAATCACGGCTGGCTGGATAGCTATCATTCGTTCTCGTTCTCCCAGTATTACGACCCCCAGCACATGAGCTATTCGGTGCTGCGCGTCATCAACGAGGACGTGGTGGCGGCCGGGCAGGGCTTTGGTATGCACCCGCACCGCGACATGGAGATCATCACCTACATGCTGCGTGGCGAGTTGCAGCACAAGGACAGTCTGGGCAATGGCTCGGTGATCGCGGCAGGCGATGTGCAGCGCATGACCGCCGGTACCGGCATCGTGCACAGCGAGTTCAATGCCTCTGCCACGCAGGACGTGCATCTGCTGCAGATCTGGCTGTTGCCGGAAGCCAACGGCCTGACGCCAGGCTATGAAGAGAAGCATTTCGAAGCAGCCGAGAAGCGTGACCGCTGGTGTCTGGTGGCAGCACGTGGTGGCCGCGACGGGGCTTTGCACATCAATCAGGACGTTGCGCTGTATGCCAGCGTGATCAGTGCTGGCAACCGCCTGGATTACAGCATGGCGCCAGATCGTAGCGTATACCTGCAGGTGGCACGTGGCAGTTTGCGCCTCAATGGCGAGCTGCTGGATGCCGGTGACGCTGCCAAGATAGACCAGGCTCAGGCCATCAGCCTGCAGGCGCTGGAAGAAGCCGAGATCCTGTTATTCGACCTGCCTTCGGTGGCAGGACCGTATTCATCTTAAGGAGAGCATCATGACGCAAGTCGTTATCGTTTATCACAGTGGCTACGGCCATACCGCAGAACAAGCCAAGGCCGTGGCACGCGGCGCCGCCAAGGTGGCAGGCGTGACCGTGCACCTGTTTACTGCGGATGAGGCCCAGCAACAATGGGAACTGCTCAAGTCCGCCGATGCCATCATCTTTGGTAGCCCGACTTACATGGGCTCGGTGTCCGCGCCGTTCAAAGCCTTCATGGACGCCTCATCCAAAGCCTGGGCCGCGCGTGACTGGAAAGACAAGATCGCTGCCGGCTTCACCAATTCGGCCAGCCAGAGCGGCGACAAGCTGGCTTCGCTGATCCAGTTGGCCGTGTTCGCGGCGCAACACGGCATGATCTGGGTAGGCCTGGACCTGATGCCCGGGAACAATCACAGCCAGGGCTCGGTCCATGATTTGAACCGTTTGGGCGGTTTTCTGGGCGCGCTGGCACAATCCAACGCGGACCAGGGGCCGGAACACGGCCCGATCGCCAGCGACCTTGCCACGGCCGAATATCTGGGCGAGCGCGTGGCTGGCAAAGCCGTGCAGTTCAAGCCAGACTGATGATCCTGATGCAACCATCGGCACTCACTGTGCAACACTCACTTTTCAACACTCACTTTTCAACCCAGTCGCCGGAGCTGCTCCGGCTTTAATCTCAGGAACTACAGTATGAAACCATCCCTGTCTTTGCTTGCCCTGCTGTTTGCCTTCAATGTCGCTCATGCCGAACCTGAAACCTACAAGATCGACAATGCGCACAGCTTTGCCAACTGGTCGCTGCGCCACGTGGTGTCCAAAACCTCGGGCACCTTTAGCGACATCACCGGCAGCATCAGCATAGACCGCAGCAACCTGGCCAACTCCAGCGTCAATGCCAGGATCAATGTGCTTAGCGTCAACAGTGCACACCCCAAGCGCGACGAGCACATCAAGAAAGAGGATTACCTCAACGCCTACACGTTTGGCGAAATGACTTTTGTCAGCAGCAAAGTGGTCGAGACCGCACCAGGCGAAGGCTTGTTGACCGGCACGCTGACGCTGCATGGCGTGAGCCGCGAACTCACCATGCCGTTCAAGGTGCTGGGCTTTGGTGCAGACCCGTTCGGTGGCTACCGTTCTGGCTTTGAAGCCAAAACCGCCCTCAAAGCCTCGGATTTCGGCTTCAAATGGGGTACCAAGCCGAACGGCCCGGTCGGCGATGACATCGAGATCAGCCTGCTGATCGAAGGCATACGCACCAAGCCATGATCCACTTTTATACTTTCCACCGTATCGTCAGGAGCACCACATGAGCATCGATCTATTCACACCGACCAAGCTGGGCAGTATCGCCCTTAACAACCGCATGGTGATGGCGCCGTTGACGCGTAACCGCGCCGGCGCAGGCAATGTGCCGCAAGACCTTAACGTCACCTATTATCAGCAGCGTGCCAGTGCTGGCCTCATCATCACCGAAGCCACGCCCATCTCCGCCATGGGGCACGGCTATCCGGCCACGCCTGGCATCCACACCGCCGAGCAGATCGCTGGCTGGAAGAAAGTGGTCAAGGCCGTGCATGAAGCTGGCGGCAAGATCGTGCTGCAGCTGTGGCATGTGGGCCGTATTTCGCACCCTTCGCTGTTGCCGGACCAAGCCTTGCCGGTAGCGCCATCCGCCATCAAGCCGGCTGGGCAGGCCTATACCTATACCGGCTTGCAGGATTTCGTGACCCCGCGCGCCCTGGGTACAGAGGAGTTGCCGGGTATCGTGGCCGATTATGCCCAGGCCACGCGCAATGCCCTGGAAGCCGGTTTCGACGGCGTGGAGATCCACGCGGCCAACGGTTACCTGCTGGATCAGTTTCTGCGTGATGGCAGTAATCAACGCAGCGACAACTATGGCGGCTCCATCGCCAACCGTGTGCGTCTGCTGCTGGAAGTGACCGAGGCGGTGGTCGCCGTGGCCGGTGCCGACCGTGTCGGCGTGCGCATCTCGCCACTCAATCCGTTCAACGACATGGCAGACAGTGACCCGCAAGCACTGTTCAACCATGTGGCCGAAGCGCTGAGTCCGTTCGGGCTGGCCTATCTGCATGTGGTGGAGGGCGGCACGCACGGCCTGGAAACTCCGCCCTTCGATTTCACCCTGTTGCGCAGCCTGTTCAAGGGGGCTTACATGGCCAATCTGATGTACGACAAGGCCAAGGGCAATGCGGCGCTGGCTGCTGGTAGCGCCGATGTGATCGCTTATGGGGTGCCTTTCCTGGCCAACCCGGACCTGGTGGCGCGTTTTGCCAAGGATGCACCGCTCAACACGCCGGACCAGGCCAGCTTTTATGGCGGCACTGAAAAGGGCTACACTGATTACCCGACACTGGAATCTGCCTAGCGTGTTTGTTTATACGCTGTTTAACATCATGCTGACGGTCAGCCGGTCTGGCCGTCAGCGGCGCATGCCATGGTGATCGACACAATGACATGCACAACATCAAAGGATCGCAATTGCAAAAACCTGCCATCACACAAGTCCCTATCGACCCGCTCATCGCTGAACGCTGGAGCGGCCGCGCCTATGACCCCACCAAGCCGGTCTCCGCCGAGCAGCAACTGGCTTTGCTGGAAGCCGCGCGCTGGGCGCCGTCCTGTTTCGGTGACCAGCCCTGGCGTTTTGTGGTGTGGGACAAACATGCCGATCCGGTCAACTGGCAACGTGCCTACGATTGCCTGGTGCCGGGCAATCAAAGCTGGGCCCAGCATGCCGGCCTGCTGATCCTGGCGGCAGCAGATACTTTGTTCACGCACAACGGCAAGCCTAACCGCTGGCATGGCTACGACACCGGCGCCGCCATGGAGAACCTGTGCCTGCAAGCTACCAGCATGGGCTTGATGGCGCACCAGATGGGCGGCTTCGATGGCGACATGCTGCGTGCCGAATTCGGTATCCCCGAGCAGATCAGCCTGATGGCCATGGTGTCGGTCGGCTATCCGGCGGATATCGCCACCGTTACCGGAGAACTGCTGGAACGTGAAACCGCACCCCGCACACGCCGCGCACTGGGCGAACTGTTCTTTGCCGGCAGCTGGGGTACGCCCATCGTGTAAGCTTGCCAGTCGCCTGGCCGGATACTCGCTCTGCTTTATTTGGCGTTTATCCTCGCAAAACCCGGCCACCGCCGGGTTTTTGCTTTGTTTACCGCCAAGTGTTGATTACGCCGTGCAGGCATCTGCCAGCCTGTCTATCTGATAGAATATGCGTTTTCAAATCATCAGGATGCTTTGCTATGGCCGTTGTAGAACTCACCAAAGCCAATTTCAAGGAAACCATCGAGAACAATCCGTTCGTGATTGTCGATTTCTGGGCACCGTGGTGCGAGCCCTGTGTCAATTTCACGCCCGTGTTCGAAGCCGCTGCAGCGAACAACCCGGACATCGTGTTCGGCATGGTCAACACCGAAGCCGAACCCGAGATCAGCGAATATTTCGATGTGAGCAAGATCCCGGCTATCCTCATCGTGCGCGAAACCGCCGGCATCCACGCCCAGCAGGGCGAGATCGGTGCGCCTGCGCTGGACAAGCTCATCGCATGGGCACGTGACTACGACATGACCGAAGTGCGTGCCTACCTGGCACAGCAATCCGCTTGAGCCGGTTCAGGGAGAGCACATGAACGTACAAAGCCACATCGCCGATATCGCCACGCCTACCGGCACCATGCGCACTTATGTGCACAGGCCAGCCGCTGCAGGCCGTTATCCGGTGATCCTGTTCTATTCGGAGATCTTCCAGCAGACCGGCCCCATCGAGCGCGCTGCACGCATCATGGCGGGCCATGGCTATGCCGTGCTGGTGCCGGAAGTGTTCCATGAGCTCAACGAGATCGGTACCGTGCTCGGCTATGACGATGCGGGCCGTGACAAGGGCAACGCCGACAAGGCCGCCAAGGACGTGCAGGGTTACGACACCGACAACCGTGCCATGATCGAATACGCCCAGCAACAGCCCTGGAGCAATGGCCAGATCGGCGCCATGGGCTTCTGTATCGGCGGTCATCTGGCATTCCGCGCGGCCTTGCAGCCTGAAGTGAAAGCCACCGCCTGTTTTTACGCCACCGATCTGCATACCACCATCATCCCCAACCAAGCTGGCCAGCACAGCATGGAACGCCTGGCGGATATACAGGGTGAACTGATGATGATCTGGGGCAAGCAGGACAACCATATCCCTACCGCGGGTCGTGCCGAGGTCTACAGCAAGCTCACCCATGCCAACCTGGTGTTCACCTGGCATGAGTTCAATGCCCAGCATGCGTTCATGCGCGACGAGGGGGAGCGCTATGACCCGGCGCTGGCGATGACCGGCTACCAGCTGGCCTTGCAGATGTTTGGCCGCACTTTGCACCAGGCCTGATCGGCATCCGCCTAAATGAAAAAGCCCACGATGATCGTGGGCTTTTTTACGTCCATTGATGCTGACTGGCTACTGGGCTGGCAGCAGTGGGGCCGGGTCTATGGATTTGCCCTGACGGCGGATCTCGAAATGCAGTTTCACGCGGTCGGTATCGGTGCTGCCCATCTCGGCGATCTTCTGCCCCTGGCTAACCTGCTGGCCTTCCTTGACCAGGATGTTGCTGTTGTGGGCATATACGGACAGGTAGGTGGCATTGTGTTTGATGATGACCAGTTTGCCGTAACCGCGCAGATCGGCACCGCTGTAGATCACCTTGCCTGCCGCAGCGGCCAGCACAGCCTGGCCCTGGCTGCCAGCGATGTCGATGCCTTTGGCGGAGCTGGTGTCATTGTAGCCCGCGATCAGTTTCCCTTTTGCCGGCCAGGCCCAGTTGACCGCGTCCGGGCCGGTCTCGCTAGCCGCTGCTGGTGGGCTGGCAGTGGAAGTGGTGTCTGCTGGCTTGGCTTCGACTGGCTTGCTGTCTGTGCTGCCGGGCAGGGCGGTGGTGGCTGGTTTTGCACTGGCGCTTGCTGCCGCTGCCGAGGCGGGTGCCTTGGTCTCGGGCGGCGTGTTGAGGGCCTGCAAACTGTAAGGTTCGCGTAACGCCTTGGGGTAGCCGATCACGGGTGCGCCGCCGGGGGCTGGCGTGGTGCTGGTCGGCAGCGGGCTGGTGATCGGGGTGCCAGCCGTAGTGCCGGTGCCAGCCGTGGCAGTGGGGGGTGCGGCGATCTGCACTGCAGACGTCACCGCTTCATCACCATTTTCGGTGCTACGCATCTCCGTGCTGCGCAAGGCTTGCAGGTTGAGCTGCTGGCCGATGCGCAGTGCATAAGGTGGGGTGAGGTTGTTGACGCGTGCCACATCGCGGTAATCCTGACCGTATTCAAGGCCTATGCTGTAGAGCGTGTCGCCTTTCTTCACTACGTGTACATCGGGCAGCCCTTCGCGTGGCGCTGGTTTTGCCGCGGCGGGTTTGCTCACAGCGGCGGCGGGAGGGGCTGGTTTGCTTGGTGGCAGGCGCTCGATGACAGGAGCCGGTGGGTTGCTGGCACAGGCGGCCAGCAGTAGCGTCACACAGGCAAGGTACAGATGATGCGTTGTTTTCAATTGGTTCCACCCAGTAAAGGCACGAATTTGACACTTTCCAGCTTGGATTGACGATATTCAGTGCCAGTGTTCTCGATGAGATAAAGGAACTGCTCGCTGGTTCCCACCGGGATCACCAGCCGCCCGCCGGGTGCCAGTTGCTGCAGCAACTGCTGCGGTATGTGTGGAGCAGCAGCGGTGACCATGATGGCGTCGAACGGAGCCAGTTCGGGCAGGCCGATGTTGCCGTCTGCGTGTTTCAGTTTGATATTGCTGAGGCGCAGCTCGCGCAGATGCTTGCGGGCTTTCATCAACAAAGGGCTGATGCGTTCCACCGAATAGACTTCGCTGGCCACTTTGGACAGCACGGCGGTTTGGTAGCCGCAGCCGGTGCCGATCTCCAGCACCTTGCCCAGCGGCTTGCCGGTACGCAGGATCTCGGTCATGCGTGCCACGGCGTAGGGCTGCGAGATGGTCTGACCGAAGCCTATGGGCAGCGAGACATCCTCATAGGCACGCGAGGCCAGCGCTTCATCCACGAAGATATGGCGGGCGATGCTGCCCATGGCAGCCAGGGTCACTTCGTCGCGTATGCCCTGCTCGCGCAGACGCGCCAGCATGCGCTCACGTGTGCGCTGCGAGGTCATGCCTATGCCATTCATCACGGTTGCCATCTCTACACCATCTCTACACTACATATCTAGGCAGCACTGCCTGATGCATTGCTTGCGTCATAGTCTGGCAGCCACTGCTGCAAACCGGGGATCTGCTTGTATTGGGTGAGGTCCACCTGCAACGGGGTGATGGACACCAGTCGGTTGGACACGGCGTAAAAGTCGGTGCCCGGCCCCGCATCCTGTGCGCTGCCAGCAGCACCCACCCAGTACACGGTCTCACCGCGAGGCGTAGTGGACTTGATCACCGGCTCGGCCTTGTGGCGTTTGCCCAGGCGGGTGACCTGCCAGCCTTTGAGGTCCTGATGTGGAATGTCTGGCACGTTGACGTTGAGCAGCAGCGGCGGCGGAAAACCGTTCTGGTGGTAATAGGTCACCAGCTTGACCACGGTCTGTGCGGCACTCTCGAAATAGCGCGAATTGTGTTGCGACATGGACACCGCAAAGGACGGGATGCCAAGCAGGAAGCCCTCCATGGCGGCGGCCACCGTGCCGGAGTAGATGGTGTCGTCGCCCATGTTGGCACCGTCATTGATGCCGGAGATCACCATGTCCGGTGGCGCGTCCATCAGCCCGGTCAGTGCCAGATGCACGCAGTCGGTGGGGGTGCCATTCACATAAAAGAAGCCATTGGCCGCCTTGCGTACGGTGAGCGGACGGTCCAGCGTGAGTGAGTTGCTGGCGCCACTGCGGTTGCGTTCGGGCGCTACCACCACGATGTCGGCGATCTTGGCGATGTGCTGGGCGAGGATGTTCAGGCCGGGAGCAAAGTAGCCGTCGTCATTGGAGAGGAGGATGCGCATAGGCAAATTATAAGGGAATTATGTGGGAGGAATGCGGTCGCTCGCAGCAGTTGTGGCAATCGCCAGTCTGCTGGGTGCGGTGGCGCGCGCATACAGCACGCTGACCGTGAAGAACAGCAGTGTCAGCATCACTTCCGCGAGTGCCAGCCACGCCGATAGACCGGTGTCCGCCCAGGCACGTACCGCCCCTTCGGTGAAGTACAGCAGGATGAACATGCAGGCCCACTGATAGGTGTAGCGTTTGCCGCGCAGGATACCGAACAGCGGCAGCAGTAAAGGCAGCGCCTTGAGGATCAGCAGCGAGCCTTGCGGTTTGAGCGGTGCCAGCCAGCCTTCCCAGGCCAGACACAGCAGGATGAGCGCGATCAGGCTGGCGCTGGCGAGAAAACGCAGGCGCGCGATCATGCGCGGCACGCCTGGGCCAGTGCCACCAGGGCGGCACGCGCTCCCTGAGCGTCCTGAATGGGCTGTTCGAAGTTGAAGCGCAGCACCTGCTGGTCGGCGCGTACATCGAAGCCATCGGCGTCGATGCCTATCATCTCGACCGCGCTAGCGCTGATGCCATGCACATGCTGACAGTAGGCGCGCAGATTGTCCCCATGGTCTGCATTCATGTGCGTGAGGATACCGGCTTCCTGTGCGGGCAGCGGACTGCGTGCCGACAGCATGGGTTCCGCCTGCAGCCAGCCCATGCGGCCGAAACCGGCGATATAGCGCACTTCACGCAGCAGGATGCGGTAGAAATAAAAGTCGTGCATGGCGAAGTACTGTTCCGCTTGCGGAAAGTAGCGCAGGTAACGCGCGCGCAGCAAGGGGTCTTCCTTGTCGGTCTGTTCGGCATCGCCGACCAGCGTCAGGCGGCCATGGGCTTGCAGGTCATCGGCATCGGTGAAGGCCAGCAGCGAGACGCGATGATCGGCCTGGATGTTCTTGGTGTGTTCCGCCAGCGTGCTGATCAGGATCAGCGGTTGGCCCTGATGGTCCAGCACAAAGGGCGCCACCGAGGCGAACGGGTAGCCCGACATGCGCACCGACTGCGTGGACAGGATGCCTTTGTGGGTGCTGCGCAGGAATTGCCGTGCTTCTGTGGCCAGATCCATGCTTACGCCGCCAGCTTGACGGCAGTTTCGGCCAGACGCTTGCCCAGCGCGATGCACAGCTTGCGCTCATCTTCACTGATGGGCCTGTCGTCCGCCGGGCCGCCGATATGGCTGGCGCCGTAGGGGGTGCCACCGCTGCTGGTGCTCGATAGAGATGGCTCTGAGTAGGGCAGGCCTACCATGAGCATGCCGTGGTGCATCAGCGGCAGCATCATGGTCAGCAGTGTGGATTCATTGCCGCCATGCAGGGAGCCGGTGGAGGTGAACACCGCGGCAGGCTTGCCGATCAGGCCGCCTTTGAGCCACAGGCTGACCGTGCCATCCAGAAAATATTTCATGGGCGCGGCCATGTTGCCGAAACGGGTAGGACTGCCCAGCGCCAGGCCTATGCATTCCTGCAGGTCCTTGAGTTCGGCATAAGGCGCACCGCTGGCCGGTACGACAGGTTCGCTGGCTTCACAGTTGGCAGACACCCTGGGCACGGTGCGCAAGCGCGCTTTGACACCGCTGACGGATTCGACACCACGCGCGATCAGCTGCGCCATGTCGCGCACAGCGCCGCCCTGGCTGTAATAAAGCACGAGGATTTCTTGCATGTGGAGGCTCGATGAGGATGACTAACGGAAGCTGAAAGTATACAGCACGTCCACCGCGCTTTCGGAACCGGCCTGCGAGCGTACCGACCAGCGGTCGGTGAGCTGATAGGTGAGTCTGGCCACATTGAGCAGGCCGTTGAAGGCCTTTTCATAACTCAGGAACAGCTTGGATGAAAGACGTTTGCCCAGGCTGAGGCTGGTGTTCTGTGCGTTGGTGCCGCCTATATTGAAGCTGTCCAGGCCCGCTGCGCGCGCAAAGCGGGTCTGCAAGGGCACGGATTGCCCCTGGGACAGCAGCGCACCGGCGGCCAGCGACAGCAGGGCAAAATCGTTCTGTCCGGCCTCGGAGATGCCATGCCCCAGGATCAGCCAGGACAGCTTGTCGCCATCGCTCATTTCCGGCCAGGACACCAGCTTGACGGTGGGCAGCACCGCGGTGCCGGTGATCTTGACGCCGACCTTTACGGCCTGTTGCTGGCGGGTGGCGACGATGTTGAGGCCAGGATTGTCGACTGGGCCGGTGAAGGTGATCTGGCCGGTTTCGACATTGAGCACCTGACCGTAAGCCATATAGGTACCGGAAGCCTGCACATTGCCATCCGCACGCAGGCCGCGCTGACTGCTGCCGGTGAGGCGCAGCTTGCCGCCCAGCTTGCCATCCAGGCCGCGCCCCTGGATACTGAAATTGCCACCCAGATTCAGGTTCAGGCCGGACAGCACATAGTCCAGCGGTGCAGCAGCTGCGCTGTCGTCCGTGTCGTCCACCACCACATCCTTGCCCAGACTGGGCTTGTCATCGTCCGACAGCAGCAGATTGCCGCGGTCGGCACTCAGGTCACCGCTGATCTGCAATTTGCCGTCGCTGAGCGCGGTGGCGAGGGTGCCGCTGACGACCACGACCCGGTCAGTGCGGCTGGTGGCGGTGAAGCGGTCTGCTTTCCAGTCCAGCGCCAGACTAGGGCTGCCCGGCTGCCACTGCAGCTTGCCCACCACTTCCAGTGTGCCTTCGCCGCCCATGAACCGCGCTTGCTGGATCTGCAGGGTGTCATCCGCCAGGCTTAGCTGCAGCACGCCCTGTTTGAGTGACACGCCTTCGTCAGGCAGCGCCAGTTGCAAGGCCTGTCCGGCTGCAGTGCCGCGCAGACGCGGGTGGGCGATGGTGCCGTCAGCCTGCAAGGCGATCTGCAGCTTGCCGTCCATCTGCACGGCATCGGTGACCATGCCCAGCCAGCTCAGCGTGTTGAGATCGGCACTGATGCTGGCCTGCAGTGGCGCATCCCGGCGCAGGCTGATATTGCCGGTGCTGGTGTTGAGCAGGGATTCGAATTGCAGCTGGATATTGCCCAGTTGGGTGCCTTGCGCCGCCGCTTGTAGCTCGACCACGTTGTGGTCTATGCGCAAGGTGCTTTCCAGTTGTTGCAGGCCGAGCGGGATGGGTTTCTGGTTCTGCTCGCGCAGTACGATGTCACCGGAATCACGTTTGATCTGTAGCAGGCCATTGACCTGTTGATCGACCACCAGTTGCCATTGCCCGGAGAACACGGCATCGCCATCCAGGTTGGCGGGCAGCGACAACAAGCGTCGTGGCAATGCCTGCAGGGGGATGCCGCGTAGCTCGCCGGTGCTGAGCAAACCTTGCGGGCCGGAGCGCAGCTGGGTCAGGTGCAGGGCACCCTGGCCCACATTCATCACTAGTGGGCCGAGTTGCAAGCCTTGTGGGGCCGCGATGGTCAGCGTGGCGGGCGCTTTCAGTTGCAGTGTCTGGGCGCCGCCCGCTTCCTGATAATTGAAGCGTTGCAGCTGGCCCTGCCAGCCGCCTTGCGCCAGCAGGCCACCTTGCAGCAGCGCGTCCAGCTCCAGGTCAACGGAACGCGCTTGCGCAGTCAGGCTGTGCTGGTCCAGCGTGCCTTTTAATTTGACATCCGCATTGACGCGTTTGGGATAGGCCAGGGTGCGCAGGCCAGTGAGTTGCAGGCTGGCGTCCATGGTCAGTTTGGCCGGGTCCAGCGCCGCCAGTGCCGTCTCTGGCACCGTGTTGGAGGCCGTGCCGCCTACGGGTGCCAGGGATTTTTTCGTAGCTTCCGGGGTTGAGCTGGCGGCGGTGAGCCCGGCAGGACCAAGTCGGCCGCTGCCCGTCACCGTGTCGATACGCAGGTCACCGGGCAGGGTGAGTTTTTCTGCCTGCAGCTTGAATTCGGTCAACAGCTGGTCCATGGTGCCGCGTATTTCGCCATCCGCACTGAGTTTGCCGCCTATAGCCGAGCCCAGACGGCTCAGCTCCGGCAGTTGTGCGCGCCAGCTCAGCGTGTCACCGGCAGCGCCCAGGCTGCCGGCCGCATGCAGGTGATTGGCCGCCAGGGACGCGTCGAGTTTGAGGTCGCGTAACAGGCCGTCCTTGAGCGCGGCCTGCAGCTGGAGTTGTAATGGTTCGCCGCGCCACAGGCTGTCCTGGCTGCGCAGGCTGAGCGTGAACGCTGGGCCAGGCAGCAGGTGGCCTTGTAGTGTGCTGGTCAGGTCGATGCGGCCGCTGTCCTGCAAGCCGAACAGCGCCGGGCTGATCTGGCTGAGATCAGCGTTCACGCTTACCGGGTAGTCGCGTTCCAGGCTGAGTTGTCCGCGCAGTTGCAAGTGTGCTTCGTCGTCGTTGCCTGTGGCGTTGGCATGCAGTACCAGTGTTTGCGCGGGCTTGGAGGCGTAGACATCGGTGTTGAGCTGCAATTGTTGCAGGCTGCCACCCAGACTGAGCTTGAGGTCGGCATCCAGGCTGGCGGTCTTTTGCTTGAGCGCCAGGCTGCCGTTCAGTGCGAACGGGTAGTGCGCCTGCATGCCCAGATCCAGCGCGATGCCACCCCAGGGCGTTTGCGCGCTGCCCAGCTGCAAGCTGAGCTGCTGCGGGTCGGCCTTGAGCGTCAGTTGCACCGCTTTGAGTACCTGGCGGTCATCGCCGTTGACGATGATGACTTCCTGGATGTCGGCCTGCTGGATCTCCAGCAAGACTGGCAGGGTGATCTTCTCAGGTAGCTTCTTGTCGGCCGCAGGTGCGTCGGTGGTTTGGTCGTCCTTGATGTGGATGGTCAGGCGCTGCGCATGCAACTTCTGGATATTGAGTCGGCCCGGGTCATCCGGCGCCAGCTGCATGGTGGTCTCCAGCTTTTCCAGCTGCAGGTCCAGGCTGCCAAGCTGATAGCTGAAGCTGTCCAGGCTGGTAGTGACGTTGATGTTCATGGCCTGCACGGTATAAACCAGCCCCAGACTGAGCAGCACGGCCAGTGCAGCGTAGAGCCCGCGGCTCCCTCGCAACAGCAAGTGCCAGTGGCGCATCAACCCAGCCTGTACGCGCATCAGAATGAGACCCCCAGGTTGAAGTGCAGACGGAACTCGCCGGTGTCCTGGCCGTAGGCGATATCCGCACCGATAGGGCCGGCCGGGCTTTTCCAGCGCACGCCCAGGCCGTAAGCATAGACCGGCTTCAGTGTTTTGATGGTGTCGGCGGCGTTACCAAAATCCACGAACACGGCACCACCCCACTCACGCGTCAGCCATTGCACCAGCTCGGCACTGCCGGTCAGCAGATAGCGCGCACCTGCGATGGCATCGCCTTCACGGTTACCCAGGCTCTGGAAGGCATAGCCACGCACCGACTGGTCGCCACCGGCACGGAACAGGTAGGTGGCGGGCGCGTTGCCGCCATTCACGGCACCGATTTCCAGCCGGGTAATCAGTTGGGTGCGTTCTGCCAGCGGCCAATAGGCCTGGCCCTTGATATAGGTCTGCACGAACTTGCCATCGGACAGGCTATCCAGCGGCGCAGCGGCGACCTGCGCATTGAGCAGATAACCGCGGTTGGGCGACAATTCGTTATCCACGCGGCGCAGCGTGATGCCGTAGGAGACGGTGGCCACCTGCTTGTTGCTGGATTCCGCACCATCCAGGTCCACCTGCTCGAACAGGATGCCGGTGCCTACGAATTGTTCGAAGCGTCGCGGGCCCCAGGCACGTTTCAGGCTGTTGTTGAAGATGGTGGTGGTCTGACCTTCAATGGCGGTGCGGCCTACCGTGCTGCTGAGGCTGTCGCGGAAGCCGTTCTCGGTCTGCGGGCGCTGTAACTGCCCATTCAGGGACTGGGCCAGTTGCTCGACCTTGAAACTGCCGACAAAGCGCCAGTCCAGTCCGAACACATCCAGATCCTCATAATTGAGTTGCACACGTGCGCCGGTGTTGGTACTCAAACCGGCACCAGTGCTCAAGGTGGACGCTTTGCGCTCTGATACTTTAACGATGACCGGAGCCGCATCCACGGGCCCGTTCTCGGTGTCGGCGCTGACTTCCACCGACTGGTAGTAGCCACTCTCAAGGATCAGGGTCTGCAGGCGCAACAGGCTGTTCTGGTCGTAGATGTCGCCCGGTTTGATGGGGTTGAGGCGTTCGATGATGGCGGCATCATAACGCTGCACGCCTTCGATGCGCGTCGTACCAAAACGGTATACCGGGCCACTGTCGATCTCGATGCGCAGCTTGACCTGGTTGCGCTCGCGCTGGATGCGCGCCTCGCTACGCAGGATGTGTGCTTCGGGGTAGCGGTAAGCGATCAGGTCACTGAGCAGGGTGCGCTTGGCCTTGCCCCAGTTGTCTTGGCTGAAAGGTGCGCCAGCCTGCAAGGCCCAGTTCTCTTTGAGCTTGTTGACGCGGCTATGCTCATCTTCCAGATGGATGGCGCCAGTGAACTCGATCTCCACCTCCGCGACCCTGGTCTGTGGCCCCGGCTCTACCTTGAAACTGGCGTGAGAAAGCGTGTCTTGCTGGTCGGTTTCAATGTCGATCTGCGGGCTGAAGTAGCCCTCGGTGGCCAGGATGGACTGCGCGTCCTGTTCGGCTTCGCCTAGCAGGCGCAACCATTCGTTGCGGTTGAGGCGCGGGTTGTCCAGCGCTTTGACGATATCGAGGTGCTTGCGTAGCAGGCTGTCCAGGCTGTCCGGGGCTTCGATATCCACACGGTAGCGGATCTCCTCGGCATGCAGGCTGGCCTGGGGGGTGCCCCATAACAGCAATACTACAAACAGGCCGTGATGCCAGCGTTGCAAATGATGAGTCAGGTGATGTTTCAGCCCGAGGATTCCTTGCTATCAGATTGGTGCTGTCAGATCGGTTTTGGGTCGGCGCTTGCTGGCTGACCCATGCGCCCAGCCTGCGTGCTTGCCGCTGCGACGCCTGACTGAGCAGGCATCGCAGGCGTATGCTGGGCTAGATGGTTTTTGCGAGTTGTGCTGCGATGCCGATATAGCTGGCCGGCGTCATCTCCAGCAATGCCTGTTTGGCGGCGGCCGGGATCTTGAGTTCACTGATGAAGGCATGCAGCGATTCGCGGTTGATGCCGCCCTTGCCGCGCGTCAGCGCTTTCAGTTGCTCGTACGGGTTGGCGATACCATATCGACGCATCACGGTCTGGATAGGTTCCGCCAGCACTTCCCAGTTATTGTCCAGATCGGCGGCCAGCTTGGCCGGGTTGGCTTCCAGCTTGTTGAGCCCGCGCAGGCAGGAATCGTAGCCCAGCAGCGTGTAGCCCAGGCCCACGCCCATATTGCGCAGCACCGTGGAATCGGTCAGGTCACGCTGCCAGCGTGAGATCGGCAGCTTTTCGGCCAGGTGGCGCAGCACGGCATTGGCCAGGCCCAGATTGCCTTCGGAGTTCTCGAAGTCGATGGGGTTGACCTTGTGCGGCATGGTGGACGAGCCGACTTCGCCTTCCTTGACCTTCTGCTTGAAATAGCCCAGCGAGATATAGCCCCAGATATCGCGGTCTGCATCGATGAGGATGGTGTTGATGCGGGCCAGCGCATCATACAGTTCAGCCATGTAGTCATGCGGCTCGATCTGGATGGTGTACGGGTTGTAGGTCAGGCCCAGCGATTCGACGAACTTGCGTGCAAAGCTTTCCCAGTCGAATTCGGGGTAAGCCGACAGGTGTGCGTTGAAATTGCCGACGGCACCGTTGATCTTGCCGAGGATCTGGATCTCGGCCACCTGTTTGCGCTGACGGCACAGGCGGTGCACGATATTGGCCAGCTCCTTGCCCAGTGTGGTGGGCGAAGCCGGTTGGCCATGCGTGTGGGACAGCATGGGCAGCTCGGCCAGATTGTGCGCCAGCTCGGTGAAGCGCGTGATCAGCTGGTCCAGCATGGGCAGCATGACCTTGTCGCGCGCATGCTTGAGCATCAGGCCGTGCGACAGATTGTTGATGTCTTCCGAGGTGCAGGCGAAGTGGATGAACTCGCTCACGGCGCGGATCTCGTGATTGCCGTCGAAGCGTTCTTTCAGCCAGTATTCCAGCGCCTTCACGTCATGATTGGTGCGTACTTCGATGGCTTTCACCTGGGCAGCTTCGGCTTCACCAAAGCTGTTGATGGCGGCATCAAGCTCTGCCAGTGTGTCGGCGCCGAACGGTTTGATCTCCTGCAGGGCAGGGGCCGCCGCCAGCGCCTTCAGCCATTCCACTTCCACCAGCATGCGATGGCGGATCAGCGCATATTCGCTGAAATACGGGCGCAGGTTATCGAGTTTGCCCTGGTAGCGGCCGTCGAGTGGGGAAAGGGCGTTAAGCGGGGAGAGATCCATCAGAAGACTGTTCCATAAAATGTTGGGATCGGCAGGGCCGGCATCCAGACGAAACATAATTTTACCCTACTCGGGACATAGTCAAAATCCCGAATTTTGATTGCATGCCAGGCGGCGTTGATTTGTAAGCAACTTTTTCTGGTTTTACATGGTCATGGCGACTGGATGATGAAGATATTTGTAAGTTTGCATGTTTGGGCTAGACTAATCTCCATGAAACCCACTTTTGTGATGATGCTGTTGTTTTTCTGCCTCAATGCCATCGGAGGGGCTGGCAGCATAAAGGCTGGCAGCACAAACGATAGCAGTATAAAAAATAGCGCAGAGGATGCACCATCGGCTGCTTCGGGTGCCGTCGCGTCTTCGTCTGTCAGCAATACGTTCCCCTCGCTCAGTGTGGAAGACAACCTGCGTCTCATGGACAAAGACCGCAATGGCATGGTGGACGTCAGCGAAGTGCGTCATTATCTCGAATCGCTACGTGGAAAAGGCTATCAGTCGGCCACGCTGGACCGGCTGGAATTGTCTTCCGGAAGCCGCAGTTGTGGCTCCGCTTTCTCGGGCTCAGTCTTCTAGAAGACTTATAAATCAGCCTGCTGTAAAAAATCCTTGTTTTTGAGGCCGGATAGCGGTTACAAGCCGTGTCCGCAAGCGCTATAATCGGGTCAACCCCTTCAACTTCCCCGACTGAAAGCCATGCTATCCGCCTACCGTGATCATTGCGCTGAACGTGCTGCGCAAGCTTTACCTCCCCTCCCTCTTAACGCTGAACAGACCGCGCAGTTGGTCGATCTGCTCAAGAACCCGCCAGCCAGTGAAGCGCAGGCATTACTCGATCTGCTGGAGAACCGTGTCCCTGCCGGTGTGGACCAGGCGGCTTACGTAAAAGCTGCTTTTCTCGCCGACATCGCCAATGGCAAGGCCAGTTCGCCCTTGCTGACCCCACAGCGCGCCGTGGTCCTGCTCGGCACCATGCTGGGCGGCTACAACGTGCCGGTACTGGTCGAGCTGCTGGATGGCCCGCTGGCGGCAGAAGCGGTCAAAGCACTGTCACACACCATCCTGATGTTCGACGCTTTCCATGATGTGGAAACGCGCGCGCGCGCCGGTAATGCGGCGGCCATGCAGCTCATGCAGTCCTGGGCAGCGGGCGAGTGGTTCACCATGCGCGAGGTGATGCCAGCCGAGATCACTTGCGTGGTATTCAAGGTGCCGGGCGAAACCAACACCGATGATCTGTCTCCAGCGCAGGACGCTTGGTCGCGACCGGATATCCCGCTGCATGCCAAAGCCATGCTGGTCAACAAGATGCCGGATGGTCAGGACAAGATCGCCGCGCTCAAGCTGGCCAACCCCGGGCTGCCACTGGCCTATGTCGGTGATGTGGTCGGGACCGGTTCTTCGCGTAAATCCGCGATCAACTCGGTGCAGTGGTTCATGGGGCAGGACATCCCGCACATCCCCAACAAGCGCAGCGGCGGTATCGTGCTGGGTGGCAAGATCGCCCCTATCTTCTTCAACACCGCCGAAGACTCCGGTGCGCTGCCTATCCAGTGTGATGTGAGCAAGATGGAGACCGGTGATGTGATCACCATCAAACCTTATGCTGGCCAGGTGCTGGCGGCAGACGGCAGCCTGATCTCCAGTTTCGAGCTGGCCCCGCTGACCATGCCGGATGAAGTGCGTGCCGGTGGCCGTATCCCGCTGATCATCGGCCGCGGGCTGACCACGCGTGCCAGACAATCCCTGGGCCTGCCGGCCAGTGACCTGTTCATCCAGCCTTTACCTGCGCAGGACTCCAAGCGTGGTTATACGCTGGCACAAAAGATGGTGGGCCGGGCCTGTGGTCTGCCGGAAGGCGTGGGCGTGCGCCCAGGCACCTATTGCGAACCCAAGGCCACCACGGTCGGCTCGCAGGACACCACGGGTGGCATGACGCGTGACGAGCTTAAAGAGCTGGCCTGCCTGGGCTTCAGTTCCGATCTGGTGATGCAAAGCTTCTGCCATACCGCGGCTTATCCAAAACCGGTCGACATCAAGCTGCAACACAGCCTGCCGGATTTCATGTCCACGCGTGGCGGCGTGGTGCTGCGCCCTGGCGACGGCATCATCCACTCCTGGCTGAACCGCATGCTGCTGCCGGACACGGTGGGTACCGGTGGCGATTCGCATACCCGTTTCCCGATCGGCATCTCCTTCCCGGCAGGCTCTGGTCTGGTGGCGTTCGCTGCTGCCATGGGCGCCATGCCGCTGGATATGCCGGAATCGGTGCTGGTGCGCTTCAAGGGCGAGATGCAGCCCGGCATCACCCTGCGTGATCTGGTCAATGCCATTCCTTACGCGGCTATCCAGAAGGGTGAGTTGACCGTGGGCAAGCAGGGCAAGAAGAACGTGTTCAATGGCCGCATCCTCGAGATCGAAGGTTTGCCAGACCTGAAAGTGGAGCAGGCGTTCGAATTCGCTGATGCGTCGGCCGAACGTTCCGCTAATGGCTGTACCGTCAAGCTCAATAAAGAGCCGGTGATCGAGTATCTGAACTCCAACATCGCCTTGCTGCAGAACATGATAGAGCAGGGCTACTCCGACCCGCGCACCCTGCAGCGCCGCATCGACGCCATGCAGGCCTGGCTGGCTGCGCCCAGCCTGCTGGAGCCGGATGCCGATGCCGACTACGCCTACGTGCTGGAGATCGATCTCAAGGACATCAAGGAGCCTCTGGTGGCTTGCCCGAACGACCCGGACGACATCAAGCCACTGTCCGAGGTCAAGGGCGACAAGATCGACGAAGTGTTCATCGGTTCCTGCATGACCAATATCGGCCATTACCGTGCGGCGGCACGCGTGCTGGAAGGCGTGGGTGCCATCCCGTCGCGGCTGTGGATCGCACCGCCTACGCGCATGGACGAAGCGCAGCTGCGTGACGAAGGCGTGTATTCGGTGTTCGGTATCGCCGGTGCCCGTACCGAAGTGCCGGGCTGCTCGCTGTGCATGGGTAACCAGGCGCGCGTGGCGGACCGTGCCACGGTGTTCTCCACCAGTACGCGTAACTTCGACAACCGCATGGGCCGCGATGCACGTGTCTATCTGGGTTCTGCTGAGCTCGCTTCGGTCTGTGCCCGCCTGGGCCGCATGCCTAGCGTGGAGGAGTATCTGGACACGGTAGGTGACAAGATCACCAGCAACGCTGACAGCATCTACAAGTATCTCAATTTCGATCAGATGCCGGAATACCAGGCCAAGAAGATCATTCCGATCGCCGAAGCCGCAGTGAGTTAGCGGGCGAGCCAGAAGACAAGCAAGGCCGTTACACCCCAGCCAGCGCAAGCTGGCTGGATTCTGTGGGCAGAGCGTATTACAATCCAGACTGGTTCCATCTAATCGCACGTAAAAGAGACGCCCAAGCGCCGCCTATGGTCTACAACTGCACCAAGCGTACTATCTTCTTTATCTCCGACAGTACCGGCATCACGGTAGAGGCGCTCGGCCTTTGTTTGTTGTCGCATTTCGAAGGCGTGACCATGCGTCAGGTGCGCATGCCGTTCGTTGATAGTGAGCAGAAGGCGCGTGAAGCGGTCGAGATCATCAATGCCACACAGGCCAAGGACGGTGTACGCGCCATCCTGTGCATGACCATCGTCAACCCCTCCATCCGCGCCCTGTTCCAGCTTACCGGTGGCATGTGTCTGGATATGTTCGGCACTTTTGTGAATCCGCTGTCTTCCGAACTGGGTATGCCCGCCAACGAGACCATCGGCATGTCGCGTAACGTGGGCGGCAGTGAATACCGCGACCGTATCGAAGCCATCAATTTCACCCTGGGTCATGATGACGGCATCAGTGACAACGGCCTGCAGGAAGCCGAAGCCATCCTGGTCGGTGTGTCGCGCAGCGGCAAGACGCCTGCCAGCCTGTACATGGCCATGCAGTTCGGTATCCGCACCGCCAATTACCCCATCATCCCCGAGGATCTGGAGCGCGATACCTTGCCCGGCACCTTGGCCAACCACCGCGACAAGATCTTTGGCCTGACCATAGACCCCGAGCGCCTGCACAAGATACGCACCGAGCGTAGACCCAACAGCCGTTATGCCTCACTGGATAACTGCAAGGAAGAAGTGCGCATGGCCGAAGTCATGATGCACCGTGAAGGCATCAACATGATCGACTCCACCTCGCGTTCCGTCGAAGAAATCTCGTCCATGATCGTGCAACAGCTGACCATGCGGCAGAACAAGCGGCTGGTCGGATATTAAGTTACAAGTTATTAAGAAATAAGCTGTTAAGAAATTAAGCAAAGCAATCACCACGGGAAGGTGTTGTGCTGTTACACAGCATAACAGGCAACTAATCATCTAAAGAGGAAAGCAGTATGCAAGCCGATTCAACCCAGCAAGACTACGTAATCCCACTGTCCCAACTCGGCATGCACGATGTCGAGCGCGTCGGTGGTAAAAACGCTTCTCTCGGAGAGATGATCAGCAACCTCGCTGCCAGTGATGTGCTCGTGCCTGGCGGCTTTGCCACCACGGCTGACGCCTATCGCGCATTTCTGGCGCACGAAGGCCTGGAAGCGCGCATCAAGGAAACCCTCAAGACCCTCAATGTTGATGACGTGATCGCACTGGCCAAGACCGGCGAGCAGATCCGCAGCTGGATCATCGAAGCCCCGCTGCCAGCCAAGCTGGAAGCAGAGATCCGCGCGCACTACGCCGCACTGGACACCACGGGGGACGGCAGCTTTGCGGTGCGTTCCTCGGCCACCGCCGAAGACATGCCGGACGCTTCCTTTGCCGGACAACAGGAAACCTTCCTGAACATCAGCGGCATCGACAACATTTTGCATGCCATCCGCGAAGTGTTCGCTTCACTATATAACGACCGCGCCATTTCCTACCGCGTGCACTCCGGTTACCACGACATCGAAGTCGCCCTGTCTGCCGGTGTGCAGCGCATGGTGCGTTCCGACCTGGGTGCCTCCGGTGTGATGTTCACGCTGGACACCGAATCCGGCTTCCGTGACGTGGTGTTCATCACCTCGGCATACGGCCTGGGCGAGATGGTGGTGCAGGGCGCCGTCAACCCGGACGAGTTCTATGTGCACAAACCACAACTGGAAGCCGGTTTCCCGGCTGTTATCCGCCGTGGCCTGGGTTCCAAGCAGCAGCGCATGATCTTCAACACCGAGCGTTCCGCTGGTCGTTCGGTCAAAGTGGTGGAAGTGAGCCCGGCGGATCGCGCCAAATTCTCGCTGACCGACGCAGAAGTGCTGGAGCTGGCCAAGCATGCCATCGCCATCGAAAAGCATTATGGCTGCCCGATGGACATCGAGTGGGGCAAGGACGGCATCGACGGCAAACTGTATGTGGTGCAAGCGCGCCCTGAGACCGTCAAGTCGCGTTCCAGCACCACCACCACTGAAAAATACACCCTGAAGCAGCGCGGTGAAGTGCTGTCCGAAGGCCGTGCCATCGGTCAAAAGATCGGTGTGGGCCCGGTACGTATCGTGGACAGCGCTGCTGACATGCACCTGGTGAAAGCCGGTGATGTGCTGGTCACCGATATGACAGACCCGAACTGGGAGCCGGTGATGAAGAAGGCCTCGGCCATCGTCACCAACCGTGGCGGTCGTACCTGCCACGCCGCCATCATCGCGCGTGAACTGGGTATCCCCGCCATCGTCGGTTGCGGCAACGCTACTGAAACCCTGGTGGAAGACGACATCGTCACCGCTTCCTGTGCAGAAGGCGATACCGGCCACGTTTACCGTGGTGCGCTGGATTACGACAAGGTGGTGCAAGCCAAGGCAGAGCTGGCACCGATCCCTGTGAAGCTGATGCTCAACGTGGGTAACCCCTCGCTGGCGTTCGAATTCGCGCAGCTGCCGGCCGCTGGTGTGGGTCTGGCCCGTCTGGAATTCATCATCAACAACCTGATCGGTATCCACCCCAAGGCCATCCTGCGCTTCGACCAGGTGCCACACAGCCTGCACGACGCGGTGGCCAAGCGTACGCAAGGCTATGCAGACCCACGCACCTTCTACGTGGAAAAGATCACCGAAGGCGTCAGCACGCTGGCGGCGGCTTTCTGGCCCAACAAGGTCATCGTGCGCTTGTCCGACTTCAAGTCCAATGAATACCGCAA
The DNA here is from genome assembly GCF_003730115.1 of Pseudomethylobacillus aquaticus. GTDB lineage: Bacteria > Pseudomonadota > Gammaproteobacteria > Burkholderiales > Methylophilaceae > Pseudomethylobacillus > Pseudomethylobacillus aquaticus. The sequence continues at coordinate 531,980 of NZ_RJVP01000001.1, read as the reverse complement.
GCTGATCGGCGGCGACCTGTTCGAGCCTATCGAAGAGAACCCCATGCTGGGCTTCCGCGGTGCGGCACGTTACATCGCCGAAGATTTCCGCGACTGCTTCGCGCTGGAATGCGAAGCCATGAAGAAGGCGCGCGATGTGCTGGGTTACACCAACATCGAACTGATGGTGCCATTCGTGCGCACCACCGCCGAAGCCAAAGCGGTGATCGAGCTGCTGGCCGAGCACGGCCTCAAGCGTGGCGAGAACGGCCTGCGCCTGATCATGATGTGCGAGATCCCGTCCAACGCCCTGCTGGCCGAAGAGTTCCTGGAATACTTCGACGGCTTCTCCATCGGCTCCAACGACCTGACTCAGCTGACGCTAGGCCTGGACCGTGACTCCGGCCTGGTGGCGGAAAGCTTCGATGAACGTGACGCGGCGGTGAAGAAGCTGCTGTCCATGGCCATCAGCACTTGCAACCGCCTGGACAAGTATGTGGGCATCTGCGGCCAAGGCCCATCCGACCATCAGGATTTCGCTGAATGGCTGATGGAACAAGGCATCCAGACCATCTCGCTGAACCCGGACACCCTGCTGGAAACCTGGGGCAGGCTGGCGAAAGCAGGCAAGTAACACCGCGCCTGTCATGGCTTGTTCGCCATGACACTGACCATAAAAAAGGCTGCCATCTGGCAGCCTTTTTTATCGGCTGACCGACGCTGTGCCGGTCAGCGGTTTCTCAACCACTCAGTGTTTTTCTGGAGGGTGCGCTGCGCCCGACATCAGTTTGTCGATGTAGGCGATGGCCACCGCAGACAGCACGAAGGCCATGTGGATGACGGTTTGCCAGATCAGTACCTTGTTATCCAGATTGGCGGCGTTGATGAAGGTTTTGAGCAGGTGGATGGAGGAGATGCCGATGATGGCCGTGGCCAGCTTCACCTTGAGCAGGTTGGCGTTCACATGCGATAACCAGTCCGGTTCGTCCGGGTGGCCGCGCAGGTTGAGGCGCGATACAAAGGTCTCATAACCGCCCACGATGACCATGATGAGCAGGTTGGAGATCATGACCACATCGATGAGGCCCAGCACGATGAGCATGATGTGTTCTTCGCTGAGGGTGACCATGCCTTGCACCAGGTGGGTCAGCTCCACCATGAAGTGGAACACATACACCACTTGAGCCACTATCAGGCCCAGGTATAACGGCAGTTGCAGCCAGCGGCTGCCGAACAGAATGGCGCTCATCGGTTTCATGCGCGGGTTGACCGGGGGTTGTTCCATTGTCTATCCTTGTGAAGTATAAAAAAGTTAATTGAATTAGTTGCTTGCTTGATTTTTATAAGGCTGTTTTTGGGGCTGAAAACCCTTGATTTGGCTGGCTGATTAAGACGGATTTTACCTTGTCCTCAGGGGATGTGACTGTCCAGGCTGAAACTGGCGGCATCGTCCTGTCCCAGATGCTGCACCAGCACGGGCATCACGTCCTCCAGAACGGCAGGCAGTGTCCACGGCGGATTGATCACGAACATGCCGCTGCCATGCATGCCAAAACCGTCAGCAGAAGGGGCATGCACGCTCAGGCTGACATGCAGCCAGCTATCGACCGGCAGGGCAGACAGCTGATGCGCGAGCATGGCAGGTTCCTGCCGTTGCAACAGCGGATACCACACCATATAGGTGCCCGTGGCGAAGCGCTGCAGGCTGTCGCGCAGCATCTGCACCAAACGCCGGTAATCCTGTTTGTCTTCATACGGCGGATCGATCAGCGTGATGGCGCGCCGACTTGGTGGCGGCAGCAGGGCCTTGATGCCGTTGAAGCCATCCGCCTGTTCAACAATGATCTGGCGCGAACTCATCTGCTGCTGCAGCGGCTTGAAATCATTGGGATGCAGCTCGAACAGACGCATGCGGTCCTGCGGGCGCAACAAGCGCTGCGCCACCACCGGTGAACCGGGGTAATGGCGCAATGGCCCGTTCTTGTTACAGGCTTTGACCAGCGCTACATACTCCGCCAGCGCAGCGGGCAGGTCGGTCGCCTCCCACAAGCGCGCGATGCCGCTGTTGAATTCGGCATTCTGCGCGGCAAAGCCATGATCCAGCGCATACATGCCGGCACCGGCATGCGTGTCGATGTAGCTATACGGCTTTTCCTTGAGCGCCGCATGACGCAGCACCTGCGTCAACACAAAATGCTTGAGTACGTCGGCGTGATTGCCAGCGTGAAAACCGTGACGATAACTGAGCAAGATGACAGCCTGTTATTCGATGACGCCACAGGCCACGCGCGCACCGCCACCACCCAGTGGTTTCGGATCGTCGCTGTAGTTGTCGCCGCCTTCATGGATCATGATGGCGCGCCCGGTCACATCCGCCAGTTTGAGGCGCGGGGCCAGCATGGCACGCGTGGCGCTGCCGTCTTCATTCACTTGCAAGGCAGGCAGGTCGCCATGATGGCCGTGGCCTTCCGGGCCTTCGTGCTTGCTGCTTTTGGCCGGGTCGAAATGGCCGCCAGCGGCCAGGCCAGCCACTTTTTTGCCATCCTTCTCGGCCACACCGCAATTGGGTTTTTCGTGGATATGGAAGCCATGTTCGCCCGGCGTCAGTGTGCCGATATCGGGGTCCACGATCAAGCCTTTGTCGCTGTCGCTGAACTTGATCACGCCGATGATGGGGCCGATGCCACTATCGCTGATGGCGTTGATGACGACGATCTTTTCCGCGGCCAGCGACATCATGGGCGTGCTGATCAGTGCGGCTAGCAAGAGAGTGCGAATCTGCATGTTCTGCTCCTGAGGGGTATAAGTAGGCTGTATTATAGAGGCTGTTGGCGGGTATGCTGATGTGCCCGCGCATTTAACACTTGCCAGCCTTGGAGTCGGCGCAGGGCTGCAGGTTTCCACACAGGCAGTTTTTTCATGGCACACACACACCACCAGGCGCATGACCACGCAGCACCAGGCCAGCATGAGACACATGCGCACGCGCATGATGTGGATCATCATCGGCATCATCGCGATCACAAGGGGGGCGGGGATCGCACGCTGTTGTGGGCCTTGCTGCTGATCGCCAGTTTTGCGATTGTCGAAGCGCTAGGTGGCTGGTTCACCGGTTCGCTGGCCTTGCTGGGCGATGCCGGGCACATGATCTCGGATGCCGCCGCGCTGGGCCTGGCCTGGCTGGGCAGCTGGATCGCCCGTAAACCCGCTTCGCAACGTCATAGCTATGGCCTGGTGCGCGCCGAAGTGATGGTGGCGCTCATCAATGGCTTGTTGATGCTGGCGGTAGTGATCGCCATCGTCGTCGAAGCGCTGCATAGGCTGGAGCATCCGCAAGCGGTGCAGGGTATCGAGGTGATGCTGATCGCTGCCTTGGGTTTGATCGTGAACATCGTGGTGGCACGCCAGCTGCATCAGCATCAGGACAGCCTCAATCATCGTGCCGCCTTGCTGCATGTGCTGGGTGACCTGCTCGGTTCGATCGCGGCACTGGCGGCGGGGGCCATCATCTATTTCACCGGCTGGCTGGCCATCGACCCTATCCTGTCGTTGTTCATCTGCGCGCTGATCCTGATCTCCACGCTGCGCTTGTTGCGCGAGGTGCTGCATGTGCTGATGGAGGGCGTGCCGCACCATATCAACATGGGGGAGGTGAGTGCCGCCATCATCAGTGTGCCGCAGGTGCAGGCCTTGCACAGTGTGCATATCTGGGCGCTGTCTTCAGAAGTGACCGCCTTGTCTGCCCATGTGGTGGTAGAGGATATGCAGCACTGGCAGCAGGTGCTGACCGCGTGCGGGCATGTGCTGCATAGCCGTTTCGGCATCGACCACATCACTTTGCAGCCTGAGCTGGCGGGGGCGCATGCCCACGGCGGGCATCTGCATGACGAGCCCACTTGCTGGCTCACGCAGCCTGCCAGCGCCCAGCAGGCTGACATGCCGCTAACTCAGCAATCCAGTCATAAGCCTGGTGCGCACAAGCACTGATGCCTCGTGCCCAGGTATTGCCTAGCTCTTGCCGATACAGATAAAGCCCGATACAGAAAAGCACGCCCATGAATCCCTGTTTTGATAGCGCATGTCGCTTATGCCCACGCTTGTCTGGTTTTCTGGATCAGGTGAAGCTGCAGCATCCGGATTATTACGCCCGCCCGGTGCCGCCCTTCGGCGTGGATGAGCCTGCCTTGCTGATCGTGGGCCTGGCGCCCGGCATGCACGGTGCCAACCGTAGCGGTCGTCCGTTCACGGGCGATTATGCCGGCGTGCTGCTTTACGACACGCTGCATCGTTTTGGCTATGCCAGCGCGCCGGTGTCGGTGTCGGCTGACGATGGCTTGCAGCTGATCGGTTGCCGTATCAGCAATGCGGTCAAATGCCTGCCTCCGGAGAACAAGCCCACCACGCAGGAGATCAATACCTGCAACCGCTATCTGGCCAACGAGATCGCGGCCTTGCCGACCAGCACGGTGATGCTGGCGCTGGGCAATGTGGCGCATCTGGCCGTGCTCAAGGCGCTGGGTCTCAAGCCTGCGGCCTGGAAGTTCGGCCATGCGGTGCGCCATGCCTTGCCCGATGGCCGCGTACTCTATGATAGTTATCACTGCAGTCGCTACAATACCCAGACCCGCCGCCTGACGGAGCCCATGTTCCATCAGGTGTTCGCACAGATACAACTGGAAGCAAGGAGCTGAGCATGCCGTACATCAATGTGAAACTGGCTGGAAGCCTGACCCGCGAGCAGAAGGACAAGATCGCCAAGGAGATCACCGATACCATGCAGCGCATCGCCCACAAGCCGCCGTCCTACACCTATATCGTGTTCGACGAAGTGGCAGAAGAGAACTGGGCGGTGGCCGGAGAGCTGCTGGATCAATGACTTGACGCTAGTGAAGTTGCACCATGTTTGACGCCAAGCCCTTCCTCAAGACCATGCCGGGCCTGCCCGGCGTGTACCGCATGATCAATGCGCAGGACGAAGTGATCTATGTCGGCAAGGCCAAGGATCTCAAGAAGCGGGTGTCCTCCTACTTCATCAAGAACCTGCCATCGCCACGCACGCGCATGATGGTGAGCCAGATCGCGCGCATCGAAACCACGGTGACGCGTTCCGAGGCGGAGGCGCTGCTGCTGGAACACAACCTGATCCGCGGGCTGATGCCGCGTTACAACGTGTTGTTCCGTGACGACAAGTCCTACCCGTATATCGTGCTGACGGGTGACACGTTCCCACGGCTTGCTTTCCACCGCGGCACGCAGCGCAAAGGCCATGATTATTTCGGCCCGTTCCCGAATGCTGTCGCCGTGCGCGAGAGCATCCAGCTGCTGCAGAAAGTGTTCCGTCTGCGCACCTGCGAAGACACCGTGTTCGCCAACCGCTCGCGGCCCTGTCTGCAATATCAGATCGCGCGCTGTACCGCGCCTTGCGTCGATTACATCAGCGCCGAGAACTACCGTAGCGATGTGCACCACGCCAGCCTGTTCCTGCGTGGTCAGGAGCAGCAGGTGATGGACGAGCTCAGCGACAAGATGATGCAGGCCGCCGAGCAGCAGCAATACGAGACCGCCGCGCTGTTCCGCGACCGCATGCAAAGCCTGCGTCAGGTGCAGGCACGCCAGTTCGTCAGTGATTTCGGCGTCAACGATGCGCACGTGATCGCCTGTGCCGAGTTGCAGGGCCAGTTCTGCGTGAATCTGGTCATGGTGCGTGGCGGGCGGCACCTGGGCGATAAAAGCTTCTTCCCCAAGAATGCCGATGGTGCAGACATGGAAAGCACACTGGAAGCCTTCCTGGAACAGCATTATCTGGCGCAGGCCATCCCGCCGCTGATCGTGCTGGGCGTGGTGATCGAGACCGAGGCGCTGGAAGAGGTGTTCAGCACCCAGGCGGGCCGACGTATCCGCATCAATTGCAAATCCATAGGCGACAAGCGCGTCTGGCTCAAAATGGCCGAGACCAATGCTGAACTGGCGCTGCAGCAGCGTGCCAGCCAGCACGGCAGTCAGCAGCAGCGCTTGCAGGCGCTGCGCGAGGCGCTGGAACTGAGTGCGACCACAGAGCGCATCGAATGCTTCGATATCAGCCATACCATGGGCGAGGCCACGGTAGCGTCCTGTGTGGTGTTCGACAAGGGGGCGATGCAGAATTCGGAATACCGGCGCTACAACATCACCGGCATCACGCCTGGCGATGATTATGCCGCCATGCGCGATGCCCTGACACGCCGCTATAAAAAGATCGCCGGGGGTGAGGGCAAATTGCCTGACTTGGTGTTCATCGACGGCGGCAAAGGTCAGCTGGGCGTGGCGGTCGAAGTGATGCGGGAAGTGGGCTTACCTGATATTCTGCTGGTCGGTATTGCTAAAGGTGAAGAGCGCAAACCTGGTCTGGAACAGCTGTTCTTCCCGGAACGCAGCGACGGCATCAGTCTGAAAAAAGACCACCCGGGCTTGCATCTGTTGCAGCAGATCCGCGACGAGGCGCACCGTTTTGCCATCACTGGCCACCGCGCACGGCGCGGCAAAGCCAGGCTGCAATCTTCACTGGAAGAGATCGACGGCGTGGGTGCCAAGCGCAGACAGCGCCTGCTGCTGCGTTTTGGCGGTCTGGATGGCGTGCGTAATGCCAGTGTCGACGAGCTGGCACAGGTGGAAGGCATCAGTAGCGCGCTGGCAGAAAAGATCTATCAGCAATTACATTAATAAAGTGAGAATCCTGCATGTTGTGGAATGTCCCGAATAGCCTGACCATGCTGCGCATTCTGTTGATTCCGGTGTTCGTGGGGATCTTCTATCTGCCAGCCACCACCATCCCGCCGCACTGGGTGAATTTCACCGCGACGCTGGTGTTTGCGCTGGCGGCCATCACTGACTGGTTCGATGGTTATCTGGCGCGGGTGCTGAACCAGACCTCGGCCTTTGGCGCGTTTCTGGACCCGGTGGCAGATAAGCTGATGGTGGCAGCGGCGCTGATCGTGCTGGTGGAGCTGGACCGCGCCGGGGCCATCGTGGCGCTGGTCATCATCGGACGCGAGATCGCCATCAGTGCCTTGCGCGAGTGGATGGCAGGTCTGGGGCAGCGCAGCAGTGTGGCCGTGGCCACGCTGGGCAAGGTGAAAACTGCCGCGCAGATGGCAGCCATCCTTTTTCTGCTGTATGCCGACCCGATCAACCTGGCCATGTTTGTCGAGATTCCGGCAGCTTTTGCTGATCTCGCCATCATCGATACATTTTTTATCGGCAGCGTGCTGATTGTGATCGCAGCGTTTTTGACATTACTGTCAATGGCTTACTACCTGCGCGCCGCCTGGCCCAATATGCAATCAAAATAATATGACATTTTCGGTGTTGACAGCCGCTGGAAAGTCATTAAAATGCAGCCTTCTTCAAGACGACGTCCTGAAGACAACGCGGGAATAGCTCAGTTGGTAGAGCGCAACCTTGCCAAGGTTGAGGTCGCGAGTTCGAGACTCGTTTCCCGCTCCAGACAAAACAAAACGGGGAAGGCAGACGCTTTCCCCGTTTTGGTTTCAGCCTCAAAGGCGCGATAGCAAAGCGGTTATGCCGCGGCCTGCAAAGCCGTTTAGGCCGGTTCGACTCCGGCTCGCGCCTCCAGTCCATATCCGCCGGATGGTGAAACTGACAGTACCCGTCCGGAAGGTGGACTTGGTAAAATCCGCCCGGATGGTGAAATTGGCAAAATCCGCCCGGATGGTGAAATTGGTAGACACAAGGGACTTAAAATCCCTCGGCTTAACGGCTGTGCCGGTTCGACCCCGGCTCCGGGCACCATCTCCAGGCATTATCTCCGATACATCATCATCAACCAAAGTGGCTACTGACCGTTTTTGACAGCCATATCGAACGGTCGCCATCGATGTGCCGCCGTTATGTTGTCATTGCCAGCCTTGCTGCGTCTGCGTACCACTCGGTGTGATCGCGGGCGCAGGGCGATAGTCTCGGCACCCAGGCCCCAACTGCGTGGCTTGTTACTTGCTTCTACTCAACCCCGTACCTGCCAGCATCCTCTTGAACGAAGCGCATGCCGCTGCTTTCAGGAACATGCTGGTATCAGCAGGATGCTGTCCCACCTTGGGGTGTGCCGTAACCAAAGCGCCATTCACCATGTTTCCCAGCTTCGCACGTTTTTCTCGCAGGTCGACCATGCCGTCTGCTGCAAAGATGCGCCACGGTTTGTTCAAATCAGCACGTGTGCGTGATGCAAGTGCATCGTTCAGCAGGGCTGCGTCAACAGGTTATTCCAGAAAAGACCTGAAGCGCATGAGCGCTGCAAATGCAGTGGTCAGCACCTTCGACGGGCCTTATCTGCTACGCCGATGTGTGCAAATACTCGCCCTGCTTGCTGCGGGCTATCTATTGGCGAGGTTCAGTAATCAGGGCATCTCAGTCTCGGCGCTAGAATTGAGGCTGGCCAGTGTCAGGCAGGAGGCGGAATCCAGTAGCGACACGGTGCTGCAGTTAAAGCAGAAGCTGGAAGTGCAGCGCATCGCCATCCAGAAGCTAAGCACGCAGATGCAGGCCATGGAGCAGCAGCGTATAGCCCTGCAGCAGGATCTGGCCTTCTATAAGAATATTGCTGGCAAGGCGGATAAATCAAAACAGTTGCTGGCCAAGCTGCAGGATATGCAGCAGGCGTCCGCTACCGCCAGGTTGGCTGTCACCACGCCGCCGGTCACCACAGCAGCGCTGGCGACGGCTGGCGCCGCGTTGCCTGCGACGACGCCCGTCACCATGGAAGTAAAGCTCAGAAGCTTCACCGTGAGCAGGCAGGACGAGCCGGGTCAGTACCGGTTCTCCATACTGCTTGCCAAAGAGACGCAGCCGACCACTGCAGTACAAGGTGAATTGAAGCTGAGTTTGTCCGGCTTGGAGGTCGATAAGCCTGTTAATCTGGACTGGACCGGCGAGCCCTTGAAGGTGAATTTCAAGCAGTCACAACGCCTCAGTGGCGATATGGAGATACCCGAATACTGGACCGGCAAGAAGGTAAGAGCCAGTCTGTATGAAGCGGGCAAGGCTAAAGCGACTTACCGCTGGGTGGTGCGCGTTCCGGATTGATCCATGCGCATGGCGCAATCCGGAAGCCATGCTGAGCGAAGCTATGGTGAGCCAGGAGCCTGCCATGCCGGTTTGGGCAGCATGCTCGTTTACTCAACTAATGTCTTGTTGAATCAGCTAACGGCCTGTTGAATCAGCTAGCGACCACTCAGTTTCTTCAGATCATCAATGATCTCCTGCGAATGTCGCGAGGTATTCACGCTGAGGTAGGCCTTCGCCACTTTTCCTGCCGGATTGATCAGGAAGGTATAGCGTTTGGCGATCTTGATGACGCCCAGGTTGCGTAGTGCTCCGTAGCTGTCAGCCACCTTGCCATCCTTGTCTGCCAGCAGTGGGAACGGCAGATTGTATTTCTCCGCGAACTTGGCATGTGAGGCCGAGTCGTCGACGCTGATGCCCACTACCTTGGCACCCAGCTTTTCCAGTGCGAACAGGTCATCCCGGAATTTGCAGGCCTGCTCGGTGCAGCCCGGTGTGTCGTCTTTGGGGTAGAAGTACAACACCAGCCAGCCGCCCGCATAGTCGTTAAGCTGGTGAGGCTGGGACTTAGAATCCAGCAGCTTGAAATCGGGGGCTTGCTGCCCTGCGACAGGCACGCTGGCCGCCGCCGCATACCGATAGGCAGCCAACGCTAACAGCGTGATGATGAACATGGCGAGAAGTTTCATGAGGTATCCTGTGTAGAGTGTTGATCGAAGGCGCCAGGGTAGAGGCTGCTGCCATTAAGACATGTTGTGCACAAAAAATTCCTTGATCTGTCATGGACAGCAATACTAAGGGCATAGTCTATCGGTTAAAATCGGATTTGATAGCTGGCTTGGATATTGCAGGGTTTATCGTACTGCAATCACACTGTATTTCCGATGAACGAGTTCACTGCCTACGCTGCAACCTGTATGCCTGATATTCAGGCAACTTCATACTGAGAGAACCGCCATGACGACAAGCAAAACGCCGACTGACCAACCACGCACTCCAACCAGGCCAGCCAAACCAGCGGCACGACGCATCTCTGCGCACAAGGCGCCGGCAGTGCAATCGCTGCAGAACCATCTCACCTTTTCTTCCGGCAAGACCAGCACGTCGGCGACCGAACGCGACTGGTATGCAGCCACGGCCAATACCATACGCGATCACGTGATCGAGCGCTGGGTGAAGACGGTGGACGCCTACCGTGAGCAGGACCCCAAGCGCGTTTACTATCTTTCTCTGGAGTTCCTGATCGGCCGCATGATGTCCAATGCTGCACTGAATTTGGGCATTGCACCAGAAATACGCGATGGTTTGACCAAGCTCGGCCACAGCCTGGAAGAAGTGGTGGAGAAAGAGAACGATGCGGCACTGGGTAATGGTGGCCTGGGCCGTCTGGCAGCCTGCTTCCTGGATTCGATGGCCACCATGGACATTCCAGGCACCGGCTACGGCATCCGCTATGAATACGGCATGTTCCGCCAGACCATCGAAGGTGGACAACAGATCGAGAATCCGGACAACTGGCTGCGCTACGGTAACATTTGGGAGTTCCAGCGCCCGGAACACACCTACGACGTGAAGTTCTTTGGTCGTGTGGTGGAATGCGTGGAAAGCCACGGCACGGAATACCATTGGGTGGACACCGAGCATGTGGTCGCGATGGCTTACGATGTGCCTATCCCCGGCTACGGTACTGAAACCGTCAACAATCTGCGTCTGTGGTCTGCCAAGGCGGCTCGGGAGTTCGATCTGGGACACTTTAATGACGGCAATTACGAAAAGGCTGTCGAGTTGCGCAATGACTCGGAAACCATCTCGCGCGTGCTCTACCCCAATGACGCTTCTGCCTCTGGTCGCGAACTGCGCCTGAAGCAGCAATATTTCTTTGTGTCGGCCTCGGTGCAGGATCTGCTGCGCCGCTTTCTGTGCGAGCACAAAGACTGGAACCTGTTGCCTGAGAAAGTGGCCATCCAGCTCAACGACACCCATCCGGCTATTGCGGTGGCAGAAATGATGTATCAGCTGGTGGATGTGCATAAACTCAAGTGGGATTACGCCTGGGGACTGGTGGTGAAGGTATTTGCCTACACCAACCACACCCTGATGCCTGAGGCCCTGGAAACCTGGTCTGTGGAGCTGTTCGGTCGCCTGTTGCCGCGCCATCTGGGCATCATCTTCCGCATCAACCATCAGTTCCTGCAGATGGTGAACCACCATTTCCCCGGCGACACGGACTTGTTGAGTCGGGTCTCCATCATCGACGAGACACATGGTCGGCGCGTGCGCATGGCGCACCTGGCCGTGGTGGGTAGCCATACCGTGAACGGGGTCGCTGCGCTGCACAGCGAACTGCTCAAGACCACGCTGTTCGCTGATTTCAACCGCATCTATCCGGGCAAGCTGGTCAATGTCACCAACGGCATCACGCCGCGCCGCTGGCTCAACCAGTGCAATCCTGGTCTCACGCAACTGATCTCCAGTGCGCTGGGCGATGGCTTCCAGAAGGACCTGAGCAAGTTGTCCAGCCTGGAGCCCCTGGCTGAGGATGCCGATTTCCGCAATGCCTTCCGCGCGGTCAAGCTTGCCAACAAGCAGCGCCTGGCCACCCGCATCGAAAAGCTCACCGGTGTGAAGCTCAACCCCAACAGCCTGTTCGATGTGCAGATCAAGCGTATCCACGAATACAAGCGTCAACTGCTGAATGTGTTGCACGTGATCACCTTGTATAACCGCATCCGCAGCGGTCAGGTCAAGGACAGCACGCCGCGCGTGGTGATCTTCGGCGGCAAGGCCGCGCCGGGTTACTGGATGGCCAAGCAGATCATCCGGCTCATCAACGATGTGGCTGCACTGGTCAATGACGACCCGGCGGTGGGCGACAAGCTCAAGGTGGTGTTCTACCCCAACTACGAGGTCTCGGCCGCCGAGCTGTTGTTCCCGGGCAGTGATCTGTCCGAGCAGATCTCCACGGCGGGCACCGAGGCATCAGGTACCGGCAACATGAAGATGGCCCTGAACGGCGCACTGACCATAGGCACGCTGGACGGTGCCAATGTGGAGATCAAGGAAGAAGTCGGCGACGACAACATCTTCATTTTCGGCCTGACCACGCCGGAAGTGGCCGCGACCAAGGCGGCAGGTTATAACCCCTGGGATTACTACCATGGCAATGCCGAGCTCAAGCAGGTGCTGGACATGATAGGCAACGGGTTCTTCTCGGTGGACGAGCCGGACCGTTACCGTGCCATCCTCGATACGCTGTTGCAGAAGGGCGATCACTACCTGCTGCTGGCGGACTATGCCAGTTATGTTGCGACCCAGGATGCCGTGGGTGCGCTGTACAAGGATCAGGACGAATGGACCCGCCGCGCCGTGTTGAATGTGGCGCGTATGGCCAAGTTCTCCAGTGACCGTACCATTGCCGAATACGCCAGCAATATCTGGAAGGTGAAGCCAGTGCAGCGTTAGCACCAGCGTCATTTCATCCTACGCAGCGGCAGGGAAGCTTGCACCGCGTCAGTCTTGCAGTAGACTATGGGTCGAGTGCAAGACTGGCAACGTGCCGCTTCCCTGTTATTTTTTCGGAGATCATCATGCAGCGTCTGACCGTATTGTTTGTATCCGCCCTGTTCGCCCTGCAGGCTAGCGCAGCAGGGGTTGCAGACCTGACCAGCAGCGAGGCCAGTAGCGGCCTCAAGGAGGCCTTGATCCAGGGCGCAGCTAAGGCAGTGAGTCAATTGGGTGCTGCTGATGGTTTTCTCAAGAACCCTCAGGTGAAGATCCCCTTGCCCGAATCCATGAAAAAAGCGGAAAAAGCCATGCGCCTGTTCGGCATGGGCGATCAGGCAGACGAACTGGTGCTGAAGATGAACCGGGCGGCGGAAGCGGCGGTGCCGGAAGCGAAGGAATTGCTAGTGAACTCGGTCAAGCAAATGAGCCTTGCCGATGCCAAGAACATCCTCACCGGTGGCGATGATGCCGCCACCCAATACTTCAAGAAGACCACTTCCGCGCCCATGGCAGAGAAATTCCTGCCCATCGTGACCAAGGCCACCGAGAACGTGCAACTGGCACAGCAATACAACCAGTTCGCCGCAACTGGTCTCAAGTACGGGCTGGTGAAGAAAGAGCAGGCTTCCCTGGAACAATACGTTACGCAAAAGACCCTGGACGGGGTCTACCTGATGATGGCGCAGGAAGAGAAGGCCATACGCAGCAATCCGCTGGGGCAGGCCAGCAGCCTGGTCAAAAAAGTGTTCGGCGCGATCGGACAATAGACGATAGTCTAAGCACAATAGACGATAGTCTAAGCATAGACGTCTAAATAATAAACGTCTGGAAAATAGATGACCGGGCAGTCTGCTTCAGGCGCGCACTGGCGCCAGGCACACGCCATAAGCCAGTCACTGACCATGTAACGTCAGCACGAAAAAGCAGCCAACAGGCTGCTTTTTCACTTGCACCTTAAAGCCGCCGCCGTTGGTTTTCTGACTGGCAGTGCCGGGCCTAGTGGGGTGTATGGGGATGCGCCGCGTGGCTGTGCAGGTAGCTGGCCTGTTGATGTGGCGAGATACCTACCTTTTGTGGCAGCAGGGAGCCTGCGACCATGCCGATGATGCTGACCAGCAGGCCTATCATCTGCGGCGGCACCAGGCTGGCTTCCCCGACCAGCACTTCCACCAGCACCCAGCTGCCTATACCGCCTACGATGGCCGCCAGTGCTCCCTGATTGCTGGCGCGTTTCCAGAATGCGCCGAAGAACAGGGGGACGAAAGCGCCGGCCAGCGTGATCTTGTAAGCGGCTTCCACCATGCCGAAGATGGACAGCTCGGAGTTCAGCGCATACATCAGCACACAGGCGGCAAAGCCGACCAGGCAGATGCGCATCACCTTCAGAAAGCCCTTGTCGGTCAGGTGCGGCATGTAGCCGCGCACGATGTTCTCGGCAAACGAGACCGACGGCGCCAGCAGGGTGGCAGACGAGCAACTCATGATGGCCGAGATCACCGCACCGAAGAAGATGATCTGCGCGACGATGGGCATATGGGTCATCACCAGCGTGGGCAGCACTTTTTGTGAATCGTCCTCCACCAGTTTGCCGAACACCGCCGGGTCGATCAGCGTGGCAGAGTAGGCGATGAACATGGGCACGAAGGTGAAGCAGAAATAGACGGAAGCCCCCAGGATGGAGCCCCACAGTGCGATCCTGGCTGATTTGGCCGCCGTGATGCGCTGGAACACGTCCTGTTGCGGGATGGAGCCCAGCATCATGGTCATCCAGGTGCCGATGAAGGTGATCCATACCCAGATGTCGCCTACCGGGAAGAAGTCCAGCTTGCCTGCCGCTTCGGCGTGCGCGATCACCGGTGCCACGCCGCCGGTCATGCCGGATACCAGATAACCGATGAACAGCAGACCGCCGATGATCACGATCATCTGCACAAAATCGAGGATGGCCACCGACAGCATGCCGCCGAAGGTGGTATAGGTGAGCACGATGGCGGTACCCAATACCATGCCCGCTTCTTCACTCACCGCGCCTTGCGTGATCATGTTGAAGATCAGCCCCAGCGCCTTGATCTGCGCCGCCACCCAGCCCAGATAGGAGACCACGATGGCGATGGTGGTGAGCACTTCCACAGTGCGGTTGTAACGCATGCGGTAAAAGTCGCCCAGCGTGATGATGTTGAGTTTGTAGAGCTGCGTTGCGAAGAAGAAGCCTGCGATCACCAGGCACATGCTGGAACCGAACGGATCCGCCACCACGCCGTTGAGGCCGTCCTTGACGAAGGTGGCTGACACACCGAACACCGCTTCGGCACCGAACCAGGTGGCGAACACGGTCGCCATCACCACGGGCAAGGGCAGGTGACGGCCAGCGATGGCGAAGTCCTTGGTGTTCTTGACGCGTGTGGCGGCAATCAGGCCGATGCTGATGGAGACCAGCAGGTAAAGCACAACAAACCAGATCAGCATGGAAGTCCTCTAGGTTGAAGCGGCAACAAACGGTGCCCGGAATCAGGATGCCTGCAATTTCAGCAAAACGAGAATTCTAGCAAAGCCCGAATGCTAGCAAAACCTCTAGCAAAAACTGCGCCTTGCCATGGGGGTGAACAAGGTCTTGGCCCGATCATGCGCCGTCCAGGCCACAGTCGCTCAGCCGTGAGCCGCCATCCAGTACAGATAGGCGGCAGCTGCCTGCAGCAAGACCAGCACCAGCAGTGCCACGGCGATCCATTTGAGTGCGCTATGCTGACGGCGCTGTGATTCGATCAGGGCGCTCAGTTCAGGCTGCAGCGGCGTGTCATGCGCACGTTGTAACTGGTGGTGCATGAGACGGGGGATCTGCGGCAGGATCTTGCCCCAGAATGGTAGTTCGGCACGCACATTGCGCATCACGCTGCGCCAGCCCAGTTGCTCGGACATCCAGCGTTCCAGGAACGGGCGTGCGGTCTTCCACAGGTCCAGCTCCGGGTCCAGATCACGGCCCAGACCTTCGATATTGAGCAGGGTCTTCTGCAGCATGATGAGCTGCGGCTGGATGATGACCCCGAACCGGCGCGCCATCTGGAACAGCGCCAGCAGCGTGCGGCCAAAGGAGATCTCTTTCAGCGGCTTGTCGAAGATGGGTTCGCAGATGGCGCGGATCGCTGTTTCGAACTCCGGGATGGGCGTGTCCTTGGGCACCCAGCCGGATTCCACATGGGCCTTGGCCACTTCGCGGTAATCGCGGCGGAAGAAGGCCAGGAAGTTGCGTGCCAGGTATTCCTTGTCGATGTCATCCAGCGTGCCCACGATGCCGAAATCCAGCGCGATGTAACGGCCGTCGGCAGCCACCTGGATGTTGCCCGGGTGCATGTCGGCATGGAAGAAGCCGTCACGGAACACCTGGGTGAAGAAGATCTCCACGCCGTCACGCGCCAGTTTGGGGATATCCAGACCTTGTGCACGCAGTTGCTCGATCTGGCTGATGGGGGTGCCGTGCATGCGTTCCATCACCATCACCTGTTCGCGGCACCAGTCCCAGTGCACATCCGGGATCAGTAATAGCGTGCTGTCGGCGAAGTTGCGTTTTAGCTGGCTACAGTTGGCGGCTTCCAGCATCAGGTCCAGTTCGCCATGGGTGTGGCGCGCGAATTCGGCTACGATCTCGCGCGGTTTGAGGCGGCGCGCCTCATGCCACAGCTTGGAGAACAGCCAGGCACCGGTGTCCAGCAGGGCCAGGTCTTTCTCGATGATGCTACCTATGCCCGGACGCAGCACTTTCACCGCCACTGGCGCACCGTTCGGCAGATGGGCGAAGTGCACCTGTGCCACCGAGGCGCTGGCGACCGGGGTTTCGTCGAATTGCGAGAACAGGCTGGCGATGGGTTGCCCGAAGGCGGTTTCGATGGTGCTGACGACCTGGGCGTAAGGGAAGGGCGGCACACGGTCCTGCAGCCGAGCCAGCTGGTCAGCGATATCCAGCGGGATCAGGTCGCGGCGCGTGGACAGCATCTGGCCGAATTTTACGAAGATGGGCCCCAGCGCCTCAAAGGCCAGCCGTAAGCGCTCGCCGCGCGATGTGCTGCTGTCGCGCCAGAACAGCAGGCGGTTCAGCACGCGCTGCAGCGGGCGTAGCCGGGTATGGGACAGGATGAGTTCATCCAGACTGAAGCGCAGGGCGATGCGCAGGATCTTGAACAGACGTAACAGGCGCATCAGGAAGGGTTCGTCGTGTCAGCGGGTCTGACGGCAGCACGGCGTGCTTCCAGAAGCTCCAGGCGCTTTTGCAGGCGCTCGGTGTCGTCACGCAAGGTATCGACCTCGGTGACGAAGTTGGCCACATGACGTTTCTTGGCGATCATGGGCTGTTCTTCCTGCCAGTATTCCACCAGCATGTCGACCAGGTTGGTGCTTTGTTTTTTGACTTCGCTAGCGACTTTACGGCCGACCTCGGCCAGTTCGTGTGCAGGCGCATCGCCGATCACGCGGCTCAGGTCTTCTTCGTATTCCCAGTGCAGGCCACGCAATATCTTCGCGATAGCTGTAGCCAGTTCGGTATCGCCTTCCAGCGTGACCAGCGTGGCAGCATGTTCGTCACCGGTCAGCAGGCGCAGCGCGACGGACAGCGGCATCTGGATGCCAGCATCGATGTCGCTGGATTCACCAGCCATGGCAAGGCCACCGTCTTCGAGCACGGTCAGCGTGGCTTCCACCGGGGGGATGGCGAAGCGCACCGATTTCCCGGCGTAAGGCAGTAATTGCTCACGCGCCCAGGCATTCTGGGTGATCAGGTGGTTGAGCAGGCGGGTCAGTATGGCTTTGATCATGGCAATGTATCCCTGGCGGTCAGACTTTCCAGCCCTTGTGCAGCGCGACCACGCCTGCGGACAGGTTGTAGTAATCCACCTTGTGCAGGCCGGCGTCCAGCATCATCTGTTTGAGGGTGTCCTGATCCGGGTGCATGCGGATGGATTCGGCCAGATATTGATAGCTTTCTGCATCCTTGGCCAGCAGCTTGCCCATCAGCGGCAGCAGTTTGAATGAATAGAGATCGTACAGCGGTGCCAGCGGCTTCCATACCTGCGAGAACTCCAGCACCAGCAGGCGACCCCCCACTTTGAGTACGCGCTGCATCTCGGCCAGTGCTTTGTCCTTGTGCGTCATGTTGCGCAGGCCGAACGCCACGATCACGCAATCAAAATGCTGGTCCGGGAAGGGCAGTTTCTCGGCATCACACTGCATGGCAGGCACCGCGGCACCATCGTCGATGAGCCGGTCACGGCCGACCGCCAGCATGGAGGCGTTGATGTCGGTGAGGATCACCTGACCGCTGGCACCGACTTTTTTGGCGAACAGGCGCGACAAGTCACCACTACCCCCGGCGATATCCAGTACGCGGTCACCGGCTTTCACGCCGCTGACTTCCACGGCAAAGCGCTTCCAGCCACGGTGCATGCCAGCCGACATCACATCGTTCATCAAATCGTATTTGCTGGCCACGGAATGGAACACCTCGCCGACCTTGCGTGCCTTTTCGCTCTCGGCCACGGTTTTGAAGCCGAAATGGGTGGTACTGTCATGTTCGCTCATGCGGATCCCTTGCGTTGCTGACCGGCCGCAGCCAGTTTGTCCAGGTAGGTTTGCCAGAGCGTGTCGGTTTCCACGCTCAGTTCGTACAGATAGTCCCAGGAATACAATCCGGTATCGTGACCGTCCGAGAAGGTCAGTTTGATAGCGTAATTGCCTACCGGTTCGACGGCGCTGATATTCACGTCCTGCTTGCCCACCTGCAGCACTTCCTGGCCGTGACCATGGCCGCGCACTTCAGCGGAAGGCGAGTACACGCGCAGCAACTCGCATGACAGCATGCCACGGATACCATCATCGAATTTTATTTCCAGCAGGCGTGAAGCCTGGTGCAGGCGGATTTCAGTCGGGCGAGGGGAGGACGGGTGCAGACCGCTCATGACAATGTTTGGCGTATAATCTAAACCAGCATGATAGCAGAATCAAAGTGGCATCCAGCGCGGATCGCGCCTGCAGACAGGCTACTTGGTCACTCCACGGATAGGCTCAAATGACCCTCACCACCCTGAGTTTGTTACTGGTACTGACGCTGGTTTTTGTCGGCCTCGCGGCAGCAGGCATCCTGTGGGCGATACGCAATGGCCAATATGACGACATGGAAGGGCCGGCGCAGCGCATCCTCATGGACGACGACGACCCGATGATCCCGTTCAACCGCTTGAAGCAAAACGCTGCAGCGCATAAAATCACGCAAAGCGCCGAGCAAACATCCAAAGCGCCGGCAGATACCAACCAATGAGGAAAACGCGTCATGAAAGAGTATTTCACCTTTGAGAAGCTGCCACTGACCATCACCGTGGGCTTGATCACCATGTCCTGGCTGAGCGCCCTGTCGGTGATTTTCTTCGGCTGATCGAGCACTAGACTGAGTTTTGATTCGGTCAGGCTCGGGTATTGAGGGCAGGTATCGGTATTCAGACCAGCATTCAGTGACGAAACCGCAACATCGAGCAACATCTACACCTCTCCAAAACGTAAATCTGCTCAATGACACCACCAATAAAAAAGCTGCCTAAGGCAGCTTTTTTATTGTGTTGCGATCAGCTTCGCTTAAGCAGTGGCGATCATGCTTTTCATCTTCTGCATGGCTTTTTGCTCGATCTGACGGATGCGCTCGGCTGATACGCCGAATTCAGCCGCCAGGTCATGCAGCGTGGCACCACTGCCTTCGTGCAGCCAGCGTGCCTGCACGATGCGGCGGCTGCGTTCATCCAGGCTGTCCAGCGCGTTCGCCAGTCCATCCATCTGCGATTGCTCGCTTTGTTGCTCAGCCAGCCACTGTGATGGCTCGGCGGCAGGGTCTGGCAGATAAGCGATAGGGCTGAAGTGACTTTCGCTGTCGTCGTCGCTATCGCCTTCCAGCGAGATCTCGTGACCGCCCATGCGGGCTTCCATCTCCAGCACTTCTTCCGGCTTGACCTTGAGTTCGCGCGCGATGTGGGCCACTTCATCCGGTTGCAAGCTGCCGCTGCCCTGTTTCATGCTGCGCAGATTGAAGAACAGTTTGCGTTGTGCCTTGGTGGTGGCGACCTTGACCAGGCGCCAGTTGCGCACGATGTATTCGTGGATCTCGGCTTTGATCCAGTGGATGGCGAAGGAAACCAGACGCACACCGCGGTCCGGATCGAAGCGGCGTACCGCTTTCATGAGGCCGATATTGCCTTCCTGGATCAGGTCCGCCTGAGGCAGGCCGTAGCCGGAATAGCCGCGCGCGATGCTGGCGACCAGGCGCAGATGCGACATGATCAGGCCTTTGGCGGCATCCAGATCGCCTGTGGTTTTCAGGCGTGTGGCATAGTCGTGTTCTTCCTCCGCAGTCAGTACCGGGAAGGTTTTGATGACGCGCAGATAGCGATCCAGGCTGTCGACCGAACCACTATCAACAGTAGGTAATGAAGCAATTGTCAGGGCGTTGCTCATGATGACTCCCTCGTATTTCGCATTAAGTTGATTTTAGCACTCACCATGAGAGAGTGCTAGTGGCGAAAAGTTCTGAATATATTGCGTTTGGACAAGACTCTGGCTGAGGGAGCCGAGACTGGTTCGGTATAACTTTTAAGATCGATTGAGCGTCATTTATCAAGTGCCTTGTCGGCTAGATAATTAAGCTGTGAAAAAAGCGATCGCCCATGCATGGGCGATCGCTTTTTAGAGCAGATACCGATATTCGTTCTTGTTGGTTCAATGCAGCAGTAGTAGCGCTTTACGCAAGGTCTGTGATACACCCCAGGCCAGTGGGATCAAGACATAAGCCCAGAACAGGATGGCCACCACATAACGGCCCAGGCTGGCAGATTTGGTTTCCATGTGCGATCTCCTTATTGGCCGTTGCCGGCAGTATCAGCTTTGAGATGATGTTTGGGGTGCACTTCGCGCATCAGCAGGTTGCAGATGAAGCCGACGACCAGCAGACAGGCCATGATATACAGCGTGAAATTGTAAGCATCTGCCTTGGCCATGCCCTGCTCGATCTGGTATTCACGGATGTAATTGACCAGTACCGGGCCGAGGATGCCTGCTGTGGCCCAGGCGGTGAGCAGGCGTCCATGGATGCCGCCCACGAACTTGGTGCCAAAGATGTCGGCCAGGTAAGCCGGGATGGTCGCGAAGCCGCCGCCATACATGCTCATGATGACGGCCGAGGCGGCGATGAACAGCACCACATTGCCTTGTTGGCCCAGGCTGGGCAGCAGTGAGTAGAACAGCGCGCCAAGCGCGAAGAACACGAAGTAGGTGTTTTGGCGGCCGATGTAGTCCGAGGCGGAAGACCAGATGAAACGGCCTGCCATATTGAACAGGCTGAGCAGACCGACAAAGCCTGCCGCCGCCTCTGGGCTGATGCCGCCCTTGAACATCTCCTGGATCATCACCGAGGCCTGGCCAAGGATGCCGATACCCGCCGTCACGTTAAAGCACAGAATCACCCACAGCAGATAGAACTGCGGCGTCTTAAGCGCTTCATCAATGTGCACATGGTGCTGGGTGACCATCTTTTTAGGCTTTTCGGACGGTACCCAGCCCGCTGGTTTCCAGTTTTCGGCCGGGATGCGGATCGCCAGCGAGCCGATGACCATGGAGATGAAGTACAGCGTGCCCATCACAGCGAAAGTCTGTGCCACGCCCGTGGAGGTGTCGCTGGAAAAGAAATTCATCAAGGCCACGCTGAGTGGCGAGCCTATCATCGCGCCACCACCAAAACCCATGATGGCCATGCCGGTGGCCATGCCGCGCCGGTCCGGGAACCACTTGATCAACGTGGATACCGGTGACACATAGCCCAGGCCCAGCCCGCAGCCGCCGACCACGCCGTAACCCAGATAGATCAACCAGATCTGATGCAGCTCGACGCCGATGGCTGAGATCAGCAGTCCGCCGCCAAAGCAGCAGGCGGCAGTGAACATGGTCATGCGCGGGCCGACTTTTTCCAGCCATTTGCCAGCGAAAGCAGCGGATAAACCGAGGAAAACGATGGCCAGACTGAAGATCCAGCCTATGGTGGTGAGTTTCCAGTCCTCAGGAAGTGCCTCCTGGATGCCGATAACACGCGTGAGTGGCTCGTTGAACACGCTGAAGGCATAGGCTTGCCCGATACACAGATGCACGGAAAGTGCTGCCGGAGGGATCAGCCAACGATTGTAGTTCGGCCCTGCGGTGATTCTTTCCTTTGAAAAAAAGCCAGACAAGTCACTCTCCTTTAATTATTGATTTTATTTATCCGTGTTTCTATATCGCAATATCACTTAATCGGTCATCGTGGCGGTCGGTATCATCCCGCCCACATGATGTTAGTTTGACAGTTTTTCCTTGTGTAGCACAGAATACAACAAACGTTCTATTTTGCTGTCTACATCAACACAAGATGGCAATCTGCCGTGATCAATAAAACAATAAATGTAGCGTCCGAGGAGCAAGTGTGGTTCAAGGTCATAATGAGCTGATAGCTGAAAAAATCGAAGCCCATCGCGGTATGGCGGGTGGTTTGCTGCCGCTGTTGCATGCGGTTCAGGATGCCATCGGGTATATCCCCGAGGAGAGTTATCCCGCCATCGCCAAAGGCATGAATCTGTCGGTAGCGGAGGTGCATGGGGTAGTGGGGTTTTACCACCACTTCCGTACCCATGCGCCTGGCCGTCACATCCTGCAGGTGTGCCGTGCCGAATCCTGTCAGGCCATGGGCTGCAGCGAGCTGGAACATTATGTCAAAGCCAGGCTGGGCGTGGATTACCATGGCACCAGTGCCGATCATGCCGTGACGCTGGAGCCGGTCTATTGTCTGGGTAACTGTGCCTTGTCGCCTGCCGTGATGTTCGACGAACAGGTGCTGGGCCGTGTGGATAAGGCCACCATCGACGAGCTGCTGAATACGCTGGAGGCGGCATGAGCGTGCGAGTCTATGTCCCCTGTGATTCCGGCGCCTTGTCCATGGGCGCCGAGCGCGTCGCCAAGGCCATCCGTGCCGAAGCCGAGCGCCGCGGTCTCGTTATCGAGCTGGTGCGCAATGGCTCGCGTGGTTTGTACTGGCTGGAAACGCTGGTGGAAGTTGGCACGGCTGATGGACGCGTGGCTTATGGTCCGGTGAAGGTGGCGGATGTCGCCAGCCTGTTCGATGCAGATTTCCTGCATGGCGGGGCCCATGCCCTGCATCTTGGCATCACTGACCAGCTGCCCTGGCTCAAGAATCAGGAACGCCTGACCTTTGCGCGTGTAGGTATCACCGACCCGGTTTCTCTTGATGATTATCTGGCCCATGACGGGTATCGCGGACTGCGCAATGCGCTGGCGATGACGCCGGATGCCATCGTGCAGCAGGTCACCGATTCCGGTCTGCGAGGACGTGGCGGTGCGGCATTCCCGACTGGCATCAAATGGAAGACCGTGGCTGGCTGCGTGGCGGATCAGAAATACATCGTCTGCAACGCGGATGAAGGCGATTCCGGTACTTATTCTGACCGTATGATCATGGAAGACGACCCCTACGTACTGATCGAAGGCATGACCATCGCCGCTATCGCAGTAGGGGCTACGCAAGGCTACATCTACCTGCGTTCCGAATATCCGCATGCGCTGGTGTCGCTCAATACCGCCATCGAGCGTGCCCAGGCGGCCGGTTATCTGGGTGAACACATCCTGGGTAGCGCCCATACCTTCCACCTCGAAGTGCGCCGCGCTGCGGGGGCTTATGTTTGCGGTGAAGAAACCTCCTTGCTGGAGAGCCTGGAAGGCAAGCGCGGCCTGGTGCGTTTCAAACCGCCTTTGCCAGCGATCGAAGGTTTGTTTGGCAAGCCCACCGTGGTCAACAACGTGATCTCGCTGGCCACCGTGCCCATCGTGTTGGATAAGGGCGCGGAATACTACCGTGACTATGGCATGGGTCGCTCACGCGGCACCTTGCCTATCCAGTTGGCGGGCAACATCAAGCAGCCTGGTCTGGTCGAAAAAGCCTTTGGCGTCACCTTGCGTGAATTACTGTATGACTATGGCGGTGGTTCCGCCTCCGGTCGGCCTATCCGTGCCGTGCAGGTGGGTGGCCCGCTGGGCGCTTATCTGCCGGAATCGCAGTTCGATACGCCGCTGGATTACGAGAAATTCAGCGAGATCTGGGCGGTGCTCGGTCATGGTGGCATCGTCGCGTTTGACGATACCGTCGACATGGCCAAGATGGCCCGGTATGCCTTCGAATTCTGTGCTGTGGAATCCTGTGGTAAATGCACGCCATGCCGCATCGGTTCCACGCGCGGCGTGGAAGTGATGGACAACATCATGCAGGGCAAGCAGGTGAGCAAGAACATCGCTCTGGTGCGCGACCTCAGTGATACCTTGCTCAATGGTTCGCTGTGCGCGCTGGGTGGCATGACGCCATACCCGGTGTTGAGTGCGCTCAACCACTTCCCGGAAGACTTTAGCAAGGCTTCGGCCATCACCAGCGAAACCGCGCTGGCTGATCCGGCCTGAGAGGAGAGACATCATGGACAAACAAATAGATTATGGTACGCCGGCGGCGATCGCCGACAAGCAGGTGACGCTGGAGATTGATGGCCGCGAAGTCACCGTCGCAGCAGGCACTTCCGTGATGCGCGCTTCGATGGAAGCTGGCATCACGGTGCCCAAGTTGTGTGCCACGGACAGTCTGGACCCGTTCGGGTCCTGCCGTTTGTGTCTGGTCGAGATCGAAGGGCGTCGTGGCTATCCGGCTTCGTGTACCACGCCTGTGGATGCCGGCATGAAGGTGCATACCCAGACCCCAAAACTGGCGGATATCCGTCGTGGCGTGATGGAGCTCTACATTTCCGACCACCCGCTGGACTGCCTGACCTGCGCTGCCAACGGCGATTGCGAGTTGCAGGACATGGCCGGGGCGGTGGGGCTGCGTGAAGTGCGTTACGGCTACGAAGGCGAGAACCATCTCAAGGCCGAGAAGGACACCTCCAATCCGTATTTCACCTTTGACCCGTCCAAGTGCATCGTCTGTTCTCGCTGCGTGCGCGCCTGCGAAGAGACACAAGGCACTTTCGCACTGACCATCCATGGTCGTGGCTTCGACTCCAAGGTCGCTTCCGGTACCGGTAACTTCATGGACTCCGAGTGTGTGTCCTGTGGTGCTTGCGTGCAAGCCTGCCCGACTGCCACGCTGATGGAAAAATCGGTGATCGAGCAAGGCCTGCCCGAGCATAGCGTGACCACTACCTGCGCCTATTGCGGCGTGGGTTGTTCCTTCAATGCCGAGATGCGTGGTGAAGAGGTCATCCGCATGGTGCCCAACAAGGACGGTGGCGCCAATCATGGCCATTCCTGCGTCAAGGGCCGTTTCGCCTGGGGCTACACCACCCACAAGGACCGTATCACCACACCGATGATACGCAAGAGCATCAAGGATCCCTGGCAGGAAGTCAGCTGGGACGAGGCGATCAACTACGCCGCCAGCGAGATCACGCGTATCCAGCGCCAATATGGCAAGGATTCCGTCGGTGCCATCACCTCTTCGCGCTGCACCAACGAAGAAGTCTATGTGGTGCAGAAGCTGGTGCGCGCCGTGTTCGGCAGCAACAATGTGGACACCTGCGCACGCGTCTGCCATTCGCCTACCGGTTATGGCCTGAAGCAGACCCTGGGCGAATCGGCGGGCACGCAGACCTTTGATTCCGTGATGCAATCCGATGTGATCATGATCATAGGCGCCAACCCCACCGACGGTCACCCGGTGTTCGCGTCGCAGATGAAGCGCCGCCTGCGTGAAGGCGCCAAGCTCATCATCGCCGACCCGCGTGCCATCGACCTGGTGTCGTCGCCGCACGTCAGGGCAGACCACCACCTCAAGCTGCGTCCTGGCACCAATGTGGCACTGATCTCGGCGCTGGCTCACGTGATCGTGACCGAAGGCCTGGTTAACGAAGCGTTCGTGCGCGAGCGTTGCGAGTGGGATTCCTTTGTAGCCTGGCGTGATTTCGTCGCAAAACCAGAGAACTCCCCTGAAGCACTGGAGCCGTTCAGCGGTGTGGATGCTGAAGAACTGCGTGCGGCGGCGCGCCTGTATGCCACCGGCGGCAATGCCGCCATCTACTACGGGCTGGGTGTCACCGAACACAGCCAGGGCTCTACCATGGTGATGGGCATCGCCAACCTGGCCATGGCGACCGGTAACATCGGCCGTGAAGGTGTGGGCGTGAACCCATTGCGTGGCCAGAATAATGTGCAGGGGTCCTGTGACATGGGCTCCATGCCGCATGAGTTCCCGGGTTACCGTCATGTGTCGGACGACGAGACGCGTGCCCTGTTCGAGCAGGCCTGGGGCCGTCCCTTGAGCAACGATCCGGGTCTGCGCATCCCCAACATGCTGGATCTGGCAGGCGAGGGCAAATTCAAGGCTATCTACTGCAATGGCGAAGACATCGCCCAGTCCGACCCCAACACCCAGCACGTCACGCACGCACTGGAGTCCATGGAATGCGTCATCGTGCAGGACCTGTTCCTGAACGAGACGGCCATGTATGCGCATGTGTTCTTCCCGGGCGCGTCCTTCCTGGAAAAGAGCGGCACCTTCACCAACGCCGAGCGCCGTATCTCGCCGGTGCGCCGTGTGATGACGCCCAAGAACGGTATGGAAGACTGGGAGATCACCGCCAAGCTGTCGACCGCCCTGGGTTACCCCATGGAATACCAGCATGCGTCTGACATCATGGACGAGATCGCACGCCTCACCCCCACCTTCGAAGGTGTGAGTTTCGCCAAGCTGGACGAACTGGGCAGCATCCAGTGGCCATGCAACGACACGCATCCGAACGGCACCCCGGTCATGCACGTGGATGAATTCGTGCGCGGCAAGGGCAAGTTCTTCATCACCCAGTATGTGCCCACCAGCGAGAAGGTCACAGCCAGGTTCCCGCTCATCCTCACCACCGGCCGCATCCTCAGCCAGTACAACGTGGGGGCACAGACACGGCGTACCGCCAACGTGGCCTGGCATCAGGAAGACCTCATCGAGATTCATCCGCATGATGCCGAGGAGCGTGGCATCCAGGAGGGCGACTGGGTGGGCATCACCAGCCGTGCCGGCGAGACCGTGCTGCGCGCCACCATCACCGAGCGTGTGCAGCCTGGCGTGGTGTATACCACCTTCCACCACCCGGAATCGGGCGCCAATGTGATCACCACCGACAACTCGGATTGGGCCACCAACTGCCCCGAGTACAAGGTGACCGCTGTGCAGGTGGCGCGTGTGACGCAGCTGTCCGACTGGCAGACCGAGTACCAGAACTTCAGTGAAGCGCAGATCGCCTTCGCAGGCTTGCCAGCCGATGTCGCGGCGACAGAGTGATGGTCAACACGAGAATGGGAAAAATTGTCCGCTGAGCTGATCGCCACCTCAGCCACCTCCAGCCAGCAAGCGGTGATCAAGCGCGATGCGCATCTGGTTCAGCCTGTGCAGGACCAGGTGGCAGAAGAGGTGCCGATCGCCATGGTCTACAACGGCATCTCCTATGCGGTGATGCTGGCGACACCGCAGGATTTTGAGGATTTTGCTGTGGGCTTTTCGCTGGCCGAGGGCATCATCCATGGTCTGGACGAGGTCTATGGCATCGAAGTGGTCCGCCATGACAAGGGTATCGAGGTGCATATAGCCCTGGCCACCGAGCGCTTCCACCTGCTCAAAGAACGCCGTCGCAACCTGGCCGGCAAGACGGGTTGTGGCCTGTGCGGTGCCGAGAGCCTGGATCAGGCCATGCGTTTGCCAGCGCAACTGGCTCCTCAGCCGGTCACGTCGGTGCTGCCCCCGGTGGCCAGCGTGGCCATCGACGCGGCGCATCATCGCATACGCGAACTCCAGCCGCTGCAGCTATTGACCGGCGCGACCCACGCCTGTGCCTGGGTGGCACCGGATGGCAGCATCTGCCTGGTGCGCGAAGATGTGGGCCGCCATAATGCGCTGGACAAACTGATCGGCGCCAGGCTCAGGCAAGCTATCCAGACGCCGGGTTTCGTGCTGACCACCAGTCGGGCCAGTTATGAGATGGTGCAGAAGGTAGCTGCGGCCGGCGTGGCCATGCTGGTGGCGGTTTCCGCCCCTACCGGGCTGGCGATCCGCATTGCGCAGCAATGTGGCATGACCCTGATCGGGTTCGCCCGCAATCAACAATTCGTAATTTACAGTGGCGCCGAGCGCGTGCAGTACAAGGAATAGAAATGCAGACCCAACGCTTGCTAGAAATGGCCAACCAGATCGGCGATTTTTTTCAGTCCTACCCGGACCCGGTCGAAGCCAGAAAAGACATCGCCAACCATCTCAAGAAGTTCTGGGCGCTGAGCATGCGCGAACAGATCATTGCGCATGTGGAAGCACAGCAGGGTGCAGGCTTGCATGCCATCGTCGGCGAGGCCATCAAGGAGCACCGCGCCGCGCTGGCCAGCTAAGGCAGAACCGCTACTGGCTGGCGTTGCCCTGTGCCAAGCCAGCGTATCGCGGTCATGCTTTGCGCTGATGTCCCAGTAGCCGGATCGCCTGCGTCTTGAACAGGCAGCAGACGCTGTCGCCGCATTGCAAGTCCATGTCTTGCCGCGATTTTTCGGTGATCTCCACCAGTAGTTCCGCACCCACGTCGATGCTGAGCAGCGCGCGCTGATCATGCGTGCGTATGGCACGTATGGTGCCGTGCAGCTGGTTCTGTATGCTGATGCCTTCTATGCGTTGCTTGGCCAGCGCGATGCTGGAAGCCGGGATCACCACCGCGACTTCACACCCTGCAACGGCATCCACCCAGGGCAGCACCACCTGCTGTTGTCCACATAGCGCCACACTGCAACCCGACTCCTGAGGTGATGGCAGCA
Source organism: Pseudomethylobacillus aquaticus (assembly GCF_003730115.1). Taxonomy (GTDB): domain Bacteria; phylum Pseudomonadota; class Gammaproteobacteria; order Burkholderiales; family Methylophilaceae; genus Pseudomethylobacillus; species Pseudomethylobacillus aquaticus. The sequence continues at coordinate 503,561 of NZ_RJVP01000001.1, read as the reverse complement.
GTTGCAACTTGAGCAGGTTTTCCAGCCCCAGCGACTGCGTCAACGGTAACACATGCTCCGTTCCCAACACTTCATAGGCATCCCCATGGGCCAGCAGGCGCCCAGCCTGCATCACGGCGATGTGCTGCGTGAGTGTCAGAATCTCGTGCAGTGCGTGACTGACGTATAACATGGGCACGCCGGTCTCGTCCTTGATGCGACGCAGGAAGGGCAGGATCTGCGCTTTCAGCCTGTCATCCAGCGCCGCCATCGGCTCGTCCAGCAACAGCAGTTGCGGCGCGGCGAGTAGCGCACGCCCCAGAGCCACGCGCTGCTGTTCCCCACCCGACAACTGGCGTGGGCGTTGTTCCAGCAGCGGGCCAAGCTCCAGCAACGCCACGATATCGTCCAGCTTGAAACGGCGTTGCGCCGGTTTCAGTAGTTGCAGGCCGTAACTCAGGTTGTGGCGCACATTCAGGTGCGGAAACAGGCGGCCTTCCTGATACACCATGCCGATGCGGCGCTGGTGCACCGGGATGTTGATACGGCGGGCAGTATCCAGCAGGCAGCGCCCATCCACCAGGATACGGCCATGCTGTGGCTGCAGGCTGCCGGTGAGCAGGCTCAACAGCGTGCTCTTGCCGGAGCCGGATGGGCCGAACAGGCCGATCACGCTGGCCTCGCTGTTCAGGCTGGCCTGTAGTTGGAAATTGCCACGCTTTAGATCCAGCTCGAACTCAATCATGTGACGAACTCGCCAGATGACGTGCAGCGCGGCGTTCCAGCGCGTCGCTGATGAACAGGGCAGCCAGTGCCAGCAGCACGGATAGCACCACCAGTTTCATGGCTTGGGCATCGCCGCCCGGTACTTGCGTGTAAGTGTAGATAGCCAATGGGAGGGTGCGGGTCTCGCCTTCGATATTGCCGACGAAGGTGATGGTGGCGCCAAACTCGCCCAGGCTGCGGCTGAAGGCCAGGATCAGGCCGGTGAGGATGCCGGGCGCGGCGAGCGGCAGTGTGATGCTCAGGAACACGCGCAGCTTGCTGGCACCCAGTGTACTGGCAGCGGTTTCCAGCCGCGCGTCGATCTGCATGATGGCCAGCCGCACAGCGCGCACCATGAGCGGGAAGGCCATCAGTGCCGAGGCGATCACAGCACCTTTCCAGTTGAAAGCCAGACTGATGCCGAACTGCTGCTGCAACCACTGGCCGATGATGCCTTGTGAGCCAAGTAACACCAGCAGCAGATAACCAGGCACCACTGGCGGCAACACCAGTGGCAGATGCACCAGGCTATCCAGCAGCGGTTTGCCTGGGAAATCCTTGCGTGCCAGCAGCCAGCCGGTGGCCACGCCCGGGATCAGGCTGATGACCGTGCACCACAGCGCGACCTTGATGGATAAAAGTAGCGCTGCTGTTTCTGCTTCTGTGAAATATAACCAGTCCAAAAGGGCGTTATCGCTTGATCAGGGTGAAGCCATGTTGAGTGAAGATCGCATCGGCAGCAGGCGAGCCGAGAAAATCCACAAAGCCGCGTGCGGACGCCTGCGCATTCGCCGTCACAGCGACAGGATAAACGATAGGCGCGTGGCTGGCAGCAGGGAACACGCTGACGACCTCGACTTTTTGCGAAACGCGCGCATCGGTGGCATAGACGATGCCCGCTGCGCATTCGCCACGCTCAACGAAATTCAGCGCAGCGCGTACATCCTGGGTACCGACGATGCGGGGTTTGATACCTTGCCACCAGCTGAGGCCCTGCAAGGCCTGTTTGGCATAGATGCCAGCCGGCACCGCGTCCACATCACCGGTACACAGGCGGCCGTCAAACGCTTGCGCCAGCTCGGTACTGCCATCCATGTTGAACTTGAAACCCTTGCCACGCGGTGCGATCAGCACCAGCTGGTTAGCCAGCAGGTCACGACGCGTGGCAGTCTGGATCTTGTTCTTGTCCTGCAGGTACTGCATCCATTTAAGGTCGGCGGAGATGAACACATCGGCAGGTGCGCCATTCTCAATCTGCCTGGCAAGCGCGGATGAAGCGGCATAGGCACTGGTCACCTTGATGCCGCTACTTTTCTCGTAGGCGCTGGCGATCTCGGTTAGTGCGTTGGTGAGGCTGGCCGCTGCGAACACGGTGACTTTCTGCTCTGCCCTTGCAGTCATCATGCTGAGGCTCAGGCTGGCCAGCAACATCAGGCGCAGCAGCTTATTGGGAAGCGATCTCGAATGGCGCATACAGGTCCTTGTTCAAGTCAGTGGGTGGTATAGAAGCAACGCTCAAAAATCGTACTGCGCGCGTAGCAAGACGGCTTTTTCGGTATCGTCCGTCTCGCCAGCGATGGTCAGCGCGTAGGGTGCATCGAACCGCGTCTGCACATAATTGAGCACGATGCGCGCATGCGGGTTCAGTATCCATTTCGCGCCCAGTGTCCAGGCCTCGGCTTTGCTGGCATTGGCCGTGGCTGATGCCAGCATGTTACGGAAATCGCTGGCGTCGAACTGGCTGTAGCGCAAGCCCAGTTCAAAGGCACCCCAGCCGTGCTTGTCATCGAAATTCTGCTTTGGTCTGACCCGGCCGAATACGCCGCTCTTGTACGCATCAGCCCAGGATTCGCCCGTGACCAGCCAGTTCACATCGGCATACCAGGCTTTGATGTCGTTGTTATAGCTGGTTGCGCCACGTTCTCCCTGGAAATTGGCATTGATATATTCTGCCTGGAACTTTACCGGCCCGTAACTGAGCGCGGTTTCCACTCCCCAGCGTTCGCGATCGGCATTGGCGTCCAGGCCAGTAACACTGAAGAAACTGACGCCATTGGCTTCTGTGCTTTGCGCGAGCGAGGTTCTGCCCAGATCACCCTTGCTGGCCGAAGCGCCGATGTGCAGTACGGCATCGTCGATCTGACCCAGCCTGGCCAGGTTGGCATTCACGCGTGCGCCCATGTCCTTGCCATCGTTCTGGTCGTCGTTGTTCTGTCCGGTGCCGTTCACGTAGTAGGCGTTGTAATTGAGCCAGGTTGCCGGGTCGCCATGCACCATCACGCCGCGGTCATAGGTGGAATTGAAAATGCTGCCGTTGTTGCCGGCCAGCGACAGTTCGCCGAAATCGGTGAAATTGGTGCTGTAACTGCGTTCCAGACCGAAGAACGGTTTGAACTGGCCAGCGCGCAGCTTGGCGGCTTGCCAGCGTGTATAGTCCAGATAACCATAGGTCAAGGCGGTGGTGGACCGTGCACCGGTATTGTCGTTTGCGTATTCACCTTCTACGCGCACCGCGAAATCCTTCAGGAAGCTGAAGGTGCCGCCGAAGCGTGCACGGCGGATCGAGAAGGTGTCATCACGCCATTCGCTCGGGTCATAACGGCGGAAATCGGCCTGCACGCGGCCATTGATCTGCAGTTTCCAGTTACCGCTGCCATCTTCGAATACCAGTCCGTCCTTGAACGCGGCAAACACAGGATTACCCTTGCTGCTTCCACGCTCTTCGCTTCTGTTGGGCTCGTTTGTGGCAAGTTTGGCCTGGCTGATGTGGTGTTCGATGGCGACCAGTTCATTGGTCAGCAGCTCGATCTGCTTGTCCTGCTCGGCACGCTGCTGCTGCATCTGTTTGACCAGCGTTTCCAGCTGCTTTAGCCGGGTTCCGGTCGTATCCTCCGCTTGCGCGGCACTGGCTAGCGCGCACAGCATGGCCATGACAGGAATGCGCACGCCTGCAGCTTGGGTTTGATACATGCGGTTCTCCGAATTAAGTGATGTGTTAAGCGCTACTGCGGGTAGCTTGATGTTTCGCTATTTTCATTCGGGAATAGCGATAGCGTCAAGACGTATCGAACGTGGGCGAGCAGGGGCAGTATGGTTAGGGTGGGTTGTGGCTGTAGTGCCAGATCAGGGTGCTGGAGTCAGGCTCTCGGCCAGTTCGGCTAGCTCATGCTGAGCAGCGGACTCGGCTTTATGCAGCATGGTTTGATACAAGGTCAGCACCTTAAGACCGAACTCGGTGACCTGTGCGCCACCGCCGTGACTGCCGCCTGGCGAAGTCTTCACCACCGGCTGTTTGAAGCACAGGTTCATGGTGTTGACCAGCTCCCAGGCGCGCCGATAGGACATGCCGAGTTGTTTGGCGGCTGCCGAGATGGAGCCAAGTTGCTGGATACTGAGCAGCAGCTCAGCCTTGCCTGGGCCCATGGCCGTGTGTGGCCCGTGGGCCAGACGGACCTTCAGGATCACGTTTGCTGTCATCGCGGCACGCTCTGCATTAGAACACGCTCCGCATCAGAACTTGCGGAACGAGCCGGTGACCACGCCCCAGATCTCGAAGCTGGCCTCGGGGCTGATGTCGATGGCGGGGTATTCCCCGCTGCTGTTGGCAGGCAGCAGACGTAGCGTGCCATCTTTTTTGCGCGACAGGGTCTTGATAGTGAATTCGCCATCCAGCATGGCCATGACGATATCGCCGATGGCCGCGACACGGGACCGATCGACCACGGCCTTGTCTCCGGGCATCAGACCCACATCGATCATGGAACGCCCCTGTATGGTCACAAAGAATGTAGAGCCCGGTCGTTCCACCAGATACTCATTGGTATCCAGACGTTTGTCCACATGGTTGTCTGCCGGGGAGGGCAGGCCGGCAGAGACCTTGCTGGAAAATAGCGGCAGTGCCAGCCGACTTGCCTGCTCTGGTGCCACGGACTGCAGGATATCGCCTACCGGATCCAATGCGTTCAACTGGCGTTTACGTTTCAATGCGGTGACAAAATCGCGCACGGGGGCGACCGCACTGAGCGGCAGGCGTACCACTGTGCTGGGTTCGGTCATTGGGTCAGGTTTGCGTCCTGCGCCCTGGCGAGCACCGCCATGTGCCTTGTTTGGCTTGCGCGCGTTCTCACTATCCTCACTAAAAGTAGGCTCGCTAGAATTGTGCTCGCTGACCGTAGGCGGGTTTGCTGCTTGCTGGCTTGAACCGTGTTCCATCATCATTCTGATTTTTGTAACGTTGAATCAAGTGTAGCCGCTGGCGCTCTAACTATCAATCTCGGCTTGCAAGCAGGCGGTTTGATGACAAGTCGGGAACATGACGTTACGATGCAGGTCAGTACAGTCACCTTTACATGCACGGACACCGGCGGATCACGATGGACTATTTCAACAAACTGCCTGGTTTTCGTCGCAGTCCTGCGGGTCTGGAATGGCAGATCCTGCGTCGCTTGCACTTGATCACCCTGCTGGGCACCTTGCTTCCGCTGTTGTTCCTGGCCGCCATCTATCTGCTGGCGGGTATGGAGCCACGCGATTTCAAATTACTGGCGATTTTTGTCATCAGCCTGATCATCCTGCACTGGACCTTGGTGATGGTGCTGGGCATCGCCTGCTCGATCATCAGCTTGATGAAAGGGCCGGCTTACGTTGCAGATGCTTACCATAGGCCAGATGTGGATGACCCGGATGAGCCGGTGTCACCTTTTGATGTGCGCAGCAGATAAGCCGAGCAGGAAGCCCGATGCCTTTGATTGAATTGCCGTTGTTCCCGCTGCAGATGGTGATGTTCCCGGGCGGTATGTTGCCACTGCGCATCTTTGAACCACGCTATCTGGATATGGTGCGCCGTTGTTTGCGCAATGACAGCCAGTTCGGCATGGTGGCCGCGTTGCCTGAGGCTGAATGCCCGACAGCGTTACCATTCGCTGCCATTGGTACCAGCTTTTCCATTACTGCGGCGGAAGTGCCGCAGCCCAGCCTGATGACGATACGCTGTCTGGCGACACAGCGTTTTCGCGTCGTATCCGCCAGGCAACAAGCCGATGGCTTGTGGTTGGGACAGGTGGAGCTGCTTATCGAGCAGGCCAGCCTGCCTATCCCGGAAGACCTGCAGATCACGGTTCAGTACTTGCAGCAGTTGATCGCCTCATTGAAAGAGCAGGGCGTGGACATCACCCAGATGCCGTTCTGTTCTCCCTACCAGTTCGATGACTGTGCCTGGGTGGCCAATCGCTGGACCGAGCTGCTGAATATGCCGCTCATCAACAAGCAACGGCTGCTGGAGTTGGACAGCCATCTGCTGAGGCTGGAGCTGATCTGCGACATGCTGGACCATAACAAGCCGTTCTGAAAGCAGCCCGCAGCGATCTCTCATGATTTTCATTAGCCTTCATTCATGATCATAGGCAGCGTGTCATTAGGCGGGCTGCGTACAATGCATCTCATACCAGCAAGCAATATTGCTAGCTGAATAATCTAACTTAGGAGATTCATTATGTGGACCACCCCAGCAGCTACCGAAATGCGCTTTGGCTTTGAAGTCACGATGTACGTTTGCAACCGCTAAGGTTGCAAACAAAAACAGTGCGCAACCGTTAAGGTTGCAAACAGAAATAAGCGCAACCGCTAAGGTTGCGAACTAAAAAGAGTGCAATCGCTATAATCAAAATAAATCACGATTGCACTAAAAAAACGGCGCTCAAAGCGCCGTTTTTTATTGTCTGCCAACCAGGCAATTGCTTGCCAAGCCGTTTTCATGGCGAACCATGTCGCTCAGTTCTTTGCTAGCAAACCCATCTATGACAAGGCTGGGTCGGTCAATGGTACAAATCGCCTTAATATATTTACACAAAATATATTTGTCTAAATGTATATAATCTGACATACTCAAATGCGTATGATGTTAACTAAACCGTGACTTCAGGAAGTGCTTCATCGTGGGTGTTGAAAAAACAGATGCCGAAAAATTGGTCAATACCACCTTGCGGGATTTTCGGATGGTGTTCAGCTCCATTCAGAAGCATTTCAAGAATGTGGAAGCCCAATGCGGTATCAGTGGTTCCCAATTATGGGTGTTGTGGGAGCTGCGCAATCGCCCCGGTCTGAAAGTGTCCGAGCTGGCCACCAAGTTGTCCATCCACCAATCCACTGCCAGTAATCTGATCGACAAGTTGGCACGACGCAGCATGCTGCAAAAACAGCGTCAGGATGTGGATCAGCGTGTGGTACGACTTTTCATCACCGAGCAGGGCCTGCAAGTGCTTGAAAAAGCGCCGGGTGCTCCACGTGGCATCCTGCTCGATGCACTTGAGCAGCTCAGTGCGCAGGATCTGCAACTGTTGCATAGCAGTCTTGCCAAGGTGGTGGATATCCTCAAGCCAGATGAAGATGACGCCTTAATGCCGCTCGCCGGCACCAAGTAAACATCCTACCGGCCCTTTCCGGGCTGTCTTACGCCTGCCTATGGCCTAGTGCCACGTCATGGCGCCTATCAACAGTGACCGGTGATCTACCGGGCCAACTGCAATGAGGGGATAACATTGAATCTTCCTGCGCATTTGCGCGCGTCTGCCACGCCCGTCTGCGTCGCCCTGTTCGGCGAGGTGCTGGCAGACGTGTTCGCGGACAGATCGGTACTCGGCGGCGCGCCTTACAACGTCGCGCGTCATTTGTGCGCTTTTGGCCTGCAGCCTTTACTGATCACGCGCACTGGCAACGACAGTCTGCGCGACACACTGCTCGCCGAGATGGAGCAGTTGGGCATGGACAGCAGCGGGGTGCAATGCGACCCCATACATTCCACCGGACGCGTGGAGGTGCACATGCAGGACCACGGCCACCGCTTCGACATCCTGCCCGACCAGGCCTATGACTACATCCATGCTGGTGTGACCCACATGCTGACCATGGCCGCCAGGCCAGAGATGGTCTATTTCGGCACGTTGGCGCAGCGCAATATGGAATCGCGCCTGGCACTGGACACCTTTCTCAGCGATGCCAAGACCTCGGCAGATGCCAAATCGCCACGCTTCCTCGACATCAATCTGCGTGCGCCCTGGTACGACGCGCACAGTGTGCGCCGCTCATTGCAGCGCGCCGACATCGTCAAACTCAACGAGGATGAACTGCAGGAACTGGCCAGCATGCTCAAGTTGTCGGGTCTGCAGCCAGCCAGCTGGGGACAGCAGCTCATGGAGCGTTTCGCACTCCGTTATCTCATCGTCACGGCAGGCGATCAGGGTGCCTGCTTACGTACCGCGGATGGCATGGAGATCCGCTGCCCAGCCGCACCTGTGTCTGAATTTGTCGATACGGTAGGGGCGGGTGACGGCTTTGCAGCGGTGTACATCTTCGGGCAATTGATGCAGTGGCCTTTGCCACAAACCATGCAGCGCGCCTCGGCATTCGCCTCGGCCTTGTGTGGCGTGCGTGGCGCCGTGCCGGCTACGCCCGATCTCTATTCCCGTTTGATGGAGTCCTGGGGATGAGTCGCCCCCATCCGCAGGGGGAGTCGGCTGAAACCCCTTTATATATCCTCATGATCAGTCTGCATGGCCTGTTGCGCGGTCATGACATGCAGCTGGGCTGCGACGCTGACACTGGCGGGCAGATCACCTACGTGGTGGAAATGTCATGCGCACTGGCGGCGCATCCACAGGTGGGGCGGGTCGATCTGCTGACCAGGCTGATCGAGGATGCTGACCTGGCCGCTGATTATGCGCAGGCCGAAGAGCCGCTGGCCCCCGGCGCCCGCATCATCCGTTTGCCGTTCGGCCCCAGGCGCTATCTGCGCAAAGAGCTGTTGTGGCCACATCTGGACCAGTTGGTGGATCGCTGTTTGCATTTTCTGCGCCAGCAAGGGCGGTTACCTGACCTGATCCACAGTCATTATGCCGATGCGGGGTATGTAGGTCAGCAGCTTTCCCTGCTGTTGGGGATCCCGCAAGTGCATACCGGCCATTCACTGGGGCGTCCCAAGCAGGCCAGGTTGCTGGCCAGCGGCCGCAAAGCCCACACCATCGCCAAACAATACAATTTCGGTCGTCGCATCGCCGCTGAGGAGGAGGTGTTGCAGCATGCCTCGCTCATCGTCACCAGCACCCGGCAAGAGATCGATGATCAGTACGGCATGTACCAGCAGGCAGACCGCAAACGCTTTGCCGTGATCCCGCCCGGTACCGACACCTCGCGCTTTTCTCCGCCGGGCCGCAGCAAGCTGCCAGTCGCAGTGCAGGCGCTGGTCGACCGCTTCCTCAGTGACGCGGATAAACCCTTGATCCTGACCATCTGCCGGCCCGATCTGCGCAAGAACCTCAAAGGCCTGCTAAAGGCCTATGGCGAGAACAAACAGCTTCAGCAACAGGCCAATCTGTTGATCGTGGCGGGCACGCGCGACGATATTAGTGGTATGGAGGCCTCGCAGCGTCAGGTCATGACCGAGCTGTTGCTGGATATCGACCGCTATGATCTGTGGGGCAAGGTCGCTATCCCCAAGGTGGTCGATCAGCAAGCTATCCCCGATCTGTACAGGCTGGCCGCACGCCGTCGTGGCGTGTTCGTCAACGCGGCCCTTACCGAGCCCTTCGGCCTGACCTTGATCGAAGCCGCAGCCAGCGGTTTGCCTTTCGTGGCACCGGATGATGGCGGCCCACGCGACATCGTGGCCAATTGCCGCAGCGGCCTGCTGGCCAACACCTTGGACAGCGATCAGATCGCACACACCTTGCTGGCATTGCTGGGTGACAGCAAACAATGGCGCCAGCGTGCCAATGCCGGTCTGGCTGGTGTGTGGCGACATTACAGCTGGAGCGCCCACGTCAGCCAGTACATGAAAGAAGTACGCAAGCTGCTACGGCGTGACCGCAAGCGCTGGCGCCGTCAGTTGGCCAGTCATCTGCACAGTGGCCGCTCCGCCTTGCCGGTGGTGGAACGTGCGCTGGTCAGTGACATCGACAACACCCTGATCGGCGACGATCAGGCCCTGATGGTGCTGATCGACTGGTTGAGAAGCCAGCGCGACAAGGTCGCTTTTGGTATCGCCACCGGTCGCACACTGGAAAGTGCCGTGCGCATCTTCAAGCAGCACCGCGTGCCCATGCCGGACGTACTCATCACCTCGGTAGGCAGCGAGATCCACTATGGTGCCAAGCTCACGCCGGATAAAGGCTGGGCGCAGCATATCCGGCATCTGTGGCGACGCGACGCACTGGCAGCGGCACTGGCCGAACTGCCGGGCTTGCGTCTGCAGGCCGCCGAGCATCAGCGTGAATTCAAGCTCAGTTACATCACGCATCCGCAGCGCATGCTGCCCATGCAGGAGATCGCACGGCATCTGCAGCACCATCGTCTGCAGGCACAGCTCATCTATTCCCATGGCGAGTTCCTGGACGTGCTGCCCGTGCGTGCGTCCAAAGGGCATGCCATCCGTTATCTGGCTTACCGCTGGGGCCTGCCCTTGCAGGCATTTCTGGTGGCCGGTGATTCCGGCAATGACCAGGAGATGCTGATCGGCGATACGCTGGGCGTGGTGGTGGGCAACCACAGCCCGGAGCTGGCGCCACTGCGCGGCCTGCCGCAAGTGTATTTCGCTGAAGCAGCCTATGCCGCAGGCATTCTGCAAGGCTTGAGCCATTACCGGTTCGAACAGGCCTTCGACAACCGTTTGTCGCAGGAGGAGCATCACCATGTATGAACAGGTCTCCCATTCCCAGCTCAACGACATCCTCATCGCGCTGCAGCCGCAGTTGGCTGAGCATGATCTGCAGCATTTCTACATCCGGCTGGGCGCCAACTTCTACGCTATCCATGCCCTGTTCCACACGCTGTACGGTGAGCGTGCCGACTTCCACCCGCAGTTGCAGCGACTGGTCGAGACCTTGGCGCGGCAATACATCGCGCGTTCCAACGCACTCAAGCAGCAGGATATGGCGCGCGAAAAGGATCACAGCTGGTTCCTGAGCCAGAAGTGGGTGGGTTACGCCTTGTATTGCACGGAGTTCGCGCAGGACCTGCCCGGCCTGATCGCGCATCTGCATTACCTGCAGGATCTGGGCATCAACATGCTGCATGTGATGCCCATCCTCGATTGTCCGCCCGGCAAGAGCGATGGCGGTTATGCGGTGCGCGATTTCCGCAAGATAGACCCGCGTTACGGTGACCTGGACACGCTGGCGATGCTCAGCCAGCAGATGAAACAGCGCGACATGCTGCTGACGCTGGACGTGGTGGTCAATCACACTTCGGACCAGCATGTCTGGGCACAGCGGGCGCGCGCTGGTGACCCGCAGTATCAGGATTATTACTACACCTTCGACGACAGGCAGATGCCGGACCTGTACGAGCAATCCATGCCGGAAGTGTTCCCGGAGAACGCACCCGGCAATTTCACCCGGGATGCCGCTATGGGCAAATGGGTGATGACGGTGTTCAACGATTTTCAGTGGGACCTCAACTACCGCAACCCGGCGGTGTTCATCGAGATGATGGACGTGATCTTGTTCTGGGCCAATCAGGGCGTGGACATCCTGCGTCTGGATGCGGTGGCTTTCTTATGGAAAAAACTGGGTAGCAGCTGCCAGAACGAGCGCGAGGCACACCTGATCCTGCAATTGATGAAGGATTGCTGCCAGGTCACCGCCCCCGGCGTGCTGTTCATCGCAGAGGCCATCGTCGCGCCAGTGGAGATCATCAAATACTTCGGCGAAGACGCCATCAATGCCAAGGAATGCGAGCTGGCTTATAACGCCACGCTGATGGCGCTGCTGTGGGACGCCATCGCCACACGCAAGACCAACTTGCTGGAGCGCGGCATACGCAGCCTGCCCAACAAGCTGGAGCGAGCCACCTGGATCAATTACATCCGCTGCCATGACGATATAGGCTGGGGCTTCGATGACCGCGATATCGTCAAGGTCGGCTATGAGCCGCAAGCGCATCGCCGCTTTCTCACTGATTATTTCACCGGCGATCATCCGGGCTCGCCAGCGCGTGGCCTGGCCTTTGGCCGCAACATCAAGACCGGGGACGCACGCATCTCCGGCTCGCTGGCCTCGCTGGCCGGGCTGGAATCCGCGCTGGAACAGGACGATGCGGCAGCGATCGATCTGGCCATCAGCACCATACTGCTGCTGCAGAGCATGACCTTGTCGTTCGGCGGCCTGCCGCTGATCTATTACGGTGACGCCATCGGTACGCTCAATGATCGTGACTATGTGCATGACGAAAGCAAGCATCTGGACAGCCGCTGGGTGCACAGGCGCAAGATGGACTGGACGCGTGCGGAGCTGCGCAACAAACCGGGCAGTGTGGAGTTCCGCATCTTCCAGGGCCTCAAGAAGCTGATCGCGGTGCGCAAGGAGATAGGCGCGTTCGCCGACCACAACAACCGCGAACTGCTGGAAGTGGATAACCCGCATCTGTTCGCGTTCGTGCGCTTCGATATCCTGCATGCGGCCAGTCGCGTGCTGGTGGTGGGTAATTTTGACACGGCACCGCAGCCACTCCCGCTGGCAAGCCTGCAGCGTGCCGGTCTGTTGAAGCATGCCACGGTGCGAGACTGGCATGGCGGCGAGATACTGACGCTGGCCGAGGACGCCCTGATGATCCCGGCGCGCGGTTTTTACTGGCTGCAGACCTGAGCCGGTGACCTGACAGGCGTGATGATGCAATTGGAACAAGGATTGATGATGGAGGGCATGATGGATAGTCTGGATTTTTTACACTGGCCCGAGTTATTGCAGGTGTCCGGCACCATGCTACGCATAGGCGTGATCGTGCTGCTGACCCTGTTGTTCATCCGCCTGAGCCGGCGCGGCATCCTGATCCTCAAAGCCCATCTGCGCGCCCGTGCTGGGCAGGATCTGGAAGACCTTAAACGCATCGACACCCTGTTGCGCGTGTTCCGCTATGTGGCCACGGTGGTGATCGCCGGTGTGGCCGGGATGGAGATCCTGCATGAATTGGGTGTCTCCATCGCGCCCATCCTCACCGCGGCAGGCGTGGTCGGGCTGGCCGTGGGGTTTGGGGCGCAAAGCCTGATCAAGGATTATTTCAATGGCTTCTTTCTGCTCATCGAGAACCAGATACGTCAGGGTGATGTGGTGGAGGCGGCAGGCAAGGGTGGCTTGGTCGAAGAAGTGACGCTGCGCCACATCAAGCTGCGTGACTATGACGGCAACGTGCATTTCATCCCCAACGGGGCCATCAGCACCGTGACCAACATGAGCCGGGGTTTCGCGCAGTCGGTGATCGATGTGCGTGTGGCGTATCGTGAAGATATGGACCGCGTGATGCAGATCATGCGGCAGGTGGGCACCGAGCTGCGAGACGATCAGGTCTACCGTGAAAAGATCCTAGATGACCTGGAAATGGCGGGTGTGGATCGCTGGGACGAGTCGGCAGTGATCCTGCGTTGCCGCTTCCGCGTGCTGCCGCTGGAGCAGTGGGGCGTGCGCCGTGAATATTTGCGACGCCTGAAACGCCGCTTTGACGAGCAGGGCATCGAGATCCCCTACCCACATCTCACGCTGTATCGCGGTGCCGAAGCGGTGGTCTAGCAGGCAGGAAGCTGGAAGTGGTGTCCCCGACAGGAATCGAACCTGTAACTAAATCTTAGGAGGATCTTGTGATATCCATTTCACCACGAGGACGCCAGCGCGTATTTTAACCGGTTTGCTCCAGATTGACCGCTTCTGATGCAAGGGAAGCGCGCATCATCTCCACGAATTGCGCGACCGGGACCGGCGGGCTGTACAGATAGCCCTGATACATATCGCATTTGTGGTCGCGCAGGAAGGCCAGCTGTTCCTTGGTCTCCACGCCTTCGGCCACCACGTGCATGCCCAGGGTATGCGCCATGCCGATGATGGTGGCGGTGATGGCGCGGTCATCCTCGTCCTTCTCGATGTCCTCGATGAAGCTGCGGTCGATCTTGAGCACGTCCAGCGGGAAGCTCTTCAGGTAAGACAAGGAGGAATAGCCGGTGCCGAAGTCATCGATGGCCAGGCTGATGCCCTTGCTGCGCAGTTTGTTGAGCGTGTTGATGACCTCGGATTCGCGCTGCATCAGCACGCTTTCAGTCAATTCGAATTCCAGCAGCTCCAGCGGGAAGCCGGTCTCGGCGTATACCTTGTCCACATAAGCCAGCATGTCGCTGTGGTGCAGCTGGTGCGTGGACAGGTTCACGGCGATGCTGAGTGGCGGCAGGCCTGCATCCAGCCACTGCCTGCCATCCCGGCAGGCCTGGCGCAGCACGAACTCTCCGATGGCACCCACCAACCCGGTCTCTTCGGCGATGCCAATGAAACGTAGCGGCATGATCAGCCCGTCTTTGGGGTCCTGCCAGCGCACCAGCGCTTCTGCACCGACGATGCGCCGCGTGTTGATGTCCACCTTGGGTTGGTAATACACCATCAATTCGTTCTGTTTCAGTGCATTACGCAGGCGCGCCTCGATGTCGAAGCGTTCGCGTGCTGCTTTGGTCAGGCTCTCCGAGAAGAAGCGCATGCAACCGCGTCCGGCCGCCTTGGCCTGATAGAGTGCCGCATCGGCGTGCTGCAGCAGCTCCATGGCATCGCCGCCGTGGCCGGGGTAGAGGCTGATGCCGATGCTGGCGCCGATACGCACCTCGATGTTGTTGGCCAGCTTCCACGGCGCTTCTATCATGCTGATGATGTCCATGGCCACGCGCGCCGCGTCTTCAGGCTGGTTGATACCGCCAAGCACGATGGTGAATTCATCGCCACCCAGTCGCGTCACCGTGTCCACACTGCGCAAGCGCGCGGTCAGGCGTTCGGCCACCTGCTGCAATAGCGCATCTCCGGCCGGGTGGCCAAAGCTGTCATTGACGTTCTTGAAGCGGTCCAGGTCCAGCATCATCAGCGCGATCAGCGTGTTGTTGCGCTTGGCGATCTCGATCTCGTGGTTCAGGCGCGAGATCAGCATCAGCCGGTTGGGCAGCCCGGTCAGCGGGTCATGGTGAGCCAAAAACTCCAGCTTGGCTTCGGATTCCTTGATGCTGGAGATGTCGGCAAAGATGCTCACATAGTTGGTGACGCGGCCAGTACCGTCCTTGATGGCGGTGATGCTGAGCAGTTCAGGATGGATCTCGCCGTTCTTGCGCCGGTTCCAGATCTCCCCCTGCCAGTGCCCCAGCGTGTTCAGGGAATGCCACATCTGGCTATAGAAATCCCGGCCATGCCGGCCTGAGCTGACCAGGCTGGGCTTGAGCCCGATGGCCTCTTCGGCGCTATAGCCGCTGATCTCGCTGAAGGCGCGGTTGATCTTGACGATGCGCTGATCGGCATCCGTGACCAGGATGCCCTCGCGCGTGTTTTCGAACACTACCGTGGTCATGCGCATGCTTTCCTCGCCAGCCTTGCGCGCCGTGAGGTCGGTGTTGGCGCCGGTGATGCGGGTCGGTGTCCCTTCCGGGTCACGCACGATGAAACCGCGCATCATCACCGGCACATAATGCCCATCCCGATGCTGCAGACGCAATTCCACCTGATAGCCGGATTCCTGGCTGTTCAGCGCGGCAGATACCACCTGCAGGGCCTGCGGCAAGTCTTCCGGATGGGTGATGATCTGCCAGTAGTTCGGGTCATCCGGCAGCTCCACCGGCTGGTAGCCCAGCATGCTGGCCCACAGCTCGGAATAGCGTGGCCGGCCTGTGATCAGGTCCACGTCCCACCAGGCATCACGGCTGGCCTTGAAGGCGAGTGCCAGGCGCTGTTCGGAATCGCGCAGCGCATCGGCCGCGCGCTTGGCTTCGGTGATGTCGTCCATGGTGGTCAGCACCACTTCCACCTGATGGTCGGCGTTACGCAGGCAATTCACTTCCAGCTTCACGTCGATGTACAGCCCGTCCTTGCGGCGGTAGCGCTTTTCACGACCGTAACGGTCCAGGATGCCGATCAGCATCTGGTTGAAATAATCCTGATCGATGGCGATGTCGTCCGGGTGGGTGATGTCGTCCCAGCTTAGCGTGAGCAGCTCGTCGCGCTCGTAACCGAGGATCTCGCACAGGCGGTCGTTCACCTGGATCCAGCGCTTGCTGTTGGGTTCGCTGATGGCCATGCCGAAGAAGGGCAGGTCGTAAAAGCGTTTCAGCAGGCGATCGCGTTCACCGCTTTGCGCCATCAGCTCCAGTTCATAAGCACGGCGTTGCTGACGCCATATCAGCAGCAGGAAGAACGAGATGATGGAGATCACCATCAGCACCACGCCGCTGAACTGCATCAGCGCTTGCAGGGGCGCCATCACTTCCTGTTTGTCGATCTGCGCGACGATATGCCAGGAGGACTTCTCGATCGGTTTATGCGCAGCCAGCACGAAGTTGCCGTGGTAGTCATAGCCGCGTGCCGGATAACGTGTGTTGTCGTAAGGGCTGATGGTCATGGCCGGGCGCGTCAGCGCATGAGCGATCTCGTCCTGGCCGGCATGCACGACCTGCTCGCGTGTGCCGTCGCTCTTGACCAGCAGGGCTTCGGCGCTGGAATTGACGTTGGGCCATTGCAGCACCTGCTGCAGGATGGATTTATGTGGCGCGGTGCTGATGCGCAGGTAGCCCAGCAGCGTCTGGTCGCTGTTATGCAGGGGCAGCATCAGGTCAAGCTGGATCTGCCCGTCAGGTAGCAGGTAGAAATCGCTGCGCGAGAACTTGCCGTTGCGCTGCACTTCCTTGAACAGTGCCTCCTGCACCTCGGTCTTGCGCGTTTTGTTGCCGCGCAGCAGCAAGGTACGGCCTTGAGCGTCGAGCAGGCTCAGGCTGGAAAAGTCGTACTGGCGCAGCAGGCTGTCCAGTTGCTGTTCGGCATTGCCAGTGCTTTGGCCGTTAGCCAGGAACTGCAGCAGATAACGCTGATTGGACTGGCTTTCCAACTCGGCGCGCGTGGCATCCACCCAGCGTGCCAGTTGCAGGCTGCGGATCTCCGCGATCAGGCGCAGGTCGCTGTAGGCATCTTTTTCCACCTTGGCCGCGTAGATGTGGTTGATGCCGAAATTGAACATCGGCGCCACCAGCAGCAGGCTGACGAACACCGCCAGCAGGAACGGAGTAGGGGATTGGGTACTAGTGGTGGCCTTGTGTGGCGGCAGCTTGGTGTTGTCGTTGCGGGTCTTCAGCAACAGGTACAGCACGCCGGAATTGACCGCGATGAGGATCAGGCCCAGCAGAATGTTGATCGGGTCGATCGCCGCCACTGCGTCAGTGGAGGAAGTCAGCAGCCGGTCATTGATGAGGATCCAGACGGCGCCCAGCAGGGCATACAACAGCGACAAGCGCATGGGGGAAGCGGGCTGCCGCGAACCGAACGTGATGTTACGCAATTTCATGGCGGATGATCGCAGAGCGTAGGGTCATGTCATCCCGATTATGCGTGCCTTTATGCAAATGCACAATTACAGGCGCGGCTTCCAGGCCCCTGGAATGCCGCGCCGTCAGGGCTTAAGCCAGGTCCTGGCTGGTCAGGTAGTCTTCATAGTTGCCACGGAAGTCGATGATGCCATCAGCGCGGATCTCGATGATGCGGGTGGCGATGGAGCTGACGAACTCGCGGTCATGGCTGACGAAGAACAAGGTGCCTTTGTACTTGTCCAGTGCCGTGTTCAGTGATTCGATGGATTCCATGTCCATGTGGTTGGTCGGTTCATCCATGAGCAGCACATTGGTGCGGGCCAGCATCAGCTTGCCGAACAGCATGCGGCCTTTTTCACCACCGGACAGCACCTTGACGGATTTCTTGGTGTCCTCGCCCGAGAACAGCAAGCGGCCCAGCATGCTGCGCACGGACTGGTCGTCATCGCCTTCCTGGGTGAACTGCGACATCCAGTCGAACAGGTTCTCGCCATTGGCGAACTCGTACTCGTGGTCCTGTGCAAAATAGCCCAGCGTGGCCTTTTCCGCCCATTTCACTTCGCCATGGTTGGCTTGCAGATCACGCGCCAGGCAGCGCAGGAAGGTGGTCTTGCCGATGCCGTTCTCACCGATGATGGCGACTTTTTCGCCTGCTTCAAAGATCAGGTCCACGTCATTGAACAGCGGGCGGTCGAAGCCATGGCTCAGTTTCTTCAGCTCCACAGCGTTGCGGTGCAGCTTTTCACGCTCGTCATATTCAAAGCGGATGAAGGGATACTGGCGGCTGGACGGCTTGAATTCCTCGATCTTGATCTTGTCGATCTGCTTGGCGCGACTGGTCGCCTGCTTGGCTTTGGAGGCATTGGCCGAGAAGCGGCGTACGAATTCCTGCAAGTCGGCGATCTGCTGCTTGGCCTTGGCGTTGTCCTTGGCTTGCTGGGCGCGTGCCTGCGCCGAGGCTTCCATGTAATCGTCGTAGTTGCCGGGGTACACGGTCAGCTTCGCGTAGTCCATATCTGCCGTGTGCGTGCACACCTGATTCAGGAAATGCCGGTCATGCGAGATGATGATCATGGTGCAGTCGCGGTTGTTCAGCACGTCTTCCAGCCAGCGGATGGTGTTGATGTCCAGGTTGTTGGTCGGTTCATCCAGCAGCAGGATGTCCGGGTTGGCGAACAGCGCCTGTACCAGCAGCACACGCAGCTTCCAGCCCGGCGCTACCGCGCTCATCGGGCCGTCATGCTGTTCGATGGGGATGCCCACACCCAGCAGCAGCTCACCTGCCCGCGCTTCGGCGGTGTAGCCATCGTATTCGGCGAACACGCCTTCCAGCTCGGCGGCGCGCATGTAGTCGTCTTCGGTGGCGTCCGGATTCATGTAGATGGCGTTCTTCTCTACATTGGCGCTCCACATCTGCTCATGGCCCATCATCACCACATCGATGACGCGCTGGTCTTCATAAGCGAACTGGTCCTGTTTCAGGAAGGCCATGCGCTCGTTGTTGTCGATGGTGATGTTGCCGGCACTCGGCTCCAGCACCCCGGCCAGGATCTTCATGTAGGTGGATTTGCCGCAGCCGTTCGCGCCGATCAGGCCGTAACGGTTGCCGTCGCCGAACTTGACCGAGACGTTCTCGAACAAGGGTTTGGCGCCGAATTGCATGGTGATGTTGTTGCTGATTAACATTCAGTGTTCCTGGTTAAGGCGCTCATCCATGGTCTAGGCCTGGCTAAGCGCAGGCGACGATGGCGGACGCGCCGCATCATTTCGGGTATTGAATCTAGAGTTTGTCTCTAAACAGGTGTTTAAAACGTGTTCTGGATGACCACTTCGTCCATAGGCAGCTGACCGCCACGTGGCCAGGCTTCCTTTAGGCCTTTGCCTACCACCACGAACATGCTGGGCGTATGGTCAGCCGGCAGGTTCAGCAGCTTGCCCACGGCGTCGAAATCGAAACCGTCCATGGGGCAGGTGTCGTAGCCCATCTCCTTGGCTGCCAGCATCAGCGTCATGGCGGCCATGCCGCAGGAACGCATGCCTTCATCGCGCTGCGCCTGCTCATTGCCCTGGTAATACTGGCCGATGGCCGGCACCAGGTAATCCTGCACGGCTTGAGGCGCGTCTTTCCAATAGCGGCCGGGCTGTTTTTCCCAAGCCTTGAGGTCCGCGACCAGGACGATTAGCAGGGAAGCATCGGTGACCTGTGCCTGATTCCAGCTCACTGCACGGATCTGCTGGCGCAGCACCGGGTCCTGCACCACCACGAAGCGCCAGTTCTGGATGTTGAACGCGGTGGGTGACAGCATGGCGAGCGACATCAGCTGATCGATCTCGGCCTGACTCATGCGGTGTGCTGCGTCATAAGCCTTGATCGAGCGGCGGGTTTCAATTGCGGTACGAACGTCCATCTTAATCCTTAACGTATATCAATGATCTCTAATTGCAGATTGCCTGCCGGGCGCGGCCACAGCACGCTGTCACCGAGCTTGTGGCCTAACAATGCTTTGGCCAGTGGTGACACCCAGCTTACCTTGCCAGCCGCGATATCGGCCTCGTCTTCCCCGACGATCTGAAACTGCTGCAGCGCGCCAGTCTCGTCTTCGGCCTCCACCGTGCAGCCGAAACGCACCGTGTCCAGCGCGCTGCCAGGCTCTACCGGGATGGCGGATTCCAGCCTGGCGACCAGATAACGCAAGTCGCGTTCCACACGTGCCAGCGTTTGCTGCACCACCGGGTCTTCCTTGCGCGGCGCCAGTTGCACACGCTGCTGTTCCAGCAGATTCGCCTGCTCCTGCAACTGCTGCAGCCCGGTAGGGGTGACGTAATTGGGAAACGGGCTTAGCGGGCGTTCCGGCAGGTCGGTGCCGGCATGCTCCAGATCGTCTTCCTTGACGAAACCGCGGCTCATGCTAATAACCCTGATCTATTGCGTTTGAGCATACTCGAAAACGCCAAGGGTGTTGTCCGACCGGGGTTCGAATCCCCGTGGGTACGCCAAACAATCTTAGTAAATGAGCTGCCGGCATCAGTTGGCGCTTCTTCCGGGTCGCATCCATCGACGTTGTCGATGGAACCTGCTACCCCTGCAGAAGCTTTACTCCCATTCGATCGTTGCGGGCGGCTTGCCGGAGATGTCATAGACTACTCTATTGATACCGCGCACCTCGTTGATGATGCGGTTGGACACCTTGCCCAGCAGCTCGTACGGCAGTTCCGCCCAGTGTGCGGTCATGAAATCGCTGGTCACCACGGCGCGCAGTGCCACCACGTAGTCGTAGGTGCGGCCATCGCCCATCACGCCTACCGATTTCACCGGCAGGAACACCGCGAACGCTTGCGAGGTCTTGTCATACCAGCCGGAGGCGCGCAGCTCTTCGATGAAGATGGCATCGGCACGGCGCAGCAGGTCGGCGTACTCTTTTTTCACTTCACCCAGGATACGCACCCCCAGGCCAGGGCCGGGGAAGGGGTGACGGTAGACCATGGCGTGCGGCAGGCCGAGCGCGACACCCAGCTCGCGTACTTCGTCCTTGAACAGCTCGCGCAGCGGTTCCAGCAGCTTGAGTTTAAGGGTATCCGGCAGGCCACCCACATTGTGGTGGCTCTTGATGGTGTGGGCTTTTTTGGTCTTGGCACCGGCCGATTCGATCACATCCGGGTAGATGGTGCCTTGTGCCAGCCACTTGGCTTGCGGCAGTTTTGCGGATTCGGTCTGGAACACTTCCACGAACTCGCGGCCGATGATCTTGCGCTTGGCCTCCGGGTCGGTCACCCCGGCCAGGTCACCCAGGAACTTGGCGCTGGCATCCACGTGGATGACCTTCACGCCCAGGTTGTTGGCAAAGGTCTCCATCACCTGTTCTGCCTCGTTGAGACGCAGCAGGCCGTTGTCCACGAACACACAGGTCAGCTGGTCGCCAATGGCGCGGTGGATCAGTGCGGCAGCGACGGAAGAATCCACGCCACCGGACAGGCCCAAAATCACCTGATCACTGCCGACTTCATCGCGGATGCGCTTGACCGCTGTTTCCACATAATCCGGCATGTTCCAGCTTTGGTCACAGCCGCAGATGTCGTGCACGAAGCGCCCAAGAATGGCTTTTCCCTGTTTGGTGTGCGTCACTTCCGGGTGGAACTGCACTGCGTAGAAGCGGCGCACTTCATCGGCCATGCCGGCCAGCGGGGTGGAGCTGTTGCTGGCGATGGCCTTGAAGCCGGGCGGGATCTCGGTGACCTTGTCGCCATGGCTCATCCATACGTCCAGCAGGCCGTGGCCTTGCTCGTTGCTGCGGTCCTGAATATCCTTGAACAGCGCAGAATGGCCATGTGCGCGGATCTCGGCATAGCCGAATTCACGCTTGGCGGCATTCTCGACCTTGCCGCCCAGTTGTGCTGCCATGGTCTGCATGCCGTAACAGATGCCCAGCACTGGCACGCCCAGTTCAAAGACTGCTTGTGGCGCACGTGGCGTCTCATCTTCATACACCGAGTTCGGGCCGCCAGACAGGATGACACCAGCCGGGGCGAAGTCACGAATGAAGTCATCGCTGACATCCCAGGAATGCAACTCGCAGTAGACATTGGCTTCGCGCACGCGGCGTGCGATGAGCTGGGTGTATTGGGAACCGAAATCGAGAATGAGGATTTTTTGCGTCATGACAGAAGGATAGGGCGCCAGAAGGTAGATAGTAGAAAACAGGCTGGCCACTCAGCTGGCACAGCACATGGTTTAGTATTGCGTTACAGATCAATAAGTATAAAAATCAATCGGATAGATAGTACTCAACCGTAGACACCACGCGCACTTTTTTGATATGCGCAGTGCTGGAGTCGCGGTTCTCGATGCTGAAGGTGCCCTGGTTGGCGCGCTTGATCTTGCCCAGGCTGCTGTCCGAGTCCTTGGCGAACTTGGTGGCGGCCTCGCGTGCGTTCTTGGTGGCTTCTTCTATCATCGCCGGTTTGATGTCGTTGAGTTTGCTGTACATGAACTGGGTGCTGTAGGCATCCCCCGCGATGGCGATGCCCTGTTTGCCCAGGTCGGCCAGCTTGGTCATGGTGTCGCGTACCGCTTCCACCTTGCTGCTGTACACGGTGATGGTGGAGGTGGCGGTGTAGCGGTAGGCCGAAGCCGAGCCATCGTTGTATTCGCGCGCCTGCTTGTCCACCACGGCCGGAGCCGAGCTGCTGATCTCCTTGTCCTCGAAGCCGTTGGCCTTGAGGAAGGCGATCACGTTGGCGTTCTTGTCCTGCAATACGAGGTACAGATTGCCCAGGTCGTTGTCGGCCACGTTATAGCTGATCGGCCAGATGGCGATATCGGCGGTGACTTCGCGCTCGGAAAGGCCCTTGACCTCCACCGAGCGCTCCAGCAGCTTGATATCCACGATGCTCTGGGCGATCTGATAGCCCAGCAAGGTCAAGCCGATCAGCAGCAAGCCGCCCAGCACGGCCGCGGTAGGCACGGCACTCAAGGTGGCGCGGGCTGGTGGTTGATCGGTCATGACATCTCCTGGCATCACTCAACGTGATAGTTAGGTGCTTCCTTGGTGATCTGCACATCATGCACATGCGATTCACGCATGCCCGCCGAGGTGATCTGCACGAACTCGGCACGCTCACGCATCTGCTCGATGGTGCTGCAACCCACATAACCCATGGAGGCGCGCAGGCCACCCATCAGTTGGTGGATCACCGCCAGCACGCTGCCTTTGTAAGGCACGCGGCCTTCGATGCCTTCCGGCACCAGCTTGTCGGCGTTGCCTTCGTTGTCCTGGAAGTAACGGTCGCTGGAACCCTTTTGCATGGCGCCCACCGAGCCCATGCCACGGTAGGATTTGTAGGAGCGACCCTGGAACAGTTCGATCTCGCCTGGTGCTTCTTCGGTGCCGGCGAACATGCCGCCCAGCATCACCGAGTAGGCGCCAGCGGCAATGGCCTTGGAGATGTCGCCGGAGTAACGG
Organism: Pseudomethylobacillus aquaticus; assembly: GCF_003730115.1. Taxonomy (GTDB): domain Bacteria; phylum Pseudomonadota; class Gammaproteobacteria; order Burkholderiales; family Methylophilaceae; genus Pseudomethylobacillus; species Pseudomethylobacillus aquaticus. Next base: position 480,506 of record NZ_RJVP01000001.1, on the reverse strand, counting down.
ATGCCGCCATCAGCGATGAACGGCACACCGCTGCCACGCAGGGCTTCTTCCACATTGGCCACCGCGCTGATCTGCGGCACGCCCACACCCGCGACGATACGCGTGGTGCAGATGGAGCCAGGGCCGATACCGACCTTGACGCCGTCAGCACCGGCATCCACCAGTGCTTTTGCGGCTGCTGCTGTAGCGATGTTGCCGCCTATGACTTCCACGTGCGGGAAATGCTTTTTCACCCAGTTCACACGATCCAGCACGCCTTGCGAGTGACCGTGCGCGGTATCCACCACGATCACGTCCACACCGGCTTCTGCCAGTGCGGCGACGCGTTCTTCGGTACCTTCGCCCACACCCACGGCGGCGCCTACACGCAGGCGGCCCTTGCTGTCCTTGCACGCCAGTGGGTGGTCGCTGGATTTCTGGATGTCTTTCACGGTGATCAGGCCTTTGAGATCAAAGGCTTCGTTGACCACCAGCACGCGCTCCAGACGGTGCTTGTGCAGCAGGTGCATGGCTTCTTCGCGGCTGGTGCCTTCACGCACGGTGACCAGACGCTCGCGCGGGGTCATGATGTTGCTGATGGCTTGATCCAGGTTGGTCTCAAAGCGCAGGTCACGGTTGGTGACGATGCCGACCACTTTGCTGCCATCCACGACGGGCAGACCGGAGATCTTGTACTGACGGGTGAGGGTGAGCACGTCGCGCACGGTCATGTGTGGCTGTATGGTGACCGGGTCGTTGACCACGCCGGATTCGAAACGCTTGACGCGCGAGACGTGGGAAGCCTGCACTGCCGCGGTCATGTTTTTGTGGATGATGCCAATGCCACCTTCCTGCGCCAGTGCGATCGCCAGTGGCGCTTCGGTGACGGTGTCCATGGCCGCAGAGACCAATGGAATGTTCAGGTGGATGTTGCGCGTCAGTTGCGTGGCAAGGCTGACTTCGCGTGGCAGGACGTTGGAATGAGCGGGAACCAGCAGAACATCATCGAATGTGAGTGCTTGTTGCAGCAGACGCATGGAATACCTTTCCGGCAAAAGGCAATTATACCGACAAGCCGGGTGTCGGTAAATCTGTGCATGCGGATGATGTGCTTGAAGTTTATGCCGCCAAAGCCGTCTGCGCCGCCAGGCGGCTTGCGTATCCAGGCCGCCAGCGCAACCAGGCGCGCCGCTGTTTACTCTGTGCCAGCCTCACCGCCGCCTTTTTTCATCACCTTGCCCTCGGCGGCACGCTGACGGCGCACTTCCTTGGGGTCGGCGATCAGGGGACGGTAGATCTCCACGCGGTCGTGCGCGCGCAGCACGGTATCCAGCTTGGTGAGCTTGCCGAAGATGCCGATCTTGTTCACATTGAGGTCGATGTCCGGGAATTTTTCCAGGATGCCAGATAGGCGCACGGCGGCTTCGGCGGTGGTGTCCGGCGCCACCAGCACGGGAATGATGAGCTGCTCGCTGGGCAGCGCGTAGGCGACTTCCACGGTGATACGGTCAGGCATAAGGCTTCTCGCGGCAGATGGGGCGGGGCATGTCAGGTATAGAGTTGGTCAGCGCGCGTCACGAAAGAATCTACAAAGGTGTTGGCGATGTGGCTGAACACCGGCGCAATGATCTTCTCCAGGAAGCCGTTGGAGAACTCGTAATTGAGGCGGAACTCGATCTTGCAGGCTTCTGTACCCAGCGGGATAAAGTGCCATACGCCTTCCAGATGACGGAACGGGCCGTCCTTGAGCTTGATGTCCATGCGGCTGGGGAAGGTCTTGGCGTTCTGCGTGGTGAAATGCTGTTTGATGCCGTGATAGGCGATGTGCAGCGTGGCCGTGGTGGTCTGCTCGGAGCGCTCAAGCAGATCCACACCGCCGCACCAGGGCAGAAACTCCGGGTAGCGCTGCACGTCATCCACCAGCGTGTACATACGCTCTGCGGAGTGGCCGACCAGCACGCTTTTTTCAACCTGCGCCATTGCAACAATTCAACTAGAGTAAAATAACGATTTTAGCCGATTCCGTCGCGCTTAAGTCTTTGACCTTGAGAGTCTGTGAGCTTGAGACATGTTGCCGGGACGGCGCAGGCAACCGCAGCGCACGCGCGGACACAGGTAAAATGAATTCATGAGCATCGCCCAGAACAAAAAAGCCTTTTACGACTACTTCATTGAAGAGAAGTACGAAGCGGGCATCGTGCTGGAAGGCTGGGAAGTCAAAGCCATCCGCGATAACCGCATCAACCTCAAGGAAGCCTACGTCATCATCCAGCGTGGCGAGATCTATTTGATCGGCTGCCACGTCACGCCGTTAGGCTCCGCCTCCACGCATGTGCGCCCGGACGCCATCCGCACGCGCAAACTGCTGCTGCATTCGGAAGAGATCGCCAAGCTTATCGGCAAGGTCGAGCGCGCCGGGTATACGCTGGTGCCACTGGATATGCACTATGTGCGCGGCCGCATCAAGATCCAGATCGGCCTCGCCAAGGGCAAGAAGCAGTACGACAAACGCGACACCGAGAAAGAGCGTGACTGGGAACGCGAAAAAGGCCGCATCATGCGTGCCCACAACAAGTGAGTGCAGGAAATCGCCGGGTACGCCGTCAAACCGGCGTATAATCACGGACCGACCGCAACTTGTACGCACAAGTGCAGTCGTAAAACAGTAATACACATTGGGGCCGACCAGGTTTCGACGTGGGTTGCAAAGCAGTGCAGGGCATACCGAGGCCTAGTCACCTCGTAAATAAACTAGAAAAAGTATAGTCGCAAACGACGAAACTTACGCTTTAGCCGCTTAATCCCGGCTGAACGCTGCACCGAAGAGCCTCTCGGTCGGGCGGGGTAAAACCCGCAGCAGCGTCATATAGAGAGGATCGTGTTGTATCGGGTCACTTGATACACCATTAAATCCAAGGTGACTCGCCTGCTGTTTGCTTGCTCGTTGGTGTGCATCAGGTTAAATCAAACAACACAGCTAAGTATGTAGAACTGTCTGTGGAGGGCTTGCGGACGGGGGTTCGATTCCCCCCGGCTCCACCAAACAAACAAAAGGCCACCTTCGGGTGGCCTTTTGTTTGTTTGAAAGGCCTGGTTGGATGAGAACTCCCGTTGGGGTTCGACTAGCCGACCACTGGTCGGCTGGACGTGCGTAAGCACGGTCTTGAGCGTAGCGAAAGATGGCAGGATCGCCCTTAGGCGAGACTGACACATTCCCCCCGGCTCCACCAAACAAACAAAAGAGGTCACCCTTGTGGTGACCTGTTTTGTTTTATGCGTGCCGCTGAGCGTATCGAACCCACGGGACGGGGGGTGAGCAGCGGTTTCGAGTCGCATGCGACGAGCCTGCGAACGACAGTGCGCATGCAGGCGCACTGGCTGGCCAGGATGGCCGATTTCCCCAATCAAGAAGCTCCAATGTAGATGAGAACTCCCGTTGGGGTTCGCCCGGCCGACCACAATCAACTCCAGCTAGGTCGAATACCGGCCAACAAGAGCACTAATCGCTAATTTGTTATAGTCCCGTCATGACTCCAGACCAAACCCCGGCACGCAAACCCATCCCCATGCCTAGCAAGAACGGCCTGGCCATCCTCCTGGCCGCGCTGGCCATGCTGGGGCCGTTCTCGGTGGATACCTACCTGCCCGCGTTCCCCAACATCGAGTTGTCGCTGGGCGCGGATCTGGTGGGTGTGCAGCAGACGCTGACGGCGTACATGTTCTCGTTTGCGGTGATGATCCTGTGGCATGGTGCGCTGTCGGATGAGATGGGACGGCGCAGCATCATCCTGATCTCGCTGGCGGTGTTTGCGATTGGCACGCTGGGTTGTGCAGCTTCGCACAGCATCGAGTATCTGTGGGCGTTCCGCGTGATGCAGGGCGTGTCGGCCGGGGCCGGGGTGGTGGTGGGGCGCGCCATCATCCGCGATCTGTATGCAGATGCGGCTGCAGCGCGCTTACTGTCGCTGGTGACCATGATCTTTGCCATCGCGCCCGCCGTGGCGCCCATCTTTGGTGGCTGGATCGTCAAGGCCTACGACTGGCGAGTGATTTTCCTGTCGCTGTTCGTCTACAGCGTGCTGTTGTTCTGGGTTTGCTACCGCAAGTTGCCGGAGACCTTGCCGCCCGAGCAGCGCACGCCGTTCAACCCGCATTTTCTATGGCAGAGTTACCGGCAGGTGTTCCGCTCGCTGCCGTTCCAGCTCAAGGCCGGGGCCATCGCCTTCAACTTTGCCGGGCTGTTTTTGTATGTGGCGGCGGCGCCCGTGTTCATCACGCGTCATCTTGGGCTGGGGCCGGACCAGTTCGCCTGGCAGTTCGTGCCAGCGGTGGCGGGCATCTTTCTGGGTGCGCTGAGTGCGAACCGGATGGCAGGCCGGGTGGCCATCTCCAGGCTGATGCTGATGGGCTACACGCTGTTGATAGGCGCGGCGCTGGCAAACGTGGTGTACCACTTGTTTATGCCGCCTGCGGTGCCCTGGTCGGTGTTGCCGCTGTTCTTTTACACCTTCGGCATGTCCTTGGTGGCGCCTACGCTGACCTTGCTGGTGATGGACCTGTTCCCACATATCCGTGGCACGGTGGCCTCCTGCCAGTCGTTCACACAGACCATGCTGGGCGCAGCCATGTCGGGCATCGCCGCGCCGTTCCTGGTGCACTCGGTGTTGTGGCTGGCGCTGGGGCAACTCGCGTTTGCCAGTATCGGCCTGTGTTTATGGCTGGGTGGGCGTTACTACCATGACCATCATGTGCTGCCGCCCAAAACGGTGAATGCCTGGGAGACGGTGGAGTAGGGCGCAGCGCAAAAGATGCCGTCCTGGCTTAACGTTGCCTGCCCAATATTGCTAGGCTCAGCGCTGGCAGCTCAGCCGACGGGTTCCGGGTCTGTGCTGCCAAGGCGGCTGCGCACGAAGTCGATATGGCCTTTCAGGCCGTACAGCATGTCGCCGAATGAAGGCGGGATCTTGATCTTGTTCACCGACTGCTCGATGTGGTCCAGCTTTTTTACCAGATGCGCGCGCGTTTCCTTGCTCATGTTGACGCTGAGCGTCTCGCGCTCGATCTCCAGCAACACTTTGTACCAGGGGTAGATGCGCGACTGGAAGCGCCAGCGGTAGATGATGGGCGCGATCTTGAGCGTGGGGATCAGCAACAGGAAGATGGGCACCAGCAGCGCCAGCACGCGGTTGATCAGGCTGGCCAGCCAGAACGGAAAAGTGCGGTACAGAAAGCTCTTGCCCGAGGCGTAGTAACGCGTGGCGTCCGGGCTGATACGGATGTCGTGCTCCAGGATGGTGGGGAATTCGCCATTCTTGCGAAACAGGCCAGCCGAGCCGTGCACTTCACGTGCCGCTTCCAGCAGCAAATCGGACAGCGCCGGGTGCAGATCGTCCTGGGCCACCAGTTCCACGGTGGGCGCCACCAGGTACAGGTCGTTGACCGGGATGTTCTTGCCCAGGTCCAGCGAGCCCTGCGGCAGCACCAGCTTGTTCAGGTACTTCACGCGGCGCGTATAGCCGTCGGCCTGGGTGAAGTTGAAGATGTTGATGCCTGGCGATTGCACCAGCTTGCGCATCAGGTCCACCGAAGCAGAGTCACCCATCACGAACAGTGCATCGATCTCCCCACGCATCAGCGCATCCACGCCTTCGGCCGGGCTTTCATTGAGCAGGCGGGTATTGTCGCTGTCTATGTCATTCTCTTTGAGCAGTGTCATGGCCAGGTTGTGCGTGCCGCTGCCGACCTGACCCACAGAAAGGCGTGCACCGCGGAAGTCCGACAACAGGCGTCGCCCTTCACCGCGATAGAACACGAACAGCGGCTGATAGGAGATGCTGCCTAGCGACATCAGTTTGCTGGTATCCACCTTGTTTTCATCCGGGCCTTGCGTGTCACCGCCCTGCACGAACGCCACGTCGATCTTGCTACCTTTGGCAGTGAGTTTGTTGAGGTTGTCGGTGGAGCCTTCCGACGGCACGATGGTGAGCTTGACGCCTTCCTTGGCGAGGATGGCCTTGTATTTCTCGGCATTCTTGCTGAACGAGCTGCCTTCCGGGCCGCTGGCGATGGTGAGGCTGGTGGGCGCGGCAGCGTTGATGAAGCTGAATACCAGCACGCAGATCACCAGGCCGCAGCCTGCAATGACGATCAGGCTATGGATGAAGCTGCGACCGTACAGGTCGGTGAGGCGGGCAAAACTGCTGGCGATCATTTGTTTCAAAGTCATGGGCGGGTTCCTGTGGCGTAGCGGCCATCAGCATCATGGCCGGCATTGGCGATCCAAACATTCACGGTGTTCAAGGTTCAAATTCGTGCAGCGCGATGCCGGCAAAGCCGGGCCAGGCGCTCCACAGCGTTTCCAGTTCCGGTAACAGCGCCAACAGTGCGCTGCGCTTGCCGGCGAAGGTGGTGGCGCTGCCGGGCACTGGCGTTTCATGCGAGAAACGGAACGGCTGCAGGCCAGCTTGAGCGGGCTTTACCGTCACCGGCTCAGTCAGTTGCAGCAGCACCTGCTGTGCTCCCAGCGTGACCATCAGCGCTGTGCCGGTCTGCCAGGGGCGGTAATGGCGCTGCACTTCGTCCGGGATAGGCCCGGATTCCAGGCCTATGCGCACCTGCCGGCCATGGTGCGCGGCCCATTCCAGGAATGGCTGCGCCAGCTGCTTGATCTGCGCAGCCTGGGTGCGGTAGTTCATCACACTGACCACGTCTACCACGGGCGCCAGCCTGTCGAGCAGCGTGCCTTGCGGGGTGTCCTGCGTGGCCCACCAGAACGGGATGGCAATATCCACCGGCATGTCAGCCACCTGTTTCAGTTGCGTGAGCGTGCTGATGTACGCCTCATGCCAGGCTGCCGGGTCCAGTGCATAGCCAGGGTTGAGGTAGGGCTCGATGTCGAACTGCACGCCAGCCAGCTGTGCATCCGCAGCAACGGCGCGATTGTACTGCCGGTAAGCGGCAGGCAGACGCGCGAATGCTGCGCGCTGATCAGCTATCACGGCACCTGGGTCACCCACCACCGCCCATACCTTGACCGCTTGCTGGCGGGCCAGCTTCACAAAGGCGGCTAGCGTGTCGGGCTGCGCAACCAGCCCGCTGTCCAGATCGACTGGCACGGTGATGAACACGCTATCGGCACCGGCCTTGTTCAACTTGTTCAGCAGAACATGCGGCTCATCCATCCAGGCGGCCGGTTGCCATACCCATAGGCTTCTCCCGGCTGGCTTGGCAGGCCTGGCGGGCAGGATGCGCAAGTCTTGTAGCTCTAGGGTGGCGGCCTGCACCGGGCAAGCGATGGTGAACGATTGCACGCTGCCCGTATCCAGTGGCTGGGTGGGCATGGGCATGGATATGCTAGGCGTGTGCCCGGCGATAGCCAAGGCGGCTAGTGACTGACGGGCGGGCAGTGCGCCCAGCGTCAGCGGGTCACCGCGTTGCTGGCGCGGGCTGTCCGAGATGCCGATCTCGAACCCGGCGCTGGCGCGGTACTGCGCACGGAGTTGCATGGCCACTTGACCGGGCAGGCCACGGTAAGGCAGTTGCAACACCACGCCCGCCGGGCTGTGGCCGGCCTGGCAACTGAGTTGCAGTTGACCGTTATGCTGGCTGACGCTGACCCGCTCTTCATGCCCGAACGCTACTGCCTTCACCTGCAGCAGCAAGGCCACGTCCAGTGGCAGCTGGCTGGGGTCGGATGCCGTTTCGGGTGCAGCGACTTCGCTGGCTGCAAAACGCTCTGCGCTTTGTTGGCCGGTCAGGGAAAACCCCTGCTGGATAGCCTTGGCGAGGCCGGGCGACAGTAAACGGCCATCGCTGACCTGGCTGGCCGGGACGGGCAGCTGCACGGTGTTGCATGGCGGTGGCGTGTCACTCAGCACCAGCGCACGCTTGCTGCCCGAGGTGGAAGCATAGCTGGCCAGCAGCTGCGCACCCGGAGGCAGCGTATTGGCATCGCACAGGCTGAGCCAGGTTGCCGAAGCGGGTTCAGTCATCAGCAAACCCAGCAGGCTGACAGTGCACAGGGCCAGTTGCCTGGCCCGCCTCATGGTCGGCTTCCAAACGGCACATTCGCATACGGCCGGCTACCGTCACGCACCAGCGTCAGCGTGGCGTCATCAGTGAGTTTGTCGATAACGAGTCGTGCGCCTTGTTGAGTGTAGCTGACGCCAGACGGGCTGGCTGTCACCGCGCGGTAGCCCATGGGCAGATCCAGACTCAGGCCGTCCACGGGCACGGGCACACTCAGTTGCAGCACCAGTTGCTGGCCGTTGGGCAGGATATCCACACCGATGCGGTCGCGCGCCTGCCAGAAACGGCCATAGTCACCCAGCGTGCCGAACCAGGCGGTGGGGCGTAGCGCCTCTACCAGGCCGCGTTCGAACTCCAGCTTGTGACCAGTGATGTCGGTATGGATCAACACCATGAACAGACCGCCATAACGTGCCAGCCGTTCCGCCAGCCTGAGCGCTTCAGGTAAACGGCTGCCCAGAGGCGGCGCGGATTCGTCCTCGATGGTGACCGGAAACTCATACACGGCGCTGGGCGCGGCGGTTTCGCGGCTGTAGGTAAGACGGAAGGGCAGATGGGTCAGCGAGTTGTTGGCGGTGACCGAGGAACTGAACTGATAGCCGGTGGCCTGCAGCGCTTGTGGCAATACATACGGGTTACGCAAGTGACCGGGACGGAAGCTGTTGATCTGGTAATCCGGCAGGAAGTGCTCCAGCAGGAAGCGACTGACGCGCAGCTCGCCGAGGATGGTGGCCTCCTCGGTTTTTTCCTTGTCGCGCACCAATGGCCGGTAGGCCGGGTATTGCTCGTCCCCGCTGCCCAGCGGCAGGCGGTGGAAATCCATGGCATGCGCCACGCTGTGGCTGCCGATCTCCATACCGGCCGCGCGCAGTTTGCGCAGCGGCTCCAGGCCTTGTTCATTGAAGAACACCTGATCGTTCCAGTCGCGCACGTATTTCGTCTGGATGAAGTAGGTGGCCTTGATGCCCACCGAAGTCTCGTAGTCGGCATAGGCGTTGGCGTTGGCCAGCGAGGTGGTGTAGTCCACATCGTGACTGATCACCACCGCCAGTGATTTGCCCTGCGGCACCGGGTTGAGCGTCACGGCATGAGGTTCGCCCTGACGGTAGATGTCCTGCAACAGGCGCAGCACCACATCCAGCGCGGGTTCATAACGGTTCACATAGCTGCGCGCCACGCCTTGCTCACGGTTGTTGTAGCCGGTGAGCAGCATGAAGCCGATATCCACACCAAAGGCATAAGCATGACCGCTGCCTAGGCTGCGCGCGGTGATGGCGGCACTGCCATCCTCGAAACTGGCTAGCGGTGCCTGCGCGCCCAGATAGCCCAGGCTGCCGGCGGCATCGGCACCCGAGGCGGTGTTGGAGAAGGGCACGGTGCGTTCCAGCGCATCATCGAATTGCTGCGCACGCAGGTGGCTGGCATCCAGCGTGAAGGCCTGGCGTGTGCGTGCCGGTGCGATGTCGGTAAAGCCGAAGGTGGCGGCCATACCACCGCCTTCCACGTTCACGCCGATCAGCGTGCCGCCTTTTTCCGGGAAGCGGATCAGCGCCTGCAGCGCTTCGGCAGGCAGCACACGCCCGGAGATGGTGGGGTAGACCAGCACCACGCGGTGACGCAGCGCTTCCTTGTAATCACGTGTGATACGCAGCGGCACGCCCATGCTGCGCAGGCCGTGCACCAGCCCCAGCCAGGCGGAATCCGGGTCGGTGAGCAGGATGGCCAGACGCGACTGGCTGCCCTGATCATGGTCTTTCCAGATGGCAGGTGCGGGTGGTGGCAGCACGGTCTTGTGGCTGGGCCCGACCACGCCATTGAAAACGTAGACCGGGCTGAGCGGCGATCTGTCTTGCCACAGCCACCAGCCCAGACCAAGGGCGATCAACAAGGCCAGCAGCAAGTAGCGGCGTAGGGTCATGCCTGGCACCTTCCACAGATGAGTGCCTGGCTGGTGGTGTGAAGGTAGGGGTGATGCATGCGGCTAGCTTCCGATCTTGTAGCGTCCCAGTTTGTACCACAGCGAGCGTTCGCTGATCTCCAACAGTTTGGCGGCGCGGCTCTTGTTGTCCCCGGATTGTTGCAGCGCCTGTTTGATCAGGCGCAGTTCCAGTGCCTCGATGGCGTCGGGCAGGCTGCAGGAAAGCATTTCCGTTTCCAAGCGCACGGCATGCTGGGCGGGCAGGCTGTGGCTCAGCAGGTCGGCAGGCAGGTGTTCAGGCGCGATGGTCTGCTGGCCGCTGACGATGGCGGCACGCTCCAGCACGTTCTGCAGCTCGCGGACATTGCCGGGCCAGTGATAGCTCTGCAGTACCTGCATGCTGTCCGAACTGATCTGACCTTGCCTCACGCGCAGGAAGAACGCCGCCAGCTGCGGGATGTCCTGCAGGCGCTGGCGCAGTGGCGGTACTTCGATGCGGAACACATTGAGGCGGTAGTACAAGTCCTCGCGCAGCTTGCCGTCTTTCACCGCCTGCAGTGGGTCCAGATTGGTGGCCGCGATGATGCGGATATCCACCTGCGTGGGGCGGTTGCTGCCCAGCCTTTCGATCACGCCTTCCTGAAGTGCGCGCAACAGCTTGGCTTGCAGCGCGATGGGCATCTCGGTCACTTCATCCAGGAACAAGGTGCCGCCATCGGCCAGTTCGAATTTGCCCACCCTGTCCTTGATGGCGCCGGTGAAGGCCCCGCGTGCATGGCCGAACAGCTCGGATTCCAGCATCTCGCCCGGAATGGCGGCGCAGTTGACGGCCACGAACAGCGCGTCCTTGCGCGGCGACAACTGATGGATTGCGCGCGCCACCAGCTCTTTGCCGGTGCCGGTCTCGCCCACGATCATGGCGGTGGCCTTTTCCGGGGCCACTTGCTGGATGGCGCGCTTCACGCGCTGCATGGCCGCGCTGTCGCCGATCAGATCGCTGGCATCGCGCTCCACTTCATCGCGCAGGAACTGGTTTTCCAGCTTGAGTCGCGTCAGCGACAGCGCACGGTCGATGGCGATCTCCAGCGTGTCCAAGTCGAACGGGCGCAGGATGTAATCGGAAGCGCCCAGCTTCATGGCGTCCACTGCCGTGCCGATCTCGCCCTGTGCCGTGACGATGATCACCGGGATGTCGTTGCTGTCGTTGCGCAGGGCGCGCAGCAGATCCAGGCCGCCCATGCCCGGCATGTGCAGGTCACTGACGATGAGGTCGGCCCCTTGCTGACGCAGCAGGTCCAGCGCTTCACGGCCATTGGCGGCCAGCAGTGGCTGATAACCGGCCTGGCGCAGGCCGATCTCCAGCAGGCGGCGCATGCTGGGCTCGTCGTCCACGGCAAGGATGCGTTTTTGTTCGTTCACGTTGTTTCGACTTTCAGCTTGGGCAGGTGGATGGTAAACAATGCTCCGTGCATTCTACTCTCGCTGGCGCTGATGCTGCCCAGATGGGCGTGCACGATCTGGCGTACTACCGCCAGGCCCAGGCCCACGCCCCCCGGACGCTGCGTGAAGAAGGGGTCGAACACCAGTTCGCGCTGTTCGGGCGGGATGCCAGGCCCGTCATCGGCCACGCTGATCAACACCTCATGATCGGTCTCGCTGAGCAGCACTTCAATGTGACCCCCTTCCGGCAATAGCTGGATGGCATTGAGCAGCAGGTTGAGCAACACCTGCGTCATCTGCTCGGCATCGCACTGGCACACCACCTGGCGAGTGCCTGGACAGCTCAGCGTGATGGACTTCTTCTGTGCCTGCGCGGCCAGCATGGCGCTGGTCTGGCGGGCCAGCTGGCTCAAGTCGGTGGTGGTGAATTCCAGCGGGCGTGGCTTGGCAGCGTCGATGAGTGTGGTCACCAGGCGATTAAGGCGTTCGGTCTCGCTGATGATGAACCCACACAGCTCGCGGCCTTCGGGCGTGAGCGCGGGTTCGCGCTGCAGCAGTTGCGCGGAAGAGCGCAGGATACCCAGCGGTGTGCGTACCTCATGGCTCATGGCGGCGGCCATCTCGCCCACCACTGCCAGCTTGGCGGCGCGGGTCAGGTTGGCACGCGAGCGTTCCAGGTCGGCGATCATCTGTCCGAAGGCGCGCGCCATGCTGTCGATCTCGGCCGGCCCACCCACCGGTGGTTGCAGGCTGGCACCGGAGCGTATGAATTGCTGGGCGAACGCAGTGAGTGCCGCCAGTGGCCGCGACAGGGTGCGCGCCACCGGCACCGCCATCACGCTGGCCAGCACCAGCGTGGCCAGCAGCAGGCCCAGAAAGATCAGTCCCATGCGCCGCACTGGCGCCAGCGCTTCTTCACTGTGCTGGGAAAAGATCACGCGCCAGCGTACTTCGGTCAGGCCCTGAAAGCCCTGGTTCAGCGCACTGGCGGTGATGCTGGCCATGGTTTGCTCCGCCTGCCAGCCGGCGGTCGCGGCCAGTGGCTGCTCAGCGCTGTCCAGCAGCACGGCCGAGGTGCGCCCGGACACGGCATCGTCGAGGATGCGGCTGACTTGTTGCCAGTTGAGCACGGCTACCAGCTTGCCGGGCTGGCCGGCATCGATGCTGTCGGTGATGCGTGCCGAGATGTAAAGTTGCTGGTGATACGGGCGTGATAGGTGGATATCGGTGCCACCGAGCTGGATATGCAGCCAGTCCGGAGGTACTGACAGAGGGCGGCCCAGGCTGCGCGGCTCACTGGAGGCGATGATGCGCAGCTGCGCATCGGTGACGTAGAGCGCGTCATACACTTGCTGGTAGCTGGTCTTGAGCTCACCCAGGAATTTGGACAGGCGCTTGTCCACATCGTCCACGCGGAATTCCTGCATGATCTCCAGCCGGCTCCAGGAGGCGGCGTTCTGCACACGCTCGAACATCACGCGGTCTATGTCATCGGCACTGGCGCGCGCCCGCGTCTCCAGATCGTGGGCGATCTCGGTGGTGAGCACATGGCCTGCTTCATGGAACGCGAGCCCGGTGACCAGCACGCTGGGCAGCAGGCCGGTGAGCAGGAAGGCCGCCAACAGCAGGTGACGGATAGGCAGCGATTTGAGTCTGTTCAGCATGTGGCAGGCAAGTATAAAGCGGGCACTGTGGTTCTCATTCGGTTTGGCGTAATCTGGCCATCATGGTTGTGCGATGCTGATCAGTGAAACAAGAGCTAAGCTGCCAAACAAAATAAGCAGCCAAACAAGATTAGAATGTTCGCCGGTTCAAGGCAAGGAGTGGCACAAAATGCATGCGATACGTTGGTGGGGATTCATCCTGCTGTCCGCGCTCGCCCTGCAGGCACACGCTGCAGAACCCAGGTGGGATGGGCTGACGTCGGATTGGCTGGAAGGCTTTCACTTGGGCGGTTACAGCAGTGTCCAAGCCAACCTGCACCCTGGCGGCCGCGCCGAAGCCTCGCTGGAAGAGCTCAGCCTGCTCATCAGCTGGTCTGGTGACAGCCGCTGGAAGTTCTTTTCCGAGATCGAGATCGAACAGCCAGTGCGCTGGGAATCCGGCAAGGGCCTGACCGATCAGGACTCCGTGCTCGATGTCGAGCGCCTGTACTTTGATTACAACATCAACGAGACCTTCAATCTCAGGGCCGGCCGTTATCTGACGCCGGTCGGGCGCTGGAACCTGATCCACGCCGCGCCGCTGGTGTGGACCACCACACGGCCGCTGGCCACGCGGGAGCTGTTTCCCGTGGCGCTGAATGGCCTGATGCTGTTCGGCGCGGTGCCATTCGAGACCCGCGTGCTGGAATATACCGTGTTTGCCGAGGCGCTCAAGGACCAGCAGGTGGACCGTGACGAGCTGGAGTACCGCAATACGGCGGGCGGCCGGCTCAACCTCACCGGCCGTACCGAGTTCGGCCTGTCTGCACTGGAATTCAATGAGAGCACCGCAGGCAATCAGCGCTACCGGCTGATGGGCGTGGATTTCCTGAGCCGCTATGCTGGCTGGGAGATCAGTGGCGAATTGTTCCAGCGCTGGCTCACCAGTGGCGGCGACGGTGGCAGCGGTGGCTACCTGCAAGCGGTGGCGCCCATCGCCCCGCGCTGGTTCGCGGTGGGCAGGCTGGAGAACTACAAGCGTGCCGGTGATGGCTCCAGTGACCGCTGGCTGATCGGTGCCGCCTGGAAAGTGGCGCCCAGTCGTATCGTCAAGGTCGAATATGTAGGCGGGGATGAAGAACGCCCGGATTCGCCCAAGGGCCTGCTGGCTTCGTTTGCCATCCTGTTCTGATGCCCGTGCGGATGCTCAAGCCCATATTCACAGCCCTGATGTGCAGCCTGCTGCTGGCGGCTCAGGCCAGCCATGCCGACGAGCCTATGGCGGTGATCGTATCGGGCACAGACAGCATCAAGCCCATGCAGTTAGCCGACATCGGGCTGATCTATCTGCGTAAAAAGCTGTACTGGCCCAATGGCAAGCCCGTGCACCCGGCTAATCTCCCCACACAGCACCCGCTGCGCAGGCAGTTCTCACGGCAGCTGCTGGGCGGTTTGCCTGAATCGCAGGTGGAATACTGGAACGAGCAGTACTTCCATGGCATCTCGCCACCGCATGTGGTGGGCTCATCGGAAGGCATGCTGCGCTATGTGGCGGAAACCAGCGGCGCGATCGGCTATGTAGCCGCATGTGCGGTCGACAAACGCGTCAAGGTCTTGCTCTGGCTGGATGCAGACGGGCGACGCAGCGAGCGGCCGGAGTGTGCCGACGCCACCCCGCAATGATTGCAGACTGCATGGTTTGCAGGGATGTGCCACGCAAAAAAAGTATGCTTTACTTACCAAACACGATTGATTCTTGACTTCATCGCCAGTATTTTTTCACTAACTCTATGATAGTTATGGTGAATAAAATTTAGCCTGGCACTTTGTGCTGTGCCTGCAGCAGCGGGCCAGCATGGCATGACGGTTGCGCTATCTCCATCATTCATTTGGAGATCGTCGCATGCTACCGCTGCATCAACCCGCTTCTTTTCTGACTACATCCGGCCAGGCTAGCACCACGCTGGCGCTGCCTGCATTCGACTTGCCTTGCATGCCAGTGCATCAGCATGGCAAGGGCCGCCAGCATGCCCAGAGCCGTCATCACGCTGATGTCCGCCTGCATGGTCCGCAGCAGGTCACGGTGACCATGTCCGGCCCGGACGCCGCCGACCGTGCCGAGCTGCAAGGCTATATCCATCAGATATTCAAGCGGGCTTACGGTGCGGATGTGCGTGATTTCATGCCGCAATTGCTGAGTCTGCGTGATGCGCACGGCGATCTGCTGGCCGTGTGCGGCTTACGGCATGCCGACAGCACGCCCTTGTTCCTGGAACGCTATCTGGACATGCCAGTGCAGCAGGCCCTGGCCCTCGCCACCGGCAAGCAGGTGCCGCGTGAGCAGCTGATCGAGATCGGTAACCTGGCTGTGGGTGAGCCTTCCAGTTCGCGCTGCCTGCTGGCTGCCATCAGCTTGTATCTGCATGGCACGGATACGCGCTGGGCGGTGTTCACCGGCATCTCGGCGCTGCGCAACTCCCTGACCAAGCTCAATATGCAGCTGCACCCGCTAGGCACGGCCAGCATAGAGCGGCTGCCTGCGCATGAACGCGCGGCCTGGGGCAGCTATTACCAGCAAAAACCCCTGGTGATGGCGATACAGCGTCAGCAGCCGCTGCTTAACGACGAGGTGCAGTGATGCGCGACTCCATCATTCTGCACGCCATACGCCAGCATGCAGTACGAACGCCAGACCGGACAGCGCTGCGCGGAGCCCATACCACCTGGAGCTATCAGGCACTGGCTGACGCGGTGCTGCGTTTACAGCAGCGCTTTGCGCGCAGCGGGCCTGCGGTGGTGGCGCTGTGCATGGACAATGACCCGGCCTGGGCCATGGTGGACCTGGCTGTGCTCGCCGCAGGCGGCGTGCTGGTGCCGCTGCCCGGCTTTTTCTCCGAGGCGCAGCAGTTGCATGTGATCCGCGATGCCGGCGTAGGCACGGTGATCAGTGACCAGCCCATCGACATGGAGCAGCGCTTGCTGGCAGGTGGTGTGCAGATACTCAAGCGCTCGCGTTATCTGGTGGCGGAACGCTGGCTGACCGAGTTCGAGATCGCGCCGCGCAT
Source organism: Pseudomethylobacillus aquaticus (assembly GCF_003730115.1). GTDB lineage: Bacteria > Pseudomonadota > Gammaproteobacteria > Burkholderiales > Methylophilaceae > Pseudomethylobacillus > Pseudomethylobacillus aquaticus. The sequence continues at coordinate 464,433 of NZ_RJVP01000001.1, read as the reverse complement.
GCAGGCGGTGTTGCCCGTGAGTTGCTGCAAGCTGACCTACACCTCGGGAACCACGGGCAATGCCAAGGGGGTATGTCTGGACCTGAACGCCATTGAGCAGGTGGTGCACAGCCTGTTGCTCAGTACGGCTGCCAGCGCACAGGATGAGCATCTGAGTGTGTTGCCTTTATCCACCTTGCTGGAGAACCTGGCCGGCTTGTATGTGCCCTTGATGGCAGGCGCTAGTGTGACCCTGTTGCCGGGCAGCCAGCTGGGGCTGCCGGGGGCCAGCCACCTGGAGATCGGTTTGCTGCTCAATACGCTGCGCCAGCGACAACCTTCCACCCTGGTGCTGACGCCTGAGCTGCTCAAGGCGGTGGTGCAGCTGACCGAGGCGGGTCACACCCTGTCGGAACGGTTGCGCTTCATCGCGGTGGGCGGCGCCACTGTGGCCGTCAGCTTGCTGGAGCGTGCCGAGGCGGTGGGCCTACCGGTGTACGAAGGCTATGGCTTGTCGGAGTGCGCGTCTGTGGTGGCATTGAACACCATGACGGCACGCCGCCCCGGCAGCGTGGGCAAACCCCTGCCGCATGTGCGCATACGCATCGCGGCTGATGGCGAGATCATGGTATCGGGCGCCACCATGCTGGGTTACAACGGCTTGCTGCGTAACGATGGCGATTACTGGCCCACGGGTGACCTGGGTTACCTGGATACAGAGGGCTATCTGCATATCCACGGCCGCAAGAAACACATGTTCATCACGTCGTTCGGCCGCAATGTTTCGCCGGAATGGGTGGAGAGCCAGCTGGTGCAAAGCCCGGAGATCGCCCAGGCCGCCCTGTTCGGGGAAGCGCGTCCATACAATGTGGCGCTGATCGTCGCGGCCAGTGGTGCTAGCGACACCCAGATCGATGCCCGCATCCAGATGATCAACGCCGCCTTGCCGGATTACGCGCGCGTCACCGCCTGGCGCCGCGCCGATGCGCCGTTCAGCACCGCCAATCAGCAGCTGACGGCCAACTTCCGTTTGCGTCGCGACCAGATCTGGCAAGCCTATCAACACAAGATCAATGCACTTTATGAGGAAGTTCTACATGAGCACGTCTGAGTTATCTAATTTTGAAGTAGCACATTTTGAAGCAGCGCATTTTCAACCGCCTTCGTTCTATGAGCAGTTGCTGCAGGCCACCGAGCTTGAGCGCCAGCAACTGCAACAGTTGCCCCTGCTGCGCGCAGGTGCAGCAGGGCAGGTCAGCCTGCATGCCTATATCGCTTTTCTGACCGAGGCTTATCACCACGTCAAACACACGGTGCCCTTGCTGATGGCATGCGGTTCCCGCTTGCCGGAGCGTTACGAATGGCTGCGCACCGGCATGGCCGAATATATAGAAGAAGAGCTGGGGCACCAGGAGTGGATACTCAATGACATCGCCGCTTGCGGAGCCGATGCCGAACAAGTCCGGCAGGGCAGGCCTGGCCCTGCCACCGAGCTCATGGTGGCCTACGTCTACGACACCATCCACCGTATCAACCCGCTTGCTTTTCTGGGCATGGTGCTGGTACTGGAAGGCACCAGCACCGCCATGGCCTCGCAGGCCGGTACGGCGATACGTGACAGCCTGGGCTTGAGTCCGCGTGCATTCAGTTATCTCAGTTCGCACGGTGCGCTGGATGTGGGGCACACCGAATTCTATGCAGGCCTGGTCAACCGCATCACCGATGCAGAAGATCAGCGCCAGCTGATCCACAGTGCGCGCATGTTCTATCAGCTGTACGGCAACATCTTCCGCGATCTGGCAGCGCGTTTTATCCCGCTAGCCAGCAAAACGGAGGCACTGGCAGCATGCGCCTGAACAATCAACATATCCTGCTGACCGGCGCGACTGGCGGCATAGGTCGCGAGTTGGCGCTGCTGCTGGCGGCTCAGGGTGCGCGGCTGGCGCTGGTCTGCCATGACAGATCAGCCCTGCAAGCCTTGCAGCATGAGGTGGATGCTGCCGCAGCGCCGGTGTCAGGTGCACAGGCGGTCACCATCGTCGCGGATTTCCGCCATGTGCATGCTGCCCAGGGCGTGGCCGATGCCGCGCTGCAGCAACTGGGCCATGTGGACATGCTGATCAACAATGCCGGTATCCTTGATTTCACCGCCTATGAGCAGCAATCACCGGCGCGCATCAGCGACATCATGCAGGTCAACGTCACCACGCCCATGCTGCTCACGCGGGCTTTGCTACCGCAGATGCTGCATCAGCAGCGTGGGCATATCGTCAATATCGGCTCCATGTACGGCTCCATCGGCTTCCCTTACTACGCCAGCTACAGTGCCAGCAAATTCGCCATGCGCGGCTTTTCACAGGCGCTGCGCCGCGAGCTGGCCGATGGCCCGCTGGATGTGAGCTATGTCGCGCCGCGCGCAGTGCGCACCCGCATCAACGACAGCCGCGCCGCTGCCATGATGCAAGCGACGGGCACCACACAGGATGCACCGCACTGGGTGGCCCAACGTATTCTGCAGGCAGTGCTGGCGCGTCAGGAAGAGTGTTACCTGGGGCAGCCCGAGTCCTTGTTTGCCTGGCTGAATGGTGTGCTACCCAAACTGGTCAGTCAGGGCCTGCGCAAGCAGGCCAGGATCGCCCGTCATTATGTTTACCCCGCTGTTATCAATGGAGATTCCGCATGAGCAAGCAACTAAAAAACCAATTATTGATTGTAGCGTTCTGCCTGAGTATCGCTGGGCTGCCAGTTCAGGCCGCCGAGTCGCTGTCGCAGGACATCGTCAACCTGCAGCACGGCTGGGCCAGTGCCAGCTACGCCAGCAGTGACGATACGCGTGAAGCGACTTTGCAGACACTGGCCGAGCGTGCGCACGAGGTTACACAACAGCAGGCACGTTCTGCCGAGAGTTTGATCTGGGAAGCCATCATCCTGAGCAGCTATGCCAAGGCCAAGGGAGGGCTGGGTGCGCTCAAGCTGGCGGAACAGGCACGCGACCTGTTGCTGGAAGCCGAAAAGAAGGATCCGGCCGCCTTGCAGGGCTCGGTCTACACCACGCTGGGCTCGTTGCATTACAAGGTGCCGGGCTGGCCTATCGGATTCGGCGACAAGAAGAAAGCGCGTGCTTATCTGGAAAAATCCCTGCAGATGAACCCGGACGGCATAGACCCTAATTATTTCTATGCGGATTTCCTGGCTGCGCAGGGCGACTATGCACTGGCCGTGCAGCATTACAACAAGGCATTGGCGGCGGCAGATCGGGCGGGTCGTGAGGATGCCGATGCTGGCCGGCGTGCCGAAGCCAAAGCGGGCCTGGCCCTTGCCAGCAGCAAGTTGCGCTAGAACTTCTGGCTGAGGGGCCAGCGCTGCGGGTGGGCAATGACGGCATGGCGAGCAGGGTCTAAGACAGCGCCAGCATGCAACAACTACGGTGATTTGCTGTCGTAAGGCGGCGATCTGTAGTATATTCTGGACGTTTTTTTGCTCGTAAACGCTGTCATTCAACCGAGAGAGTATTTTTATGTTGGAAGCAATTCGTGAACATACCAAAGGCTGGTTGGCCAAGGCCATTCTGGCTGCCATCACCATTCCGTTCGCACTGTTTGGTATCGACTCCTACCTGACCGGAGCAGGTTCCGGCGTGGCAGTCGCCGAAGTAGGCAAGCAGACGGTGACCGCGCAGGAATACAGCAACGCCATGCAGAACCTGCGCAGCCAGATGCAGGCCGAAGGTCAGCAAGTGGATCAGGCCATGCTGGATGACCCGGCCACCAAGCAGGCGGTGCTGGACCGTTTGATCAACAGCAAGCTGTTGAGTGCCGAGATCAGCAAAGCCGGCTTCTACATGAGCGACGAGGCCCTGAGTCAGTACATCAGCGGCATGCCGGAATTCCAGCGTGACGAGAAATTCTCGCAAGAGATCTACGACAGCATCCTGCGCCAGAATGGTCTGACCCCCAGCCGTTTCGAGCAGGGCATGCGTAACGACCTGCTGGTCGGCCAGGCACGTGATGGCATTGCGGCGCTGGCGTTCATCCCCACCACGCTGGCACAGCAAACCCTGAAGACCGTGTATCAGCAGCGTGATGTCAGCGTCACCGAGATCAATGCCGCGGATTTCCTGCCGCAAGTGAAGGTCACTGCTGAAGACGTGCAAAAGTATTACGACGAACATAAAGACCGCTTCCGCGTGCCTGAGCAAGTGAAGCTGGAGTTCACCATGCTGTCAGCCAACACGCTGATCGCCAGCATGAAAGTCACGGACGACGAGATGCGCCGCTTTTTTGACGAGAACGCGGCCAAATTCCAGGGCGATGAACAGCGCCGTGCCAGCCATATCCTGATCGGTTTCGGCGTGAGCGCCAGTGAAGCTGACAAGAAAAAGGCGCGTGAGCAGGCAGAAGATGTGCTGGCACAAGTCAAGGCCAACCCGGCCAAGTTCGAAGAGCTGGCAGTGAAGTTCTCGCAAGACCCGGGCTCCGCAGAAAAGGGCGGCGATCTGGGCCTGTTCTCGCGTGGCACCATGGTCAAGGCCTTTGATGAGGCCGTGTTCACCATGAAACCGGGCGCGATCAGTGATCTGGTCGAATCCGAATTCGGTTTTCATATCATCAAACTCACCGAGATCAGCGGCCAGTCGCAAAGCTATGACGATGTGAAACTCAATATCCGCGCCGAACTGCTGTATCAGAAGGCACTGGCCAAATTCGCGGAGCAGGCCGAGAACTTCAGCAATATGGTGTATGAGCAATCTTCCAGCCTGCAGCCGGCGGCTGAAGCCTTTGGTCTGCAGATCCAGAGCTCGGACTGGCTGACCCGCAATGACGGTTCCAAGTTCTTCAAGAGCGAAAAGCTGATGCAGCAAGTGTTCAGCGATGATGTGCTGAAAGACAAGCGCAATACCGAAGCGATCGAGATCGGCCCGAACACGCTGGTGTCTGCCCGTGTGCTGGAATACAAGCCAGCGGCGGCGCGCAGTTTTGAAGAAGTGAAAGCGGGTATCGAGGAGTTCCTCAAGCTGGAGCAAGCCAAGAAATTGGCCAAGGAAAAGGGCGAGGCTATCCTGGCAGATCTCAAGAATGGCAAGGCACATGACGAGCTGGAATGGATCCCGCCAGTGACCATCACCCGCAAGGAAGCACAGGGCTTGTCCGACCTGGCCATGTCGCATCTGTTCAAGCTGGACGCGTCCAAGCTGCCTGCTTATGGCGGCGCGGTGGATGGCAACAAGGGCTATCTGCTCATGCAGGTGCAATCGGTGACCAGCGAGCTGGGCGATGATGCCACGGAGAACAAGACAGCAGAGCTGGAACTGCAAGCGGCCTTGTCGGCTGAATATGTCGCGGCTTACGTCAGTTCACTGCGCAAAAAGACCGATGTGAAGATCAACACCAAGCTGCTCGACCCTGTGCAGCCTTGATGCCGCTATCCTGCGGGATAGCCCGGGCTAGATAAAAATGAGAGCTGGCTAAAAAATAGAGCTAGTTGAAAACTGGCTTGAGTGAATAACAAAAATGGCACCTCAGGGTGCCATTTTTGTTGTGTGTGACGCATGTAAGTACGTTGTCTATCGTGCGCCGCGTGTAGCCGCTTTATTCGGCTTACTGCTAAAGCGAGTCCGCCCTACCTTGACTGATTCAGTAACTCGATTCAGCCTCCCGGTTCAGCTCGCTTGCCTGGATTCCGGCCTGCGCCGGAATGACGCATCTGGTGGTCTGAGATGGTCGGTCTGGCTAGCCCGTTCAGGCATATGCGCGAATGACAGGTACTGCTGGTAGTCGTCATGGTAGTGGCAGGGCGCACCCGCCTGCGGTGCGCCGTGACGAAATTCCGCAAGTAACGAAATTCCATAAGAAGCACAATGACCAGTGCATGCTGGCCACCTGAAAGCCTGCTCCGGCGGATTGCCAAAGCGCTTCCACCCTGCCTGGCGGCCATCAATAAAAACGGCACCGCGCGGTGCCGTTTTTTGTTTTCAAGTGCTGGCCTGAGCTCAGGCCAGCACCGTAATGACCATCAACCTACCACAGCCGCGACCGTGGTATTCATGCCACCATCCACATAGGTGATCTCGCCGGTGATGCCGGAGGCCAGGTCACTGCTCAGGAACGCGGCGGTATTGCCGACTTCTTCGATGGTGACGTTGCGACGCAGTGGTGCGTGCTTCTCGTTGAACCCCAGGATCTTGTCGAAACCACTGATACCGGAAGCCGCCAGGGTCTTGATCGGGCCAGCCGATACGGCATTGACCCGGATGCCCTTGGGACCCAGGCTTTGTGCCATGTAACGTACGCCGGCTTCCAGGCTGGCTTTGGCCAGGCCCATGACGTTGTAGTTGGGCAGGCTGCGTTCTGCACCCAGATAGCTCACGGTGAGCATGCTGCCGTTTCGGCCTTCCATCATGGGCAGGCCAGCCTTGGCCAGTGCGGCGAAGCTGTAGGAGCTGACGTCATGCGCCACACGGAAATATTCACGCGTGACCGAATCCAGGTAGTCGCCATCCAGTGCCACCTTGGGAACGAAGGCGACCGAGTGGATGATGATGTCCAGGCCATCCCAGTGTTTGCCGAGTTCGACGAACAGGTTGTCGATCTGCGCGTCGTCGGCGACGTCACAGGGCAGGATGATGGAGGAATCGAAATTGGCAGCCAGCTTGGTGACGCGCTCCTGAAAGCGGTCCATCTGGTAGGTGAATGCCAGTTCAGCACCTTCGCGGCGCATGGCTTCGGCGATACCGTAGGCGATGGAGCGGTCGCTGAGCAAGCCGACGATGAGTGCGCGTTTTCCGGCGAGAAATCCCATGAATGTGTCCTTCCTGAGGCGTGATCGCACGGCTGGCGTCACGTTTTATGTATGTTGGATGTGTCGAATCGTTATCTGGCCTGATTGCCAGCAGTGCGTGGGTCCAGCGCGTCGCGCAGGCCTTCACCGAGCAGATTATAACCCAACACCGTGATCAGGATGGCCAGGCCCGGGAACAGCGACAACCACCAGGCAAACTGGATGTACTCCTTGCCATCGGTGAGGATGTTGCCCCAGGAGGCTTGCGGCGCCTGCACACCCAGGCCCAGGAAGCTCAGACCGGATTCCACCAGTACGGCGCTGGCTACACCTAGCACCGAGCTGACGATCACCGGTGTCAGGCTGTTGGGCAACAGGTGCAGAAAGATCAGGCGGCCGTCCTTGGCGCCCAAGGTCTGCGACGCCATGACGAATTCGCGCTCGCGCAGGCTGAGGAATTCGGCGCGCACCAGCCGCGTCACGCCCATCCAGGAAGTCAGGCCGATGACGATCATGATGTTCCAGATGGACGGCGTCAGGAAGGCGATCACCGCGAGGATCAGAAAGAAGGTCGGGATGGACAGCATCACGTCCACCAGGCGCATGATGACTACATCCATCCAGCCCCGGTAGTAGCCTGACAGCGCACCCAGCACGATGCCGATGCCAGTAGCGATGCCCACTGCGACGATGCCGACCAGCAGGGAGATGCGTGCGCCGTACAACATGCGCGAGAACACGTCACGGCCCAGGCCATCCGTGCCCATCCAGTGCGCAGCGGAGGGTTCCAGCAGGATGGCCTTTACGTCGATGGCATTCGGGTCATACGGGGCAATCAACGGAGCCAGCAGGGCCAGCAGCATGATGCTGGTGATGATGATGAAGCCCACCATGGCGAGCGGATTGGCCAGTGCCGGGTGCTTGAACAGGCGGCGCATCATTTCAACACTCCACGACGTACACGCGGGTCAGCCCAGGCATAAGCCAGGTCGGCCAGCAGATTGCCCAGCAGCGTCAGTGCCGAGCCTATGGTGAGGATGCCCATGATGACCGGGAAATCCCGCATCAGCACGGCGTCATAGAACAGCTTGCCCATGCCGGGGATGGCAAAGATGGATTCTGCAATGACCGACCCGCCGATCAGGCCCGGGATGGACAAGCCGAAGATGGTGATCAAGGGCAGTAGAGCGTTGCGCAAGGCATGGCGATACACCACGGTGTTCTCGGGCAGGCCTTTGGCGCGCGCTGTGGTGATGTAGTCCTGATGCAGCACATCCAGCATGCCGTTACGTACGAACAGGGCGATACCGGCCAGCCCACTCAGGCTGGAGATGAACACGGGCAGCGCCAGATGCCTGAGGGTGTCGGCGACCTTGCCCAGCCAGTGCATCTGGTCGTACTGCAGGCTGTGCAGGCCGGAGATGGGTAGCCAGCTGTTGACCACGCCGGTCCAGTACATCAGTACCAGTGCCAGCCAGAAGCCGGGGATGGCAAAGCCGATGAACACGAACAGCGTGATGGCGCGGTCTGGTGGCCGGTTCTGTGTCAACGCCGACACGATACCCAGCGGTAGTGCCACTGCGATGATGACGGTCAGGCTCAATACATTGATGAGCAGGGTGATGGGCAAGGCTTCCTGTATCAGGCCTTTGCTGACATTGCCTTGCGGGTCGGTCTTTTCCCAGAACACCGGGCGCTGGTGGCTGGCGAAGGAGGTGCCGAAATCCAGCGTGGCCATGCGGTTCAGCCACAGGCCATACTGCACGGTGATGGGCTTGTCGAGGTTGTAGATCTCGCGCAGTTTCTGGCGCGATTCTTCGCTGGCCTTGGGGTTGAACCCGGCTTCGGTGGTGGTGATGTCACCCGGCGCCAGGTGCATGATCAGGAAGGACACCAGGCTGATGCCCACCAGCAGCGGCACCATCCAGAACAGACGTTTGAGCAGGTATTTGATCATGGCTTATTCCACTGCGATCTCGTTGCGACGCAATGGTCGGGGGATGTACCACTCATAGGAGTTGTGACCTATGCCGGCTGGCGGTGCCGGGTTGTCGATGCCCTTGATGCGTTTGTGGATGGCAGGCAGACCGTAGCCAGCAAACAGGTAGACGATGGGGCTGTCCTGCAGCAGCAGGCTGGCGAACTCGTGATAGATGGTCTGGCGCTTGTCCGGGTCCAGCTCGAACCGGCCACGCTCCAGCAGTTCGTCCACACGCGGGTTGTTGTAGCCGATGAAATTGAACTGCCCAGGCTGTTGTTGTGAGGAGTGCCAGATGCCGTACTGATCCGGGTCCAGGGACAGGCTCCAGCCCAGCACCACCACATCAAAATCCCCGGTCTTGATGTAGCGGCCGACGAAGCTGGCCCATTCCAGCACGCGGATGCTGGCATCGATGCCGATCTCCTTGAGCCTGCGCTGGATCAGTACCGCCGCCATCTCGCGCTGCTTGTTCTGGTTGGTGAGGATCTCGAAGCTGAGCGGTTTGCCGTCGCGGTCCAGGATGCCGTCACCATCATGGTCCTGATAACCGGCCTCCTTGAGCAGGCTGAGCGCACGTGCCACGTCATAAGGGTAGGGTTTGAGGGCAGGATTGCTCCAGCGCGTGCCCGGCTTGTATGGCGAGGCCACCGGCTCACCCAGGCCCAGCAACACGCCGTCTATGATCTCCTGCTTGTCGATGGCGTAGTTGATGGCCTGGCGCACGCGGATGTCATCAAACGGTTTGTGCTTGAGATTGAAGCCCATATAGGTGTAGCTGTTGCCCAGCTCTTTGTACAGCCCCAGCTTCTGCTGCAGCTCGGGCCGGGCCGGCACGATGCGCGCATACTGGATCGGGTTCAGGTTCATCAGGTCGATGTTGTCAGCCAGCAGCTCCAGGAACTGCGAAGCCGCATCCGGGATGAAACGCGATACCAGCCGTTCGACATTGGCCTGGCCTTGTGTGGCATTCGGGTTGCGCGTCAGCGCGATACGCTCGCCATTCCGCCATTCCTGCAGCTGGTAGTAATGGCTGCCCACCGGTTTGCGCGCAAAGGCGGTGGTGTTGATGTCCTGACCCTCGAGCAGGTGTTTGGGCAGGATCTGCAGGCCGGCCCAGGTGTCCAGTGCCGGTGCATAGGGTTGCTCGTAGCTGACGCGGAAGGTGAGCGCATCCGGGGTCTCGGCCTGTTTCACCAGTTTGTAATCCGCACCATACGGGGTGCGCGTGTTCTCGTCAGTGACCACTTTCCAGGTGAACAGCACATCGGCACTGGTCAATGGCTTGCCGTCCGACCATTTCATGTCCGGCTTGAGCGTGAAGGTGATGGTCTTTTGATCGTCGGAGATCTGCCAGGATTGCGCCAGCTCTCCCACCAGTTCCAGATTCTTGTCGTATTTGAGCAGGCTGTTGAACAGGTTGGAGGCAACGGCAGAGGCCGCAGATTCGCCCGCGATCATGGCGATCAGGCCGCTGGGCTCGGCGGGCATGGCATCGATCTGGGTGCCGCCGGCTTCGGAGGGGTAAGGCCGGTCCAGATCGGTTTTCGGGCTGGTCTCGGGTTGACCGCAGGCATTCAGCAACAGGCTGAGCGCGAGCAGGGCGCATACGGAAGAGGTGGAGTGGCTGCGCATCTGCGATAGGTCCGATCAGGCTTCTGCGGGTTCCAGGATCACCAAGGTGTGTCCTGGCTTGATACGTGAACTGCTGAGCTTGTTCCAGCGTTTGAGGTCTGCACTGGCAACGTCGAATTTGCGCGCGATGCTGGACAGGGTGTCACCCTGCTTGACGATGTACAGGCGCTGACCTTTGCTTTTGGCAGCAGGTTTGCTGCTGACGGGCGCGTCGCTGTATTTCTGTTTGCTGTTGACAGCATCGCCAGACGCAGTGGCGATGGTCAGCCATTGCCCCGGTTTGATCTGTGCATTGCGCAATTGGTTATCAAGCATGATCTGTTGTGTCGTGGTTGCGTGGTCTTGTGCGATCTTGAACAGGCTGTCGCCACTCTTCACCTTGTAGCGCTTGCGCGCTGAGGCCTGCGCTGTGACGCTGTTTTTCGCGACAGGTTCCTTGGCTACCTCGAGCGCGCTGTAGCTGCTTGCTTCACGCATGATATCGTCGCCTGCTTCCAGACTGGCGGAGGGGATAAGCAGCGGGCCTGCGCTCAGCACGGTCTTGCTTTTGCTGCTTAGCTGGTTAGCTTGTTTGAGCGCCTCCACACTCACGCCAAAACGCTGCGCGATCTCTTGTAGACGCTCGCCGCGCCTGGCGGGATAAGACTGCCAGCTCACCAGCGGCTGCTCATAGTTGGCGAGGTTCTGCGTGAACAGGTCAGCCGCGTCTATGGGTAACAGCAACTGATGATCGCTGCCGGAGCCGGTCAGCAGCGGGCGCTTGTATTCAGGGTTCAGGGCAGTGAATTCGTCCTCGCTGATGCCGGCCAGTTTGGCCGCGACTTTGGCATCGATGCGAATCGGTGCATCCACGCTGGTGAAGTAGGGCGAGTTGTCGATGGACCGTAACTGCATGCCGTATTTTTCCGGCGTGGTCATGATGTTCTTGATCGCCATCAGTTTGGGCACGTAGTTGCGTGTCTCGTCAGACAGGTTGAGGCTGGCATAATCGGTGGGCAGACCGCGCTTGCGGTTGTATTCGATGGCGCGGCTCACCGTGCCTTCACCGGCGTTGTAGGCGGCCAGCGCCAGATCCCAGGTGCCGAACATCAGATGCAGCTTTTGCAGGTAGGTCAGTGCGGCATCCGTGGCGGCGGTGATGTCGCGGCGTTTATCCACCCACCAGTTCTGCTGCAGGCCGAAATTCTTGCCGGTGGACGGGATGAACTGCCAGATGCCTGCGGCATGGCTACGTGAGTAGGCTTGCGGGTTATAGGCACTTTCTATCATGGGCAGCAAAGCGATCTCGGACGGCATGCCGCGCTTTTCTACTTCTTCCACGATGTGATACAGGTATTTCTGGCTGCGCTCCACCATGCGCGCGACATAGTCAGGGCGCGTGGCATACCAGGATTCGTGCTTCTGCGTGTAAGGCGAGCTAAGGGCGGGCAGGGCATAGCCGGAGCGGATGCGTTGCCACAGATCCATATCCTCGCTGCTGGTGACCAGTTTGGTGCCGATCGCGATGTCATTGCTGGCTTTGGAAGCGCTACTGGCAGCGGGCGGCACAGGCGCAACCGTGCTGATCTCCTGCGGTACCTGGTCTATGCTGGGGGTGATCTGCCAGTCGTCATTGGCGTTGGCAGGTGGTTCTTCGATGAGGCGGATCTGGATGCCCGCTGCATTACTCATGCCGGTAGCGGGGCTGACTGCAGCCGGGCTGTCAGGCTCGGCCCAGGCCGGGCAGGCGAGCAGGCACGTCAGCAGCACAGCAGGCAGGCGTGTCGTCGCAGTTCGGTGATTCATCCTCAGGCAGCCCTTTTTGTATCAGCGTCCGATGGTAGCGAATGCCGCCATCAGGTGCAAGCGCACTGGGCCCTTTATGCCGCCTGTTATAGCCGCTAGTAGCGGTTACGTAATGCCCGGATGGCGGTGAAGGTGGCCAGCACCGTGTCTGCGTGCTGTTGTGGCGCAATCGCTTGCAGGGCTGGGGCTTGAGTGGCCAGGGCGGCGGCAGCGCTCTGGATAGCTGGCTGGTCACAGCGCAGGAAGGGGTTGATGGCCAGTTCCAGGCCTATGCTGGAGGGCAAGCTGGGCAGGCCTAGCAGCCTGAGGCTGGCGACATCCTGCTGGCGTCGTTCCAGCGTAGCGTTATCGGGTTCCAGGCTGCGGGCGAAGCGCAGATTGTGTTCTGTGTATTCATGCGTGCAATACACGACGGTCTCGGCGGGCAAGGCAGCCAGACGCTGCAAGGAATTCAACATTTGCGCTGGTGTGCCTTCAAACAGACGACCACAGCCTGCACTGAACAGGGTGTCGCCACAGAACAGCATATTTGCGCCATAATAAGCTACATGCCCCAGCGTGTGACCCGGCAGTTCCATCACTTGCAAGTCCAGCCCGATCTCGGGCAACCTGACCTGCGCGCCTTCCTTCACCGCGGCGTGCGCGAACGTGTAATGTTCGCGTGCCGGTGCGTAGACGCGGGCCGCATGTTGCTCAGCCAGTTGCGCCACACCGCCGATATGATCCGCGTGGTGATGGGTGACCAGGATGGCGGCCAGCTTGAGATGCATGGTCTGCAGCGCTGCATTCACCGGAGCTGCGTCGCCTGGGTCCACCACCACCGCATGGCCAGCACGGTGCAGCAACCACAGATAATTGTCCTGAAAAGCGGGAATGGCATGTACATCAAGCATTCAAACATGGTTGGCTGTTAGCTGATAAATGTCAACCCACACACAGGCAAAACAATGGTTGGCGACCCCGCTGGGTGCGCATCTCAGACAGCGCGAGCTGGCCCTGTTCGATGAGGCTGTGGCCGATGTGTTCGGCTTTAATGCCGTGCAGATCGGCATGCTGGAGTTGGACCTGCTGCGCAATGCGCGCATGCCGTTCCGTGTTCGGGCCGATGTACATGCGGGTGAAGTACGCCTGCTGGAAAGCCAGCTCCCGTTCCTGAACAACAGCGTGGACTTGTTGCTGTTGCCTCATGCGCTCGATTTCAGCGCCGAACCTCAGCAAACGTTGCGTGAATGTGAGCGCATCCTGGTGCCGGAAGGCCATCTGGTACTCACTGGCTTCAACCCGCTCAGCCTGTGGGGCGTGCGCCGTTTGCTGGCGCGCCGCCAGGGCTACCCATGGCAGGGCAATTTCTTCAGCTTGCTGCGTATCAAGGACTGGCTGGCCTTGCTGGGGCTGGAGCTGGTTTCCGTGCGCATGGCCCAACATGCACCTCCGCTGGCCAGCCCCTTATGGCGGCAACGTTTTGCATGGATGGACAGAGCGGGGCCACGATGCTGGCCGATGATGGGCGGGATTTATTGTATAGTCGCCAAAAAACGTGTGCTGGGCATGCGGGTGATACGCCCACAATGGCAAAAAAGCAAACTGAAAGCTGGCCTGGTGGCAACCCCATCGCCCCGGCTGGACCATCAAAGAAATGCGGAACCTGACGAGTAACATGACAGAAAAAGTGATCGAGATTTATGCCGACGGCGCATGCAAAGGCAATCCGGGTCCGGGTGGTTGGGGTGCCTGGTTGCAGACCGACGGCCATGAAAAGGAACTGTGCGGCGGCGAAGTGCTGACCACCAACAACCGCATGGAACTCACTGCGGTGATCCGTGCGCTGGAAGCCCTGAAACGTCCAGCCCATGTGCGTCTCTACACCGACTCGGTGTATGTGCAGCAAGGCATCAGCGTCTGGATCCACGGCTGGAAACAGCGTGGCTGGAAGACCAGCGACAAGAAACCGGTCAAGAACGACGATCTGTGGAAGCAGCTGGATGCGCTGGTGCCCGCACACGACATCGAATGGATCTGGGTCAAGGGCCATGCCGGCAATGTCGGCAACGAACGAGCCGATGCGCTGGCCAATCGCGGCGTGGAGCAAGTGATGAAACATGGCCGGAGCGTGAGCGCATGAGGCAGATATTCCTCGACACGGAAACCACCGGCCTGTACCCCAACCAGGGGCACCGCATCATCGAGATCGCGGCAGTGGAGCTGGTCAATCGCCGTCTGACTAACAACCATTACCACGTTTACCTCAACCCGGACCGCGAGATCGACGAAGGTGCGCAGAACGTGCACGGCATCAGCCTCGAGTTTCTGCAGGACAAGCCACGCTTCCCGGACGTGGTGGATGAGTTTCTGGATTTCATCGCGGGCGCCGAACTCATCATCCACAACGCGCCTTTCGATCTGGGTTTCCTGAACATGGAACTGGGCCGTCTGGAACGCCCTGAAGTACAGACCGTCTGTAACGGCGTGATCGACACCCTGCGCATGGCCAAGGACATGCGTCCGGGTCAGCGCAACAACCTGGATGCACTATGCCGGCATTACGGCATCGACAACTCCAAACGTACCCTGCACGGCGCGCTGCTGGATGCCGAACTGCTGGCCGATGTGTACATGGCCATGACGCGTGGTCAGGAAAGTCTGATGATGGAGCTGGACGATCAGGTCAGCCAGCTCGACCATAGTGACATGCCTGTACAGCGCGGCCCTTTGCGGGTATTGCACGCCAGCGCGGAAGAGCTGGCTGAGCATGCGGCTTATCTGCAGGGTTTGTCCAAAGGCTCGCCATGTATCTGGGTGGAAGTGATGGCAGATACTGTTAAGGAACAACAATAAAAATGAATAACAACGTTATTCTGGTCACCGGTGGGGCAGGGTTTATCGGTGCCAACTTCGTCATCGCCTGGTTGCAGGCGGGTCTCGGTACGGTGGTCAATCTCGATAAGCTCACTTATGCCGGCAATCTGGACAATCTGCGTAGTCTGAAAGACCACGCTCAGCATGTGTTCGTGCAGGGCGATATCGCTGACCGTGCCTTGGTCGATGCCCTGCTGGCCGAGCATCAGCCATCGGCCATCGTGCACTTTGCTGCCGAAAGCCATGTGGATCGCTCCATCCATGGGCCGGCTGATTTTATCCAGACCAACGTGGTGGGCACCTTCCAGTTGCTGGAAGCTACCCGTGCCTACTGGGCTCGGTTGTCCGCAGCTGATCGTGACGCATTCCGTTATCTGCATGTCTCCACGGACGAGGTCTACGGATCACTGGACGTGGATGACCCGGCATTCAGTGAAACCACCGCCTACGCGCCCAACAGTCCATATTCGGCATCCAAGGCTGCGTCTGACCACTTGGTGCGCGCTTATCACCATACCTATGGCTTGCCGGTGCTGACCACTAATTGCTCCAATAACTATGGCGCTTATCAGTTCCCGGAAAAACTGATCCCGCTGGTCATCCATAATGCGCTGGCTGGCAAACCACTGCCCATCTACGGGGATGGTGGCAATGTGCGTGACTGGTTGTATGTGAACGATCATTGCAGTGCCATCCGCCGTGTGCTGGCGGCTGGGCGTGTGGGCGAGACTTACAACATCGGTGGTTGCAACGAAAAGACCAACCTGCAGGTAGTGCATACCTTGTGCGACATCCTCGATACCTTGCAGCCTGCGGCACACAGCTACCGCGACCTGATCACCTTTGTCCCGGATCGTCCCGGACATGACAGACGCTATGCCATCGATGCCAGCAAGATCCAGCAGGAGCTGGGCTGGCAGCCCGCCGAAGATTTCGAATCCGGCATGCGCAAGACTGTGGCCTGGTATCTCGCCAATCAGGACTGGACAGACAACATCACCTCGGGCGCATACCGGCAATGGCTGGAAACCAACTACGCGCAGCGTAACAAGGAGCCTGCATGAAAGGCATCGTACTCGCCGGAGGCTCCGGCACCCGGCTATACCCGGTCACTCAGGCGGTCTCCAAGCAACTGCTGCCCATCTACGACAAGCCGATGATCTACTACCCGTTGTCAGCCCTGATGCTGGCCGGGATACGCGAGGTGCTGGTCATCTCCACCCCGCAAGACACACCGCGCTTTGCCCAACTGCTGGAAGACGGTAGCAAGTGGGGCATGTCCATCCAGTATGCAGTTCAGGAGCAGCCACAAGGCATCGCTCAGGCATTCGTGATCGGCAAGGACTTTATCGGTGATGACGGTTGCGCGCTGGTGTTGGGGGATAACATCTTCTATGGCCACGAACTGGCCAACATGGCACAGGCTGCGGTCGAGCGCGCCAATGGCGCTACCGTATTCGCTTACCCGGTCAATGACCCACAGCGTTATGGCGTGGTGGAATTCGATGCGGCTGGCAAGGCTATCAGTCTGGAAGAGAAGCCGCAGAAGCCCAAGTCACGGTATGCCGTCACCGGTCTGTATTTCTATGACAAGCATGTTGTAGATATCGCGGCCAGTCTCAAACCTTCGGCACGCGATGAATACGAGATCACCGACATCAATCAGCATTATCTTTCCAGGAATGCGTTGCGTGTGGAGGTCATGGGGCGCGGCATGGCCTGGCTGGACACCGGTACGCACGAATCCTTGCTGCAGGCTTCTCTATTCATCGAGACCATCGAGAAACGTCAGGGGTTGAAGATCGCCTGCCCGGAAGAAGTGGCTTACCGCATGGGTTTTATTGATGCCCAAACTCTGGAGCGTATTGCTCAGCCCTATCTCAAGAGCGGTTACGGCGAGTATCTGCTGCAAATTCTGCATGAGCGTGTGTTTTGATGCAGATTACTCAAACTTCACTGCCCGGGGTATTGCTCATCACACCGCGCGTGTTCGGTGATGCGCGGGGCTTCTTCTACGAAAGTTTCAACCAGCGTGCCTTCGCTGAGGCCACGGGTGTCACGGCAACGTTTGTGCAGGATAACCATTCGCGCTCTGCACAGCATGTATTGCGTGGCCTGCATTATCAAATTCGTCAGCCGCAGGGTAAGCTGGTGCGAGCAACCCAAGGTGAAGTATTCGATGTGGCCGTCGATCTGCGGCGCGCTTCTCCCAGTTTTGGCCAGTGGTACGGTGTGAACTTGTCTGCTGAAAACAAGCAGATGTTGTGGATCCCGCCCGGATTAGCACATGGTTTTTTGGTGTTGTCCGAAAGTGCGGAAGTGCAGTACAAGACCACGGATTACTATGCGCCAGACCATGAACGCAGCTTGCGCTGGAATGATCCTGCGATCGGTATAGACTGGCCCTTGAGTGCAATGCCTGTGTTATCAGCCAAGGACGAGCAGGGCATGCTGATGGCGCAGGCGGAACTGTTCGATTGAGTGCGCAACAAGCTGTACGTATCCTGCTGACCGGTGCCCAGGGGCAGCTGGGTCGCCAGCTGCAATCGGACTTGGCCATGCTGGGCGAAGTGCATGCCTTCCAGCATGCGCAGCTCGACCTGACTGACAGCGCTGCGATACGGGCCTGTATCAAGCGCTTACAGCCGACTGTGATCGTGAATGCGGCCGCGTACACCGCAGTAGACAAAGCCGAGACCGAGCGTGACCTTGCCTGGGCTGTCAATGCGACGGCCCCTGGCGTGCTGGCGCAGGCGGCGGCAGAACTGGGGGCGCTGCTGGTGCATTACTCCACCGATTATGTGTTCGATGGCAAGCAGGACTATGCCTATGTAGAGACGGACAGCACTGGCCCGCTTAACGTTTATGGTGCCAGTAAACTGGCCGGCGAGCAGGCGATCCAGGCTGCAGGCGCGCATCATCTGATCTTGCGCACCAGTTGGGTCTATGGCCCGGTTGGCCAGAACTTTCTGCACACGATACTGCGACTGGCACGCGCACGCGAGCAGTTGAACGTGGTGGCCGATCAGATCGGCGCGCCGACTTCCACGCTGGCCATCAGTGCTGCTACCGTGCAAATGCTGCGGCAGCCATGGTGTAGTTCACACAGCGGTATTTATCATCTGACCTGTGCAGGCGCGACCAGTTGGCATGACTATGCCCGTGCCATCGTCACGCATTATGCAAGCTTGCAGAGCATGCAGGGCTGGCCTGCGCTGAAATTAAAGCCAGTGGCCATTCTACCCATTGCTGCGCGTGACTATCCGGTTGCTGCGCAACGACCACACAACTCCTGTCTGGATAACAGCAAACTCAGGCAATGCTTTGACCTGGCCTTGCCCGATTGGCAACAGGCGTTGCAGGAGGTGATGTCGCGATTGTCGCTGGATACAGCCCCGTGAAAACGGTATTCCGGGCAGCACATGCGCTTGAAGCGCATATGATCAAGCACCTGCTGGAGCTGGAGCATATCCCTGCCTCCATCTCGGGCGAGTTCCTGCAGGGCGGGGTGGGGGATCTGCAGGCCCATGATCTGGTGCAAGTGGGCGTGCATGATGCCGATTATGAACAGGCGCGCCAGATCGTGGCGCGCTGGGAAGCCGAGCAACCCAGCGCCGAGGTGACTTCAGCTCAGCCTGCTGCCAGCAGAGACAGCCGCAGCCGTTATGTGGGGATCTTTCTGTTAGGCGTGTTGCTTGGGCTGTTGCTTGGCTAATGGCGGGCTCGCCTGCAAGGTGCAGCGGCTACGTGCTGAAGCACGGCGACCGCTGTGCTGGCCGCGAGAATCGAGCAGCTCGATCTCGCGTGATGCTCGGATTAACCTCGTTTGATCAGTTTGGTTTAATCAGCTTGATTTGATCAGTTTGGTTTGGTCAAACAGTACAGCCTGATGCCAGTGCATCTGCCCAGCTATTGGGCGTTTCATACAAGCGCACACGTTCCAGTTTGAGGTGGTTACCGTAGGTGTCCTGATACTCCACCTGCAGGATACGGAACGCTTCAGCGGCCATGTTCTCGGCTGTTGGCACCGTGTTCATGACCACGGTCTTGTGGTCAGGCAAGGTGTCCAGGAAGCTACGTACGGTGTGGTCATCCTTGTACACCAGGAAGGCGTGATCCCAGATATCCACCACGGCACGCCGTGCGATCGCCTTCACGTCGGAGAAATCCATCACCATGCCGTTCTCGGAAGCACCTTCCTGCTGGATGATGTCACCTGACAGGGTGATCTCGATGGCGTAACGGTGCCCGTGCAGGTTGCGGCACTGGCTCTTGTGGCAGGGAATGCGATGACCGGCATCGAATTCCAGACGGGTGGTGATATGCATAGCAGGATTATAGCGGTTACAGGCCAGCCAGTGTGCTGACATGCGCAGTCGCGCAGTCGGCCAGTGCCTCCAGGCGGTAGCCACCCTCCAGTACCGACACCACCCGGCCTTGTGCATGGCTTGCCGCGATTTCCATAATGAAGCGAGTCACCCAGGCATAGTCATCGCGCTGCAAGCCGAGCTGAGCCAGCGGGTCATCGGCATGTGCATCAAAGCCAGCGGAGACGAACACCATCTGCGGCTTGAAGCGCGCCAGTGCCGGCGCGAACTCGCGTGTCACCGCTTGCCGGAAGGCGCTGCCATCTGTTTCAGCCTTGAGCGGCACGTTGATCATGCGCTCACTACGGCTATCGGCACCTTTGCCCGGATAGAACGGGTGCTGGAAGGTGGAGCACAGCATCACGCGCGCATCGTCACGGAAGATGTCTTCAGTGCCGTCACCGTGGTGTACATCGAAGTCGATGATGGCCACCCGTTGCAGACCGTACACGGCCAGTGCATGGGCCACACCTACCGAAATGCCGTTGAAGATGCAGAAGCCAGCCGCTGTCTCGCGCCCGGCATGATGGCCGGGCGGGCGCACACAGCAGAAGGCATTGTGCGCTTTGCCTTGCATGACCAGGTCGGTAGCCAGCACGGCGGCGCCAGCGGCGTGCAGCACGGCAGACAGTGACATCGGGCCCATGGCGGTGTCCGGGTCCAGCCTGACCAGGCCAGCCTTGGGGGCGATGCGGCGAATGTGCTGGACATAAGCGGGTGTGTGCACGCGGGTCAGCTGCGCATCCGTGGCGGCGGGTGCCTCATGGATCTGCAGTTTGGACAGCAGGCCGTCCCGTTGCAGACGGTCGCGGATGGCGGTGATGCGGGCAGGGGATTCCGGATGCTGCCCGTCCATGACATGCAGCAAGGTATCTGGATGGGTGATGAAGGCAGTGCGGTTCATGGTGCTTAAGCTCAGGCGCCGCCTAGTTCGCGCACCAGTTCCTGGAAGTAATCCAGCCGCTGCTGCTGGATCTGGCCGCTGGCCACGGCGGCATGGATGGCGCAATCGGGTTCATGCACATGACGGCAGTTATTGAACCGGCATTTGCCCAGATGCGGCCTGAATTCGATGAAAGCTTGTTCCAGTTGCTCGACATCCAGATGATGCAGGCCGAACTCCTGCAGGCCGGGTGAGTCGATCAGGTCGCTCTCCGCGTTGAGATGGTAAAGGTGGGCGGCTGTGGTGGTGTGCTTGCCGCTATCCAGTACCGCCGACACTTCCTGCGTGCGCACACCTTGATCGGGCAGCAGTGCGTTGACGATGGTGGATTTGCCCATGCCGGATTGTCCCACCAGCACGCTGACATGGCCTTGCAGCCAGGGCAGCAAGGGGGCGATATCCTGCTTGGCCGACAGCGCCTGCACCCGGTAACCCAGCGCACTGTAGTTGGCCAGTTGCAGCAGCGCCGCGCTGTTGTCGGCCAGGTCACATTTGTTGAGCACGATCAAGGCCTGGATTCCGGCAGCTTCTGCTGCGATCAGACAGCGGTTGAGCAGCGATTCGTAGAAGCTGGGTGTGGTGGCCAGCACGATCACGATCTGCGTGACATTGGCCGCCAGCATCTTGGTGCGAAATGCATTGCTGCGATACAGCAGGCTACGTCGCTCATGGATGTGTTCCACCACGCCCTCGCTGTGGTCAGTGCGTTTGATATCGACCTGGTCGCCACAGGCGACGTCGGTCTTCTTGCCGCGCGTCACGCAACTCATGCGCTTGCCGTCCGGCAGTTCCACGGAATACCGCTTGCCGTAGGCAGCAACCACCAGGCCGGACAAGGTACTCAAAGGCTTACTTTTGGAATTTGTAATAGTGATCGTTCAAGTAGCGGGTCACATGCAGTTCTTCATCATCGAACCACTTCAGTCCCAGGTTGGTATTGCAGTTGCGCACCTGCGTCAGCAAGCCAGCGGAGGTTTTCACTAGTCTGTGCTCGCGCGTGTAGATGGCAGAACCATCGCCGCCAAAGCGCTCGGCATGACAGCTGATGCACTGTTTTTCGACCATGGCCTTGCCTGTCACCGGGTCGCCCGCACTGAACAGTGGTGTCGCCTGTGCCAAGCTGGCGCACAGCGTGCAGGTCAATAACAGGGCAATTCTTTGCATGGTGGAGCTCCTGTTCAGTGTGGCTGTCGGTTGAGCCGCGCGTTCGCTGTCAGGCCTTCTTCAACAATTTCGCGATACGCAGGCTGGCTGGCGGATGCGAGTCATAGAAGTTGGAATGCAGCGGATCTGGCGTGAGTGTGGAGGCATTGTCACGGTACAGCTTGACCAGCGCACGGATCAGATGCCCAGCATCTGCGTGCTTTGCCGCGTAAGCGTCAGCTTCGAACTCGTTCTTGCGTGAGTAGCTTGCCATCAGCGGGCGCAGCAGGAACAGGAACACCGGGCTGACCAGCAGGAACAGCAACAGGGCCATATGGTCGCTGCTTTGTGCCACTCCCAGGCCAGTATAGAACCAGTCCTGTTGCTTGAGCCAGCCCAGCAAGGCCAGGCCCACAAAGCTCACAAAGAACATCATGGCGATGCGCTTGATCACGTGGCGATGACGAAAGTGACCCAGCTCATGTGCCAGCACCGCTTCGATCTCGTCAGTATCCAGACGCGCCAGCAAGGTGTCGAAGAACACCACGCGCTTGCTGGCACCGAAACCGGTGAAGTAGGCATTGCCGTGGCTGCTGCGTGCCGAACCGTCCATGACGAATAGCCCTTGCGACTTGAAGCCACACTTGGTGAGCAGGCTTTCGATGCGCGCTTTGAGTGTATGGTCGGTCAGTGGCGAAAATTTGTTGAACAGCGGCGCGATGAAGGTGGGGTAGATGGCCAGCATCAGCAAGTTGAATACGCTCCATACCACCCACAGGTACAACCACCAGTAATCGCCAGCCCCTTGCATCAGCCACAAGGCCGCGCCCAGGATCGGTGCGCCCAGCACCACGCCTACCAGGCTGTGCTTGACCAGGTCGGAGAAGAACATCGCCGGTGTCATCTTGTTGAAGCCGAAACGTGCATCCACCACAAAGGAACGGTAGTAATCGAAGGGCAGATCCACCAGGCTGCTGATCACCAGTGCCGAAACGATCACCAGTGCGCCGCGCAGCATCTCGGGTTCAGCCAGCACACTGCGCCAGCTTTCATCCAGCCATTGCAGGCCGCCGCCAACCGTGAACAGCGCCAACAGCAGTGCCTGTGCAGCCGCTTCGCTGATGACCAGGCTGGTCTTGGCGGAAGAGTAATCAGCAGCCTTTTGATGGGCTTCCAGGCTGATGCTGTCAGCAAAGGCAGCAGGCACTTGGTTGCGGTGCGACTGGATGTGGCGGATGTGCCGCTGGCCCAGCCATACGCGGGTCAGCGTGGTCAGAACGAGCAGGGCGATGAAGACGGTGGTCAGGGTGGATGCCATGGTTTTTATACTTTATCGGTTAAACTATTGTCATTATGAAGCAGCGCTCGGCGTAAGGTTCACCGGGCGTCCCATCCTCACCGCATTTTAATGGAAATCATGATGTCACAGGACAATCTCATCTGGCTGGATATGGAAATGAGTGGTTTGCTGCCAGATAGTGACCGCATTCTCGAGTTGGCCGTGGTGGTCACCGACCCGCAGCTCAATGTACTGGCTGAATCCCCGGTACTGGTGGTGCACCAAAGCGATGCCGTGCTGGATGGCATGGATGCCTGGAACAAGGGGACACATGGCCGTTCCGGCCTGATCGACAAGGTCAAAGCCTCCACACTGGACGAGGCGGCGGCCACCGAGCAGATGATCGCCTTCCTCAAGCCTTGGGTGCCTGCAGGCAAGTCGCCCATGTGTGGCAACTCCATCTGCCAGGACCGACGTTTCATGGCACGCTACATGCCCGATCTGGAGGCATATTTCCATTACCGTAATCTGGATGTGAGCGTATTCAAGGAGTTGGCCAGACGCTGGAAGCCGCAGATCTATGCCGGCTTCAAAAAGGCCAGCAAGCATGAGGCGCTGGCTGATATTTATGAATCAATTGAAGAGCTTAAGTATTACCGCGAGCATTTTATCAAGCTGGATTGAACCTGCCATCACGCGCATGCGGACATGATCTGCGGCTAAAAAAAGGGGTGCGGTAGACGCACCCGAGGGGAGGAGAAATACAGCTTTGGAGAAAGCTCACTGTTAGATAAGCATCTTCTATGCCAAGCGATGAACGCACTTTAACTTTCAAGTGTGACGAAACCGTGACAAAAAAGTGAAAACCCAAAAAAGCGAATAGCCCAAAAAGGAAAAACCCGCAGCGCAGTGCGCCTTGCGGGTTTTTTATTACCTGCTAGCTTTGAACATGGCCTAGGCTTACATCCCCAGCAAAACTTGGGCTAGGCAAGCAAGCACTGGCGATGCTTAGTCCATTTTAGTCGCGCAGCAAATGGGCATACAGATCCAGATAAGCCTGTGCACTGTGGTCCCAGCCCAGATCAAGCCGCATGCCGTTGCGCTGTATCTTGCGCCAGGTCTTGCTGTCGGCGTAGTAAGCGCAAGCACGGTTGATGGCATCATGCAACTGGCCTGCATCGGCATGCTCGATGACGAAGCCGCTGGCAGTATGGTTGGCCAATGTCGTGTCATTGCTGTCGATCACCGAGTCTGCCAGACCGCCGGTACGCGTCACGATGGGGGGCGTGCCGTAACGCAGGCCATACATCTGGTTCAGGCCACAGGGTTCGAAACGGGACGGCATGATGAACATATCCGCTCCGGCCATGATCTGGTGCGACAAGGGTTCGTTGTAGCCTATGGTCACGCTGACACGTTGCGGGTAGCGCGTGGCCAGGTCACGGAACCCGGCTTCCATGCCAGCATCGCCGCCACCCAGCACCACGATCTGACAACCTTGTTCCACCAGCGGCGCGGCGATGCTGAGGAAGACGTCCAGCCCCTTCTGGTAGGTCAGGCGGCTGACCACGCCCAGCAGAGGGGCTTGTGCATCCTGCTGCAAGCCTTGCGCTGCCTGCAGTGCTTTCTTGACGGTTTTCTTGGCGGCCAGGTGGTTGGCATCATAGGGGTTGACCAGATGCGGGTCATTGGCGGGGTTCCATTCCTCGGTCTCGATGCCGTTCAGGATGCCGCGTATGTCATGGCTGCGTTTCGCCAGCAGGCCTTGCATACCAAAACCGAAGGTCTCGGTCTGGATCTCGCGTGCATAGCTGGGGCTCACCGTGCTGATGCCATCAGCATAGAAGATACCCGCCTTGAGGAAGGACATCTGCTGGTGATATTCCAGGCCTTCCATCTGATAGCTTTCACCCGGCAGACCCAGGCGTTCCACCCAGCTAGGCGGGTAACAGCCCTGGAACGCCATGTTATGCAAACTGATCAGTGATTTTGCGCAGGGTTTGCGCATGAAACGCATGTAGGCAGGCACCAGACCGGTCTGCCAGTCATTGCAATGTACGATATCCGGTTGCCAGTCTTGCAGCGGAGTGTCCGGGCTGCCAAGCAGGGCCGCGATGCGCGACAAAATGCCGAAGCGTAGTGGATTGTCTTCCCAGTCACGACCGCCTGCGTCGATATACGGCCCGCCTGCGCGCTGGTAAAGACCAGGACACTGGATCGCCAGCACCGGCACGCCGGTATCCGGCATCTCGCCCAGGATCAGCTCGGCCGTTCCTATCAGTGGCAGATGCTGCAAAGTGGCGACGGGACGGCTGTTTTGCAGCTTTTCCAGCACGGCAGGGTAACCGGGAATCAAAATGCGTACATCGACGCCTCGTTGTTGCAGTGCGGCAGGCAAAGAGCCGCTTACATCGGCCAGACCGCCGGTTTTGATCAGCGGATAGGCTTCGGAACTCACAAATAGGATACGCAAGGCTTAAGTCTTTATAATGAGGAGGACGGCTGCGGATTCTCCAGGATACACACTAAAGTTTGGGAATCTTTTGGCTGGCCTCATGATACTGACGAGCGCATGACGAATCAAGGCAAGCCCGGCGTGGTTGTATCGCTGGTCAGCCTGGCTTGAGAACAACGAAGGAGCACGCATGAACCTGAGCGGATTTGCTGCAGTTGGCCTAGGCGCCGCCTGTGGCGCCTGGCTGCGCTGGCTGCTGAGCCACAGTCTGAACCATCTGCTGCCCGGCTTGCCACTGGGTACGCTGATCGCCAACCTGACGGGGGCTTACCTGATCGGCCTCGCTCTCGGCTTGTTCGCGTTGAACCCCGCCATTTCTTTGGAAGCACGCCTGTTGATCACCACTGGTTTTCTGGGCGGTCTTACCACCTTCTCCACGTTCTCTGCTGAAGCGATTGGCCTGTTCTCGCGCCAGGAATACGGATGGGCGGCGGCCCATATTCTGGGACATTTGCTGGGTTCTTTACTGATGACAGCGCTGGGTTTGTGGACTGTGCAGATGCTCAGGAATTAGGCGATTTTCAAGTTGGTCGGCTTCGTCACTAGCTTAAGTCTTTGTTCCAAAGGCTTGCCATAATTGGTTTGTGTTCAAAGTAAATTTCCTTAATTTTCATTACTTTTCTGCCATGTCTGAAAGTAATACCAAAGCTATACCCCTTAAGAGGTGTAGTCGCAAAAAATGCAAAGCAGATACGATGGTTGTGGCTATCAATATTGGCCTTTGTATTACAAATCCCGTTTGCGTTACCCATCACTCTTAAGGAAATATCCATGGCACTGCGTACTTTCAATACACTTGCGATCGCCGCCATTCTTGGCATGTCTGTGAATGTGCAGGCAGATTCCAGCAAACCAGCAGGCTCCGGCCCCAACCCATATTCGGACTGCGGTATCGGTGCTGCATTGTTCTCCAATACCGGCTGGGCTGCTGTTACCTCAAACGTGATCTGGGATCTGGGGTCCACTGCCATCACCTCGGCAACTGCATCGCCTGAGACTTGCTCTGGCAAGAACATCAAAACGGCACTGTTCATTCGTGACACCTACACCCAGCTGGTCGAAGAATCAGCCGCTGGCGATGGTATGCACCTCAAGACGGCGCTTAATCTGGTGGAGTGTGGTGAAGCTCAGCAGTCGAACGCCATCCAGGCTGTACGTAGCGAGATGGGTGCTGCCTTGTCCAACGCGGACTACCAAGGCAAAACCCACCTGGAGAAATCTTCTGATTTCTACAACGTGATCAATAAAGCGGCTGCTAGGCACTGCAGCGTCTGATTTTTAACGCTGTATCAAGAAAAGCAGGCGTCATGCCTGCTTTTTTATGTTCACTGACTTGCTCGAAGCCGCTCATGCCCCTACGCCTCCTTTTTGCCATGACCTTTTTTGGTGTGGTCGTTTCTGCACACGCCGACCCAGTTGATATCGAAATCCAGTCGCGGTTGTCGGCTGAACCTGTCTGGCTCCGGCTGCTGCACTATGAACGCCCGGTGGCTTTGCCTGGCGCGATGCGCAGTGCCATCCGCGCTGGTGACTTCTTTTTGTCAGCACAGGGCGACACCGACGCAAGGGCAGAACTTGCTGCCACGCTGGCGGCGATGGTCTCTGAAGAGGTCACCCCAGACCAGCACGTACGCTGCCGCTTTCCTGCGCGAGTAGCCTGGTTGGAGCAACAATTAGAACAACAAAGTGATTTTGATATGGCCGCGCATTGCCCTGCCTTGCAACGCTGGCGCACTGAGTACCCGGTCAACTCCATCAGTGTGGTGCTTGCTACCGGCTATCTTGGCAATCCTGCTTCTTATTATGGTCACACCTTGATCAAATTCAATGGTCCGACAACAGGCAGCAGCACACAACTGCAGAACAAGACCCTCAACTACGGCGCGATCGACACGCGTGGAGATAATCCAGCGGTGTACATCGCCAAGGCTGTCCTCGGTGGATATGAAGCAGGCTTCAGCGAAGTGGATTTCTATGTTCATGAGAACACTTACGGCGAGAACGAACATCGCGATCTGTGGGATTTCGAGCTCGATCTGCCCGCCCAAGATGTGGCGTTCGTGACAGCCCATGCCTGGGAACTGATGGGAAAGCGGTACAACTATTATTTCTTTCGCCAGAACTGTGCCTACCGCATGGCCGAGATCCTGCAGCTCTTGCCTGGCCTGGAGATCATCCCAACAGCCCGCCCGTATACCATCCCACAATCACTCACCCAGCAGATCGGCACCGCCCGCTATGCAGGCGCGCCACTCCTGAAGCAGGTGCGTTATTTCCCGTCCCGGCAGGCGCGCTTCTATTCCCGCTTCCAGAGCCTCACGCCAGAGCAGCGCCACATCATGAAGCGTATGGTGCTTGAGGGGATGGATACTCAAACGGAGGCTTTTAACGATTTGCCCTTGCAAGCCCGATATCAGCTCATCGATAGTGTCGTGGATTATCACCAGTTCGCCAACGAAGCCCCACAAGCTGGCCAGAGCCAGCATCCGGATTACATCAAGGCGCTTGCCATGCGGTTTGCCTTGCCGCCACTTGCGCAATCAGAAGTGCCTCACCCTGTCACTTCTCCGGATATTGGTCGCCCACCGAGCTGGGTACAGGTGGGCATCATGCATGCCAGTGAAGCAGGAGACACCCTCAGTATCCGCATCCGGCCAGCCTATTACGATGCGCTGGATGGCGACGGCAGTCATGTCAGGAATGCAGCCCTGACCATGGGCGACACCCAGTTGACGGCGCGTGAAGGGCAGCTCAGGCTGCACAAGCTGGATATCGTGAGTGTGGAGTCAGCTAACCCCGGCATCTCCGGCTTGCCCAGAGACGATGGCGTTGCCTGGAAGGTCAGGTTCGGTGCCGAGCAGGGCAAGGTGGGCTGTCTGGATTGCCTGGTCGCACGCGCTCAAGCGGATGCAGGGATGGGGCGACAGCTATCCAGCCGTAGCTTTGTCGCAGCTTATCTGGGAGGTGGCATCCAGGCGGACCGCTACGATCAAGGTACCCTGTTCGCCAGAGCTTCAGCCGATGCCATCTATCGGTTTTCTGAGCGTGTGAGTTGGAAAGGCAACATAGAATTGCGCCAGGGGCTGGAACGGGGTGTGCAGGAGCTACTGATAGTGCGCAGTGATGTGCGCTGGGCATGGTCCACGCTGGTGGATCTGCGGCTCAGTTATGAAGGCAGTACTGGCGCAGTTGACGGGCATGTTTTGAGTCTGGGTACCGGAATATATTGGTGATCAAGGCGGAGCAGGCCTTGGCATCAAAGCATGCGCTGATGTAAGGTCAAGTAGGGCAGTTGGTGTGGATAACTTTGTGTTAATGAATGGGATATGGTGTCTGACCCTATTGTTACGATAATGGATGTGATTTTTTTACCTTGGCAATCACCTCACGCAACAAATCAATATTGCGCACCAAGCAATCGTTATCCTTACGTTGCAAGCAATTCACCGTGAAGAGGTATGTAACGCTTTTGTGGCATGCGCGACGGTAATTCATAGGTTTAGGTTATGGGTGCATTGTTTTCATACGGCGGACTGCCTTTAGGCAGGAAATTCGGAGATAGCGTTGAACGGGTGTTCCTACCGGCCCAAGATGCAGTGCGGCGTACCAACCCGCCGATGTCCTTTAGTGGGCTGGTAACAGGCTTTGGTAAAGCGCTTTACAACACGGCCAATGACGTTAGCGAGAGTGCGACATCTCTGCACCCAGGCATCGTTGCAATGAAAGTGATGGGCTTACATAAACCAAGCCCTAATTTCAGCATCGAGGGAAGTGAATTAAGAGGTGCTGCCTTATTCCAGGGCGTGAGTTTAGTGTCTACAATAAGCTCAGGTGCTGCTGGCTTGGTAGGGAGTGTAGACAGGCTTGCGGCAAACAGTGCAGGGCGCACTGTTCTGACCAGTGAGGCCGCTGCCGCT
This sequence comes from Pseudomethylobacillus aquaticus, assembly GCF_003730115.1. Taxonomy (GTDB): domain Bacteria; phylum Pseudomonadota; class Gammaproteobacteria; order Burkholderiales; family Methylophilaceae; genus Pseudomethylobacillus; species Pseudomethylobacillus aquaticus. The sequence goes on along the minus strand of NZ_RJVP01000001.1, from coordinate 435,259 downwards.
AACCGGCAAGCCGTTCAAGACCTCGGTATTCCAACAAATCTGAGTTCGCGACAAAGTCTCCACATTAATCCTGGAGATGGCCGGAGCCCGCTAACGGTTGATCCCCAAGGCTTGTTGGATGGATTGCACGCGGGCGAGTACTCAATATTGCGGCAAACCCGGCCCAATTCTGTTACCGCTGATTTCGGAAGGCCAATTGGCGAATTTTGGCAGAACGGTACCGTGGTTGGCCCGACGCAGTACGGAACAGTACATTTTGGGAATAAGGGAACACATATCGTTCCAGCCAACCCCAAGCAATGGTGAAATTATGGATACGACTCAGCTGCTAACCTCCGCAAAACATGCCATCAGAGATTTGGTGAATGATCATGTCGTCTCAGTAGCTGTTGGATGGGACTCAGCAAAACGGCATGCAGAACTTCGATATTATTTTTCTCGCCAACCAACGGACGATGATATTGACCTATGTTCATGTGCACTCGCTGAGCTAGAGGCTCAGTTCGGTGGAGAGATTCAGACCGCAAGCGATGAATGCATTTTTTCGATGCATCCATTGGATAAACTGGATAGCCTTTCGGGTTGGGTGTATGTAAAAAACGAGAGTTGAGTTGCCACAAACAGGGGGAATATTTGGGCTCAGAGTGATCTTACCCACGTTTGGTGGACATCTTAATAAGAGGTTGATTTGTAGTAGTGGCGACCTGATCTGCACCTACTTTTTTTCTCCGATCCGCATCAGCTCATCCACCAATCCAGCCTCACCTTCCATCGCAGCTCCAACTTCGTCCACCAGCGATGAGAAACTTGGGTCGTTCCTGAGCTCTTCACCAAACTGCCAGGTCAGTACGTTCTCCACAAACAGTCTGACGACTTTGTGCTTTTTGCGCACATCGTCTTGATCGATCGCGCTGATCAGACCGACGATTCTTTGCTTGAGCGCTTCAGGTGTCGGCTTCTGTGCCGGTGCCCGCTGGGCTTGCGTATGGGTGGATTTATCAGCACCTGAAACCTGGCCTTTGGCCGTGGTTTCTGTCACCGCTTTTCTGCGGATGAGTTCGGCGATGCTGTCGAGTGAGGAAGGCAGGTCCATGGAATGGCGCTGAAATGGAATGGCGCTGAATCAGTTGGGCTCTACCTCCATAGCATCAAACAAAAAAGCCCGCACAGTGATGTGCGGGCTTTTATAATTTGGCTCCTCGACCTGGGCTCGAACCAGGGACACACGGATTAACAGTCCGTTGCTCTACCGACTGAGCTATCGAGGAATCGGTGAAGGCGTGATAATAATGACTCAAGCCCGATTGGTCAATCATCTCTGAGGCGATTATGAAGAAAAAATGTATGCGCGCGCTGCTTGCGTTGGCACTGCTGTTGTGCATGCTATTGATCTTGCCATGGCTGATGCCCTTGGGCAGTTTTATTCCCAGGCTGGAACAGCAGGCGACCGCAAGTCTGGGAGTGCCGGTGCGTGCAGGCAGTTTGCGCCTGAGTTTGCTGCCCACGCCGCACTTGACGATCAGCCGCCTGGTTGTTGGGGCAGACGATGCATTGATGGCGGAGCAGCTGGCGGTATTGCCCAGTTTGCTCCCCCTGTTGTCTGGCCGTTTTATGGTCGCCAGGGTGATGGTGGAGGATGTCCGCCTCAAACCTGGCGCTATCGAAATGCTGGCCTCGACGACCTCGTCCACTGGCACCAGCTCGCCCGCAGTGCAGTTGGGCCACCTGTCTTTGCGGCGCGTCAAGCTGGACTGGCCCGAGATGGTGCTACCCACGATGGATATCGATATCGCGCTTACAGCACTGAACACATTCCGCTCGGCACAGTTGCGTAGCGTGGACAACAAACTACAGATTGATCTGGAGCCGGACGCAGATGGTTATGCCATAAGCGCAGCAGCCAAGGATTGGGTCTTGCCGTTTGGGCCGCCGCTACTGATGGACCAGCTCAACATGCGTTTGCGTCTGCAAGGTCAGGCATTGCATATCCAGTCCATGCGTGCAGCCATGTATCAAGGCCAGCTGAGCGCCGAGGGCAAGCTAAGCTGGCTCGGGCCTTGGCAACTGGACGGTGTATTCAAGCTGGATAAGCTGGCTTTGCAACAGCCGGTGACTTTGCTCAGCGGCAAGCGGCGGTTGAGTGGTCATCTGTTCGCGGATGGAAAACTCTCGGCGCGTGCCAGCGAGCCTGGTTTGCTGGCCCAGACGTTGAAGGCAGGTGTTCAGTTTCGTGTGGAGGATGGAGTATTGTACGGGCTGGATCTGGCGCGTGCTGCCAGCCTGTTGTTGAAACAGGGCGCGCAAGGTGGCGAGACACAGTTCGACCGTTTATCAGGGCAGCTTGATGCAGCTGGCGCGCGTTACCAGTTCAGGCAGCTGAAGATCGCCTCCGGCTTGTTGACTGGGGAGGGCAAGCTCACCATCATGCCGGACAAAACACTGGATGGCGTCATGCAGGTGGCGCTGAAACACAGTGTGAGTCTGGTGGCCATCCCCTTGCAGATATCGGGCACACTGGCGCAGCCCACTGTGTTTCCTACCAAAGCGGCATTGGCGGGTGCAGCGGCTGGCACTGCCTTGATGGGGCCTGGGGTGGGCACCAGCCTGGGCGTGAAAGCTGCTGGTGCCGTAGATAATTTGAAAGGTCTCCTCGGCGGCAGCAAGGATTGAGCTTGCTACAGCGGCGCCTGGCGCCCCAGCCGTGCTGGCAGATCGGCGATCGAATCGATGATGGCATCAGGTGTGATGCTGGATGCAGCGGCGTAGGTGGCGCGGTATTTGCCTGTGCGTACCAGGATGCCGACCAGGCCGGCTTGCTGTGCACCGCCGATGTCCGAATCGATGTCGTCACCTATCATCCCCACCTTGGTTGCCTGCAATTGCATATCCTGCAGGGCGATCCGGAAGAAATCGGCAGAGGGTTTGCCTATGATCATGGCCTCGCGTCCGCTGGCGTATTCGAGACCGTGGATGAAGGCGCCGATATCCAGCTGCAAGCCGTGTTCGGTCTGCCAGAAGCGGTTCTTGTGGATGGCGATCAGCTTGGCGCCCTGCATCAGGCTGTTGAACACCTCGTTGAGCAGGCTGTAAGACCAGCGTTCGCCCATGTCGCCGATGAGGATGTAGTCAGGGTCGCGATCCGATTGCGCCAGCCCGGCGAAATCCTGCTTCACGTCGTCTGCCATCAGCAGGCGGCATACCGGATGGCTTAAGCCCTGCAGATAGCGTAGCGCCGCTTGTGGTGCACTGACGATTTCACAGGCGGGGATGTCAAAGCCGAGCGCGCTGAGCTTGTGTTGCAGGGAGCGCAGCGACAGGGTGCTGGTGTTGGTGACGAAGCGGCAGGGCAGCCCGCTACCGCGCAGGCGGGCGACCGCTTCGATGGCACCCGGAATGGGGGTGCTGCCTGTATACAGCACGCCATCCAGGTCGAACAGCATGCCATGCAGGTGAGTCAGGTCCGTGTTCATCGCGCGCTCCCAAATCAACGGTCAGCTTAGAAGTGAGGTTGGCGGTCAGCCTGGTCATCAGCTCAGCCGAAGCTTGGCCGTCAGCTCAGTTTTCAGCGGCAAGCCGGATCGGCATGCCTGTCATCCGTGTGGATGCAACAGGCGTGCCAGATCTGTCAGGACAAGGCGGACTGGATGCGATCCAGCGCGTTGCGCAGGTTGTCCATGGAGGTGGCGAAGGAGATACGGAAATACCCTTCCGCACCAAAAGCGGAGCCAGGTACCACGGCAACGCCCGCTGATTCCAGAAAATACTCAGACAAGGCCAGGTCATTGGGCGCGCTGATCTTGCCCGCCGCATGCAAGCGCACGATGGCCTCACGCGCATCCGGGAACGCGTAGAACGCGCCGCCCGCTCGGATGCACTTCAGGCCAGGCATGGCGTTGAAGCGGTCCACTACGTAGTCATGGCGCGCCCGGAAAGCCACCAGCATGGGCTCTATGCACTGTTGCGGACCGTCGAGCGCAGCTTGTGCTGCCACCTGCGAGATGGAGGTCGGGTTGGAGGTGGACTGCGATTGCAGCACTTCCATGGCCTTGATGATATGCGCGGGCCCGGCAGCGTAGCCGATACGCCAACCTGTCATGGAATAGGCTTTGGAAACGCCGTTCAACACCACACAGCGCGCTTTCAGCTCAGGGGCAGCGTTCAGGATATTGTGAAACTTCTCGCCGCTCAGGTTCACATGTTCGTACATGTCATCGGTCGCTACCAGCACCTGCGGATGGCGCTTCAGCACTTCGCCCAGCGCCTGCAACTCGGCCAGGCTGTACACCGAGCCCGTCGGGTTGGAAGGCGAGTTGATCATGAACATGCGGGTCTTGGGCGTGATCGCCGCTTCCAGCTGGGCAGGCAGTAGTTTGAAACCCTGCTCGATGCCACAGTTGATGATGACCGGCTTGGCGCCCGCCACCATGGCGATGTCCGCATACGATACCCAGTACGGGGCAGGCACGATGACTTCATCACCCGGGTTCAGCACGGCCAGTGCCAGATTGAAGATGCACTGCTTGCCGCCTACGCCGACGATGACTTCGTTCACGCCATAATCAAAACCGTTGTCACGCTTGAACTTGGCGACGATGGCTTTTTTGAGGCCGGGGATGCCGGAAACCGGTGTGTATTTGGTGAAACCGCTGTCAATGGCCTGCTTGGCAGCCTCTTTGATGTGCTGCGGGGTATCGAAATCAGGCTCGCCTACGCCTAATCCGATGATGTCACGGCCTTCAGACTTGAGTTTTGCGGCCCGTGATGACACAGCCAGTGTAGGTGATTCTTTGATGGTCTGTACCAGGGCGGAGAGACCGAACTGTGGCGATTCCAAAATGACGTTTCCTGCTGAATAGCGATAAAAGCGTGATTTTACGCATAAAAGCCATCCGGCGGAACTCTCAACTACGATAGCGGCGGCGGTGCAGGTGCCGCCGCAGCGTGCTTACTCGCAACTGCCTTTGCAACCTACCGTTTTGCTGAATTCGGCCGCCAGATCTTCATCGATCTTAAGCAGAGCCACATTCACTGCCTTGACCTCGTTCTTGTCACCTTTATTGGAGGCGATCACGCCGATGCGGAACAGGGAATCCGTATTGAGCGGTTCCAGCGCGATGGATTTACGGTAGGCAGTTTCTGCCTCGTCCAGCTTGCTCATGTTCTCCAGTGCATTGCCCAGTTCGTACCAGGCGTCACTGTTGCTGGGCTCGGCCTTGATCCAGGCGCGTGCCACCTGCTCCAGCTTGGCCCAGTCGCCATTGATCTCGGGCACCGCCACTTGCATGAAGAATGGTTTGTTGGCTTCATCGTCTTCCCAGAACGCCTGACCGACGATGGGGAACACCGTTTCCACTGGTTGTTTCTGCAGACTCTCCAGCCATTCCACCGGCACAGCGTAAAAGTAGGCGATGCGGCCTGTGGTTTTGAAGGTATTGATGCCTATCAGTCTGCCGTCTCCGTCATACAAGCCGCTACCACTCGCGCCAAGTGCAAAGCGCGCTGTGCTGCGGACGATAAAGCCCTCTTGTTGCTTGAACAGGGATTTCACGCTGCCCAGCGAGGTGAGTGCGTTCGGCACGCCGCTGGAATGACCGATGGCCACCACTTGCTGGCCTTTTTTCATGTCGGCTGACCGACCCAGCTCCACCGGCTTTACCGGCAGTCCGGCGGTGGTCATCAGGCACAGGTCATGCCAACGATCCGCCTGCACCGAGTTCACCGTGTAAGAGTCTTCGCCCTGCGAGACCCAGGGCTGTTTGGTCTGACGGAAGATATGGCAATTGGTCAGTACCTTGTTCTCGGCCACCACCACCCCAGAGCCATAGGCCATGCCGCCGTCTGGTTTATAGCCACGTATCATCACAGTGCCAAAGAACGACTGCAGTAACTTGACCTTGTCATAAGCGTGAGCAGTGGGTAATGCACTGAAGGTCAGCAACAGGATCAGCAGGTGGCGCATGGTTTTCCCCAGAAGAATACGATTTTGTTTTATCAGCAAACTTATTGTCTACCAATGACACGATGCAGCTTACATAAGTTCTAGCCCGCACTGATAGAATGACAGACACCCTTTTTTGGCAATGGCATCGTGATCGTCACTTACCCCGGCAGCAAATATCAGTTACATCAGCCGTTCCCGCCTGCGGGCGACCAGCCTCAGGCTATCGAGAAGCTGGTATACGGCATCAACCAGGGCATGCAGTATCAGACCCTGCTGGGGGTGACCGGCTCCGGCAAGACCTTCACCATGGCCAATGTGATCGCGCAGATCGGCCGTCCGGCCATCGTCATGGCACCCAACAAGACGCTGGCAGCGCAGCTGTATTCGGAATTCCGCGAATTCTTCCCCAATAATGCCGTGGAGTATTTCGTCTCCTATTACGATTACTACCAGCCTGAAGCCTACGTGCCTTCGCGTGACCTGTTCATCGAGAAGGATTCCAGCATCAACGAGCATATCGAGCAGATGCGCTTGTCGGCTACCAAAGCCCTGCTGGAGCGTGAGGACACGGTCATCGTGGCGACCGTATCCGCCATCTATGGTATCGGTGACCCAGGCGAATACCACGGCATGGTGCTGCACATCCATCAAGGCATGAAGATAGCGCAGCGCGACATCGTCAACAAACTGGTGGCCATGCAGTATGACCGCAACGATTTCGATTTTTCGCGTGGCGCCTTCCGCGTGCGTGGCGATGTGGTCGATGTGTTCCCGTCGGAAAACAGCGAGACCGCGGTGCGCATCAGCCTGTTCGATGACGAGATCGAGGCCATCACCCTGTTCGACCCGCTCACCGGGCAGATCTTCAGCAAGATCCACAATTTCCGTATCTTCCCGTCCAGCCATTACGTCACGGCACGTGAAGCCACCATACGCGCCATGGAGACCATCAAGCAGGAATTGCGCGAGCGGGTGGATTTCTTCATCAAGAACAACAAGCTGGTGGAAGCGCAGCGTATCGAGCAGCGCACGCGCTTCGACCTGGAGATGCTCAACGAGATCGGCTTCTGCAAGGGCATCGAGAACTACAGCCGCCACCTGACCGGCCGCCAGCCTGGCGAAGCACCACCCACGCTGATCGACTATCTGCCCCAGCATGCCTTGATGATCCTGGACGAGAGCCATGTCACCGTGCCGCAGGTGGGCGCCATGTACAAGGGTGACCGCGCGCGCAAGGAGAACCTGGTTGATTACGGCTTCCGTCTGCCTTCGGCGCTGGATAACCGTCCACTCAAGTTCGACGAGTTCGAACGCATCATGCGGCAATGCGTGTTTGTGTCGGCGACACCGTCGGAATACGAAGCCATGCATCAGCAGCAGGTGGTGGAGCAGGTGGCGCGCCCGACCGGCCTGATCGACCCGGAGATCATCGTCAAGCCTGCCGACACCCAGGTGGATGACCTGCTATCCGAGATCAAGCTGCGTGTGGATATCGGCGAACGCGTGCTGGCCACCACGCTCACCAAGCGCATGGCAGAAGACCTGACCGATTATTTATCCGAGCACGGGGTCAAGGTGCGCTATCTGCATTCCGATATCGATACAGTGGAACGCGTGGAGATCATCCGTGACCTGCGTCTGGGGGAGTTCGATGTGCTGGTGGGCATCAACCTGCTGCGTGAGGGGCTGGATATCCCCGAAGTGTCGCTGGTCGCGGTGCTGGATGCCGACAAGGAAGGTTTCCTGCGTTCGGAACGCTCGCTGATCCAGACGGCCGGGCGTGCCGCACGTAACTTGAATGGCAAAGTGATCTTCTATGCCAACCGCATCACGCGCTCGATGAAACTGGCCATGGACGAGACCGAGCGCAGACGCAAAAAGCAGATGGCGTTCAATGCAGCGCATGGCATCACGCCCCGAGGCGTCAGCAAGCGTATCAAGGACATCATCGATGGTGTGTACGACAAGGACGAAGCCAAACGCGAACTCAAGGCAGCGCAGGACCAGGCCAGTTTTGAAGCGCTGAGTGAAAAGCAGCTGTTGAAAGAACTGAAACGGCTGGAAAAAGCCATGCACGACAGTGCGCGTAATCTGGAATTTGAAAAGGCGGCCGATTACCGCGACCAGGTGAAGAAGCTGAAAGTGCAGATCTACGGTGCCGAAGTCAGCGATGTTCACACGCAGTTCGAGATAAAGAAGCCATGAGCATGGCGCGCAGGCCTGCACCAAGGTCGCGCAGGCCCTGTATATAAACCAGCGTCGTCCGTCACTAAAAGGGGAGTAGCAGGTGGAAAACGATAGTTCACACCCGTTGGTGAAATGGCTGTCCGCATTGACGCTGTTGCTGGCGTCAACGGTATTGCTGGGTTGGTATCTACACATCGAGATCATGAAAAGTGTGATCCCCGGCCTGGTTAGCATGAAGATCAATACGGCGATCTGCTTTGCACTGTTGGCCACATTGACCGTGCTGCTACATGATAGACACTACCCGCGCCTCCAGTCCTTGCTTGCGCAAACAGTGGGATTGATCGCCTTTGCTACACTGCTGCAGTTCCTGTTCGATGTGGATTTCGGCATTGATCAGTGGTTTCAACCAGCGGGGGCCGTGGGGGACACGCACAGCCCATTTCCTGGACGCATGTCGTTCTACAGTGCCATCAATTTCCTGTTGCTCACCAGCGCGTTCCAGCTGCGCTACATTCGGCAGCCTGCATTGCGTCACTTGTCCGAGAGTTTATTGTTGCTTGCCTACGGCCTGCCCGTCGTGGCATTGTTGGGTTATATCTTTGGTTGGGCCGATCTCATGGTGTTCGGCCACTCCTCGGCTATCGCCTTGCATACCAGCTTGTGCTTTCTGATGCTGACCACCGCACAACTGATACTGTTGGTGCGTGACAAAGGGATGTCTGCGTTCATCCATTATCTGCGCCGCCATCTGGTCTGGATCGCGGTGGCGGTGTTTGCGGTCAGCGTGCTCGCGGTGGCGACCAATATCGCCAGGAACAACCGTTCCAGTGACGATGTGGCGAACACCTATGAGGTGATCCTGAAATTGCAGACGCTGGTCTCCGAGCTGGAGCATTATCGCGGTGATGTGCGTTCCTATCTGTTGACCGGCGACGCCCGATATTACGAAGTGGCCAAGGATGTGCCGCAACGCATCGCCTCGATGATGGCGGACATCGCCCTTATGCTGGAATATAACCCCCAGCAGTCGGCGCGCTTCTTGCAAGTGAGCCGCTTGTTCACAGAACGTGCCGCACTGGCAGAGTCACAATTGCAGCTAAGGCGCGACAGCGGGGATCTGCTCAGTCGTTTGTACTCGTACACCAGCCAGGCTGACCAGTACACGCAGCAGATGGAAGTACGCTTGAACATGATCAAGCACGAGGAAATCGGGCTGTTGTCGATGCGACGTCAGGAGCAGCGCCAGCACCAGACCACGGCACTGATCACGTCCGGCTTGATCTTTCTGCTCAGTTTCGTGGCATTGATCGTGGCTTATCTTTCTTCGCGCCGCGAATTACAGCAGCGCCAGTTGATGCAGCAGGTATTGCAGGAAAGCAAGCACGAGATCGAGCACCGCGAGCGTTTTCTGCGCTCCGTCACGGATAACATTCCCAGCCTGGTCGGTTACTGGGATGCCAATCTGATCAGCCGCTTTGCCAATTCACAATATGAATACTGGTTTGGTAAACGCGTCGCCGAAGTGCAAGGCCATCATGTCAGCCGTGTGCTGGGCACTTACCGCTACAACCGCGTCAAACCTTTTGTCGAGAAGGCGCTCGCTGGCGAGCCACAGCGTTTCGAGATGGATATCCGCAAACCGGACGGTGTCCAGGCGCATGCCGAGGTCAATTACATCCCGGACGAGCGGGACGGTCAGGTGCATGGCTTCTATGTGTTGATCTCCGATATCACGCCGATGAAGCAGGCACAGTTGCAGCTGGAGCAGCTCAATCAGGCGCTGGAACACAAGCGCGCAGAAGCCGAAGCGGCCACGCTGGCCAAGAGCCAGTTCCTGGCCAATATGTCGCACGAGATACGCACGCCCATGAACGGTATCCTGGGCATGTTGCAGTTGCTGCGTCTGGGCGAGCTCAATGTCGAGCAGCTGGACCATGTGAACAAGGCCGAAGCGGCGACCCGGACCTTGTTGTCTGTGGTGAACGATATCCTGGATTTCTCCAAACTGGAGGCAGACCGCGCTGAACTGGACATTGCCCCCTTCAGCATGGCGAGCCTGCTGCATGAGGTCAGTTCCATCGTGGCGGTCAGTGTGGGCGACAAACCACTGGAGCTGCTGTTCGATATCGATGAGCATCTCCCTGCCCAGTTGCTAGGCGATGACCTGCGCTTGCGGCAGGTGCTGATCAACCTGTTGGGGAACGCCATCAAGTTCACCGCCCAGGGCGAGGTGCTGCTGCGTATCCGCTTGATCATACGCGAGGTGGGTTTTGTCACGCTGCGTATCGAAGTGGTGGATACCGGTATCGGCATCACCCAGGCGCAGCGCGAAGAGATCTTCGAGGCTTTCCGTCAGGCAGAAGCCTCGACCAGCCGCAACTACGGGGGCACCGGCCTGGGCCTCGCGATCTGTAAACGCCTGCTGAAATTGATGCACACCGATCTGCATGTCAATAGCGAGCCCGGCAAGGGCAGCCGCTTCTATTTCACCTTGACCTTGCAGGTCGGTCAGGCGCTGGCAGAGCCGCTGACCATAGCCCAGCGCAAGGGCCAGCGCATGCTGCTGATTGAAGATCATCCACGTGCAGCCGAGCTCATGCTGCGCCAGCTCGGTTCACTGGGGATGCAGGCACAAGTGGCTGGCGATGCTGATCAGGCGTTCCGCTACATGCACGAGGCGAACCAGCAAGGACAGCCTTACCAGATACTGATCGTCGATGCCCGTCTCGATGGTCAGGATAGCTGGGAGCTATGTCAGCGGCTGCAATCCATCAATGGCAACGGTACGCTGTTGATGGTCACTGGCAGCATGCATGATCGCAGTCTGTGGGCTGCACGTATGCAGCAGCAGTCCAGGCCGGTCGCAGGTTTTCTGATCAAGCCGGTGACGGTGGTTGCGCTGTATCAGTTGCTGACCTCAGGGGCCGAATTGCCAGCGCATCTCGGCCGCCCGGCCAAGCGTAACGCCCAAGCCAAGCCACTGCTCGGTCTCAGGCTGCTGGTCGTGGAGGACAACGTGAGTAGCCAGGAGGTAGTGGAAGCGTTGCTGATGCGGCGTGGTGCACACGTCACCATCGTAGGCAACGGCCTGCAGGCGCTGACCATGATAGAAGCCGATGAGCAGCCGTTCGATCTGGTGTTGATGGATGTGCAGATGCCGGTCATGGATGGCATCACCGCCACGCGTTTGATACGTGAGCACCGTTCGCGCCAGCAATTGCCTATCCTGGCCATGACCGCCAATGTGCTGCCCGCAGACAAGCAGGCATGTGCGCTGGCTGGCATGAACGACCATGTGCCCAAACCCTTCGATCTGGATACGCTGGTCAACACCATCTTGCGCAACCTTCCGCCCGGCAAGCGCCCACTTGAAGTCACGCAAGATGGGGAGGGCGCCAAGTCTGCAAGTGATGTGGCAGTGCTGGTCGCGTTTGCTGAACTTGGCATCGAGATGGACACGACCTTGCCGCGTTTCAATGATGATGCAGGCTTCTATCTGCATGCGCTCATGCTGCTGACGGAGAGCCTCGATGAACGCATGGAGGGCATCAAGACGGCATTGGCGCAGCATGCCCCGCAGCAGGTGGAGTTCCTGAGCCACAGCCTGAAAGGCAGCTTTTCCAACCTGGGGCTGACCAGGCTGGCCAGCGGCGCAGCGAGTGTGGAAGATCAGAGTCGCCGCAGTTCTGAGACCGTATTAAAGGCACTGTTCTCGGAACTGGTACAAATGGTAGCCGCCTTCAAGCCATCATTGCTGCAACTGGTGGAGCTATTGACGCAGCAGAACCAGCAGCGCACGGCCAAGGCATTGAATGCGTCAGCCCTGCAAGCGGCATTGAGAGAGTTGCAAGAGGCGATTGAACGCGCCGATATGCAGCGCAGCAACCAGCTGATGATGACCATCGCCGATGCTTTCGGGGCGGAGCTGCCTGTGGATTATTACCGTCTTCGCGCTGCGCTGAATCATAAGGATGCCGCTGCCGCGATGGCCTGTTGCATGCGCTTGATCATCAAGCATTAGCCCGCTGCTGCTGACGTGCCTAACTCCGCTCAACGCTAGTGTGTGCCTTGTGCAGCTGAGGTGAGCTGTGAGCTGTCCCCTGGAAGCATGCTTGGTAGGGCAAGCAGCGTAGGGCATGCGCGCAATGCATGTCCCTGAAAACACAGAAGCCCCGCATGCGGGGCTTCTGTGTTTGGTCGCTTGCTGCGTCCCGAGCGGGCTGTGCGGCCGGCGCTTACTTCTGCGTTTGCACGATCACCAGTGGCTCGTCTACCGTTTCAGCAGCTTGTTGCTGCCATGCCGGTGGCTTGCGTGGACCACGTGGCTTGGCTGGTTCGATCGACTCTACTATTGGCGCAATGATGGCATCCGCCTTGGTCTCCACCAGTTGCAGGCCGCTGGCCGCCAGATCAGGCAGCTTGGTCTCTGCCGCTGGCTTGCGACGACGTGGTTGACGCGGTTTGCGCTCGGTGGCCGCCACTTCCTGTGGTGCATCCGGTGCTGCAGCTTCAGTCACGGCGGCAGGCTCGGTAGCCGCTGAGCTGGCTTCCGGCATGGCGATCTCCATCTGCACTGGAGCGGCGCTTTCGCGTACGGCAACAGGTGCTGCCGCTTCTGTATCAGCGACGCTGGATGTCTCGGCTACAGGTGGATTGGCTGGCTTGGGTGTGCGTTTAGGCTCACTGGTCTGGCTGGTTTCAACAGCATGGACCGGTTCCAGTATATCCACGGATGTGTCGGCAGAGCTTTGGTTGAGTGTGGTCTCTGCAGCGCTTGCCTCTGCAGCCGGGTTCACGTTGCCGTTTTCGTTGCGATCACGCGGGCCACGTTCACGGCGGCCGCCGCGACTGCGACGGCTGCGCTGTTCGCCAGCTTCACCTGTGGCCGGCGCTTCAGCACGGTTGCCGTTCGCTGCTGGCTTTTCGCGCTCTACGTGGTCTGCTCTAGCTTCTGCTCTTGGTTCACGCTCTGCACGTGGTTCGCGCGCTTCACGCGGCTCACGTGGTGGACGTGGCTGACGGTTTTGCTCGGAAGCTGCGCGTTCCGGGCGTGGGCCGCGTTCACCTTGTGGGCGCTCGCCTTGTACCCGCTCGTTGCGTTGCTGATTGGGCTGACGCTCGCCGCGCGTTTCATTGCGCTGCTCACCACGGCCTTCAGTGCGCTGTTCGTTACGCTGCTCCGGGCGACGTGGCTGGTTGCCACGGCGATTACCCTGACCGCGGGGTGATTCGTTACGCTTGGCGGTGGCAGGGGCCGGACTGTCTGTGGTGGTCACCAGGCCGGACAAGAACTTCTTGACGCGGCTGAAGATGGACAGCGCAGGCGCTGCGACCGGCGCTGCGACTGGCTTCTCGGTCGCGATAGGGGCAGGCGAGGCAGGGGTGATTCCCTTGACTGCCGCTTCCTGACGCAGCACGGGCTTGCCATCCTTCTTGTCGTTTGCAGCAGCGGCTGTCTCGGACGGCATTTCCACCATCTCGTAGCTGGCACGCGCTGTATCGCCATTCACATCATCCTGCTTGATGCGCACGATGTTGTAGTTGGGGGTTTCCAGATGGATGTTGGGGATCAGCACCACTTCAACGCCCATGCGTTGTTCGATGGCATGGATCTCGGCGCGCTTCTCGTTGAGCAGAAAGGTGGCTGCTTCAACGGGCAGTTGTACCTGGATGATGGCGCTGTTTTCCTTCATCGCCTCTTCCTGGGTGATGCGCAGGATGTGCAGGGCGGTGGATTCGATGCCGCGTATGTGGCCGGTGCCATGACAACGTGGGCATGGCATGTGGTTGCCCTCACCCAGGCTGGGGCGCAGGCGCTGACGCGACAGTTCCAGCAGGCCGAAGCGCGAGATCTTGCCGGTCTGTACGCGGGCACGGTCGTAATGCAGCGCATCACGCAGACGGTTCTCGACTTCGCGCTGATTGCGCTGGTTTTCCATGTCGATGAAGTCGATCACCACCAGGCCGCCCAGGTCACGCAGGCGCAGTTGGCGCGCCACTTCATCAGCGGCTTCCAGGTTGGTGTTGAAGGCGGTCTGTTCGATGTCTGCACCCTTGGTGGCGCGGCCGGAGTTCACATCCACGGATACCAGCGCTTCGGTATGGTCGATGACGATGGCGCCGCCGGAAGGCAGGCGCACTTCACGCGAGAAGGCGGTCTCGATCTGATGTTCGATCTGAAAGCGCGAGAACAGCGGTACTTCATCACGGTACAGTTTGACGCGGGACACATTGCCCGGCATCACATGGTTCATGAACTGCAGGGCTTGTTCGTAGATCTCCGGCGTATCAATGAGGATCTCGCCGATATCCGGCTGGAAATAGTCACGGATGGCACGGATCACCAGGCTGCCTTCCTGATAGATCAGGAACGGGCCGGATTGCAGCGTGGAGGCGTTCTCGATGGCGGTCCACAATTGCAGCAGGTAGTTCAGATCCCACTGCAGTTCTTCCAGATTACGGCCTATACCAGCGGTGCGGGCGATCATGCCCATGCCGTTGGGGATCTCCAGTTGTGCCATCACATCACGCAGCTCGTTGCGGTCTTCACCTTCGATACGACGGGAAACGCCACCACCACGCGGGTTGTTCGGCATCAGCACCAGGTAACGGCCAGCCAGGCTGATGAAGGTAGTGAGGGCGGCGCCCTTGTTGCCACGCTCATCCTTGTCGACCTGAACGATCAGCTCCTGGCCTTCGCGCAGGGCTTCCTTGATGCTGGAACGGCCATCCGCGCCATTCTGGAAATAGCTGCGCGAGACTTCCTTGAAAGGCAGAAAACCGTGTCGGTCGGTGCCGTAGTTGACGAAGGCCGCTTCCAGAGAAGGTTCGATGCGGGTGATGACGCCTTTGTAGATGTTGCTTTTGCGTTGTTCGCGACCGGCGGTTTCGATATCGAGGTCGATGAGTTTTTGCCCATCGACGATGGCGACGCGCAGTTCTTCCGACTGCGTCGCATTGAATAACATGCGTTTCATTGAGTGCTCCCGCGCTCTTAGCGGGGTGGCAGTGTTACGGCGCGCTTGGCTGCACGCACGGCGGGCTGGAACTTAAGCAGGCGGACAAAGCCGTGACCTGCGAACGCAGAATCTGGCTGCAGTCAGCACAATGTACAGTTGACCATTTGTTGTCATTTTCCACCGTTGCAAAGGCGGGGGATCTACCCGGCGTCTGAGTGGAAACTGTTAATCCGGCACCAGTCTTGAGGTATCGGCTTGAATTTGTTAACGAAATGTCTCTGGATCTGTGGGCTGTGTGTCGCGTTGATTCTGTTAAAAGTTTAGTTTAGGTCAAGCCGGGATTATCGGCTAAAATCCAGTATTCCAGCTAAATAAGCCGCACGCTGCAGTTTTGCGAGTCGTCTGCGGTGGCTAGAGCGCATTAGTTGTCATGCAAGTTTCGCTACTTATATTGTTGGCGAGCGATATTAACCAACGTATCTGTTCAGGCAATATTCTTTAATTATTATCGAAGAGCAGGCGCTATGCGCTTGTCAGCGCAGTTAAATTTTTAATTGAATTTAGTTGGCGCGCTGGTTTTTCGATACCGCGTAGTATAGGTGAGATGGTCAATTTAAGCAAAACTGTCAAAAACGTGGCGGAAGAGGGGGGCGATACGCTCAACCCGGCCAGCGTCAATAACGTCGCCGTCGATGAAAACAGTGCCGGGCAACGTGTCGATAACTTCCTCACCCGCTTGCTGCGCGGGGTTCCCAAGAGCCATATCTACCGTATCGTGCGCAGTGGCGAGGTGCGCGTCAACAGCAAGCGTGTCGAGGCCAGCCACAAGCTCGCCGTGGATGACCAGGTGCGTATCCCGCCGGTGCGTACCGCTGTCAAGCCGGCTATGCAGTCCGCCGGGCCTGTGTCGGCCCGGCTGGAACATACCATCCTGTTCGAGGATGAAGCACTGCTGGTCATCAACAAGCCAGCCGGCCTGGCCGTGCATGGTGGCAGTGGCATCAGCCGTGGCGTGATCGAACAGTTCCGGCTGGAACGCCCGCAAGCCAAGTTCCTGGAACTGGTGCACAGGCTGGACCGCGAAACCTCCGGCATCCTGTTGCTGGCCAAGAAGCGTGCTGCGCTGGTGGCCCTGCATGAGGCGATCCGCAACAACCAGACCGACAAACGTTATCTGATCCTGGTGCATGGCGTGTGGCCGGACCAGAAGAAACGCGTCACCATGCCGCTGCAGAAATATGTGCTGCCCAGTGGCGAGCGTCGCGTGTCGGTGCAGCCGGATGGCCAGCATTCCGAGACCGTGTTCCATCTGCGTCAGCAGTTCGCTGAATTCAGCCTGCTGGAAGCGCAGCTGGTCACCGGCCGCACTCACCAGCTGCGTGTGCAGTTGGCGCATCTGGGATTTCCTATCGCGGGCGATGACAAATACGGGGATTTCGCCGTCAATAAGCAGATGCAGCAGCGCGGCCTGAAGCGCATGTTCCTGCATTCCGCCGATACCAGCCTCAAACACCCGATAAGTGGCGAAAAGCTCAGGCTGGCAGCGCCCTTGCCAGCAGAATTGGACCAGTTCCTGCAAAAGCTGAAAGCGGGTAAGGCATGAGCCGCCAGTTCGACCTGATCGTGTTCGACTGGGACGGTACCCTGGCCGATTCCACCGGCATGATCGCTGCCTGCATACGTGAAGCTGCGGAGGACGCGGGTCTGGCCGTGCCCACGCTGACGGAGGCGCGCAGTGTCATCGGCCTGGGGCTGCAGGAGGCGATCAGCATGCTGCTTCCCGATATCCAGCCTGCACAGCGCCAGCTGCTGGTGGAACGCTACCGCTACCATTATTACGCGCGTGATGAGCAGACCGCCTTGTTCGAAGGCGCTTACGCAACAGTGGAAGCCTTGAAGCAGCGTGGCCATCTGCTCGCGGTGGCGACAGGCAAGGGCCGCAACGGTCTCAATACGTCATTGCATAACAGTGGTCTGGGCCGCTTTATGGATGCCACGCGCTGTGTGGATGAGTGCTTTTCCAAACCGCATCCGCAGATGCTGCTGGAGCTCATGGACGAACTGGATGTCCCGCCAGCACGCACCTTGATGATAGGCGACACCAGTTTTGACATGCAGATGGCCGACAATGCCGCAGTTGCGCGCCTTGCGGTCGGCTTTGGTGCCCACCCGATGGCGGCCTTGCAGGTATTTGATCCTGTGTGGGAAGCCCATACCTTCGACGAGCTGAGCTTATGGCTACTCAACAACGCCTGATCTGCTTGAGTACGGATTTGCAGGAAAAGGGAACCGGGGTCCGCTTCGCCTTGCCTGAGCTGGGTGCGCATGTCAGCGGCTTTGTCCTGCGTTATGATGGTAATGTCCATGCTTACATCAATCAGTGTGCGCATTTGCCGGTGGAGCTGGACTGGAACGAAGGCGAGTTCCTGAGCCGCGATCAGCAACATCTGATCTGCGCCACGCACGGTGCCCTGTACCAGCCACAAACCGGTGTCTGTGTGATGGGCCCATGTCAGGGCAAAGCGTTACGCAAGCTGGAGGTGACCGAACAGGGCCAGCAGGTGTTCATCAATCTAAGCAGTCTCGATCAGAAAGTATGACGATATGTATGAAGAGTTAAGAAAGAACGAAGCTGGCGAAACCATGCAGCCTGAAGCAGCGGCGAGTATGCAAAGCCCGCCTGCCAGCTGGCAGCAGGAGCTGATCGAGAAGTTGCTGGGTCAATCCGTGCGTGAGCAGCGCCGTTCCCGCCAGTGGGGCGTGTTCTTCAAATCGCTGACCTTTCTGTACCTGTTCGCGCTGCTGTTCGTCGCACTGGATCTGGTTGACCTGAGCGGCACCTCCACCAATGGCCATACCGCGCTGATTGATATCCAGGGCGTCATCGCCAGCGGTGAAGAGGCCAGTGCCGATTTTATCCTGACCAGCCTGCGTTCTGCTTATGACAGCCAGCAGACCAAGGGCGTGATCCTGCGTATCAACAGTCCGGGCGGCAGTCCGGTACAAGCGGGCATCATCAATAACGAGATCCGTCGCTTGCGCAAGCAGTACCCAGCCATTCCGGTCTATGCCGTGGTGGAAGACGTGTGCGCATCGGGTGGTTACTACATTGCGGCGGCAGCCGACAAGATCTATGTAGACAAAGCCAGCGTGGTTGGCTCCATCGGTGTACTCATGGATGGTTTCGGTTTTACCGGCACCATGGAAAAGCTGGGCGTGGAGCGCCGTCTGCTCACGGCGGGCGAGAACAAGGCGCTGCTGGATCCATTCTCTGCGATCAAGCCTGAACATGAAGCGCATGTGCAATCCATGCTGGACGAAGTGCATCAGCAGTTCATCCAGGTGGTACGTGAAGGGCGCGGTGATCGCCTGCATGAGACCGATGACATGTTCAGCGGCCTGTTCTGGAGCGGTGAGACCAGTATCCGCCTGGGCCTGGCCGATGCCTTGGGCAATATGGATTATGTGGCACGTGAAGTGATCAAAGCGGAAGACATCATCGACTACACCCAGCGTGAGGGCGTGGTGGATCGTTTTGCCAAACGGTTCGGTGCGGTGCTGATGAATACCCTGACCAGTGGCAGTCTGGGCATGAAGTAAGGCCAAGTCACTCAAGGAATGAATTACTAGAGCAATGGATCACTGGAAGAACAGAAAAGCCGGCATCGCCGGCTTTTTTATTTTCGACAGTCACCAGTTCAGTCTTGCGCTTCCCTGGCTTGCTGTCTCGTAGCAAAAGGCTTTGCGTCAGCTGGCACTGCGGCGGCTGAAATTGATCAGGCCGTTGGTGGAGCTGTCATGCGTGGTGGCGACTTCGCCGGCCTGCAGCTGAGGCAGGATGCCTTGCGCCAGTTGTTTGCCGAATTCCACGCCCCACTGGTCGTAGGAATTGATGTGCCAGATGATGCCTTGCACGAAGATCTTGTGCTCGTACAGGGCGATCAGCTTGCCCAGCGTGCGTGGTGTGAGCTTGTCGAACAAAATGGAGCTGGTGGGGCGGTTGCCACCGAACACGCGGTGCGGCATCAGTTCGCGGATCTCGTCGGCATGCATGCCCAGTGCTTCCAGTTCATGCTTCACTTCCAGCGAGGTCTTGCCCTGCATCAGCGCTTTGGTCTGTGCAAAGAAGTTGGCCAGCAGCATCTTGTGATGCTGGTCACCGTTATCGCCTGCCGCATATTGGCTCTGGATCGGCATGAGGAAATCGCAGGGGATCAACTTGTTGCCCTGATGGATCAGCTGATAGAAGGCATGCTGACCGTTGGTGCCGGCTTCACCCCAGATGATGGGGCCGGTGCTGTAAGGGATGCGCTTGCCTTCGCGGTTGACGAATTTGCCGTTGCTTTCCATATCGGCTTGCTGCATATAAGCCGGGAAGCGGGACAGGCCCTGGTCATAAGGCAGGATGGCCTGGGTTTCGGTATGGAAGAAATTGTTATACCAGACGCCTAACAGTGCCATGATCACTGGCATGTTCTGTTCCAGTGGCGCGGTGCGGAAATGCTGGTCCATATCATGCGCACCGGCCAGCAGTTCTTCGAAATTGTCCATGCCCACGTACAGCGCGATGGACAGGCCGATGGCGGACCACAGCGAGTAACGGCCGCCCACCCAGTCCCAGAATTCGAACATATTGGCGGTGTCGATACCGAAGGCATTGACCGCTTTGGCATTGGTGGACAAGGCTACGAAATGCCTGGCCACATGCGCCTCGTCACCTGCTGCTGCCAGGAACCACTTGCGCGCTGAACGTGCGTTGGTCATGGTCTCCTGCGTGGTGAAGGTCTTGGAGGCCACGATGAACAGCGTGGTCTCGGGGTCGCATTGTTCCAGCGTCTGCGCCAGATGGGCACCGTCCACATTGGAAACGAAGTGCGCATTCAGGTCCGGGCTGGCGTAGGGCTTGAGCGCGCCACACACCATGACCGGGCCCAGGTCGGAGCCGCCGATGCCGATGTTGACCACGTCGGTGATCTTTTTGCCGGTATAGCCCAGCCATTCGCCATTGCGTACCTGCTCCGAGAAGCTGCGCATCTGAGCCAGCACGCGGTTCACTTCCGGCATCACGTCCTTGCCATCGACGATGACCGGGGTGTTGCTGCGATTGCGCAGCGCGGTATGCAGTACGGCACGCTTCTCGGTGAAGTTGATCTTTTCACCGTTGAACATGCGTTCACGCCATTGCTCGACCTCGGTGTTGCGCGCCAGCTCGAACAGCTTGGGCAGGGTGTCTGCGGTGATGCGGTGCTTGGAATAGTCCAGCAGCAGGCCATCGACCTCCAGCGAGAATTTCTCGAAACGTTGCGGGTCCTGATTGAACAGGTCGCGCATGTGCAGCGGGAAGACTTCTTTTTGATGCTCGGCGAGTTGTTGCCAGATAGGGAAGGTAGTTGGGTTCGTCATTATCGGTATAAGGTGTTGATCTGGTTACTGTGTGGGTTTGCGTTGCAGGATAACGCCTGCCAATGGCGGCAATGTGACGACCAGTGAATGAGGATGTCCCATCCAGCTGTGCGCTTCGCTGCGCAGTCCGGCGCCGTTGCCTTGATTGCTGCCACCATAATAACTGGCGTCACTATTGAATAATTCAACATAATCGCCCGGGACGGGAACACCCAGACGATAGCCGGTGCGCAGCACCGGCGTAAAGTTCAGCACCACCACGATGAAACTGCCATCGCGTGCCTTGCGCTGAAAACTGATGGTGGACTGGTCGTGGTCACGGCAATCGATCCATTCGAAACCTTGTCCCTCAAAATCCAGCTCGTACAGGGCGGGGATGGTGCGGTACAAGTGGTTCAGGTCGCGGCTGGCGTGCTGCATGCCCTGATGCCAGTGTGCGTCGAGCAGATGCCAGTCCAGGCTGCTGTTGACGTTCCATTCGCGGCCCTGTCCGAATTCATTGCCCATGAAGTTGAGTTTTTTGCCCGGCGTGGTCATCTGCAAGGTGGTCAGCAGACGCAGGTTGGCGAACTTCTGCCAGGCATCGCCCGGCATCTTGTCCAGCAACGACTTCTTGCCATGCACCACTTCGTCGTGCGAGAACGGCAGCACGAAGTTCTCGCTGTAGGCATACAATTGGCCAAAGGTCAGCTTGTCATGCTCATAGCGGCGGTACACCGGGTCATGCTCGATGTATTTGAGGATGTCGTTCATCCAGCCCATGTTCCATTTCATGGAGAAACCCAAGCCGCCCAGATACACCGGCCTTGAGATCATGGGCCAGGAGGTGGATTCTTCCGCGATGGTCAGGGCGCCCGGGAACTCGTCATGCACCATGACATTGAGCTGTTTGAGAAACTCGATGGCGTCCAGATTCTCGCGTCCGCCGAACTTGTTGGGCAGCCATTCGCCGGCTTTGCGCGAATAGTCCAGATACAGCATGGACGCCACCGCATCGACACGCAGGCCGTCAATGTGGAATTCCGACAGCCAGTAATGTGCATTGGCCAGCAGGAAGTTGCGCACTTCGTTGCGGCCGTAATTAAAGATGTAGGTGCCCCACTCCTGATGCTCGCCCAGGCGCGGGTCTTCATGCTCGTACAGCGCAGTGCCGTCGAAGCGGGCGAGCGCCCAGGCGTCCTTGGGGAAGTGGCCGGGCACCCAGTCCAGGATCACACCGATATTGGCCTGATGGAAGGCATCGATCAGCAGGCGCAGGTCATCCGGGTCGCCAAAGCGGTTGGTCACGCCAAAATAGCCGGTGGTCTGATAGCCCCAGGATTCGTTGAGCGGATGTTCGGAGATGGGCAGCAACTCGACGTGGGTATAGCCCAGGCCTTGCACATAGCTGACCAGTTGGTCTGCCATCTCGCGGTAGGTGAGGAACTGGCCAGCCTCGTTGCGGCGCCAGGAGCCCAGGTGTACTTCGTAACAGTTGAACGGGGCATGCAGCCAGTCGCGTTCACCACGTGCCTTGAGCCAGGCTTGATCCTGCCATTGGTGGGCACTGGCCGCCGTGACCTTGGCTGCTGTGCCAGGGCGCTGTTCAAAGCTGAAACCATAAGGATCGGTCTTGCTGACCAGATTGCCGCTGTGGCGGTTACGCACCTCGTACTTATACAGTGCTTGTGCGTTGAGGCCGGGAATGAAGATATCCCACAGGCCGCTGGAGCCATGCGCACGCATTGGGTGCATGCGGCCATCCCAGTGGTTGAAGTCGCCGACCACACTAACGCGTTCGGCATTCGGCGCCCAAACTGCGAAGCGCACGCCAGTGACGCCGTCCTGCTCGCTGACGCGAGCACCCAGCGTTTTATATGCCTGCAATAAACGCCCTTCACCATGCAGATACAGCTCATCTGCGGTCAGGGTGGAGCCGAAAGAATAGGGGTCGTATTGCTCATAGGCACTGCCATCGTGCTCGATGCGCAGCAGACAGGGACTGGGCGGGGCGATGTCGCCCTGCCATACATACAGGCCGTTACCATGACTGCGTAACAAAGGGTCCCAGCCTGAGCTGGTTTTCAGCCAGACACGGTCTGCATAAGGGAGGAAGGCGCGAAATACAAACGACTTGTCCTGCCTGTGTGAACCGAGGTAGGCAAAAGGGTCATGATGGCGTGCGTCGAGGATCAGCGCGAGCTGTGTATCTGGTTTATTTTTGGACAAGGGCGCCTTCAATTTTATTTTAGCTGGCAAGCCGTAATTCTACTGGATTGCGTCCAATTATCCTGTCTATAATTGAATCACGGTTTGAACGGTGAACCTTGAATCACAGCGCCGGATAACATTGCGATTCAATAGACATCACATCGAATGTCAAACTATAAATCAGGAGGCGCAAAAATGCAGCAGGATTTAAATTCATCACGGTTTATCAGCGCCCTCACCAAGAACACGGTTGCCTTGATCCTGGCAGGCGGACGGGGTAGTCGACTCAAAAACATGACCGACTGGCGTGCCAAACCCGCCGTTCCTTTTGGCGGTAAGTTCCGCATCATCGATTTCCCACTCTCCAACTGCATGAACTCCGGCGTACGCCGCATTGGTGTGGTCACCCAGTACAAATCGCACAGCCTGATGCAACACATCCAGCGTGGCTGGGGGTTCCTGCGTGGCGAGTTCAATGAGTTCGTCGAATTGCTACCGGCGCAGCAGCGTATCCAGGAGGAGTGGTACAAGGGGACCGCAGACGCGGTGTTCCAGAATCTGGACATTCTGCGCAATATTGGTGCGGAATATGTGCTGATCCTGGCCGGTGACCATATCTACAAGATGGATTACGGCCAGATGCTGGCCGCGCACGTGCGCAACAAGGCCGACATGACCGTGGCATGCATCAATGTGCCGCTGGAAGATGCCAAGGGCTTTGGTGTGATAGGCGTGGACGAGAACGATCGCGTGGTCGAGTTCGCCGAGAAGCCAGTCAGCCCCAAACCCTTGCCAGACAACCCGGAGCAGGCGTTCGCCAGCATGGGCATCTATGTGTTCAATGCTTCGTTCCTGTACGAACAGCTGATCCGCGATGCCGACGACCCGCGCTCGAATCATGACTTCGGTCAGGACATCATTCCTTATATGATCCGCAAATACCGGGTCTATGCGCATCGTTTCACTGACAGTTGCGTGGGTGCAACCGATGGCAATTACTACTGGCGCGATGTTGGTACGGTAGATGCTTATTGGGAAGCGAACATGGAATTGACCAAGGTGGTGCCAGAGCTCAATCTGTATGACAAGACCTGGCCGATCTGGACCTATCAGGAGCAGCTGCCTCCGGCCAAGTTCGTGTTCAATAACCCTGAACGCTGCGGTCGCGCGACCGACTCCGTGGTGTCTGGTGGTTGCATCATCAGTGGTTCCAGTGTCACCGATTCAGTGCTGTTCTCGGATGTACGCGTGAACAGTTACAGCAGCATCGAAAGCTCGGTGATCCTGCCCAATGTGGATGTAGGCCGCTATGTCACCTTGAAGCGGGTGGTGGTCGACAAGGGAGCCCGCATCCCGGACGGCATGCAGATCGGCATCGATCACGAACTGGATAGACAACGCTTCTATGTGTCCGAAAAAGGCATCGTACTCGTCACTCCCGAAATGCTCGGGCAAGGTCAGCACTACGCGCGCTGACTCCCCGCATTACTTTCATCCATATCGACATGCGCAACCCCCGGCCCTGGTGGCCGGGTAGTCAGGGGATTACATGCCGACGCGCAAACCCGATACAACAAGGCATTCCATGAAGTCGTCATCTCCCAAGCTCTACCTCAATCTTTACTGGCATATGCACCAGCCGGATTACCGTGACACGCTCAGCGGCGAGTACGTGCTGCCCTGGACCTACCTGCATGCCATGAAGGATTACACGGACATGGCCTGGCATCTGGAAAACCTGCCCGCCGCGCGCGTCACGTTCAATTTCGTGCCGGTATTGCTGGACCAGCTGGAAGATTATGCAGACCAGTTCGCCACCGGCAAGATGCGTGATCCCTTGCTGGCTCTGCTGGCAGAGCCCGATCTCAAGCACATCAGCACCGCGCAGCATCGCCTGATCCTGGAGAGCTGCTTCAAATGCAATCACGAAAAGATGCTGACGCCATTCGCTGATTACCAGCGCCTGTATAACTTGTATGTGGCGGTGGAGACGCAGGGCGGTCATGCACTGGATTATCTGTCTTCACGTTACATCGCTGACCTGCTGGTGTGGTATCACCTGGCCTGGACCGGCGAGAGTGTGCGCAGGACCAGTACCCTGGTGCAGGCCTTGATGCAGAAGGGCAGCCACTTCACGCTCGAAGAGCGTCAGGCGCTGTTCAAGCTGATCGGTGAATTGATCACCGACTTGATCCCGCGCTATAAAAAACTCAAGCATCGCGGTCAGATCGAGATCTCCAGCACCCCGCATCACCATCCCATCATGCCCTTGCTGATCGACCTGAAATCCACGCGTGATGCCATGCCGTTCGCGCCCTTGCCCCAATGTGGCAAGTATCCGGGCGGTCAGGCCCGCGCACGTGCGCACATAGTGTCGGCACAAGTCAGTCATCTGAAACGATTTGGCTGCGAGCCGGATGGCATGTGGCCATCCGAAGGCGCTGTCTCGCATGCGACATTGACCCTGCTGGCCGAGCACGGTGTCAAATGGGCGGCCAGCGGCGAAGGCGTGCTGGCCCATAGTATCTACAAATCCTTCAATAACCTGGATCTGCCGCCACGTCAGCAATACCTGTATCAGCCTTACCGGGTCACGGATGGCGAACACGAGATCTACTGCTTCTTCCGTGACGACCAGTTGTCGGACAAGATCGGTTTCGAATATTCCAAGCTGTTCACGCGTGATGCCGTCAACGACTTCATCGCGGCACTGGACAACATCCGAGACAGCTACGATGGCGAAGGCCTGCCGGTGGTGAGTGTGATCCTGGATGGTGAGAACGCCTGGGAATACTATCCTTACAACGGGCATTATTTCCTGTCCGAACTGTACGAGGCCCTGAGCACGCACCCCGATATCGAAATGACCACCTTCAGCGATACGGTCGCGCGCAGCAAAGCCAACGAAGCGCTGCCGGTCAAGACCTTGCCCGCGATCGCGGCCGGTAGCTGGGTGTATGGCAGTTTCAGCACCTGGATAGGCTCACCCGACAAGAACCTGGGCTGGGACCTGCTGTGCAAAGCCAAGAAACAGTACGACAAAGTGATGCAGGCAGGTACGCTAACGGAAACCGAGCAGGCCGCCTGCGAGCATCAGCTGGCCATCTGTGAAGGTTCAGACTGGTTCTGGTGGTTCGGTGATTACAACTCGGCCATCAGTGTGGACAGTTTTGACCGCCTGTACCGGCAGAACCTTGGCAATCTTTATCGCTTGCTGAAACTCCCGGTGCCGGATGTGCTCAATCGCCGTATCAGTGTGGGCAGTGGGGATCCGGCCATGGGCGGCACCATGCGACGTGGCCAGGAAAACTGACCGCGCGGCAAGCACCAGACCATGGCTGCAGCGGTGATGGCCGTGCATGAAACGCAAGCGTAAGCATTCGAATAACAAAGCATCATCAACCTTTATTGCAGGGAGCGGTATCGTGGCAAAGTCAGTGGCATTACTTCTGGGCGTACATGCACATCAACCGGTCGGTAATTTTGAAAGCGTGCTGGACGATGCCCATGTGCGTTGTTACGGCCCGTTCCTGCGCGTGCTGCACCAATACCCGGATTTCCGCTTTGCCATCCATATCAGCGGCTGGCTGCTGGAGTACATGCTCAAGCATTACCCCGAGGACATGGCCCTGCTCAAGGAGATGGTGGAGCGCGAGCAGGCCGAACTGTTCGGTGCCGGGTTCACCGAGCCAGTGCTAGCCTCTATCCCGGCACGTGACCGCGTCGGCCAGATCAACAAGTTATCCAGCTACCTCAAGCAACATCTGGGTCAGAGCCCACAAGGGGCCTGGCTGACCGAGCGGGTGTGGGAATCCACCGTGGTGCCAGCCTTGTCCAAGTCCGGTGTGCGTTACGTGACCGTGGATGACTACCACTTCATGTGTACCGGCAAAGCGAGCGAGGTGCTGGGCGGCTATTACACGACGGAAGAAGACGGTTGCACCGTGGACCTGTTCCCGATCTCCGAAGCGCTGCGCTATCGGCTGCCATTCTCGCCCGCCGCAGAAGTGGTCAGCTACCTGGAGAGTCTGGCAGATGACAGCAAGCAAACGGCCGCCATCTACTTCGATGATATCGAGAAGTTCGGCATCTGGCCCGAGACCTATGAGTGGGTATACGAGCGCGGCTGGCTACGTGACTTCATCGAAGGCGTGCTGGCCTCCGACATCATCAAACCCATGCGCTATTCCGATTACCACGCCATGGCGCGTACGCGCGGTGTGGTCTACCTGCCGACCGCGTCTTACATCGAAATGAATGAATGGACGCTACCGGTGCCAGCGGCGCATCACTATGCCGATCTGGTGGCGCAGGAGAAGTACAACAACCGTTACGAGATGAACAAGCCGTATGTGCGTGGCGGTATCTGGCGCAATTTCTTTATGCGCTACCCGGAATCCAACTGGATGCACAAGCGCATGTTGCAGCTGTCCATGCGCTATCACGGCTTGCCTGATAACAAAAAGACCGAGCAGATGCTGACCGCGCTGTACGATTGTCAGGCCAATGATGCCTACTGGCATGGCCTGTTCGGTGGCCTGTATCTGCCACATCTGCGCCGCGCCCTGTACAACGCCATGCTCAAGCTGGAAGCCGTGCTGGACAAGGTCACGGAGCGCCCGGCGCGCGTGAGCCTGGATCTGGATCTGGATGGTCATGATGAAGTGTTCCTGCAGAACGGCGTGTTACAGGCGGTGGTGCGTCTGGACGGTTCGGCCTCGCTGTGCGAGTTCGACAGTTACAAGCTGCATCACAACTTTGCCGACACGCTGACACGTCAGGCCGAACATTATCACCGCAAGGTCAACGCCCAGCCGGATCATGGCCATGACGGGGCAGGTGGCATCGCCAATCCGCATGAGCGCATGGTGTCCAAGCACGAGATCACCCAGCTCGACATGGCGGTGGATACGCAGCGCAAGAACATGTTCTGCGATGCCTGGGTCAGTGAAGCGGGGCATGTCAAACCGCTCACCTACCGCAAACCGGGCGCCAGCAAGTCGGCGCTGGAACTGAAGGCCTCACTCGCATGCGCGGCACGCAGTGCCGAAGTGCAAAAAAAGATCAGCCTGGACAAGAACCAGCTGGTGGTGGAGTACAGCTTCACCAAACTGGTCGAGGCTAGCGGCTTTTTCAAGGTCGAGATCAACCTGGCCATGCCCAGCTGCGACGGCCCGGCAGGACGTTTCCGTATCGGTAACGACATTCCGGGTGGTTTCGGCCAGGCCATGCGCTATCTGGGCCTCAAGCAATTGAGTCTGGAAGATGAGGTGCTGGGCGGCAGTGTGGTGCTGCGTAGCAGCGTGCCGTTCGAACTCAACAGCCATCCGCATTTCAGCGTGTCCCAATCCGAAGCCGGCTTTGAAAAGATCATGCAGGCGGTCACCCTGATCCTGCAATGGCCTGCGGACGCGCTGGCAGACGGGGTCAAGCTCAGCCTCGATGTAGCCTGAGCAGGGGCCTGACATGGCGTTGCTGGCAGGGATCGATATAGGCGGCACCAATCTGCGTATCGGTGTGGTGCAGGGCAGGCAGGTGGTCGCCGAACAGCGCATGCAGGCCGATTTCTCGCAGCTGTGCAAACAACTGGAGCCTGAACAGGCCTGGCAACAGATCGTGGACAGCATCGCCACCCTGATCCGGCAGATGCTGGAACAGTATCCGCAGATCGACGCCATCGGCATCGGCTTTCCAGGTTTTGTCGACCCTTATACCGGCTTCGTCGCCCAATCCCCCAATCTGCCCGGTTTGCATCATGTCGATCTGGCTGGCGATGTGGCCGAGGCGGTGGGCCGCTCCGTGATCGTGGATAACGACGCACTGGCGGCGGCGTATGGGGAATACCAGTTGATGCCTTTGCCGGTGGCAGGCCTGATCTATCTGGGCCTGGGCACCGGGGTTGGTGGTGGACTGGTCTACGCACAGCAGGTGCTGGCCGGTGAACATGGCGTCTCGATGGAGATCGGCCATCTCATCATCGTCCCGGATGGTCGGCTGTGCGGTTGTGGCAATCGTGGCTGCATGGAGCAATATGCCTCCGCCAGTGGCGTCGCGATCAGCTATGCAGAAGCGACAGGCCAGCAACTGGACGCACACAGCATCGCTTTGCGTGCGACCTCAGGTGATGTGCATGCCATGGCGGCCTATGCGCAGGCAGGCGCTGCTTTGGCACAAGGGCTGGCGCATATCGTCAAAGTGGTGGACGTGGCACACATCGTCATCGGTGGCGGCATGAGTGCCGCCTGGCCGTTGATGCGCGCCAGCTTCGAGCAGCGACTGGATGCGGATCTGATCCCGGTACTACGCGGCAAGCTGCAGATCCGGCTATCCAGCGCAGGTGATCAGGCCGGCATCATAGGCGCTGCTTTTTTGGCAGGCGCACGATCCGGGAACTGAGCGATGATCTGGCACAGGATGGTGCTGATATACGGCAAGCCCTGCAGTGCCAGCATGCTGACCCATAGTTGAGCGTCCAGATTGTTGGCACCGCGCGTGATCAGCATGGCGGCGCTACAACTGGCCAGGCCCAGCAATAACAGCGTTTCTTCCCAGATCGGCATCAGCAGCCCCAGCTTGCTGCCTATGGTCTTGCCCTTGGCGGTCACCTTGAACACGCCATCCTTGCGGATCAGGCCAGACAGCACGCCGCGCGCGATGGCATGCGACAACCCCAGGCTGGCGATGGAAGCACCCAGGATATCGCTCCAGCCGCATTCCTTCATGGTGCGACGATAGAGGATAGGCCCCATGGCGCCCTTGACCAGCAGGAAGCACAGGATAGGCGTGAGCATGATGGCCACCGGCAGACTGAAGTCCTTGGGGAAGGCCAGCATGGCGATGGTCCAGCCTATGGAGCCCAGCGTGAAGAACAGCTGCAAGGCATCGCCCAGCCAACCGAACCAGCCGGTCAGGAAGTGGTAGCGCTGACCAAAACTCAGCGGTGAATAGCCGATCAGTTTGGGGAAATGATGCTTGAGGATCTGCATGGCACCGAACGCCCAGCGGAAACGTTGCGACTTGAGTGCCTTGAAGTTGGCTGGCGTCAGGCCGCGACCGAAGGTTTCGTCCACATAGCGCAGCTCATGACCATCTTCCAGCAGACGCAGGCCCAGTTCGGTGTCTTCGCAGATGCACCATTCCGACCAGCCGTTCTCGGCCAGTGCGTTATGGCGCACCAGTGTCATGGTGCCGTGCTGGATCAGTGCATTGCGTTCATGCCGATGATGCATGCCGATACGGAAGAAGCCCTCGAACTCCCAGTTGCACATGCGCCGGAAGAAGTTGTTCTCCCAGTCGCGGTGGGCCTGCGGGGCTTGCACCACGGCGACCTGTGCCGATGTGAAATGCGGCACCAGTGCGCCCAGCCAGTCTGGTGTGACCACATAATCGGCATCGACCACACCGACCACTTCGGTGCGTGGGTCGGTCTTGGTGAGCGCGAAATTCAGTGCGCCCGCCTTGAAACCTGGCCACTTGGGCAGGTGGAAGAACTTGAAGTTATCGGGCAGGGCGGCCATATAAGCCTCCACCGGCTTCCACTTGGCTTCGTCCTTGGTGTTGTTGTCCACCACGATCACTTCGTAATGCGTGTAGTCCAGTTTGACCAGGCTTTCAATGGTGGCGATCACCATCTCCGGCGGTTCGTTGTAACAGGCCAGGTGCACGGAAACGAACTTCTGCTGCTCGACCGGTACCGGGGCCGCACGCTTGAATGCACGGCGCCAGCCGCCCTTGAACAGCACTTCACTGAATTCCACACCATAGGTCATCAGTACCGCTGAGGTCAGCCCCATGCCGATGATGAGCGCGATCAGAATGACGATGTCACGCAGCGTGTAGTAATAATCACCGGGCAGGTTCCAGGCCACCACCAGCGTGGTGATACAAGCTTGCAGCAATACGCCCATGGACAGGCGGCCACCCAGACGCCAGTGGCGGAAGCGCCAGGCGATGAACATCATGGGCAGGAAAGCCAGCGCGGTCGCCCAGGCGGCTTTCACTTCCCAGCGTGTGTCCTTGGGCACGGCACCACTTAGCGAATACTTGGGTTTGCGCTCGGCATCGAACATGCCCCAGTAAGCCCCGGCCCAGCCTTCGATATTGATCTTCCATGGCTGGTCGAAAGCTTCGATCAGGAAATAGTCATAGTTCTTGTACGCCGTCTTGGCCAGGAACTCGCGCACGAACAGCGCCTGGTTCACTTGTGAAGCCACGGATGCGCCTATGGACGGCCCCTTGCTGGGCCAGCCCACTTCGCTGATCAGGATCTTTTTGCGCGGGAAGGTTTGCAGTAGCTCCTGATAGCGGCTCAGCGCATATTCCACCGCTTTGTCTACAGGCAGGCCTTCATGGTAGGGCAGCAGATGCACCGCGATGTAGTCCACATGCTTGACCAGTTCCGGGTTCTTGAGCCATACATGCCAGGGTTCTGCAGTGGATACCGGCACCTTGACCTGGCCACGCACCATGTCCAGATAGGTGATCAGTTGCTCGATCTCCATGTCATTGCGTAGCACCACTTCGTTGCCGACGATGACGCGCTTGACGTTGTCGTATTGCTGGGTCTTGACCACCAGCGCCGCGATCTCGCGCTGATTGGCATGTTCGTCACCACTCAGCCAGGCGCCTGCGGTCACCTGCATATCCAGCGTGTTGGCCAACGCGATGACTTCGGTGTTATCCAGCGAGCTGTAGGTGCGGATCTCGCGTGTATATGGGCGCAGCAGTTTCAAGTCCTGCAGCAGTTCTGCTGCGCTGGGGTAGGTTTTTTCCAGTGGACTCTGAGTGATCTGGAAGCCGCTGTAAGAAAAACCGTTGACCAGGGAAGGGGCGTTGATCATGGGCAATTCGCGGTTGGCCAGCGCCCATACCGCAAGATGGATCGCAGCTACCAGCAGGGCAAAGACAAATGCTTTGAGTAAGGGCTTGGTGGTCATTGAGTAGATTCTTTAAAACAGATCATGAAGTGGGGCTGTGCTTGCCTGGCCAGCTTACGGTGGCCAGCAGTAGCACCAGTGCAGCCCATGCCCAGGCATGGTCATTAAGCGGGTCAAGCAAGACGCAGGCTGCTGCCAGTGTGATGCTGAGCAGGTGGATGAAGAGATACAAACGACTGGCTGGACGCAGTGGCAAGGCCAGCAAGCGCGCGCCCAGTGCCAGTTGCAAGGCCGGCAGCGTGAACAGGAACAGCGGGAAGTCACGGTAGCGCCCGTCGAAAGCCAGGAAGCAGCCGGTGATCGCGCCTGCCGCCAGCAACAGCAGCAAAGCCGTGCCCAGATACTGGCGAGCTTGAGTATATGCTTGCGCGCCGAGTGGCAACAGCAGGCTGATGCTGAGCGCCAGCATGCCCAGACTGCCCAGTACCAGCCATTCGAACAGGTCGCGGCTGACCGTATGCAGATAATCCACGCCCACCCAGGTCGCCAGGCCGGTCAGGGCGCCCAGACTGGCCATCGCCAGCATGGCGGAGCCAGCAAACGCTTTGCGGCGCGCGATGCCACACCATAACAGCAAGCCGCTGACCGCGAAGATGGCTGGCCAGGCACCGTCTGCGCGTTCCACCACACTGCCAGTGCGGGTGAATTTGGGCTGCAGGGCGCTATCGTACAGACCCCATTCCCCGCCTACCGTACCTTCCAGGTGACGTTTCCAAGGCTGGTCTATGGCTTCGATCAGGTTATATTGCCAGCCCTGTTGGTGGGCGGTGCTGATGAATTCCCGCAGGTAGCGCGTCTGATTGACCTGGCTGGGAACGGATTCGCCACGTTGCCGACCGCGTGATGGCCAGCCGGTCTCACCTACGAACAAAGGCTTGTCGAACTTTACAGCCAGTTTGTTCATGACCTGCTGCGCGTGCGGGATGGCGTTGTCTATGGATTGCGGATGGTCTTCCCAGTAAGGCAGGATATGCACGGTGATGTAATCGACCGAAGGCGCCAGGCCCGGATAGCGTAACCAGTATTCCCAGACATCGGCATAGGTGACCGGCACTGAGGTGGATTCCTGCGCATGGTGAAGGTATTTTTGCATGGCGGGCAGGGTCTGCTCGCCACGTAGCAGCACTTCATTGCCGACGATGAGTGCGCTGACGGTGGACTGGTAACGGTTCGCCAGGGCGATGGCCTTGTTCAGTTCCTGGCGGTTCTTGCTGTCTACCCAACCTATCCAGGCTCCCAGCAGCACTTTCATGCCCAGCCGCTGTGCTGCTTCCGGTACGTGCTCCAGCCCTTGATCCACAGAATAGGTACGCACGCACTGGAACTGTCTGGACAACAGGGCCAGATCCTCATCGATCTGTTGCGGGCTGATCCAGGTGTCTGCCCGCAGTGGTGTTTGATCCTTGCCATAATAAGGCGCGTAAGAAACGCAGCCGGTTTGCATCCCGGCTGGCAAGCCTGGTAGCTCGACCGGGCGATTGTGCAGATACAACCATGCTCCTAGCGCTATCAGCAGCAACAGGTTGAATAGGGCATAGCGCTGCCAGCGGGCAGATGAAACTGAGGATGGGGTCATAAAAGCGGAGGCCATAAGTGCGCGGGGCATCAAGAAAAAACAAGGGTGAGCTAGCCATAATGATAATCCAGCATGCTTGATAAAGCATCTGTAGCGTCTAAACGGGTTACAATAAACCCAATCATACGAAGAGCCATGCATGAAAAAATTCCTTCTGTTCATCTCCCTGGCCATCCTGGCCAATAGTGCAGCCCAGGCCAAGCCTGATTTCACTGGACGCAATTACAGCGGCACTTACTCCTGCAAGGGTTATAACGAAAAAGTGGGTGACTACGAAGTGACCGTGGGCCTGCGCTTGAACCGTGTCAGCAGCTACGGCGACTTTGGTGCTTACCACTATACGGTAGAAACCCCCAACTCCGTGGTCTATCATGGACAAGCCGCAGCCGACGGTCCGCGCCTGGCCATCAGCTTCCAGCTGGGTGATGGCAAGAATGTGGAGCAAAGCACCGGTCTGGCACTGATGAAGCGTGATAGCCGCGGCCGCCTGTCGTTCCGCAAGAAGTATTACGAGCCGGATGACAACGGTGGCAATTATGGTTTTGAGGATTGCAACATTCTGCCACCTGCCAAAACGGTCAAACCCTGAAGTAATCTGTCCCGCGTAGCAGCCTGAGCTGACGGGACGCCAGCGCCGCTTCCAGGTCATAGTGCAGCAGGTCGTTGTATTCCTGCCTGCGGTCGGCCTGGATGCTGTCGTTGCGGTCGTCCTGCTCGCTGGTGGCAGGATGGCACATCAGCACTACCAGCCCGTTTGTCAGCCCCCTTGTTCCCTTCTGATCGCTTGCCTGATCCAGCGCCCGCTGCAGGCGCGGCAGGTAGCTGCTTGCCTGCCCGAATCCGTACACGCCCAGCAAACGCTGACTGCAGGCGATGCCAGCTTGCTGCGCTGCCTGTTCCAGTGCCGCTGCGCCTAGCAGCCGTATCACCCCTGCTTTGACCCCGTCTTTCCAGTCAGGACGGGCCAGCCGTAGCCATGGCCGATGTTCCTTGGCATAGCGCTGTTGCAAAATAGCCACTAGCTCGGTGCGTATCTGCGGCAGTTGATGCACATGCTGGTGCCCATCGATGTAATCCGGTGCATGGCCGGTGGCATCCTCGAAGCGCTGCAGTTGCTGGAGGATGCTGTTGCGGACGGCAGATGCCGGTAATCTTCGCAGCAGACTGCTGCGTATCAGTTGTGCCAGAGGCATGTGCAGAGGCTGCACATACTGGGTGAAATCCAGATGCAGGCCAACGTCGGCCCGGCTGCGGTACTGCGCCAGTTGCTGCGCCGCCTGCGGCCAGCGCGGGCTCAGCGTCAGGCAGGAGGTCGCGCTGAGCTTGCCCAGCGCGATCAGGCGCAGGATGCCAGCATCGATGGCAGCGTTTTGAGCATAATCATCCGCGCTGATGACCAGCGCTTGCATCGCCATGAGTGCCTGATTCGAATCAGCGGCCTTCATTTGAAGGCCCAGTAACGGCTCAGCACATAGGTCGAGACGGCGATCACTACCATCACCAGGCCCAGCACCAGCCAGAACGGCAGCCAGCTGTAGCCATGTAGCAGGCTGATCAGCAATAACTGATTGGCTGCGAAACCTGCGATGGCAACCGCCAGAAAGCGCGGCAGCGCCTGCCAGTGCGATGCGGTCTGTTGTGCGAACGACCAGCGGCGATGCCCGATATAACTGACCGGGAACGCCAGCGCAAAGCCGCACACATTGGCCCAGCCCGGCGTTAGCTGCCAGGCTTCCAGGCTTACCGCCACTACATAGTGCACAAGGGCGGCGGCGATGCCGACCAAGGTGAACCAGGAGATGCTGGCTGGCGTGGGAAGGTGGTCGTTCATGGGCTGGGGCTGGTATGCCATTCGGCCAGATGATGGAGTGCGCTCATCGCTCAGCGCAGCGACGGCGTCACGCCCACCGCCTGGTCAGCGTGCAGCGCCTGCTGAAGGTCGCCGGTCAGCAGCGCGGTTTGCGCTTCCTGATGGCTGAACACTTCAGCGACGATGTAGCTGGGGCGTCCTTTCACTTCGTCGTAGACGCGTGCCAGGTACTCGCCCAGGATGCCGATGAACAGCAATTGCACCCCGGAAAAGAACATGATACTGGCGACCACCGTAGGCCAGCCCGGCACCGACTCGTTCAGAAACAGCTTGTCGACCACCACCACGATGCCATACGCAAAGGCCAGCAGCGCCAGCAAGCCACCTACCGCGCTGGCCAGTCGCAGCGGGATCACCGAAAAGCTGGTGATGCCGGTCCAGGCCAGTTGCATCAGCCTGAGTTTGGAGAAGGTACTTTCGCCATGGCTGCGCGGCAAAGGGGTGTACGGGATGCCGATCGAGCGGTAGCCCACCCAGGCGTACATGCCTTTCATGAAGCGGTTGCGCTCGGGCAGGGATAGCAGCGCCTTGACCACACAACGGTCCATGAGGCGGAAGTCGCCCGCGTCACGCGGGATGTCGATCTGCCCGCCCATGCTGATGGCGCGGTAGAACAGGCGGCTGCCCCAGCGTTTGAAACGGCTTTCCACATGACGGTCCTGACGCACCGCATACACCATGTCATAACCGCCGCGCCATTTTTCCAGCATGTCAGCCACGAGGCTGCTGGAATGCTGGCCATCGGCGTCCATGCAGATGGTGACCTGGCCACGCGCCTGTTGCAGACCGGCGCTGATGGCATATTCCTTGCCGAAATTGCGCGAAAAGCGCACCAGTGTGACGCGATGTTCAGGCCCAAGTGCCCGCACCCGATCTGCGGTCTCGTCACGACTGCCATCATCGACCACCACGATGTCCCAGTGCGGGCTGAGTTGCTGCAACTGTGACGCGATCTGCGTCAGTGTGGCAACGATGGCCTGTTGCTCATTGTAGGCAGGCACGATCACGGTGATGTGCGGTGTGCTTTGTTCCCTGTTGGATAGACTCACGGTTGCCATGGCGTCATCACTCCTGAAGTAAGGTAGCCCATGCTAGGTGTAAAGATCAACAGCAGCATCAACGTGGCGCCGGGCGTGGGCGGCGTTGCAGGCCAGTCAGCATGCGCCTGTCCTTCACCACGGCGAGTCGCGTATCCATGCGCTCCACCTCGGCGATCACCTTGCCCTGCAGTACCTTGTCGCAGTGCATGCTGGTGGTGGAAATGAAAAAGTCGGCGGCCACCCAGTCTGTGGTCACCTGAAAACGGCCATCCAGATAAGCGTCGGCCTGGATGGCTTCGGCACACACAGCGACTTTGTAGCGAGTTGCGGCGGGACGGCTGTCGTCCGGAACATAGTGCTCCAGCGCCT
Source organism: Pseudomethylobacillus aquaticus (assembly GCF_003730115.1). GTDB lineage: Bacteria > Pseudomonadota > Gammaproteobacteria > Burkholderiales > Methylophilaceae > Pseudomethylobacillus > Pseudomethylobacillus aquaticus. The sequence continues at coordinate 398,785 of NZ_RJVP01000001.1, read as the reverse complement.
CGCTGGCCTCGCGCAGGCTGCTGGACCAGTAATCCCCTTCCCAGTCATCTTCGGCTTCAGCGAAGCTGCCTGCGAGCCCATTGTAGTAAACATACTGATACGGGTGCAGCTGGTACAACATGGCGCTGGTGTTGGCCAGCAGCAATAGGGCGACCAGCGCTGCAGTCAAGCGTGTCCATTTGCCACGAAATTGCTGCCAGGTCAGGCTCAGGCCCAGTGCGGCCAAGATCGCCAATGGCGGCAGGATGAAGGTGAAGTGACGGATACCGTTATAAAGCGCAGGGCGGTCCAGCAGGATGAACAGCAGTGGGAACAGCGCACCAGTGACCAGGGTCAGCCAGGCCAGTGTATGCGCATCGGCATGACGCAGCGCTATCAGGATGGCCCTGCGTTGGCGCAGTGCCGCGATCACGATCAGCAGCAAACCCAGCAGGAACAGTTCGGGCAAGCGCACGCCCAGATAGGCGGCCAGGTAGCTCCTGGGCACGGCCCCTATGGACATGGTTTCACCATCCAGCACGGTGAGCATGTTGAAGCTGAAATGCGAGAAGGCGCGCGCGGCTTGCAGCAGATGGTCCGGGCCCATCACCGACCATGGCCAGCAAACTGCCATCAGCAGCAGGGCAGTGAGACCTGCGGGCAGCAGATGCAGCACGGTATTGCCATAATAGCGCCAGCGCGCCGCCCAGCCGCTGGTCATCAGGCCACCTGCCAGCAGCACCATCAGCAGCAGGTAGATCACCGCAAAAGCGCCACCTATGCGCAGACCCAGCGCCAGGCCCACAGCGACGCCCAGCTTGATGCTCAGCGCGATGGACGGTTTGGGCAATGCCATCAGCAGGCGTACCGTGTAATACAGCGCCCAGATCATGCAGGCGGCGAACGGGATGTCCTTGGTATGGGTGAACATGGCGCCCGACCAGGCGCCGGTGATGGCAAGCAATAGCACCACCAGAAAACCGGCAGGCTCGCCACCCAGCAGTTTGGCCAGCCGGTAACTGGCCACCATGCCGAGCAGGCCGAAGGCGGCGGACAGCAGATGGCGCAGATCCCAGATCCACACCAGCCCCCACCATTCCAGCAGGGCGGCGATCAGGTCGAACAGGCCGCCGTACAGATACAGATTGCGGTAATCGAAGGCGGACAGGTCGGTGAAGCCGGAGCGGTAGAAATCCAGCAGCAGACGGCCATACACATGTTGCACCTCTTCATCGTTGCTGATGCCGTGCTGGTCGAAGGTGAATACAACGAACAGGATCAAGCCTGCGAACAGCAGCCAGGTCAGGCGGCGGAACAGCACAGAAGTGGACAAGGAATGCGGCCTAAGTAATTGAAGCGGCGGATTATAGCGGGCTGTTGACGGCTTGTCTCGTGTGATGCTGAGCCAGTGCCCAGCGCACGTGTTCGCGCAGGGTGTCATCGTCACTATCCGCACGGCTTTGCAGGGCAGAAACGACCTCTGGCGTGGTTTCGGCATTGCCCAGACCCACAGCCAGATTGCGCAGCCATTGCAGGTAACCGATGCGATAGATGGCACTGCCGGCCATCTTGCTGTTGAACTCTGGCTCGTCCCACATGAACAGCTGGACCAGACTCACGTCGTCCAGCCCATGCCGCACCTGAAAGTCCTGCTGCGGCGTGAGTTTGGCGAATTTGTTCCAGGGGCAGCATAGCTGGCAGTCGTCACAGCCATACACACGGTTGCCGATCAACGGGCGCAGTGCTTCCGGGATGCTGCCTTTGAGCTCGATGGTAAGGTAGGAGATACAGCGGCGTGCGTCCACTTCGTATGGTGCCACGATGGCGCCGGTCGGGCATGCGTCCAGGCAGGCGTTGCAACTGCCGCAATGGTTCTGGCCAGGCGTATCGATGGGCAGTGGCAGATCGGTGTAGATCTCGCCCAGAAAGAACCAGGAGCCGCCTTCGCGCGAAAGCAGCAAGGTGTGTTTGCCGCGCCAACCCAGGCCGGCTTTCTGGGCCAGTTCGACTTCCAGCACCGGCGCACTGTCGCTGAACACCCGGTAAGCAAAGCTGCCGATCTGGCTGTTGATGCGCTCGCACAGTTTCTGCAGACGCGCGCGCATCACTTTGTGGTAATCGCGGCCCAGTGCATAGCGCGAGATATAAGCGCGTGAGCGGTCGTCCAGTACTTGCTGGCTGTCACGTGCCTGTGGTGGCAGATAATCCATGCGTACCGAGATCACGCGGCGTGTGCCCGGCACCAATTCATCCGGCCGCGTGCGTTTGGTGCCGTGTTTTACCATATAATCCATCTCGCCATGGTAGCCTTTGGCTGTCCACGCCTGGTGCCGCTGTTCCGCGAAAGACAGATCGGTGTCCGTAATCGCAACCTGGCTGAAGCCGAGCGCAATGCCCCAGCGTTTGATGTCGGCTGCAAGCTGGATTAAGTCGTTATCCTCCATATGGCGCAAGAGTTTACACGTATTCTGAAGGACGAAGCAGCCACGCTGGCCCTGGGCGCAGCGCTGGCGCGTATCGTCCGCCCTGGCCTCACCATCTACCTGCATGGCGACCTTGGTGCCGGCAAGACCACGCTGGTGCGGGCGCTGCTTGGCGCTCTCGGCCATGCTGGCAAGGTCAAGAGCCCGACCTACACGCTGGTCGAACCTTATCTGATCGCCGACATGCCGGTCTACCATTTCGATCTGTACCGCTTCAACGACGCAGAAGAGTGGGAATCGGCTGGCTTTCGCGACTATTTCAATGCCCAGTCCCTGTGCCTGGTGGAATGGCCGCAGCGCGCCAGTGCCTTGCTGCCGGCCGCAGATATCGATGTCAGCTTGAGTTTGGAGGGCGAGGGCAGGGAAATTGGTTTAACCGCCAATTCTGGTCCTGGCCGGCAATGTCTGGCAGAATTTGTCCATGACTAGAATCCTTGTCTTGCTGCTGTTGCTGATGCAACACACCGCGTTTGCAGCAGACAAGCTCATCGCGACGCGTGTCTGGCCAGCCGCGGATTACACCCGCATCACACTGGAAGCTGCGCAGCCGCTCAGTCACACCATGACGCGCCTCAGCAATCCCGAGCGTCTGGTCCTGGATCTGGACGGTGTGGAGCTGGATGCAGTGTTCAAATCCCTGCCTGAAAAAGTCCAGCAGAACGATCCTTATATCCAGCAGATCCGTCTGGGTAACTTCAAGCCTGGCGTGGTGCGTGTGGTCATCGACCTGAAGGCCGAGATCAAGCCGCAGCTGTCGCAATTGCCACCAGCCGGTGAATACAAGCATAGGCTGGTGCTGGATATCTACCCTGAACACGACCCTCTGATGGCCATGCTGCAGCAGCTGGAGAAGGGCGGCAGTGCCACCAGTCCTGGCGCTGTGCTGGACCCTGTCCTTGGTCCTGCTGCTGGTGTGGACGCAGCCGCTGCGGCGGAAGTCGCCAGCACTCCTGCCTCAACTGAACCCACGGTGGCCAACGCTGCGCCAGCCGCCGAAGTCCCTGCCTCCGTCCCGCCTGCCGTCACGCCTCCGGTAGTGCAGAACAAAACCGATCCACGGCTGATCACCATCGCACTGGATGCCGGGCATGGTGGGGAAGACCCGGGCGCGCGTGGTGCTACCGGCACGCATGAAAAGCACATCACGCTGGCGATCGCAAAAAAGCTCAAAGCGCTCATCGATGCCGAGCCCAATATGCGTGCCGTGCTGACGCGTGATGGTGATTACTTCATTCCGCTGCATGGCCGCGTGGTCAAGGCACGCAAACTCAGGGCAGACCTGTTCATTTCCATACACGCAGATGCCTTCACACGGCCGGAAGCGCGTGGCTCATCGGTGTTTGCCTTGTCTGAGCGCGGGGCCACCAGTGCGTCGGCGCGCTATCTGGCCAACAAGGAAAATGAATCGGACCTGATAGGCGGTGTGAATCTGGATGTGAAAGACCCTTATCTGGCGCGTACCCTGCTGGATCTGTCACAGACCGCCACCATCAATGACAGCCTGAAACTGGGGAAATCCGTGCTGGGTCACATCGGCGAGATCAACACCCTGCATAAACCGCATGTGGAACAAGCCGGTTTTGCGGTGCTGAAATCACCAGATATTCCGTCCATCCTGGTGGAAACGGCGTTCATCAGCAACCCGGAAGAGGAGCGCAAGCTGAACGATGCGGCTTACCAGCAAAGAATGGCGGCCTCCATCCTGTCGGGGATCAAGAAGTACTTTGCCAGCAATCCGCCGCTGGCACGCACGCGTGTAGCCAGCGAGTGATAGCGCAGTTGTTCCATCACACGGAGTGAACGCTAGACTAGTCCCGCACAGGCGGGGATGACCGAACCAGACTAGGCGGCGATGCCGGCCTGTATGGTTTGCAGTGCCAGCAAGGGGTCGGCGGCCTTGGTGATGGGCCGCCCGATCACCAGATAGCTGGCGCCATTGCGCAAGGCTTGCTGTGGCGTGACCACGCGAGACTGGTCGTCCAGGCTGGCATCGGCAGGACGTATGCCGGGTGTGACCAGGCAGAAATCGGCATCATGCTGTGCTCTCAGCATGGCTGCTTCCTGAGCCGAACACACCACGCCGTCCAGCCCGGCCTGTTGCGTCATGCCCGCCAGGTGCGCCACCTGCTCCACCACGCTGCGCTGCACGCCGAGCGCTTTCAATCCATCCTGATCCATGCTGGTCAGCACGGTCACTGCGATCAGCAATGGCGATTGTCCACTGCGCAATACGCCTTCGCGTGCCGCCTGCATCATGGCGATGCCGCCTGAGGCATGCACATTCAGCATCCATACGCCCAGCCGACTGGCGGCTTCGCAGGCTTTGCCTGCCGTGGTCGGAATGTCATGGAATTTCAGATCCAGAAACACCTGATGCCCCAGCTTATGCAAAGCCTCGATCAGCTGCGGGCCACTGGCGGTGAACAGCTCTTTCCCGACCTTGACGCGGCACAGGCGGGGGTCGAGCTGACTGGCCAGTGCCAGCGCAGAGGCGGCATCCGCATAGTCCAGCGCGACGACGATCTTGCGGTCATGACTCATGTGTTACTTTCTTCCGGATCTGCGGGCAGGGATTCCCAGGTGTTGCAGGCCGGGCATTGCCAGTGATAGTGACGCGCCCGGAAACCGCACTGGCTGCAGCAGTAGGCATTGCGGTTGCCCAGTGCCAGTTTCACGGTCTGCTGCATCAGATGCGTGTCTGCGCTCTGTTCCAGCGCTGCGCGTGCTTGCAATAGCTGGTCCAGCGTCTTCAGGCTGGGTTTTTTGGCCAGTTCGTCACGCGCCAGTCGCGCTGCGCTTTCGGCGCCGTGTTCGAGCAGGGTCAGTTCATACAGCACGCTGCGCAGGGCGGGCGTCTTGTAGGTTTGCAGGTAGGTATTGAGCAGATTGAGGCCTTCCTGCATGCGCCCCAGCGCGCGGTAGCTGGCCATCAGTTTGTTGGCGACCAGGCCCAGATAATCCGGCTGCTGGAATTCGATATGCTTCCAGGCCGAGATGGCCAGCTCGTGTTCGCCCGCCGTGGCGGCGATTTCGCCCAGCATGACATTGGCACGCACACAGTTGGCATTGGCCGACAGTGCCTGTTGCAGCTTGGCGCGTGCGCTGTCGCTATCATTGTTGAGGATGGCTTTTACCGCCAGTTCGCAGTAGTACTGCGCGATCTCTTTGCGGAAGGGCACGCCGGACATGCGTTCCAGCTCGGTAGCGATGCCGATGGCGCGTTCCCACTCGCGTTCACGCACGAAGATCTCCAGCAGCGCACGCAGCGCAGGCTGTTTGTAGCGGCTGTCGGTCAGGGATTTATATAATTCTTCGGCACGATCCAGCAGGCCTGCCTTGAGGTAGTCCTGTGCCAGTTCGGCGATCACGGCTTGTTTTTGCAGGTCTGGCAGTTCCTTGCGTTCCAGCAGGCTCAGGTGCAGGTGGATGGCGCGATCCACCTCACCGCGCCTGCGGAACAGGCTGCCTAGCGCGAAGTGCAGTTCGATGGAGTCGGCGTTGGCTTCCACCGCTTCCACGAAGGCTTCCACGGCCTTGTCATGCTGGTCGCTGATCAGGAAATTGAGGCCCTTGAAATAAGCGGCTGGCAACTGGCTGGATTCGGACAGCAGTTGCTTGATGTCGACGCGGGCCGCCAGCCATCCCAGCGTAAAGAACAGTGGCAATACCAGTAGCCACCAGAGTTCGAATTCCATGTGAGGTTCTTTCCGGGGTGAGCGTCAGCTATCGCCGCGCAGGGATTTCAGTTCGCGCTGGTAGGCCAGCAGTTGACGGCGCTGGCGGATAAGCGGCGTCAGACAGGCGACGATGCCGAACAGGATGCCCAGACCAAAGGTGATCAACAGCATCAGCGACAAAGGTGCGCGCCAGCTGAATCCCAGGTAGTACTGCAGTTCGACCAGGTCAGCATTTTTGAGCGCAAAGCCGAGCAGCAGGATGAACAGGACAGCGGTGAAAAACAGATAAGTGGCTCGCATGCCCTGATTCTACCTTAGCCGGGCGCTAACGTTAATCGTGGCTGTAGCTCATCACTGGGGATGTGAACTGGCCGACATAAAAAAACGACAGCACAGAGGCTGTCGTTATAGGGGGTTGTGCGGCGAATACTGCGTCCGCTGCACAAAGTGCATAGGCTTATTCGAGATCGACGCGTTCGCGCAATTCCTTGCCGGCCTTGAAATGCGGTACATACTTCTCGGGTACCTGCACCTTGGTGCCAGTCTTGGGATTACGGCCCAGACGCGGGGGGCGGTAGTTCAGACTGAAACTACCGAAACCCCGGATCTCGATGCGTTCACCTGTGGCCAGATTATCCGCCATGGCGTCAAGGATGGTTTTGACCGAAAGTTCGGCATCCTTGACCACCAGTTGCGGAAATCGGGCTGCCAGATTGGCAATCAGCTCTGATTTTGTCATGGTGAGACCTTTAACTCTTGAACAACTTACTCGTTGTTCTTGCCATCCAGCTTGGCTTTCAGCAGTGCACCCAGGTTGGTGGTGCCAGCGGCACCCTCATTGCTGAGCTTTTGCATGACGTCAGCTTCGTCGGCTTGGTCCTTGGCCTTGATGGACAGGCTGATGCTGCGGCTCTTGCGGTCGATGTTGGTGATGCGTGCTTCGATCTCCTGGCCCACGCTCAGTACGCTGGCGACGTCCGTGACCTTCTCCTTGGAGATTTCGGAAGCACGTACATAACCTTCAACTTCGCCGTCCAGCTGAATCACGGCACCCTTTTCTTCAACAGCCTTGACGGTGCCCTTGACGACAGCGCCCTTGTCGTTGACGGTGGTGTAAGCATTGAATGGATCGTTGTCCATTTGCTTGACGCCCAGGGAGATGCGCTCCTTCTCGACATCGATGCTCAGCACGATGGCGGACAGTTCGTCGCCCTTCTTGAAGTTGCGGATGGCTTCTTCGCCAGTCTGGTTCCAGGACAGGTCAGACAGGTGGACCAGGCCATCGATGCCACCAGGCAGGCCGATGAACACGCCGAAGTCGGTGATGGACTTGATCTGACCGCTGACCTTGTCACCCTTCTTGTGGGAAGCAGCAAAATCATCCCATGGGTTAGCCTGGCATTGCTTCATGCCCAGGGACAGGCGGCGGCGGTCTTCGTCGATCTCCAGGATCATGACTTCTACTTCGTCACCCAGTTGGGCGATCTTGGCAGGATGCACGTTCTTGTTGGTCCAATCCATTTCGGACACGTGGACCAGACCTTCGATACCTGGCTCGATTTCAACGAACGCACCGTAGTCGGTCAGGTTGGTCACCTTGCCGAACAGGCGGGTGCTGGTTGGGTAACGGCGGCTCAGTGCGACCCATGGATCATCACCCAGTTGCTTGATGCCCAGGGAAACGCGGTTCTTCTCTTGATCGAACTTCAGGATCTTGGCTTCAACTTCTTCACCTACGGTCAGCACTTCGGATGGGTGCTTGACGCGGCGCCATGCCAGATCGGTGATGTGCAGCAGGCCGTCGATACCACCCAGATCCACGAACGCGCCGTAGTCGGTGATGTTCTTGACGATACCCTTGACCACTGCGCCTTCCTTCAGGTTGGCCAGCAGTGCTTCGCGGTCTGCGCCCATGCTTTCTTCCAGCACGGCACGACGGGAAACCACCACGTTGTTACGCTTGCGATCCAGCTTGATGACCTTGAAGTCCCATTCCTTGTTTTCGTAAGGCGTGGTGTCCTTGACTGGACGCAGGTCAACCAGGGAGCCGGGCAGGAAGGCACGGATGCCGTTTACCAGCACGGTCAGGCCACCCTTGACGCGGCCATTGACCATGCCCTTGATGACACGGGCTTCGTTCATGGCTTCTTCCAGATCCAGCCATGCCGCCAGGCGCTTGGCCTTTTCGCGAGACAGCTTGGTGGAACCATAGCCATCTTCCAGGGATTCGATGCAGACTTTTACGAAGTCGCCAACGTTAACTTCCAATTCGCCGCGGTCGTTCAGGAACTCGCTGGCAGCGATCACGCTCTCGGATTTGAGGCCGGCGTTGACGATGACGAAATCGGAATCCACGGACACCACTTCTGCAGTGATGACTTCACCGGAGCGCATTTCCTGACGCTCAAGGCTCTCTTCAAACAGTGCGGCAAAGCTTTCCATGGAGGGGGTTGAAAGGTTAGTCATTAAAAAAGTACCTAAATAATCCCGCCGTGCAGCGGGTCAATTAAAAAAACCGTGAGCGTAAGGTGCTCACGGCGCCGACGTGCATCCCGTATTCAAGTCAGGACGCTTGGCTTGCCAATAAGGCGCAAGCGCTTGTAAATCAAGGGGTAATTCGAAATGTAATTATAGCGCAATAGTTTTGATGTTCGCTACTATTTCAATCGCTTGCGCAACACTTTGCTCAAGATCGATGGCGCTGGTGTCCAGCAGTACGGCATCTTCTGCCTGCACCAGTGGCGCTGCGGCACGCTGCTGGTCGCGTGCGTCGCGGGCTTTGAGGTCTTCCAGTATGGTGGAGAGGTCTGCTGCTGCACCTTTTGCCAGCAGTTGTTTGTAACGGCGCTCTGCGCGGATCTCCACGGCAGCGGTCAGGAATATCTTGATGGCGGCGTCCGGGAACACCACCGTTGCCATGTCACGGCCATCGGCGACCAGGCCAGGTGCCTGACGGAAATCGTGCTGCACATCCAGCAGGGCGGCGCGTAGCGGGCCATGCACGGCCACTTCCGAGGCCCCTTTGCCCATGGCCTCACTGCGGATGGCGTCCCCTACGTCCTGTCCATTGACGAGGACGTCCTCGCCGTGGAATTCGATATGTAGACCACGCGCCAGCGCGGCCAATGCTTCGGCGTCCTGCCACGAGACGTTCTGTTGTTGTGCGGCATGGGCAACGATGCGGTACAAGGCCCCTGAATCCAGGTAGCCGTAACCCAGATGTTTTGCCACCCTTTGTGCAACCGAGCCTTTGCCAGACGCAGACGGGCCGTCAATGGCAACCACGGTAATGGATGCTGTGTTCATGATTGTTGTTATCTATCGATAAAATTAAAACAATTGATTAGATTAATCAAGCCAACCCCGGCATGATGACGTCATTCTAATTTAATTTGTGACAACAGGAGCGAAGCATCATGGCAAAAACACTTTCATTTGCGGCAGTGCACTTCAGCGTTGCGTTCAGCGTAGGCTATGTCATGACTGGCAGTGTGGCGGTCGGTGGCGCGATCGCTCTCGTGGAGCCCGCATTCAACACGGTAGCGTATTTTTTCCATGAAAAGATATGGCAGCGTATAGAAGGAAATACCGCCGAGATCAATTTCATGGGGCATGTGCATTAGCAGTCAGCGGCCTGGGTGCGACTGGCCTGTCGGTGATGCGGCTGAAGTCGGGTGGGCTGGTTTAGTTGCCTAGCTTAGTCGTACAGCTCAGCTTAGCAGCGTGCCCAATTGCTGGAAATAATCCGGGAAGGTCTTCGCCACACAATCCGGGTCATTGATGATGACGTCTACCTTGCCCAGCGAGGCCAGTGAAAAGCACATGGCCATGCGGTGGTCGTCGTAGGTGTCGATAGCCGCGCCTGCCGTCAATCTGGCGGGTGGTGTGATACGGATATAGTCAGCACCTTCTTCCACCTCTGCGCCCAGCTTGCGCAGTTCGGTGGCCATGGCAGTTAGCCGGTCCGTCTCTTTTACGCGCCAGCTGGCGATATTGCGCAAGGTGGACGTGCCATCCGCGAACAAGGCCAGCATGGCCAGCGTCATGGCAGCATCCGGGATGTGGTTGCAATCCAGGTCGATGGGGCGCAGCGGCTTGCCATTGCCGCTGGCCGTGATCCAGTTGTCACCATAACGAATATCCGCCCCCATCAAGGCCAGCGCATCGGCAAAACGTACATCGCCCTGTATGCTCTGCGCATTGAGCCCGGTAACGCGTACCGGGCCACCACCGATCGCGCCTGCGGCCAGGAAGTAAGAGGCTGAGGATGCATCACCTTCCACCTGCAGTACGCCGGGGCTGGTGTAGCGGCTGCCAGCATGCAGCTGGAAGCGCTGCCAGCCTTCGCGGCTGACCTGCACGCCGAAGCGTGCCATCAGGTTCAGCGTGATCTCGATATAAGGTTTGGAGATCAGTTCTCCCTCAACTTCAATGGTGCAGTCCTGACCGGTCAGCGGCAGGGCCATCAGCAGGGCGGTGAGGAACTGGCTGGACACATCGCCACGCACGCGTATTGGCTGATCGAACACGATCTTGCCCGGACGGATGTGCAATGGCGGAAAGCCCGGGTTGTGCAGATAGTCGATGTGAGCGCCGGTCAGACGCAAAGCATCGACCAGATCCCCGATCGGGCGTTCATGCATGCGCGCCACACCGGACAGCTGATAATCACCGTCGCTGAAGGCGAGTGCCGCTGTCAGCGGACGGAATACGGTCCCAGCGTTGCCCAGGAACAGTGCTGCCTGTTTCACCGGGAATCGCCCATCGGCACCGGTGACCTGCCAGCTATGTTTGCTTTGATGATGCAGTGGCACACCCAGCAATTTCAGCGCGTCCAGCATGCGGTCGGTATCGTCCGATACCAGCAGGTCGCGGATCTCGGTGGTGCCGGAGGCGAGGGCCGCCAGCAGCAGCATGCGGTTGGAGATGCTCTTTGAGCCGGGCAGGGCGATGCTGCCTTGTGCTTGATGCACAGCGGCAAGATGGAGTTGTTTCATTGCGACTGCAGGCTTTCTGCCCAGGTGTTGCGCGCCTGGCTGGCATGTTCGAACATGGCCAGCAGGCCCGCGCTGTCCTGGTGCTCGATCAGGGTTTGCAATTGGCGTAATTGTTTTTGGTAGGCGTCCAGCTCGGCCAGCAGCGCGCTGCGGTTGGCGAGCGTGATATCACGCCACATTTCGGGCGAACTGCCCGCGATGCGCGTGAAATCACGGAAGCCACTGGCGGCAAAACGGAACAGCTCGACCTGGTTGTCACGACTGGCCAGTTCGTTCACCAGAGCGAAGGCGAGTAGATGCGGCAAATGACTGACCGCTGCGAAGATCGCATCGTGCTGTTGTGCGCTCATGCACACCACCTTTGCGCCTGCGCTTTCCCACAGTGATTGCACAGACTGTAATGCTTGTGCACTGGTGTGCGCATCAGGGGTCAGCACCACATGCTTGTGATGGAACAAGCCGTCACGTGCTGCCGTGACACCGGTTTTTTCTGCGCCAGCGATGGGATGGCCTGCGACGAAGCCACGGTAGTCGGCCGGGAGCGCCTGTCGTGCATAAGCCAATACATCGGATTTGGTGCTGCCCACGTCGGTGACGATGGTATGCGCCTGCAGGTGGGGCGTGATGGCTTGCAAAATGGCGCGTATCTGCGCCACCGGCGTGGCAATCACCACCAGATCGGCGTCCTGCATGGCCTCCGCGATAGAAGCTGCCGTGCGGTCGATGACGCCGAGTTCGGTCGCAGCATGCAACAGCTCACCATCGCGGCCCAGGCCGACGATCTCGACTGCAGGGTGTGCTTGCCGGATAGCGATGGCCAGCGAGCCGCCGATCAGCCCCACACCAAAGATAACGATCTTGTTCAACGGGATCACACGCGAAATAAAAAGAGGCAATTGTAACATGGGTGCTTTGCCGGTCAGGGCAGGCAGCGTGAGCGCTAAAGTGGATCAAGCGAGGGCAAGACTGGGCGTATGCTAGCCGCTGGTTTCTGGCAGTGTGCACATGCGCAGCTTGCCAGGTCAAGCTGCTGCCACTGAAACAAAATCGGCGCTCAAACACGAGTTTCCTCGCCCTTGAACGCCGGTTTGTAACGGAGATGACAGTGGATAAGAATCACTGTGATGCAAAAAGTTCAAACTGATGCAGAAAATTGCTATGCAGCTTGGATGCAAACAGGGTGATTCCCTCTGAACCAGCCTAGTTGCCCTTGTTTGTAGCGCAAGCTGCGCTTGCTTGATTCGTAGGACAAGCTGCGCTTGCTTTGATCTGTAGCGCAAGCCTGGCCTGTGGTTATTTGCCAGAGGGTGCGATGCGCAAGGGTGCCCACTCGCCATCGATCAGCCCCTGCTGCGGCTGGAATTGCTGCTTATAGGCCATTTTCCGGCTCTCGGCGATCCAGTAGCCCAGATAAAGGTAAGGCAGTTGCAGTGCCTGGCACCAGGCGTTCAGCCACAACACGTTGAAGGTGCCGTAGCTGCTGCGTACATCACTGCAGTCATAAAAGGTATACACCGCAGAGAGGCCATCGCCGACGACGTCCACTACGCTGACCATGCATAACTTGTCCTGGTCGCGAAATTCCACCATCACGCTGTGCACATTGCTTTGCACCAGGAATTCACGGTATTGGGCGGCGCTGTTCTGTGCCGGGTCAGCATCACTGTGGCGTGCCAGTTGATATTGCTGATACAGCGCATGATGCTCTTCACGAAATTCCAGAGGCAGGATACGGGTGCTCAGGGATTGATGCTGTTTCCAGGCGCGCCGCTGACTACGCGATGGCTTGAACTCCGCGACGGGCAGCCGGACTGCGATGCAGGCATTGCAGTGCTCGCAGTGCGGACGGTATGCGAATTTGCCACTGCGTCTGAACCCAAGCTGGATCAGCCCGCTGTAGGCTGCGCTATCGATCAGGTGGTGCGGTGTGGCGATGAGTGACTGCGCCAGCTTGCCCGGCAGGTAACCACAGGCATAGCTGCTACTTGCGTAGAACTGGATGCGTTGCAGTGAGCTTTCGCCGGGTAGCGTCATGATCCGGGTGTGGGGTTCCTGTTGAAGAAGGGGTAATCGACGTGACAGTCTACCAATTCTGACAGCTGCCGTGCGAACAGGGTTCTCGGGATGGGCCTGGCACCAAAGCGGTGTAGATGCGCGGTGTGCATCTGGCAGTCGATCAGCCCACAGCCAGCCTGCTGCAGCGCCTGCACCAGCTGCACGAAAGCCAGTTTGGAGGCATCGCTGACATGGTGGAACATGGATTCACCATAGAACACTTTACCTATGCTAACGCCATACAGGCCACCGACCAGTTCTCCGTCCATCCAGGTCTCCGCGCTGTGCGCATAACCGCGTGCGTGCAGTTCGGAATAGGCGTGGATGATCTGCTGGTCTATCCAGGTGCCGTGCTGCCCTGGTCTCGGCGTGCTGGCGCAGGCCGCAATGACCCGCTCGAACGCGGTGTTGTAACGGATCTCATGATCCTGCCTGCGCATGCGCTGCCTCAACGAGCGCGAAACCTTGAGTTCCTGAGGGTAGAGCACCGTGCGTGGGTCCGGACTCCACCACAACACCGGTTCGCCCGGATTGAACCACGGGAAGATGCCGCGCTGATAAGCCTGCAACAGACGCCGCCAATCCAGTTCTGCACTCGCGGCCAGCAGGCCGTTGGGTTCCTGCAGGGCCTGCTCTAGTGGCGGGAAAGGGGCGTCGGATGCAAGCCAAGGGATCATGGTGTCAAAACAGGCATAAGGTTTGCCTATATTATCTTATTGAATGCTGTATCCATTGAGTCTTGTGCCGTGCCTGCCCATGCTGGGTGCGGCGATGCACGGGAATGCCGGTCAGGCTGGATTTCATCATGCATTCAATTGATTAGGGCTTATCCTGCAAACATAGTAGAATGCGCGCCTCATGGAAACTCCGAGACAAATCAATACCTATCGCCCCTACTGGGCCAAGCGCTTTGGCGTCGCCGCCATGCTGCCGATGACGCGCGCCGAAATGGAGCAGCTCGGCTGGGATAGTTGCGACATCATTCTGGTCACGGGTGACGCCTATATCGACCATCCCAGCTTTGGCATGGCGCTGGTCGGCCGTTTGCTGGAAGCCCAGGGCTTCCGCGTCGGCATCATCGCTCAGCCGGACTGGCAGTCTGCCGATGCCTTCAAGGCGCTGGGCAAACCTAATCTGTATTACGGCATCACCGCCGGCAATATGGATTCCATGGTCAACCGCTATACGGCTGACCGCAAGATACGTTCTGACGATGCCTACACGCCGGGCGCTGCGGCGGGCAAACGCCCGGATCGTGCCGTGCTGGTCTACAGCCAGCGCTGCCGCGAAGCCTACCCCGATGTGCCCTTGGTGGTCGGTAGCATCGAAGCCAGTTTGCGCCGCATCGCACACTATGATTACTGGTCGGACAAGGTACGCCGCTCCATTCTGGTCGATTCCAAGGCCGATATCCTGTTGTACGGCAATGCCGAGCGCGCCCTGGTGGAGCTCACGCACCGTATCGCACGTGGCGAACCGGTCAGCGAGATCACCGATATCCGTGGCACGGCTTATCTGCGCAAGCGTATTCCGGAGGGCTGGCAGGAGGTCGCTTCCACGCAGATGGACAGGCCGGGCAAGGTCGATGTGCATGTAGACCCCTATGAAATGAAGATGGGCGCCGGTTCCAGTTGCGAGACGGACGACAAGATAGACGCCAGCGCAGCCTTGCCTGCGGGCGTCAGTGCCATCCAGATCGTGCGCAAGCAGAAGGTGCCGCGTGAATTGCAGGTGGTGCGTTTGCCTGCTTATGAAGAAGTCTCGCAGGACCCGGTGATGTATGCGCATGCCTCGCGCGTGCTGCACCTCGAGTCCAATCCTGGCAATGCGCGCGCGCTGGTGCAGCGCCATGGCGACCGTGAAGTGTGGCTCAACCCGCCACCC
Source organism: Pseudomethylobacillus aquaticus (assembly GCF_003730115.1). Lineage (GTDB taxonomy): Bacteria > Pseudomonadota > Gammaproteobacteria > Burkholderiales > Methylophilaceae > Pseudomethylobacillus > Pseudomethylobacillus aquaticus. The sequence continues at coordinate 383,710 of NZ_RJVP01000001.1, read as the reverse complement.
ATCCCGCTCACCACCAAGGAAATGGATTACGTCTACGATCTGCCCTATGCGCGCAAGCCGCATCCAGCCTATGGCGCGGCCAGGATCCCGGCCTGGGAGATGATCCGCTTCTCGGTCAACATCATGCGTGGCTGCTTCGGCGGTTGTACCTTCTGTTCCATCACCGAGCACGAAGGCCGCATCATCCAGAGCCGCTCGGAAGAATCCATCCTCAACGAGATCGTGGAGATCCGCGACAAGGTGGAAGGCTTCACCGGCGTGATCTCCGACCTAGGCGGCCCCACTGCGAATATGTACCGCATGGCCTGCAAATCGGAAACCATAGAACAGGCCTGCCGCAAGCTGTCCTGTGTGTATCCTGGCATTTGCGAGAACCTCAACACCGATCATTCGGCCCTGATCCAGCTATATCGCAAGGCCCGCGCCATCAAGGGCGTCAAGAAGATCCTGGTCGGCTCCGGCCTGCGCTATGACCTGGCCGTGACCTCGCCTGAATACGTCAAGGAACTGGTGCAGCACCATGTGGGCGGCTACCTCAAGATCGCGCCCGAGCATTCCGAAGACAATGTGCTGTCCAAGATGATGAAGCCGGGCATGAGCGCATACGATGAGTTCAAACTCATGTTCGAGAAATTCTCGAAAGAAGCAGGCAAGGAGCAATACCTGATCCCGTACTTCATCGCGGCACACCCTGGCACCACCGATGAAGACATGCTGAACCTGGCGCTGTGGCTAAAGAAATACGATTTCAAGCTGGATCAGGTGCAGACCTTTACGCCTACACCGATGGCGATGGCCACGGCCATGTACCACTCCGGCAAGAACCCGCTGCGCAAGGTCACCCATGACAGCGAACAGGTGCCCATCCCCAAAGCCGGTGGCGTACGCCGTTTGCACAAAGCCTTCATCCGCTACCATGACCCCAACAACTGGCCCATGTTGCGCGAAGCCCTCAAGAAGATGGGGCGTGCCGACCTGATCGGTAACGGCAAGAAGCATCTGGTTCCGGCCTGGCAGCCGATCAAGCCTGTGGTTGCCGCTGCAGCCAGAACCGGGTCCAGAATCAAAACTGCAGCCCGCAGCCCGGCGCGTGCGCCCACACGCGGTAAATGAGACGTCTGTTAGACCGAGCTTCACCCATTAAAAAGCCTGCAGATGCAGGCTTTTTAATGGGTGCGGAATTGGCTTATTTTTTCTCGAAGATCTCTTTGGGAGAAGCGCCGTTGGCTGCGAGGTAGCAATGGTGATAAAGCGCGATCCAGTAGCTGCGATCACGAACGGCCTTGGGATCGGAGTCTTCCTTTTCTCCGATCAGCTTGAGTAGGTCAAGCGCAACGCGTTCTTTACTGTCTTTCATAAAATCTTCTGCCATGATGGCTCCCTGGTAAGGTAAAAATAATCAAGCTTGCAACGCTGTATCAAATATATACATTATCCAGCGTTTTTTCCATGCACCACCCCGCTTTATTTTTGATGACAGGGCATGGTTCCCAGCCTTTAGTCTACCTGTTCTGGCGGCTAGTCTTGACTGCTGGATTTTGCGCGGTGAGCAGCGATGTTTCCAGTGTTTTCGTTGAGGCGGGTCAGGGCGATTCAGGCACATATTTCTTAATGAAAGCCTCAATGAAATCGGAGCCCGCGTAGCCCATGCCCAGCAGTGTGAATACGGTTTGGCGCTGCAGCCCATCGGTGTTGAGGAACTCCTCCCATAGTAACAGCGCACCAAGCACACCGGCGACGGCGCCGATGAGCAGGCTGATGTACAGGTCGGACAGCTGGATCAGCTTACTGACCGAGGTGCCGGTACGTTCGGCCTTGCCATGCAGCTTCTTGAAGCCGGCGATGACGCGTACACATTGACCAGCTGCACCCAGCATGGCGCCAAGCAGGATAACCAGTATCAATTGTTCCAATGGCATGTTGTCTCCCTGAGGTTTGTAAGAGGCTGTATGCAGCAAGCAGCCGTTTTGTAATGGATCTAAATGTTCAAAGCGGTCATGTATTCGGCCAGCTTGAGCCCGGAAACGGCACCAATCACATACAGCACCGCCCGGACACTGGCTTGCTGCGAGAATGGGGCGAAAGCCCCGCTACGGTATGCGGCGATGCGGCTCATGATCAGGTTGCCTTGCGTGATCAGCGACTGCCGGTTGTCCAGCGTGTGCATGCCATGCAGCTGCAACAGTTGTAGTTCGAGGCCGTCGATGGCGCGCTGACGGGCTCGTTCCGCTGCATTGCGCAGCCACCAGGCATGCAACAACACCAGGCCGAATGCCACCGCGAACAACAGGATGAACGCCGGGGAGAAGTCCCAGGCATCGAACAGCTGGCTATGTGAGGCCAGTAGCAGCATCAGTGGCGCAATGGGATAGAACACCAGCATGCTGAGCGGTGTGGTCAGCTCGGCGATCATCCTGATCTCCAGCCAGTCATCGAAGCGGTATTCCTGCCCCTGCGGCAGCTGGAACTTCTCCAGCTGCCGCAGCGGCCAGCGTGTTTCCTGACTGAGCTCCTTGATCAGCTCCACGCAGCTGGCGATGTAGCTGGCCACGCAGAAGATGAGCAGGATCACCATGCCTGCGCTGATCAGATAAAGCGCATTGCTGAAGTAGTAGGCGCTGTTGCCGCGTACTGGCGTGTTGGGCAGCCCCAGCGCCAGCAATAAACAGATGCCGATGAACATCAGCAGGGTGGTGTGCACGCAGGCGCGTCTGAACACGCGGCCGAAGCTGGCCTGGCGGAAGTGCTGCCAGGCTTGCCAGACGCGGTATTGGCGCGGGTCGTCGAGCTCACCCCAACCAGCATCCTCTGCAAAATAATGTGTGTGCAGCAGCGCCTGATTGGCACGTATCCGCTGATGTAAGTGCAGCATGCAGCTCAAGCTCACGATCAGTGCAAGCATGCGCAGTAGCTCGCTGGGCCAGCTACTCACGCCTTCCAGCCAGTACAGTGGCTCATGGGTCAGCTGTATCAGTCGCGCTGCAAGTAGCACGATCGCCAGGCTGCCAATCAATAGCAGTGCTGGTTTGATGGTCTGCCACCGGGCTTTGTAGCCTCCGTCCAGATGGCTGGCCTGACCTTGGCTGATGGCTACCGGGAAACGGATCAGGTATGCCCACCACAGCGTGATGCCGATCAGCAAGCCCAGATAGTAGGGCCATTGCCTGTCTGTTGCCGCAGTCGCAGCTGCGGTCTGCAGGGGAATGACCTGGTTCAAGCCGATCTCGTACAGCTGTGCCGAAGGGTTTAAATTGCTCAGAGATTCGCATCGTGCATCGCGCATTGCCAGCGACTTGCACACTGCCAGTTGTGTCGCATGGAAGGTCGCTGTCTGATAACTATCCCGGAATGGGGCGATACCATCCTGCAGACTCAAGCCCCCTATGCCGGGCAAGCCGAGACCGAAACTGGACGCTACCAGCAGATTGCGGGTGTGTTGATTGTCGGCGGGGTGCAGCATCGCCGCTTCAAGGTCGGTAGTGAAGAAAATGGCTTCTGTAAACTGCTTGCGCAAGGCCTGCAGGATCAACAGCTTGTCGTAATAATCATTGGCCAGGATACCAATGGCACGAATGCCGCATTGTTTGAGTATGCGATTACCCAGGCTGCATTCAGCGCGCAACAGGCGGTCTTTTTGGGCCAGCTCTGCACTGATGCGGCGCAGGTAATCGGTCTGGGCATCACCATCCGGACGTTCTATGCTGGCCGGGTCTGGCGTTCCGTTCCTGCTGCTGGCTGCATCGCTGCGCGTGGGTTCCTTGCTGTCATGCAGCTTCCCATCCAGACCACGCATGAAACGAAAATGGTGGGTCTGAAATTGCGAGTCACCCTCGAAGCTTTGTTGCAGGCGGCGTGCGTACAGCGTATCCCACTGGCTGATGAGGGCGATATGACCAGCCTGCGCCTGCGGGCTCAAGCCATAATCCTTGCCTATGCGGCGCAGATGCAACTCCTTGAATATGACGGCCGCCAGCACATCGTCCGTGGACACATTGCGGTGGAATGCAAATCCGCGTGCGTGCAAGGCGGGATCACTGGGGTCATGTGCCACGGTGGCATAAGGGGAATACACCGCCAGTTGGCTGATTGGCAGTTGCGCGGTTCCATCGTCCGGCGATACAGGCGTTAACGGCTGTTTCAGGTCGCTAAGCATCTGCAGCAGCATGGAGGAGGAAGCCGGGCCTATCAGTGCATTGCGCTCCGGGCTTATGGCAGCCAGCAGGCTGGCGATGCACAGGCTGGCGTTGGCCGGGGCGAGTTGTTGACCATTGAAGCGGGTCTCGCTTATTGCACGCTCATCCAGCCACAGCAGCAGGATCTTCTTGGCTGTGACAGCGTTATCCTGGCTCAGCCACTCGAACGGTATGCTCGCCGGTACACTGCTGCAGGAAGAGGGGGCCGTGCCTGGTGCTATCCTGACCTGACCGATGCGTTCTGCATCCTCCGGCGAGTATCCCTGTACCTGCAATGCGGAGAGCACCGCATACCGGGCGCGTCGCCTGGCTTCGTTGTCGCCGACAGCGGCCCCACCGGACACCATCACTCCCAGAGTCAAGGCATGCTGATCACCATACTGGCTGCGCAAGCTGGATAGCCACGCGATGTCCGCATCTGCGGGGCAATCGTCCTTGGTGCTGGCCTCGCATGCGGTTCTTGCTGATCTGGATTCCGCGCTGCGGATCGCGGCAAACGGGTCCTGCCATAAGCGTGCATCGACAGACTGGATCGATTGATGCCGCAATACGCTATTCTCAGGGGTGGGTCGGTAGCTGCTGAGCGGGTAGTTGACCAGCGCGGCACCAGAGGCCAACAGGATCACCAGCACGATCTGCAACCATGGGGTCTGGCCGGAAGTCAGCATATTGTTCATATGGCGGCTGCCAGTAGGCGTTCGCCAGACATGACGGGCTTACTCGAAAGGGGGGATTGCATAAGCTGCTCCTTTACTTAGGTGCGATAGCGAATGGCCAATCGATGCTAAGAGTAAGGCTTTCCGGGGTCAATACACCACAAGTGAGGGCGTCAGCTAGGCGCAATAGCCTGGCGATCTGGCATGCCCGGCCTGGATCGGCCTGTGCCGGTCAGAACTTCGCCATGGCCAGTCAGTCTATTTGCACGCAATCTATCAGCACGTGTTGGCTGCAGTGGCCGCTAGTTGGTATTCTGGCGAGGTACGCGGCTCACACATTGCTCCAGTTACCCCTTACTAAGGAATCTTTATGCACACCCTGTTCCGTATCAGCCTGCACGGTGCATTGCCTGCACTGGCATTGCTTATCGCCAGCCTGGCGCAGGCCGCAGACACTGGCCTGTTGTGGAAAGTCGAAGCGGCGAATGGCAAGACCAGTTATCTGTTTGGCACCATGCACAGCGATGACAAACGGCTGGATGCGCTTCCCAAGGGGCTGGATGCTGCCCTGGCCAGCAGCGAAGCGTTCATGATCGAAACCCTGCCACCACGTGACCCCGGCATCTTCCTGTTGCAGGACAATCAGATGGTCAGCAGTTTTTTAAACGATGCCGAAGTGGACAAACTGCGCGAGCTGGCAGACTTCCATTCCATGCACACAGAGGCGGCGCTGCGCATGAAGCCCTGGCTGCTGGCGGTGATCTTCGACCTGCCCAAGCCACAGACGCCATTTTCCATGGATGCCAAACTGATGGCCAAGGCAGAACAGCAGGGCAAGCGTGTATTCGGCCTTGAGGATACCGACGAGCATTTCGGCGTGCTGGACAGTTTCAGCATGGATGAACAGATCGTCATGTTGCGTGCCGTGCTCAAGCGTAGCCAGAAAGACAAGCAGCGTGATTTCGAGGCCTTGATCAAGGCCTACAAGACCGGCGATATCGACAACATACTGAAGCGCAACGAAAAGATCACCGGCGACATGTTGCCAGCAGCATTGTGGGACAGGATGCGTTTCAAACTCATCGACGAACGCAATGTGCGCATGGCGGAACGCATCGCGCGTCAGGTGGAAGAAGTACCGGTCTTCGTCGCAGTGGGCGCTTCACATTTGGGTGGCAAGGGTGGCCTGGTCGAGCGCTTGCGTGAGGCGGGGTATCAGGTGACGGCAGTCAAATAAGCGTTCAATAACCATTCCCGCGCATGGTGGCGCACAGTGACAAAGGAACGGCGGTCTAGGTCTCCAGGCCGCCGTTTTTTGTGCGTGAAGTGTTCGGATTGTTGAGCTGTCAGGTGTTCAGGTGCGTGTCGGCTGACAGCTTTTGGCGATGAGCAGGATATGCGCACAAAAATCCGGATCCTCGCCCTGCAACAGTTTGGGCAGCAGTTTGCGGAAGTCTTCGCGCTCGCACCATTCGCGCATGTAATCTTCCCAGGAGCGCCAGCGGCGCAGCTGTTTGCCCGACATGTCCGGTTCATACGCCAGCAGATAGGCGCGTTCGAACAGGGAGATGAGGATCTCGTACAGCACACGCACCCGTTCACGCTGCTCTTCGTCGAGATCGGTGATCTCGCATTGCGAGCGCAGCTTGAGATCCGGGTTGGCCATCATCAGTTTGAGGAAGTCGGTATAGGCGTCCGACAATAGTTGATAGACCTCTTCTTCCTCGTTCTCGCGTTCCTTGCGCTGCTCCATCAGAAAGGTCAGGATGGCCAGCGGCAGGCCGACCACCGTGACCACATAACTCAGCAGTTCCCAGGTTTCAACGTTCATGACACTAGTTTGAGCCCGATGATGGATGCAATCAAGAGCAGCAGGAACAGCATGCGCAGGGTGCCGGCGGGATCACCAAAGGCGACGATGCCGACGATCACCGTGCCCAGCGCGCCTATGCCGGTCCACACGGCATACGCCGTGCCCAGCGGGATGGTGGCCGTGGCGCGTGTCAGTAGCCAGAAGCTGATGGCGGCGAACACCACAAAGCCGAGCGTTGGCCATAGGCGGGTGAAACCGTCGGATAATTTCAGGCAGGTCGTGAAGCCCACTTCGAACAAACCAGCTAACAGTAATAACAACCAGGACATGATCTTTTTCTCCGTGCCTGTGCCAGCCAGGTCCAGCCCAGTACAGCCAGCTCAGCAACAGCAAAGCATCATCTACAAAATAAAAAATGCACTTGAGGGTGCATTTGAGGGCGGTTCAACAGAACCCTGCTCAGCGGAGCAGGGTGGCAGATTATTCGGTCAGACTTGGTATGCAGTCGTAAGCTCAAGCCATGGGTTCAAGCCTTAGGCTCAGGCCAAAATGCAATCAAGGGCGGACATGGCGGCCAGCGCTGTAATCGCTGAGGTCACCACGTTGCGGCACATAGATCAGTTTTTGTGTATCAAAACCCATCTCCCTGGCCTCTGCGATCAGCTGCGCCTTGATCGGGTAAGCTAGTTGCGGCGTGCGTGACAGGATCCAGAAGTACGACTTGTCCGGCCCGCACACCATCACATAATTATAGTAAGGCTGGTCCAGGTGCAGGATGTTGTACGCCCCGTAGAACGGGCCGAAGAACGACACCTTGAGCTTGCCGGTGCGTGTCTTGTCCGCATTGGGCGCGTCGATGAAATAGGCTTTGCCGACCGCTTCCTGCCATTCTTTCTTAGCCGGGTCATAGCCACGGTTCACCACTTTGATGCCGCCGTCTTCGCGCAGGCTGTAGGTGGCGGTGACGTTCTCCAGGCCACGCTCAAAGCTGTGGTCCAGGCGTGCGATCTCGTACCAGCTCCCCAGGTACTGGTCGGGGTCCAGACGCTGAACCACTTTGACGCCTTCGGGCGTGCCGGTACAGGCGCCGAGTAGCAGGCTCAGACACAGCAGGCTTAGGCACGGCAGGCTGGAATAGCGCAGGAACAAGGTCTTCATAGCGACTTTCTATGTCAGGCGGGTGAGATTGCTTAGCTATGATGCGCGAGAAAGCGATCCAGTTCCGCAGCGAATGCCTGCCGGTCAGTGTTGCTGAACGCGGCTGGCCCACCGGTCTCCACACCACTGCCGCGTAACTCTTCCATGAAGTTACGCATGGCCAAGCGCTCCTGGATATTGGTGGTGCTGTAACGCTCGCCACGCGGGTTGAGCGCATGAGCGCCCTTGGCAATCACTTGTGCGGCCAGCGGGATATCCGCAGTGACCACCAGATCGCCAGCTTGCAGTTCATCGACGATCATCCGGTCTGCCACATCGAAGCCAGACGGTACCTGAAACGCACGTATCCACTGCGAAGGTGGCACCCGCAGCAGCTGGTTGGCGACCAGTACCGTGGGGGTTTGCGTACGCTCGGCGGCGCGAAACAGGATCTCCTTGATCACGGCCGGACAGGCGTCAGCATCTACCCAGATGGTCATCGCGAGCGGTTACGGTTCGGGTTGTGTCGTGGCACCGGGCTAGGTGAGAACAGGGCCGGTTGTGGCATGGCCTGGTGGCGTGCGGCTTCCGACATGACGCTGCTGGTCTTGGTCTGGGCGGGCTGTGATGCACGGTTACCATTTGCCTTGTCAGCGCCGGGCTGACGTTGCGCTGCATTCGGGCCTTTGCCGGGCTGTCCGCTGCGACGGTTGCCATCATTCGGGTGGCCTTCGCGCTGCGGGCGCGTGCCGCGTGCTGGCTGGGTGCGTTCTGGATGCACGCGCTCCGACTGACCACGCTCCAGCGGATGACGCTGTCCCTGGCGCGGTTCGCCCTGACGTTGTTGGGCTTGATTTTGTTGACCTTGGCGCGGTTGATTGCGGCGCTGCAGCGGTGGGCGTGGTGCTTCCACTTCCGGTTTGGCCGAAGGTACAAAGCCCTCCAGCTTCACGCGCGGGATCTCGCGCTTGATCAGTTTTTCGATGTCCTTGAGCAGTTTCAGTTCTTCCGAATCCACCAGTGAAACGGCGGAGCCGGAACTGCCGGCACGACCGGTACGGCCGATGCGGTGCACATAATCTTCCGGCACATTAGGCAGCTCGAAGTTGACCACTTGTGGCAGCTGGTCGATGTCCAGGCCGCGTGCGGCGATGTCGGTGGCGACCAGCACGCGCACCGAGCCGTCCTTGAACTGGGCCAGCGCTTTGGTACGTGCGCTCTGGCTCTTGTTGCCGTGGATGGCCGCGGCTTCGATGCCGTCCTTGACCAGTTTTTCAGCCAGGCGGTTGGCGCCGTGCTTGGTACGTGTGAATACCAGCACCTGTTGCCAGTCGTTGCTCTTGACCAGATGGCTCATCAGGTCGCGCTTGTGACCCTGGGCCACCATGTGCACGCTTTGCTCGACCAGTTCGGACGCGGTGTTGCGGCGTGCCACTTCGACAAAGCCCGGGTTGTGCAGCAGGCGGTCGGCCAGTTCCTTGATCTCGTCCGAGAAGGTGGCAGAGAACAGCAGGTTCTGACGCTGTTTAGGCAGCAGTGCCAGCACTTTTTTGATGTCATGGATGAAGCCCATGTCCAGCATGCGGTCGGCTTCGTCCAGTACCAGGATCTCCACGGCAGACAGGTCTATGGTCTTCTGGCCCGCGTGATCCAGCAGGCGGCCAGGCGTGGCCACCAGGATATCCAGTGATTTGCGCAGGCGGTCGATCTGCGGGTTGATGCCCACACCACCGAAGATGACCATGGATTTGAACGGCAGGTATTTGCCATAGGTTTTGACCGACTCTTCCACCTGTGCGGCGAGTTCACGCGTCGGGGTCAGGATCAGGCAGCGTGGTTGACCGGCTTTGTTCTGGGCCGGTTTCTGCTGCAGCAGGTGCAACACTGGCAAGGTGAACCCGGCGGTCTTGCCGGTGCCGGTCTGTGCGCCAGCCAGCAGGTCACCACCGCTGAGTACCAGCGGGATGGCTTTGGCTTGTATCGGGGTGGGGGTGGTATAACCGGCGTCAGACAGCGCGCGCAAAAGGGGTTCGGCCAGCCCAAGGCTGGCAAAGCTAACTTCAGTAGACAATGTAAAACTCCACGCTTGGAATTTGAGCCGGCCTTTGCCAAGCAGCAACACCAATCGAGGCAGACGGATAAGTGATCGGATGATCAGGGTAAACATGAGACCGCTGCGTTGATTGGTAGACGCAGGGAACGGCCATTATACGGGCCAAGCCAATAAAAGCGAGGTAATTCTGCCCGGACTGGCGCGAAGCCGGTCCGGGCAGGCGCTCAGTAGGCGGTCAACTCAGTGCTTTCAACAAGGTGCGGATGAAGTCGCTGCGGTCACGGATCCCGGCGAGTTGCACGGTGATACGCAGCTTGTCCGGCCCGTTCATGCGGCAGCGCCGGTCGCGTTGCAGCAGGGCGATGAGTTTGTTCGGGTCCAGATCGGCCTTGGGGTTGAACTGCAGTTGCACCGCGCTATCGCTGGCGTCGATCTTGATGATGCCCAGCGCTTTGGCGGCCACGCGCAGACGATGGCAGGCCAGCAAGGCATCGCCCTGCAGTGGCAACAGTCCGAAGCGGTCGATGAGTTCTTCCTGCAACTCGTCCAGTGCATCATCGTCCTCGCAGTTGGCCAGGCGTTTGTACAGCACCAGACGCTCGTGCACATCCGGACAGTAATCATTGGGCAGCAAGGCGGGCGTGTGCAGATTGATCTCGGTGGTGACCCCCAGAGGCGCGGAGATATCCGGCTCTTTGCCCGCCTTGAGTTGCTTCACGGCGTGGCTCAGCATGTCGGAATACAGCGAAAAGCCGATCTCCTGCATCTCGCCCGATTGTGAATCTCCCAGTAGCTCGCCTGCGCCACGGATCTCCAGATCGTGCATGGCGAGGTGGAAGCCCGCGCCCAGGTCTTCCAGCAGCTGGATGGCATCCAGCCGCTTCTGTGCCTGTGGCGTGATCTTGCGGTCCGGGTCGGTCAGCAGGTAAGCATAGGCCTGATGGTGGGAGCGGCCCACGCGGCCACGCAACTGATGCAGCTGCGCCAGACCGAACATATCGGCCTTGTTCATGATGATGGTGTTGGCCGTGGGCACGTCGATGCCGGTCTCGATGATGGTGGTGCACAGCAGCAGATTGGAGCGCTGCTGGTAGAAGTCGCGCATCACATGTTCCAGCTCGCGTTCACGCATCTGGCCATGGGCGATGGCGATGCGCGCTTCCGGCAGTATCCTTTCCAGCTTTTCCTTCATCACGAAGATGGTGTCCACCTCGTTGTGCAGGAAATACACCTGGCCGCCACGCTTGAACTCACGCATGGCCGCTTCGCGGATGATGCCTTCGGAATAGTCGGTGTGGAACGTCTTGATGGCCAGCCGTTTTTGCGGCGGTGTACTGATCACCGAAAACTCGCGCAAGCCTTCCATGGCCATGGACAGGGTGCGCGGGATGGGCGTGGCGGTCAGCGTGAGCACGTCCACTTCGGCACGCATGGCTTTCAGCTGCTCTTTCTGACGCACGCCGAAACGGTGCTCTTCATCCAGGATCACCAGCCCCAGATTCTTGAACTTGACGTCCTTCTGGATCAAGCGGTGCGTGCCGATGATGATGTCGATATTGCCTTGTTCCAGGCCCTTGATCGCCTCGGTCTGCTCTTTGGCACTGCGGAAGCGCGAGATCTCGGCGATCTTGATCGGCCATTCAGCGAAGCGGTCACTGAAGTTGTTGAAATGCTGTTCGGCCAGCAGCGTGGTCGGCACCAGCACGGCCACCTGACGGCCGCCCATCACGGCCACGAAGGCGGCACGCAGGGCCACTTCGGTCTTGCCAAAGCCCACATCGCCGCACACCAGACGGTCCATGGGGCGGCCGGACTGCATGTCATGGATGACTGCTTCGATCGCGGATAGCTGATCGGCGGTTTCCTCGAACGGAAAACCATCGGCGAAGGCTTCGTAATCCTGCAGCGACAGCGTGAAGGCATGGCCGCGCCGTGCGGCGCGCTGGGCATATAGATTGAGCAATTCGGCGGCGGTATCGCGGATCTGCTTGAGTGCTTTCTTCTTGGCTTTTTCCCAATTGCCGCTGCCCAGGCGGTGCAGCGGGGCCGACTCCGGTGGCCCGCCGGAATAGCGCGAGATCAGGAACAATTGCGACACCGGCACATACAGCTTGTCGTCACCGGCGTATTCCAGCAGCAGGAACTCGGTCTCGCCTTCGCCAAAATCCAGATTGATGAGGCCGCGGTAACGGCCTACGCCGTGTTGTTCATGCACCACCGGGTCGTGTTCACGCAGCTCGGACAAATCCTTGAGCATGCCTTCGGTGTTGCGTGCGCGCTCTTTGTCACGGCGGCGTTGCTGACGCACGGTGGCGGCATACAGCTCGGCTTCGGTGACCAGTACGAAATCATCGCTGATGAAGCCGTTGTGCAGAGGCGAAACGCCCAGCATCACATGGTCTTCCGTCTTGATCAGCGTGTCCCAGTTGTCGGCCAGGGTGACTTCCAGGCCATGTTCCTGGAACAGCTGCAGCATGGTTTCACGGCGGCCCAGGCTTTCGGCCGTGATGAACACGCGCCGGCGTTGCTGGCGGATGAAATTGCGCAGTTTGTGCAGTGGTTCTTCGGCACGCCGCTCGATGTCGAGCGCGGGCAGCCCGCTCTCTACTTTGTCGGCACTGAATTGCAGACGCGCGTACTGCTGCGTGCGCGTGAAGAAATCGTCAGCTTTGAGCAGCAGGCGTTCCGGCTGCAGGATGGGACGTTCAATGTCGTGCGCCAGCAGACGGTAACGTGACTGGGCGTCGTGCCAGAAGGCCTGCGCCGCCAGATCGAGGTCGCCATGCAGGCACAGCACGCTTTGCGCGGGCAGGTAATCGAACAGCGTGGCGGTCTCGCTGAAGAACAGCGGCAGATACCACTCGATGCCGCCGCTGGCGATGCCCTTGCTGACATCTTTATAAATGCGGCTGCGTGATGGATCGCCTTCGAAGGTCTCTCGGAACTGCTGACGGAAGCAGGCGATGCCTTTTTCATCCAGCGGGAATTCGCGCGCGGGTAGCAGGCGGATCTCGGGCACCGGGTACAGGCTGCGCTGGGTATCCACGTCAAAGGTGCGTATGGTTTCGATCTCGTCGTCGAACAGGTCCAGACGGTAGGGCAGTGCGCTGCCCATGGGGAATAGATCCACCAGGCCACCGCGCACGCTGAATTCGCCCGGACTGATCACCTGATTGACATGGTGATAACCCGCCGAGGCGCATTGCACACGCAGGCCTTCCAGGTCCAGGCGCTGGCCTTTGCTGAGCATGAAGGAATGCGCGGCCAGATAAGCCGGTGGCGGCAGGCGCAGCAGTGTGGTGGATAGTGGTACCAGGATCACATCGCAGTTGTTCTGGCTGATCTGGTACAGCGTGGCCAGCCGCTCCGAGATCAGGTCCGGGTGCGGGGAAAAGTGGTCATAGGGCAGGGTCTCCCAGTCTGGCAGCAGGTGGATGCGCAGTTTGGGAGCGAACCATGGCAGCTCTTCCAGCAGGCGCTGGGCTTCAAACGCGCCTGCCGTGATGATGACCAGCGCTTGCTGCTGCTGATGCAGTTCGCGGGCCAGTTGTGCCAGTGACAGGCTGTCGGCCCCGGCCGGGAGTGCTGCGATACGTTTGGACTGGCCTGATGCCGGCTGCGGCAGCTTGGACTGCATGAGGTGGTGCCGTGACTGGTGGTTCTAAAACGCTATTATAGCCGCTGCCCGCAGGGCGCGGCTATGTGGCAAGCCCATCGGGTGTGCAGGCTTAGCGTTTGCCCAGGATCTTGTTGATCTGGTTTTCTGCAGCGACCCAGTAATCCACCGGGCTGCCTTTGAATTTGTCGCGCTCGGCAATGAAATAAGCGGCCACTTCGACCATGCGGTAACGCTCCTCGGCACCGATTTTGGGTGCCTTGTCGCTGGCTTTCTTGCCCGAAGGTTTCTTTTCCGGCTTGGCTGCAGACTCAGGCTTGGGCACAGCAGCGGTTTTAGCCTTGCTCTCTGGCGCGGTCACTTCAACTGGGGCCGCCGCTTTTTTGCTGACGGCGCTGACCGGTTTTACTGGTTTGGCTGCGGTCTTGGCTTCTGCCTTGGATTTGGCTTCTGCCTTGGGCTTGGCCACGTTGGGTTTGCTTGCGCTGGTTTCTGCCATATGACTTCCTTTCCTTGACGGTGACGATCAGTTGAACAGGCCGGGGCTAGCCCCGGCCTTATACTAAACCGTTCTGCGGCTATCAATCTAGCGCGTCAATCCAGCGCGTCAATCCAGCGCGTCAATGACCTGGCAGGCCATTCCAGACATTATCAGGCCGTGCCGCCCACGGTGAGGCCGTCGATGCGCAACGTGGGCTGGCCCACGCCCACCGGCACGCTCTGGCCTTCCTTGCCACAGGTGCCCACCCCCGAGTCCAGCGCCATGTCGTTGCCTATCATGGTCACGCGCTTCAGCACATCCGGACCGTTGCCGATCAGCGTGGCGCCCTTGACCGGGTAGGTCAGTTTGCCATCCTCTATCATCCAGGCTTCTGCGGCCGAGAACACGAACTTGCCGCTAGTGATGTCCACCTGTCCGCCGCCGAAGTTGGCAGCATACAGGCCTTTTTTCACCGACTTGATGATCTCTTCCGGTGCTTTGTCACCATTCAGCATGTAGGTGTTGGTCATGCGCGGCATGGGGATGTGGGCATACGATTCGCGGCGCGCATTGCCGGTGACCGGCATGCCCATCAGGCGCGCATTGAGGCTGTCCTGGATGTAACCACGCAGGATACCGTCTTCGATCAGCACCGTGCGTTGTGTGGGATTGCCCTCATCATCGATATTGAGCGAGCCGCGACGATCCGCGATGGTGCCATCATCCACCACGGTCACGCCCTTGGCGGCCACCTGCTGACCGATGGCGTTGCTGAATGCCGAGCTGCCCTTGCGGTTGAAATCGCCTTCCAGACCATGGCCGATGGCCTCATGTAGCAGGATGCCGGGCCAGCCGGACCCGAGCACCACGGTCATGTTGCCAGCCGGGGCCGGGCGTGCCTCCAGATTGACCAGTGCCTGGTGTACGGCTTTCTGTGCGTAGTCGTGCAGTACCTCATCGCTGAAATAGCCGTAGTCGAAACGGCCGCCACCACCGGCCGAGCCTTGTTCGCGTCTACCGTTGTGTTCGACGATGACCTGTATGGACAAGCGCACCAGTGGGCGCACATCGGCGGCCATTACTCCGTCATGGCGGGCCAGCATCACCACATCATACTCACCCGCGATGGAGGCCATCACCTGCGTGACGCGCGGATCGAGCGCGCGTGCATATTGCTCCAGACGCTCCAGCAGGCTCACCTTGGCATCTGCGCTGAGTGAGGCGATCGGGTCCTGCGGCAGATAGAGCTGACGCGGAGTTGCACGTGCAATGCCGGGTGCGGTCTGTGCATTGCCCAGGCTGGAGATGGCCCGCGTGGCATTGGCGGCCTGTTGCAGCGCATGCAGATTGATGTCGTCCGAATAGGCGAAGGCGGTCTTCTCGCCGCTCACCGCGCGTACGCCCACACCTTGGTCTATGCTGAAATTGCCGGATTTGACCTGGCCTTCTTCCAGTCCCCAGCTTTCCGAGCGCGTGTACTGGAAGTACAGGTCGGCATAGTCCACCTTGTGCGACATGATGCTGCCCAGCACGCCTTGCAGTGCCGCGATATCCAGCGAAGCGGGCGCCAGCAGGGCGGCCTGTGCTATATCGAAGTGCGGGCTGTTGTTCACGATAGGGCGATCGGCTGACATGGGTGTTCCTCTGGTTGACTGCATGGGTTTTGCAGAGATGCTTGATGGCTATGAATGCTTAATGTATGGATTTAATACTATCAATATAGTTTCATTGATAGTATTAAACAATAGATAAAATCATGAGTCCTGGCTCAAACAAGGCCGCTGTCTCAAGCAACGCGGCTGTGATGGCGCGCCGGGAGCCGAGGTCAGCCAGGCCTTGGAGCAGACTCAAAGAACAGACTCAAAGAACAGACCAAGCACTGGCCGCCATCAGGCTGCCGGGCAAGCGTGCATCAGACCTTGAATACGGTACGATGCTTCAGCGCAGGCAGGCTGGCACGCAGGCTGGCCTGATAACCGGCATTGATGGAGGCGATCACGACACCCGAGCCACGCGGCAGACGATCCAGTACCACGCCCCAAGGGTCCACCACCATGCTGTTGCCATGCGTCTCGCGGCCAGACAAGTGATAACCACCTTGTGCCGGTGCCAGGACATAGGCCTGGTTCTCGATGGCGCGCGCACGGATCAGTGTCTCCCAGTGTGCTTTGCCTGTGGTCTCGGTGAAGGCGGAGGGCACCACCATGATGTCCACTTCGCCCATGGCGCGGTACAACTCGGGGAAGCGCAGGTCATAGCAGATGGACAGGCCGACCTTGCCGAACGGCGTCTGCACCGCCACCACCTGGTCACCGGCTTCGATAGTGGCTTCTTCACGGTAGTGCTCATTGCCCAGATCCAGGCCGAACAGATGGATCTTGTCATAGCGCGCCACCTGCTTGCCCTTGTCGTCGTAGACCAGGCAGGCGTTGCGCACCTTGCCCGGCAGGTTGGCTTCCAGCGGGATGCTGCCGCCTATGATCCAGACTTCGTGTTTCTTGGCGATCTTGGACAAAAAGCGCTGGATCGGGCCAGTGCCTTCTTTTTCACGCACCGCGACCTTGTCGGTGTCTTTCAAGCCCATGATGGCGAAATATTCAGGCAGGGCGATCAGCTTGGCACCCTGATTGACCGCGATCTCGATCAGCCGCTCGGCTTCACTGAGATTGGCTGACACATAAGGCCCGGAGGCCATCTGGATACCGGCGATCTTGACGATACCGGCAACCGGTGCTGGTTTTGGTTTGGCGACTTTGGCGCGTGATTTGATCGGCATGCTTCAACCTTCATTTATCATTATTTTGAGAACACTGTAATGCCACAACGCTATGAATCATACAGGATAGCTTGCCCGCGCTTCCAGCCCGGCCCCATGTCTGGCATGCAAGGCGGGTGTTTCCGTTAACGCGCTGGCTGGTAGAGCCCTGCACCCGGCCATGGTTCATATCAGCGCGTGAGCGGTGAGGCCGGCGTCACGCTGGGCGTGCTTTCATCTTCGACTTCCTTGGGGTTATCCCAGGTGCCGATGATCTGATATTCGTCAGCGGCCAGCTTGTTGAGCGGGTCCTGCAGGATCTTCTGCGCCACAAATGCGGCTGCCCCCACGATAGGGCCGCCAGCCAGCGCTGCCAGCGACAGACTGTCACCGATGAACGGCGTGACCTTGATATACAGGTGCTGGGTCTCGTTGGCAAGATCGGTACTGCCGCGCATATCCACCACAGCGGTAGGCCCGGCCATGTGGAAATTGTCGCTGCGCATGATGCCGTCCATGATGTTGACCTTGGCGGTGATGGTGTCGAAAGTGAAGCCGCTGCTGAACACATCGCGGAAGTCCAGGGTCAGGCGACGTGGCAGGTTCTGCAGCGTGAGCACGCTGAACAGTCGGCCCACGCCAGGCTGCACTTTGAGGATCTGGCCTTCCTTGGCGTCGAGTTGCAGTTCGCCGGACAGGTTGGCGAGCTGGAACTGATGCGGGCTGCCAGCCCATTGCAGTTTCCCGCTGATGTCCGCGTTGCCGTGCTGTATGGTTCCAGGGTGGCCATAACGCGTCAGGGTGGCGCCCAGGTCCTTGATCTGCCAGTTCAGGTTGAGTCTGGTTTGCGGGTTGCGCAACCAGCTGCGCCAGTCACCGTCTGCCGTCAGCGTGCTGTCCGCGTTGCTGATGCGCAATTTTTCGATATGCCAGTCTTCACCGCGCGGGTTGGCGTTCAGCTCCAGCATCCCCAATTGCTTGTCACGCAGGTCGAACCTTTCGGCACGGATGTCCAGCGCCGGATAGCTCTCGGTAGGCCTGGCTGCGCTATTGCTGACCGAGCTAGTGCTGGCCGCGTCGGGGCTGGCAGTGAGTTTGGCTGGCGCGTTAGGTGGCAGGCTCAGGTATTTGAGGCGTGCTGTCAGCTTGCCGTTGCTGGGCGCTGACCAGTCGATGTCACCACTGATCTCGCGGCTATTGAGCGCGATCTTCCAGCCTTGATTGACCGTGTCGGCACGCAGCGTCACCTGATGCAGGCGTTTGTCCATCACATCCAGCGTATCGGTGCTGATGTCGAGGTGGCGCAGCAGGGGCATCTGCGTGGTGTTTGCTGCCGTGCTTGCATTGGCATGCCTGCCTGGTGCCAGTTTGCGCCAGGCATCCACATCCATCTCCTGCAACTGCGCACGTATGCTCAGCCCATCCTTGACGGGTAACTGGGCAGGCTGGTTGATGGCGATGTCGCCCGACACCAGGCCTTGCTGCGGATGTACCAGCAACTTGCCAGCGATAGCTTGCGCTTGTGTGCTGGCGAGCGTGAAATCGTAACGCTGCTGTGGAGATTCGGCAGGCAGGACGTTGATCTGCAACGGCATCACCTCGTCTGCAGATTTGTTCAGCGGCGCAGGCAGGCGTGACTGGATGCCGCGCAAACTGGAGTTCACCACGATGTTGGCTTGCGCATGCTCGACCCGGATATCGGCGTTCCAGTCTGCGCTGCCGCTCAGGAATTGCCCCAGATCGCTGCCAGTCAGTGCCGTGATGCCACTGTCATTGATCTGCCCGCGGGCGGCCACATGCACCACGCCGCCGGGCTGCGATGCCAGGTTGAATTGTGCTGGCCCGCCATACACACTGGCCTGCACATTGTCTGCCTTGATGCCAGTCTCGGTGAACTGGAGTTTGCCCTGCAGTTGCGTGATGGGCGGCATGGCATCGCTGTCCATGCTGCCATTGCTGATCTGATAGCTGCCTTTGACCCTGGTGTTGTGGGTGTCGGTGAGCGGGATCTGCAACTCCAGGTCCAGCACGCCATCGCCAGTGGTCTGCAAGGTGCGTGTGAAGCCCTGCACGGTGTTGACCAGCGGACTCTGATTGACGTAATTCACGCCTGCGCTGACCGGCCCATAACCGCGACTGACCACGCTCAGCACCGGATGATGGTCGCTGAGGTTGTCGATGCTGACGCGCGCCTGTTGTACCTGATTCCCCAGGGTCTGGCCCTTGCTGGCAGTCAATAACATGCTACGCCCCTGGAATAGCAGGTCCAGCGCGATGCCTTCCAGCCTGGGCCAGGATTCCGCGAACTGCAGCGTGCCATTGCTCAGCTTGGCGCTGACCTTGAACAAGCCGGGCTTTCCATCCACAAACGGGAAGTCGGCGGTCTTGCCTTTGACGATGACATTGATGTCACGCACATCGCCGCCCTGCAGGGATTGCTCCAGCCAGTTGGATGTGACCGGGCCGACCAGATGCGGCAGATAATGCTTCACCGAGCGCACATCGGCACGCGCAAAGTTGGCTTTGAAATCCATGCTGCTGTTCTTTGCATCACGGGTGCGGATGAAGCTGCCGTTGATGCGGCCGCTGCTGTGGCTGTTGCCGAGCTTGAGGTCGTTGACCAGCACCGTGGTCTTGCCGGTTTGCACGCGCCATTTGATATCGCCATTCAGCACGTCGGCTGCGATGGGTTTACGCATGATATTGGGCAGGTCCAGCGTGGCAAGCGTGCTGTCCAGTTCCAGTGTGCCGCCGTCCTGATCCGCCTGCAGGCTGCCACTCAGCTGGTCAAAGCCAGGGACCTTGGCATAGGCCTGCATGCTGAGGTCAGAGAAGGCTGTGCTCAGCTGATAAGCCTTGGGCAAGCTGCGGCCATCGCTATCTGTCCAGCTGAGTTTGAGTTGTTCCAGCTTGCCCGCAGGCTGCATCGCGGTCAGCGCATTGCGTGGCGCTTCGCCCAGTGGCAGATGACGGGCCAGTGCGCGCAGGGCTTGCAGATCCACGCTTTGCAGCGCCAGTGAGCCGGACAGCAAACGGGTGTTGCGATCACGTTGCAGATTGAATTCGCCGTCGCGCATATCGACACCGGTGTCCGTCAACAGGCGCAAGCGGCTGGCTTGCCAGATATCCTGCTCTGTGTCGCGTTTCAGGCTGATCCGGCCTGCCAGCTCGCGCAGCTGCAAGGTCTGCTCATCAGGTTGTCCGTCCGCGCTGAGCCGCGTGCTGACATTGCGCAGCGCCAAATCGCTGTTGATGGCGGCGATCCGGCCTTCGTCTATGTCCAGCCACAGCTTGGCCACACCAGTGCCGCGCACGATGTCCAGCGGGTAATCCAGCCATTGCTTCCATACCGCGATGTCGGCGCTTTCCACACGCGCGTATAAAGTGCCACGCCAGTTCTCAAGCTGGCTGATGTCGCGACCGTAGAAGTTGCCGCGCAGGTCTATGGGTTTGGACGAGGCGACCGCAGGCAGGGCGCGCAGCCCGAATTTATGATGGCCGATCAGCCCTTCCCAGGCAGGATTGATCAGCGTGAGCTGCAGCTGATTCAGCTCCAGCGGCGGTGCTTTACGCATATCGTCCTGCCAGATCATGCGGGCATCGATCACGTCGATACGCGACTGGCGCAGCAGCCAGTTGGCGAATTCCGGCCGGGCCGGGCCGCCCATATGGATGCCTGCCACATACAGCTGGCCATCGGTTTCACGGCGTATGGTGAGCTCGGGCTGGTACACGGCCAGCTCCGACAGGCGTGGCTCCAACAGCAGCAAGCTCAGCCAGGACAGGCTGGCTTCGACGCGGATCAGGGTGAGGGCAGGGCGCTGCTGGCGGTCGATGAGCTGCACATCATGCAGGCTGAGGTGTGGGTTGAGGCCTTTCCAGCTGGCATCGATCTCGCCTATGGTGACGGTTTCGCCCACCGTTGCAGTGACTGCGCTGGCGATGCGCTCACGGTAGTCATCGATATTGGGTAGCACCAGGTAACGCATGGCCAGTACGCTGCCAGCCAGCACGAAGATCACTGTCCACAAGGTGAAGAGTGTGACTCTATAAAACCAGAGCAGTGATTTTTTAACCATAGATAGCGTGAGCTAGGCAACCATACAAGCGAAGAAGAGCGAAAACCTTACCAACGACGAGGTAAGCGAGCAAGCGCCTACAAAATCACATTATATGCTGGTGCGGCAACTTTCCCTGCTAAAAGTTGCAGCCAGACTGCCTGTGCGATGCTGCCTTGCGGCAGCGCTAGGCAGGTTCAGCAGAGGCTGCTGACGTTTGGCCGCACTGGATTGCCTCATTCGCAGCCGTTATTGATGGCATGTTTCCATCGCTGTAGAGGCTAAATGATCAAGCTGGATGACCAGGCCCGAGCAGTTGGGCGCCAAAGATTAAGCTAGAATAGCCGCCTCATCGATTCTTGCAGCTTCCAGCGAAAGTCCTGTTTTGATCCAGCTTAAAAATGTCAGTCTGTTGCGCGGCGTCAAAGTCCTGATCAGCGCCGCCAATATGCAATGGCACCCCGGCCACCGCATCGGCTTGACCGGCGCCAATGGCGCAGGCAAATCCAGCCTGTTCGCCATGTTGCGCGGTGAGTTGCATGCGGATGTCGGCGATGTGGATATCCCGCTGGATTGGGTCGTGGCGCATGTGGCGCAGGAAACCCCGGCACTCAGCACCAGTGCGCTGGAGTTCGTGCTGGATGGCGACGAAGAATTACGTCAGCTGGAACAACGCCTGGCGGTGGCCGAAGCCGCTCATGATGGTGCGCTGGTGGGTGAGTTGCATGGGCATCTGGCCGAGATCGACGGCTATGCGGCACGCTCGCGTGCTGCCAGCCTGCTTGATGGCCTGGGCTTCAGTCAGGCAGACATGAGCCGTGCAGTCAGCGAATTCTCCGGGGGCTGGCGCGTGCGGCTCAATCTGGGGCGTGCCCTGATGTGCCGTTCCGATCTGCTGCTGCTGGATGAGCCCACCAACCATCTGGACCTGGACGCCGTGATCTGGCTGGAAGGCTGGCTGCGCGATTATCGCGGCACCTTGCTGCTGATCTCGCATGACCGCGATTTCCTCGACGCCATCGTCAATCACATCGCGCACATCGAGCAGCAGCAATTGACCTTGTACCGTGGTGGATATTCCGATTTCGAGCGTCAGCGCTCGGCACGTCTGGCGCAGCAGCAATCGCTGTACGAACGCCAGGAGCGTCAGCGCGCGCACCTGCAAAAATATATCGACCGCTTCCGTGTGCAGGCCACCAAGGCCAGACAGGCACAGAGCCGCATCAAGGCGCTGGAACGCATGGAAACGGTATCGGCTGCCCATATCGATTCCCCGTTCAGTTTCAGCTTTTTGCCATTGCTGGGCGTGTCTGACCCCTTGCTGGTGCTGGATCAGGTGGCGACCGGCTACGCCGACAAGACGGTGCTGCAGCAGCTCATGCTGACCATGCGCCCGGGTGAACGCTTGGGGCTGCTGGGTCGTAATGGGGCCGGCAAATCCACCCTGATCAAGCTGCTGGCGGGTGAATTGCCCATGCTGGCGGGCAAGCGCACCGAGGGCAAAGAGCTGCGCATCGGTTACTTCGCGCAGCACCAGCTGGAGCAGCTGCGGCCGGATGAATCGCCGCTGCAGCACATGCAGCGGCTGGACCCGCTGACGCGTGAACAGGAACACCGCAATTATCTGGGCGGCTTCGACTTCAATGGCGACATGGTGATCAGCCCGTGCGCGCCGTTCTCGGGCGGCGAGAAATCCCGTCTGGCGCTGGCCTTGCTGATCTGGACCAAACCCAACCTGCTGCTGCTGGACGAGCCGACCAACCATCTGGATCTGGAGATGCGCCATGCCCTGACGCTGGCGTTGCAGCAATACGAAGGCGCGGTGGTGCTGGTTTCACATGATCGCGCTTTGCTGCGTGCCACCTGTGACCGCTTCATGCTGGTCAGCGACGGCAGCGCGCAGCCCTTTGACGGTGATCTGGACGATTACCGTGACTGGCTGGCCACCCAGCGCCAGGCCGAGGTGGTCAAGGCCGCCAGTCCGGCCAGACAGGAGCGTGCGGCCAGCAAGGCGGAACGCCAGACACGCCTGGCGGAGCGTCGGCCATTGATCAAGCAGATCGAGCGCGTGGAAGCCCAGCTCGCCAGGCACCAACAGGAAAAAAGCCAGCTCGACGCGCAACTTGCCGACCCGGCGCTGTATCAGAATAGCGACAAGCAAGCGCTGACCGCTCTGCTCAAGCGCCAGGCCGAACTGGCTGAACGCATCGAAGCAGACGAGCTGGACTGGCTCACCCTGCACGAACAACTGGAAGCGCTGCCTGCCATCGATTGAGCGTCCGCAGGCCGCACCGGCTATCATGAACTGAACTCATCCACTGACTGGAATCAAGGAACCACGTAATGGAAATGACCTACGCACAACGTCTCAGCCTGCTGCACGCCACCTGTCTCGCCGAAGCGGGCGGCAATGCCAGTGCCGATCTCAACGATTACGATCCGCTGGAAGCCGCCAACTATCTGGCCTGCTACCTGACTTTTACGGCCATCCGTCAGGCTGGCCGTTCACCGGCGGATGAGCGCCGTGATCATTTTGACATGCTCAGCGTGTACCAAACCTATGCCATGCTGATCTACGCCTACCTGGCGTTGCCGCTGGGCAATGAGGGCATCACGCCGGATGTGGAAGGCGCGCCTGTGGTGATTGCCAAGACCTTGTTCGCGGGTTTGAGTGACGAGGAATGGGTGGAGATCATCGATGCTGGCAGCCGCAAGTTCGACCTGATCGCCGAAGCCGAGCAGGAGCACTGGGTGGATTACCGCCAGGACCTGGACAAACTCACCGTGGCGTTCGTGGTGGCAGGCACCGACGAGAACGCGCCGTTCGAGCGTAGCGAACTGATGCCGGTGTTCGGCAGCCAGCTCAGCGCTTTGTGCGAGGCGTTTGTGCTCGATTGAGCGCTAGTCTGATGCGCCTGCAGTGAGCGCGGGATTATTTGCCACCCGCGGCCTGCCGTATGGAATCTTCTGCATCCTGTCATGGTCATTGATGTGGTCAATGAACTGGAGTGACGCGATGTTGAGTGTTTTGATGATGGTGGCAGTACTGAGTGTCATGGTGTTTTTCAGCCTCATCATCGCACCCATGCTATTCTCTACCTTGTCTGCGACCTATGCAGGCGCATTCGTACGCAAGTTCTTCCCGCGCTACTACCTGATTCTGGGGCTGGTATCGCTGCTCACCGGCCTGATCGCCACCGACGCCACTGTCGCCGGTATAGGCTTTGCTTGTGCCGTATTGTTCCTGCTTTCCCTGTTCCTGACGCCCGCCATCAATCGCGCCTCAGACCGGCATGACAAGCGCCAATTCGCTTTGCTGCATGGTGGCAGTGTGCTGATCAGTCTGTTGCAGATGGGCCTGCTGCTGTGGGGCATCCTGCGATTGAGCTGGTGATGAGGAGAGGATGGAGATGAGCAAGTCGCGCAGCCGCCGTTTACGCAAAAAACTGCACTTGGACGAGTTCCGTGAGCTGGGTTTTCGACTCACGCTGAGCTGGCCCCGCCATCCCGATGAAGACACCCAGGATATGCTGATGGAAGCCTGGCTGGACGAGGTGATCCTGCCACGCAGACTGGCCTATGCTGGCTGGATCGACGGCGGTTTGATCTATCGTGCTTACCGCGGCAGTGCAGATCAAGCCGATAGGCAGGCGGTATCAGCATGGTGGCAGCAGCGTGATGCTGGTTGCCTTGTGGTGCTGAGTGAGTTGGTGGATATCTGGCATAGCTGATTGTCAACCTATAGCTTGAGTCTGCACCGGCGGTTTGGTGACCGATGCAGCGCTGACTTGAAGCCATACCGCAGCGTATTGTGTTGCTATAGCCTTAGCCCATTGCCGACTGCGATGGCGATACAGCCGATCAGGGTCAGCTGCATACGCAGCGGCCAGTACCAGCGCCATTGGTACAACCAGGCTTTGTGCCAGTATTCAAATATCAGCTGCGCTGCAAACCCAGTCACCAGCACTAAGGCCCCCATCAGGCTGGGTAGTGACAACGCCACCCAGGCCAGCAGGGCTGGCGTCACGCTCCAGACCAGCATGCCGTTGCGCTGCGCGCGGCTCAACGGCGCCGCCATCGCCAGGCCCCAGTAGATCGCCCCAACAAAACTCAGTATCACAGCAGCATACTGATTGAGCAGGTTTTGCCATAAACCACCATGGTGGGGGTCATAGGCCGCCATGCCCGCCGTCAGGATGAAAGGCAGCAGTCCGGCGTAACCGAGTAGTCTGGGCAGTAGAGGGTGGTCACTGGCGTGCATGGCGTTCCGTTCTTTCAGGGTTGAGGCGCGAATTCCATCATCGGATGGGCTGTTGCTAAAGAGTGTGGAACGCAGATTCAGTTCCGAATCTGAAATGATCAAATCCGCTTGCAGCGGCTGGCTGCTAAACGGCGCCGCTTTGTTATGATGCTGTGGCAATGATGATGCCATGGAACTCCCGGTTTTATCGCGCGTCATTGCCAACGTTAGCTTCGTCTGGCGTCTCGGCCTTTATCTAGCACCTATTTGCGTCAGGATCAGCATGTTGTTCGACCGTCCCGTCGTCTGTATCGACTTGGAAACCACGGGTGCCAGCCCGCAGCAGGATCGCATCACCGAGATCGGTCTGATCGAGATCTCGCCCGATGGCAGCCTGCAGGAGTGGAGCACGCTGATCAATCCGCAGACGCGCATCTCTGAGTTCATCGAGCGCCTCACCGGCATCAGCAATGCCATGGTGGCCGACGCCCCGCGTTTTGAGGATATCGCCGAGGAGCTGCAACAGCGGCTGCAGGGGCGCATCTTCATCGCCCATAACGCCCGCTTCGATTATGCCTTCATCAAGAATGCGTTCAAGCGCATGGATGTTCATTTCCGCGCTGACACGCTGTGCACAGTGCGTCTGTCGCGCAGACTCTACCCGCAGTATTTCAAACACAACCTGGACAGCCTGATCCAGCGCATGGGCATCACGACCGCTGCGCGGCACCGCGCCATGACCGATGCGCGCGTGCTGGTCGATTTCCTCGCCTGGATACAGCGTGACCACCCGCTGGAGACGCTGCGTGACGCCATACGCCAGGTGATGGCCAAACCGGCGCTGCCGCCGCACCTGCCCGAAGGACTGGTCGACGACATCCCGGATAGTCCCGGGGTCTACCTTTTTTATGGGGACCGCCATAACGGAGATCAGGCTACAGGCAAACAGGTCATGCCCTTGTACGTGGGCAAGAGCAATAGCCTGCGTGGCCGTGTGTTGTCGCATTTTTCAGGCGATCATCGCAGCACCAAAGAGTTGCGCATCTCACAACAGATCAAACACATCGAATGGCATGAGACGGCTGGTGAGCTGGGCGCGCTGTTGCTGGAAGCCCGGCTGGTGAAAGCGCTGCAGCCCGTGCACAACCAGCGGCTGCGCCGCGAGAACGACCTGTGCACCTGGCAGATGCTCACCAGAGAAGACGGACATAAAACGCTGGCCTTGCGTTATGCCGCAGACATCGACTTTGCCCTCACAGCTGACTTGTACGGCATGTTCACCTCGCAGCGGCAGGCCATCGAGATCTTGCGCAACCTGGCGGATGCGCATCGGCTGTGTCTGATTCAGCTCGGGCTGGAGAAGCCGTCGCGCGGCAAATCCACACCGTGTTTCGGCTATCAGATCAAGAAATGCCGTGGCGTCTGTGTAGGCAAAGAGCCTGCGCTGCAGCACGACCTGCGTCTCATGGAGGCACTGGCCAAGCTCAAGGTGCGTACCTGGCCTTATCCGGGTGCGGTGGCGGTGCGCGAGACCTTTGCTGGCAAACAGGAGTTGCACATCATCGATCGCTGGTCTTACCTGGGCACGGCGCGTGACGAAGCGGATATCGAGCACATCCTGTCTGGAAAAGCCGATCCGGTGTTCGATCTGGACACCTTCAAGATACTGTCGCGTCACCTGAATGGCGAAGCCGAGGTGCTGCCGCTCACCGGTTCAAATCGGCACGCGGCAGGCGCGCTGGATGACGCATTCCGCCAGGACAATTGACCTGATCAGCCGGGGCGTTGCTCGAACTTATTGGCGGATAAAAATTGCAGATAAATCATTGAAAGATAACTTAGGCCAATGGAAACTGAAATTGAAGTCGATGTAAGCTGTGATAGTAGATAAGTTAGCAGACTATGTTTGTTAGCTAGCAAGGAAATCATCACGGCTGAAAATACGATAGATCCAGGAACCAATGAAATCAGACCTGTTAATCTCAAAATCCCTTTTGATTCAACAATGAATCTAACCGCCATAAATGCAATCAAGAAGCTAATTAGGCTACTGCTAATAAATACCCAAGTCATTGTTGAGCTATTTGAGCCTTTGAAGAATGACAAAGAAATCACACTCACAACTGAAAACAGTATTCCTGAAGTGAATTTCATATGAGTTTTTGAAAGTAGCAGCAATGTCTTCAAAAATTGTGGGTTGACAATTAGGACAATTATCAAAGGCATAAGCCAGATAAATAACAATGGAGGTACAAGAAAAATTTTAAGATATTCCATCGTGTGACTCTTCGGAGTGTGTCCTGAATTTTATCTGAATGGGCTTGCGGTTAGCGGTTGGCATGCGCTCCTTTAACGTGATGCTAAACCGATTGAGGCCGCCTTTCCAGTTTGCAGAAGCATGGTCCATTTGTGACAGATGTTGGTCAGCGCTAGGTAGAATGCTTGAGCAATGCCTCATCATTATGATTGCAAGCCTGCCCCTGATCTCCAGCCCCGGATTCACTTGCCGTAGATGGGCACCCCTGCGTCACATTTTGCTTTCACCCATTTGCCGTTCACCCGGGTGGTCTGATCCACAGCGCCTATGCCGGGCGCCGAGCCGGTCATGACCCATTGCCCCTGATAGGTCGTGTCGTTCAACAGCACCATCTCAAAATTGCCGTTGGCCTTGAATTCGCCATTACAACTCAAGTTGCCCGTGAGCTTGTTAGCCGTACGCTGGTAGTTCTGAATCTGGCAGCTTTCATCCATGCCGGAAAAATCCGGCTTGTCCAGATCGGTCTGTTCCGGCGTCACGCATTGCTGAAACACCTGCGGTTTAGCAGCATCCGGAATCGCGATCCCGAACTGCTCCATCTGCGCGATCTGCTCCGCCGAGATCTCCGGCATGCCCGCGACCTGCATCTTCATAAGCACCTCCCACTGGCCCGGCCGGAGCTTGTCTGCAGCGAGCGCAGGGAGGGCGAGCAGGGCACCCAAAGTGAATGCAAAAAGCTGTGTGGATTTCATGAATTGACCTTTGTTCTAGGAACGGGTATCGCTTAACAGATGCGAATTAACTAATACTAACCTTAGCGACACCCCAACTACACAGAATGTTTCTCGATATGGTTTATTAAATGGTGGGGCAATTGATAGGCTGAACTAGAACAGTCTTGTTCAGTGTGGCCTGTACTTGATCGTTATGGCTAGTCATTCTGTTGCCAAAACCTCGGAATATTAGACAGCTGTCTAGTATTTTAGACAAACAAAAAGGCCTGCATCGCTGCAGGCCTTGTAAATACTGGTGGGAGATCGGGGGGTTGAACCCCGGACAAACGGATTAAGAGTCCGCTGCTCTACCAACTGAGCTAATCTCCCATACACGCCTATATTTTATCGTAAAATATAGTGGTGACGCCCCTGAAGTTTTGCTTCAGAGGCGCGCATTATCATGACAAACAGGCGACCTGTCAACCAGAACGTCCAGGCTGCATGCCGGGCTGGGCTGGTAGAGAACACGCACCGATAGAGAACCAGAAAGAGCCGTCGCTATGAGTATCCTGACAATCCCCACACAGCCTTTTTCCGATCAGAAGCCCGGCACTTCCGGTCTGCGCAAGAAGGTGCCACATTTCCAGCAGCAGCATTATCTGCAAAATTTCGTGCAGAGCATCTTCGATAGTATAGACGTGCCAGCAGGTGCCACACTGGCACTGGGCGGTGATGGCCGTTACTACAACCGTGAGGCCATCCAGATCATCCTCAAGATGGCCGCCGCCCATGGCTTTGCCAAGGTGCTGGTGGGGCAGGGCGGCATTCTGTCCACGCCAGCCGCTTCCTGTGTCATCCGTAAATTCAACACCTATGGCGGCATCATTCTATCGGCCAGCCATAATCCGGGTGGCCCAGCCGAGGATTTTGGCATCAAGTACAACACCGCCAATGGTGGCCCGGCACCGGAGAAGGTGACCGAGGCGATCTACGCGCGCAGTCGCGAGATCAGCCAATACCGCATACTGGATGCTCCGGATGTGGCCCTTGATGTGCTGGGATTGAGCCAGCTGGGTGATATGCAGGTGGAAGTGATCGACGCCGTGGCTGATTATGCCGACCTGATGGCTGAGTTATTTGATTTTTCTGCCATTCGTGCGTTGCTGGCTTCCGGCTTCCGCATCAAGTTCGATGCCATGCACGCGGTGAACGGCCCGTATGCACGCGAGATACTGGTGAACCGATTGGGGGCCCCGGCCGATAGCGTCATGAATGCGGTGCCGCTGGAAGATTTCGGTGGTGGTCACCCTGACCCCAACCTCACCTATGCGCACGAGTTGGTGGACATCGTTTATGGCGAGCATGCACCGGATTTCGGCGCCGCTTCCGATGGTGACGGCGATCGCAACATGATCCTGGGTCAGCGCTTCTTTGTGACGCCTTCGGACAGCCTGGCCATCATCGCTGCCAATGCCACGCTGATCCCGGCTTACCGCAACGGCATCGCCGGTGTGGCGCGTTCCATGCCCACCAGTGCAGCGGTGGACCGCGTGGCCGCGGCGCTGAATATCCCCTGTTACGAGACACCCACTGGCTGGAAGTTCTTTGGCAACCTCATGGATGCGGGCAAAGTGACCTTGTGTGGTGAAGAGAGCTTCGGCACCGGTTCCAGCCATGTGCGTGAGAAAGACGGTCTGTGGGCAGTGTTGTGCTGGCTGAACATCGTGGCGGTACGCCAGCAGTCGGTGGAAGCCATCGTGCGTGCCCACTGGGCGGAATATGGGCGTAATGTGTATTCACGTCATGACTACGAAGCGCTGCCGACGGAGGCGGCCAACGGCATCATGCAGCATCTGCGTGCACAGTTCGGTACATTGCCCGGCAGCACCTTGGGCTCTTATCAGGTGGCGAGCTGCGACGACTTCAGCTACACCGACCCCATCGACGGCAGCATCAGCAAGGCGCAGGGCATCCGTCTCCTGTTCACGGACGGGTCGCGTATCGTGTTCCGCCTGTCCGGTACTGGCACCGATGGCGCCACGGTGCGTCTGTATCTGGAAGCCTATGAGCCGGATGCCGCACGGCACTGTCTGGACGCGCAGGATGCCTTGTCCGAGATGATCCTGATCGCCGGCCAGGTCTCTGAGCTGCATGCCCGCAGCGGACGCGAGCAGCCGACGGTGATCACTTGAGGTCACGGTCAGGCATCATGCTGCGATGATCGTGCCGCCATGAGCCTGACCCGATGCAAAAATAAAAAAGGCCAGCATGTCTGGCCTTTTTTATCGGGTGTTGCGGGAAATGCGCGGTTGGCTAGCTGCCTACCTGACGCGACAACCATTCTTGCGGATTGATCTGCTTGTCGCTGTTCTTGTCCATGGTGGCGAACACGGATTGATGGAACTTGGTGAACTCGGCCTTGCTGATGATGTGGTCGGCATTGCTGTCCACCATGTCCATCAACTCGGTCTTGCGCAGCTCGCGACTGTAACCGCCGGTGCCCAGGCTGATCTCGTTGGCGCCCTTGGTGCCTGTCCATTCGTTCACATCCAGCGTGCCATTGCCGTTGGCGTCCAGTTCATCGAACACATGGCCGTAGTAGCCGTTGAATTCAGCCTGCGTGACCATGTGGTCACCGTTGTCGTCCAGCATCTTCATCATGCCGAGCTTTTTAAGTTCGATGTTGTAGCCGCCGGTGCCTACCATGGGGGCAGCCGTCGCCAGCAGGCCGAAGCCCAGGGTGGATAACAGGGTTGCCGTGATGATGGTGCTCTTGGTAAAAGTATTGCGCATGATAACCTCCTAAAAATAAAAGAAATTTTTTAACCGGTTAAACGATGCGATCGCAACACTTAGTCACGGCATGGAGGGATTACTTACAACTTATTTTGAAGATGCTGTGAAAAGCGGAGCTGTAAAAGGCGGCTTGCTCATTCTTCGACTTGACGTATGGTCATCTCGCCACGGAACAGGCGCACGTCCATGCGCGCCAGGAACGACATACCCAGCAGCACATCGCCATCCAGGCCGGGCGCGATCACCGCCGCCACATTGTCGGCCTGTATGCCACCCAGCTTCACGCTTTGTAGCCGCGTGGCATAAGCCACGACGGTGCCGTTGGCGGTGCTGGTGCGGATGGCATTGCGACGTTCCAGCCCCAATTGATCGGCCAGCCGTGACGAGATGGCCACGCCAGTGGCGCCGGTGTCCACCAGTACGTCGACTTTTTGCCCGTTGATGTAGGCCTCGGCGCGGTAGTGACCGTCCGGCCCGCGCTGCAGCACCACTTCACTGCCTGCACCCAGTGCCGCCGCCTTGTTGGGCTGCATCAAGCTGTCCACCAGATAGTAGATCAAGCCAGCCAGTGCCAGCCAGATCAGTGCGACGATGAGATTGTGACGTGACATGATGTTTTATGCCCTTAAGGCGGAGTTGGACGGCTTGCAGACGGATGTGCCATCGCCCTAAAAAGGCAGCTGCGCACTTGGCGCTGCCTGTGTCAGCACAGCGCGGAATTGGCTTTGTATGCGGGCCAGCGCGGACGGGTTGTCGGCTTCGAAGCGCAGCACGATCACGGGCGTGGTGTTGGAGGCGCGCATCAGCCCAAAGCCATCCGCATACTCCACGCGCAGGCCGTCGATGCGGATGATGTCGGTCGCGCCAGTAAAGCGGGCTCTTTGCTGCAATTGGGCGAGCAGGCGGTGCGGCTCACCTTCCTGCAGGGCGATATGCAGTTCCGGGGTGCTCAGGCTGTTGGGCAAGGCCATCAGCCGAGCGGTGCTGTCCGGGTCACGGCTGAGCAGTTCCAGCAGACGCGCACCCGCATACAGGCCATCGTCAAAGCCGAACCAGCGTGCTTCACCTGCCGCATTGCAGTCGTTGAAGAACAGATGTCCGCTCATCTCGCCACCCACGGCGGCAGCGGTTTCACGCATCTTGGCTTTCATGAGCGAGTGACCGGTCTTCCACATCACCGGCCTGCCGCCACGCTGCGCGATCCACGGCGCCAGCAGGCGCGTACATTTCACATCGAACACCACGCTGGCATCGGGCTGGCGTTGCAGTATGTCGTCTGCGAACAGCATCAACTGGCGATCCGGGTAGATGATCTCGCCCGATTTGCTGACCACGCCTAGTCGATCAGCATCGCCGTCGAAGGCCAGGCCGATCTCGGCATCGCCCTCGGCCAATGCACGCATCAGATCCTGCAGGTTTTCTGGTACCGAGGGGTCGGGATGGTGGTTGGGGAAATGCCCGTCCACCTCGCAATACAAAGCCTGTACTTGACAGCCCAGCGCCTCGAACAGGGCCTGCGCATACGCGCCGGCCACGCCGTTGCCCGCGTCGATGGCGACCTTCATGGGCCTGGCTAGCTGGATATCGTGCTTGATGTGCGCGTAGTAAGCGGGTGCGATGCTGGTGTGGCTGGCCTGGCCGTCGCCCGTGGTCAGGGCATTATCCAGAATGCGTTGATACAGGCGCTGGATCGTGGCCCCCGAAATGGCTTCATGCCCCAGTACGATCTTGAGGCCGTTGTATTCAGGCGGGTTATGGCTGCCAGTGACCATCACACCAGCGCCAGTGCCCAGATGTTCGGTGGCGAAATACAGCATGGGCGTGGTGAGCATGCCGAGTTGTATGGTCTCCACGCCACCGGCATGCAGCCCCGCCGTCAGCGCCGCCGCAAGGTTAGGCCCGGAAAGACGACCGTCATACGCGACACACAGACGCTGCTGGCCTATGGCGAGCGCCTCGGCGGCAATGGCGCGGCCGATCAGCATCACGCTGTCCACGGTCAGGCTTTTATCAACGATGCCACGGATGTCATACGCTTTGAAGATCTCGGCGGCGATAGCGGGCTTTGCGGCTTCCGTATGGCTGGCCGTGGCTTGATGGGCCATGGCCTGGTCGACTATAGCTTGGTCGACGGTGGCCTGGCCCGCCACAGGCTTGCTGACAGTCGCTGCATGTTCAGGAAGTTTGTTCTCAGGCGCAGACATGTGGCCAGGGCGAAACGATGTGCAGTGGGCTAGTGGTGCGGATCCGTGCCTGGCTTAGGCTTCATCTATCCAGGCTTGCTGGATCGCTTCCAGCACTTTTTCACCACCACGCTTATGGTCGTCGTCAAAACCGTCCAGCGCCACCACGTAATTGTGCAGGTCGGTGAAGCGTATGGTGCTTGGATCCACATCCGGGTGCTGGTCGTAGAGGGCTTCAGCGATCTGTTGAACGTCGGTCCATTTCATCTGCGTTTCCTTTTTGCCATGTCGGCTTTTGTTCGTTCTGGTGTCGATTTTACTGCGGAGCGCTGCAACCACGCGCAGTGGCGCTTGTCATCAGCTTGCGGAAGCTGATTATAGCCCGGCACTCGGCATGCAAGCCAAGGTATCGGGGCTGGTGTGGGCTGAGGATCAGGCGGGCGGAGTGCGTGCTAGAAAGAAAGATCCCGCTGCCGGGCTGAATCCGGACAGCGGGAGGAGAGCGCGGAGATAGCTCTTGTTACTACATTAGCAAATGCCGTGCCTGAAAAATAACCTTTTTTAATCAACTATATGGATAATTTGCATGCGTGTGATTGGGTGATAACCGCCACTTTGGGTGGTTGTTTTCAGCCAAGCGTCAGCCAGCGGCAGGATGTTGCCGACCACGACGCGAAACGGTCCCGCGTGTTAAAATCTTGTTCGTTATCAAGTCCTGGAATGATCAAACATGTTTAGTGTGGCAAAAACCTTGAATATCGCAGACCCGGAACTGTGGGGCTATGTGGAGGCGGAGCGTGTCCGCCAGGATCAGCACATCGAGCTGATCGCTTCGGAAAACTACACCAGCCCGGCGGTCATGCAGGTGCAGGGCTCGCAACTGACCAACAAGTATGCAGAAGGTTATCCAGGCAAGCGCTTTTACGGTGGCTGCGAGTTCGTCGACCAGGTCGAGCAGCTCGCCATTGACCGCGTAAAGAAGCTCTACGGCGCTGAATACGCCAATGTGCAACCGCACTCCGGCTCACAAGCGAATCAGGCCGTGTATTTCTCTATCCTCAAGCCAGGCGATACCGTCATGGGCATGAACCTGGGCCATGGCGGTCACCTTACGCACGGTTCCCCGGCCAACCTGTCCGGCAAGCTGTTCAATATCGTCGCCTACGGTCTGAACGACAAGGAAGAGATCGATTATGACGAGATGGAGCGTATCGCCATCGAAGCCAAGCCCAAGCTGCTGATCGGTGGCGCTTCTGCGTATGCGCTGCGTTTCGACTGGGCGCGCATGGCCGAGATCGCCAAGAAGGTCGGTGCTTATTTCATGGTGGACATGGCGCATTACTCCGGCCTGATCGCGGCGGGTGTGTACCCGAACCCGGTGCC
Organism: Pseudomethylobacillus aquaticus; assembly: GCF_003730115.1. Lineage (GTDB taxonomy): Bacteria > Pseudomonadota > Gammaproteobacteria > Burkholderiales > Methylophilaceae > Pseudomethylobacillus > Pseudomethylobacillus aquaticus. The sequence continues at coordinate 349,373 of NZ_RJVP01000001.1, read as the reverse complement.
GCATGCTGACTTCGTCACCTCCACCACGCACAAGACCCTGCGCGGCCCACGTGGCGGCATCATCCTGGCCAAGGCCGAGTTCGAAAAATCGCTGAATTCCAATGTGTTCCCTTCGCTGCAGGGCGGCCCGCTGATGCATGTCATCGCTGGCAAGGCCACGGCCTTTCTGGAAGCACTGCAACCCGAGTTCAAGACCTATCAGGAACAAGTGCTCAAGAACGCCAGCGTGATGGCGGAGACCCTGGCCCAGCGTGGCCTGCGCATCATCTCCGGCCGCACCGAGTCGCATGTGTTCCTGGTGGACCTGCGCCCCAAGGGCCTGACCGGCAAGGCCGCTGATGCCTACCTGGGTCTGGCGCATATCACCGTGAACAAGAATGCCATCCCCAACGACCCGGAAAGCCCATTCGTCACCTCGGGTATCCGCATCGGCTCGCCTGCCATCACCACGCGTGGTTTCAAGGAAGAAGAAGCGCGCCTGGTCGCCAACCTGATCGCCGACGTGTTGGACAAGCCGACCGACGAAGCCGTCATTGCGGCGACCAAGGCCAAGGTGCATGCACTGACTGCCCGTTTCCCGGTTTACGGATAAAGGCTGAGAAAAGTGAAAAGTGAAAAGTGAAAAGTGAAACGTACAGGCTGTGAAAGGTAAAAAGTAAAACGTGAAACGTAAAACCGTCGGATTGGAGCTATTGTTGAAAAGGTCACTACCCGATGGTTTTTCACATTTCACGTTTCACGTTTCACCTTTCACGGTTTCCCCCACACCTTTCACGGAAATTCAACAATGAAATGCCCCTTCTGCGGTGCCGACGACACGCAGGTCATCGATTCGCGTGTCAACGATGAAGGCGACAGTATTCGCCGCCGCCGTCGCTGTGCGCAATGTGAAAAGCGCTTCACTACCTACGAAACGGCCGATCTGCACATGCCGCAAGTGGTGAAGCAGAACGGCAATCGCGAGGAGTTCAGTCGTGACAAGTTGCGGCTTTCCTTCTCGCGTGCGCTGCATAAGCGTCCGGTGCCTACCGAATATGTAGACCGTGCCATCGAACACATCGCCCAAAAGTTGCTGGCCAAGGGCGAACGGGAAGTGATGGCGCGCGACTTGGGCGAGAGTGTGATGCAGGAGCTCAAACTCATGGATAAAGTGGCCTACATCCGCTTTGCCTCGGTGTACCGCAGCTTTCAGGATGTGGATGATTTCCACGATGTCATCCGCGACCTGGATCATCCGCAACGCGATGCGGAGCGGTTCCCCGCCAAACGTAAAGATTGAAGCGTAAAGACTGAAAGGTCAGCCATGGCGTCCGATCCTGAAAGCTCTGCAGCACAGCACGAGGTAGACAGCAGTTTCCGGTGGATACGCCTGGTCAGCGTGATCTCGGCCCTGATCGCCGTGCTGATCACCATCGCCTTCTTCAGTTGGTGGGCCATGAAAGACTGGTGGGTGTTCGGTGACCGCCCGTTCGACCAGGTGCAATGGATCACTGCCCAGCCTTCGGATGCGCAGCGCTGTTACCGTGGCGCCATGGCCTACGACCTCAAAACCCGTGTGTTGCGCCCTGGCATCCCGCGCGAGATGGTGACCGCCATCCTCGGGCGCCCCACCTGGGAAGATTTCCAGCAGATCGAATACGACCTCGGTCATTGCCTGTGGGACACCCACGGCCTCAGTCTGCAGTTCAATGCAGAGAACCGTTTGATACGCGCACGTATCGTCCAACACTGACGCCAGGACCAGCAATCGCCGATGTGCTTGCTAGCACTTGCCAGAGATACCTGCCAGCCTTGACACCTTTTAAAGCCCCGCCATGTTAAAGACCCGCCATGAGCAGCACTGCCATCTTTGATAACGACGACCTGCGCCACATGGCGCGTGCGCTGCAATTGGCACAGCAGGGTCTGTACACCACCACGCCGAACCCGCGGGTAGGCTGCGTGCTGGTCAAACACGGCCATGTGATCGCAGAAGCTGCGCATCTGCGTGCCGGTCATGGTCATGCCGAGGCGCTGGCCCTGCAGCAGGCGGGTGCGGCGGCAGTGGGTAGCACCGCCTACGTCACGCTGGAGCCCTGCAGCCACCATGGACGCACGCCACCCTGCGCGCAGGCTCTGATCACGGCCGGGGTCAGCCGGGTGGTAGCCGCCATGCAGGACCCCAATCCGCTGGTGGCAGGGCAGGGGCTGGCGGCATTGCGCGCGGCTGATATCGAGGTGTGCTGCGGTTTGCTGCAGGCCGAGGCCGAGGCGCTCAACCCGGGCTTCATCTCGCGCATGACACGTCAGCGTCCCTTCCTGCGCAGCAAGATCGCGGCCAGCCTGGATGGGCGTACCGCGCTCGCCAATGGACAGAGCCAGTGGATCACCAGTGCCGCCGCACGCGCTGATGTGCAGCACTGGCGGGCGCGTAGCTGCGCGATCCTCACCGGTGTGGATACCGTGTTGTACGACGACCCGCAAATGACCGTACGCACGTTGGAGATCGGTCGTCAGCCCTTGCGGGTGGTGGTGGATGGTCAGCTGCGTATCCGTCCCAGCGCCAGCATACTGCGTGGCAGCACGACATTGCTGGTGTATGCCCGCGATCCATCGAACAAAGCCGCCAGTCTGCAGTTGCCTGGGGTGGAGTTGCTGCAACTCGCGGGTGAAGATGACCATGTCAGCCTGCCGCTGTTGCTGCAGGCACTGGCGCAGCGTGGCATCAATGAAGTGCTGGTGGAAGCCGGCCAAACCCTCAATGGTGCCCTACAGCAGCAGCAACTCATCGACGAATACCTGCTGTATTACGCCCCCGTGCTGATGGGTAGCGGGGCGCGCGGCATGTTCGCCATGCCAGATCTCACCGACATGCAGCAAGGCGTGGCGCTCGATATTGTGGAACTGACCATGCTGACCCCTGATATCCGCATCCGCGCGGTGCCACGGCCTGCCAGTTAGTGTCAGATAGCCGTTCAGACAGGCTTACCTCATCCTTCCTATCATGCTGATCGATACCCATTGCCACCTGGACGCTGCCGAATTCGATGATGACCGTGATGCGGTGGTCGCAGCAGCCCTCGCGGCCGGGGTAGACCTGATCGTGGTGCCTGCGGTCGAGTTCGCCAATTTCGATACGGTCACCGCGCTCGCGCAGCGCCATCCGCGCTGTGTGCATGCACTGGGTATCCATCCCATGTACGTGGACAAAGCGCAGCCGGAACACCTGCAACAACTGGCCGTCAGGCTGGCAGAAGGCCATGTGGTCGCCGTAGGGGAGATCGGACTGGATTTCTTCGTCACCCAGCACAACCGCGCGCAGCAGGAATACTATTTTGTGGAGCAGCTCAAACTGGCACAGCGCTACGACCTGCCGGTGATCCTGCATGTGCGGCGCGCCGTGGACGAGGTGCTGAAGTTCCTGCGTCGCTACCCGGTGCGTGGTGGCATCGCCCATGCCTTCAACGGCAGCCAGCAGCAGGCCGAGGCTTTCATCAAGCTAGGCTTCAAACTGGGCTTTGGCGGTGCCATGACCTATCCGCAGGCCTTGCGCATACGCGCGCTGGCGCAGAATCTGCCGCTGGACAGCCTGGTGCTGGAGACGGATGCGCCGGATATCCCGCCTGCATGGCTGGGGAGAGCGGGCCGAAATGCCCCTCTGGAACTTCCGGAAATCGCCGCTGTCCTGGCCGCCTTGCGCGCAATCGATCTGGCTGAAATCCTTGCTACGACTGGCTCCAACGCCTGTTCTGCCCTGCCGAAAATAGCTGACTTATACACACCACCTGACGCATCACTTTAACTTTGTTCAAAAAACCATAGCAATCCAATGACATACAGTAAGCCATTGTTTTATATAAGTTAAAAGCAAGATTAAAAATTAGGCGAAAATAAAAAATGCTTTTGAAAGCATGAGTTACAGTTTCAAGTCACAATTATTCACAAAGTTATCCACAGAAATTGTGGATAGCAAACCGACGCAATATCTGCGCACCATTACTTTTAATCTCAATGCTTGTTGTGATTGATTTTGGCCTAAGCCCAAACCCCGGCGCGCTGATCTTCATCATGGGCAGCAAGGCCTGGCGCAGATGCTTTATGCCAGCTTCAGCCGCGAGTGGCGCGTTCGTGCAGGCGATCTTGATGTAAAACATGCCGGACCTGGTGCTTGGCATGCGGTTTCAAGGGGCAGGCTGACACAGGTGGTCAAGCTGCGTCAGTCATCATTGGGTGAAGCTGGTCGCTGTTCCGTCCTGATCATTGAAATGCTTTCGCCACATGTTCATCGTCCAGCTGCGGGATGCATTGACAATCCGGCATAGCCCAAACTAGGTGCGCGAGAGGGCTGCATTCATGTGTGCTGTTTCGCGCTGGCTTTTAAAAAGCCGAGTCGGTTATCTGCACATCGGGGCAATTGCTTAAGCGGAACCTAGGGCCTTGGACATTGTTTGGCTGCTGCCATGTAAAGCGATAACAACAAACGGCCACAAGTGCATCGCGAGCCTGATGAAGGTTGAAAAGCACACTATGACTGGCTTTGAGGCGTGATCTAGCCTGGGATTCAGCATGGTTTATGCACACGAGCTTAAGCAATACTTTAAATGTTGAAGATAAATTGCCATGCAAATAAAAATATTGTTAATCCATTGATTATTATCAATTAAATTATTTCGCCTAAAATTTAAGCGTTATTAAAAAATGCTTTTGAAAGCAATAGTTACCGATTTAAGTCACAAGCATTCACAAAGATATCCACAGAAAATGTGGATGTGCTTAATCGACCTGAACGGCCATGTTGGTGTGATCGCGTGATTGACGCGTATTGAACTGGCGGATTTCCTTTGAAAATGTTTTCAACTGCACTGATTGTTTCATCCTGACTGGTTTGCCTGGTGTATTACACTGGAGGCGAACGAGCCGGCTAAAGCGCCTCGCTGGATCTGTACTTTCAAGGTGGATTCAGCCATCTCCAATCGCTAATTTATGAAGTGACTGATAGTGAACATCAAACAACAATCCTTTCGCACCATTTGGCCTGTGGCAGATGGCCAAGCTGTCGACATCCAGGCTGTTGAGGTCATAGACCAGACCTCTCTCCCGCATGAATTTCGCATCGTGCGCATCACTACGCTGCAGGCGATGATCCATGCCATCCGCACCATGCAGGTACGCGGTGCGCCGTTGATCGGCGCCTCTGCTGCATACGGCATGGCGTTGGCTAGCAAAGCCTCGGCAGAGGATGCGGCGCTTGCAGCGGCGGCCCAGGCTTTGCTGGCCAGTCGGCCCACGGCGGTCAACCTGCGCTGGGCGGTGCAACGCATGCTGCAGCATCTGCTGGCTTTGCCTGTACAAGAACGACGTGACGCAGCCTGGCAGGAAGCGGCCGTCATCTGCGATGAGGATGTGGCGCTGAACAAGGCCATCGCTGCGCATGGCCTGGGCCTGCTGCGCGCGATCGCCGTTACGCGCCAGTCTGCAGGCGTGCTGAATATCCTCACACATTGCAATGCCGGCTGGCTGGCGACGGTGGACTGGGGCACCGCGCTGGCACCTGTGTATGCGGCGCATGAGGCTGGCATGCAGGTGCATGTGTGGGTGGACGAGACACGTCCGCGCAATCAGGGCGCCAGCCTGACCGCCTGGGAGTTGGGGCAGCATGGCGTGCCGCACACGGTGATCACCGACAATGCCGGTGGCCATCTGATGCAGCATGGTCAGGTGGATGTGGTGATCGTTGGCGCGGATCGCGTGAGTGGCGCGGGCGACGTTTGCAACAAGATCGGTACCTACCTCAAGGCACTGGCGGCGCACGACAACCAGGTGCCGTTCTATGTGGCGGTGCCATCACCCACCATCGATTGGCAGATCGTCGATGCGCAGCGTGACATCACTATCGAGGAACGCGATGCAGACGAGGTCGGTTTTATGCAGGGACGGCTGGATAATGGCGAGCTGGCACGGGTCAGCCTGCTGCCGGAGGGCAGTGCGGTCGCCAACCCGGCATTCGATGTGACCCCAGCGCGACTGGTGACCGGTATCATCACCGAACGCGGCGTGTGCAGTCCGGCTCAGTTGGTGGCACTGTTTGAGCAACCGGTTAATGGCTGATGGATTGAACGGCTGTTCTGAAAATCGCAAGATGATGATGCCCACCACCGCTAGCCAGCCCAGTCTCGGGCTAGCCATTTACAAACCATCAGGACTGCAGATGTGAGGTATGACATGAGTCAATTGCGCGAACAATTATTGCAAGTCACGCGCGCCTTGAGCGAGCTCGGACTCAACCGCGGCACCTCAGGCAACGTCAGCGTGCGGGATGGTCACGGCATGCTGGTCACGCCCAGCGGCATGGCGGTGGAGCTGATGACCCCGCATGACATGGTGTGGATGGACATGCAGGGCAATGTGAGCAGCAAATCCAATGGCAGTGACAAAGCCAAGCCCACCAGCGAGTGGCGCTTCCATCGTGACATTCTGCAGGCACGCCCGGAAGTGCATGCCGTGGTGCACACCCACTCCAGTTTTGCGACCACGTTGGCCTGCCTGCGGCGGGACGTGCCTGCGTTTCATTACATGATCGCGGTGGCTGGCGGTGATGACATCCGTTGTGCGCCTTACGCATTGTTCGGTTCCCAAGCGCTTTCCGATGCTGCGTTGTCAGCGTTGAGCGAGCGACGTGCCTGCTTGTTGGCCAACCACGGCATGATCGCGGTCGGTGCCAGCCTGCCACAGGCACTGGCGCTGGCGGTGGAGGTCGAGAATCTGTGCGAGCAGTATTGGCGTGCCTTGCAGCTCGGTGAGCCGCATCTGCTCAGCGCTACAGAGATGCAGGCCGTGCATGTGCAGTTTCAGGGCTACGGTAGTTGGAAGTCTTCCTGATGCCTGCCTGACTCAAGCCGGGTTGGGGAGCAAGCGCGTCGCTATTTGAACTGGGATTGCATGCCTTGCGCAGACGGCATGTTGCTGCAACGGCCATCCGCCTGACGCGCCTGCAGAAACGCCAGCACGCTGGACAGCGTGAGCCGCTCGGTCTTGCCCGAGAAACCACGCCCGGCAAAGTGCATATGCGTTGCGCCGTCTATCACCCCCAGCCATTTGCAGCCCGCCTGCATGTTGGCGTAGGGCAGGGTGCGTGATTGCCAGCCGCCTTCCAGCGCATCGTCGCGGGTGCCGGTCAGGCTGAGTACGGGGGCGTTGATCTGTGCCCAGGCGTTTTCCGGGAAGATACTACCCGGCCCCTGCGGCGACAGCGCCACATAAGCCTGCATGCGGTTCTTGCCGGAGATGCCCATTGCGTTGATTGCTCCAGCTTCCATCATGGTGGTGGCCGCGCCCATGGAGTGGCCGATCAGCACCCTGTCCGGCGGTGCCTGGCCGCAGTGCTGGCTTGCCCAGGCCAGTGCGGTGTCGATGTCCATGAGGCGGTAACGGTAGGCATCGGCATCCGTGGTCAAGGCCAGCAATCCGGCTTTGAGGCCAGCCTGTTTGATGCGTTGCTTGAGCGCGGCAGGGCCGCTTTCCTCATGGCCCATCACTAGCGCCAGCCAACCAGACCTGGCCAGGCCGTCGGCCAGGTAGGCGAGCTCTTCTACATCGCCACCGGCCCCAGGCGAGAGCAGCGCAAGCCGTTCACAGCGGGTGCCAGCAGGCGAATAGACGCGTGCGGGCATGGTGTGCTGGTCGGCGCGTTGCAATGCCAGGGTTTCGACGGTGACAGCCGCTTGGGCGCGCGCGGCGAAGAAAGCGAACAGCATCAACAGGCTAGCGACCGAGGCAGGTTTTATGGTGCTGGATGTGCGGTACTTAGGCGGTAGATAGTCGGCTCGCTTCATTGTCGCTCCCCCCTGTTTCGGGTAAAATTTACTCCCGTCCGCAACGTCCATAAAGTTTCATTCATGACCAAATATGTATTCGTCACAGGCGGGGTGGTTTCCTCCTTGGGTAAGGGCATTGCCGCCGCCAGTCTGGGGGCGATACTCGAGTCGCGTGGTATCAAAGTCACCATGCTCAAGCTCGACCCTTATATCAACGTCGACCCCGGTACCATGAGCCCGTTCCAGCACGGTGAAGTGTTCGTCACCGACGACGGCGCCGAGACCGATCTCGACCTCGGCCACTATGAGCGCTTCATCAGCGCACGCATGGCCAAGCGCAACAACTTTACCACGGGCCAGATCTACGAAACCGTGATCAAAAAAGAACGTCGTGGTGAATATCTGGGCAAGACCGTGCAGGTCATCCCGCACATCACCGACGAGATCCAGCATCACATCAAGCGCGGTGCCGAAGGCGCCGATGTAGCCATCGTCGAAGTCGGTGGTACGGTAGGTGATATCGAATCGCTGCCATTCCTGGAAGCCATCCGCCAGATGGGCATACGCGAAGGCAAGGGCAATGCCTGTTACATCCATCTGACGTTGCTGCCGTGGATCCCCACCGCTGGCGAACTCAAGACCAAGCCTACCCAGCACTCGGTGAAAGAGTTGCGCGAGATCGGTATCCAGCCGGATATCCTGCTGTGCCGCGCCGACCGCTCGATTCCGGATGACGAACGCGCCAAGATCGCACTGTTCACCAACGTGGCGCCCGAGGCTGTGATCTCGGCCATCGATGCCAGCTCCATCTATGCCATTCCCGGCCTGCTGCATGATCAGATGCTGGATGAGATCGTCTGTCACAAGCTGGGCATTCTGGCCAAGGCGGCCGACCTGTCCAGCTGGAAGAAGATCGTCGATACCCTGGCTTCACCCCGTGAGGAAGTGAACGTGGCCTTTGTCGGCAAGTATGTCGACCTGACCGAATCCTACAAATCGCTGACCGAAGCGCTGATACACGCCGGTATCCATACCCAATCCAAGGTACGCATCCATTACATGGATTCCGAGGATATCGAACAGAACGGCACCGATGCCCTGAAGCCCATGGATGCCATCCTGGTGCCCGGTGGTTTCGGCAAGCGCGGTACCGAAGGCAAGATGGCTGCGATCCGCTATGCGCGCGAAAGCAAAAAGCCTTACCTGGGCATCTGCCTGGGCATGCAGCTGGCCGTGATCGAGTTCGCACGTAACGTGGCCGGCCTGACCGATGCCAACAGCACCGAATTCAATGCAGACACCCCGCACCCACTGGTCGGCCTGATCACCGAATGGCAAGACGCCAGCGGCAAGGTCGAGAAGCGTTCGGAAGACTCTGACCTGGGTGGCACCATGCGCCTGGGTGCACAAAGCTGTCCGGTCCAGCCGGATACGCTGGCTGCGCAGATCTATGGCAAGGCCGTCAACGAACGTCACCGTCACCGTTATGAGGTCAACAATCACTATGTGGAACAGCTCAAGCAGGCTGGTCTGGTGATCTCGGCGCGCACGCCCACCGAAGAGCTGTGCGAGATGATAGAACTGCCACAGGACGTACACCCCTGGTTCGTGGCCTGCCAGTTCCACCCGGAGTTCACCTCTAACCCGCGCAGCGGCCACCCGCTGTTCAAGGCCTATGTGGAAGCCGCACTCAAGTCCAAAGGAAGCAAATAATGCAGCGATGCGGTTTTGAAGTCGGCCTGGAACAGCCTGTGTTCCTGATCGCGGGTAGCGCAGCCGGAGCGCTGAGCCTCGGCACGTGCGACCGCGCAGGCAAGCCTGGCCCGGCATGGAGAACATTTAAATGAAGCTATGTGGTTTTGAAGTCGGTCTGGAACAGCCTTTATTCCTTATCTCGGGTAGCGCAGCCGGAGCGCGGAGCCTCGGCACGTGCGACCGCGCAGGCAAGCCTGGCCCGGCATGGAGAACATTTAAATGAAGCTATGCGGTTTTGAAGTCGGTCTGGAGCAGCCTTTATTCCTTATCGCCGGGCCTTGTGTGATCGAGTCACAGCAGATGGCGATCGACACGGCGGGCCAATTGAAAGAGATGACCAGCAAGCTGGGCATCAACTTCATCTATAAATCCTCGTATGACAAGGCCAATCGCAGCTCCAACAAGACCTTCCGGGGGTTTGGGGTGAGCGAAGGCCTGAAGATCCTGGATGAAGTGCGTCGTCAGATCGGCGTGCCTATCCTGACCGATGTGCATACCGAAGAACAAGTGCCGGAAGTGGCGTCCGTGGTCGATGTGTTGCAGACGCCGGCATTCCTGTGCCGTCAGACCGATTTCATCACCGCCTGTGCGCAATCCGGCAAGCCAGTGAACATCAAGAAGGGCCAGTTCCTGGCGCCAGGCGACATGCGCAACGTGGTGCAGAAAGCCAAGGAAGCCAATGGTGGCGCGGATACCATCATGGTGTGCGAACGCGGTGCTTCTTTCGGTTATAACACCCTGGTGTCCGACATGCGTGGCCTGGCCATCATGCGCGAGACCCACTGTCCTGTCGTGTTCGATGCGACGCATTCGGTGCAGCAACCGGGCGGGCAGGGCGACAAGAGTGGTGGTCAGCGCGAGTTCGTGCCGGTGCTGGCACGTGCAGCGGTAGCCAGTGGTATCGCTGGCATTTTCATGGAGACCCATCCGGACCCGAGCAAGGCATTGTCGGATGGCCCGAATGCCTGGCCCTTACCCAAGATGCAGGCCTTGCTGGAAGTACTGATCGACCTTGACCGTCTGGTCAAGCGTGCGGGTTTTATTGAGCAGACGTTGTAATGCTTTCAAGCGATTTATTTTAATTTTCAAGAGAAAACAGGGTAGGAGCTAACATGAGTGCAATCGTAGACATTATCGCCCGTGAGATCATGGATTCGCGCGGCAACCCCACCGTAGAAGCCGATGTGTTACTGGAATCCGGCGTCATCGGCCGTGCTGCTGTGCCTTCCGGTGCATCCACCGGAACCAAGGAAGCCGTCGAGCTGCGTGACGGCGATAAATCCCGCTATCTGGGCAAGGGCGTGCTGCAAGCCGTTGAGAACGTCAACACCGAGATCGCGGAAGCCATCATTGGCCTCGACGTTGAAGAACAAGCCTTCATCGACAATACCCTGATCGAGCTGGATGGTACCGAGAACAAGGCGCGTCTGGGTGCCAACGCCATCCTGGCGGTGTCCATGGCCTGCGCACGCGCTGCGGCTGAAGAGACCGGCCTGCCACTGTACCGTTATCTGGGTGGTTCCGGTGCCATGCAATTGCCTACCCCGATGATGAACATCATCAACGGTGGCGCACACGCTGAAAACAGCGTGGACATGCAGGAATTCATGATCATCCCGGCTGGCCTGCCTACCTTCCGTGACGCACTGCGCGCCGGTGCCGAAGTGTTCCATGCACTGAAGAAGATCCTGCACAAGCAAGGTCTGGCCACCACCGTGGGTGACGAAGGCGGTTTTGCGCCTGACCTGCCATCCAACGAATCCGCCATCCAGTACATCCTGGAAGCCATCACCGATGCAGGCTACGAGCCTGGTGTGGATATCTTCCTGGGTCTGGATTGCGCCAGCTCCGAGTTCTACAAGGACGGCAAGTATCAACTGGAATCCGAAGGCCGTGAACTGACCTCTGCGCAATTCGTGGATTACCTGGCGGCCTGGGCAGACAAATACCCCATCATCTCCATCGAAGATGGCATGAGCGAGCATGACTGGGATGGCTGGAAGCTGCTGACCGACCGTCTGGGCAAGCGCGTGCAACTGGTGGGTGACGACCTGTTCGTGACCAATGCCAAGATCCTGCGCGAAGGCATCCAGAAGGGGGTAGGGAATTCCGTGCTGATCAAGGTGAACCAGATCGGTACGCTGACCGAGACCTTCGAGACTATCGAAACCGCCAAGCGCGCGGGCTACACCTCGGTGATCTCGCACCGTTCCGGCGAGACCGAAGATACCACCATCGCCGATATCTCGGTCGCCACCAATGCACTGCAGATCAAGACCGGTTCCTTGTCCCGCTCCGAGCGTATCGCCAAGTACAACCAGTTGCTGCGTATCGAGGAAGAGCTGGGCGATGCCAGTAGCTATGCTGGCATCGGTGCGTTCTACAATATCAAGCGTTAATACCTCGCTTGATATCAATCGATGGCATCCAACGTTCAACCTGACCGTGCATTGTTTTGCGTACGCTGTCGCTGATCTTTGTGCTGCTGATCGCCCTGCTGCAGTATCCACTGTGGCTGGGCAAAGGCGGCTGGCTACGCGTATGGGATCTGGATCAGCAGATCGCCGAACAGCAGCAGAAGAATGACAAGCTGAAGGCGCGCAACGAGGCACTGGATGCCGAGGTGCGCGACCTCAAGCAGGGCTATACCGCGATTGAAGAGCGCGCGCGTAGCGAGTTGGGCATGGTCAAGGAAGACGAAGTGTTCTATCAGCTGTCCCAGCCAGAATCGTATCTGTTGGATCAGCCTGCCAAACCGGCAAGTGCTCCGGCTGCCAGCGCAGTTCCTTAGCCCAATGTAGTCCCTTAGCGAAGCCTGGAAAACGCCTGAGTCGAATCAGGCCTTGTGAGCGTAGACAGCTTCGTCATGCTGGTAGGGTAATGGCTTTGGTGACAGCTTCATGAAACTGTCATCTGGCTGCGGCTAAATCCCGCCTATGCTACGTTCCTTGTTTTTCTCCATTGCCTTGCTGCTGAGTGCGTCCGCGCATGCGGCGCGTCCATTCGTCACGGACGATGCCCGCCTGACCCGAGCCGGTGGCTGCCAGCTTGAAAGCTGGACGCGGCTGTATTCGAACAGTAGCGAACTGTGGGCGCTACCGGCCTGCAATCCTGGCGGCAATCTGGAAGTGACCTTGGGCACTGGCTTGTCCAGGCAACACGGAGCTGGCACCACGGCGGATTATGTGTTGCAGCTGAAGACCTTGTTCAGGGAGTTGCAGCCGAATGGTTGGGGCATCGGCATCGCCGCCGGTGTGATCTCGCACCCGGAGGCCTCGCCTGGGCCTAACCAGCTTGGTAATCGCTATCTGTACATCCCGTATTCGGCATCATTCATGGACGATGCACTGGTGATCCATCTCAATCTGGGCGTGTTGCGTGACCGCGAGACGGACAGACACAGCGCCACCTGGGGCAGCGGCGCGGAACTGGCATTGACACCACGTCTGAGCGGCGTGGCAGAGATGTATGGCGATGATAGAGGTGGCAGGTTCTATCAGACTGGCTTGCGTTATAGCGTGATCCCGCAACTGTTACAGCTGGATAGCACGGTGGGGCAGCGCGTGGATGGTATGCGCGATGATGCCTGGCTGTCATTCGGCCTGCGCTATACACCATAGCGCTATACACCATAGCTTAACAGCATAGACTTAACACCATAGTCACGCCATGAACCCGCACCACCCAGCTACAGGGCGGCGAATCGCCGGGTTTGTCGCTCAGCGATCAGTCACGGCTGGGTAAAGCATAGGGCAGGGTGCCCAGACTGAGCGCTTGCTGTTGCAGGCTAAGCCCGCCATCCACCGCTTCCAGTCGCACCTCGACCAGCACGTCATGGCCGCCCTGCGGCGCCCGTGCGCTGCGTACCACCATTCCCGCTTCATTCCCTGCCGCATCCTGAACGGCAGTTCCCGGTATGGGTCGGCTGTCACTGGCCAGATGTGCGGGCAGCGTGCGGCGTTTGACCTTACCCAGATAATGCGTGCGTGCCACGATCTCCTGACCGGTATAGCAGCCTTTGGTCAGGCTGATGCCATCCAGTGCGTCCAGATTCAGCATCTGCGGCACAAAGGCTTCCTGAGTGGCCGGCACCACATCCGGGATGCCGGCCTGGATCTGCAGCCATTCCCAGGCATTACGACCTGCCGGGCGGTGCGTGGCGCCCAGCGCCTGCCAGATGGCGGGCATGTGCTCGGCATCGCTGAAGATCTGGAAGGCGGGGATGTCGCCTGCCAGCCGCAACACAGCGCCATGCTCCAGGCTGACCAGTTGTCCTGGCTGTTGTGGCACATTGCCAAACAGCTGCTCCAGTGCGGAAATGCTGTCCGGACCGCTGACGGCGATACGCAGCACGCTTTCCGAGACGTCCGTGAGGGTGACCTTGCTGCGCATCACATACATGCGCAAGCGCTTCAGGATGGCTTCCCGCAGGCGACCGTCCAGTTGCAGGTGCAGGTGGTCGTGATGTGCGAAAGCAGTGAATAGCGCAAGCATGCGACCTTTGGGGTTGCAATAGCCCGCTAACTGGCTGTTGCTGCCATCCAGTGCTTTGATATCGTTGGTGAACTGGCCTTGCAGAAAAGCGGTGGCATCTGCGCCTTCCACCTGTAGCAAGCCTAAATGTGACAGTTCATACAAGGCGTTGCCAGTGGCCGCGGCCTGTACCTCTGCCACGATGTCGCCGAAGTTACGCTGCTCATCGTCAGCGGCCCCTAGTATGCCTTGCGCGGTAAGAAAATCCTGCCAGTTGACTTGCATGATGGAATCCAGAAAAAGAGAGGCGATGTGAACAATGTCACAGTATAACGTGAGGCCGCTGCAGCTGGATTTCAAGCCTAGCCTGCGTTTAGCCTGTGGTCAGCGACTGATCGCAGCGCTGGGCATCATCGTGTTATGGACGCTGGACTGGAGCCTGTGGTGCAGCCTGGCGGGCAGTGCGATGATAGGCCTGACGACAGTACGGGTTTGCAGGCAGCAGCATCGTGCTTGTGCTGCAGGCAATGGCTTGCAGCTGGATGCGCGTGGTGCATTATGGCGTAGAGCAGGCGGGCAGGTGACGCGCTTGCAGCTATTGCCCAGTAGCTATAGTGGTCGTTACTTCGTGTTGCTGCATTACCGGGACTCAGACGCGGTAGATCCAGCTAGTGTCATGGCAGGCAGCTGGCCATGGCAGCCTTGTTCCACCCTGCTGCTCTGTGCAGACAGTGTCAGCACAGAGCACTACAGGCGATTACGTGTCTACCTGCATTGGAGGGTACGCTTCGCTGAACCAGCCTCGCGCCGCTTTAGCAAGCCAGTCTGACGTGCTGGCAGGCTGCTGCCAGCAATGCGGTTGATGGGGCACTAACCGTCAGCTGGTCACCACACGCCTGCGCAAGCGACTGGCCAACGCTGCACGCAGGGTCTGGACAGGGTGGCGTGGCAGAAACGCGGTCACAAAGGTCAGTGCCGCCAGTGCGGCCAGTATCCAGCGTAGCTCGAACCCGGCTGTTTCACGACGCGCCGGTTTTTGAGCTTTCATCGCCGCGAGCACGGTTTGCAGGTTGTCGCCGCGCACGTAACTGGCCTCCACTTCCGCACTCAGGGTTTTCAGATACTCTTCATCCAGCTTGGATTGATAGCGGTCCGTTTCACCTAGCGCGACATTGTCGTCACGCGTGCCAATGTTGGATTCGGAGATCTGCGCAATACCGGGTTGCAAGGCGAAACTTTCGTTCGACCAGAAACCGATCAGCTGATTCTGTTCATCCAGCTTGGGGATGGGCGTGCCTTTGTCACTGCCTATGCCGACGATCAGCCAGCCAGCGCCACCCTGAAAGCTTTCCAGATTCTCGGTATTGAAGGCATGCAGGCGCGGCGCTTCTTCGCCATCTGTGAACAGCACCACCTGCGCAGGCGCAGGGAAGGAGCGTATGGTGCGTGCGATGGAAGGCAATGTGCTGCGGATGCGGCTGTTGCCAGACCAGGCCATGCGCCAGTCCATATTGCTGATGGTGTCCTGGATATTGGCATAATTGGCACATACTTCCAGCGGCTGATACATGGCAGCGATGGTCACGCCCGCGAATACCGAGACACTGACACTGGTGCCGCAGGGCATGGATGCCACCACACGACGCATCATGTCTTTCATGTACACCAGTCGGCTGACGTCTTTACCGCCCAGGCGCATGTCCGGCGCGTTCATGCTTTGCGAGATATCGGCCACCAGCATATAGCTGTAGATGTCACGCTTGACCGGCACCGTGGGCTTGAACAGGGCCGCGATGAGCAGGAGCAGTGCCAGTGCCAGCAGTGCCACGTCAAGGCGATGACGCAGGTAGTTGAATAACCGTCGGGTCAGGCGCATGGTTTATGGCAACCCGACAGGAATGCCGCCCATGATCAGGCCGGGTGTATCCGATTCGCCCACGCCTGGCGTCGGTGTGCCGGGGAGCATGATCAGCACACGGTCCAGATTGTGGCGTGTGCCCCAGTGGCTGTTGTCGGTCTTCAACGCCAGCACATAGGCATTCTTGGCCTGATTGAGCAGGTATTCGGCTTCATCACGCACGGTCATATTGGAACCGTTGATGGCCAGCCCGCGCAGGAAGAAGATATTGCCCAGATTGTGCTGGATGATGGCACGCTGTTTGGCGTCGGCCTTGCCCAGCAGCTGGTTGAACAGCAGGGTGGCTTCCTTGTAGCGTTCATTCTTGGCCAGCCAGTAAGCGACGGCAAACTTGGCCTCGAAGCTCTGTTTGTCGGTATCTGGCGTCTTCGCCGCACGGATGGCGTTGTTGAAAGCTTCCACCTGACCGATACGTTGCAGTTCATACGCCATGCCCAGGCCACTCAGTGCCGCGATCACGGTCAGGGCCAGGGTCAGCTTGGTCGTGCTTGGCATCCATTTCAGCGCCATGTCTTGATCTCCATAAATTTCACACCCAGCAGCAGGCTTATCATCAACGCTGCCAGCAGGAAACAGGCATCGGCGTAATCCTTGCCGGGAATCTGTTCCATGTATTTGATCGGTTTTTTCTCGCGTTGGTTGATGTCGTTGACAGCAAGCTCCAGGGATTTCGGGTCTTCCGCTTCATACGCGCGGAACTGCGTTTTTAGCGTATTGAAGAAGTCGCGTAACTCGATCTGTGGTGGCAGCGCTTTGTCTTCTTCCGGTTTGAAGTTCTCATCAAAGATACTGATGCCGCCTGGCTGGCGCAACACGATCCAGTACAGATTTATCTTGAGGCGGTCGAACCAGTCGCGGATCTTCTGCTGCGTGGCGGCATCGATACGGCCAGCGCCATCCGACAGCAGGATGACCGCGCGCGAGCCATTGTCCGGCACTTTGTCATACAGGCCGGCGACGCTGGTAAGGCCACTGCCGATATTGGTCTGGAACAGGGCATTCCCCGCAGTTGCCTGCACGGCAGCCACGATGGCATCGCGGTTCTCGCTGAGCGGCAGCACATACATCGCCGAGTTGCTGAAGGAGATCATGCCGAACATGTCGTTCTGGCGTGACTTCACGAATTGCGTGATCAACCGTGCCGCTGCGGCAGATTTGGTCTCTCCGACCGTGCCATTCACGCCACCCGAGAACGGATCGTCCATGCTGGCGCTGCGATCCAGCACCAGGCCGATCTGTGCGCCCACTCCCAAGCGTTCCACATACTGGGCTTCGGTATGTGGCCCCGCCAGTCCCAGCAGGATCGCCAGCAGGCCCAGCACCGCCATCGCTTTCAACAACAGGCCGGTCAGGTCTGACAGACGGTCGGCAGGCAGCATCTGCAACCAGGAATAGGTGCGCGTGTGGGCGCGCTGCAGGATCAGCGGCAGGATGGACAATGGCAGCAGCCACAGTACCCAGGGTGTGGTGAAACTCATGCCTGCACCTTGTTGCGGGCAAGGTTGTGAGCAAGCTTGCGGGTATCCGGTTTCAGGCCGCGCTCACAATCGCGGCAACGACGGCAGAACTGTAACAGCCATTGCATCGGGTCATTGCCGGCCTGGTGGCTCGCGCCCGGTTCGAAGAACACCTGGCGTGACAGCTGGAAGAACACGGCGATATCGTCACGCACGATGGCGAAGCCGGGCTTCATGGCGATCAGCATGTCGATGTTGTCAGCGAACACACCTTGTCCAGCGGTGATGTTGAAAGCCTTGTGCAGGCGTGATACCGCCAGTTGCAGGGTCTGCGCTGTTGGGGCCGGGGTTTGGGCCAACTTGCGCAGATCGCGGTAAGCTCGTGCGAACGGACGTCCCATGCGCGGCAGCCAGCTGCGTGTGCCCAGGATGTAGAGCAGGCCGAGCAGGCTGACGGCCAGCACTGCCGAAAAGGCATACAAGCGTTGTTGTTCTTGCTCGGCATGCAGCAGCAGCGGGCCGCGGAACGGGCTCATGTCATATTCGATCTTTACGGCGCCGAAGATGGACAGTGGCGAGATGGCAAAATCCCAGCTCGGGATACGGTACTTCACCACCTTGCCGTCCTTGATCAGTTTGACGTACTCCTGTGGCAGCGCCGCGTGCTTGGCCACCACATTGTTGGTGAATACCTGGTAAGCCAGTCTGATGTGGTGCGTGGTGCTGGCGTCATGTTCCGTCTTGACGTGGTGGATGCTGCTCAGGTCGATGCCGATCTTCTGGCCTCTGTAGCGCTTTTCGTAGCCCACGATGGGCAGTGAAGTGTCGATCAGCTTGTAAGGGTGCTTGATCTCAAGCGTGATGTCACGCGCCAGGATGTCACCCACGGTGTAGCCCACCTTGCGCGCGGGTTCAGTGATGCGGATGCTGACCACGCCCTCTTCAACATCGGGTGTGATCTCCTCATCTTCGGCATGCAGCATGCCGGAAGCTGCCATCAAGGCCAGCCAGAACAGGGTCGATATCAGTTTAGTCATGTCAGTCAATCAGGGAGCAACGAATTGATAGAAGTATTCCGTCAGTGCATCGGCGTCGAACTGGTTTTCCACGTAGAACGGCGGCATGTCGAAACGCATGAACATGGCGTCAATGTCGGCGCGGCGTTGCTCGAAGCCCGCGATGATGCGCTGCTTGAGCGCACGCCGCATGAACAGGGTCCGCAAGGCACCGGTCTCGCTATCGACCACGCTGGTGATGCCGAACTCCGGCATGTTCAGGTACTCGCTGCGATCCCACAGCACCATGGGCACGATGTGGTGCCTCAGCAGCATGGACAAGGATTCCTGCAGGTCACTGAGCGGCATGTGGAAGTCCGAGATCAGGAAGATCAGCGCACGTTCGCGCGGCAGGTAACGGTACACATCCAGCAGGCCGTTGCCGGCTAGCTGAGGCGGATGGTAGTCCTTGAGGCGCTCGGTGAGCTCGAAGGCGCGTTGCGGTTTCACCGAGGCGATGCTGATCCAGTCTTCGCGTACCTGATCGTCGAAACCGATGAAGCCGAACGGGTCGGACGAGTGGGTGGCCGATTGCGCGATGGATTCGGCGATCTCGGCGGCCAGCTGCAGTTTGCGGCGGCCATGACCGAAATTCATCGAGCCGGACAGGTCACACACCACATACACCGGGATGGCGCTCTTCTGGTTGTAGATGCGCACATACACCTGTTCCATCGGGTCGCGTATGGTCTGGCGTATGTCGATACGACGCGGGTCCGGGTAGGCGAGCAGGGTGCTGTGACCACGGAATTCCATGCCCATGCCACGCAGCGTGCTGGCATGCTGGCCGGGATGACGTCCACGCGAGCGCCAGCCCACGTGGTAGCTGAATTCCTTGATGTTGAAGTGATCGGACATCGTGAAGGCTTAGGGCGCTGCCACGTTTTGCAGGATGCCGTTCAGCATGTCGCGTGCGATCTCGGTGCGGCGGATCTCATAGACCGGGCTGAACACCACACGGTGCGCCACGGTGGCGTGGAACACGGCATGGATGTCTTCCGGGGTGACGGCCGTGCGGTCATTCAGCCAGGCGTTCACACGCGCAGCACGCAGCATCATGCTCATGCCACGCGGGCTGGCACCGGCCAGCACCAGGCGGTTCATGTCCACACCACTGACCTTGACACCATAATCGGTGGGTTTGCGGGTTGCCAGCCACAGTTGCAGTGCGTAGCGGCGCAGTGTTTCGCTGGCACTGACGCTGGCCTGGATCACGCTGGAAAAGGCATTCAGATCGTCGTACTTAAGGATGTCATGTGGGACAGTGTCCACCAGGGCATCGACGTTGTGGAAACGCGTGTCGAACATCAGGGCTTCCATGATGCTGTCATCATTGGGCACCACGATGGGGATCTCCATCATGAAGCGGTCGCGTGCCGCAGACGGGATCTCGAAGGTCTCTTCTTTTTCCACCTGATTGCGGTCAGCGAACACCAGCATGTGCGGGAAATGGTGCTCCTTATTGAAGGCGGTGAGTGTGCGTTCAGCCATCACGCGCAGCAGCAGCGAGTGCACCTGCGGACGGGCACGGTTGATCTCGTTGAAAAAGAACACGGAGAGATTTTCTCCCGACATCAGCAGCGGGCCAGGACTCACGTGCGGCTTGCCGTCTTCTCCCAGATAGGTGTGATAGACCAGATCGTTGGGCATCAGGTCGATGGTGCCTTCGATACGCTGGTAGCCACCGCCGATGCCGCGCGTGAAGGCACGCAGTAGCGTGGTCTTGCCCACGCCTACATCGCCTTCCAGCAGTACGTGGCCACGTGCGAAGATGGCGGTGGTGATCAGACGGATCGGGTTTTGTTGCCCCACCACCACCTTGTTGATTTCTGTTTCCAGTTTCAGCGCGTGAGCACGCCAGTCGGCCAGTTGAAGATCACTCATGGAGTAGTCCTGTGATGAAATTGTAAATAAAATGTAACTCTCGGCTGGATATTAACGTCATTCACGGGTGGTGTAAACAGATCTGTATACACAAACTTGGCGCACAAAACAGTGCCAATTTTTAGGCATTGATTTAGCAGGGCTTTCGTTAAAGTCCGTTTCCGGCGAAAATACCACCTCTTATCACATCAGGTTCGCAAAAGCGTCAATTCATGGCAAAACAGAATAGTTACAGTTACGAGGAATTGCTGGCCTGCGGGCGCGGTGAAATGTTCGGTCCAGGCAATGCCCAGTTGCCCTTGCCTCCAATGCTGATGTTCGATCGCATCGTGAGCATCACGGAAGACGGTGGCCGCTATGGTCAGGGTCAGATCGTGGCCGAGCTGGACGTGAAGCCTGACCTGTGGTTCTTCGGCTGTCATTTCGAAGGTGATCCGGTCATGCCGGGCTGCCTGGGTCTGGATGCCATGTGGCAGTTGGTCGGCTTCTATCTGGGCTGGATGGGCGGGCCTGGTCGTGGTCGTGCGCTAGGGGCTGGCGATGTCAAGTTCACCGGTCAGGTGTTGCCCACCGGCAAACTGGTGCGCTACCAGATCGACCTGAAGCGTGTGATCATGCGCAAGCTGGTGATGGGGATCGCCGATGCGCGCATGGAGCTGGATGGCCGCGAGATCTATGTGGCGCAGGACCTGCGTGTGGGCTTGTTCACGCGTACGGATAACTTTTAAGAAAATGCAGCAAGCCTGCTTACTGCAACGATTGACTGAGGGGAGTGCACGATAATGCGTCGCGTCGTCGTGACCGGCATGGGGATCATCTCCAGCCTGGGCAACAACAAACAAGAGGTGCAGGACAGCCTGTACCATGGCCGTTCCGGCATCACCTTCCAGCAGGAATACGCTGACCGGGGCATGCGCTCGCAGGTGGCGGGTTCCATCAAGAACCTGGATCTCGGCGAGCTGATAGACCGCAAGCTGATGCGCTTCATGGCCAAAGGCCATGCCTATGCCTGGCTGGCTCTGCAGCAGGCCATCGCCGATGCGGCATTGCCGGAGTCGCTGGTCTCCAACGTGCGCACCGGCATCATCGTCGGCGGCGGTGGCCCCTCCACCGAAAGCATAGAGGAAAGCAACCAGGTGCTGGCCGAGAAAGGCATACGCCGGGTCGGGCCCTACATGGTCACCAAAGCGATGTGCAGCGGTATCGTGGCCACGCTGGCCACCGGTGCCAAGATCAAGGGTGTCAATTACGGCATCAGCTCCGCCTGTTCGACCAGCGCGCACTGCATCGGCGCTGGCCTGGAGCAGATCCAGCTCGGCAAGCAGGACATCGTGTTCGCTGGCGGCGGTGAGGAAGAGCACTGGAGCTTGTCCTACCTGTTCGACGCCATGGGCGCCATGTCCAGCAAATACAACGATACCCCGGAAAAAGCATCGCGTACCTATGACGCCAACCGCGACGGTTTCGTCATCTCCGGCGGTGGCGGCATTCTGGTGCTGGAAGAATACGAACACGCCAAAGCGCGTGGTGCCAAGATCTACGCCGAAGTGGTCGGTTATGGCGCCACCTCGGATGGCTACGACATGGTGGCCCCCAGCGGCGAAGGTGCGGTGCGCTGCATGCGTCTGGCGCTGGAAGGCATCAGCGGCGAGGTGGATTACATCAACACCCACGGCACCAGCACGCCAGTGGGCGACACCAAAGAGCTGGAAGCGATCCGCGAAGTGTTCGGTGACAGCAGGACCGCCATCGCTTCGACCAAGTCCCTGTCCGGCCATGCGCTGGGTGCGGCGGGCGTGAATGAGGCGATCTATACGCTGATCATGATGGAAGCGGGCTTCATCGCCGCTTCTGCCAATATCGACACGCTGGATCCGGTAGCGGAAGGCCTCAACATCGTGCGTAGCCGCATCGACAACGCCAATATCCAGACCGCGCTGTCCAACAGCTTCGGTTTCGGTGGCACCAACGCCACCTTGACCTTCTCGCGTCGCGGTTTGTAACAGGATCTTGTAACAGGATGTGGCGCTGAGATTGAGCGCCGAACAGGAAAGCCGGAGGCCCGAGGGTCTTCGGTTTTTTTATATCATGATGGTATTGGCAGCGGGGATGATGGCCACCCCCTGACTGGGCAGCAGCAGTTCGATCACAAAGCTGAACACGGCGATGAAGATGCTGACGAAGAAGGCGGTCCAGAAGCCGGACACGCGGCAGCCACTGACCAGCGCGGCCACCAGCATCAGCATCAGCGCGTTGATCACCAGTGCGAACAGGCCAAAGCTCAACAAGGTGAGCGGAAAGGTCAGCAACAGCAACAGCGGGCGCAGCACCGCGTTCACAAAGCCAAGCAGCAGGGCGGATACCAGCAGGGCCGGGCCGCTGTCAAAGGTCAGCCCCTTGAACAGTCGGCTGGCGACCCACAGGCTGAAGCTCATGATGCCCCAGTGCAGCAAGAAATCCATCACGGACGCACTCATAGCGGTTCTCCATTATGTTGACGGTGCACGCGCTGTGCCATCAACTGTTGTGCAGTGCGCATGCCGCTACGCACGGCCGCTTCGATGGTGGCAGGATAGTCGGGCTCGCAATAATCCCCAGCAAGGAACACTCCATGCTGTGCGGGCAGCGGCTCTGGACCTTGCAGCCCGGGCACGCAGCTGTAGGTGGCACGTTTCTCGGCGATCACCTTGCTCCACAGCGGCTCGGCCAGGTCGGGCTGCAATTCCTGCAATTGCTGGTGTACCGCCAGCGCCAGATCTGGCTGGCTCCGGCGTTGATGCGGCCCGCTGGCACTGATCACCACCGCCAGCAAGCCGGCCTGACCGTAGAGCTGGCCACGGTCGAACACCCACTGACCATCGCCATCCAGCAGCCCCTGCATGGGTTCGGCAAGCACGGTGCTTTCCGGGTATTGCAGATACACCGTATAGATGGGCTGATAGTCGAATTGCGCGCACAGGCCGGACCAGGCGGATAGCGCTGGTAGCCCGGCAAGCAGTTCCGGCACATGGAAGGGGGCGACAGCGATAATGACCTGCGCATGCTGCTGCTCGCCCAGTGCGGTGCCGATCACATAGTGACCGGCGTGATCGCGCCGCAAGCGAAGCACCTTGCGGGCACGATGTACCTTGCCTCCGGCAGCTTCAATGGCATGCGCCAGCGGGTCTGCCAATAAAGCCGTCAGATCGACACGTGGCAGCAGCAAGTCGCTGGCGCGGGGAGATGTACTGAAGCAGTCGCGCAACACATGCACGAACACCTGCGCACTGGCAATGCTGATGGGCGTGTTCATGATGGCCAGACACAAGGGCTCCCACAGCTTGTTGATCAACTGTGCGGGCTGATGTTGCGCTTGCAGCCAGCCTAGCAGGGGCTGGTCTGTCTCCAGCTTGAAGCCCTGTTGCTGCAGGTGGCGCATCAGCCTGAGTATCGCCAATCGCGACGCCCAGCTCAACCCGCGCGCAGCCAGCACGCCATACAACAAGTTGAATGGCGCTGGCAGCCAGGAAGGACAGCGCAATGACAGGTCGGCGATGCTGAGTTGCAGCGGCTGACGCAGCAGCGCGCTGTCGGTATCCACATTCAAGGCAGCGAGCAAGCGCAGGGTGTGGCTGTAGGCCCCGCTCAGGATGTGCTGACCATTGTCCAGCGCCAGACCTTGCCAGTGCACCATGCGCGCACGACCACCCAGCTGGGCGGCCGCTTCATAAACCGTGACCGGCACGCCTTGCTGCGCCAGCTGATAAGCCGCCGTCAGCCCGGCACAGCCGCCGCCTATGATGGCGATGCTGTCCTGGTGCTTGCTCATGCAGGGGGGGTGTTCATGGTGATCAGCATGGTGACGGGCACGGCAATGGGCTGATCAGTAACGCAGCCAGGTGGTCCAGGCCAGCCACAGCTTACGCAACGGGGTCAGTGAGATGCGGGCATTCAGCACCTGATCCGCGCCGTCCTTGCGTATCTCGCGCAGCAGCGTGCGGTAGATGGCGGTCATGATGAGGCCGGTGCGCTGGGCATGCTGGTCCTCGGCTGGCAGGTTGCGCAGGGCACGGTCGTAATAGTGCTCGGCGCGTTCGATCTGGAACTCAAGCAGCGCGCGTACCGCATCCGAGCGGCGGCCATGCAGGATATCCGCTTCGCTGACACCGAAACGCGCCAGTTCGTCTTGCGGCAGGTAGATGCGGTCACGACGGGCATCTTCCCCCACATCGCGGATGATATTGGTCAGCTGGAAGGCCATGCCCAGGTCATGCGCATATTTCAGGGTCTGGCGGTTGCTGTAACCGAAGATGGCGACCGACAGCAGGCCCACCACACTGGCCACGCGGTAGCAGTACAGCTGCAGTGATTTGAAATCGGCATAACGGTTCTGCTCCAGATCCATGCCCATGCCATCGATGATCTCCTGCAAATGCTCCTCGGCCAGGCCATAGCTGGCGATGGCAGGCTGCAGGGCTTTGCTGACCGGGTGCTGCGGCTTGCCTGCATAGAGGTTGGCGATCTCGCTGCGCCACCAGGCCAGCTTGTTGGCGGCGATAGCGGCGTCGCTGCACTCATCGGCGATGTCATCCACCTCGCGGCAGAAGGCATACAGTGCCGTGATGGCTTCGCGCCTGGGTTTGGGCAGGAACAAAAAACTGTAATAGAAACTGGAGCCGCTGGCAGCGGCTTTTTCCTGGCAATAGGCTTGTGGTGTCATGTTATTTACGGCGGATGGCGCGGTACAGCATATAACCCCAGTCACGCGTTTGCAGGACAGGGCGCTCAGCGAAGATGTCGCCACGCGTCTTGTGCAGCTTGTGCAGGATGCGTTCACCACCCGCGATGATGGTGCGCATCTCCAGGCCGATACGGCCGGGCAGGGCCATGCCCAGCGGGGCGCCAGACTGCAGCAGACGGGTGGCACGCAGGATCTGGAACTCCATCAGCATGCGCCACTGTGGTGTGACCGTGCCCTCCGCGATCTGCTGTTCCTGGATACCATATTTCTTCAGTTCATCCTGCGGCAGGTAGATGCGGCCTTTCTTGTAATCGACATTCACATCCTGAAGGAAGTTAATGATTTGCAATGAAGAACAGACAGCATCGGCCATGCCGATATTGCGTGGTGTAGCCTCGCCATACAGGTGCAGCAACAAGCGTCCCACCGGGTTGGCAGACCAGCGGCAATACGACATGAGTTCACCAAAATCAGCATAACGCTGCTTGGTGACATCCTGACTGAAGGCGGATAGCAGATCATAGAAAGGCTGCAAGGGCAGTTGATGCTGTTCTATGGTCTCGCCCAGCGCCACGAACAGGGCAGTATGTGGTTCGCGGCCTGCCTTGATGCGGTCCAGTTCGTTGCGGTAGCCATCCAGCAATTGCAGGCGCTCTTCGTTGCTGAGATCGCCTTCGTCGGCAAAGTCATCCGCCTGACGCGCAAAGCTGTAGATCAGCTGGATCGGTTCGCGCAAACGGCGTGGCAACAGCAAGGAAGCCACCGGGAAATTCTCGTAATGATCGCGTGCAAGGCGCGCACTGATGGCCTGGGTGAAGCTTTGCTGCTGGGGGGTGTGATGGTCTTCCATGAGGCTTGCAGTATGCCATAAATCGCGGTCATAAAGCCCGCCGGACGCCTGTTGCAGGCTATGGTAGCCGTTTTGGGGGCGTGACGGGGGATGGTGAAAATGCCACACCGTGCAGTGCTGCACTGGGCACAGGCAGGCGCTCGCGCTACACTCTCGTCCTACTCACAGTGCGCTGGCATCCAACAGGCGCAGGGCTGGAGTTTCGCTAACATCAACATGCGTATTTTCATCAACATGCGTATTTTCAAGGAAGATTCATGCTGGGCATCATAGGCGGTACCGGACTCACGCAATTGGCCAACTTGGTGGTGACACGCAGGCAGATCATACGCACCCCGTATGGCGAGCCTTCCGCACCACTGACCTTTGGCGAGGTGGGTGGTCGCCCCGTGGTGTTCCTGGCACGTCATGGCAGTGGCCATACTATCCCGCCGCATGCCGTGAACTACCGTGCCAACCTGTGGGCGCTGCACAGCGAAGGCGTGTGCAACATCGTGGCGATCGCCACGGTGGGGGGGATACACGCAGACCTGGCACCCGGCAGCATCGCGGTGCCAGACCAGATCATCGACTACACACACAGCCGCAAGACCAGTTTTCATGATGGCGTGGAGTTGCCGGTACGCCACATCGATTTCACCGAACCTTACTGCCCCAACATGCGGCGTCTGGTGCAGTTGGCCGCGCGCAAGCTCGGCGAGCCGGTGGTGATGGGCGGCACCTATGCCTGCGTGCAGGGTCCGCGTCTGGAAACTGCCGCCGAGATCAACCGGCTGGAACGTGATGGAGCCACCATGGTGGGTATGACCGGCATGCCGGAAGCCGCGCTGGCGCGTGAGCTGGAGATCAGCTACGCCGCCCTGTGCCCGGTGGCCAACCATGCCGCCGGCCGCGGCAGCAGCCAGCATGGCATCCGCTACGAAGACGTGGGCGTGGTGCTGGAAGGCACCATGCAACGCGTACGCACATTGATCGAACACGTGGTGACCATGCATGGCGATTAGAGAGGTATTACGCATGGGCGATCCGGTGCTGCTGCAGAAAGCCGCCCCGGTGGCCAAGTACGACACGCCAGAGCTGCACGCGCTGATCCAGGACATGCAGGACACCATGGCGCACATGAACGGGGCAGGCATCGCCGCCCCGCAGATCGGCGTCAGCCTGCGCGTGGTGATCTTTGGCGTGGGTTCCAACCCGCGCTACCCGGATGCCGAACAAGTGCCTTACACCGTGCTGATCAACCCGGTGCTGAACCCGGTGGGCGAGCTGATGGAAGAGGGCTGGGAAGGTTGCTTATCCGTGCCTGGCATGCGTGGCGTGGTGCCGCGCTACACGCGCCTGCATTACACCGGCTTCGACCAGTACGGTAAGCCCATCGACCGGCTGGTGAGTGGTTTTCACGCGCGCGTGGTGCAACACGAGTGCGACCACCTGGAGGGTGTCCTCTACCCGATGCGCATCCGTGATCTCAGTCGCTTCGGTTTCACCGATGTGCTGTTCCCGGGCATGATCGTCGAGGACGATTGATGCGATATTGACGCGCAAATGATAGAATGCGCGTCCTTTTGACGCTGTCGAGAGATTGCCACTCGGCAGTAGCAAGAGAAAATCGTCGAGATCTTGATTTAGCAAGAAATAAGACTGAGTGGTATGAATCACTCAAGTTAGTTGTCGTTAGCAACACGGAAGCTTGGCAGAGTGGTCGATTGCACTAGTCTTGAAAACTAGCATACCGCAAGGTATCCAGGGTTCGAATCCCTGAGCTTCCGCCAGCAACGTTCAGGCGCATATATCCAACTCAATGCGCCGCGATAAATCCCAAATCCATTGCTTGCGCAATACTCGCCAGGCGCCTGTCCCGAGTCCACAGCCTGGTCTCGGCTGTCAGCATGCAAGCCGCCAGCAAATGCACATCCACAAGGCTTATGCCTTTACCCATCAAGCTGTAACGCTCAATCAGCTGCAACACTTCCTCATGTTTGGCTTCGGTGGCTGAAGTGAGATTGCGTAACAGACCAAGTACTTCATGACGGTTCTTCAAGTTGCCACAAGCCAGTTCGCCCAAAATCATCGGGTGACAGCACACACGCCCTGCCTGCAGCAGAACAGCCAGCTCGGCATCGCCGTCGCGCAGATGGTCAACCCAAACTGAGGTATCTGCCAGAACGTTCACGCAGCATCACGCTGGCGACGCGCAGGGGCTGTCAACTCGGGTTCGGAGCCGCCCAGGCGCGCCAGCCGCTTGGCACTCTCGCGTTCGATCAAGGCTTTTAATCCCTCGCGTAACACAGCAGACTTTTCGCTGATCCCGCTTAACTGAACCGCTTCAGCCAACAAATCATCATCAATGGTTAACGTTGTACGCATGCCTGGTCCTTTGCGCATCGAAATTGGCATCATTTTATGCCAATAATGATGCTATTGCTAAGTGATATGCTCGAGCATGCGGCTCCACTATCACATTGTCAGGGTCGGTCTTTGAGTCCGGCCAGTTTTTGAGTCCGCGAGCAGGGAAGGGCCAACAATCCCTGCAGTCTGGCAGTTAAGCTATCATGATTAACGCGTTAAGTTCTTAAGCTTCATCAGCACCACCATCACCCCACCCACCATCACACCGAACACCGCTTCTGTCAGCATGGCAGGGATGTTCCAGGCATGCGCTTTTGCTAGAAGCTCGTGAACGATTTCGATGTTATGGCTGATCAGCCCGCCCCCCACCGCGAACATGGCAGCAGCGCCGACGATGCCCAGCAGGCGCATCGTCCAGGGCATGGCTTTCAATAGCCAGCCGCCTATGCGTTGGCGGATGCAGCCCGCTGCCTGCACCAGCTTTGCCCCCAGGTCGTCCATGCGCAGCAGGCCATACACAAAGCCGTAGATCAGCACGGTGACCAGCACGCCCAATCCCAGCAGGTAGAAGAATTTAGTCATCGCGTCCATGTCGCCCAATGCAGACAGCATGATCATCAGGATCTCGAAGCTGAGGATGATGTCGGTCATGATGGCACTGCGGATGCGGGTGCGTTCCACCTTCAGCATGTCATCCGCCGATAACTGGAACGCGACTTTCAGGTCCGCCTCATGGTTCCTATCTTCTTTGCTCTTGCGGTGGAACAGTTTTTCACCGCCTTCGTAGCAAAGGTAGATGCCGCCCAGTATCAGCAAGGGGGTGATCAGCCAGGGCAGGTAGACACTCATGAGCACGATCAGTGGCGCCAGCACGATCTTGTTGGCCAGCGAGCCCAGGAAGATGGACAGCACCACCGGCCATTCGCGCTCCGAGGCGATGCCATTGACGGTGTTGGCATTCACGGCGAGATCGTCGCCTATGATGCCTGCGGTCTTTTTCAATGGTGCAGCGGCTTGCGTGGCGACATCGTCCAGAATGGTGGCGATGTCATCGAGGATGGCGAGGATACCAACGGCCATAAAAACTCACTTTCGTTGCATGGAGGTGTTGAGAGGTGAAGTCCAAGCGGCATTCTAGTGTACTGCGCAGGTTTCTGGGATGACGCTGTTCCTGCAAACAAAGCAAGTATAGGCTGGTGGTGGCTTGTGCCGCCTGCACGCATCGCTGGAAGCTGGCAGAAAACAGGGTTACTATCGGGTTTGTCATCCTGATGTTGCCATCTCAAGGCGGCAGTGATCGCCGGGCCAGCAGGGGGACAGGCAGAGCGGGACGCCCGGCTTTGCCGATAACAATGAGATTGTTGGTGTAGCACAACAGCATGGCGAGCAGGCGGCCTACGCCCCTGATATCGCGTAGAGATGCTTTCTTTTCAGTGGGGGAGCTGGAAATGAAGGGTTGCTTGTTACCGTATCCAGCCAGCCGGGGAGCGCGCACCTGCGTGCTCATCCAGCCAGGCACTACTTGTTGGCCTGCTTATGGGCCTGCTCATTGCCATCTGTGTTCCTGCACGACCCACCACGCCCTGATGCCGAAACGTTCTCCTTGCTCGCGGGGCGGCCTGTGAACGCACACACCATCCTGGCGCGCCCCGGCCTGATGTTCGACCTGTCCTTGCTGGACAATCTTTTCATCGCCACGCATTTAGGTCATGCGCCTCCCAACCCGGTCGCTATACAGCAGCTGGACCAGCTGTTCATGCGCTGTGGCGCGCCTATAGACTGGCCCTCACTGGCACACAGCTTCCCGGAACAGGTGTCAGCGACCGAGCGTGCCAAGATCTGGATCTCGCGGGCGCTGCTCTGCAACCCCAGGGTGTTGCAGTTGCAGCGCAGTGACTGGCCGATCGGCAGCTTGCAGGCGGCGCAGTTCCAGCAGGCTTATGCCCAGCAATTCCCCTGGCGACAGCTGGCATGGCTGGAAGCGCATGCCGAGGAGGAGGTTATCCCTTGACCATGCCAGCGCATCTCCAGGCGCAGCCAACTTCAGGTTTGGAGCCCAGCCCGACATGGCGCAGCCAGTCCGGCTGGATCATCGCCTGCCTGGCGCTGCTGCTGCTCATGGCCTTGAGCGCATACCGGCAAGGCGTGTTCACCCCCAGTAGCCATGTGTATATCGAACTGCAGGCGGCTGCAGGCGTGAACCTGGGCACGCCGGTGCGCCTGCGCGGCTTTCAGGTCGGCGAGGTGGATGCCGTCGAGTTGCAGAGCGACCTGACGGTGCGCGCCAGGCTGCGTATCGAGACCGCGCGTCTCAATCTGTTGAGCAGCGACACTGTCGCCAAAGTGGGGCGCGATACACCGGTCGCCAACAAGCATATCGACCTCTATCCCAACCTCAAGGAAAAGACCCGCTTGTCGGCGGGCAAGACCTTGATGCTGGAGACTGGCCAGGAGCTGGAGGACATGCTGCTCACCGCCAAAAAGACCCTGGATCAGATGAACAGCACGCTCAGTAAGATAGACCCCATCCTGACCGATGTCGGCGCCATCACCCAGCAAGCCGTGCAGGCCATGCCGGGCTTGCGCCAGCAGGCGCAGCAAGTGGCGCGCAACGTGGAGAGCACCACCGCCAACGTCAGGCAGAGCAGTGCCCATGCCAACGCGCTGATCGAAGACATCGCGGCACAGCGTGGCCAACTGCTGGGTGATCTGCAAGAAGTGTTGGGGCAGGCCAGGCAGAGCAGTGTGCAGGTGAATCTGCTGCTGAGCGAACTCAATCAGAACATCCCACCCGCCCTACGTGCAGGCCGGCATGTGGCGGAAGACGCCGCTGTCATGTCGGACGGGCTGCGGCATAGCTGGCCGTTCAGCACCATGCTGCAGGTCCAGGTCGATGCGCCACCCCGGCTGGACAGTTTCGAGGCGAGTCCGCCATGAGTCAGCGAGTCAAGCCAACCCTGCTGGGCGTACTGTTGGTAATGATGTGGCTGGCTGCCGCTTGTGCCAGCAAAGGCGCGCCTGTCAGTGCCACGCACCAGCAGGCAGACCAGCGCTTCAATGCCGCCAGCCGTGCGCTGGCACTCGGGCAGCCGGAACGCGCTGTGCAGCAGTTCCAGCAGGCCATCGTGCTGTATGACGGTTTGTATGCCTTGCCGCAGCGCACCCAGGCGGTACTGGGGCTGAGTCGTGCATTGTCGGAATCTGGCCGGGTCGAGGAGGCCATGCAATGCGTGCAGCAGGCCCTGACGACGGATCTGGCATTAAGCGCTGCTGACAGGTCGCAGTTGCTGGGGCGCAAAGCATCGTTGTGGCTGGCGCAAGGGGATAGCGAAGCCGCCGCTACCGCTGCGCTGCAGGCGCAGACGGAATGCCATAGCCGCTGCCCCGACCACGCCGCATTGACCGTGCTGCAAGCCCGCATCGCCCTTGCACGCGGCGCCTGGGTCGAGGGCAAGGATAAAGCCAGTCAGGCCAGTCTGCTGGCCGCAGACAAGCCGCGCGAGCAGGCCAATGCCTTGCGTGTGCTGGCTCAGGCCGAGCTCAAGTTGCAGCAGGCGCAGGCTGCCATCCTGGCAGCGGAGCAGGCGTTAGCGATCGACCAGCGGCTCGGTCTGCCGCCGCGTATCGCATTGGATCTGCAATTGCTTGCCGAGGCGCATGCCGCCGCAGGCGATGTGGCCAAGGCCGCTCAATACCGTCAGGCCGCAGAACGGGCACGTGCTGCGGCTGGCAAGTTACGTTGAACAGCTAGGATCAAGCGAACCGCGTACCCGATATGCCTGCCCGATTCACATCCTTATACGAAAAACTTGAGTTATGGCTGTTAAAAGGCGGCTTGTGGGTGCATGGCCTGGTCTTTCTGGCCTTGTGTGCGTTTGCTCTGAGCGTGCAATCCATTGCCAGTTTTCAGAGTGCGGAATGGCGCTTGTACGATGCCGGGGTGCGTACCCTGCGGCGCATGTCCACGCCGCCGCTGGCCAACGAGGTGGTGGTCATCGGCATCGATGAGGCCACGTTCAGGCAGTTTCCGGAACCGTTCGCCTTGTGGCATCCGCACCTGGGGCGTCTGCTGCAAGCGCTGCTGCAGGCGCAGCCCAGTGTGGTGGGGGTCGATGTGGTCCTGCCAGCCAAATCTTATGAGACCGTTGTGCCGGGCATAGACCGGGCCCTGATGCTGCCTATCCTGGAGGCACGTGACCGCATGCCGCTGGTGTTCGCGCAGACGCTGGACGAGCAACTGCGTCCGCGTCCTATCTTTGCTGGCTATACTGCGCTGATGGAGCCCTGGCAGCTGGCGTCTGCCTTGCTGTGCTGGGACGAGGACGGCGTGGTGCGGCGTCAGCAGTCCTCGCTGTGCTCGGCGCAGGGCCGCAATCAGGGGCTGGCGGCGCGTATGGCACAGCGCCTGCAAGTGCCCGAGCGTGGTCATGGGCTCATCGACTTCCGGCGCGGTGCGGCCATGCACTACATCCCCATGCACGAGGTGCTGGCAAGGTTTGAGCGTGGCGATGTGGATGGCCTGCGTGACTGGTTCCAGGGCAAGCCGGTGCTGGTGGGGCTGGTGCTGCCGCTGGAAGACCGATTGAAAGTACCCGCCCCGCTGTTTGCGCAAGAGCCCGATAACAGCCGTATCCCAGGTGTGATGGTGCATGCCCAGCTGCTACGCGCGTTGTTGAACCAGGGCTTGCTCAAGCAGGTGTCACAGCCATTGGAATGGCTGCTGATCGTGGCCTGTTGCCTGTGCTGGTTCGGTTATGGGCTCAAGAAGAACATCGTTTACTGGTCCTTGTTCCTGCTGATCCCCATCGCCTGCCTGTATGTGCTGTGGCTGGGCCATGTGCTGATGCCGGCTGGCATGATCCTGGCAGCCAAGACCGCCTATGTGTCGCGCCAGGCGCTGGAGAGCCGCCGTCTGTCCCATCACCGCAAGCGCCTGACCCAGGCATTCGCAGGCCATGTCAGTCCGGCCATGCTCAACAACATCCTGCATTCCCGTTCCAGCGCCCCCAGTGCCGAGCTGGTGCCGCGCCAGACGGCGGGGGCCGTGCTGGTGATCCGGCTGCATCTGGAGGATGCCGGTACGCTGTCCGGTCAGGCACACCGGCTGGATGCGCTGGCGGTGTTCTACGATGCCGTGAAAGACACGGTGGAGCACGCCGGTGGCATGCTGGACCGCTTGCACGGTCAGGAGGTGTCGGCCTGGTTCGGTATCCCGGTGCCATTGCCTGCGCCTGAACAGGCTGCGCTGGAAGCGGCGCTGCAGCTGCAGCGCTCGTTTGCGGTGTGGAGCCGCCCGATCACGGCTGCAGGTCTGCACATCAAGGTCTCCATGGGCTTGGCGGCCGGCCCCTTGCTGAGTGGGCAGGTGAGCATACGCGGCGCTTATCCCTTCGTGGTGATGGGGCAGGCGATCGAGCAGGCCGAACAGCTGGCCGCTGCGCCACCCGAAGGCCGCGACATGACGGTGCGTGTCAGCCGCGCCATCGGTGAGGCCGTGGCATTCAAGGGCATAGGCCAGACCGGTACGGCGGCCAGCTACCACGAGTTGGTATGGGAATAAGGAGAGCATCATGCGTGATCAACTGAATAGAACGGTCTTGATATTGGTCTTGATGCTGCCCGTGCTGGGCTGGGCACAGGATCTGGCCGTGGTGGTGGATGCCAAAGGCAAGGTCGTGAGTGAACAAAAGGGCCGTGCCAGCCAGCCGGTGCGCATGCTGGATTATCTGCCAGCACAGGCAGATATCACGCTGGCCGCCGGGGCGCAGTTGCAGCTGGTGTATCTGGGCACTTCGCAGCGCTGGCAGGTGGACGGCCCGGCCCGCCTGATGCTGGCGACGGATGCCCCTAAAAGCGTCAGTGGTGCGCCACCGCGGGCATTAAGCTCGAACAAGGGCGCAGGTCAGGCGCTGGCCGCCATCGAACCGGCCCATCGGGAACGCATGGCGCTGGGGGCGGTGGTGATGCGCAGCAACGATCAGCTGCGCATGCTGGGCCCTGTGGATGAGAAGGTGCTGCCATACCGCGTGACGCTGCGCTGGCAGGGCAGTGGCAGTTTCCGAGTGCGGTTGATGGCGGCGCATGACGCGATCCCCTTGCTGGATGTCAGCACCACGGATGTCCGCCATGCCCTGGCTACACCGCTGCCAGCGGGCCGTTACACCTGGGTGCTGGAGGAGTTGGGCAAGCCAGGCGCAGTCAAAACTGCGGAGTTCGAGGTGCTCGCTGCGGAAGACCTAGGTTATGCCGACTATTTTACCGGGGAGGCCGATGCGGCCATGCGTGTCATGCAGGCCGCCGAGCTGGAACGTGCCGGTTACCACCATGATGCCCGCCTGCTATGGGAGCAAGTGGCCAGCCAACGACCCGAGCAGGAGGGACTGCAATTGTGGGCACACTGAAACTGCTCTGGCATGCGCGCGCTGCCTGCAGTCTGCCTTTGCCACGCGCCTATTTCTGGCAGGTGTACGCCCAGGCTCATCGCCATGCCTTGCCGTATGTGTTGCTGGGCGCGGCCATCTTCGCGGTAGTGCTGTTCCACAGCCTGGCATCCGTGCTGGGTAGCGCTCACCTGACGGCGCTCACCACGCTATGGCAAAGCTGGGTACTGCATATCGCCCCGCTGATGGTGGCGCTGGTCGTCTTGCTGCATGCCGCACCCTTGCTGGCGAGTGATCTGCACCAGCGTCAGCGCGACGGTGGGTTCGAGGGTTTGAGACTGGCGGGCTATGGCCCGGCGGCGTTCCCGGCCATCCCCAGCCTGTATGCGCATGCAGCGGTGGCGTTCGCCATGGCGGCGCTGGGTTCGGTCACGGTGCTGCTCACTGCCATGCTGGTCACCACCTTGCAGGATCAGACGCCGTATTCCGGGCTGCTGGACGCCGTGCTGCTGGCCTTGAACCCGTGGGCCTATCTGCTGTGCTCCATCAAAGCCTGGGTGCTGGTCATGGGCGGCATGCTGCCGGTTTGCCTGTATGCCTGGCCGGGACGCCTCAGGCACAGCGAGCGCGAGTCTGTGCAGTACCTGGCGACCGGTGCGATACGCTGGGCCATGCTGGGCAGTATGCTCGCCTGGGCGGGGCTTGCCTTGTTGTTACATGCCATCGGGATCTGAATCATGCACCTGCACATGGTACGGCTGCTGTTACTTGCCGGGCTGTCAGTGGCGGCCAGCCCAGCCCCTGCAGTGACGAAAGAAGCACACGAGGTGTTTGTACAGACCGGTCATGCCATGTCCGGCACGGCACTGGCGTTCTCGCCGGATGGCAAGCGCCTGGCCAGCTGTGATGGTGGTGGTACGGTGATCGCCTGGGATGTGGAGAGTGGCCTGCAATACCGCACCTTGCAGCGTCACACCGGCCTGTGCCTGGCGGTGGACTTCAGTGCGGACGGCGGCTATGTCTATTCTGCCGGCGGGGCCAGCAGCGGACAGGATATCGTGTTGAGCCGTTATGACGATGGCCAAACCATACGCACCTGGCAGGGACATGCCGGGCTGATCGTGGCATTGAAAACAACGCTGGGCGCGGCAGGGGTCTGGTCGCTGGGCGAGCAGGACGGCTTGTGGCGCTGGTCTGGTGTCAGCAGTGAGCCGCTGATGAAGATCGCACTGCCAGCCGCGCAACATGGCGCGGCTACCACGCTGGCCATGGATGCACAGCAGCGTGTGGCCTGGGTGGGGACGCGTAGCGGTCAGGTGCTGCGTGTGGACCTCGCCAGCCGGCAAGTGCAGCCCCTGCATCAGGCCAGCGGCCCACTGTCCAGTCTGCAGATCAGCCCGGATGGGCGACAACTGGCGTTCTCGACCGGCAGTCTGGCTGGTGGCAATGAACATGCGGTGTGGGTCGTCGATGCCCGTGACGGACAGTTGATCCGGCGTCTGGAAGGCCATGAGGGCAATGTCGCCGCGCTGGCGTTCTCGCCGGATGGCCAGACCCTGGCGAGCGCTGCGCAGATGGATCTGCAAGTGTTGCTGGATCATGGCCTCAACGCCACACAGCGCCATGAGGCGGTACGTATCTGGAAGCTGACGGATCATGCGCCGCCTCAGGTTTTTTACAACACGCGCGGCGCACAGGGTACGCCTTTCCTTAAAGGGCAGCTCAGTTTTGATCGCAGCGGCGAGCAGCTGGCACTGGCCTTGTGGGACGAGGCGGTGCGTGTCTACCAAAAAAGTGCGACAAGCTGGGTCCAACAGCACGTGCTGGAAGGTCGCGGCGTGGCGGCACGGCAGATGGTGGCCAGCGAGGCGCAGAACCGGCTGGCCGTGTCCGAGGGGCGTGTGCGTGTTCAGAAGAGCCGTTACCTGACCGCCCAGCAAGTGTTTGACGAAATCACCTCTGGTCAGCCGCTCACGGACGCGCAGGCAGAACGCATCCGTGTGTTGTATTCGGAGCGTGGTTTCCGGCGCCATGCCCAGCATTTGAGTGTCTGGGACCTGCAATCCGGCCGTCTGGCGGCATCCAGCGACTGGCAACTGGGGCCGACCACCTCGCTGGGCGTGAACACCGCAGGCGAGTTCAGCTCTATTGCACCGCTGTTCCCGGACACCATCACGGTGGCACCGCTCAAGCCGCGTTTGATCCGTCATGCCACGCTCAATGCACAGGACGAGACAGCGTACCTGCACCTGAGTTATGAGCAGGAGCAGGGCGACCCCAATCAGGTGCTGAGCGAAGAAATATCAGCGGGCCCGGCACGCGTGGTCACCGCCACGGCACTCACCGAGGACGGGCAGCGCATGGTGGTGGCGTCTTCCAGTGCAGGGACGCAACAGCAGGCCGCCGTGCATGCCATCTCGCTGCTGTCCAGGCAGGCGCAAGGTATAGAGGTGCAGGGTGTAGAGGCGCAGCCGGGACAGACATTAGCGAAACCGATGCAAGCCCGCTGGCAGCTGGATCATCAGTTGCCGCTCGCCGGGCAGGCGCTGGCGGTGGCGTTGTCGCCCACGGGCGATCGTGTGTGGGTATCCAGCACCTTGCAGGGCTTGCCTTACCAGGATGCACATGTAGGCGTGCTGGAGGTGTTCGATCACAGCAGCGGACGATCGCTGCAACGCTGGACCTTACCCAGGGGCATCACGGCGGCCAGTGTGCTGGTGCATGCTGGTGGGGATAGCGCCGTGACCAGTGGTCATCCGGATGTGATGCTATGGCGCTTAGGCAACGCAGACCCCGCTTACATGAAGGCGTTCGATGCTGCCGACCGGCCTGTCCGGGCCATGGCCTTGAGCCGCAGCGGCGGGCAGCTTGCCGTGGCCAGCACGGCTGGTCAGCTGGCGACCCTGCACTGGGGCATTGATGGCCTGAAGCGCTTGCGTGACCTGGGGGTGATGCAACCGGCCCCCCGGCTGCTAAGCTGGCTGCAACAGGATAAACGGCTGGCGCTGGCCAGCGACGACGGCGCGATACGCCTGCTGCAAGCGCAGGACGGCAGCGAAGTGGTGCGCATGATCCAGTTCGACGATGCGGAATGGATCTCCATCCTGCCGCAGGGCTATTTTGCCGCCTCTGCCGATGGCGACCGCTGGCTGAATGTGCGCATCAAGGGCAAGGTCTACCGTATCTCGCAGTTCTACGATGTGTTCTACCGGCCCGATCTGGTACAGCGCCAGTTGAACAGGCAGGCGATCGACGACCTGATCACTGTCACCCTGCAGGACGCCCTGCAAAGGCCGGCACCTGCAGTGCAGTTGCAGCCACTGCTATTGAAGCCGCCATCGGGGCGGACTGGCATGCAATCAACGACTCGGTCGGCCACTCAGTTGGCCACTCAGTCTGTGAGCCTGGCCATCTCGGCACATGATCAGGGCGGCGGCCTGGGTGAGCTGCGCGTGCTGCACAACGGCAAACTGGTCGAGGTGCTGAACAAGGCACCGAACAAGGCGCCGCCCGCCCATGTCGCTGCACAGCAGGCAGGCAGCGCTACACCCGGCCTGCCCAGCATGGACGACGCGACCCTCACGCGCTCATTGCAGCGCATTACCGAGATCAGCAAGGCGCAGGCGCAATCTTTGCCA
This sequence comes from Pseudomethylobacillus aquaticus, assembly GCF_003730115.1. Classification (GTDB taxonomy): domain Bacteria; phylum Pseudomonadota; class Gammaproteobacteria; order Burkholderiales; family Methylophilaceae; genus Pseudomethylobacillus; species Pseudomethylobacillus aquaticus. The sequence continues at coordinate 311,101 of NZ_RJVP01000001.1, read as the reverse complement.
CGCAGCCCGCACAGGCAGGCGCACTACCGCGTGCAAGTGGAGTTGGTTCCCGGTGATAACCAGTTCACGGTCATCGCAAGCAATGCGGCTGGCGATCTCAGCAGCCGGCCGCAGTCGGTGAGTGTGCAGGCAGAAGGCGAGACGCCCGCCCCCAGGCTGTGGCTGCTTGCGGTGGGGGTGGACCATTTCAAGCACAGCGAGCATGCTTCCGCCTTGCAGTATGCCGCCAAGGACGCGCAGGATTTCTCGCAATACATCCAGCAAAAGCTGGGCACTGGCTTTGCGGGCAGACTGGCAGGCGTGTTGCTGCTCAATGAACATGCGGACCGCCGTGCTGTGGAGCAGGCGCTGACGACCATACAGCAGCAAGCCAAACCCCAGGACGTGTTCGTCTGGTTCCTGGCCAGCCACGGCACACTGGATGCCGCCTCCCAGTACGGCCTGGTATTGCATGACTGGGATGGACGCGCTGATGCCTCCAGCCTGTACTCTGCAGACCGTATCCTGGACGCCACACGGCGTATCAAGGCGTTCCGGCAGCTGGTGATTCTGGACACCTGCCATGCTGGCGGTGTGCAGGGGCTGGTGCGCGGCCTGTACGATGCACGCTTCAGCGTGCTGGCGCGCAATATGGGCTTGCACCTGTTCGCTTCGGCCAGCGCCACCCAGGAGGCGCTGGATGGCTATCGCAACAATGGTCTGTTCACACACACCTTGCTCAAGGCCATGGACGGTGGATCCGCCGATCAGGATCAGGACCGCCAGCTCAGCGTGACCGAGTGGGGCGCGTATGCACGTGCCGAGACCGCGAGGATAGCCAAGCTGCTGCGACACCGGCAGGAGCCACTGATGATGAGCTATGGCAAGGACATCCGCTTGTTCGAGCTACAACAGGGCATGCCGCGCGGCACCTTGCCGTAAAGCGCGTTTGCTAGCTTTGGGATGTTTTCTGGGGGGTGTTTTCTGGGGGTATTTGCGTCATGCGCATCGATGACTGGTTGAAAAAGCCCGAGCACCGGCTACGCTTTTATCGGGCTCTGTATTATATCGCTATGGTGCAGTTGGCTGCCTTGATATTGTTGTTGATTGTTATTTATTTGATTAAATAGGTAGAACTTGTGTTGTTAAGAGTTGGCTACGAATTTCAAAATCAAAATTCTTAAATTTACAAAGTTGATTTAAATAATTTTCTAAGTGGATTTAGTGTCGTCATACTCTGCGAGATGCTTTTTTAACTTTTCATACTCACTTAGTTCAGAAGTTGTAACCAAATTATCTGTAACAGCCTTAATCGCTTCCTGGTCGGATTGAAAATTACATCTGCAATGCTTGCAGATGCGAGCATCTATAAGAACTAATTCTTTGCAATCAGGGCATTTTTTATGAGTTTCGGAAGTTGGTTCTTTGGGTTTGCTTAAGTCTTTGGCTACAAGCGCAAAAAATAAACCTAGGATGGGGCTGAAAATTAGAGATAAAACAAAAAATCCAACTCCCGATCTCCCTTTATTGCTTGCGTATACGCCAACAATTAATGAAAAAATTAACCAAAAAAAGATCATTTCCATTTATTCACCACCCTTTATTGAATAATTGCTCAACACTGAAATCAACTATAAAACTTCGCTTAACCTGATTTTACTTTGAGTGATGTGAAATAAATCAATTTGGTGCTTTGTACCACTCAAGCTGGGCCAGCATGTTCGCATCCAGCCAGCGCCATTCCCCCAGCTTCAGGTCGTCCGGTAATTGCAGATGGCCTATGCTGATGCGATGCAGAGCTTCCACGCGGTTGCTCACGGCGGCCAGCATGCGCTTCACCTGATGGTATTTGCCTTCGCCCAGTGTGAGGTGGATCAGGCGCTCGGCGATGCGCTCGCAGGCCATGGCCGCGATGGTCTCTTCTTCATCCAGAAGTTTCACACCTTGCAGCAAAGCATTGATCTGATGGTCGTCAACCACATGTTTGGTGGTGACTGCATACACTTTTGGCACCTTCCATTTGGGCGAGCTCATGCGGTGGATGAACTGGCCGTCATCGGACAGCAGGATCAGGCCGGTGGTGTCTTCATCCAGTCGGCCTATGCATTGCACATCGCGTGCCACCAGCGGGTGCGGCAGCAGGCTGTACACGCTGGGGTGGTGTTGCGGCTTGTGCGAGCATTCGTAGTTGGCTGGCTTGTTGAGCATCAGATAACTTTTTTCGCGGTATTGCCAGTCTGCCCCCGCGACGGTGAAATGCAGGTCCTTCAGGTCAAACACGGCATCCGGGTCGTCGCAGACCTGGCCGTTGACGCGGACCTCGCCTTGATGGATGAGGATGCGGCACAGCTTGCGGGCGCCAAAGCCCTGCACGTGCAGCATCTTTTCCAGGGTGAGTGGTTTTGCCATGGCGGGCCTCAGCGCTTGCGGAAGGTCACCACCAGCACATCGCGGTAAGCGGGCTGTGCGGGGTCGGTGACTTCAACCGGGGTGACACCGTGCATGCAGCGTTTATCATCAACGATGGCACAATCCAGTGGTGAGGTGAGGGTGAAGCTGTCCAGCTCGCGCAGCTGCATGTCATGCATGGTGGTGGTGCCGCTGGAGACGTTGCGACGCTGCACCATCATCACCAGCACATAATCCACGCCATCCCGGTGTATGCCTTCGGGCGTGGGCTTGCCCTGCGCCTGCGGGCGTGCCTCGATGCGGAACTGATGCACCTCGATATGCCAGTCTGTATGCTGGCCCAGTTGACTGAATAACTGATGGCAGAAGGTCAGCACCTGCTGCATGGTGTTGCCGGTAGCGACTGCCGTGTCCACGGCAGCGAAATGGCGTACCACTCCGCCGTTGAGCGGGTTGTAGTCCAGGCTCTGGTAATGCGGCTGATGGGGTTCGAGCTGGATGCCATGCGCCGTGGCGCTCAGTGTGGCATGCCGCCGTCGCCGGTAGCGGCCACCATCGGCCATGTAGGTGTCATGCGGCATGTCGTCCCAGCTGGCCGAGAACTGTGGCCAGTCGGTCAATTGCCCCGGCGCCAGCCAGTCACGCATCTGCCAGCCGGGCACGAATGCAAAGCCGGTATCGACGATATGCTGGTTGAGCGCCTGCAGTGAATCTGCATGCGGGTTGGGGGGTAATGCGGGTGTATCAGTCAACACGGTGTCCATGCCCATGCGGGGCTGCAATGTAAGGAGCGAACAGCGTCAAGGTGCGCGGCGTTGTTCGGTGAAACGCACGATCACATAGGCGATCAATGCAAAAACGAAGAACACCAGCAGCAGCCAGGCGATGCCTTGCAGGGTGTCGATCACGGTGCGATAGACCTCGATGACCCAGCGCTCACTGGTCAGCTTGATCAGTTCGGCGTTCTTGTCCCAGCGTGCTGGCGTGATGTACTTCTCCAGTTCATGGATACGCACCCCGGAGGAGATGCCGATGATGATGACGGCGAATTTCAGGTATTTGAGCCAGGCATCGCTGATGGCGTCGTCTATGATGCGGCTGAGGATGCTGCCCCAGGAGGCGCCGAACAGACGCACCACCAGGCAGGAGATACCGGCGGCAACCAGCAAGGTGACCAGCAACAGGGTGAGGAACATGGGTGTCCTTATATCAATCGCAGTTTATCAATGAGCCCAGGCAGGCAGCAGCTTGCCAGCAAGTCAAATTCTAGCCAAATTCCAGCCAGATCACCTGAATTTATCATGCCCGGGCAGCAGTGCCCGTCAGGCATACAACGGGTTTGGTGAGCGTAGTACGCTTGGGCTAAACTATCTGGCTATCTGCCAGACAAAATGACGCCATGAAACAGATCACTTCGCGCGACAATCCGCAGTTCAAGCAGCTGAAAAAGCTGGTGGAGCAGCCGCGTGCCCGGCGTGAGCAGGACCGTATCCTGCTGGATGGCGCCCACCTCATCGATGCCTATGTCGCCGAGGGTGGTGTTCCGGACTTGCTCATCGTTGCGGATGGCGCCTGCAGTGAGGATGCGCAACATACGCTGAACGCCAACCCCGCTGTCGAGCAGCTGCATTTGCCGCCCGGTTTGTTCGCTGAACTGTCACCGGTGGCCACGCCGACCGGCATCCTCGCGCTGGCGGTCACACCGCGCCTGCCGGTGCCAGCTGAACCGGTGTTCGCACTGTTGCTGGAAGACATACAGGATCCGGGTAATCTGGGCGCCATTCTGCGCTCGGCCGCTGCAGCGGGCGTGGACGCCGTCTACCTGTCGGCCGCCTGTGCCGATGTGTGGTCGGCCAAGGTGCTGCGTGGTGGGCAGGGCGCGCATTTTCTGCTGCCCCTGCTGGAACGTGCAGACTTGTGTGCGCTGGCGACAGCGTTCAACGGCCAGGTGCTGGCCACCAGCCCGCATGGGGCTGCGCTATACACGCTGGACCTGAGGCAGCCGAGTGCCTTCCTGGTCGGTAACGAGGGCAAAGGCCTGAGCCCTGCGTTGATGGCCTGCGCCAGTGTCAAAGTGAGCATCCCCATGCCGGGTCGCATCGAGTCTCTCAATGCGGCGGCAGCGACAGCGATCTGTCTGTTCGAGCGCGTGCGGCAGCAAGCGCGTTAAGGCGATAGCAACGCGCTGGTTGACAGCGCGGACATCACTGCGGCGTTCGGTTCTGTACGCGGTTCCTGCGTGCCATGCCGCGCAGCTGCATGCGTAGATGCCAGCCGAGTTGCACCAGCACATAGGCACTGATGGCCCCCACCACAGCGAAGATGGCCAGTCCGGTCACCAGCGGCAGGCCGGCACCTTGCAGCCAGTCCATGGCTTGATGCAGCCACTCCATGCTCGATATCATTTTGCCGGTGGTTTCGACCAGCGCTTCATCCAGGGTGTGCGACAGCACATCCGGTTCTGCCACCTGTGGTTTTCCGCCATGCACCCAAAGACCGACTTTATAGGCCAGCCAGTAAACAGGCGGGAAGGTCAGCGGGTTGGTGACCAGCGTGCCCGCCATGGCGATGCTGATATTGGCGCGCATGGCTACCGCAGTGGCCGCCGCAGCAATGAACTGGGCGATCGGGATCATGAAGCCGATGAACACCCCGATCGCGGCGGCTTTGGCCACCGAGTGGCGCTCGAAACGCCACAAACGTCTGTCTTGCAGCAGATGGCGGTGCGATTTGAGCCAGCGCGATTCAAGGATCTCGCTGCGCTTGGGCAGCCAGCGCGCTATTGATTTGAAGATGGGGGATTTGAAGTTGGGCGATTTCAAAATGGCTGTCTGGGCTGGAGCGTGGGTGAGCTAGGGCGATCAGTGCAGTCCGCTACTGGAAGCTATGACGCTTTTGGGCACGAATAGTTGCCCGGCATCGACCGCATCGAATTCATAACGCGCATTGCAGAAATCACAATGGATCTCGATGCGCTCCTGCTCGCTGAGGATGGAGGCGATCTCGTCCTGCCCCAGCATGCGCAGCATGTCGCCTACGCTGTCACGCGAGCAGCTGCACTGGAAGCTGACGGCTTGCGCATCGAACAAACGCACGGTTTCCTGATGGAACAGACGATGCAGCAGCGTGGTGGCGGGCAGGGTCAGCAGCTCGGTCGCGGTGGCACTGTCGGCCAGCACGGTGATGCGCTGCCAGGCGTCCAGATCCTGTTCCGGCTGATCCGGCAGCTTCTGTAGCAGCATGCCGGCGGCGCTGTGGCTGTCTGCGGTCAGCCAGATGCGTGTGTCGATCTGTTCGGAGCGCTGCATGTAGTGTTCCAGCATGGTGCTTACGCTATCACCTTCCAGCGGCACGATGCCTTGATAACTCTGGCTGCCATCCTTGGGGTCCAGCGTGATCACGAAATGGCCATTGCCGATCAGGCTGCGAAAATCGGCGTCATCGGGCAGGGCTTCTGTCCATTTTGCCGTGGCGCGCATGCTGAGGTCTGCATTGCACTCCACCACCAGCAGCTTCAACGGCCCACTGCCCTGGATCTGCAGCACCAAAGCACCTTGCATCTTGAGCGTGGCCGCCAGCAGGGCGCCAGCGGCCATGAGTTCGCTGATGGTTCTTCTTAATACGGCTGGGTATTCATGGTGTTGCAGCGCATGTTGTATCGTCTGGTCCAGATGCACCAGGTTGCCCCGGATCGGGGTATGTTCAAACACAAAGCGTTGCAGTTGGTCGATGCGGTTCATGAGGCAGGGCGAGGAAAAAACGGCATCATAGCATCGCCAGCCGCACAGCACGGCCAAAAGTGACGGGTATGCAAGATGGAGGTGGAAAGATGGACACGAAAGATGGCCATAAAAAAAGCACAGCCGCTAGGCTGTGCTTTTGCCAGGATGCATCACTGCGCGTTTCAGCGCGGCTAGCGATCCGAACGTGACGATCTGAACGTGACGATCAGAAGTTGACGATCAGGGTGGCGCGCGCCGTGATCGGTGAGCCCGGGGTGATGTTGTTGTTATTGTGGGAATACAGCGCGTATTCCTTGTTGGTCAGGTTCTCGATATTGAGCTGCAAACGCATCCTGGGATTGATTTTGGCGAAGATCGCCGCATCGTAGCGCGTGTAGCCCGGCAGCACGGTGCTCTGGCTGGCGGTCGGCGTCGCGGCGAAACGGTCCGAGGTGCTGATCACGCCGATGGCGGCGCCCCAGGTCTCGTTGAAATCGTAGCGGTTCCACAGCGAGAACATGCGGTCTGGGGTCAGTTGCAACTCGGCGCCCTTGAGGATGGCCCCGGCGCCTGTGCCTTGTTGCTTGGTGATCTCGCCGTCCTGCAGGGTGATGCCACCGAACACGCTCCATTTGCTGGTCACGCGGCCGGCCAGGCCCAGTTCCAGGCCCTTGGTTTGCTGGCCGTCCAGCAGGATGGTCTGGCCCGGATTGTTGGGGTCAGCCGCGGCGATCTTTTCACGATCCAGCTTGAACAGGGCGGCCGTCACGGACAGGTCAGGGCGTATGTCCCACTTCACGCCCACTTCCTGATTGATGAACTTTTCCGGGTCGAACGTGCTGTTGGCAAAGGTCAGGCCGCTTAACTGGTCGCCAGAGCGTGGTACGTAAGACTGGCTGTAGTTGGCATACACCGAGGTGTTCTGCATGGGCTTGAAGATCAGGCCGGCGCGTGGCGAGATCAGGTCGTCATTGCTGTCGAACCTGCGGGTCGGGTCACCGTTGGCTTTGGTCAGGTCGGTGTGTTTCACATCGAACTGGTCATAGCGCAGGCCGACGATGGCTTGCCATTTGGGTGACAGAATGATCTGGTCCTGCACATACAGGCCCAGGATATCCGCCTGGCTGCTGCGGTTGATGCGCAGATTGTTGAGGCTGATCGGGCCACTGAAGGTGGGCGAGGTGAACGAACCCGGCAGATTGTCGTTGGCAGCATTCGGCGAGAAGCGGCGGTTATCGGTGTCCTGACGGCCCAGTTCCATGCCTACCAGCAGCTTGTGTTCGATCTTGCCGGTGTGTGCAGAGAAGATCAGGTCGGTCTGGTTGATCAGGTTCTCGCGTTCGGTCTCGTCGCGGTAAGCGCCGAATTGCACTTGACCTGCGTTGTTGATGGCGCTGCGGGCGAATACGTTCTGGTAGAACTTGTCGTAGTCGGCATAGCGCGTGCGGTTACGCAGGATGGTGCCGTTGTCGAACACATGCTCGATCATGGCATTGAAAGCGTTGGTCTCGGTCTCGGTCGGGCTCAGTCTGGCGTTGCCATAGAAGGTGTCGGTGTCGCCGATGCGGAATGGACGGTTGCCCAGCGTATTGTTGCCAGCACCGTTCACGGAAGGCACGCCGCGATCAGCCACGCGGTCGTCCTTGAAGTATTCGGCACCGATAACGATCTTGGTGCGCTCCGTGGCCTTGATGGTCAGGGTAGGGTTGATGCCATAGCGCTCAAGATTGACGCCGTCCCGGTAGCTGTCCGAATTTTCGTACACGCCATTGATACGGAAGGCCACATCGTCGCTGATGGCTTCGTTGAAATCAATGCTGGTGCGCTTCTGATTATAGGCGCCATAGCTCACCGACAGCTCGCGTATCGGGTCCCAGCCCGCTTCCTTGGTGACGCGGTTGATCACCCCGCCTGCGCCGCCACGACCAAAGATCATGCCGTTCGGGCCTTTCAGCACTTCGATGCGCTCGGTGTTGTAAAAGTCGCGGTAGGTCTGCACGTCATCGCGTATGCCATCCACGAACAGGTCGCCTGTGGTGGCGTTGCCGCGCAAGATCAGTGCATCACGGTTACCTTCGCCCTGGGCTGCGGTCACTCCGGGCACATAGCGTACTGCTTCGCTGACGCTCTGGATGGATTGATCCTTGATGACATCCTGGGTGATCACGCTGATGGATTGCGGGGTATCGATGAGTGGCGTGTCGGTCTTGGTGGCGGTGCTGCTGGAGCGTGTGGCATAACCATCGGTGATTTTGAGTTGTTCGCCGACCACATTCACCTGGGGCAGGGTCAGCGGCGCTGCTGCTTTAGCCGACGCCTTGCTGTCGGTCCCGGTTTTGGTCTCGACCGCAGGCTTTTCTTCTGCACTGAGTAAGGGGCTGTAAACGAACATGCCGCTCATCAGAGCGGCAACAGGAAGTAGTTTGAATGGTGGTCGGCGCACGATCACATCTCTTGTTAATGTAAGGAAATGTAAATCTTATTGAAAATACGAATAGTTTTCAACTAGATTATTGCGCGCCAAGCGTTTGACTGCTGATTTAGTGTGTATCCAGCCTGATACTGCGTTGCCGAGCCACCTGTTCCAGCTTCCAGTGTGTCAATGCCCATTGCCACAACTCCCCGCTGGGGGCGGATTGCAGCGCCTGCGGGACCCGCTGGCCAAGAAAGCACAGGCAGTGCCAAAGTGTGGTGCCCGCATTTCTGGTATCCAGCGGGCTCGCCAGGGTCTGTTTGCTGAGCTTTTCACCCGCTGCATTGCTGGCGACGGGCACATGCGCATAGTGCACCTGACTTAAGCCCAGCAGCTGTTGCAGGTAACGCTGGCGTGCCGTGGAGTCCAGCAGATCCGCACCGCGCAGCACATGGCTGATCTGCTGTTCCGCGTCGTCCACCACCACCGCCAGTTGATAGGCATACAAGCCATCAGCGCGCTTCAGCACAAAATCGCCGATGGCCGTGTCCAGTCGCTGCGACTGCAGGCCCTGAACGGCGTCCACGAACTGGATAGCGCGGCTATCGGTCAGCACACGCCAGGCACGCGCCTGCTTGCCTGCAGGCAGGCCGTGGCGGCAGGTGCCCGGATAGACCAGACCTTCTATACCTTGGAGCACTGAATGACCTTGAAGTGCTGAATGCAGTGTGACGGAGTCGGCGATCTCTTTGCGGCTACAGCCGCATGGATACACCAGACCTTGCGCCTGCAAGCTGGCTAGCGCAGCCTGATAGGCGTCGTTGCGCTGACTCTGGTACATCACAGGACCATCCCAGCTGAAACCGTAGGCTTCCAGCGTGCGCAGGATGTCATCGGCTGCGCCGCTGACCACGCGCGGCGTGTCCAGGTCTTCCATGCGTACCAGCCACTCGCCGCCCTGCGTGCGCGCTTCCAGGTAGCTTGCGGTGGCGGCCACCAGCGAGCCGAAATGCAGTGGCCCGCTAGGCGAGGGTGCAAAGCGGCCGCGATACATTCAGTGGACCTGCTCCAGATAGGGCGGGATGTGCCAGCTGTGCAGCTGGCGGCCCAGCAGCGTCAGCTCGCAAGCCATGCGGTCCGTGCCGTTGGCGCTGAGCTCGAATTGATAGGTGCGTTGCAGCTGTACATGGCCACGGCTGTTGCGGCCCAGGCGCAATTTGTTACAGGCCACGGTTTCGTCCAGAAGCTGCAGGCTGTAGCGTGCCGCCAGCTCCTTGCCCAGTATCACGGCATTGTCGCGGCTGGCGATGCTATCCATCCAGTACAAGGCGGTCAGGGCTAAGGCGATGATCAGGTAGATTTCCATAGCGGGGGCTGTTCTGCTGCAAGGCTGAGTGGGAGCCACATCATAAAGATTGTGGGGCTTTGCCACAACTTGCGGCGATATGGTCTGAATTCAAGTCTGCCTGCGGGCTTTGCTGTTTTCATGCTGTCTGGTTCGCTGCTTGTTTAGCGGCTACAGGCGCGCTGCCTGCGACGCTATACCCACTATTGACGTTAGCCAGGATTATTGAGACCTTAGCTACCTGCCTCCCACATCAAGAATGCGCAATGAACGAATTCCTGCAGTTGCTCGAGCAATTTGGACTCATCATCGTCTTTCTCAATGTGTTCCTGGAGCAGATCGGCCTGCCCATCCCGGCATACCCCATGCTGCTGGTCACCGGTGCCATGGCCAGCACCGCTGACTTCTCCGCTGCAGGGCTGTTGTGCACGGCCATGCTGGGCGCGTTGCTGGCGGATATGTTCTGGTTCTTCGCTGGTCGCCGCATCGGCCGCAGGGTGTTGGGCAAGCTATGCCGCATCTCCTTGTCGCCGGATTCCTGCGTTCGGCAGACCGAATCCCTGTACCTCAAGGTTGGTCCATCTTCACTGTTGTTCTGCAAGTTCGTGCCCGGCTTTGCTTCCATCGCCGGGGCGCTGGCGGGCGCTTTAGGCACCCGGCTGTGGGTGTTCATCCTGTTCGATGCGCTGGGTGCGGCCATCTGGGCGGGTTCTGCCATCCTGCTGGGTTCAGTGTTCGACACGGCCATCAACGAGCTGCTGGACATGCTGGTAGCCATGGGCAAATGGGGAGCGATGCTGTTGGGCTTGGCTTTGGCCGTGTTCATCGCCAGGAAATGGTGGGAACGCTATCGCTTCCTTAAAGAGTTGCGCATGGCACGCATCAGCGTAAGCGCCTTGAACGAAATGATAGAAGGCGGCATGAACCCAGTCATCATCGACACGCGTTCTGCTTTGCAGGCCGAGGAAGGCTGGATCCCCGGCGCGCGCTTCATTGGCGTCGACCAACTGGATCAGCTGGGCGAGGATATCGACCCCGAACAGCACATCATCCTGTATTGCTCCTGTCCGAATGAAGTCACCGCTGCCAAGGTCGCCAAAGCGTTCATGAACAATGGCTATTACAAGGTGCGGCCACTGGCGGGCGGGATCGACGCCTGGGCAGCGGCCGGGTACGCGGTGGCGAGAAAGGCGCCTGTGGCGTCCTGAACACTGAGGCGGATACTGATCCGGCATGGTGTGCATAGCGGTTCATGCCATACTTGCAATGTGCACCATGAAAGTGCGTTGCACTATGTAGCGCACAATATATGTGCAAAATAGAGAGTCGGTGTTAAAAAAGGCTTTTTGAATCAACAAAGTGAAGACTGGCCTGCTTTTTGCACGCGTAATGCCACTTTTTGTTCACCTTGTGATGAACAGAACACCATAAAAATATCAAATCACGCTTTGGAGGAGTCAACATGGAAGCATTGCAATCGGGGGGAGATGTCCTTTTTGTGCTGTTGGGTGCCATTATGGTGCTTGCCATGCACGCAGGGTTTGCTTTTCTGGAAGTCGGTACCGTCCGGCGCAAGAATCAGGTCAATGCGCTGGTCAAGATCATGGTGGATTTTTCCATCTCCACCATCGCCTATTTTTTCATCGGTTACAGCATCGCTTATGGCATCGGCTTTCTGCAGGGGGCGGAAGCGCTTTCTGCCAAGAACGGCTATGACCTGGTCAAGTTCTTCTTTCTGCTGACCTTTGCGGCGGCCATTCCGGCCATCGTCTCGGGTGGTATCGCAGAACGCGCCAAGTTCAACCCGCAACTTGCCGCCACCTTCCTGCTGGTCGGCTTCGTCTATCCTTTCTTCGAAGGCATCGTCTGGAACGGTCAGCTCGGTTTGCAGGACTGGCTCAAAGCCACCTACGGTGCGAGTTTCCATGACTTTGCCGGTTCGGTGGTGGTGCATGCCATGGGCGGCTGGATCGCGCTGGCGGCAGTGATGCTGCTCGGTGCGCGTGCTGGCCGCTATGGCAAGGACGGCCGTCTGCATGCCTTCCCGCCATCCAATATCCCGTTCCTGGCGCTGGGTGCCTGGATCCTGACCGTGGGCTGGTTCGGTTTTAATGTGATGTCCGCACAATCCATCACCGGCATCACCGGCTTGGTCGCCATGAACTCGCTGATGGCGCTGGTAGGCGGTACGCTGGCCGCCTTGCTGTTCGGCAAGAACGACCCGGGCTTTGTGCACAATGGCCCATTGGCCGGTCTGGTGGCCGTGTGTGCCGGTTCGGACGTGATGCATCCGCTGGGTGCGCTGGCTACCGGCCTGGTGGCGGGTGCCTTGTTCGTCTGGGCGTTCACGCTGACGCAGAACCGCTGGAAGATCGACGATGTGCTGGGGGTATGGCCTTTGCACGGTCTGTGTGGCGCCTGGGGCGGCATCGCCGCGGGCATCTTCGGCGCCACTACACTGGGTGGCATGGGGGGTGTGAGCCTGACCTCGCAACTGATAGGTACTGGCCTCGGCATCGTGGTGGCGGTGGCAGGGGGCTTCATCGTGTACGGCGTGCTGAAAATCATCGTCGGTATCCGCATGGACGCAGAAGACGAATACCTGGGCGCGGATCTGGCCATTCACAAGATCGCGGCAACGCCAAGTTCGGCGGGTGGCAGCGAGGATTGATGCCAGGCCCTTCATCAACCCGGTCGCGCTGCTCGTCCAGCGCTGCCCGGTTGCAGGCGTCAATAACAAGGTGGGACCAGCGTGCAGTGTCCCACCTTTTGCTTGATCTGATGACCAGCGCCAGACCAGTGTATTCAGCCGTTCATCGCATGTGACAAAAAGGCCTGGTGCAGCCAGCGTGGTGTGGCCCAGGTGAGGATCACCAGCCCTTTGTTCGGCAAGCCTGGTACGACACTGATGCGGCCAGCCTGCAAGGCACGGATCCCGGCGCGGACCACCGGCGCAGGCTGCATCATCAGCAGCTTCAATGCAGGTGTCAGCTTTTGCTGGGCTGCGGCAGCAAAGCCGGTATCGGTCATGCCGGGGCAAAGCGTGGTGATGGTGACGCCATCGCGCTTCAGTTCCCGATGCAGCGCCTCACCCAGACGCAGTACGTAGGCCTTGGCGGCGGCATAGACAGCAAAATTCTGCACGCCCTGATAAGCCAGCAGGCTGGCGACCAGCAGGATTTTTCCATGTCCGCGCGCTTGCATGTCCTTGGCAAACAGGTGAGTGATCGCCGTCAGACCCGCGATATCCAGCTGCACCATCCCCAATGTTGCCTCCAGCGCGCTACTGACGAAGGGGCCTTGCAGCCCATGGCCGGCGTTGTTGATCAGAATATCGATGGCGATACCCCGTTGCTGGAGGCGCTGATGCAGCTGTGTGATAGCGGTGATCTCCGCAAGATCGACCTGTTCCACCACGACCTCGATGCGGTATTCACGGCGCAGTGTCTCGGCGATCGCTTGCAGCCGTTCCAGTCTACGCGCCACCAGAACCAGTGCATGGCCTTGTGCGGCATATTGACGGGCGAATTCTTCGCCCAGGCCACTTGATGCGCCTGTGATGAGTACCCATGAGTGCTTGCTTGTGTTCATTTTTATTCCCTTTGATGGTTGGTGGAGAGTGTGTCGGGGAGCGGAGTGCGGCTTGCCTGGCTGGCATCCCAGCCGCCGCCCAAGGCCCGGAAGGAAGCAATTGCAGCGCGTGCTACCTCGGTTTGTGCCTGAGCCTTGCCGTCACGCATCTGCAGCAGATTGCTGTCGGCATCAAGCACCTCGATCAGGCTGAGGGCACCGGCCTGGTAAGCGGCAGACGCGTTGGCACGGGCCCGGGCGAGTGACGATTCACCCCGCATCAGGATAGCGACCTGTGCCTCCCGATTGAGCAAGGTGGAAAAGGCGTTCTCGACATCTTCAGCAGCGCGCAGTACCGCCAGTCGATACGCCGCCAACACTTCCGACTCCTGTCCACGTGCGACAGCGATTTGAGCGTCGACGCGGCCAAAATCAAATAAACGCCAGCGCAGACCGAGCACGCCCTGCGCTTGGCTGGCAGCTCCGCTGAACAGATTGCCAGTGCCCATGGTGGTAGCGCTACCTAGCAGTGCGGCCAGTGAGAATTTGGGGTAATACTCTGAAATCGCCATGCCGATGCGCGCATTGGCTGCCGCCAAGCGGCGCTCAGCGACGATGAGGTCTGGTCGGCGCCGAATCATCTCGGCAGGGCTGCCGCTCTGGGTCAGACCAGGCGCGACAGGGACAGGGGCCGCTGTGGTCAGCTCAGTGCGGTAGGTTCCCGGCCGAGCGCCCAGCAGTACATCGAGCGCATTCATTGCGGAGTCCAGGCTGGCTTGCAGGGCGGGGATCTGCGCCTCGACCTGGGTCAATGCAGCATCGGCCTGGTTTATCTGCAGTTCAGCGGCGATGCCTTTCTCGTACTGCAGCCGGACCAGCGCCAGCAATTGGCGGCGGGTGTCCGCTTGCTGCTTGGCGATGGAGAGGCGCGTCTGCAAGCCCCGGATGGTGACATACACATCGGCGGTCTGCGCGGCAACGGCCAGACGTGTCGCCACTGCGCCTGCTGCGGATGCCTGATAAGCGGCGCGTGACGCTTCCCGGCCTCGCTGCAGGCCACCAAACACATCGATTTCCCAGCTGGCGCCAAGATTGGCCTCGTACAGGCTACCGTTGCGATCATAGCCGGGCGTGGCGTTGAGCACCTGCCCGAGTGGAGTCTCCAGCGACTGGCGTGCACGCGCCGCGCTTGCGCTGAGGCCACCCGCCGGCAGCAGTGCTGCATCGGCGTAGCGTAATGCCGCACGCGACTGGGTGACCCTGGACACTGCCTGTGCAATGTCCAGATTCTGTTCTAGCGCCAGCGAGATGAAGCGGGTCAGCAGGGGGTCATCGAAAGCGGCCCACCACACGGCGAGGTCGGCCTGGCGCTGAACCTGGCGCAGGTGGACATGTTCTTGCCCGAGAAAGGGAGATGTCAGTGCGACATCGGGTGGCCGGTAGTCGGGGCCAACGGTGCAGCCGGTCAGGATGCTGCCACTCAGCAGCAGCGCCAGCAAGTGAGGATGAGTGAACATGCATGTCCTTAGGCATTGAATTGTTGATGTGACTATAACCTAAAATGGTCACTTGTTGTCAAGTGCCTTGTGACACGGTATTGTCTTGGCTATGAATGAAATCGAATCTTCCCTTCCACAGGTACGTGGCCCTGCCGATCACAGTGTGCGCGAGCAGATTGTTCTGGCGGCTGGCGAGCACTTCAGCCGCTATGGTTATGACAAGACGACGGTCTCCGACCTGGCCAAGGCGATCGGCTTTTCAAAAGCCTATATCTATAAATTTTTCGACTCTAAACAGGCGATCGGTGAGGCTATCTGCGCTGCCACCCTGGATACCGTGGTCGCTGCTGTCGATGAAGCGCTCGCTGGTGCCAGCACGCCTACAGAAAAATTACGTATATTATTCAAAACGTTGGTAACAACGAGCGTGAGTCTGTTCTTCAATGACCGCAAGCTGTATGACATCGCTGCAAATTCTGCCGGTGAAGGCTGGCCATCGGCGATCGCCTACGGACAGCGTATCCGTCAAACCCTGGTCGAGATCATTCGGGAAGGCCGACAGGCAGGCGAGTTCGAGCGCAAGACACCGCTGGACGAGACCGTGCATGTTATCTATCTCGTCATGCACCCCTACGTGAATCCGCTCTTGCTGCAACACAACCTCGACCTCGTCGACGACGCGCCCACCCAGTTGTCCAACCTGGTGCTGCGTAGTCTGGCACCCTAGATCGTAGCTTAGATGAAATGTGACTATTGACATAATTGGTCACTAGATAGAAGATGGGGCCTTCATGTTCATGGAGGTTGCCATGCTTCTGCGCCGTACTATTCCTTCACTCATCGTGGCCGCTGTGTTGCCCATCAGCCTGGCAGCATGTGGTGACGCCAGTTCGTCCAGCGATCCGCGCACGCAAATTCCCCTTGTCAGGACAGGCCTGGTGATGGCTGCCGATCAGGGTGAACGCACTTTCACTGGCATCATTGCGCCACGCGTGCAGAGTGATCTGGGTTTCCGCGTTCCCGGTAAGGTGATGGAGCGCCTGGTCGATACCGGACAGACCATCAAGCGTGGCCAGCCGCTCATGCGCATCGACCCCACGGATTTGCAGCTTGCGACACGCGCCTACGAGGAGGCCGTTTCTGCGGCAATGGCGCGCGCTTATCAGACCGCCGAGGACGAGGTGCGCTTCCGCGACCTGGTTGCAACGGGGGCGGTATCGGCTTCCAGCTACGACAAGATCAAAGCCGCCGCTGAGTCGGCAAGTGCAGAGTTGCGGGCTGCACAGGCACGCGCCGAGGTCGCCCGGAATGAAAATGCCTATACCGTGCTGCTTGCCGATGCCGATGGGGTGATCGTCGAGACCTTGGCTGAACCCGGCCAGGTGGTTGCTGCCGGTCAAGTGGTCATCCGGTTGGCGCATGCCGGACGCCGCGAAGCGCTCATCAATCTCCCTGAAGCGCTGCGCCCGGCGGTCGGATCGGCGGCGCGCGCGGCACTCTATGGCAGTGGACTGGACGGCATGGCGAAGTTGCGTCAGCTGTCTGATGCCGCCAACCCGCAGACGCGTACCTTTGAGGCGCGCTACGTACTGGAAGGGCGTCTGGCGGATGCCCCGCTGGGATCCACCGTTGCAGTGCAACTGCCATCCATGCACGCAAGCTCGGCGCTGCAAGTGCCACTCGGTGCCATTTTCGACTCAGGCAAAGGGCCAGGCGTCTGGCTGATTACGGCAGGTGACCATCGTGTGACCTGGCGCGCTGTAAAGGTGGCCAGTCTGACCAGCGAAACGGCTGTCCTGGACAGCGGCGTTGCGGCGGGAGATCGCATCGTTGTGCTCGGTGCACATCTGCTGAACGAAGGTGAGCAGGTGCGACTGGCTGACGATGCAACGAAGCAAACTATCAGCGCAGCCAGTATCAGCGCAGCTGATGGAGTACGGCCATGAGCGCCTTCAACCTTTCCGCGTTAGCCGTACGCGAGCGTTCGGTCACCTTGTTTTTGATGGTGGCGATTTTCATCGCTGGTCTGGTGGCTTTCCTGACGCTGGGCCGGGCCGAGGACCCGGCGTTCACCATCAAGCAGATGACGGTGATCACCGCCTGGCCTGGCGCGACCGCCAAAGAGATGCAGGACCTGGTAGCCGAGCCACTGGAAAAGCGCATGCAGGAGCTGCGCTGGTATGACCGCACCGAAACCTTCACGCGCCCCGGCCTCGCGTTCACGACGGTGTACCTGCTCGATAGCGCGCCACCCGCCGAGGTGCCCGAGCAGTTCTATCAGGCGCGCAAGAAACTCGATGACGAGACCAGCAAGCTGCCACGCGGCGTCATCGGCCCCATGGTGAATGACGAATATGCTGACGTGACCTTTGCCCTCTATGCCTTGAAAGCCATTGGCGAACCTCATCGGCACTTGGTCCGCGACGCGGAGACCATACGTCAGCGATTGCTGCACGTATCTGGCGTCAAAAAGGTGAACATCATCGGCGAGCAGGCCGAGCGGATCTTCGTCGAGTTCTCCCATGACCGTCTCGCCACCCTCGGCGTGTCGCCACGCGAGCTGTTCGCCGCGCTCAATAGTCGTAATGTGATGACGCCCGCGGGTTCGATCGAAGCCAAGGGCCCGCAAGTCTTTATCCGGCTGGAGGGGGCCATAGATGACCTGGAGGCGATCCGCAATACGCCGGTTGAGGCGAAGGGCCGGACGCTGAAGCTGGGCGACCTGGCCGACGTGAAGCGAGGCTACGAAGATCCGGCCACTTTTTTGATCCGCAATAATGGCGAACCGAGCTTGCTGCTCGGCGTGGTCATGCGTGAAGGCTGGAACGGGCTAGACTTGGGCAAGGCGCTGGAGGCGGAAGCGGCCTCGATTAACGCCGCGATGCCGCTGGGCATGAGCCTGTCCAAAGTGACGGATCAGTCGGTCAATATCGACTCTGCTGTCGGCGAGTTCATGGTCAAGTTTCTGGTGGCCCTGGGTGTGGTCATGCTGGTTGGCTTTCTCAGCATGGGGTGGCGCGCCGGTATCGTGGTGTCGGCTGCAGTTCCCCTGACGCTGGCCGTGGTCTTCATCATCATGGCAGCGAGCGGCATGAACTTCGACCGTATCACGCTGGGTTCCTTGATCCTGGCCCTGGGCTTGCTGGTCGACGACGCCATTATTGCCATCGAGATGATGGTGGTGAAGATGGCGGATGGTTATGATCGCATTCAGGCGGCTGCGTACGCATGGAGCCATACGGCTGCGCCCATGCTGGCCGGAACGCTGGTGACGGCCATCGGCTTCATGCCGAACGGCTTCGCAAAATCAACCGCTGGCGAGTACACCAGCAATATGTTCTGGATCGTCGGCATCGCCTTGATCGCGTCATGGATTGTTGCCGTCGTGTTCACCCCTTACATGGGAGTGAAGCTGCTGCCCAGTCACGACCATCACGCGGGCGGACATGGGGCCATCTACACCACACCGAACTACCAGCGTTTCCGTCGGCTGCTGGGCTGGGTGATCCGGCGCAAGTGGCTGGTCGCGGCGAGCGTGATCGCTGCTTTCGTGATCGCCTTATTGGGCATGGGGGCCGTCAACAAGCAGTTCTTCCCCACCTCGGACCGGCCGGAGGTGCTGGTCGAAGTGCAGATGCCCTATGGCACTGCAATCCAGCAGACCAGTGCCGCAACGGCCAAGCTTGAGGCCTGGCTTGCGAAGCAGCAGGAGGCCAGAATCGTGACCTCTTACATCGGTCAGGGTGCACCACGCTTTTTCCTGGCGATGTCACCCGAATTGCCTGATCCATCGTTCGCCAAAATCGTGGTCCTTACCCGCAATGACGAGGAAAGGGAGGCCCTCAAGTTCAGGCTTAGGCAGGCGGTGGCCGATGGTCTGGCGCCTGAAGCGCGGGTGCGCGTGACCCAGATCGTATTCGGCCCGCCTTCGCCATTTCCTGTGGCCTTCCGTGTCATGGGGCCGGACCCGGACAAGTTGCGTGACATCGCTGAGCAAGTGCGTGGTGTCATGCAAGCCTCCGCGCAGATGCGAACGGTCAACACCGACTGGGGCGAGCGTGTGCCTGCACTGCATCTTTCCCTGGATCAGGACCGGCTGCAGAGCTTGGGTCTCAGTTCCAGCGATGTGGCCCAACAGCTTCAGTTCCTGTTGAGTGGTATCCCGATCACGGAGCTGCGCGAGGACATCCGCTCGGTGCAGGTCACCGCCCGTTCTGCTGGCGATACCCGGCTGGAGCCGGGCAGGATCGCCGACTTCACGCTGGTGGGCAGCAGCGGTCAGCGGATTCCCTTGTCGCAACTGGGCAGCGTAGAGGTGCGCATGGAAGACCCGTTATTGCGTCGGCGAGACCGTACTCCCACGATCACCGTGCGTGGCGATATCGCCGAAGGATTACAGCCGCCGGACGTATCCACCACTGTGTTGAAGGCGCTGCAGCCCATCATCGCCCAACTGCCAGTTGGTTACCGTATCGAGGAGGGCGGTTCGATCGAGGAATCGGGCAAGGCCAATCGTGCCATCGCGCCGCTGCTCCCCATCATGATCGTGCTGACGCTGGTCATCATCATCTTCCAGGTCAGATCGATTTCAGCGATGACCATGGTGTTCGCTACCGCGCCGCTGGGACTGATCGGTGTGGTGCCCACCTTGCTGGTGTTCCAGCAGCCGTTCGGCATCAACGCACTGGTCGGTCTGATCGCGCTGTCCGGCATTCTGATGCGCAACACCCTGATCCTGATCGGCCAGATAAGTGACAACCAGAAGGCCGGTTTGGCGCCGTTTGATGCGGTCGTTGAGGCAACCGTGCAGCGTACCCGCCCGGTCATCCTGACCGCGCTCGCTGCCGTTCTGGCGTTTATCCCGCTCACCCAATCGGTGTTCTGGGGGACGCTGGCTTACACCTTGATCGGTGGTACCCTTGCCGGGACGGTCCTGACTCTGGTGTTCCTGCCGGCGATGTATGCGATCTGGTTCAAGATCCGCAGGACAGCCGGCGATGCGCAAACCATGCCGGTATAACAAGCCGCATCAGCCGAGGCTAGGCTGAATGCCAACGTTGGTGCAGAGGGCCTCCGGTTTGCAGCACAAGTCCAGCCGGGAAACTTTTTTGCTGTAGCGCTTGCCTATCATTATGAATCAAGCATGGTCGGTGTCCGATTTGCCGGGTACCGATCATGGGCTGTCTATATGCTGTCTATAATATGAACTGTCTAGCCTGGCTGGCGACATGCTGTTACGCGCCATATATGGCACATTCACGGTTTTGATCAGGGTGCTTGCCATGGGCCCTGATCTGCGGGCGCACTGTGAGTTCCTCCCCCTTTCACGCAGTGCGTCTGCATCTCTTCTGGAGTTCTATACATGAAAGCTGTTGGTCTAAAGCGTTACCTGCCCATCACCGATCCCGATGCTTTGCTCGATATCGAGTTGCCCATGCCGGTTGCCACTGGTCGTGACCTGCTGGTGCAAGTGCAGGCCATCGCGGTCAACCCGGTGGACACCAAAGTGCGCAAGCCCAAGGACAAGGTGGAATCCACGCCGCGTGTGCTGGGCTGGGATGCGGCCGGGGTGGTGGTGGCGACCGGCCCGGAATGCCATTTGTTCGAGGTGGGGGATGCGGTCTATTACGCGGGCGATATCACCCGTCCCGGCTGCAATGCCGAATATCAGCTCATGGACGAACGCCTGGTGGGCCGTCGTCCATCCACATTATCGGTCGAACAGGCGGCGGCGTTGCCTTTGACGGCGATCACCGCCTGGGAGGCCTTGTTCGATCGGCTGCCCATCGCGCGCGATCCAGCGGTCAATGCGGGCAAGACCATCCTGATCATAGGCGCGGCCGGTGGGGTGGGGTCCATCGCCATCCAGCTTGCCCGCCAGGTGGCCGGACTGACGGTGATCGCCACCGCCTCGCGGCCTGAGTCCGCTCTGTGGGTGCGCGAACTGGGCGCTCAGCATGTGGTGGATCACCGCGCATCGCTGGCCGATCAGCTGGCCGCCCTGGGCTTTCCCTGGGTGGATTACATCCTGTGCAACAATGACACCGATGCTTATTTCCCGGTCATGGCCGAGCTCATCAAGCCGCAGGGGCATCTGTGTTCCATCGTGGAAACAGCACAGCCAGTCAATCTGGATCTGCTGAAGAGCAAGAGCGCCAGCTTCGTCTGGGAGTTCATGTTCACGCGTGCCATGTACCGCACCGAGGACATGCAACAGCAGCACGCGATCCTGCAGGAAGTGGCCAGCCTGATCGATGCCGGCACGCTGAAAAGCACGCTGAATCAGGTGATGCGGCCCATCAATGCTGCGAACCTGCGTGCCGCGCACGCCCAGCTGGAGGCCGGTCAGACCATAGGCAAGCTGGTATTGGCTGACTGGGCTTAGCTCTGGTTTTGGCTCTGGCCTTTGCTCTGGCCAGTGAATGGCCTTTGCTCTGGGCTTTGCTCAGGCTATTGCCCGGCCGCTCTGGGAACAGCGAGAGCTGGTTCGCGTGTGCCGCCCGGCTGAGGTAAAATGGCTGATTAAGCTCAATATTGTTGATGTGCCATGTCTGATTCGCCTTTTGTGCCTCAAATGTTTGCCTACGATTCCACGCTGCGTGATGGTGCGCAAGCGCAGGGCATCTCCTTCTCGGTCGAAGACAAGCTGAAGATCGTCCAGCGCCTGGACCAGCTTGGCATCAGCTATATCGAGGCAGGCAACCCGGGCTCCAACCCCAAGGACATGGAGTTCTTCCAGCGCATAGGCGAGCTCAAACTCAAACATGCCAGGATCATCGCCTTTGGCAGCACACGCAAGGTCAAAGCGGCGGTCGAGTCCGACAACAACCTGCGCTCCCTGCTGGCTGCCAACACGCCCGCTGTGGCCATCTTCGGCAAGAGCTGGGATTATCAGGTCACCGACATCCTGCGCACCACGCTGGAAGAGAACCTGGCCATGATCGCGGATACTATCGCCTTCCTGAAAGGGCACGGCAAGGAAGTGGTGTTCGATGCCGAACACTTTTTCGATGGCTACAAAGCCAATGCCGATTACGCCATGCAGAGTCTGCAGGCCGCCGCCAGCGCGGGCGCTGATGCACTGTGCTTGTGCGATACCAACGGGGGCACGTTTTCCAGCGAGATCCATGCCATCACAGCGGCAGTGGTGGCGCGTTTCCCCAAGGTGCAGATCGGCATCCACTGCCACAACGATTCCGAGATGGCCGTGGCCAACTCGGTGGCGGCGGTGCAAGCCGGTGCGCGTCAGGTACAGGGCACCATCAACGGCATAGGCGAGCGCTGTGGCAACGCCAATCTCTGCGCCATTATCCCCAATGTACAACTCAAGCTGGGGCTGCCCTGCATCCCGCCTGAAAGCATGGCCACGCTGACCTCGACCGCGCGTTACGTCAGCGAGATCGCCAACGCCACCTTCAACGAGAAGGCGGCCTATGTAGGCAATGATGCCTTTGCGCACAAGGGCGGCATGCACATCGATGCGGTCACCAAGAACCCCATCTCCTACGAGCATATCAACCCGGAACTGGTAGGCAATGCGCGCCATATCCTGGTGTCGGAAGTGGCGGGCCGCAGCGCCTTGCTGGCACGCATGCACCGTGTAGACCCTACGCTGGGCAAGGATTCGGACGAGACCAAGCTGGTGCTGGAAAAACTGAAAGAGCTGGAACACGAAGGCTATCAGTTCGAAACCGCAGAAAGCTCGTTCCAGTTGTTGGTGCGCAAGCTGCTGGGCAAGCATCAACCGTTCTTCGACCTGCATGAATACAAGGTCAATATCCACGAGCCCGCGCTCAACCGCATGAACTCCTCGGTCACCATCAAGATCTCCGTGGATGGCCAGCAGGAGATCACGGCAGCCGAAGGCGACGGCCCGGTCAATGCGCTGGACAAAGCCGTGCGCCGTGCGCTGGAGCGTTTCTACCCTGCCATCAAGGACATCAAGCTCACCGATTACAAGGTGCGCGTGCTGGATTCCGACCAGGCTTCTGCCGCCAAGGTGCGCGTGCTGATCGAATCGCGTGACCAGTTCGAAGGCTGGACCACCATAGGCGTATCCACAGACATCATCGATGCTTCCTGGCGCGCGCTGATCGACTCCATCGAATACAAGCTGGTGCGTGATCAGGAGCGGCAGGCGCTTACGGCCTGAGCCTGCGTCAGTTGTTTGCCAGCGGCGTCAATCCCGGCTGTGGTCCATGGGCTTCAGCAATTCATGGGCTTCAGCAATTCATGGGCTTCAGCAATTCATGGGCTTCAGCAATTCATGGGCTTCAGCAATTCATGGGCTTCAGCAATACCAGTTTCAGTTGCTCCTGATCCACGGGGTGCAAGGTGAACTGCTGGAAGGTGATGTCGCCTAGCTGCGGGTGATGAAAGCCCCGTTCGCCACCCTGGCGTTCCAGCACATCGTGCTGTTGCCAGAACAGCGCGAATTCCGGGCTGCTTTGGGTCAGTTCATTCACCAGACGTTGCAGGGCCGGTTCTTCCAGGCGGCTGCGACAGTCTGCGCGGAATTCCGCCACGATGCGTTTGGCACGCACCTCCCATTGATCCACCAATATTCGCGCTTCGGGTAGCAGAAAGACGAAGCGCAGCAGGTTGGGGCGTTGCGGGCTTTGCTGGTCCACCACATCCAGCCAGCCTGTAAACAGCATGGCTGCCTGTGTGTTCCAGGCCAGCAGGTCCCAGGTGCGACCCATCAGGTAAGCCGGGATCTGCATGTCCGCCAGCATGGCCACCAGGATCTGCGGTGCTTCATCCAGCTCGTCATGGCTGCTACCGGCCGGATCGCGCCTGTCTGCCATCTCGAACAGATAATCGCGTTCCGAGCGCGTGAGTTTCAGCACCTGCGCCAGGCGGTCCAGCACCTCGGCAGACACGTTGACTTCACGTCCTTGTTCTATCCAGGTGTACCAGGTGGGACTGATGCTGGCCAGTTGCGCCACTTCCTCGCGGCGCAGGCCTTGCGTGCGGCGTCGGCTGCCTGCCGGAAAGCCGAAATCCTGCGGTGCGCAACGTTGCCGCAATACCTGCAGGAAGTCGCCTAGTTCTTTGCGTCGGGTATCCATGATGCTCTCAGGGTGTTAATTCCAGTACTAGTATAAACGCTATTATTGTAAGGGTATTCATACTTGGTTATGCTGTGCGCCTGTGATGCTGCTATGGCAGATGTTTTGCTGTAGAGAGTGTGTTCAAGTATATGTTTTTAATAGGAGTTGTCATGGCTGGTAAAACGCTTTACGACAAATTGTGGGATTCCCATGTGGTGCGCGAAGAATCGGATGGCACCTGTCTGCTGTACATCGACCGTCATCTGGTGCACGAAGTGACCAGCCCGCAGGCCTTTGAAGGCATGCGTCTGGCGGGCCGCAAACTGTGGCGCGACAGTTCGGTGGTGGCCAACCCCGACCACAACACGCCGACCAAGGACTGGGACAAGGGCATCGAAGACCCGGTGTCGCGTCTGCAGGTGGAAACCCTGGACAGCAACATCAAGGAATTCGGTGCGCTGGTCTACTTCCCGTTCAAGAACGTGAATCAGGGCATCATCCACGTGATCGGCCCCGAGAACGGAACCACCTTGCCCGGCATGACCGTGGTGTGCGGCGACAGCCATACCTCCACGCATGGCGCGTTCGGTGCGCTTGCGCATGGCATCGGCACCTCGGAAGTGGAACACGTGCTTGCCACGCAGACGCTGATCGCCAAAAAGGCCAGGAGCATGCTGGTCAAGATCGACGGTGTGCTGGGTGCTGGCGTGACCGCCAAGGATGTGGCGCTGGCCGTGATCGGCCGTATCGGCACCGCAGGCGGTACCGGCTATGCCATCGAATATGCAGGTTCGGTGATCCGCGGTCTGTCCATGGAAGGCCGTATGACGGTGTGCAACCTGGCCATCGAGGCCGGTGCACGTTCTGGCATGGTGGCGGCAGACGACAAGACCGCCGCCTACCTCAAGGGCCGTACCCATGCACCCAAGGGCGCGAACTGGGACGCTGCGGTTGAGTACTGGAAGACGCTGCATTCCGATGCAGATGCCGTGTTCGACGCCGTGGTCGAGATCAATGGCGCCGATATCCAGCCACAAGTGACCTGGGGCACCTCGCCCGAGCAAGTGCTGCCTATAGGCGCCACCGTGCCGGACCCGAGCAAGGAAACCGACCCGACCAAGCGCACCAGCATCGAGAATGCGCTCAAGTACATGGGCCTCACCGCCAACATGCCGATCAGCGACATCAAACTGGACAAGGTCTTCATCGGCTCCTGCACCAACTCGCGTATCGAGGACTTGCGTGCCGCCGCTGGTGTGATCAAGGGCCGCAAGGTCGCCAGCAGCATCGCGCTGGCACTGGTGGTACCAGGCTCTGGTCAGGTCAAGCGCCAGGCCGAAGAAGAAGGTCTGGACAAGATCTTCACGGAAGCCGGTTTCGAGTGGCGTGAACCTGGTTGCTCCATGTGTCTGGCCATGAACGCCGACCGTCTGGCACCAGGCGAGCGCTGTGCCTCCACCTCCAACCGTAACTTTGAAGGCCGTCAGGGTCCGGGTGGGCGTACTCACCTGGTTAGCCCGGAAATGGCAGCCGCTGCCGCCATTGCCGGTCACTTCGTCGATATCCGCAGCCAGGCATAAGACAAGCAGGTATAAGAAAGGAACCGACATGAAAGCATTTACGCAAGTACATGGGCTGGTTTGCCCGGTAGACCGCGCCAACATCGACACCGACGCGATCATCCCCAAACAGTTCCTGAAGTCGATCAAGCGCACCGGCTTCGGCCCTTACCTGTTCGATGAATGGCGTTACACCAACTACGGCGAGCCCGGCATGGATTGCAGCACGCGTCCACTCAACAAGGACTTCGTGCTGAACCAGCCACGTTATCAAGGCGCGCAAGTGCTGCTGGCACGCGACAACTTCGGTTGCGGCTCCAGCCGCGAACACGCGCCCTGGGCCATCGACGACTACGGCTTCCGCGTGGTGATCGCACCTTCGTTCGCCGACATCTTCTTTGGCAACTGCTACAAGAACGGCATCCTGCCTATCGTTGCTTCGGCAGAGACGGTGGATCAGCTGTTCGCTGAATGCTTCGCCAACGAAGGCTACAAGCTCAATGTCGATCTGGAATCGCAGACCGTGACCTTACCGTCTGGCGCCTCGTTCAAGTTCGACATCACGCCGCACCGCAAGCATTGCTTGCTGAATGGTCTGGACGAGATCGGCCTGACCTTGCAGCATGCTGACGAGATCAAGGCGTTTGAGGCTAAACACAAGACAGCGCAGCCCTGGTTGTTTGCCTGATTAGTAGGGCGTCAATAAGCGCAGCGCATTGCGCCGCATGACGCTCAATAAGGACAACACGGCGCAATGCCCTCTGGTTATTGCGCCCTACAATTGATTCGATAATTGAAGGAATTGAAAATGAAGATTGCAGTTCTGCCAGGTGATGGCATCGGCCCGGAAATCATGACGCAGGCGATCCGCGTGCTGGATGTGTTGCGCGCTGAAGGCCTGGACATGGAGTTCGTGGAAGCGCCACTGGGCGGCGCAGGCTATGACGCCTACGGCCATCCGTATCCGGAATTCACACAGAAGATCTGCCGTGAAGCCGATGCCGTACTGCTGGGTGCCGTTGGCGGCCCGCAATACGACACGCTGGACCGTCCGCTGCGCCCCGAACGCGGCCTGCTGGCCATCCGCAAGGATCTGGGTCTGTTCGCCAACCTGCGTCCTGCCGTGCTGTTCCCGGAGCTGGCCAATGCGTCCACACTGAAGCCGGAAGTGGTGGCGGGCCTGGACATCATGATCGTGCGTGAACTGACCGGTGACGTGTACTTCGGTCAGCCACGTGGCATGCGTGTCAACGAAAACGGCGAGCGTGAAGGCTTTAACACCATGGTCTACACCGAAGCCGAAGTGCGCCGCATCGCCCACGTGGCGTTCGGCATCGCCATGAAGCGCCAGAAGAAACTGTGTTCCGTGGACAAGGCCAATGTGCTGGAAACCACCGAGTTCTGGAAAGAGATCGTCATCGACGTGGCCAAGGAATACCCGGAAGTGGAGCTCAGCCACATGTACGTGGACAACGCCGCCATGCAGCTGATCCGCAACCCCAAGCAGTTCGATGTGATGGTCACCGGCAACATCTTCGGTGACATCCTGTCCGACGAAGCGTCCATGCTGACCGGTTCCATCGGCATGCTGGCCTCTGCATCGCTGAACGAATCCAAGAAGGGCTTGTACGAGCCTTCGCATGGTTCCGCACCGGACATCGCCGGCAAGAACCTGGCCAACCCACTGGCCACCATCCTGTCTGCCGCGATGATGATGCGTTACACCTTTAACAACGAAGCTGCCGCTGTGCGTATCGAGAATGCGGTCAAGAAAGTACTGGCCGCTGGTTACCGCACCGGCGACATCTTTGAGCCTGGCATGACGCGTGTGTCCTGTTCCGAAATGGGCGATCAGGTCGTCGCTGCCATGTAACAGCGTTGACGCCTAGTAATAGCGCTACCGTTTTGTAATTACGTTTACCGCTTTCATCCAAGGCGAAAAAAAGCCAGCTGGCCTCCACAAGAGACCACGCTGGCTTTTTGTTTATGCAGGCTGCCGGGCTTGTCGCCCGAGGTTGGCTTAGCCTTTACCTTCTTTGGCCATGTTGATGGAGTAGCGGGGGATCTCCACCACCAGATCGGCCTGCTGCACGATGGCCTGACAGGAGAGACGGGAGTTGGGCTCCAGGCCCCAGGCCTTGTCGAGCAGGTCTTCTTCCTGATCTTCCGCTGCCGGCAGGCTGGTGTAGCCTTCGCGCACGATGACATGGCAGGTGGTGCAGGCACACACCCGGTCACAGGCGTGGTCGATGTCGATGTCCTGCTCCAGCAGGTTCTCGCAGATGGATAAACCGGCGGTGGCTTCAAAGGCTGCGCCGTCCGGACAGAGTTCGACGTGAGGCAACACGATAATTTGCGGCATGACTAGAGTTCCAATGTGTTGAGGTGTTGGCCGGCCAGCGCCTGTTTCACCGAAGCGTCCATGCGCAGCGCAGCGAAGGCTTCGGTCGCATGGTTGAGCGCGTCACTGGCGGCCTTGATGGCATCGGCGTCTTCGCCCTGGCTCAGGCGATGCAGCGTGGCCACGGCGGTTTCGATCTGGTGTTGTTGTTGTGGCGTGAGCAGTGTGGCGCCGTCTTTTTGCAGCGCGGCGCTGATGGCTTCGATGAGGCGCTGTGCATCCACCTGCACTTCACGCAAGGCCCGCGCCTGCTTGTCCTGTTCGGCGGAGCCGAAGGAAGCGCGCAGCATCTCGGTGATCTGGTCTTCATCCAGACCATAAGACGGTTTGACCACGATATTGGCCTCCACGCCGCTGCCTTGTTCGCGTGCCGTCACCGACAGCAAGCCATCGGCATCGACCTGGAAGGTGACACGTATGCGTGCCGCACCGGCGGCCATGGGCGGAATGCCACGCAACTCGAAGCGCGCCAGCGAGCGGCAGTCCGACACCAGTTCGCGCTCGCCTTGCACCACGTGGATGCTCATGGCGGTCTGGCCGTCTTTGTACGTGGTGAAATCCTGCGCCCGCGCCACGGGGATGGTAGCGTTGCGCGGAATGATGCGCTCAGCCAGGCCACCCATGGTTTCCAGGCCCAGCGACAGCGGGATCACATCCAGCAGCAGCAGGTCATCGTCACTGCGGTTGCCGGCCAGCATATTGGCCTGGATGGCAGCGCCCAGCGCCACCACCTTGTCCGGGTCCAGATTGGTAAGAGGCGCCTGGCCGAAGAACTCCGCCACCGCCTGACGCACTTGCGGCATGCGCGTGGCACCACCCACCATCACCACGCCCTTGATGTCACTGACTTCCAGGCCGGCATCGCGCAATGCCTTGCGGGTGGGGCTGAGTGTCTTGGCGATCAGCTGGCGCGTCAGCACGCTCAGGGTGGTACTGTCCAGCGTGAGGTCGATCACATCGCCGCTGCCAAGCAGGCTGGTGATGCGGGCTTCGGCATGATCGGTGAGCCATTCCTTGGCTTCGCGTGCCTTGGTCAGCAGCAAACGCGTGTCAGCCGCGCTCAACGGCGCGAGCCTGGCCTGTTCCAGGATCCAGCAATAGATGCGCTGATCGAAGTCATCGCCACCCAGGGCAGAATCGCCATTGGTGGCCAGCACTTCGAACACGCCACGCGACAGACGCAGAATGGAAATATCGAACGTGCCGCCGCCCAGGTCATAGATGACATAGACGCCTTCGGATGCATTGTCGAGGCCGTAGGCGACAGCCGCTGCCGTGGGTTCATTGAGCAGGCGCAAGACGGTCAGGCCAGCCAGACGCGCCGCGTCCTTGGTGGCCTGGCGTTGTGCATCGTCGAAATAGGCAGGCACCGTGATCACAGCGCCGGTCAGCTCGCCACCCAGGGCTTTTTCGGCGCGGGCTTTCAGGGTGCGCAGGATCTCGGCCGAGATCTCCACCGGGCTCTTGATGCCCGCCCGGGTTTCCAGCTGCACCATGCCGGGTGCATCCACAAAGCGGTAGGGCAGGTGGGTGGTGATGCCGATGTCCTTGAGGCCGCGTCCCATGAAGCGTTTGGCGGAGACGATGGTGTTATTGGGGTCCAGGCTTTGTTGCGCCTGCGCAGGATAGCCCACGCTGACCTCGCCATCCGGGCGGTAATGCACGACCGAAGGTAGCAGGGCGTGGCCCTGTTCGTCATGCAGCACGGTGCTCATGCCACTGCGCACGGTGGCGACCAGCGAATTGGTGGTGCCCAGATCGATGCCTATGGCGAGTCGGTGCTGGTGCGGGGCGGCGCTCATGCCGGGTTCGGCGATTTGTAACAGGGCCATGAGGGTTCAGTCTTCGTGTCTGGAGATGGCGTGCAGGATCTCGTCCTGCAGCTTGTCGGTAAAACTCAGTTTGCGCACGATGGCAGCAGCGGCCGGCCAGTCCTGCGCTACATCCAGGGCATGCTGCAAGTCTTGCTGCCATTGCTTGCCGGTGGCTTTGATCTCGTTTAGCAGGCTGTCCAGCGCTGCTATATCCGCATCTGCATCAGCCTCTTCTATGGCTTCACGCCATTCCATCTGCTGCATCAGAAAATCCGCCGGCATGGCGGTGTTGCGCTCTTCTTCGGTATCGATGTCATGCAGCTGCAGCAGGTAACGCGCACGTGCTGTCGGCTGTTTCAGCGTCTGGTAGGCGGTGTTGGCCTGCGTGGCCAGTTGCATGGAGCGCAGGCGCTCGGCAGGCGGGCTGGAGGCATGGCGATCCGGGTGCACTTCTGCCTGGATCAGTCGGTAGCGCTGGTTCAGCGCATCCAGATCGATGGCGAAGCGCGCAGGCAGGTCAAACAGCGCAAAGTGGTTCTGGGCAGGACGTGGTGACATAGGCGACGCGGGCAGGGTACACCGTGCTAGACGGTGAAACTTTCACCGCAACCACATTCACCCTTCACGTTCGGATTGTTGAACTTGAAGCCTTCGTTGAGGCCTTCCTTGGTGAAGTCCAGCTCGGTGCCGTCGATATAGACCAGGCTCTTGGGGTCGATGATGACCTTCACGCCATGGCTTTCGAATGCGAGGTCTTCTTCATGCAGTTCGTCCACGAACTCCAGCGTGTAGGCCATGCCCGAACAACCGGTGGTCTTGACGCCCAGGCGCAGGCCTATGCCTTTGCCCCGGTTGTCGAGGAACTTGCGTACGCGGCTGGCAGCAGTTTCAGTCAGCGTGATGGCCATTGCTTATACAGCTTCCTTGGTGGCTTGATTGCTGGCTTGAGTCGAGCTAGGTTGTTTGGACTTGAGGTCAGCAACGGCTGCCTTGATGGCATCTTCTGCCAGCACGGAGCAGTGGATCTTGACCGGCGGCAGCGCCAGCTCTTCCGCGATGGCGGAATTCTTGATCTCGGCGGCCTGATCCAGAGACTTGCCCTTCAGCCATTCGGTCACCAGCGAACTGGATGCGATCGCCGAGCCGCAGCCATAGGTCTTGAACTTGGCATCTTCGATGATGCCAGCGTCGTTGACCTTGATCTGCAACTTCATCACGTCGCCGCAAGCCGGTGCGCCCACCATGCCGGTCCCCACGTGCGGGTCGTTCTTGTCCAGGGAGCCCACGTTACGTGGGTTCTCGTAGTGATCCAGTACTTTGTCGGAATATGCCATTTTGATGCTCCTTATTCAGTCGCAGTGAAATGTGAAATGTGAAACGTGAAATGTAAACCGCATGGGTTTCGCCTTTCACTTTTCACTTTTCATTTTTCACGGCATTTTAATTAGTGTGCTGCCCATTGGACGGAATTCAAGTCTATGCCGTCCTGATACATTTCCCACAGCGGCGACAGTTCGCGCAGCTTGCCGATCTTGCTCTTCATCAGGTCTATGGTGTAGTCCACATCTTCTTCGGTGGTGAAGCGGCCGATGGAGAAGCGGATCGAGCTGTGCGCCAGTTCGTCGGAGCGGCCCAGTGCGCGCAGCACATAGGAGGGTTCCAGGCTGGCCGAGGTGCAGGCCGAACCGGAGGATACGGCAATGTCCTTGACCGCCATGATCAGCGATTCGCCTTCGACATAGTTGAAGCTGATGTTGAGGTTGTGCGGCACGCGTTGCTTGAGGTCGCCATTGACATAGACTTCCTCGATCTCCAGCAGGCCGTTCAGCAGGCGGTCACGCAGGCGGCGGATCCGTGCGTTCTCAAGCTCCATCTCTTCACGTGCGATACGGAACGCTTCGCCCATGCCGACGATCTGGTGCACGGGCAGGGTGCCGGAGCGCATGCCACGTTCATGGCCGCCACCGTGCATCTGTGCCTCGATACGGATACGCGGCTTGCGGCGTACATACAGTGCGCCCACGCCTTTGGGGCCGTATGTCTTGTGTGCGGAGAAACTCATCAGGTCGACTGGCAGCTTTTCCAGGTCGATGGCGACCTTGCCGGTGGCTTGTGCCGCATCCACGTGGAAGATCACGCCATGCTCACGGCAGAGCTTGCCGATCGCTTCGATGTCCTGGATGACGCCGATCTCGTTATTCACCATCATTACCGAGGCCAGTACGGTGTCTGGACGGATGGCGGCCTTGAACTTTTCCAGATCGACCAGGCCGTCTGCTTCCGGTTGCAAATAAGTGGCTTCGAAGCCGACACGTTCCAGCTCGCGCACCGCGTCGATGACCGCCTTGTGCTCGGTTTGCACGGTGATGATGTGCTTGCCCTTGCCGCTGTAGAAATTGGCCGCGCCCTTGATGGCGAGGTTATTGGATTCGGTGGCGCCGGAGGTCCAGACGATCTCGCGCGGGTCGGCATTGACCAGCTTGGCCACTTCGTCACGTGCGTTCTCCACGGCTTTTTCTGCGGTCCAGCCGAAGCTGTGGCTGCGCGAAGCCGGGTTGCCGAAGTGTTCGGTCAGGAACGGAATCATCTTCTCGGCCACACGTTGGTCGATAGGCGTAGTCGCAGAGTAGTCCAGGTAGATCGGGGTATGTACGCTCATTGCTTTTCCTCAGACTGCAATCGCAGTTAGTCTTTTAAGTCGGTTCACTTCGCTCTGCAAGGTGTGCAGGAACGCGGTGATGTGTTCTGTGGTGTTGTTCACGCCCAGGCTGACGCGCACGGCGCCACGCGCCAGGTCAGGCTGTACACCCATGGCCAGCAGCACATGGCTGGGTTCGCCGCTGTCGCTGGAACAGGCGGAGCCACTGGCCACCGCAAAGCCTTTGCGGTCCAGCGCCATCACCAGCGTTTCGCCGTCGATCTCTGGTACGGCAAAGAAGCTGGTATTAGGCAGGCGTTCGGCAGCGGCGCCGAACAACTGTGCACCCAGGCTGGCGAGCCCGGTTTCCAGCTGCTCGCGCATCTGGCGCAAGCGCGCGGTGCGTTGCAACAATTCGGCACTGACCAGTTCGCAGGCAGCGCCGAAGCCGACGATGGCGGCGAGGTTCTCGGTGCCGCTGCGCAAGCCTTTTTCCTGACCGCCACCCAGCAGTACCGGCTGGATATCGATGCGTTTATCCACGATCAGGGCGCCTGCGCCTTGCGGACCGTTGACCTTGTGTGAAGACAAGGTCATGGCATGCACGTTCAGTGCGGCGAAATCCACCTTGATCTTGCCCAGTGCCTGCACGGCATCCGTATGCACCGCCACACCGTGGCTACGTGCGGTCTCCGCGATGGCGGCGATATCCTGGATCACGCCAGTCTCGTTGTTGGCCAGCATCACGGACAGTAGCAAGCTATGCTGGTTTTGCGCAGCGTTGAGTACCGACTGCACCGCCGCTGCCGTGATGTTGCCATCCGCATCCACAGGCACCCGGCTCAATGCCCAGCCACGTGCCTGCATCGCTTCGGCAGGGCGGGTTACACAGGGGTGCTCGATGCTGCTGATGGCGATATGGCCAATGCCTGCTGCCTGGCTGATGCCGGTGATGGCCAGATTGTTGGCCTCGGTGCCACCGGCGGTAAAGATCACTTGCGACGGATGCGCACCGGCAGCCTGCGCGACCTGCGCTCTGGCCTGGTCGATGGCATGACGAGCACCGCGTCCATAGGCGTGGCGACTGGTGGCATTACCGTGTTGCTGGCTCAGGAACGGCAGCATCGCTTCCAGCACCCGCGCATCCAGTGGCGTTGTGCCGTTGTGATCGAAATAGTGGTTGGTGGCGCTCATGGACTCAGGCAGCGGCGATGTGCGCATCGATGGTGGCGGCTACATTGCTTGTGGCGTCATGTGCCTGAGCAGCGGCTTTGCTGCCGGGCGCGCAGGCGCGGGCCGTCATGGTGATCTTCCTGCCTTCGCGCTGCGTGGCGACCAGGTCGGCCAGCGACACGCCGGAAAGGTATTCGAGGATCTTGTGATTGAGGCTGGCCCACAGTTCATGGGTCATGCAGCGCTTGTGGTCATGGCAGTTCTGTTCGCCACCGCACTGCGTGGCGTCGATGAGTTCATCGACAGCAGCGATGATCTGCGACACGGTGATCTCGTGGGGAAGTTTGGCCAGGCGGTAACCACCACCCGGGCCGCGCACGCTTTTGACCAGACCACCACGACGCAGACGGCTGAATAATTGTTCCAGATAGGAAAGCGAAATGCTCTGGCGCTCGCTCACACCAGCCAGGGTCACGGGCTTGTCAGCGTCGTGCAGGGCCAAGTCGAGCATGGCCGTTACGGCAAAGCGGCCTTTGGTGGTTAAACGCATTCGTTTTCCTAAAGTGTTCAGGCGGTAGAACCAGCTTCGACCATTGCTTGGAACTGCAGATCTGGCGCGGGTTTCAGTGCCTAAAATAAGAACTGGATTCTAAAATACCCTAACACTTTAGTCAACTATTTTGTTGAGGTAGTTCACATCGAAAGCCTTGCCGACTTCGACATCCGTGGCCACGTCAGCGCCCAGTTTGGCCAGTTGTTCGGTCATGGCCTGCAGCTTCTCGTCCTGTCTGGCGGCGTGGTCGAGCAGGGCGTGGATGGCCTTGGTCATCGGGTCGTTCATATTGTCGCTGACCGCATAGGCGGAGAAGCCGATCTTCTCGGCCATGTCATCACGTTGTTTATGCTTGTCCTGATCTTCCAGGATGCGTGCCGGAATGCCGACTGCAGTGGCGCCTGCCGGTACATCCTTGACCACCACCGCGTTGGAGCCGATCTTGGCGCCTGCGCCTATGGTGATGGGGCCAAGTACTTTGGCGCCTGCGCCTATCACCACGCCTTGTTCCAGCGTGGGGTGGCGCTTGCCTTTGTTCCAGGAGGTGCCGCCCAGCGTGACGCCGTGGTACAGCGTGCAGTCGTCATGGATGATGGCGGTTTCGCCAATCACCACTCCCATGCCGTGGTCGATGAACACGCGACGGCCTATGCTGGCGCCTGGATGGATCTCGATGCCGGTCACCCAGCGCGCGAAGTGTGAACTGAAGCGTGCCAGCCAGTACAGGCGCTGGCGCCACAGCCAGTGCGACAGGCGGTGCATGAGCAGGGCATGCACGCCGGGGTAGGTGGTGATGATCTCCCAGCGCGTGCGCGCGGCAGGGTCACGCTCGAATACAATCGAAATATCTTCGCTGATCAGTTTAAACATAAGGCTTAGAGGCCCTCCGGTGGCCTGGGGTTCTGCGTGAGCTTCAATATGCCGCGCAGGATATTCACTTCTTCTTTTTCCAGCTGCGCGCGCGCATAGATGCGGCGGATGCGCTGCCTGAGTTTCTTGGGATCGTTCGGGTCGAAGAATCCGATCTTGATCAGGGTTTGCTCCAGGTGTGTGTAAAAGCCTTCCAGCTCATCGCTGGTCGCCAGCGGATTGGCAACAGCTGGCGTCACGGTGGACAGCCCGGCACTCATGCGCAGCTCATAGCACAGCACCTGTACGGCGGCGGCCAGATTCAGTGAGGAGAACGCCGGGTTGGTCGGGATCATGGCCAGCAGCTGACAATGGTCCAGTTCGTCGTTGGACAGGCCGCTCATCTCGGTACCGAACACCAGTGCCACTTGTTGACCTTGGGCCGCAATCGAGCAGGCACGTTGTGCAGCCTCGCGAGCAGGCAACAATTCGTGCGATAACTGGCGCTTGCGTGCACTCAGGCCGATGGCCAGCGCGCAGCCATTCAAGGCTTGTTCCAGGCTGTCGCACACGATGGCGGTCTGCAGCAGATCCGCAGCGCCGGTGGCCATGGCGGTGGCATGCTCGTGCGGAAAGGCTTCCGGTTTCACCAGGTAGAGCTGGTGAATGCCCATGGTTTTCATGGCGCGCGCGGCAGCGCCGATATTGCCGGGGTGGCTGGTTTGACACAGTACAATACGCAACTGGTCTAGCGGCCGAACTAGCGGCTGAGCTTCAAGTGACATGATATTTGGAGGTCGGGACGTTAGCCATTAAAATAGCATTTTAGCAGTTCTTTCAATCGCGCCCGCCGAATCGGCCGGGCAATAGCGGAACCCCACATGCATCCCATACTGACCAACGCCGTCAAGGCAGCCCGCCGCGCAGGCACCATCATCAACCGCGCTTCCCAGGACATCGGCGCGCTGCAGATCCGCAGCAAGACCTATAACGACTTCGTCACCGAGGTCGATCATGCGGCCGAAGCCGCCATTATCGAGACCCTCAAGGATGCCTATCCTGATCATGGTTTCATCGGTGAGGAGAGTGGCGACACCAATGTGCATGCCGACAACGTCTGGATCATCGATCCACTGGATGGCACCACCAATTTCCTGCATGGCCTGCCGCAATACTGTATCTCCATCGCGCTGCAACAACAGGGTCAGCTGACCCAGGCCGTGGTCTACGATCCGAACCGTAACGATCTGTTCACGGCCACCAAGGGCCGTGGCGCCTTCCTCAACGACCGACGTATCCGCGTCAGCAATCGCGCCAAGCTACAGGATTCGCTGATCGGCACCGGTCTGCCATTCCGTGACTTCACGCATCTGGAGGCGTATCTGGGCATGTTCAAGGACATGGTCAAAAAAACCGCTGGCCTGCGTCGCCCTGGTGCTGCGGCGCTTGATCTGGCCTATGTGGCTGCCGGTTGGTATGACGGTTTCTGGGAGATCGGCCTGTCCAAATGGGACGTGGCAGCAGGTGGTCTGCTGATCCAGGAGGCCGGTGGCATGGTGGGTGACTTTGAAGGTAACGAAGGCTGGCTGGAGACCGGCAACATCGTGGCCGCCAACCCCAGGGTGTTCGCGCAGATGATCCAGTTGCTGGCACCCCATCTGACGGAACAGCTTAAATCACGTTAATTAAATCAAACTAATTAAATCACGCTAAGGCTCGCATGCTGTCAAACCGGCGCTGGCTGGTTTGATGGCAACTTGCCGTCAGCGCATGAAATGACTGGCTCTGCCAGTTGTTGCGGTTTAGCGCTGGCTCAGAGCGCTGACTCAGACGCAATCGCAAAAAGCGGTGATGCTGCTGACCAGCCGCTGACGTTCGGCCTGGTCGTTTGATTCCTTCAACTTGGATTCTTTCATCAGCGCCAGTTCGATCAGCGCAGTGGCCGCATGTTGTTCGGCAATCAGTTGGGAACGCAGGTCGGTCAATCTGCTGTTATCGACCGGATGTAGCATGGCTTGCATCAAAACACTCCTTTTGGGAATTCAAATGTCACACTGAAGGATATTCAGTGCTGTCTGTGATTCGTTTCTGTGGAAATGATTCACATCATTCAATCAAAAAACTGCGCACAGCTTGCCGCTGGCATGTGGCGATGTCATGAAACCCTCATGACAGTTGGCTGGCGTAGGCAGTTCGCACATACCACACATGGCATCAAGCAATAGATGCAGCTAACGTGCCACAGCTGTTTGCGATGACACCTGTTTTCACTTATGGCTTAACTCATCGCGCAGATGAGACTGCCAGCACCATCCCCCCCATCTCACCAGGCAGGCTCAAGCGGGCCAAAGTGGAATCAGGGCTGACCGCTTTGTGCATCAAGTGACAGTTTTTGTCATATCGATGACCAGCTGACACCGCTGGTCCTGCGCTGACCAGTCGCGTCAGCGAGCCGGATGATTACGGCCATCTACGCAGACCACTGCATTCGTCGGCGTTTGCGGCTTGAAACCGCGCCAGATCAGGCTTTTCAGCCACACTCAGCATCGAAATTCCCCATTGGCACAGAGCTTGCCTATGTCCACTCGTAATGAGTTAAAGGGCAGGTCGGATGTGGCAACGTATCAAACAAAGTGCAGTGCGGCGCAGTATCAACAGAACCCCCGTCAGTGCACTTCAGTTCGCCATCATTGCCGGCTTGATATGTGTGTTGTTGGTACTGCTTATTTTGAGCGGAAAGTGGCTGGGAAGTTGATCATGCGCAAAGCAGATAATCAAAGTAACAGGCGGGCAGGGCTAGCCAAGAGTCAGCGTGGCGCAGTGGCGATCGAATTCGCCATCATCTTCCTGCTGATCTTCACCTTGTTCTACGCCATCATCAATTATTCCCTGATGTTCCTGCTACAAGCCTCGTTCGCTCATGCTTCTGAAGAGGGTGCCCGGGCAGCGATCGCTGTCGATCCTTTGGCATTCCCCAGCGACAGTGAATACATCAGTGCTGGCGTCATTCCGCAAGTGCGTACCACCGTGGGCAACAGCCTGGTGTGGCTGCCTGACGGCATCAAACAAAAAGTATTAGGCGCTGGTAACTCCCGTGTGCAAGTGGATGTGACCGCCAATGTGCTGACCGTGCGCGTGGAATATGCAGACTACAGCGGCCAGCCCATCCTCCCAAGTTTCAATCTGCCGAATGGTCGCCCCATGCTGCCTTTGCCTAGCCAACTTCGTGGAACCGCCGTTCTACGGTTGTTCTAGTTCACATTTTTATCTGATAGCGAGAATCTCAACATGACTGTCAATTTTCTAAGAATCGTCGCACTGCTGCTGGTCATCGGTGCGGTTGCTGCCGGCTGGTTCGGCCTGCGTCTCAGCGAACGTCCAGCCGAGCCTGTCATCGTCAAAGCACCGCCCATGACCTATCCGCAGGTGGTGGTCGAGCAGACCATCCCTGCCGGTGAAGTGCTCAAGGAAACCGATCTGTCGGTGCGCATGGTGGAGCAAAAGAACCTGATGACGTTTTCCAGCAAGTCGCAACTGATAGGCAAGATGACCATCGCCCAGATCGAAGCAGGGTCGCCGGTGCTGACCAGTCAGCTGCCGGACCTGGGTCCTGCTGCAGAGATGCTCAAGCCGGGTGAGCGTGGCATTGCCATCAAGGTGGACGAGGTGGTCGGCGTGGGTGGCCATATCAAGCCCGGTGACCATGTGGATGTGCTGCTGTTCCTGGAAGCAGAGAACAAGACCGACAAGGCGGTCAAGCAAACCAATGCGCAAGTGGTGCTGCAGGACGTACGGGTGTTGAGTTATGGCCCGGATCTGCAAGCCACAGCCCAGTCAGAAACCACTGAAAATACCGAACAGAACAGCTTGCTGGGACAGGACGATGCGCTCAGCGCAGGCAAGCCCAAATCCAGCGAGCGCTCCAATGAGAAGTCCGGTGCCGCCAGTCGCTCCGCCGTGCTGGCCGTCAAGGAATTCGACATGACACGCCTGATGCTGGCTGCCAATACCGGTTCGCTGCGCCTGGCACTGCGCGGTGCCGAGCCGCCAACACCGCTGGAAGCGACCGTGGATAGTCGTCAGATCAGCCTGGCTGAACTGGCCGCTGCGGACGGCAAGAAAGCCGTGGTGGCAGCACCTGGCCCCAGCAAGCTGGCCTCCAGCCCGGCAAGAAAGCCTGTGCAAAAAAGCACCCAGGTGATCCTGCACAGCGGCGACAAAACCGAAACCATCAGTTTCAAGGAAAACTAAGATGAACACCCATAACACCAACGTCCAAACCTTGCATCCGGGCAGCTGGATGCGGACCGCGCTGCTGGTCACATTGTTGACCGCAGCCACCCTGATGGCCTTCGATGCCAGTGCCAATGAAAAACTGGATATCGATGTCGGCCAGCAACAGATCTACCAGCACGGCAAGTCACTGCGCCGCGTGGCGGTGTCCGACCCGGCAGTGGCCAGCGTCACCATCACCTCGCCCGGCAGTCTGATGATCACCGGCAAGGGCCTGGGTAGCACCGAAGTCAAACTATGGGATGACAGCAAATCGGCCCAGCCCAGCCATATCCTGCAACTGAATGTGCA
The DNA here is from genome assembly GCF_003730115.1 of Pseudomethylobacillus aquaticus. Taxonomy (GTDB): domain Bacteria; phylum Pseudomonadota; class Gammaproteobacteria; order Burkholderiales; family Methylophilaceae; genus Pseudomethylobacillus; species Pseudomethylobacillus aquaticus. The sequence continues at coordinate 271,540 of NZ_RJVP01000001.1, read as the reverse complement.
ACGCCCGGTGAACCTGGAGAAAGAAGCGCTGGAAACCACCACGGTGGATCCGCTGCTGGATGTGGCAGCCGCAGGCAAATCGGTTGCCCTGACCGGTTCTGCGAGTTCCCTGGACAGCCATGCGCTGGCACTGCAAGCGCTCAAGCAGGACCCGGCCGCGACGCTGAACGCCAGTAAAGCCGATTTTGACAGCCATGTGCAGATCGACATCAAAGTGGTGGAAGTCAGCCGCAAGAACGTGATGCGCTTCGGTCTGTTCGCAGGTCGTAACTCCGGTAACCGCACACTGGCCGTGTCTGCCCCTGGCAACCTGAACAGCGTGAGCTCCACGGCAGACGGCTTCTCGTTCCAGAGCGCTTCCGGCTTTCTGCCGGTACTGAACGCCTTTAACGTGGCACTGGGTAACTTCGGCTCCGGCTTGCTGGGCACCTTGAGTATCCTGGAATCGAACGGGTTTGCTTACACGCTGGCCGAACCTTCCTTGTCTGCCATCTCCGGCCAGACGGCGACCTTCCTGGCCGGTGGTGAATTCCCGGTGCCTATCCGTCGCGGTGCAGGCAGCGATAGCGCCATCACCATCCAGTACAAAGAATACGGCGTACGTCTGATGCTGACACCTACCGTGCTCGATAACGAGCGCATCTACCTCAAGGTATCCCCAGAGGTGAGTGAGCTGGACTTTGCCAATGCGGTACAAACCGGCGGTGTCTCGGTACCCGGCCTGCGTGTACGCCGTACCGATACCAGCGTATCGCTGGGCAATGGCGAAAGCTTCGTCATCAGCGGCATGGTCAGCCGTAACACCATCAACAATCTGGACAAGTTCCCGGGCCTGGGCAGTATCCCGGTCATCGGCGCCTTCTTCACCTCCAAGCGCTTCGACCGTGAAGACAAGGAGCTGCTGATGGTGGTGACCCCACGCCTGATCCGTCCTATCGCGGCCGATGCCAAGTTGCCAGATCTGCCAGGCAAGGCCTATCACGATTACAAACCATCCTTCAGCGATTTCTTCTTCTCCGGAAGCGGCATCCCTGAAGCCACCACCAGCGGAATGTCGAGGTAAGCCATGAACGTCAAGAAAAACTATGTACTGGTCAGCAGCAATCAGCCTTGCCAGGATTGGCTGAATGAAGTGTGTGCCGACACAGCCAATATTATTCAGGTAGATACGAACGATATTGAACGTATCACACAACTTGTCGATGCCGCGAGTGCGCATGCGGTGCTGATCCACCTGCAGTCGCAGGACACACGCACCGGCAGCACGGTCACCGATCTGTCGCCCAAGGACCTGCGTGTGGAGTTGTCGCTGATCGAAAGCCTGGTCGCCAACCGCCCCTCCTTGCCGGTCCTGGCCATCGCCAAGGCAGCCGACGAGAACCTGTTGCTGGCGATCATGCGGGCCGGTGTGCGTGACTTCATCAAGATGGGCATGCGCTCCAGCGAGCTGCTGGCCGTATTGGGCCGCCAATTCAACCGGGATGGCGTCTCTGCCACTCCGAAAGACGAAGTGGCTGGCAAGATCACCGCCATCATCAGTGCTCGTCCCAACAACGACGCGCCTTTCCTGGCTGCGCATCTGGCCATCGCCATGCAGCAGCAGGAGCCGACCTTGCTGATCGATCTGGGTATCCCGCATTCCGAATGCACGCTGTACATGGGGCTTTCCACCAAATACAGCTTCCTGGACGCGTTGCGCAATCTGCGTCGCCTGGACGCCACGCTGATCCAGACCGGCTTCAGCAAGCACAAATCCGGTCTGGCGGTGTTGGCCATGCCGGAAGAGGGCGGGCAGGACGTGCAGTTCACCTCTGCGGATATCTACATGATGCTGCGCACCATGCGTCGTTATTTCTCGCAGATCGTCATCAACGTCGGTGCGGTGACCCGCCTGGATTTCCTTTCCGTGGTGCTGGCCAATGTGGACAACACCATCATGCTGGCCGAGCAGAGCCTGCCCAGCTGCAAGAAGAACTTTGAACTGCTCAAGCAGTTGCGCGAAAACAAGGTACAGCTGCAGAACGCCGGCCTGGTGGTGGACCGTTACCTGCCCAGCCTGCTGCCGGACTGCGACAGCATCTCGCAATCGTTCGACCTGCCACTGCTGGCCACCATGCCGCCTTCAGGCATGGCCCGCCTCACGGCGACCAATTCCGGCGAAAGCATGTTCGTCACGGCCCCCAACGACCCCTATCTGACCAGCTTGCGTGAATTGACGGCTGTGCTGAGTGGCCGCCAGCCAGCTCGCAAGAGCAGCGGGCTGGAACGCCTGACGCAAATGATTGCACGTTACCGTTAATTTCGACTGGCACAGGCGAGGACATTCCCATGGCACTGCAATTATCGAATTTCGGTTACGAGCTTAAATCGGCCGATCATTATCAGGACATCAAGTTCATCCTGCACAACCATCTCATCACCGAGATCGAACAGGACAGGATAGAGCTGTTCGACATGTCGCGCTTGCAGATCGCGGCCTACGTCAACGGCAAGGTGCGCGACTATGTGGTCACCAAGGGCCTGGTGGTCAGTGCCTATGACCTGGAGATGCTGGCCGAGGAGATGATAGACGAGCTGGCCGGCTATGGCCCGCTGGAAAGCCTGATCCGCGATGACAACATCAACGATATCCTGGTCAATGGTGCGCGCCACATCTACGTCGAGCGCTTTGGCAAACTGGAGCGCAGCCAGCTGCGCTTCATCGACGATGAGCATGTGCTGCGCGTGATCCGTCGCATCCTGGCACCGCTGGGTCGTCGTATCGACGAAGCCAGTCCGACCGTGGATGCGCGCCTGCCGGATGGCAGCCGCCTCAATGCCATCATCCCGCCGCTGGCACTCAACGGCCCTTGCATGTCGATCCGGAAGTTCCGCAAGGACCCGATCACCTCGGACGACCTGATCTCGTTCGGCAGCATGGACCGCAATATCCGTGATTTCCTGGAAGAAGCCTCGCGCCGCCGTGTCAATGTCATCATCAGTGGCGGCACGGGTGCTGGCAAGACCACCTTGCTCAACATGCTGAGCCGCGCCATTCCTGAAGACGAGCGCATCGTCACTATCGAGGATGCCGCAGAACTCAAGCTGGACCATGACCATGTGGTGCGTCTGGAAACCCGTCCGGCCAACACCGAAGGGCAGGGCGAGATCACCGCCCACGAGCTGGTGCGTAATGCGCTGCGTATGCGCCCTGACCGCATCATCCTGGGTGAGGTGCGCAGCAAGGAAGTGATGGACATGCTGCAGGCCATGAACACCGGCCACGATGGTTGCATGAGTACCGTGCACGCCAACAGCCCCACCGACGCTCTGCTGCGTATCGAGATGCTGGCCGGCCTGGCGGGGTTTCAGGGCGCAGAAGTCACGCTGCGCAAGATGATCGCGGCAGCGATCGAAGTGGTGATCCAGATTTCGCGCCTGCCCAACGGTAAACGCAAGATCACTTCCATCGCCGAGATCGTCGGCCTGCGCGATGACCGTTTCGTGATCAACGAGCTGTACGGCTACGACGCCGAGGCCGACCGCTTCATCAGCTACCCGGTCACCCCCAGCAAGGCCAAGCTGCATGGCATGGTGAGGGCGATATCATGATCTTCATGCTATTCCTGGGCGTTGCCGCCATGATGCTGATCGCGGCATTCATGTTCCTGCATATCAGCGAAAAGCAGCGCTTGCGCCAGAAGATGATGGACCAGTTCACGCTGGCCCTGCCTAAAGACGTGACCATGGCGGATGGCAGTGTGGCGCAGCGCAGCTTCGCCGAAGAGATGCATCTGAAGGTATCCATCTACCTGGGTTTCGAACCCGGCGCCCAGCATAAATTGCTGGCCTTGCTGTTGCTGACCTTGCTGGTGGCGGTCACCCAGCTGTTGCTGGACGGGCCGATGGCGCTGCTGGCCTTGCTAGCTGGCGTGTTCGTGCTCGGTTTCGTGATCCCTTATGTGCGTTTGCAACGCCGTCGCCAGCAGATGCTGGCGCAGATACCGGCCTTCATCGACCAGGTGCTGCGCAGCCTGGGCACTGGCCGCAGCGTGGAAGGCGCGATCCGCGCCGTAGTGGACGAGACGCCTATCCCTTTGCGGGACGTACTGCTGCCGGTGATCCGTGCTACTGATCTGGGTGCCAGCTTCACCGAATCCCTGCAGGACGCTGCCAAGCTGCATGCCCAGCATGAACTGGGTCTGGTGGCGCTGGCCATCCGCATCAGCAATATGTACGGCACCTCGGCCAAGGACCTGCTGAAAAGCATCATGCTGATGATACGTCAGCGTGAACAGGCTGCACGCGAACTGGCCAGCATGACCGGCCAGACCAAGGTGTCGGCCTGGGTGTTGTCGCTGATCCCGATCTCCATCGTGGGCTATATCCACCTGATGAATCCGGCTTACCTGGACGGCATGCTGAAAGACCCGACGGGTATCTATGTGTTCTGGTCTGCGCTGGGGTTACAGCTGACGGGCATCTTTGTGTTCTGGCGTATGTTGAAAAGTGTATAGGACCGCATCATGAATCCATTGCTCTGGGGTGTTTCCATCTGCGTACTGTGCGCGCTGGCCTTGCTGGTGCTGGACCGTGCAGCCCACAAATCGCGTCAGGTGTCGCAACGCTTCGAAGACGTGTTCCGCCGCAACGTGGACGACAGTTTTCATCTCAATCCATCCCGCTGGCCCATGAGCCTGGACTGGATGCTCAACAAGCTGGAGGTATCAGCTTCGTCCAAAGATGACGAAATTGGTCACTTGTTGATGCAGGCCGGTTGGGGCAGCGAACGTATCCGTTTTATTTTTCGCAGCGCTTTATTGTTGCTGCCACCGGTCATGGCCTTGTTGGCCTGGCTGCTTCTGGTGCCCACCGGCAGTTCGCTGCTGACCCAGTCCTCCTACCCTTTGCTCGGCTTTGCCGCAGCTTATCTGGGTTTGAAGCGGCTGCTGGTGGTTCGCGCCAGAACCAGATTGAAGGCGATCCGTAGTGAACTGGTGCCGCTGCTGCATATGCTGCGCATGCTGTTCGACTCCGGCTTGTCGTTGGAGCATGCCTTGCGGGTGTGTGCAGAAGAGGGGACAGACCTCGTGCCCAACATGGCACAGGAATTGCAAAAGGTGATTGCACGCATCATGGCAGGTCAGGACAGAGGCGAGGCATTGTCCAAGATGGCAGAGGCCATCGCCCTGGATGAATTGAGCGATACCGTCGCCATGTTGCGCCAGGTCACCCAGTATGGCGGCAATGTACGTGATTCGCTGGCCAACTACACGACCATGATGCAAGAACGCCAGATGAGTGACCTGCGCGAGTATGTCAGCAAGCTGTCGGCGAAGATGACCATGGTCATGGTGATCTTCATGTTCCCGGCGCTGTTGCTGCTGATCGCTGGCCCAGGCTTCATGTCACTGGTCAAGGCACTAGGCACAATCTAAGGAGATGGCAATGAAGTTCACTAAAACGTTAGCCGGTTTCAGCGCACTGCTGCTCAGCAACACCTTGCAGGCAGCGCCGCTGGGCGGCCCGGTCGTCCCTACCAAGGCAGCCACCGAGGCCAGCGCAGAAGTGGCCAGTACGCTTCCGGAACCCGCTGGCCGTATCCAGGCGTGTGAAGTATTAAAGCCTGAGGACAACAGCAAGCTGGATATGATCGCCCAGGTGCTGCAGGACCGTAAATCCTATGCCGCCATCGCGTTCCTGGACGCCGCGGCCATCAAGTCGCCGCGTGCTGATCTGCTGCGTGCCAACAGCTTGCGCCAGGTGGGCAGCCTGGTACAAGCCACTGCGCTCTATCAGCAACTGCTGGGGAGTTGCGTAGCGGCGTATGCCTATCAGGGGATCGGTCTGGTGCTGAGTCAGCAGAATCAGCATGCCGAGTCTGCCAAATACCTGAGCAGAGCGGCCAGTCTGGCGCCCATCGACAGCGTGATCCGTGGTGATTTTGGTTATGCCTTGATGAAAAGTGGTAACAAGCAGCGCGCGCTGCAGGAATACCTGACCGCCATCGAGCTGGATAGAAACAACAGCCTGGCCGTCAACAATCTGCTCAGCCTGATGATAGAGCAGGGCCATTATGAAAAAGCCAGGCGTTTTTCCGAGATCTACGGCGTGGATGCCGAGCAACTGAGCCGCTTGATGCCTGCCACCCAGAAAACCGCGGCAGCGCAGATGCCAGCAAACAATCCAGCACAGGCTGTAGCACCGACCCGCATCGCCAGTCTGCCGGAAAAGACCGTGCAATATCAGAACACGGAATGTCAGGGCGGTACGGTCTGCACTGGCATCCTTTCCACCACCTTGCAATGGAGTATTGAATGATGAAAACGATGACCCGATTGGCCCTGATGATGGCCGCCAGCCTCACTTTGATGACGCTTGCTCAAGCCGACGATTTCTATGCCAAGGACGAGCAGGTACAAACGCGTGCATGGCTGGATCTGCAAACCAGCGGCAAAGCCGCCTCCAACAAACCGCAGCAGTTGTCTGGCCCCGTGATGGAGAGAATCAATGAACGCTACCTCAAGAGCTTCACGCACCCCATCCCGGCCCAGTACCGACTGCCTGGCGTTGTTGACAATGCGGCCAACTAACAAGACATCCAGGCAGCGTCAATCCGGTGCTGCCGCCATCATGGGCGTGCTCATGTTGACGCTGCTGGTGTTGTTCGCCGTGCTGGCGCTCGATAGCGGCCGCTTGTGGATGCAGCAACGCCAACTGCAGTCGGCAACCGACATCGCGGCCATAGAAGCGGCACGCCAGATCGGTTGTGCCAGTAGCATGGACGAGGTGATCGCAGCAGCTCAGCAGGCGGCAGCGGCCAACGGTTTCGGTGGTAGTGTCTCGTCCAGCCCCAACAGTGTGCTGCTGGGCTCGACCAGCGGCGGGGTACGTGCCTTCACGCCCGGAGGCAGTACGCAGGCCGTACAAGTGATCCTCACACAAGACGTGCCAGCCAGTATCGTAGCCGGTGGCTTGTTCAATCGTCGTATCACCTTGCAGACGGTGGCCGTGTCACTGGCTAATACGCCAGTGGCTACCTTCAGTGTAGGTACCAGCACCCTGCGGCTGGATACCCAGCAGTCAGCGCTGCTGAATGGCTTGTTCACTAGCGTGCTGGGGGGCAATGTCAATCTGGATCTGGTCTCGTATCGCGGCCTCGCGGATACCAATATCAAGCTGCTGGACCTGGTGCGTGCCGATGGCAGCATAGGCAATGTGAAAGACTTGTTGGCTCTGAATACCAGCGTAGGTGAATTCCTTAACCTGATCTCTTACGCCGCAGCGCAATCTGGTGAGGCGGCGCTGCTGGCTTCGGAGGATGTGCAGGCCCTGGTGTCTGCAGTGAACCGGGACCTTAATTTGAATGTGGGCGATGTGCTTAGCATCACGCACCCGGATCCCAACGCGGTGGTCGACGCCAGCATCAATCTGCTGTCCCTGATCACTACAACCGTGTTCGTGGCCAATGGTCAAAATGCCATCACAGTGCCGCTGGGCATCAACATTGGCTCTATCGTGGGCGTCAATGCGCTGGTGCGTGTCATCGAGCCTTCCAAAGTAGTGGTAGGCCCGCCTGCCGGGTTGACAGGGTTGGCTTGTACAACGGTCAGCACCGCTCAGGTACGTGCCGAAGCAGGTGCTTTCGTGGTCGGCGTGCTGGACTTGAAACTCAATCTGGAAGTAGCGCAGGGGAGTGCCAGCCTGCAAGCGATCAACCGTACCAATGGTGGTAGCAGTACCGAAGTGATAATCGACGCAGAACCTGGACTGGCGGCGCTCACCCTCACCAATAATGCGGGTAGTGGGCCTGCCAGTGTGCTGCTCGGCCTGGCCACGGTTTCACTCAATCTGCCCATCGCCAATGGCACGGCCACCAGCATGACATTCGAGGTGGATAATCCGATACGTGCCAACCTGCCGCAGCTGCAGTCGAGTAACTCGCAGCTGGGTAGTGGACTGGCGAATGCCTTGGGTCAGCAGAATGCCATCACGGTTTCTGTGCTGGGGCTGGATCTGCTCGGCCTGGTAGGTGGTGTGGTCAACACATTGGTGCGCCCGTTGCTGGTGGCCATCGCGACCACGCTACTCGATCCCTTGCTGAAATTGCTGGGCATCGAGATCGGCACGGTGGATGTGAAACTGGAAGACGTGAAGCTGCAGCAAAGGCAGCCGCTGGTCATCTAGCACAATAAATAAGGCGGACTCGCCTTTGGCAGTCCGCCTTATCAATTTTCGGCGCACCGCGAGTGGGTGCGTCCTACACAATCAATCCACTATTGCAGGCCACTACTCCCAACCACCTGGAGAGCACACTTCATAACGCGCTCCCGATAAAAAGTAGCGCGCAATATATTTATGCGATTCACCCTGTTTCGCAGTGCTAGCCAAAACATGTCAGTGCTAAACTGCGCATACTTTACTCCAGCAGTGTAGCCCCATGACGGTAAAAAAATCCTTACAGCGCATGCTGGGGGTGATGGCCATCGCCGTCACGTCCGGCGTAGGCTGCTCGCCAGTCAAAACACTCAACGCACTCATTCCAGACAGTGCATATCAGCTCAGCACGGTGGCTTATGGCACATTGCCGCGCCAGCAACTGGATATCTATGTCCCTAAACAGCGTGACCCCGCAACGCCTGCACCCGTGGTGGTGTTCTATTACGGTGGCAGCTGGGAATCCGGTGAGCGCGCAGATTACAAATTTGTCGGTGAGGCGCTGAGTTCGCAGGGGTTTATCGTGGTCATCCCGGATTACCGGGTTTATCCCGATGTGCTGTTCCCGGCCTTTATGCAGGACCCTGCGCTCGCGGCCAAATGGGTCAGCACCGGGATCCAGCAGTTTGGCGGCGACCCGGCGCGTTTATTCCTGGCCGGGCATTCTGCCGGTGCCCACATCGCCGTGATGCTGAGCGTGAACCCGGATTACCTGGCCATGGTGGACATGCGTACCCAGCAGATACGCGGCACGATCGGACTGGCGGGCCCTTATGATTTTCTACCGCTTAAAACCCAGCGTCTGAACACCATTTTTGGTGCAGCCGAGGAACAATGGCGTTCGCAGCCGATCAACTTCGTAGGCGAATCGCATCCGCCTATGCTGTTGATGGTGGGGATGAAGGATGGCACGGTGTGGCCGCGCAACAGCATCCGCATGGCGGCCAAGTTGAAAGCGCAAGGCAATGCAGTACAGCTGGTGGAATATGCGGACTATGGCCATATCGACATGGTGGCGCGTCTGGCCAAGCCATTGCGCGGCGACAGCACGCTACTGGAGGAGATCAGCCGCTTCGTGCGAGCGCAACCCTGATCAAGGTTGTGCCAAGTCATTGTGGGTGCAGCGGAAATTATTTTTTGCACAATGTATTTGATTATTTGTTGCCGTGGATATATCCTATTGTTCATATCGGTCTTATATAAGACTTGAATTTCTGACCGTGGCGAACCAATTAAAAAATGAATTCAACTAGGAGATGAGAATGGGACTGGAAAGCCTTAAAAAATTAAGCCCTAAGATGCCGTACAAGGCCAAATACGACAACTACATCAACGGAAAATGGGTGGCCCCGGTCGATGGTCAGTATTTCGACAACATCAGTCCTGTCGATGGCGAAGTGTTCTGTCAGATCGCCCGCTCCAACGAGAAAGACATCAACCTGGCACTCGATGCCGCCCATGCTGCCCGTGAAGCCTGGGGCAAGACCTCCACTACCACCCGTTCCAATATCCTGCTCAAGATCGCTGACATCATGGAAGCGAATCTGGAGACCATCGCCATCGCTGAAACCATCGATAACGGCAAGCCGATCCGCGAAACCATGAATGCGGACATCCCGCTGGCCATCGATCACTTCCGTTATTTTGCCGGTGCCATCCGTGCACAAGAGGGCAGTATCAGCGAGATCGACCACGAAACCATGGCCTATCACTTCCACGAGCCGCTGGGTGTGGTGGGGCAGATCATCCCCTGGAACTTCCCTATCCTGATGGCGGCCTGGAAACTGGCCCCTGCACTGGCGGCGGGCAACGTCGTGGTGATGAAGCCGGCCGAGCAGACCCCCGCCTCTATCCTGATCGTGCTGGAGCTGATCGGTCATCTGCTGCCACCCGGTGTGCTCAACGTGGTCAACGGCCACGGTGTGGAGGCTGGCAAGCCACTGGCGACCAGCTCACGCATCAACAAGATTGCGTTTACCGGCTCTACCTCGGTCGGTCGCCTGATCATGCAGTACGCTTCGCAGAACCTCATTCCATCCACGCTTGAACTGGGCGGCAAGTCCCCCAACATCTTCTTTGAAGACATCATGGATGCTGACGATGCCTACTTCGACAAGTGTCTGGAAGGCTTCGCACTGTTTGCGCTGAACCAGGGCGAAGTGTGTACCTGTCCTAGCCGTGCACTGATCCAGGAATCCATCTACGAGAAGTTCATGGAGCGTGCACTGGCACGTGTGAAGGCCATCAAGCAGGGCAATCCGCTGGACGGTTCCACCATGATAGGTGCGCAGGCTTCCAGCGAGCAGGTCGAGATCATCATGTCCTACATCAACCTGGGCAAGGAAGAGGGCGCCGAGCTGCTGACCGGCGGTGTTCAGTCCACGCTGAACGGCCTGGAAAAGGGTTACTACATCGAGCCCACCGTGTTCAAGGGCCACAACAAGATGCGCATCTTCCAGGAAGAGATCTTCGGACCGGTGCTGTCCGTGACCACCTTCAAGGACGAAGCCGAAGCACTGGCTATCGCCAACGACACCATGTACGGCCTGGGCGCTGGCGTGTGGTCGCGTGACGGTGCACGTGCCTTCCGCATGGGTCGCGGTATCCAGGCGGGTCGTGTGTGGACCAATTGCTACCATCTGTACCCCGCTCACGCGGCGTTCGGTGGTTACAAGCAGTCCGGTATCGGCCGCGAGAACCACAAGATGATGCTGGATCACTACCAGCAAACCAAGAACCTGCTGGTGAGCTACAGCCCGAATGCGCTCGGCTTCTTCTAAGCGACGCTAAACGCTGCAAAGCGTGATGCAAACAGAACAGGGGCGATATTGTGTGATGACAATGTCGCCCCTGTTGTTCATTCGAGGGACACCATCCCCTCTTTAGTCTGGCTGATCTTTAAGGCTACCATCCCTGCAAGGAGTGTTACATGGAAATATCCCGCATCACTGCAACACCGGCTGCCATGGCCCTGATCGACGATCTGCGCGCCAAACACGGCGATCTCATGTTCCATCAATCCGGTGGCTGCTGTGAAGGCAGCGCGCCCATGTGCATGAAGAACGGTGAATTCCTGGTGGGCTCGTCTGATGTGAAGGTGGGGGAGGTGCATGGCGTGCCGTTTTACATGGCTAAATTCCAGTTCCAATACTGGGAGCACACCCACATGACGCTGGACGCGATCGCCGGCCATGGCGGCCAGTTCTCCCTGGAGCAGGGCACGGGCCGGCATTTTCTGATCCGCTCGCGCCTGTTCACTGATGAAGAGTGGGCGGTACTGGAAAAGATCCCGGTGGAAAGCGCAGGCTAGGTGACGGCAGCAAGCGGCCAGCAATACAAGGCAGCCCGAACAACAAACCGGGCATCAGCCCATCCATACGGAGGAACACCCCATGAGTTTGACTACTTTGCGTGACGTTGTCGGTCTCGGTCACCAGCCGGGCCAGCTGAAGGACAGCGCGCTGATCCTGATCGACTGCCAGAATACCTACCGTGAAGGCACCATGCAGCTGGAAGGCGTGGAAGAAGCGCTGAAACAGGCGCAACTGCTCTTGCAAAAAGCGCGCGAACTGAGCGTGCCGGTCATCCATATCCAACATGATGGCGGTGTGGGCAGCCCCTATGACATCACTGCGCGTATCGGCGCCATTTCGGATGAAGTGGCGCCTGTCGCGGGTGAAACCGTCATCACCAAGAATTATCCCAATGCCTTCATCCATACCGAGCTGGATGCCACACTGAAAGCCCTGGGCGTCAACAGCCTGGTGTTGGCCGGATTCATGACGCACATGTGCATCAACTCCACCGCACATGGCGCCTTCAATCTGGGCTATGTCGCTACCGTTGTCGCCAACGCGACGGCGACACGTGCCATCAAGACAGAGGCAGGCGTGGTGGTCCCCGCTACGCAAATGCAGGCCGCAGCACTGGCCTCAACGCGTGATCTGTATGCAGTGGTGGTGGAGCAGGCTGCGCAACTATATTGACTTGGGTGACAAGCAGTTGCGCATAGCCCGGCTTCGCAATAGCAACATAATAAAGTCCGCAGACGCGGGCTTTAACGTTAGAAGCTGTTACTAATTTTCACGTCAACGCTGTCAAGCGTAGGCAGTCGCCTACAAACGACGCATCAAAAACAAGAGGAATCTGTCAGGAGCCTGAAGTGCACCACCCAACTTCATTTGATCGTGGTGATTTTTACCAGCTCGGAGTATTGGCCAAGCAGGGCATCGCTGGTCAGTAGGTAGGCCGGCAAGGCCATCGCTTGGGAAATCAACAACCTGTCAAATGGATCACGGTGATGCAAAGGCAGCGTTGAAAGCACCAAGGTATGGGACGCATGAACGGGTAATTCGGTAAAACCGGTCTCTATCGCCAGATACTGGATGTCAGCAGCAGAAAAATCGAAGTTGGCCTTGTTTAGGCTAGCCTTGATGGCGATCTCCCAGATGCTTGCTGCGCTGAAGTAGATAACATTCTGACTGTCGATGAGTCCTTGTTGAATTTCTACGTTCAAGCGCTCAGGAGAAATGAGCGCACATAACAGTATATTGGTATCAAGCAGGTAGGTCTGTTGTGGCATGTGGCTCAGGCGGCTTCAAACATGGCCTGGATTTCACCCTGATGCAGCCGATCAAAATCATCGGGCAACTGGTGTTTACCTTTACCCAAGCCGAGTAGGCGTTGCTTGGTTTGGTCTGAATCTAATGGCCCCAGGCGTGCGATGGGCTTGCCAGCGCGCGCGATGATGATCTCATCGCCACCCGCAGCCTGGTCTACATAGCGTGAGAGCTGGGTTTTGGCTTCATGGATGTTGACGGTTAACATAGCAGGATTTCAATTGATATGACCGGACTAAGTTTAGTCCAGTGCATACCTATCAGTCAACTGATGGCAGATCAAGCTGTTGACCCGATGTCCTGAAATGCAACAGCAGTGACAAGTGCAGTGACAAGTGTGCTGTGCCCACCTCAGCCGTCCGCCACATTCCGGCAAAATCTCGCGATTAGAAGATCTCGCGGGTCTCCAAGAACTTCACATCCGGGTAGCGTTCCTGCGCCATCTGCAGGTTGACGCGGTTAGGCGCCAGATAGACATACTCATCAGCGCCATCCAGTGCCACGTTGAAGCCGTACTTGTCGGCAATGGCTTTCAAGTCGGTTTCCGAGCCACGCAGCCAGCGCGCTGTTGAGCAGTCGAACGATTCGAACACCACGTCCACGCTGTATTCATGCTCCAGGCGGTGCGCCACCACGTCGAACTGCAGCGTGCCTACTGCGCCCAGGATGAGGTCGTTGGATAGCAGTGGGCGGAACAGTTGCGTGGCACCTTCTTCCGCCAGTTGTTTAAGTCCAAGCTGCAACTGCTTCATCTTCATCGGATTTTTGATACGTGCACGGCGGAAGAATTCGGGCGCGAAGGAGGGGATGCCGATGAACTTGAGTGCTTCGTTCTCGGTGAAGGTGTCGCCCAGCTTGATGGTGCCGTGGTTGGGGATGCCGATGATGTCACCCGAATAGGCTTCGTCCATGGTGGTTCTGTCCTGTGCCATGAAGGTGATGGCATTGTTCACGGACAGCAGCTTGCCTGTGGATACCTGCTTGATCTTCATGCCACGCTCGAAGCGGCCCGAGCACACGCGCAAAAAGGCGATGCGGTCGCGGTGCTTGGGGTCCATATTGGCCTGGATCTTGAACACAAAGCCGGAGAACCTGGCTTCGTCCGGTGCCACCGGACGTGTGGCGGTCTGCCGTGCCAGTGGAGCAGGCGAGAGGTCAACCACCGCATCCAGCAGGGATTGCACGCCGAAGTTGTTGATGGCCGAGCCAAAGTAGACCGGCGTCTGTTTGCCGCTGAGGTAGTCATCCTTGTCGAACACATGCGAAGCGCCGCGTACCAGTTCGATGTCCACGCGCAGCTCGTCGGCCTGACGGCCGATCAGTTCGTCCAGGCGTGGGTTATCCAGCCCCTTGATGGTCTCGGACGTGCCTTTTTCCGCATGCGGATCAAAGAAGGCAATGCTATCCGTGTAAAGGTTGTAAACACCACGGAAGCTCTTGCCCATGCCGATAGGCCAGGTCATCGGCGCGCATTGCATGCCGAGTACCGATTCGATCTCATCCAGCAGCTCGATGGGCGCACGCGATTCACGGTCCAGCTTGTTGATGAAGGTGACGATGGGCGTGTCGCGCATGCGGCACACATTCAGCAGTTTGATGGTCTGCGCTTCCACGCCGTTCACCGAGTCGATCACCATCACCGCCGAATCCACCGCGGTCAGTGTACGGTAGGTGTCTTCCGAAAAGTCGTCATGGCCCGGCGTATCCAGCAGATTGATCATGTGTTCGCGGTAGGGGAACTGCATCACCGAGGAGGTGACCGAGATACCGCGCTGCTTTTCCAGCTCCATCCAGTCCGAGGTGGCGTGGCGTGCGGCCTTGCGGCCACGCACTTCACCAGCCACCTGGATCGCACCGCCGAACCACAGCAGCTTTTCGGTGAGGGTGGTTTTACCCGCATCCGGGTGCGAGATGATGGCGAAAGTGCGACGACGCTGTATTTCGGAGTTAAGGCTGCTCATGAGGGTGTCGAATGCTGTAGGTTTAAGGCAAAACGCCATTTTACCCGAAAGCAGCGGGCAGGCTGCAGCCGCTCTGAACACCAGCGCTGCCAAGCACGCTGAGGAGTAATAATAAGGTCAGTTTTCTTACCTAGTGTTTGGTAGATACCTTAAGCAGGGGATGCTGCAGCCTGACCAATGTGCAGTTAATGTCAGGTAGTCTGCGGCTATTTAGCCGCGCCGGGTTGCGGTGCTAGCCTGGGTCAAATCGCAGCTGTCCAAGGGTTGACGACATTAAGCCCTGCTGCTTCAAAAGGGCTGGTGTCGCGAGTGGCCACCGTGAGCTTCCCCAGAAAGGCCGTGGCGGCGATATAGCCGTCTTCCTTGCCGATGGCTTTCCCTGCTGCCTTCGCCCGTGTCATCAAGTCGGCATAGGCCTGCGAAGCATCCAGGTCAAAGGGCAGCACTCTGCCCGCAAACGTCGGCAAAACCTCTTGTTCCAAGCGCTTTTGATAGATTGCGCGCCGCTTGCCTTCCGGCATTGTTGCCAGACCAAAACGCAGCTCGGCTACCGTGATGGCAGACAGGTAGAGCGTTTCAACAGTTTGCGCATCGATCCAGGCCAGCACGTTTGGATTTGGCTCGCCTTTCCATAGCTCGGAGATGACGTTGGTATCCAGGACAATCATTCAAACCTCATTGGTTCAGCCGGGATCTTGTCACGGAGCTGATTGAAGCCCTCGGCTTCAGCATCAGTCAGGCCACCCGCCTCGCGGGCGATGGAAGCCAGCAACGAACCGAGCTTGATGCGTTCTGGCGGTTTGACGATCATTTCCAGAATGTCGCGGATTTCGGCCTCTGTGCTGCGCCCATGTGTGGCAGCCCGTACGCGAAGCGCGCGATGCACTTCATCGGGCAGGTTTCTTATAGTAACACTAGCCATGATTGCCTCAATAAATTAAAGATATCAACGCAATCATTATATTTATATTGATTGCATTGGACAAGAGCGCATGGCCTAATGCAGATCTACGCGTAACAATAATAGAGTCAGGCACGATATTCAGAGAAACAACGCAACCTCAATATCGTGCCTGACTCTATTATTATTTGTAGTAGTTCCGATTTAATCGGACAGTCACTTCTGTCAAATCGGTATCTGTCAGGTCAGATAGCGACTACTAAAAAGTCATTAACCTGAATTTGATTTGACAACTAGGCGCTGTCAAAACGGGCAATAGTCAATTCCGGAGCCCGACTTCTGCATATAATCAACCGTGACTCTAACGCCGGATACACGCATGACCGATCTGAACACCTTGCTGAACACCAGCGCTGCCGAGCATACAGATATCGCCCGATTGCAGCATCTGGTGCGCTGTAGCCCCTATGCGCAGCGTCTGCTTAACAGCGATGCCAGCTTGCTCGCCGAGCTGCTGCAAACCCTGCATCAACCCTGGCATGCCGATGCCATGCGCGACTGGCTGGCGCAATGCCCGGTCAGCAATGAAGTGGAGCTGAAACGTGCGCTGCGCAAGTTACGCCAGCGTGTGATGCTGAGCTTGATGGCGCGCGATTTGAACGGGCTGGGTGACCTCAACGAGGTGATGCAGGTGATCAGCGCGCTGGCCGAGGTGTGCGTGCAACACGCTTTGCAGCATTTGATGCCATGGACGACAGCCGTCTATGGCAAGCCCATCGGCGAAACGGGGCAGCCACAGCAACTGATCGTGGTGGGCATGGGCAAGCTGGGCGGCGGCGAGTTGAATGTCTCCTCCGATATCGACCTGATCTTTGCGTTCGAAGAAGACGGTGAGACGGACGCCACCAAACCCATCAGCAACAGCGAGTTCTTCACGCGCCTGGGCAAGAAGCTCATCGCCGCCATCGACGAAACCACCGTGGATGGTTTTGTGTTCCGTGTGGACATGCGCCTGCGTCCATATGGTTCGGAAGGGCCGCTGGCTTGCAGCCTGGCCATGCTGGAAGATTATTACCAGAACCTGGGGCGCGAATGGGAGCGCTATGCCTGGATCAAGGGGCGTGTCGTGGCTGGCCCACCGCAGGCATTGGCCACGCTGCTCAAGCCCTTTGTGTTCCGCAAATACCTGGATTACGGTGCGTTCGCCTCCATGCGCGACCTCAAACTGCAGATCCAGCGTGACGTGGCACGCCGCGACATGTTCGACAACATCAAGCTGGGGCCAGGCGGCATACGCGAAGTGGAATTCATCGCCCAGGTGTTCCAGTTGATCCGCGGCGGCAGTGATGCCAGCCTGCAGATCAAGCCGACCTTGGCGGTGCTGCCCTTGCTGGAACAAAAAGGGCTGCTTGCGGCTGAAGTGGTGACCGAGCTACGCGAGGCTTATTGCTACTTGCGCAATCTGGAACATCGCCTGCAGTATGTGGAAGATGCGCAGACACAGGAGCTGCCCAAGCATGCAGAAGGGCAGGCACGCATCGCGCTGGCGATGGGCCATGCCGACTGGCCAGCCTTGCGGGCAGCGCTGGATGTGCACCGTCAGCGCGTGCAGCAGCATTTCAATGAATTGTTCGACGAGCCCGCCGAAGCCAGGGTGGCGGCCGACCATGGCCCCAACCAGCTCTGGCTGGGACTGATGGAGGCGACAGCTGCGCAGGCATTGCTGCAATCGCTGGGCTATCAGGAAGCGGCGGTCAGTTACCAGCGGCTGCAGGGCTTGCGCGCCAGCAGTCGCTACCGCAGCCTGCCCGAGCTGAGCCGCCAGCGGCTGGATCGTGTGATGCCGCTGTTGATCCAGCAGGCAGGCACACAACCCTTGCCGGATCAGGTGCTGCTACGTGTGAGTGACCTGCTGGAGAACATCTGCCGCCGTGCCAGCTATCTGGCCTTGCTGGCAGAGTATCCGGATGCGCTGGGTTTGATCATCAAGCTGGCGGCGGCCAGCCCCTGGCTGGTTCAGTACTTGTCGCAGCACCCCATCCTGCTCGATGAGCTGCTGGATACCCGCAACCTGTACAGCGCTCCCGATTTCAGCCTGATGCGTGCCGAGCTGCAACGTCGTTTGAGCGAGGTGGAAGGCGACGTGGAACGCCAGATGGACGTGATGCGCCATTTCAAGCATGCCTGGGTATTCCGCTTTGCGGTCAAGGATGTGGCAGGTGAGTTGCCTTTGCGTACCCTGTCTGATTACCTGAGCGCACTGGCGGAACTCGTTCTGCAAACGACATTGGCGGTGATCTGGCCGACCTTGCGCGGCAAACACCGCGATGTGCCGGCCTTCGCCATCATAGGCTATGGCAAGCTGGGGGGCAGAGAGCTGGGTTACGCCTCGGATCTGGACATCATCTTTCTGTACGACGATGCCGCGGACGGCGCCGGTGAGGTGTATGCGCGTTTCGCACAGCGTATCAATAACTGGTGCAACAGCCTGACCTCGGCCGGCATGCTTTACGAAACCGATCTGGCGCTGCGCCCGGACGGTGCCAGCGGCCTGCTGGTCAGCACGGTGGAGGCGTTCGAGGATTACCAGCGCCACAAAGCCTGGCTATGGGAGCATCAGGCCTTGACGCGAGCGCGTTTCGTCGCCGGGGATGCGGCCATTGGTCGCCGCTTCGAGCAGATCCGCGATGCCGTATTGAGGCAAGCGCGTGAACCGGCCGGGTTGAAACAGGCGGTGGTCGACATGCGCGAAAAGATGCACGCGGGCCATCCTAACGCCTCCAAACTGTTCGATCTGAAGCATGACCGTGGCGGCATCATCGATGTGGAGTTCATGGTGCAGTATCTGGTGCTGAAGCACGCGAATAAATTGCCGCAATTGACTGAAAATATTGGTAATGTCGCGCTGCTTAAACGCATGGCGGAGCTGGGTCTGGTGGAGGCGAAGCTGGCGCAACAGGTGGCCGATGCCTATATCGAATACAGGCGTTTGCAGCATGCCATCCGCCTGCAGGGGCAAAGCAAAGCGCAGTTGCCCAGGCAGGACGTGGACCTGCACGTCAAGGCCGTGCAGGCCTTGTGGCATCAGGTGTTCAGCTAGGCAGGTCTGGCCAGCTGCATCCTCCGGGAGGAGTGCCGCAGCTGGTCGAGCTTAAGATGGCCGAGCTTAAGCTCGCCAACCTTAGTTTGTTTTGGCAGTGACGTGCCAGATGGTCTTGCCCACGTCATCTGCCACCAGCAAGGCGCCATGCGCATCGAAGGCCACGCCGACCGGCCGCCCTTGTGCCTTGCCGTCCGCACTGAGGAAACTGGTCAGCACATCGACCGGCTCACCCGCTGGTTTGCCGTCCTTGAAGGGCACAAAGATCACCTTGTAGCCACTTTGCGGGTTACGGTTCCAGGAGCCGTGCTGGCCGATGAAGGCGCCGCTGCGAAATTGTTGCGGTAACTTGTCGCCTTCAGACCAGCTCAGGCCCAGTGAGGCGGTGTGCGCACCCAGCGCATAATCCGGCTTGATGGCCTTGGCGACCAGCTCCGGCTGTTGCGGTTTCACGCGCTCATCCACCACATCGCCGTAATAACTGTAGGGCCAGCCGTAGAAGCCGCCATCCTTGACCGAGGTCAGGTAATCCGGCACCAGGTCACTGCCGATCTCGTCGCGCTCATTGACCACCGTCCACAAGCTGCCGGTCTGGGGTTCCCACATCATGCCGTTGGGATTGCGCAGACCTGAGGCAAAGATACGATGCGCGCGGCTTTGCAGGTCGATCTCCCAGATGGCGGCACGGCCTTGTTCGATGTCCATGCCATTCTCGCCGATGTTGCTGTTGGAGCCTACCGTCGCATACAGTTTGCTGCCGTCCTGGCTGGCGATGATGTTCTTGGTCCAGTGATGGTTGAGTGGCAGGCCGGGCAGGTCGATGACTTTTTCACCCGCTGCGCTGATCTGGGTCTGACCGCTCTGATACGGGAAGCGCACGATGGCGTCGGCGTTGGCCACGTACAGGTCATTGCCGACCAACGCCATGCCGAACGGCGAGTGCAGGCCCTCTAACAAGGTGGAGCGCAGCTCGGCCTTGCCATCGCCATCTGCATCCCGCAGCAGCGTGATCCGGTTCGGGCTGGCCACACTGGCACCCACATTCTTCATCACCATTTTGGCTACCCATCGCTTGATGCTGAAGCCGGTATCGCCCTTGGGCGGCGCCGTGCCTTCTGCCACCAGCATATCGCCATTCGGCAAGCGGTACAGCCAGCGCGGGTGGGCCAGGCCACTGGCATAAGCCGTGACTTGCAGACCTTCTGCCACGGCAGGTCGGGCAGCGCTGGTCCAGCCCACGGCAGGCGAGGTCTTCACGGTGGGGATCAGCGTCTGTCTGGGCGGCGGCAAAGTAGGGTCAGGGCCTATGCCTGCGGAAACAGGCAACTGGGCGACATCGCCACACGCGGAAAGTCCAAACAGGAGTCCAGTGAGAAGGGGGGTCACAAGTGCGGTACGGGTGATCTGCATCAGTCGTTCCTTTAACTTTTACAATAGGTCTGTCAAAACACCGGGCTAACTGGCAGCCGGTGGCGTGAGTATTCGGAGGGAGACAAGACGCTCAAACACAGAAGGCGTCAGAAATAGCTTAAAACCAGTTCAAGCGTATTAGCAGTTCAAGCCTGGTAATAAAAGCGCTGCTTATTGATATGACTGCATCGCTGCGCAGAGTTCACTGGGAGTTCACTTAGAGTTCACTGGGAGTTCACTTGCTGGACGCGTCCAGCTCATCCAGCTTGGTCTGGATGTCCGCCAGCGTCTGCTCAATCTGTTGTTTGAGCGCCGGGTCCTGTGCAGCCAGCTGCAATGCCTGTTCGGCATGCGCCCTGGCGAGTGGCCCTTGCCCTTGCTCCAGCAGCACGGTGGCCAGGTTGTTATGTGCCGCAGCAGAGGCGGGGTGATGCTGTGTGGCCTGCAACAAGGCCTGCTGTGCTTTGTGCAGATCTTTGTTGCGGTAAGCGCTATTGCCCAGGCCCATCAGCAGTACGAGGTGCTCCGGCCAGCGCTGCACGGCCGCGGCATAAGCCTGTTCTGCTGCGCTCGCGGGGGCGTTCTTTTCAAACGCGACCAGTGCTCTGGCCGCTGCATCGGCATCGATGCTGACCGGCAGTCGGCCCGGCGGCAGGGAAACAAAGGCCCAGTGCTGGCTTCTGGCCCAAGTGCGCCCAAAGGCGCTTAGCGTCATTTCAAAGCGCTCAAACGTGCCGGAACGCAGCCAGACCAGCTCCTTGTTGAGGTCATAGCCGATGGCCACGGCGTAATGCCAGGAAGGGGCGAACGACAAGCCCAGGTTCTGCATCACCAGCACCGGATTGCCAGCGCTGATCTCGTGGAGCAAGGCTTCCAGCCTGGCAGGGATCACATAAGCCACGGCGCCGTGCCTGCGTGTAGCGGCCAGCATCTCGACCTGCAGGCTGCCTTGACGACTGGGGATATAGACTTCGGGCGTCAATTGTTCAGGGCTGACCTTGATATCGATGGCATTCAAGGTGGTAGCGAGGGCAGCCGGGCCGCATTGGTAAAGTGCTTGCGGGAAGAACGGAGTTGCGGTCAGCTCGTGCTGTCTGGGTAACTGGGTATTCTGGGTGACTTCACGCACGCCTTGCGCAGCGCAAGCACTCAGTAAACTGCCTAGCAGCAGAAACGCAAAAGCCAGTATGCGGGTGCGGATCTGCAACAACATACTGGCCCGGCTTGGTTTAGCGTATGGAACGTGTGAACGGGTAGACTTTGGTGAAGCCGAGGATGTCCGTGACCAGCAGCAACACGAAGATGAACACGATGGCGCCGATGATACCGCCGGCAGGCGCGTTTTCGATCTGGTTCGCCATCTTGCTGGCTTCTTCATCGGTCAGGGCCGCGACGCGTTGCTCGACTTGCAGCGGATCCACACCGCGCTTGATGAGCTCGCTGCGCACGTCTTCACGTGTCAAGGCCGCATAGATACGCTCACGGTCCTGCTCGGCACTGGCGAGGCCAGCAGACTGTGCAACCTGCTCGGAGCTGACCATGGCCGCTTGCGCGATCTGTATGCTACCGGTGAACAGGATGGAGCTTGCGACGAAAAGACTTAACAAACGTTTGACGATCATGATTTGAATACTCCTATTGTGTTGATAAACAGCATGTTAATAAATAGTGCATCAACCCCGGATTATTCTCAAAACACCATGGCAAACGCCACAGTCACAACAATTGGCACTTGATTGTCTTGTGCTCATTTTTTATTCAAGGTACCACACAAATCCGCAAATCGGCTAGTTACTTGCAATGCAAGCGTGATGATGACGCATCAGACCCCGACTGGCAGCACGTCTAGTAGCAGGTGCAGAGTTGCCATCTTACTTGGGCAGGCGATAGAAACGGTCTGCCAGCAACTTGCCCTCGTTCACGCCGTCCAGGCGGCTGCCGATCGCGTCCCCCAGCCGGGTCAGCCGGTCTTCCGGCGACGGATGTGTTTTGAACAGCAAGGTCACACTGTCGTCGCTCTGATTGACCTGCCCCAGTGTCTGCAGCACCTCGGGCAGGCCATAGCCGTCGTAACCAGCGCGCACGCTGAGGGCCACACCCACGCGGTCTGCTTCATATTCGGCATCTTTATCCAGGCCACGCGCCATCATCTCGGCACCGCTGCCTATCACCTTGTCTATGGTCTGATTGCCTTTGCCTACCTTGTCACCGATGACGCTGGCGCCCAGATTGAGCAGCTGTGATTTTTGCAACACTTTGAGATGGTGTTTCTTCACCACATGCGCGACCTCATGTCCGAGCACACCAGCCAGCTGAGCTTCGTTATCGAGTTTACGGTACAAGCCTTTGGTGATCAGGATGTAACCGCCTGGCGTGGCAAAGGCGTTGAGGTCGTCACTGTCGATCACCCCAAAATGCCAGGCCAGCTGCTGGCGGTCGGTTTGGCTCGCGACCCAGCGGCCGACCTGGTTCACATAGGCCTGCAACTTGGCGTCCTTGACTAGCGGCGCAGCACCCAGCAGGTTGCCGGCAAGCTGGCGACCCAGCGCCATCTCCTCTTCAGCGGAAGGGCTCTTCCAGTTGAAGCTGGTTTGCGTGGCAGCGCTGCCTGCCGGAGTCTGCACTTCACTGCCAGCCGTGGCTGCACCGCCAGTCTGTTGTTTGACGGCGTCCTTGAGCGCATTACCCAGATCAAAAGCGTGCGCCTGGCTGCTCACCGCGAGACCAGAGCAAAGCAGTGTGCTCAGCAATAGTGCGTGACGGGGTTTCATTCTGCCTCCTTGCTGGCCGCCAGGCCCTTGAACTCGATCGCACCGAGCTTGCCGCTGACGGCGAATTGCTGCGCTTGTGTCTGAGTGACGGTGTAACTTTCCAGCAGCTGTACTTCCGCCGCGTTGTAGCTGGCGGCCTTCAGTTCCTCGGCGCTCAGGCCGCGTACCCCGGTAGTGGATACCACCTGGCCGGTGCCAGCGCGACCGCTGGCCACATTGAGCACGCCGGTTGCGCTGCTGCCCGCTGTGCTGCTGCCACGTTTGACGGACAGCAAGCGTACCCAGCCGGTGGACTTGGCGGTCTTGACCTTGAGCCAGGCCCCTTGCTTGCCGGTGATCTCCAGTTTTTCGCCGCGCGTGAATTTCCCGCTCAGCCTGGCATCGGCGTAGGGTTCGGCACGCAGACTGTCGTCCTTGAGTGCGGTACCGGTCTCGGCGGCCACTGCCAGCATCGGCAGTAGCAGGGCGAGGCCCAGCAAAGTTCGCATATCCATGGTTGCTCCTTTTGAGTTCTTACGCTGGTGAGGCTGTGGTACTGGCATTCAGCGGGGTTTCATCATGTTCCAGGCGGATGATGGCCTGTGCGAACAGGGTGCGCCACTGGCTGGCGGTCTGTTCCCCGGCCAGCGTGCAGTCGTGTATGGCATGACGCACCAGGGTGTCGGTTGGCAAACCCAGGCTGGCGACCAGCACCGACAATTGTGCCGCCAGCTGGCTGGCGTCCTGTTTTGCCTGGGCAGCGTAGGCCGCCTCGGTCTCGGCATAAGTCCAGCTCACCAGGACCATGTCACCGAACAGGCCCCAGATGCCACTTTGCGCTGTTTTGATGATATCCACATTGCACGGGGTGCGGCTGGCCAGCTCGATCTTGCGCTTGAGTTTTTTGAGCAGCGCATCGCCCAAGGGCTCCCGGCTCTCGACGATGACCGGCATCAGCTGCGCATGGGTGGTACCGGCCCCCGCCTTGACGCCATACGCCAGCCAGCGCTGCAAGGCGCGGTCGTTGGCCAGTGCGTAGATCTTGGCCACACTGAAATACATCACTGCCCAGGCGATGGGCCCGGTGAAATCCAGATAGGCATCGGCCAGGTTGATGCCGATGTAGGACAGCACCAGCAGGCCGATCTGCGTGCCCGAGAACAGCTTGGTGAGTTTGTCGCGGTCCATATTGATATAGAACGCCAGCGTGGTCAGCCAGATCAGCAGCAAGCTGATCAGCACATAGGGCAGGCTGCCGCGCAACACCCACAGATAGTCGTCATGTTTGACATTGTCGATGGCCGTGGCGAGGATCTCCACGCCCGGAAATGTCTTATCCATGGCAGTGGCCTTGATGTCTCCCAGGCTGGCAGCGGTGGAGCCGATGATGACGATCTTGTCCTTGAACTCTTCGGCTGGGCGCTGCTTGACCTTGCTGGCCATGTCCTGGAACACGTCGCTGAAGGTGGCGTACTGATAACTGAACGGCTTGCCGCGCCAGTTCAGCAACACCTTGTCCACATCCGGTAGCGGGTAGGCCAGCCCAAGACCTACCGTCATAGGCAGTGAAGGCAGCCGCCAGCCGTAATCATCACGGTAGAGGCGGTATTCGCGCACGATGCCGTCCCTGTCCGGGTAGATGTTGTGTGTGCCCAGCCGCCCGGATTGCACCGCCGCATCAAAGTGCGGCAGCACCACGGCGATGGTGGCATTGGGGTCTGACTGGCCAGGCACGGCCTCGTGCAGGCCGGGGATCATGCCGGGCCGGACCTGGCTGAGCTTGTCATGTGCTTCGGGCAAGCGCAGAAACGGGAAGTAGGTATTGTCGGTGCCCGCGATGACCTCATTGAAATAGGCATCGCTATCCGGGTTGAACAGGTCGGCATCGCTGAACAGCACATCGAACACGATGGCGCGTGGCTGCTGGGTCTGTATGTTCTCCACGAATTCGCCGAACACCTGGCGTGGCCATGGCCAGCGCCCATATTCCTTGGCCATGGCGGCCAGGCTGGCCTCGTTGATGTCGATGATGACGATGTCTTGATCCGGGGCAGGCGCCACCACGCGATGCCGCACCATGAAATCGAAGGCTTTTTGACGCATGTTCTCGCCCACATGGAACACGCTGGCGTCCAGCAGGACGAACACGGTGAGCAGCGCGGCGAGGTAGAGATAAAAGTTGTTCTGCAGCCGTCGCGTGAAATTGGCCAGCCATTGGCCGATGAGCAGTTTCAGTTTGGTCACGGCATCCTCACCCTTGAGATCAAGTCGATCATGGGCGAGTTTGGCACAAACAGGCCATGATTTGAAGTTAGCCTGTTCGCTGGGCATACGGCACTGCGGTGAGCGTGGCCGCCGTGCGGTATAATTTGGCTCTATATGACCCAAACTATGTTACTCCTGATCGTCAGCGTCAACCTGCTGACCGTGGCCTGGCTGGCCTGGAAGCTGCTGCGTCGCAACGACAATGACACGCTGTTGATGCAGCAGCTGGAACAACGTCACCTAGCCATGTTGCGTGACCTGAACGATGGCCTCAACAAACTGGGCGACCGCTTGAATCAGGCCGTGCTGGACAGCAACGAGCGCCTGCGGCTGTCGGTGACTCAGGAGCTGACCCAGACGCGCGAAGCCATGCAGGCTTTGCAGATGTCGCAAGGGCAAAGTCTGGCGCAGACACGTGAAAACATACTGGAAAAGCTGCACATCACCCTGGCCGAGCAGGGCAAGGCCGAGCAGGCGCTGATCCAGACCACCATGGGCAACGCCATCCAGCAGATCAGCCAGCGCATCGAAGTGCTGACCAAGGTGGTGGAAGAGCGTCTGGAACAGATCAGTGGCAAGGTGTCGGAGCGCCTGGACGAGGGCTTCAAGAAGACCAACGAGACCTTCCTGAATGTGATGACGCACCTGACCAAGATTGATGAAGCGCAGAAGAAGATCGACGGCCTGGCCACCAACGTGGTCAGTCTGCAGGAGTTGCTGGGCGACAAGCGTTCACGTGGCGCATTTGGCGAAGTACAGCTGGAAGGCTTGGTGCGCAACCTGCTACCGGAGAACGCCTTTGAGTTCCAGTACACATTCCCCAACAACACGCGTGCCGATTGCGTGCTCAAACTGCCGGAACCGACCGGTCTGGTGGCGGTGGATTCGAAATTCCCGCTGGAGAATTACGAAGCCATGTTCCTGGAGGGCGCGGAAAAAGCCAGCGCTGCCGTGTTCAAGAGCGGCGTACGCAAGCATATCGACGACATCGCCAGCAAGTACATCATCCCCAACGTGACTTCGGACGGCGCCGTCATGTTCCTGCCAGCCGAGGCGGTGTTCGCCGAGATCCACGCGCACCACCGAGATCTGGTCGAATACGCACAGGTCAAACGGGTCTGGATCGTGTCGCCCACCACCTTGATGGCCGTGCTGAACACGGCACGTGCGGTGTTGAAAGATACCGAGACGCGCAAGCAGGTGCATATCATCCAGGACGAGCTGGGCAAGCTGGGCAAGGACTTTGCGCGCTTCGACGAGCGCATGAAGAAGCTGGCCACGCATATCCAGCAGGCCAGCAAGGATGTGGAAGACGTGCACATCAGCAGCCGCAAGATCACCGACCGTTTTGCGCGCATCGAGCGTGTGGAGCTGGAAAGCCATGGCATCACGCCGGCGCTACCACTCAGCGATAGCGATAACGACTAATCTCCCCATCACGACCAGCTTAAAGCCGCCCCACATGCAGATCACCGTCCTCTATTTCGCCCGTCTAAAAGAATCTTTGAAATATTCCACCGAGGAATTGCAGCTGCCCGAAGGTGTGGATACTGTCGCCGCCCTGATGCAGCATCTGGCCAGCCGGGGCGATGCCTGGCAGACCATGTTCTCCGGGCAGCAAGCGATACGTGCGGCCATCAATCATGCGCTGGTTGGCACCGAGGCGGTCATCAAGGCGGGCGACGAGGTGGCATTTTTTCCACCTGTGACAGGGGGTTGAGCGTGGAAGTGCGCGTTCAGCTTGAGGATTTTGATGCGGGCGCAGAGATCAGCCGTCTGCGTCTTTCCCGTCGCGACACCGGCGCAGTGGTGGCCTTCATCGGTCAAGTGCGTGACATCAACGAGGGTGCCGAAGTCTCCACGCTGACGCTGGAACATTACCCGGGCATGACCGAAAAAGTCTTGCAGGCCATCGTGCAGCAGGCTGCCACGCGCTGGGCACTGCATGACGCCCTGGTCATCCACCGTTATGGCTGTCTGCAGGCGCAGGACCAGATCGTGCTGGTGGTCACCACCAGCCCACATCGTGGCGATGCTTTCTCGGCCTGTGAGTTCATCATGGATTACCTCAAGACCGAAGCCCCGTTCTGGAAGAAGGAAGCCAGCGCAAGTGGCGAGCGCTGGGTCGAAGCCCGTAGCAGCGATGACAGTGCCAAACAGCGCTGGCAGTCACAATAGGACTACACATGCTGAACAGATTGGCAGCGGAACAATTGAGTGTGGCCATCGATCCGGCCTGGCTGGAGCCAGCGGACACGCCTGCAGACAACAGCACCTGGATAGGGCAGCCAGGCGCCTGGCAAGCGGCCGAATTCGGCCTGCAGTTGCGCCAGCCTGGCATGCACCTGCTGGTGGAAGGGGAGCCTGGCAGTGGCCGCACCTCGCTGATGCTGAGCGCCATGCGCCGCATCGCTGCCGACTGGCCTGCTGCGGCAGACCTGGTCTACCTGCATCATTTCTCTGCGCCTGAGAAACCTCTGGCCCTGCCTATGCAGGCTGCCAGCGGCGCCCTGCTGCGTAGCGGGCTGGAGCAGATGACGCGTGAATTGGCGCGTCATATCCTGGGGCAATGGCAGGAAGCGTCAGCAGGCATGGAACCGGGTGCCAGATCAGAGAAAACGCCGGTCGCAGAGGCCGGGCCTGGCAGCAGTGCACTGGAGTCCGTGGCCGCCTTGCTGGATGCGCGTATCGCGCAACTCAAGCGCGAGCACAGTGCCCACCTCTTGCAAGCTGCAGCGTTCGAGGGCTGGCTGGCCGAGTTGCGTCAGGATCTGCTGGATCAACTGCAGCAGCTACACCTCAGCAGTGAGCCCGAGAACCAGCTTGAAGTCTGCCTCAACCGATACCGCGCCAATCTGCTGGTGGATCAACGCTATCTATGCAGCAACGGCGGTGCGCCCGTGCTGCACGACGATGATCCCAGCCTGGCCTCACTGTTCGGTGGCTGTGATGCCTCGGAAAACCAGGCGGATGTGCTGCGTTTGCGTGCAGGCAATCTGTTGCGGGCGCATGGCGGCATGCTGCTGCTGCATCTGAGCGACCTGTTGGCTGATACAGACAACAACCTGCTGGGCCGCCTGCTGCGTGTGCTACGCAATGGTCGTATCCAGCTGGAAGAGACGGTTTCCGGGCAACACGCCAGCGCACTGGCAGTGAAACCCGAGCCGCTGCCTCTGGATGTCAAGATCGTGCTGATCGCCACTGCAGAAGAGCGTGATCAGTTACACGACACCCTGCCGGAGCTGGCCGGTTTCTTCCCGGTCAAGGTGGATTTCAGCGAACGCATGCCGGCCAATGCGGATAACTACCGTGCCGTCGCTGCCTGGTTGAGGGCACGCTGCCAGGCCTTGCAACTACCTGCCTGCAGCACGGGCGCCGTCGTCGTGTTGCTGCAAGCCATGCACCGCAAGATAGAGGATCAGCGCCGCCTCAGTACGCATTTTGGCGAATTGCAGCAATGGCTGATCGAGAGCGCAGCTATCGCGCTACAGCAGCAGTCGCC
Source organism: Pseudomethylobacillus aquaticus (assembly GCF_003730115.1). Taxonomy (GTDB): domain Bacteria; phylum Pseudomonadota; class Gammaproteobacteria; order Burkholderiales; family Methylophilaceae; genus Pseudomethylobacillus; species Pseudomethylobacillus aquaticus. The sequence continues at coordinate 242,836 of NZ_RJVP01000001.1, read as the reverse complement.
ACAGATCCAGGCTGCCCATGTGACAGATGCCATGCAGCAGCGCAGGTTGCGCTCGGCATTGCCTGAACAGGGCTTTCGTGACGCCATCGCAGATGGCGAGATCCTGATCCGCGTCACTGGTGAAGCCATCGGCCAGATCAATGGCCTCACCCATATCGATCTGGGTGACACCAGCTTCGGTTCGCCGGTGCGCATCTCGGCGCGTTGCAGCGCAGGTGCGGCCGGCATCATCAACATCGACCGGGAAGTGGAGATGACCGGGCCCAATCATGACAAGGGCCTGTTCATCCTGCAAAGCTGGCTGACCAGTCAGTTTGTGGCGCTGACACCGCTGTCTCTCAATGCTGCCCTGGTGTTCGAGCAGGAATATCACGGTGTGGAAGGCGACTCTGCCTCCTGTGCCGAGCTGTATGCCTTGCTGTCTGCACTGGCGTGCGTGCCGCTGCGTCAGGGCGTGGCCCTGACCGGCGCGCTGAACCAGCACGGCGATGTGATGGCCATCGGTGGCGTCAATGAAAAGATCGAAGGCTATTTCCGTTTGTGCCAGCAACTGGGCCTGGATGGAGAGCAGGGCGTATTGATCCCGGAAAGCAATCTGGGCCATCTGGTGCTGGATGCTGAAGTGCAGCAAGCGGTGGCGGCGGGCCAGTTCCATCTGTACAGCATGCGCGATGTGCTGGACGGTCTGGCCTGCCTGAGCCCCATGCCCATAGGTGCGCCGGATGGACATGGTCACTATGCCGAGGGCACCTTGCTGCGTCAGGCGCACGACACTTTGCAGCGCCTGCGTGAGTACCACCACCACAACCGTGTCGCGCTCACGCCTTGAGTCAGAGCCCCGCCATGAATATCCAGCCAGCCATTCAGTCCCTGATCGACCATGAAAAAAACCGATAAAGACAACGATCAGGAAGACAACAAATGCCGCCTGGACAAGTGGTTATGGGCAGCACGTTTCTTCAAGACACGCAGTCTGGCCACCGACGCGGTGGACAGCGGTAAAGTGCATATCGATGGCGACCGTGTCAAACCGGCCCGCGAGATGCGCATCGGCATGACACTGTCCATACGCAACAAGGACATGGATATCGAGGTCACCGTGCGCGCATTGTCCAACCAGCGGCGAGGCGCGCCTGAGGCGGCCTTGCTCTACGAAGAAACCGCCGCCAGTGTGGCAAAACGCGAGGCAGCCGCTATCACCCGTGAAGCCGACCATGCGCAACGTGAACGCGGCGCCGGACGCCCGACCAAACGTCAGTTGCGTGACATCAAACGTTATACTGGCGGTTCCTGGTGATGCGCTTCAGCAGCAGCACCCAAAGTAAATCGACTACAATCCAACTGGAATAACAAAACAAGGGAGCCATGAAATTGTCGAAAATCACCAAAGCCGTATTTCCTGTCGCTGGCCTGGGCACGCGTTTCCTGCCTGCCACCAAAGCCAGCCCCAAGGAGATGCTGCCTATCGTTGATAAGCCATTGATCCAGTACGCAGTAGAAGAGGCCATCGCGGCCGGTGCCACGGAGCTGATCTTCGTGAACGGCCGTAACAAGCGCTCCATCCCGGACCATTTCGATAAGTCGTTCGAGCTGGAAGCGATGCTGGAGGCCAGCGGCAAGACCAAGATGCTGGAGATGATACGCAGCATCATTCCCAAGGGCGTGACCTGCATCTACCTGCGTCAGGCGGAAGCACTGGGCCTGGGGCATGCGGTATTGACTGCCAAATCCGTGGTCGGCAATGAGCCGTTCTCGGTGATCCTGGCAGATGACCTGATCGATGCACAAACGCCTGCCATGCAGCAGATGGTCGAGCTGTACCAGCAAAAGGGCAGCAGTGTGCTGGGGGTGGAAGATGTCGCGCCCGAGGACACCGCCAGCTATGGCATCGTCGACGCGAGCGCTGTCTCCACTGACGTGCTCACGGTCAACAGCATCGTGGAAAAACCCAAGCCTGAAGAGGCGCCATCCAATCTGGCTGTGGTGGGGCGCTATGTGCTGACGCCACGCATCTTCGATTGCCTGGAGAACATCAAACCGGGCAAGGGCGGTGAATTGCAACTTACCGACGGCATCGCAGCCCTCATGCAGTATGAGCAGGTGCTGGCCTACCGTTTCCACGGCAAACGCTATGATTGCGGCAGCAAGCTGGGGTATGTGCAGGCCAACGTGGAGTTCGCGATGAAGCATGACGAGATCGGCGATGAGTTCATGCACTACATGCGCTCGCTGAAATCCGGGCTGTGAATGCTGTGAACCCAGTGCTCTGACGATGACGCTGTTCGACCCCACCTTGCCTCCCGCGCAATACCTGGCCCACGCTGACCTTATCCATGATGAGGCAGCCGTGCGCCTGGCCATCGCCGAACTGGCAGCTGCGCTCAAACTGTCACTGCACGACAGTCAGCCTCTGGTGTTGTGTGTGATGGGTGGCGCCGTGGTGCTGGCCGGACAGTTGTTGCCCTTGCTGGATTTTCCGCTGGAGTTCGACTACGTGCAGGCCAGTCGCTATCACAACCAGACGCAGGGCCAGACCTTGTTATGGAAGGTGTTGCCCTCGCATCACGTCAAGGATCGCACCGTGGTGCTCATCGATGACATTCTCGATGAAGGCCATACGCTGGCGGCCATACGCGAGAAATGCCTGGAGCAGGGCGCGAGTCGCGTGGTGATCGCGGTGCTGGCCGAGAAGTTGCTCGGGCATGAAAAGCCGATCCGGGCCGATCATGTCGGTCTGCAGGTGCCCAATCGCTATGTGTTCGGTTGCGGCATGGATGTCTATGGCTGGTGGCGCAACCTGCCGGCCATCTATGCACTGCCAGAGCAAGTTTCTCCTGCAGCGTTGAGTGGTTGAAGGCGGGTAGCCGTACAGTACGGCAGGCGTAAAAAAGGAGGCATTCGCCTCCTTTTTTATTTTGATATTATTTAATAATCAACCGCTTCAGTGCGATCATTCAACCAGAAGCTCACGCTTGCCTGCTGCGCCGTTCATGGCATCGGCGTCTGGCAACGGCTCTTTGCGGCTGGTGATCGTGGGCCACAACTGCGCCAGTCGCGCGTTGAGCGCGATGTATTCCTGCTGGTCAGCCGGCACATCATCTTCAGCAAAGATGGCTTCTGCCGGGCATTCCGCCACGCACAGCGTGCAGTCTATGCATTCATCCGGATTGATGGCGAGGAAGTTAGGGCCTTCCACAAAGCAATCCACCGGGCAAACGTCCACGCAGTCGGTGTATTTGCATTGGATGCAGTTCTCGGTTACTACATAAGTCATGGTTTTTCCTCTAATGGCGTACGCCGCATGCTGGCCTGGGCGCTATTTTAATGAATTTTGGCGATCTGGTAAAAACTCAGATGATCATCCCGGCGCCAACCGTGTTGTTGGTGGATTCATCGATCACAATGAACGCCCCCGTGGCACGGTTCACGCTGTAGGCATCCACCATCAGGGGCTGTGCCAGGCGGAAGCTGATGCGTGCGATGTCGTTCATGGCCAGGCCTTGCGCAGGCAGCTGTTCCAGTGTGTTGACATCCACCTTGTAGCTGATGGTGCCGACCTTGGCCTTGGATTCGCGCGTGGTATGGCGAATGATGTAGGTGCGTGCGGCGGAAAGCGGCGTTTCCGACAACCAGCACACCATGGCTTCGATCTGCTTCACCGGCTCCAGGGTCTGATCGCTCTTGACGATCATGTCACCACGGGAGGTGTCGATCTCGTCTTCCAGCAGCAGGGTGACGGATTGTTCGGTGCTGGCGGTACTGAGGCTCTGTTCGCCGAGCAGGATGGCTTTCACCTTGGAGCTATGTCCAGCAGGCAGCACGGTCACGGCGTCACCCACGCTGACATCACCGGATTCCACACGGCCCATGAAGCCACGGAAATCATGCAGCTCAGGATCATCCGATGCATGCGGACGGCACACGAACTGCACCGGGAAGCGGAACGGTTCATCGCGCTCGGAGTGCGCGGTCGGTGCCACTTCCAGCATGTCCAGCATGGTCGGGCCCTGGTACCAGTCCATGGCATCGCCACGGTCCACGATCATGTCGCCGTTGAGTGCTGACATGGGGATGAACTGGATGTCGTGTCCCGCACGCTGTAGGCCGATCTCGGTGGCGAACGCCAGGTAATCCGCACAGATCTTGTCATAGGCAGCCTGGTCATAATTGACCAGGTCCATCTTGTTGACGGCCACCACGATATGCGGGATGCCGACCAGATGTGCCAGGAAAGAGTGGCGGCGCGTCTGCGTGAGCACACCCTTGCGTGCATCGATGAGGATGATGGCCAGATTGGCCGTGGATGCAGCGGTGACCATGTTGCGCGTGTACTGTTCGTGACCTGGCGCATCGGCGATGATGTATTTGCGCGTGCCGGTACTGAAGTAGCGGTAGGCCACGTCGATGGTGATGCCTTGCTCGCGCTCGGCTTGCAGGCCGTCGGTGAGCAGCGAAAGGTCCACGGCTTCCATGCCGCGCTTTCTGGAGGTCTTTTCGATCTGGGTCAGCGTGTCAGCCAGAATGGTCTTGGTGTCGAACAGCAGGCGGCCGATGAGGGTGCTCTTGCCGTCATCGACACTGCCACAGGTCATGAAACGTAGCAGGCTGTCGTTGTGCTGTGCTGCTTGCACATCATTGAGTGGTACGAAATTGGACATCTTAAAAGTAACCTTCTTTTTTGCGCTGTTCCATCGAGGCATCCGAGGTCTGGTCATCCAGACGCGTTGCGCCACGCTCGGTGATGGTGGTGGTGGCTGTCTCGAGCACGATCTTTTCAACATTGTCAGCATCACTGATCACCGGCGCGGTGCAGGTGATGTCGCCCACGGTGCGGAAGCGCACCTGCATGTTGATGACTTCTTCACCGGCCTTGGGCTGGTTGATCACTTCGCCACTGGCTAGCGGCACATTGATCGGTACGATGGCGCCACCGCGCATCACCACGTCGCGCTGATGGGCGAAGTAGATGCTGGGCAGTTGCAGGTTCTCACGCTCGATGTATTGCCACACGTCCATCTCGGTCCAGTTGGAGATCGGGAAGGCGCGGATGTTCTCGCCCTTGTGGCTGCGCGCGTTATAAAGGTTCCATAGCTCGGGGCGCTGGTTCTTCGGGTCCCACTGACCGAACTCGTCACGGAAACTCATGATGCGTTCCTTGGCACGGGCTTTTTCTTCGTCACGACGTGCGCCACCGATACAGCAGTCAAAACCAAATTCCTCGATGGATTCCAGCAGGGTGACCGACTGATGCTTGTTGCGTGGTTCGTCCGGCGACTTCAGCACCACGGTGCCACGTTTCATGGAGTCTTCAACCGAACGCACGATCAGACGTTCGCCCAGTTCCGCTGCGCGCTGGTCACGGAAGTTAATCACTTCCTGATAGTTGTGGCCGGTATCGATATGCAGCAGCGGGAAGGGGAAGCGGCCAGGACGGAAGGCTTTTTCGGCCAGACGCAGGATACACAGCGAATCCTTGCCGCCCGAGAACAGCAATACCGGGTTGGAACACTGGCCAGCCACTTCACGCAGGATGTGGATGGCCTCGGCTTCCAGCCAGTCGAGATGCGATAAAGGTTGTTTTGTTTGAGTGGTCATATCGGTTTCTATGGTGATTTCTTGACGTGCAGGCCGCATTCCTTGGAGGTGGGGTCTTCCCACCACCAGCGGCCAGCGCGTATGTCTTCGCCCAGCGCGACGGCACGCGTGCACGGCGCGCACCCTATGCTGGGGTAGAACTGCTCGTGCAGCTTGTTATAAGGCACCGCGTGCAGGTGGATATAGGCCCAGACTTCCTGCTCGCTCCACTGCGCCAGCGGATTGAGTTTTTCCAGGCCATTGCCTGCGTCGTACTCACGCGCAGGCAGATCGGTACGCGTTGCAGACTGCTGCGCACGCATGCCGGTGATCCAGGCTTTCTTGTCTTTAAGGGCGCGCTGCAAGGGCTCTACCTTGCGCATGTGGCAGCAGGCCTTGCGCAGTTCGATCGAGGTGTAGAAGGCATTGATGCCGTGCATGCGCACATACTGCTCGACTGGTGCCGATTGCGGGAAGAACAGCTTGAGACGGGTGTCGTACTTGCTTTCCACCTCGGCGATCAGGTCGTAGGTCTCCACGGGCAAACGGCCGGTGTCCAGCGAGAAGATCTCGATGGGCAGGGCATTGCGCAGGATCACATCGGTGAGCACCATGTCCTCTGCACCCAGGCTGTTGGCAAAGGTGATCTGCGCCTCTGTACCGAACTCGTCGACTGCGCTCGACAAGGCCGCCACCAGTTCAGCCGTCTTGCTCGCCACGCTGCCGCGCAGCGCATCGGTCAACGCCGGACGGATGGCCGGGTTGCTGGCTGCAGGGCGCAACATACTGACTTCGCCGCTCATGCTCAGGCCGTTGCGCCGTTACGCTGACGACGGCGCCACACCGGCTCCGCGAGGTCCACAGCGCCCTGATACGGTTCGGTAAAGTCCTGCAGGCCGGCCAACGCATCTTCTGCGGAACGGTCGGCACGGATCAGGTAGCTGTCATAACCGCAGCGCTTGAGGAAGAACAACTGGTCGCGCAGCACATCGCCAAAAGCACGCAGTTCATTCTTGTAAGCATGACGTGTACGCAGCAGATTGCCGATGGAGAAGATACGGCCATCGGCAAAGCGCTCGACGAACACGGCGATCAGCGGAAACACGTTCAGATCAGCCTGGTCGGCAGCCAGTGCTTCCACGACCTCGTGCGTAGCCAGCCACACCCCCAGCTCGCCTTTGGCCAGACGCTCCTGCAATTCGGCTTTGCGGGCCAGCCAGACCGACAACGGTACGATGACCTTGCCGCTGGCCGGGATCTCGGTAGCCGCGATCTGTTCGGCGCTGGCGCCGGGCTCGCCGGTCAGCTTGAACAGCACGACCTTGCCAGCCTGCTTGCGCACGACTTCTTCGCCCAGCACAGGCAGTTTGACCAGCGTCCATTCGTCGGCCACGATCTGGTTGCCATGGATCAGTTGTTTGGGCGTGGCGTTAGACATGAGCCGCTTCCTTTTTGCCTGCCTTGTCAGCGTAGACATATTCCTTGAACGGGGCCACGCCGATGCGGCGCACGGTGTCGATGAAGCGTTCTTCATCGCTGCGCTGCGCGATATACACATCGATCAGACGCTGCACCACACCGGGCATCTCGTCTGCCGAGAACGCAGGGCCGATCACGGTGCCCAGGCTGGCGTCCGAACCTTGTTTGCCGCCTATGGTGACCTGGTACCACTCGGAACCGTCCTTATCCACACCCAGGATGCCGATATGACCGATATGGTGATGTCCGCAAGCGTTCATGCAGCCCGAGATGTTGAGTTCCAGATCGCCGATGTCATGGAGGTAATCCAGATTGTCGAACTGACGCTGGATGGCTTCTGCGATGGGAATGCTCTTGGCATTGGCCAGCGAGCAGAAATCGCCACCGGGGCAGCAGATGATGTCGGTGAGCAAGCCGATGTTAGGTGTGGCCAGGCCATGCGCACGTGCGTTTTCCCACAAGGCATACAGGTCGCCGAGGCGCACGTCGGTGAGGATCAGGTTCTGTTCATGCGACACACGCAACTCATTGAAGCTGTAACGGTCGGCCAGGTCGGCCACCACTTGCATCTGCTCGGTGGTGGCATCGCCCGGTGCCACGCCATGTGGCTTGAGCGACAGTGTCACAGCGCGGTAGCCCGGTTCACGGTGCGCATGCACGCAACGCTTCACCCAGGCAGCAAAGGCCGGATTGCTGGCGATGGCGGCGTCGAAGCTGGCATCGTGAGCGGGCAGGGTGTCATACGGCATGCGTGTGAAGTGGTGCGCAACGCGCTCCAGCTCGGCCTCGGTGATGGTGTTGGGGCCATCCTTGAGGTGGGCCCACTCCGCATCCACCTGACGGCGGAACTCGTCAATGCCCAGTGCCTTGACGAGGATCTTGATGCGCGCCTTGTAAGAGTTGTCACGACGGCCATGCAGGTTGTAAACACGGATGATGGCTTCGCAATAGGTCAGCACATGCTGCCATTCCAGCTGCTCGTTGATCACGGTACCCAGGATAGGCGTGCGGCCCAGGCCGCCACCTACCCATACCTTGATCGCCATCTTGTGATCGGCGTCATAGAAGAACTCCAGGCCGATGTCGTGCGCCTGCACCAGGGCACGGTCCTGCTGGCTGCCGGAGACCGCGATCTTGAATTTGCGCGGCAACAGCGCGAACTCGGGGTGGAAGGTGCTCCACTGACGCATGATCTCGGCCACGGCGCGTGGATCGATGATCTCGTCCGGGGCGATGCCGGCGAACTGGTCGGTGGTGATGTTGCGTATGCAGTTGCCTGAGGTCTGGATGGCGTGCATCTGCACGGTGGCCAGTTCGGCGAGGATGTCCGGGGTGTCTTCCAGGCGCGGCCAGTTCAGTTGCAGGTTCTGGCGCGTACTGAAGTGACCATAGCCCCTGTCATAGCGGCGGGTGATCTCGGCCAGCTTGCGCAGCTGGTAGGAGGCCAGTGTGCCGTAGGGGATGGCGATGCGCAGCATGGGGGCATGGCGCTGGATGTAGAGGCCATTCTGCAAGCGCAGAGGACGGAACTCTTCATCGCTGAGTTCCCCAGCCAGATAACGACGTGTCTGGTCGCGGTACTGCGCGACACGTTCGTTCACGATGGCCTGGTCAATTTCGTCATATTTATACATGGAGTGGGGTATCGATTCTTATCGCATTATTTCAAAACAAATTTTAGCCCGATCAACAATAGCAGCAGTGCCAGTAACGGGCGCAATATTTTATCAGGAATCCGGGCGCTCAGATGGCTGCCCAGCCAAATACCTGGCAGCGAGCCGATCAGCAGGCTGCCCAACAGCACAAAATCAACATTTCCCAGACCCCAGTGACCGGCTCCGGCCAGGGCGGTCAGCGGGATCGCATGGGCCAGGTCCGTACCCACCACTTTGAGCGTGGGCAGGCGTGGATACAGGAAGAACAGGGCGACGGTCCCAAGAGCGCCAGCACCTACTGAAGACAGCGTGACCAGCGCCCCCAATACAAAGCCGACCGCGATGGTAACGCCCAATTGCCGGTCACCAAACCGGCCCACATTGCTTTCATCGGTCAGCGCCGGTGCATTGCGCTGCAGGTAGGCGCGGATCAGTACGGCGATCGAGGTCAGGATCAGCGCCACCCCCAGACTAAAGGTGATCAGGCCGGAAATGTCCTTGCTGTTCTTTTCCAGCACATGCAGCAGCCAGATGGTGAGGCCAGCGGCCGGCAGGCTGCCGTAGGCCAGGTGACGCACGATCTTCCAGTCCACCGAGCCATGTTTGCCATGATGCACCCACACTCCGCCGGTCTTGGTGAGCGCAGCGAACAACAGGTCGGTACCCACCGCCACCGCGGGCGAAAAATTGAACAAAAACACCAATAGCGGGGTCATCAAAGAGCCACCACCCACACCGGTGATGCCGACGAGGATGCCGACCATCAGGCCGGAGAAGATATAACCGATTTCCATACTGTCCTTGCTGCCGTTGACGGCTCGCGTGTGCTGGCTGAAACTGATATGGCGCGCAATATACCAGTTGGCGCTTTATAATCTAAATAATAGTTTGATATGCATGTAGTGAATTTTGTTATATAAAGGTGTGACATGACCGGGGTTGGAACATCAGCATGAAATTGCATCAATTACGCTATATCCGCGAAGTGGCGCGCCAGGGACTCAACATCTCGACGGCAGCAGAGGCCTTGCACACCTCACAGCCCGGCGTCAGCAAACAGATCCAGCTGCTGGAGGACGAGCTCAATCTGCAGATCTTCCAGCGCAATGGCAAGCGGCTGACCGGCCTCACCGAACCCGGCAAGACCATTTTGCAGATGGCCGAGCGCGTGATGCACGAAATGGAGAACATCCGCCGCGTGGGAGAAGAATTCACGCGTGAAGAAGTCGGCAGCCTGACGGTCGCCACTACCCACACCCAGGCCCGCTATCGCCTGCCCAAAGCCGTCAAAGCGTTCATGGAGCTTTACCCGCAGGTGAAGCTCAACCTGCATCAGGGCAATCCGACCCAAGTGGCGGAACAAGTGGCCAGTGGCGAAGCTGATATCGGCATCGCCACTGAAGCCATCAGCAGTTACGACAAGCTGTTATGCCTGCCCTGCTATCAGTGGAACCGCTGCCTGGTGGTACCGCACGGGCACCCGCTCATCGATGACACGCCGCTGACCTTGCAAAAGATCGCTGACTACCCGCTCATCACCTATGACTTTGCTTTTACCGGCAGCTCGCTGGTCAGCCGTGTGTTCAGTGAGCAGGGGCTGCAACCCAATGTGGTGCTGACCGCCATCGACGCTGACGTGATCAAAACTTATGTCAGCCTGGGGCTGGGGGTGGGGCTGGTCGCGCACATGGCTTATGATGCCGAGCGCGACAGCAATCTGGCCATGCTGGATGCCAGTAAGCTTTTTCCACCCAGCACGACTTATATAGGCGTGCGGCGTGATGGTTACCTGCGTGGCTATATGTACGGCTTCATCCAGCTACTGGCTCCACATCTGGACCGACGTTCCGTCATCGCGGCCATGGAAGCCTGAGCCACGCGCACCCGTTCATCCATGGAGGCTTAGCACCATGCCCAGACTCGGCAACACTCTCGCAGCGATGACCCCTGTATTGCTCGCGTCGCTACTGGCGATGTCATTCGGGGCTGCTGCAAGCGCGCACGCCGCCGCTGCGCTACCGCCCATAGATCAGAATAGCGCTGTCTACATCGTGCCGGTCGAGCCCGGCGTAAGTTATGACGATGTCGTGGACAGCCTTAAAACCAACGCGGACGGCAACAATTTCGTCAATCCAGCCAATTTCCCTATTGGCGATCACATGAAACAGCGTGGCCTGACGCCGGAAGGGCCACTGGAGGTGCGTGCTTTCTGTAATCTGGGTCTGGGCGCCGAGATCATGCTGGACCACCCTGAGTTCGTGGTGTTCGCCCCGTGCCGCATCGCCATCTACCAGAGCAAAGGCCTGCTTTATATGGCGCTGGATCGCCCCAGCTTCGACCTCAAAAGTATCAAGAACCCGACCGAACGTGCACAAAAAGCGGCACTGGAGCTGGAACGTGTGCTCATCGACATCATCGACAAGGCACGCAAAGGCGATTTTTAAGCGGCCTCAATCGCTGGGAGCGGCCTGGTGCAGGCTTTGATGCTAGCGCAAGCCTTGATACTGCGCAGCCGTGATGAATTGACCGAATGATTCGCACCAGACAATAACCGTATTAAATTTTGAAACATCAATGCCTTGCGGAACATCTACGAGAAAATCGTTGAAGGTGCGTATGTGGCCGATCTGTACCATGTCGGCTTTATGGCGCAGAAAGCCCGTACGGTCATCCACGAAGTGTGGCGATAAATAAAGCCTGTAATCCGGGCCAGGCGCCAGCTTGCCCATCAGCGCGATGGTATCGTCCTTCACATACAACTTCCCTTCGCCCCAATGCAGCGGATCGCTGCCTTTGAGATCACGGCGCAGTGTGGCCGTGTAACGCGCGCTCTGCTGCACTTGCGTCAGGCTGGTCGTAGCCGGGGAATCGGGTGCGGTGAGGATGGGCAGCAGGTAGATCCCCAAGGCGAAGCCCAGCAACAAGGTGGTGCCATGACTGGCTAAAGCAGGAATCAAACGATGCATCTCAGTCTCCGTGCGATTTGCGGCTAATATGGACGCTACACCCGGCGAGGCCGCCGGATGGATACAATAGCTTAGTCGTATAATCAGGCACAGACTGACACACATGCAACCCACATCTTTCTTGAAGGCCTATTTCGCATACCCAGTGTGGCCTGCACGTTCCACATGGCGTGCGCTGATCAGGCTGCTATTGCTACTGGCAACCCTGATGGCAGGGCTGGCGAACACCGCCCAGGCACAGACCGGGTTTGCAGCATGGCTGGATGAGTTGCGCATCGAAGCACTGGCTAAGGGCATCTCTGCAGCGACTTTCCATGCAGCCTTGGGCAATGTCAGCCCGGATGCCAACATCGTGGCGCAGGACAGGAACCAGCCTGAATTCGTGCAACCTTTTCTCAGTTACCTCAGCAAACGGGTGACCGATAACCGCGTCAACAACGGGCAAGCCCTGCGTCAGCGTCATCAGGCGCTGCTCGACGACGTTGAGCTTGTCTATGGCGTGCCGTCTTCGGTGTTGCTGGCATTCTGGGGCCTGGAAACCAATTATGGCCAGTTCATGGGCAGCCATGCCATCCCGGCAGCGTTGGCCACCCTGGCGTATGATGGACGCCGCCATCAGTTCTTTCGCAGCCAGTTGCTGGATGCCTTGCGCATCATTGAACAAGGGCATATCCAAGCCAGCGGAATGCGCGGCTCCTGGGCGGGCGCGATGGGCCACATGCAGTTCATCCCATCGACGTTTTTGCGCTACGCTGTGGATGGCGATCAGGATGGGTATATCGACGTGTGGAACTCTTTACCAGATGCCTTCCACTCAGCGGCCAACTACCTGAGCCAGATGGGTTGGCAGGGCACGCAGCCCACTGCCGTCGAAGTCTGGCTGCCAGAGCAGTTCGACTGGCAACAGGCGGCCCTGCATCTGCGCCAACCAGCGCGCAACTGGCTGGCCATGGGGGTTTTACCAGTCGAAACCTTGCGGCAAGACAGTCTGGATGCGCCTGCCGCGGTGATCCTGCCGCAGGGGGCCAAAGGCCCGGCTTTCCTGGTGTTTGATAATTTTGACATCGTCATGCGCTGGAACCGCTCGGTGAACTATGCACTGTCGGTGGCGCTGCTCAGCGAGCGCATCATAGGCGGCCCTGACCTGATGCACGGTGACGAATCCGCCCATGACGCGCTCAGTCATGAAGCCTTGAAACAGCTGCAGCAGCAACTCAATCTGCTGGGGTTTGAGGCAGGTGAGCCGGACGGTTTCCCCGGCCCGCAGACCCAGGCGGCGATCCGGCGCTACCAGCTTTCGGTGGGGCTCAGCGCCGATGGTTACGCCTCACCTGCGCTACTGAGCAGCATGCTGGCGCAGCCTTTACAAGCCCCAGTGCAGCAAATGCCAATCAACTCATCTGCGAGCGGTAAAATCGCGCCAAGATAAAGTCAGCCCGTTAAGCGGGCTAACCGCAGCTGGCTGCGCCGTTAAAGATCTGGTTGAGCATGTCCGGCTGCAAAATCTTCACCTGACGCTGTTTGACTTCGATGATGCCGGCCTCGGAAAATCGCGAGAAAGTGCGACTCACTGTCTCCAGTTTGAGGCCCAGATAACTGCCGATCTCTTCACGCGTCATGCGCAGTACCAGTTGTGAACGCGAAAACCCCCGCACACTGAGGCGTTGCGTGAGGTTAAGCAAAAAAGCGGCTAGCCGCTCTTCAGCGCGCATATTGCCCAACAGCAGCATAACGCCGTTTTCGCGCACGATCTCCCGGCTCATGATCTTGTGGACATGGCGCTGCAACACCGGGAACTCCCTTGACAAGGACTCCACCTGCACGAATGGCATCACGCAAACTTCCGCATCTTCCAGCGCGATCGCGTCGCAATCGTGCCGGTCATGCACAATGCCATCCAGCCCCAGGATCTCGCCTGCCATCTGAAAGCCAGTCACTTGTTCACGCCCATCTTCGCTGGCCACCGAGGTCTTGAAGAAGCCGGTACGGATCGCATAAAGTGAGGTGAAGGTATCGCCTGCGTGAAACAGCCGATCCCCGCGTAGCACTTTGCGGCGATTAGCGACCAGGACATCCAGGCGCTGCAAATCATCCGCGTCCATGCCGACTGGCATGCACAGTTCGCGCAGGTTACAGTTGGAACAGGCTACTTTGATGGTGGCAGGAGTCAGGCTGGTTACAGCCTCTCCATGAGCTTGATGAGCTTGCATATCCATGATGTCCAGCTTAGCGCGTTTAAGCACACTGCGGTAGCACGAATTACACTTTGTTTGCGCTGCATCAAATACGAATGCGGGCAGGGCTGGCAAGCTGGCATGCTCAATCACCAAGCACACGCCATGACCAGCACACCGTCTTCCAGTCGCCCCAACGTCTCGATCCCGGCCGCCATGTTGCAACGTTTTGATATCAGCGGCCCGCGTTACACTTCCTATCCGACCGCTGACCGATTCAATGATGGCTTCGACCAGCAAGATTACCTGCAGGCTTTGTACCAGCGCGTGCTCCCACAGCAACCATTGTCCATCTATGTGCACGTGCCGTTCTGTGCCAATCTGTGCTTCTACTGCGCCTGCAACAAGATCATCACCCGTCGTCATGAACGTGCCAGCGAATACCTGCGTTACCTGATACGCGAGATGGCCTTGCATGCCGTCCATCTGCACACGCAACCGGACGGCCGTCAGGCCGCTGTTACGCAGTTGCACCTAGGCGGCGGCTCGCCCACCTATTTCAATGACGCTGAATTGGCACGTCTGATGGCGGCATTGCGCCATCATTTCGGCGTCATGGACGATGCGGAGCTGGCCATCGAGGTGGATCCACGCACCGTGGATAGTGCGCGTTTAGTCCGCCTGCGCGAGCTTGGTTTCAATCGTCTCAGCATAGGCGTGCAGGATTTTGATGCCGAAGTGCAAGTGGAGGTCAACCGCCGCCAATCCACGCAGCAGGTGTTCGAACTGGTAGCACAGGCGCGGCAACTTGGTTTTCATGGCATCAATGTGGATCTCATCTATGGATTACCCAGACAAACACCGGCCAGTTTCATGCAGACCTTGAAGACCTTGCTGCAACTGCGCCCGGACCGCATCGCCTTGTATGCCTATGCCCATCTGCCTGAGCGCTTCAAACCCCAGCAACAGATCGACAGTGCCAGCCTGCCAGCAGGCCCCGACAAGTTGCAGATGCTGGCCATGGCCATTGAGCGCTTGCAAGTGGCAGGCTACGACTACATCGGCATGGACCACTTTGCCCTGCCTGACGATGCGCTGGCGGTGGCACGCAGGCAGGGGCGCTTGTACCGCAACTTTCAGGGCTACACCACGCGGCAGGAAGGCGACTTGATCGCGCTGGGCGTCTCGTCCATAGCCAAAGTGGGGGCCACCTACAGTCAGAACGAAAAGACGCTGACCCGCTATTACGAAGCGCTGGAACGTGGACACTTGCCGATCGCACGCGGCCTACAACTCACCCGCGATGACCTGCTGCGCCGCGCAGTGATTATGGCCATCATGTGCCAGGGTAGGGTAGAGTTCGAATCCATCGAAGCGGCGCATCTGATTGAATTCAATACCTACTTTGCTGTCGAGCTGGCAGCCTTGAGTGAGCTGGTGAACGAAGGGATAATCGAACTGGATACCCGGTCACTGCAAGTGACCGCCCTGGGCTGGTATTTTGTGCGTGGCATCGCCATGCACTTCGATCACTATTTGCGGGGCACGAGGACACAGGCACGCTATTCGCGTATCGTTTGAATCAAACTCAACGATCCAAAAAAAGCCCTGCCAGAATGGGTGGCAGGGCGAGGGTGGAGCGTGACCCATACAGTATTATGGGCAATTAGCCATCAGAAGCGTCTGCCTATGCCAATGCCTAACAGCCATGGATTGATGTCGAGGCGGTCGATGCGCGTCCAGCCTGCGGTCCTGAGTTTCACATTGGTGTCCATGTCCAGGTATTTGAGGTCAGCATTCAATATCCAGCCGTCAGACAGCTTGATGTCAACACCAGCCTGCACGGCAAAGCCGAAGCTGTCGCTGTCCACCTTGATACGGCTGCCAGCGAGTGCGCCCTGTGTCAGGCGTAGGTCACGGTCCAGCATGCGGGTGTAGTTGAAACCAGCGCCTACATAGGGGTCGATCTTCTGGTCCGGGTTGAAATGCCATTGCAGTGTCAGCGTGGGGGGCAGGGCATCGATGTTGCCCAATGGCTGATTGCCTACGGTAGCCAGCTGGTCGTCGCGTATGCTCACGTCATGCTTGCTGCCTAACGCCAGGATGAGTTCTGCAGCCACGTGCTTGCTCAGGTAATAACTGATGTCGAGCTCAGGAATGGTGTTGCTTTCAACCGCCAGTGCGGCACCGGGCGACATGGCACCTGGGGCTACATTGCGGTTGACGGTACGCCCAAGGTCGCTGCTTTCGTTCGGACTGACATGCACGGCACGGCCACGTATCACCCAGTCACCGGTCTCTGCCTGCACGAACATCGGGGCGCATAGCCCCAATGCCACAATCATGAATCCTGTTTTTTTCAGCTGCCCTTCCATGTTTCATCCTCTGCCTGTTCCGTGATCGAATGAAAGGCATGGTACGCATGGCATGGGCGACCGTTATTGATGCAGGTCAATAATGGCGCAGGCGCGACAAGATCTTGAAAAGCAGGCAGTACCGATCATGGCGAGCTTGTCATGCGGGGTTGGTCTGAATGCAGAGACAGCGCAGTGGACAGATTGGATTGTTCATATGATGGTGCAAAGAGACAACCTGACTGGGGCGTGCCGCCGCATCCAGGGCCACCAGCATATTGCATCAAGCGCTAAAGATGCTGCTTCTTATTGAATACCCTGCACAGAAAGCGGCACCGCCTCAGCACTCAGCTAGAGCAGCGCAATACGCCTTGCAGCTTCCAGGCATTCGTTCAAGGAGGCCACCAGTGCCAGCCGGATAAAGCCGTCGCCCGGGTTGAGGCCATGGGCTTCACGCGCCAGGTAGCTGCCTGGCAGCACGGTGATGTTCAGATCGCGGTACAAGCGCAGGGCGTAATCGGTATCCGAACCGGAGGTGCGTGCCCACAGATAGAAGGCGGCATCCGGCATCCGCACATCCAGCGCGGTTTGCAGCAGCGGGGTGACCTGGCTGAATTTCTCGGCGTACTGGCGACGGTTGTCCTGCACGTGCGCTTCGTCGTTCCAGGCTGCGATACTGGCGGCTTGCACCGTCGGGCTCATGGCACAGCCATGGTAGGTGCGGTAGAGCAGGAATTTTTCCAGGATCTTCGCATCGCCTGCCACAAAGCCGGAGCGCATGCCCGGCACGTTGGAGCGCTTGGACAGCGAGCTGAACACCACCAGGCGCGTGTAGTCACGGCCCAGTTGGTGGGCCGCCTGCAATGCACCCAACGGCCGCTGGGCTTCATCAAAGTAGATCTCGGAATAACATTCATCCGCCGCGATGACAAAACCATAACGGTCAGACAGCTCAAAGATGGCTTTCCACTGCGCCAGCGTCATCACTTTGCCGGAGGGGTTGCCGGGCGAACAGACATACACCAGCTGGGTGCGCTGCAATACGCTGACCGGCACGCTATCAAACTCCATCGCATGCTGGTTTTCCGGCAGGGTGTTGAGGTAATAAGGCTCGGCACCGGCCAGCAGCGCAGCACCTTCGTAGATCTGATAGAACGGGTTGGGCGAGATC
Organism: Pseudomethylobacillus aquaticus; assembly: GCF_003730115.1. GTDB lineage: Bacteria > Pseudomonadota > Gammaproteobacteria > Burkholderiales > Methylophilaceae > Pseudomethylobacillus > Pseudomethylobacillus aquaticus. The sequence continues at coordinate 225,463 of NZ_RJVP01000001.1, read as the reverse complement.
ACCACAGGCGCGGTGCGGCTACGGTCTATCACCGCCTGCGCGAACGCGAACAACGCTTCACGGCTGCCATTAACGGGAATGATCCCGGTGTCGATGTTCAGGGCCGGGATGCCGTAACGGCGCGTGGCCCAGTCTGAAATCGCCTGACGTAAGGCAGGGATGCCTGCAGTCGTGGGATAATTGGCCAGGCCAGCCAGATTGCTGACCATGGCATCTTTGATCAGCTGGGGCGTGGCGTGCTTGGGCTCGCCTATGGACAGGTTGATCGGGCTGTATGACGGGTTGGGCGTCACGCCCGCGAATAATTCGCGCAAACGCTGGAACGGGTAGGGCTGCAGCAGGTTCAGACTCGGATTCAATGCAGCATTCAGATGGGTATTCATGTGAGCATTATAGTGGGCGATAACACGACAACAAAGAACTACTGGGCCGTTTTCGGGCTGCTGTTCGGCGCCACCAGCTGGGGCGTGATCTGGTATCCCTACCGCATCATGCAGGAAGCCGGTGTTTCCGGCGTGGCGTCCAGCTTCTACACCTACGCCATCGCGGCCAGCCTGGGCTTGCTGCTGTTCGCCCGGCACTGGCGCGGCCTGGGCAGCTTGCCGCAGACCGCCTTCTGGCTGGCCATCGTGGCGGGCTGGACCAACCTCAGTTACGTGCTGGCCGTGATCGACGGCGAAGTGATGCGCGTGATGCTGCTGTTCTATCTTTCCCCGCTGTGGACATTGCTGCTGGCGCATTTCTGGCTGCGCGAACACATCAGCCGCAAAGGCCTGCTGGTGATGGGCATTTCGCTAACCGGCGCATTCATCATGCTGTGGCAACCCAACGCCATGCCCATCCCGCACAACACGGCCGAATGGTTGGCTTTATCAGCGGGCATCGGCTTTGCGCTCACCAATGTGATCACACGCCGCGCCAGCCACATGAGCCTGCGCGTCAAATCCATGGCGGTGTGGTTCGGCGTGATCGGCATGTCGCTGCTGGTGCAACCGGTGCTTGATCAGCCATTCCCGTCACCGCAGGTGTTCACGGCGCTGAACTGGCTTATCATGGCCCTGATCGCCTTGCTGCTGATGGCCGCCACACTGTTCGTGCAATACGGCGTGACGCGCATCCCGGCCTCCAAAGCTGCGGTGATCTTCCTGTTCGAACTGGTCGTGGCCGCCATCGCGTCCTACTACCTCGCAAGCGAGACCATGCAAGTGCAGGAATGGGTAGGCGGCGCGCTGATCGTGCTGGCCTCGTTCTGGGCGGCGGTGTCGGAACGGGATAGCCATTGAACAAGCTGACCATTCACATTGCCAAGCCAACAAGCTGCCTGACAACATCAATCATCCATGGATCAGAGCAATCATGAACACCCACCATAAGAGAATCTTGGTTCTGTTTTTAGTGTTATTGCTGCCCTTGTTTCTAATGGTGAAGTGCTATCAGGAGCTGCATTATTTAACGCGGGAATCTGCGCTCCAGGAAGCAAAAGTGCGGTTGAAAATCCAATGCGAAATGCATTGTAAAGAATACGGATTTATAGAGGATGACTTCCAAGGACCATTTGAAGCGGGAGTAAATAAAGAGGTTGATACCAAGCATTATGAATTTACTTGGCGCTTACCAGATAACACGGAGCTGTTGGTTGCCGTTTATGACAATGGTTTGTTTGTGACATCCGACTGGATGTGGATAAACACGCCTGAAGAACGACGTATCCGGGCAGAAGAAGAACAAAAAAACGCAGCCAAGCCGCAAGCACAAACCTGGTAGGGTGGACTTGCTCCCGAGTCTGCCGGATAGGCTCACAATTGTGGCGCGCAGCTAAGTAGCTCAGCTCCATACTTGAAGCTAACACTATCTGGGGCCGCAGATCACAGCGTTCACGCCCAATAAAAAAGCCCCTTGCGGGGCTTTTGTCTTACTGAAGCGTATCAGCCGAATTTGCCGGTGATGTAGTCTTCGGTTTCCTTGCGCGACGGGTTGGTGAAGATCTTGTCGGTGTCACCGTATTCGATCAGGTCGCCCAGGTACATATAGGCGGTATAGTCGGAGATACGTGCAGCCTGCTGCATGTTATGGGTCACCACCAGGATGGTGAGCTTGTTGCGCAGTTCGGACATCAGTTCTTCGATGTTGGCCGTGGCGATCGGGTCCAGCGCGGAGGTGGGCTCATCGAACAGCATGATCTCCGGGTCGGTGGCCAATGCACGGGCGATACACAGACGTTGTTGCTGGCCGCCGGACAGGTTGAAGGCCAGGTCCTGCTGTCTGTCTTTCACTTCGTTCCACAACGCCGCGCCCTTGAGCGCTTCTTCCACCTTGTCGTCCAGCACGCGTTTGTTGGTCTCGCCACGCACACGCAGGCCATAGGCGACGTTTTCGTAGATGGATTTGGGGAAGGGGTTGGGCTTCTGGAACACCATGCTGATACGCATGCGCACTTCGATGGCGTCCACGCCATCGGCCAGCACATTGGTGTTGTCCGGGTGCATGACGATCTGGCCTTCGTAGCGGTTGCCAGGGTACAGATCGTGCATGCGGTTGAAGCAGCGCAGGTAGGTGGATTTACCACAGCCGGAAGGGCCGATCAGCGCGGTGATCTTCTTGTCATAGAGAGGCATGGTAATGCCCTTGAGCGCGTGATTGCCACCGTTGTAAAAGAAATTCAGATTGCGCGATTCAGCTTTGATCGGGGTTGTAACGGTCACCATAAGTTTTCCTGAATGTTTGTATGCGTTGGGTATCGTGAGTCGCTGGCTCAGTGCAGGTGAGCACCGAGCACTGGTGACGACGTGAGCTTTACCATTTGATCTTCTTGCGCATGTTGTAGCGCAACCAGATGGCCGTACCGTTCATGAGCAGGGTGACCACGATGATGATCGCGCCAGTCGCTGCCGCATTGATATGGAACTCTGGATTAGGACGTGACAGCCAGCTGAACATCTGGATAGGCAGCACGGTAAAGCCGGAGAACAGCCAGTCAAAGTTCAGGTAGGGCGGTTCAGCACTCACTGGCGATGGCGGCAGGAAAGCAATGAAGGTCAGCGCGCCGATGGTGATGATGGGCGCCGTTTCACCGATGGCACGCGACATGCCGATGATCACGCCGGTCAGGATGCCGCCAAAGGAGTAGTGCACCACGTGCTGCGACACCACTTGCCACTTGGTAGCACCTACCGCGTAGGCCGCTTCACGGATGGCCACCGGGATGCTGCGGATGGCTTCACGGGTGGAGACGATCACCACCGGCAGGATCAGCAGGCCCAAGGTGAGGCCAGCCGTGACGATGCTCTGACCCAGGCCCAGGATATACACAAACAAGCCTAGCGCCAGCAGACCGTAGATGATGGAAGGCACGCCAGCCAGATTGGTCACGTTGATCTCGATCAGATCAGAGAACCAGTTCTTGGGCGCATATTCTTCCAGGTAGATACCAGCGCCCACGCCCATGGGCACGGCCGAGATGAAGGTCACCGACAGCACCAGCAGGGAACCTACCCAGGCCGACAACAGACCGGCGGAACCGGCACGGCGGGAAGGGAACTCGCTCATGAAGTCCAGATTGAAGCGCGGGTAGCCGTCCATCACCAGGTCAACGAACAGCGTCAACAGGGTGAGCAGGCCTATCATCAGCGCGACCAGGCCGATGATGGCGAAGATCGAGTCGTTGAGTTTGTGGCGCTTGATCATGGCCCGCACCTCGTCGAGGTTGGCGAGCACGGAAGCTTGAGGTTTCACTTGGTCGGTCATCTTAGTAGCTTTCACGGAATTTCTTGCGTGTTGCATGGCCAATCAGATTGAAGGCCAGCGTCATCAGCATCAGTACCAGACCAGCCGCGAAGATGCTCTGATAGCCGATGCTGCCGTGTGGCAGGTCACCCATGGCCACTTGCACGATGTAGGCGGTGATGGTGGCGGCGCCTTCCATCGGGTTGAAGGTCAGCGTAGGTTGTTGACCGGCGGCGATCGCCACCACCATGGTTTCGCCTACAGCACGCGAAATGGCCAGAATGTAGGCCGCCACGATGCCGGACACCGCTGCCGGGGTCACCACACGGAGGGCGGTCTGGAAGCGGGTGGCGCCCATGGCATAAGAACCTTCGCGCATGCTCATCGGCACGGCACGCATGGCGTCTTCAGCCAGCGAGGCGATATAAGGCACCACCATGATGCCGATCACGATGCCTGGCCCCAACATATTGAATGCAGGCAGGTTGGGCAGGAAGGTTTGCAACATCGGGGTCACGAACAGCAGGGCGAAGTAACCGAACACCACAGTAGGCACGCCGACCAGCAGTTCCAGGATGGGTTTGACGATCTCGCGGGTCTTGTGGGAAGCGAACTCCGACAGGTAGATCGCGCCTATGGTGCCGATCGGCACGGCAACCAGCAGCGCAATGAAGGAGGTGGTCAGCGTACCGGCCACCAGCGGCATGATGCCGTAATGGGCGTCTTCGAACAGCGGCGTCCATTGGGTATCGGTCAGAAAATCAACGATGGAAACATGCTCAAAGAAGGAAGCAGATTCGTATAACAGGATGGCGACGATGGCCAGTGTGGTGGCAACTGCCGACATGGCAGCAAGCATCAAGATGAACTCGATGACGCGTTCCTTGATGTTGCGCTTGATGTTCTTGGCAAAACGGGCACTGATGGGCAGGTCTGGAGTATCGAGCACTTGGGTGGCCATATTCATGTTTTTAACCCGGGCATTGTAACGGATTTAAGCGGGGCGTAGACAGCAGAGGGGCGCTTGCGCGCCCCTCAAACTTAGCCGAGATTACTTGATACGGGACAGCAGGTCTTCAACCTTGACGCCAACTTCAGCCACACCGCCGAAGCCGGTACCTGGTTTCAGTTCCTTCCAGTGCTTGATCACTGCGTCCTGGTCCTTCTGTGGCAGAGGCACATACTTCACCTCTTCGATCAGTGGCTTGGACTTGGTCAGATAGTAATCAACGAAGCCTTTGACATGCGGTTTGAACGCAGCAGCGGTGGCATTCACGTAGATGAAGATCGGGCGACCCAGTGGCTGATAGGTGCCGTTCTCGATGGATTCACGCGATGGCAGTACAGCTGGGCTACCCGCCTTTTCCACGATGGCAGCGGCTCTCAGCTTGTCCTTGTTTTCATCGTAGTAAGCGTAACCGAAGTAACCAATGGCATTCACGTCGCCTGCAACACCGTTCACCAGGACATTGTCATCTTCAGAAGCGGTGAAGTCACCACGGCTGGACTTGGCCTTGCCAACGATGGCTTCGGTGAAATAGTCGAACGTACCGGAGTCTGCGCCAGCACCGAACAGCTTCAGAGGCTGGTCAGGCCAGGCTGGGTTGACTTGCTTCCAGGTCTTGACCTTGCCTTGCGCTGCTGGCTCCCACATCTTCTTCAGTTCAGCAACACTCAGGGTCTTAGCGAACTCGTTCTTTGGGTTGATCACTACGGTCAGCGCATCAAATGCGATCGGCAGTTCGATGAATTGCACGCCGTTGGCCTTGCAGTCATCGATCTCTTTTTGCAGGATGGGGCGCGATGCGTTGGAGATGTCGGTCTCGCCACGGCAGAACTTCTTGAAGCCACCGCCGGTACCGGAGATGCCCACGGTCACCTTGGTCTTGGTAGCCTTTTGGTATTCTTCAGCAACGGCTTCAGTGATCGGGTATACGGTACTGGAGCCATCGACCTTGATGATTTTCTCAGGAGCGGCATGGCTGACTGGTGCAGCAAATGCAGCTGCAACAAATGCAGCGACACTCATGGACATAACAAATTTGGATTGCATTACAACCTCCGTCATTTAAGAAAATGGACTGCAGGCGCAGGTGGCGCCGCAACACGAGGTGAACTTTAATGACAGTCTGTGACGGTTTTGTGACAAACCTTGAGATAGCGTGAAATATCTGTGAAATAAACATGGCGCGCTGAAAATGAGAACGGCAGCGCCCTTGCATCAAGGACACTGCCGCTGACATTTGCCGGCTAGCGCGAGCTAGCGTGCCAGAGCTGCTTTCTAGGGCTGCTTTAGATGCGCTTCAGCAATTCCTGGATCTTGATGCCCACTTCCGGTACGCCACCAAAACCAGTACCCACTTTACCAGCCTGCCAATGCGCGACCACGGCATCCAGTTCCTGTTGCGGCAGCGGGATGAACTTTACTTCCTTGACCAGATCGGTGGCATTGTCGAGGTAGAAATCAACGAAGGCCTTGGCTTCCGGCTTGTCCTTGATGACAGCGGCTTTGACATACAGGAACAAGGGGCGTGACAGTGGCTGATAGCTGCCATCCATCACGCTTTTCTCGGAAGGCATCACCGCATCGGCATTCTCGGCACGACGGATGGGCACAGCCTTGACCATGTTCTTGTTCTCTTCATAGTAGGCAAATCCGAAGTAGCCCAGTGCGTTCACGTCGCCCGCCACGCCTTGCACCACCACATTGTCATCTTCGGATGCCGTGAAATCGCCACGGCTGGATTTGGCTTTGCCGACGATGGCTTCAGTGAAGTAATCGAAGGTACCGGAGTCCGAACCGGCACCGAACAGCTTGAGCGGCTTGTCCGGCCAGGCAGGGTTGACCTGGTTCCAGCTCTTGATCTGGTCCTGGGCGGAAGGCTGCCACATAGCTTTCAGCTCCTCTACGCTCAGGCTCTGTATAAAGGTATTGTCCGGGTTGATCACCACGGTGAGTGCATCATAGGCCACAGGCAGTTCCACATACTCGATACCGGCTTCCTTGCAGGCGGCGATCTCTTTGTCGAGGATAGGGCGTGATGCCTGGGTGATGTCGACCTCGCCACGGCAGAACTTTTTGAAGCCGCCGCCCGTGCCCGAGATCCCCACCGTGACGCGGATGCCGGATTCACGCTGGAACTCTTCGGCGATGGCTTCGGTGATCGGGAACACGGTGCTGGAGCCATCCACACGCACGATCTCGGTGGAGACCGCCGGGGCGTCGGAGGATTTGGAACAAGCGCTGATGCCGGTCAGCGCAGCCGCAATGAGAGTGAAGGTGAAGCCGATTTTACCAAGGCGTGAAGACATGCCCATCCTTTCAATATCCAAAATGCACGAGTGAAAAATCTTGCCTGGGCGGATCTGCCCAGCCTGATTAACGCCACTATTTGTAGTCATCCAAGCACGTTTGCAGGCCATCGAACTGACCATAGAACTTGCTGTTCAGGGCACAACAAAAGCCATTTTAACAAAATTGTCATGATCGCTGCTTTTGGCCGCAAGCAAGGGCCTAGGGCGGAAGCGCGCCAGGCGGTATAATTCCGCCTTTCAATCAAGTTACACGGACATTGTGTCAGCATGGAAGCCGAACAGTTAAATCAAATCGCCAATCGCCTCACCGACCTCGCCGAGCGCAGCCAGGCGCTACGGGGGTATCTTTGACTTCGACACCAAACAGCAACGTCTGGAAGAAGTCAGCCAGCTATTAGGTGACCCCAATGTCTGGAACGATAGCGAACGTTCGCAGAAACTAGGCAAGGAAAAACGTGAGCTGGAGCTCATCGTCGGCACCCTGATCGAGGTGGACAGTGGCTTGCGCGATAGCCGCGAACTGTTCGAGATGGCACGCGACGAGAACGACGACGACACGCTGCTCAGCGTGGACACTGACGGTGCAGCGCTGGAAGCCAAAGTGGCGCAGATGGAATTCCGCCGCATGTTCTCGCACCCCATGGACCCGAACAACTGTTTCATCGACATCCAGTCCGGTTCCGGCGGCACGGAAGCGCAGGACTGGGCCGGCATGCTGCTGCGCATGTACCTGAAATATTGTGAGAAACGCGGCTTCCAGGTGGAAGTGCTGGAAGAGTCCGAAGGTGATATCGCCGGCATCAAGGGCGCTTCACTCAAGGTCAGCGGCGATTATGCCTATGGTTTCTTGCGTACCGAGTCCGGCGTGCACCGCCTGGTGCGCAAATCGCCGTTCGACTCCGGCAACCGCCGTCATACCTCGTTCGCCAGCGTGTTCGTCTACCCGGAAGTGGATAACTCCATCGTGGTGGAGATCAACCCGGCCGATCTGCGTATCGACACCTACCGTGCCTCGGGCGCCGGTGGTCAGCACATCAACAAGACCGATTCCGCCGTGCGCATCACCCACATCCCCACCAACACTGTGGTGCAGTGCCAGAACGACCGTTCCCAGCACCGCAACAAGGACGAGGCGATGAACATGCTGAAAGCGCAGCTGTACGCGCTGGAGTTGCGCAAGCGCAACGAAGAGAAGCAGGCCATGGAAGACGCCAAGACCGACATCGGCTGGGGTCACCAGATTCGCAGCTATGTGCTGGACCAGTCGCGCATCAAGGACCTGCGTACCAATGTCGAGATCGGCAACACGCAGGGCGTGCTGGATGGCGATCTGGATCCATTTATTTCCGAGAGTTTGAAGCAGGGAGTGTCAGCGTGAGTGAACAACAAGCCGTCGTCGCCGTCGATGAAAACCATGTGATCGCCGAGCGGCGCGAAAAACTGCAGCTGATCCGTCAGCAGGCGGCCGAAGCCGGGAGTGCCGCATTCCCCAACGACTTCAAGCCTCAACATCAGGCCGCCGATCTGCATGCTGCTCATGGCGAAACCGAAACCGAGGCGCTGGAAGCCGGGAACGTGGCTGTGTCGCTGGCAGGCCGCATGATGCTGAAGCGCGTGATGGGCAAGGCCAGTTTCGCTACCGTGCAGGACCGCACTGGCCGTATCCAGCTATTCATTGCCCGCGATAATCTGGGCGAAACCCTGTACGACGCGTTCAAGAAGTGGGACATGGGCGATATCCTCGCCGCGCGAGGCACGCTGTTCAAGACCCGTACCGGCGAGCTGTCCATCAAGGTCACCGAGCTGCGCCTGCTGACCAAATCGCTGCGCCCGCTGCCAGAAAAGTTCCACGGCCTGGCTGATCAGGAGACCAAGTACCGCCAGCGTTATGTGGACCTGATCATGTCCGAAGAGACGCGTCAGACCTTTGTGGCGCGCAGCAAGGTGGTGGCCGCCATCCGCTCTTTCATGCTGGATAACGCCTTCCTGGAAGTGGAAACGCCTATGCTGCACCCCATCCCGGGTGGCGCATCGGCCAAGCCGTTCATTACGCATCACAACGCACTGGACATGCAGATGTTCATGCGCATTGCGCCCGAGCTGTATCTGAAGCGTCTGGTGGTGGGTGGTTTCGAGCGTGTGTTCGAGATCAACCGCAATTTCCGCAATGAAGGCCTGTCGGTCCGTCACAATCCGGAATTCACCATGATGGAGTTCTATGCGGCCTACACGGACTACAAATGGCTGATGGATTTCACCGAGCAGTGCATACGCACCGCAGCCATCGCCGCGCGTGGCACGGCGGTGCTGAGCTATCAGGGCCGTGCGCTGGACCTGAGCCAGCCGTTCCAGCGCCTGACCATCGTAGGCGCGATTCAGAAATACGCGCCGCACTACACGCTGGAGCAGCTGGGTGACGCCGCCTTCCTGCGCAGCGAGTTGAAAAAGTTTGGTGTGGAAGCCTTTGCGCACGCGGGGCTGGGTTCCTTACAGCTGTCGCTGTTCGAAGAAACGGCGGAAGCACAGTTGTGGGAACCGACCTATATCATCGATTACCCGGTAGAGGTGTCACCGCTGGCACGCGCGTCGGATAGCAATCCCGAGATCACCGAGCGCTTCGAGCTGTTCATCACCGGCCGCGAGATGGCGAACGGCTTCTCCGAACTAAACGATGCCGAAGATCAGGCAGCACGTTTCCAGGCGCAGGTGGCGGCGAAAGAGGCAGGCGATGACGAGGCGATGTATTACGACGCGGACTTTATCCGTGCGCTGGAATATGGCATGCCGCCCACTGGCGGCTGTGGCATCGGCATAGACCGTATCGTGATGCTGATCACCGACAGTGCCAGCATCCGCGACGTGATCCTGTTCCCGCACATGCGGCCGGAAGCCGGTTGATTGGCCTGAAGGCTAGTGAGATGGACGTTTCTGCAACCAGGCCTTGAGCATGCTGAAAAGCCACAGCAAGGCCTTGAAGGTGTTGGCGATAGGGATCAGGCTCCAGAACATATTGCCCAGGATCTGGCGGCAGGGCATGTTCTTGAAGCAACTGGTTTTGTAGATGGTGGCGAACGAGCATAGCCCCAGCGATACAAAATAGAAGATCAGAAATTTATATGGCACTTCGCGCTCCTGTTGAATTTCAACTTCTTAGTTATTGAATATGATGGATTAAATTCCAGATAACTGGATGGTTTCTTGATCGTCAGGCTGCAGCATCATAAGCCAACGACACGTGGATGCAACCTGTTTGGCATGCAATGGTCACATTGCATGACCGTCACCAGGATGTCACATGCACGACCGGGCGGCAGGTGTAGTATGTAAGTTGGTGCATAGGTCTGTTAAACAAGCCCTCATCGTGGATGTTGTTAATCAGGCCAGCCACTCAACATGAACAGTCAACCGGGGCTCAGCCAGGACTCAATTAGGACTCAATTAGGAGTATAGAACAGCGCAAACACCATGGCTTTACACCGTCATAAATCGCTGATGTGGATGATCGTACTGTGGTTTGCTTTATTGCAAACCATGGCACCGTTCATCCACGGCCATCTGGATCAGGCCCACCTCGGTATCGAGGAAGCGCATGAAGCGCATGGCCTGCATCTGCATGCCAGCGAGCATGACCATGGTTTCGACCAGCCCAGCGGACAGTTTCTGCATGAAGCCAGTCATGTGGTGCATACCATTGCCATTGCGCCCGGTATCAATAAAGAGCAGGACAGCCTCGTCGCCAGCCAGCTGGCACTGCTGTTCCTGATCGCCTTGCTGGTGCTGCTGACCAGCAGGCAGCGCGTCAATTCCTTCTACTCACGGGCTTTAGTCCCGCATTTCAAATGGCGGCTGGCACCGCCACGCGCACCACCCGCACGCTAACCTGAATACACCTTGATCGCACCCAGCCTCGCGCTGCTGTGCCTTGCATCATTGTTTTCCAGGAGAGCCTCATGCGTGCATCTTTTTTAATCACGCTATTACTGGCCAGCTTGTCGCTGCCTTTGTCAGTTCAAGCTGCCCAGCCTTATCAAACCACCATCAGCCATGCAGGCGATGCTCAGGCCCTGACCCTGTCAGACGCCATCGCACGCGCCATGCAGGCCAACCCGGAGCTGGCTGTCGCCAGTCGCGAGCGTGAAGCCATCACCGGCGTGCAGGTGCAGGCCGCCGTGCGCCCCAATCCTTCCATCTCGACCTTTGTGGAGGACACCCGCACTGCCACGCGCCAGACCACGGTGCAGATCAATCAGCCACTTGAGTTAGGTAACAAGCGTGCAGCGCGTATCAGCGCTGCTGACGCGCGCTACGACCTGGCGGCAGCTGAACTGGTACGCAAACGCAGCGACGTGCGCGCGGCAGTGATGGCAGCTTTCTATGAGGTGCTGGTAGCACAGGAACGCGAAACCTTGACCGCTTCCACGCTGGAGCTGGCACAAGGTGTACGTGACGCAGCCAGCAAGCGCGTGCAGGCAGGCAAGATCTCGCCTGTGGAGGAGACCAAATCCAGGCTGGCAGAATCCAATGTGCGCATCGAACTGGAGTTGGCGCGCAGCCAGCTGAATGCCAGCCGCAAGCGGCTGAGTGCCTTATGGGGGCAGGACACGCCTGACTACAGCCGTGTAGAGGGCGAGATTGAGCACCTGCCTGTGATTGCTGGGCTGGAAAGCCTGACGCGCCAGCTTGAGCAGGCGCCTGCCATTCAGCGCGCGCGCCTGGAGATCGAACAGCGCAATGCCGTGGTCGGGGTGGAGCGTAGCAAGCGCGTGCCTGACCTGACCCTGAGTGTGGGTGCGCGGCGTGATGAAGAGATGGGCTTGAACCAGGCGGTGCTGGGCCTATCCATCCCCATCCCGGTGTTCGACCGCAATCAGGGTAACCTGCAGGAGGCACTGATACGCACCGACAAGGCGCGCGATGAACTGCTGGCACTGCAAGTGCAGCAGACTGCTCTGCTGCAATCGGCTTATGAGCGCTACCTGGCGGCCCGGCAGGAAAGCACCACCTTGCAGGACGGTATCCTGCCTGATGCACGCCAGAACTACGATGCCGCTGTGCGCGGCTTCGAGTTCGGAAAATTCGGTTTTCTGGATGTGCTTGATGCGCAGCGCACCTTGTTCCAGGCCAGGTTCCAATACCTCAACGCATTGCAGCGTGCCCATCAGAGCATCGCCGAATTGACCGGCCTGCTGGGTGAGCTGCCCGCTAACGACTTAGCCGTCGTCGACCAGCCGGCACGCGTATCGCATCAGGAGTAAACCATGTCCACACATTCAAACCCAACTAACCGACTCAGCCAGCGTCAGTGGATCTGGCTGATCGCGGTGATCCTCACCGGCGCCGTACTGGCTATGCTACTGGCCAACAAGGCCGCACCACCTGTTGCGGACACCGGGCACCAGGACCATGCAGAGCACGGCGAGCATGATGCAGGGCCAGCCGAACTTCCGGGTAGTGATCATGCGCATGCGCCCGGCCCAACGCCACAAGCCAGAGGGCCGCATGCCGGCAAGCTGTTCAGCAAGGGCGATTACAGCCTGGAAGTGGTGATCTTCGAGCAGAATGTGCCACCGGAATTCCGCATCTACACCTATCTGAATGGCAAGCCACTGCCACCCCAGGACACCAGTCTGGCTGTAGTGCTGCAGCGTCTGGGCCGTGAGGCACAATCCATAAGTTTTGTAGCGGAAGGTGACTACCTCAAAGGCCAGGCCGTGATCGAGGAGCCACACTCGTTCGAGGTCACCCTGCACGCCAGCCACGCGGGCAAACATTATGACTTCCACTACACGCAGCTGGAAGGGCGCGTCAGCATTAGCGACAAGCAGTTGCAGAACAATGCCATCGAGGTGCTCAAGGCCGGCCCGGCGCGCATCAGCACCAACTTGCAGCTGATAGGCGAGATCAAGCTGGATGCAGACAAGACCGTGCACGTCGTGCCGCGCCTGAGCGGTGTGGTGGAATCGGTGGCGGTGAATGCAGGCGATAGCGTGCGCAAAGGTCAGGTACTGGCCGTGCTCTCCAGCCAGGCACTGGCGGACCAGCGCAGCGAACTGCTGGCAGCACAAAAGCGCCTGACGCTGGCACGCACCACCTTTCAACGCGAAAAAACCCTGTGGGAGGAGAAGATCTCCGCTGAACAGGATTACCTGCAGGCACGTAACGTGATGATGCAGGAAGAGATCGCCGTAGAAAGCGCCAGACAGAAGCTGCGTGCACTGGGTGCCGACGTGTCCGATAGCAGCAGCCAGTTGACCCGTTACACGCTGCGCGCGCCGCTGGATGGCATGGTCACCGACAAGCAGATCGCCGTGGGCCAGGTGGTCAGGGAAGACGCCAGCGTATTCGTGATCGCGGATCTGGGCAGCGTGTGGGCGGAAATGACGGTATACGCCAAGGACATCGACACGCTGGCACTGGGCCAGCAGGTGACGGTGCGCTCCAGTGCTACCGCTACCGAACAAGCCGGCAAGATCAGCTACATCGGCAGCCTGCTAGGCACCAGTTCGCGTACAGCCAGTGCCCGCGTGGTGCTGCCCAACCCGCAACGCGCCTGGCGCCCCGGCATGCCCGTCAACATGACGCTGGTGGCAGAGGAAAAGGAAGTGCCACTGGCGGTATCCGTGGAAGGCCTGCAGAGCCTGCGTGACTGGAAAGTGGTGTTCGTGCGCCACGGTGATGCCTTCGAGGCCAGACCCTTGCAACTGGGGCGTGCCGATGCCCGGCACGTGGAAGTGCTATCCGGCTTGCTACCGGGCGAAGCCTATGCCGCAGGCAACAGCTTTCTGATCAAGGCAGAGCTAGGGAAAGCAGGGGCCACGCATGATCACTGATCTTTATAAAAACAAATCAATCAATAGTTTGTTTTGTTTATGTCATGTAATGAATGACAATATCAACGGGGGTCGTCATGTTTGAGAGACTGATCCGCTTTTCCATAGACCAGGCCTGGCTGGTGATTATCGCTGTCGCTGGCCTGGCGGCACTCGGCCTGCTCAGTTATCAGCAGCTGCGCATCGATGCCGTGCCTGACATCACCAATGTGCAGGTACAGATCAACACACCTGCCCCAGGCTATTCGCCACTGGAATCCGAGCAGCGCATCACCTATCCGCTGGAAACGGTCATGGCCGGCCTGCCCAGGCTGGAACAGACGCGCTCCATCTCGCGTTATGGCTTGTCGCAGATCACCGTGGTGTTCAAAGAGGGTACGGACATCTATTTTGCGCGGCAGCTCATCAGCGAACGCCTGAATCAGGCAAGAGAGAAGCTGCCACCCGGCATCACCCCCATGCTGGGGCCTACGTCCACCGGACTGGGCGAGATCTATATGTGGACAGTTGAAGCCAGGGAGGGGGCACTCAAAGCCGATGGCACGCCGTATACGCCCACCGACCTGCGCGAGATCCAGGACTGGATCGTCAAACCACAGCTGCGCACCGTGCCCGGTGTCAACGAGATCAACACGGTGGGGGGCTACAGCAAGGAATATCAGGTGGCCCCCGATCTGCAGCAGTTGCGGGCACATGGCCTTGCACTCACGGATGTGGTGGAGGCACTGGAGCGCAACAATGCCAATGTCGGCGCTGGCTATATTGAAAAATCGGGGGAGCAGTACCTGATCCGCGTGCCCGGTCAATTGCGCAACACCACCGATATCGCCAATGTGGTGGTGGCCACGCGTCAGGGCGTGCCGCTGCGCATCAAGGATGTCGCCGTGGTCAGCATAGGCCATGAGTTACGTAGTGGCGCTGCCACCGAGAATGGTGGAGAAGTGGTGCTGGGCACGGTGTTCATGCTGATAGGCGAGAACAGCCGCCAGGTGTCGCGCGCGGTGGACCAGCGCATGCTGCAGATCAACCAGAGCCTGCCAGACGGGATCATGGTCAATACCGTCTATGACCGCACCACGCTGATCGACAAGGCCATCAACACGGTCAAGACCAACCTGATCGAGGGGGCTTTGCTGGTGGTCGCTGTGCTGTTCCTGTTCCTGGGCAATATGCGCGCTGCCCTTATCACCATGCTGGTGATCCCGCTGTCCATGCTGATGACCTTCACCGGCATGGTAGGCAACAAGGTCAGCGCCAACCTCATGAGCCTGGGGGCACTGGATTTTGGCATCATCATCGACGGTGCGGTGGTCATCGTCGAGAACTGCATACGTCGGCTGGCCCACGCCCAGCACCTGAACGGGCGTCTGCTGACAGGCAAAGAGCGTTTGCACGAGGTGTTCGAGGCGGCCAGAGAGGCGCGTCGGCCATTGTTGTTCGGCCAGCTCATCATCATGGTGGTCTACCTGCCCATCTTTGCGCTGAGCGGTGTGGAAGGCAAGATGTTCCACCCCATGGCGTTCACGGTGGTGGTGGCCCTGATCAGCGCCATGCTGCTGTCGGTGACCTTCATCCCGGCCGCCGTGGCGCTGTTCGTCACTGGCCGGGTCGAGGAGAAAGAAGGGCGGCTGATGCTGGCAGCGCGGCGGCTGTATGCGCCGGTGCTGGAATGGGCTTTGTTCAACAAAGCGCTGGTGCTCACCATCGCACTGGTGTGCCTGCTGCTGAGCAGCGTGATGGCGACGCGCATGGGCAGCGAGTTCGTGCCCAGCCTGGATGAGGGTGATATTGCCATGCACGCCTTGCGCATCCCTGGCACCAGCCTCACTCAGGCGGTCAGCATGCAGCTGGAGCTGGAACATATCATCAAGGAATTCCCGCAGGTGGACCGCATCTTTGCCAAGATCGGCACGGCCGAGATCGCCACCGACCCGGTGCCGCCCAGTGTGGCCGACAACTTCATCATGCTGAAACCGCGTAGCGAGTGGCCGGACCGCCATTTGCCCAAAGCCACGCTGATCGCACAGATGCAGCAGGCGCTGGCGCAGGTGCCTGGTAACAACTATGAGTTCACCCAGCCTATTCAGATGCGTTTCAACGAGCTGATCTCCGGTGTGCGCAGCGATGTGGCGGTCAAGGTGTTCGGTGACGACATCGCCCAGATGAACGACAGTGCCGAGCAGATCGGCAGTATCCTGCAAAGCATACCGGGCGCGCAGGACGTCAAGGTGGAGCAGACCACAGGCTTGCCCATCCTGTCGGTGGACATAGACCGCGACAAGATCGCACGGCTGGGAGTCAACATCAGCGAAGTGCAGCAGGCGGTGGCGACTGCACTGAACGGGCAGCCGACCGGCCAGCTGTTCGAGGGGGACCGCCGCTTCAATATCACCGTGCGTCTGGATGAACAGGTACGTGCCGATCTGGAGGCTTTGCGACAGTTGCCGGTGCGACTGGCCAGCAGCACCGAGAACGCTACGACCTATCTGCTGCTGGGTGAGATCGCTACACTGAATCTGGCCCCCGGCCCCAATCAGTTCAGCCGCGAGAACGGCAAGCGCCGCGTGGTGATCACCGCCAATGTACGTGAACGCGATATCGGCTCGTTCATCGCGGAAGCACAGCAACGCGTGCAAACCGAGGTCAAGCTGCCCTCAGGCTACTGGATCAGTTGGGGCGGCGTATTCGAGCAGCTGGCATCGGCCACTCAGCGGTTGCAGTGGGTGGTGCCCATCGCTTTTCTGCTGGTGTTCATGCTGCTGTATGCCATGTTCAACAACCTGCGCGACGGCATGATGGTGTTCACCGGTGTGCCATTCGCCATGACCGGCGGTGTATTGGCCTTGTGGCTGCGTGACATTCCACTGTCCATCTCGGCGGGTGTGGGCTTCATTGCCTTATCTGGCGTGGCGGTGTTGAACGGGTTGGTGATGATCAGCTTCATCCGCCAGTTGCGCGAGCAGGGCAGTGCGCTGGATGCTGCCATTGTCGATGGTGCGATGACGCGCTTGCGCCCGGTATTGATCACAGCACTGGTGGCGTCACTGGGCTTCGTGCCCATGGCCATCGCTACCGGTACGGGTGCAGAAGTGCAGCGTCCGCTGGCGACGGTGGTGATAGGGGGTATCTGGTCGTCTACCTTGCTGACCTTGCTGGTGTTGCCGGTGTTGTACCGACTGTTGCATCGTGACCGATGACAGCCCGCTTGTACGCGATAATGGACTGCCACATTGCATGCGGGGTCTGGCTGCTTTAAGGGGGTGGCCAGCCGTCTATAATCAGGTTTCAGTGACGGACTGACTGTATTAAAAACTTGGTATTGAAGAATGCTACATTTTCAATCGTGATGATGCTCACCGCGGCCTTGGTGCATGCGCTGCCAGGCAGACAGCGCCTGAATGCGGTTAAACACATTCAGTTTGTTAAGAATGTTCTGTACGTGGAATTTCACCGTGTTGTGACTGATGGCAAGGATGCTGGCGATCTCGCCGTTGGTCTTGCCTTCCGAGATCCATTCCATCACCTGTATTTCACGATCGGTCAGCGAGGAGGGCTGTGCGTTATTGGTGCCTGGGCGCTCTAGGATACGAGCATGTTGTTCATGCGCTGAAGAAAAGTGCATGCCTTGTTTGATCGAGATGGCAAAGTCCATGGATGTATCCCCCCATAAAATTCATTTATGCTCCATGAATTAATTTTCATGGTAGGTAGATACTAGCCCTGAGCTTCAGGACTTTTCCTTCAAAAGCCTACAGGCCATTCACAGGATATTGATGGTCACCCCCAGCTGATACCCCCAGCCTCTTAACGATTGTATGGAGCTCGCCGCATCCTGCAGCACTTCGTTGATCTTTTTACGCAGGCGTACGATTTGCACTTCAGCGCTGGCCTTGGGGTCTGCAAGTTCATCCAGTTCCAGTATCTCGATGATCTGCCAGCTTTCCAGGCGATGATCAGAGGCGCGTAGAAATGCCAGCAGCAGCGTCACTTCACGCGCCGTCAGTTTCACGGTGGCTTGCCCCTTGCTGAGGGTAAAGGTCTTGATGTCCAGCAGCAGGGATTGCGCGCTCGTCTCGGCGGGGATGACCCGCCGCATCAGCACATGGATGGCAGCCAGCAACTCCTGCTGCGAGGCGGGTTTGGTCAGGTAGATATCGGCACCGCATTCATAGCCGGCCAGACGATCAGCCTGCGAAACCCTGGCCGTCAGCATGATGATGCCGATGTTGGGGTGGGTGAGCCGTATCCTTCTCGATAATGAAATGCCATCTTCGCCAGGCAAGCCCACATCCGCGATCATCAAATCAAACGTGGCGGGCAAGCGGGTTTCTGCTACTTCCTCAGCGCATTCCACTGCAAGCACATGATGACCATGCGCTTGCAGGGTTTCGACGATGGAATCACGCAGGTCGGCATTATCCTCAACCACCAGAATATGAAACTTCATCAAACCACCGGGATGTGCAGGGTGAAGCGCACCTTGCCCGAGATGCAGGCGTAGGCGATGTGGATATTGAGCTTTTCGCACAGGCCTTTGACCAGATAAAGCCCCAGTCCGGAGCCCGTGACATCCCTGGCCGCCTGATTGCGATAATAACGCTCGAACATCTGGTCGGCGTCCGGTAGTCCGGCAGGCCCAGGCTCATTGATGACATGCAGAAACACCATTTTTTTGCCATCCAGCAGCTGCGGCTGTGCTTGCACACTGATCGATGACTGCGGCCGTGAATACTTGACGGCATTATCAAGCAGATTGCTGATCACGATGGAAAGCAACTGCCTGTCCGAATTGACTTTCAGTGCTTCATTTGCATCGACTTCAAAACGCTCGGGCGCCGATGACTGATCGACCAGGCCGCGCACCAGCATCGTCAGATCAAGATCACTACTGGAGACCTTGATCACATCCTGCTCCATCTGGTTGGACAAGCTACAACGTTCAATGATGCCGTTGATGCTTTGCAGCGCACGGTTGATGCGTCCACGCTTGCTGTCGTCCATGCTGACCCCATCCACCGTCAGGCGGGTGATGGCGATCGGCGTCTTGAGCTCATGGGTGAGCATGTCCATGAGCTGTTTGCGTTCTTCGGCTAGCCAGCGCTCCAGCTTGAGGGCCTGCTGTGAAAGCTGCAGATCGATATGGGCTGCAGCGGCTTTTTTGACCAGTGCCCGCGAGCGCAGCACCAGTGCAGCAAAGAACACGCACGCAGAAATGAACGCCTGTATGGGCGCGCCAAAAAAGATCATTTCGGTGTGTGAACCAAACCAGCCCAGATACGGTGTGGTGCTGACGAACAAGGTCGAACCAAGCAGCAGGTAGACCACGGTGGCCACGGCGCGACCGGGCGGTGCAGAGGCGCGCAGTGTCAGCGGGATCAGCATATACAGCACGGCAAGAAAGGTGATGTCCAGCACGTTGATCGTTAATGCAAGCTTGTAATTCCCCATCAGCAACAGGATGTTCAGGGGGATGGCCATGAACATGATCAGTTCCAAAGCACGCAATACGAAAGCACGTACCCGGAACGCTTTCAGAAACAGATAGTGCATGACCACACCTACCGAGGCTGTGGTGACAAAGATGATGGACGACAGACGGTCCGAAAGGTTGCTGTGAGGGATCAGCACGGCAAGATAGCCGGATAGCGCCAGGTTGTAGGCGATCAGAAAGATCTGGGTGAAGAAGAAGGCCAGATACACGGCCTCCCTGCGCACCATGAATTCCTTGAGAGCCCATAGGCTGACTGCAAAAATCAGCGACATCAAAAACAGGTGGGCCAGATTCATCAACGTTGATTTCTGGCCAGACTGGTTCTCCGTCAGTGCTTCCGCATATACCACCACGCTGCTGGTAGTGGCTACGCGCAGAAAGTAGGTGGTCTCTTCGGCGGGGCTGATCTTGAAATTGAGCGACAGTGTGGACACCGCCGGACGCTCCAGGAAGGGTGTACGGTCGCCCGAGGTTTGAATCAGCCAGCCTGAGCTGTCACGGGCTGGCGTATACAGGCGCACTTCATCCAGAAACGTGGGGCGTATGCGTAGAATCAGCAGCTGGTCAGGGACAGTGGGCTTGACCACCACCTTCAGCCAGTACACGGAAGGGCTGTAACCCTTGGATACCAGCCTGCCTTCCGGCTTGAAGGTCTGGCCAGCGACATCCTCGATGGTGAAACTACCCTTGGGGTCTTCAAGGCTGCTCATGCTGACGATGTGGTTCTCCATCGCCTGCACGGCGCCCGCAACCGTCATCATCAAAAAACACCAGACAAACAGCCAGGCAAGCTGACTGTAACGTGACTTCACCGGCTGTTGGTCGGGCAGGCTAGGCAATCGCATCAAAAGTCCATTCTCACGGTAATGCCAGCGGTACGCGGGGGGCCGGCTGAGGCAAAGTAACTGTTATAGGTAGAGGTAAGGCCCTGGAAGTAGCGTTCATCCAGTGCGTTTCTGATCCACAGGGCGATATCCCAATGCTGCCGGCCATCGGTTAACTTGAACCCGGTGGTCAAATTCAGCAGGCCATAGGATGGGATCCTGGAAAATGACGAGTTAGTGACATCACCAAAACTCTCGGAACGCCAGGCATAGTGCAGGTTGGTGTAGTGTTCAACGCCATCCACAGGCCGCCACTGATGACGGATCGAGGTATTGGAGGTCCAGCGCGGTGCGCCATTGACCTGATTGCCACGTACGGATTTATTGCCTGCTCCGAATCCGGTAGTGAATTCCTCAAAAGGGGTAGGGGCGGTGCCGTTATCGAAGCTGGCGTCCGTGTAGGCCAGGCTGCCTTGCAGGCTCCAGTGCCGGTCAGGATAAAAGCGGAACTCGGTTTCCAGGCCTTTGCTGGTGATATCACCTACATTGGTCAGTCGCGGTATGAACACATCACTGACGATGGCCTGATAATCCCTCACCTTGGTGAGAAACAGATTGGCGTCCACATACAGTCGCTGGTCGAGGAAATTGGATTTGATGCCGATGTCGATGTTGCGGGCACGTTCCGGATCGATGGTGATGGCATCAGGCCCACCCGTGATCGCGGGCGATACCAGGCTGTTCAGGTTGAAGCCACCGCTTTTGGTTGAAGCCGAAAAATTCATGTAGGCCAGTGTGTCCTCGGACAAGTGGTAGCTGGGACTGATGTTCCAGGCGAGACTTTTTTCCGAAGTGGTGAGTTTACCGCTATCGAAGTCACCCAGAATGAAAGAGAACGGGAACACGTTGTTGAGCGGGTCGCCCACGGCTTTGTTCTGAATGACGCGTGCTTCTTTGCGCTCCCGGCTTTCACGCAAGCCTACCGTCAGATCCAGTTCCGGGCGCAGATGCCAGGTTGCGCTGCCGAACAGGGCATACAGGCGGCTTTCCTGAGTGCCAGTGCCCGCGATCGAGGAGTTGTTGGGCGTGGAGTTGATGGCCAGTGAGTAAGGGCCGGATGTATACGCCTGACGGCTGGTGGTGTCCTGGTCCAGCGCGTAGGCACCGATCACATAATCGAACACCTTGCTGACCGGCGAAGCCAGCCTGATCTCCTGAGAACGCTGGTAGTGGTCTACCCCGAAGCCGCCACGCAATACATCCAGATCGGAGAAGTCCAGATCGTTCTGCGGCTTGAAGTGCCAGTCGCGCCAGGCTGTCACCGAGGTCAGCTTGTAGCCGTTGATATCCCGGTTCATTTCCAGTGTGAGTGCGTTCTGATCCACCTTGACACGCTGGTCGTCGTTGAAACTGACCTTGTAATCTTCCGGGTCGGTGATGACGTTTTTAGCACCCGGCATCCCGGCGATGACAGGGCGACGCAAAAAGTCGGCATAGCTTACCGGGGCGGCAGGCGTGCCACGCCAGGGAGCGTAGCCGTAAGGCACCAGCGTGCCTGTACTGGAATCCTCTTCGTTGCGTTCGACGATCAAACGAAACTCTGTCAGGTGGTCAGGTTGGACCAGCAACTGCCCGCGTATGCCTTTGCGGTTGATCTCGTTGAGTTGTTTGCCATTGAAGATATTTTTGATCCAGCCGTCATCATGGGTGTCATAAGCTGAAATACGCAGCGCAGCCACCTCGTTGAGTGGTTGGTTGAGCATGGCCTTGAACTGGCGAAAATCGCGGCTGCCAAACGAGGCTTCCAGCGAGCTTTCCGCTTCGAAACTGGGTTTGTTGGTGACGATATTGAGCACGCCCGCCGTGGTGTTCTTGCCAAACAAGCTGCCTTGCGGGCCACGATAAAGCTCTATTTTCTTTACATCGAACAGGTCAAATGCTGCCATGCCGGGCCGGCTAAGATAGACATTGTCGAGAAAGATACCCACGCTGCCCTCCAGGCCTTCATTAGGCAGATTGTTACCGATGCCGCGTATCGACAAGCTGGATTGACGGGCATGCAGGAACTGCGAGGTCACATTGGTGAACACCTGTTCCAGATCCTGGATCTGATATTGCCGCTCGGTTTCAAGACGGGACTGCTCGACCACACTGACCGGTAGCGGGGCCTGCTGAGCCGGTTCTTCGCGGCGACGTGCAGTGACCACCACGGGCGGGATGCTGATATTGCTTGCTTGCCTGCTGTTAGCCGCAGCAGCGGGCTGGTCTTTAACCGGCTCCTGTGCTTCGTCAGCATGACTGACGCTCCACGTAAGCAGGACACCCCAAAAAACAGCACACATCAATCGCATGATTATTCACTTATTGTTGTTTTACCGCCACGTATGCCAAGCACTCATCAGCTTGAACCTGTCCTATGGATATAGGTACGCAACAAGATGCAGATAAGCAATTTTCAAACCGTTTATTACCTACCCACTAGGGTGGTTCCCTGCAAGTACGGATGATGATGAAATGCAGCATCCAATAGGCTAAGAGGCGAAAACGCTTGCTACTCGTATTCAGCCACAGCGCACCAAGATGAAAAAACCCAACATAGGCCTATATCATTCCCAACCCGCAATGCTGGCAGGGTTATATACGTGGATCAACAGTGCAAGGATTCATTGCACTGTCAGTGCAATCAGCATACCCAAGCTTCTTGCCGAACTACAAGACAATCCCCTGGACATCCTGTTGATGGAGTACCAGCAGCCTGCTTTCTTTGAGGCGCTGCCATTACTGCGCCAATACTCGAATGCCAAGGTTTTGATCATGCCCAAACAGCAGGACTATTTCAAGCTCGACGAGTCGCTAGCCGGAGTGGTTTATGGTGTCATCAACCCGCACACGGATCAAAAGACCCTGCTGGAGGCGATAGCGCGCGTTGCAAAGGGTGAATACTGGTTTGATCGTGACAACATTGCCTCCATGCTGGATAGCATGAGCGAGCGAGGGGTCGCCGAAAAAAGCCTGTACCGTCAGTACCTGACACTGACGCGCAAAGAACGTGATGTGGTGAAGACACTGCACCTGAATGCAGAGCATGAACTGGGAGAGATTGCGGCACGCATGACCATCTCGGAGAACACCTTGCGCAATCACCTGCGCTCCATCTATTCAAAAATGAATGTGCGTAATCGCCTTGGGCTATACAAAGTGGCCGGCCGCATTGCCAGCTTCATAGAGTGATCTCTCGGTCACCCCAGGGTGACAGCGCTAATTCGCCAATATTCCGAAACATCTAAACGCGCGCTAAGAGCTGGAAGGCCAGGTTATGTATCCACGCGCCTTAAAGACTATCCGATCTTGACTTATCCAGCAGGCAAGGATGTTGCCACATAGGCTGATGCTCGTCGTCGCAGGTGAACAGCATGACGATCCAGACGATCAGATTCCCTCCAATGAGCAGCCCAACAAAGAAGTAAATATCGATGATGTTGATGTTTCCAGCTTTTAACCTGGCATTGATCACATCGACGATGAAAGCATAGGTTTTGCCTGTGGCCAAAAACATGAGCACGCAGACCGTGAAGAATAGCGAACCTTCCAGAAGCATTTCGCGCTTGTCTTTCATATCAGCCACCAGATATGGCTGTTAACAGCCATTCCTTGAGTAAGTTAGCCACAAAGCTCGCATTGCATGTAAACAGCAATAATCATGCGTG
Source organism: Pseudomethylobacillus aquaticus (assembly GCF_003730115.1). GTDB lineage: Bacteria > Pseudomonadota > Gammaproteobacteria > Burkholderiales > Methylophilaceae > Pseudomethylobacillus > Pseudomethylobacillus aquaticus. The sequence goes on along the minus strand of NZ_RJVP01000001.1, from coordinate 201,573 downwards.
GCCATGTTCATTAAGGAGAGCAGCCAGTTCCGGTGTGGTCGCATTCGCGTCTTTATTGTCTGTACTGGAGGATCAGAGTTGAAAAACCGAAGGGAGCAAGACGGCGGCAGTTGTACCGTCGAATCCATAAAGAAAAACTCCGACTAGTTGATCTGGACTGTGCCAGGAACTAGCCGGAGCTGTATGCAGGTATATGGCGACCTACAGGGAGTCAGATGGGGCAAGGATGCAGGAACAGATTATGAACCCAAGCCCACAGTTGAGCCTTAACTTTTTTAGCCTTTGACTTCGCATAATGTATACGGGTTCAAGTCTGCGAAGGCATGGCTTCTGCTAGTCTCTGATAGATAAAAACTATGCAGTATCGGTGCTGAAATGATTTCCGGTCTCCTTTTCATCATAGATTAAAACTATTCCGTCATTCAACAAATTTGAACGACTGCCACACACCACGAAACACCCCTTTTGCCAGCCGCATCATTTAAGACGTTTTAAGGCGCTTTTTCGCATCAGGGGAGGCTGACCCCTTACCGCCAACCGTTCGAGGCGTTGGCGGCGCGTAAATGTGCCGTATCGGGAACTTGTGCAGGTCTGGCCCCCGTTTGCCCGGAATCACTTCCAGCGGGTACATCACCATCCACACCTTGCGCTGGTTCTTGTAACCAATGAGCCGACCTTGCGCGAGCAGGGCACGCACACGGCGCGGCGACACCCCTAACGACTTGGCCGCCTTCGATACTTCAACCAGCAACATAAACACCCCCAAAACCCATTAACACCATGCGGAACAGTTTTGAACGCCTGAAACTGCCTGTAAACCGCGCCATTGCTCACTTTTGACCTGATGCATGGCGCTAACCCGTTAGCGTTTGTACGCGTGTTACATAGCACGCGTACACCCTGCAAACACCCCCGAAACAGCCAGCCTGCACCTGCCTTGACTCCCCTAAAAACACGCGGAACAGTTTTGACGGTGCAAATCTGGCGCTAAGCCGCGCCACGACTGGAAACTGCACTAAAGACAGAGTCTCACCCATGAGACTAAGTCCGGGTGTTACATAGCACCCGGACAGCCTCGAACAGCGCTTTTTCGTCAGGCCATCCCGTGCCGCGGACACCGTCCGTCCGCCAGCGCTAGGCGCTGTGCAGGCGGCGGCATCCGGCAGCACGTTAAAGACCGCTTGCAGGGCGCGTGGTCGATGGGTCTGCCGGGGCATGGCGGCCGCTCGCGGCAAGCATGGGGTGTGCTTCACCTGCACCCCGTCTCTATCAGGGGCAAAGCCCCCGATACCCCCCGTCACTTCACCAACCGCAACGTTGAAGGCGGGGAGAGGGCGGCAGCCTCCCGGGCTTGGCTTCTGGCCGCTTGTTCTGCCAAGCGCTGCTCTTGCCAGTTGCGCGCCATCGCAAAGGTCAACCACATCCAGCCCAGCTCCTTGGCGGTAAACGTGCGCCCGCCAGGTGAGGTCAGGTGTTCGCCGTGCAACTGCCAGCCTGCCCATGCGTCCCCTGGCAGCGCGTAGCCCGTCAGGATCCGCAGCAGCTTGAAGGCGGCATAGGGGACCGGGTGACGGCCTTGCTCCCAGAGCCGGACAGTGCGTTCGGTTACATGCAGCAGACATGCGGCCTCCGTCTGGGTGAGCCCGGCCAGTAAGCGGGTTTGTCGGAATCGTTCATAGTCAATCGGCTTGTAAGGTTTTCGTTTGTAGCGGCGCTTTACCAATGCCCCGCCGGCACTAACTTGGCGGGCGGGTATATCCACCACTTACGGGTTAGGGGATGCTTGCGCGCGCCTGTGATGCGCCCTTGGCGGCAGAGACGTTGAACGGCGGCTTCGGAGAGGCCAGAGCGGCGAGCAAAAGTAGCAGCAGAAACGCCTTGCAGGTGGGCGGGGACGGTTTCATGTCGGCAATGAAGGCTCATAATTGCATTCCTTGCCGTTGCTCGTTCAGGTGGCCGTGGATGAGTTCGAGCACTTCTTCATCGTAGTCCATGCCGGGCGGCATGAAGACGCTGTTTAGCGCGGACAGGTGCTTTTCCCGTTCGTCCATGTAGGCATTGAACAGGCGGTCAGACGTGAAGCCCAGGTCATGATCGAGGAAATGGCGCGTGTCATCGCGCAGCCGTGACGGGTCGAAGCGGATCGAGTAAAAGGTGCATGCCTCGTGAACAATGCGCAGCAAGTCCGGCAATTGCTCGGCCTTGCTGGCCATATTGTCAAACGCATGGAGGGTAATCAGACACAGCTTGAGCTGGTCGGGAGTGAGGCTAACGGTGATTGCATCGGTGATGCGGGTTTGCTTGATCGTTTCTTGCATGTTCAGGTGCTCCTGAAAAATGCAGAAACCATGCAAGGGCGCGTTAAAACTATACCGCGTTAACGCGCCCTTGACTTCGCATAATGTATATTATGTAAAGTAAACTATTTCTTGATGCGGTCTTGCAGCGTATCGATCTGCTTGGCTGCCCATTCCTTCCCGCCCAGACCGAATGCAATCGCCAGTGCCAGAAACACCGCGCCGAAGGCAATGATGAACATGGCGGTCAGCAAGTGCGTGCCGATATCCAGTTGCTCCAGCGCCACGAAGATGGCGAAGATCTGAACACCGTATTCTGCCGAGGTACTGATGGCCAGCGCCCCTTCGATCTTGATGCCATGCAGCCAGGCAAAGATCAGGCGGTTGATGAAGCGTGCGAACAAGGTACCGAAGATCAGCACGATGATGGCCAAGATGATCTTGGGCAGATAGTTAGCCAGGTTGTTGAGCATGCTGGCGATCTCGTTGAGACCCAGCGTATTGGCACCCGTGGTAACAAACAGCAGGATGACCAGCCAATAGATTACCAGGCTGATGATGTCGCTCAGCGTCAGGTCAAAGCCACCGTGGCGCAGGAAGGCTTCCAGCCCGGATCGTTCGGCAAACTGGTCGAAGCGTGTGAGAACCAGCACCCGTTTGGTGATCAGGCAGGCGATCTTGGCGCATATCCAGCCGAACAGCACGATGAGGATAACGGCAAGAAACTTCGGGAAGAACATGACCACTTCTTGCCAGAACAGATTCAACGATGACAGGAATACATCGATTTGATATTGCATTGTGACCTCCTTGTTTGATGATGCGGCACCGGCGTAGCGTTTGATACCGGCTTGCTATCGTGCGTTGCACCGGTACATTCTGGCGCAAATACCATCATCGCGCAAACAAGTTAGTCTGTTTAGTTAAAGTGATACGTTAGACTGGGGGGCTAAGGTTATGTCCCCAGTCTTTTTACTTTGTTAGGCCTGTTAGCTATTGAGGCTCTTGCATGCCAAGGTTCAGCGTTTGTAGAGCTTGCTGAGCAGGTGATCCAGGCTTAACTTGCCCGCACCGCCGAACAGCAATGGCAGCAGCATGATGAGGTACAGCAATGGCAGCTTGAAGTTGCCGGAACCATCTTCCCCGATGATGCGGTAGCCGTTCCACAGCTCAGCCAGGGTATCCCACTGGGCTGGCATGTGCACAGTCAAGGCCGCCACGATGGTGAGGATAATCAGGGACAAGCTGAAGAAGCGTGTGGCCAGGCCCACGATCAAGGCCCCTGCCCCGATCAGCTCGAACCAGGTGGCGATCGCCCAGTTGAAGTCAGCGGGCAGGATATTGAACGGGAACGGGAAGACGATATCAGCGAACCAGTTCTCGCCATGCAGTTTTTCCAACCCGGCTTCGCCAAACTCCCATGCCAGGATCAAGCGCAACAGCAGCGGCGGTAGGATGGGTGCGATGCGGTCCAGCATATTGAGTAAAGTGACATAGCTGCGCGTAAGTGTCATGGTGATCCCCTTTTTGTGTTGTTTTGTAGGTTGTTATTGTTTCTGCAGCAACGCGTCAGCCAGCTTTCGGCATCCTCGTTGGCAGCGGCTTTCTGGAAGCTGCCTGGCTTGCAGGCCGATAGCGGTACCACAGTCGCACGCCCAGTAGCGCGGCCAGCACCAGCACATAGACCAGCGGCTCGCTTACATCTTTCTTGACCAGCCACCAGAAGTGCAACACACCCAGGATGGCGATCGGGTAAACCAGCAGGTGCAGGGTCTTCCAGCGGGTCTTCAGACGCCGGATCATGGCAGAGTTGGAGGTGGCCGCCAGCGGGATGGACAATACAAAGGAAGTAAAGCCGACCAGCACATAGGGATGCTCGGCGATGTCCTTGCCTATCGCCATCAGGTCGAACCAGTGATCCAGCCACAGATAGATGCTGAAATGCAGCAAGGCGTAAAAGAACATGAACAGACCCAGCATGCGCCGCAACTGCACCGGCCAGGCCACACCGGTCAGCATGCGCAGCGGCGTGATGCTTAGCGTCAGCATCAACATCACCAGCGCCCAGGTACCGGTGGAACGGGTGATGAACTCGATCGGGTTGGCCGTTAGCGCATCGTGCATGCCCAGCCAGATCAGCCGCGCCAATGGCAGCAGGGCCAGCAGGAACAGCACGCGCTTGATCCAGCTAAGCTGCAGGCTGCTGGGTTTGAATGGCGCCGCCATCAGAAATTCTTGCGCAGGTCCATGCCGGTATACAGGCTGGCCACCTGGTCGGCATAGCCGTTGAACATCTGTGTCTTGATGCGTGGCGAGAACAGCCCGCCACCGATGCGCCGCTCTGTGGACTGGGTCCAGCGCGGGTGGTCCACCGTGGGGTTCACATTGGCATAGAAACCGTATTCTGTCGGGCCAGAACGCACCCAGGTGGTCAGCGGCATCTTGTCGGTGAAACGGATCTTGACGATGGATTTGCCGCCCTTGAAACCATATTTCCACGGCACCACCAGGCGCATGGGTGCGCCGTTCTGGTTGGGCAGCACTTCACCATACAGGCCCACTGCCATGATGGTGAGCGGGTTCATGGCTTCATCCATACGCAGGCCTTCCACATACGGCCAATCCAGGATGGGCGCCCTCACCCCTGGCATCATCTTGGGGTCGGCCAGGGAGATGAATTCCACATATTTGGCTTTGCCGGTGGGTTCGGCATATTTGATCAGGCTTGCCAGTGGCAGGCCTATCCAGGGGATCACCATGGACCAGCCTTCCACGCAGCGCATGCGGTAGATGCGTTCTTCCAGCGGCGCGATCTTGAAGATGTCGTCAATGGACAAGGTCCTGGGCTTGCTAACCTCGCCTTCTATGCTCACCGTCCAGGGACGCGGCTTGAACAGGCGCGATTGCGGCTTGGGGTCGCTCTTGCCGGTGCCGAACTCATAGAAGTTGTTATAGCTGGTGACATCCTCATATGGCGTCAGGGTCTCACCTGCGCCATATGGGGTCTTTTTGAAATCACTGATCTTTTGCAGCCCGCTTGCCGGGCTGTTGGCTTCTGCGCGCGTGCTGTTCATCAGGCCGGCACTGGCCAGCGCAGCACCGATAGCGCCCAACCCGGCTGCCTTGATGAATTCCCTGCGCTGCTCGAACACCTCGCGTGGCGTGATCTCCGATGCGAGGATGTCCGGTTTCTTGCTGATCCACATGATGTCTGACTCCAGGTTACCGCGGTGACTATAACGCTTGGTCGCAGACAACACGCGAACCTTACATCACCCCATTACTTTTTCGACAGGTCGGCAATGGCAGCACGCGCCTGATCCAGCAGGTCGAAGGCATTCATTTGCTCAGCGATGGTTGCCATGTCATTGAGCAGGCTGCGCGCAGTCGTTTTATCACCACTGGCGACCTTGGTTTCGGCCAGGTAAAAGTAACTCATGGCCTCCCAGTAAGGACCTTCATTTTGTTTGCTCAGTTTCAACGTCTTGTTGATCGCACGCTCGGCGTTCTCGTATTGACCGGCACGCGTGTAGATGCGACCCAGTTCCAGATTGGCATTGGCGATCTGATCCAGGGTACCCGCACGCTCCAGCATCAAGGTGGCGCGTATCTGATACTCGATGGCCTGATCATGCTTGCCCAGTTGGCTGGATGCTGCGGCAATGCGCACGGCGTTGTCTGCGCGCTCGTTATCATTGCCAGAAAGCTTGTCACCGGCGATATAACTGTCCAGGGCCGCCTGATATTGCGCACTGTCCATCAGCGTCTCACCGATAAGGTTGAGTGATACGCGCTCGAAGGTGCGGTTCTTTTCCTGCTGTGCCAGCTTCAGGCTGTCACGGTAGCTGACCAGTGCCGGTTCGTAACTCTTCATGGATTTCTGCACATTACCCAACAAGGCGAGCGCGATCATGCGGTCGTTCGCCGCGGAAGACAGTTTCACCGCCATCTGCAAGGCATCCAGCGCCTGCGGGAATTGGCCTGTGGCACCCAATGCCCGGCCTTTGCACAGATAGGCATCGCGCTGCTTGGCATCGACTTTCAGGATACGCTCGGCCCAGGCCTGGGCTTTGGCAGCATCCCCCTGCTTCACGGATTTATTGCATTCCGCGACCATGGTCGCCACATCCTCCTCGGCAGCATGGACAGTTTGCAGGCCAGCCAGCAGGCCCAGCATCAGAACGGTGGAAGCGATTTTCATATTGTTATGACTCCAGATACTGATTCCAGTCATGCAGCGTGGCGCCACATGCAAAAAACTCAGGGTTAAGTAATGATTCTTTGGTGTTGTAACGTAGTGGCAGGCTGTGCATGCCAGCGACCTGCCTATTGACCAGATGTCCGCCTGCTTGTTCCAGCACACATTGCGCAGCGGCAGTATCCCATTCGGAAGTGAGGCCCAGACGCGGGTAGACATCCGCCCTGCCCTCCGCCACCAGACAGATCTTCAATGAACTGCCCATGGATAACAGGCTGACTTCACCAAAATGCTGCTGCAGCGCATGCACAAAAGCTTCCATCCTGTGATCGGAGTGGGAGCGACTGCCCGCCACCACCAGACCACTCGCATTCGAACCGCCCGCATTAAGATCATGGCCTGGCAGCCTGCGCGCATGGATGGGCTTGGCATCTGCCTGCCCTGTCTGTTTGTAGGCGCCATGTGCATCGGCGTAGTACAGCACCTCCATCGCAGGCGCGTACACCACCCCCATCACTGGGCGGCCTGCACTGATCAGCGCGATGTTGACGGTGAATTCACCATTGCGCTTGATGAATTCGCGCGTGCCATCCAGCGGGTCCACCAGCCAGTAATGCGTCCACTGGCTGCGCTCACTATAAGGCAGTGCGGCTGATTCTTCGGACAGCACGGGCAGTGTGGGCGTCAATGCCAGCAGGCCTTGCTCTATACAGGTGTGCGCCGCCAGATCGGCCTGTGTCAGCGGACTATGGTCTTCCTTGCGCACCACCTCAATGGTACCGGCATAGACCTGCATGATGGCCTCGCCCGCCTGCCTGGCGATATGGATCAGCGCCTCGATCGAAACAGGCTGTTTATCTTCAATCACTTGCGCATCACTCCTCACTCAACATCTGCAATAGAGCCTGCTCATCGAGGATCGCCAACCCCAAAGCCTGGGCTTTGCCGAGCTTGCTGCCGGCTTCAGCGCCTGCCACCACATAATCGGTCTTCTTGGATACGCTGCTGCTCACCTTGCCGCCCGCTGCTTCTATCATCTGCTGGGCCTGGTCACGCGTCAGCGTGGGCAAGGTGCCGGTCAGCACCAGCGTCTTGCCCGCGAGCACACCGTGCTCCGCTTCGTCAGCAGGCAGGCTGGCCAGCAACTCATGGCATAGCGCATCAAGTTGCAACAACAAATCACGGTGACCATCGCCTTCCAGCCAGCCCAGCAAGGACGCCATGACCTCTGCCGGAAAGTCTGCGAGGGCAGCGTGATGCGCTATGCTCAAGGCCGCCAGCCCGGTCATGCTGGGCACCGCCATGGCCAGTTGCTTGCTACGCGTGGCGGTGAGCTTGGGCACACCCAGCGTGGCATACAAGGCGGCCGGTGCGAGTTTTTCACGCAAGCGCGCACTGGGTGCGTGTTCGCCCTGCGGCATCACGCCCGCCGCCAGCAAGGCATCCAGCGCTTGCTGGTTCTTGGGTTCTGCGAAAAAGTCAGCAATGGAATCGGCGACGATGGCGCCCACGTCAGGCAGACTCAGCAGCAAGGGTGCCGGTGCACGGCGGATGAGCGCCAGACTGCCCAGCCAGTCAGCCAGCGTCTTGGCCGTGGATTCACCCACATGGCGTATGCCCAGTGCGAACAGCAAGCGCGCCAGTGGCGGGGTTTTGCTGGCTTGTATCGCCGCCAGCAGGTTCTCCGCCCATTTGGTGGCGACCTTGCCATTGGCTACGGTCTCGGGGGTGATGCCGTCACGCTCGTCGGCGCGCTGCTTCATGGTCAGAAAATCAGTCAGCGTGAGTTTGTACAGGTCGGCGATGCCGTGCACATAGCCCAGCTCGACCAGATGTTCGATGTAGCGCTCACCCAGGCCCTCTATATCCATCATGCGGCGCCCGGCAAAATGGCGTATCGCTTCCTTGCGCTGTGCCGAGCAGAACAGCCCGCCGGAACAGCGCGCGATGGCCTCGCCCTGCTCGCGCACCACATGCGAGCCGCACACCGGACAGCTGGTCGGCAACAGGAAGCGCGGATACATAGGCTGCCGGGCCGGATTGAACAGGTCACTGCCCAGCCCTTCCACCATGGGCCTGCGCTCCAGCACCACAGACACCACTTCGGGGATCACGTCGCCAGCACGCCGCACGATCACGCTGTCGCCGATGCGCACATCCTTCCGGTCGATCTCGTCCTGGTTATGCAAGGTGGCATTGGTGACCGTGACCCCTCCCACGAACACTGGCTGCAGGCGCGCCACCGGGGTGATGGCACCGGTACGGCCCACCTGCACCTCGATGTTCTCGACCACGGTGATCTCTTCCTGGGCCGGGAATTTATGCGCCACCGCCCAGTGTGGCTCGCGGGTGCGGAAACCCAGTTCGCGCTGCAGCGCCAGACTGTTGACCTTGTAGACCACGCCATCGATGTCGTATGGCAACTGGTCGCGCTTGCTGGCTACAGCGGCATGGAATGCGACCAGGGCTTCTGCGCCAGTGCACACGGCGCGCAGCGCGCATACCGGCAAACCGTAGTCATGCAGCGCATCCAGCAAGGCGCTATGCGTCGCTGGCACATCCCAGCCGCTGGTTTCACCCAAACCATAGGCAAAGAAAGATAAAGGACGCTGGGCGCTGAGGCGCGGATCCAGCTGCCGCAGACTGCCTGCCGCACCATTACGCGGGTTGACCAGCAGCGCTTTGCCCTGTGCCAGCTGGCTGGCGTTGTAGCGCTCAAAATCAGAGCGGCTCATGTACACCTCGCCACGCACCTCCAGCACCGGCGGCGCGGCACCCTGCAGGCGCAGCGGGATCTGGCGTATGGCACGCACGTTCTGGGTCACCTCCTCGCCCGTTTCACCATCCCCGCGTGTGGCCGCCTGCACCAGCACACCCTGTTCGTAACGCAGGTTGATGGCCAGTCCGTCGAATTTAAGCTCGGCCGCATATTCGATGTCAGCTTCTTCAGGTGTCAGGCCCAGTTTTTTGCGGGTGCGTGCATCGAAGGCGCGTGCGCCTTCGGCGCTGATGTCGGTCTCGGTTTCGATGGAGAGCATGGGCACGCGATGCCGCACACTGGGGAAAGCCGCCAGCGGGGCAGCACCGACGCGCTGGGTCGGTGAGTCGGCACTGATCAGCGCTGGATGCTGTTGTTCCAGTGCCTGCAACTCGCGGTACAGGCGGTCGTATTCCGCATCGGGCACGCTGGGTGCCGCCAGCGTGTAGTACTCATAGGCATAGCGATTGAGCTGCTCACGCAAGGCTGCGGCTCGGCTGACCGGGTCAGTCGTCATGCAAAGTTCTCACAACAAGGCTCAGGTTCAGGAGAACAGGCGATGCGCGAGTGCGCTGCCTGGGGTGATGCCACGTGCCAGCATCTTGTTATGCAAGGCCTTCAACTGCACGCGGATCTTGTCGATCTGGGCTTCGCTGAGCGGGCGCTGCTGGTCATCGACCAGATGCGCACCCAGCGCGGTTTCCATCTGGCGTGCCAGCAGGATCATGCGGTTGAAGACTTCCAGGCTATCGCTGACATGCGGGATATCCAGCTTGAGCAGCAGGCCACGTACGATGACAGTCCGCATGGTCTCGTTATCGAAGGGGGTGCCGCTCTCGCTTTGCAGCAGGAACTGGGTCTGACCGGCGGCATCCTGCCAGTGGAATTTCCCGTCTGGCTGCAGGCTCAGGCCGCTGGCTTCCGCCAGACCGCGCAGCTTGCTGCCCAGCAAGGTGCTGGATGGCACCAGATGCAGGCTGATCATCTGATCCACTTCCACACAAAACGCATCCAGTGCCTGTGCGTGGTGCATGATCTCGGCATGACCGGCCTCATTGGCGACCGCAGGCAGCCATTGCAGCTTGGCATCCAGGCTGTTGCTGAGGCTATTGATCAGCAACTGGAAGCGCTGCAGCAGCGCTGTCGAAATGACGCCGGAACGATCCGCCAGCTGCAGCGCACACGCCAGTTGCTGCAAACCTTGGGCTCGCGTGTCACGGTGCAGTAGCTGCCAGTCGGTGTTGCGACCACGGCCATACACCAGCAAGGGCTTTTCGATATCGGTAAGTTGCTGCATGAAATCCTGCAGCTGCTGCGCGTCCATGCTGGCAAACTGCAACTGGGCGATGAGGTCGATGCGCGGATCGATGCCGGCAGGCAGTGGTTCAGGCGCACTGATGTCGCTAGATGGTTTGAGCGCTGGGGTGGCCGGGATTTGGGGCTCAAGGGCTTGCGCCTCCGGCTCAGCGGCTGGCCGGGGGTCAGGAGCGCTGCCGGATGCCGCAACGGGCTCGGATATGGGTTTGGAGACAGCTTTAGCGTCGGGTTTAACGGTATGCGCAGCGCTCACCGCTGGCTCGGCTGGCAAGTCCGGCGCCAGCTGCACAGGCAGTTCAGAAAATTCAGGCACATCCACAGGCTGGGCTGGCGTAGCCACTTTGCTGCCACGCTTCACTGGCTCCGAGACATACTCCTCGAAATCGGCTTCTGCCAGCGCATCGTCATGTGCAGACAAGGATTCATGCACGTCAGAAAGGCCAGCCAGCGGCACGGCTTGTTCCAATTCACGCTGGCGCAAGGTGAGGCCAGCCTCCATGAGCGGATCGATCTCCGGTGTGGTGAGGCTGTTGGCCTGGCGGCGTAACTGCCTTTCCTGCCAGCTGTTGTAGGCGATCACGGCGACGATCAGCAAGATGCCGATGGCGATGAGCGCAAGGTGTAGATCTGTCATGTTGTGGCTGCTTTTTTTATGATCGTCATGCGGCGACCTCCTCGTGCAATTGCATCGCTGCGGCCAGATCCACCTCGACCACGCGCGATACTCCAGACTCTTGCATGGTCACGCCGACCAGCTGCTGCGCCATTTCCATCGTTATTTTATTATGACTCACAAACAAAAACTGTGTGCGTTCGGACATTTTTTTCACCATGGCGCAGAAACGCTCGGTGTTGCTGTCATCCAGTGGCGCGTCCACTTCGTCCATCAGGCAGAACGGTGCCGGGTTCAACCGGAACAATGCAAACACCAGCGCCAGCGCGGTCAGCGCTTTCTCGCCACCCGATAGCAAGTGGATGGTGCTGTTCTTTTTGCCCGGTGGCTGCGCGAACACCTGCATACCAGTATCGAGGATCTCGTCGCCCAGCAGCTCCAGACGCGCATGGCCGCCCGCGAACAGCACGCTGAACAGTTCGCCGAATTCCGTGTTGGTGCGGTCGAAGGTGTCCTGCAGTCGCGCACGCGTCTCGCGGTCTATGCGGCGGATGGCATCTTCCAGCGTATCGGTGGCCTGCTGCAGATCGGTGGATTGACTTTGCAGATAGTGCTGACGCTCGCGCTGGCTTTCCAGCTCGCTGATGGCAGCCAGGTTGACCGCGCCCAGTGCTTCGATCTGCTGCTGCCATTGTTGGCACTGCTGCTGCGCCCAGGCGATGTCTGCGCCACGCGGCAGGCTGGTTTCCAGTTGTTCCAGGTCCACCGCGCCAGCCAGCAGTGCATCGCGGAACTGCTCGAATTCCAGCCTCGCCTGCTGCTCCTGCAGGCGCGCCTGCTCCAGGCGGTCACGCTGCGGGTGTGATTGCTGCTCCAGCTGCATGCGATTACGGTCTTCTGCCTGTAACTGCTGTTCCACTTCGGCCAGCTGGTTGCGACTGTCTGCCAGCGCGGCTTCACGCTGTTGTTTGTGCTGCAGCGCCTGCTCCAGCGCCACGCGCAGGTTCAGCATGGGGGCGGATTGCCATTGTGTTTGCAGCTTGTGTTGCTGCACAGCCAGGCTGGCCAGTTCTTCTTCACCTGCTTTCAGTCTGTCTTTCAGGTCGTTGATCTGATTCGAGATCACTGTCCCTGACAATGTCTGCTGTTGCAGCTCGCGCTCCAGCTGCTGACGTTGCTCGCGTAACTGGCGCACTTGCTGTTGCGCGCGTTCGGCATCGCCCGCCGCTTGCTTCCAGGCCGCTTGCAAGGCAGGCATGCCCGCTTCCAGCGCTGCGATCTTGTCCTGCTGCTGGGACGATGCCTGATCGGCCTCCTGCAGTTGCTGCTGCAATTCGGCCTGCTCGCTCTGCAAGGCCAGCAGGCGCTGCTCGGCATGCGTTTGCTGCTGCTTGAGGCGCTGTAGCTGCATGTCGTGCTGATGCTGTTGTTGCGTGGCCGTGGACCAGGCCTGCTGCCATTGACGCGCTTGCTGCTGCAGCTGTTGCAGCTCGGTCTCCGTTTCGGCAAGCTGGCCATGCGCGGTTTGCAAGGCCACCTGCAGGGCTGGCAAAGCGGCTTCCAGCTGTTGCAGCTCGCGCTGACGCTCCATCACGCCTTGCAAGGCGGACTGAGCGCCATGGAAGCAGACGCTGTGGCGGTCGTGGATATCGCCATCACGCGTCACCAACACCTGCCCGGGCTGCAAGCCTGAGCGCATGGCCGAGAGCTTGGCTGGGTCTGCACAGATTTGCACGCCCTGTAACCAGCTCGCCAGCGCGCTGAGCAGACTGGCGTCACTGACCTGCAGTTGCCCCAGCAAGCTGGCTGGGTCCGGGTTTGCTGCTGCGGTCGTATCCCTGATAGCCGCATCGCATGCTGCATCGCTAGCTGTACCACTGGCCGACAGCAGCATGGCCAGTGACGCAGGTGGGCGCTGCTCAGGCGTGTGGTCTGCCAGGACTGCATTCAGGCGTGCGCCCAGCACGGCTTCCAGTGCCCGCTCCCAGCCGGGAGCGATCTGGATGTGCTGCCACAGCCGTGGCTGCTGTTCCAGCTGATGTTGCGCCAGCCAGCGTTGCAGGGCTTCCGGGCTGGCGACTGCCGCCTGGATCTTCTGCAGGCTGCCGACCTGCGCCTTGCATTGCGTCAACGCAGCATTGGCCTGGTCGCGTGTGGCCTGTTGCAGCTTGATGGCATCGCGGCAGCGCTGCTCCTGCTGCTGATTGTGCTGACGCGTCTGCTCCAGCCCGCTTAATTGCGTAGCAAGCTCGGCCAGCACGCGGCTGGTATCGGCGATGAGGCTGGCATCCGGCAACACCCACTGCGTGCGTTCCTGATCCAGCCGCACGGCACGCTGTTGCAAGCGTGTGAGCGTGGTTTGCAGATGGCTGACCTGGGTCTTCTCCAGACGCAGTTGCTGCTCCTGGCGCTCGGCGTCCTGACGTGCGACATGATGTCTCTGTGCACTGCTGCCCGCCGCCTGTTCCAGTGCGGGCAAGCCTTGCAGGCAGTTATCCAGACGCGCTTGCAGGGCGGCACTTGTGGTACCAGCCTGCGCGGCTTGCTGCTGCAGAACGTGCTGGCGTTCCTGTAATTGCTGTTGCTGGGTCTGCACCCGTGTCTGCTGGGTCTGCAGCAGCTGGATCTGCTGTTGCAGGCGCTGCTGGCTTTCTTCGTGATGGCGTATCTGCTGTTCCAGGCTGGCCAGCGCTGCATTCGCTTCGTAGTACCCGGCCTGCGCAGCCTGCAGCGCACTGCTGGCTTGCTGGAACTGCTGCCTGCGCTGTTCCAGCTGGCTTTCTTGATGGCGCAACGCCGCGATATGGGCTTCCAGCGCATTGAGCAGCTTGTCCACCTGTTGGCGGGTCTTTTCCCAGTGCGTCGCGGCTTTACGTTGTTGCAGCAGGGCCAGCTGTTGCTGCGCCAGTGCCAGCGCTTGATGCAATTGCTGGTACTCGCGGGCCACCGCCGCCTGCGATTCCAGCTTGTCGATCTGCGCCTGCAATTCCGTGAGGATGTCCTGCACACGTGCCAGGTTGTCGCGCGTGTCACGCAGCCGCAGCTCGGTCTCACGGCGGCGTTCCTTGTATTTGGAGATACCAGCCGCCTCTTCCAGGAACACGCGCAACTCTTCCGGGCGGGCTTCGACGATACGCGAGATGGTGTTCTGGCCGATGATGGCATAGGCGCGGCCACCAAGCCCGGTACCCAGGAACAGGTCGGCCACATCACGGCGGCGCACCAGACTGTTGTTGATGTAGTAACTGGACCCCTTGTCGCGCTCGATCACGCGCTTGACGGCGATCTCGGCATATTGGCCCCATTCACCGTTGGCGCTGCCCAGGCTGTTATCGAACACCAGTTCCACACTGGCGCGCGAGATGGCCTTGCGCGTGCCGGAACCATTGAAGATGACCGCATCCATGGTATCGCCGCGCATCTCGCGGGCACTGGATTCACCCAGCACCCAGCGCATGGCTTCCATGATGTTGGATTTACCGCAGCCGTTGGGGCCCACCACGCCGATACGCTGGCCTTGCAGATGCAAGGTGGTCGGATCGACGAAGGATTTGAAACCAGCGAGTTTTAATTGAGTCAGACGCAATGTGCTAAGTTTTATAAACTAGGTTTTATCAATGAGCGACCTGGATTCTGTCTAGATTCTATTTGCGATTTTATAAGTTGAATTTTATAAATACGGCACGGAGTTTTATAATAATCGATTCATTTATACGGTAGCCCACATGTCCAGTCAACCCGCAACCACCCAGCCCAGTAAATCTCTGGAGACTTTCCCTAACCCCAAGCCGGAGCGCGACTTCCATATCCACATGGAAGTGCCCGAATTCACCTGCCTGTGCCCCAAGACCGGCCAGCCGGACTTTGCCATCATGCTGCTGGATTACATCCCAGACCAGACCTGTGTGGAATTGAAGAGCCTGAAGCTCTATATGTGGTCGTTCCGTGATGAAGGTTGCTTCCACGAAGCGGTCACCAATCGCATCCTCGATGACCTGGTCGCCGCGACCTCGCCGCGTTTCATGCGCCTGACTGCCAAGTTCTACGTGCGTGGCGGTATCTTCACCAACGTGGTGGCCGAATACCGCCAGGCTGGCTGGCAAGCAGCCCCACGTGTGGAGCTGTCCCAGTTCGACCTGCAGTCCAACATACGCGGCTGACCCATTCAGGCTTATCATCCCTGAACAAGGACTGCAGCATGCGGATCGCCGCCCGCCAGCAATCGCTGCTGGTACTGGCGGGCAGCGTGGCATGCCACTTTGATGAGATGACACCATGACCAAGCTGCCTGGCAAACGCAAAACCACTGCCGAGATCTATCAACTGATCCGCAACAAGATCACTTCGTTCGAGATGTTCCCGGGCGACCGCGTCACCGAGCACGAGCTGGCAGACCTGTTCGAAGTCAGTCGCA
Source organism: Pseudomethylobacillus aquaticus (assembly GCF_003730115.1). Lineage (GTDB taxonomy): Bacteria > Pseudomonadota > Gammaproteobacteria > Burkholderiales > Methylophilaceae > Pseudomethylobacillus > Pseudomethylobacillus aquaticus. The sequence continues at coordinate 185,976 of NZ_RJVP01000001.1, read as the reverse complement.
CACCGGTACGTGAGGCGCTCAAGCGGCTGGAGGTGGAAGGCTTTGTATCGGTACGCCCCAAGCACGGGTGCTTCATCCGTGACTTTGACATCGTCGAACTGGCCGAGTATTACGATATCCGCATCGCCCTGGAACAGCTGGCGGTCGAGCATGCCTGTGAAAGCATGCCGGACAAACTGGTCAAACAGGCCATGGAAGCCTGGGACCCGGCCAGGCATGACGACGACATGGCCAGGGGCATAGACCTCAGCGTCAAGGACGAAGCCTTCCATATCGGGCTGGCCGAAGGCGCCCAAAAGCCCATGCTGGCGGACATGCTACGCAGCATCAACAACCGCATCCGCATCATCCGCAGGCTGGATATCAATGCCGACAATCGCAGCCTGCGCACCTATCGTGAGCATTTTGAAGTGCTGCAGCACATTCTCAACCGTGATGCAGGCAAGGCAAAACTGGCCATCAAGCGCCATATCCTGCGTAGCCGTGACTTCGCAAAAACCCTCACACTGACCGCATTGGCGCAGAAGAAAGCCCAGATCCGCGCTGGCAACACGCGCTGATCCGCCCTGCAGCACCGCATGCTGATACCCGATAGCGGCCGGTAACAAGCGCTAGCAAGGACAGCCAGTAATGTCAGCCCATAATCTCAGATAGCCCGCTGGTATCAAGTTTGCTTGAATCTGCATGCGCTGCTTGTATACAACATTGCATCGGGTAGCATATAAAAACGGATCGTCCGCGCCGGGCGATCACGTAGACGACACCAGCCACGGAGATGCCATGCCACTCGCCCCTACAGACCACGACACCTTGCATGCGCTGGCCGCGCTGAATGACATCAGGCTGGCAGAGACCGACATGCCACTACTTGCCCTGCATTTCGGCCTGCTAGGCCAGCATGCCGCCAACGTGCTGTCTTTTGCGCTGCATGAAGAACTCGACGCAGCGCCTGAGTTTCGCCCATGAATGCGGCTTCAGCAAGCATTCCAGCGGCGAGCGCACAGGAACAAATGCTGGCAGAGACCAGCGCTTCTACAGCAGGCTTGCCCCAGCGTGAGGCCAGCCTGGCCGAAAAGCTGCTGACAGGGACAGTGAGCGGCATGGTCAGCGCCTTGTCTGAAGGCCGCGTCAGTGCCACTGCGCTGACCCAGGCCGCGTTGCAGCGCATAGACGACCACGACGGCCTCTATAACAGCTTCACCGAAGTGACCAGCGTGCGTGCGCTGGCAGAAGCCGCCGACATCGACCGCAGGCGCGCAGGCGGTGAAACACTGCCGCCACTGGCCGGCGTGCCTTATGCCGTCAAGAACCTGTTCGATGTGGCCGGGCTGGTCACGCTGGCCGGCTCGCGCATCAACCGTGACCTGCCTGCCGCCAGTGAGGACGCCTTGCTGGTGCGTGCCATGCAGGCCCAGGGTGCGGTGCTGCTGGGCGCACTCAATATGGATGAATACGCCTACGGCTTCACCACGGAAAACAGCCATTATGGGCCGGCACGCAACCCGCACGACCCAGCCCGCAGTGCCGGTGGTTCGTCTGGTGGCTGTGGTGCCGCCGTCGCGGCGGGCATGGTGCCACTCACGCTGGGCTCGGATACCAACGGCTCGGTACGCGTGCCCTCTTCCATGTGCGGCATCTTCGGACTGAAACCCACCTATGGCGCACTGTCATTGCAGGGCATGTTCCCGTTCGTGCACAGCCTGGATCACGCTGGCATCTTTGCGCGCAGCAGCCATGATCTGGCATTGAGTTACGCGCTGCTGCACCGCGCCAGCCATGATCAAACGCGCTCCACGGTGGATAGCGGCACGCTGAGCACGGACATCAGCCGCTTGCGCATCGCCATCGCGGGCGGGCATTTCACCCAGGGCAATCCCGAAGCGAATGCTGCGGTGCAGAAGATCGCCAGTGCCTTGGGCACCCAACAGATGGTGGAGTTGCCGCAAGCGGCACGTGCGCGCTCTGCAGCCTACCTGATCACCGCCAGTGAGGGCGCGCAGCAACACCTGCAACGCCTGCGTACGCGCGCCGCTGACTTTGACCCCATGACACGCCCACGCCTGTTGGCGGGCAGCATGATGCCCGCCGCCTGGTATATCGGTGCACAGCGTTTCCGGCACTGGTTCCAGAGCGAAGTAGCCAAGTTGTTTCAGGATGTGGATATCATCCTTGCGCCCAGCACGCCATGCAGTGCCCAGAAGATCGGTCAGGACAGCATGACCATCAACGGGGTCGAGATGCCGACACGCCCTAATATCGGCATGTTCACACAGCCCATCTCCTTCATCGGCCTGCCGGTAGTGAGTGTGCCGGTGCAGCAAGCGGGTGGCATGCCGATAGGCGTGCAGATCATCGCCCCGCCCTGGCGTGAGGACATCGCGTTGCAGGTCGCCGCTTATCTGGAATCCACTGCTGTGGTAGCTGCCCCGGTGGTCACCCGGGTGGAGGCCGCATGCTGAACGTCAACCTGCCTGAAACCCTGGCGTCGGTCACTGCAGCTTTTGAGGCCTATGAAGCTGCGCTGATGCGTAACGATGTAGAAGCACTGATCCCGTTCTTCTGGCAAAGCCCGCAGGCGGTACGCTTTGGCGCCACGGAGAATCTGTACGGCTGGGATGCGATCGTGAATTTTCGCCAGAACCGTCAGCCACCACTGCCACGCACCTTGATGAATACCGTCATCACCACCTTTGGCGAAGACTACGCCAATATCAGCACCGAATACCGCAATAGTGCAGGGGTTTGCGGCCGGCAGATGCAAAGCTGGGTACGCACGGATGCGGGTTGGCGTATCGCGGCTGCGCATATCTCCTTGCGACCCGAGATCAGCTAAGTCACCCAAGCCAGGACACCCCGGGCGGGCCATGATTGGCGGCGTTGCACCACACATTACAGCAGGCATTGCACCATGAGCATGCCTGCGTGCACACCCTCCGTGCACAGCAAGCGTGTATCAACCGCCGCTATAAATAAACATAACTTCATTATTTTTCAATCTATTAAATGATTAATATCAGGCAATAGATTGATTGTATCCACGCCTGGTCCCCGGCACGGCTCTTGCTCTTGTTGTATACAACGTTGCACCACAAAGCCTGCAGGGAACACCACCGATGTCCAAGCTCACCATAGCCGCCGAACCTTATGACATGCCGATTGACTTTGCGACGACTGCACTGCTCATCATCGACATGCAGCGCGATTTTCTCGAACCAGGTGGATTCGGCGCTTCCCTGGGCAACGATGTCAGTCTGCTGCACCCCAGCATAGCCCCCTGTCAGCGTTTGCTGCAGGCAGCCCGTGCAGCCGGGATGTTCGTGCTGCATACCCGCGAGGGGCATCGTCCTGATCTGTCTGATGCGCCTCCGGCCAAGCTGGAACGTGGTCACCCCATCCTGAATATAGGGTCGCAGGGAGCCATGGGGCGCATCCTGATCTGTGGCGAGCCCGGTCAGGACATCATCCCGGCCTTGTATCCACAAACAGGCGAGCCTGTCATCGACAAGCCGGGCAAAGGCGCGTTCTTCGCCACAGACCTGCAGTGCATCCTGCAAAACCGTGGTATCCGCAGCCTCATCGTGTGCGGTGTCACCACCGAAGTCTGCGTGCATACCACCGTGCGCGAAGCCAATGACCGTGGTTACCGCTGCATCGTACCCGGTGATTGCTGTGCCTCTTACTTCCCAGAATTTCACGACGTTGCGCTACGCATGATCAAAGCCCAGGGCGGCATCTTTGGCTGGGTCAGTGATTCCGAACGCATCATCGCCGCGCTTTCAGCTTAAATCTCAAGGAGATCTACATGTCCGCCTCGCCTAACTCAGACACCTGGAAGCCCGCCCTGTGGACCTCGGGGGACTGGAACGCACTATTCGGTTTTGGTACCAACATCCTGGTCAATCTGCTGGTGCTCACCGGTCTGTTGCGTTTTGTGCTGCAGATGCCGGACGACATCGTGTTCGGGCGTATCCTGCCCGCCACCGGCCTGATGCTGTTCCTGAGCACGGCCTACTATGCCTGGCTGGCCTGGAAGCTGGCCAAGAGCACAGGCCGCACCGATGTATGCGCCCTGCCCTCGGGCGTCAGTGTGCCGCATATGTTCGTGGTGACGTTTGTGATCATGCTGCCTATCTCGCTGGCCACGGGCGACCCGATCAAGGGTTGGGAGGCCGGGCTGACCTGGGTGTTCATCCAGAGCTTTGTGCTGATGCTGGGTGCCTTCATCGCGCCCGTGGTGCGCCGCATCACACCGCGCGCTGCCCTGCTGGGCACGCTGGCCGGGGTCTCGGTGGCCTTCATCGCACTGCGTCCGGCACTGGAGATGTACATGACGCCGGTGATCGGCATCGTCAGCCTGGCCATCATCCTGGCAGGCTGGTTCGGCGGTGTGCGTTATTACAAGGGCATCCCTGCAGGCCTGATCGCCATCGCGGTCGGCACCCTGATCGCCTGGGGCTCGACGGCGCTAGGCCTTCATTACGGTGGCATGAGTCTGGCCAATGTAGGCGCAGCGCTGGGCAATTTTGGCTTTTCACTGCCCTTGCCCGCCGTTGACCATGTGTTCTCTGGCTTTGAATTCCTGGGCGTGATCCTGGTCACGGCTATCCCGTTCGGCATCTACGACCTGGTAGAAGCGATGGACAATGTTGAGAGCGCTGCTGTCGGTGGTGACAGCTACCCCACCACACGTGTGCTGACCGCCGATGGTGCCATCAGCCTGGTCGGCTGCCTGATGGGCAACCCCTTCATCAACGCAGTGTACATCGGCCACCCAGGCTGGAAGGCCATGGGCGGCCGCATAGGCTATTCACTGGCCACCGGCGTGGTGGTACTGGTGTTGTCCTTGCTGGGCATCATCGCCTTGCTGGCCTCGCTGGTGCCTGTGGTGGCGATCTCGCCCATCCTGCTCTATATCGGCATGCTGATCGGTGCACAGGCCTTTCAGGAAACCCCACGCAGCCATGCACCGGCCATCGTGCTGGCGCTGATGCCGCACCTGGCCGCCTGGGGCAAGTTGCAGATCGACAATGCGCTGGGCGCGGCAGGCACCAGCGCCATGGCAGTCGGTCTGGACAAACTTGGTCAGACTGGTGTGCTGTATCAGGGTTTATCCGTACTTGGGGGCGGCGCCATTCTGGGCGGCCTGATCCTGGGGGCCATCGCGGCGCTCATCATCGAGCGCCAGCTTGCCAAGGCTGCGGCATTCGCCCTGGCGGGGGCGGTGCTGACCTTCTTTGGCTTCATGCACAGTGAAGAACTGGTATTCGGCCATGCGTCACCGGTCGCTGCCGCGTATCTGATCGTGGCGGTGATGCTGTATGTTTGCGCGCGCCGGGCGCAGTTCAGTGAAAAGCCAGCCGAGATGGCGCACTGAAGCAGGTAGCCGACTGAACAGAAGCGCGCTGCTTAGCGCTTAGGGCAAGCTCAACGCGCGCAGTCTGCGCGCGTTGTCTTTTGCGTGATGGCTGCAGGTGTTTCGATACTCAGCTGTTGCGATGCTCAGGTTTTTCGATATAGCGCCGTGCCACGGATGGCCAGCCAGCCGAGTAGCAGGTAGACCAGCATTGCGACTGCCAGACCGACCGGGTGGTCCCATACCAGCGGGACGATCAGGCCAGCAGAGAGGGAGGACAACAGCATCTGCATGAACGCCTGCGCAGAGGCGGCCGTGCCGCGGATGCGCGGATGACGGTCCAGTGCCGCCAGGGAAAGGATGGGCACGGCAGCGGCCATGCCGATGTTGAACAAGGCGATGGGAGCGATATTGCTCAGTACGTCAGCAGGCAGGTTGAGGCAGACCACCAGATTGAGTGTAGCCAGCAAGGCCATCCAGGCGTATGCGCTGCGCACCACCAGGGCACTGCTCCATCGCCCGGCAGCCAAACGCGCCAGCCAGGAGCCCAGGATCATGCCGCAGACGGTGGGCACGAACATATAACCGAATTGATGTTCATCCAGCCCCAGGTGACGGATCAGGAACACCGGGCTGGCCAGCACATAGATGAAGAAAGCCGAGAAATTAGCGCCGATCGCAAAGCACAGGCGCCGGAACTCGGCGTCCCCAAACACCTGACCATAACTGCTCCAGACCCGCTTCGCCGACAAGGGCATGCGCTTGTCTAGAGGCATGGTCTCCGGCAAGCAGCGCACGGCGGCCCACAGGCTGAGCGCCGCATACAAGGCCAAAAACAGGAAGATAGCCTGCCAGTGGATGCCGAGTAGCAAGCCACCTATCATGGGCGCAACCGCAGGTGCGATCCCGAACAGCATCTGCACGGTGGCCATCACGCGCTGCGCCTGGGCACCTTCGAACAGGTCGCGCACCATGGCGCGGGCCACCACATTGCCCGCCCCACCTGAGACACCCTGCAATACCCGGAAGAACCATAAGGTTTCCACATTAGGCGCTAGTGCACAGCCGATGGAAGCGAGCACGAACACGCCCAGGCCGATCTGCAAGGTACAGATACGCCCGATGGCGTCCGAGATGGCCCCATGCCATAGCGTCATCAAGGCATACGGCACCAGATAAAAGGTCAGGCTCTGCTGGATCTGCAAGGCGCTGCCACCCAGCGCCTGCTCCAGTGTGAAAAAGGCTGGCAGATAGGTGTCAATGGCGAATGGTGCCAGCGCCGTCAGGCTGGCGAGCACCAGGACCAGCGTGGTGGATGTGGATTTCATGACCATGGTGAGGTTGATCGCATCAGACGAGGTGGTTGATGTTGAGCGGTGGGCCACAAAGCGGGCTACGAAAAAGAACAGGCGCATCGCTGCGCCCATTCTAACTGACTAGCATGCAACACACGCCATCAAGGCAGTGCGTGGAAATCGGCGACGCGCTCCTGGAGCTCGCCGGCGATGATCTTTTTGGAGTTCTTGTCCGTGCGGAACACGATGGGCTGCGCCTGCAGCTGCGGGTTCTTGGCGTCCTCGATGGCTTTTTCGATGATGTGATGGTTAGGCGACAGGCTGCATACCGGGTCGGCACTTTCCGCATCCCCCGTCAGCAGGAAAGCCTGGCAACGGCAACCAGCCAGATCGTTATCTTTTTCCGGGCAGGTGCGGCAAGGCGCTTTCATCCAGCTGTCACCACGGTACTTGTTGAACGCGGGAGAGTCCTTCCATGCCCATTCCAGTCCCTTGTCACGCACGTTAGGGAACTGCATATTGGGTAGCACGCGCGCCGAGTGGCAGGGCAATACATCGCCGTTAGCGGTGACGATCATGAACACTTCACCCCAGCCGTTCATGCACTTCTTGGGACGCTCGGCGAAGTAATCCGGCACCACGAAGAAGATCTTCATCTTGTTGCCGACCTTGGCACGGAACTCGTTGGTGATCTTCTCGGCGTGATCGATCTGTTCCTTGCTGGGCATGAGCTGACTGCGGTTGACCAGCGACCAGCCGTAGTACTGCGTGTTGGCCAGCTCCACATAATCTGCGCCCAGCGCTTCCGCCATCTCGAGGATCTCCTTGATATGACCGATGTTGTAGCGGTGGATCACCACGTTCAGCACCATGGGGTAGCCGTGATTTTTGATCATGGCGGCGACCTTCTTTTTCAGCTCGAAGGTGCGCGTATTGGTGATGAAATTGTTGATCTCTTCGGTGATGTCATGCATGGACAGCTGGATATGGTCCAGACCACCTTCCTTGAAGGCCTGGATGCGCTTTTCGGTCAGGCCCACACCGGAAGTGATCAGGTTGCTGTAATAGCCCAGCTTCTTGGCTTCGACCACAATGTCTTCGATGTCGTCGCGCAACAAGGGCTCACCACCCGAAATGCCCAGCTGCAAGGCGCCAAGCTTGCGTGCATCACGCAGCGCCTGTATCCACTGCTCGGTGGAAAGCTCGTTCTGGGTGTGCTTGTCGTAGTCGGTGGGGTTGTAGCAGAAGGCACAATGCAGCGGACAGCGGTAGGTGACTTCAGCCAGTAACCACAGCGGCTGGGTATGCGTGACGTTGGCGGCAACGCCGTTATTCTGCTGGGCCATCTTCCACTCCTCGATTCAATGTATCTTTTATTATTATGTTTTGATTGTATTTTTTATTGGGCGACTTTAGTGCGACTTAGTTCAGTTTGCGCAGCCAGGCTTTACCCAGGGCCAGGTCGAACATGGCCAGGATATCCTTTTCGATGTCAGGCACATCCGGAAATGTGGCTTGCAGGCTGGCGACCACCTCGCCTACGCTGCGCTGGCCATCGACCAGCTTGAGCACTTCACCGGCGCCGCCATTGAGCTTGACCATGCCCTCCGGGAAGAGGATCACATAGCACTGCTGGGCTTCTTCCCATTGAAAACGGTGATGCAGCGCAATGGCGTAAATATCGGTGTGTTGTATCGTATTTTGCATGCCAATCCAGTAAAGCCTATTTAAGTGACGTGAGCCGGGTCAGACCGGCATCAATCGAAACGAATCACCGGCTGACGCAGGTAGTCGCGTCCTTCGGTCTTGATATCGGTAGAAGCCAGCATGATGGAATCGGCGATGACCCACAATACATCCAACTTGAATTGCAGGATATCCAGCGCGCGCATCTGCATCTCGCGGCTCTGGCTGAAATACTCCAGTGTGACGCCAAGCCCCTGTTCCACATCGCGTCTGGCTTCGGTCAGGCGCTTCTTGAAATAAGTGAGGCCTTCTTCCTTGATCCAGGGGTACATGGCAGGCCAGGAACTGATGCGCTGCTGATGGATGTGTGGCGCGAACAGTTCGGTCAGGCTGGAACAAACCGATTCCTGCCAGGGACGCTGACGTGCGAAGTTGATATAGGCATCCACAGCGAAACGCACGCCAGGGCTGACCATGCGCAAGGAGGTCACATCGTCACGGCTCAGGCCCACAGCCTGGCCCAGCTTGATCCAGGCTTCGATACCGCCTTCGTTACCATCGACACCATCGTGGTCGGTGATACGCACAATCCAGCCCTTGCGGATCTCTTTGTCCGGGCAGTTGGAGAGGATGGCAGCATCTTTTTGCGGAATACCGATCTGGTAATAAAAACGGTTGGCCACCCAGCACTGCAGCTGTTCTTTGCTCAGTTTGCCTTCATACATCATCACGTGAAAAGGGTGATAGATATGGTAACCCTGCCCTTTTTCACGTAGCTTGGCTTCGAATTCCTCGCGTGACCATGGGGCCAGACGGTTGTCCATTGGTGCGTTCATGCTGCTCTCCTCCTAAAGAATGATGTCCATGCCGTCATAGGCGACTTCGATGCCATGACGGTCGAGCTCGGTGCGCTCGGCGGAATCTTCTCTCAATATGGGATTGGTGTTGTTGATGTGGATCAACACGCGGCGTGCCTGCGGATAAGCATCCAGCACTTCTATCATGCCACCGGGGCCGGATTGCGGATTGTGGCCGATGGAACGGGCAGTCTTGGTCATCAGGCCCATGTCGATCATTTCGGTGTTGGTCCAGAACGTGCCATCCACCATGATGCAGTCGGCCTGTTGCATGAGTGCGGGCAGATGTGGTTCGATCTCGCCCAGGCCGGGCGAGTACCAGCACTTCTTGCCGGTGCTGGTTTCTTCGATGAGCACGCCTATGGTGTCGCCAGGGTGCGGGTCGTTGCGATGCGGGGAATACGGTGGTGCTGCGCTCTTCAACGCGACTGCCGTGAAGCGCAGGCCAGGTGCACCAGGCACCTCAAAGCTGCTGCTACCGTCAGTGGGGATCTGGTGATGATTGATGCCGCAGTAGTGGCCGAGGATATTCAGCAGCGGATTGCCTGTGGTCAGGTCTTGATAGACCATGTCGGTACAATAGATCTCGCGCTTGACCTGGCCTTCGCGCAGCATCAGCAGCCCGGTGGTATGGTCGATCTGTGCATCGATGAGGATGATGCCAGCGATGCCACTGTCGCGTATGGCGCGACCAGGTTGCAAAGGTGGGAATTCCTGGATCTGCTGCAAGACATCGGGAGAGGTATTGAATAGTACCCAGTTGATACCATCACTGCTGACACAGATCGAAGATTGCGTGCGGCGCTTGGCCTTGATGGTGCCCTTGCGCAAGCCGTCACAGTTAGGGCAATTGCAGTTCCACTGCGGAAAACCACCACCAGCGGCGGCGCCTAAAACATGAATATGCATGACAGCTCTCTGTTAAAAAATTATAGGGTGAGGCGGCGGCCTTGCACCCTATTATACCGGCCCGTTCTGTCGGGCTCGATGCATGGCCCGGTTTTAGCCGGACCATGCCGCGTGATCATTTGATGATGACGCTGGTACTGCTTGCAATCTTAACGATTACACCTGCTTTCAGTTTGCAATCTTAGCGATTGCGCACTTTTTTGTTTGCAACCTTATCGATTGCGCACTTTTTTGTTTGCAATCTTAGCGATTGCAAACGTACATCGTGACTTCAAAGCCAAAACGCATTTCGGTAGCTGCTGGGGTGGTCCACATAATGAATCTCCTTAAGTTGGTTGATTTTTACGTTGCCGATGAATGTCTGCAACGTATGTACATTGTGCGTGGAGCCCGTACGATCTCACAGGGCGCAAATCACCAAAGCCGCCTCATGATTATCATTACAAATTGTTACAAACCCCACTCAAGCCTGCGCCAGGTATTGCTGCAGCACTTCCAGGAAGCGTGTGTTCTCATCATGGAGGCCGATGCTGACACGCAAGTAATCCGGCATGCCGTAATTGGCCACCGGGCGCAGGATGACGCCCTGACGCAATAGATACTGATAGGCAGCCGCTGCGCCATCTATGCGGAAACTCACGAAATTACCATACGACGGGATCCACTCCAGCCCCAGTGCCTGCAGACCACGTGTGATCTGCAGCATGCCGGCGCTATTGAGGGCGTAGCTGCGCGCTACGAAATCCTCGTCCGCCAGTGAGGCTACCGCCGCCGCCTGCGCCACGCTGTTGACGTTGAATGGCTGACGCACGCGGTTCATGATGTCCGCGACGCTAGCCGACGTCATACCGAAGCCGATACGCAAACCGGCCAGTCCATAGGCTTTGGAGAAGGTGCGCGACACAATGAGATTGCTGAATTCATCCAGCCACTGTGGACTGGTGGATTTCAGGTCTGCTGCCAGGTATTCGTCGTACGCCTCGTCCAGCACCACCAGCACGCTGGATGGCACTTGTCGCAGAAAGTCCAGCAAGGCGTCTTTACTCAGCCAGGTGCCGGTCGGATTATTGGGGTTGGCAATGAAGATCATGCGCGTGCGTGGCGTGATCGCTGCCAGCATGGCATCCAGATCATGGCCAAAATCCTTGGCAGGCACGGTGATGCCGGTAGCGCCTATGGCCTGGGTGACCAAGGCATAGACAGCAAAGGCGTGCTCGGCATAGATGGCCTCGCTACCCGGCGTCAGGAAAGCACGCGCCGCAAGCTCCAGAATGTCGTTGGAGCCGTTACCGAATACCAGCTGTGCTGGCTGCAGGCCGAACTTTTCGCACACGGCGGTGCGCAGTGCATAGCTGTTACCGTCCGGATAACGTGCGATATCTTCCAGCGCATCCTGCATGGCCAGATGGGCCTTGGGGCTGATGCCCAGTGGGTTCTCGTTGGAGGCCAGCTTCACGATGCGGTGCAGCTCCAGGCCCATTTCGCGGGCCAGCTCGCTCATCGGTTTGCCTGGCTGGTAAGGCAGGATGGCACGGATATGCGCAGGGGCCAGATCGCACGGAGTATTCAAGAAGCTCGCCTTTCTAATAGTAGTATCATCGTTAACGGTTTGGTTCTGATGGCGACAGGCGGGATCGGTTCAATCCTTGCCAGACATGCTGACCCATCAAACAAACCAGTCATGCCATTCAGCATAAAACAATGCCTGCCCCGGCAGGCCGGTGCAGGCAGGTAGGGGACGAAATGACTGCGCCCACTCAGTGCTGCGTTCGGTCAGTGCTCCGCCATGGCAGCGTCATCACGGCATCAACGTCAGGCAACGGCTAGCGGGTAAGAACCCAGCACCTTGACCAGCGAGGCACGCTGGCCGATCTCCTGTAGCGCGCTTGCCAGTGCCGCATCCTGACAGTGGCCTTCAACGTCCACAAAGAACACATATTCCCACAAACCATTGCGTGACGGGCGCGACTCCAGCTTGCTCATGCTCACGCCATGCAGAGCCAGTGGTGCCAGCAGGTCGACGATGGCACCCGGGATGTTGCGCGTGGCAAGCAGCAAGGAAGTCTTGTCCTGACCAGAAGGCGCGACATCATGCGTGGCCAGCACCAGAAAACGCGTGGTGTTCTTGGGGTCGTCTTCTATGCTCTCTGCCAGCACATTCAGCGTGAACAGCTCGGCCGCACGGCGACTGGCGATCGCGGCCGCGCCTGCTTCGCTGGCTGCCAGGCGTGCGCCTTCGGCATTGCTGGACACCGCTTGACGTTGCGCATTGGGCAGATGCTGATTCAGCCAGGCGTGACACTGCGCCAGCGACTGCGCGTGCGCATAGACCGTGGTGACCTGTTCACGAGTCGCTGTGTTAGTCAGCAGATTGTGATGGATGGGCAGCGTGACTTCGCCGCAGATACGCAGTTGCGTGCTCATGAGCAGATCCAGCGTGCGGCCAACCGCACCTTCGGTGGAGTTCTCCACCGGCACCACGCCATAATCGACCTTGCCGGACTCCACCATACGGAACACGTCGTCTATGGTGTTGCACAGCACGGGGGCCGAGACGCCACCGAACTGCTTGTTGGCGGCCTCCTCACTATAGGTCCCTGCCGGGCCAAGGAAGGCCACCGACAACTGTTTTTCCAGCGCACGGCAATTGGACATCACCCCACGGAAGATGGCCGTGACCGCTTCGGCGCTCAGCGGGCCCTGATTCAGGGCCAGCAGACGACGCAGCACCTGCGCTTCGCGTTCAGGACGGTAGATCGGCCCCTCACCCTTGAGGCTGCCGATATCACGCGCATGCTGGGCACGCGCATTGACCAGCTTGAGCAATTGCTCGTCGATGGCATCGATCTGGTCGCGATGTTGTTTGAGCGCGTCGTCCATGTCTGTCTACTCGGGTCTATCTACTCTAGTCAGTTTAGCGGGCGTCAAGCGTATTGTTGTTCGAACTGCTGCATGAAGCGGATCAGCGCCTGCACACCCTCGATGGGCATGGCGTTGTAGATGGAAGCACGCATACCCCCCACCAGCTTGTGCCCCTTCAATTGCAGCAAGCCATGCTGCTGCGCCTGCTTAAGGAACTCGCCATCCAGCGTTGCATCCTTGAGCATGAACGGGATGTTCATGCGCGAACGATTGTCCACTGCCACCGGCGAGCTGTAGAAGGCAGAAGCATCCAGATAATCATAAAGCAGCTTCGCTTTGACGATGTTGTTCTGCTCCATCGCAGCGAGGCCGCCCAGCTTGAGCACATGCTTGAACACCAGGCCCGCCATGTAGATGGCAAAGGTCGGCGGCGTGTTGTACATGGAATCGTTATCCGCGTGGATCTGGTAATCCATCATGGTGGGCGTGCCGGCTTGTGCATGGCCGATCAGGTCATCACGCACGATGACGATGGTAAGGCCGGCCGGGCCGATGTTCTTTTGCGCACCGGCATAGATCAATGCGTATCTGGACACATCGATGGGCCGCGACAGGATGTGCGAGGACATATCACACACCAGCGGCACATCGCCGGTCTCGGGCGTCCAGAAGATCTCGACACCACCTATGGTCTCGTTCGAGGTGTAGTGCACATAAGCGGCGTCCGGGTTCAGCCTCCATTCCGATTGGGCTGGTGCATAGGTGAAGTTGCGATCCGCCGACGAGGCCACCACATTCACCTCGCAAAAGCGCGCTGCTTCGTCTATGGCTTTTTCTGACCAGATGCCGGTATTCAGGTAATCCGCCGCCGTCTTGCCACGCAACAGGTTGAGCGGGATCATGCTGAACTGGCTATGCGCCCCGCCCTGCAGGAACAGCACCTTGTAGTTGTCGGGGATGGCCATCAAGCTGCGCAGATCGGCTTCGGCTTCGGCCGCGATGGACAGGAACTCCTTGCCGCGATGGCTCATCTCCATCACCGACATGCCGCTACCACGCCAGTCCATCATCTCGTCACGCGCCTGTGCCAGCACCACCTGTGGCAACACCGCCGGGCCTGCAGAAAAATTGAAGATTTGCGTCATGGCTTTGTCGTTTTCAGAGCTTATTGGGCGCCGCCTGCGTCGGCACTCACCTCATCGGTTTCGACCACTTTTTCCAGACCAGACAGCTTTTCGCCTTCTCCAAGGTTGATGAGTGTGACACCCTGTGTGGCACGGCCCAGCTCACGGATCTCCTTGACGCGGGTGCGGATCAGCACACCGCCGGTGGTGATCAGCATGATCTCGTCTTCGTCGTTGACGAGGCGCGCCGCCACCACAGCACCATTGCGCTCGCTGGTGGCGATGGCCTTCACGCCTTGCGTACCACGGCCGGAATGGCGGAAGTCAGACAACACGGTGCGCTTGCCATAACCGTTCTCGGTAGCGACCAGCACGGTCTGTTTGTCACCGGTGGCGATCAGCAGCGAGTTGACCATCTGCTTGGTCAGCAACCTCATGCCGCGCACGCCGCGTGCGGTACGGCCCATGGGGCGTACATCCTGCTCGTCGAACCACACCGCCTTGCCATTATCGGACACCAGCACGATGCCATTGCTGCCATCGGTGATCTCGGCCCCGATCAGGTAATCGTTGTCGTCCAGATTGATGGCGATGATGCCGGACTTGCGCGGGTTGGAGAATTCGACCAATGCCGTTTTCTTGACCGTGCCCAGCGAGGTGGCCATGAACACATAGTGATTCTCGTCGAACTCTTTGACCGGCAGGATGGCATTGATCTTCTCGCCCTCTTCCAATGGGAACAGGTTCACGATGGGCTTGCCACGGCTGATGCGACTGCCTTGCGGCACTTCGTAGACCTTGAGCCAGTAGACACGGCCACGGCTGGAGAAGCACAGGATGTAATCATGCGTGTTGGCGATGAACATCTTGTCGATGAAATCGTCTTCCTTGGTGGCAGCCGCCTGTTTGCCACGGCCACCGCGGCGCTGGGCACGGTATTCATCCAGCGGCTGTGACTTGATATAGCCGGTGTGCGACAGCGTGACCACTACATCCTGCGGGGTGATCAGATCTTCCAGCGACAGATCCTGTGCATTGTGCACGATCTCGCTACGGCGCTTGTCGCCGAACTGGTTACGGATCACCGACAGCTCTTCGATGATCATCTGGGTGACGCGCTCGGGCTTGGACAGGATATCCAGCAGGTCAGCGATCACGTTCATGACTTCCCGGTATTCGTCAACGATCTTGTCCTGCTCCAGTCCGGTCAGGCGTTGCAGACGCATCTGCAGGATCTCGGAGGCCTGCACGTCCGACATGCGGTAACCATCGGGTGTCAGACCGAACGCGATGGACAGGCCATCGGGACGCGAGGCTTCCATGGCAGCCCGCTTGAGCATCTCTTCCACCACCGGCGAATGCCAGCTACGTGCCATCAGCTCGCGCTTGGCATCCGGTGGCGTAGGCGCGGCCTTGATCAGGACGATGATCTCGTCCACATTGGCCAGCGCTACGGCCAGGCCTTCCAGCACATGGCCACGTTCACGCGCTTTACGCAGCTCGAACACGGTGCGGCGCGTGACTACTTCACGGCGATGGCGCAGGAAGGCTTCCAGCATCTGCTTCAGGTTGAGCAAGCGTGGCTGGCCGTCCAGCAAGGCCACCATGTTCATACCGAAGGTGTCTTGCAGCTGGGTTTGTTTGTACAGGTTATTAAGCACGACTTCAGGCACTTCGCCGCGCTTGAGCTCGATCACCACACGCATGCCGGATTTGTCCGATTCGTCGCGCAGGTCGGAGATGCCTTCGATCTTCTTGTCGTTGACCAGCTCGGCGATCTTCTCGACAAAGGTCTTCTTGTTGACCTGGTATGGCAGTTCGTCGACGATCAGCGCCTGACGACCGCCCTTCTCCATGTCTTCCACGTGAGTGCGGCCCCGCATCACCACGCGGCCACGGCCGGTACGGTAGCCTTCCTTGACGCCTATGGTGCCGTAGATGATGCCAGCCGTCGGGAAGTCAGGGGCAGGCACCAGCTCGATCAGCTCATCCACGCTGATGTCCGGAGTTTTCAGTACGGCCAGACAGGCGTCCAGCACTTCACCCAGATTGTGTGGCGGGATATTGGTGGCCATGCCCACGGCGATACCCGAGCTGCCGTTGATGAGCAGGTTGGGGATACGCGCTGGCATGATCAGCGGTTCGTCTTCGGAACCATCGTAGTTAGGCCCAAAATCGACCGTTTCCTTGTCGATATCGGCCAGCAGTTCATGGGCGATACGTGACATACGGATCTCGGTATAGCGCATCGCGGCCGCGTTGTCGCCATCCACAGAACCGAAGTTGCCCTGACCATCGACCAGCATGTAGCGTAACGAGAAATCCTGCGCCATACGCACGATGGTGTCGTAGACAGCCGTGTCACCGTGCGGGTGATACTTACCGATCACGTCACCGACGATACGGGCCGATTTCTTGTAAGCGCGATTCCAGTCGTTCGACAACTCGTGCATGGCAAACAACACACGGCGGTGAACTGGCTTGAGGCCGTCGCGCGCATCAGGCAGAGCCCGACCCACGATGACGCTCATGGCGTAGTCCAGATAGGAACGACGCATCTCGTCTTCTAGGCTGATGGGAAGCGTTTCTTTAGCGAACTGGTCCATGGGGGCAATCAAAAATGTGTAGAGCTGCCGACTGCAACGACGGGCTGTGGCAGCTTTTCGTTATAGGAATACCGCAGATTTTAGCATGTTATGGCGGCCCTGTTGGCGCAGTGGCCAGCCACGAACGTATTGCGCACAAGGCTTTGCACCGCCTCGGGCCTAGCGTTGCGGTATGCATCAGCAGGCCCTGTCGTCAGTATTAGGACGACAGGGCCTGACAGATGGATTATTTGCTGCGCATACCGATGAACAGTGCTGCCAGACCAGCGGCCAGGGCAACCAGACTCAAGGCGGTTGGTACTTCGACTTCCTTCTCGATTTCAGCGGTGGCTTTCAATTCACCGATCTGAACCACGGTCTCTTCAGAGCTGTAATTGAAACTCTTGTATACCAAACCCGCTGCACCCAATACGATCAACAGACAACCTACGACGATAGATGCTTTCATTCAAGAACTCCCTTTGGTGGTGGTTGATTAAAGAGGAACGACCTGAATCAACGTTGCAGCAAAGCCAGATCAGCCTTGAGGTCGTCAATATGTTCCAGCCCGACGGCGATGCGTACCAGGCCATCACCGATACCGGCTGCGGTACGCGCTTCTGGTGAAACGCGGCTATGTGTGGTGGTGGCCGGGTGCGTGATGGTGCTCTTGGCATCGCCTAGATTGGCTGTGATCGAGATCATGCGCGTTGCGTCGATAAGCTGCCAGGCGGCTTCCTTGCCACCCTTGACGTCAAACGACACGATGGCACCGCCGCTCTTCTGCTGGCGCATGGCCAGGGCATGTTGTGGGTGCGAAGTGAGCCCCGGGTAATAGACGCGTGCCACACGCGGCTGTTGTTCCAGCCAGGTCGCCAGCGCCAGCGCATTAGCGGCGTGGGCGGCCATGCGCACATGCAAGGTCTCCAGGCCCTTGAGGAATACCCAGGCATTGAAGGCGCTCATGGTCGGCCCGGCGGTACGCAGAAAACCATACACCGGCTCCAGTACCGCCTTCTTGCCCAGCACGGCACCACCCAGACAACGGCCCTGACCGTCGATGTATTTGGTGGCCGAGTGGATGATGATGTCAGCCCCCAGCTCCAGTGGTTTCTGTAAGGCAGGCGTACAGAAGCAGTTGTCCACCGCCAGCAAGGCGCCGGCCTGATGCGCAATGTCAGCCAGCACGCGGATGTCGCACACCTCGGTGAGCGGGTTGGACGGCGTTTCGCAGAAGAACAGTTTGGTGTTGCCCTGCACGGCGGCTTGCCATGCATCCGGGTCGGTCAGCGACACAAAGGTGGTCTGCAAACCCCAGCGCTGCAGGATGTTGGCGAACAGCTGCACCGAGGTACCGAAGATGCTGCGTGAGGCGATCACATGATCACCTGCCGAACACAAGCCCATAACGCAGGCCAGAATGGCGGACATGCCACTGGAGGTGGCGACACAGAATTCAGCCCCTTCCAGCGCTGCCAGCTTGTCCTGGAACATGGTGACCGTGGGATTGGTGAAGCGTGAATAGATATTGCCAGGCTCCTGCCCGCCAAAACGTGCGGCAGCCTGGGCCGCACTCTCGAACACGAAGCTCGAGGTCAGGAACATGGCTTCGGAATTCTCGCCGAATTGGGTATGGGCACTGCCTGCGCGTACGCCTTGCGTCTCGGCACGCCATTGCTCTATAGAGCGCTCAGTCATGTGTTGCCTTTCTGTGTTTCATGGGCAATGCCCGGCTGTCCAGTCATTGCCGTACTAACAAGCGCAAAACAGCTGGACGTAAAAAAACCCGTTCTGCCTGAGCCAAAACGGGTTGTGTCATTGCAGCAACTCGCTTTAGCTGTATTTATCATGCGCCCGCAAGCTGAGTCTTCATCACTGTAAACCAGGACAATCTCAAATCAGCGCAACCACATGGTAGCGGCAGCCAGCCGTCGCGGTCAAGGTCAAGCTGGCCACCAGCCAGTTGAGCTTAAGCCCTGTATCAGGCAGCGGCCGCTTCTTCTTCTCTGGAGGCCACCAGATTGAGATCCAGCTGGGTGATGGAGTTAGGTGGGCGCTTTTGCGCAGAACCGTCGCTGCGCACGGTCTCTATGCTGCTCAGGTAAGCTTCATCGATATCACCGGTGACGTATTTGCCATCGAAACAGGAGCAATCGAACGCTTGGATATGCGGGTTACTGAGCTTGACACCTTCTACCAGCGCTTGCAGGTCCTGATAGATCAGCGCGTCTGCACCGATCTCGGCACAGATCTCTTCGTCGGTGCGGTTAGTG
Organism: Pseudomethylobacillus aquaticus; assembly: GCF_003730115.1. Taxonomy (GTDB): domain Bacteria; phylum Pseudomonadota; class Gammaproteobacteria; order Burkholderiales; family Methylophilaceae; genus Pseudomethylobacillus; species Pseudomethylobacillus aquaticus. The sequence goes on along the minus strand of NZ_RJVP01000001.1, from coordinate 167,032 downwards.
GCCAGCAGTTCGTGGCGCGATGGCATGTCGATGCCGTACACGTTAGGGAAACGCACCGGCGGCGCAGCGGAAGCGAAGAATACCTTGTTGGCACCGGCGTCACGCGCCATCTGCACGATCTGCTGAGACGTGGTGCCGCGCACGATGGAGTCGTCGACCAGCAGTATGTTCTTGCCTTTGAACTCCATGCCGATCGGGTTCAGCTTCTGGCGCACGGATTTTTTACGCAGGGCCTGGCCTGGCATGATGAAGGTACGGCCTATGTAACGATTCTTGATGAACCCTTCCCGGTAGGTCAGGTTCAAGGCATTGGCCAGTTGCAGGGCACTGGGCCGACTGGTGTCCGGGATGGGGATCACCACGTCGATATGCAGGTCTTTCCATTCGCGCTTGATCTTTTCGGCCAGGCTTTCACCCATGTGCAGACGGGTCTGGTAGACCGACACATGGTCGATCACGGAGTCAGGACGCGCCAGGTAGACATATTCGAAGATACAAGGATTGAGCTTGGGGGCTTCGGCACATTGACGCGACGAGAAGTTACCATCCATGTCGATAAAGATGGCTTCGCCAGGCTCCACATCACGGATCAGCTTGAAACCCAGCACATCCAGCGCCACGCTTTCGGAGGCAACGATGTACTCCACGCCCTGCTCGCTCTCGTTCTTGCCGATGACCAGAGGACGTATCCCGTTCGGGTCACGGAACGCCAGCAGACCGAAATTGGCCACCATGGCCACCACGGCATAGGCGCCACGCACGCGCTTGTGTACGCCAGCCACCGCTTCAAACACCATGTCGGCGTTAAGTACCGCGTTGTGGGCGCTATGCTCGATCTCGTGGGCCAACACATTCAGCAGCACTTCGGAATCGGAACTGGTGTTGATGTGGCGCAGGTCCTGACGGAACATCTCCTGCTTGAGCTGAGCGGAGTTGGTGAGGTTGCCGTTGTGCCCCAGCACAATGCCGAATGGGGAATTGACGTAGAAAGGCTGGGCTTCGGCAGCAGAAGAAGAACCTGCGGTTGGATAACGCACATGCGCGATGCCGGCATTGCCGAGCAGGCTGCGCATGTGACGGGTCTGGAACACATCCTGCACCAGACCATTGTTCTTGTGCATGTAGAACGTGTTGCCGTCACAGGTGGCGATGCCTGCCGCATCCTGACCGCGATGCTGCAGAACCAGCAGCCCGTCGTAGAGCAACTGATTCACCGGATTCTTACCAACTACACCAATAATTCCGCACATAGCGTGATGACCCTGAAACTAGAATTCATGTATTTCATATTGCGCGTCATGCCCTGCGTCATGACCAGCATCTTACTCGTAACTGATACGCTGCGCGATCTGTTCCGGCAGCCAGGGCAGCACATGCTGCACCAAAGCCTCCAGCGGCGCACTGAGCACCGCATCGCGCCACCAGGACTGCTGTGGCAAGGCGGTCAACCCGGCCAGCAAGGCCAGCAGCACGACCACCAGCGTACCGCGCGCCAGCCCGAACAGGCCACCGAGTAAACGGTCGACCGAACTCAGGCCGACTTTGCTGAAAAAATTGGAAATGAGCGCCGCCAGCAGGCTGACCACCAGCAAGCTGGCAATGAACAGCAACACGAATGCGACCAACATGCGCATGGACTCGCCGGTCAAGACATCCGGCAGCATGGGCATGAACTGCAGGCTGTAGGTTTTGGCGACCATGAAGGCGATGACCCAGCTCAGCAAAGCCAAGGTCTCGCGTACAAAGCCACGCATCATGCTCAGAATGACCGAGATAACGACAATCGCGATGATGCTGTAATCAAAAGCGTTCATGAGTCAAAAGCATCCATGCATCATTTGTTGCTGACGACCATACCTGGAATATCCGCAGACTTCAGCCTGACCAGCACGTTGTCAGCCGCTGCCCGGTCTGGGTAAGGGCCAGCACGCAGGCGGATCTTCTGGCCTGCGCTGGTTTCCACGGTTTCCGTATAAGATTCAACGCCCAGCAATGACAGTTTGGCCTGCAATTGCTTGACGTTATCCGCCTCCGAGAACACACCGATCTGCACGGCAAACGATGACGCGGTGCTGACGGCAGCCGGTTTGGGCTTGGCTTCTACAGAGTTGGGGGCTGCTGGCTTAGATGCTGCTGGCTTAGCTTCCACTGCCTTGGATTCTTGCGACCTGGTCTCGGATTTTGCAGGTGCTTGCGGCGCGGCTGGCGCTGGGGCTAGCTCGGGCAGGTCATCGGCTGGCAAGGACTCAGGCTCTGCGCTATCGGCAAGCGGCAGCTCGACGGCTTCCTCCTCTACCGGTAGGCGATGCTCTGTACCTTGCTGACTGGGGATGCTGATGTCGATAGCCTGCTGGGGAAGCGGCTCGGCGTGGTCGTCGAGGATCATCGGCAACACCGTGACCATGACCAACACCAGTGCGACTGCGCCGACCAGACGGCGCCGGGCGCGTTTTTGAAACTGAATTTCCTGCTCGTTCAACTGCTTGGATGCCATTCGCTACCCTGTTGTCTGATCGTGGACTAAAACGCGCATCACGTCGGCCACGGTGAAGAAGGAACCAAACACGATAATTCTATCATTTTCAGCCGCTTGCTGACAGGCTGACGCATAGGCTTGTGTCACATTGGCACTCACATGCAACACGGCATCGGGCTGGTGCCTCGCTATCGTATCTGCCAGAAAGGCCGCGCTGGCGCCGCGCGGCAGGGCTATGCCGGCGATGCACCACACATCGATATGCGCAGAGACCGCATCCACCACGGCCCCGATATCCTTGTCTTGCAGCATGGCAAACACCGCCAACGTGCGCCCGTTCACCACTTGACGCTGCAGATTGTCAGCCAGCGCACGCGCCGCTTGCGGGTTATGCGCCACATCCAGGATACGCAAGGGCCGCTGCCCAACCTGCTGATAGCGTCCGGCCAACTGCACATGCTGCAGGCCCGCGTTGATGTCCGCAACGCTCAAGGGCAGGCGCGCTTGCAAGGCCTGGGTGACGGCCACTACACAGGCCGCGTTGTCATGCTGGAAATCACCGGTCAGCGCGGGTTGCGACAAACCGTCCAGCACCTTATCGCCCTGCATCCAGGCCCAATGCAGATGGCGCTGCTGATGCTCAAAATCAAGCCCCAGGCACTGCAGCTCAGCGCCCAAGCCACGGGCATGGGCGATCAGGCTGGCCGGTGGCTGACGATCACCGCAAATGGCCGGGATGCCGCTGCGGAAGATGCCCGCCTTCTCAAAACCTATGCTTTCGCGGCTATCCCCGAGGTAATCCATGTGGTCGAGATCGATGCCGGTCACCACCGCACAGTCCGGGTCGAACAGATTCACGGCATCCAGGCGTCCGCCCAGCCCTACTTCCATCACCAGCACGTCCAGGCCAGACTGCACAAAATGCCAGGCAGCCGCCAGCGTGCCGAACTCGAAATAGGTCAGCGGCGTGCTACCTCGCGCCTGTTCCACTGCGGTGAATGCGGCACACAGGGCGGCATCGTCTGCCTCCATGCCGCTCACGCGTACGCGTTCGTTGTAGCGCAGAAAATGAGGCGAGCTGTAACAGCCCACACGGTAGCCGGCTTCACAGTAGATACGCTCCAGCATGGCGCAAGTAGAGCCTTTGCCATTGGTGCCACCTACGGTAATTAGGAGAAAACTGAAATCGAGCTGGAGGCGGCTGCGCACTTGCTGCACGCGCTCCAGTCCCATGGCGATGGATTTGGGGTGCTGAGACTCAATATAAACCAGCCAAGCAGCCAGTGAGTCTGGCAGCACTAGGGGCGATGTCACAGAAACAACAGGTCGATCAGGCTGCAGAAGGCAGACGCATCATGACGCTAAGCATGTTAGCCAGACGATCACGCATCTCGCGGCGATCGATGATCATGTCGATCGCCCCATGCTCCAGCAGGAATTCGGCACGCTGGAAACCTTCCGGCAAGGTCTCGCGCACGGTCTGCTCGATCACGCGCGGGCCGGCAAAACCGATCAGGGCATTAGGCTCGGCGACGATCACATCGCCCAGCATGGCGAAGCTGGCAGACACACCGCCCATGGTCGGGTCGGTCAACACGGAGATATAAGGCAGGCCAGCCTGACTGAGCTGGGTGAGAGCAGCACTGGTCTTGGCCATCTGCATCAGCGAGAACAAGCCCTCCTGCATGCGTGCGCCACCGCTGGCAGAGATGCAGATGAAGGGCATGCGCTGCTCGATGCAGGCTTGCACGGCGCGGGCGAAACGTTCGCCCATCACCGAGCCCATGGAGCCTCCCATGAACTTGAATTCAAACGCAGCCGCCACGGCCGGGATACCCTTGATACTGCCCTGCATGACGATCAGCGAATCCGTTTCACCGACTTCGGTCTGACTGGCTTTCAGGCGGTCGATATAGCGCTTGCTGTCCTTGAACTTGAGCGGGTCCAGCGGCTGCACTTCAGCGCCGATCTCACTACGACCTTCCGCATCCAGCAACAGATCCAGGCGCTCACGCGCCGAGATGCGATGATGATGGCTGCACTTGGGGCAGACTTCGGCATTCTTTTCCAGATCGGTACGGTACAGCACGGCATCGCAGGCGGGGCACTTGCTCCACAGTCCCTCAGGCACCACTTTATTGCGATTGATGCCTGCCGGGCGGTTGATTTTTGGCGGTAGCAGTTTCTGTAACCAGCTCATGAGGAATCCTTTTCGATCAGTGTACGGCGTCTATCGCCTGGCGCAATTCCGCGATCAGCCCGGCCAGATTCTGGCTCAGTGCAGCTTCATCGGACTGCTCTATCATTTGTACGGTACGGCTACCTACCACCACAGCATCAGCCACGGCCGCTACAGCGGTGGCGGTGGCGGCATCGCGCACACCAAAGCCCACGCCGATAGGCAAGTCGGTCTTGGTGCGGATGGTCGCTACGCGCTCGGCGACCTCGCTCATGTCCAGGTTCTTGGCACCGGTCACGCCCTTGAGGGAAACATAATAAACAAAACCACTGGCCTGGTTCACGATGAGATCCACGCGGGCGGGCTCGGAGGTAGGCGACAGCAGGAAGATGGGATCGATCTGCTTGCTCTGCAGCAAACCCACGAACTCGGCACATTCTTCAGGTGGATAATCCACGGTCAGCACGCCATCCACCCCGGACAAACGCGCCTGCTCGGCGAAACGCTCCACCCCCATGGCTTCCACCGGATTGGCATAGCCCATCAAGATCACGGGTGTGTGGCCATCCTCTTTGCGGAACTCGGCCACCATCTCCAGCACATGACGCAAACCGACGCGGTGCGCCAAAGCACGCTCGCTGGCGCGCTGGATCACCGGGCCATCCGCCATGGGGTCAGAGAACGGCACGCCCAGCTCTATCATGTCGGCACCGTGCTTGACCATGGTGTGCATGAGATCGACCGTGAACCGTGGGTGCGGGTCACCTGCCGTGATGTAGGGGATCAAGGCTTTTTTGCCTTGCGCCTTGAGTTCAGCGAATACAGATTTTATACGAGACATAACGTTACGATGTTTTCTTATAGTAGTTTATAGCGTGATGCCGGACAGACGTGCCACCGTATTGATGTCCTTGTCGCCGCGCCCGGACAGGTTCACCAGGATGACTTGGTCCTTGCTCATGGTCGCGGCCAGCTTGCTAGCGTAGGCGATGGCATGGCTGGATTCCAGGGCCGGGATGATGCCCTCGGTGCGGCACAGATTATGGAAAGCGGCCATGGCTTCATCGTCAGTCACCGCCACATACTCAGCGCGCTGGATGTCTTTCAGCCAGGCATGCTCCGGGCCCACGCCAGGATAATCAAGACCAGCCGAGATGGAATGGGTCTCGATGATCTGGCCATCAGCATCCTGCATCAGGTAGGTACGATTGCCATGCAGCACACCGACTGGGCTGTTGGCGGTGAGCGGGGCGGCATGCATGCCGGTCTCGATACCATGCCCTGCCGCTTCGACACCGATCAGACGCACACCATCCACGTCAATGTAGGGATAGAAGATACCCATGGCATTGGAGCCACCGCCCACACAGGCGACCACCGCATCAGGCTGGCGCCCCAGCATCTCCTGCATCTGCACCTTGGCTTCCACGCCGATCACGGCCTGAAAATCGCGCACCATCATGGGGTAAGGATGCGGGCCGGCCACCGTGCCGATGATGTAAAAGGTATCCGAGATATTGGTGACCCAGTCACGCATGGCTTCGTTGAGCGCATCCTTGAGGGTCTTGGAGCCGCTCTCGACTGGCACCACGGTGGCGCCCAGCAGCTTCATGCGGTACACATTGGGCGCCTGACGCTTCACGTCCTCGGAACCCATATAGACCACACATTCCAGACCCAGACGGGCGGCAATGGTGGCAGTGGCCACGCCATGCTGACCGGCACCGGTCTCGGCAATTACGCGCGGCTTGCCCATGCGCTTGGCCAGCAATGCCTGCCCTACCGTGTTATTCACCTTGTGTGCACCGGTATGGTTGAGGTCTTCACGCTTGAAATAAATCTGCGCCCCGCCTACCTGGTCGCTCAAGCGCCTGGCGTGATAGATCGGGCTGGGCCGACCGACAAAGTGCTTGAGATCGTAAGCAAACTCTGCCAGGAACTCCGGATCATGACGGTAGCGCTCATACATGGCGCGCAACTCGTCCAGTGCTTCGATCAGGGTCTCGGCGACGAACGTACCTCCGTAAGGTCCAAAGTGGCCACGTCCATCCGGCATGTCATACACTTGCATTCCCAACTCCTCGCATGAATGCCGCCATTCTGGCTGCATCCTTGATTCCTTTTGATTGTTCTACGCCACCACTGACATCGACTGCGTAAGGCCGCACTTGTGCGATGGCCTGAGCTACATTATCTGCCTGCAGCCCGCCTGCCAGGATCACCGGCCTGGCCAGATCAGCCGGGATCAAACCCCAGTCGAACACCTGACCGGTGCCACCCGGCATGGCAGCATGATAGGTATCCAGCAGCAAGCCGCGCGCATCATGATAATCAGCGGCGTATTGTAGCAAATTTGTCCCCTCCCGCACCGCGACCGCCTTGATATAGGGGCGTGCGAACTGGCGGCAATAGTCAGGCGGCTCTTCGCCATGGAACTGCAACAAGTCCAGCGGTACCGCCTGCAGCACCTGTTCGACCTGGTCACGGCTGGCATCGACAAACAAGCCAACGACACTGACGAATGCGGGGATGGCAGCCGCGATCTCGGCAGCCCGTTCCACACTGACACAGCGCGGGCTGGGCGCATAGAACACCAGACCAATGGCATCTGCACCGGCAGCGACCGCCGCCAGCGCATCCTCGACCCGGGTGATACCGCAAATTTTGACACGTGTCCTCAACTTGACCCTACCTGACAGCATCCATTCATAAACTGAGATTCACACTGCGCGTGGTGCATGGCAGACCCCAATGCGCATCATAACCGACTCCGGCAAGATACAAGCCATCAGGCGCGAAGGTGGGTGGCGACAGACGGCGGTCACGCTCAGACAACAACATTTGCACCGCATTCGCCTGCAGTTTGCCTTTTCCTACATAGACCAGCATGCCCACCATATTGCGTACCTGATGATGCAAGAAGGCGTTGGCGGAAAAACTGAAGGTGATGCTGTTACCCTGCCGAGCGAGGCTGGCTTCTGTCAGGGTACGCACCGGTGACTTGGCCTGACACTCGGCAGCCCGGAAGGCGCTGAAGTCATGCTCGCCCAGCAACTGTTCAGCGGCCTGCTGCATGGCATGCACATCCAGCGGCAGATGGAACCAGCCCACCTTCCCCGCCAGCACGGCCGGTGCCACGGCTTGATTGACCAGAATGTACTGATAGCGACGACTATGCGCGTCAAAACGTGCATTGAAACGTGCATCCACATGCTGGGCCCACAACACCCTCACCCAGCCAGGCATGTGTGCGTTGACGCCACGCACCCAGGCCGTCATGGGCCGTTCGGTATCGGTATCGAAATGCACCACCTGCGACAGGGCATGCACGCCGGTATCGGTACGTCCGGCCGCTGTAACGCGCACATCGTGACCAGCCAATACCTGCAATGCACGCTCCAGGGCGTCCTGCACACCGCATCCACCAGGCTGACTCTGCCAGCCACAGAAATGGCTGCCATCGTACTCGACACCCAGCGCTATCCTCACAGCACGCACACCAGAACAGTCAGTATCACGCCCAGCAACAGCAGGACGGTATCCGTCTTGCGCCAGGGCGCAAGCTGCAGGTGGATGGTATGCAGGGACTGCGGTTCAGATGGCGGCGCTTGCAACTGTGCAAATGCGAGCTGCAGCGACTGGCGTGGCGGCATCTCTTCCAGATAATGCAAGGTCAGCCACAGCCGCGCAGCAAAACGCTGCGGGTCCAGGCCAACAAACCGCAAAGGGCTGGCCAGCTGCAACAGACCGGCGATGAACTGCTCACGGCTGGTGGTTTGCAATAACAGACTCAGTGCCGCCAGCATCAGTGCGAGTCGCAATAGCTGCAAGCCACCAGCCGCCAGGCCTTCATAACTGGGTGCCAGCCACAAAGGCCAGCCGGGCAGGTATTCGCCGGGCGTGGTCCAGGCATAGATCAACAGCAGGGAAAGTAATAACAGGCGGCTGCGCCGCAACATGGACACAAATCGCGGCCAACTGCCAAAGTACAACCAGACGGCAACCGGAGCAGCCAACAACAGCAATTGAACCAGGCCTGAGTCGGCGACGGCGATCGCCATCAACACCAATAACAGGATACGGACACAGGCGTGCACAATAACAAGTAGCGCTTGCGCCCTAGCCTATGCGCGTCAGCAGTGCCTGGGCACGCGCCTGTTGACGCTGACTGCCAGACTTGACGACCTCGTTCAACAGCACGCGCGCTGCTGGCAGATCTTCCATGTCGATGTAGGCGGTGGCAAGGTCGATTTTGGTGTCCATTTCCGGCTGATCCAGTTCAACTTCTGCAGGCGCAGGCGTCGCATCGCCTCCCACCTCGAAGTCAAGATTGATGCTGGAGAAATCAAGATCAGCCGCACCATCAGCGGCAGTGGATTTTGCTGAAGGGGGTTTCGCAGATGCAGGCACGGATGCTGAAGCCTCTGCAGCCACAACAGGTTCAGCAGGCTCAACCTTGGTGCTGGCCATGTCTTCAGCTGGCGTGACGACCTGCGCTACCAGTTCGACGGGGGCGTCAGAGGAACTGATGGACTCACTTGGCGCTGCGACTGGCGAAACATCCGTAGCATAGTCGACTGCATCGACTGGCCTAGAGTCTGATTGCTCACCGCCATCATTGGCGACGGGCTCGGCACGGATGGCGGGCTCTCCTGCAGCCGCTACATTGGCATCTGCAAGCACGCCAGGCGTTGCATCCGTCTTCGCAGCGCTGTCGGCCCCCACTGGCACCGCCTCTGCAGGCTTCGCCGGCAGGATGACATGATCGATGATGCGTGGCGTATGCCTGGTCTCTCTGGACGGCATGCGCACTTCGGGCTTGGGCGTTGCGATAGCCGCAGCACGACGACGGCTGGATCGCACACTGGATCGCACAATAGCAACCACCAGTAGCAACAACAATAGCAGGCCGATGAACAAGCCGGTCACGCCATTGCAAAGCCCACTCAAGTGCTCGCGGGCAAAACCGGCCACCATGGGGAACTGTTGGGAGAACCAGCCGCTGGCGACATCTTGGGCCCCGGCTTGGGCTGCTGACGGCGATTCAGCCTCTCGTTGTGCATCTGCTTGCGCCTCTGATTCAGCTTGCGCTTTGGCTTCTGCTTGCGCTTTGGCAAGCGCTTGTTCGGCAACTTGCAGGTCTGCCAGCAGCTTGCTTTTCATGGCAAACAGCGCTTGCAGGTCTTCGATCTGTTTTTCCAGTATGGCGATGCGCGCGTTGGCTTCCTTGATGCTGCGCTCGCGGGCAGCGGCCGTTTCCTGAATGGCATTCAGCTTGTCGATCAGGCTCTGCTGACCGTCCTGCAGCTCTGCGCCTTTGGATAGCACCACCCTGTCACCCTGTGTAGCGGCAGGCGGCTCTGCCACCGTGATGTTGCCTGTGCTGGCTTGCGGACTCGCTTCTTTCTCCGGCGCAGCTGCTGCTTCCGGCAGTGGTTTGGCAGCGGCGGCAACACGGGCCTTGTAAGCGTTCCAGTCACGTGTCTGCACACGGATCTCGGCGACGGCTTCCGGCTGGGGCACGGCCTCTACCGTGTCGGCATCCGGTGCACGCAAGATCTTGCCGACCTTGAGGCGATGCATATTATTGTCATCGAACGCATCCGGATTGGACTTGAAGATCGACAGCAGCATCTGCTCACGGGTCTGCCCCGCCAGCCGCATGCGCTCTGCGACCGTGTTCAATGTATCGCCCCTGGCGATGGTATGGGTTTGTAATGGGGTGGAGGTACGGTCGATGACAGGACCATCGAGGGTGGCGGCATCGTCTGCACCGATACGCACGGCAGCAAAATCGACCCGATAAGCACGCACCTGGCTGCCACTTGGCCAGTGCACCTGCACCAGCAGGTCGAATTGCGGCTCAGTGACCGCATCTGCGGTGGTGATCACCAGCACAGGCTGGCCGTTCAGCTCACGCAGATTGAAGGCCAGCTGCTCATACAACGCAGGCACCGCATAGCCGCGGGCTGCAAGGTATTCTCGGCCGACGATTGAAACGGACACGCTGTCGACAGGGTCGCCTTCAGTCGCAACAGGCAGTGTGGCGAACAGGGGCTCGCCTTGGCCAGAGCCAAGTTGCAACTGCCCCAAACTGGCCGCATGCGCGCTAAAACTGAAGCCCAGCAGGCAGGCTGTACACCAGGCACGGAACTGCCGTGCCATACGCTTGGGGATGTGCGTGTCGCTACGCAGCTTGATGTGATTCACCCGCATAGCAGATATCTTAGTCGGCCAAGCTCATTTAGGCGAGCGTTGCGTGCGGTCGCCAGGATAAAGCGCCCGCTGCGCGACGTGTTTGTCAAGGCACGGGCTGATAGCGCCGGCATTCAGCCTGTGCAGGGTCATTGTGCGACCAGTATTCTCAACATGCGGCGCAATGGCTCGGCTGCGCCCCATAACAGCTGGTCGCCCACCGTGAATGCGGACAGGTAGTGTGGCCCCATCGCCAGCTTGCGCAGGCGACCTACCGGCGTCATCAAGGTGCCGGTCACGGCCGCTGGCGTCAATTCACGCATAGTGATCTCGCGCTCATTGGGGATGACCTTGGCCCATGGATTGGCCGCATCCAGCATGGCGGTGATGTCATCCAGCGGCACATCCTGACGCAGCTTGATGGTGAGCGCCTGCGAATGGCATCGCATCGCGCCGATGCGCACGCACAGGCCGTCGATGACCAGCGGATCGGCGCTGCGCCCCAGGATCTTGTTGGTTTCAACACCACCCTTCCACTCTTCCTTGCTTTGACCGTTACCCAGATCCTTGTCTATCCAGGGGATCAGGCTGCCCGCCAGCGGCACGCCAAAGTGGGCGGTCGGGAAGCGTTCATCGCGCAGGATACCAGCCACTTCGCGGTCGATATCCAGAATGGCAGACGCTGGTTGTGCAAGCAGATCAGCAGCCACGCGATGCGCCTCGCCCATCTGCTTGAGCAGTTCACGCATGTTCTGCGCACCAGCACCGGAAGCCGCCTGATAGGTCATGGAGGTGGCCCACTCGACCAGATCGGCCTTGAACAGGCCATGCAAGGCCATCAGCATCAGCGATACGGTACAGTTACCGCCCACCCAGTTCTTGCCGCCCTTAGCTAATGCCGCGTCGATCACCGGCTGATTGACCGGATCCAGAATGATCACAGCGTCCTGCTCCATACGTAGTGCGGAGGCTGCATCGATCCAGTGCCCATGCCAGCCTGCAGCGCGTAACTGCGGGAATATCTCGGTGGTGTAATCTCCCCCCTGACAGGAGACGATGACATCCATGGCCTTAAGTTCGGCGATGCTGCGGGCATCCTTGAGTGGCGGCACCTCCTTGCCTACCGAGGGGCCTTGCCCGCCGGGCTGCGAAGTGGTGAAGAACACCGGATCGATCAAAGAAAAATCCTGTTCTTCGCGCATGCGTTGCATGAGCACCGAGCCCACCATGCCGCGCCATCCGATAAAGCCAACTGTCAACATTGCGATGTCCTGTCCTGCGTATCTTGGTACTGCGTTTGCAGTACTGCAGGTTTAAAAAATGAAAAAGCGTCAGCGGCCCAAGACGCGCCCGGGCAGCATGACGCCTAAGCTTACTTACTTGGCAGATTTCTGAATGGCTTCGCCACCCTTTTCCAGATCCTTGCCTACGCCAGCAACCGTGTTGCAGCCAGCCAGAAACGCCATGGAAACCAGCAGTAAAAACACTTTGTTCATTGCATTCTCCTAAAAGTTATCCAACCAACATCGAAAGCCTGAAAGCTTCAGTCTCTGAAGTTTCCGAATTGTAATGGAAAATCCGTCACCGATTTTCGCACAAATGCGATGGTGTCCTGCAATAGGTCACGTTTGGCGCCATTGACGCGTACCGTGTCGCCCTGGATGCTGGCCTGCACCTTCAGACCGGAGTCCTTGATCAGCTTGACGATACGCTTGGCCAACTCCGTATCGATGCCATCGCGAATCTTCATCATCTGCTTGACCTTGTTGCCAGAGATCTTCTGCACATCCTGATGGTCCAGGCGCTTGGCACTGTCCGGCTCTTTTTTCTCCAGCGCCGGGAACAGGATGTCCTTGATCTGATCGAGCTGAAAATCCGAATCACCGAACAAAGTGATCTGCTTGTCCTTCTCGTTCAGCTCGATGCTGGCCGAGGTGCCCTTGAAATCGTAACGGTTGCCGATCTGGCGTGCTGCGACATCGACCGCATTCTTCAACGCGACCATGTCGGCTTCGGAGCTGATATCGAACGAAGGCATGATCTACTCGAAATGACAGACGTAATCGACCATCTCGATGGTCTCGATCTCAAAACTGGAATTACCAGGCACGGTGAATTTCTCACCGGCCGCGTAGCTTCTCCAGCTTTCCTCGCCGGCCAGGCGTACCCGGCAGCTGCCGCAGTTGATCTCCATCAGCTCAGGCGAGCCGGTGTTGAAGGTCAGGGTGCTGGGAAAAATGACGCCTACCGTGCAGCGCGTACCATTCGGGAACATGACCGTGTGACTGACACATTTACCGTCGAAATAGACGTTTGCTTTCTTTTTGACACTGACGTGATCGAATTGGGCCATGAGTTTGCTCCTGTTAAACAAGCTGGATTATCGCAAATCGCAGCCGCTAACTCCACAGCTAAAATTTATCCGCATCACGCTCCGGCATGGTCACTGACACGCGCAGGCCACCAAGTCGCTCAGAACGGGAAAAACTGAGCTGACCTCCGTAGCTTTCGACGATGTCACGCACGATGGCCAGACCCAGGCCACTGCCCGGCTTGCTCTCATCGATACGGAAACCACGGGAGGTGAGATGCTCCATCTCCTCGGGCAAGCAGCCAGGCCCATCATCTTCCACGATAAAACGCACACCCCGCTGTTGCAGTATGGTCAGGCTGACCTGGTGCTTACACCATTTACAGGCGTTATCCATGAGGTTGCCCAGCATCTCCAGCAGGTCTTCCTGATCGCCAGCGAAGTGCGCGTCCTCAGCCACCTGGCTATCGATATAGAGCGGCTTGCCCTGGTACATGAGCTGCAAGGTCTGCAGCAGCAAACCGGTTTCACCGTGCAGGTCTACGCGACGGCCAGGCAGCGTGTCGCCGATCAGCCTGGCACGCTTCAATTCACGCGCCACGATACGGCGCATGGCTTCGCTGGTATCCGTGATGGCGACACGCAGCTCCGCATGCTCGGCCAGCGCAGGCGCATCCGCCAGCTGATTGAGTGCGGCCAGGCGTGTGTTGAGGGCATGTGCCAGATTACCCAGCGCTTCGCGCGAACGTTTGCTGCGCTTGCCCATGGTGGCCAGCAGTCGATTCAATTCATTGATGACAGGCGCGATCTCGGCGGGGGCAGCGCTGGAAACGCGGTCGGTCTCGCCGCGCTGCAACTTTGCCATGTCACCGCGCAGATTCATCAAGGGGCGCAAGCCAGTGCTGACGATGCGGTACTGCAGCAATAGCAACAACAGCAATACCAGCAGCGATAGCGTACCGTTCAATATCTGGAACTGCTGCATACCGGCGCGCAGCTTGCTGGTGTCTTCGGCCACCGCGATGCTGATATTGCGCCCATGTTTGCGGTACCCCTGCACCAGGACCAGCAAAGGCTGTTGCTGTGGGCCGCTGGCCTTGAAGTGCACGGTGACGCCAGGATTGAGCTCGGCAACGGCCAGCTCGCTATCCCACAGGGAACGCGACAGCAGCCCCTGCCCTGCACTACTGATGCTGTAATAATGACCGGAAAAAGGCCGCTGATAGCTGGTGTTGATGCGCGCTTTATCGAGCACCATCCTGCCATCCGCCTCAATATCCACACCGGACAACAGGCTTTCGGCGTCCTGCTGCAAGCGTATCAGGACTTGATCTTCGGCGAGGTGACGGATCACGATGCTGGCCAGCACCCATTGCAAGGTCAGCAACAGCACCAGACTGACGGTAAGCCCCAAGGCCAGGCGTACGCTGAGCCGCATCAGGCACTCAACCCGAACACATAACCTTGACCACGCCGCGTCTGGATCAGCTCAGCCCCCAGCTTGTGGCGCAAGCGGTTGATATAGACTTCGATGACGTTGCTGTCCTTGTCGCTGTCATTGTCATACACGTGCTCGACCAGCCTGGTCTTGGACAGCACTTGCCCGGGGTGCAGCATCAGATAGCGCAACAAGCGGTACTCGGTGCCGGTCAGCGGGTGGCGCTGTTGCTGCGCATCCACCACGCTCTGCGTGGCTTCGTCCAGCATCAGGCCATCGATGGTCAGTGGCCCTGCCAGTTGCGATTGGCTGCGTTTCAACACCGCACTGACCCGTACCAGCAACTCCTCCATCTGGAACGGCTTGCTCAGGTAATCATCCGCACCGGCACGAAAGCCCTCTACCTTCTCCTGCCAGCTGCCACGGGCGGTCAGCACCACAACGGGCAAACGGTTACCCCGACTGCGCCAGCGCGCCAACACCTCAAGACCGGGGCGACCGGGCAAGCCCAGATCGAGGACCGCCAGATCGTAAGGCTCGATATCGCCCAGCGCCTCGGCATCCATGCCATCCACCGCCAGGTCGACGGCATAACCGGCGCGCTGCAAAGCACTGCGCAATTGCGGCCCCAGTGTTGCATCGTCTTCGACCAGCAACAGGCGCATCAGTGATCCAACTCCAGCTTGATCAGCTGACCGGTACTGGCATCGAGCTTAAGCTCCCACACATTGCCTTTGGCATCCAGCACCTCCACCTCGTAGATGTAACGGCCCTTTTTCAGCTCCAGCTCGGTTTCAAGGATATCGCCGGGCCTGATCGCCAGTGCCTGACTGGCGATCTTCTCGAAGGAGAGGATATATCCCGATTTCACCAGGTCGCGCGCCTCGGCCGGGCCGATGTCCATGGCATGTGCTGGCCCTGTCCATGCATTTGCCAGCAGCAAGACAGTTAAGAGCATGCGTGTGAGCGACATGAGTGAATCAATCCATTCTGCTTCATTTGCCTGTTGTGTCTGCTGTTCAGCGCCGTTTGCGCAAGCATACTCCGTATATCAACAAGCACAGTTTAGAGCGAGTTGCTGAATCCAGGCTGAACGAATGCGGCCTCGGGCCAGCGCAAACAACAAAGCCAGCATGCGCTGGCTTTGTTGATCTGGCTTTAGTCAATACAGACTGTGCTGACTAGCTATCAAACCATCAGGACAGTTTGCGGCGATTGGCGGCGATGCGCATGCGCAAGGCATTCAGCTTGATGAAGCCGCCTGCATCCTTCTGATCGTAGGCACCCGCGTCATCTTCAAAGGTCGCGATGGTCGGGTCGAACAGGGAATCGGTATCGCTATCACGCCCGGCCACGATGACGTTGCCCTTGTACAGCTTGAGGCGCACCCAGCCGTTGACGCTATGCTGCGTGTGATCGATCAGCGTTTGCAGCGCAACACGCTCAGGACTCCACCAGTAGCCGTTATAGATCAGGCTGGCATAACGTGCCATCAGGTCGTCCTTCAAATGGGCCACTTCACGGTCCAGTGTGATGGATTCAATCGCACGGTGGGCTCTGAGCATGATGGTACCGCCCGGAGTCTCGTAGCAGCCACGCGACTTCATGCCCACATAGCGGTTCTCGACCAGATCCAGACGACCGATACCGTGCTTGCCGCCCAGCGCATTCAGGTGCGCCAGCAAGTCGTGCGGGGCCATGGCTTGCCCATTCAGGGCGACCGGGTCGCCGTTCCGGTATTCGATGTCCAGATACTCGGCGGCATCCGGCGCTTTTTCCGGGCTCACCGTCCAGCGCCACATGTCTTCTTCCGCTTCAGCCGCCGGGTTCTCCAGATGACGACCTTCATAGCTGATGTGCAGCAGATTGGCGTCCATGGAATACGGGCTACCGCCCTGCTTGTGCTTCATCTCGACCGGGATGCCGTTGGTCTCTGCGTAGGCCAAGAGCTTTTCGCGCGACAACAGGTCCCATTCACGCCAGGGCGCGATGATCTTGATGTTGGGGTTCAGCGCATAGGCACCCAGCTCGAAACGTACCTGGTCGTTGCCTTTGCCGGTGGCACCATGCGAGATGGCAACGGCATTGGTTTCCTTGGCGATCTCGATCAGGCGCTTGGCGATCAGCGGACGGGCGATCGAAGTGCCCAGCAGGTATTCACCTTCGTAGACGGTGTTGGCGCGGAACATCGGGAACACGAAATCGCGCACGAACTCTTCGCGCAGATCGTCGATGTAGATCTCCTTGATGCCGAATTTCCTGGCCTTCTCGCGTGCCGGCTCCAGCTCCTCGCCCTGGCCGATATCGGCCGTGAAGGTCACCACTTCACATTGATAGGTATCCTGCAGCCACTTCAGGATCACTGAAGTATCCAGGCCACCCGAATAGGCCAGCACCACTTTCTTGATATCACTCATTACTTTAGTTTTCCTGTGTTACCCAATGTATTAAAACAATATTTAAATCAAAACAGGCTGCATTCTACTGCTACGCTCTTTACTGCTACGCCTTGTTGATACGTCCCAGCAAAAGGAATTCCAGCAGCGCTTTTTGTATATGCTAGCCGTTTTGGCTGCGGCCGCCGCATGGCGGCTTAACATCGCTACGCGAGTTAGCCTGCACCGAAACAGGCTGCATTCTACTGCTACACCTTGTTGATACGTCCCAGCAAAAGGAATTCCAGCAGCGCTTTTTGTACATGCAGCCTGTTTTCAGCTTCGTCCCAGACCACGGAATGCGGACCGTCGATGACATCGGCAGAAACTTCCTCGCCGCGGTGCGCGGGCAGGCAGTGCATGAACAGCGCATCCTTGGCTGCCACCTTCATCATATCGGCATCCACTTGCCAGTCGGCGAAGTCGCGCATGCGCTCCTCGTTCTCGGCTTCGAAGCCCATGCTGGTCCACACATCCGTGGTGACCAGATCAGCACCACGCGCCGCTTCCATGGGGTCAGCGAATTCTTCATAGTGGGCATGGCCATACAGACCAGCGCGCTCCTGCTCGACCTCGTAACCGGGCGGCGTGGAGACATGCACGTTGAAATCCAGCACTTCCGCCGCCTGCAACCAGGTGTTGCAGACATTGTTGGAATCGCCTATCCAGGCCACCGTCTTGCCCTGGATAGGGCCGCGGTGCTCGATGAAGGTCAGGATATCCGCCAGGATCTGACAAGGATGGTATTCATTGGTCAGACCATTGATGACAGGCACGCGCGAATTGGCCGCGAAGCGCTCGATGATCTCCTGCTCGAAGGTACGGATCATGACGATGTCGCTCATGCGCGAGATCACCTGCGCCGCATCTTCCACCGGCTCGCCACGCCCCAGTTGCGAGTCACGCGTGTTCAGGTAGATCGCGCTGCCACCCAACTGCTGCATACCCGCTTCGAACGACAAGCGCGTACGCGTGCTGGCTTTTTCAAAGATCATCACCAGCGTACGGTCGGTCAGCGGCCAGTATTGCTGATAATCCTTGAACTGCGCCTTGATCCACAAAGCGCGTTCGAAGATGTAGTCCAGCTCATCACGACTCAAGTCATTGAATTGCAAAAAGTGACGGATACTCATTTTGCACCCACCGTCAGAAACTGTTTGATCAAAGGTACCAGTATGGCGACCAATTGCGCAGCTTCTGCGCGCTGGATAATCAGCGAGGGCAGCAGGCGCACCACACTGTCTGCAGTGACATTGATCAGTGCACCCGCTTCCAGGGCCTGCGCGACCAGTTCGCCACAAGGGCGATCCAGCTCGATACCGATCATCAGGCCGGCATTGCGCACCTTCAGCACGCCCGGCACATCCTTGAATGCCTGCAGGAACTGCTCGCGGATCCAGTCGCCTTGCTGTTGGGCATTTTCGCGCAGTTTATCCTCTGCGATGGCGTCCAGCGTGGCCAGCGCAGCCGCACAGGCCAGCGGGTTACCACCGAACGTGGAGCCATGCTTGCCATAACTGAATACGTCAGCCGCAGCGCCATGCGCGACACAGGCGCCGATAGGCACGCCCGAGCCCAGCCCTTTGGCCAGGGTCATCACATCAGGCACGATAGCGGTGTGCTGGAACGCGAACCAGGTGCCGGTACGGCCTATGCCACTCTGCACCTCATCCACCATCAGCAACCAGCCATGGCGGTCGCAAATACGACGCAGACCTTGCAGATAAGCGGCCACGTCATGGGGGATGTTGATGCCGCCCTCCCCCTGCACGGGCTCAACCAGCACGGCGACCACATTCTTGTTGTGCGCGGCGATCTGCTCGACAGCATCCAGATCATCGAAGGGCACGCGCACGAAACCACTCACCAGCGGTTCAAAACCAGCCTGTGCCTTGCGATTACCGGTGGCGGACAAGGTCGCCATGGTACGGCCATGGAACGCGCGCTCCATGACGATGATCTCCGGGTTCTCGATACCCCGCTGATGCCCATATAAGCGTGCCAGCTTGATGGCAGCCTCGTTGGCTTCACAACCGGAGTTGCAGAAGAACACCTTGTCCATGCCGGCCACGGCACACAGTTTGTCCGCTAGCGCGGCCTGTTCGGCGATCTGGTAGATATTGGAGACATGAATCATGCGCGCTGCTTGCGCATTGATGGCGGCCAGCAGCTTGGGATGGGCATGACCCAAACCATTGACGGCGACCCCGGACAAGGCATCCAGATAGCGTTTGCCATGCTGGTCCCACAGCCAGACGCCTTCGCCCCGTGCGAAAGTCACCGGCTGCCGATTGTAGGTATTCATTAAATGTTGCGACATGGCTTGCTTCTATGCTCGTTACTACTCGTTAAAAAGAAAACGGCGGCACCCGCCGCCGTGTGCACTCTAATACGGCAATATTACAGACCGATGAGTGCCTTGTGGGTGAGGCCGTTCACCATAAAGAACAGCATGGGTATCGACAGCATGGTGTTGGTCCGTGATGCCAGAAAAGCCAGCCGTCGGGCTTTTGCTTTTTGTTCGTCACTGGCGGGCACCATGCCCAGTATGCGTTTCTGATTCGGCCAGATGATGCCCCACACGTTGAGCAACATTATGGTGCCCAGCCAGGCACCCACGCCGATCGCTGCATAAGCAGGCTGCAAGGTAAAGGCATCCACAAAAGCCGGCCCTAGCAACGCAGCCCCCGCCAGCCAGGTCACCAGTGCCGACCAGCGGAACCAGAACAAAGCACGTGGTGCCACATATTTGGTTATGCCTGCGCCACCCGGACCACCCTGATCTGCCGCCGCAGCGGCCATGGCAGGCACTTGCACCAGATTGAAGTAGTACAGCAGGCCCACCCAGGCCACACCGGCCACGACGTGAACCCAGCGAAACAATGCGCCGATTTCGATACCGTATTCCATGGTCAGGCTCCTGCCGTCAAACAGTTCACCACAATCAGATAGAGCACCACCGTCAGCAACAAGCCGGATATGACGGTACCCGAGATCGAATCCAATGGATTTTTCATAACGTGCATCCCTCTCTGAAATGGTTGCAGGCAGCGCTAAATGGTTGCACAACAGCACCTTGAGGTTAGCTGAAAAGCGGTCAACAATCAAGAATAGGCTTGTTTCCAGGTCGCATTTTGACCAGCAAAAACGCAAAATTCACTTGAAAAAATCTGCGTTTAGGGCAAAATCCAATGGGTATATGGCATTCTTGGCAACGTAATCGCTAGCCAGCTTGCTTAAGAATCCAGGCCAGCCAGTTTTGACAGACTGCTTGCTTAAAATGTAGATGAAGCACGATGGTCACACTCACCTCAGTTCCAGTTTCCGATCTAAACAAAGCCACACTTAAACGCTCGCATATCCCGGTGTCCTGGTATGTGGATCCGTCCATCTACCAGCTCGAACAGCAACACCTGTTCCCGCACCAGCCTGCTTACGTGGGCCATACGCTGATGGTGCCCAATCCGGGCGACTTTCATACACTGGGCTGGATGCAGGACGCGAAAGCGCTGGTGCGCAATCAGGGTGGCGTTGCCCTGATCAGCAATGTCTGCCGCCACCGCCAGGCCGTGATGCTGGAAGGTCGCGGCCATGCACAGCACATCGTCTGCCCTTTGCACCGCTGGACTTACAACCTGCGTGGCGAATTGATGGGCGCTCCGCATTTCAACGAAAACCCCTGCCTCAACCTGCACAACACCGAGCTACAGGAGTGGCAAGGCCTGCTGTTCGCTGGCAAACGTGACATCGCTCGCGATCTAGCCAAGCTGGGCTGCAAGCAGGATTTCGATTTCACCGGCTACATGCTGGACCGCGTGATGGTGGAAGAGTATGACTTCAACTGGAAGACCTTCATCGAAGTCTATCTGGAGGATTATCACGTGGGGCCGTTCCATCCGGGTCTCAACCAGTTTGTCGATTGTGAACAGCTGGACTGGCAGTTCGGCGACCACTGGAGCGTGCAGACGGTAGGCGTCAAGCAGGCGCTCAACAAGCACGGCAGCCCCACCTACCAGCGCTGGCAGCAGCAGGTGCTGCAATACAATCAGGGTAAAACACCCCGGCATGGTGCGATCTGGATGGTGTATTACCCATTCCTGATGATCGAGTGGTACCCCAACGTGCTAGTGGTGTCGCACCTGATCCCGCGTGGCCCACATGCCTGCAGCAATGTAGTCGAGTTCTACTATCCGGAAGACATCGTCCTGTTCGAGCGCGAATTCGTGGAAGCGCAGCAGGCGGCTTACAACGAGACCGCCGTCGAAGATAAAGAGATCTGCGAGCGCATGCACCGTGGCCGTCAGGCATTGCATGCGCAGCAACTGGATGAATCCGGTCCTTATCAACACCCCATGGAGACCGGTCTGGAACATTTTCATCACTGGTTGCACCTGCAGCTTGATCGCCACCTCTGATAACGCCCCTGATCTCATCAAGGCTTGAGCCATGAGCCGCCCGCGCATCGGCAGCCTGTGGATGCTGGTGGCCGGCCTGCTGTTCGCCATCATGGGTGTGCTGGTCAAGATAGGCGCGCAGAAATTCTCCAGCGCAGAACTGGTGTTCTACCGCTCGCTGTTCGGTCTGGTGTTCATCGCCCTGGTCGCTCAGGTGCAGCACCTGTCACTACGCACCAGCATGCTGGGCATGCACATGTCACGCTCTTTTCTGGGCTTTCTGGCGCTGGTGCTGTTCTTTTATGCCATCAGCGAGTTGCCACTGGCCACCGCCGTCACCTTGAATTACACCTCGCCCATCTTCCTTGCCATCGCCATGCCCTTCATGCTGCACGAGCGGCCCAGGCCCTGGCTGGTGGGGGCGGTGTTATTGGGCTTTATCGGCGTGGCGTTGCTATTGCGCCCCAGCATGCACGCTGACGAGCTGCTGGCGGGCGGATTGGGCCTGTTATCCGGCATCCTGGCGGGCATCGTGTATGTGCAGGTGACCCAGCTGGGTCGGGCCGGTGAGCCCGATTGGCGCACCGTGTTCTATTTCACGCTGGTGTGCACACTGGGCGGTGGGGCCTGGATGCTGCTGCACCGTTTCACTATGCTGAACTGGAGTGACCTGCCATTGCTACTGGGCATAGGCGTCAGTGCCACACTGGCACAACTGGCCATGACCCGCGCCTATCGCACCGGCAGCCCGCTTGTCGTCGGCAGCCTGGCTTACAGCACCGTGGTACTGGCCAGCCTGTTCGGCATCGTACTGTGGGGGGAAACACTCTCCACCGACCGCTGGCTCGCGGTGGCGCTGATCATACTGAGTGGGGTCATAAGCGTGGCGGCCACGCCACGCGTCAAACAATAGCCGGGGCGGCCACGCCACGCGTCGTACTGCAGACCGGGCCGCGACGACGCGTCAAAAAAGTGGCTATGACTTGGCAAGCACATCCAGAGCCAACAAATCACAAATCAAGGATCGATCAGACCGGAGCGCATGGCGATCAGCGCGATCTCGGCTGAGTTGTTGGCATTCAATTTCTGCTTGATGTTGTAAAGGTGGGTGCCCACGGTGCGGGGTGACAGACACAGGGTATCGGCGATGTCGTTGGTGCTCTTGCCCTTGGCCAGCGCGATGAACACTTCAAACTCCCGATCAGACAGCACATCCACCGGATTCTGTTCGCCAGAAAGCTGCTGTATCGCCATCTGCTGCGCGATGCTGGCTTCCAGATAGCGTTTGCGTCCGGCCACCGTGCGTATGGCTTTGATGAGCTCCTCGGCAGCACTGCGCTTGGTCAGATAGCCCATGGCACCGGCGCTCAGCACGCGCTTGGGGTGCACCGAATCTTCATGCGCAGACAGCACCAGGATGCGCGCATTGTTGTCCTTGGCCATGATGCGCTCGATAGCCTCCAGGCCGCCTATACCGGGCATGGTGATGTCCATCACCACCACATCCGGCTGGTGTTCCTGATACATCTTCACACCCTGCTCGCCGTTCTCGGCCTCGGCGATCACCTTGATATCGGCTGCCGATTCCAGCAGCATCTTGAATCCCATACGCACCACGGCATGGTCATCCACCAGCATCACCTTGATAGTACCGCTCATGTTGTCTGACTTCCTTTAGGTATGTTCACGTGGATGGTCGTGCCTTGTTGCGGTAAGGATTCCAGGCTGAAGCTGCCGCGTAGTGCCTGCGCACGTTCGCGGATGCCTAGCAGACCAAAGTGGCTGGTCTGATCCACCATGCAGATATCCATGCCTGCACCATCGTCCTTGATCGTCAGCTGCAACTCACCTGCCGCACTCATGGCCAGCCTGATCTCGATGCTGCTGGCCTGGGCATGACGGATGGCATTGGTGACCGATTCCTGCACGATGCGATACAGATTGATATTCAGCGTTTCACCTAGGGCATCCAGTTCGCCAGACAAGTTCAAACTGAAGCGTATGGTCGGGTTCTGCGCCTGCCAGTTGGAAACCGCGTCGCGCAAGGTCTCGGACAAGCCCAGATTGTCCAGCGACCCAGGACGCAGCTGGCGGATGATGTTATGCATGCCGTCGTAGATATGATTGGCCGCCGCCACGATGGTCTGGGCATTGGCCTCGATCTCCGGCATCTGGGTTCTGGCCTTGTTGGCGATCCCCACCGCAAAGGTCTTGATCGCCGTCACGTATTGCCCCAGCTCATCGTGCAGCTCCCGCGCCAGGCTGCGTCGCTCGTCTTCGATATGGCGCTGGATCAGTTGCGTCAGCTGACGGTTCTCTTCCAGCTGCTTCTCGGCAGCCTCGGCATGCTTGCGCTCGGTGATGTCGCGCATGCTGCAGATGTCGCCCATCACTTCACCGGTACGCGGGTCCACCATGGGCGCCGCAGACAATGACACGTCGATCAGCCTGCCGTCACGCGCCAGACGCTGCGTGTCGTAATGCTCGATATGGTGTTTATTGGTCAGTGCGCGCAGATTCTGCGCCAGATCTTCCTGATAATCCGGCGGCGTGAGCATGGTGGCAGATTTGCCTATCATCTCCTCCGCACTGTAACCAAAGATACGCTGCGCGGCCGGGTTGGAATACGAGATATTGCCGTTGGTGTCGTGAATGATGATGGCATCTGCGGTCTGATCCGCTATCAAGGCCAACTTGCGGTTCTCTTCCGTGCTGGCCTGCAGCGTCGTACTCATCTGGTTGAAGTTGCGGGCGATGCGCGAGAACTCTGGCAGCCGGAACTCGGTGAGACGCGTGGTGTAATCGCCCTGCTCCACCCGGCTGATCGCCCCCATCACGGCATTCAAGGGACGTAACCAGCGCCCCAGCATCCAGTACACCACCAAATTGAGCACGATGAAGAAGCCCAGCCCCACCCAGAGCAGGTCACTAAGCCTGGTCCAGGCCTCACGGATGGCACCACCTGGTTGGGATTTCACTTCCAGCGTGCCGTAACGGATACGACGGTTAACCAGCTCTTCGGTCGGCATCACCATGTGCGAGAACCACTCCGGTGGTGTGACATCAGCACGATAGCGTGACGGAGGGGACTTGTAGATCAACTGACCTCGGATGTCATACAAGGAGATCTCATTGCTGCGCACATGACCCAGCGATTGCAGGAAAGCGCGCAGTACATCATGGGTATAGCCCCATTCCGGGTTCTGGTAAGAGCTGATGATGACGGTATCCAGCAGCTGGATGGTGACGCGAGTGGCTGCCTCCACGCCTTCCTGGATAGAAGTGCGCATGCCCTTGATCACAATGCCGCCCACTGCGGTCATGAACATCAGCAACACCACGGTGATCAGCAGGTTCAAACGAAAGCGTAAGCTCATCATGCGCGCATTTTCTTTTTTGTATAAGCGATCAACGTCGCATTATTACGCTGACGCTGATGAATGTCATCCGGTGATTCATCAAGCGCACATGCTGATTTTCATGAAGCTGCGATTCAGTGTCGAATTGTGATTGACAAGGTGTCTCCGCGTCTTTAATATTGCGCCTCTTTTCGGGGGTATAGCTCAGCTGGGAGAGCGCTTGCATGGCATGCAAGAGGTCAGCGGTTCGATCCCGCTTACCTCCACCAGTAAAAATTTTTACTGGAAAAAGACGGGTTTTGTAGTAAAATGTTGTTCGTTAAAAGTTCATAGGTCCCCATCGTCTAGAGGCCTAGGACACCTCCCTTTCACGGAGGCGACCGGGGTTCGAATCCCCGTGGGGACGCCAGACAAAAAGCCACCGCAAGGTGGCTTTTTTATTGCCTGAACCCTTTGTGCCTGACATCACAATTGCAGAAATCCAAGGTTTCAGAAATCCAAGGTTTCAGCACGCCAAGCTTATGCTGCCATACTTTCTGGCATTTTATGCCAAGAGCTACAACACATCAGGTGGCCACATTTTCCTGCCGATCTGGCACCCGCCGCGCGCCAGCCTTTATACGACAGTTGCTAACGCGCTCTCAACGCACGATGGACAAGCCCAAGCGCAGTTGCGTATCGCTGCGCTCGTTGTATTCCAGCAAGGTCTCACCGTATCCCGACAGCAGTTGCAGGTGTGCAAAGGCACCGATGCGCGAGAAGATGCGCTGACTCAACGGATACGACAGATCAATCTGCCCGCTGGCATAGCCGCCCGTACCCTGCCGGTACAAGCCAGTCAGCATCCAGCCATCTTCGCGCCCATAACGCATCTGCCAATCGGCATAGCCGCGATAGCGCTGTATGTCACTGTTGTCGGATTTTTCAAGGTAATGGTAAAAACGCGGGGAGAAGGTGAAGCGCTTGCCGTTGGCCAGGTCCAGATGCCAGCTTGGGCGTATGTAAGCGATATTGATGGAGCGCGAATCCGGGTCTTCACGGCCGTTCGACTCGTGCTCAAAGCCACCACGCCACTCATCCGGGCGCAGTTTCTGCCCGCTGCCCGCCCAGTGGTACATAAAGCCGGGGCGGTAACTGGTGTCGCGGAACGGACTGGAGTCGCCGCCCAGATCCCACAAGGACGTCTGTGCATACGTGAAATGCAGATTGCTGAGCAAGGGCGAGAAGCGCGCCACCGGCCCTTCCGGGTCGAACAGCCGGTATTTGAAGCTGATCTGGAAACGCGCGTCCAAACCGTTGTCCCCGCCTGCGCCAAACACAAAATAGGTAGGCTCGTATGCGGTCAGGGCGGGCTGCTCACCGGGCTCCGGGAACACCAGCAAGGGTCGGTCTTCAGGCACCACCAGGCGTTTCTTGTCCACCGGTAATGCGGCTAAGGCGCCGATGTCCGCTTCATTCACGGCCAGCAACAGCATCTGATTGGAGGCACGCTCCACCAGGCTGGCGCGCACCACGCCAACATAGTCCTGCCTGGGCACGCCCTTGTATTCACGGCGTGCACTGTCGCTGGCAGGCTGCAAGCTGAGTTGCACCTGCTCGGTGCTGCCTGCCGCAGACAGGCTGAGTAGCAACTGCTGTGGCCAGTCTTTGACATTATCCGGCTTGATCACCGCAATGCTCAACTCCTGACCACCGTGCACCTGGGTGGAATGGCTGGCGATCAGCCAGTCCTCCGCGGCCAGCACATTCAGCGGCAACGACAAGCACACCATCAGCAGCTGCAAGCCCGGCAGAGCCCATTTGATTTTCCGCATCGACTTCCCTTTTCCATGCCGACAAAAGCGTCAGCCTGGTAAAAGCCTAGCAGAGCCTGTGCCAGCTGTGCAGCCTAATCAAGGCTTCAGCTTGTAAACCAGGATATTGTCGCCCTGCTTGTAGCCAAAAATGGAATTTCCGCCCGCAGCCACCGCGATGTACTGTTCGCCATCAATGGCATAGCTGATCGGGGGTGCATTCACGCCCGCATCCGACCTGGCCTGCCACAGCAGCTTGCCATTTGCACTGTCATAAGCATTGAAATGGCCATTGCCCTCCCCCGTGAACAGCAGGCCAGCCTTGGTGGCCAGCACGCCACCGACCAGCGGCTGCTCGGTCTTCACCTGCCAGCGGATCTTGCCGTCCGTCAGATCGATGGCAGACAACAAGCCCCAGCGCGCTTCGTCCAGCGGCTCCGAGGCTGCGTAACGTATGGGCGCGGCACCGTTGAGGCCAGGCTTTTCATGCAGGGTGTAATTGATGGGCGCATGGATGGCGGCTACGTACGCTTGCTGTGCAGCCTGATCCAGCGCCACCGGTGACCAGTTCGCACCACCCAGAATGCCAGGGAACACCCGTGTGCCCTCAAAGGTGGCTTTGGCGAACAGGTTATGCTGTGGCACGAAAGCATCTGACTTGATCAGTAATTTGCCGGTGCGGCGGTCATGCACATAGAACCAGCCGGTCTTGCCAGCCTGCCCCACCGCCTGGATCACTTTGCCATCACGCTTCAGATCGAACAGCACGGGCGGGCTGGCCAAGTCATAGCCCCACAGGTCATGCGGCACCTGCTGGTAATGCCAGCGCAGCTTGCCAGTCTGCACATCCAGCGCCACCAGCGAAACCGTATACAGATTATCGCCGGGCCGCGACACATCGTTCATCTGCGGCGAAGGGTTGCCAGTACCAAAGTAAAGCAGCCCGAGTTTGGCGTCTATGGCCGGCGTACTCCAGGCGGAACCACCACCAAAACGGGCAGAATCCGGGTAATCCTTGAGACTGGCTTTTTCTGCGGCCACATCGCGATTGAGCGGCACGCCATCTGCCGTCTTGCTGGCGAACTCGCCTTCCCATCCCTGCGCGGGGATGGTATCGAACTGCCAGACGCGTGCACCGGTGTTGACATCAAATGCCGCCAGAAAACCGGGACGGCCATAGCGCCCGGTCACGCCGATCACGGCACCCAGTGGCGCATCCTCACGCGGGTTGTCGATATGCAGGCCATAGCCGACGCCCGTGATGCCGACGATCACTTTACCCTTGTAGACCACTGGCGCCATGGCGATGCCCACGCCAGTGCCGCCGGTGATTTTGCGCGTGCTGTTCGGGTCCTTGTCATTCAAGGACTCCTGTCCCTCGGTGGTCACCGCGTCCTGCACGGCATCGATATCCCACAGTACCTTGCCGGTTCTGGCGTCCAGTGCCAGCAGACGCGCGTCCACGGTGCCCATGAACACTTTGCCATCGGCGACCGCGACACCTCGGTTAGCGGGGCCACAGCACAGCTTCCAGTCTGGCCTGCGCTGGTGTTCATAACGCCACAAGGCCTTGCCGGTCTTAGCGTCCAGCGCCAGCACATGATTGAACGGCAGTGAGACATACA
This sequence comes from Pseudomethylobacillus aquaticus, assembly GCF_003730115.1. Classification (GTDB taxonomy): domain Bacteria; phylum Pseudomonadota; class Gammaproteobacteria; order Burkholderiales; family Methylophilaceae; genus Pseudomethylobacillus; species Pseudomethylobacillus aquaticus. Next base: position 138,827 of record NZ_RJVP01000001.1, on the reverse strand, counting down.
TCACCCCGTCCACCACCAGCGGCGTGCTCTGGAAGCTGGCGTTGATGCCGGTCTTGTGCTGCCAGGCCAGGTCCAGCTTGTGGACGTTGCTTTTGTCGATATGGGTCAGCGGTGAAAAGCGCTGGTTGGAATAATCGCGGCCGAAGCTGGGCCATTCTGCTGAGGCCGCTGCATCGATGCGCGTCGTGGCTGCATCGTTGACTGGCTGCATACTGGCGCATGCGCTGATCAGCAGGCTGGTCATCAACAGGCAGGCGATTACAGGGGTATATTGGCGGCTGGTCATCATGGGCTCACTTGTTGGTTTTTGATTCTTGCAACATCATCTTCTGACAGCCTGACATACGCTTTGCAAGCCGTCTATACAGATTAGTATAGCCACACCAGGTGAAGTTCAGCAAAAAAATTCGGGTGCTTGCATCCAAACCGTGTTTGCATCAGTAAATTCGGTTGACATTATAAAGTCGCACACACACTATTTGCGCCACAACAAAGACCCTGATGCAGACCAACCTCATGCCGCTGACACTATGGCCCTGAATAGCAAAGACAATGCCGAAACGCTGATCCTGTTACTGAACCGTAGCGGTCAGGGTGACCGCGCCGCGTTCGCCGCACTTTATCAAGCCACCTCAGCGAAACTGTTTGGGCTGGCGCTACGTATATTGCACAGACGCGACCTGGCTGAAGAGGCGATCCAGGATGTATACGTCAAGATCTGGCATCACGCCCCTAGCTATCGTGCTGACAAGGCAGCGGTGATGACCTGGATGACCACCATCACACGCAACCGCTGCCTGGACCTGTTACGCAGCCTGCCCCCCGAACATGGGCTAAATGAAGAACAGAGTTTTGATGAATGGGCTTCGGACGACCTGGGGCCGCTGGAAAAAGCGACCAGCAACAGTGAAGCGCGTGCCTTGCTGCAATGCATGAAACAACTGGCGCCATTACAACGCCAGGCCATCGCCTTGAGCTATTTCCAGGGCATGGCGCACGAACAGCTGGCGCGCCAGCTGGTGCAACCGATAGGAACGGTGAAAACCTGGATACGGCGCGGCTTGCAGGTACTGCGATCCTGCATGGGAGCCCTTTGAGATGAGATACGACAAACCTGAACTGCGCGACATGCTGGCCGCCAAGTACGCACTGGGAACGTTGCGCGGTGCTGCACGCCTGCGCTTCGAACACCTGGTGTTGCAACGCGAGGATTGGCAGAACTGCACGGACTGGTGGCTGATGCGTGTGAGCCTGCTTGCCGACACCGTGGTTGCCGTCAAACCCGCCTCTTCTGTCTGGCGCGACATAGACCGGCGTCTGTTCCCTGCATACAGCCGCACCCGCCAATGGTGGCGCACGCTGGCGCTGGGCTTTTCTGCCGTTTCCGCGCTATTGCTGGTGCTGTTGATCAACCCTGCGCTCAATCCGCTACAGCCACCTGCACAACAAACCCAGACTAGCGGCATCCACATCGCCCTGCTGGCTGACACGTCTGCACAACCTGGCTGGCTGTTGACACTGAGCCAACTACAACGCCAGTCACAGGAACTGCGTGTGGCGAGTTTGCCTGGCCTGCAGGTCCAGGCCGACAAAGCCTATGAGTTGTGGCTGTTACCGGCTGACCAGTCAGCACCTGTCTCCATCGGCCTGCTGCCGCAACAAGGCAAAGCCAGTTTGAGTATCAAGCCTGAGCTTGCAGCACAACTGCTGACGGGTGCACTTGCCGTCAGCGTAGAACCGCCGGGAGGCTCACCCAGTGGTCAACCGACCGGTGCAGTGCTTTATCAGGGCAAGATCGGCGTGATCTGAGCGTAGCGCGGATGGGCAGGCAAGCATGGTGTGGGTTGGCGAGGCCGGTGCCTGCGCCCGCTATCTGCTTATCGTCACAAGCCAAGGCTGTGCATGAATCCAAAACAGCGGCTATTGCGTACAGCTATGGGTGATAGTTTGCGGCATATCTGAGCGCACCCAAACGATGAACGAATAGGTTTTGAATATGAAAACGCAGATCGATTCAGCTTGAATCATTTTTTGAAGAACTTTTGCATAATAGTTGAATCGTAAATCATGATTGCACTCAACCTGATTGCATCCATGAGGTTACTTATGAAAACGACGCAGACATCCAGTGAAGCATTCCCCATCCGCACCGTTGCAGCGCTGACCGGCATCAACCCGATCACACTGCGCACCTGGGAACGTCGATACCATCTGATCGAGCCACTGCGTACCCCCAAAGGCCATCGCCTATACAGCAAGGAACACATCTCCATGCTGCAGCGCGTGGTCGCCCTGCTGGACCGCGGCATCCCCATCAGCCGCATCAACCACACCCTGATCGCCGGGGACAGTGATAATCGCACCCAACAGGAAACCGAATTCTGGCAACGCCTGATCACGCGCATGGTCACCGCCGTCAGCCGTTTCAACGAAGCGACGCTGGAAGCGGCTTATAACGAAGCCATGGCGCTCTACCCGATCGAAACCGTCACGCAGCGTCTGCTGGTGCCCATGCTGAGTACTTTGGGTGAACGCTGGGCCAATGCCGAAGGCACCATCGCCGAGGAGCATTTCTTCGGCGTCTATCTGCGCAATAAACTGGGAGCGCGCTTCCACCATCGCAAACGCCATGAGAACGGCCCGGCACTGATCTGCGCCTGCATGCCGGGAGAGCGGCATGAAGCCGGCCTGTTGCTGTTCGCACTGAGTGCCTACGAGCAAGGGTTTCGCTGTATCCTGCTTGGCACGGACATCCCCCTCAAAGAATTGACCGCCGCAGTCAAGCAGGCCAATGCGCAAGCCATCGTGCTATCTGCTTCCACGCTATACAATCCTGACCTGCAGAACGAGGAACTGGCTGAGCTTGCAGCCCGCTGTGGGGTACCGGTATTCGTTGGCGGCCAGGCGGCGGTGTATTTTTCAGACGCGCTGGAACAGACCGGTGCCATTGCGCTGGGCACCGACATCAACAGCAGCTTGCAGCACATCAGCGTAACACTGGCTAATCACGCTGCCGTTCGTTTGCAACATTAAACAGCTGCTGTATCGATCTTGATCACTTCAACCATCACTAGAACTTAATAGCCAGGAACAACCATGTCATTGATTAAAATGGCCATCGCCGGTGTAGAGCGTGGCCTGATCCCAGATAGCCTGATACGCGCCGGTATACGCAAACTTAGCGCGCAACGCCTGCGCGAGATCCAGGCCAGCGACTGCGAAGCATCGGCTGATCTGGAAACCACTTTTCTTAAGGGCATGCACAGCGGCCCGATCGCACCGGTACCCGAGCTTGCCAACCAGCAACATTATGAAGTGCCTGCCGCCTTCTTCCACTATTGTCTGGGACAACACCGCAAATACAGCTCCTGCTATTGGGATGCCAATACCAAAACGCTGGACCAGGCCGAGGCGCTGGCACTGAAACTCACCTGCGAACACGCCACACTGGCCAACAAACAGAAGATCCTGGAGCTGGGTTGCGGCTGGGGTTCGCTTACTCTGTGGATGGCCATGCACTACCCGCACAGCCAGATCACCGCCGTGTCCAACTCCAATTCGCAGCGTGAGTACATCATGGCAGAAGCCAGAGCACGCGGACTCAATAACGTGCACGTCATCACCTGTGACATGAACCAGTTCCAGGCACCGGAGCAATATGACCGCATCGTTTCCGTCGAGATGTTCGAACACATGCGTAACTACCGCGAGCTGTACAGCCGTGTGCACGACTGGCTGCTGCCTGGTGGCCGCCTGTTCAAGCATATTTTCGTGCACCGCCTCACGCCCTACGCTTTCGAGGTACAAGGTGAAGACGACTGGATGAGCCAGTTCTTCTTCTCAGGCGGCATCATGCCCAGCGACGACCTGCCATTGCGCTTCCAGGAAAAACTCAAATTGCTGCAACTGTGGCGCTGGGACGGCACGCATTACGAGAAGACCGCCAATGCCTGGCTGGCGAATATGGACCGTCACGCCGAGCAGATCACACCCATTCTGGAAGCCACCTATGGCAAGGATGAGGCGGCACGCTGGCGTCAGCGCTGGCGCATCTTCTACATGGCCTGCGCCGAGCTGTTCGGTTATCGCAATGGTCAGGAATGGTGGGTCACGCATTATCTGTTCGAGCGGCCGGCCTGAACATGCGCGTCGCCATCAACTTCATCGCATTCCAGCTAGGCTGGCTGGCCTGTGTGATCGGCGCAGCACAGGGCATGCCCTGGCTGGGGCCACTGGTTGCGCTGGTGGTGGTGCTCTGGCACTTGCGCCACAAGGCTGATGCCGGGCGTGAACTGAGCTGGATACTGGCGGCCGTCGCGGTCGGCAGCCTGTTCGACCAGGCACTGCTGTCGCTGGGCTGGATCAGTTTTGTTAGCAGTAGCTGGCCCGCCTGGTTGTTGCCTGCCTGGATGGTCAGCCTGTGGCTGCTGTTCTGCACGACACTCAACGTCAGCATGCGCTGGATGCATGGGCGCTGGCTGATCGCAATGGTGTTTGGTGCCGTCGGCGGACCGCTGGCTTACCTGGCTGGCGCCAAGCTGGGCGCGATGAGTTTGCTCGATACCGAGGCGATGCTGATCGCCCTGGCGATAGGCTGGGGCTGCCTGATGCCAGCATTGTTGTGGCTGTCGGCGCGCTTTGACGGTAATGCAGTCAGCAAGTAAGCAGTGAACCAACCATAAGGATTATTCATCATGTTCGACTGGGCACTTTATCTGGAAGCACTGGAATCAATGGCCACCTTCGGTCTGCTGGGCTGGGTGCTCAGTGTGTTCCTGCGTAATGTGACCATCGTCGACAGCATGTGGGCCATGTTCTTCCTGCTGGGCGTGCTGTGCTTTGTGACCGGCAACGAGACCATGACGGAGCGCGGTTTGCTGATCCTGGTGCTGGTCACTGCCTGGTCAGCGCGTCTGACTGGTTACCTCACCTGGCGCAACCGCCCCATGAGCCGTGGCATGCAGCATGAAGATCACCGTTATGCCGCCATACGCAAGAATAACCAGCCATTCTGGTTCAAGAGTTTGTATATCGTGTTCGGCTTTCAGGTGTTGCTGGCCTGGATCATCTCGCTACCGCTGCTGGGAGCGGCCAATAGCAGCTCGCCGTTGAGCTGGCTGGATGGCCTGGGCCTGGCACTCTGGCTGTTCGGGTTTTTGTGGGAAAGCATAGGCGATGCACAACTGAGCCGCTTCAAGGCTGACCCGGCCAACCGTGGCAAGGTCATGGATAGCGGTTTGTGGCGCTACAGCCGTCACCCCAATTATTTCGGTGAATGCTGCCTGTGGTGGGGCTTTTATCTGATCGCCCTGAGCGCGGGTGCCTGGTGGTCCTTGCCTGCGCCAGTGCTGATGACATTGCTACTGCTCAAGGTCAGTGGTGTGGCCTTGCTGGAAAAAGACATAGGCGAGCGCAGACCAGCGTATGCGGCTTACATCGCGCGCACCAATGCCTTCATCCCGGGCCTGCCGCGTTGATGGTGTCCCGCAACCACATGCGCAAACACCAGCGCGCAAACGGAAGCTAAAACCAGATGGGAGATCCGATGAGAACCATGTCCGCCATGTGTGCTTTGCTGTGTGCCATCAGCATGCCGGCCGCCGCTGAACAATGGGCATTCGATGCCAGCCTGGACGGGAAAGCCATAGGCCAGCACACTTTCACCTTGCAGCAGAACGGGGATACCAGGACGCTGACCAGCGTGGCCAGCTTCAATGTGAAAGTCCTGTTCATCAATGCTTACAAGTATCAGCACCGTGCCACGGAAACCTGGCAAGGCGACTGCCTGAGCAGCCTGGAAGCCAACACCAAAGAGAACAGCGATGTCACGGATGTAAAAGGCAAGCTCGACCAGGGAATATTTCGCGTGCAAGCCCCCAAGGGCGCACTGGAACTGCCAGCCTGTGTGATGACCTTCGCCTACTGGAACCCGCTCATGCTAAAGCAGCAGAAGCTGCTCAACCCGCAAACCGGGGAATGGCTGAACGTCAACATCAGCAAGCTGGGCAAGCAAACCATTGATGTACGTGGCACGGCCGTGGAAGCCGATCACTACAAGCTGGAAGCCCCCAAACTCAAGATCGAATTGTGGTATTCGCCGCAACAGGAATGGCTGGCACTGCAATCCACCACGCCTGAAGGCTATGTACTGCGCTATAAGTTACGTTGAGAAGTTACGTTGATTAAAAAACAGCTTATCCATATAGATCAATTGATTGCATTGAAAAGTTAACATGAAAGCGAACTGCAATGACCAAGTCCCTCTACCTGCGCGCCTTGCTGATAGGCTGTGCGCTTATGCTTAATGCCTGTACTGCCAACAAATTGCCGCCTATCGCGACTGTGTCGCAGGTGGATCTGCCCCGCTTCATGGGCGACTGGTATGTGATCGCCGCCATTCCGACCCTGATCGAGACCGAGTCCTACAATGCGGTCGAGTCCTATACGCAGAATGCGGATGGCAGCATCGCCACCACCTTCCGTTTCAACAAGGGTAGCCTGGATGGCCCGGTCAAGACCTACAAGCCCACCGGCTTCGTCAAACCAGGCACGGGCAATGCGCTGTGGGGCATGCAGTTCATCTGGCCCATCAAGGCAGAATACCTGATCGCGCACCTGGACGCGGCCTACAGCCAGACCATCATCGCACGCAATGCGCGTGACTACGTGTGGATCATGGCGCGCAGCCCGGACATGAGCGAGGCTGAATATAGCGCACTGACCAGCCTGGTCAGCCAGATGGGTTACGACATGAGCAAGTTGCGCCGTGTGCCGCATCAGTCCAGCGCAACAAAGGGACAGCCATGACAGCAGCCGCACGACCGTTGTGGAGCCGCCTGGTACGCTGGTTCGACAGCAGCACAGACCCTGCTGCGGACATCGATACCCCGCGCATAGACTGGCTGCGCGTGATCCCCTTTGTGCTGCTGCATCTGGCTTGCCTGTCCGTGATCTGGGTGGGCTGGAGCGCGTTCGCCGTGCTGTTCGCCGTGCTGTTGTATGGCATACGCATGTTCGCGGTGACCGGCTTTTACCACCGCTATTTTTCGCACAAGGCTTTCCGCACTTCACGTTTCATGCAATTCCTGTTCGCACTGCTGGGCGCCACTGCCGTGCAGCGCGGCCCGCTGTGGTGGGCTTCCATGCACAGGCATCACCACATGCATTCCGACCGTGTCGAAGACGCCCACTCGCCGGTGCAGCATGGCTTTTTGTGGAGCCACCTGGGCTGGTTCCTGTCGGATGCCTACTTCGCCACGCGCACCGAGCGTGTGAAAGAGCTGGCCGCGTTTCCGGAACTGCGTTTTCTGGATCGCTTCGATGTGCTGGTACCGGTGTTATTCGCGCTGGCCATCTATGGCCTGGGCGAATGGCTGGCAGCGGCAGCGCCCAGCCTGGGTACCAATGGCTGGCAACTGCTGGTTTGGGGCTTTGTGATCTCGACCGTGGTGCTGTATCACGCCACCTTCAGCGTGAACTCGCTGGCCCACGGCTGGGGCAGCCGCCGCTATCCTACCCGTGATGAAAGCCGCAACAACTTCCTGCTGGCCATCCTGACCCTGGGCGAAGGCTGGCATAACAACCATCATCACTATCCGGGTGCCGCGCGCCAGGGCTTCTACTGGTGGGAGATTGACCTCACCTACTACGGCCTGCAGATGCTGCGCGCCATGGGACTGATCTGGGATTTACGGCCGGTGCCCAGCAAGATACGCGAATACCGCAAACCTGATAGCAGCGGAGCAGTTTGAACCCATGAAGATCGCCATCATCGGCAGCGGCGTGTCAGGCAACACGCTGGCCTGGCATTTGCACCAGGACCACGACATCACCGTATTTGAAGCCGGCAGCCACATAGGCGGCCATACCCACACGCATGACATCGAGCATTTCGGCCGGAGTTACAGTGTGGACACCGGCTTTATCGTGTTCAACGACCGCACGTACCCCAACTTCATCGCCATGCTGGAAAAACTCGGTGTGGCCTGGCAGGACAGCCACATGAGCTTCAGCGTGCGCTGCGAGAAGACCGGGCTGGAATACAACGGCACTACGCTGAACTCGCTGTTCGCGCAGCGTCGCAATCTGTTCCGCCCCTCTTTTCACCGCATGATCCGCGACATCCTGCGCTTCAACAAAGAGGCGCTGGAATTGCTGGAAGAAGGCACCGAGATCACCTTGGGGGCTTACCTGCAACAGCACGGCTACAGCCAGCAGTTCACCGACCATTACATCGTACCCATGGGCGCCGCCATCTGGTCCACGGAACCGCAGCAGATGCTGGCCTTTCCGGCCCGCTTCTTTGTGCGCTTCTTCCATCACCACGGCATGCTCACCGTGAACAACCGGCCGCAGTGGCGCACCATCAAGGGCGGTTCAGCGCGTTATGTGGAGGCCCTCACCGCCGGGTTCAGTGAGCGCATCCGCCTCAACACGCCGGTGGTCAAGGTGCGCAGACTCAAGGATTCGGTCGAAGTCACGCCACAAGGTGGCCCAGCAGAGCGCTTTGACTGGGTGTTCTTCGCCTGCCACAGTGATCAGGCGCTGGCCATGCTGGCCGACCCATCCAGTGCAGAACAGCAGATCCTGGGGGCGATCCCCTATCAGCAGAACAGCGTGTTCCTGCACCACGACACGCGCCTGATGCCCAGTCGCAAGCTGGCCTGGGCGGCCTGGAACTACCATGTCCCCAGCCAGCCCACGGGCAAGGTCGCCGTCACCTACAATATGAACATCCTGCAATCGCTGGATGCACCCAAGCCCTTGCTGGTGACGCTTAACCATACCGATGAGATCAATCCGGCCAATGTCATCAAGCGCCTCAGCTACCATCATCCGGTGTATACGCCCGAGGGCACGGTAGCGCAGTCGCGTCACCACGAGATCAGCGGCGTGAACCGCACTGGCTACTGCGGTGCCTACTGGCGTAACGGCTTCCATGAAGACGGCGTGGTCAGTGCACTGGCTGCACTGGAACATTTCCGGCAGGCACAGGCGCATGTTGCATAGCGCCATTTACAGCGGTTGGGTGCAGCACCGCCGGTTTGCCCCCAGAGCGCACAGCTTCCGCTACAAGCTGTTCATGCTGTATCTGGATCTGGACGAACTGGACCTGCTGTTCAAAGGCCGCTGGTTGTGGTCGGTAGGCCGCTGGAACCTGGCCTGGCTGCGGCGCGCCGATTATCTGGGTGACCCCGCCCAGCCTATCCGCGCTGCCGTGCAGGCCGTGGTGCTCAAGGAAACCGGCCATGCACTGAGCGGACCGGTACGCATGCTCACGCACATGCGCTACTTCGGGCACTGTTTCAACCCGGTCACCTTCTACTACTGCTACGCCGCAGATGGCGTCACGCTGGACAGCATCGTCGCCGAGATCACCAACACGCCCTGGAAAGAGCGCCACGCCTACGTGCTGGATTGCCGCAACAAGCCGGTGCAGCAGCTGGATTTCAGCTTCAGCAAGGATTTCCACGTCTCGCCGTTCATGCCCATGCAGATCGAATACGACTGGCATTTCGGCAAACCGGGGCAAGCCCTGTATGTGCACATGCGCAATCTGCGTGGCGATGGAAAGATGTTCGATGCCACCCTGCAACTGCAGCACCAGCCTGTCACTGGCGCGACCCTGGCCAAGGTGCTGCTGCAGTTCCCGCTCATGACGCTCAAGGTCAGCGCCGCCATCTACTGGCAAGCCCTGTGCCTGTGGCTCAAGGGCGTCCCGTTTCACAGCCACCCGGCCAAGATCAGCAAACCCGGCGTATCGTCGTCGCAAGGAACACGTTCATGAAATCCGCCCGTCCCCCTTCCAATCCAGTCAACTCCCTTGCAGTCAACGCCAAGGACGCCAGCGCGGTGCGTGTAGGCAATACCGCCCTGTTCGGGCTGCCACGCAAGTCCGGCTGGTTGCAGAACCTGGCCAGACGCATGGTACTGAAACGCCTGCAAGGCATGACGGTGGGTGAGCTCGTCATTATGGAGGGTAGCCAGCGTCACCGTTTCGGGCGCCCTGGCGGGCTCAGCGTGACCCTGCAGGTCAGTGACGCGCGTTTCTACGGGGATATCGCCTTTGGCGGCTCGGTCGGTGCAGGTGAAGCCTACATGCTGGGCTACTGGAGCGCAGACAACCTCACGGCGCTGATCCGCCTCATGGTGCTTAATCAATCGGTGATGGACACGCTGGAAGGTGGTCTGGCCTGGCTGGCCAAACCCCTGCTCAAGCTGCTGCACAGCATGAACCGCAATACCAGAGACGGCAGCCGCCGCAACATTGCCGCGCATTACGACCTGGGTAACAACATGTTCCAGTTGTTCCTGGACCCGACCATGATGTACTCCTCGGGGATCTTCGATGCAGCCGAGATGACCCTGGAACAAGCCTCCATCAGCAAGCTGGAACGCATCTGCCAGAAACTGGACCTGCAGCCCACCGACCATGTGGTGGAGATCGGCACGGGCTGGGGCGGATTCGCCATCTACGCCGCCCGCCATTATGGCTGCCGTATCACCACCACCACCATTTCCAAAGCCCAGTACGATCTGGCGGTGGAACGTGTAGAGGCGGCCGGATTGTCCGGCAAGATCAATATCGTTCTTAAGGATTACAGGGAGTTGGAAGGCACATTTGACAAACTGGTTTCAATCGAGATGATAGAAGCCGTAGGCTACCAGTTCTATGACGAATATTTCCACACCTGCGCCCGGCTGTTAAAACCTGAAGGCATGGCACTGATCCAGGCCATCACCATCGCCGACCAGCGTTATGAATCTGCCAAGCGCTCGGTGGATTTCATCCAGCGCTATATCTTCCCGGGCAGCTGCATCCCCTCGGTGACGGCGCTGCTCAGCAGCGCGACGCGGGCCTCGGACCTGCGCCTTTACAATCTGGAAGACATAGGCCCGCACTACGCCCGCACCCTGGCCGAATGGCGGCATAACTTCTTTGTGAACATCGAACAGGTACGTGCGCTCGGCTACCCGGAAGAGTTCATCCGCATGTGGGAGTTCTACCTGTGTTACTGCGAAGGCGGCTTTGAAGAACGCGCACTGGGCGATGTGCATCTGCTGCTGGTCAAGCCAGGCAACCGTCGCAGCCCGCTGCTGACCACGCTGCAATAAGCTCAGTCAGTTGTTCAAGCGGCGCGCTGCGCGCAGATACGCTGCAGCATGGCGGGCGGCATGGTCTGTAGCATGCCCTGTTCGAAAGCCAGCACCTGCAACGTTGGCTCGAACACCTTGCGCAATTCGTCCGGCATGAGCAGAAAATCCGGATTGGCCGGTCTGCCATATTGCTCATGACCGCGCATGAAGGTCTCGTAGATCAGCACGCCACCGGGCGCGAGCGCCGCGGTGAGGTGTGGAAACAGGGCACGGTGCAGATAACGGGTGACCACGATGCCGTCGAACAGGCCGTCATACGGCCAGGGTGCGTTTTCCAGATCGGCATGCAGCACCTGGATGTTGTGCATATTGGCCAGACTGGCCAGCGCGTCGCTATCCCTGTCCACTGCATCCACCTGCCAGCCCTGCGCCGCCAGCCAGCGCGCATGCCGCCCTGAACCGCAGGCCAGATCGAGCACCCGACCACAGGCGCGGATATGCTGCGCGTGCTGCGTGACCCAGCCAGATGGGACAGAGGCGACGTGTAACTCAGCCGACATGGCAGTGGTGGCGACTGCTGTGGCTATAATGCGGCTGATGCTTGTCATAGGCGCCATGGGCTGACACTATTTGAGGCATCATTTTGTCCGGGTAATGTTTCATGTGGCCTTGTTCCAGTTGGCTTTCATTATGTCTTTCATCCTGATATCCATGCCTATGGACCGAGGCTTAACGCTTTACGTCACCCCACTTCAACATCGGCATCCTCATGAGCCAATCGCCCTCATCGCCTGAACCCACCCAAGACGCCCAGCTGGACTGGCCGGATGGGCAACCCTATTCGCGGCAGTTCGGTGATGTATATTTCTCGCGTGACGATGGCCTGAACGAAACACGCCATGTGTTCCTGCACCACAATGCGCTGGCAGAACGCTGGCAGGCGCTGCAACAACCGCACTTTACCATCGCCGAAACCGGCTTTGGCACCGGCCTCAATTTTCTGTGTGCCTGGCAGCTGTGGCGCGCGCAAGCACCAGCGTCGGCACGACTGCATTTCATCAGCACCGAACGCTATCCGCTAAGCCATGACGATCTGCAGCAGGCTTTGGCATTATGGCCGGAGCTGCACAGCTACAGTCAGGCACTGCTGGCGCAATACCAGATGCTGGCACCGGGCTGGCACCGGCTGCAGTTCGATCAGGGCCGTGTGCTGCTGACCCTGCTGATCGGCGATGCGCTCACTACATTGCCAGGTCTGCATGCCGGAGGCGGCTCTTGTGTCAGCGCTGGCCTTAACTCCAGCCTCAAATTTGGTATAGACGCCTGGTTTCTGGACGGGTTTGCGCCGTCCAGAAACCCTGACCTGTGGCAGGCGCCGCTGTTCGCGCAGATGGCCAGGCTGTCCCATGCGGGCACCACGTTTGCCACCTTCACCAGTGCTGGCCTGGTCAAGCGCGGCCTTAGCGAAGCTGGCTTCAGCGTGCGCAAAGTGGCCGGTTTTGGTCGCAAGCGCGAGATGCTGTGTGGACACTATGCAGCCACCACCACGGTGCACAACCACACCCCGTCTGCACGTCGTGCCATCGTCATCGGCGGCGGCGTCAGCGGCACTGCCAGCGCCCATGCCCTGGCGCTGCGTGGCTGGCAGGTGACGCTGATCGAACGGCATGCCGCACTGGCACAGGAGGCCTCTGGCAACCCGCTGGGCATGCTCTACCCCAAGCTCACCGGGCAGGATACCCCGCTGGGGCGGCTCGCTCTGCATGCTTACACCTTTACACTGCGACTACTGCAGACCCTCAACCTGCCAGCAGACGCCCATGCCCGCTGCGGCCTGCTGCAACTGGCGCATCGCGGCACACAGGAACCTGAGCCGGGTCAGGACAAAGGCCAGCAACCGGGCAATGGCAAGCATCAGGCACGGCTGGATGCCATCGCGGCGCGTGGCTTGCCACAGACGCTGGTGCAGCGCGTGGACGCCGCCACAGCCAGCCACATCGCAGGTATCCCGCTGCAGCATGAGGCACTGTATTTCCCTGCCGCTGGCTGGGTGGACCCGGCAGCCCTGTGCACGGCTCTCGCTGCCCAGCCAGGCATCAGTACGCTGACCTGCAGCGCAGCGCTGGCATTGCATCAGACCGCAGATGGCTGGCAACTACAAACCAGCACCGGCGTGCAACTGGAGGCTGACATGGTGGTGGTGGCCAACGCCAATGACTGTAAAGCGTTCACGCAGACAGCCGCACTGCCGCTGCGGCCCGTACGTGGTCAGCTGAGTTTTGTACCCGCTACGGAGGCTAGCCTGGCATTGAAGACCGTGCTGTGCAGTGATGGTTACATCAGTCCAGCCCGTGCCGGCTATCACTGCCTGGGTGCTACCTTCGTGGGATATGAAACCAGTACTGAGGTGACCGAGGCAGACCATCTGGCCAATCTGGACATGCTGCAACGCAGCGCGCCTGTCATGCATGCCGCACTGGCTGGGAAGGCCATGCAAGGCCGTGCCGCACTGCGTTGCGCCAGCCCCGACTATCTGCCACTGGCGGGCCCCATGCTGGACCTCGCGGCATTGCAGTGCAAGGTGCCCAGGCACAGCGCACATCCGTCCAGCCTGCCCTGGCTGCAGGGCTTGTATGTGAATGTGGGGCAAGGCTCCAAAGGCCTGATCCAGGCACCGCTATGCGCAGAGTGGATCGCCAGCCATGCCAGCGGCGAACCTGCGCCCATGGACACAGGCTTGCTGGCGGCATTGAGTCCGAACCGCTTCGCGCTGCGCGAACTGGGCCTCAAGCGCATCACCCAGCATCTGCACGATGAGACGTGAGCGCCTGATGGCAAGCGCGTGACAGGTATCCGGTTTGGGAAACCCTCATCCTCTTTCAGCGCTAGCTTTTACTACAATCACTCGCTTTTACTGCAATTGCCTGATCGACGCCAGCACCGCCTCACGCATCTCAGTGATCTCCTTGCTGATAGCTTGCTCGCTCGCCGCATCCGCGCCCAGCCTATCCACCTGCTGTTGCCAGGCCGCATAAAGCTGCTGCCCTTCTGCTGCCGCTGCTGGCGTCATCAAGCGGCTCACATCACGGATCAGCACCACATGGCCCCAGCCATCCAGTGTATTGCCGCGCTGCTTGTCGCGTTCAAAATGCGCATAGTTCACCACGGTCTGCAGCTCGCCCAGCTCCTTCAATACTTCAAAGGCAGCGTTACGCATATTGTGGTTGAGTTCGTTCTGATGGTCGCGCCAGGTGTTGTAGTAGAAGCCGCTCAGCGCGGTCAGCAGACTGATGATGGCCACCAGATTGGCGCGGAATTGCCGCTTGAATTGCTCGTACCAGCCGCGTAGTCGCATGATGTCTCCCGAAATGGAACGGCAGACATGCCAGCAAAGCGTTATAAGGCGGTGTAGCGTGCTTTGAGGGTCTGCGCTTCTTTGGTCGGCAGCCGGATGATGAGCCTTACACGTTCGCCGAACTGCTTGTCGATGACTTCACCGTGCAGCTTGCTGACTTCACGCGTCAGCATGTCCAGTCTGGCGTAATCCAGCTCCAGCGCGATGCTGGTCATTTCCACATAGGGCACGATCTCGGCGGCTTCCAGCGCCATGCGCCCGGTGCCGCCGTAGGCACGCGCCAGGCCGCCAGTGCCCAGGTTGATGCCGCCGTAATAGCGGATCACGCCCACACACACATTGATCAGGTCACGCCCTTCCAGGAATTGCAGGATGGGCTTGCCTGCCGTGCCTGATGGCTCGCCGGCATCGCTGAAGCGCTGCACGATGCCGTCTGGTGTTTTCAGGCGAAAGGCATAGGCCAGGTGATGCGCACTGCTATGCAGAGCCGCCAAGCGCCGCAGAGTCACAGCCACCGCACGCTCATCCGCGCAATATTCCGCCACCGCGATGAAGCGGGACTTGGTGATGGTTTGCTCGGCCTGACCGGCACGGCCTATGGTTTGCATGCTGGTACTTTGCATACTGACTCTAGCGGCGTTTGCTGCCACCGAGCAGGCTGCCCAGCACACCGCGTACGATCTGCCGTCCCAGCTCGCTGCCTATGGTGCGCGCCGCGGTCTTGGCCAGCGTGGTCATCATGCTGTCAGCTGGGCGACCAGCGCGTTTGGCCGGTGCACTGCCACCGCCCAGCAGATCACCCCAGCCAGACGACGCGGGCTCGGCTTCAGGCGCAGGCTGCTGTGCGGCTAGCGCGGCCTGCCCGGCACGGCCTTTGAGGATCTCGTAAGCCGACTCACGGTCCACCTGCTTCTCGTAGTGCCCGTACAGCAAGCTGGCGCTGATGGCTTTCTGGCGCTCGGCGTCGCTGGCCGGGCCGATGCGGCTGCCGGGCGGCGAGATAAAGGCGCGCTCCACAGGCAATGGCCGACCTTGTGCATCCAGCAGGGACACCAGCGCTTCGCCCACGCCCAATTCGGTGATGGCAGACTCCACATCCAGACCAGGGTTGGCGCGGAAGGTCTCGGCGGCGGCACGCACCGCCTTCTGGTCGCGCGGCGTAAACGCACGCAGCGCATGCTGCACACGGTTACCCAGTTGGCCGAGCACTGCATCCGGGATATCCAGCGGGTTCTGGCTCACAAAATACACGCCCACGCCCTTGGAGCGGATCAGCCGCACCACCTGCTCGATCTTGTCCAGCAGCGCCTTGGGCGCGTCATTGAACAGCAGATGCGCTTCATCAAAGAAGAACACCAGCTTGGGCTGATCCAGATCGCCGACTTCCGGCAGCTGCTCGAACAGCTCGGACAGCAACCACAACAGCAGCGTGGCATAGACACGTGGTGCGTTGTAAAGCGTATCGGCGGCGAGGATGTTGATGACGCCATGCCCGCGGCTGTCGGTCTGCATCAGGTCATCGATGTTCATGGCCGGCTCGCCGAACAACTGGTCCGCGCCTTCATGCTCCAGTTGCAGCAAGGCGCGCTGTACTGCGCCTATGCTGGCGGTGGAGATATTGCCGTATTGCGCCGTGTAATCCGACGCCTGCTCGGCCACATGCTGGATCATGGCACGCAGGTCTTTAAGATCCAGCAGCAGCCAGCCCTTGTCATCTGCGATACGGAACACCGCCGTCAACACCCCGGACTGCACCTCGTTGAGGTTGAGCAAACGCCCCAGCAGTACCGGCCCCATTTCGGCGATGGTGGTACGTACCGGGTGCCCTTTCTTGCCGAACACATCCCAGAACGTCACCGGGCAAGCCGCATAACTGAAATCACTGAGCCCCATCTGCTGCACGCGCGCGTCCACACGGGCATTACCGCCACCTGCATGGCTCAAGCCGGACAGATCGCCCTTCACATCGGCCATGAACACAGGCACACCGATACGTGAAAAACCCTCTGCAAGTGATTGCAAAGTAACGGTTTTACCTGTGCCGGTGGCGCCTGCGATCAAACCGTGGCGATTGGCCATACGTGGCAACAGATACAGTAGCTGGCTACCCGCCTGGCCGATCAAAAGAGGTGTGGTCATGAGATGCTCATAGGTTCAGGTTCAAGGAAGAAATAAGGTGCTGGGTCATGTTGAGGATATTAAAGCCGAATCAGGCATCAGCCTAGCCAGTTGGTGATGGTGGTTTGCAAGCGGTCTGTCAACGCAGGATCCAGGCAATCGACCGGCACGGTATCGTCCATGCCGCGCAGCCAGGTCAATTGGCGCTTGGCCAACTGACGCGTCGCGGCGATACCTTTGTCGCGCAGCTCGTTCATGTCGAACTCACCCTGCAGATATTGCCAGGCCTGACGGTAACCCACACAGCGCATGGACGGCAGCTCGGGCTGCAAATCCGGGTAGCGCTGGCGCAATTGTTGCACTTCATCCAGCAGCCCGGCCTGCAGCATCTGCCCGAAACGCAGCGCGATACGCTGATGCAGCACGCTGCGATCCGACGGCATCAGCGCCAGCTTGAGCAGCCGGTAAGGCAGCGCCTGGTTTTGCTGTTCGGCAAACAGCTGCGTCATGGTCTTGCCACTCAGCATCCATACCTCGAACGCCCGCTGGATACGCTGCGCATCGGTAGGCATCAGGCGCGCTGCGGTGTCGGGGTCGATGACCGCCAGACGTGCATGCATGGCCGGCCAGCCTGTCTGCAGGGCTTCGGCGTCCAGTTGCGCACGCACGGCGGCATCGGCTTGCGGTAATTCACCCAGCCCCTGCTGCAAGGCATTGAAATACAACATGGTGCCACCCACCAGCAGCGGGATGCGACCACGCGCCGTGATGTCGGCCATCAGCGCCAGCGCATCGCTACGGAACTGCGCGGCAGAATAGGACTGCAGGGGACTGATCAGGTCGATCAGGTGGTGCGGCGCAAGCGCCAGCGTAGCGGCATCCGGCTTGGCAGTGCCGATGTCCATGTCGCGGTACACCAGGGCCGAATCCACACTGATCAGTTCCACGGGCAGGCGCTGTGCAAGTTCCACCACGGCGCCGGTCTTGCCGCTGGCGGTGGGGCCCATCAGGAAAATGGCGCGAGGAAGGATGACGGGAGTAAGCAGGCTCATGCGGGTGAACGCTTCATTTGCCGCGCATGAACATCTTGTCCAGCTCGCTCATGCTGACCTGGAACCAGGTCGGACGACCATGGTTGCATTGACCGGAGCGCTCGGTGGTTTCCATGTCACGCAACAGTGCGTTCATCTCCGGGATGGTCAGGCTGCGGTTGGCGCGCACTGCGGCATGGCAGGCCATGGTGCCGAGCAGCTCATTACGACGCTCGGTGAGCGCGCGGCTGGCGCCGTATTCACGCAGGTCACGCAAGACATCACGCGCCAGCGCAACAGCATCGGCGTCCTGCAGCATGGCGGGCACGGCGCGCACCGCCAGCGTGGTCGGTGACAGCACGGCGATGTCGAAGCCCAGTTGTTGCAGGCCGTTCGACTGGACTGAACTCAACTGTTCTTCCACGCTGGCGACTTCGATGCGGTCGGCATGGAAGCTCACCGGCAACAGCAAGGGCTGCATGGGCACGCTGTCATCATCCAGCGCGCTTTTGAGGCGTTCGTACATGATGCGTTCGTGCGCGGCATGCATGTCCACCACGATAAGACCAGCGCTGTTCTGCGCCAGCACATACACACCGTGTAGCTGGGCGATGGCGAAGCCCATGGGGAACTCGCTATCAGGCTGCAGCGTGGATGCCGGAGTCACCGACGGCGTGAACCCGCCAAACGCAGCAGAACCGGCTGACAATTCCCTGCCTGCATCATACTCAGGCGGTGCGGACCAGGCAGGCGCGCCATCCGCCTGTGCAGCAGACCCGGGCTGACCGGCACCGAACAGCACCTGATAGAAGTCCGGGCGTTGCGCCGCCTGCAAATCCATGCGCGACTGGAAGGTCGGGTAATTCGGCGGCTGATTCTGTAGTGATGGCTGGCTGGCGAAGGGATTGTGGCTGGCCGGTGTGGCCGTGCCAACCGGGGTTGCCAGCACCTTGTGCAAGGCGTGGAACACGAAGCGATGGATGGACTGGCCTTCGCGGAAACGCACCTCGGTCTTGGCCGGGTGCACGTTCACATCCACCAGAGCCGGATCCAGCTCCAGGAACAATACGAATGCGGGGTGCCTGTCATGGTGCAGCACATCCTGATATGCCTGACGGATGGCGTGGGCGATCAGCTTGTCGCGCACGAAACGGCCATTCACATACACATACTGGCTGTCGCGACTGCTGCGCTGGTAGGTGGGTTTGGCGGCCATGCCCCACAGGCGCAAACCCGCGGCGGATTCCTCTATGCTCAAAGCCTGATCGGCGAACTCCTGCCCCAGCACTTCAGCGACACGCCTGGCTGCAGGCCCTGCCTGGTAGCGGCTGACCGCGCGGCCGTTGTGCTGCAGCATCAGGCTGACGTCCGGGCGGGCCAGCGCGATGCGCTGGAAGGCATCGTCACAATGACCGAACTCGGTGGCCTCGGTCTTGAGGAATTTGCGGCGCGCCGGGGTGTTGAAATACAGATCCGAGACTTCGACGATGGTGCCGGCATCCAGCGCTGCAGGCTCGACTGGCATGATCTGGCTGCCTACCGAACTGATGCGCCAGGCATGCCGCGCGCTGGCAGCACGGCTGATGATCTGGGTGCGTGACACGGAGGCGATACTGGCCAGCGCCTCACCACGAAAGCCCAGGCTGGCCACCGCTTCCAGGTCATCCAGTGTGGCGATCTTGCTGGTGGCGTGACGCGTGAGCGCGAGCGTCAGATCGTCCTGGCTGATGCCGCCGCCATTGTCGGCAACGCGCAACTGCTTCACACCGCCCTGCAGCAAGGCCACGCTGATGTCGGTGCTACCGGCATCCAGGCTATTTTCCAGCAACTCCTTGAGTGCCGAGGCCGGGCGTTCAACCACCTCCCCTGCGGCGATCTGGCTGATCAACTGATCGGGCAATAAGCGTATCGTGGACATGCCTGATTATACCCCGAGCCAAATTCGCCAGCCCTGTGCAAGGCGGTCTATGCCCTGCAAAAGACAAAAAGCCCGCTTGCGCGGGCTTTTGTTGCAAAAGGTAGAACCTGAGTTGCGTTTAGAACGTGAATTGCGTACGCAGCAACAGTGCCTTTTCGTCGTTCTCTGGCTTGCCATTGACGTTGACGACCCCACCACCGAAGTTGTTCTCGAAATCGGTCTGTACGAAATCCAGCATGAAGCGTACGTGTGGGTTCGCTACGAACTTCACACCCATGGTCCAGGAATTGGCTTCGGAAAAACGGCTGGCACCGGTACCGACTTGAGCATCCTGACCAGCACCTGCACGCAGGCCCAGGGTGTTGAAATCGCTGGCGTCGAACTTGCTGTAACGCAGGCCCAGTTCCCAGGCACCGCCCGTGAATTTGACCGGGTCAAAGTTGTTGGTAGGCTTGAGGGCACCGAAAGCACCACCCTTGTAACGGCTGGCATGGGTTTCACCGGTCAGCGTCCACAGGGCTTCTGCGTACCAGGTGTTGATGTCCACGTCATAACCACGCGTTGCGGTGTCGAAATCGAAGCTGCTGGTCAGGTATTGCGCTTGAACCTTGAATGGACCATAAGCAGCAGCACCTTCCAGGCCAACGCGGGTGCGATCGATGGAAGCATCGGCGCCAGCTGGCGTATTCACCACCGGTGCGCTGAAGAAGGAAGCACCACGTGCCTCGGTGCTACGGTTACCACCGAAGGCAGCAGCAGCGTCACCCTTGGAGATATCACCCTTGGCAGCGGCCAGACCTGCGTGCAATACCATGTTCTTGTCGCCCATGATCTCAGCGAAGTTGATGGTGGCGCGACCGATCAGGTCCACGTCATCCACACGCACGTCGTTCTCTGCACTGTTGATACCACGACCGGTAGAAGCCGCCACGCCGTAGGTGAAGCCAGTGAACGGCGCACCGTGCATCATGGCGCCCACTTCCTTGGCTGGTACATAAGCGTCAACAAAGCTACGCTCAACGAAATCGATGTTGTTGGAGCTGGTCAGTTGTTCCAGACTGAATGGCATCTTGAATTGACCGAAACGCAGTTGTGCGTTCTTGAACCAGGAGATGTTCAGGTAAGCCACGTCCATGGTGGTGGAACCACCGGACAGGTTGGCAACGACTTCAGCTTCGTAGTAGTCCAGGAACTTGACCTTGGCACCCAGACGCGCACGGCGGATATCAAAGGTGTCGGCACCGTTAGCGCTCAGGCCGGTGGAGCCATTGTCATCTTCGTCGTAGTTGAATGCGCGGTAGTCAGCGTGGATACGGCCGTTGATGGCCATGCTGGTCTTGCCGTCACCGCTGGAGAACACGATGCCGTCCTTGTAACCAGCGCTGATGGCGGTTTCTTTTTTCTTCTCGGCAGCTTCTTTCTCGCCTTGGCGGCCCCGCATCAGCAGTGCGCCTTCTTCTTCGGTCAGCACGCCCTTGGCAATCAGTGCATTTACGATGTCATCGGTGGAATCCGCCATTGCGGTACCACCTGCGGACAGCAGCAGTGCACCGGAAACAGCAGCCAGCAAACTGCGTACTTTGAAATTCGTCATTGTTAACCCCTTGGTAATTGAAAATTGCGTGTTTCAACACAGGGGCGATATTGCGTATCAAATGTGACAGATTGATGACGCAAAATGAATTGCAGGGATTTTGTTGCTCAGAAACAACAAATAATTTGCACATTAAGGATTGTTTGCGCGATGGATGCTGCTGCCCCATGCAGGTGGCCTGCACGGAGCTTGAAACACTCAGGTGGTGACGAAACGGCTCTGCAATTCACGCAGGATGTGGGTAGTCATGCCATTGGCCAATTCCTTCTCGCCATTGAACACCTTGCCCAGGTTCTCTTTCTCGAACATGGCGGCTTCTTCCTCGCTGTGCGTGCGCAGCACGATCAGCACCGAGGGATTCAGTGTTTTGGCGATGTCCACCATCTTGCGTACATGCACGGTCTCGGGAATGGCGATCACCAGCATGGCGGCCCGTGCGATGTGGGCCTGGATCAGCACCTCGGGCGTGGCGGCGTCGCCACTCACGGCAGGGATGCCACTGTGGCGCAGTGCATCCACCATCTCGCGGTTCTGCTCGGCCACCACATAAGGAATGTGCGCATCACGCAGCTTCTGGCCGATGCGTTTGCCCACGCGGCCATAGCCAACCAATACCACCTGACCGGTGAGCAGGGTCTGATCGGTGGAATATGGCAGCTCGGCCAGCGGATCCACACTGCGTTCCAGTCTGCGCGCCAGATCGGAACGGCCACGTATCCAGCGTTGCAATGGCTCGATGGCGGCGAACAAGGCGGAATTGGCGGCGATAGAGATCAAGGCACCTGCCAGCACCAGGCTTTGCCCTTCCACGGGCATCAGGCCCAGGCCCACCCCCAGACCCGCCAGGATGAACGAGAACTCACCGATCTGCGCCAGACTGGCACCTACCGTGAGTGCCGTGTTAAGGGGGTAACGGAACAGCAGCACCAGCCCGACGGCGGCGATGGTCTTGCCCACCATGATGATGGCCACCACGGCCACCAGCTTGACCGGCTCGTTCCACAGCACCGCCGGGTCGAACAGCATGCCCACCGACACGAAGAACAGCACCGCGAACGCATCGCGCAAGGGTAGCGATTCATCCGCGGCACGGTGACTGAACTCGGATTCGCGCATCATCATGCCGGCGAAGAAGGCACCCAAGGCAAACGACACATCGAACAGCGCCGCTGCGCCGAAGGCAACACCAACCGCCACGGCCACCACACTCAGCGTGAACAGCTCCTGCGAACCGGTCTTGGCCACGAACCATAACAGCTTGGGCAGCACGCGGCGCCCCACTACCAGCATCAGTACGATAAAGGCCACCACTTTGGCCAGGGTGATGCCCACCGTCTGCCAGATGTTGCTGGAGGAAATGGCAGTAGTGCTAGCGCTATCGACGGAGGAGATCACACCGGCCAGCGCAGGCAACAACACCAGCACCAGTACCATGACCAGGTCTTCTACCACCAGCCAGCCCACGGCGATCTGCCCGTTGATGGATTTGAGCAAGCCCTTGGATTCCAGCGCCCTCAGCAGCACCACCGTACTCGCCACCGAAAGACATAGACCGAACACCAGGGAAGCGCCGAAATCCCAGCCCCACAAGGAAGCGGTCAGCATGCCCAGCAGCACCGCCACCCCGATCTGCACGATGGCACCGGGCACCGCGATCTTGCGTACCTGCATCAGATCGTCCAGCGAAAAATGCAGGCCCACACCGAACATCAGCAGCATCACGCCGATCTCGGCCAACTGGCTGGCAAGACCGATATCGGCGACAAAGCCTGGCGTGGTGGGGCTGATGACGATCCCCGCCAGCAGGTAGCCGACCAGTGGTGGCATGCGCAGACGCGCCGCGAAGTATCCAAAGATCAGGGCAAGACCAAAACCGGCGGCAATGGTGGCGATCAGACTGACGTCATGTGGCATCAATAACTCTTTCAGTAGATCTCGGGCGCAGGGACAGTGTGTCAGAAAATGACAGCGTGTCCCATGCTATGGGCAGCATGCCGCTCTTGTTAGACCCTACACATGGGAACCGTACGCATGGCGCTGACACCAGGGTTCACAGGCAGTGCATGTCGAGACGAGCAACATGCATCACTAAACAGCGTGTATCCCGTCAGGGAGATGCAGGCTTGCATCGATATTAAGCGATACACGGCCAATGGGACAAACAGAAAAAGCAGCAGGTTCCATTGATCGTGCTCAAGAGACAAGCTCAACATGACGAACAAACAGAATATCGCACATCAGAATCTCAGATTAGAACAATGATCAGGCAAAACGGATACGGCATCAGGGAATGGCGCAGGGGACAAGCAGGACAGCGTGAGCAGGGAGGCTTGGCGGAAAGGGTGTCCGCCATATATCTAACATAATCAATTGATTTTATTTATAAATTCATATTTTACAATAATTTTTTTCCACACTTTACACCACACCATGAAAAAAAGGCATGCCAGCGACATGCCTTATACCTGTGCGACTGAATACTGCACCATCACTCAATAAGTGATGCTCTAAGCTCCTTTGGTATCGTTTTAAGCAAGCGCTGCTCTCTCGTCATCGCCATTGCTCGCAATCGCTGAATGATCTGGCGTGGTGCAATACTGATTCGCAAGTTCGGATTCCGCTCGTTCCAGTCATTCAGCATTTGCATGGCGCGCTGGATCTTCTCCTGGCTCCCCTCAAATCGGCCTTGTGCAAGCAGGTCTGCAATGTCGCCTTCCTTTTGCTTCACACGGCTCACACTCTGCTGGATGCTGCCCAGCCGTCTGGTTTCCATTGAGACCTTGGTCGGCTGGAAGCCTAGCACGCCCTTGATAAATGAATCACCGGCGTCGGTATCCACAACCTTCTTGCCTCGCGTGTCCGAGTAGAAACCATCAGCTGCCATATCGAACCCCTTGTTGAGGTTCTTGATCGCCACCGGCGCCATCTCAATTAGGGTATCCACGCCAGACTTCCCAGCCTCCCAAGCGCTGATCGCGTCTGCTATGTCAGTCAGGTATGAGCCAGGTGCACCGAACAGCTCTCCCAGCGCCCGTGCTTTGTTATCCTCAGATGGTTTGAGCAGCGTCGTGGATGGGATGAGGTTGGCCATGCCCAAACGGCTTTGTATGTCGAGCGGCAAGAAGGCAGAAACGCCATACAGTGCAAACAGGCCTGCCTCTTCACCCAGCATATCCAGCGCCCAGTTGCGAACATCAGCCTTGGTGTTCCCTTCCCTTCCCATAAACTGCAGTGCGGTATCCAGTGCGTCTTCACCGTCATCTGCAAAGGGTAGACCTTGGAGGCCGGATGCCAGCACCAGCATGCCCAGCATGATCCCGGCGGCGCGCTTACCTTCCGGCCCGGCCATCCACATGCGGCGAAGCAATTCAACGTAGGCAATCGAGTATTGCTTGAACGTGAAGGCCGCCGCGCCTACAGCACCCAGTGAGCCAGTACCGCGCGCCCAGTTTGGCCGGTTGGCCTTGGAGTAAATCCCCTGCGTTTCTTCGACCGCCCGTTCCGCGAACTCATAGGCGTCACCGAGATCCGGGTTATCCACGGCCATGCGGTAGGCCGCGATGAACGTCAGGCGGCGATTGAACTTCTCAGCCTGCCCAAACAGGTAACCCCACATCTGCCCGGCGCCCTGCAGCCGCGTGCGGAAGTTTTCGCCTGCTGGAACGCGACTCAGCAAGCTCTTCATGCCCAGGCGGTAGAGGTGATGAATTTCCTGCGGCTCCACGATCCCCATTTCGGATGCTCTGGCCAGCACGTCTTTCATGCCCTGATCCTGAATACCTGTCGGACGTACAGCGTCTTTTGCGGCACCAGCCAGATACTGGCCTGCCTTTGCGGGCCCCCACTGTGACAGGTAGGGGAACGTCATCAGGACCGGCTGCGTCAGGTTAACGACGGCAGACGAGATCGACCCACCAAGAAACCAGGTGAACATCAGGCTGCGGCCGACGGCGAACGGCTCTTCGGGGTTGTCCATGTACTCTTTGAGTTTGTTGGCCTCGTCGAACACGTCACCACGGCGCTTGTACTCCGGATCTGTTTGCAGGAAGTTCATCGCATCCAGAATGCCGCCGCGATTGTAGGCCTGCGCTGCGAACCGTGCATTGGAGGTGATGAATGATGCCAGCACACGCTCTATATCATCGTCATAGCCAGGCGTGCCCTTTCGGTTGATCAATCTCTTCCACGCGCTGCGCTCGCTGACTGCGCGACGGTACCACTCCTGCATCACGGATTCGTTGACCGACTCATCACCAAATTTCACGCCCAGCTGATTGACGAACAGGCTCACGGTCTCTGGGTCAACGCCAGCAAATAGGGTGTTTGGGTTTGTCGGTGCTATGCCGCGCTCCGCACGTTCAAACCTGACTTTTGCCCAGGACTCGGCCAGCTTTGCCTCTGTCTCCGTATCAAACCGGGCGTGGTACTCAACGGCCCCAGTCGCGTCATATCCGGTGACGGTGTATTTCCCGAAGCGCATCAGCGGCATGTAACCCGCCTGCTGCAGCTGCCCAACGCGCTCGAAGACGAGGCGAACGGCATCAATGGTCTCAGTGATACTGAGTAGTTGGTTCTCAAGCCTGCCAAGTTCCTTGGGATCTGCGGTGCTTGAAATCTTGTCTTGCACACGCTGAGCCGCATTTTCAAGCGCGGTTGGCACCAGATCACTGGCCATGGACGGGTTGTCGCGGATGGCGTCTTTGTATCCCGGAATGTACTTCTGCGCCATCTGGAAAGCAGTCGCTGCTGCGGCTTCCATCAGGCTTGCATCTACCACCGCGCGCGCTTCACGGTATTTGGTGACCTGAGCCGGTGTAAAACCACGGTCCATGAGTTCGGCATCCGTGAACACCTTGCCGCTGAATGCGTCATCCCCGTCCAGCGTGCCATCAAACAACGCATCAGCAACGGCTTTATCGGCTGCGCTGTTCTGCTTGCCCTTAAGCAGCTTTTTAAGACCATTGACCATGCCTTCGTTGTCCACCGGGAAAATGCTCGGCGCCAACGTGGATGGTCTTGCTGCCGTGCGGCGTAAGTCATTCTCGAACCCCACCATCAGGTCGAACACGCGGCCAAAGCCAGTTGGATCTTGGCGGGCCTTGTCCAACTGGGTGCGAATGCCACTGATAACGCCGAACGTGCGCATGGATGGTTGCTTGAGCACATCGAGTGCTTTGTTCATTACCCCCATGTCGAAAGCAGCACGGCGTGCGCCGGAACCCATCACGCCTTCCGGGGTGGCGGTAGAGGCTCGGCTGAACGCGGTATTGCCATCGCCCTGATTGTCTGTCATCAGGTTTTGCAGTATTCTGGCAATGCCTTCTGAATCAATTGAGCCAGACCGTTCGGATGCTACGGCATCAACCCTGGACACTCCTTGGTTCAGGAGGTTTTGTTTTGTGATAATGCTGTGCAAGTACATTCGCTTGGTGTTGAAATCTTTTTTCACCAACACTGTTTCAATATTCGTGACACCATCGATCTCGACTGGCCCTGAGAAGTAATAGCTGTCCTCGCGCCCGTCCTTTCCGGACCAGACCAGCGCTCCCTTCTCAATCACATCTTTCACTGCAGCAAAAGCCACCTTCTTGTAGCGGTTAGCACCACCATGTGCCATTGAGTCCTTTGCAGCACGTCGATCCAGCGCAACTTCACCAAAGCCATCCCGGACAGCTTTCCCGCCTTGCGATGCAAATATCTCGGCCGCCCAGTCCACGACGGCAGCGAAGCCCCCTTTGGGCGCGTCTTCTGAATTCAGTGAAGCAACGGGTTCACCATTGAGGATCGCGCGCGCATCGTCACGACTCATTGCAGGCAGCGGAGGGTTCTGGCCCTCTCGTAGACTCAGCTCAGCACGCCCTGATTCAATAAACTGGCGTGCCGGAAGAATGAAGTTGGCGATGATGTCGTTATCCGTCATCTGCATCTTGGCAAATCCCGGCACGTGTTGACGCAGCCATGCGCGAATCGCAGCAATAGCACGCTTCACAAAGCCAATTTCCGGCTTGGTCTGCGCCATCACGGCCAGCACTTCCTCTGCAGCAATCAGGCGATCCGACTCCACCTCCATGTTCAAACCGTACTCGGCGGCCTTGGCGGCCACTTCCGCTTTGCGCATGTTGGCGATCTGACGCAGTATCGGCTTCAGCTCTTCACCAAATACACCACGCAATCCTGCATGGCCAAGGGTCTCGTGGAATAGCACGCGTACCACATCGTTGACGCTGCGCATCTGGCTTGCCACGACATAGACCTTCCCAGCGTCGAAGAATCCTTCGGGCTCACCGGTGGCGCCTTGGGACAACTGGCGCTGGTTCTCATCGCGGACCACTTTGCGAATCCGTGCATCATTCATGTCCGACACGACGATGATCTCGGGAGCCCCCTTCCAGCGCTGGCCAATGGCATCGGTGATGGTCTGCACCACGTCAACAGGCATGCCACCGGGAGCGCCACGTGACAAGGCCGGGTTGTTGACAGCTTGCTCAGCCAGGGAGGATAATTCGGCCATAACGCCTGAAACTGCACGGCCGTCGGTAGAGTCAGCGGCTGTGTCAGTAGCCTTGGCGGGGTCATTTCCCCCCGTCTTGGCACCAGGCGTTTTTACTTTCCAGCCGCTCAACACCCAGCCATTCGAGCCTTTGTTTCTGACCAGCACGGCCTCGTATCCGTTTTTCTCAAGAACTACCTGTCTCGATACTTGAAATTCTCGGACACGCACGAGGTTCCCGGTGGCAACCGCATCCACAATGCGCTCAGTCAGTAGCTGATAAACCTGATCAACGGTCAATCCATCCTTGATGGTTCTCTGCTTGATGATGTGCTGAACGCCCTTGAGGTTATCGCCCCACACAAAATCAATCCAGCCAAGCTCGTTGTGGTACATCGCACGAGCAACGTCAGCCCGATCAAGCAGCACCTGGTTCATGGCACGCTCACCGCGCTGAATGTTGGCATCGACAGACTTCATGGCGCTGCGGCTAAATGCTGGGCCGGTGCCCTTATCGATGACCACCATGCGCGCGGCAACACTCGTAGTCACCGGCAGCGATGGGTCCATGAATGTGCCTGATTCCAGCTTTTCTGAGGTACCGCCGACAGCTTCCAGCCAGTCCCTGAACTCGCCTGCTCTTCGATCGCTACCAAAGAACACGCCTTCGCCCATGATGGCCACCAGACGACCATTCGGCTTCAGCAACTCGTAGGCATGTCGCACGTGCGCTTCGTCGCGTCTGTCGCTGAACGGCGGGTTCATGATGATACGGTCATACTGCTCAGTCAGCTCCATGAAATCCGAGGCAACGACGTTAAATCCTTTGGCTTCAAGAAGCTCCCGACGATCCCCAGAAATCTCCACCACATCAGGCTCAACACCTGTTTCACGGATGCGCTCCGCAATGTGGCCCATGCCTGCAGACGGTTCCAACACCGTCATGCCGTCCTTGATGTCGGCAGCCTCCACCATCTCATCGGCAGTGCTGGACGGGGTCGGGAAGAAATCAAGGCCGTCATTGCGCCGTCCAACCATCGCGCGTTCAAGCTTCTTAACCTTGTCAGATTCTGCCGGTGTCTCACGCAAGCTGATCATTTCTCGCAATGCAGCGCGGAACTCTGCAGGCGTTTCTATCCCCATGCGTCTCAGCTTTTCACGACGGTCGTGGGCGTTTTCAAGTTGCCAGGGCAACTCAACTTTGGCTGCACGGCGATTTGCTTTGCCTATCTTCTGCACCAGCTCAGCACCAAAGTCGCTGCGTACCTCGATGTATTGGTCATCGTCCCCGCGCCAAATTCCACGCAACTGGGCCTCGGCCGGGCTGAGAACAATCAGATTCTCACCACGCTTGAATGGCAGTACGACGGCCTTTCCTTTGAATCCAGATCGTGAAATTGAGTTTTCGGCATCGGCTTTGCTGGTGAACACGGCACGTTCACCCTTCTGGTTGGCGAAGACGCCGACCTTGGTGATGTTCTCTTTTGCGAACTTGAGATATGCGGCAGTCACGTCATCAGCAACAGACAAAATCCGCTTGCCGTCCGTTTTCAGACCATCAATCTCCACCATGGCGCGGCCCAGTGCCGCCCAGTCTGAACGTCGCAGGCGGTAGCCTGGGAATTCGGCATAGTCTGCGACTTCTGGCGTCATCGGATCGAACTTGTGCTTCTCTTGATCAGCATAGGATGGATATTGCTGACGCAGCATTTCTAACTGCGCACTCGTCAGCGCGCGCTGCAGATACTCAACCTGCGATTTCTGGCGGACTTGACCGAGGTATTTTGCGGATCCAGTTTGAATGGCGTTCGCAATGTTGCGCATGGTCTTGGCCGTGGCCTTTTCTGCTGACGCAGCGCGTTCTGCACGCTCAGCCATGCCAGCACGACGCGTGGTGTTGACCTTGCGATCCCGATTCAACTCAGAATCTGCACGCTCTTCCAGCTTTGCTGCCATTTCGGTCAACCGCTCTACTGCTGACTGTG
This sequence comes from Pseudomethylobacillus aquaticus, assembly GCF_003730115.1. GTDB lineage: Bacteria > Pseudomonadota > Gammaproteobacteria > Burkholderiales > Methylophilaceae > Pseudomethylobacillus > Pseudomethylobacillus aquaticus. The sequence continues at coordinate 109,239 of NZ_RJVP01000001.1, read as the reverse complement.
AGCGATCATCCTCAAAAGCGTCACGACGCTCCTTGACGGCATCTTGTGCGGCTTCCTTGTTCCCACCGGCAAGCGCAACGAATGCTTCTGCGTTCTCACGGGTTGTGAATTGAAAACCCGGTACAGCACCGTTGCCACGGAACGCAGAGTAATAGCCACCAAGGCTCTTTGCACCGGCATTCAGCGTGTTGTAGTCATCGCGCTCGATGCGCTCTGAAAGCTGCACCACGTAGAGATCGTGTCCCTTCTTGGTGTGCTTTGTTTCGATGATCTGGCCACTTACGGTTTGGCCAGCAACGCGCACTTCGGTCTTTTGATTTTCCTTGCGGCCAGCACGCTCTGCCATGGTCTTGGACGCAGTAAGGTCGTCAAAGGTCGCTCTTTGCTCTGGTGACAACGAAAGGCGTGCCTGCTTGAAATCAAGACCCGTCCCCATCTTGGAACGCAGCAAATTCTGGAAGTCGTCTAGGGTTTTGGGCTCCTGCATACCGGCATTGCGCCCTTGCCTCTCGGCCTCGCGCTCTGAACGGGCAGCGTTCACCTTGTCAGCGTAGGCTCTTACATCCTCATCGGTGATCTTTTCGATGAAAGCCCGGACACCTGCAGCATACCCATCCAGACCAGAACTCATCCCCCAGCTGATGGAATTGCGCAAAGCAAAGTCGTCCAGCATATCGTTATAAGCCGCCTCAATCACACGGTCTTTGCGCTCGTTCTTGTAGCGGAATCCAATTCCGGGGAATCGATCAAGCAACTCAGGCTTGGTCATCTTCCCCAATTCTTCCAGCAAGCTTTCCTTGTTGTCGATCAGGCTATTAAACGAAGCTTTTACCTCATCGGCAGTTACCTTGTAATCCAGTATCCGTTCAAACAGATTCTTGTGAACAGCCACAGTGTGCTGGCGATTTTGATAGTCCGCCGCCGGGGTCTCGCCTTTGGTGGCTACTTGCTGTTTGCCTTCTTCAGCCCCGGCCTCATCATTCAATTTCGACACAGAATCCGCGCCTAGACTGGGCTCATCAGCTTCTGACGTTTTCGACTGAATTAAGCTGCCTTGCTTGCCACCTTCAGGCTGAGGGCGATTCTGCTTTGCAATGAATATCCTGTATTCCTCTAAGCGTTTTTCTAACTCCTCAATTTTCTGAGCTTTCACTCTTTTTCCGCGCTCGTCAGTTGGGCGCTTTCTCTTTTCTTCCGCGATGCGTTCTTGCTGCTGCCTGATTTGCTCATCCTGCAGCTCTTGTTTAGTCATTTTAATGAAACCATCATCTTCTTCTGCTGGATCCGCCGTCTTTGCAACGCCTTCGACCTTCGACTCCGCTTGAAACACGGTGGCCGGCATGGGCAAAAAACCGCCACGCGCGGCCATTTCCGAACTGGTCATGGTCTTGCCAGAATTGAACCACTCGCCACGGCCGGTCCACTCGTCTGGCCCAGTCTTTTCCCAAAATATGCCTTTGCCCTCTGAAAACTCGGAAGGGCGCAAGCGTTCACCCTGCGCCATGGCCTTGAATTGCTCAGCTTCCTCTGCAGCCCTCTTCTTGCCCGCCTCAGCTATCTGTCGCTTGGCATCAATCATGGACTCGCGGCCCACCTTCTTCATTTCAGAGTCCAGCAAGTCCATGGCTGGCTTGATGATGGCCTTGCCCTGATCGTCGGCGGCTTTGTAGCGATCTGCAAGGTCATTCCACTGCGCGACCAGTGAGTTGTACTTGTCTGCACCCTTCAGTGGCTTGGCTTCTTGCGATGGAGAAGAATCCTGCAATGCCGCAAGATCTGAAGAGCCGAATTGTGGCTTCCGTGTATAGGTAATGCTTCCGTCAGGATTTACTTCCCTGTCGAACTCCGCTTTCAGGCGGCGTATTGAAATACCGCCTAAGCCTTTTTCAAACTTTGGATTGGCGAACGTTACAGACTGCACGGCACGCGGTGCCACAATATCAACTTTGTATTCCCGGCCTGCTATGTTGCCTGTTCCAGGCTTGATGTTTTCTCGACCACTCAACGAGTTTGGGCGAAACTCCACCATTACACCTTTGTTGTCGCTCTGCCCGATTGCGATGTCCTTGTTGTCAGCAACAAAGACGCCGTTGTAATCAAACGTGGAATCACCACGCAGCAGGTCATCCAGCCCACTTTGGTTTGTTTCACGGAAAAGCTGGCGACCTTCTGCAATCACTTTGGGCTGAATAGCACCTGGTCCAAACGCCATCGACGGAATTGAATCAACACGTGGTGCGAGTACTTTTTCAGGGATCTGCGTCACAGCTTCAGCTACAACTGGCTTCAGGAAGGCCTGTTTATCCTGCAGCATTTCCTTGAACTTTGGCATTGCCACCGGCACCACGCCGCCATTACCCTTCCAGTCATCTGAATAGCTTGCTTGGTATGCCTGCTCCGCCTCCTCCTGCGAGTCATACCCCATCATGACCTTGGGTTCGTCGAACTTCCCTGTAACTGGGTCAACCTGATTCACCACATAGACATCACCTGCAAAGTCATCGGGACTACCGGGCTTCACGTATACATCCACGTGCTCCTTGTCAGGCGCCCGTGCTGCAACGCCCTTGATATAGCCATAGTGACCGGCCATGGTGTTGCTCCACGGCTTTCCATCTGCGCCTTTACCTTGCCGCTTGCTACCAGCTGGGTTCTCGACTGACACACTTAGTCCGGCAAGCTTGATTTGGCCTTTCTTGTAATTCCCAGCCTGCTTCTGGCCATCGGTTGGCGCTGGCCGCTCATTCAGGTCAGACGTAGCCGCTTCGTTGGCCTTCTGGTCGTTGCCGTTGATCAAAGGAATGTCGGTACCGCCAACGTCCACCGGCGCTTGAACACGTTCATATCCGTTCTCGGTCTTCCGGAAGCGCACACCACCCGATTCGACAATGTCGCCAACAGCTGGCGCTACCGGTGCTGCTGTCAGTGCATCGCCGCTCCCTGCTCTAGCATCAACTGCTTGTTCAGGTACTGCTGGTGCAGCCCGACTGCTCGCACCGCTCTGCCCAATACCTGGTCGCCCTCTTTGATCATCACTTCTTCTCCCTGCGGGGTTATCTGCACCAGAAGGTACAAGTGCTGGGCTTCCGTTTCCGTTATCAATCCCAACTCCAGCGGCTCGCTGATCCACGTTGGTAGGGGTTGGCTGAGTAGGCACGCTGACATTGCTGGACTCCTGCTGTGGTTGCGGCGGCACTGCAAAGGACGAGGTTGCTTGGTCTTGGCTCGGTGCGCTATCTATCATGCGCTGGCTGATTGCACCCACTGCGGTAAGTGCAAGCTTGCGTGCCGCTGGCGAGGCCTCTGGATTGCGTGCAATGTTGTAGAAGGCTGAAAACTCGCTGGCCGCCTGGTCACCCAGCACGCGGCGAACACCGGCCACGCCACCAGCGCCGCTGATGAGCCGTTCAAGGCCGTCCTGATTTGATTCCACGAAATCCCGCATCGGTTCCAAGCGAGACGGTGTTTGCGTGGCGCCAGCCGCAGCGATATTGTCCGATGCGCCGCTGTTAATGCCGGCCACTGCCGCCTGGGTAAGCGGGCCTGGTGATCCGCTTTCCAGCAGGGTTTGCTTGAGCTTCTCACGAGGGCTGATGGCGGCTTGTGCAGCACCCACTCCGCCACCAAGCACACCACCGGCCAAGCCTTCGAGGGTTGCGTTACCGGCAACGCCCTTGAAGGTGTCCACATCGAACCCTTCTCGCTGCAGGGCCACGTTCTCGGCAAGCCGCTCTTGACCACCCTGGATGGCTTCAGGGATGGCTTCCGCGAACCCGCCCTTGAGCGTTTCCTTCAGCATGTTACGAACGCCTTGGCCGACCTGCGCCTTTGCACCGGCCCCGAGAACGCCAGGCAAAAGCGCCTTTTCTACACCACTTACACTCGCCAAGGCACCTAATCCAGCACCTAGCGCAATCTGATCCCAGTTCTCACCGGTGTAGCGCTGCGCATCTTCGGCGCGCGCAGCGGCTTCTTCAGGTGATGCGCCACTGGCCAGGTAATCCTTTTCAACACCATCATAGATACCGCTCTTAACGAAGCCTGCGGCCATTGCCGCACCCGTTCCGGCCCCTACCGCCTTCTGGGCTACGGGAGAGTTACGAACGCCCGGCAGGCGCTGCGCAAGCAACGTCGGCACAATCGTCCCGGCCCCTTGGGCGATGGTATCAAGCGGTGCATCCGCAAAGTTCTGTAATGCCGCCCCGATCTCGGTGCCAGCCCCCTTGCCAGCAGCCCCTGCTGATCGTTGTGCGTTGATTTGCTCTTGCGCCACGGCGCCTGGTGACAAGCCCTTGCCCACAAACTCCGTGCCGGTCTGGATCGCCTTGGATACCGGGTTATTGACCTTTACCGAATCACTGATGCCCTTGGCCGCATTAAGCGTGCCCCGCAGTAGGTTGATGCCGAGATCGACGCCGCCGCGAACCACGCCAGTGTCCTCAACTGGTGTGATGTTCTGGAATTCGGACTGAGGGATTTTAACGATGGCCATACCAGCTCCTTGTAAGTGCTGGTGACCATGCTAATCAAACTGTGAGCGTTGTTAGCCTGGACGGGGTATTACGTGGGGCATTTATAGATCATTATTCGCACACGTAATGCGGGGGCTGGATGCGGACGAACTGGGGATAGTTTGAAGCCGTTTGCAGATTTACCATGGCTTCGACATGGAGGGACATAGTATGTGGAAGCGCGACGTTTACGACTTGGCTTTTGATATTGCGGCGCTCGCTATAATGGCAGCACTGTTGGTCAGTTATTCCGTTTCGTAGCAAAAGCGTGGCTATTCCATAATGCGCCAGAATGACAAAAGATCCTTCTACAACACTTTTCTCATGAAAGCGCCTTTTAGACCGATAATAATTCCTAAGTGAATTGCTATTCCGCAAGCGGTACACTACTATTTACATTGTGAATATAAAAGAACTTGACAAAAGGTTCAGTGTCACTAGCAGTGTAGAGTGATTTATCAGTTTGATTATCTGCCGATGAATTCGCTTTATACGAAAAATGTGATTAAAACATCGGCGTCATGCGGGTCTTTGGTAAAGACAGCATGTTCGCCGATATGTTTTTGGTGAGCGTCCTACTTTTGACTTAGTGTCAAATGCAACGCAATTCCAAATTAAGTAATAAGGAGTATGGCATGAATAATCCAGAAATCAGTCTCAAAAATCTTATTCTTAGATGCTATGCCGAGCCCATTGGTAATCAGTGGCAGGCTTTTTGTATTGACTTTGATTTGGCTGCTCAGGCGGACAGCTTGGATGAGGTAAAGCATAAGTTGGAGGCACAAATCTTCGATTACTTGAAAGATGCGCTTGTAGGCGAAGACCGTGAGTTTGCCGATCAGCTGCTTTCACGCAAAGCACCAATTTCCCATTTTATCAAATGGCATTGGTATAACTTTATCTCTAACTTTAGACAAAAGCGCCAAACCTCTGCAAGTGCATTCAAGGAGCCAATACCGCTTACTCCTTGCGCTGCATGAGTAGCATTTATCCTCCACTCACATGTAGGCAGGTTAAGCGCATCCTGACAAACCTAGGGTTTAAAGAAGGAAATCAGAATGCAAGCTCTCATGTGCAATGGAAAAAAGTTGAAGACGGCCAGCTTTACAAAGTAACAGTTGACTGCCCAAAAGCGCCTTTCTCTCATGACCTGATAAAATCCATGTCCAGACAGGCGGGAGTTACAAAAGATCAGTTCTATGAAGCGTTATAAAAACCCCGCCATTGCGGGGTTTTTTGTTGTGGTCGCTACTTGAAGTCGTTCATCATAGCCTGGCCATTTTCATCAAAGCCAACGAATTGCTTTGGTATTCCTTGATGAATGTAAGTTTTACCGACGACAGCAGTCTGAGGGTTGAACTGGCCAGCTTGATTGTTGCCAGGCAAATATCCCGGATTGACAGACCTGATATCGACCTGTCCAGTCTGGGCATTTGCAACAGCAAGTGATTTCGGAAGAACCCTGGTCGGGTCGGTAGGATCATTGCCACCACCAACTTCCTTAAACTCGAAGTTCGCCCGCGGCTCTTTGCCTAGATAGGTGAGAATTGTCTTGCGAAGATTCTCACGATTTTTGCCCGTCTCGTCGTTATCATCATTCAGGGCTGCCAACTCCGCCAGCGACTTGTTCAGCTGTGCTGCCTTGTCCAGCTCCACTTGCTTGAGGCTTGCATCCTGCAACGCCCCCGCTCCGCTCGATAGCAACGTTGAGCGCAGTGCAGCAAGATTGTTGCCTGCCTTGGCCGAGAGTCCTGCCCCCAGCGCTTGCTGAAGGCCGATGATTCCTGAGAATGGTCCATCCCCCACCTGGCCGCTCACCTGTGCCTTGAATGGGTTTTGCAGCTTGTTCGCCTCATTGATCGACTGGCGCAGCAGCTGGATGGCTTCTGGCGTTGCAGCTGGTCTGTTGGGCTGGCCACCAGCGGCTACTCCCGCCTTCGTCCCGGCAATCGGCCTGCCCTCCTCATCTTGGAACGGCTTCTGAAAGGTCTCGTTGAAGTTGCTCCCCACCAGCGTGTTGGGGCCTTTGTCTTCCTCCAACTTCAGCTTCGCTGCAGCTTCCGCCTCTGCCGCCTTGCGTGCCACTTCCGCACGGACTGGTGCGTTGAGTAGCGTGCTGCGCAGCTCAGCAATGGGGTTTCCTTGCTGGTTGCCGACCAGACCGCCCAAGAACGTCCTCTGGGCTGGCGCATTACTGCCGACAAGCCCCCCCACGACAGCCTCACCGCGATCTCGCGTCAGGTATGGGCTTGCAGCAACCAAGGCTGCGCCGCCCACTGCGGTCGGGAGGCTGGGTATCATCATCATCCCGTAACCAGCAGCCGCTGCGCCGTTCTGCTTGTTGAGGCCATTCTTGTAGATGTCGCTTGCCTGATACGCAAGGCCAGCGCCACCAGCCCCTACCCCGGCTACACGGCCCACGGTGCCGAGATTGCCAGTCTTGAGTCTGGCCAGCACATTAGGGTTTGAGCCTGGAGGTTTGATCCCGCCAGCTGGACTGGCCGGGCCTGTGTTTGGCGCAGCGCCTGGACCAGCTCCGGCGCCTGCGTTCGGCGACGGCCCCGCCTTGAACTGACTGAAGGTTTCTTTTGCCATGTCACGGAAGCTGCGGTTTCCGCCGGTTGCTTGGCGCATGAACTCTGGATCGGTATATGCCATGGTGTACCCCTTACTCTGCGAGCGTTGCGATTGCGTTGATAGAAGATTGCGCCGATGCAACCAGCGACTTGTAGAAATCGACGCCAGCTGCAGATCCGCGAATATTGGCGTCCAGCCCAGCAATCACATTGCGCAGGCTGAGTTCTGCGTTCTGGATGTTGGCAGCATACGCACGTAGCGAGTTGTTGACGCCCTCGTTGAGATTGTTGCTGCGCAGGCCCTCAAACGCCGCATCGTTACGCTGCTGCTCACGCCATACATCGACATCGATACCCGCCTTCTGTAGCAAAAGCCGCACCTTGTCGTTCTCGTTGCTGAGCACGGCTAAGTATTTGTTGAGCTTCTGCTGATACGCATCCAACAGCAATCGCCCCTCTTGCACCTCGGCATCAAGTTTCAGTGCCTCATTGGCATTGTGGGCTCGGTTTGCATCAATGCGGGCACCAAAGCCCGCCACTTCGGACTGAAACCCATCCTGACGCAGGCGCCCTTCACCCAGCTTGGCGTTGACGTTGGCTTCCTGGCCACTGAGTCTCAAGCGACCGGCATCGAGGTTCGAGCGGAACTTGTCTGCACTGACGCCGAAACGATCCAGCCGTAGACGGTTGTCCTCCCGAGTGACGTTCACCTTCGCCAGATTGATGTCAGACCCCAGCCTGGCAGCATTCAAGCGCTGTGCGAATGCCCCCTGATAGTTATCCGACTTGGCAATCTCCGCACGCACTCCGGTTTCGTACATCCCGAACTCATCGGATCGCGCACGCACCCGGGTAGCATAGACATTCACCTGCTCCGCAAAGGCCTGCAGCTTTATCCGCTCGATGTCAGCTGCGATGTTGGCCGCTTGCATCTCGCTCTGGTAGATGCCGATCAGTGCCTCTACACCGGCTATCTGCGAGCGGTAAAGGTCAAGCTGGTCGGAATTGATCTGCGAAGTGATACGCGAGCCCTCAAGCTCGGCACGGTATTGCTCCAGTGGCGCTAGAGCAGCCCGTATCTCGGTCTCGTAGAATTGCGCTTTGGCCTGCCAGCGCCCAAGCCGCGCATTAAAGTCTTGAGCACGCGCATTGAACAGGTTGATTGCGGCTTCAATCACAAACTTGGCCGCGTTCAGGGCGCGCTCTTCGACGCTGGCGTGATAACTCAGCAGGAACTGCTCCGCTGACAACCCTGTCGTGATGGCAAACTGCCGCGCCTGCACGTACATCTCAGCGCGCTTGATGCTGATCTCGCGGTTAATGTCTGAAAGCTGACTGGTGACCGACTGTTGTGCTTGGGTGATAAGTGCATTCTGTGCACCAGTAGGGAGCGGGAAGCCACGCGCAGCGGCCATGCGATCTGCGCTTCGAAGCTCAGCCTCAGCTTGATTCACAATGCGGTCACGCGCCCTATCCCACAAAGGCGTCTCATCTTCGGTACGGATTCCGTACCCGCCATTCTGGATATCCGACAACAGGATCTTCCGGGCTTCATCCAGCAAATCAGACTGATACTCGCGCTCAGTCCACACAAACTCCTCTGAAGGGGGCGTTAGGTCATAGTCCGGCGCAATCTCACTGAACAGCGGGATCTGCGTAGTAGGCGGGGATGGGATGCTGTACTGCAGCAACACCGGCACGTCAGGCAGCGTGTAGTCACGCGCCTGGGGGATGTTGGGTGCAACAAACTCGGGTGCCGCACCAGGTGAGATAGGCAGAGATGTACTTGGCGGTGCAGGGAAATTAAGCGCAGGCGACGCATCATCGAATGACGGGACTGGCTGAACATCTAATTCAAGCTGCTCCAGATCTGGCAGTGCATCCGAAAACTCATCCACCACCACGCCAACGTCCCCAACCGGCTGCACCGTGGGCGCTGCAAGGTTGAACTCCGGCACTGCCAGCGTCGTTGGGGCCGTGATTCCAACTGATGGAGCTGGCTCCGTGTCTGGAATAGCAGCAGGCTGCGCGCTGCTCAGAACAGGGGCCAGGCGGACGTTCTGGGTAACATTGTAGAACGGAACAACTGTGGAAACGTAGGGCACACCGTTGAACAGATCCGTGGTCGCAGCGTTCGCCAGCGAGTCCAGGAATATGTTTGCATCACTCAGCGTCTGATCGACGCGCTCCAGTGATTGTTGTGTGATTTCTTCGACGCTTGCCATAACAATGCCCTCTTGGGTTTGAGGGAATTATGGGGAAAGCGTGAGCGTTGTTAGATTAAATAAGGGCAGGTCAATAGTTTAATGAAAACAGGACCCGAATAAATAGTTTGCCCTGTAATCCATGGCTGGCCGCCCTGATTGATAGGGAAGTACCTCATTGATCTACAAAATGCGTTGAGTAATTCAGAGCCGGATCCACTTTTTATTATGGAAATCCACTCTACAAATGAATCAAGCAACAAATCGCCAGTTGGATAATTTCCAACACTGGAGTTAAATACAATACTACTGTAATTGCACGCTATTTCGTATACAACACCATCCTCGTACTCAATATTAAAGGTTAGCCCTGACGCGTTACCTGGGCTATTAACTTCACTAATCAAATCAAAATTCACAAATTGTCGACTTGACGGGTTAGTTGGCTCACTGATGAAAATGATACCGCTAACTTGGTGAACAACGGCGATCTGGCGCGGGAAAATTATGTTCGGATGTCCAAATGTGCTAGAAAGTACAAAATCCGCGCTACCTGGCCCAGAAAATGATGCTGTTCGGTTCTCAACCTCAGAAACTGACATGAACGGTTGCTTGTATATAGAAAGATCTTCGCTCTCAAGGATTTCTGAAGATCTGGCCAATGAGAATGCCCTTACAATCTTGTTGCTATCAAACTCACGAACTGCATGACTAATTCCGCCTGCACCATCAGGAACATTACAAAGGATTTCGCATAAACGACCCCCGTTTGTCCTTTTTGAGAGTAGAAATTTCACCATCTTCTCCAACCAAGCAACACGCCGCTCTTCTTCTGCACCTTGGAACATCAACTCACCCTCCTGCCCGTTACCTCTTCGATCAGTTCAAGCGCATCCAGCTCGAACGCCTCTCCATCAACATTTCGCAGCACGGCCTGCCAGTAGCGGGACTTGGTGCCCTTCCCCATTTTGATCCTTGTGGTGGCAATGCCGTTTCCGCTATGGCTAGCTGAATAAAAGGGGCTCTGATGGCCTCCGTCGGCGTGCATGGCCAGATCCATAGTTCCACGAGCCCCCACATACGCATATTGCAGGCGCTTGAGGTTAGAGCTTCCCAGATCCGACTCCCCTGTTTTTACGATCGCATCAATAGGTTGCCCAGCGTCGGTGTCACCGTCCATGAGGTACACCCCATCCTGTGCAATCATCACATAGGCATCCCCTACCCTGCCCATGGCCAGCGCCGGGAAGTTTTCGTATTCGGCGGCGGCGGCATTCGCCAGATTAAGCGCTGACGTGTAGAAGGTTCTGGCGATCTGCTGCTGGACGAACGCATCCATCACCAGGCGTGGAAGAATGAGGTTCGCTGTAACGCGCACGTCTCCGACCATGACCGCATCCATCTGCAGTATGGGAAGGGTGATTGACGCACCCATGACAGCACCATGCGCAACGGTAGCGGACACAGTGATCTGAGGAAGCAACAGACTGGCGGCAAGCGAACTACCAGACAGCACCTCACCAGCGGCTCGTAGCGAAGGCAACTGCATGTTTCCTGAGACCAGACCTTCGACAGCTACTGATATGCCCGCCAGAAGCGACGGCAATCCGATCTCTGCAGCAATGGTGCCGCCGGTGATGCCAGCAGACTGCATTTGCAACATTGGCAAGGTGGCTGCGATATGTGCGTCACCCACAACGCCGACCTGCATCAGCGCCGTGATCGATGGCATGGCTAGGTTTGCGTTAAGAGCATTACCATGCAGCACAGCACCCGACATGGTGATGGCGGGCAGCAGAATGTTGGATTCCGAGGCAAGCCCGGCCTCCATGATAATGGCAGGCAGCGCGATGTTGGCTGTGATGGATGCGCCAGAAATCGTATCTGCAGTAATCTCGATCATTGGCAGCGTGATGTTGCCGCTCATCGGGAACAGGAGTGAGGCCTGAATGGTGAGTGCTGGCAGGGTGGCCGTGATCGTCATTGGCGGCCCAGGCGGAACGATGCGGCCGTCAATCTCTAGCAAGGGTAGCTCAAGATCCGCCTCACCGAAGTCCGTGGTGAAAGTATCAATCTCGACCAGCCACATGGGCAAATCAATATCACCATTCAGCTTGTCATCACGGACCTGAATATCGACTTCAAGGACCGGCAGCGTCAGGTCAGCATCAAGCATTACGCCAGTTGCCACTTCGGAATCAATCCCATAACCCGGCAACACGATGTCTGCAGAGAGGAATATCGGACCAGGAACAACCAGCCCGTATCGCCGCTGGTTCGCATGAGAAACTAACAGCTGATAAGGGTTACTGCCCAGCAGCTTGGCTTCCGAATCGCTTAACTTTCTATTCCACGTGCATAGCACGTTGAAGTTTTTTGCGCCATCAACCAAGCCACTAGGCGCGCTGTTGATCAGAAGCTGCCTGCCACTACCGACTGGGTGGTTTTGACTTGTTGATAGCGTGCCATCAGGCTTACCGGCGTTGTAGGCTTTATAGCTGCCGCCACCATAGGTAAACAGCATGGCAGCGTCAGCTAGTTTGCTTGTGTTCGAAATTACTGAGCGGTATGTACCACCTACGCCTGTCGAAAAATAGAGATAATTGCCATTCGCTGAATCGAACCCATGAATTGCCAGCGAATTATTTATGCTCCCAGATACGCTTGCAAATACGTAAGTTGTATAGCCTGTGCTCTCGTTGCTACCTGTCGCCTGAAAGTATACTGACCCTGTTGCGGCCGGCAAAAGCTTGATCATGTCGGCGGCCAGCACCATATCGGTCGGCTGCAGCGTTTTGCCGTGGCGGTTTGCGCCGGGCACGCTTAGCGCCGGGCTTGAGGCACGCTCCCCTGTAACGAGGTTGTAGGGTGTCTGTGAATTGAATACCCACATGCCGGTCAGCCCCTTGGCTAAGGGGTGCGACCAGTCGATTTCAACAGGGGTTTGGGGCTGTTTCCGCCACCTGGTGGGCAGCAGAATGGACATTAAACGACCTCGCCGGTGACTTCCGCTACCTTGAGTGCGTTGCCACTACCGGCCAGAGCTGCGCCGGTCTCGTTCTTGATGACGAACTTGAGGTATGGCGGCAGCGCGCCACCAAAAGCCCCAGAGACGCTGAATACACCACGCTGAAGCGTGCTGTTTGTGTTGCATGGCAATGCGCCGATCAGTGTCAGATTTGGCTCATCGGTGGCCGTGGTGCCGGACTCAGGACCGGACTGGTAGTTGGTATTGTCCAGACTGGCTTTGGCATACAGCAGCACCTGCTTGTTGCTGGCCACGCTACCCGGTGTGACTTCCAGCGTAATGAGCAGATCGAGTGGATCGTTCGTGGTGTTATCAACCACAGCTGACGTGACGAAGGTGGCACTGGCCAACGAATCCAGGCCAGTAACTGTAACAGTACCGGCGGTCCCGACGATTTGCTTAATAGTAGACATTACAGCGCCTCCCTGACTTGCTCTTCAGTAACCCGGCCAATGCCGAGCTGTTCCGCACGGCTGACTACGCCTTGCGCTGCCTGGATGAGTGCATCCCGGCCAGCCTGAGACAGCAGGTTGGCTTGCTGCAACTGATCCAGAATGGTGACGGTCGTTTGCTTTCCAATGTTGACAGTGCCGGGGCCGATGCTCTGCGCGTCTTTCAGCGCCTCGAACGCCAGCACGGCTATGGGATCCCCGGCCAACTGTGCCTGCTTGATCATGGCGTAGCAGCCAGTCTCGTAAAGCACGTCGAACATCGTGCTGACTGGGATACTGACGACTGCGGCTATGGTTCGGCTATTCAGAATGTCGGCGACAACACCAGGCGCATGTGGCAAGTGTTCGGAGTAGCCAAGCTGGAGCGGGTCATTGACAAGTTCGAGGGTTAGTATGCTCATCAGGTCTCATCCAGTCATGCGGGGCCGAAGCCCCGCTGTTGTCACGTTACGCTGCTGGTTGGGTGAGGTTCATGCTGGAGACGGTCTGCACTGCACCGCTTGCCACCGTGGTGCTCGTCATGTTGAGCTGCCCACCCGATACCGCGACGCTGCCATCGAACCGGGCTGCGGTCGCGCTGATTTGGGTTGGGTCATCCCCTTCTTCGTAGCAACGGAACCAGCCTGCAGTGCCGCTGGCGACCGACGTGCCGTTCCACGTGTCGCCTACCGGTTTACCAATGGTGCCGCTGTCCGCCGAGGTGAATTCCAGGCCGTCAGACCCATTCTTGCCGATGGTGCACAGCAACGTACCGGTGGCTGCATCGTTCGCCAAAGTCGGTTGAGTGCCGGTATAGATATTGATCTTGCTGCCGCGCATGATCTCGCCGAAGCCATCAAGCACTTCTTCGACCAGCACATCATCGAACAGCACGAATTCGCCGGATTGCACAGAGGTGTTGACCAGGCTGATGCGGGTGGTCGTGGCAGTAGCTACGAATGCCAGCTTCTTGGTGGTGAGCGTTGCATCGGTATAGACCGGCGAAGTGAGGATGGCATCATCGTCGGCCGTGGTGCCGACCTTAACCTGGAAGCCGTCAGCATCGCCAGTATCGCCGCCAAACGTCACCATATAGACACGACCAATACGGGTGGTCACATCCTGATAAGCGGAGCCGGAGGCGGCGCCCGAGTTGGCAATACTGAGGCCATTGGTGCTATTGGAGCCACCAGCTACCGATGAAAGTGTGGCGCCGGAGGCGGTCCATCCGGTTGTGTTGGTATCAAAAGAGCCGTTCGACACCAGGTTGGTGCGAATGCCCATTGCCTTGTTACGCAGTCCAGTAGAGAGGCGCAGAGCCATGTGAAGTTCTCCTAGCTAAGTCAATGAAATCGCCAGGCCACTGGACTCGGTTTATGCGCTACCTACAACCTCCAGCGGCGGTAAGGCCACGTTCACAAGCATAGGGATTTGCCGAGCGTTGTAAGGCTGTGAAGTGTCTTGGAGAGAAGCGAGGAAGTGACGTTGACCGCCCTGCTCACGCAGGACCGCACAACCAGCTTTGGCTGCTGGATAGGCATAAACCCGATCTGTCAGATTCTTGGCGATGCCACCAGAAAACCCGGCAACAGCACCGCGCAGAGATGCCCACAGCGCCGCTTTCCCTGATGCTTCATCGCTAACAGACGCTGCGTCAACTTGCCTAGCCGTGCCGGGGATTGCGCCGTAATCAAGCACCTGCGCATAGGTGAACGCCTCAATATCATCGCCGGAGCAAAACCCGGTCTCGGTTTCGGTTGCAATGTAGATGCCGTTATCCACGACCGCCAGCAGGGTAATGCTTTCGGGTAGTTGGATATACCCATTCGTGTAGTCCACCAACTGGTAGTTGTGCGGCATCGAAGCCCACAGCACGTTACCAAACGCGTAGTACATGCGGCCGCGGAAGTGGCATGCCGTGGAAAATGCAGGGGGAGGCCCACAAAACTGCGTGCGCAGCGGGGTGACTAGATCCAGCGTGTCGCCCTTGTACTCCATGGCCATTCCAACGTTCACTGTGCAGGCTAGGTAGAGGGTCGTGCCGTTAGCGTTAGTGAGGTAGAGGTTCTGGAACACCGCGTCCGATGGGGCGTTTGCTGGCGATTCCACCAAGATTCCACCATCCTGTATATCCAGCAGGCCTGCGACAGGAGCGCCGGATTCGGTGCCATCTGCGCGTTGATATGTCATCGTGTATTGATAGCGACCCGGTGGCATGTGACCAAAAACAGCGCTGGCCGCTGGCAATGCTGGCACGCGTATACCAAGCGGCTCGGCGCTGCCATTGTCATTCAGCACTCCGGTGTCCACACCATTGGACCAGAACACCTGATGGTTGACCTTGGTGGCTGACAACAACCCACTTGGCTGAAGGGAGCCGCGAATTAGGGTTGGGTTAAGCGACTTGCTTAGGCGGTAAAGGTCACGCCCTGACTGCATCAGCATCGTGCCGTTGTCACAATCCACAGCTGCATCGATCACCATGGCATGCAGCCTTTGCCTGCCCCGTCGCCTTACCAGCTTGCCTGCTGCCGTAATATCGACATTCTTGGCAACAGCCAAACGCTCCAGTCCGTATTCGGTTGGGGCGTTGACGTTATCGAGGCCACCAAACTGCTTGATGACGGGCATTAGAACGTCCCATCAAGGCCATCAACAGGCAAGTGCGTCAGGTCGAACTCAGTGCTGTAGGCGGGTCTTGCCTCACCAAACTCTGCGATGAATAGCTGCAATGCGTCCATGGATGCAGCCTTGTCCAGCGTATCGGCATCCTTCTTGAGGTACGCCCGGTGCTTTATCCAGTGAACGAGGTTCAGGTGATACTGCGGCTTGATCTCCGGCTCGGCATCCGGATTGATGTTGCTGATGAGCGGAAGGCGAACCACACGCAATCGCAGCGTGCCAGCCGTCTGGGGAATTGGCCACACCCTGATTGCACCTGTTTCATAATCGGTAATGATGGTGCTTGGATCGCCGGTGGTAGTGGTCCATGAGGAGCGGTAGGTATCCATCTCGCCAGTCGTTGCACCACAGAGAGGACGCGAATATCCATCACGGTAGGCTGCACGCACCCCGATAACACGATCATGGAGGGGGTACAGGGCTTGGTTCGGTATCAAAGTGATGTTGCAGATCTCGGCCGTCGATGAATCTATGATGAGGCGTGAGCGTCTGCAGGCTTCTTGCTCAGCTTGAGCTGCATACATCAGCAGCTCTGAATCATTCCACAGGTAGTCCGGCTCGGTGTCGTCCAGCTCCAGACGTGCCTGACTGATGATCTCACGCCACTTCATTACTCGCCGCCCAGGCCCAGGTCTTCTTCGCTTTCGGTGCTTGCCTTCAGGTCGGCGTCGATTTCAGCTTCTCGATCAGCGATGGACGACTTGAGCTTATCAATGCCCATCAAGTGCGGCGATTTGATGCCCAGTTCTTTTGCGCGAGTTACGAGCAGTTTCTTTTCGTCATCACCAGCATCCGACACCTTCGGATTGGCCACTTTCGCGACCTGAATCTTCAACGGGTTGCCATCATCGGCCAGCAGGTTACCTTGGCTGTCGAAGTATTTCCCGTCTTGGAAATACTGCGCTTGGCCATATTTGCCAAACACATTGCCATACTTTTTACTGAAATCGATTTTCATGTGGTGTCTTCCTATGCCCAGTCCAGGCCGCCGGGATTGGTATTGAGCTTGGTGCGGTTCTGCACACCTTCGCTGAGGCTGCCGCCGTAGGTGTCCGTTACTCCCGTATTCACGCCACGGTCCGGGATGCTGGGCACCTTGTCACCGCGCTCGGTATGGTGGTTGTTGCAGATATGGCCACAGCCTTCGCCATCGCCCTTCTTTTCGTCTTTCATCATCGTTACTCCTTGGCTTGAATCTGGGCTGGCCGGCAGTGTGACACCGGCCAGTACCTGGGCTTAGTAGACCTCGACCACGACGAAGGCGGTGCCAATGCCTGCCGGAGTGCCGCCGGTCGGCGCCACCAAGGCCACTTCGATTTGCGTGTCGGCTGGCAACTGCGCATCAATGATGGCGTCGGTATCGTCAACGGTATTCACGGTGTCGCCGATTGCGGTAGTGCCGCAGGACAACTGTGCATAAGCGTCTGGATCCAAACCAGTGCCTACACGGACGTAGGCCGGGGTTGTGGTCGCGGTAAATGCCTCGCTGATGTTCATGACACCAACATCAATCAAGCGCCCCGACTTGCCTTTAGGCAGCTTGAACGACAGCGCTGCGGCACCGGCGCCAAAGTCGTGGTTGCCGAACTGGAAGGTCACGGTACTAGGGTTGTCATACATGGTGAATCTCCTGAATCTGGTTGGTAGAACGTGTCCGAGTTACCCCGGACACGTACTGGCCGCAGCAATTAGCCTGCGGATGCCCACTTGATGATGCGTGCTTCCACTGGGTCGGCGTGCACCAAACCAAAGCCACCCAGGTAGTACCATGCGATGCCCTTGGAGCGGCCGTAGTCGGTCGGGATCTTGCCACGCACCTCTTCAGGGATGGCGATACCTTCAACTACGCGATCAGCGCCCATGAAGTGCACCTGGCTGGATTTGTTGTTTGCCCAGGCCTCTTTGGCAACATTGGTCTGCTCAACGAAGCGAACTCCCTCGTAGCGGCCGATTTCACCCGCCAGGATCATGGTGAAACCGTCATGCACGTATTTGTGCAGCTCTTCCAGATCGTTCTTCAGCTCGCGGAATGCGGTTGGGCGCCCAATCGCCACGTAGTCGTTGCCCATGTAGGTCGGGATGTTCCGTTCCTTCATGATGTCGACGATGGCTTTCACGTGGTCTTTACCCAGGCCGATGTTGTTGGTGATCGCAGTCGTGCCGTCCGTATCCAGCACCACGGAATCGGTTGCTGTGCCGCCGGTGGGGGCAACAACCAAAGGGGTGGCATCAAACTGTTCATAGGCCGCTTTGTCCAGCGTTTCGGAGCAATCCTGCTTCATGACGTTCTGGATGATGCTTTTCACTGGATGCTCGGACAGATCGTCCAGCTTCTCGCTAAATTGCACCGAATTGCCGAACTCAGTGATCGTCAGGCTGCCCTGCGTGATGCGAAAATTGGTTTCCGGCATCACTTCGGTTTCTTCGATCTGTCGTCCCGCCGTTACAGCGCGGCTATAGACGTTCCAGTGGAAGATTTGGCCCTTGTTCTTGCTGACGGCATCTTCAGGCTGGGTGAGTTGACGAAACTTGCACATTGGCTTCACGGCCATGCGCAAGGTCTTGCTGAGTTTTGCGGCCGACATAAAGCCGCCGAGCGCATTCACACTCCAAAGTTGACCTGCCATGATGATTGCTCCTAAACGAGTTTGGTTAATCCACAAGCAACCCGCGATCGCGCTTCATCTGCTGAATGACGCTTGATGCGGTTTCTGGCTTTTCACCACCGTTGCCTGCGCTTGCGCTCAATGCGGGGATTTGCTGCATCCCCGCTTTTGCCGCAACTCGGTTATCTCGAATGGTTGAGCTTTTCTCCTGGCTAACAACGCCCATGCTTGCAAGCCAGTCTCGCGTTTTATTTCCGGCCACCTTCATTGCATCGAGCGGGCTGGCATGGATGCCGGAGTCCATCTCATCACGCAAGAACGTGTTGGTCATATTGGCAAGATATGGATCTGCGAGAACGTCGCTGTAATCCTTCTCGAATGCGCTCAATGCACTGTCTACATCGAGTTGTTGCTTTACAGCAGCAGCAACATCACCAGTGTCCACTGTCGACTGGGTAGCGTTCTCGCGCCCTGCCGTCAGTTCCATCAGTGCTTTCACTGCTGCGTCTTCATCGCCTTCCAGCAATGAGTTGACGACGCTTTTGGCTTTGCCAGTTGCGTCATCTTGATTTGGCGTTTGGGTTGCCTGATTCGCTGCGGCTGGTTCACCACCTGCCCGCGCTTTTTCAAGCAATGCCTCCGCCTCCTTCTTCAAATTCGTGGCCTCTTGCAGACGACGTGTTGCAACGCTTTCTTTTTGGTAGCTGCGAATCACGTCTGCCAATGGCATTTCCACCTCTTGGCCCTCCAGCTTCACCTTCACCTTTACGTTATCTACGTTTTCAATGATGTTGGCGGCTTCAATCTGCTGCTGGGCTTCATCACCAGCGCCCGTGTCCTCGGGTTGGTTCATTTCTGCCATCGCTTCGCGCATTTCTGCGTCGCGCTTGGCTTCTGCCTTCTGCGCAATCAACTCAATCGGGTCGATCTCTTCATTGGCGTTGGATGTCTCGTTGTTCACAGCGTCCTCTTGGATGGCCATGGTTACTCCTGGTTGTTGTTAATCTGTTCTTCAGCCACTGATCCCGCGTTGATGCTTTCCAGCAAGTACACGATTCCAAGCTCTGCCACCTCAATCTTGGTCTGCAGCTCCCTGATTGCCCGACTGTCATTGCAATCCACGGCTTTAAGGGCCATCAGCGCTTCGTTGACCTCAATTGAAGCCCGCTTGACGATGCTCTTGCCCAGATTGCTCATCATGAACCGCTCGGCGTCCAGTCCAAGCTCAATCCTTGACAGCAATTCAATCTCTTCAGCCTGGCGCGTCATTCACATCCCCTGTTTCAATGCCCTGTAGCGGGCTGACTGGATCAGAGGGCACCGGCGGGAAAGTCGGCGACGTGTTTTGCCGAACCTCTGGCAGCGTTTCGCCATTTATAACGCCATCTGCGAGCGTTGTAGGCGCCTGAATGTTTGGGTCTACACCGGCTGGGTTTGGCGTTTGATACCCTGCTGCAACCATGACCTGGTCGCTGACTGGCGCAATGAGTGGGTTTTGTGTGATTGCGGCACCGGCTTGCACTGCACTGAACACGGACTGCACACCGGTATTTACCGCATCCGCCTTGGTGAGCATGGTCTTGGCCTTCAGTGCCTCGATCTCGGCCGCTAACAGCTCGGGCGGCTTCTTCTCGTTGAGTTGCTGCTGCAGGGTTTGGATGGTTGCGATCAGCTCGTCATACTTTGGGTCTTCGCCTTCTTCAACATAGAAGCGGCCGCCATCCTTGTAGCCGACTTTACCCAGAATCTCTTTCACGATCTCGTCGGAACGCAGGCGCGACATGCCCTGCTCACCCAGAAGCTGGTTGACCTGACTGAATGCGTACACAAGCTTTTCTAGCTGGTTGAATGTATTGGTGCTTCCGGTGCCGACGTTGACGTTCAGCGTGCACTCTTTACGCAGCATCTCGTCCGTGATCTCGTTAAGACCAAACCGGCGAAAGAGCTTTCCCCGCTCTCCAGCCAGCATTAGGACCGTCTCATCAGTCTCGTACGCCTGCTCCATAAGCATGACCTGGCGGAGTACGGGCTCTACCCAGGTTTCCGTGAACACCTTGAGGTCGTATTCCCCTATCTGGCTGGCGCTGCTGGATAACATCTGCATACCGCCTACCGTCTCATTCAGCTTACGATTTGTGGCCACGCTTGAACCGGAGAATCCGCCCGCGATGTCATCAAAATCCATGTTCAAACGGTCTTGCTCTTGGTAAGCAGATCCTGTCACGTCATTGGTTTCTACCACTCTCGCATCTGTTGTGATGTCGTCCATGAGTGTCACGCTGCTCGGCGCGTTACGCACCAGGCTGCGTATATCGACGTTACGGTTACGCTTAACCCAATACCGCTTATTGAGTGCGAATCGCACGTTATCAATGCGCAGGTTGGCCACCTCATTTATCTCGGCTTGCACTTGACGGCTCATGCTTGGGTGTGACGTTGGATAGACCTTGTGTGCTTCAATCGTGCCTACGCCGAATACGATGGGCCGCTGACCTGTGCCAGCCAGGTGTGGGAACTCATGCTCTACCAAGCTGGGTGTGTTAAGTAGTTCCTGGTCGCCCAGGGTGTAGAACACATAATCCCGCCCCTTGTGCCTCACAAAATTCATGTGCACCCACACAATCGTGTAGGCGCCGATTTCATTTGTTTGCTCCTTGCTGTCAGTGCGTCCATGCTCACGCTGCAGACGAATTGAGTCGCTGACGCGGGTTGAACCAGACAGCATTTTGCTGTCGTCGATTTTCTTCCATGGATTTTTGGGCTTATCCGCCATTTCTTTGATCTGGTAGGCGTACATTGGCAGCAGCAGGATGACGTACGGACTGCTGTTCACCGGGTCAGTCCAGTCCGCCGCTGGGTCGATGCGCACGTTTTCCGGGGGGAGCAGTTGTACCTTTGGCCGGTCGATGCTGTTGGTCTCGTCGTACTCCCAGGTCTGCAGGCTGGCCACCACGCCAACTGTGTACGCCTCCTGGAATGCCCCGACCAGAATGCGGAACCACGGTATGGATTTTTGCAGCCGATAGTTCATCAACTGCTTCATGACCTCTGCACTGGCTTGATCGATTTTTGAGGTATCGTCTTCGGCGACGACATGCACAACATCAGCTGTTGAGAAGAATGCCTGCGCGCATACGGCTTCTGCCTGCCGCAATGTCGCACGTGTCTTCGGGCGGAACAGCTTGGACCGGCCCTTGTAGTGATCGCTGTCGTACTTCGAGCCTGACGGGTGCTGACTTTGGACTTGCCGGATGTCGCGCTCCATGGTGTTGCGCACCGACACATTGAACCAGCTGTCGCTGGTCGAGAACGCGGCTTTGGCGAGGCGGATTGCCTCTTCTTCGTCGAGCGTTGCGTTACTTTGGTCTTGCATAGATAGCACCTGCGGTATCTGGGACATGACGGCCGGCAAAGTCCGTTGGGAGGCTGTCTAACTGTGTATCATCGAGACGGCGGCGGCTGACGTTAAAGCGCTCCAGCACTTCGCCAGCGGCTCGTATCACCAGCCTGTCCCCTACGTCCTCCTGCACCTGGGACAAGTGAATCATGTAGCCCCACTCTCCCGACAGGGACCAGTTGCGAACGGAGACCATCCCATGCTCTGTTGATACATGAACTCCCCAGGCGTAACCGGGGTAGATAGCAGTTAAGCGCTCGCTGAGACGCTTTGCCAACGAAAAATCTGCGAGGTCTGACGCTTTGCCAATAGCGATAACCTGGTTACTCAATGACATCCGGTGCGCACTCCGATTCGATCAGTGTTGCCTTCTCGCGGTCACTCAGCCACAGCCATTCCTTCAGCGTGTAGATGGCCTTGATGGGCTCTGGTAACGAATCGTAGGGATTTCCCGAGCGTTGTAAGTCGTGCTGCTGACTATCGGCTGGGTTCATAGGGCTTGTTCTGCTCTTCGCGGAAGATGCGGCCTGTAAACTCATAGACCGGAATGCGCTCCGTGTCGAAGTTCGGATCAACGTCCCGCACTTCATCGCTGAACAGCTTTTCGTGGTATTGGTTGTCTGGTGTCGCCATGACTGCACCTCCTGTTGAAGTGCAGTCATGGTGCCCCCGCAATGCTGCGTTGTAGGTGTCCTCTACACCCCGTCAACGTACTCCACGGGGTCAAGCTGCCTCATATCGATGACGACAGGAGGTACGATTTCCATATCGTAGATCCGACTGACACAGTCGATCATGTCGTCCTTCTTGCTGAATGGGAACGTCAGGTACTCATCAAGGAAGCGCTTGTTCAGCGTGTAGACGTTAGCGGCTTCATCGCGTCGGCGCGTTGGAAGATAGATACGATAGATTTCACCAGCAGCGCGGCATTTGATCTGCGACGGACTCTCTTCCTTGAGGATGCGTGGAAGGAAGAACTTGCCGTTTCTGAAGTCCGGGTAGAGTCTTTGTACCCGGTCCGTCTTGCTCTGGTTGCCTTCTTTGGTCCAGTTCAATTCCTTGATGTCGAACACGTCACGTTCGATCTGCATCTTTTCGTTGAAATGCTCGATGTCAGATTGCATGCCGTACTTCTCATAGCCGACCTCTACACGCTGCACGCCGGGGACATTCATCCAGCGCTTGCGCAGGCCGCGAAGCGCTTCCCAGCGCTCTGCCAGGTTCATCTTGTGGCAGTACCCGTCAAGCAGCCATTTGTTCATCTGAGGATCTACGCCGACCACGGCCATCGCAGTGCGATCGCTACCCTTTTTCTTGCTGCTCGCAGGATCAACCATGATGTACACGTTTAGGAACTTTGGCCGAACCTCCATGAAGCGCAGATGCTCTTTCTTGAACATCGCCTGGCTGCCTGCGATAGGGTTCTGCAGCTGCTGGCAGGCGATGGTCGATTCTGTCTGTGTTTTGAGTTTGTGGTCCCATATCGCTTGCGATAGGAACACCGGTGTGCCATGGATGGTGCCGTCATCCGTTGCGGCATAGATGCGCTGCTTTAAGATTTCCTTGTCAATGATGTGCTGATAGGTGTCTGCAAAACTGTAGCGGGTGCCCACATGCCACCGCCGCATGACCTCATTCCCGTCGGGCAATGTGGTGACCGCCCCTAAGTTATCTGAGAGCGACCATGCCTCAGTTGTTTTGCTGATCTGCTCCGGCGTGGTGACCGATGCCGGGGTCACCACATCATCGTAGATCCGAAGGCGGAAGTGCGCGCCAGTTGGCATGCCATCGACCAAGCCGTGCCCCTCTAGCGTTGCTTCTTTAGGGTTTGTTTTACGGCGGACAATCAGGCCTGCGTCCAGGCTCCACTTTGGCGCTTGCTTGTGCGGGTTTGGATACAGCACGTCCGGGTACAACTGCTGCAGCTCTTCATTGCTCTCCAGCTCGTACTTGACCTGCTGGACGAACTTGCGCGCGATGGCCTTCGTGTGGCTGAAAACACCGATGGTGATTTCAGGATCAATCAGGATTTCCTGGATAGATCCCGCGAACGTGATGACTGTGCTGTTATGCGTGGTCACCATTTCTTTGCCCGTAAGATACAGCCCGTCCTTGCGGTCAACTTGAATGCAACGCATCGGGATGGTGTCTATTTTCCGCACTGCTACAATGAACCGACGAGCCCTTCTCTCACCAGTCTTTGCTCTATCTGCTTTTCTCTTAATATGGAACGGGTTGAATTCTTGGTAAGCTTGAAATGAGATTTGCCAAAATGCTCCGTGATCCACGTCATACCGTCTGATTGTTGGCTTCAATCCCAATCCGGTGCAAAGCTCATATACATCGTTGGCAAGACGCTCATTCTTGTTGACGAATGTTGCCGTTCCGCGCGTGTTGCAATGTCCATCAGTATCCATAAGGCCGCGCAACAATTCCAACCGCTGGCTTACTGATCCTCTCTGATACCAAATAGGGATATGTTTGTTGCCAAGAATGTCCACCCCGCGCAGCAATACACTCAAGCCATAGACCGTGTGCCTTCTGGCATTTTCATCTGGCGTTATGTTGTGACTTAATTTGTAACCTTCTGCAGAGATTCGCTCAAACACCTCATCATCAGCACCTGTAATACTCCCAGCTGCACACGCGCCATCACCAAGCCACGCCCCTAACGTATACGGCTCAATCGGAAGAAGCGCGTCTGGCATTTGAATTGGGTCGTTTATCCGTACCGCAAGCCGATTATCTTGCAGATGCCTTAGTTCTGCCATGTCTTTAGTATGAACCGTGACAGACTCGCGGTACATTCGACCTCTTCCAAGCCTCTTTCTAGTCTTACGCTCAACGGTCCATAAGTGATTGCTTGATACACGACATTTGGCACCGTCATCAAACTCAACTTCATAGCAGTTCGGATCTTGAAAAACCTCTGTCATAGCAATGACCTGACAAGGTTGCCCATCAGCACCAAACACCCAGCTCCCGATATTCAATTCACCGAATGTCGTCCAGCCTGATGGCGTTGCAATAGGCTGATCTAGCGGCTCGCCTTTGTAGTGCTCGCGAGCCCACAGGTCCAAATAACCGTCGGGGTTGCTCTCAACCTCACGCGTTCGCGCATACAACCATGGGTGATAAGCATCTGGCCGGTGAAGCAGGACGCACAGAAGATAAAACCGATCATTGCGACCGAGCCACCTTCTGCCTTCATGCCCATAGTCGGCCTCGATGGCCTCCCACCAGTCCAGCACAGACTGGAATTTTGCTTCTTGTATATCTTTGCGCAGCTGCTGGTTCAGCTCACCGTCATGCTCATTCACCATGGGCTTTCTGCTTCTGCCTCAGCAACTGAATGGCTCCACTGTGTTTATGCTCATGCTGAATCGGCGCATCCCCAGGATCAGTTGCACCGGCCAGCCTGATTTTATTGGTGTACGCCCCGCCAGCTTCCTTGGCGATTTGCTCCAAGTGCTGCGCGGCCAGCACGCTGTTCTTGTTTTTTCTGGCGAGGTGATACAGCTTTGTCAGCTCCCGCACTCGCACCGACGGGTTGGCGAGTGGGATGGTACTCAGGTCTTTCAGCAGCTGCTCGCGTGTCCGTGTGAAGACTTCCTTCCACTTTTTCCCGAGAGTCTTGCCCTTTGATCTCGTCGGGTCATAACTGCCGGTCTGATTCCTGTCGATTTCGACACCGAATTCCTCCTTCACGGCGTCCGCGACCTCCTGTGGCGAGTCGTAACATGCGATCCGCACCACAATGAACTGTTTGATTTCGTCGCTTAGGCTTGCCATATCTTCTTTGTGTAACTAGCGGTTATTGAGTTTTATGCCACCAGCTTGAGGCAGTTGCCGCAGGCTGATGCAATAGAGACACGTGACACCTCTGGCTTTTGCGCTGCGAGTCTGGCCAGCTCCGCCACCTCCGGATTTGCACCGTAACGCCTGACGACGCCATAGAACTCCTCAACATCATGCCCACGTAATGTGAGCCTTGGGTTTCCTGTATCCCGATGAAAAGCAGGCATACCCTCGTTGTTCGTTGCCTGGGCGATGTGATAAAGCTCATGCTCAACGAGCGCGCAGAACTCCGCGTCTGATGCTTGGCCGCAATAGCCTGCATCCAGCGTGATGATGAAGCTGGGGAGGTGCATGCCGAACCACTGCATGAACTGCTGCTCCATCCGCATCTTCTGCCAGCCACCTGCTCTGAAAGCTAGCTGCTCGGTTTGCCCATGCACCTGGCGCCCGTGCTTTACATAGGCTCCGCTCGCCCAGAGAAAACCCACATCGCCATCCATGGCTGCGAACAAGTGCTGATGATCTGGGTTGTGGAGCGATGCATCATCTGCGATAAAGGTGCCATGTACCCAGGCTGGCATATCAAGAGCCGGGCACACGCTGATAATCACATCTTCATGAAGGCCGCCGAGGTCTCGTGGCGGATGTGGGCGCCGCAGTCGTTTGGGGTGGTTCATGGTTCACGTCCGAGGATGGTGAGTGTTGTTGCCAGCGCCTGATAAACTCACCACCGAGATGGTTACAAAGGAGGCTCATCGCTGGCTGCCGGTGTTACTGGGGAGGGTGTCCTGGGCTCCCGCTTGCGCCACCATCCGGCTGGGCGCGGTCTTGCCATTGCAGTTCTTGGATCACTTCCTGACACGCTGTCAGTTGCTCGGTGATTTGGTCGGCGAGGCTGGCTTGTCCGAAAAGAAATTCAGCAGTTCCTCGCGGAAGTTGGCCCGTCTGGGCTCCATCACGTTGGCAGGTGGCGAGGCTATCGCCGGACAATGGGCCAGATCTACTGGGTGCAGCCTCTGCTGGGACGCGCAGGACGATATGGCCATTGCGAATAGCATCAAGAGCGGCGGTGTTTGCTTTGGTGGCATTGGATAGCTTCCTTTCATAGTTTGCCGAGACGAGGTTCAGTCGCTTGGCCTCGTCTTGCTCGATCAGCCGTGCCTGCTGCTCCAGGGTGGTGGCGAAATGCGCCATAGCCAGCTGCTCGGCATTCCGAACCTCAGCTTGCTTGGCTTGTTTCTCTACCCACACAGCACGCTCCAGCTGACGCCCCTCATCCCGTTGCCAGATCGCGGTTGTGGTGACACTGCCGGCCCAGGCCAGCAGCATGCCGAGGATGAACCACGGGTTGCTCAAGATAGGCATTGCGCCCTCTCCTCTTGCCTGCGGCGGGTGAGGCCACGGACACGCTTGCCTCCGGCGTAGTCCCAGCGCAGCAGTTGGTCACACGCGGCCGTGTAGTCACCTGCGTTGAGTTTTTTTACCAGTGTGCTATCACAGAAAGCCTTGGCGCCGACGTTGAATGTAAAGCTCACGAATGCGTCGTATTGGTTTTGGTTCAGGGGGACGGCTGTGCAACGGTGAACAGCCCTCTCGGCGTCCTTGATGTTTTCGCCGAGTTGGTTCAACGCGTCTGGCACGTTCACTGTGCGTCCAGGATCTACGTTGTGAGTGTTGCCGAACCCGTTAGTCCAGATTCCAGCAACGTCCCGATATGCGCCTCCCACATAGCCCTCTGCCAGCGCGAGCGCAATCAATCCAGCGGCTGAGAATTTGAGGTACTTGTTCATGAAAGCCCTGCCCTGCGCTTTTCCAGCTGATAGCTGAGGTGCTTGTAGTACCACTGCACAGCAAAGCCCGCTACGCCGATTGCAATGCCGACCAGGATGCCGATTTCATTGAGCGTGAAGCCAAAATAGGTGGTCATTCCTGCACCGGTGTAGGTCGCTTTCATCGCTGTGGCCGAGGCGGCGTCGTATGCTGCTTGTTGCTGTTCCACCACCCTGACCCCCGATAGATGTTGATTGATCGTCATGGGTAGATTTAACCTCGTGCGGGGAGCGTTGTAGGCTGTTCATTCAGTGCGGTGCACCCTGACGTGTTTGTTGCAGTCTTGGAATCGCTTTTCCGGATCAGGGGACGAACAAAAAACGGATGCGAGGTGGGCAAACGAGATGGTCATCTTGTCCTGGGGTTTATCGACGTTTCGGGAACTCCACACCGTCTGCCTGCGATTGATACCCTGGCTGGTCGGCGCCACCCGACTGCCGATAGCGAATATCTTGCCGTCTCGGTGCATGTTGGCCACCAGAGGTGCAATGATTTCTGGGCTGATCTCTGGCAGGCGGCGGTAGAGTTCGTTGATTGTGCAAGGGTTCTGCAGACACGTGACGATGATGCGGCTATGTGTGTCGGATTCAGCGTGCATCGAGCCGGTCACATCAAGCTGAAGTAACTCAAGCATCAAAACTCCTCCCGATTCCATCCACCACCCGCCTTCTTGCTTTTTTTGGTCACTGCGATGAATTGAAACGGGTACATGTCTGCGGCAATCTTGATCTTTGCCCGTGCATCGTCTTGCCAGAACCCTTTCACTTCGTGCATTTGCATCTGACCATCAGCCAACATCACCGCAAAGTCCGGCGTGTAGAACGTGTTGTCCGCCAAGCGAAGCTTCACGCCTTCAAACTTGTACCAGGCGACTTCACCTGCGACTTGCTGCAGAAACAAATGGTCGCTGTAGGCCTTCTCGCTTTTGTTCATCTGCCCGGTCTTGAGCCTGCCAAGCGCCTGCATTGCGCTCTTTGCCGTGGTTGCTCTGACCCAGCTCATGCAAACACCTTCGTCAGCGTTTCGTTAAGAAGATCCATTTCGGACGCCTTGCGAATGCGGAGCATGGTCTTGTCGCCGTGCACGCCCTTTGGACCGCGATGACATGCCGGGCAAAGGGGGATCACCAGCATGTCTCCAGCGCGCTGAGAGGCGCCCTGCCCTTCCCGGATGTGGTGCAGTTCTACCGGCATAGCACCACATAGGCAACATGGCAGCGCTGCCACGCGCTGCATGTGTTTTGAAACGGCCTTGGCTTTCATCACCACCACCCGAAGAACAGGCCGAGAATAAACAGATGTATACAAACAGCAGCAATTCCAATAGTGATCACCAGGACAAACTCAATCAGGTATTTGTTGTTCATGCGGCAACCTTCATCAACTCTGCTATTTCCTCCGCGGCCATGATGTCGGCCTGGACCTTGTGTGCAACTCTGGTGGTCACGGATTTTGGAAGGCACATGTACAACTTGCGTTGCAAATGGACCACGCTCTCTGCAGCATCCACGTCATCTAGGGTTAGCGGCATGCTGTACTCCAACTTGTTACGCAACTTAGCCAGCGGGCTGTCGTCGTACGAAATGTTGTGTTGCTCTGTCAGTTCGCGCCAATACGCAATCCAGCCGTCCAGGGCAGGCAGCATCGCGTACCATTCGCCTTTGAGCGACATGACCACCGGTACGCCGCTGATGTATTCCAGTTCGCCGTGCCGCAGCTTCTGTATCATCCTGTCAATCGTGTCGAAGCTCTCAAACAGCAGAGTAAAGCTCGTTGAGTAAATGGCCCTGCTCCGGTTGGGCTTGGCCCTTGCCAGACGATTTTCCTGTCTGCGTTGTGCGCGGTTCATGCAAACATCCTTTTCTGGACTCTTTCGTTATCAAGCGCCTCGGCGCACCGGGGGTTAATCCAGATGACCTCCATTCGCGTTTTTGTGCCTCTTCCGCCAGAAATACGACTTCGGATTGACCTCTTCGTCCACCCAGGCAGTTGGCTGTTGTACAGCTCGTGGTCGTACCCCGAGAGCACGACATAGCCGGATAATTTATTTATGACGGACAGTAGGTCCGTATGCATCTCGTCGCTCATTTCATGCCGGTAGTACTTTCGGTTCTTGTCCATAACGCGAGTTGCATGCATGTAAGGCGGGTCCACGTAATGCAAGGTTTCCGGCCCGTCGTGTGCTTCCATTACCTCGATCGCCGGACGGTTTTCGACCAGCACACCAGCAAACCGCTGTCCAGCATCAGCCAGCGCTGCCGGGTATTCCGCCCAGAGTTGCTGCGCCGTGCTGTATTGGCGCTTCGTGTCGATGCGGAAGCCCGTCGAGCCCTTCGTGGCACCGGCAGAGCCAAACCCCATCTGGGCCCGTACGGCCAGGCGACGAGCGCGCTCGACCTTGCCGCGGCAAGGTCGCCAGGCCATCTCGAACTCATGTCGGGAGTAGGGTGTCAGGACAATGCTTTCGATCAGCTGGGTGCGGAGATCCGGATCCCGCAACACAGCAAAGAAGTTAGCTACGTCGCCATCCAGATCGTTGTATACCTCTGCGTAAACTCGTGGCTTCTGCAGCAGAACGCCCGCAGCCCCACCAAATGCTTCAACATACGTCGTGTGAGCGGGGAAATGCATCATCACCCAGGGTGCGAGGCGGAACTTGGCACCGTGGTAGCGTAGGGCTGGACTTATAATCTCGATCACTCTCCAAACTCCCCAAGTATCGTTTCAATCATTTCGGCCCGCACGGCCTCAGCCAAGTGTGGCCATAGCGTTTTTTGTGCGTGCGCGGTGCGCAAAAATGCAACTGCAGCATCATGGAATTCGCGCATTTCACCCTCCTCCATTTCGGTGTAACTGATGCTCTTGGGCACTGGGAAAACACCACCTTTAGGCCCAGGGTGCCAGTCGCAATGTCCGGCGCCGACTTTCAGCCAGTCACGGAAGCCGCGTTCGAAGTTTTCGAACCTCTCCTGTGCCTCGAACACCTGCTGCTCCATGGCCATGTGGCGACGATGGAACGGGTGGCTGCGTGCCTTCTCGGTTTTGATGGTGGCCACCTCACCGGCGTCCAAGCGCATCAGGGTCGAGATGAAGTTTCTCCAGCGCTTGCGATTCACTTCGCCCAGCCCTTCGATGTGAGCGAACAGCACACGTCGCGCCGCTTCTCGGTCAGCATCTGACACATGTACGTCCGGTTGGCGCACCAGCACGATCTCAGGCATGTTGAGCAACACCAGCTTGGAAATGCTCCGGGTAAACCACCTTGGCTGCAGCCACGATATTGTCGATGGCCTCGGTGCGAGCCGGGCTTTGGCCGGGCGGCACGGTCTGCTGGATCTTGGATGCGCTGATCAGTTGGGCGCGGATGGAGTCAGGAATCATTGGCTTTACTTTCGGATTTCTTGGCTGCTTCGATTAACTCCAGCATGGCAGCTCGCCCATGCAGGATTTGGTACTGGTCCAGATAGCTTTTTGCGTGCTCTGGATAGGCACGCCTCAGCCAGCGCACCAGGCAGCAACGGTTGTTGAAGTTGTAGCGGTACGTGACGGGCCGTTGGCAGAGTTCGCATGTCAATCAAACCTCCTACGCGGTGAGCGAATGACGGGGGGCGGCTCAGGCATCTCCCAGCCGTGCACGACATTGCGGAAGTGCATCGTCTCAGCATTGAACTGAACAAAGACATCACCAATGCGGCCGTGTCGGTTTTTCCGCACCAGCAACTCTGCAACCCCCTTGTAGCGGCTGTCCTTGTCGTACACTTCGTCGCGGTACAGCATCACGATCACGTCTGCGTCCTGCTCAATGCCACCGGACTCACGCAGGTCCGACATCATTGGGCGTTTGTCTGCGCGCTCCTCGCACTTTCGGTTCAGTTGCGATAGCACAATCACCGGAACATCCAGTTCCTTGGCCAGTGATTTCATGCCAGCAGACAGCATGCTGATCTCGCGTTCTCGGCTGTCGGCCTTCTGTTTCATCAGCTGCAGGTAGTCAACGAAGATTGCCCCAAGACCAGACTTGCGCTTCATGCGCCGCGTACGGCTTCGCAACTGGGCGAGCGTCAGGGCCTCTTGGTGATCGATGGTGATTGACATGCCACGGAGCGTTGAGGCGGCCTTCGCCAAGCGGTCATAGTCATTCGCCTCCCACGACCTCACGTCACCAATGGCCACGTTGCCGTCAATCGCCATCATTCGGCCGGCAATCTCCCGGCGTGGCATTTCCAGCGTGGCGATGTAGATCGGCTTTGCAGTCGCAACATGGTGCGCAATCGAGCACATCAGCGCCGTCTTGCCCATCGATGGGCGCGCTGCGATGTAGTACACGGCACCACCTCGGAAACCGCCCAGTAATGCGTCCAGGTCTTTGAGCCCGGATGGCTGGTACGTGACCCCTTCAAGCGTTTGATCGATGTATTCCAGCGCTTCGTCGATGGCGGTGCTGATCGAGACTGGTTCGCGTGATTCCCGCTTGTCCATGATGGCGTAGATTTCCGCCTCCGCTTGGGCCACCAGCTCATCTGCAGAGTCAATGGTGGTAGCGCAGCGCTCTGCAATACCGTTGGCGACCGTGATCAACTCGCGGACCATGGCCTTCTCGTGCACCGTTTGCGCGTAGTGCCTGACGTTGGCAGCACCCGGCGTGTTCTGCATCAAGCTGGCCACGTAGGCAATCCCACCAACATCGTTGATCTTGCCAAGCCCTTCCAGACGCTCCGCGACCGTCACCAGGTCAATTCGCTGCGCCTCGTTGGCCATGTCCGCCATGGTCTGGAAAATGACCCGGTGATCGTTCCGGTAAAAGTCCGCTGGTGAGCATGGCAGATCGTCTATGCGCCACGGCTCCAGCAACAGACCGCCAAGCAGGGACTGTTCGCTATCGATCGAGAATGTCTCGATGGTCATGCGGCCTCCCGGTGGTATTTGTTTTCCAGGCACTTAGCAAACCCGGATGGTGAGAAAAGGAAATCGATGTCAGCAACGAATGGCGGTCGACCGGGTGCTGGTGGAGAGCGCCCTGTCAGGAACAGCGACTCAGCGCACACTTCGAAAAATTGTCGCCAAGCATCCAACCCAGCACGTCTGGTCGAATAACCACTGAACGGTGCGCACTTCAGCCGTGATGCCTCCAGCCATCTGGATCGTATTGCTGTTCGGCGGGTGTTGTTCAGGACTTTGCATTTCGGGTTCAGTGGCATGACCTCGTGGTAGATCTTGACAAGGTCTTCAATGGGGGCCGGGGACAGGTCGCCGTCAGGCGACAATGCTTTTTGTTGTTCCTGTTCCTGTTCCTGTTCCTGTTCCTGTTCCTGATTAGGCATAGTCTTTACGGAAGGCTTAACGGAAGCCTTTGACGAAGGCTTTCGAGAGTCGCCAAAAAGTACCTCATCAAACGCCTGGGAGTACGATGGGCCAATGGTTTCAAGGATTTCACGGATACGTGATATGGCCTCGTTCTTGAGGTCACATTCAGGCAATAGGTCTAACTCAACACGCCAAGAGCGCACCACGTTTGGAGACTCAGGCTTGTTGTGTTTTAGGGCGTTCGGAAGCCATACTAGACGGGCTTTGAAGTCGGCTTTTGCCATGCCATTCTCAAAGACTTCCTGAAAGGCTTCGTCAAAGGCTTCCACATCCCAGTCAAGCTCCTCTGCCATCGCCGCTCGTCCTGCGCGGAATAACCCTGGAATTGGCCCG
Source organism: Pseudomethylobacillus aquaticus (assembly GCF_003730115.1). Lineage (GTDB taxonomy): Bacteria > Pseudomonadota > Gammaproteobacteria > Burkholderiales > Methylophilaceae > Pseudomethylobacillus > Pseudomethylobacillus aquaticus. Next base: position 76,480 of record NZ_RJVP01000001.1, on the reverse strand, counting down.
GTGTGTGGCCCGGTTAACAGAAAAAACCATAACCCCTGCCCGGATGGCGGCATAGGTGATAGGCGGCGGAATCGCTCATCGGCCCATGTCCTCACTTCGATCTTGCGATACCGGCTCACATCGACCTCCCTGCAGCCGCAATTGCTGCTTTATCATCGCGCGACTTCCTTTTGTTGCACGTCTCGCATAGCGTCTGGAAGTTTTCGATGACGTTCAGTCCACCTGCCTTCAATGTCAGGACGTGATCGACGACAAGAAAGTCTCTGAATCCACTCAATACGAACGAGTCGGTAAAAAGCGTATCCGCTCCGCTATAGTCGAAGGGAACATCAATGCCGGAAGCCTTGCAGTGGACGCACTTGTACCCGTCACGGTGAAATACATGGGCTCTGAGCGCCGCATGTGCTGGGTACTTGAATTTGAGCCGGTGGCGGCTCTTAATCACAGGCCAAACTCGCCCGAGATAATCAGTCCACGTCCCGCCTGGAGATTTTGAGTAGTCACGCATGGCAACCGCCTTGCGCCTTTGTTGGCGCTTTTTTAGTCATTCGTTCCACCATCATTAGCAAAGCCCATAAGCAGATGCCAAGGCTTATCGAAAGGCTTTATGGAAGGCTTAACACAATGCTTGCAAGCCCTCTTTACTCCGCAATGAGTTGTGTAAAAGCTCATAACTTCATCCTTGCTTCCATCTTGTTTTTTTGACGTTGGCTGCGCGCCTTTACGTGCTTTGCAGCAGCAGCGGCATGCGCTTTCATGCACTCTGTGGTGTGCACTCTGGAGATCATCCAAATGTGCCATTTGATGCAAAGTTCGTTGTAGTAGTCGCGGATCATGAAACGCAGGCAAACAGGTCGATCTGCAGCCCCTCCTGTTTGGTTGCTGCGGCCTGGCGACGCTGGTCGCCAGCCCACTGCAATAGAAGAAATGCAAAGTCACGGTGCCCAGCACGTGAAAAATGTCGGGACTGCGCAATGTAGACGCGAGCGCAATGGAGGTGTGAGGTACGGTCGCCGAGCGTCATGCGGCCACCCTCTTCGCTTGCATATCAACCAAATTGGCCCTTACAAGCGCCTCAGCAAGCGGCGGGCATACGCTGTTACCGACCATGCGCACTTGATCGCTCTTGATGAGCTTCAGCCCTTGTGATGGGTCGTCGCCGATGATGTAGTTGGCCGGGAATCCTTGAGCCAAGAAAAGCTCACGCGGCTGCAGCATGCGGAGTCCGATATTTTCGATCTGATATGTTTCGCCGTGAACCGTGACCAGGCCGAAGCGGTCTTTTGTTGTGATGGTATGTAGCGGATCTCGCAGATCGGGATCTTGATCAGTGCCGTAATATTTCACCAAGAAAGCCTGGACAGCTGCGTGACGGTTTTCGGTCGTTGTTGTTGGTAATGGTGCATCAGCAGGCGAGTGCCCGGCGGCACTGCTCTTGTTATCGATGGTCACCATGTGTGAGGTGACAATAGCCCCAACGGCTCCGCTGGCTGTGATGGTGTTAAGCGGTTCCGTCAGGCTGCGGATACCGTGGCTAAACCGCTTGGTTCCATCCCGACCTTCACCGTGCCCCATGTGGATCATGCTGGCCGTTACAAGGCTGTGGTGGTCAACGCTCGTTACAGTCCCGAGTGGGCAGTCGATGCTACTGCCCACCACGCCGGTGTAGTGCTTGGCGAGGAATGCGGAAACCAGCGCATGCTTTTGGCTGCCCACCACGGTGCCCAGTGGCTTGTTTATGTCCAGTGCGCGGTGCGCCTGGCCTTCGCGCTCGCCGTAGCCGGTTTGGACCAGGGTGGGCGATACCAGTGCGTGGTGTCCGCCGGTTGTGACGGTCCGTAGTGGCTGAGAAACGGACGCACCCGGATGCCCGGTGGTGTTTGTGACAATGAAGGGCTCCTTCGCCTCCACCACATACCGCATGATCCCTTTGGCAATCCTCCGGCAGGTGGCATCGGCCAGCGGCTTGGTGCGCTCAAAGATGCTTGGGCATGGGATTGACCAATCAATGCATTCAGTTGCAGTACGCCATGGCTTGAGTCTCTTAGCTTTAACCGCATCGCTCTTGGGGTCGCCGTGGGTCTGGGCCGGCCATACAATCGGCTGACCATCGCAGCGGGCAATCAGGAAGAGTCTTTTTCGGATGGTCGGTGCTCCGTAGTCGCAGCCGCGCAGCTCACGGTGCTCAATGACATAACCATGACGCGCTAGGGCGTTCTTGAAGGCATTGAACTCACGGCCCTTGTTCTTCTTGCAGGGTTTGCCATCCTTCGACAGCGGCCCCCACGTCTTAAACTCTTCGACGTTCTCCAGCATGATCACACGAGGGCGCACAGTGGCTGCCCAGCGAAGCGCGATCCAAGCCAGCCCGCGAATCCTTTTTTCAACGGGTTTGCCGCCCTTTGCCTTGCTGAAATGCTTGCAGTCTGGAGAAAGCCAAACCAGGCCTACTGGACGCCCTTGCGTCACCTCTCTGGGGTTCACATCCCAAACTGACTCACAAAAGTGCTCTGTCTGCGGGTGGTTGGCCTTGTGCATTGCAATAGCGGATTCGTCATGATTGATGGCAATATCGACGTGGCGACCAAGCGCCAACTCAATGCCGGTAGATGCCCCGCCTCCACCAGCGAAGTTATCGATGATCAGTTCGCTATTGAGATCAAGTGTGTATTGAGGGTGGATCATCACTTCCGCCCTTCCGACAGCAGCGGATTGTCACCGCAGATGCGATTGATCAAACTGGTCCTATGCAACTCAGCCCTAGCCCAGTCGGCCAGAATTTCGTTGACCAGCGGGAAGCGCCCGTCATCTCCCCTGCTTTGCGAAACCGCATCGATGACATCCACGATCCAGCGGGGGGTGTTGCCACGCATATCCACCAGCGGTTCGCCCTGGGCGTTTGTGCGCGAAAATGCAGGCGAGTCGGTCATGCGGCCGCCTGGTGTTCTGTTGCCGCAACCTCTGTGAAGACTTCCGGCCTTACGGCCTTCAGGAACATCAAGCGCGCTCTCGGGATACCGTTGTCTCTCCACTGGCTAACTGCTCCGGTAGTTACTTCACAGAGCTCTGCCACGGTAGATGTGCCGCCGCACTTATCAATTATTTCCGAATCAGTCATGCCAAAAATCTTAGCATTCTAAGATTTAAGATGCAAGCACACTAAGAATGAATTTGATTACAGTTGACCGGGATATGGAAACCACCGCCCAAAGAATCGAATCAAGAAGAGTTGCACTTAAATTATCCAAGACGGACGTTTGGAAAGGTGCTGGTTTATCCTCGGGCGTTTATGCCCAGTGGATGAATGGATCGAAGCTAACTGGTGAAAACCTGATCAAGGTAGCAAGAATACTTCAGGTGACTCCTACCTGGCTCGAAACCGGCAAAGGCGAAATGGTCCCTGGCAACGAAGCAAATGCTGATCTCACATTGCCCAGCATTTTCATGTCCGGCGATATTGTGAGCAGTGAACGGTTTCTGACTGTGCCTCTACTTAACGCAAGAGCCTCCATGGGTCCTGGAGACGCAACGCCAGATGACGAGGTTGTAATCGATCTGCTGCGAGTAAGCCGCGACTGGGTGGCCAAAGCACTTGGCCCCATCAGCAACATCAATAACCTTGCATTCATCCATGCCATTGGCGACAGCATGGCACCCACATTCAACGACGGCGACATACTGTTGGTGGATACAGGCAACAAAACGGCAGCTTCTGACAAAGTGTACGTGCTGGAAGCGCACAACCGCCTATTCATCAAGCGCGTAAGGCAGCGCCTTGATGGTGCTTTTGAGGTTTCTTCAGATAACCCGGCAGTTAAAACAGTGGATGTGCTGAATGGCGATCACCAGGTAGTGATCAAAGGCAGAATCGTCTACCTGTGGAACGGCAGGCGAATCTAATCTTACATTTTCGCGTTAGGATAACGCATGGCAACGTTTCGACTCCTGCTTCTGCTAATAACATCTGCGGCTCTGACTGCTTGCGGCCCCGGCGACTTTGATGAATGTGTGCTTGAAAACATGAAGGGTGCGCACAGCCAGCTCGCCGCTGGCAACATCAGAGCTGCTTGTGCAAACAAGTTTCCACCTCCAAAAGTCGAAGATGAGGATATGAGATCGTTCTTCTCTTATTCAATATTCGTCTGGAATGGAATCAATAAACACGAAAGAGAGCTGCTTTCAACTGTTGGTTTTTCATTTGCCAATTACGTGACAAAAATGATTGGCCACAACAAAAGCAGCCTCCCTCTCACAGAAGTCTATATCGGCAAATGCCCTTCAATGAGCTGCGGTAATCGCAAAGAATCCTACGAGAAGTTTGTGAAGTGCACAGGGCTTGTTGAGCGCTACGCCTCCGGTGAAATGAACTGTGACGGACTCAACCAGGACTCAAAGCATTGGCTGATTGTGGGCGCCTCATTTCTGATGGAATCGCCTAAGAAACCAGAGAATAGCTTTCTTAGGCACCTAAAGCAGTGGCTATATCCTTCCCAGAATGCATCAAATAATACAACTTCTGACACAGCAGGATCGTCACCAGAGGTGGCTGAGGCTACTCCAAGCCAATCGGATTCAACGCCAGATGAATCGCCAAAGCCTATGCGTCTGCTGAACTTTAGGGATACCAAACTTGAAGAAGAGCTTAAGTATGAAGAACAGATGCGTAAGCTGAACGATTACAGCAAAGGTGATCCAGCTCATGGATATTGGCCTGACAAAGAGTCGCAAATGCAAGCTTCAGAATAAGCCACCATCTCGGAGATCATTTATGTTGAAGTACGCGGCTTATGCTATCGGATTCATGCTTCTTTTTCCGCCCTATCACGCACTCAACCATGCAGGGGTAACTCTTAAGGCTGGGTATGGTTTTATCTTAGCGTTGCCGCATTATGAGGAATCCATGACGCAGTATGGACAAACTCATTACGTCACCATTCCGGGCACCATTGATCACGCCACCCTGATTTTGCAAATTCTAGTCGTTGCAGTAATAGCCTACTTCTTGCACGTCTCCAAAAAATAATGGGTATTCATAAAAGGGGTTTGCGTAAAAGGGTGTTGATCTGAGTCTTTGAGGGGTTCCATACATTTCTTGAGGTGCTTCGTACAAATGTGTTGACAGGTGCCGTTCTGGCAGCTACAGTCGTCGCAGGTGCTCAAAACACCTTCTGTCAGCGGACACCGCACCCGAAAGACAAGCGGTTTTTTTGCGTCCGTAGGTTTCGCTTCTTCTCGCATTGCGGGAAAATGCACGCTTATGGCCGGGTGTGAGGCTAATAAAAGACTCCCGCAAGGGGGGAATACGCCCGCCGTCTGACAGCGGTTTTGAGCCCCCGGCCGCCTTCTCAAAAAAGGCGAACTTCAAAGACTCTGTCAGGAGGCCATCATGGCTGCTCAATCTCTCGCTACCGTGCCCGCTCGCCGGGACTACAAGCCCGAAGTCAAACCCGCTTCTCTCTCCGCGCTTCCCTTCGTTTTCCGCCCCAAGCGCGGCTTCAAGAACGCCAGCAACTGGCGCGTACCGCCGACCGATGACTACGGTCTGGCGTGCGAGATTGGCCGGGAATACGCCGCTCACTTCGTCCAGTTCATGAAGGACAACCCGTACTATGTTGGCTCCAACACGCTGGGCGCCATCGTGTCGGCCATCGACTTCAAGGACGAGTCCGGCGCCAAGGGGTACTGGGTCGGCTTCTTCTCGCACCTGGAACGCTTGATCTACGCCACCGCGTAGCGCATCGACGTGTCGAGGGAGCAGTCAAAAACTGTACCAAAAGAGTACCTTCCTACCCCCCTAATGTGGGACATGAGTACTAGCATGTGACCCAGCATCCATAAAACCGCCACTCGGCGGTTTTTTTTCGTATGCAAATCTGAGTGAAATCTCAAATCTTAGCAAGCTAAAATACTTCTTGAATTTTACTTCTTAGCTTGCTAAGATAATTCATCAGCTGCCGACATCGCCGAGTGCGACTAGGGAGGCAAGGCCATCACCGAGGTAACTGCCGGAACACAGGCAGCCAGGGCAGGACGCCAAGCCGGAACAGACCAGAGGCAGCAGAAAAGAACCATCCTCCTAACACGACTTTGATGCCCTTACGTTTGGGGTACGCCGGTTGCAGGCCGGGCGTGAATCAAGGCAAGACTGAAAGGGTTTGATGATGACCGCAGGTTTCAATTTGATTGAGCAGGGCCTTGCGCTGCAGGGGGCGTGCATATCGCACTACCACCGCAGCGTTGCCCCTGATGAAAGCCACAAGAAGCTACTTGATGAAGCGGAACGCACGGGCTCCACGATCTGGACCAACCTGACTAATCATGAGGTAGTCATCAGCACCAGCCAGCCGCGTGGCAACTGGCACCGCATCTACGGCAGCACGCCATGATGATCAAAACCATCATTGATTTCATTGCGCCCATTCGCGCCGATGCTCCGGCACCAGCACCGATCCCACGCATCATCGGTGAGGATGAGTGCGTTATCGCCGCGCACACGGAAGCACGCAAGTCAGGCATGCACGTCTGGGCCAATTCATCCAAACGTCTCGCGGTGGTCAGTCACAGCATGCCGGCCGGCAAAGGCTGGCACAAGGTTTACGGCGTGCACCGCATGGCACCTCAAGACAACCCTCCGGAGGCCGCATGAGCATCTCCCTCCCCTCCCTGCAGACGCGCATTCAGTTGATTGAAGCTGAGATCGATGGCGTGCGCTCCCTGTACAACATCACGCAATGGGAACTGGATTTCCTGAAGTCCCTGAAGCCCCTTGCTTTCGGCTCGCAGAAGCAGCTGACCGCCCTGGCCCGCATTGAGATCAAGGTGTTCGGCAAAAGCGAAACCGAAGACATTCTCGCTGCGCATGCTGGCGAAACGCTTGTGCATGAGGACTGACATGAGCAAGCGCTTCTTCTCCGACTTCTGGCGTGTGCTGCTATGGCTGTGCGTGATTGTCCTTGCCCTCGCCTACACACATGCGTTCCTGAACCTCGCCGGAGTAACGACATGGCCATTCTAAGACCACGCGCTGACTGGCGTCCTGTTGAGGCAGAGCTGCCGTCCGACCCGTCCGACCTTCTCGTAGCGCTGCTGGCGAAGGAGAAGGCCGCAGACGACTGGGCCTGGTACGTGGCCAGAGGTATTCGCATCCTCAACCACTTTGAGCAGCACGTAATACCGCAAGACAAGAAGCAACCACGCCGCCTGCGTGCGGCATAACAAGGAGCAAAGAGATGAGCAGCACAGAATTAGCAAAGGTCAACAAAGCCCCCGTCCCGGCGCTACAAATGTCAGAAGATGACCTGATTAAGGTTTTACAGGATTCAGTTTATCCAGGCGCGCAGGTAAACAGTATCAAAATGGTGATCAATGTGTGCCGCGCTGCCGGTAAGGATCCGCTGAAGAAGCCATATCACATTGTCCCAATGCCTGTAGCCACCGGCGAAAAAGACCGGAATGGCTGGGACATAAAGAAAATGCGAGACGTGATCATGCCTGGCATCAATGACTACCGCACTGACGCGGCGCGCACTGGACAGCACGCTGGCTCATCTGAGCCAGAGTTCGGACCTGATGTCACTGAAACGCTGGACGGCGTATCAATCACCTATCCATTGTGGTGCCGAGTTGCTGTTAAGAGACGCATGCCGAGCGGCGAAATCGTTGAGTTCACTGCCAAGGAGTTATGGAAAGAGAACTACGCCTCCAAGAGCAAAGAATCATCCGCACCGAATGCCATGTGGAAAAAGCGTCCCTATGCCCAGCTTGCGAAGTGCGCGGAGGCGCAGGCCCTTCGAAAGGGATTCCCAGAAGTTGGCTCTCAGCCAACGGCAGATGAAATGGAGGGCAAGGAAATTGACGTGACAGAAGAAGCCACAGCGCTCCAGAAAACCGAGTATTACAGCGATGACGAATTCTTAACCAACAAGCCAGCATGGAAAAAAACGGTCGATAACGGCAAAGATCCAGGTCGATTTATCAATTTTATTGAATCCAAGGGCAAGTTGTTCTCAGAAAAGCAGAAGGCCGAGATAGCTGGTTGGCAGGCTGTTGATAAATCCGTAGAAGTTTTGCCTCCTGTAGATGATGGCTGGGTCGCTGAATTAGAAGCCAACGAGCCTGGCGCCCAAGGCTAATCCTTCCGTTTACATCCAAGGGAATTAACATGGAAATCAGAAATTTAACTCAAGGCTCACCAGAGTGGCACGCCCACCGCGCTCAGCACTTCAACGCAAGTGATGCACCGGCAATGATGGGGGTCTCGCCTTACAAAACACGTTCCGAACTGCTGCATCAGTACGCGACCGGCATTGCGCCTGAAGTGGATGAATATACCCAGAGACGCTTTGATGATGGACACCGTAGCGAAGCGCTGGCCCGCCCTCTTGCAGAGCAGATCATTGGGGAGGACGTTTACCCAGTAACCGGCACAACGGGCAAGTACAGCGCCAGCTTTGATGGGTTGACGATTGACGAGCGCATTGGCTTTGAACACAAAAAGCTCTCAGCACGCCTGCACGACTTGGTATGGCTTAACAATGCTGCCGACTTCCTGCCGGATGATTACCTCATCCAGATGGAGCAGCAGTGCATGGTTTCCGGGGCCGAGCGCATCCTGTTTATGGCCAGTGATTGGGATGGTTATGACCGCCTGCTGGCATACAAAACCTGCTGGTACGTGCCAGACCTCGATCGGCGTCAAAGGATAGTTGACGGCTGGGAGCAGTTCGCAAAAGACCTCTCTGCCTACGCGCCAGAAGAAACTGCCGTGAAACCCGTGGCCCAGGTCACGCTGCAGCTACCGGCAGTTACCGTGCAAACACAAGGTCAAATCATCGTGCATCACAATTTGGATGCGTTCGGAGTCAAGTTAAAAGACTTTGTTGCCAACCTCAATACCAAGCCCGAAACCGACCAGGACTTTTCAGATGCAGAAGCCGCGGTGAAGATCCTTGGCACAGCCGAGGTTGCCCTGAAAGCAGCTGAGGCAAATGCGCTTGCTCAAGCCTCTAGCCTTGAAGACCTGCGTCGCACGGTATCAGGTTATCTTGATACCGCGCGCATGACGCGTTTGATGCTGGAAAAACTGGTTAAGACAGAGAAGGAAAACAGAAAAGCCAGCATCGTACTCGATGCAAAGCGTATCTACGAAAGCCACACCAACGCGCTTCAGGGTGAGATCGACGTGCGAGTTGAATGGCCGGTGCCCGACTTTGCTTCCGCCATTCGCGGTCTCAAAACGCTTGCGAGCATCAAGAGCAAGTGTGCCGACACCCTGGCCACAGCAAAAGCAGAATCAGACGCGCTGGCGCGTGACATGCGCGTCAAGCTGAGTTGGTTCGCCGCCACAGCATCTGAGTACCGGATGCTGTTTTCTGACCTGCGCTCTGTGATCACCAAACCAGAAGAAGACTTCAAGTTGCTTGTTCAGTCGCGCATTGATCAACACAAGCAGCTGCTTGAAGCCAGAGAAAAGCGAATCCGTGACGAGGCAGAAGCCAGGCTGAAAGCAGAACAGCAAGCCCAGACCGCACTGCAAGCAGAAGCAGCCAAAGTTGACGCGCTTGCTGCTTCGGTCATCAAGGCCGATGACGCTCTCCAGCCCACGAGCGTTTCGTTCCCATCCAGCAGTGCCGGTGATCCAGCATCCCCTGCAATAACCACAACGCCCGCGATGCTGCAGTCCGTGGTTGTGGAAAACCAGGACGTGATCAGCGCGTTCCTCAAGTCGCGCAATTTTGGCGAACGCGAAGCATCGATCCGCGCTGTGCTAGTCGAGTTCGTCAAGTTCGAAACCACCTACAACATGAAGAAAGCCGCCTGATTATGAGCCAGAACATTGCCGTCTTTTACGACACCGAAACCACGGGCCTGCCACTTTTCTCGGAGCCTTCTGAGGACCCACGCCAGCCGCACATTGTGCAGCTCGCCGCCATCATGGTGAACTTGGACACGCAGCAAACCCTGCAGTCCATCAACATGATCATCCGCCCAGACGGCTGGGTGATTGAGCCTGAGTTGACCGCAATCCATGGCATATCGCACGAGTTTGCGATGGATGTAGGGGTTAGCGAGCTTGTAGCCGTGGAAGCCCTGGTCGATATGGTGGGTGCCCGCCTCCGCGTCGCGCATAACGAGTCGTTCGATGCGCGCATCATCCGCATTGCACTCAAGCGCTACTTCCAAGACGAGGGCAAGCGTTCAGATGCTTGGAAGGCTGGGCTGTCTGCGTGCACCGCAAAAATCACCACCCCAATTATCAAGCTGCCGCCCACAGAAAAAATGGTGGCCAGTGGCCGCCGCTTCAACAAAACGCCAAACCTGACTGAGGCATACCAGCACTTCTTTGGAAGCACGTTTGATGGTGCGCACACCGCCATGGGGGATGTGATTGCATGCCGCGACGTTTACTTCGCAGCGCGGGACATCAAGGTGGCTGCCTGATGCGCCTCTTGTCATGGATCACCAGCCTTTTCCGGCCAAAGGCCGAGAAAGCAAAGCCCGCCCAGCAGCAGTTCCAGCGCTGGAGCGGTGCGCGGAAGCAACGGATGAGAAAGTCGAAGTAACAGAACCTCTCTTTGGCCTGCGTGCAGGCCGCTTTTTCAAAACGCGTGACAGGTGTTTTGAATGAGCCAACAAGACAAGGAGCATCTCATGAAAGACAAAGTACCGAGCCATAACGCACGGCCATTTTTTGACACGATCCGTGATTTGCGTCGTGGCAGTTTTATTGATGAATGCGCAGATGAGCTTCAGCGCGTCGTTGCTGCGGTGGAGGAAACCGGCAAAGCAGGCAAGCTGGTTATCGAAATCGCTGTGTCGCCTGCAAGCAAAGGCCAGGGTGCAGTGAAAGTCGCGGACAAGATCGTAGCCAAGCTTCCTGCGCTTCCTGCGGGCGAAACCATCATGTTTGTGACCACTGATAACAACCTGGTAGCCAACATGCCGGGCCAGGGTGAGCTGCTGCTTCGCAGTGTTGAAGATGCACCCACAGCACTCCGTGAAGTCTCCGCATAAACGCCTCACTACCGACGAAGGGAATGATGATGGATAAAGTACGAACCGAAGCGGACGCCGTGGCGGAAATCACCAGACAACCGCGCGTGGAACATATCGAAGGCGTTCCTTATTTGCTGATGCCCGCCTCCAATGGTGGCTGGGACTGGGAGCCAAAAGAAGCCTTGCTCGCTGCCCCGCTCAGGAAATCCGGAACCGTTCATGTTCATGATGCAGACAGCTTCATCATGATGGCCAAACGCCACGGCTCGCTTGCCGATGCTGTGATCTATGTTGACGTGGACTACACAAACAACAAGGTGCAAGCAACTGCAGTTTATAACGACCATGGAGACCAGGCTGGCTGGCGTGACCACACCACTGTTTTCATGCCTCGCCAGACCGAGGAATGGCGCCGCTGGAACAAGAACAACAAAAAGACAATGTCACAAGTTGAGTTTGCCAACTACCTGGAACAAAACATTCAGGACATCCATGGTGGAGACGACCTTCCTACTGGTTCGGACGTGCTGACATTTGTGTCGTCCCTGCAAGAAACGCGAAAAGTGAAATACGGAAGCGCCATCAACTTACAAAACGGCACGGTGCAGATTGAGTTCATCGAGGATGGCGAAAAAGCCCAAAAGGGCAAGCTCGAATTGTTCCGGGAGTTTGCCGTTGGCGCTGCACCTTTCTTTGGCGGCACCCCTTTTAAGGTGAGAGCGTTCTTGCGCTACCGGATTGACCGCAATACAGGCGAGATCGTTTTCTGGTACGAGTTACAGCGCGCTGACAAAGTGCTCGAAGAGGCATGCAAAGAGATGATTGAGCGGATCAAGGGAGAGTCAGGTCTTCCGGTTGTCTACGGCACCCCGTAACCAAACTTAGCCAAGCCTTAAAGGACTGGCACGCTGGGTGATACCTCGGACTGGCGAGTAATCCAGTCACTACACCTAACCTGACCGGGTAAGCGTCAGGGTCCGCAGGAAAGAGGGGGCATTGAAAAAAGGACTTCCCAGCCACGCGCAGTACCGAACGACCGAGAGGGCGTGGCAAACAGGGTGTAATCCTCTTTTTCCTGTGGTTTACGAATTGACGGGTTCCGTATGACACAAGGTTTATGAACATGGCAAAGCAACGCAAAGGTAGCAAGCGCAGATCCCGCCGGGATCGTGCGAATGACAAAAGGACACCGTGGCTATGAGCAACAATCGTCAGTCTTTATGTGTGCCTGGCAATCACTCTGACGCCGAGGAATTGATGGAGTCAATGAGCGAGGATGTCGAATCAGCGCTACTGCTGGCGCTGTATCGTCACCAAGGAGCTTCCAGCCCTGTTGGTCAGCCAATACGAACCCGGAAGTTGGGACGTAAACCCATTGGTGTGGGTAGTTGAGTTTAAGCGAGTGGCCCCATGACCAAGAAAAGAATCATCGTTGCCGTACTGGCAGCCGCTCTCGGCGCTTATGTAGGGTATCTGGCCATTTCGAAGGCGGATTGCCGCAACAGTGGTGGTGTGCTGGCCATGGGGGTTATGGAGTTTGTGTGCGTCGTGCCGGCCACCAGCCTGAATAGACACAAACGCCAGCAACGGACGATGGAAGCACTATCTGGTTGTCATCCAGCCACCGCCGTGCTTTGCAACAACATGACCGCGCTCAATCAGCATCTGCACATCAGCATTGGGTATGGCTCAGTCAATCGAGCAGTGAATAATCAGCAGCGTATCGCGCTGTGATTTTGGCAGTTCAGTCATTAAGGAACCATCATGGAGCAGCGTTTTTTATCGTTAGCCGAAATGGAAAAGCGGCTTAATCGCAAGAAAACAGCGATCTACAAGATGCAGGCGGAAGGCCTGATCCCGCATCGCACAAAGTTCGGGTGGCTTGAATCCGAGGTAAACAAGGCGATATTACGCCTAGCTGCAAACGATCACGAGCCTAAAGCGGCTTGATCAAGGTGGTCAGACCACCATTGCATCATCCTCGTACGGTCTGGCAAATACTGAGCGCGGTTGTATGCGCCGCGCACCTTGTTGCCCTCTTCGTGCGCAAGCTGCCTTTCAATCCAGTCGGAATTGAACAAGCCTGATTCGTTGAGGATTGTAGAGGCAAGCGCACGAAAGCCGTGCCCCGTCATCTGACGCTTGAACCCAAGCCTGTATAGGGCAAAAATCATTGTGTTGCTACTGATCGGATTCAATCGCCCTCTTCCAGGAAATACAAGGTCACTACCGCGCGAAAGCTCTTTAAGCGTTGTCAGGTAGCCTATGCACTGCCTAGACAGCGGCACGATGTGCCCGCGCCCTGCTTTCATTCTTTCTTGCGGGATCTCCCATACCGCCCTTTCAAAATCAATCTCTGCCCAAGTTGCATTGATCAGTTCATTTGTTCGGACAAAGGTGTGCGCAAGCATCAGCAGCGCCAGCTGAGTCTGGTGGTCGCCTATGTCGTCCGCGTAGCGCATGATGGCCTGCATCAACGTCGGCAACTTCCTGGGAGGGATACAGGGTTGATTGATCCTCTGGTGAGGGGCAAGCGCGCCGCGTATGCTGGATGGCACGTCAAACTTGCATCGACCCGTGGCAATGCCGTAGCGGAAAACCTGACCACCTACAGAACTTACCCGCCTGGCGAGATCCGTTGCGCCACGCTGCTCAATTTTAGCGATTGCTGCCAACCATTCAACACCATCAATGTCGGCTATAGGGCGCTTGCCCACTGTTGGAAAAATGTTGACCTGGAGCCTGCGTAGAACATCTGTGGCGTGCGACATTGTCCAGGTGGGCTGCAGTTTCCCGTACCACTCACGCGCCACATCTTCGAACGTCATGCCAGATACCTTGTTTTCCAGCTGCTTTCTGCGTTTATCTTCCGCAGGATCGATGCCATCGAAACTTAATTTGCGCTTGTCTCGCGCCTCAATGCGCGCCTCCGCCAAAGACATATCAGGATAACGGCCAATATGGATGCCCATTTGCTTACCGTTAATTTTATAACGGTAGTGCCATACCTTTATGCCGGTCTTGTAGACCCACAAATAAAGCCCATCGCCATCCCCAAGCTTTGAAATAGTACGGGTCTCGCATTTCGCCTTTCGGCACTGCATTTCGGTCAGCTTTGGCATAGGGTGTGGTAAATACTGAGGTGGGTGTGTAAATATGCCAAAACTTACCACACTTAAAACGCGGATTCAAACGCACTGATATGAACGAATACGGAAGCATTCGGAAAACCGGAAAGCCAAGAAGGCTTGATAAGACTGGGTATAACGGAGATATGCGGAAGGAAATGAACGTATACGGAAAAACTTATGGCGGAAAGGGTGGGATTTGAACCCACGATAGCGGAGACCGCTATACCGAATTTCGAGTCCGGCGCATTCGACCACTCTGCCACCTTTCCGCGACTCACTTCAAGCGATGCGCATTCTATCACTACCTGACCGTTTGATTAAATTTTCTCTGTCATGGGCGGTTCATATCTCTGTATCGCCGCGTCCGGAAAACATGGCAACGGTGTTTAGGCTGGACAAAGCCCGCATTCTTGGCGACACTCCCGCTGATGAGAACAGGCATCTATGTTTTGATGGCACTGCTGGGCTTGACGGGCTGCGACCTGAATGGCGAGAACGCCACCAGCATGGTCGATGTACGCGATAGCAAGGTCATTCGAGTCGTCACGCACTCCGGTCCCAACACCTATTACCTGAATGGCGACAATGAATACGCCGGCCTGGAACATGATCTGGCGCAGCAGTTCGCGGCGTTTCTGGGGCCGGAATACCGTGTGGAGTTCGTGCTGGTCAACAAGATCTACGAAGTGCTCCCCACGCTCATGAAAGGCCGGGCGGACCTGGCCGCCGCCGACATCACCGTCACCCATCTGCGTGAACATCTGGTCAAGTTCACGGTGCCGTATAACACGGTGCAGCAACAGGTGGTCTACAACACTGCGCAAGCCAAGCCCAAGGACCTGGATACGCTGTCAGAGGACACGCTGGCCGTGCCAGCCGGCACCAGCTTTGCCGAACGCCTGGGCCAGTTATCTCACCAACACCCCAAGCTGCGCTGGAACGAACCCAGGAACGTGAGTTCGGACGAGCTGCTGGAACAAGTGGCCGATGGTTCATTGGCCTACACCGTGGCCGACAGCCACATGGTGGCCATGGTGCAGAACTTCTATCCCAATCTGGGCGTGGCCATGCCACTGGGCAAGCCGGAACAGGTAGCCTGGGCCTTCCCCAAGAACAGCGATGAGTGGCTGTACCGCCAGGCCAATCTGTTCTTTGCCAAGATCTACAAGGACGGCAGCCTGCGTCGCCTGCTGGAACGCTACTACGGCCACTCCGAGCGTTTGCACAGCGTGGATGTCAGCACTTATCTGCAACGCATCCGCACCCTGCTGCCCAAACATCGTGCCGCCTTCAAACGTGCCGAGGCCGTCACCGGCATAGACTGGCGCCTGCTGGCGGCCATCAGTTATCAGGAATCGCACTGGGACCGCCTCAACACCTCCCCTACCGGCGTGCGCGGCATGATGATGCTCACTGAAGACACTGCCGACCGCATGGGCGTGACCGACCGCCTTGATGCCGAACAGAGCATCATGGGTGGTGCACGCTATGTGCAGCTGCTCAAAGACCTGCTGCCGGAACGCATACAGGAGCCGGACCGGACCTGGCTGGCACTGGCCGCCTACAACATCGGTTACGCGCATCTGGAAGATGCACGCGTGTTGGCACAACGTATGCAGCTGAATCCGGACAGCTGGGGTGACGTGAAGAAGACACTGCCCCTGCTCAACAAGGCCGAGTACTACACCACGCTCAAATATGGCTTTGCGCGCGGCGGTGCGCCGGTGATCTTTGTGGATTCGATCCGCACCTATCACAAGATCCTGGAGAAGCATGAAGCGCGGCAGCCTGCATCACTGCCCGGCCTGCTGGTCGGTATGCATTAAAACGGGGCATCATGCACGCAGCCGCTTTCATCCAGGACCTGGCCGTCATCATGCTGGTGGCGGGGATGGTCACCATTGTGTTCCACCGCTTCAAACAGCCGGTGGTGCTGGGCTATATCCTGGCCGGCCTCATCATCGGCCCGCATACACCGCCGTTCCCGTTCATCCACGATCAGGACACCATCAACACGCTGGCAGAACTGGGCATCGTATTCCTGATGTTCTCGCTGGGCCTGGAATTCAGCCTGCGCAAACTGCGCGCCGTGGGGGCCACCGCCATCGTGGCCGCCCTCACCGAGATCGTGCTGATGATCTGGCTGGGCTACGAGATCGGCCGCTATTTCAGCTGGAACACCATGGACTCGCTGTTTCTGGGTGCCATGCTGGCCATCTCCTCCACCACCATCATCGTCAAGGCGCTGGAAGAACTGGACATGAAGCGCGAGCGCTTCGCCCAGCTCATCTTCGGTATCCTCATCGTGGAGGATATCCTCGCCATCGGCATCATCGCCCTGCTGTCCAGCCTGGCCGTGAATGGCAGCATCAGCACCCTGGATGCTGCCGCCACATTGGGCAAGCTGACGCTGTTCATGGTAGTGTCGCTGGTGTTCGGTATTCTGCTGGTGCCGCACCTGCTGCAGTATGTGGCCAGCTTCAAGCGCGACGAGATGCTGCTGATCACCGTGCTGGGCTTGTGCTTCGGCTTCTGCCTGCTGGTGATCAAGCTGGAATACAGCGTGGCGCTGGGGGCGTTCATGATAGGCGCCATCATGGCGGAATCGCGCCAGATCAAGCTCATCGAGCGCCTGATCAAACCTGTGCGCGACATGTTCAGCGCCATCTTCTTCGTCACCATCGGCCTGTTGCTGGACCCCAACACCATCATCCAGTACGCACAACCGGTGATGGTGGTGACGCTGGTGGTGATCCTGGGCAAGATCATCTCCTGCAGCCTGGGCACCCTGGCGGCCGGCAATGATGGTCGCACCTCGCTGCGTGTGGGCATGGGCATGGCGCAGATCGGCGAATTCTCTTTCATCATCGCAGCACTCGGCTTGACGCTGGGCGTGACCAGCCATTTTCTGTACCCGATCGCGGTGGCCGCTTCGGTGATCACCACCCTGCTGACCCCTTACCTGATCAAAGCCGCTGACCCCTTGTCCGCCAGCATCACCCGGCATGTACCCGCACGCATGGCGGCCTTTTTCGACCTGTATGCACGCTGGTTGCAGAGCAGCCCGCCCGAGAGCGACAGCGCCTTACTGGCATCCATCTACCGCAAGACCTTGCTGCAGATCTTTGTGAACCTGTGCCTGGTCAGCGCCTTCTTCATTGCAGGCAGCCATCTGCTGGGGCTGCACTGGATCAAACCGCCTGCCTGGATGAACAGTGTGGATTGGGAGAAAGCCCTGCTATGGGGCAGTGCCTTGCTGCTGTCTTCCCCATTCCTGATCGCGGTGTTCCGCAAGACACAGGCCATGAGCCTGCTGCTCGCCGACCACAGCACCCAGGGCATCCCCTGGAATGAAGGTGAAAAGCTGCGCAAGCTGATCTCGCAAGCGGTGCCTGTGCTCATGCTGCTGGTGATCGCGCTGCTGATAGGCTGGCTGGGGCATGGCATCCAGCCTTCCTGGCAGGTGCTGATGATGGTATTGCTGATCACCGGCGCGCTGGTGGCCTTGTTATGGCGCTGGTTCGTGCGCCTGCACTACCACATGCAGATCTCGCTGATGGAGACCTTGAGTCAGGAAAAAGACGAGCACTGAACAGGTGCGCTGAAAAGTGCGCCTGAGTTAAACAAAAGCGCGACCGTGCATACGCAGGGCCGCGCTTTTTTGCTGGCAACAGCTTAAGCGCGTATGGCCTGCAGGCCGCCCATGTAAGGCTGCAGCACGGTCGGGATGGTCACACTGCCATCAGCCTGCTGGTAGTTCTCCAGCACCGCCACCAGCGTACGACCAACCGCCAGACCAGAACCATTGAGGGTATGCAACAGTTCCGGCTTGCCCTGGGCATTACGGAAACGTGCCTGCAGTCTGCGCGCCTGGAAGGCTTCGCAATTGGAGATGGACGAGATCTCGCGGTAGGTGTCCTGCGCAGGCAGCCACACTTCCAGATCATAGGTCTTGGCGGCGCCAAAGCCCATGTCACCCGTGCACAACAGCACCACGCGGTAAGGCAGTTCCAGTGCTTTCAGAATGTTCTCGGCGTGGCCGACCATCTGTTCCAGCGCGTCATAACTGCTTTCCGGGTGCACGATCTGCACCATCTCCACCTTGTCGAACTGATGCTGGCGGATCATGCCCTTGGTGTCACGGCCATAGGAACCGGCTTCGGAACGGAAACATGGCGTGTGTGCCGTGAGCTTGATGGGCAGCGCCTCGGCGGCCACGATCTCGTCGCGCACGGTGTTGGTGAGGGTGACTTCCGAAGTGGGGATCAGGTACAACCCACCTTGCCTGTCGAACCAACTACTCATCCTTGTTAAGGTATCGTCAAAATCGCCTGACTGAAAAGCAGTTTGTAAGTCCCGTAACTCGTTATCTTCAAAATCTAAACTCGTATTTAAAGATTTTGTTCTAAACAAGTCTTCTTCAAACTTGGGCAACTGTCCCGTACCAACTAAAGTTTCTCTATTTACCAAATAAGGCGTATAGCATTCGGTGTAGCCATGCTGCTCAGTCTGCACGTCCAGCATGTACTGGGCCAGCGCGCGGTGCAAACGGGCGATCTGGCCGCGCATCAGCGTGAAGCGTGCACCCGACAGCTTGGCACCGGTGTCGAAATCCAGCCCCAGCGGCGTGCCCACATCGGTGTGGTCCTTGATCTCGAAATCAAAGCGGCGCGGCGTGCCCACCTTGCGCACTTCCACATTATCCGCCTCGGATTTACCCACTGGCACGCTGCTGTGCGGCAGGTTGGGTACGTTCAGCAACAGGCTTTGCAGTTCAGCCTGCACGTCGGCGAGACGGGCCTCATTGGCCTTGAGCTGTTCGCCCAGGCCCGCTACTTCCGCCAGGATGGCACTGACGTCCTCACCTTTGGATTTGGCGATACCGATCTGCTTGGAACTGGTATTGCGCTTGGCTTGCAGGTCCTGGGTCTGGGTCTGCGCGGTTTTGCGTTCCTGTTCCAGACGGTTGAAAGCGGCGATATCGAGGGCGTAGCCACGCGCTTGCAGGCGGGCGGCCACCTGATCCAGATCATTACGCAAAGCTTGAATGTCGAGCATGGGAATTCCTGTTGTTTCTTGTAAAGTTGATTCTAGGTAAGGTTGATTTCAAGTAAAGCTGATCGCTGCGTTTATTTCTTTTTGGGATCGTTCTTATCAGGATTGCGGGCATGATACTGCGCATCCAGCTGTTTGAGGTGTGCCAGTTTTTCACCGATCCTGGCTTCCAGCCCGCGCGGCGTAGGCAGGTAGAACTGCCGTGGCGACATCTGGTCCGGAAAATAGCGCTCGCCTGCCGCGTAGGCGTCGGGCTCATGATGGGCGTAACGGTATTCCTTGCCGTAATCCAGCGACTTCATGAGCTTGGTGGGCGCATTGCGCAGATGCAGCGGCACCGGGTGCGACTGGTCGCTGGCGACAAAGGCCTTGGCCTCATTGTAGGCGTTGTAGGCCGCGTTGCTCTTGGCGGCCACAGCCAGATAGATCACGGCATTCGACAAGGCCAGTTCGCCTTCGGGTGAACCCAGCCGCTCGAAAATCTCGCTGGCTTCCAGCGCCATGGTCTGCGCGCGTGGATCAGCCAGGCCGATATCTTCCACGGCCATGCGCACGAGGCGGCGTGCCAGATATCGCGGGTCGGCGCCGCCATCGATCATGCGCAGGAACCAATACAGTGCCGCATCCGGATTGGAGCCGCGCACCGACTTGTGCAGCGCGGAGATCTGGTCATAAAACGCCTCGCCGCCCTTGTCAAAGCGGCGCAGCTTGCTACCCAGCGTGGATTGCAGGAAGTCGACATCGATTTCCCTGAGCGCCGCCGCATGAGCGGCGTTGAACAAGCCCTCGGCAAAGTTGAGCAAGCGGCGTGCATCGCCATCGGCATAGCCCAGCACCTGCTCGCGCACCTCGGCACTCAGCGTCACGCCCTGCCCGGCCACGTCGAGCGCGCGATCCAGCAGTTGTGACAGCTCGGCTTCGGAGAGTGCATTCAGCACATACACCTGGGCACGACTCAGCAAAGCGCTATTCACTTCAAAAGACGGATTTTCGGTGGTGGCGCCGATGAAGGTGAGCAAACCACTCTCGACGAAAGGCAGGAAGGCATCCTGCTGCGACTTGTTGAAGCGGTGCACCTCGTCCACGAACATGATGGTACGGCGCCCGGATTGCTGCAGCGTATGTTCGGCACGTTGCACTGCGTCGCGGATGTCCTTGACCCCTGCCAGCACCGCCGACAGGGGGATGAACTCGGCATCGGCGGTGTTGGCGATCAGGCGCGCCAGCGTGGTCTTGCCCACGCCAGGCGGCCCCCACAGGATCATGGACGGCAGCTTGCCGGAGGTGAACGCCAGACGCAGCGGCTTGCCTTCCCCGAGCAGATGCGACTGACCGACCACATCCGCCAGCGTCTTGGGACGCAGTTGTTCTGCCAGTGGCGCCTGCGGGGCAGGCGTTTCGAACAGACTATTCACCCACCACGTCCGCGCCGCTGGGCGCCACGAAGCGGAAGCTCTGTGCGCTCAGGCCGGGGTTCACTTCTATGCTGGAGAACTGGATGCGGGTCAGATGACCGAAGCTGTCATGCATCTCCACCTCGCGCAACTGGCCCTGAGCAAAGCCCAACAGCACGCGTTCGAAGCCGCTCTCCTGCTGCTTGGGGGTGGCGGATACCCACTCCAGCCCATCGCTGCGCTTCTCATCCTTGAGTACGAAGCTGTTCTCGATTTCCTTGCTGCCCGCCAGCAAGGCGGCGGGGCTGGAACCCAGCGCCTGCCCCATGTCGCGCACCGTCACCTGATTCAGCTCCGGGTCATACAGCCAGACACGTTTGCCATCACCGATGATCTGCTGCACGAAGGGCTTGTTGTAATCCCAGCGGAATTTGCCCGGGCGCTGCAACTGCATGCTGCCATCCACCTGCTGCACCTTGCGACCTTGGGAATCGGTCACCACCTGCAGGAACTGGGCTTTCATGGCACTGGTGCTACGGAAAAAGGTTTTGAGCTGCTCGGTGCCGCCTGCATGAGCAAGTGCGGGTAGCAGCAATAACAACATCAGGAGTCGTTTCATAAAGCCTCTGTCATTCGGCGTGATTGGGAGCCAGCACCTCGCGGTTGCCGTTGCTCTGCATGGAGGACACCAGACCGGCGCGTTCCATCTCTTCGATCAGCCGCGCAGCGCGGTTATAACCGATGCGCAGATGACGCTGCACCGCAGAGATGGAAGCACGTCGTGTTTTGAGCACGATGGCCACCGCCTCGTCGTAAAGGGGGTCGGTCTCGCCGCCACCTTCACCAGACGGGCTGCCGCCCTCTTCGTTCTCTTCACTGGCTCCAGTGAGAATGCCCTCGATGTAATTTGGTTCGCCATGGGCCTTGAGGTTCTCCACCACGCGATGCACTTCCTGGTCGGAAACGAAAGCGCCGTGGATACGCTGCGAATAGCTGGTGCCGGGCGGCTGATACAGCATGTCACCCTGCCCCAGCAGCGCTTCTGCGCCCATCTGGTCGAGGATGGTACGCGAGTCGATCTTGCTGGATACCTGGAATGCCACGCGGGTAGGGATATTGGCCTTGATGAGGCCAGTGATGACATCCACCGAAGGACGCTGCGTGGCAAGCACCAGATGGATGCCGGAAGCACGTGCCTTCTGTGCCAGTCGGGCGATCAGTTCTTCCACCTTCTTGCCGACCACCATCATCAGGTCAGCCAGCTCGTCGATGACCACCACGATGAGCGGCATCTCGTCCAGCGGCTCCGGGCTGTCTGGCGTGATCGAGAATGGATGGGTGAGCGGCGTACCAGCTTTTTGGGCGTCACGGATCTTCTGGTTGTAGCCGGCCAGGTTACGCACGCCCAGCGCCGACATCAGTTTGTAGCGGCGCTCCATCTCGGCCACACACCAGTTGAGCGCACTGGCGGCCTGACGCATGTCGGTGACCACCGGTGCCAGCAGATGCGGGATGCCTTCGTAAACCGACAGTTCCAGCATCTTGGGGTCGACCAGGATCAGGCGCACCTGACTGGCTTCGGCCTTGTAAAGCAGGCTGAGGATCAGCGCATTGATGGCGACCGACTTGCCGGAACCGGTGGTCCCTGCCACCAGCACGTGCGGCATCTTGGCCAGGTCGGCCACCACCGGCTTGCCAGCGATGTCCTTGCCCAGCGCCATGGCCAGTGGTGAATGCACATCGGCATAGACTTGCGAGCCGAGGATCTCCGACAGGTAGACCACCTGACGTTTGGGGTTGGGGATCTCCAGGCCCATGCAGCTCTTGCCGGGGATGGTCTCCACCACGCGTATGCTCACGACTGACAAGGCACGCGCCAGGTCCTTGGAAAGGTTGGTGACCTGACTGCCTTTGACGCCTGCTGCCGGTTCCAGCTCGTAGCGCGTGATCACCGGGCCGGGCAAGGCAGTCAGCACCTTGACCTCGATACCGAAGTCCATGAGCTTGCGCTCGATCAGGCGCGAAGTGAATTCCAGCGTCTCGGCCGATTGCACCTCCACCGTGCCCTGCGGCTCATCCAGCAGATGCAGCGGCGGCAAGGGTGAATCTGGCAGCCCTTGGAACAGCGGCACCTGGCGCTCTTTTTCCACGCGGTCACTCTGGATGATCTGCAAGGCCGGTGTTTCGATCTGCACCAGCGGACGGTCTTCGGTGCGCTTGCGCTCTTCCTGCACATAGCGGTTGCGCTTGGCTTCCACCTGCTTGCCTGCACGCCTGTCCATCCAGTCCTGCCAGCGCTCACGCAGGAACAGGAAGCTGACTTCCAGCGCAGTCCCCAGTTTTTCGGTCATCATCAGCCAGGACCAGCCCGTGAACAGGCTGAAACCGGCCGCCGCCGTCACCAGCAAGATCAAAGTAGAACCGGTGAAGCCGAATATGTTGCGCAAGCCCGCATCCACCGCCAGGCCCAGCACGCCACCAGGCGCTTCGGGCAGATCCGCGCCCAGACTCACGAAGTGGCCGGCTTCCAGTGCAGCGGACGCCAGCAACAGCAGCAGAAAACCGATGCCGTTGAACCATAGCACCGGACGCTGGGCTGCGGTGTCGGTATCCAGCCGCAGATAGATCAGCCACATGGCATAGAAAGCCAGTACCACCAGCCACCAGGCCGAACTCCCGAACAGGTAAAGCAGTACATCGGACAGCCAGGCACCAAAACTACCGCCCGCGTTGTGCACCTGGGCGGCTTCATTGACGCTGTGCGACCAGGACGCATCATCCGGGTTGTAACTGAACAGCACGACTGCCAGATACAGTCCTATGGTAACCAGCACCAGCCACCAGGCTTCGCGTACCACCGGGTGCAGAGGTGTCGCGGGCGTCGCCGGTGCAGACCGGGACGGTGCCGCCTTCTCGGTCGGTGTGACACGTCGGCGATTCAGCGGGGCAGATTTTTTGCGGAAAAACAAAATGTTTGACTGGCCGGAAGGTGTTTGGAAGTGATTTTAATTATAACAGCATCAACAGACTGTCGTGATGAGACAAAAGCCGCGTAAAATCTATCACATTGTGATTCAGCATAGGCTATAACGATGACCTTGACCGAGCTGCGCTATGTGGTGGCCGTGGCGCGCGAGCGCCATTTTGGCCGCGCTGCAGAAGCCTGTTTCGTGAGCCAGCCCACACTCAGTGTGGGTATCAAGAAACTGGAAGAAGAGCTGGGCATCGCCATCTTCGAGCGTGGTTCCAGCGAAATCACCCTGACTGCAGTGGGCGAGCTCATCGTGGCACAGGCGGGACGCATCCTGGAAGAGGCCGCAGGCATCAAAGCCATCGCCCAGCAGAGCGGCGATCCACTCGGGCATCCGCTGCGGCTGGGCGCCATCTACACTGCCGGCCCGTATCTGTTGCCGCAGATCCTGCCCCTGCTGCGCCAACGTGCACCCAATATGCAGCTCATCATCCAGGAAAGCTACACCGCCGACCTGCGCGAGCAACTCAAACGCGGCAAGCTGGATCTGATCATCATCTCGCTGCCTTTCACCGAGCCCGGCGTGGTCACACAAGCCTTGTACGACGAACCCTTCCAGATCGCGCTGCCGGCAGACCACGAATGGGGCAAGCGCAGCAGTATAGAAGCGGAATCGCTCAGTGACGAGACGGTCCTGCTGCTGGGTGCCGGGCATTGCTTTCGTGACCAGGTACTCAAGATGTGCCCGCAACTGGGGGTCAGTCAGACCGCCAACGGTATGCAGCAGACGCTGGAAGGCAGCTCGCTGGAAACCATACGCTACATGGTGGCCTCCGGTGCCGGCATCACCATCCTGCCCAGCACGGCCTGCATCCCCACGCGTGAAGAGAACCGCATGCTGGTGTTCAAATCCTTCGCTGAACCGGTACCGGTCAGGCGCATGGCGCTGGCCTGGCGCAAGAGTTTCCCGCGTCCGCAAGCGGTCGAGCTAGTCCGTCAGGCCATCCTGGACGCCAAGCTGAGCGGCATCCGCGGACTGGGGTTGCCAGCGGAACATTAAACGAACTGTCACTGACAGCGCTTGTCACTCAATAGACACGGGCGAAAGCTGGACCTGGCTAACCGTCAGGATATAACGCAGCTGATGACTCGCCCTCTTGCAATATACCTGCATCAATCTCGTCAACTTCACCATCAACCAAGGAGGCTTTTATGGATATCGGTATCAACGAAAAAGACCGCAAGAAGATCGCAGAAGGGTTATCCCATCTGCTGGCTGACACCTACACGCTGTACCTGAAGACCCATTACTTCCACTGGAACGTGACCGGGCCCATGTTCAACACCCTGCATCTGATGTTCGAAGCCCAGTACACCGAATTGGCACTGGCGGTTGACCTGGTGGCCGAACGTATCCGTTCGCTGGATTTCTATGCACCGGGCACTTACCGCGACTTCGTCAAGCTGGCCTCGATCAAGGAGAGTGAAAGCGTGCCCAAGGCCGAAGACATGATACGCGAACTGGTGGCTGGTCACAAAGCCGTGGTGCGTACCGCACGATCGGTGTTCCCGGCGGCCGAAAAAGCCGCGGATGAAGCCACGGCCGACCTGCTCACGCAGCGTTTGCAGTTGCATGAAAAGACTGCCTGGATGCTGCGCAGCCTGCTGGAAAAGTGAACAAGCCGTCTGTTTGTCGCCATAAACAGCCGATCTGCGCATTCAGTCTAGCCACATGGCGGTAAACTACTATTTTGATGGGCGCCTGCCTGTTTCAGGCAAGCGACTGCAAGCCAGCCGACTTGAAATCGCAGACAGAGTCCACATCTAGGCAATTCAATCATTGGAGTAATCAAGGTATGTCCGCAAAACACGCTCGCCTGTTGATCCTGGGCTCCGGCCCGGCAGGCTATTCCGCCGCTGTCTACGCTGCCCGCGCCAACCTCAAACCGGTGCTGATCACCGGCATCGCCCAGGGCGGTCAGCTGATGACCACCACCGAAGTGGATAACTGGCCAGCCGATGCGGAGGGCGTGATGGGGCCGGAGCTGATGGCACGCTTCCAGCGTCATGCGGAGCGCTTCAATACCGAGATGATCTTCGATCATATCCACACCACCCATCTGAATGAAAAACCGATTCGCCTGGTGGGCGATTCGGGTGAATACACCTGCGATGCGCTCATCATCGCGACCGGTGCGTCCGCCAAGTATCTGGGCCTGCCCTCCGAAGAGCTGTTTGCGGGCAAGGGTGTATCCGCCTGCGCCACCTGCGATGGTTTCTTCTATCGCAATCAGGAGGTCGCCGTGATCGGTGGCGGTAACACCGCTGTCGAGGAAGCACTGTATCTGTCCAACATCGCCAGCAAGGTCACGCTGGTGCACAGACGTGACAAATTCAAGGCAGAAGCCATCCTCATCGACAAGGTGATGGAGCGCGTGAACGAAGGCAAGATCGTGCTGGAGCTGTATTCCACACTGGACGAGGTGCTGGGCGACGACACCGGTGTGACCGGCATGCGCGTCAAGAATGTGCAGAGCGGAGAAAGCCGCGATATCGCGCTAAAAGGTGTGTTCATCGCTATCGGCCACAAGCCCAACACCGACATCTTCGAGGGCCAGCTGGACATGGAGGGGGGCTACATCGTCACCCAGGCAGGTCGTGAAGGCAACTTCACGGCGACCAGCGTGCCCGGCGTGTTCGCTGCCGGCGATGTCCAGGACCACATCTACCGTCAGGCGGTGACCAGCGCGGGCACCGGCTGTATGGCGGCGCTGGATGCCGAGCGCTATCTGGCTCAGCTGAGCTGAGCGCTTGATCGCCCATGGCCGGGCCAGAACAGGACGATGACGCGCATGCGCTGTTCCGTGCAGCCGTCAAGGATGCACGCCCGTTGAACGCGCCGCGCCGACTGCACCACCCACCGGCGCGGCCCAAGCCGGTGCCACATCAGTTCATCCGTGACGAGCGTCAGGCCCTGCTTGATTCGCTCAGCGACCATTACATCCCCGCGCACGAACTGGAAAACGGTGAAGAGCTGCTTTACCTGCGCAATGGTCATGCGCCCGACATCTTGAGCAAGTTGCGCCGTGGCCATTGGGTGGTGCAGGCGGCCATCGACCTGCATGGCCTGGTCGCCGATGAAGCACGTCTGTATGTGGCCAGTTTTCTGGCCGATTGCAAAAAACGTGGCATCCGTTGTGTGCGCATCGTGCATGGCAAAGGCCTGGGTTCGCGTAACCGCGAGCCCATCCTGAAGCACAAAGTGCGTAACTGGTTGATGCAGAAGGATGAAGTGATCGCCTATGCACAGGCGCGGCGCGAAGATGGCGGCAGCGGCGCCGTCATCGTATTGCTTAAGGCCTGAGTACTAAAACCTAAGCGCTAAAAACCTGAGCGCCAGCCTAGTCGGCCAGATAATCCCTGCGCCGCAGAAAGCGGTCTCTAGGCACGGTGAACCGTTGCATCCAGATGCGATGATCCGCCATCAGCCTGGCCATTCCGGCCATATCGTTGGCTACCACCAAGGGCTGTACATACTCACGTGTGGCCGGCGTGTAATCCCCTCGGTAACGCAGATCCACCACCACATCCCGCAATTTGGCAGACAACTGTCGCCAGTGCACCGCACCGAACTTGTCCACCACATCGGCCTTGTTGCAGATGCGCATCACATCCCCTTCCAGCTCCGCGTAGACCAGCATGAACAAGGCTTTTTGTTGTGCCGGGGTGATGGTCAGCGCAAGCAGGCCCTGCGCTTCGAGATACTGCCTGGCGCGCACGCCTTGCAGTCCGCAGCATCCCGTCAAGGCACTGATCGCAGCAGGGGCGATAGCTGCGTGATGCAGGTCAGCTGCCACGCCCTGCGTGGAACGATGTTTGAGATCATAACCACGGCCTATGGTCACGCCGGAGCTGGGGCCTGGCACATGCGGTGAGCGACTGAAATACGGCCCTGGGGTTTCCTGGCCTTCGGCATCGAAGGTGAGCTGACCGTGCCCGACCCGGAACGGATCGCCACTGCCCGCCTCAGGAACGGTTTCAGCGCGGCCTGTGTTAGGTTTTTCGTTCGCGGTATCTGGGGTAGACGGTATTGTTTCCGCCGCTGGCGGGATGATGACCTCATCACCGACCTTGATCAGGTCGGGATTGGCTTTATAGACCGGGTTGGCGGCCAGCAGCGCGTTGAGGCTGACCTTGTAGCGTTTGGCGATCTTGACCAGCGAACCACCGCGCGTAACGACATGCTTCATGCTGCTCTCCTCTCAGATTGCAAATCATGCGGATGCAGTACCAGCCAACATTAAAACAATGAATAACAACTAAAGGTGGAAACACTGGATCAGGCACACGGCTTCTGCCGCGATACCCTCACCCCTGCCGGTAAAACCCAACTTTTCAGTGGTGGTGGCTTTGACATTGACCGCATCCGGCATCAGGTTGCAATCCTGTGCGATATTGGCACACATCTGCGCGATATGCGCCGCCATCTTGGGTGCTTCTGCGATCACGGTGGCGTCGATGTTCACAATGGAATAGCGTTTATGCTTGAGCAGGTTCACCACGTGGCGCAGCAACTGGCGTGAATCGATGCCGCGGTAACGCTCGTCGGTGTTGGGGAAGTGCTTGCCGATATCGCCATGCGCCGCAGCACCCAGCAAGGCATCGCAAATAGCGTGCAGCAACACGTCTGCATCCGAATGGCCATCCAGGCCTTTTTCATAGGGGATGTTGACACCGCCGATGATGCAGGGACGGCCTGCCACCAGCTGGTGCACGTCGAATCCGTGTCCGACCCGTATCATGTTCGCTCCTCCTGGTTGCCCGTGTTCACAGGCTTATGCTTGCTGGTCGGCTTGCAGTATCGCCGCTGCCAGTGGCAGATCCTGCGGGTAGGTGATCTTCAAGTTGCGCAACTCGCCCGCCACCAGCTTGGGACTATAGCCTAGCGCCTCCACAGCCTGCGCCTCGTCCGTCGGCGTGCCATTGAGGCGTGCTGCAGCCAATGCCTGCCTCAGAATGGCGTAGCGGAACATCTGCGGCGTCTGTGCCTGCCACAAGTGTTCCCTGGGTTCGGTGTTCAGCACACGCTGAGCCACGTCGGCTCGCTTCAAGGTATCAGCGACTGGTATGGCCAGCAAACCACCCACCACATCATCTTGCAGACTATCCAGCAGGCGGTCAAGCAGCGTAATGGTCAGCCCTGGCCTGGCTGCGTCGTGTACCAAAACCCAGTCTTGTGCATGCAACTCGGCATCCAAAGCCAGCAAGCCGTTACAGACCGTATCAGCGCGCGTGGCACCACCAGAATAGAGCACACGCAGCTTGTCTGCAGGGGGAATACCGGCTGAAGGCCAGTATGCGTCATTCGCATCCAGCACAACCGTGACACTGCTGATGCGCGGATGTTGCAGGCAGGCGGCGATGGCATGTGCCAGCACCGGTTTGCCGAGTAAAGGCAGGTATTGTTTGGGCACGGCGGATGCCATGCGGGCACCGACACCGGCTGCGGGTACGATGACATGGAACTTGGCCATCTGTTCACCTGTAAGGAAGTTACCGGGCATAAAAACAAAAAAACCATGTTATCGCTAACATGGTTTTTTGTACTTGCATTTGGCGGAGTGGACGGGGCTCGAACCCGCGACCCCCGGCGTGACAGGCCGGTATTCTAACCAACTGAACTACCACTCCAGTTTTTATTATTTTAACAGCTCAGCTGTTGTCACATTTCGTAGTTTTTGGTGGGTGCTGACGGGGTCGAACCGCCGACATTCGCCTTGTAAGGGCGACGCTCTACCAACTGAGCTAAGCACCCGCTCGTCCTACGAAAGAACGCTAGTTTACAGCATCCTTTAGCGATTTGCCAGCCCTAAATTTAGGAGAATTTGCGGCCTTGATGCTGATCGAAGCACCGGTACGCGGATTGCGGCCACTACGTGCAGCGCGCGTACCAACATAGAACGTACCGAAGCCGACCAAGGTCACCAGATCACCCTTTTTCAAGGATTTGGTGATGGCCAGTGTGGTGGCGTCCAGTGAGCGTCCCGCCGCCGCTTTTGATATGCCGGCAGCTGCGGCGATTTGATCAATCAGTTCAGACTTGTTCATGCGAAATCCCCTTTCGATGTACGTTGATGTCAGGCAGTCACCTGCACCCGCTTTATAACAAGCCTGAAAAGCCGGTGTCAAGGACTTAACAGGCGAGCCTGCGTTGATGCTTGGTGATCACCACCGGCACACTGGTTTCTGCATCGACAGCCTCCACTTCGACCACCTCTCCTGCTTCGATGGCAACAGGCGGGCGCTCCAGCGCCAGGCTCAGCACGTCATCAATCCACTTTACCGGATGGATGTCGAGGAAGTTCTTGATGTTGTCGGGAATCTCGACCAGATCCTTCACGTTCTGTGACGGGATCAGCACGGTCTTGATGCCACCACGGTGGGCCGCCAGCAATTTTTCCTTAAGACCGCCGATAGGCAACACTTCACCACGCAGCGTGATCTCACCGGTCATGGCCACATCCGCACGCACCGGAATATTGGTCAGCACCGACACCAGCGCCGTGGTGATCGCGATGCCTGCACTCGGGCCGTCCTTGGGAGTGGCGCCTTCCGGCAAGTGGATATGGATGTCGTTCTTCTCGTGGAAATCTTCCGAGATACCCAGCCGCTTGGCTCGGCTGCGCACCACGGTACGTGCCGCTTCGATCGACTCCTTCATCACATCGCCCAGCTGGCCGGTGCGGATGATATTGCCCTTACCCGTCATCAAGGTCGCTTCTATGGTCAGCAGCTCGCCACCCACCTCGGTCCAGGCCAGGCCAGTGACCTGCCCTACCTGGTTATCCTTGGCTGCGATACCGAAGTCATAGCGTTGCACACCCAGATACTTTTCCAGATTGCGCGGCGTGACACTGATCTTGCGCGCCGCCTTGGCACCCGCCTTGGCCTTGTTGGTCAGCAACTCCTTGACCACCTTGCGGCAGATCTTGGAAATTTCGCGGTCCAGGCTACGCACCCCGGCTTCGCGCGTGTAGTAGCGCACCACATCACGCACCGCCGCCTCGGATACGCTGATCTCTTCCTGCTTGAGGCCATGCGTCTTGAGCTGCTTGGGCAACAGATAGCGCATGGCGATATTGACCTTCTCGTCTTCGGTATACCCGGCCAGACGGATGATCTCCATACGGTCCAGCAAGGGCGCCGGGATATTGAGCGAGTTGGCAGTGGCTACGAACATCACATCAGACAGGTCATACTCGACTTCGACATAATGGTCGACGAAGGTGTGGTTCTGTTCCGGGTCCAGCACTTCCAGCAAGGCAGACGAAGGGTCACCGCGGAAATCCTGGCCCAGCTTGTCCACTTCATCCAGCAGGAACAGCGGGTTCTTGACCGCGACCTTGCTCATGCTTTGCAGCACTTTGCCCGGCATGGAGCCGATATAGGTACGGCGGTGACCACGGATCTCGGATTCATCGCGCACGCCGCCCAGCGCCATGCGTACGAACTTGCGGTTCACAGCCTTGGCGATACTCTGCCCCAGCGAGGTCTTGCCCACACCAGGTGGGCCGACCAGGCACAGGATAGGTGCTTTCAACTTATCCACGCGCTGCTGCACGGCGAGGTACTCAACGATGCGTTCCTTGACCTTTTCCAGGCCATAGTGGTCGGCATCCAGGATCTCTTCAGCCTTGAGCAGGTTGGCACTGATCTTGGTCTTTTTCTTCCAGGGCAAGCCGACCAGCGTGTCGATGTAGTTACGCACCACTGACGCCTCGGCCGACATGGGCGACATCAGACGCAGCTTCTTGAATTCGGATTGCACCTTGGCCAGCGCGTCTTTGGGCATGCGGGCCGATTTGATGCGCGCTTCCAGCTCTTCCATCTCGGCGTTCTCGTCCTGCTCGCCGAGCTCCTTCTGGATGGCCTTGACCTGTTCGTTGAGGTAATACTCGCGCTGACTCTTTTCCATCTGGCGCTTCACGCGGCCACGGATACGTTTTTCCACCTGCAGGATATCGATCTCGGCTTCCAGCAGGCTTAGCAGATGCTCGATGCGCTTGGCCACGCTGAACATCTCCAGGATGGACTGCTTCTCTTCGAGCTTCAGGGTCAGATGCGCCGTGATGGTATCGGCCAGACGACCGGCGTCGTCGATACTGGCCAGCGAGGTCAGCACTTCAGGCGGGATCTTCTTATTGAGTTTGACGTACTGGTCGAACTGCGTGAACACCGTGCGCATCAGCGCCTGGGTCTCGTTATCGCTGTCGTCTTCGGCCTCGATCTTTTCGGAACGTGCCGCGAAGCAATCTTCGGTATCGACGAACTCCAGCACCTTGGCGCGATGCACGCCTTCGACCAGCACCTTCACCGTACCGTCAGGCAGCTTGAGCATCTGCAGCACGGTGGCGATGGTACCGACCTCATGCAGGTCGCTGGCGTCCGGGTCTTCCTTGTTGGGTGACTTCTGTGCGACCAGCAGGATCTGCTTGTCGCCTTCGGAGGCGATCTCCAGGGCACGTACGGATTTGCTGCGTCCCACGAACAGGGGCACGACCAGGTGCGGGTAGACCACCACGTCGCGCAGCGGCAGCAAAGGCAGCAGTCCGCTATCTGGGGTGAAACTGGGCAGTGTTTGCTCTGACATGAAAGACCTCAATAATGGCTAGTGGACAGGTGCCTACAGCAAATAGCTGGGGGCACCTGTCGGCAGTTCAAGGGCTGGGCAGATGGGTAGTACTTAACTGGCCGATTCGGCAACGCGGGGCTGCTCGGAATAGATCAGGATAGGAGGTGTGTCACCACGCACGACGCCCTCATCGACCACCACCTTGTTGAGGTTGGTCATCGACGGCAGATCGAACATGATGTCGAGCAGGGCATGTTCCAGGATGGAACGCAGGCCGCGCGCACCGGTCTTGCGTTCCAGCGCCTTGGTGGCGATAAGCAGCAATGCCGATTCACGGAACTCCAGATCCACGCCTTCCATGCGGAACAGCTTCATATATTGCTTGGTGAGCGCGTTCCTGGGTTCGACCAGGATGGTCATCAGGGCGGCTTCGTCCAGCGATTCCAGTGTAGCCACCGCAGGCAGACGGCCGACGAATTCCGGGATCAGACCGAACTTGATCAGATCTTCAGGCTCGACATCGCGCAGCACTTCACCGATGGCACGTGCGTCTTCCTTGCTCTTCACTTCGGCACCGAAACCGATGCCGCCCTTTTGCGAACGACGCTGGATGATCTTGTCCAGACCATCGAATGCGCCACCGCAAATGAACAGGATATTGGTGGTATCGAGCTGCACGAACTCCTGGTTGGGGTGCTTGCGACCACCTTGTGGCGGCACGGAAGCGATAGTGCCTTCGATCAGCTTGAGCAAGGCCTGCTGCACGCCCTCACCCGACACGTCACGCGTGATGGAGGGGTTCTCGGACTTGCGTGTGATCTTGTCGATCTCATCGATATAGACGATGCCGCGCTGTGCTTTCTCGATATCGTAATCACACTTCTGCAGCAGTTTCTGCATGATGTTCTCGACATCTTCACCAACATAGCCAGCTTCGGTCAGCGTGGTGGCGTCGGCGATCACGAACGGCACATCCAGCACACGTGCCAGCGTTTGTGCCAGCAAGGTCTTGCCGGAACCGGTCGGGCCGATCAGCAGGATGTTGCTCTTGGCGATTTCGACATCGTCTTTTTCGGTGCTTTGTTCCAGACGCTTGTAGTGGTTGTAGACGGCGACCGCCAGACTTTTCTTGGCGGACATCTGGCCGATCACGTACTGGTCCAGCGTATCGCAGATCTCTTTGGGGGAAGGCAGGCCGGCATTGCGACCTTTGCCGCCTTCAGCGCCCTGCACTTCTTCACGGATGATGTCGTTGCACAGGTCTACGCATTCATCACAGATGAATACCGAAGGCCCTGCAATCAGTTTCCTGACCTCGTGCTGGCTTTTGCCGCAGAACGAGCAATAAAGCAGTTTGTCTCCGCTGGCAGCAGTGGTCATTTCAGGTTCCAGTTTAAATACGATTTCATCTTAGCTAGCATCAGCACGGCTGGCAATCACCTTGTCTACCAAACCATAACTGGCTGCCTGCTCCGCGCTCATGAAGTTGTCGCGGTCAGTGTCATTGGCGATCACATCGATAGGCTGACCTGTGTGGTTCGCCATGATCTGATTGAGTTTTTCACGCAGGTAGAGGATCTCGCGGGCATGGATCTCGATGTCCGATGCCTGGCCCTGGAAACCACCCAGCGGTTGATGGATCATGACGCGCGAGTTGGGCAGCACGAAGCGCTTGCCCTTGGCGCCAGCGGTCAACAGCAAAGCGCCCATACTGGCGGCCTGGCCGGTGCACAAGGTGCTGACATCCGGCTTGATGAACTGCATGGTGTCGTAGATCGCCATGCCGGCCGTGACCGAACCACCCGGCGAGTTGATATACAGGGAGATGTCCTTGTCCGGATTCTCGGCTTCGAGGAACAACAGCTGCGCCACCACCAGGTTGGCGGTCATGTCATTGACCGGGCCTACCAGAAAAATGACGCGCTCTTTGAGCAGGCGTGAGTAGATGTCATAAGAACGCTCACCACGACCGCTCTGCTCGACCACCATGGGAATCAATCCCAGGCTTTGCGGTTCCCACTGCCTTGCATCCATGACTTAATCCCTTCCCATCAATGCATCGAACTTGGTCTTTTTATCGGAGACCTTGGCCGTTGCCAGCACCCAGGCCACCACATTCTCTTCGGTCGCCAGGGCCGCAGGCTCGTCCAGACGCTTCACGTCGGCGTAGTACCAGCGCACCACTTCTTCCGGCTGCTCAAAACTTTGGCCGAACTGATCGACCATGGCGCGCACCTGCTCGGCAGTAGCATGCAGGGAATGCGTGCTGACCAGCTCGGACAGGATCAGGCGCAGCTTGGTGTTGCGCTTGGCTTGCTCTTCGAACACGGCCGGATCCAGATTCACGGTGCTGACATCCACACCACGTTGCTGCAGATTCTGCTTGGCCATCTCCATCAGGCGGTTCACCTCGACGGCGATCAACGCGTTAGGCAGCTCCACTTCCACGTTGTCCAGCAGGGCCTGGAACACTTGTTCCTTGACACCACCACGTACGCGCTTGTCGACTTCCTGCATCAGGCTGTCGCGGATCTCGCCACGCATCTTCTCGACATCACCGTCGGCCACACCGAGTGAGCGTGCGAATTCTTCATCCACCGGCGGCAGCACAGGCTGCGCTACGGTGTTGAAGGTCACCTCGTAACTGACGGTCTTGCCGGCCAGTTGTGGCGGGTTGTGATCTTCCGGATAGGTGATCTCGAAAGTCTTGCTGCTGCCTGGCTTGTTACCGGTCAGTTGTGCCTCGAACTCTTCCACACGGCCATCTTCACCCACCACCAGATTGATGCCTTCCGGCCCACTGGTTTCAACCACTTCACCGGCGATGGTGGTGGTCAGACTGATGTTGATACGGTCACCCTTCTTGCTGGCACGCTTGACTGGCTCGAAGGTGGCACGCTGCTTGACCAGCACGTCGATGGTCTTCTGCACATCGGCGTCGGTCAGTTCCACCACAGCACGCTCGATCTTGATCTTGCTCAGGTCGCCAACAACGACTTCCGGAAACACTTCAAACGTCGCCACATACTGGAACTCGCCCTCGGTTTCAGCGAACGGCTTGTGTTCGATATCCGGAAAACCGGCCACACGCAGCTTGTTCTCGTTGACGGCATCGGTGAAGGTCTTTTCGACCGTATTGCTCAGCACCTCGTCGCGCACTTGCGCGCCATATTGCTGCTGCACCAGCTTGAGCGGCACCTTGCCCGGACGGAAGCCGGACAATTTGACGGTGCGGGCCAGGCGGCTGATGCGCTGTGCCATTTCTTCCTGTATGGGCTGCAATGGTACGGAAACCGTAATGCGGCGCTGAAGATTGCTGATGGTTTCAACAGTTGCTGACATGCTGAGATCCTTAAACTCTTAATAATCTGGTGCGAAAGGAGAGACTCGAACTCTCACGCCTTGCGGCGCTGGAACCTAAATCCAGTGCGTCTACCAATTCCGCCACTTTCGCCATCTAGTTGTCGGTGATACTGGCAGAAATTTCGCCAGCCCTCTACGTACAATCCGTAAACAGTCGTCGATTATAGCCTAGTTCTGACGGTGTCGAAAATGGCTGAACGTGCTTAAACTGTCATCCACCTTAGTTTGCTGCTGCAGTTCTACGCAAGTTGCATACACGGCTGATGGCAATTGACAGCACCCCCATCCCGATAGCAAGATGCTGGGTCAAACCGCACGACCAACTACATTTAAAGTTTTTACAGAAAGTCATCATGCACAGCACGATCAATCCCGAAGAAGTCAACATGCTGCGTGCAGAACTCGAACTGCTGATGAAAGAACGCCACGCCCTACTCAAGGTCACTGGCGCTGCTGCCGGCCTGGTCGCTGAACTGGACAGCCATGACCTGCCCAAAGGCAGCATGGAAGCCGCAGAGCTGCTGGCTGCCAGCATCAACACGCTTACCGAAGAGACGTTGCGCGATGCGCTAAGTTCAGTCCAGGCCAGTATCGCAGGCTAAGGCCGCCCAACGCATCATGCATGGCCTAAGTCACCGCACACGCTACTTGGGCTATGCACTGGCTGCGCTGCTGCTCGCCAGCTGCGGCCTGCAAACCTACCAGCCCAAGCCCCTGCAAGCCGAAGACCGTGCTACCAGACTGCAGTCTGCTGACCCGTTCAGCCAGGAGTTCCAGGCCTACCTGAGCAGTTACGGCTATCAATCGCTACCGTTGCAGCAATGGGGGTTGGTTGAACTCGGCCTCACTGCACTGTATTTCCACCCGGATCTGCAACTGGCGCGCGCGCAGTGGCAGGCTGCGGTGGCCGCCGAGATCACGGCGCGCCAGCGGCCCAACCCAAAACTGGGTGCAGAGATCGAGAACAACCGGGAAGCCCAGTCCGGCGAGTCCCCCTGGACCTTCGGTTTGTCGCTGGAGATCCCCATCATCACGGCAGGCAAGATCGAAGCGCGCACAGCACGCGCGATCGCTCTTTCAGAAGCCAGGCGCATCGAGATCGCCCAGGCCGCCTGGCAAGTGTATAGCCGTGTTGCCAGCCATTGGCTGGATTATCAGATGACACTGCAACGCATCGCTTACTATCAGCAACGTGTGGCGGTGCAACAGGCGCAAGCCGACATGCTGCAGAAACGCTTTGAACTGGGCATGCTGGGCAGCAGCGAACTCAATCGCGTCAAACTGGAACTGTTGCGAGGTCAGCAACTGCTGGGCATCGAACAAGCGAAACTGCCCGCCCGCAAGGCCGCGCTTGCTTACAGTAGCGGACTTAGCGAGACGACACTGGAGCGGCTTCCCCTGCGTGACTGGGAGCCTGAACGCATGCAACAGGCTCCGCCACTGGATAGCGCTGCATTGCAGCAGGCCGCGTTGCTCAACCGGCTGGATATCCGCGCTGCTCTGGCGCGCTACAGTGCGGCCGAGGCCGGTCTGCGGCTGGAGATCGCACGCCAATACCCGGATTTCTCGCTGTCACCGGGCTATATGTTCGACCAGGGTGATCGCTTGTGGCAACTTGGCATCGCCAGCCTGCTCAATATCGCCAACAAGAATCAGGGGCTGATCGCCGAAGCACGCGCCTTGCGCGAGACCGAAGCAGCACAATTCGATGTATTGCAAGCGGGCGTACTGGCCAACCTTGCCAGAAGTCGCGCCAACTATGGCGCTGCGCTTGATTTTCTGGCGCAGGCCGAACGTCTGTATCAGGCCGAAGACCAGCATTTCTCCCAACTGCAGCGCCAGTTCGAACGCGGACTCATCGACCGCCTGCAACTGGCCGAAGCCGACCTCAATCGCCTGCAAAGCCGCGAGAACAAGCTGCTGGCCGCAGAACAGTTACAACGCGCCACACTGGAACTGGAACAGGTGCTGCAACGGCCCTTGCACAGCGACTCCAGCGTGCCACCCGGACTGCGCAGCGATACGAAGCCGCGCAGCGATATTGGCCCGCGCAGCGATATTGGAAACGACCTGACAGCGGCCTCTGCCCCATCAAAATCGGGCACACCGCCACAGGCACAGCGCAATGATGCATCGACGCGGCAGGAGCCCGGGCAATGAGCACAAACACCATCACCACAAAAAGAACCACCGCCATCGTGGCGCTGCAGGCCTTGCTGATCATCATCCTGTTCTGGATGCTGATCTTCTACGGCCAGGATGAATACAACGCGATGATAGGCGAGACTGAAGAAGAGATAGAAACCCCTAACTTGGTCAGCACCGACAATGGCGCCACCATCGTGACCCTGAACGCACTGACCCAGCAGCAGAGCGGTATCGCGACCAGCAGCATCCAGAGCAGCAGCCATTTGACCACGCTCAACAGCCTGGGCATCGTGGTCAATCTGCAACCGCTGCTCGAACTGCGTACACGTTATCTGGAAGCCAGGGCAGAAGCCGCCGTGCAGGCGGCGGCGGTGGAAACCAGTACGCAGGAATATGAGCGCCTCAAATTGCTGAATCAGGATGAGCGCAATGTCTCCGAACGCGCTGTGGCATTGGCACGTTCAGCGCTGAAGAGTGAACAGGCACGCCAGCTGGCTGCTGAACGTACTGCGCTGAATCTGCGCGACAGCATGCGCCAGCAATGGGGTGAACGTCTCGCCAGCGCGGCCACTCAGGACACGCCGGACAGCTTTTTACGCCGTCTGCTTGAACATCAGGATGCCTTGATCCAGGTCACCCTGCCCTATGAAGCGCCTGCGCCACAACTGCGCAGCACCATCAGCGTCAGCCCGACCAGTGCACCCAACCGCAGCCTGAGTGCTGAATTCGTCTCCCCGGCCGCCGTGATCGACACCGGCATGCCAGGCAAAACCTATTACTACCGCACGGCGGCGCAGGAGCTGCGTGCCGGTATGCGCGTCACCGTGCGCATGCAGCAACAGAATGCGCAGCTTAGCGGTGTTGTCGTGCCACATACCGCCGTGGTCTGGTATGGCGGCAAGGCCTGGGTCTACAAGCAGGAGAGCGCCGAGCGTTTCGTGCGCGTGCTGATCGACACCGATGCACAGGCCAGTGATGGCTGGTTCGTCAGCGATGGCCTGCAGGCAGGCGACAGACTGGTCACCAGTGGCGTGCAGTTGCTGCTGTCCGAAGAGTTCAAATATCAGATCAAGAACGAGAATGAAGACTGACATGAGCCTGTCATTTCAGCCTCGGCCCATACCCCTGCAGTCGCGCCATGACGACGCAGACGCGGTAAAGGCTAGCCGCTCATGATGTCGGCACTGGTCCGCTTCTCCATCCGCTTCAGTGGCGTGATCATCGCACTCGCCAGCCTGCTGGTGCTGTATGGCATCTTCACGCTGAGTCGCAGCAATCTGGATGTGTTCCCGGAGTTCTCGCCCACCCAGGTGGTGATCCAGAGCGAGTCGGTGGGCCTGTCCGCCGAACTGGTGGAATCACTGGTCACGCAGCCCATCGAGAACAGCATCGCAGGCACCGTGGGCATCGCCAGCATGCGTTCGCAGTCCATTCCCGGCCTGTCCATTGTGACCATCATCTTCGATGAAGATACCGATGTGTACCGCAACCGCCAGGTCATCGCCGAACGCCTGGCCACGCTGAGCAACCGCCTGCCACGCGGCATCACCCCCAACATCACCCCGCTCACCTCCTCAGCCAGCACGGTGCTGGGCATAGGCTTGACTTCAGACAAACGCAGCCTGATGGAACTGCGTACCCTGGTGGACTGGACGGTACGCCCGCACCTGCTGGCCATTCCCGGCGTCGCTGATGTCAATGTGTTCGGTGGCCAGGTCCGGCAATACCAGATACAGGTGGAACCGGACAAGCTGGTGCACTATGGTTTGTCACTGCAGCAAGTGACGGATGCCGCCGCAAAAGCCACCGGGGTGCGTGGCAACGGCTATATCGAGAACAGCAACCAGCGCATCGTCATCAACAGTGAGGGCCAGGCGCTCACACCGGAGCAGCTGGCACAGACCACGCTACTGCAGCGTAATGGCCAGACCATACGCCTGGGGGATGTGGGCCGTGTGGTCGAAGGCGCGGCACCGTCCATCAGTGCGGCTGCCATCGACGGCAAATCCGGCATCTATCTCTCCATACAGAGTCAGCTAGGCGCCAACACCTATGCGGTGACCCAAGCCATCGAAAAATCCCTGCAGGCACTGAAACCATCGCTGGAAGCAGAACAGGTGAAACTGCACGAAGGCTTGTTCCGGCCATCGAATTTCATCGAGACCGCGATCGAAGGCGTGCGTACCGACATCATTATCGGCTCGATACTGGTCATCGCCGTATTGTTCCTGTTCCTGTTCAACGCACGTACCGCCTTCATCTCGGCCACCGCCATCCCGCTGTCCCTGTTATCGGCGATCGTGATCCTCCATCATTTCAATATCGGCTTGAATATCATGGTGTTGGGTGGCCTGGCTATCGCACTGGGTGAAGTGGTGGACGACGCCATCATCGACACCGAGAACATCTTCCGCCGCTTGCGCGAGAACCGTCTGCTGGAAAGCCCACGCAGTATCTTCCAGGTGGTCTACACCGCTTCCATGGAAGTGCGTAGCTCTGTGGTGTATGCGACCATCATCGTGGCGCTGGTGTTCGTGCCGCTGCTGACACTGGGGGGCGTGGCTGGCAAGCTGTTCACGCCACTCGGTCTTGCCTACATCGCCGCCATCCTGGCTTCGCTGGTGGTCGCACTGACACTGACGCCTGCCTTGTGCTATCTGATGCTGGGCAAAGCCAGACTGGACAGCGAGGATTCGCCGGTGATCCGCAGCATCAAGCAGCGTTATGTGTCCCTGCTACGCCGGATTGAACACCGTTACCGCCTTACCATAGGCCTGTCCGTGGTGTTGATTGCTGTAGGCTTGAGCATCCTGATCCTGTTCAAAAGCCAGTTCATCCCCAACCTGCATGAAGGCCATTACATCATGCACATGACCACGGTGCCGGGCACTTCGGAGCAGGAATCGCTGCGCATAGGCAAGCAAATACAAGAAATGCTCAGCAAGATCGAAGGCATACGTTCCATCGTGCAGTGGGTAGGTCGTGCCGAGAACGGGGCGGACACCTTTGGCACCCATTACAGTGAATTCGAGATCGAAATGGGCCCCATTTCGGGTGAAGAACAACGCCGCGTTCTGGAAGAGATTCGTGAAACACTGGCGGGCCAGGATCTGGATGATGATGGCGATGAGCGCGAACCCAGTGCTGAAAACATCGCCGACGGCAGCACACCCGGCACAATCCAGCGCGCGCCCATTCCCGGCGTCACGTTTGCCATCAACACCTTTCTGACGGAGCGTATCGAAGAAACCATCTCCGGTTATGCCGCCGCCGTGGTCATCAACATCTACGGCCTGAATCTGGACGCACTGGACCGTGATGCGCAAGCCGTGGCGGCGGCCCTAGCCAGCGTGCCAGGTGCCACCGATGTGACCGTGCAGTCGCCGCCGGGTAGTCCGCAGCTGGTGATACGCCTGCGCAACGAAAAATTGCTGCAATGGGGACTGCAAGCGGTGGATGTGCTGGAAACCATACGCGTCGCTTACCAAAGCGTGCCAGTCACCCAGGTCTATCAGGGCAACAAGGTCGTCGGGGTGAGCGTGGTGCTGGCGCCCGAAGCGCGCCAGCATATCCTGCAAGTGGCAGAACTGCCCTTGCTGACGCCGGACGGACGCTTGCTGCGTCTGCAGGATGTCGCCGACATCCGTCAGGAGAACGGCCGCTCCAAGATCCTGCATTCCGGTGCCAAACGCATCCAGACCGTGACGGCCAACATCCATGAGCGCGACCTCAGTGCCTTCAGCAAAGACCTGCGCGAACGCATCAACCAGGAGGTACGCATCAGCCCAGGCAACTACCTGGAGTTCACCGGGGCAGCAGAAGCCCAATCACAGGCCCGCGAAGACCTGATCGTGCATTCCATTTTTGCAGCGGCGGGCATTTTCCTGATGCTGTACATCGCGTTCGGACGTCTGCGTAACCTGCTGCTGACCTTCGCCAACCTGCCGTTCGCACTGATAGGCGGCGTACTGGCGGTGATGTTGACCGGCGGCTGGGTATCCTTGGGCTCGCTGGTCGGCTTTGTCACCCTGTTCGGCATCACGTTGCGCAACTCCATCATGCTGGTCTCGCATTTTCAGCACCTGGTCGACCATGAAGGCTGCGTATGGGGTCTGGAAACGGCGATACGTGGCGCCAGCGAACGCCTGCCTTCCATCCTGATGACGGCACTGGTCACCGCGCTGGGATTGCTACCGCTGGCGGCTGGCAGCGGACAGCCAGGCCGCGAGATCGAGGGCCCCATGGCCACCATCATCGTCGGCGGCCTGGTCACCTCCACGATACTTAATCTATTGATATTACCGACCATCATGCTGCATTTCGGCAGATTCACACGCAGGCAACAAGACTGAACCCATGGCATTTGATTACTCGCATTACCAGCCACTAGCC
Source organism: Pseudomethylobacillus aquaticus (assembly GCF_003730115.1). Lineage (GTDB taxonomy): Bacteria > Pseudomonadota > Gammaproteobacteria > Burkholderiales > Methylophilaceae > Pseudomethylobacillus > Pseudomethylobacillus aquaticus. The sequence continues at coordinate 34,399 of NZ_RJVP01000001.1, read as the reverse complement.
GGCTTGCTGGCTGAACGCGTCATCCTGATCACTGGCGCAGGCCAGGGCCTGGGTGCAGAAGTTGCCAAACATTGTGCCGCCTATGGCGCCACGGTGATCCTGCTGGGCCGCAAGACCCGCATGCTGGAAGCGGTCTATGACGACATCGTAGCGGCCGGGCACGCAGAACCCCTGCTCTTTCCCATGGATCTGGCCAAGGCGACCGAGCAGGATCACCTCAACCTGGCCGAAGGCGTTTATCAGCAACTGGGGCGTCTGGATGGCATCCTGCACAATGCAGCGCAGTTTGACACCCTCACGCCGCTACAGCGCGAAACCCAGCAAGGCATGGAACAGATGCTGCGCGTCAATCTGACCGCCCCCTTTGCACTCACCAAGGCCTGCCTGCCGTTGCTGCAAGGTGCCAAGGATGCCAGTGTGGTATATACCGCGAGCAGCGCTGCAGAAACGCCAGGCGCCTACTGGGGTAGCCACGCCGTCAGCAAACATGCTGCGCACTTCATGTGGCAGTTGTGGGCACAAGAGCTGGAAAATCAGCCGCAACTGCGCTTGAACACGCTGATCCCCGGCCCGGTACAATCACCGCAACGCAGGCGCTCCCATCCGGGTGAAAAGCATGCAGCCCTGCCGTCAGCATCCACTTTGCTGCCTCTATATCTGTACCTGCTGGGCCCTGACAGCGCGGGTGTCTCGGGGCAAACTTTTCATGGCGGGGCGGCAAGCTGACGGCGACCACGCAGCCAGGTTTGGGTTATCATGGACTGGCTAGCAAAACGAAGGAGGAGAATCACATTGAAAAAATGGCTCACATTAACCATGCTGCTGGGCAGCTGTCTGCTGTGTGCACAAGCGTATGCAGCGACCAAGATAGGCTATATCCAGCTGGTCAAGATCATGCAATCGCCACAAGCAGACGAAAGCGGCAAACTGCTGCTCAAGGAATTCTCCGGTCGCCAGGCAGCCCTCGAAAAGCTCAAGAAGGAGATCGACGCCAAAGAAGCTGCGCTCACCAAGGAAAGCGCCAAACTGGCCAAAGCCGACTTCGACAAGCGTACCGAAGCACTCAACAATCAGAAGGTGGATTACAACCGCAAACAACGCGAGCTGGCGGAAGATTTCGAACTGCGCAAAGAGCAGGAACGCAATAAGCTGCAGGACCGCGTCAACAAGGCGGTGGAAAGCATCGCCAAGGCGGAAGGTTACGATCTGGTACTGTATGGCACCGCCGCTTATGTAGGCAAAAAAGGGGTGGATATCACCGACAAGGCACTGAAAGCCCTGCCCAAGTAAACCCTGCCACCCATGCAATATCAGCCAGCCAGCACAACACCTGTTGCTGGCATAAAAAAACGGCCACATCAGTGGCCGTTTTTCATTAGTCTGCCGGGTGCTGTCGCTTACAGCTTGGCATTCGCCGCACGCTTGCGCTCGTGTTCCAGCAGATAGCGCTTGCGGATACGGATGTTCTTGGGCGTGATCTCGACCAGCTCGTCATCATCGATGAACTCCACGGCCGATTCCAGCGTGAGCTGTACGGCTGGCACCAGACGCACCGCTTCATCGGTACCCGAAGCTCGCACGTTGGTTAACTGCTTGCCCTTGATCGGGTTGACGATCAGATCGTTGTCACGGCTATGGATGCCGATCACCATGCCTTCGTACAACTTGTCGCCAGGCACGGAGAACATACGGCCACGGTCCTGCAGCTTCCATAGCGCATAAGCCACCGCCTCGCCCTGCTCGGACGAGATCAGCACGCCGTTGCGACGGCCAGGCATGTCCGCCTTGACCGGTGCATATTCATCAAAGATATGGGCCATGAGACCGGTACCGCGCGTCATGGTCAGGAACTCGCTCTGGAAACCGATCAGTCCGCGTGCCGGAATCTTGTATTCCAGACGGGTACGGCCGTTACCATCGGATTCCATGTTCTGCAGCTCGCCACGACGGCGACCCAGCTCTTCCATGGCGGCACCCTGACAGTCATCTTCCAGGTCCACGGTCAGGATCTCGTACGGCTCGCAACGCTCGCCATCAATCTCGCGGTACACCACACGCGGCTTGCCGACAGCGATCTCGAAACCTTCACGGCGCATGTTTTCCAGCAGGATAGTCAGGTGCAACTCACCACGACCGGAAACACGGAACACGTCCGCATCGCCGGTGTCTTCGACACGCAGCGCCACATTGGTCAGCAGCTCTTTGGTCAGGCGGTCACGGATCTGGCGGCTGGTCACGAACTTGCCTTCGGTGCCGGCCAGCGGCGAGGTGTTGACCATGAAGTCCATGGTCAAAGTGGGTTCGTCCACGCCCAACACTGGCAGGCCGACCGGATTTTCACGGTCTGCGATGGTCACGCCGATGCCGATCTCGTCGATACCGGAGATGATCACGATATCACCCGCTTCGGCTTGTTCTACTGCGACACGCTCCAGGCCACGGAAGCCAAGTACTTGGTTGATACGGCCTTGTGCGACTTGCTTTTCACCGTGCATGACCACCACAGCCTGGCCTGGCTTGATACGGCCATTGCGGATACGGCCTACGCCCAGACGGCCGGTGTAGCTGGAGTAATCCAGCGCAGACAATTGCAACTGCAGAGGCGCTTCAGGGTCACCGACCGGTGGCTCTACATGTTTCAGTACCGTTTCGAACAGCGGACGCATGGTCTCGGAGGGCTTGTTCATGTCCAGCGTGGCATAACCGTTCAATGCCGAGGCATACACCACTGGGAAATCCAGCTGGTCATCGGTGGCACCGAGGTTGGCGAACAGATCGAAGGTCTGGTTGATGACCCAATCGGTACGTGCACCGGGACGGTCCACCTTGTTGATCACCACAATAGGCTTGAGGCCCAGTGCCAGTGCTTTCTTGGTCACGAAACGCGTTTGCGGCATCGGACCTTCCACCGCATCGACCAGCAGCAGCACACCATCGACCATGCCCAGTACGCGTTCGACTTCACCACCGAAGTCCGCGTGACCTGGGGTGTCAACGATATTGATGTGGGTACCATCGAAATTCACTGCCGTGTTCTTGGCCAGAATGGTGATACCGCGTTCTCTTTCCAGATCGTTGGAGTCCATCACACGCTCGGTGACGGCCTGGTGAGAGGCGAAGGTGCCAGCCTGTTGCAGCAGCTTGTCCACCATGGTGGTTTTGCCGTGGTCAACGTGGGCGATGATGGCGATATTGCGAAGATTGCGGGACATGAGTGGCAGTTTCAGTTCATTGAAAGGGCGCGATTCTAACACATAAGTGCTTCTACAATTTCGACAAATGCTTTGACAATCTGCGGCATCTGCGTATACTGCGAGCCTGATTTGGTGATAGCCCCCTGTGGCTATGCATCAATGAATCATCGCCCTAGCCTTCTTAAGCCTGTTGCAGTTTTTGGCTTTCTTGCATTAGTTCTTGTGCATTTTACTGGTTAGTGGCTATGCCCGTGCGCCGGTAAATCTGCATACTCAACCCCATGAGTATTCTGCGCTTCGTGTGTCTATCACGCGACTGCGTCTGCTTGCGCCCTTTATAGCTTTATCATTTTAGGGAATCTCTGTGTCTGTTGAACAAGTTAGCACCACCTTTGCCTCACTGAACCTGCATCCATCCATCCTGCGCGCTGTCGAGGAATCAGGTTACACCACCGCAACCCCAATCCAGGCGCAAGCCATTCCGGAGATCATGGCGGGCCATGATCTGATGGCTTCGGCCCAGACCGGTACCGGCAAGACGGCCGCCTTTGCACTGCCAGCCCTCAACCTGCTGGCCACCCTACACCCTTCCAAGAGCCGTGGCCCACGTATTCTGGTACTGGTGCCAACGCGTGAACTGGCTGCTCAAGTCAACGAAGCCGCACGCAAGTACGGCAAGCACATCCGCGCCCGTTGCGTCAGCATCGTAGGCGGCATGCCTTACCCACTGCAGAACAAGCTGCTTTCGCAACCGCTGGATATCCTGGTGGCAACACCAGGCCGCCTGCTGGACCACATGGAACGCGGCCGTATCGACCTGTCGCGTCTGCAAATGCTGATCCTGGATGAAGCCGACCGCATGCTGGACATGGGTTTCATGCCCGATGTAGAGCGCATCTGCAACCAGCTGACCGCAGAACGTCAAACCCTGCTGTTCTCGGCCACGCTGGACGGCAACATCGGCACCATCGCCCGCCAGATCCTGCGCAACCCCAAGACCATCCAGGTTGCCGCACAAAAGGAAAAGCACGCCAATATCGAACAACGTCTGCACTTCGTCGACGACATGGGGCACAAGAACAAACTGCTTGAGCATCTGCTGATCGACCCGGAAGTCAATCAAGCTATCGTGTTCACCTCTACCAAGCGTCATGCCGACCTGCTCGCAGAAGACCTGTATGCGGCCGGTCACAAGACCGCCGCACTGCATGGCGACATGACCCAGGGCGCACGCAACCGCACGCTGACCAAGCTGCGTCATGGCGACGTCAAGGTCCTGGTGGCCACCGATGTCGCGGCACGCGGCATCGATGTGCACGGCATCACCCATGTCATCAACTACGATCTGCCCAAGTTTGCGGAAGACTATGTACACCGTATCGGTCGTACCGGTCGCGCCAACAACACTGGCGTGGCGATCTCGTTCGCTTCGCATGCAGACCGTTACCAGGTTCGCAAGATCGAACAGTTCACCGGCCAACGCCTGGAGCCATCGGTCATCCCCGGCATGGAACCCAAGCGTGCTGCACCGCGTACCGACCGTCCGGCTGGTCCACGCGGCAAGCCAGGCTTCAAGCCACGCCATGACGCACCTCGCCACGATGCAGGCAAACCAGATGCCAAGCGCAGCTTTGCTGACCGCCAACCCGCCAACAAGGGTAACGGTAACGGCAATGGTGACCGTTTTGCCAAGCGCACCGACAATGACCGTGGCAATCGTCGTCCACGTACTTTCGCTTGATGATGAGCAGCGCCGAGCACAGTAGTTTTGACAGCCTCGGACTGGCAGCGCCTCTGTTACAGGCGCTGACTGAAAGCGGCTATACCAAACCCACACCGGTACAGGCGCAGGCCATCCCGGTGGTGCTGGCAGGTCACGACCTGATGGCAGGCGCGCAAACCGGTACCGGCAAGACCGCCGCGTTTGCGTTACCTGTGTTGCAGAAGCTGCTGCCGCTTGCGAGCAGCAGTGCTTCGCCTGCGCGCCATCCTATCCGTGCCCTGATCCTGACCCCCACCCGCGAACTGGCGATCCAGGTCGAAGAAAGTGTCAAGGCCTATGCCAAGCACACGCCCTTGCGTTCTCTGGTGGTGTTCGGTGGTGTGGATATCCGCACCCAGACGCCATCCCTGATGAAGGGTGTCGAGGTGCTGGTAGCGACACCGGGCCGACTGCTGGATCATGTGGAGCAGCGTACGCTGCAGCTGGGTCAAGTACAGATATTGGTACTGGACGAAGCCGACCGCATGCTGGATATGGGCTTTATGCCCGATCTGAAACGCATTCTGGCCTTGCTGCCGAAAAAACGTCAGAACCTGATGTTCTCGGCCACCTTCTCCAACGATATCAAGAAACTGTCTGAAGATTTTCTGACCAATCCGCAGCTCATTGAAGTCGCGCGCAGCAATGCCACGGCAGAGAATGTGACGCAAAAAGTGTATCTGGTAGCGCAAGCCGAGAAGCATTTGTTGCTGTCGCAACTGCTGCAAGGGGCCGATGCCAAGCAGGTGATCGTGTTCACCAAGACCAAGCTCACGGCCAGCAAGCTGGCGCGCCAGCTGCAGCGTGACGGCATCAGTGCCGATGCGATCCACGGTGACAAGAGCCAAAAAGAACGTATCGATGCTCTGGATGCGTTCAAGCAGGGCAAGGTCGCCGTGCTGGTCGCCACCGATGTGGCGGCACGCGGTCTGGATATCGACCAACTGCCCATGGTGATCAACTACGAGATCCCCAGTGCGCCTGAGGATTATGTGCACCGTATCGGCAGAACCGGCCGCGCCGGGGCTTCCGGCACGGCCATCTCGCTGGTGTCGCCTGAGGAAGAGAAGTATCTGAAGGAGATCGAGAAGCTGATCAAGCGCGAGATCACCAAGGAACAGGCTCAGCCCGTGGTGGCAGCACGTCCGGCACGTTCAACAGGCCGTGATTCAAGCTCACGCGATGAAGAACCGCGTCGTACGCCGGTACGCAGCACACGCAAACCCAGCAGTGACCCCTGGTTCGATCAGCCGTATCAGCCTGCTGCGGATGCGCCGCAACCTGAACCACGTCAACGCAGCAGCAAGCCCAAACGCGAACTGGCTGCGCTACTGGGTGGCTTGACTCGCTAGCAGCTGACTTGGCTGGCTGATGGGCCCCTTTAGTTAGCTGAGCGGCCCGTTAGTTAATAACTGGCTGAACTACCTGGCATTCAGCAAGCTGTATGGCAAGCCCGTTGCACAGGTTGTCTGTTGCCCGTTCTATCATTTATCGTTGCGGGCTAGCGCGTTCATGCGCATCAAAGTGCGCATGAACAGCCTTATCAACCCGGCCGGTTTCGCATGAAATCGGCCACTCCCCACAAGGCTTCGGCCAGTTTCAGCATCACCGCCTCTTCCACCCCGATGCGCTGCATCGCACTCACCATGCAATACATCCATTGGTCGCGCTCGGATTCGCCTATCGAAAACGGCAGATGACGTCTGCGTAAGAACGGATGGCCATAGCGTTCGATATAGAGTTGTGGCCCACCACTCCAGCCGGTCAGGAACATGAACAGCTTTTCACGTGAACCGGTGAGGTCCGCCGGATGCATGGCACGTACGCCAGCTGCACGCGGATCCGCATCCATGATGTCGTAAAAGGCCTCCACCAACTGACGCACCACTTCCGTACCGCCCAACAGGGTATGGAAAGTAGCCTGACTGCTGCCAGGCTCGCCGACCTTATCCAGCATCAGGCATCATCGCTAACGGGTTTGACCAGACTGGCTGCCAGCGTGGCGCGCTCGCGCGCCTGATCGATGTCGGCGCCGGTCGCCAGCGCTACGCCCATGCGGCGACGTGCGAATGACTCCGGCTTGCCGAACAGGCGAATATCCGAGGCTGGCACGGCCAGTGCCGCGGCGATGCCCTCGTAGCGCAGTTGCTTGCTGTCCGCGCCACCATAGATGACGGCACTGGCTGCAGGGTCACGCAGACCGACATCCACCGGCAGGCCGAGGATGGCACGCGCATGCAGATCGAATTCACTGAAGCGCTGGCTGGCCATGGTGACCATGCCGGTATCGTGTGGACGCGGGCTCACTTCCGAGAACCAGACATCCTCGCCCTTGATGAACAATTCCACCCCGAACAGGCCCAGGCCACCCAGGCTATCCGTGACTGCCTTGGCGATATGCTGCGAACGCTCAAGCGCCAGTGGCAGCATGGGCTGCGGTTGCCAGCTCTCCACATAGTCGCCCTTGACCTGACGGTGGCCGATGGGCGCACAGAAACAGGTTTCGATCACGCCATCGGCGTTACGGGCACGCACCGTGAGCAAGGTGATCTCATAATCGAAATCGATCTGCCCTTCCACGATCACGCGGCCCTGATTGACGCGGCCGCCAGTGGCGGCATAGTCCCAGGCAGTGGCGACCTCGTCAGCGCTGGTGATGCGCGACTGGCCTTTGCCGGACGATGACATGGTGGGCTTGATGAAACAGGGATAGCCTATGCCAGCATCGATGGCAGCCTGCAATTCAGCCAGACTGCCGGCAAAGGCATACGGTGACGTCGCCAGTCCCAGCGTCTCGGCGGCCAGGCGGCGGATACCTTCACGGTTCATGGTGAGCTGCACTGCCTTGACGGTGGGGATCACCGTGGCAAGACCTTGCTGTTCGATATCGGCCAGTACTGCGGTATTCAGTGCTTCGATCTCGGGCACGATCAGGTGTGGACGTTCCTGCTCAACCAACTGACGCAAGGCCACCGCATCGGTCATGTCGATGACGTGGGCACGGTGGGCGACCTGGTGACCAGGGGCGTTGGCATAACGGTCTACGGCAATGACTTCGACACCCAGGCGTTGCAGGGCGATGATGACTTCTTTGCCCAGTTCGCCGCTGCCTAGCAGCATGACGCGGGTGGCGTTTTTACTAAGGGGGGTACCAATGGACATGAGCGGCTCCGGAACGCGAATTGCCGCAGATGATAGCATGATGAGGCGCTGGCTTTAGCTGCTGATGCCGTGCTTTTCCATGCGGTAGCGCATCGCCATGCGCGTGATGCCGAGCTTGCGCGCCGCCTCCGAGACATTGCCGTTTACCTGACGCAATGCACCTTCGATCAGCATGCGTTCCGCTGCGTCCAGCGTCACGTCGGCCACCGCGGCCGGAGCGCTGGCTTCTGCATGGTGACTGGCCGTGTTCACCAGCGCCAGATCTTCAGCGGTGAGCGCATCGCCACGACACAGCAGCACCGCGCGGCTGATCTGGTGTCGCAGTTCGCGCACATTGCCAGGCCAACGGTAGTGTTTGAGCATTTCGATGGCATCGGCTGTGAAGATGCGGCGTGGCAAGCCATAACGACGTTCGGTCTGCGCAGTGAAGTGCTGCGCCAGGATCAACATATCGTCTGCGCGCTCACGCAAGGGCGGCATCATCATGGTCAACACATTCAGGCGGTAATACAGGTCCGAACGGAAACGCCCTTCCTGCACCATTTGATGCAGGTCACGGTTGGTTGCCGCAATGAAGCGTGCGGCCACCGGACGCTCGCGTGTTGAACCTACACGCCGCACCACACGGCGTTCCAGCACATTGAGCAATTTGGCTTGCAAAGGCAAGGGCAATTCGCCGATCTCGTCCAGGAACAAAGTGCCGTCTTCGGCTGCCTCGATCAGACCGGCGCGCGACCCTTGTGCACTGGTGAACGCGCCCTTCTCATGCCCGAACAGCTCGCTCTCGATCAGCTCGCCGGGCAGTGATGCGCAATCCACATGCACGAAGGGTTTGTCACTGCGACTGCAGGAAAGGTGCAGCAGACGGGCCGCCACATCCTTGCCGGTGCCAGTCTCGCCATTGATGAGCACGGTAGGCGGCGTTGCATCCGCCATGGCGCCAAGTTGTGCGATACGCTCGATCTGCATGCGCACACTGCGCATGGCCGGACTGTCGCCTATCAGCTCCACACCTTCGGCAGCATGGGCATTGCGCTGCTTGGCGAAATCCACATGATGCTTGAGCTTGGTGGAGTTGGCCGCCTTCTCGATGACCAGCAGCAACTCTTCCAGATCGACCGGTTTCTTGAGGTAATCGATGGCGCCCATTTTCATGGCATTGACGGCATCATTGACTTCGCCGTAAGCCGTCATCACGATCACGGGCATGTTCCTGGCCACGAATTCGTTGAGCAGGTCCAAACCATTGCCATCCGGCAAACGCATGTCCAGCAACACGATATCGGGGATGAACTGCCGGGCCAGCGCCCGACCATCGGCGATGGTCGCCGCGTGCTCACACACACAACCCGCTTTCTGCAAGCGTTTGACCACCGCACGCGCGAACAGGGTCTCGTCCTCGACCAGCAGGACCTGAGTGCTACGCAGGGTCGTTGTGGAGGACCCGTTTTCCATCAAATCACCTGCGAGCATAATCAGTCAGTCAACTCCTGTTGGTTTATTTACTGCTGGCAGAAGCCGTGTTGCTGTTCCTGCCACCAAACTCATAACGCACACCGATCCAGGCTGCACGCGGCGCACCCGGTGCCACCAACGAAGAGCGGTCGTCTTCACCACCCTGGTATTGCCCGGCCGCATTGAAGAAGGTCTCACCCAGCAAAGCACCAGTGAAATATTCGCGATCAAAGATATTGTTAACGCGGGCAAAGGCCTGCCAGCCACTGTTGCCAAAACGATAACGCGTATCAAGGTTCACGACGGTATAGCCTGCGATCTTGGCACCCGGGCCATCATCACGGTTGTTTTCATTACCACGCGCAAACTGGTCAGCGAAGGCCAGCACGTTGGTGCCTATCGTCCAGTTCGGGGTTGCCTGCCACTGGGCGCGCAACTTGAACTGATGACGCGGGATGCCAGGGATGTTGTCGCCACGACGTACCCGGATCGCTTCAACATCCTCACCATTTGCATCCACACCCACCACTTCGGTGGAGGTGTTGACTTCATTGACGATATTGAACTCGCTCTCGTAGGTGGCTTTGATGTAGCTGTAGCCGGCGAACCAGCGGAAGCGGCCCACATCACCATTCAAGCCAAGGTCCAGGCCCATGCGACGGGTTCTGCCTACGTTGTCGAAGAAGCCAGCACCAGACGAGTTGGAGGCGATGAACTGGATGTCGTCGGTGTTCTGGGTACGGTACAGGCTGGCGCTATAGCCGAACTCGGGGCTGAATTTACCACGCACACCGGTTTCAAAGGTCTTGGACACCACCTGACTCAATGGCGGGTCACCGGCCAGCGCATTAGGCAGCTTGCAAGGCTGATCCGGGTTGGCGCAACCCAGCTCGATCGAGGTTGGCGCGCGGCTGCCTTCGTTATAGTTGGCATAGATGGAGGTAGTCTTGTTTGGCGTGATGGCCAGGCCGATGGACGGATTGAAGCGACCAAAGGTGTGATTGCCGGTCAGCGATTCGTTCTGGGTTGGATCAGGATCCGGGATCGGGTTGATACGGTCACGGTTCTGCACGCTGGTGTAGTTGTAACGACCGGACATGGTCAGGTGCAACAGTTCGTTGATGGAGAAGGTATCCGTAGCGAAGATGCTCCAGGTACGGTTCACACCACGCAGATCCACCACGTTCTCGTCACCGAACACACTCACGCCGTTCACACCGCGGCTGGGGCTCAGCAAGCCGAACTCGGTGCTCTGCTCGAAATCGGTACGGCTGCGGTCGTAACCCATGCCCACCACGAACTGGTTGTTGCGGCCGAACACATCCTGATTGAAGGTGAATTGACCCGTCGTGCCATAACCAGTACGTCTGGATTTGCTGCGGTTGAGTGCGCCACTACACACCGCCTCAGCCGTGTCTTCATCTGCACCGCCCACGCACTGACTCATGATGAAGGCGTTGCGCTGGTTGACATCATTGATATCGCCCGCAAAACCCAGCCCGGCAAAGGCGTCGGTATCGATATCATCGTTGCCGTCACCATTCAGCGTGTTGGTACGTACGTTACGGTAGTAGGCGTTGCCGCTCCACATCACCGTATCGCTCAACCAATGACTACCGTTCAGGGTCACGAACCCCATCTTGTTCTCGGTCTGGTCCGGCTTGGTGTTGATGCTGTCGTAGCCCTGTGCACGCAGGAACTCGCGTTGCACCAGGCCGTTACCGATCAGGTTGTTGTCTGCCAGCGCCACGGTCAGGTTCAGATCCGTGGTCTCGTTCTGCCAGCCCAGCTGACCGAACAGCTGCTTCACTTCGGAAGGTGAGCCATCACGCCAGCCATCTTCATCAAAGTAATTACCGGAAATGAAGTAATCGAGGCCGTTGGCTTCCTTGCCACCATATTCGAACTGACTATGACGGCGCCCCCAGGAACCGCCGGAGAACTCGATCGCACCACCGCGGTGAGTGGCACCGCGCTTGGTTTGCATGGAGATGGCACCGCCCAAGGTATTCAGGCCGAACAGCGGGTTGGAACCTGGCACCAGTTGCATGCCCGCCAGTGCGTTCATGGGGATCAGGTCCCAGCTCACTACATCACCGAATGGTTCGTTGATACGCACACCGTCCATGAACACCGACAGGCCTTGCGGCGTGCCTAGCAATGGCGATGCGGAGAAGCCACGGAAATTCACATCCGGCTGGAACGGGTTGTTCTGGGTGTCGTTGATGTTCACACCCACCATGTTCTGCATCATGTAGTCAGCGATGGTGAGGCTTTGCTGGCGTTCCAGCTCTTCGCCCTTCACCACTTGCACGTTGGCAGGGACCTTGTCGATGTCGATGCCTATGCCTGGCAGTGGTGTGGTGCTGATCACTTCCACCTTATCCGTTTTGACTGTGGACTTATTCTTGGTGTCGGCAGCCTCTTCGGCCCAGGCCTGCGCACTCAGGGTGCTAGCCACCAACATCAGAATCAATTTACGCTGAAACCTTGTATTGCGGTACATCATAATCTCCCCAGATTATTTGATTGATAGATTCAGCGTTTTATCTATCAAGTTCCATGCCATCGGGGGCCTGCCTGATTGTTTGCTTAACAATCAGTGACTAAGCATGGTTATGCACCAGTCTAACAGCGTTAATTGGCTGTATACAACCATAATATTGGCTGTTTACAGCCACCAGCAACCATCTTTGGCAACCAAACCCTGACTGGATCCCGCTTTACACGCTCTGCAGCAAGTGCCGTGGTGGCTGTTGCAAGTCACTGCGCACACCGAACCAGGCCGCCGTCGGCACCAGCAACGCAGCCAGCATCAGCAGCAACAAACTGAAGCGCAGATTGAACGCATAGACGATACCCAGTACTTGCACACTCACGTAATAAGCGAGCAGATTGGCGACCAGCACGGCGACCAGCGCTGCCAGCAGGCCGATCACAGCGAACTCGGTGAACACCGCCTGATACAACTGGCGCGAACGCGCGCCCAGCACGCGCAGCAAGGTCATCTCGCGTGTGCGCTCGGCACGGGTGGCAGCCAGCGCGGCATACAGCACCGCGATACCCGCCAGCAGACTGAAGGCAAACACATACTCCACTGCGTGTGTCATGCGCGCCATCACGCCTCGCACTTGCTGCATGATGGCAGCGATATCCAGTACGGTCAGGTTAGGCATGGCCTTGACCAGGGAATTGATCAGCGTGTCATTGCCTATGGGCAAATGGAAACTGCTGATATAGCTGGCATCGAAGCCATCCAGCACGCCTGGCGGCGTCACGGCGAAGAAGTTGGCACGCATGCTGTCCCATTCCACCTTGCGTATGCTGGAAACCGTCAGTTCCAGCGGACTGCCAGCGATGTCATAGCGCAACCTGTCACCCACTTTCAATCCCAGCGCCGTCGCCAGGTCCTGCTCCAGTGACACCAGCGGCTGACCGTGCTGCGACGCGGTCCACCAGCGCCCTTGCAACAACTGGTTATCGGCCTGCATATCGGCCGCCCAGGACAAATTGAACTCGCGCTCGGCCAGTCGGCGTGCCCTGTCGTCGGTGTAATTGTCTACCAGCACAGGTTCGCCGTTCACCGCCGTCAAGCGGCCACGCACCATGGGGAACAGCTGGGTGTCTTGCAGCCCGGCCTGGTGCAGGCGCTGCTGGATGGCATCAAGCTGGTCAGGCTGGATGTTGATCATGAAGCGGTTGGGTGCATCAGCGGGTAGCGATTGCTGCCAGTTATTAAGCAGATCGCTACGTATCAGTGCCAGCAGCAGCAAGGCCATCAGACCCAGGCTAAGTGCGCTGACCTGTGCCGCAGCCAGCCAGGGACGTCGGCGCAAACCGGCCAGGCCCAGTCGCCAGCCACTATGCGAGCCCGGCAGTCGCTGCAACATGCTGCTCCCCAGCCGTGCCAGCCCCGTGGTCACCGCCAGCAAGCCGCATAAAGCCACCAGCATGGCGCCGCCCAATTTCCAGTCACCGGATTGCCACAGCAATAGCAGCGCCATCACCAGCAAGGCCGGCAGCAAGGAAAGGCGCTGCAACCAGCGCTTACCCTCGCTGGGGCTATGTTCAAGGTCACGACGCAGGATGCGCAGTGCCGGCACCTGTGCCAGGCGCAGCAATTGCGGCCACAGCACGGCCAGCAGGATCAGCAATCCGGCCAGACAGCCCAGCAGCAATGGCGTCCAGGCAGCCGCAGGCAAGGCTTCCGCGAACAGTCGGCCCGCCAGCATGGACAAGCCGGACTGCGCAACATAGCCGATCGCTGCCCCCAGCAGGGCGCCTAACGCAGCGAGCAACAACGCCTGATACAACAACACCTTCAGCATCAGCGCCCGACTCGCCCCCAGGCAGCGCATCATGGCATAGCTGTCAAAGCTGTTCTGCACATAAGGCAAACTGGCCAGGTACATGGCCACCATGGCCAGCAATACCGCCACCATGGCGGCCAAGCCCAGGAACTGGCTGGATTTATCCAGTGCACTGCGCATCTCCGGCCGCGCCGTGCTCACATCCATGAGTTTTTCGCCGTCACCTAGCCGTGCTTCAGCCCAGGCTTTGTAATCCGCCAGCGGGCCCGACCCTGCGGCCAGCAACAGCTGATAGCGTACACGGCTGCCGTACTGCACCAGCCCGGTCGCTTCTACATCCGCCAGGTTCATCATCAGCCTGGGCGCATAGCTGAACATGTCACCGCCACGCGACGGCTCCTGTTGTAACAAAGCGGCCACCCGCAACTTCGATTCACCCAGTTGTACATGATCGCCAACCGCCAGTGCCAGCAGGCCAGCCAGACGCGGCTCCAGCCAGACACTGCCGGGTTGCGGCACACTGCGGGCTGCGATGCCGCTAGTCGCAGGCGCTGCCGCAATGGTGAGCTCGCCCCGCAAAGGAAAGCTGTCACTCACCGCCTTGATCTCGGCAAGCTGGCTCTGCTCGCCATCGCTCACCATGCTGGGGAATTCCATCGTCTGCGCAGTGTGCAAGCGCTGCTGCTCGGCCGCCTCAACGAATTGTGCAGGCAAGGGGTGATCGGCCTGCACCACCATATCACCGCCCAATAGCAAACCGCCCTCACGCACCAGTGCGGAGGCGACACGGTCGGTGAACAGGCCGACTGTGGTGGTGGCCGCCACCGCCAGCACCAGGGCCAGGAACAGCACACGCACCTCGCCAGAGGCCCACAGACTGCGCAGCTGACGCCAGGCAAGATTCAGCGCCAGCATCAGCGCCCGCTCCGGGCAGGCGTTTGTGGCACTTGCTGCAACTGACCGTCCTGCAGCGTCAATATGCGCTCGCAGCGACTGGCCAGCGCCATGTCGTGGGTGACCAGGATCAGGGTGGTACCCGCCGCCTCGTTGAGTTGGAACAACAGATCAATAATGTGCTGGCCAGTGCTGGCATCAAGGTTGCCGGTAGGCTCGTCGGCGAACAGGATCTGCGGTTGTGGTGCGAAGGCACGCGCGATCGCCACGCGCTGCTGTTCACCGCCAGACAGCTGCCGCGGGTAGTGACTGAGCCTGGCGGACAAGCCCACTTGCGCCAGTGCTGCCTGCGCCAGCGCAGCGGCATCACGGCGACCGGTCAGCTGCAAGGGCAACATCACGTTCTCCAGGGCTGTCAGGGAGGGCAGCAGCTGGAACGACTGGAACACAAAGCCCATGCTGCGCCCACGTACTGCGGCGCGACCATCTTCATCCAGCTCCACGATATCTTCACCCAGGATGCGCACTTTACCGGTACTGGGCAAGTCCAACCCGGCGAGCAGCGCCAGCAACGTGGATTTTCCAGAGCCGGAACGACCAATGATGGCAAGCCGCTCGCCTTGTTCTACGCGGAGCTGCAAGCCGTTGAGGATGGTGAGGGTAGCGGTGCTGCTGCTAATATGTTTATCAAGTTCAAGGGCTTCAACAGCCGGAGGTTTGTGCATGAGGTTCCAGTTCAAAAACAGGTTCAAGCGCCTGCATCAGTGCGCCGCGTTATCGCTATCTAGTATGGTTCTGGTTTTATTGACTGCCATATTCGGATTTGGTGCCAGTGCCCATGCACAAACCGTGCTGGTGTTTGGTGACAGCTTGTCCGCCGCTTACCGCATGCCGGTAGAGCAAGGCTGGGTCGCCCTGCTGCAGCAACGCATCAAACAGCAGGGATTCGCCCATCAAGTAGTAAACGCCAGTGTCAGCGGCGAAACCACACGTGGCGGCCTTACACGCCTGCCCGCTGCACTGAAAACCCATCAGCCCTCTACGGTCATCCTGGAACTGGGCGCCAATGATGGCCTGCGCGGCCTGCCTATGAAAGACATGGAAGACAATCTGCGCAGCATGATACGCAGCAGCCAGCAAGCCGGTGCGACGGTGGTGCTGGTCGGCATGCGCATCCCGCCTAATTACGGCATACGCTACAGTCTGGATTTCATGCAGTCTTACAGCAAACTGGCCATGGAGTTCGGCCTGCCGCTGGTGCCGTTCATGCTGGAGGGTATCGCAGGTGATCGCGCGCTCAATCAGGCAGATGGCATACATCCGAACGCACAGGCACAAGGCCTGATCCTTGACCGCATCTGGCCGGTGCTTGAACCTCAGCTACGCAAGCAGACGCGCAACGCAGCGCTTAAAACCAGTCAACTATCAACGCGCGCAACGCCAGCGCACCACCACACCCGGCTCGCCGGGCTGGGCTTGCCAATCCCAGGCCACACCGACGCCAGGCACCACCACCAGACTATCTTCCGCATACAGCAGGGGTAGGCGCTGACGCTGCCAGGGCGGCAGTTCGATCTGCTGCAGCAGATACTTCAGTGTGCGTGTCGGGCGCGTCGCCACTGGCTTGAAGCGTTCGCCCCCCTGACGGAAACGGATAGCCAATATCTTGTCCTGCAGCAACTGCAGACTCAGCCCTTCCCCCGTGCGCCGCAAAAACTGCAAAGCGCCGCCGTCCGGCAAGGCCAGTTCCTCCTCGCCATGCCAGCGTAACGGTCTGTCCTGCCAGGGGTTGTTGGTCTCGATATAGATCATGCCGTGATAGCGGCGCAACCAGGCTTCAGTGTCCAGGCCATGCAACACGATCTTGATCGCGGCATCAGCCCTGGCATGCAGCAGTTGATGCAGCATCTGCTGCACCCGCACGCTGCTGGGCGGCTGTACGCCATGCCATGCCAGCCAGCTGCGCAGCAGATTACGGGCACGCGCCTCCGATAGCAATGTCAGTCGCGCCACCGGCAAGGTCGCCGCCTGGGCGTGCTCGCCTGCATCCAGCATTGCCAGCTCGTCCAGCAGCTCAGCGGCCTCGGCCAGATGCCTGGCGGCACGCGCCAGGGTGGTGTTGGCAGCCGGGTAACGTTCGCGGATGGCCGGCAACAGACGCAACCGCCAGTCATTGCGGTCGTAATGCGGGTCGGCATTGCTGCCGTCTTCCACCCAGTCCAGCGCCTGTTCACGCGCACAAGCCAGCAGGCTGGCACGTGAGCAATTCAGCAAGGGTCGCAACAAGCGGCGCTGCACATCCGCCGCCGCCATGCCAGCCAGGCCACGCAAACCCGCACCGCGCAGCAACTGCAGCAATACGGTTTCGGCCTGATCGTCCTCATGCTGGGCCAGCAGCAGATAATCACCACCCGCCTCTGCCAATGCTGCATAGCGCGCAGCGCGGGCAGCGGCTTCGACACCCAGCCCGCTGTCACGTGGCACCTGCACATGTTTTATTTGCAAGGGCACTTGCAGACGTTCGCATTCAGCGGCACAAAACGCCGCCCAGGCATCCGCATCGGGATTGAGGCCATGGTGAATGTGCACGGCTTGCAGCTGGAAGGACTGGTCAGCACGCAGCTGATGCAGAAGATGGAGCAACACACGGGAATCCAGACCGCCGCTGAAGGCCAGCGTGAGCACAGGCTGCGGGTGCAGATACGGAGTCAGGAAGCTCAGGACCTGCTGCTGCAAGGCCGCTGTCTGGCTTGCTGTGGACTGTGTGGACTGGTTTTTCTGCACGGCATCACGCAGCTGGTGATGTGGCGCGTGCTGATTAAGGTTAGCAAGGTCGGCGCTGTGCTGGGCACTGTCTTGCAGCTCAACAGGCTCGACTAGAGCCAGCCCGCTGAGCTGGGACACGATCTGGTCAGGCGATGCAGTCGCGGACAAAACGGCGGGCGCTTATCTCGCGCTGCCTTCTTTGTACTTGCCGTAGCTCATCAGACGCTCCAGACGCGCTTGCAGCAAGTTGGGGATGGTTTTGACACGCAGACGGTGCAGCTCGTCCGCGAGGGCGCGGCGCAGGCTCTGCATCATCACTTCCGGGTCGCGGTGCGCACCGCCCATGGGCTCGGTCACGATGCGGTCCACCAGGCCCAGCGTCTTGAGACGCGTGGAGGTGATGGCCAATGTTTCTGCTGCTTCGGAAGCTTTGTCGGCGCTCTTCCACAGGATGGAGGCACAGCCTTCCGGCGAGATCACCGAATAGGTCGCGTATTGCAGCATCATCAGATGATCCACCACACCCAGCGCCAGCGCACCACCGGAGCCACCCTCGCCGATGATCACACCGATGATGGGGGTCTTGAGCTCGGCCATCACATACAGATTGCGGGCGATGGCTTCGGATTGACCACGCTCTTCGGCACCGATGCCGGGATAAGCGCCCGGCGTGTCGATCAGTGTGATGATGGGCAGATTGAATTTCTCGGCCAGACGGTACAGGCGCAGCGCCTTGCGGTAGCCCTCCGGGCGTGGCATGCCGAAGTTGCGGTACTGGCGTTCCTTGACGTCGCGGCCCTTCTGGTGACCGATGACCATCACCGACTGACCTTCAAAACGGGCGATACCGCCAACGATGGCCGGGTCGTCCGAATAGGCACGGTCACCGTGCAGTTCTTCAAAATCGGTGAACAGGCCCTGAATATAGTCCAGGGTATACGGGCGCTGCGGGTGACGCGCCACCTGGGAGATCTGCCAGGCATTCAGCTTGGCGTAGATGTCCTTGGTCAGGTTCTGGTTCTTTTGTTGCAGCTTGTTGATCTCTTCCGAGATGTCCAGCGCGGAATCATCCTGCACATAGCGCAGCTGTTCGATCTTGGCTTCAAGCTCGGCGATCGGCTGCTCAAAATCGAGGAAACTGGTTTTCATAAACAACCTTTGGTTGGCAACACGTTAGTTTAATTATAGAGGATTTTGACGTTGTCATCCGACAACCAGCGTTTAAGTCCGCTCAGTAATTCGTCATGCAATTCGACGCGCCATTGCTCGCCCAGCATCACCTCCACGCGTGCCGCCTGGTTCTGGTATTCCACCTTCACCATGCAGCCGCCACGCTCTTCACTGGTCTTGCGGCAATAAGGTTGCAACAACTCGCGCAGCTTGTAGGCATCGGCCTGACCGTTACAGGAGATCTTCAGCATGCTGGCGTGCGCACTGCGCGCAGCGGCCAGGTCATACAAACGGCGCGCATTGACGCGCAGACCACCGGAAAAATCATCATGGCTGACACGGCCCTCCACCACCAGCAACTGGTC
The DNA here is from genome assembly GCF_003730115.1 of Pseudomethylobacillus aquaticus. GTDB lineage: Bacteria > Pseudomonadota > Gammaproteobacteria > Burkholderiales > Methylophilaceae > Pseudomethylobacillus > Pseudomethylobacillus aquaticus. Next base: position 15,321 of record NZ_RJVP01000001.1, on the reverse strand, counting down.
TTCCTTGAGCAGATGCGCGCTCTGGTTCAGCAGCTCATTGCCCACCACGATCTCGATGCGCGTCACAGCATCGTCCAGCGTGACGATGGCCATCTTGCCCCGCGCCGTCATGCGGATACGTACACCCATCACTACGCCCGCCATCAGCTGAGGCTGCTCCTGCGGGCTCAGGCTGGCCAGGTCATTGCGCACAAAGGCTTGCACCTGCGGCTGCCAGGCCTGGAATGGATGGCCGCTAAAATAGAAGCCCAACGCTGCTTTTTCCTGTTGCAGACGTTCCTGATCGCTCCAGGCCGGCATGGCGGGCAGCACATGCGCCACGCTGTCGCTGATGGCGCCGAACAGGCTGTTCTGGCCCGATGCCGCGCCGCTCTGCTCTGCCGCGCTGATCGCCAGCCCCACGCCAGCCAGCAAGGCTGCCCGGTTGGGTTCCAGCTGGTCGAAGGCGCCCGCACGGATCAGCGATTCGATCACACGGCGGTTCACCTTGCGCAGATCCAGACGCTGGCAGAAATCGAACAGGTCCTTGAACGGCCCGTCCTGTTCACGCGCCGCCAGGATCACCTCGATAGCGGCCCAGCCTGTGCCCTTGACAGCACCCAGTCCGTACAGCACCTGCGTGGCACTGACCGGCTCGAAACGGAAACCGCTGCGGTTGATGTCCGGCGCCAGCACCTCCACCTTGTTGGGGGCACAGTCATCAAAGAAGATGTGCACGCTGTCGGTGTTGTTCATGTCCGCCGACATGGTGGCGGCCAGGAACGCGGCCGGGTAATGCGCCTTGAGGTAAGCCGTGTGGTAAGCCACCAGTGCATAGGCTGCTGCGTGCGACTTGTTGAAACCGTAACCAGCGAACTTTTCCAGCAAATCGAACAGCTCGTTGGCCTGCTTCTCCGTCAGGCCATTCTTCTGCGCACCTTCGTTGAAGATGGCGCGCTGGGCGACCATCTCTTCCGGCTTTTTCTTACCCATCGCGCGGCGTAGCAGATCCGCGCCTCCCAGACTGTAGCCTGCGACCACCTGGGCGATCTGCATCACCTGTTCCTGGTAGACCGCGATGCCGTAGGTCTCCTTGAGGATGGATTCGGTGGCCGGGTGCGGGTACTCCACGCGCTGCAGACCGTGCTTGCGGCGGCAAAAATCCGGGATCAGGTCCATGGGGCCAGGACGGTATAGCGCCACCAGCGCGATGATGTCCTCGAAACAGTCCGGCTTGGCCTGTTTCAGCATGTCCTTCATGCCACGTGATTCCAGCTGGAACACGGCCGTGGTATTGGAAGTTTTGAGCAGATCGAAAGTCGGTTTGTCACGTAGCGGCAAGGTGGCAAAATCGAGTGGCGGCTGGCCCAGCTGCGCACGCTGCTTGTTGACATTGAGCATGGCCAGGTCAAGGATGGTCAGCGTACGCAGGCCCAGAAAGTCGAACTTGACCAGACCCACCGCTTCCACGTCGTCCTTGTCGTACTGACTCACCACGCTTTCGCCACTGGCCTGGCAGTAGATAGGCGAAAAATCCGAGATACGGCCGGGCGCGATCAGCACCCCACCCGCGTGCATGCCCACGTTACGCGTCAGCCCTTCCAGACGCAGCGCCAACTCCAGCAGCTCGTTGACTTCTTCTTCCTGCTCGCGCCTTTCCTTGAGTTGCGGCTCTTTTTCCAGCGCGTCCTTGAGGGTGATGCCCAACTCATTGGGAATGAGCTTGGCGATGCCATCGACAAAATTGAACGGCAGATCCAGCACCCGGCCCACATCCCGGATCACCGCCTTGGCGGCCATGGTACCGAAGGTGGCGATCTGCGATACCGAGTCGCGGCCATACTTCTGCTTGACGTAATCAATCACGCGGTCGCGGCCGTCCATGCAAAAGTCGATATCGAAGTCGGGCATGGAAACCCGTTCCGGGTTCAGGAAGCGCTCGAACAGCAAGGCATATTGCAAGGGATCGAGGTCGGTGATGCCCAGGCTCCAGGCCACCACGGAACCCGCACCGGAACCCCGGCCCGGCCCCACGGGCACGCCGTTATGCTTGGCCCAGTTGATGAAGTCCGCCACGATCAGGAAATAACCGGGGAAGCCCATCTGGATGATGATGTCCACTTCGAAGGCCAGCCGTTTGGCATAGTCAGGCGCACGCACCTCGCGTACCGTGACGTCCGGATAAAGCAGCTCCAGCCGCTCGGCCAGGCCCTGCTCTGCCTGCTCACGCAGGTATTGCTCCAGGCTTTCACCGTTCGGGGTGGGAAATTGCGGCAGATAACTCTTGCCCAGCGTCAGGCTCAGATTACAGCGTTTGGCGATCTCCACGCTGTTGGCCAGCGCCTCCGGGATATCGGCGAACAGCGCGGCCATCTCGTCCTGGGTCTTGAAGTGCTGCACAGGCGTGAAATGCTGCGGACGTCTGCGGTCTGCCAGCACATAACCCTCGGCGATGCAGACACGCGCTTCGTGGGCCTTGTAATCATCCGCTTCCATGAACTGGATGGGCTGGGTAGCCACCACGGGCAAGCCCAGCGCTGTGGCGATATGCAAGGTCTGGTTGACCATTGCGTCCTGCTGCGGCTGGTTGACGCGCTGCAACTCCAGGTAGAAACGCTGCGGGAACATGGCGGCCCACTCGCTGGCGCAGCTGCTGGCCAGTGCCGTGTTGCCCTGCAACAGCGCCTGACCGATATCGCCCAGCAAGCCGCCCGACAACATGATCAGGCCATTGGTGTTGTCAGCCAGCCATTCGCGCTTGATCTCGGCGCGGCCACGGTGCTGGTTATGCAGATAAGCCTGGGTGAGCAGCTCACACAAGCGCAAATAACCTGCGTGATTCTGGCACAGCAGCAGCAGACGGTATGGCTGGTCACGGTTGCTGTCGTTCTGCAGCCAGACATCGCAGCCCAGCAAAGGCTTGATGCCTTTGCCACGGGCGGCCTTGTAGAACTTGACGGCACCGAACAGGTTGGCGAGGTCGGTCAATGCCAGTGCGGGCATGTGGTCGCGCCGTGCGGCCGCCACATAATCGTCGATACGCACCGTGCCGTCGGCGATGGAATACTCGCTGTGGCAGCGCAGATGGATGAATTTCGGTTGTTGCATGGGCTGAATTTTACCCGTAATTTGCGTGGTGACCGCGCTCATGAACGGCGTTTTTTGCCATGACCGCTTTACGGCCAAGGTTGAAAATTAACACTGGCGTGGGATAATCAGTCAGCAATCCGTGTCCGTGCGCCGCGCGAGACACCTATTCGTCCAACCCGACACAAGGAAAACACCATGGCGACCGTTACGCTCAAAGGCAATCCCGTTAATCTTGCCGGCAATCTGCCGCAATCTGGCCAAAGCGCCCCGGACTTCACCCTGGCCGATAAATCCCGCGCCGACACCAACTTGGCCAGCTTCGCTGGCAAGCGCAAAGTACTGAACATCTTCCCTAGCATCGACACCCCGACCTGCGCGATGTCGGTACGCGCCTTCAACAAGAGCGCTGCCTCACTGGACAACACGGTGGTCGTCAACATCTCGGCTGACCTGCCCTTCGCGCAGGGCCGTTTTTGCGCCGCAGAAGGCATCGAGAACGTGGTCAACCTGTCCAGCTTCCGCAACACCGCTGCTTTTGGCGAAAGCTACGGCGTGCTGATCAAGGACAGCAGCCTGGCTGGTCTGCTGGCTCGTGCCGTTGTGGTGCTGGGTGCCGATAATAAGGTACTGCATAGCCAACTGGTGAGCGAGATCGCTGACGAACCAAACTACGAAGCGGCTCTGGCTGTGCTGAAGTAATTGTCAGCTCTGAATGCCCAGCCCAAGCTGGGAACAAAAAACGCCAGCAGCATGCTGGCGTTTTTTTATATGCGCTGGCGGCTTGCCTGGTGAGCATGTGCGCTCAAGGTTATTTCTTTCAGCAGCACTCACCTGTTGCTTGGCACTACATAACATTTCATTGCAGTACATACTGGCCGCTATTTTTAATATTTATATTGCGCACAAATTATTTATTTGATAATAATTATAGGGCTGCTTGTAAAGTCGCAAAATAAAAAGCAAAGCAGCTGCTTCAACAAGGTCAGGTACAACATATAAATCAATGATCAGAGGAGATGAAAGCATGGAGATTCAACAAAAACGGGCAGCAAAGCTCAGCAGCTTGTTGCTAATCAGTACAATCATGATGTTGGGAAGTTTGCATACGTCCGCAGAAGAAGCATCGTTGTATGAGCGCTTGGGTGGTACTTACCCAATTGCATCCACTGTGGACCATCTTGTCGACAAGATTTATGAGAATCAGGGCTTGAACGCCAATCCCAAGCTGGCTGCCGTCCACGCCAATAAAGCCAGTAAGGCTGGCTTCAAGGTAATGCTGACAAACTGGGTGGTTCAGGAGACCGGCGGGCCCAAGATTTACCAGCCGGACCAGTTCGGGCGCGGAAAATCAATGAAAAACTCACATCCGCATCTGGCAATCACAGACCGGGAGTTCGATATCATCATGAATGAATGCTTGCATACGTTCTATACGTTCAACGTACCAACCAAGGAAATCAATGAGTTGATGGCAGGTTTGCAGAAATATCGTAAAGACATTGTCACTGCCAAATAGGCGTGTGTAATTCAAAACGCCAGCGTGATGCTGGCGTTTTTATTTGCGGTGTTGATCCCTGTGCGCCTGCGCTCAAGCGCGCGGTTCAATCATCATCCTGTATGTAGCTGGTGTATTTGGCGTTACTGCCTTTGGCTTTTTCCGCCGGATATTTCAGCGCGTTGAGCTCGATCTTGGCATTTGCTGCCGCAATCAGGTCGATGCCGCAGACTTCGGCGATGCGCAGCAGATAAACAAACGTATCCGCCAGTTCATGCCCGACCTGTTCGCGCTTGTCGGCGCTGAGTCGCTGGCTTTCCTCTGCCGTATCCCACTGAAAATGCTCCACCAGCTCGGCCGCTTCCACGATCATGGCCATGGCCAGGTTCTTGGGGGTGTGGAACTGCTCCCAGTCGCGTTCGGCCACAAAGGCATTGATGCGGGCGCGCAATGCACTCAGGCTATCCGTGGTTTGCTGATCTATCTTCATTCCTTGGCCTCTTTGCGGTTGGAACCGGCCACCATCTTGATCTCGAACAGGCGGCATTCCAGCGCACCGTTGAACATGGGCGTGCGTTTGGATGGCGCCAGACGCATCAGCTTGGGCATGCGCATGTCGTTGGTGAGGAAATAGGTGTTCCAGCCGGCAAACCGGCGCTTCAGCGCCTCGCCCATCTTGGGATACAAAGCCGCCAGTTCCTCATCTTCACCGATGCGTACGCCGTACGGCGGGTTGGCCACCAGCACACCGTGATCGGTGGGCGGCACCAGCACAGTGAAATCGACATTGGTGAGCTGTACCGCGTCCAGCAGGCCAGCTTGTTGCAGATTCTGACGCGCGATGCGCACCGCACGCAAGTCCATATCATTGCCATACAGCTTCTGGAAGCTGACCGGCTGCGCCTGTTGCAGGGCCTGCTGCTGCAGCTTCTGCCAGAGCGTGGCATCGAAGTTCTTAAGGTTCTCGAAGCCGAACTTGCGCTTGCTGCCGGGTGCGATATTCAGCGCCATCATGGCGGCTTCCAGCAGGAAAGTGCCGCTGCCTGTCATCGGGTCCAGCAAGGGCGTGCCGGGCTGCCAGCCAGACAGTTTGAGGATACCAGCCGCGAGGTTCTCGCGCAGCGGTGCTTCGATGCTGTTGCGACGCAGGCCGCGCTGGTACAGCGCAGCGCCCGAGGTATCCACAAACAACTCGTAAGCGCTGTCGGTCAGGTAAGCATGCACGCGCACATCCGGCGTCTTGGTATCGATATACGGGCGGCTGCCGACTGCTTCGCGGAAACGGTCACACACGGCGTCCTTGATGCGCAGGGTGACGAATTCCAGGCTCTTGACTGGCGATTTGGTGGCCGTCACCTTGACCATGAAGTTTTTACCCACCGCGAACCAGCCAGGCCAGTTCAGTGCGAATGCCGCTTTGTAGATGTCTTCTTCGTTCAGGTACTTGCCCTTGCCCACACGCCACAGGATGCGGGTAGCCAGGCGGCTGTGCAGATTGGCGCGATAACATAGCGCCAGATCGCCAGCGAAACCGACGCCACCGTCGGTGGCATCCAGCTGTGTGGCACCCAGTGCGGTGAGCTCATCCTTGAGCAAGGCTTCCAGTCCACGCGGACAGGTAGCAAAAAATGACAGGCTGGCGCTCATGGCTCAACTCCAAGTTGTAATCGGTGGGCAGTGCCCGGATTGTGATCGCGCAGCTTTTCAATAAAGTCGACAAACTCGATCTTGTACAGCACCTGCAAGGTACGCGCACGGTCGCGCAGGCTGGTCCAGCGCAGCTCGGCGGGCAGCTGACGGAAGCCCATCACCACGATGTTGCCGGGGCGGCCGGTCGGCAGCACCAGTGCACGGCCTTCGAAACTCAGCGCGATGCGCTGACGGTATAGCTCGAAATTGGGGTCTGAACCCCACAGGTTGACCATGCACACGCCGTTGCGTGTCAACGCTGCTGCACAATGATCGAAAAAGCCCTGGGAACACATGGCTTCAGCGATGCCATCACTGCCGAAGGCGTCCAGCATCAGCACATCGCAACTGTTCGGGTTGTTCATCACATGCGCGATGCCGTCACCTTCGATCACGCGCAGACGCGCATCGTCGTCCGGCAGATAGAAATGACTGCGTGCCGTGGCGATGACACGCGGGTTGATCTCCACCGCCGTGGTGCGCATGGCGGGCAGGTAGTGGTAGATGAACTTGGCGATGGAGCCGCCACCAAGCCCGATCAACAGCACATCGCGCACCTCGTCCACAAAGGGCAGAAACATCATCATGCCGCGCGTGTAGGTAAGCTCCAAGTCGTAGGGCGCTTTCACGCGCATGGAACTCTGGATGGTGTCCGTGCCCAGGTGCAGGGAACGGATGCCGTTCAGCTCGCTGACATCCACACTGTCGTTATCGGCAGTTTTATTGCGCAGATCGCGGTGGATGCGTCGTCCCATGCTGAACATCAGGCTTGCTCCGCTGGCGGCGTAGCTGGGGCTGCGGTCGCCGGTACCTGGGCTTCTGCGGCCTCCGTCTCCACGACAGCTTCAGCAGCCAGGGGATCGGCCGGCGCTTCCACTGTTATGAACTTGCAATCCAGCTCCATCAGCAAAGGGTTGACGCGCTTCACGGCCAGGCGAACCCGGGTGCCAGGTGCCAGCTCGGGCAGGCTGAACACCTTGGTCATATAAGGCAAGGCTTCCAGACGCACCAGGTTCTCGCGCCACACCGTGGCGGTGACGTCCTCTATGCCTTCCTGGATCAGGTATTGCAGGCACCAGTAGCGCTCCATGCGCGTCTGGAATTCGTTATACGCGTTATAGGTCAGGTCGAACTGACGCATGATGTCGGTCAGCGCATCAGCATCTTGCGGATAGACCGGCTCGCTGCCCTGCACTGCCGCGATGATCTGACGCTGGTTGACCAGGTCCACCGCACGGCGCAGCGGCGAGGTGCACCAGGCATATTGCGGCACCCCCAGGCCCTGATGCGGCTCGGCTTTCACGGTCATGTACACCTTGCCGCCGTTCTGGGCACGGTAGATGCCAGGCAAGCCATATTCAGCCAGCAGACCACCCCAGTGGCTGTTGGCGGCGATCATCAGCTCAGCCACCAGTTTGTCCATGGGCGAACCGCGCAGACGGTTGACGATGCGCACCTTGCCGTCTTGCACATAGAAGTTGTAATCGCTCTGCGGCGGACGGGTCGGGTCATCTTTGCCGCGGCCTTTTTCCAGCGCTTCCGCCAACCTGAACAAGCATTGCAGCCTGGGCCAGTACGGGTGACCGCTGTCACTTTCCAGCGTGGTCTCGTTGAAGTACGGCTCCAGCGTGTCGTGACGCAGGTTGGCCGTCATGTGCACCAACTCCACACAGGTATGGTGGGAAACGATGCTGAGGTCAGCCGCCACATGCAGGTACAAAGACAAAGCCGGATGCCAGTCGCCTTCGTTCAGGCTGAACGGCGTGATGGCCTGCTCAGGCAGCATGGTGATCTTGTGACCGGGCATGTACACGGTGGACAAACGCTGCATGACCACACCATCCAGCGGGCTATGCGGCAGTATGCCCAGCGACGGCGCCGCGATATGGATGCCCACACGCACCTCGCCATCTGCCAGCCAGGTCACCGAGAACGCATCGTCGATCTCGGTGGTGGTGGCATCGTCGATACTGAACGCTTCCACATCGGCACGCGGCAGATCATCTGGCGCAATAACCGGTTCAAAGGCCGGGAACATGCTGCCCTTGGGGAAATATTCACGCAGGAACGCACCCAGATGGTAATCGTGCGGGGACGGAATGGCACCGCACTGCGACAGCACCTGCACGACAGGCAGATTGAGTTCGCCCGCGGCCTGCTCCAGCGCCTTCCATTCCAAGGTGTTCTTGTCCGGCTCGTACAGCAGCATATCCAGCTTGCCAGCCATGGGTTCGGGCAGCGTGCCAGCCTTTAATTGTTCCACCCACTGCGCCAGCATCTCGGCTTGCAGGCGCTTCTTTTCCAGCGCCGCCAGGGCGGCTTTCAGCGTGTCAGCAGGTGCCGCCTTGTAATGCCCTTTGCCCTTGCGATAGAAATACACAGGCGCGCCGTGCAAACGAATAGCCACCGCCGCTGCCTGTGTGGGGCTGGGCACCTGACCGTAATATTCCTTGGCCAGCGCATCGAATGCGAATTCGTCTTCGCCGCAACATTCCCACAGAAAATCAGTTTCCAGTGACTCCGCTTCGGCCTGCGCGCCCTCCATAAAGCCGGACAATGCGCCTTCAAAACGCAGCAGCACATTGTTGGTCTTGATCTTGGAGCGCTTGCCGCTGATGGATTCCACCTGCAGCGAACCGGGGTTCTCGGTCATTACCGAGGCCACCTTGAAACTGCCATCTTCTTCGTAAAAAACGTTCATGTGCTGGTCGTGTGCGAGTGCCGTGCTGGCATGCCGGATTGGGAGACACGTATTTTAGCCTAGTTGACCGGATTGCCTGCGGATTATGCAGATCAGGCGGCTGGATACATGTGGGCGTTTGAACATCGGACGCACAAAAAAAGATAGGCAACCCGGGGGTTGCCTAGCAAATGGAGGAGATGATCTAAATCATGTGGACTTAGTCAGAGCACAGTATGGGGGTCAGTTGTAAACAAATGATTTCCAGGATGTTTCGGCAAGGTAACCTTATGTAACAGAAGCTTACACAATGTGCGCTTGGCCTGGCTTGTTTGCTGCTGCGTGTTGCGTTTGTTTTAATTGCGCTCAGTGCTCACTGACGTTCACTGTGTTAACGGAAACTCCGAGGCTAACCAGTCAGCAAGCAGCGCCTTCTCGTAACGCACCAGGTCACTGGAACTCCCCAGTACCGTCATCTGGAACGCAGCATTGCGTAACACACGCTCACCCTCACGCAGCACCGTACCATCCGCATCCTGCAAGGTGTAGCGCAGCGCGATGCGCGGCGGATAGATATCACGCACGATACGCACATCGCGGGCTTGCCAGTTCCATGGCTCAAAATTGCCAGCAAGGTCGATATCGGTGATGGCGATGTTGAGGCGCTGACCGGCTGGCAGCTTGCTCTGTGCTTGTTTAACCAGATAATTACTCAATAACTTCAAGGTGCCCGGCCTTACCTGATTAAAACTATCCCCCGCATCGGTAAACTGCTCTGGCTGGACGAATTCGACTTGAACGGCAGCGGGCGCCTGAGCGTAGGCCGTCGATGAAACTGCAAGGTGGAATGTTAATGCGGCGATGAATGAAAGGCTGTGCATCTAAATCTCCCGATAGTGGCTATCTAGAATCTGCTGAGAAACCAAGTCGACTGTCTGTCAATCGTGAAAACCATAGCACCACTTGTTAAGGTGTCCACCAAACGTGGGTAAGATCACTCCAACCCTATTAATTATTTTGGGTCTTAGGAAGCTAAAGCGGGGTTTTTCTTAAAAGTTTGAGTATCTCAAGGTAAAGATTATCACGACGATGGTTGAATCGAAATTCAGTTTCTTTCAGGTGCAAGTAAAACGTATGTTTGGCGACGCCGTTAAACTTGGCCAGACGGCGCTTTGCATAGCTCCAGAAAGACTCAATGCCATTGATATGTCGCTCACCGTTCGCAAACTCATTCCCACCATGATGCACCCTAAAGTGCTTATCAAAACCAATGCCCACCAAACCGTCATAGCCGCGCCAGCCATCGGAGTGAATCACGGTACTGGGTTCCACATGGCCGCGGATAATGCCCTGCAGCGTGGCTTTGGAGCAGTCCGGCATGATTTCGGTGTAGACCTTGCCTTGACGCTTCAAGAGTCCAAATACAATGGTCTTGCCATAAGGCCCACGACCGCGCCTGCCACGAACACGATGCGCACCGAAGTACGATTCATCGACTTCTACCGCGCCTTGCAGCGGCGATTCCAGTTCGCAAGAATCAGCAATACGTGCCCGAATCTTCAGGTAAATACTGTTTACCGACCTGACCGAAATCCCAGTCAATTCTGCGCTACTGGTCGCCGTGAAATCCAGGGCAAAACACCTGACAAGTTGCCTGAATTTAGCTTCGCCAATCTTAGAACAGCGGTAGTACCTATTTTTATCAACCATATTAGGAAGTTATCACACCTCAACAGGTGTATTGCTTCCTAAGACCCTTGAATAAATAGCCCATGGCATCGTGGTAGGCGCCGCAGGCAGGGTCGGACTGGTGTCCCCGATCGCCTCACCCGGACTGTACGGACGGAACGTCCCGCTGTTGTTGTGCACGTTGGTGATCTTGTTGGGCAGGGTCAACACCGTCCCCGCAACCAGCACATCGGTGTCCGTCAGCCCGTTCGCATCCGCAATGTAGAACCACATCGCACTGTCACCCCACACACTGAGCGCGATGCTCTGCAGGGTGTCCCCGCTCCTGACCGTATAACTTCCCGCCACATTGCCCGGGGTGTTCGCCCCAATGGGGGTGTAGCGCTGATCAAAGTCCGCACTCGCGATCGGTGTCCAGTCCGCGTAGTTGCCGCTCTTCTTGTCCTTGCGGTCCTTCAAGGACTGCAGGTAGTCCACCCGGCTGTCCCCGGTATTGCTGATGTCCCCCACACGCTGACCGTCCACGTAGTAGTAGCGGGCCACCTTGTTGGCGGCCGTGCCTGGGTTGTAGTTGGCAGGGTGATGGCGATAGTTGGGTGGGGTGATGGTGCCGGTGATCTCGTCCCGCAGCAGGATCATGCCCTGTGCATCGCTCACATACTGGATGGTACGGTTGCCCACCCGGTCGATCGCGTTCTTGATGTGCCCGTTGACATCAAAGTTGATGTCGCTGTAGCCGGGCTTCCATTTGGTGTGGTTCTTGCCGATCGATTGGTTGTAGGCCTCGGTCTGTATGGCATTGACCTTGGCCTCGTCCCAATACGCATACGCATAATAGGTGTTGGTGAGCGTGCCACCGTTCTGATCGCCGTTCGCGTCGTTGTAGATGTGTGCCAAGGCGCCTTTGCCGCTCTGCGCAAACAGGTTCCCACTCGGGTCGGTTTCGCCCTTGGCGAGGTAATACTCATAGAGGGTGTTGCCATCCGTGCCGCTCTCACTGAACAGGCGGCCATCCTTGTGATACACCGTGGACTTGGTGTAGTTGACCGTGGTGCCATCCGGCGTGTATTCGTGGTAGGTGGTGACCCGGCCCAGCGCATCGTTGACACGAAGTGCACGCAGGTTGCCGTCGATCCTGACCTCTTCGAGGTAGCCATCGGCGGTGTAGGTGTAGTGCTCCCGGCTGCCGTTACTCGCATTGACCACCTGCACACGCTCACCTGCGAAGTTGTAGCTGATGGCGAGCCCATCCCCACCGGGAACCCCTTTGTTGATAAAGACATCGGTATCGGCTGCCGAAGTCGCCCGGCCAGAAGGCGTGAAGATGCCGTTCTCCAGCGTGCCCAGCTGCCCCATGGTGACCGTGAAGCGGTCCATGTTGTCATAGCGGTACCAGTACTCCTGCGTGCGCCGGGTACCGGTCCCCACCTCGTGGTACACGCTCTTCACCATGCGGCGGTTGCCCACCGCATCGTATTCGTAGTGGATGTTGATCTTGGGATCGAGGATATCGACGATGCGGTTATGGCTGTCGTAACGGATGGTGCTGTATTGGTAGAGATCCGTCGCACCAAAGGTGAGGTCAAGGGGATTGGTTAGGCTGATGTAGCCTTCCACCGTCTTGTTGCCGTTGGCATCGTAGGCATAGTAGGTGTACATGCCGAGTGCCTTGTCGTGGATGGACTGCACATAGCCATTGGCATAGTGCGTATACGCAAAGTCCGTCACATTGTCGCGGCCGTCAATCTCTTGAGCGATCTCACCAAACGCATTGTAACGCTAGCGGCGTTAGATAGTCTGGGCAGCTATCGCATCTACGGCAGACTGCTAAAGCGAGACTGCCCTACGTTTACTGCGATGAAAAAGCAGGGCGCTTTAATCGTCACACTTTGCACTTGGGTGCAGCGCAGGATCAAGGCGAGAACGCATTACACCGTGCGCAAGCAACCAATCTCGAACTTTTTCACGGTAGCTGTAGGCTTCAGAAGGGGCTAGTGTATTGGCTCGATAGCTGTTTCGTAGATAACACATCATCGTGCCACGCACACTGTCCCGCACCTCGACATTGGCGCCATGTTCCAGTAGCCAGAATACGGCACGCCAGTCTCCCAAAATGCTGAAGACAATAGCTGCGGTCGCTCCTCTATCCATGTCCAAGTTAACATCTGCACCGTATTTGATCAGGGTCTCAGCACGATCGAATCGCTTTTCTCCCAAGTTATTTCTTTCTTCTAACGCCACTGTCAGTGCTGTATTAGAGGGACCATTTCGGAGAATTCTGTTTGGGTCTGCTTTGTAACTTATTAGAAGTAACTCAAAGAGAGAATCGCTTTTCGAGCCCGACGCAGCGATCAACGGTACCATTCCGTGGCGCGTGGCCTTGTTCGGATCAGCACCAGCCTTGAGCAGCACTTCAGTCCCCCTTTCGCTCTCGGACAGAGTAGCCCATAACAATAGCGTTACAGTGTCTCTTCCCCAAGGGGTTCTGGTCTCCTTGCCTTCATGGTTGACATTGATACCTTGCTTGATGAGTTTTTCAAGCGCAGCTACGTCATCTTGCCTAGCCGCTTTAGCGGCTTCAACATAGGGCGATTTTTCAAAGATGAGTTCTTCCGCGGACATACCATTCACCAATCCCGTGCATCCAATCATGAGTAATGTCGCTAATGCTGCTGTACTGGTTCGTATCATTGAGAGCCCTTCACCTTATTTATCAGCATACCACGCATGATGTAATCCATACCGTGCAGGGCTATGGGTTGCATTTTGAATAAATTATTTCGCCCCAACCACGACATGCTCCGGTTATTTTGATCAAAAGCGTTAATCGTAATCTGACGGCCAGCGGCATCAGGCAAAGCAGCAGCAAGCCCGTTTAGGACGACTGCAGGTGGACCAATGATTGGCGTTAATAAAGACAGTGGTAAAGAACCGATGGAACCACGTTCTTGCATACTGGTTAGTACCTCGTCATTCACACGATAGTTTGTGATCAGGCTTTTGGCTAAGGCTGGATCCCACGTTCCTCCGCGGCTGGTGACGGTCTCTGGATTAAGACCTGCTGCATTGAAGGTAGTCGCTCGAATGCCAGTTAACATTGAGGCAGCAGCGCCTGCACCACCTCCTAATGAATGGCCTGTAATATCTGTGAACCGGTCACCGAGCGCAGCCTGCAGCCTCTGCGCCAAATTGATTGCCTGTTTGTACTGAGGTGCACTTGGACTAAGCGCTTGTACGTTGCCATTCCGCCAGTCAGGACTGTCATCAGTACCTCGATAGCTAAGTGTGTAGTTGCCATCGCGCGTGTCCCGGAACAGACTGGCACTGAACCCGATTTCATCGTTTTCGAAATCACTTTGAGTGAAGCCTGCCAAGTCTCCCTCTCCAAAGTTAGTTACACGGACGACATGCTCTGGGGCTGTGTCGCGGAAACCCAGTTGCGGATTTTTCACATCATTGAGATAAGCTGCATCCGCCAGCATGGCCATCTTTTGGTCATGCGCAAACTTTTCAGGCGTCATTGCTGGGTCTTGGTTAAGCAAATCTATCAATGCCGCACGCTGATCTTCGTTCTTCCAGAGAGGCTCCCCATCTGGTCCTTTGAATTGATTGATACGCGCGGTGGCTCTATTGGGATCACCTTCTCCAAGCTTTCCTCCATAGCTGTAGATCCCTTCCCGGATACCTTCGGCAGCCACATTCATCCAGCTCACCTTGCCGCCTTCGATGACGATACGGGTGAACTCATTGATCGTGCCGGTCGCAACGCCTGCTGCTGCGCCTGCGATACCTGCATTGAGTTGATTGGTCTGTGCAAAGTCAGCGCCTTTAATGCCCTGACTGATCTTGTCGGTGATGGGGGCAGCAATGGCTGCTGCGGCAACACCTGCCCAGCTGAAGCCCTTTTGCGCGCCAGTGATCATCCCAATACCCTGGTTGATTACATTGCCACTAATCGCTCGACCATACGCCCCGCCTGGTACTTTCCCAAGGACTCCACCTAGTGCACCGCTTGCCCCCAAGCCTGAACCAATGGCGCTTGTTGCTACGGCGCTCCAGCTGAACTTGTCCTGCACACCCATGGCCATGCCGGCGACTTGTCCTGCAATCGAGCCAATGGCACCGGCAGCCAGCCCGATACTGAGACCGACCCCAGCAGTTAAGCCAGCCGTTCCTCCCAGCACAGCAACCCCAGTCGCAAAGGTACCAGCAGCAACGCCGCCTGTACCAGCTGCAATACTGGCGCTTACTGGTGCCAATGCCCCTGCGGTCATGACGGTAGCGACCACCACGATGACAATGACGATGATCGCCCCCAGCCCGCCACAGCCGCCCAGCCCCGGTGGGGCAGGCGCCGCAGGCAAGGTGGGACTGGTGTCCCCCATCGCCTCACCAGGACTGTACGGACGGAACGTCCCGCTGGTGTTGTGCACGTTGGTCACCTTGTTCGGCAGGCTCAACACCGTCCCCGCCACCAACGCCTCACTGCTGCCAAGCCCGTTCGCATCCGCAATCAGGAACCACAGCGCACCATCCCCCCACACCGCCTGCGCGATGCCCTGCAAGGTGTCGCCCTCCTGCACCGTGTACTGCGTACCCGTCTTGCCCGGATACACCGGCGAGATCGGGTCGTAACCCTGACTGAAGTCCGCACTGCCAACCGGCCTCCAGTTGGCATGGTTACTCGGCTTCTGGTCCT